>CAVZKD010000009.1:0-13820 GCA_963775735.1 uncultured Actinomycetes bacterium | reverse complement strand
CGGGAGGGACTGAGCCACCGACCGGGCGGGCCGGCGAACCGTCAGACGAAGCTCCGGACCGCGTCGATCAGCCGCTCGTCGTTGAAGGCGCCCTTGGTGATGTAGGCGTCGGCTCCGACGTCGGCGCCGCGCGCCTGGTCCTCGAGCGAGTCGAGCGCGGTCACGAGGATGACCGGCACGTGACGCAGGAGCCGATCGGAACGGACCTTCTCGGTGAGGTCGAACCCGCTCATCTCGGGCATGTTCACGTCGCTCACGAGCAGGTCGAACGGGCGGCTGCGAAGGAGCTCCCACGCCTGCATCCCGTCCGCCGCCACCTGGACGCGGTAACCGGCGAGCTCGAGGATGCCCTTCACCATCGTGCGCGTCACGCTCGAGTCGTCGACGACGAGGATGAGCGGGGCGTCCGGTCCGCCCTCGCCGTTCGACACACGGCCCCCGAAAGCGGTCGACCAGGTGCCGGCGGGATCGTCGCGCCGCACGAGGTCCGCGGCGTTCAGGACCCCGACGACCTCGCCCGTCCCCAGGACCGCGGCCCCCGAGATGTTCCGGAGCCGGACGAGCGGCGGGGGGAGCGACTTCAGCACAAGCGTCTGCGTCCCGATGAGCTCGTCCACGACGTACACGATCCGCCGCTCGCCGGACGCGAGCACGACCGCCGGGTGGGGCGACCCGTTCACGGGTTCGGTCACGCCCGTCGAGGCCGAGCGTCTCCGCGACGCTCGAGATGGGGACGGGCTCACCGTCGATCGACGCCACGAGCCTCCCGTCCGCGCGCTCGGTCTGATCCTTCGTGAGTCGGAGGATCCGGGACACGTTGGAGATCGGGAGGGCGAACGTGATGCCGGACACGCCGACCATCACGCATTGCGCCGTCGCGACGGACAGGGGGACCTGGAGTGCGAAGTGCGTCCCCTCGCCGACCACGCTGTCGACCTCGACCGAGCCACGCAGCCGCTCGATCGCGTCCCGCACCACGTCGAGCCCGACCCCTCGGCCCGAGAGGTCCGTCACCACGCCCCGCGTCGAGAACCCCGCTCGGAAGATGAGGCGGAGCGCCTCGGCGTCGTTCGTGGCGTCCGCGGACTCTTGCGAGAGCGTCCTACGCTCGACGGCGTGCGAGCGGATCCGGTTCGGGATCGATGCCGGCGCCGTCGTCGCGAACCTCGATGAGCAACGTGTCGCCTCGCTGCGACGCCCCCAGGATGATGGTGCCCTCGAGCGGCTTCCCCGCGCGCTCCCGCTCCTCGGGCGTCTCGAGGCCGTGGTCGATCGCGTTGCGCAACAGGTGGGTGAGGGGCGCCCTGGATCTGCTCGATCACCGATCGGTCGACCTCGGTGTCGGCTCCCTCGACGACGAGGATCGCCCGCTTGCCGAGTTCGACGGCGAGATCGCGGATCAGGCGGGGGAACGCGTCGAAGACCATCGAGACCGGCAGCATCCGCGCCCGGCGAACGTCGTCCTGGAGATCGTCCGAGACCTGCGCGAGCCGGCGACCGTCGCTCTCGAGCTCACGGAGCAGGTCGGCGAGCTGCGTCCGCGCTCCCTGGATGCGCTCGTGTCCGTCGGCGAGCAGCGCCTCGAGCTCCTCGACGTCGGCCGGCTCCGGCGCGAGGATGAGGCCTTCCACCTCCTCGCCGGCGGCCGGCTGACCGAGCAGCCGCTTCACCCGGGCCTCGGCCTCGAGCCAAGCGGCCTCGATCGAAGTGAGGGACGTCAGCATGGCTCTGGTGTCCGAGAGGTGCTGTTCGGTGCCCGCGCGCGCTACGTGGAGCTCGCCCACGCTCCCCATCAGGGCGTCCAGCTTGGAGATCGCGAGCCGAACGGTGTCCTCGGCCCCGCTCCCGACGGGGGTGGCCGCCGCTTCGATGACCGGGTCGGATGGGGTAAGGCTCGAGGACATTCTTCGCGGACCCGCCCTGTTCGATCGCCGTTCGGATCGTCTCGGACCAGATATCGGTGTCGACCCCGGACGTCTCGCCCCGGACCGCCTCGCCGACCGCCGTCTCGACGGCGTCGAGCGCCCGGTACGCGATGTCGAACACCGGCGCGTCGAGCTTGCGAGCGCCGTCGCGCACCGCGCCGAACAGCGCCTCCAATTGATGGGCGAGCGACTCAACAGGTTCGACGTGGACGGTGGCGCTCGAGCCCTTGAGGGTGTGGAGCTCGCGCAGGATCTCCGAGAACGCGTTCGCGCCCGATCGCGAGCTCGGGTCGGGCGCACGTTCGAGGGTCATCAGGCGACGGTTGATCGTCTTCACTCGTTCGAGGCTCTCGGTAGCGAAGACCGCCAAGACCCGCGCCCGGGCCGCATCGGCGTCCGGGCGGTGCTCGACGTCGTCGTGGAACGTTCCCGGAACGTCGTCGGCCACGGGCTCGCCGATGACGCTGGGAGCGATCTCGAGCTCGACCGGAGGATCCTCGTGCTCGGTCGTCCCCTCGGTGCCCTCGAGGATCGGTTCGGCCTCGCCTGGGGTAAGAGCATCGACCCCTTCGCCCGTCGGTTCGACCTCATCCGTCGGTGCCTCGACCCCTTCGCCCGTCGGTTCGACCTCATCCGTCGGTGCGCTCGAACCCATCGACGGTCGGTTCGACCTCGTTGGGGGTGGTGGGCGCGAACCCCGTCGGTTCCTCCTCATCCTCGGGTTCGTGTCGCGGTTGGTCCGCGGGACGTGCGGGCGGCTCGCTCGAGAGCGCCGACAGCTCCTCGCCGAAGGCTGCGTCCTCGTCCCCGAAAGGCTCCTGGAGCTCCGCGAGCGAGCGGAGCAGCGATGCGTGGTCCACAGCCTCGATCGGGTCGGCGTCGGTTCGGTCGGCGGAACCCTGCTCCGCGGGGTTCGCGTCGGGAGGGGGAGGGCTCTCGGCGACCGTGCCGTCCGCCGCGTCGTGCATCTCGGTCACCAGCGCGCCGAGGTCGACGTCGGCCGCTCGCTCCTCGACCGCCGCCGCGATCAGCTCGCCGATCGCGTCGAGGGTCCGGTAGGCGACCGCGAAGATCGGGTGGGAGAGCTCGCGCTCGCCCTCGAGGATCGGGCCGAACACGCTCTCGAGGTCGTGGCTGAGCGTCTCGACGTCCTCGAGGTTCACCGAGCCGCCCGCGCCCTTCAGGGTGTGGAGCTCCCGCATGATCCCGGTGAGTGCCTCGGTGTGGTCGGTTCCTCCGTCGCCACGCTCGAGCGCGAGCAGGGCGCCGTTCACGCGATGGATCCGCTCGGCCGCCTCCGCAGAGAACACGGACAGCAGCCGGCGGTACATCGCCGCATGCGGGTCCACGGGAGTCTCCTTCCTCTCCCGCTCCCTACTCGGCGTCCTCGAGCCGGTACCGCTGCGAGAGCAGCTGCAAACGGCGGGCGAGGTCGGTCAGGTTCCCCGACGCCGCCTCCGAGTGCGCGGCGGTCTCGGTGATCGTCGAGGCGAGCCCGCTCACCTCCTGCATGCCCTTGGCGACGCGCTCCATGTCGGCGTTCTGTTCCTCCGCCGTCGACCGGAACCGCTGTGCGGCGCTCACGGTCTCGCGAACCGTGTTCGTGAGCTGGCCCATCATGTCGCCGGCGCGCATCGTGAGGTCCACGCTCGACTCGACGACCGTCGTGCCCTGCTCGGTCGCGGTGACGGCCGCGTTGGTGCTCCGCTGGATGTCCGCCAGGATCGACTGCACCTGCGCGGTCGCCTGCTTCGACTGTTCGGCCAGGTTGCGAACCTCGGCGGCGACCACCGCGAACCCCTTGCCGTGCTCCCCGGCCTTCGCGGCCTCGATCGTCGCGTTCAGGGCGAGCATGTTCGACTGGTCGGCGATGTCGTTCACGGTCTCGGTGATCTCACTGATCCGCAGCGTCTGCTCGGACAGCTCGGTGATGTCCTGGGAGATCGACGTGACCTTGTCGCGGATCGCGTGCATCGAATGCACGATCTGGTCGACGACCTCCGCTCCCTCCTCACCGGTGCGCTCGGAGGTCTTGGCCGACTCGACCAGGTCTTCGGCCTGGCGAGCCACCTGCTCGGCCGCGCTCCGGATGTCCGTGATCGTCGTCGAGATCTCGCTCACCGCGTTCGCCTGCTGATCGGCGTTCGCGTAGTGCTGCGACGCGGCGGTGAGGATCTGCGCCGTGGACGAACCGATCGCCTCGGCTCCCTGGCGCACCTGCGCGGCGAGCCCGCCGAGGCTTTCCACCATCTGGTTCAGGTTCTGGGACAGATGGGCGAGCTGTTCGTTCTCGCTCTCGGTCGGGAGGGTGACCGTCAGGTTCCCCTCGGCCACCTTGTCGGCGAACTCTACGTACTCGCGGACCGCTCGCTCCAGCTGTTCGCGGTTGCGCCGCTCGTCCTCCAGGGTGGTCTGGAGCTGCTCGGTCATCGCGTTGAACGACTCGGCCATGACGCCGACCTCGTCGTTGCTCCGGACCTCGGCACGCTGGCTCAGGTCGCCTGCGGCGACCGCGCGCGCGGTGGTCGCGACGCGCGAGACGTTGCGGGTGATGCGACGAGCCACGACCAGCATCAAGACGAATCCGACCAGCACGCCGATCAGCACGCCGCCGAGCTGGACACGGCGCACCTGCTCGTTCGCGACCGACTTGGTCTCGAACATCGCGTGCTCCTCGGCGAACAGCACCGGCCACAGGGCCTCGTACTCGTCGATCGTCGCGACCACGGCGGTGTCCACCTCGTCCGGTGTTGCCTTGACCTTCGAACCAGCCACCTCGACCTCCACGAGGCTCCGGAGCTGCCCGAACGCGTCGAGGGCCGACCGCGCGAGCGGCGCGACCGAAGCCTCCAGCGTGTCGCTCCGGTTGAAGTTCTGGGTCTCGCTGAAGGCCACGTCGAAGTCCGACTGCATGCTGGTGGCGGTGAAGTTCAAGACGGCGAGCTGTTCGAGCAGGTCGACCCGCGCCGAGGGGTCGGCCCCCTCGTACTCGGCCAGCGCGTCGCGGAACGTGTTGAGCCGCTGGATCATCTCCGGCTGACGGATCAGGAAGGCGTCCATGACGTACCAGGTGTCGAGGTCCGGGTCGCGGATCAGCGACGACTGGTTCCCGACGTGGGTGATCAGTGACCGGAGGTTGGCCAACAGGATCTCGTGACCGTTCGTGCTCGCGTCCGGATCCTCCACGTCCTTCAGCGACTGCCAGTCGAGCTTCATGCTCGCGGGCAGAGACGCCTCCCGGCCGACGGCCCCCAGGCCCTCGGCCGTCGTGTGCAGCACGGTGCTCCACTGCTTGTCCGCGGCGATGAGCGCCTCGAAGTCCGTGTCGACGGCCGACTGGACGACGGGCAGCGCCTGCTCGGCGTCCGGATCGCCCTCGAGCGCGCGGCCTGCGACGGTTCGGTGCTGCGCGATGTCGGCGAGCAGGACGCTCGCCGACTCGAGGTAGGTGACCCCAAGGCCTTCTGAACGGGTGACGTCGATGTCGTGCTGCTCGGTCTCGTAGAGGTAGTAGGTGGCCACACCGACGGGCACGAGCATGACGAGGGCGATCGCGGCGAACTTGTGCCAGATACGGCCTCGACGGGCCGACGTGGTTCGCGACTGCTGGTCGGGACCGGGTTCGGCGGTGAGAACCTCGCGACCCTCGCGCTCCACGGGTCGGTCGAGCGCCTCCGCCTGCTCGTGCGTCTGGCTCCGGTTCCGCTTCTCCCGCCGTCCTTCGAACATATCGGTTCCTCCTCGTCCCTTGGCTCGCCCCTCGGCTCGTCCCTTCGACCCGTCCCTTGCCGTTTGAACATCACTTGACGTCGACGCCCACTCGCAGCGCCGGGTCCTGCAGCAGGTAGCTCAGGTCGAGCACCGACACCAGGTCTTTCGTGACGTGTTGCACGATCCGGACGCCTTCGAGGTCCGCGGAGGTCGAGGGGGCGAGGTCGCCGGCGGGCGTCCGCCGGATCTCGCGCACGGCGTCGACCACGAGCGCCATGTCGATCCCTTCGGCCGCGACGAACACGAGCTTGGGTTCGTCCGCCGGACTCACTCGACGCCGGGAGCGCCAGGTAGGTCGCGAGGTCCAAGACCGGAACGAGGTTCCCGCGCAGGTTGACGAGTCCCGACCAGAACGACGGAAGGCCCGGCAACGGCGTGATCCCGGCGAGCGGCTTGATCTCGCGGACGGCGCTCGACGTCGACCGCGTATCGCTCCGGTCCGACCTGCACGACCAGGAGCGACGTCGTCTCCTCCACGACCCCGTTCTCGACGGGTCGCGCGAGCTGCCGTGCGCGCTCCTCGAGGATGCGACGCACCTCGTCGGGATCGGAGCGGGTCGCGGTCGCGGCGCTCGACGTCACGGACTCAGTCGACATCGTGGGTCCCTCGAGCTTCGGCGAGCGGCGCCGCGTCGGCCGTGACGCGCGCGAGATCCAGGACGACGATCAGCCGGTCGTCGGCACGAGCCAGCGCCGACACCGCGTCGAGGTGACCCGGGTCGGCGGCTCCGACCTCCGCCGGTGGCTCGAGCGCGTCCTCGGGGAGCGAGATCACGTCGCGGACCGCATCCGCGATGAGGCCGAGCTTGCGCGTGCCCTGCTCGGCGACCAGGATCGGCGTGTTGAGCTCGGGCTCACGAGGCGGCAGACCGAGGCGAGTCCGGAGATCGGCGATCGGGATCACACGACCACGGAGGTTGATGACGCCGACCACCCACGGAGGGACCTCGGGAACGGGCGTGACCAGGACCATCGGTACGATCTCGGCGATGTCCTCGATGGGCAGGGCGAACTCGCGGTCGTCGAGCTCGAAGACGACCAAGGTGTGCCGAGCGGGTCCCGGCGTGTGGGACGTACCCGTCCGCTCGGCCAGTACCGACGTTCGCCCTACGTCCATGTCCTGACTGGTATCGGGCGTCGGGGGGGTGCGCTTGAGGCACGACGGACGGTCGCGGCAGGCACGACCTCGACCCTGCCGTTGACCGCGCCGCACGCTCAAGCGGCTCCGTCGTACGACCGATGGGGAGGTCGAGACCAGCGACGGTCCATCTGTGACGATCAGGGGGCGAGGCAGAGACCTCCGATGGAAACCACGACGTCGGGACGAGATCCCTGGGACGGGATCTTGGAATGGAGCCTGCTCGATGCGGGCCAGGAGCCGCTCGCGTCGGTTCTGGTCGTCGACGACTCCGAGACGGTGGCCCGGTTGCTCGAATGGGAGCTCTGCATGGCCGGCTACCAGGTTGAGCTCGCCTCCGACGGGAAGACGGCACTGAAGGCCGCGAAGGACCGAACCCCCGACGTCGTCCTGACCGACGTGATCATGCCGGAGATGGACGGCTTCGAGGTCGTTCGGCGGCTCCGCGCCGATCCGACGACCGCGGAGACCGCGGTGATCTTCGTGACGGCCCGCGGGATGTCGGCCGATCGCATGGAAGGGCTCGCGCTCGGTGCGGACGACTACATCGTGAAGCCGTTCGACGGGCCGGATCTGTTGGCTCGCGTCGCCAAGGTGTTGCAGCGAGCTCGGGCCGCGCGCGACGAGTCCCCGCTCTCGGGCCTGCCGGGCCACTCGCGTGTGCGCGCGGAGCTCGACGGAAGGATCCAGCGGGAGGAGCCGTTCGCGCTGTTGGTGGCGGACCTCGCGGGCATGAAGGACTACAACGACCGGTACGGCTTCGCCCGCGGCGACCGCGTGCTCCAGCTCGCCGCTCGCGTGGTGCGTGACGTCGTCCGGCAGGTGGCCGGACCGTCGGCGTTCCCCGCTCACTTGGGTGCGGACGACTTCGCCGTGCTGGCGCCACCCGAGCACGCGACGACGCTCGCCGACGCCATCATCGCCGGGTTCGACGCGCAGACACCTCAGCTGTACGACGCGGAGGACGCGGATCGCGGCTACATCCAGCTGGTCAGCGGTGAGGGGATGATCCGCCGAGTGCCGATCGTGACGATCGCCATCGGGATCGCCCACACCGACGCTCGGAGCTTCTTCCACAGCGCGGAAGCGCTCACGGTCGCGGCAGAGCTGGCCGAAGAGGCGAAGAGCGGCGGCGGCTCGGCCTGGCGCGAGGTCGCTCGCCGAGGCTGATCCCGAGGTACCCGCCCGGCCGGCGCGGGCTATCCCGCGAACTCGTTCTTGAGGTTGATGGCCCTCGTGACCATGTCGGCGATCAGGTTGTCCGAGCAGCCCTTCGCCAGATAGCAGTACACGCCGATCCCTTCGCCCTGCTCCTGGACGTCGCCGTCCAGCTGCGCCGACAGCAGGATGACCTGCGTCTGAGGCTGGGTCTGCTTGATCCGCCGGGTGGCCTCGACACCGTCCATCCCCGGCATCATCCGGTCCATCACGATCACGTCGGGCTCGAGCGAGCTCGCCATCGAGACGGCCTCGGCGCCGTCGCTCGCCGCTCCGACCGTCGAAAGGCCACGGCGCTCGAGCAGATCCCGAAGGCTCTCGCGGACCGTGGGGTCGTCGTCGACGATCAAGACCTTGCCGCTCACAGATGCTCCTTCCGTGCTCTGGATGCGTTCCGGGCCACGTGCATCGTGGGGCCCGTTCGTTCCTAGGTCATCGGGGAAACGGGCTCGGAAGTTGAGCGCGCCCGGCGAGCTGGAGCACGGCGAGGCGTTCGGAGCGTGAGTTCCGAAGGTCCCGAGGCGCCTAGACGGCGCGCTTGACCTTGCCGGCTTTCAGGCAGCTCGTGCAGACGTGCAGGCGCTTGGGCGTGCCGTTGACGAGCGCCCGGACGCGCTGCACGTTGGGGTTCCATCGCTTGGGGGAGCGGCGGTGCGAGTGGGAGACCTGCATGCCGAAGAACGGCTTCTTCCCGCAGATGTCGCAGACGGCGGCCATGGCCCACCGAGGGTAGCAGACGTCTTGTCCCGGCTCGCCGAGCATGGTCGCTCGCTCGAGATCGCGATCAGCGTGGGTTGCCGATCGTCTCAGCGAACGCTGGTTGGGCGTGCAGCCCGGCGAAGATCTCCTCGGCCCGTGCGCGGCGGTCGGCCGAACTCGGATCGCCGAGCCGTCCGAGGCAGCGGCCCGCGCCCAGGAGCGCGATCGCGGTCTCGAGCTGGTGGCCGTATCCGTCCCACCCAGTGACGGCTCGTTCGTACAGGCCGGCGGCCTCCGCGTCGTGCCCAGAACCTTCCTCGAGCGAGGCTGTGGCCGAAAGCAAGGATAGGTGGTGTCGCTCGGCGGTGGCACGCGAGCGGTCGATCAGACGCTGAGCGAGCGGAAGGACGCCGGAGGCCGCGCAGACCCGGACGAGATCCGCGAGGAAGTTCTCCCGGTACCAGTCCAGGGACACCTCGGTCTCCCTGTCGAGCTCTTCGATGATGCGGACCGCGTCCTCCTTCTTGCCCTCGTGGACCGCGACCAGCGCGGTGGCGACCCAGACTGGAACTAAGACCTGGGCGTCCCTGTTCTGCATCGCCCGCTCGTTCATCACCGCTGCGGCCTCCGCCGCTTCGCCGTACCGGCCCCGCCACAGGAGGACCTTCGTGATCCACGGCTGCGCGAGCGCGGGGGCGTAGAGGCCGCCTACCTGACTCGAGCTCTTGATGACGTCGTCCGCGGTGAGCAGCACCTCGTCCCACGCCCCCACGTCGAACAGCGGGCCCAGGCTGAGGGCGTCGAGGAAGAACACCATGTCCATGACGCCCCGTCGCTCGGCCAGCTCTCGGCCCTCGCGGACGGTGTCGAGCGCGAGGATCGGCCCCTCCGTCGCCCACTCCGCCTCCGCCCGAACGAGCAGGGCGAGCGCGCTTTCCCGGGAACTCCCTTTGGCCTCGGCCACCTCGAGCGCCTTGCGGAAATCGTCGAGGCCCCCCCGGTCTCCGAGGAAGCATCGAGCGATCCCGCGGTAGCTGAGCGCCCGGGACTCCAGCCCTCCGACGTCGAGCTCGCGTGCCAACTCGAGGGAGCGCTCACACAGCTCGATCGCCTGTTGGAAGGAGCCGGCGATGATCCGGGCCGAGGCCGTGAACGCGTAGCACGTGGCGAGCTCGACCCCGGGCGGCTCCGACTCCAAGATCCGAGCTGACTCCGCCAGATACTCTCGACTGTCGGCGTGGGCGCCTCGCTCCCAGAGCACGTTCGCGAGCTTGGTGAGGCTGGCTCCCTCGCCGGTGCGGTCGCCGCCATCGCGGAACGCAGCGATCGACTCGCGGTACAGGTCCTCGGCCTGCTCGTACCGGCCGGCGTCCTTGGCAGCCTCCGCCTTCCAGAACAGCGCGCTCGCGCGGTCGGGATGGTCCGGAGGAAGGAGCGCGATGACCCGATCGAAGCACTCGGTCGCTCGCGCGACGTCGAGCGCCATCGCGCGCTCTCCGGCCAGTAGCAGGGCTCGGCGTGTTGCCTCCTCGAGCTCCTCGAGGGCAACGCTCCCAGCGGATCGGCTGAGCTCCAACGCCTGCCCGTAGTGGTGCGCGAGCAGCTCGGCATGGTCGGCGACGCGTTCGACGGCCAGTCGCTCGATCCATCCTGCGGCGACCACGTGCTTGTCCACCCTGGCCAGGCGCGGGATCTGACCGTAGGCGACGTCTCGGATCAGCGCGTGCGAGAACGCGTACTCGGTGTCGCCGAGCACGGACGAGACGCGGGAGGGGCGGACGAGCTCGCGATGGGCCAGGTCCCGAAGGCCCGTTCGGACGCTCTCGAGATCGGATCCCGACACCGCCGCCACCGCGGACGGCCAGAAGACCCGACCGATCACCGCCGCGTCCTGCACCAAGGACTTCTGATCGACGGCCAGCGTGTCGAGCCGGGCGGCGATGAGGGCCTCCAGGCTCTCGGGGGAGGTGTCCGAGAGCATCGCGAGGTCGTCCGACCCGGCGGCGGTCTCGACCGGACCGGTCCTCCAGCATCCGGACGAACTCCTCCGCGAACAGGGGATTGCCGCCGGCCCGCTCCGCGATCAGCTCGTAGACGTCGGGCGCCGTGTCGCGCGGGAGGATGCTCTCGAGCAGCTCTCGTGTCTCCTGCGGGCTCAGCGGCGTGAGCGAGACGATGACCGAGTTGCGCATTCCCGCCGCCCCACTGCGGGTCGCGCTGAAGCAGCTCGGGCCTCGCGCTGAACAGAGATCAGCATCGGTAGCCGGTCGACCACTCGAGGAGGTGCCGACGAAGTCGATCATGGCGACCTGTCGCCCAGTGCAGGTCCTCGATCGCGATGACGAGCGGACGCAGCGAGGCCGATCGCCTCCAGGAACAGCCGCCACGCGCTGAAGGACTCCGACTGCATCGACGCCGTCGGCCTGGGTGTCTGCCAGGCCGATCAGGGGTGCGAGTCGCGACCCGATCCACTCCTGTTCGGCGGGCTCCTCGACGAGCGCGCCGACGCACCCGAGAGCTTGCTGCGCGCGGTCCGCGCGCTGTCGGACTCGAGGATGCCCGGCCTGCGCCTTCACGATCTCGCCGAGGGCCCAGAACGTGACGCCCTCGCCGTACGGGAGACACCGGCCGTGCCGCCAGACCACCAGCTCTGGCTGATCGTCGATGTACGAGAACAACTCCCGGATGATGCGGCTCTTGCCCGACGCCCGGCTCGCCGAGCAACGTGACCAGCTGGACGGACGGTTCGCGACCCGCACGCGCGAACGTCTGCTTGAGCAGCTCGAGCTCGTCCTCCCGGCCGACGAAGGGCGTCGAGGGCCCACGCTCGAGCGTCGGCGCCGAACCGGCTGCGAGCGGCCTTCGCCGACCCAGACCCGCTGCGGCTCGGCCTTTCCCTTCACCTGCACCGGTTCGAGCGCTTCGTACTCGAACAGGTCGCTTCGTGAGCCGGTGGGTGCCCTCGCCCACCATGATTCCTCCGATCGGCGCCACGCCCTGCAGCCTCGACGCCGTGTTCACCACGTCGCCGATGGCCATGCCCTGTCCGGACCTGTCCGGCCCGACCGTGACGACGGCCACGCCGGTCTCGATCCGCGATCCGCACGGCGAGCGGGAGGTCGCGGTTCGTCTCGTTCAGCTCCTCGATCGCGGGCGGGATCCGCAGCGCGCTGAACACGGCCCGCTGCGCATCGTCCTCGTGCGCGACGGGCGCCCCGTAGACCGGCCATCACCGCATCGCCGATGAACTTCTCGACCGTGCCGCCGAACCGCTCGATCTCGCGGACGACCGCGTCGTGGTACGTCGCCAGGGTCTCGCTGGACGTCCTCCGGATCGGCCAGGTCGAAGCGTCGACGTGAACCCGACGAGGTCGCAGAACAGGATCGTGACGACCTTGCGCTCCTCGCGAGCTTCGTTGTCGGCGGGAAGCGCGCTCCCGCAGGCCGCGCAGTACTCCGCGTCCTCCGGCTCTTTGTGACCGCAGATCCGGCAGACCTTCATCGTCGGAGTGTCAGGACCGGCATCCACGCGCGGCCAGGGTGGTGCGCCGCTCGACATTTGACCTGATCGCGAGCTCGGCGTAGGTTCGGTGACCCCGCGAGAGGAAGCTCGCCATGACCAAGCTCGCAGACTTCTTGGAGAAACTGTCGTCCGACGAGGAGTTCGAAACCGAATACGACAAGCGCCCCGAGGCGACGATGGGGACTTCGGCCTCGACGACCACCAGATCGACCTGGTGATCGACGGCACCGCGAAGCAGATCCGGAAGGCAGTCGAGAACGAGGAGCCCGGCAAGAAGATCGTGGTCTTCAGGGTCAAGATGCGATAGCGAGGCGGATCCGAGCCCGAGAGGCTCCCGGCTTGCTCACGGGGTGCCCCCGGAGGGATTCGACCTTTGACCCGGTTCCGAACCCAGGCGTAGGTTCAAGACCCGCGAGAGGAGGGCTCGCATGGCCAAGATCGCAGACTTCTTCGACAAGCTGGCGACGGACGATGACTCCGAGGAGGAGTACGACGATCCCCGGGTCACGTCATGAAAGCCTTCGGCCTCGACAAGCGCCAGAGGAATCTGATCCGAAACGGCACCGTCAAGCAGATCCGGCCGAGCTCAAGAAAGAGCTGGCAAGGACGTACCCGTCTTCCGGGTCAAGATGGGGTAGCCGGGTGGTGGCGGAGCCCGAACGAGGGGCGGGCTCGCTCACGATCGTCGGCGCGGGGATCCGACCGGGACTCCACACCACACGCGAAGCGATCGCCGGATCCGTGGCGCCGACAAGGTGCTCTATCTCCTTGCCGAGATCGCGCCGGTCAGGTGGCTCGAGGAGCTGAACCCGTCGGCGGAGTCCCTCGATCATGTGTACCGCCTAGGGCGACCCTACGCGGACGTCTACGACGAGATCGTCACCACGATCCTTGGTCACGTTCGAAGCGGCCTCGACGTTTGCGTGGTCTTCTACGGTCATCCGAGCGTGTTCGATCGAACCTCGCACGACGCGGTGAGGCGAGCGCGTGCGGAAGGTTTCGCGGCGAGTGTCCTGCTGGATCACCGGCGAGGATTGCCTCTACGTCGATCTCGAGCTCGACCCGGGAGCGGCAGGGTGCCAAGCTTCGACGCGACGGAATTCATCGTCCGCAACCGGAGAGCCAGACATCACGGTCCCCCTGATCCTGTGGCAGGTGGGGGTGGTCGGCGGCTCCGACGACCGCAGTGGTCAGGCGTCCGGGTCTGCAGGTCCTCGCCGAACGACTAAGAAGCTCTACGGCTCCGAACACGAATTGGTCGTGTACGAGGCCACCCCGTTCCCATCGGTTGTCCGATCATCGAACGGCGCGCGGTCCGTCACTCGCCGACGCCGGCGTCACGGGACCGTCGACCTGGACGTCCCACCGAGGGGCGCGACCCGCCGGACACGGACATCACGGCCCGCCTCGAGACGACGCTGTTAACCAGAGGCAACATGGCCTCGGCACCCCGTGCCACGCGTCCGCCACCGGCTGTGCAGACGGGCCTAGCGGGTCAGCACGTCGCCCCCATCCAATCAGGAGGCCGAAGCCGCAACGCCATGGA
>CAVZKD010000008.1:0-11975 GCA_963775735.1 uncultured Actinomycetes bacterium | reverse complement strand
TAGGCGGTCGCTGGGCCTCTTGACGGCTGCCGTTCGATGACGGAGAACTTCCCGGAGTCGTCAAGCTCAGGAGGTCGATCACCCTGGAGCCTCGGCACGTCGAGGCGTCGCAGGAAACACTCGACCAGCTGCGCCTCGAGGTCGCGGAACTGCGCGCGTCCCGAGAGCGCCTCGTCCTGGCCGCCGATGCCGACCGCCGCACGATCGAGCGTGACCTGCATGCGAACGTGCGGCAACAGCTAGTCGCCCTCGCGGTCAACCTGCAGCGCACCGGCTCATTGGTGGACGTCGATCCCGCAGCGGCGAAGGGGCTCCTGGAAGAGATGAAGCAGGATGTCCAACAGGCGCTCGACGAGACGGCGCGGCTCACACAGCGGATCTACCCGGCGCTGCTCGGCGCGCGTGGCCTCGCCGCGGCGCTGCGCTCGGCCGCGGTGAGCGTCGGCACCCCTGCGTCCGTCGACGCCCCCGCGGGCGCGGATCACCCGCCGGAGATCGCTGCGGCGGTCTACCTGTGCTGTCTCGAGGCCCTCGAGCATGTCGGCGCCGGAGCGCGGGCAACGGTCACGGTCCGGGACGAGCCAGGAGCACTCGGTTTCGAGGTCGTCGAGGTCGTCGAGGAGGGCGCCAGCTCCCCGACGCCCGCGGCCTACTCCCCCGATGCGGGACTCGACCGCCTGCGCGACCGCGTCGAGGCACTCGGTGGACGGCTGGCGATCCAGTCAGAGCGCGGACGCGGCATCCGGATCTCAGGCTCGGTCCGCCTCTCGCGATGAGGCTAGCCGCTCTCCGCCAGGTAGAGGATCACGGCCTTGACGCGCTTGTGGACCGACCCCTCCCACGTGATCCCGAGCTTGAGGAAGATCGAGTGGATCACCTTCTCGACCGAGCGTTCGGTCAGGACGAGCGCCTCCGCGATCGCCGCGTTGTTCTTCCCCTCGGCCATCTCGCGGAGCACATCGTGCTCGCGCCTCGTCAACTGCTTGAGCGGCGACTCCTCGCCGCGCGCGTTCTCCGCCACCAGCTCCTCGACGACCTCGGGGTCGATCATCGAGCCGCCCTCCGCGACGGCGCGGATCGCCGCGACGAGCTGCTCGACATCCTTCACGCGTTCCTTCAGGAGGTAGGCGCGACGCGCGCTGCCTCCCTCGAGGAGCGCGAGCACGTAGCTCGGGTTCGCGTATTGGCTGAGCACGACGACGCCGACCTCCGGGTTCGTCTCACGCAGCTGCCCGGCGGCCTGGATCCCCTCGTCCGTCTGGCCCGGAGGCATCCGGACGTCGGTGACGACGACGTCCGGCAGCTCCGCGTCGACAGCGGCGAGCAGAGACTCGAGGTCGCCGCACACGGCCGCGACCTCCAGCTCGGGCCGAGACTCGAGCACGCGCCGAACCCCTTCGCGGACGAGGTAGTGATCCTCGGCGAGCACGATCCGGATCGGCACGGGGAGAGGCTACGCCGGTGACGTCTCCGTCTCCAGACGGACCTGCAGACACGGAACGCCCACTCGTCCTGATCGTCGACGACAGCGAGAAGAACCGGAAGCTCGCCCGGGACGTGCTCCGTGCTGCTGGGCTCCGGACGCTCGAGGCGGGAAACGGTGCCGAGGGGATCGCACTCGCGGGGAAACACCTGCCCGACGTGATCTTGATGGACCTCCACCTCCCAGACATGGACGGCACCGACGCCACGCGGAGGCTCGGGGACGGATCGCGGACGGCGCGGATCCCGGTCGTCGCACTGAGCGCGATGCCGCTCGAGAGCGACGCAGATCGGTTCCTCGCGGCCGGGTTCGCGGGTTACCTCGAGAAGCCCATCGATGTCCGGGGATTCGCGGACCAGGTTCGCCGCTACTGCTCTGGGACCCGAGGGTGATCGACGGCGGAGGAGAAGCCAGCCCCGCGCGGAACGGTGTGCCAGCCCCCCATCGGATCCGCCAGCGAGCAAGGTAGGCACGACGTCATGCCCCTCCTACCGTTGACCACGTTGGCCCTGGACGGAGCCCGCGCAGGCATGTGAACATCGCCGCGTGCCGCCGGTCCGGGGGGACCGCGATGGAAGGAGGCACAGCGATGCGGAAGCTCTGGAAGGGAGCCGCACTCGGAGTACTTCTCGTCTCGCTCGCAGCCTGCGGAGGTTCAGGCACGAGCTCGGATGCCCAGCAACTGCTCCAACAGAAGGCCGACAAGTGGGACATCGACCAGATCGAGAAGAACTTCCACAAAGCCACGACGTTGCAGGACATCGACCTGATGGTGAGCCTCTACTCGCCGAACGCGACCCTCACCATCGGATCCGGACCTACCGCCGCAGGGAGGGAGGAGATCCGACAGTTGTGGCTCGAGAAGTCGATCGCGTTCGAGCCTGAGACGCACTGGGTATCGGACCACCCCGCGTACAAGGTCCAGATCACGGTCGACGGCGACCGGGGCACCCTGCACTTCGAGTGCCACTACGTCGATTACGACACCAGCGAGGTGGTACTGGTCACCGCCGCCGACGCGGATGTCGCGCTGATCGACGGACGGTGGTTGATCACCAACCTGGTGGGCGGATCGACCACCCTGACCCCATGAGCCCGTGTCGGGAGCTCAGGCGGTGAAGCAACGAAGGTCTGCCCCCGTCGTCGCGACGCGCAGGCCGCTGAGCCCCGGCGACAATCCGATCGTCGGGGCTGTCGGCCGCCTGCCGGCTAGGGTGCACACCAAGCTGCTCATCGCGTTCGTGGGCACCGCCGTGCTGCTCGTCGCCGTCGGCGCGCTCGGGCTACGCGTCCTCGCGCAATCGAACGACCGAGTGGGGAGGCTCGGGCCGCTCCAGGAGCGAGCAGCCGCGTACGGCAAGCTCCAGAGCGACACCGTGAATGTTCGTCTCCTCCTCGCTGAGAACCTCCTTACCGACATCTATGCGTTCTGGAAAGGGCTCCCGATAGCTCCGGCGAAGGGTCGCGCAGCGGTCGACGGGGCGGTCGTCAACCAGCTCGCGCGGATCGGGCCCGCGACCTTCCCCGACAGGCTCGGATTCCTGCCCCCCGCCACAGACGAGCGCTTCCTTCGCCAGATCCGCATGACGAGCGATCGGCTCTCGACGCTCATGAACGAGATCATCAGCGGACCCAATGAAGGGCAGCGCCCGAGTGCGGAGCGGCTCGCCGCCGACCTCAACCAGCTGGCGACGGAGCTCGCGAATGCGACGACGGCGAAGACCGCCGACGTGATCGCCCAGAACGCCCGCGCGTATGCGCGCTCGCGGAACCTCTTCATCGGCGTCGCGGCGGGCGCGATCGTCCTCGCTCTGCTGCTCGGCGCCGTTCTCTCCTGGTCGGTGATCGGCCCCATCCAACGGATCGACTCACGGCTGGCCGAGATCGCCTCCGGCGACTTCTCGGGGCACGTCGACGTCACCAATCGGGACGAGTTGGGAGCGCTCGGGACGAACGTGAACCGGATGAACGACGAGCTCAAACGCCTCTACCGGGAGCTCGAGACGGCGAGCCGGCACAAGTCGGAGTTCCTGGCGAACATGTCGCACGAGCTGCGGACGCCCTTGAACGCGATCATCGGCTTCTCGCAGGTCCTACGCGAGCGGATGGTCGGCGAGGTGAACGAGAAGCAGGAGGAGTACCTCGACGACATCATCTCCTCGGGCCACCATCTGCTCTCGCTCATCAACGACGTCCTCGACCTGTCCAAGGTCGAGGCCGGGCAGATGGAGCTCGAGGTCGCCCCGTTCTCCCTGCGGGAGGCCCTCGAGAGCGGCGTTTCGATGGTCAAGGAGCAGGCGACGCAGAACGCCGTCGGGCTCACGCTCGAAGCCGGCCCGCGCGTGGGGGTCGTCGAAGCCGATGAGCGCCGGATCCGCCAGGTGGTCTTCAACCTGCTCTCGAACGCGGTCAAGTTCACTCCTGAAGGCGGGAGCGTCACCGTGAGCTCGGCCCGGGTGAACGGAGAGGTGCGCGTCTCGGTCTCGGACACGGGTCCTGGGATCGCGGCCGAGGATCACGTCCGGATCTTCGAGGAGTTCCAGCAGACGGACGTCGGGACGAGGGATCTCGAGGGGACTGGGCTCGGGCTCGCGCTCTCGAAGAGGCTGATCGAGCTCCACGGCGGCCGCATCTGGGTCGAGAGCGAACTCGGCAAGGGGAGCATGTTCACGTTCGCGCTTCCGGCGGGGACGGGCTGATGGCGGCCGAGCGCGTCCTCATCGCCGAGGACAACGAGAAGAGCATGAAGCTCTTCCGAGACGTGCTCAAGATGGGGGGGTATCAGACCCTCGAGGCAACGTCCGGCGAGCAGGCGATCGACCTCGCGACCCGGCACACACCCGACCTCGTGCTGATGGACATCCAGCTGGTTGGGATGGACGGCCTCGAGGCCCTCCGTCGACTGCGCGAGGACGTGCGAACGGCGGCGATACCGGTCGTCGCGGTGACCGCGCAAGCGATGGCTGGGGACCGCGAACGCTTCCTGGAGGCCGGCTTCAACGGCTACGTGTCCAAGCCGGTGGACGTGGTGGAGTTCATCGGCACGGTCCGGCACTACTGCGAGGGGCGGGGACATGGCGAGTAAGGACGCCGGCACCATCCTCGTCGTGGACGACATCCCGGAGAACGTGCGTCTGCTCGAGGCCGTCCTCGTCCCGCACGGGTACAAGGTCCTCACGGCGATGTCGGGCGAGGAGGCCCTCGACCTCGTCGCCACCGCTCGGCCGGACCTGATCCTCCTCGACGTCGTGATGCCGTCGATGGACGGATACGCCGTGTGCGAGTCGTTACGGGCCGACGAGAAGACGGCGGTGCTCCCCGTGATCATGGTCACATCCAGCATCGGTCGCGAGAAGACGAAAGCGATCGAGGCGGGGGCGGACGACTTCATCCCCAAACCGTTCAACCACGATGAGCTCTTGACACGCGTTCGCTCGCTCCTGCGTATCAAGCGCTACCACGACACGATCACGACGCAGGCGACCGAGCTGCAGGAGTTGAACCGGACCCTCGAAGAGCGCGTTCAGCACCAGGTCGAAGAGCTGGAGCGCCTGCGGCAACTGCGGCGGTTCTTATCTCCGCAGCTCGCCGACTCGATCGTCTCATCCGGAGACGACTCGGTCCTGCGCAGTCACCGCCGTCAGGTCGCGATGCTCTTCGTGGACCTGCGCGGTTGGACGAACTTCGTCGACGCCGTCGAGCCAGAGGAGCTGATGCGCGTGCTCGGCGAGTTCCACGCCAGGATCGGCGGTCTCGTGAGGCGGTTCGACGCGACGGTCGGGTTCCTCGAGGGCGACGGCGTCCAGCTCTTCTTCAACGATCCGATCGAGGTTCCCGACGCCTCGCTGCGGGCCGTGCGGCTGGCGTGCTCGCTGCGTGAGGAGATGGCGGAGCTGACGCTGCAGTGGCGAAAGCGCGGGTACGAGCTCGGCTGCGGAGCCGGGATCGCGCTCGGATACGCGACCTGCGGCGAGGTCGGATTCGAGGGACGCTCCGACTACGCGGCGATCGGGGCGGTGACGAATCTCGCGGCCCGGCTCTCGGACGAGGCCGCCGCCGACCAGATCCTGATCTCACAGCGTCTGTATGCGGAGGTCGAGGACGCCGTCGAGGTGGAGCCGGCCGGTGCGTTCACACTTCGGGGGTTCCCGCGGCCGGTCGTCGCGTTCAACGTTCTCGCGGTGCGTGAGCCGGAGGAGGAGCTGCACCGTCGACCGGTGCGTTTCGGTGTCCTGGGACCGCTCGAGGCTTCCGATGGCAACGGTCCACTCCTGATCGGAGGCCCGAAACAGCGGACCGTGCTCGCCCATCTCGTCATGAACGCGAATCACGTCGTCCCCGCCGAGCACCTGATCGACGCGGTCTGGGGCGACGAACCGCCCGAGGCGGCGAAGGGAACCCTCCAGGCGTACATCTCACGGCTCCGGTCTGCGATCGGATCGAACGTGATCGAGGGCCGCCCGCCCGGTTACGTCCTGCTTGCGGAGCCCGGCGATGTCGACGCGCTCCGGTTCGAGGCCCTGCTCGGCCGGGCGCGAGACACGGCCACCGACCCGCGGGCGACCGCACGAACGCTGGCGGAAGCCCTCGAGCTGTGGCGGGGGCCGGCGCTGGCCGACCTCGCCGGCGAGGCATCCCTGGCGGGCGACATCGCCCGGCTCGAGGAGGTCCGCCTCCAGGCGACGGAGGAGAAGATCGCCGCCGATCTCGAGCTCGGTCTCCACGCTCGGGTGATCGCCGAGCTCGAGGTGCTCACGCGCGCGCATCCCCTGCGAGAGCGGTTCTGGGGCGAGTTGATGCTCGCGCTGTACCGCGTCGACCGGCAGGCCGACGCGCTGGGTGCCTACGCGCGAGCACGCGAGATCCTGCGGGACGAGTTGGGCGTCGACCCCTCACCCGACCTCCAGCGCCTGCACGAACGGATCCTTCGGCAGGAAGACGATCTCGTTGTTCGGAGCGCACCGTTCCGCGGCTACCGGCTCCTCGAGCCGATCGGCGAAGCGAGCTGAAGGATCCCTCGCAACGCATCCGGAAGGTCTACAGGGACAGTCCGGGTGGAGCCGGATCGCAGAGCTGTCGGAGCCGCCCGAACATCTCGCGGCGGATCTCCGCGTACCGGTCGTCGGCGGCCACGTTGACGAGCTCAGCGGGGTCGCGCTCGAGGTCGTAGAGCTCTTCCTCACCGTTCACGTACCGAACGAACACATGCCGCTCCGTGTGGACACCGCAGTACGTGGGGACGCCGCTGTTGCTCTTCTCGAGGTGCTCGAGGAGGAAGTCCGTGCGCCAGGTTCCAGACGCCTCGCTGAAGAGCGGGACGAGGCTCGCCCCCTCCGCGCGAGGCGCCGGGATGCCCGCCACGTCCGCGAACGTCGGGGCAAGATCGATGTTGAGGACCAGGTGCTCATCCGTCGTCGGCGACCGGATCATCGCGTCGTACCGAACGACGAACGGCACTCGGATGCTCTCCTCGTACGGCACGAGCTTGCCCTGCCAGCGATGCTCGCCCCACGACATGCCGTTGTCAGCCATGAACACCAACAGGCTGCTCTCGAGGCGTTCGGTCCGCTCGAGCGCATCGACGAGCTCGCCGACCGCGCGGTCCACCGCGAGCAGCGACTGGTACTGGCTCCGCCGGAATGCGTCGATCTCGGCCCTCGACGCGGCATCCAGCGGGACCCGCCGCTGCATGTACTCGGGTTTGTCGGAGACGTCGTGCTCGTCGTAGCTGGGGGGGCGCCACTTCGGGAGATCCGCGAAGGTGTTCCGATCCCCCGGTGCTGCCGTCGCCGGCTCGTGCGGCGCGTGGGGAGCGAAGTACATGAACAGGGGCTGGTCGGCCGGGGTCGACTCGATGAAGCCCACCGCATTCTGGGCCAGGACCGTGGTTCCGTAGTCCCCTCGGTCCGATCCGAACGTCTTCATGACGAAGTCGTCGGCGGCGAGGTAGTCGTAGAAGCCGCCGTTCTGATAGGTCGCGAACCAGCGGTCCCAGCCCGGGGGCACGTACGACCCCGCGTACCCGTTCAGGTACTTGCCGAACAGCGCCGTCCGATATCCCGCGCCATCCAGCCAGGTCGCCACCGTCGAGCCATCATCGAAGGCGTGGAAGCCGCCGAACGGCGCCTGACCCTTGTTCGTGTAGACGCCGTTCGTGTGGGAGTACTGGCCGGTCAGGATGCTCGCGCGGCTCGGACAGCAGAGTGGGTTGGACACGTACCCGTTCGTGAACGTGATGCCCTGGTCGGCGAGCTCGGATCCGACGGTCGGCATCGCCCAGAGCGTGTCCCAGCGCTGGTCGTCCGTGACGATCAGCACGATGTTCGGTCGGGCCGGTAGCTCCGCCGCTGCGCTCGGTTGCGCCATCGGCGCCTCCGCAGCCCCGAGCTCGGGCTCGACCGAGGAGCTTCGGGCACATCCCACGGCGCCGAGAGCCACGGCCAGGAGTGCCGAACCGATGCGGGTGGTGGCCGTGTCCATGGACGAACCATGGACCCGGACCCTTGTATCTCTCGTTCAGGATCCTTGAGCTTCGCTTGCAGATCGGGAACACGCTTGCGGATCGGATCGGTGGAGCGCTTCAGTCCGAGGTCTGTCCGTGCCCCCACACCTGCGGCGCCGGCATCGGGTTGCCCGTCAGGAGCTCGTAGGCCGCTCGGAGCTGAACCGGATCGTTGTTCGGGATCGACGGAAGCCTTGTGCCGTCGCCCTGCTCGCCGAGGGCCCACTCGATGATCTCGGCTCCCTGCTCCCACCCGCGCTCCTCCCAACCGGCTCCCTTGTCGTTCCAGGTTCGGAGCCCGCGGAGCTGGAGGAACAGGTCCCGCTCGATCCCGGTCACATTGACTTCGAGCCAGCGGTGCGCGATCTCGTGGAGCGCGGTCCGGCTCGAGTCCGTGGTGGCCCGCATGAGACACAGGTGGGCCACCTCGGCGTCGTAGTAGCCGATCCGCCCGTGGCAGCTGTCCCGGTCGGCGTGGAAGCGGACCTCCAGAGGCGGGAGCTCCAGCCCGGCCGACTCGAAGCGCCCGATGACCCAGTCCGCCATCGAGCGCTGATCGACCGTACCGCCGGCGACCGTCAGGCTGCCCTCGGCCGGGGAAGCTGAGCCGATCGTCCCGGCCACGATCACCGCGACGAGCACCGATCCGATCCCTCGTGAGATCCGCATGGCCGGATCGTGGAGCCGTGCTCGTGAGGCTCGGGTGTGGGCGGCTTGAAGACCGCATGAAGGATCGAGGCTTCAAGCGAGCTTCAAGGGGCCCAGTTCAGCCTTCACGCATGACGATCCGTTCGAGGCGATCGAACCTTCCCAGCAGGCAGCGGACGGCGTACGGTCCCGGGATGCGGTTCCTGGTCCTCGGTCCACTCGAGGTCGCCGGAGAGGACGGCCCGATCGGACTCGGCGGCCCCAAACAGCGTGCCGTGCTCGCGCACCTGCTCGTTCACCCGAACCAGGTCGTGCCGGCCGGATCCCTGATCGATCATCTGTGGGGAGACGAGCCCCCGGAGAGCGCGCGCAACACGATCCAGACCTACATCTCCCACCTTCGCAAGGCGCTGGGGGCGGAACGGATCGAGGGACGGGCACCCGGGTACGTCCTCCACGTCCAGCCCGACGAGCTCGACGCCGCCAGGTTCGAGGTGCTCGTGCGCGAGGCGAGGGCCGCCGACGGCCAGCCCGACCGGGTCCGGGACCTCCTTAGCGAGGCCTTGCAGCTGTGGCGCGGGCCGGCGTTCGCCGACCTCGTCGGGGACGGCCTCGCGGGAGAGATCGCCCGGCTCGACGAGCTCCGGATCCAGGCCACCGAGGAGCGCCTGGCCGCCGACCTCGAGTCGGGCCGGCACGTCGAGATCGTGGGCGAGCTCGAGTCGCTCACGCGGGAGTTCCCGCTCAGGGAGCGACTGTGGTCGCTCCTCATGCTCGCGCTCTACCGCTCGGGACGACAGGCCGACGCGCTCGCCGCCTTCCAGCGGGCCCGCGAGACCCTCGCCGACGAGCTCGGCGTCGATCCCTCGCCGGACCTCCAACGCCTCCACGAGCGGATCCTTCGACAGGATGACGACCTCGAGGTACAGGGGGAACCGCTCCGCGGGTACCGGCTCCTCGAGAAGATCGGCGAGGGCGCGTTCGGGGCCGTCTACCGGGCGGTCCAGCCGCACGTCGGACGCGAGGTCGCCGTCAAGTCGATCCACCCGGACCTGGCGAACCAGCCCGACTTCGTCCGGCGGTTCGAGCGCGAGGCGCAGCTGGTCGCGCTCCTCGAGCATCCGCACGTCGTCCCGCTCTATGACTACTGGCGCGAACCCGACGCGGCGTACCTCATCATGCGCTTCCTCCGCGGCGGCACGCTTGAGGAACTGTTGCAGGCCGGCCCACTCGACGTCGACCGGACCGCCCGAATCCTCGACCACACCGCGTCGGGGCTCGGCGCGGCGCACCGCCAGGGCATCGTCCACCGCGACGTGAAGCCGGGCAACGTCCTCCTCGACGAGGAAGGCAACGCCTACCTGTCGGACTTCGGCGTCGCGCTCGGGGCCGGCTCGGTCGAGCAGACGACGGGAACGATGATCCGCGGGACGCCCGCGTACCTTTCGCCCGAGCAGATACTGCTCGAACCGATCACGCCCCGCTCGGACATCTACTCGCTCGGCATCGTGCTCTACGAGATGCTCACGGGCGAGCACCCGTTCGAGGGGAGCTCGCTCCGGGGCCTGCTCGATCAGCACCTCGAGCAGTCGCTCCCCTCGGTCCGCCGGACACGGCCCGAGCTCGCGCCTGCGGTAGACGCGGTGATCGCACGCGCGACGGCCAAGGATCCGGACGCGCGCTTCGCAGAGGCCGAGGAGCTCGCAGCCGAGTTCCGGGCGGCCGCCGAAGGAACCACGCCGTCCGCCGCTGCCGCCGCCGGGGAGCTCCGGAATCCGTACAAGGGGCTCCGCTCCTTCCTCGAGGCGGACGCCGCGGACTTCTTCGGGCGCGAGACGCTCGTCCGTCGACTCGTCGAGCGGGTGGCCGAGCGGGGTCCGGGGACACGGTTCCTGTGCGTGGTTGGGCCGTCGGGCTCGGGCAAATCGTCGGTGGTTCGTGCGGGGCTGGTTCCGGCGCTGCGGCGAGGAGCTGTCCTCGGCTCGGAGCACTGGTTCGTGGCTGAGCTAGTACCCGGAGCCCACCCGATGCGCCAGCTCGAGTCCGCGCTGCTCGGGATCGCGGTCGACCCCCCACCGTCGCTGCTCGAGGAGCTCGAACGCGACGAGCTCGGGCTGGTCCGGGCCGTCGATCGCGTGCTGCCCGACCCGAACGCCGATCTGCTGATCGTGCTCGACCAGCTCGAGGAAGTGTTCACGCTCGTCGACGACGACGCCGAACGATCGCGCTTCCTCGACGCCCTTCGAGCGGCCGCCGAGGCGCCCGGAAGCCGCGTCCGTCTCGTCGCGACGCTCCGGGCGGACTTCTTCGACCAGCCGCTTTCGGTGCGCGGCTTCGGCGACCTGCTGGCCGAACACACCGAGGCGATCACACCGATGTCTCCGGAACAGCTCGAGCGAACGATCGCTGGGCCTGCGGAACACGTGGGGCTGCAGGTGGAGCCCGGCCTCGTCGCCGCGATGGTCACCGAGGTCGCCGACCGGCCCGGTGCGCTGCCGCTGCTCCAATACGCGCTGACCGAGCTCGCGGAGCACGCCGAGGGCGGCGCGCTCACGCTCGATGACTACCGGCGCATCGGCGGCGTCTCGGGCGCGCTCGCCCGACGCGCGGAGCAGCTCTTCGAGCAGTCGAACGAGACAGCGCGCGATGCCTGCCGGCAGCTGTTCCTGCGGCTCGTCGCGCTCGGCGAGGGAACGGAAGACACGCGACGTCGCGTCCGGCGTTCGGACCTGCAGTCCCTCGCGGGCTCGCTCTCCGAGGCCCGCGCGATGGACGGCGTGATCGAGACGTTCGGCAGGCACCGGCTCCTATCGTTCGACCGGGACGCCGACAGTCGCGAGCCGACGGTCGAGATCGCGCACGAGGCGCTCCTGCGCGAGTGGTTGAGCTTCCGCGAATGGATCGAGGAGGCCAGGGACGGGCTGCGTCTCACGGCACAGATCTCGGCGGCAACCACCGAGTGGAAACAGGCAGATCAGACGGACGAGTACCTCTTGACGGGGACGCGGCTCGCGCAGGCCGAGGAGGTGGTGCACGACGAGTCCATCCGGCTGACGGAGGAGGAGCGAGAGTACCTCGAAGCGAGCCTCGCCCACCGCGATGCTGGAGCGGTCGCCGAGCGCATGCGTCACGAGCGCGAGCTCATCCTCGAGCGCCGCGCCCGAACACGCCTTCGCGGACTGGTTGCCGTGCTGGCGGCGGCGCTGGTCCTTGCCGCCTCGCTGACGGCCGTCTCGATCGGCAGGAGCCGTGAGGCCGAACGACGGAGCGACGAATCCACGGTCGCAGCGCTCACGTCTGCCTCCCTCTCGAACCTCAACATCGACCCGGAGACGAGCGTCC
>CAVZKD010000007.1:0-2770170 GCA_963775735.1 uncultured Actinomycetes bacterium | reverse complement strand
CTTCTGCGTGAAGAACTCCAGGGCCGTCTTCGTCTTCGTCTGCTGCTCGCCGGAGAGGTCCACGCCCAGACCTGTGAGGAACGCCCTCGCCTCGGCCGCAACCTGGAACGCCTCGCTCGGCTTGGCCTTCGTCGAGAGCTCGACGATCTGAGAGCCGTCTGGATACAGCCACATCTCGCCGACGAGCTTGCGCCCGAAGGCATCGGGGGTCGCCTTGAGCTTGAGGATCGGGATCGGTCCCAGGACGGAAAGATGATCGAGCTCGAGCCCGGCGGGCGCGTGGGCGTCGTAGAACGCGTGCTGCTCCTTCGAGAAGAGCTTGCGGATCCCACGCCCCCCGGAAGCGGCCTCTCGGATCTCGTCGTTGCTCGCCGTTCCTTTGAACGAGGCCGAGCACACGAAGCCTCCCGGCATCGCGTCGACCTCCACGTTGAAGCTCTTCGACGTGCGGAGCTCCTCGGGCAGGTCGTTGGGCACGACCGGCCGAAGCTTGATGACGGTGTCACCTTCCTCGCCTTGACGCCGCCGGGCTCGAGCGACCACGCCGGCCTCGTTCAGCCTGAGGTCGGGAGTGTCGAAGAAGAACACCTGGCGCACCTGCGCATCGAGGGGATCGACGCCGAGCGCCGCGGCGGTTCCGGCACGCGCGCTCTCTGAGATCGTGAGCTTGAGCTCGACGCTGTCGGCGCCGCCGATCAGATCCATCAAGCTCTGGAGGTCCTCGTCGGACAACGCTGGAACCACGCTCATTTGGATCATCTCACCTTGGACGCCGGGGTGCGTCAGCCGGATGATGATGGATTCCCGCGACTGGCGTCGTCGTCCAAGGAGGATGATTCCGCCTCCCGGCCGCCCCGAACGTGGCGGGGCCACTGGCTCGACGTGGCGGCCTCCTGGGCCGTAGCAGCCTTTCATCCGGGGCTCGCCGAGCGCCTCCGATTTCATCCATGAGGGCGATGCCTCGGCGACTCCGCCCGCGGTCCAATCGGACCGCTCAGGGCAACGCGGAGACGGCCCTGAGGAGGGATCGCTCATGCCGATCCTCGACCGGCCGAGCAACGCGTGCGAGGAAGGAGTCCGATGAGTCAACCCGATCGTTCCAGTCTCCCGATACGGCGAGAGGCCTTCGCGGGCGTCGCCGACAGGACGCTCGACGGCTCGCAACCCGACTGGAACCTCATCGGACATCCCTCCCCTCCGGATGGGGCGCCGAACGTCCTCCTGGTCCTGATCGATGACGCCGGGTTCGGCAACCCGAGCACGTTCGGCGGCCCGATCCAGACGCCGAACTTCACGCGCATGGCGGAAGCCGGGCTGCGCTACAACCGGTTCCACGTCACGGCGCTGTGCTCTCCAACGCGCGCGGCACTGCTCACCGGCAGGAACAATCACACCGTCGGGTACGGCTCGATCGGCGAGTTCGCCGGCGGGTTCCCGGGCTACTCGGCGATCCTTCCGAGGGACTGCGCGCCGCTGCCGCGGATCCTGCGGGACAACGGGTACAGCACGGCGGCATTCGGCAAGTGGCATCTGACACCGGACGGGCAGCAAGGCCCCGCGGGCCCGTTCGACCGCTGGCCGAACGGTTGGGGGTTCGACTACTTCTACGGGATCCCCGGCGGGGGGTCGAGCCAGTGGGATCCCTGTCTGGCGGAGAACCAGAAGATCATCGGCACGCCCGAGGCCTTCTACGATGAGGAGCACCCCTACTACTTCCCGGATGCCATGGCCGACCGGACCATCGAGTGGCTCCACGGGGTCCGCGCGCAGGACGCCCGCAAGCCGTTCTTCGTCTACTACTCGACCGGCTGCAGTCACGCGCCGCATCACGTGGCGAAGGAATGGGCCGACAAGTACAAGGGCAAGTTCGACCAGGGGTGGGACAAGCTCCGCGAGGAGACCTTCGCTCGTCAGAAGGAGCTCGGAGTCATCCCGGCCGACGCGGAGCTGACCCCTCGCGCCGAGGCGTTCCCGGCATGGGACGACGTGCCCGACAAGCTGAAGCCGTTCTACGCCCGCCAGATGGAGGTGTACGCCGCGTATTCCGAGAATGCCGACCACAACGTCGGTCGGGTGATCGATGCGATCGAGGAGCTCGGCGAGCTCGACGACACACTGATCATCTGGATCTGGGGCGACAACGGCGCCAGCATGGAGGGGACGACCACCGGCTCGTTCAACGAGCTGACGATGCAGAACGGCATCCCGCTCACCGACGAGATGCAGCTCCAGCTCACGGAGCGCTATGGCGGGATCGATGCAGTGGAGCACCTCGATCATGGCGCCGCACTACGGAGCGGCGTGGGCCTGGGCGGGGAACACGCCGTTCCAGTGGGGCAAGCAGGTCGCCTCGCACCTCGGCGGGACGCGGAATCCCATGGTCCTGCATTGGCCAGCCCGCGTCACCGATGCAGGCGGGCTGCGCTCCCAGTTCGCACACGTGATCGACGTGGCACCAACGATCCTCGAGGTCGCAGGGATCCCCGCACCGAGGACCGTCGATGGGATCGAACAGGAGCCGATGCACGGTTCCTCGTTCGTCGCCTCGCTGACCGACGCCGCCGCGCCCGAACACCGCACCCAGCAGTACTTCGAGACGGTCGGCAACCGCGCCATGTACAAGGATGGCTGGTGGCTCGGGATGAAGACGGAGCGCATCCCGTGGGTGCTCACGCCGGATGCCCTCGCACCCTACGCGCCGGGCGTCTGGGACCCGGACGCGGACCCCGCCGAGCTCTACTACCTTCCGGACGACTTCACCCAGGCGAAGGACCTCGCCGCCGAACACCCCGAGAAGGTCCAGGAGCTCAAGGATCTCTTCTGGGAGGAGGCCGAGCGATACAAGGTGTTGCCGCTGCTCGCGACATTCTCGACGTTCTTCGGCATCCTGCCGCCGCTCGCCGACGAGGCGACGTTCGAGTTCCGCGGAGACGTGCAGAACGTGATGCCGGGCATGATCCCGCGGGTGTACAACCACTCGTACGCGATCACCGCCGATCTCGTCGTGCCCGAAGGCGGCGCCGAGGGCGTGATCGTGGCGGAGGCCGATCATCTGGGTGGGTTCACGCTCTACGTCAAGGACGGGAAGCTCACGCACACCTACTCGATGATGGGCGTGTTCGTGTTCAAGCAGGTCGCGGAGGAGAACCTTCCGACCGGCGACGTGACCGTTCGCATGGAGTTCGAGGCCGACGAGCCCAAGCCGGCCACCGGCGGCGAGGTGACCCTGCTCATCGACGGCCGACCGGTCGGGAAGGGCCGGATGGACCACACCGTCCCGATCCGATTCTCGGCCTATGCGGGGATGGACATCGGGCGGGACAACGGTGGCGTCGTCGACCTGAGCTACGAGAGCGAGAAGCCGTTCGCGTTCACCGGCACGGTGAAGAAGGTGGTCTTCGACCTCAAGCCTCATCTCTCGGACCAGGACGAGCTGGATCTCCATGCTGCCGGGCATCACGGGCAAGCGGCGCACGGCCTCGCTGGATGAAGCCGGAGCGGAGGAGGATCGCGATGCTCGTGAGCAGACGATCGATGTGCTGATCGGGGGCTACCTGTCGACGGAGGCCGCGCACGAGGACTACGAAGCGGTCCTGAACTGTGGCGCGCGCGTCGAGGGTGCCGTCGTGGTGAGCAAGGACCTCGAGGGCAACCTCTCCGTGGAGCAGACCGATCACATGGTCGAGAAAGGTGCCAAGGGGCTCGCCTCGGTCGGCTTCGTGGTCGGCCTGTTCGCGCCTCCGCTCCTCGCGGCGACCGCGGTCGGCGCCGCGCTGGGTGCGGTGGGCGGCAAGGTGCTGCACAAGAAGACGGGGAGCAAGATCGAGGAGTCAGCCGGCGAGACGATCCCGATCGGCGGCGCCGGACTGATCGTTGCGTATCAAGCACGAGGTCGCCGAGCACGGTCGAACCCGCGGTCACACGCGCGGTCCAGAAGGTGGTCGGCCAGGCGGAGGGTCGCCATGTGCAGGCACTCAAGGGGGCGCTCGCCGACGCGCAGAAGAAGATGGCCGAGGAAGGGGCGTAGCCATGATCTGGGCGATCCTGTTCTTGCTTGGGGTGCCGCTGTGGCTCTGCGCGATCGGCATCGCGGTGCTGATCTTCAACAACCGGAAGCTGCGAAAGCGTTACGGCAACATCCCGGTGCGCGTGAAGCGGCCCGGGAAGAAGCGGTGGACGCGGGGACACGCGATCTGGGTCTCCGACGTCTTCGCTTGGCGAGGGAGTCCAGCCGCCTGGAACGAGGATCTGCGCCACGTGACCGGAGTGATGCTCCGGGCGGCCGACCCCGAAGAGCGGAAGAAGCTCCACCGCCTCGCGGACGATCCGGCTATCGCGACCCTGGCGCTCGTCGAAGGTGAGACGTTGGAGGTAGCCACCGATACCGAGCATCGTTCTGCGCTCCGGGGTCCATTCGCTTCCGTGAACGAGCCGGCCTAACCGTCGGCGGCGACCACACAAGAGGGGCGGTCACAGGCCTGTCTCCCAAGTTGGCGATGAATCTGATGGCCGTGATGCTCGGCAGGAACACGTATGCAGCGGCTTTGGTCGTAACGAAGCTTGAGAGACCTGTCACCTCGATCGGCGGGCCCCCATCCGCCTGAGGGATCACGAAGATGCTCTCCGTCAGGTCCTGGGTGCCGATCAGTGGATCCTTCGACTTTGGGTGAAGCCTGACGGCCCCGGCGAATTCGCTGTCATTGACCCAACGTCGCAGCACGAACTCGTATTGGTTCTCGATGTTCGAGTTGATGAAATGAAAGAGCATCCCGCGCTCGATGCCATCGTAGGGTTTCCCTGGATCATAGGTCGGCCCGTACGGCAGACCGCGACGGATCAGCCGGTGAGAATTGTTGCTGCCGCCGGGCACCCCCTGGCCCGCGACCGGCTGACCTCGTGGATTGACGCGGCGTATGTGTGCACCAACGGGACAGCGGATCCCCTTCGGGTCTCCCGAACCGTCGGCATCTACATACTCGAAATCGTTCAACCGTTCGGGCGAGATCCCTCCCGCAGGGCTATCCCCGTCCGGAGACAAGGCGAGAGGAACGCCGTTGCGCCATCGCCCGCACAACTTTGCGGCCAGCAGTTCAGGATCGATCTTGTCTCTGTTCGACTGCAGGAAGCCTTCGAAGGCAACGACGTCGGTCTCGACCTTCTTGAAGACCGCAAAGCTGCCGTTCAGGCCAAGTGGTCGCGGCTCGGGTACCTCGTAGTTCACAGCGTCTTCCCGCAAGACGAAGAGCCATGGCTCGCAGGGCTGCTGGTGATCAGGCTGATATCCCTCCGGGCCCCCGCGGATGGTGGGCGAACTGATGCCGTCCGTATATCCGAAGTGAATCTTGGCGGTAGGCACGGGTTGGCCATCTTGCATCTCCATCAACGCCATCCCGTCCTGCCGCCAGATCTCTCGAAAGGCATCTTCCTCGGCGAACCAGGCAGCCAACCTGTCGGTGTAGCTCGTCATCGCCTCCGAGCTGAGGGCGTGCAACGTCACCAGGACGTGGTCGTCCCCGCCTCCAAACCCGCCGATCCAGTTCTGGGGGGAACTTGCTCCGCTATCTCCGACCAACTCGGCTCGTTGCGCGGCTCCTTCGACGAACGCACCAAATGACTTGAAGGACAGAGTTGGGACGAGTTCACCAACTTCGAGCGCAACCAGTCCCGGCCACGTGATACCGATGTTGAGGCAGTAGTCAGACCTGCGACGCGGGGCAGACGCGGGGTCATCTCCCGGTCCGGGCGCAAACCCCACGTGCCAGTCTTCGGCAGTGGTGACCTGCGGAGCGTCGGATTCGTCGCCGTTGACGAGCCGGCCGAGTTGCCTGCGCGCGTGTCCCGGATTTCCAACCGTCAGCAAGAAATGCCGCAGCATCGGCATCGCGTATCCGCGGAGGATGAATCCCTGGATGTCCGCGAGGTCGAGCGCCGACTCGTCCTGGGCGCCCAGGTCGCCATCACTGTCCGGATACTCATGCCACCTTCGACCAAGCAGTCGGCGAAGAACCATGTGACACCAGTGCCATCAAGTGCTGGCCGATTGTGACTTCTGATCGGCCAGCAGGGCTCGGATGTCTTGAACCGAGAGTCCCGGATAGGCGCTGTAGAACCCGATGGGCGGATGGTTGTTCTCCAATGCCCAGTCATAGAACGCCTGGGGATTCTTCGCGACTGGAGTCGGCGGCCCGCCATCGACGTGCGGAAAGATGGTATCGAAGGCGAACGCAACCTTTTCGACGAAGTCCTGGAGGTACTTATCCCAGTCACCGTCGAAGATCGTGAAGAAGCCCAGGTGGTTTTTCGGAAAGAGCACCCAATGAGAGAAATGCAGGGTTCCAACAGAATCATTCGCTTCATAGGCGTCGTCGCGAATGGACCTCGCGGCCAGCTTCAGGGCAAACCCTTGAACACGTGACTTGATGGACATGTAGGTCAGCAAGGGAGCCTGCGACGTATTGCCCGTGAAGCCCGCAGCACTCGCGGCCGCCTTGATGTCCTGGACCGAAGCGTCCTCGTAGGCGAAGTACGTATAGGAAGGCTCGCGGACATGATGCTTCATCCATTTGATGACCCTCTGAGGATCACCAGCCACGGGCGTGGCGGGAGGGTCGTCGACGTGTTTGAAGATGGCGTCGAATACCGGGCCGGCACTCTCCACGAGCCGCTCGATGTGCTGGTCGACCTCCCCGTCGATGTCCGAAAGGAAGAGAAGCTTCTCCTCTCCCTCGACCATGAAACGGGAGAAGTGCACGGTACCGAGGTCGTCCTGCGCTTTCGCGAGGTCGGGCATCAACGCGGGCAGTTCTTCGGGGAGCGCCTTGGCATCGGCAGGCGCGGCGATCGGGAAGTCGATGACGAGATGACTTTGGACCATTTTTTGTTCTCCTTTCGTCTCGACCTCTAGCCAGCGGTGGTCGATGGTGACGTGCGATAGTCGGCCAGCAGGGCTCGGATGTCTTGAACCCCGAGTCCCGGATAGGCGCTGTAGAACCCGATGGGCGGATAGTTGGCTTCCAATGCCCACTGGTAGAACGCCTGGGCATTCTTTGCTACTGGGGTTGGCGGCGCCCCATCGACGTGTGGAAAGACAGCATCGAACACCATCGAGGTCTTTTCTGCGAAGTCCTGGATGTACTTCGCGAAGTCACCGTCGAAGATCGTGAAGAAGCCAAGATGGTTATGCTCGAAGGGCACCCAGTCGGAGAAGTGCAGCGTCCCAAGCGCATCCGACGCCTCTTTGCCCTCGTCTTTGATAGATCTCGTGGCTAGCTTCAAGGCAAAGCCTTGCAGACGTGACTTGATGGACATGTAGGTCAGCAAGGGAGCCTGCGACGTGTTGCCCGTGAACCCCGCCGCACTCGCGGCCGCCTTGATGTCCTGGACCGAAGCGTCCTCGTACGCGAAGTATGTATCGATCGGCTCGCGGACATGATGCTTCAGCCATTTGATGACCCTCCGAGGGTCATCGGCCACGGCCGTGGCCGGAGGGTCGTCCACGTGCTCGAAGATGGCGTCGAACACCGGAGCGGCAAGCTCCACGAGCCGCTCGATATGTGGGTCGACCTCCCCGTCGATGTCCGAAAGGAAGAGAAGCTTCTCTTCTCCCTCGACCATGAAACGGGAGAAATGCACGGTACCGAGGTCGTCCTGCGCTTTCGCGAGATCGGGCATCACCGCCGGCAGCTCTTCGGGTAGCGCCTTAGCGCTGGCCGGAGCCTCGATCGGGAAGTCGATGACGAGATGACTTTGGCTCATGGCGTCCTCCTCGAGATGTCCGCAGATCCGGGACGTTCCTCCGGCCAACGGGCACTGATGAGGCCAGCGTGGCGACCGTCCATCCGACGGCAGCAGCTCGGCTGCCTAGCCACAGGGCCTCCCTTCTGTACCGAACTTCCCGCCCTGGATGACACAAATCTCAATGGTCGGGACCGTTCGTGCATCATCCGTCAGGGATGAAATTGGCTCACCGCGACGGCTCGATGGCGAACCACGGGACTTTCATCCCGCACGGGTGATGTGCGCAGCGCGCTGCGCCGTTCAGATGCGACCGAGGCACTCGTCCGGGAGGTGAGTCTCTCGTCCGACCGGTCCGGTGTCGAGAGGCCTCGAGCAGCGGATCGGGTGCGACAACTTCTGCCTCATCGTCGTCGAGGGCAGGCCGCGCGTTCGCATCACGGCATGGGGAATCACGTATCGATCGAGGCAGCGGGGATGGCCGCCCTCGACCTCGTCCATGGTCCGGAGGACCAGCATTCGATCGCGTTGCTCCTCGAGGTCACGCTCGCGCTCGTGTTGTTCACGGATTCGCTGGCGATCAGCGCTGGAGACTGGCGAGCGAAGAGCAGACTCCCGAGCAGGCTCCTGCTGATCGGGATGCCGCTCACCATGATCATCGGATGGGTCCTGGGACTGATCCTGTTCCCGGACATCGACGTCTGGGCGGTGGCGCTGATCGCCGTGTGCCTGGGGCCGACCGACGCCGCCCTCGGGCAGGCGGTCGTCACGAGCCCCAGGGTGCCGTCGGCGATCCGCCAGGCCCTGAACATCGAGAGCGGGCTGAACGACGGGCTCGCCCTCCCCTTCTTCGTCCTCGCGCTCGCCGCGGCCGTCGAGACCGCGGAGTCGGGTGCCACCGGCCTCGTCGAGGTGTTCGCGAGGTCGCTGGTGCTCGCGGCGATCGTCGGAGGGATGGTCGGGTGGGTCGGTGCAAGAGCGATTGCATGGAGCCGCGCCCGTGGCTGGGTCGGGCGCGAGTGGACCCAGATCGCAACGCTTGGCCTCATCCTCCTCGCGTTCACCATCGCCGACGCAGCGGAGGGCAGCGGGTTCATCGCCACCTGGGTTGCGGGGGTGACCTTCGGTCGCGCGATGAGGGATCGCGTGCCGGACACGGCACTGTTCGCCGAGGATCTGGGTGGCCTCCTGGCGCTCCTGTCGTTCTTCGGGTTCGGGGCGATCTTGCTCGGGCCGCTCATGGACGCGTGACATGGCACGCCGTCGTGTACGCGGCGCTCAGCCTCACGGTCGTCCGGATGCTTCCCGTCGCCGTATCGCTCCTGGGGACGGGCCTGTCCCGACCGACCCTCCTGTTCGCCGGTTGGTTCGGTCCGCGGGGCCTCGCCTCGATCGTGTTCGGCCTGTTCGTCGCGGAGGAGGCACTGCCCGACGGCTCGGTGGTCCTGCAAGCGGTGTTCGTGACCGTCGCGCTCAGCCTGCTACTCCACGGCGCAACGGCCGTCTGGGCATCGAATCGATACGGAACGTGGTTCGACCGAGCGGCCGCTTCCGGGGTCCCCCTACCGGAGGGTGACGACGTCGGCGACCCGTCGGTCCGTCGCCGGCTGCTGGTCCACGGTCTGCCGATGCATTCGGCCGAACCGACCGACGAGTGATCGCCGGGTCATCGAGCTCAGCCCCCGTTGGCGTGCGCCAGCATCATGCTCTCGAGGACCTGCTCAGGCTCAAGCCCCCTCCTCGGCGACCAACCTCCCCGACCTGATCGCACCAAGGAACGCGTCGTAGTCCCGTTCGTTCTGGTCGGCGTACCGCTTCGAGAAGTCGGCGATCGAGCGATCGAACTCGCCATGCTTGCCGAGATACTTCGCGATCGCGATCGGGTCCCCGGATCGGGCGTGCGCGCGCGCGAGTGTCCACCCACAGTTGCTTGCGTAGAGCGAGAGCGAGTCCGGTGACATGTCCTCGACATCGGAAGAGCCCTTCATGTCGCGCAGCTGGCGCCAGTAGAAGTGGCGGCCGGCCTCCGCTCTCGTCGTCCAACCGAGGAAGATGTCACTCGCGGCCTGCATCAAGCGCTGTCCCTGCACGACGCGCTCTCCCGGCTGGTTGTAGCGGCTCCGGGGGAGGTGATCCTCCAGCACCGATGACGTCGCCTCCTTGACCTGCAGGAAGAGTGGATCCTGCCCATCGCGACCCTGAAGCAGGACGATGAACGCGCGTGCGCCGACGCTGCCAACGCCGACGACCTTGTGTGCCATGTCGACGAGCTCGAACCGGTCCAGCAGGCTGCGCCGATCGGGCTGCAGGGTCGCGCGGTAGGCTCGGAACTGCTCGTGGACCGCCTGCTCGATCTCGCCGAGTGATGATCCCTGGCGAGCGGACAGATCGCGCATCGGAACGACGATCGGCGGTTGGCTCACGATCCGTTGCCGACCGTCGACCGTCTCGCCGAGCTTCGACAGTGCCTGGAGACTGTCCCGGGTCCGGGCCTTCGCGATCGCCCTCTTGCCTCGCTTGGCCGCCTCCTTCGTGGCGCGCTTGCGCTTCGCCACTCTCCGCGCGACCTCCAAGATGTCATCCGCCGACAGGCGCGAGTACCACAATTCCATCGTTCGCATCCCGGCGAACGCGCGCATCGCCTCCCGGTAGGCCCGCACCGATCCGACCGTCGCCGATTCGGCGTCGTCGTCGGAGTAGCCGTTGTTGCGCGCCGCGATCGTGAAGCTCGCCGTCATACGCTTGACGTCGAACTCGAAGGGGCCCGGGAGGGTCTCGTCGAAATCGTTGAGGTCGAACAGCAGCGTGCGCTCCGGCGATGCGTAGACCCCGAAGTTCGACAGGTGTGCATCGCCGCAGAGCTGAACCCCCAATCCCGCCGTCGGGGTCTCCGCGAGGTCGTTCGCCATGATCTTCGCCGCACCTCGATAGAAGGTGAACGGCGAGACCATCATGCGGCCGTGACGCACCGGTATCAGGTCCGGCTCGCGCGTTGTGTTCTGCTCCTCCAGCAGAGCGACGGGGTCCGGCCGATCGGCCGCCGGCTCCCAGTCAGAATGGATCCAGGGTGGCCTTCGCTCCCGAGCTTCCTTGCCCCGCACCTTTCGTTCATCGAGGCTCGCGTGTAGGACCTTCCTCGACGCCACGTCGCCACCTCCGACCCTCCGCCCGTCCTCCCGCCAGATGCCGCCACCCCCGAGAACGCGGGCATATCATCCCGGAGGGGTGAAAGGTAGTCTCTCTTCGGCAGCTGAATCAGTCGACCGACCGGTCGCTGGTTGGAACGAGGATCCGCTTCTACGTCCAGCACCGGCGCACGGTCGACGGCGCTTTCATCCCGACCGCAGGATGAACATCACTCATAGCTGCCGGATGGGGGAGGAAGCACTCGTCGAGGGCGCGGCGGAGCCCGTAGCCTGATCGTTCGGTTCGATGGGAAGGAGTTGAGTCGTGATGCGCAGAAGGCTCCCGTTCGCCCTGGTCGTCCTCGGTTTCCTCCTGTCGCTCGGGCTCAGCGCCTGCTCGAACGACGAGACCCCGTCGACCGAGGGAACGACGTCCCCTGAGGAGACCGCGACCGAGACGTCTACATCGCCCGTGCCGGCACTGTGCTCGAGCGTCGAGGACCTGCAGACGAGCGTCCAGGGTCTCACCGATGTGAATCTCGAGGAGGACGGCGCCGAGGCGCTGACGCAGGGCCTCGAGGACGTGAAGAGTGCGCTCGCCGACGTGGAGCTGGAGGCGGAAGAGACGTTCTCCTCGGACGTCGCCGCGGTTCAGTCGTCCATCGATGACCTCGAGGCGGTCGTCCAGCAGGTGCAGGGCGGCGCCTCGGCCCAGGATGTCGCGTCAGAAGCCGCATCGGCCCTCACCTCGCTCTCGGGGTCCGTTGCCGGGCTGGTCGCGACCTCCGAGGAACAGGGGTGCGGCCTCTCGTCGTAGGCTCCAGGCAGGAATCGGAAGACCAGGCGCAAGCGTCGGATCGAGGACCTCGACGATCAGATCGACATCGACGGGGCGATCGGGGTGTCGCTCTCAACGTCGCGACCGCGACGATGACCCACGCGCGATCACTGACCCCGCTGCCTTCACCTCCCGCCCGAGTTGAGACGTTCCCGAAGCGATGGATGCGGATGAAGCGCCCGTGAACGGCACGAAGCGGATGCGTGGACGGCACAAGGCGGATATCTGAACGGCAGAAGTGCACCTGAGCCAGATCCGACTTGGACGGAGCCCGACCCATCGCTGGCAGGTTGGAATGAGTTGCGCACCGCGAACGGGGATGGAACGATGACGCGGAACGGCGGGCGAGTGAGGGGGGTAGATCATGTCCCAGCAAAGGAGCGGCGGAGCGGTGGGGTGGATCGCGTTCGCCGCCTTCATGATGATCTTGATCGGCTCGTTCCACACGATCGCGGGGCTGGCGGGGATCATCGAGGACCAGGTCTATGGTGTCGCCCCGGCCCTGGGGACCGAAGCGCAGGGGGACGTCTACTTCTTGGAGCTCGACGTCACCACCTGGGGGTGGATCCATCTGATCTTCGGCATCATCGTCTTGCTCGCCGGCTTCGGCTTGTTCAGCGGGGCGGTCTGGGCTCGGACGGTCGGCGTCATCCTGGCAGTGATCAGCGCCATCGTGAACTTCGCATGGCTGCCCTGGTATCCGGTCTGGTCGATCACGATGATCGCGATCAGCGTGGCGGTGATCTGGGCCCTGACGACGCACGGACGCGATATCGTCGAGTAGGACGGCGGTCTGGGCGGGCCTTGCCGTCGGTCTGAAGAGGCCCTCACCCGGTAGCGAACCGCGCTCCGGGCGTGCCGCAACGCCGAAGCGGACCTACACCTCGGCTTCCGCATCCTCCTCGAGTTCGGCGACCTCGATCGCCATTCCGAGCGCACGGGCGATGTTGCCCGTAGCCGCTGCTACGCGCGCCGTCCCCACGATCGGGGCGACCGCGGCGAGGACTGCCCGGACCTGCTCCCCGTCGATGTCGAGCTCCGCGGCCATACCCAGGTTCATCAGGTAAGAGGCCGGGGGCGCGTCTACCGACACCAGAGCGGCGATCCGCACAAGCATCAGGCTCTGTCCGTCCAGGCTCGACACCTCGACGGAGTCCGCGGTCATCCTCGCGAGCAGGTCCAGAAGTGGCTTGTCAGCCATGGTGCCCTCCTCCTTCCCAGAGGCCAGGATCCATCCTCGCCAACGTAGCATCGCTCTACGCCTGCCGCATCACGTCGAGGTCCAGAGGGACGCGCTCGCGAAGAAGCGGCTTTCCCAGCGAAGTCCATGGGAACTCGCCGACGACGGCGAGGACTCGCGAAGGGCACGGAGGTCTTCGGACACATCTCGATCCTTCTCCCGGGGCCGGTCGACGGCCCCGACGTCCCGTCCAGTACGTGGCACCATTGACGCCCGACGAGCGGGGGGTGCCGCCAGTGAGTTGGGCGTTGGGCGTGCTGGTCGTCCTCGGCGAGCGCGGCCATGATCGTCGCGATGCTCCTCGTACGTCGGCATGCTCCGGAGGGCGGGTACTTCGCCGACGGCGATCGGGCTTCGGGCGTCTTCGGCGTGCTCGCGACCGGATTCGCATTGCTTGCTGCTCGGGTTCGTCATCTTCCTCGCCTTCACCAAGTACGACGGATCACGGGCCGGTGCGGAAGCCGAGGCGTTGACGGTCGTTCAGCTGTTCGAGACCTCGCAGTTGATGCCGCCGGACGCCCGCCCAGCGCTTGCCGGCGAGCTCGAGTGCTACGCGCGATCGGTGGTCGATCTCGAATGGCCGGCGATGGAGGCCGGCACCGGCTTCGAGACGATCAACCCGTGGGGCCTCGCGATGTTCCGTACGCTCCAAGGGATCGAGCCGGAGACCGCCAGCGAGCAGAGCGCCTTCGATTCCTGGCTCGATCAGACGAACGCCCGGGGAGAGGCACGGCGTGACCGCCTTCACGCGGCCGACGGGATCGTTCCGCTTCCGGTATGGCTCGTCCTGCTCCTGTCCGCGATGCTGGTCCTCGGCTACCTGCTTTTCTTCGCCGACAGCGGCGAACGGGCCACGGTCCAGGCGTTGCTGGCAGGCTCCGTGACCGCGGTGGTCGTGGCGTCGCTCCTCGTCCTAGCGTCGCTCAACCGGCCGTACGACCAGAGCATCGGCGGGATCCAGCCGGTCGCGATGGAGCGAACGTTGGAGATCATCGGCTCCGCCCGGGACGCCCTCGACCTCGACGAGCCGCTTCCCTGCGACCAGGCCGGACAACCGCTGTGAACACCACGCGCACGGAACGCTCCTCCGCCGATGCGTGGATCGACACGATCGCGGCCGTGTTGCTCGCCCTGGCCGCCGTCGCCACCGCGTGGAGCAGCTACCAGGCGGCCGCTGGACCGGTGAGCAGGCGAAGGCCTTCGCCGCCGCCAGCGCGGCTCGGGTCGAGTCGACGAGAGCCTCGGGTGTCGCGAACGCCCAGACCCAGGTCGACGTCGCCGTCTTCACGCAGTGGGTGAACGCAGAGGTGAGCGGACAAGACGAACTGGCCACCTTCTACGAGCAGCGGTTCCGCGACGAGTTCAAGCCCGCGTTCCAGGCGTGGCTCGCGACCAACCCCTTCGACGATCCCTCCTCGCCCCCATCGCCGTTCGCGATGGACGAGTACCAGCCTGGCGGCGCGCCGCCAGGCGAGCGAGCTCGAAGCGACGGCCGACGCATCGTCCGAGCTTGCCCGAACCTACATCCAGCGCGCGACCAACTACGTGCTCGGGGTGGTGCTGTTCGCGACGTCCCTGTTCTTCGCAGGTATCAGTACGAAGCTCAAGAGCACGAGGCTCCGCGGATCCATCCTCGGGGTGGGATGCGTCGTATTCGTCACGGCTCTCTCGTGGGTCGCGACGTTCCCGATCAATCTGTCGATCTGAGCCTCAGGCTTCGGTGATCATCATCTATCCGCTCCGTCGGTCGGGAGGTCCTTCTCCGCGAGCCACGCCAGGGCGCGCTCGTACGCTTCGCGGCTCGAGGCTCCGAGCACGTCCGTGGCCTCGACCAACTCGACCGGGCCGAGGGCTTCGATCGCGCGGGTCTTCCCAAGCATCGCGGCCATGGCCGGGTCGACGCCACTCAGGTAGATGCGTCCGCCGGCATCCGAGACCTTGGCCGCGTAGCGCGAGAGCACCTCGACCGCGGTGGACGACAGGGTGGTCCTGCCCCGCAGCCGCAACACGACGGCGGGTGAGTCGGCGCCGGCCGGATCGGGGAGCCGTGCCTCGAGCGTGCGTGCCCCCGCGAACAACAAGCTGCCGTGGACGTCCAGCAGCACGACCCCATGGCTCTCCAGCCGCGGGGGCACGGCCTGCTCGGAGACGGATCCGTCCTCCGAGGGCACCAGCCGTACGACGGTCAGATCGAGAGCCTCCCTGTTGAGCTGCAACAGAAGGGAGAGCGCGACGCCGATCCCCACCGCAGCTGCGACCGGCAACAGGAGCGTGCAGACGAACGTGGTGATGCTGGCAACCAGCGAGATCACGCTGTGGTGGATCGTCAGGTTCACCCTCTCCCCGTTGATCGCCCCGATCGCCGCGTAGATCAGGACGGCCGCGAGGGTCGCCATGACGACGTCGCCCACCAGCTCGGAGAAGGCGATGAGGATCACCAGCATCCACACGCCGGAGAAGATCGACGCCCACCTCGTGCGCGCTCCGGCGGCGATGTTCAGCGCCGTCTGCCCAACCGATCCACCGACCGGCTGGCCCTGGAACACACCCGAGGCGATGTTCCCGACGCCCTGCGCGAAGAAGTCGCGGTTCGCGTCGGCGCTGCTCCCATCGGGGTTCGGCGCCGATTCGCTCACGCCCGCGCCCTGCACGAGCACGATCACGGCGACGGCCAGCGCCCCAGCAACCAGATCGAACGAGAGGAGGCGCAGTTCGGGCAGCATCGGGAGCGGCACGCCCGACGGGATGCTGCCCGAGTCCGCGACGGTGGCGACGCTCTGCGCGCCCACCAGCGCCACGATGACGGAAGGGATCACCAGGGCGGCAAGCGCGGCCACCGACCGGAGGGCGGTCCTGCTCGCGAGCAACAGGATCGCGAACGACGACAGCGTCACGGCCAGCGTCGGCAGATCGACGCGGTCGGGGTGAAGCACCACATCGATGGCCCTGGTGAGGGCGATGCTCCCCTCGCCGACCGCGCCGGTCGCCGCGGGGATCTGTCCGAGCACGATGTTCACGGCGATCCCGGTCAGGAACCCGACCATGACCGAGTTGGCGACGAAGCGCGTGTACCTGCCGAGGCGAAGGATCCCGGCCAAGACCATGAGCACACCTGCCAAGAGGGTGAGCAGGAACAGCGCTCCTGGTCGCTCCCCGGGCGAGATGTCGGCGAGCGTCGATCCCGCTGCCAACGCCGCCGCGCTCGTCGTGGTGACGACGACCAGACTCGTGCTCGCGAACAACCCTCCGGCGATCGGGCCCGCCATGCTCGCGTAGAGACCGTGGATCGGATTCACACCGGCGAGGAGGGAAGCGGCCATCCCATCCGGCACGCTCCCGATCGCGCCCGGGAGTCCGGCCGTCGCTTCGCGCATCAAGGTCTTCCTGTCGAGACGAGCGAGGTGCCATCGCGACGGGCTCACGCGGATCCGTCTCCCTTCAGCGTTCCCATGGCGAACCAACCCAGATCGAGGCGAGGTGGAGCATGATTATCGGATAATCAGCGCCACGGCGAACGGCGTATGGGGGATGCTGGCATGAGCCCGCCCGTACGCACCCACCTTCCGACGTCTGAAACGCGCTGAGCCCAGCCATGCGTTACGACCAGTCGCCCTGTGGAGGGATCGGCGGCTGGAGCCTCTACGTGAAGCAGGCAAGCTCCGCTGCTGCTACAACCTCATGGGCATCCGGTGTTCCTATTGAAGAGGACCGGGAGGGGGGAAGGATGATCGGCTCGGCGACCTTCGAAGACGCGATGGAGAACGTCGTCCGAGGGTTCGAGGTCGCCGGGGTCGGGGTGCTCGTCGTCGGCTCGGTACTCGCCTTCGCGAGGTTCGTGGCCGAGCTGTTCCGCCGTCCTCTCGAGGCCTAATATAGGCTAGGAGATGCGTTGAGCGAGCAAACCCTGGACGCGAGCAAGAGCGCTGCCGGCGTCGTCCTCCTCACGCTGTGCGCTGGGCAGTTCCTGATGGCGCTCGACAGCTCGGTCATGAACGTCTCGATCGCCACCGTCGCCGACGATCTCGACACGTCCATCACCGGGATCCAGAGCGCGATCGTCCTCTACACGCTGGTCATGGCGATGCTGATGGTCACGGGCGGCAAGATCGGCTCGATGATCGGCCGCAAGCGAGCCTTCATGCTCGGGCTCGTGATCTACTGCACCGGCTCACTCACGACGGCTCTCGCACCGAACCTCACCGTGCTGCTGCTCGGATGGTCGCTCCTCGAAGGGATCGGGGCGGCCCTGATCATGCCCGCGATCGTCGCGCTGGTCGCAGGGAACTTCCCGCCCGAGGGCCGGCCCCGCGCGTACGGCCTGGTCGGGGCGGCTGGAGCCATCGCGATCGCGGTCGGACCGCTGATCGGAGGCCTCGCGACCACCTACGCCTCGTGGCGGTGGGTCTTCGCGGGCGAGGTGCTGATCGGAGCAGGCATCGTCCTGTTCGGTCGCCGCATCGCCGACGCGCCGGTCGAGGTCCGGCCTCACCTGGACCTGCTGGGCTCGGTGCTCTGGGCGCTCGGGATGGGGCTCATCGTGTTCGGGGTGCTGAACTCCGGCGAGTGGGGATGGTTCCTGCCGGCCGAGGACGGGCCGTCCGTCCTTGGCATGTCGCCGGTGTTCTGGCTGATCGTCACCGGGCTCGTGGCGCTCCGTCTGTTCGGGTTGCACATCCGGCGCCTCGATGACGCGGGGAAGGAGCCGCTGTTCAGCCCGTCGCTGATCTACCAGGGCGGCCTGAACGGCGGCCTCCTGATGTTCTTCTTCCAGTTCCTCGTGATGATGGGGCTGTTCTTCGTGATCCCGCTGTTCCTGTCGGTCTCACTCGGGCTCTCGGCGATCGAGACCGGGCTGAAGATCACGCCGCTGTCGGTGACCATGCTCCTCGCGGCGGCGGGCGTGCCGAAGCTCTTCCCCGACCGGGTCGCCCCGCCGGATCGTGACGTTCGGGTTCGTCGCGGTGCTGGTGGGCATCGTGGCGCTCCTCAGCGCGATGGACGCCGATGCCAGCGCGAGCATCGTGACCGTCCCGCTGCTGGTGGTCGGGCTGGGTCTGGGAGCCCTCGCCTCGCAGCTCGGAGCCGTCACCGTCTCGGCGGCGCCCGAGGAGTTGGCACCCGAGGTCGGCGGGCTCCAGAACACGGCTTCGCAGTTCGGCGCGTCGCTCGGGACGGCGCTCGCCGGGTTCGGTCCTCATCTCCGCTCTGACCATCTCCTTCCTCAGCGGGATCGCGGAGAATCCCGACGTGCCGCCTGAAGTGGTGGAACAGGCGAACGTGGAGCTCACGAGCGGGGCCCCGTTCATCTCCGATGCCGACCTGGAGTCGGCCCTGCAGGACGCGGGGGTCGACGAGCAGACCTCTGAGGCGGTGCTGGACGACTACGGGGAGGCGCGCCTGGACGGACTCCGCACGGCCCTCGCGCTCCTGGCGCTGTTCGCCGTGATCGCGCTGTTCTTCACCCGGCGGGTCCCGGACCAGCAGCCCGGGAGCGTGGCGGCGATCGACAGCCCCTCGCCCGGATAGCGAGCGGTCTCAGCCGAACGCCATCCCTTCGGCGGATCCCGACGGCGCGGGGTCCGGCTGGCGCATCATCCGGAACGCGACGAGCAAACCCGCGAGCGCCGCGAGGATCGGGATGACGAGCGCCACCTGCAAGGCGAGGGGTCGCGCCTCGGTGTTGATCCGGATGATCTCGTCCTGGACATCCTGTGGCTGACCGACGAGCAGCTCCTCGAGTTGGGTGTTGCTCATGACCTGCGCGTCGTCCTCGAGCGCCGTCGCGACGCGCTCCTGTTCGGCCGGAGAAAGCACGGTGCTTGCCTCCGCCATGTTCGTGAAGGTGATGGACAGGGTCGCCAACATGATGGCGCCGGCGAACGCCAGCCCGAACGACAACCCGAACGACCCCGCCGCCGAGTTCACCCCCGCGGCCTCGCTCACCCGCTCTTCCGAGATCGGGGACAACGTGTAGTTGTTGAGCTGGGACACCAACAGACCCAGACCCGATCCCGCGATCAACAGTGGGATCAGGAGGTACCAGCCGGAGTCCGCCCGAGGCACGATCGGGATCAACAGGATCAGCCCAAGCGCGAGGAGCGCGAAACCGAACCGGATGATGCCGCTCGGGCGTCGCGCTCCCGCCTTCTTCCCGGCGAGCACGGCGACGCCGAACATGCTCAGTGAGAGCGGCGCGATGGACAGGCCCGCCAGCATCGCGTTGTACTCGAGCACCATCTGCAGGTAGATGGGCAGCGCGATCATCGTCCCGCCGAGCGCGACCTGCTGGAGCATCTGCCCGGAGACCCCCAACCGGAAGATCATCGAGTCGAACAGGCCGGGGTCGATCAGCGTCGGCTTCCCCTGCCGCTTGCGCCGAACCAGCCAGGTGACCAGACCCCGAGAGGGCGATCGCCCCGATCACGAGGAGCGCGCCGACGGCTTCGCCGCCTTCCTGCCACACCAGGATGCCGAGCACGATCCCACCCATACCGAAGACCGAGAGCACCGCACCGACCCAGTCGACGTGGCGATCCCCCGTGTAGGGCACGTCGCGGACGAGTTTGATGCCGGAAAGGACGATCCCGATGATCACGACCTCCAACAGGAACGCGATGCGCCACGACAGGTACGTGGTGATGAAGCCTCCCACCAGCGGTCCAACGGCAGCGGCGATCGCGGCCGACGCCCCCACGAGGGCGTAAGCCCTGCGCTGCGCCTGGCCCTGGAAATTGCCGTGGATCAGCGACTGCATCGCCGGCAGGAGGAGCGAGGCGCCGAGCCCTCCGATGATCGCCCAGAAGATGATGATCGCGGTCAGTCCCTGGGAGAGCGCCATCGCGAGGGCACCGACGGCGTAGCCGAGCAGACCCAACACGTAGGCGCGTTTGCGCCCGATCAGGTCTCCGACCTTGCTCCCGATCAGGATGAACGCGGCGGAGACCAATGCCTCGAGCGCGATCGCCGACTGGACCCCGCTGACCGTCGTGCCGAGGTCCTCGACGACCGCGGCGATCGAGACGTTCATCAGAGACGTGTCGACGACGAGCACGAACATGGCCATCGCCAGAAGGAGGGCGAGCCGAGGACTGCCCGTCGCCTCCTCGCGACCGCCCGTGCTCGCGTCCTCGGTCATGCGTGCTCCACCTCCCTCATCGTCTCGGCCGCAGTGTCATGGATCGCCTCCATTCCCGCCTGGCCACGTCGCTCCGGTCTCCGCTTGGAATGCGCGGACCGCCGCCCTCACGGTCGGGTAGAAGTGGCTCGGATCGAGCTCATGGGTGAGGCGGTATCGCTCGATCTTGCTGCGGACCGGATCCTTCAGCTCGGCGAACACGAGCGTGATCCCTCGACCGGAAAGCTCCTCGTCGAGTGTGCCCAGCATGTCCGCCGCCGTCGTGTCGACATCGGTGATGGGCTCCGAGGCGATCACGATCCATCGGAGCCCCGGGGTCCCTTCCGCGATCTCCTGGATCTGCTCCCGGAACGTCCTCGCGTTCGCGAAGATCAGCGGCGCGTCGAACCTGAAGACGACGAGGCCGTCGAGCGTCTCCGCCTGCGGATAGGACGTGATGTCGTGCATCCCGGGGACGCCCTCCGGTCGCCCGAGGATGGCCTGGTAGGGCCTCCATGCCCGCCGGAACACGTTGAGGATCGATAGGGCGACCGCGACCGCGATCCCGGGGAGCACACCGAGGAGCGCGACCCCCAGGAAGGCCGCGATGCTCAGCATGAACTCGGTGCGCCGCTGTCTCCGCAAGCGGATCGTGCCCGGGATGTCGGCGAGCGACAACGACGCAGCGATCACGATCGCCGCGAGGGTCGGTTGGGGGAGGTTGCGGAGCAGCCCGGGCACCAGCAGCAGGATCAGCGTGATCGAGACCGCGCCCACCACACCGGCCACCTGGGTCTTCGCGCCCGCCTGTTCGGCGACGGCGGTCCGAGATCCGCTCGTGCTGACGGCGAACCCCTGGAACAGACCGGTCGACACGTTCGCCGCGCCGATCCCGATCATCTCCTGGTTCCCGTCGACCCGCCTGCCCGATCGACCGGCGAAGGCGGACGCCGTCGAGATCGTGTCCACGAGTGCGACGAGCGCGATCCCCAGCGCGCCCGGGATCAGCTGCATCGCGTCGGAGAACGAGACGTCGGGGATCGTGAACGGCGGGAACCCCTGCGGGAGCGTACCGACCACCGAGACACCTCGATCGGCGAGATCGAAAGCCTCGACGGCAACGATCGAGAGGACGACGGCGACCAGGACCGCGGGGATCTTCGGGAGCCGCGACTGCAGGATCAGGATCAGCGACAGGGAGCCGAGCCCGATCCACGCGGCGGCCGGGACGACGGAACCATCCACGACGCCTTCGACGAAGGCCACCGTCTCGTCGATGAGACCGTCGGCATCGATGGAGAACCCGAACAGCTTGGGCAACTGACCGATCAGGATCGTGAGGGCCAAGCCGTTCATGTAGCCGATCTGGGTCGGCTTGGACAGCAGGTCCGCAACGAACCCGAGCTTCGCGAAGCCCGCCAGGCCCATCACGGCCCCAACCAGCAACGCGAGCATCGAAGCGAGCGCCACAGCGCGCGAGGGGTCCCCATCCGCCAGGAGCAACGGTGCGATCGTCGCGGCGATCATCGGGCCGAGCGAAGAGTCGGGTCCCAGGACCAAGACCCGCGAGGGACCGAACACGGCGTACGCGAGGAGACACAAGACCGACGTGTAAAGACCCGTGATCGCGGGAAGGCCCGCGAGTTCCGCGTACGCCATCCCTTGGGGAACCAGCAACGCGGTCAGGATCAGTCCGGCAACGACGTCTTTCGCGAGCCACCGGCGTTCGTACGAGCGGAGCAGATCGATACCAGGGATGATCGAGGACCGAGGTCGCGAGGTCGCGGTCGGCCCTGTAGGTCTCACGACCTGTGCGTCCGGGTTCGGTTCCACCTCACGCCGGTTCACGTTCCCCGCCGCCGTGCCGGAGCCATTCTGCATACGGCCCTGAATCCTCCAGACCCAACGCAACCCCTCCGGGCAAGGGTTCGGCGAACACCGATGCTGCAGCGGCCTCGAGCACGCTCCTCCGCTCCTCGGACGGGCCACTCGCCTCGAAACCCAGCGTCCACCAGTCCGCTCCCGCCATGACGATGTCGGTCAGCTCGACGGCGCACCTCGCGCGCTCGACCAGATCGCTCGGTGTCGCCACCCAGTCATCGGGCAATGCGAACCTGCTGATGCGGCGGACCTTCCGCACTCGACTCCACGATGCGTCGTCAGCGACACCTTCGCTCCTCGATCCGAGCGGGAAGGTCCATTTCTGCCAGGAGCTCAGTCGACCCCTCGCGCGTCCCGGAACCTCCAGAGTGCCCGGACTGTCCTGGTAGGCCTTCACATCCAACTCCGTGTCTGCGCGGATCTTCACGGACAGACCGTCGAGCCAGGGCGTCACGAGGTAGGTGTCTTCCCGCGTTTCGGTTGCGGCCGGAAGGCGCCGGAACCACTCGATGGTCGCGGCCCCGACCGGGCCGGGAAGGATCCATCGAACCTCGAGCGTCGAGGTCCCCTCAAGGAGCGGGGCGCCTATGGGACCAGGGTGCATTCGGCCTCCGGGATTGCATCATCATGATCGTCCGGTGCTCGGCTGGCCGGGCTATCCCGTCGCCTCAGCCATGAGCTGCGCCCGGGCCTCCGCGTGCTTGGCGCGGTCTTCGTCGGAGACCTCCGGCCACGACAAGCCGAGCGAACGGATCGTCTCCGCGAGGATGCGCGCCACCACCGCCTGCATGACGTTCTTGTGGTCCGCCGGGATCACGTACCAGGGTGCCCAGGCCGTCGAGGTCGCCGTGATCGCGTCCTCGAACGCTCGCATGTTCTGGTCCCAGAACGCGCGCTCGGCGACGTCGGATGCCTTGAACTTCCACTCCTTGCCTGGCGTGTCGAGGCGAGCCAGGAAGCGCCGCTTCTGTTCCTCCTTCGAGACGTGGAGGAAGAACTTCACGACCTTCGTCCCGCTGCGGTCGAGGTGTCGCTCGAACGCGTTGATGTCGTCGAAGCGGCCTTTCCAGAACCGCTGGCCGCGAGGGCCGGGCGGCAGCCTCTGTCCCTCGAGCCACTCCGGATGTACCCGGAGCGCGACGACCTCCTCGTAGTGCGAACGGTTGAAGATCCCGATCCGGCCTCGCTCCGGGAGCGCCTTGTTGATGCGCCAGAGGAAGTCGTGATCGAGATCCTCGCTCGAGGGCTGCCTGAACGAGACGACCTGCACGCCCTGCGGGTTCACTCCCGTCATCACGTGTTCGATCGTCGAGTCCTTCCCCGCCGCGTCGAGCGCCTGGAAGACCACGAGAAGCGCGTAGGTGTCGCTCGCCCAGAGCAGCTCCTGTGCGTCCGAGAGCTCCTTCACCCCCTGCTTCAGGAACTCCTTCGCCGTGCCCCTCAGCTTCTCGGCCGAGAGCTCCTCGAACTCCTTCCCGCCCTTCCAGGCCGGATCCCGCTCGGCGAGCCCCGCCGGGGTCCCCGGCTCGACGAGCAGCCGCTTGATGATGCGTTCACGACGTTCCATCGGATCCCCTTGTCTCCCCCATTGTCAGGGCTTCGGCGGGCCGCACAGCCACCGATGCGCTCGGCCGCGATCGCCGGCGGATGAACACCTTGATCAGCTCTTCGACCACGACGAGCGAGAGCGCGATGCCGGTGCAGATCGACCACTGCGTGAGGGTGAGATCGACCACCGAGAAGACGCGCTGCAGGAACCCGATCTCGGTCACGAGGATGATGGCGAGCAGCGCGAGGCCGTATCGACGCAGCTGGGTGGGGCCGGGGATGCCGGCCCGACTGAAGATCGTGCGCACCTGGTCGCGCGCCAGCAGTCCGGCCGCGAGGTGGAACAGGGACAGCGTGGTCAGGAGCATCGTCGAAGCGACGGCGAGGTCGTAGTTGGTCTCCGCGATCTGGTAGGCAACGAGCGTTCCCACCGTCATGACGAACCCCTGAGCGCACAGCCGAACCCAGTTCGCCGTCGAGAGCACGGGCGCACCGACCGGCCGCGGCGACCGCGCCATCAAGCCCCCCGTCGGCTCGTCGAACCCGAGCGCGACGGCGATCGGGATGTCGATGACCATGTTGATCCACAGGATCTGCAGCGGGTCGAGCGGGATGCCGCCGGCGATGCTGAAGATGCCGGCTCCGATGAAGATCGCGATGTAGGCGACCAGGGTCGACATCTGGAAACGCAGGTACTTGAGGAGGTTGTCGTACAACGCCCGCCCGTACTCGACCGCGCCGACGATCGTGGCGAAGTTGTCGTCGGTCAGGATCATCACGGCGGCCTCCTTGGAGACCTCCGTGCCGGTGATGCCCATCGCGACGCCGATGTTCGCCGCCTTGAGCGCCGGGGCGTCGTTCACCCCGTCCCCGGTCATCGCGACGATCTGGCCGCTCTGCTGGAGCAGCCGCACCAGCCGCACCTTGTCCTCCGGGGCAACGCGCGCGATCACGCCGATCTCGGACAGGCCCGTGAGGAGCTCGTCGTCGCTCATCGCGGCGAACTCGGCCCCCGTGATGGCGCGACCCTCGATCCCGAGCTCCCCCCCGATCGCTCCGGCGGTCGTCGCGTGGTCGCCGGTGATCATGCGGACACGGATGCCGGCGCTCTTGCACTCGGCGATCGCCGCCTTCGCCTCCGGTCTCGGGGGGTCGACGATCCCGACCATCGCGAGCAGCGTCAGGTCCTGGACCTGGCTCAAGAGGTCTCCGTCCCGGTCGAACGTGGAGGCGTCGAAGTCCCGCTGGGCGACCACCATGACCCGTTCGCCCGCCGCCGCGATGCGGTCGTTCGCCTCCAACGCGAGGTGCCGATTCTCGTCCGTCACCTGCTGCAGCGTTCCGTCCGGGTCCCGATACGACCCGCCGCGCGAGATCAACACGTCGGGCGCGCCCTTCACGTAGCAGCGCACGACCGGCCGGCCGTCCTGCCCGGTCATCTCGTGGAACGTCGCCATGAACTTGTACTCGGAGTCGAACGGGACCTCGGCGATCCGGGGGTAGGTGGCCCGTGTCTCCTCGATGTCGAGGCCGCCCTTGGCCCCGAGCACGATCAGGGCGCCTTCGGTCGGGTCGCCGATCAGGCTCTCCCCATCGAGCACCGCGTCGGCGCACAGGACCATCGGGAGGAGGTAGGGGTCGAGGTCGAAGTGCGACCCGCCCACGTGCTTGATCTCACCCTGGGTGCTGTAGCCCTCGCCGGTGACCGTGAAGCGGTTCTGCCCCGGGATCCCCATCTCGCGGGCGGTCATCTTGTTGAGCGTGAGGGTCCCCGTCTTGTCGGAGCAGATCACGGACGTCGAGCCCAAGGTCTCGACCGCCGGCAGCCGCTTCACGATGGCGTTCCGACGAGCGATCTCCCGGGTGCCGATCGACAGGAGCGCGGTCACCACCGCGGGGAGACCCGTCGGGATGGCGGCGACGGCGAGCGTCACGCCGGTCACGAACAGCGTCTCGAACGACTCATCCCGCAACAAGCCGAGCACGACGACGAGGACCAGCGCGATGCCCGCGATGCCCGCGATGATCTTCGACAGGCCGTCGAGCTGCTTCTGGAGCGGCGTCTTCTCGCTCTCGGTGTTCGCCAGCATGTTGGCGATGTGACCGATCTCGGTGCCCATGCCGGTCTCCGTGACGACGTACTCGCCCCGGCCCCGCGTCACGGACGTGTTCATGTAGGCGAAGCAGATCCGGTCGCCGAGCGGGACGTCGTCGCCGGCGACCGGCTCGGTCTGCTTGCCGACGGGAAGGCTCTCACCCGTGAGGGCCGCCTCCTCGATCTCGAGGGTGGCGGCGACGAGGATCCGGCCGTCGGCGGGGACGAGGTTGCCGGCCTCGACCAGGACGATATCGCCGGGCACGAGCTCCTCGGCGTCGATCTCGATCGCCTGTCCGTCGCGCCGGACCCTCGCGATCGTCTTCATCATCTTCGACAGCGCCTCGACGCTCTCCTCGGCCTTCGCCTCCTGACGGAGGCCGATCACGGCGTTGAACACCGTGAGCCCCGCCAGCAGGACGGTCGTCCCGGTGTCGTCCGTGACGATCGCGTTCACGACCGCGGCGCCGAGCAGGATGATCTGCATGAAGTCCTGGTACTGCCGCAGGAACGCTCGGAAGCCGGATTCCTTCTTCGCTCCCGCGAGCTTGTTGGGACCATGGGTTCGGAGACGCTCGGCGGCTTCACCCGCGGCGAGGCCGCGATCGGGCTGAACGCCGAGCTCCTCGGCGACGGTCGACGCCTCCATCGCGTGCCAATCGGTTCGCTTCTGGACGGTGTCGATCGTCATCGTGCCTCCCAGCGTCCATGACCGGTCCCGTACCGGGACACTTCGTTCTGGGTCGCGCTTCGATGTGGACCCAGTATCCGCAGCCGCTGGTCGAGTCCACGAGCGCATGCCTCTCGAAGGCTCGGCTCTCGAGCCATCGTCGAACGCGGATGCAGCGGTGTCGTCACTCTGGCGGACGCTGGGAAGTCAAGCACAACCACCGGCGTACTGCACCAGGCTTCGCGCGGCTCTGGGTACCCACGCTGCTACGGTCCGGCAGACATGAGCCGACGCGAACGGATCCGCCGCGAGCACTTCGCCGCCGGCGCGATCTACGGCACGATCGTGTACCTCACGATCCTCGTTCTCCTCGAGGAGGATCGAACCGATCCGGAGGACGCCGCCGCGATCCTGATCGCAACGGCCCTCGTGTTCTGGCTGGCGCACGTCTACGCGCATCTCGTCCCGAGGATCGCGCAGGAGGGTCGGCTGCTCACCGGCCGTTTCCGGGAGACGGCCGTGGACCAGGTCGGTGTCCTCGTGTCCGTCACGATCCCGCTGACGCCACTCGTCCTCGCGATCCTCGGCGTGGTGAGCGACCGAACCGGCCTCCGGGCGGGGATCGTGGTTGGCGTCCTGTCGCTGGCCGCGTTCGCGGTCCGCGAAGCGCGAGCGGCCGGCGTCGGCTGGGGCCGCTCCATCGAGATCGCGGCGATCCTGTTGATCGCTGGGGTGGGGCTGCTCTGGCTCGAGGTCTCGCTGCATTGACGCAGTCTCGGCGATGCCCTCCGGGCGATGCCGTCCTTGACCACGACGGAGGGAGCGACCGGAACCGGCCGCTCCCTCGAACGATGGGTACCGATCAGCCGGCGGTGACGTCCCGCCCGTGCACCGTCAGCGCCCAGATCACGGCGATCGCGACGAAGATCATCACGATCGAGTAGACCGGCGAGTACGGCAACCACGCGAAGTTCGCGATCGCGCTGATCAGCGCGAGGATCACGCCGACGGTCCGAGCCCAGACCGCGCCGCTGAACAGACCGAAGGCCGCGAGCACGAGGACGATGCCCCCGATCAGGTGGATCCATCCCCAGGTCGTCGCATCGAACTTGAACACGTACTCCTGCCCGAGGACGAAGAAGTCGTCGTTCACGATCGCGGCCAATCCGGCGATCGCGTGATACACGCCGACCAGGATCATCATGAACGCGGCGAACGTGGTCCATCCGATCGCCCACCCACTCGGCTCTCGTTGTGCGTCCATCCCGCCTCCTTCCAACAGCCGGAATCGGCGGCTCGGAGCGTACACTGCACCGACCCTAGAACCAGGGAGGCTCTCGGATGTTGATCTTCTTCTTGCTCGGGATCGCTGCGCTCGCCGGCTGGATCGCGCAGATGATCCTCGGACGGAACCGGGAACGGACCAACTGGGGCGAGGCCCTGGTGGCCGGCTTCATCGGCTCGTTCGTCGGCGGCTTGCTCGCGAGCCTGATCGCCGGCGACGGCATCCGGCTGCGGCCGAGCGGCATCATCGGCTCGATCGTCGGAGCCATCATCGTGCTCCTGATCTGGGGCGGCGTTCGCGGCCGCAGCGCCGCCTAGGTTCGCGCGGACTTCGGCTCCAGGATCGCTCCTCTCCGTCGATACAGGGTCGCGTTCAGGAACTGCGCCGCGACGAAGAGCCGCGCGAGCAGGAACAGGTACAGCATCAGCACGATCGCGATCGAGAGCGACCCGTACAGGTCGTCGGACCGATCGAGGCTGTACGCGAAGTACGTGGACGCGCCCAGGCTGAGCAGGCGGAGCCCGACGCCGAGCAACACCCCGCCGGGGATCATGGCCGTCCACGGAGCGGCGTCCCGAGGCAGCAACGACAACATCCACGTCAGGACGGCGCACGCCGTCAGCAGACCGAGGATGAACCGCGGCACCGCAGGCATCTCGATCGCCGACCAGAACGTCTGTTGCGCGACGGCCAGCAGTCCGAACCCCGTGACCGCGACCGAACCCTTGAGCGACGAGGCTCGAGGTGCGCGCGTCCCCCACGCCAACTCACTCACCAGGCGGGCCCCTCGGAACACCCCTCGCCCCGCCCACAGGGTCAGGAAGAGCCCGAGGACGAGCAACCAGATCCGTCCCTGCCCCGAAGCCTCCACCCCTTGGGCGATCGCCCCGGCAACGGCGGCCGTCATCCCCGCTCGCCGCGCGAGATCGGCGGCCTCGGCTCCCGCGAGCTCGGTCGCGAGCCCGAAGGCGGCAACGAGCGCGAGCACGAACGGGATCTGCCACAGGAAGATCCGGTAGGCGAGTCCGCCGGCGAGGAGTCCGCCCGCTCGTGCCTTGTCGCTCTCGAACGCCTCGGCGGCCAGGCGCACCGACTCGTGCCGCGAGCGAGCCTGATCGAGCTGACCGACGGCGCGCCGCTGGAGCTCCTGAGCGCTCGCGCGGGCACGCGCGATCCGACCGAGGTGCTCGGCTGCCTCCTCGGGCTGATCCTCAGGGCGATCGATCGCGGACCTCACGTGACACGCAGGTGGGCACCTGCCCCGGTTCGCCCGGATGCTATCGTGCGGGCCCCGGGTCGGCCGGCATCGGTGAGCCGCGGGTTGGCAGACGGCGGCCGGCAGGGCGATGATGTCGCCCCCGACCAGCGAGGTTGATCACGATGGAGCAGGCCCGACCCGAGCCGGACGGCCGCGTCGTCCCGCTCCGAGCCGCCCCACAACCGCCCCCACCGCCGGAGCAGGTATTCGAGCAGGCGCTCCGGATCGCGTTGGGCCTCGCGGCGCTCGCGTTCGACACCGTGGTCGAGACCATCGGACGCACGCTCGGCCGAGAACCGACGACCGAGGGGGGGGTACCGACCGACGAGCAGACGACGAAGGTGGGCGGCATCCCGCTGTTCGCCGGAGCGATGCTCGGGATCGGCATCGAGGCGGGCCGTTGGGGGGCACGAGCCCTGACGACCATCACACGCTCGACCGAGCTGCTGTTCGACCTGGCGCCGGGATCGTCGATCGTGCGGGCGCCGGTCGACCGGGCCGGGGACGGCCTTCGGAGCCTCGACGGCCGGTGGCGAGCGCATCGCCCGCGCGACGAGGATGCGGCGTCCGCGTTCCTGCGACTCCTGGTCCCGCAGGTGACGGATGCGGTACTCGATCAGATCGACCTGAACGAGCTCGTCCACGAACGCGTCGACATCGACGGGATCGTCGAGGGTGTCGACCTCGCGAGCCTGGTGGACCGCATCGACGTCGACGCCATCGTCGCCGGCCTGGACCTCGATGAGATCGTCCGCCGCATCGACGTGCGGAGCATGGTCGACCGCCTCCCGCTCGACGACATCGTGGCTCGGATCGACATCGACGGGATCGTCAGCCGCGTCGACCTCGATCGGGTCGTCCAACGGGTGGACCTGGACGCCGTCGCGGCGAAGCTCGATGTCGAGGCCGTGATCAACCGGGTCGACCTCACCGCGATCGCGAGCAGGGTGATCGACGAGCTCGACCTCATCGAGCTCATCCGCGACTCGATGGGCTCGGTCACGACCGAGACCGTCGGGGGCATCCGGGTCGGGAGCGCGAACGCGGATCGGGCGATCTCACGCCTCGTCGACCGAGCCCTCCGCCGCACGAGCGACCGCGATACGCGGGTCTCGGGCCCGGACGCGCACGGATCGGACCCGAAGGAGCCCGGCTGAGCGTCGCTGTCCCCCCGGCCGCCAGAGCGATCCAGGGGCGTCGCGCGGGCGTGGTGTCCCGCTTCCTCGCCGACGCGATCGATCTGGTCGTCGTCCTGGCCACGCTCGCCGGGATCCACCTCGCGGTCAGCGGGATCCGCTTCCTGATCCATCCGCGTTCGTTCGAGTGGCCGGAACTCTCCTTCCTCACCCACGGAACGTTCGCGTGGATCCTGCTCATCGCCTACCTCACGATCGGATGGGCGAACACGGGACGAACCCTCGGCAAGACCATGCTCGGCCTGCGCGTCGTCGACGTGCAGGGTGCACCGCTGCGCCTGTGGCGCGCGTTCGTTCGAGCGGTGCTCTGCGCGGCCTTCCCGATCGGCCTGTTCTGGAGCGCGGTCAGCGACAAGAACGCCTCGGTGCAGGATCTGCTGGTCCGCACCTGTGTCGTCTACGACTGGGCGCCGAGGCTCCCTCGCTTCGAGGGAACCTAGCGTTACGCGGCCTCCGGCTCCACCGCCCTGCCGAGCCTGAGCATCGCGAGCTCGATCAGCCCGACGAGGGCGAGCACGATCAAGGTCACCCACAGCGAAAGGTCGAAGAAGAACAGGAGCGCGACGCCGAGGAGGGCGGCACCGATCATCACCGCGTCCCGATGTTCGCGCAGCCATCGGATCCGCTCGGTCTCCGCCCCTTCGCCGCGAGACGAGGCTCCGATGCCCTTGCCGAGGTCGCGGACCCAGCCCCGAAGCCCCACGGCCCACGGGTACGGCCCGGTGACGAGCGCGATCAGGAGCGTCACGAGGACGATCGCGAGCAGGACCGTCGTGTACCGGAACAGGCTCTCCATGAGCTCGTCCGTCAGCACACGCACGCTCGGGAACCGTTCGACGTCGACCTGCTCGTACAGGCTTTCGCGCCCCGCGATCGCGAGACGACGGACCAGGACGAGGCCGATCGTGCCACCGACCGCCAACTGGATCAACGTGCGGCGTCTGCGCACCGAGAGCCACAGGGCCAGGCCTCCGAGGATCGGGATCAGCACGATCAGGAGGATCAGCAGTCGCCGGGACAGATCGAGCGTCTGCTGCAGGGCGCCGAGCTCCTCGGAGTCGTAGACGGCGATCGTCCCGAAGTCCTCCGGCAGGTCGACCCCGAGCGCGGACTCGAGCTTGGCGATCGACTCCTGGGGGATCTCGTCCGGCTCGATCGTCGGGAGCGTGATCGAGCGTCCGACGCAGGTCCGAGGCGACGGTCTGGATCGACCCGAGCGCGAGGTTGACCAGCGGCATGAGGTTCAGCAACACCTTGCCATCGCGGACCGTGACCGTCTCTCCCTCGCCGCGCAGGATCTTGAGGATCTGGGTGTGCACGAAGCGGTTCGCCTCGACCCAGAACGTCTCGAACGCGTCGCTCTGCACCACTCGAAGGACCTGGTCCTGCACGAAGCCCCGGACGGCGGTCGTGAGCGGTGCGGCAAGGAACGCGACCTGCTCGGGCAGGTGCTCGCTGAGCACCGCGTCGACGTTCAGGGCCGAGAAGACCTGATCGGTCAGCCTCCTCGCGATCGACTCCTGCACCGCCGGGTCGCTCGCGAGGGGCGCGACCGTCGCCACGTAGCGGTCGGTGTTCAGGACCGTTCGGGCTCCCCACGCGGCGGGGACCGTCACCGTGAAGACGAGGACCGTCAGGGCGACGAGCAGAGGCGCGAGGATGCGGCGGACCCGATGCGTCGCTTCCGGGGCTGCGCCTCGAGCGATCTCCACCTCCGCCCGGAGCTCGTCGCGCTCGGCCCTCAGCCTCTCGACCTCGGCCGCTTCGTCCCCGGTCGGCGCAGCGTCGTCCTTCGGTCCGTCGTTCACCCTCGCCTCCGTTCCCGCCGATCCACCACGGCGTCCGGACGCGCCCGCAACGCCTCGACCCGTTCCGTCACACCCGCAGGCTCTCGATGTCCTTGCGCATCCTACGGACCGAGAAGGCCATGAAGATCTCGCCGACGCCCCGGAACAGGGCCGCGAACCCGACCCACAGCAGGATCAGCGCAGCGCGAGGCTGCGAAGAACTGCTGGGACACCCAGAACGCGAGGAGGATCTCGAGGATCCCCACGACCAGGCTCAGCCACCACAGATCGTTCTCGTCCTTGATCATGAAGGCGAGGCTGATGTCGAAGGCACCCTTCAGCACCAGCAGGAAGCCCAGGATCGCGGCGAGCTCGTAGAAGGCGCCGATCGGGTTCACGAGCGCCCAGATCCCCCCACCGATGAACAGCACCCCCATGAGCACGTAGAGCCACTTCCAACCGGGGCGAGTCCCCATGGCGACGAACTCGTTCACGCCGGCCATCAGCAGGACGATGCCGAGCAACACCCCGACCGTGGAGACGGACGAGAGGTTGAATCGCAGGACGACCATCGCGATCAGCAGCCACGCCACACCGGTCACGAGGAACAACCACCACGGCACGCCGACGGCACCTCGTTCACGCATCGCCATCCGGATCTCCCCCCTTGGCGCGGCCGATCGCCGCTCGGTTGATTATGCCCCACGGGGACCGGCCCACCAGCCCATCGGCCGGTGGCGACGCGAGGTCGCCCTAGGTGGAGCCGGTCGTTTCCGGCGTGTCCGGTCCCGCGCCGACCACCGTCGTCCCGTTCATCGTCGGATGCACGATGCACAGGAAGTAGTACTCCCCCGGGTCGAGCGGGGGGACCGCGTACTCGACCGTCGCCGGCCCGGTGACGAGCTCGCCGTTGAACAGCTCCTGCGAGAGCTCCGGGTCGGTGTAGATCGCGATGTTGTGTTGGGTCCCGGCGTCCCGGTTGTCGAACGTGATCGTGGTCGGGACCGCGGGCGGAAGCTCGATCGTGTCCGTGTCGAACTCGGTGTCCTGCGCGACGACCGTGACCCCGCCGCCGGGTCCTTCGGGACCCTCCTCGCCGCCCTCGCCCTCGACCGCCTCCAGCTCCCCCGTCATGGTCGGATGGACCACGCAACGGAAGGAGTACGCACCTGCCTCGAGCGCGGGGACCGGGTAATCGATCTCGGTCACGCCGGTCACGATCTCGCCGGCGAACACGGGCTCGCCCGTGAACGCGTCGTTGTCGAAGATGTCGACGTTGTGCTGGATCTCCGCGTCCTGGTTGTGGAACCGCAGCGTGAACGGTTGGCCGGCCGGGGCGGTGAGCGACGTCGGGTCGAACTCGATGTCGGCGGCCGCCAGGACGACGACCGCTCGCTCCTCCCCGCCTTCGCCCTCCTCCTCGCCGGCGGCCACCGCGAGCGCGATGCCGCCGGCGAGCATCGCGAAGCCCGTGATGGCACCCAGCATCGCCGCGATCGTCGAGAGTCGGACCTGCGCGCGGGCGGCGGCGAAGGATGCCGCGGCCAGCACACCACTCGCGACGAGGATGGCCGTCGCGGTTGCGGCCTCGGGGGTGACCGCGAGCAGGATCCTGGAGAACCCGAACAGCACGAGCGCGAGGATCACGATGATGGCGATCGGGAGCACGATGGGCATGACGAAGCGATCACGCAGGACCGGCTTCATCTGGCGATCCTCGTCCGCAGATCCCGCTCCACCTGTCGGAGCGCGAGGGCATCCCATCCGTCGCGCGACTCACGCGCGTACCAGCGGAAGAAGATCGTCGCGATGAACCCCCAGAGGATCAGCCCGCCGACGATCTTCATCACGAGCCCCGCGACGAGCTGATCCGTGAGCGCGGACATGCCCCAGATCCTGGGGAACGTCCCGTACACCGGGTAGAGCAACGTGTGCCCGAACGTCAGGAACGACGCCGGGATCGTGGGCGCGATCGACTGGACGAACAGGTAGAGCATCTGCGCGGGCGGGGCGAGCGAGGGGAGCTCGACCAGCGGCGACAGGACCGGCCACCACATCACGATCGCCGATCCGAGGATCAGCGTGTGCAACGTGAAGTGCACCCACTCGGACCCGACCGATGCCTCGACCAGCTCGGGCCAGTGGGTGAACAGCAGCAGGCCGTTGAACAGGATGAGCGCCACCACCGGCCGCGTGAGGAAGCGCCAGACCACGAAGACCGGACGGGGACGCAGCAGCGCTCGCCACATCCAGGCGGGGGTGCCGGCGATCAGCAGCGGCGCCGAGACGAGCGTGAACACGAGGTGCTGGACCATGTGCATCGAGTACAGGTAGCCCTCGGAGAGATCGTGCATCGGCCAGTCGGCCGCGAACCAGAGTGAAGCCATCCCGAACGAGAAGAACGTCACGCGCCGGCCGCGCTCCGAGCGCTCCCCCGGCGACGTCGGGACGTGGCGCCGGACGGCCACGAGGTACGCGGCCCAGATGCCTCCGAGGAGGAGCCACACGTCGGGATGCGGGTGCCAGGCGGGCAACGGTTACCCCGCGAACACCTTGAAGATCATGAGCACGACCAGGTAGAGCGTGACGGCGCCGGCCAGCCCCATGAGGAAGAACCGAGCGTAGAGCCGGTCGTCGAACTTCAGGTGCATGAACCACATCACGACGAGTGCGAACTTGATGAACGAGAACAGGAACAGGAGCGGAACCAGGAACTCCTGGACCCCCTCGATGTAGTAGATCGCGACCTCGGCCGCCGTGATGACCGCCAGGATCAGCGGCGATCCGGACGTACTCCTTCGGGCTCGGGTGACGCCCGGCGTGCGACGGCCGTCCGGACCCGGCGGGCGGGTGCTCCTCGATGTGGGTGTCGGACATCGCGCGCTCCTAGACGCCGCCGGGGTTCTCGGTCGGGATGAGGTACACGACGGTGAAGATCACGATCCAGACGATGTCGACGAAGTGCCAGTAGAGCCCGACGAGCTCGACCGCGTCCGACCGCTCCTGCCCGATCGTTCCCGCGTACGACAGGGTGAACAGCGTGAGGAGCATGATGATCCCGACGGCGACGTGCGTCCCGTGGAACCCGGTCAGCACGAAGAACGACGTGCTGAACATGTTCGTGGACAGCGTGAGCCCCTCCCGGGCGAACGCGGTGAACTCGTAGACCTGGCCGCCGAGGAAGGTCGCGCCGAGGAGCGCGGTGGCAAGCAGCCAGACGCGCATCCGTCCGGTGTCACCGCGCTGGATCGCAGCGAGCGCCAGCACCATCGTGAGCGAGCTCGCGAGCAGCACGAACGAGGAGACCGAGGTGTACGGGATGTCGAAGACGTCGTTCGGATACGGCCCCACGATGCTCGCACCCCGATAGAGCACGTACGTCGAGATGAGCGCCCCGAACAACAGGCAGTCCGACGCCAGGAACAACCACATCGCGAGCTTCGTGCTCGGCAGCCCGGTGCTCGTCGCCGGGTGCGCGCCGCCTCCGTGGGTGGCTCCGTGCTCCGCGCTCGCCATCAGCTCATCGCTCCGTTGCCCCTACTCCGCCGAGGGCTCCAGGATCCAGCCGAAGAACCCGGCCAGCGTGAGCACCAGACCCACGCCCACGAGCCACCAGTTGAAGATCAACCCGTACCCGATCACCGGGAGCCCGAGGCTGGCGACCAACGGATAGTACGAGGGCCCCGGAAGGTGGATGCCGTGCGCGCCTGCCTGTTCGCCCTCGGACCCCTCCCCCAGGCCCGCCTCGCCCGAACCGCCCGCGGCGACCGGCACCACCCGTCCGCCTTCGGTCTCGGCGTACTTGCGGTGCCAGAGGTCGTCCAGCGCGTGCACCACCGGGATCTCGTCGAAGTTGTGCGGCGGCGGCGGCGAGGACGTGAGCCACTCGAGCGTTCGAGCGTCCCAGGGATCCGCGTGCATCTCCTTCGGCTTGCGGAAGCTCGCGACCGCGTTCACGACGAAGATCAGCACGGACAGGGCGATGATGAACGCGCCGACCGAGGACACGAGGTTCCAGAAGCTGAGCCCGAGCGACTCCGGATAGCTCTGGATCCGCCGAGGCATCCCCTGCAAGCCGAGGATGTGCATCGGGCCGAACGTCATGTTGAACCCGATCAGCATGAGCCAGAAGTGCAGCTTGCCGGCCCGCTCGCTCAGCATGCGGCCGTAGACCTTCGGCCACCAGTAGTAGAGCCCCGCGAACAGACCGAAGATCGCGCCGCCGAACAGCACGTAGTGGAAGTGCGCCACGATGTAGTAGGTGTCCGTCTGCTGGTAGTCGGACGGAACGATCGCGTGGGTGACCCCCGACAACCCGCCGATCACGAACATCGCCACGAAGCCGATCGAGAACAGCATCGGCGTCGCGAACCGGATGTCCCCGTTCCACATCGTGCCGAGCCAGTTGAAGATCTTCACGCCGGTCGGGATCCCGATGATCAGCGTCGACACGGCGAAGGCCGTGTTCGCGACCGGCCCCAGACCGACGGCGAACATGTGATGCGCCCACACCCCGAACCCGATGAACCCGATCGCGATCCCGCTGAACACGACGAACTGGTACCCGAACAACGGCTTGCGCGCGAAGACCGGCAGGATCTCGGAGACGATGCCCATCGCCGGCAGGATCAGGATGTAGACCTCGGGGTGCCCGAACAACCAGAACAGGTGCTGCCACAGCACGGGGCTCCCGCCGGTCGCCGGATCGAAGAAGTGCGTGCTGAACAGGCGGTCGAACAGCAGCTCGACCAGGCCGATCGTGATGATGGGCAGGCTGAAGGCGAGCAGCAGCTGGACGACGAGCCCCATCCACACGAACACCGGCATCCGGAACAGCGTCATCCCGGGCGCGCGCATGTTGATGACGGTCACCGCCAGGTTCACCGCGGACACGGTGGAGGCGATGCCCGTGATGAGCAGGCCGATCGCGTAGAACGTCATCCCTCGCGAGGGGTCGACGACGGAGTTCGGCGCGTAGCCGAACCACCCGCCGTTCGGCGCCCCGCCCAGGAACCAGCTCGAGTAGATGAACGTCCCGCCGAACAGGAAGGCCCAGTAGCTGAACGCGTTCAGCCTCGGGAAGGCGACGTCGCGTGCGCCGATCATGAGCGGCAGCAGGTAGTTGAAGAACGCGGCCGACAGCGGCATCACGACGAGGAACACCATCGTGATGCCGTGCATCGTGAACAGCTCGTTGAAGACCGCCGGGTTCACGAAGTCCTGGTCCGGCCTCGCGAGCTGGATCCGGATCAGCAGCGCCTCCGTCCCACCGATCAGGAAGAACGCGAAGGACGTGACGCCGTAGAGGATCCCGATCTTCTTGTGGTCGACGGTGGTGACCCAGCTCCACCAGCCGGTGGTCGCCGCCGGCCGCCGCAGCACGCCGCCGGGACGTTCGGCCGGGACGGTTACGGACGCCATCGAGCGTGCCCCTCCATCAGGTCAGCGAGAGCAGGTAGGCGATCAGCTGGTCGATCTCCTCGTCGGTGAGGTCGTACTCCGGCATCCACGCGCCGTACTTCACGGCCTGCGGATCGTCGAGCCAGCGGCGAAGGTTCTCCTCGTTGGTCTCCAGGATGCATCCGGCGAAACACGTCCGGCTCGCGAAGTGCGTGAGGTTCGGGCCGCCGTTGGCGAGCAACGGGTCCCCCTCCTCGTCCTCCAACCCGACCACCGCGTGACAGTCGGTGCACGCGCCGTCCTCTCGGTGCTCCACGAAGACCTCGAGCCCGGCCGCCGCGTCGCTCCCCGGCTCCGGCGACGCGGCCTCGGCCTGCTGGCCGGCGATCCACGCCTCGAAGTCCTCCGGGGTGTGCGCGACCACGGTGAACCGCATGTCCCCATGCGAGTAGCCGCAGAACTCCTTGCATTGCCCCGGGTACGTCCCCGGCTCATCCGCCTGGATCGTCATGTGGTTCGTCTGGTTCGGGATCACGTCGGTCGTGCCGGCCAGCGCGGGCACCCAGAAGGAGTGGATCACCGAGGCCCCGATCCCCGCCGGCTGGAAGCCGTCCGGTGGGCCGGGCTGACACGCGCTCGGCGCCGGGGGTCCGGGGTCGCTGGGGATCTCCGCCCCGTAGCCGAAGCCGGCGGCGCACAGGGTCAGGTACACGGGCCTGCCCGTCGGGATGTGCAGCTCGTTCGCCGTGATGATGCGCTGATCCGGGTAGTCGAACTCCCACCACCACTGGTGGCCGAGCACGTTGACCTCGAGAACGTCCCCCTCCGGCACCGCGGCGAGCTCCCAGATCGTCGCCACCGTCGGCACCGCGACCCCGGCCAGGATCACCGCCGGCAGGATCGTCCAGGCGACCTCGAGCCGCGTGTTGCCGTGGATCTGGGAGGGGATCCCGCTCCGACCCTTCCGGTGCCGGTATCGGATCGCGAACAGCAGCAGCATGCCCTCGACGAGCACGAAGATCGCCACCGCGACCCAGAAGACCGGAACGAACAGGCTGTCGGCCTTCTCGGCGTACGGACCCGCGGGTTCGAGCGAGGACTGTGTCGCGTTCGGTGCGCAGGCCGCGGCCGCAACGGCCAGGGCCGACAGGCCCAGGACGAGGACCGTTCTCCTGCGAACCACGCTTGCGGGATCCCTCCGTGTGGACCTCAGCCGAGCTCGGAGCCCGGCGCACTGTAACACCGTTCCTGCGGCCAGCGGACCTCGCGCACGCACGCCCGAACGCACGGTCGCGGGCCCATGTCGCGGTCTAGATCGGGGGACTGAAATCGCTGATCGTCCGCAGGATCGGCCCGAGCATCCGCGTCCACAGGTTCGTCGCGACCAGCACCCCGATCGCGATCATGACGACGCCCGACGCTCCCGCGATCCAGTGGTAGTTGCGCTTCACGAACCCCAGCGCGCCCATGAGCCTGCGCACGCCCAGCCCGACGAGCAGGAACGGGACCCCGAGTCCGAGCGAGTACACGAACAGCAAGGCCGCGCCCCGCAGCGAGCCGCCCTGCGCCGCGGCGATCGCGAGCACGCCCGCGAGGACCGGCCCGATGCACGGCGTCCACCCGGCGCCGAACGCCACCCCGACGGGGAACGCCCAGGCCGGACCCGGTTGCACCCGCTGCAGCAGCGGCCGTCGATCCGAGAACAACGTCGGCGAGCCGAGCCGCAACGCGTACAGCACCATGATCACGCCGAACGCGATGATGATCCCGCCCGAGACACGCACCCCGACCGGCGAGCGAAGGATCCGCGTCACCGCGCCCGTGAACGCGCCCAGGGCCGTGAAGACCGCGGCGAACCCCGCGATGAACAGCACGATCGGAACGATCGGCGCCCGCTCCTCCTTCACCTCGCCGCCGGCGACGAACGAGAGGTAGCCGGGGACGAGCGGGAACACGCACGGCGAGGCGAACGAGACCAGCCCGGCCGCGAACGCGAGCCCCGGGGCCCACCACGACCCCAGACCGTCCTGGACGAAGTCGGCGAGGACCCCGGTCACGCGTCCAGTCTAGGGTCGGTCGCGCGAGCGGAAGGACCGATCGGCGACGAGCGCGATGGACGACACCCGCTCTTGGGTTGCGGTGGACCGGGGGCGCTGCGATAGTTCGAGGAGGCCCCTTGTGAAGGGATTCACAAGGCTCGACGGGGAAGGAACCGTCCCGGGGACCGGAGGTGGCACGTCTATAATCCGAGCGCCCGAGGCACGACGAGCGCGTGGGGGTGAAGTCGCGTGAAGGTCCCGCAGGTGCTCCTGAAGGCGAAGGAGCGGGCGGAGCAGTTCCTGAAGACCTTCGAATGGACCTGGACCAACGCCGTCGTGTTCTCGCTCGGCTTCTCGTTCTTCTGCGTGATCACGATGGCGGTCATCCCGTCGTTCTGGCTGTACTTCGCCGAACAGACGCTGGGCTGGGACGGCCTGTCTGGGACCGGCGACTGGCGACCCCTGGCCCGCGACGCGGTCGCGATGGGCCTCGCGACCGGCCCGTTCATCACTGCCGTGATCGCGGTGGTGATCCTGCAGAACTGGCGGCGCAAGCTGCGCGGCGGCTCCGCCGAGCGCGCCTCGGGCGGCTATCGATGAGGAAGGTCTGACGGCCCGATGCCCTTCACGAAGACCGAGGTCGACATCCACACGGACTACGTGCTGGACGCCGTGGATCCGGGCTGGCTCGCCAAGGGCGTGAAGTCGCCGAAGCACCTGATGCTCGATCCCGACAACTGCATCCTGTGCCGCGCGTGCGAGGACGTCTGCCCCTGGAACTGCATCTTCATGATGTCCACGGACATCGTGGAGGACGCGACCGACGAGGCCGTGGGGGCCGAGGTCCGGGAGTCCTTCTCGGTGTTCGTCGTCGACGACAACGCCTGCACGCGGTGCTCGGTGTGCGTCGACCGGTGTCCCACGGACACCCTGTACTACGCGCGACTGCCGGAGGCTTCCAAGGGCGCCCGCACGATGGCGGCCGTCCCCGAGTCTCAGCGCGCCGAAGCCGGATAGGGCTCGAGGAGAAGAGGACGAGGGGGAAGAGAGGCTGAAGCTTCCGACGCCCAACGAGGCCCTCGATCGCGTCCGCGAAACCGAGGTCTGGAAGTCGGTGTTCCGGCCGGGATCGATCTTCCGGCGTGGCTACCGGGATACGTCGCGCGACCGTGCCCTCGCGACGATGAACAACGTCCTGTACCACCTGCATCCGGTCAAGATGAAGCGCCATGGTCTGAAGCTGACCTACACGTTCTGCCTGGGCGGCCTCTCGTTCTTCCTGTTCATCCTGCTCACGATCACCGGGATCTACCTCATGTTCTTCTATCGTCCCGCCGCCGAGCTCGGATCGGCCGCCGCCTATACGGACATGCAGAACATCCGGACCTCGGTGTTCTTCGGCGACCTCGTCCGGAACCTGCACCGGTGGGGGGCGCACCTCATGGTGATCAGCGTGACCCTGCACATGGCGAGGGTCTTCTACACCGGGTCGTACAAGCCGCCGCGCGAGTTCAACTGGGTCGTCGGCGTGCTGCTGCTCTTCCTGACGCTCGGGCTCGCGTTCACCGGCTACCTGCTGCCGTGGGATCAGCTGGCGATCTGGGCCGTGACGGTCGGGACCTCGCTCGCCGGCTACTCCCCCTTCATCGCGAAGCAGGCGAACTTCCTGTTGCTGGGTGGCGTGGTCGTGGGACCGGACACCCTCCTGCGCTGGTACGTGCTCCACGTCCTGGCGCTGCCGTTCGTCCTGGTGATCTTCCTTGCCGTGCACTTCTGGCGGATCCGCAAGGACGGCGGGATCTCGGGACCGCTGTAGGAGTCGGAGACATGGCACGAGAGGACACGCCGCTCGACCAGGAGACCTTCGACAAGGTCCTGGCCGAGGAGCTCGCCAAGGGGACCGACCGGCGCGTCGCCGACGGTCGCGCGCGTTCGGCCGCGGTCCGGGCGCTGCGCGCCAAGACCGGCGAGGGGATGGAAGGCGCGCAGGCGGCCGCGGCAGCCGGGGCCTCGACCGGGGGACCAGCTCCCGCAGCGTCCGCGGCACCCGAGGCTCCGGGGGGAGCAGAGCCCCCGGTCGCTGCCCCGGCTGCCGCTCCCGGTCAGCCGGCAGGCGCAGCGGCGGCTCCGGCGCCCGCTCCAGCAGCCGCTCCTGCAGCCGCGGTGGCGACGACGGCGCCGGTTCGGCAGGGACCGGCGCCGACCGGGAACGTGCCCGAACCGAAGAAGGGGGCCGAGGAGAAGCACCGGCTCCTCGCGCTCGTGCCGCCCGAGGGGATCCAGCGCGTCGAACGCGAGCAGGGTGACCGCATCAACGTGTGGCCGCACCTGCTCATCGAGGAGTTCATCGCGCTGCTGATCGTCCTCGCGACGCTCACGATCTTCTCGACCTTCGTGAACGCCCCCCTGCGTGAGCTCGCGAACCCGAACCTCACCCCGAACCCGTCGAAGGCGCCCTGGTACTTCCTCGGCCTGCAGGAGCTGCTCCGCTACTTCCACCCGATGATCGCCGGGGTGGTCTTCGCGCCGACGCTCGTCCTGCTCGCGCTGGCGGTGACGCCGTTCATCGACCGGAACCCGAGCACGAAGCCCGGCGACCGCAAGCTCGCGATCACGCTGTTCACGATGCTGATGATGTTCGGGGCGACGCTCACGATCATCGGCTCGTTCTTCCGAGGCACCGGCTACAACTGGGTGTGGCCGTGGGCGCAAGGGGTGTTCTTCGAACTATGACGCCGGTCCTCGGTCTCTCCAGCGGCACGATCGCTGCGATCGTCGTGATCGTCGTCATCGACCTGTTCGCGATCATGTTCGGCCTGTCGTTCGCGAGGTCGCGACGCGCCGAGCGGCAGGCCCGGGCCGCGGAGACCGCCGCGATCCTCGGCGAGGCGCCGCCTCCGGCCCCGAAGCCGGTGAGCCGCCGCGAGTTCTTCCGCCGCTCGCTCGTGGTCTCGCTTCTCGTCTTCGGCGCGGAGTTCGGGGGCGCGACGCTGGCCTTCCTCTGGCCGGCCTTGAAGGGCGGGTTCGGCTCGGTGATCAACGCGGGCAAGCTCGACGACATCATCGCGTACATCAACGAGAACGACCTTCCGTTCTACTCGGGCACCGGCCGCTTCTACATCGTGCGGTACAACGGACAGGCCCGATGGCGATATCGACTACGCGGCCGAGGGGGTCGAGACCGACGGCGTCATGCCCCTGTACCAGCGCTGCGTGCACCTCGGATGTCGCGTCCCGTTCTGCCAGCAGTCCCAGTGGTTCGAGTGCCCGTGCCACGGATCGAAGTACAACACCGCCGGCGAGTACAAGCTCGGGCCCGCCCCACGCGGGTTGGACCGCTTCATGGTCTCGGTCTCCGAGAGCGGTGACGTCCTGGTCGACACGTCGGTGCAGATCCTTGGGCCACCGAGAGGGACCGACACGATCAAGGACCCGCCCTCGGGCCCGTTCTGCGTGGCGGTGACGTGATGCTCGGCCTCACCCAGGCGCAGGGCATCATCCTCGCGGTCGGCGGCGCCATCTTCGTGCTCGTCGCCGGTGCGGTGCTCGTCCTGCGCGGACGGCACGTCGAGGGGGGCGCCGACATCCCGAACGCGATGCGGCCGGGGCCGTCGGATCCCGACCTGGAGACCCCGCTCCTCCATAAGCTCCAGGGCTGGGGCGTGCTCCTGATCCTGTTCTTCGTGATCTGGGTCCCCGCCGTGTGGCTGCTCGAGCCCTCGAACAACCTCGAGCAGGAGGAGAAGCTGCTCACGGAGTCGATCCGACGAGGGAGCCACACGGTCGAGCTGTTCACGGAGGAGAACCAGGCCGGCGTCGGATGCGTGCAGTGCCACGGCTCCGAGCTCCAGGGTTCGCGCATCCTGAACACCGCGTCGCAGACCGTGATCCCCACCCCGAACCTCACGACCGTCTGCGGGGGCCCGTACACGGGGCACCCGGCGATCTACGGGATGCGGGACATCGTCACGACGATCGAGCAGGGTCGCGGGCAGATGCCGTCGTGGAGCATCCGGTACGAGGGGGCGCTCGGTGACCAGCAGATCAACGACCTCCTCAACTACATCGTGAGCATCCAGGACGAGGAGCAGGTTCCGTTCGAGCAGAACCTATGCACGAACCCCGAGGCCGTCGAGGCCGCGATCGAGGAGTTCCTCGACGGGAACGTCGCCAACAAGCCCTCCCCGACCGACAACGTCCAGTTCTGATGGAGCCCGAGACCTGTCTGCTCTGGGAGATCCCCTGCGACACGCTGATCAAGGGCGGGCTCGTCACGATCCTTGGGTTCATCCTGTTCGTGGGCAGCGTCCTGCTCGTGCTCGCGGCGGTGTTCGGGCGCTGGATGGGCTACCTCGTGATGGTCGTCGGGTTGGCCGGCTGGATGATGATCCTGTCGTCGCTGTGGACCTTCGGCTTCTACTCGCAGGGGCCCGACACCCCGGTGAACCTCGGACCGCGGGGGGCGGAGCCGGCGTGGGTGGTGGAGTCCGCGGGGACGAACCCGCAGCCCGTCTACGAGGCGTTCGGGTCGTACCCGAGCGGACAGGGCTGGCGGGAGCCGGGGCTCAACGACGCCGACGAGGGGTCGGTGCAGTCCGTCACCTCGGCGACCCAGGGGTTCCTCGCGGAGCAGGCCAACGATGAGCTCGGCCTCGGCCCACATGAGGTGGGAGCGATCCAGACGACCGACTTCACGGTCGAGAACATCCAGTTCTTCGCGACGGAGGACGGTGTGTCGCTGTCGGCCTCGCGCGCGTTCTTCAACGAGGGCGGGCCGTTGCTGACGGTGTTCCTGCGCCACGACTCCGGCAGCGTGAACCGCTACTCCTGGATGTTCCTGATCGGCTCGACGCTGCTGTTCGGGGCGCACCTGCCGCTCCTGGACCGCGCCGAGCGCAAGCGCAAGGAGATCCTGACGGGCGGGACGGCCCCGCCGTGGTACGGGCCCGCCTAGGGGGGAGCGAGATGCTGGCACAGGAAGCGGTTCCACTGCTCGACGAGGGATCGGTGCAGTTCATCCTGTTCGGCATCATGGTCATCATCACGTTCGTCATCCTCTGGTTCACGATCGCGAAGTAGCCCGGCGGCGGATTCAGCCGGCGGCCGAACCTCGTCTCCGCTTCACTACCGCGAGCGCGGCCTTCCGCTGCTCGTAGTACGTGAGGATCTGCAGCTCGACGGCGAGGTCGACCTTTCGAACCGAGACCCCTTCCGGCACGGCGAGCGGAGCCGGAGCGAAGTTCAGGATCGAACGGACGCCGGCGCCGACCATGGCGTCGGCCACCGCCTGCGCCACCGCCGCCGGCGTGCAGATGACGCCGATCAGCGCCTCGTGCTCGCGGGCGATCGCGGGCAGGTCCTCGACCGGACGGATCGCGAGATCGCCGATCCGCTCCCCGATCTTCGCCGGGTCCGCGTCGACGAGCGCCGCGGGCCGGAACCCCCGCTCGCCGAACCCCCGGTAGTTGGCGAGCGCGTGTCCGAGGTTGCCGATCCCGACGATCACGATCGGCCAGTGCTGCGTGAGACCGAGCTCACGGCGGATCTGATGGAGCAGGTACGCGACGTCGTACCCCACCCCTCGGATCCCGTACGACCCGAGGTGGGACAGGTCCTTGCGGACCTTCGCCGAGTTGACCCCCGTCGCCTCGGCGAGCGCGTCGGAGGAGACCGTGGGGACGCCGGACTCCGCGAGCTCGATCAGCGCCCGGAGGTAGACCGGCAGCCGCCCGACGGTGGCCTCCGGGACGGGGCGGTCGGTCACGCGAGCGATGATAGTGCACTCGTGAAACGGTGTTCGCTCGGGGTTCGGTCGGCCTACGAAGACCGCAGGGCACGCGCGAACCGCTCGGCATCCACGCGGACCTCGAACAGCTCGACGCCGTCCACGAGGACCACCGGGATCCGGATGCCGTACTCCAGCTCCAAGGCGTCGTCCCCCGAGATGTCCACCTCGCGGAGGTCGAACGGCATCCGTTCGCGCACGGCGAGCAGCACGTCGCGGGCCTCGTCGCACAGCCCGCAGCCCGGCCTCGAGTACAGGAGCACCTCGGTCACGTGCCGCATGCTAGCGGCGCCCACTCGGACGCTCCCGGGAACCGCGAGCCTCCGTGTGGTATGGAACTCGCGTGGGCGAGGACGACCGGTTCGACAACGAGCTGCACCGGGGCATCGCCTCGCGGGACCGGTCCGCGTTCGAGGAGCTCTATCGTCGATACGCCCGCTCGGCGTACGGCGTGGCGCTGCGCGTCACCGCCCAGGACCTGATCGCCCAGGAGGTGGTCCAGGAGGCCTTCCTCGCGCTGTGGCGCGCGCCCGAGGCGTTCGACGCGACCCGGGGCGGTTTCCGCACCTTCTTCCTCTCCTTGGTGCATCATCGAGCGGTCGACGCGGTCCGGCGGGAGGAGCGGATCCGCAAGCGCGCCGACCGGGCGGCGAACCTCGAGCCCGCGACGGACGAAGACCCTGCGGAGGAGGTCGTCGAGGACGCCTACCTCGCCGTGCGCCGGAAAGAGGTCCGCGACGCGCTCGCGACCCTGCCGGTGGACCAGCGACGGGTGCTCGAGATGGCCTACTTCGGAGGCATGACGCAGGTCAGGATCGCCGACGAGCTCGGCATCCCGGTCGGCACCGTGAAGACCAGGACGCTGGCTGCGATGCGCAAGCTACGAGCAGCACTCCAGGAGGCATGAGGTTGACCGAGGACCACGAGCGGATCGAGGAGCTGCTGGCGGGGTACGCGCTGCTCTCCCTGTCTGGGGAGGACGCGGGCGAGGCCGACCGGATCGTCACCGAGCACGTTCCGGGCTGTGCCCGCTGCCGGCAGACCCTCGAGGAGTTCCGGTCGTTGTCCGGGGACCTCGCCCTGGCCGCTTCCCCTGCAGACCCACCGGAGACGTTGCTCCCTCGCATCCGTCGTGCCATCGAGGAGGTCCCGCTGGCCGGCCGCCGGCCCCGGCGGGGGGCGCTCGTCGCGGCCGCCGCCTCGGTCGCCGCGCTCGTCGCGATGGGAGGGCTGTCGCTGGTCCTCGGGAGCCGAGCCTCCGACGCGGAGACCCAGGCCGGGACCGCGCTGGAGATCCTGTCGTTGATGCGATCGCCCGGCGCCCAGCCGGTCGACGTGACGCCGCAGGGCGACACCCCCTCGTCGAGCAGCATGGTCGAGGTCTCGGCCCCAGACATCCGCCGTCTGTACCTGGCCGCGGAGTTCTGCCCCGACCCGACCCCGGGGCACGGGTACCAGCTCTGGCTCGGGGGAAGCGGTGATTGGACGCCCGTCGGCGAGATGTTCATGCCCGACGACGGCGTCGTGCTGCTCGAGCTGGAGGTCGACGTGGCGCGCTACGACGAGCTCTGGATCACGGAAGAGGTGCTCGGTCCGCCTCCCGTCGAACCCAACCTGGCGGGTCACAGCTGGCGCGCGGATCTGCCCGGAGCCTAGGGGAGACACGCCCGGCTGCCGCTCGCGATCAGACCTGCAGGACGCCTCGGACGGTCAGCAACAACCCGACCATCGCGATCGCCGAGGCCGACGCGACCGGCATCAGTCGCGCCACCCGGCCCGAGAGCCGGTTCGAGACCGTGTCCCGCGCCTTGAGCGCGACGATCCCGACCACGACGAGCGCCGTGGCCAGCCCGATGCTGAACGCGCAGATCAGCGCGAGCCCGTAGGCGACCCGGTCGAGCGCCACCGCACCGAGGAGGACGACGAGCGCCGTCGGACTCGGCAGGATGCCCCCGGCGACGGCGAGGGCGACCAGCCCCCGGCGCGAGAGCACGGGCGTGTGCGTGTGCCCATGTTCCAAGAGGTCGGCGCCGGCCGGTTCGCCGTGTGGATGCACGTGGCCGTGCGCGTGCGAACGATCGCTCCACGCCCCGAGCCGCATCACCAGGAGCGACGCGCCGAGCCCGAGGGCGATCAGCCCGGAGACGAGCCCCAGCCACGGGTACACGCGTTCGGGCGCGAAGACCTGCGTGGCGGTGAGCACCACGAACCCCAGCGCCAGCACGGACGCCGTATGCATCACCGCGACGGACGCGCCGACCCCCATCGCGTGGCGCACCCTCCCCCCGGCGCCCACGAGGTACGCCGCCATCAACGTCTTGCCGTGACCGGGGCCGAGCGCGTGCATCGCGCCGAACGCGAAGGCGAGCAGGAGGGCAACCGCCATGAACGGGCCCGTTCGCCCGATGAGGCCGGCGAAGGCGCCGGCCGCCGGGTCGGGTCGTCCGGTGCTCGCGGGCTCGGTGCCTCCGTCGCCGGCGACCGCGCCCGCGGATCCCGGTTCGAACGACACCGAGGCTTCCCGCACGGCGAGCGGGCTCGACAGGAGATCCTCGGGGTACGTGCGGAGGCCGTCCGTGATGCTGCGGGCGGGGACGTCGGAGACGGTCACCGCGACGCCGTCGGCGCTCGTCGCCGTGATCTCGCGCCACCCCACGCGGTCTTCGAAGTTCCCGTCGGCGAACGCGAGCTCGCCGGTCTCGGGCGCTGGGCCCGCGAACGTCGACTCGAGCCGCAGGACGTCGAGCCCGCCTTGCCCCGGCAGGAAACGCATGGTCGTGGAGATCACCTCGAGTGCCACGGGCTCGCGATCGATCGTGAGCGCGAGGTTCGAGACGATCTCGGCGGCCGCCTTCGCCGCCCACGCCGACCGTTCCGCGTCGGAGACCACCCCGTTCTCGTCGGCGTCGACCTCCGGGCGGACCTGCACCGTGGGGATCTCGGCCATGTCGACGACGTAGTCGACCCGGACCTGCCCGGGCGCCAGCTGGATCCCGGCGTACCGGTTCACCGTGAAGTTGCCCAGCGGGTGTGCCATCGCCGTCGCCGGGGCGAGCAGCACCGCCGCGGCCACGGCCAGCGCGAAGAAGACTCGACGGATCATCCCCGGGCCTCCAGCTCCGAGAGGACGTGTGCCGCCGTGGCGGCGTGCTGGATCGAGAAGTTGGGGTTCAACGCGAGGGCATCGCCCAGCAGGGCCCGCGCGCGCCGGTCGTGGCCGAGCGCGCGTTCGATCATCCCCGCGTGGAACAGGAACAGCGCGTTGCGCGTCCCGAGCCCGAGCGCGCGGTCCGCGTAGCGCGCGGCCTCGTCGAACCTGCCGTTCGCGTACAGGGCCCAGGCGAGGGCGTCGGCGACGTGCACGCTCCTGCGCCGGCTCCATTCCGCCTCCGCGGCTCGGAGCGAGGCTTCGGGGTCGCCGTGGTCGGCGTCGAAGAGCGCGAGCTCCAGGTCGACGTTCACGCCGTTCGCGGCGGCGAGGTCGTGCATCGCCCGGACCACGGCCTCCTGGTCCGCCGCCGGCCCCGGGCGCCCGCTCGTCGCGTACAGATCGGCGAGCGCGACGACGAACTCCGCGGACGGGTACCGGGCGACGACGTCCGAGTAGCGCTCGATCGCGAGCTCGGTGTTCCCCCGAGCCCACGCCACCTTGCCGAGCCCGGCGAGGTTCGGGGCGAACGTGGGATCGAGATCGAAGCCGCGCGCATACCAACCGGCGGCCGTCCGAACCTCGCCGGTGCTCCACGAGAGCTCGCCGAGCTGGTACGCGGCCCAGGCCGCATCCGAGGCCATGCCGGCCGCATCGAACGCCTGGCGCATCGCCTCCACGGCCCCGTCGACGTCGCCGAGCAGCTCCCGTGCGTACGACACGCGGGCGTACGACGAGAGGTCCGGACGGGTGTCCACCATCGTCTGGAACGCGTCGAACGCCTCCTCGTACCGCCCGAGCTCGAGGAGGGCATCGCCGATGACGCCGTACGCCTCGGATCCGAAGGGGTTCAGCTCCGCGGCCCGGCGGCCGTGGTCCAGGGCAGCCTCGAAGTCGTGCCGGGCCAGGGCGAGCGCCCCGAGCCCGAGCGCGGCCTCGACGTTGTCCCCGTCCCTCGATCCGCACCGCCTCGGCGAGCGCGGACTCCGCCTTCGGGTACCAGGAGGGATCACCGGTCACGCGGCCCTGCGCGACGTACGCGAGCCCGAGCGACGCGTAGCTGCGCCCGTCCTCGGGGATCGTCCGCAGTCGCTCCTGCAGTCCGGCGATCGTCGCATCGAGCGAGCCCGAGCCGACGACCGGCAACAGCAACGCGCCCGATGTGGGCGCGGCCGGGGCAGCGGCCTGGTCGCCGGGACGCTGCGGGGTTCGGACGAACACCAGGGCGCCCGCCACCAGGAGCGCCGCGGCCATCCCCAGCGCCACCACCGCCTTGACGATCGGCCTCATGCCTCTGCCTCCGTGGGTGAAGGGCCCGGCCCGTCCGGGCCGGGCCCTTCGACCGATCCTCAGTGCGGGTCCGCGTCCGAGCCCGCGGTCGGGTACGCGACGTAGGGGAAGGAGGAGTTGAACGGCAGATCGTTCGCGTCCACCCCGTCCCCGATCGTGTCCGCGAGCGCCTGGTGGTCCGGCAGCAACACGCCGAGCACCACACGCAGCGAGACGTCGATGATGTCGTCCGAGAGTCGGCGCCCGTTCGGGAAGCCGGCGAGGTCACCATCGATCACGCCGAGCGACGAACAGGCGTCCGTGCACGGCGGGATCGACATGTTCAGGCGGACCATCTCGCTCGGGGTTCCGCCGTCCGGCATGTTCAGACCGGCGACGCCCGTCAGGAAGACCGCGATCAGGTCGGCCCGCTGGATACCGTCCGTGTTCGGATCGGAGTCCGGGATCTCGGTCCCGTAGACGGCGTTCAGCAGCCGAGGCAGCTCCGGGTCCTGCACGAGCGGCAGGGCGGCACCGTCGGCCTTCGGCTTCGAGCCGTTGAAGTAGTCCTTCAGCCCGACCGGGATCACGACCTCGTTCACGAGCGGCATGCCGAGGCGCGAGACCTGCACGAACGGTCCCTGGGCCTTCGTCGAACCGTCCGCGTTCTGGATCACGGTGCTCCGGCGAGAGGTCGTGCTCCAGATCCCGACGATCGGGTTCGCGTCGGCGTCCTTGCCGAGCGCGAGGTCGTTCTTCGGGACCTGCAGGGCCAGCGTCGAGACGTTGAACCCGGCGAGCGTGTCGTCGCCGACCTCCGACAGGTTCGCACCGTAGAGCAGGTCGAACACGCGCAGGTCGAGGAAGAACGGGTCGTCGGACTGGCCCGCCCACGTCGCGCTGGATCCGTTCGCGAACGTCTCCACGGCGGCGTCGAACAGGCTCGAGTTGTAGCCGGGCATCGATGCGGCGCCGACGTTGCTCGGGGCCGCGACCGCGTCGTTGACCAGGACCGTCTTCTTCCCGTTGTCCTTGTTGGTCCGGGTGAGGTCGTAGGTCTGGTAGAAGTTCAGGTCCGGGTCGTTCAGCCCGGTCACCTGGCCGGTGTTGTAGAGGAAGGTGTTCGGGTTGCGGTAGTTGTCCGTGAACACCCAGTCGTAGACCAGGTCTGGCTTCGCGTCGTGGTCGTTGTCGATGTTGATGCTGTACTTCACGCCGTCGGCCCACGCGTAGAAGTTCGGACCGCCGGCCGGCTCCTGGAACGGGAGCCAGGATGCGACGAGCGACACGGTGTCGGGCGCATCGGGGCTCACGAACGCATAGACGTCCGTCGTGTCGATCTGGGGGTCTTCGGACACGAGGGGTGCCTCACGGTGGCTCGATGCGCCACCCGTCAGCGGCGCCAGGGCGAACAGACCGGCCACCACCGCGAGCGACACCGCCGCCGCGAGCACCCTGTTTCGGGCATGCTTGCGCTGCAACGGATCTCCTCCTTCTTGGGGGATGGATCGAGAGTTGGGACCGCCGAGCCCGCGGGCCGGTCCATCCGGTCCTCGCGGGGGTGTCACCTCCCCTCGCCGGTGCGGTCAACGCATGCTTCGCGCCGCCCCGGGCGGCGGATCACCCGTCGGCAGAACCCTCATCTTCGAGACGCTTCGCGCAGCCGGCGCGACGCGCGGAGGAACCCCCAGAACATGATCGAGATGCCGGCGAGGAGCGAGATCGAGAAGGGCGCGAGATGGCCGAGCGCCGCGAACGCGGAGCCGAACCCCGCGATCACCGTCGCTCCCAGGGCGATGAGGAGCGTCCCCCAGAACCGGTCGTGCAGCTCGGGCCGTCCGCGCATCCGCCATGCGGACCAGAGCGCCCCGCCGAGCAGGACCAGGTAGGCGGGGATCGCAACGAGTTGCGGGAGCCGGTGCGCAGCCGTGCCGGCCCCGAACACGTCCTTGCCCGACGGAAGGTCGCCCATGAGCGCCGCCGGGTCCACCACCGGAGCCGTGCGGACCACCGCGACCGCGTACGCGGTGACGAATGCCAACAGGAGGTACAGGGCCCACCGCACCTCGCGCCGGTGCAGCAACAGATCGAGTTCGCCCTGCGCGAGATAGGGAACGTTGAGCACGGCGCCGAGGGTCCAGTACACGCGGAACCACGCCGGTGTCCAGCCGTTCGCCGCGCCGAGCGCGACGGCGCCGGACGCGACCGCGTACATGAGCAGCGCAACCGCCCAGAACGCGAGGTGTGACCGGCGGCTGTCGACGTACCGCTTCGCGAGCGCGAACGCGAACGCGAGCGCCACCGCCGCGGCCGAGAGCGGGAGGACGAACACGCGCGCAGCATAGCGGGGTGGTTCGAGGGCACTGCTAGCATCCGATGCTGTGACGACGCCGACCCGCCCACCGATCGCGTGCTCGACGGTCTCGGTGTTCACCACACCGCTCCACGACGCGTTCCCGCTCTTCGCCGAGGCCGGGTTCGACGGCGTCGAGCTCATGGTGACGACGGATCCCGACACCCAGGACGCGGGACGCGTCGCCGACCTCTCCGAACGCCATGGCCTGCCGGTCGTCGCCGTGCACGCCCCGTTCCTGCTGATGGCCCGGCGGGTGTTCGGCGCGGACCCGATCGGGAAGATCGACCGCTCGGTAGAGCTCGCTCGAACGGTCGGAGCTCCGCTCGTCGTCGTCCACCCGCCCTACCGGTGGCAGTCCGGCTATCGCAGATGGCTCCAGGAGCACGTGTCGAACGACGAGGCGCGCGGAGGGATCCGGGTGGCCGTGGAGAACATGTACCCGGTCCGCGTGCGAGGACACCACGTCGCGGGGTTCCACCACGTCCGGACGCTCGAGGACCTCGAACGCTTCCCCAACGTCGTCCTGGATACGAGCCACGCCGCCGTGGCCGGCCTCGACCTGCGCGAGGCCACCTCGCGACTCGGCGATCGTCTCGCACACGTCCACCTGTCCAACAACGCGGGTCGCGGGTGGGACTCGCACCTTCCACTCGACGAAGGCGTGCTCGACCTCACGGGGTTCCTGTCCTCGCTCGCCACGTCGAGATTCGCGGGCGCGATCTCGCTCGAGATCGACCTCCGGGCACACCGGAACGACCCGACCACGCTGCGCGACACGTTGGTCCGCAGCCGCCGGCTCTGCGCCGACCGCTTCACGCTCTCCGCCTGAACAGAACGCAGGAACGCAGCCGCCGGTCGCCGCGTCTATGGGGGTTAGGATGCCGTCCTTCGGCCGAGAGGGGTAGATGCTCGTGCGCACCGTCCTGCCGTCCACCATGGCTCCATCCTCCCGGCGGGCCGCCCTCGCCGGGGTCTGCGTCGCGGCGCTCCTCGTGTCGCTGTTGGCGACCCCGCCGGCACGTGCCGCCGTCCCCTGCCCCGCTCCACCCCCGACGTTCCCCGTCTCCCAGATCGTCCCGGGGATGACCGGCATCGGGCACACGGTCATCAAGGGCACGACGGTCCGGCAGTTCGACGTCGAGATCCTCGGCGTCCTCCCGAACCTGATCTACCTCGGCATCGACATCATCGTGGCCGAGATGACCGGCCCCGCGGACCTGCTCGCCACCACCGGTGGAGCCGTCGCCGGGATGTCCGGCTCGCCCGTCTACATCCAGGGCACCCTCGCCGGGGCACTCGCGTGGGCGGTCGCCGAGGACCGGCACATCTTCGGCATCACGGCGGCCGAGGACATGGTCGGGATCTTCGACCTCGAGGACGCCGCGGACGGCGGCGCGGCGGCTGCGGCGGCTGCGGCGATCCCGCTCCCGCGGAGCGTGATCCAGGCGGCGCGTGCCTCGGGCACGATGCTCCCGGACTCGGCGTCCCTCGAGGCCCTGCCGATGCCGCTCGGCGTGTCGGGCGCCGGCTCGGTTCCGTTGGCGCAGATCGAGAAATCCTTCGCGCGCCGAGGGATGAACGTCGTCGCGTACCGCTCGGGCTCGGTGACCGCGCCGACCGCGGGGACGCTCGACCCGACCCACTTCGCACCGGGCGACGGGCTGGGGGTCGCCCTGTCCTACGGCGACGTCTCGTTCGGCGGGTTCGGGACGACGACGGCCGTCTGCGGCGACGTGGCCCTCGGGTTCGGTCACCCGTTGTTCTTCGGCGAAGGTGCGGTCCGACTCGGCATGACCGACGTGACGGTCCTGGCGATCGACAACGGCACGTTCTTCGGGACGAAGATCGGCACGCTCGGCGATACCCACGGCGTGCTCACGCAGGACCGGTTCGCCGGCGTCGCGGGCGTCTTCGGCATCGCGCCGACGCTCGTCCCGATCACGAGCGACGTCTCGAGCCCCGACACCGGGCTCGCTCGCCAGGGGTTGACCGAGGTCGCGTGGGAGGAGGTCGGGTTCGTCGCCGATGCCGCCTACACGCACGCCTACTCGAACCTCACGTTCGTACTGCAGGCTGACGGCCCGGGCACGCTCGACCTCGCCTGGACGATCACCGGCGAACGGGAGGACGGGTCCCCGTTCACCGTCGAGAACCGGTGGTTCGACACGAGCTCGTTCAGCGCGGCGAGCGAGTCGTTCCGCCTGTACGACGTGCTGTCCGCGCTCGCGTTCAACGAGTTCGAACCGATCGAGGTCACCGGTGTGGACCTGTCCGGCACGATCACCGGGGACGACCTGACCACGCGGATCGGCAGGATCCGGGTCTCGAGCCCGCTCCAGCCGGGCCTGAAGGTCCGCAACGTGGTGCGGGCCGAGCCCGGCGATCGGCTCACGATCGAGGTCACGCTCGAGCGGACCGACGGCGGGCCGGACACCGTCGCGACGACGACGTTCCGGGTCCCGGCCGGTGCTCGTGGGTCCGAACGCGTGCGCCTGTCCGGCGGGAAGGGCCGCTTCGACGGAAGCATCCGCTCGCTCGACGAGCTGCTCGACGCGCTGAACGGCGGCGATCACCGCAACGACCTACTCGTGCAGGGTTTCGGCGCGAAGGTGGCGGCCGCGCAGCCCGTGAAGGTGACCGGGAAGGGTTCGTTCACCGTCCTGGTGGTGCGGTAGTCGCGAACGCTGATGCGGTAGTCGCGAACGCTGCGAGCGACGGCCGGGGCGAGCGCCCGGCCTTCGACGCCCCTCCTGCTAGCCTCCGGCCGTGCGCCGGTTCACGCTGATCACGATCATCGTGCTGTTCGGCCTCATCCTCGGCACCGCGATCGTGCAACTCCTGCTCGCGAACCGCGACCAGGCGCCGTTCCCCGGACCGGCGGTCGGAACGCCATTGCCGAGCCTCGAGGCAACGACCTAGCTCACGCGGGCGCGAACTGCGCGAGGTAGGTCTCGATCAGGCGGCTCACCACCTCGCCCTGCGGACCCGTGAGCAGGTCCGTCCCGTGGTCGTCCGCCGGGACGATCTCCACACGCTTGGGTGGCGGGGCGGTCGCGTACAGCTGTTCCGCGGACGCGGCGGCGACGGCGTCCCCCACACCGGCGATGAACAACTTGTTCGCGCTCACGCGCTGCAGCAGCGAGGCATCGGCCGCCGATCCTTGGATCGAGGTGGGTGCCGACAACGTCACGATGACCTCGACGCCGTCGGGCTCCTCCGCACCGGCGACGAGCGACGCGGTCCCTCCGATGCTCGCGCCCACCAGCGCGACGGTCGTCGCCCCGCGCGAACGGATCAGGTCGCTCGCGCCGAGCACGTCCCGCCAGATGGACGAGAGATCGCGCTCGCCCTGGGAGCATCCGGCGTCCCCGCCGGGGCAGAACCCGCGGAAGTTGTACGTGAGCACCAGGTACCCCTGGCCGGCCAGGCGCTCCGCGTAGTCGAACCACGACCGCTGATCGGCCGGAAGCATGTGCGAGAGCACGACGCCGGTGGTCCCGCTGCCGAACAGACGCCCCTCGAGGGTGACGCCGTCTCGAGCCACGAAGGTCACGGCCTGCGAATCGGCCGGGGGGTCCGACGGTTCGGCCGAACCGTCGCAGCTCGACAACACGATCGCGCTCGCGAACGCGAGCGCCGCCCGACGGACCCGGTTCGGGGCCGTCCCGAGCACCGCGTGCGTCCTTAGCGGCCCTGTTGGCGCCGCTGCCAGCGGGTCTTCTTCAGGAGCTTCTTGTGCTTCTTCTTCCGCATCTTCTTGCGGCGCTTCTTGACCAGGGACGGCACGCGTGGATCTCCTATTCCGAGCCGAACAGGTTCCGGAGGTCCACGCGCTTGGCGCGGAAGCCTTCCTCCAGACGGACGGACCCCAGTCTAAGCGCCCTCGGCCCCGCTGCCACCGGCGAGATGAGCCGGAGCACGTCCTCGTCGGGCGCGTGCTCCAGGTAGCCGATCCCGGGGTGCGCCCCCGCCCCGTCGGACAGCCCGACGAGCATCCGATGCAGCTTCGTCGGGTCGAACAGCGGGGGAAGCGCCGGCATGAACACCGTGGGCTTCACGCGGAACCGGTGCAGCTCGCCCGAGAAGTACCGGCGCATCGCGAGCTCGCGGTTCTCGGCCCGTCGTTCGACGCTCGTCGGGACGACGCCGGGGACGACCCCGAGCGGAACGACCTCGGTATCGAAGAACCGTTGGATCACGCCGAGGAGCGGCAGCAGCTCCTCGCCGCGCTGGAGTCCCACGACGAGGTCCGGCCGGAGCGTCTCGACCTTGTGGTACTTCAGGACCTGGCCGTTGATCCCGGACACCAGGCCCGACGAGTCCACGACGACGAAGTCGGCGCCCATCTGCTTCGCATGTTCGAACAGCGCGGCCACGCCCGTGATCACCGGCAGCATGTGGCCCTGGGCGGACGTCGAGCCCACGAAGGACAGGGCATCGGGTCGCGCGAGCTCCTCGGGCTCGAGGCTCTCGGGTCCGCGCAGGACCTTCAGCGACACCGTCGTCGGCGGTCCGACGGACTTCTGACCGACGTCTGCGTCGAGATAGGCGGCCGATCGTCCGGCCGCAAGCGCCGAGCGCAGCAGCGAGCCCGCGAGCGTGCTCTTCCCCGTATCGAGCCCGCCGACGAGCAGCACCGTCCGTTTCGTGCGGACCGCCTCGTCGACGAGCGCCTCGTGCTCGTTCACTTCCGCCTCCGGGTTTCTCCACCCCGGAGACCGGTCGGACGCGTGCGGATGCCTATCCCGTCGGGCGAACCCCCGTCGCGAGCATCCGGGTCATGGTGACGTCCTTGGTCGGCATGGGCCCTCCGGGCCGCTCTTCACGCGATCGAACCGTGCCTCTGGAATGGGTTGCGAGTGAAACGTTGCCTCCATGGTAGCCCTCCGGTCGGGCGGATGCCGGCCGGATCAGGCCAGGTGAGCGGCGATCGCCTGGAAACAGGGCCAGTACGCGTCCGCCGCCACGTTGTCGTCCATGACCACGACGATCTCGGTCCGGCCCAGTGCGCGTGCGACCAGGAGGGCGGGATCGTTCACGTCGGCGATCGAGATCGACTCGACCCCGCGCTCGATCGCGGCGCCGGCGAACCCGTGGTCGGCGAGGACCAGGTCGGGCGGGTCTTCGGCCAGGATCCGCCCCATCGCCTCGGCCGCGTGCGTGTGCAGCGGACGCTCGTCGTCGGTGAGCATCGCGAGGCCCTCGTGATACCGGATCCACCGCCGACCCCGATCGCCGTCGATCCAGGACCCGCCGTCGGCGGGCGTGAGGATCCGAACACCTCGGTCGCGCAGCAGCCTGCCGACCTCGATGTAGAGGTGGTCGAGCCCGCGGGGATGGCCCGTGGCCAAGATCACTCGCTCGCCCCGCTGCACGGCGACCGCGAGACGAGCCCCCACGGCCTCGCACGCCTGTAGGACGAGCAGCGGATCCACCCAGACCGGGCCGTCGAACCTCCCATCGGCACGGAAGCCGGCGGCTCGCTCGACCAGCTCGAGCACCTCGTCGGGTGGCAGGACCTGCAGGCCCGTCATGCCGAACTGCTTGTCGGGATCGCCCTCGTGCAGCAGCCGGATGTTCCGACGGACGTTGGCGAGATCGTGACTCACGACCGGACCGGCGGCGAGGCCGGCCACGAGGCCATCCGCGAGCTCGTCGCGGTCGTACGGACGCGGCGTCCAGCGGTCGTCGAGCACCGGGAGCCGCGACGCATGGGATCCGATAACGTCCATCCCTTCCATCGTACGGGGAGCGCGCGCTTGTCCCGAGGTCTGGACCTTCGCGGCGCGGTGGTGGTCGTCACCGGCGCGTCGTCGGGCTTCGGCGAGCTCACGTCGCTCCGGTTCGCCCGCGCGGGGAGCTCGGTCGTGCTTGCGGCCCGCCGGCTCGAGCGCCTCGAGGCGCTCGAGGCCCGGATCGCGGCGCGTGGGGGCATCGCCCTCGCGGTCCGATGCGACGTCACGCGGCTCGACGAGCTCGAGGCGCTCCGCGACCGCGTCGCCGAGGCGTTCGGACGGTGCGACGTGCTCGTGAACAACGCCGGGATCCCCGGCGGAGGCTGGTTCGAGGAGGTCGACCTCCCCCGGCTCGAGCGGGTGATCGAGGTGAACCTCCTCGGCCTGGTCCGCGCCACGAAGCTGTTCCTGCCGTTGATGCTCGAGCGCCGGCGCGGGCACGTCGTGAACATCGCGTCGCTCGCGGGCCGGTTCGCGACACCCGGCGGAGCCATCTACGGGGCCACGAAGCACGGGGTCGTCGCGTTCAGCGAGGCCTTGTACCACGAGCTCGGCCCGAGCGGGATCCTGGTCACGAGCGTGAACCCGGGCTTCTCGGCGACCGAGGGGTTCCGCGGCGGGCCATCGCTCGTGAACCTCGATCCCGACCGCGTCGCGAGGCTCATCGTCGACGTCGTGCGACGAGGGCGAGGGCCGGAGGTGTCGATCCCGCGCGCGCTCTCGGCCCTCCAGGCGTTCCGAGTCCTGACCCCGCCCCTGTACCGTTGGGGTGTCGACCGGATCACCCGGCGATCGAGCCCGCTCCGATCGACGCGGCGCGATCCACGGTCCTCGTAGGCTGGCCGGGTGGCGGATGCGACGTTCCGTGCGAAGGTCCGCACCAGCGGGCGCGGCGGCGGCCATCTCGTCGAGGTCCCCGCGAAGGCGGTGGCGAAACTGGGGGGCAAGGGCCGGATCCCCGTCACGGCGACGTTCGACGGCATCCCGTACCGCGGTTCGATCGTGTCGATGGGAGGCTCGGAGCGGGTGCTCGGTGTGCGCAAGGCGATCCTCGCCGAGGCCGGCAAGGGGGCGGGCGACACGCTCACGGTCGTCGTCCGGAACGACGACGCACCACGCTCCGTCGAGATCCCCGACGAGTTGGTCGAGGCCCTGAAGGGCAACCGTGTCGCTCGCGCGTACTTCGAGTCGCTCTCGTACTCGCATCAGCGCGAGTACGCCGGCAACGTCGCCGAGGCGAAGAAGCCCGAGACGCGAGCGCGGCGGGCGGCTCGAACGATCGAGACGCTCGCAGAGCGCGCCGCCAAGGAACCGCTAGCGTTCCGCGAGAGCTCGCGCGTTCAGGTCTCGAGGCCGAAGAACGGGAAGCAGGTTCGCCGGACCAGCTCGATCGTCTCCTCGGTGCTCGGATCGAGCCGGTCCCGCTCCGGCCGGTGGTTCCGAGAACCTGTCCGGGACCGGCCCGCCGATCTCGCGCTCGACGGTCTCGATCCACGACCCGGGAAGCGCGTCGGGGAGCTCGGCGTCGCACATCTCGGCGAAGTACAGGGTCCACGCGCGGGGGACCACCCGCGCCCATTGGTACCCGCCGCCTCCGGTCGCGACCCAACGACCGTCGGTCGCCTCGTGGGCGAGCGCGTGGAGCAGTCCCGCCGTCTCGCGGTAGGCGCGCGTCGTGAGCTGCAACTGCGCGAGCGGGTCGGTCACGTGCGTGTCGCATCCGAGCTGCGTCACGAGCACCCCGGGGGCGAAGGCGCGCACGATCGGCGGGACCAGCTCGCGGAAGGCCGTGAGCCATGCCTCGTCGGTCGCGTACGGCGGGAGCGGGATGTTGACCGACGTTCCCACCGCCCGGCCCGTCCCGCGCTCGACGATCGAGCCGGTGCCCGGGAACAACGTATCGCCGGACTGGTGGATCGAGATCGTCAGCACACGCGGGTCCTCGTAGAAGATCGCCTGGACGCCGTCGCCGTGGTGGACGTCCACGTCGACGTACGCGACCCGTTCGACGCCGGCCCGGAGCAGCCACGCGATCGCGATCGCGGGGTCGTCGTAGACGCAGAACCCCGACGCCCGAGACGGCATCGCGTGATGCAGCCCGCCCGCCGCGTTGAACGCGTGGGCGACGTTGCCCTCGTGCACCGCCCGCGCCGCGACGAGCGAGGCGCCGGCGACGAGCGCGCCGGCCTCGTGCATGTTCGGGAAGATCGGGTTGTCGCCCGGGCCGTATCCGTACCGGGCCCACGGCCCGCGCTCCGCGTGTCCCGCTCGGCGGGTCGCATCGACGTACTCGGCCGTGTGCACGAGGCCGATCTCCGCGTCGGTGGCCTCGCGGCAGCCGAACGCCGACACGTTCGGCAACTCCGTCAGTCCGCACGCGATGATGAGCTGCCAGGTGTAGAGGACACGCTGCGGACGCAGCGGGTGTTCGATGCCGTGGTCGTAGATGTGCGCCTCGGGACACACGACGAGGCCGGCCCGACCGCCCACGCTCAGCCGATCGTCGCGATCGCTGCCGCCGTGCGCTCGACGACGAGATCGAGCTCGTCGTCGGTGATGACGAACGGTGGCCCGAGCATGAGGAGATCTCCGTCGCGGCCGTCCACGTGCCCGGTGCTCGAGTACAGGAGGAGGCCGGCGTCGCGTGCACCCGCGACCACGCGTTCGGTGACCTGCGCCGAACGAGCGAACGGGGCTTTCGTCCCGCGGTCGGCCACGAGCTCGATCCCGACCATGAGCCCGAGCCCGCGGACGTCTCCGACGATCGCGACATCCTCGAGCGCCGCCGCGAGGCCCTTCAGCAGGCGTTCGCCCTTCGCGGCGCTCGCGTCCACGAGGTCCCCATCGCGCAGCCGCCGGAGCGTCGCGTGCGCGACGGCGGCGCCGACCCCGTTGTGCGACCAGGTGAACCCGTGGACGAACCCCGAGTCGCGCACCGCCTCGAACACCTCGCCCGAGCAGGCCGCGAATCCGAACGGGAAGTGGCCGCTCGTCGAGCCTTTCCCCGCGACGAGCAGATCCGGGCGCACGCCCCAGTGCTCGACGGCGAACCACCGGCCGGTCCGCCCGAACCCCGTCATCACCTCGTCCGCGATCACGAGGACACCGTGTCGGCGGCACACCTCGACGACGGCCGGCCAATAGTCGTCGGTCGGCACGGCGGCCGCGAGCGTCGCGCCGGCGACCGGCTCGGCGATGAACGCCGCGACACGGCCGGGACCCGCCTCGACGATCGCGCGCTCGAGCGCCTCGGCGTGGGCGGCCCCACACGAGACCGGGTGCGACCCGATGGCGCACCGGTACTCGTACGCGGGTTCGACGTGCGCGAAGCGGCCGAGCCACGGCTCGTACGGCCGCCGAAGCACCTCCTTGCCGCCGGCATCCAGCGCCCCGAGCGTGTTCCCGTGGTACGAGGCCCGACGCCCGATCACCAGCGTCCGCTGCTCGTCGCCCCGCGCGACGTGGTACGCCCGCGCGAGCTTCAACGCGGTCTCGACCGCCTCGCTCCCGCCGGACACGGGGTAGATCCGGGCGTCGTCCATCGGCAGGATCGGGGCCAGATCGTCCGCGTAGTCCTCGAGCGCCGCCGTCGTGAACATCGTGCCGTGGACGTACGAGGCGCGCGAGGCCTGTCCGGCCATCGCCTCGATCAACGAACGATCCCCGTGACCGACGTTCACGACGATCGCGCCGCCGGCCCCGTCGAGGTACCGCCGGCCGTCCGCATCCTCGATCCAGACGCCGTCGGCCCGGACGGCGCGCGGCAGCTCCCGCGACAGCACGCGGGGGAAGACGTGGCTCACGTCGAGGCCATGCCCGCGGGGTCCAGCTCGGTCCGGATGATCCGGAGCTCCTCCGGGCTCGGCGGGAACGTCTCGCCGAGGTCGCCGGCGACCCGCGGCTCCCAGCCCATGTTCGCCCGCACGTGCTCGATCGACACACCGGGGTGAAGCGTTCGCAGCGTCATCTCGCCGCTCGTCTCGTCGAACCCGTAGGTCCCGAGGTCGGTCACGACGCTCGTCGGCCCGCTGCCGGACCATCCGCGGGCCCGGTCGTGCTCCGGGTCGCCCGAGTGCCCGGGCGACGTCCGGAAGTCCAGTCGCTCGACGAAGGAACGCTGGGCCTGGCGCATGATCACGAGGATCCTTCGCGCGTGGATCGCGATCTCGCACGCGCCCCCCGAACCGGGCAGGCGGACCTTCGGGCTCGCATAGTCGCCGATCACCGTGGTGTTCAGGTTGCCGAACCGATCGATCTGCGCGCCGCCGAGGAAGGCGGCGTCGATCAAACCGGCCTGCAGGTAGAACGCGAACAGCTCGAACATCGACGTGACGGCGGTCGAGCCCGACACGAGCGTGGGGTCCCCGATCGACAGCGGCAACCGCGCCGGCCGCGCCCCGAAGACACCGGCCTCGTACACGAGTTGAAGCTCCGGCGCGACGGTTCGCTGCGCGAGGTTGCAGACGATGTTCGGGAGCCCGACGCCGACGAAGCAGACCCGCTCGCCCGCGAGCGTTCGGGCGCTCGCCGCGATCATCATCTCGTTCTTCGTGTAGCCGAGCTCGGTCTCGACGGTGCTCACGAGTAGTCCCCGTAGTTGACCTCGCCGGACAGTCGCTCCCCGGGCTTCAGCTCGGCCCACCGGTCGGCCATCCGCTCGACGTACTCGGCGTGGCTCTCCAGGCCGTACACCCATCGCTTCAGCCACGCCTCGTGCGTCTGTGGATCCTTCGAGATGCGTTCCCACTCGAGGTAGAAGGCGTTGTCCCGGTCGTAATACCCCTGCGCGTACGAGGGGTGACAGGCGAACGGCTGCTCGACGACGGCGTCGACCACGATCCCCGGGATCACCGTCCGGTTCGGGTCGCGGCGCACGACGTCCTCGCCGACGAGCTCCTCGCACACGACGATCACGCGTTCGGCGGCGAACGCCGCCTCCTTCTGACACCCGAGCAGCCCCCAGATCTGGGTGTCGCCGTTCGCCGTGGCTCGCTGCGCGTGCACGATCGTGACGTCGGGCCGAAGCGGCGGGACGACGTACACCTCGTCGCCGTCCTCGTAGGGGGAGCGCATCGGTCTGATGTTCGGGTTCACGCTTGGGATGTCGCTCTCGTGGTACGAGCGGATCGGGAAGAACGGCAGGTTCGAAGCCCCGGCGACGTACCGGCACACCATCCCGAAGTGCGAGTACTCCTCGATCTCGAGCGGTTCGGGGTCCGCGTGCTCGATGCGCCGGCGGACGGCGTGGAGCGAGCCGACCCCTGGGTTGCCGAGCCACGAGAAGATCAGCTTGCGCGCGACCCCGGCGCCGACCATCTGGTCGTAGATCACGTCCGGCGTCATCCGCGCGAGCGTCAGGTCCCGGCGCCGCTGCCGGATGATCTCGTGCCCGGCGGCGAAGCAGATCAGGTGGGTGAAGCCCTCGATCGCGACCGTGTCGCCGTCGCGCACGAGCTCGGATACGGCGTCGCGCATCGTTGCGACCTTGCCGCCCACCCCTACGGACTCCAACCATCCTGCGGTCCGCGGAGCACGCAGAACTCGTTGCCCTCGGGGTCGAGCATCACGGTCCAGAAACTCCCGCCCTCCTCCACGAACCGGAACTCGGTGGCGCCCAGCGCCTTCACGCGTTCGACCTCGGCGGCCATCGAGTCCGGAGGCCGAAGGTCCAGGTGCAGGCGGTTCTTGACGGCCTTGCCCTCGGGAACGGTCTGGAAGAGCAGGGGCCACCCTCGGCCGGTCGGATCCACGGCGTAGGCGTCGTCGTCGTCGATCTCGTCGATCACGTACCCGAGCGCCGCGCACCAGAACTCGACCATGCGCCGGGGATCCGCACAGTCCCACGTCAGTGCGTCGACGGTCGAGGCCACGGGTTGCCCCTCAGGCGCCGCCGGCGACCTCGGCGACCGCGTCCTCGAAGACCGAGAGGGCGACCTCCGCCTGGTCCGGCCGGAACACGAGCGGCGGCGACATCCGGACCACGTCGTCGCCGGCACCCAGGACCAGCAGGCCGCGGCGGAACGCGGCGGCCTCGACGGCTGCCGAGGTGTCGTGGTCGAGGAACGAGATCCCGATCATGAGCCCGAGCCCGCGGACGTCCGTGACGATCGGATGGGAAGCCTGGACCCGGCGGAGTCCGGCCACCAGGAGATCGCCGACCTCGCGAGCGTTGTCCATCAGTCCGCCCTCGATGAGCTCGAGCGTCGCGAGCGCGGCCGCGCAGGACAGGGGGTTCCCGCCGTACGTCGAGCCGTGGGCGCCGATCTCCCAGGTCATGAGTCGCTCGGGCGCGATCATCGCCCCCAGCGGCATCCCGCTCGCGATGCCTTTGCCCGCGAGCACGATGTCGGGCTCCACGTCGAGGTGCTCGACGGCCCACATCTTGCCGGTCCTGCCCATCCCCGACTGCACCTCGTCCGCCACGAGCAGGATGCCGTGACGGTCGCAGAGTTCGCGGAGGTACCCGAGCCACCCCGGCGGCGGGATCACGTAGCCACCCTCGCCGAGGACGGGCTCGACGACGATCGCCGCGACCTCCACCGGCGAGACCAGGCGTTTGAACAGCACCTGCTCGATGTGCTCGAAGTCGCCGTACGGCGTGTGCAGCACCCCCGGCAGCAGCGGCCCGAACCCCGCCCGATACCCGGCCTTGCTCGCGGTCAGCGAGACGCTCCCGTACGAGCGACCGTGGAACGACCCGAGCATCGCGATGACGTACTGCCGGCCCGTCGCGTACCTCGCCAGCTTCAGCGCCGCCTCGACGGCCTCGGTCCCGGAGTTCGTGAGGAAGCTGCGGGCGGGTTCGGACAACGGCGCGATGCGGTCCAGCTCCTCGCACACGTCCGAGTAGATCGGGAGATAGAAGTCGCTGGCCGAGTAGTGCAGGAGCTCCTCGGCCTGTCGCTGGATCGCCGCGACGACCGCCGGATGCGCGTGGCCGGTCGAGGCCACGGCGATCCCGGCGTTCACGTCGAGGAACAGGTTCCCGTCGACGTCCTCGATGACGGAGCCGGCACCGCGCCTGGGCACGAGCGGATACGCGCGCGGGAGCGACGGGCTCGTGACCCGGTGGTCCCGCTCGATCCTGGCGAGCGCCTCCGGCCCGGGGATCTCGGTGACCAGCCGCGGGGCCCGGGCCTGAGCGAGATCCAGGATCTCGGCGGTGCTCACTCCTCGATCACCGTTCGCGATTGCTCACGCAGGTACTGCTGCACGTAGTACGGGCCGCCGCCCGCCTTCCCGCTGGTCCCCGATCCCTTCCACCCGCCGAACGGTTGGACGCCCGGCCACGCGCCGGTGGTCGCGCCCGCGCGCCGGTTCACGTAGACGACACCCGCCTGGATCTTGTCGAGCCATTCGTCGATCTCGGTGCGGTCCCTGCTGAAGAAGCCGGCCGTCAGGCCGTACTCGGTGTCGTTCGCCTTCGCGATCGCCTCGTCGAGCTCGTCGAACGGCGCGACCGCGACGAACGGCACGAACAGCTCCTTCTTCCAGAGCCAGCTGTCGTCGGGCGCCTCGACGATCGTCGGTTGCACGAACAGGCCCCGTGCCAGATCGCCGTCCTCGATCCGATCGCCGCCGGTGACGACGTTGCCGTTCTTCTTCGCCTCGGCGGAGGCCTCCTCGAAGGTGTCCATCGCGGCCTCGTTGATGATCGGGCCGAGGTACGTATCCCGCTGCAGGGGGTTCCCGACCTTGAGCTTCTCGGTCTTCTGCTTCAGCAGGCCGAGGAAGTCGTCGTACACCTCGCGCTCGACGTACACGCGTGAGTTCGCCGAGCACTTCTGCCCGCCGAACCCGAACGCCGAGCGCAGGACGCCGTCGGTCGCGACGTCGAGGTCGGCGTTCCTCGAGACGATCGCCGGGTTCTTCCCGCCCATCTCGCAGATCACCGGCTTCGGCACGTCGGACGCGAAGTGCTTGTAGATGTCCATGCCGACCGGGTACGAGCCGGTGAACGTGAACCCGCCGACGTCCGGGTGACGCCAGAGCGCCTCACCGGCGACGACGCCACGCCCGATCACCAGATGGAACGCTCCCGGCGGCACGCCGCCGTCGCGGTAACACTCGTAGAGCTTGTAGCCCATGAGCGCGCCCTGGTTCGAGGGCTTCAGCACGACGCAGTTCCCCGCGACCAGCGCGCCGGAGGAGGGTCCACCCGCGAGCGCGAACGGGAAGTTGAACGGACTGATGACCCCCCACACCCCGTACGGGCGCATCACGTCGTAGTAGTCGCCCGGCGCGCCGAGGCCGGACATCGGTACGCGGAACCCGTCGTGCTTCTCCATCTCGTCGCAGTTCCAACGGATCAGCTCGGCCGTTTCCTGGACGTCCCCGAGGGCCTCGAGCCGGCTCTTGCCGACCTCGTACGCCATCAGGGCCGCGAGGTCGAACAGGCGGTCCTCCATCACGTCGGCGACGCGCCGCAGGATCCGGACCCGCTCGTGCCACCCGATGCGGTCCCATTCGAGCGAGAAGGCCTTCGCGGCCGCGACCGCGTCCTCGACGTCCGCGGCCGTCGCCTGCGAGAACCGTCCGATCACGATGTCCGAGTCGATCGGCGATGGCTCCTCGTACTTCTCTTCTGTCCAACGCTCCTGCCCGTTCACGACGAACGGGTACTCCTTGCCGAGCTCTGCCTGCGCGCGGACGGCCGCCTCGTCGTAGTTGCTCTGGAGCTGTTCGTTGTCGGCCGACATCGTCGCGTAGGTGATGCGGAACCCCTGCTCAGCCATGGAGGCCTCCCGTGCATGTGATGGACGTGGTGCGTGAGCCATCCAATCGTAGCCGCCGGGCCCAGGCTCCCCCAAGTCCGCGGGTCGCGAGGACCTCCACGGATCTCGGCCCCGACGGGCGTATCATCGCCTCCCTTTGAGGCTCGTGACCTTCGACCGGAGGGGGCACCGGCGACTGGGAGCGTTCCTGGAAGGGAAGGTCGTGGACCTGCCGGATCTCGTGGGCCACCCCGCCTTCCCCGACACGATGGAGCGCCTGGTCAAGAGCAACGGGGGCACCGTGCTCGATGCCGCCCGGGCCGCCCTCGAGCGCGACGAGGCAACGTCCTTCGTCGTCGAGGACGCACGCCTGCTCGCGGCCCTGCTCCCGTCGTCGCTGCGTTCCCCCGATGCATCCGACGGCGCGCGCAGTGTGTTCGGACCGGACGACGAGATCCCGTGGCCCAGCTCGGCCGGGTGGCTGGAATTCCGTCCGAAGATCGCGGCGGTGCTGCGGCGGACCGTGGAGGAGACGCTCGAGGCCGATGACACGCCGGCCGTGGTGTTCGGTTACACCCTCGTCGCCGACTGGTTCGCGCGCAGCGCGAACGGCGACCCGATCCCCACCCCGGACGGGGTGCCGGTCTCGATCGGACCGTGCGTGGTGACGGCGGACGAGCTCGACCCGCAGACGGCGTCGGTGACGGTGCGCGTCGACGGCGAGGAATGGGTGAAGGGCAACCTCAACGGGACGGCGCGGAGCGTGCTCCACGACGTCGCGCGCGCGTCTCGCCACGAGCGGCTCGCACCCGGCGAGGCGTTCGCGTCCGGGCCGTTCGAGATCCCGGGGTTCGAGCAACGCGTGTGGCCGGGCGCGGAGATCGAACTGGAGGCCGAAGGGATCGGGGTGCTCCGCAATCGTCTCGGTCGCTGACCCGAAGGAACACCGATCCGCCGTGCCACGGGAGTCTGCTACGGTCCGCGGCGTGGATCGCGCACGCAGGGCCGAGCTGATCGCCCGGTACCGCGCCGGGTCCGACGCGGTCGACGCGGCATTGGCGGGGGCCGGCGATGCGGAGCTCGACCGGGTCCCGGAGGACGGCGGCTGGACGCCCCGGAAGGTGGTCCACCACCTCGCCGACTCGGAGGCGAACTCCTACCTGCGCGTGCGCAAGCTCCTGGCCGAGGACGGACCGCTGGTCCAGGGCTACGACGAGGCCGAGTACGCACGCCGACTGCACTACGACCGGCCGGTCGAGACCTCGCTCGCCGTGTTCCGGGCCGTCCGCGCATCGACGGCGGAGCTCCTCGATCTCATGACCGACGAGGACTGGGGCCGCGCCGGGACCCACAGCGAGTCCGGCCGGTACGGCATGAACGACTGGCTCGAGATCTACGCGGCCCACGCGTTCGATCACGCGGACCAGATCCGCCGCGCCCTCGGCCCGACCTAGCCGCCGCTACTTCTTCTTCGCCGCCTTGCGCTCGGCGCCCCGGTCCGCGGCGCGTTGCTTCTCGGCTCGCTTCTTCTTCCGCTCCCGGTCGTGCGCCCAGCGCACCCGAGCCCGGTCTCCACGTCCCACCCGATGCCCTCCTCAGTCCTCGTCCTCGTCCCCGCCCTGCGCAAGCTCGGCGCTGCGATGCCGTGCCGCGTCGATCGCGTTCAGGAAGGCCGCGCGCACGCCGGCCTCTTCGAGATGCCGGATCGCCGCGATCGTCGTGCCTCCCGGCGAGGTCACCATCTCACGAAGCTCGACCGGGTGCCGTCCCGTGTCTCGGAGCATCTTCGCCGACCCGAGCATCGTCTGGATGATGAGCTCGGTCGCGACGTCCCGCGACAGGCCGAGCAGGATGCACGCCTCGATCATCGCCTCGGCCAGCAGGAAGAAGTAGGCGGGCCCGCTCCCCGAGGTCGCCGTCACGGCGTCGAGGTGCACCTCCTTCAGCCGGATCACCCGGCCGACGGACGCGAGCAGTTCCTCGGCGACCGCGAGGTGCTTGTCTTGGGCATGGGCGCCGGGAGCGACGACCGACATCGCCTCGTCGACGAGGACGGCGACGTTCGACATCACGCGGACGACCGGGATCTCCTTCGCGAGGTGCTTCTCCACGAAGGAGGTGCGGATCCCGGCCGCGAAGCTCACCACGAGGTGCTCCGCGACCACGCTCGGAGCGATCTCCTGGAGCAACGACTCCATGTCCTGCGGCTTCACCATGAGCACCAGGACCCCGGCGCGCTCGACCGCCTGCGCGTTCCTGATCGTCGCGGACACGCCGTAGCGCTCGGCGAGCTCGCTGGCGCGCTCCTCGCGCCTGGCGGTCACGACGATCTCATCGACGCTTCGCCCGCCCGACCGGATGAGGCCGGAGACGAGCGCTTCACCCATCCGCCCTCCGCCGAGGAACGCCACCGTACGGTCGTCCATCTCATGCCCTCCGTCTCTGCCCGGGGTCCATGTTGCCAGCGGACCCGGGCCTGCGTCGAGCCTGCTCAGGAGGGCCGGCGAGCCACGACATGGAAGACGTGCCAATGCTTCGGGCCGGAACAGGCCTCACCGTCCTCCTCCTCTTCCTCGAACCGCTCGACCTCTAGGCCCTCCAACAGCCGAACCGCGTCCGCGCGGGCGAACGCGGAGATCTCGCTCCGGGAGGTCCAGCTGTCCCGGTCACCCAGGAACTGTCCGGCGAACCGCCCACCCGGACGCACCGCGTCTCGGACCTTCGCCCACAGTGCGCCGAAGCGTTCGGGCGGGCAGAAGAACAGGCTGAACGAGGCCCAGACGAGATCCACGGGCGGGATGTCGACGTCTTCCATCGACGCGACCTCGGAACGCAGCGAGCTCGCGAGGCGGGGTGGAACGCGCGCGAGCAGGCGCCGGATGCCTTCCGGCTCCGCGTCGACCGCGAACACCTGCCACCCATGTTCGAGCATGGCCAGGGTGTCGATCCCCTGGCCGCAGCCGAGGTCGACCGCCTCGTGCCCGTCCTCGCCGAACGCACGGAGGACGTCGAGCAGGAGCTCTCGTGGCTCGCGCTCTCCCTGCTCGTCGTAGTAGTCGGTCCAGCTGGGCTCGTCGTTCACACTGCGCTCAGCGTGCCGCGATGCCGGATCGCATCAGCTCGATGAACTCGCGGATCCGCACGTCCCGCCGCTCGGGCACGAACGGACGCCGGTGGACGAGTCCCGGATCGAGCTCCTCGCTCCCAAGCGCGTCCTGGAAACGCTCGGCCATCCAATCGAGCATGGAGGCGATCATCTCGGCGTCCACGTCGTCGCGGATCTCGCCTCGTCGGATCCCGAACTCCACGAAGTCCAGCGTGCCGTAGGGGTCCTCGCTCCGCATGAGTCGGTCGATCGGCCGGCGTAGGCCGAGACCGGTGTCGTTGCGCCCGATCATCGCCACGCGGTTGGCCACCCACTGCTCGTCGACGAACTCCTCCGTGCGCCGGACCCAGTAGTCCAGGACCGCCCAGAACCCCTCCTCCACGACGCCTGAGGGAGCATCGAGCCACGCCGGAAGCTGGCCGACGGCGTCTCGGTACGCGGCCAGGAACAGCGACTCCTTGGAGCCGAAGTGCAGGAAGACGGTCCCCTTGGCCACGCCGACCTCGGCCGCGATGTCCTCGACCCGAGTTCCTCGGTACCCGCGTTCGGCGAACCGCCGCATCGCGGCCTCCACGATCTGGTCGCGTCGGGTCTCGGTCGCGCTCGCGCGATCGGTCGCCATGAACGGGAACGGTAGTCGAAAGCCGATCGTGACGAGCCAGGTCAGAACCCAGGGTCGAAGGAGAGAGTCAGAGCCGGGGAAAGGAAGAACCCGAGGGACCTCCGGCTCGCCGGAAGCCGAAGCCTCCAGCCACCGTCGGCCCCTCGGGCTCAGTTGCCCCGAGCAACCTCTCACAGCCGTCTCGGTTTCCTGGCCGTAGACCCTTTCGTTGGGCTTTGGGGCCTTCCGAGCCTCCCCACCCGCACAGCTAGTTGGCCTTCCCAACCGTACGAGCAGGTGCGCCCAGTCGGCCTTACGGCTTTCCCAGGGGTCCCGGCTTCGGTTCCCTGATTCAACCGCTCCGGCTGCTCGGAGCGAGGCGAAATGTAGCGACGGCCGACGGAACGGTCAACCCGAAGAACGCCCAGGTCACACACCATATGCGCTGGTAGATCGCGTGGGAGAAAGAGTGACAAGAAGGTGTCGACGATGCGAACGTCAGACACCACCCGCTCGTTCTTGGTTGCGGCGCAACGTGTTCGAACCACGTCGCACACCGGGTGTGTCGGCCACGGACATGTCGTTCGGTTGGCGCGCGAGTCGTTCCGTCACGCGGTGAACGCACATGGACGATCGACGCGCCGGCCGAACGACCCGTTCACGGCGCAGCGGCGCCATCGAGGAGCTCGTGGTACACGGAGAGCATCCCGCCGGCCGTCGCGTCCCAAGAGAAGCGGAGCGATCGGACGATGCCCGCCTCACCCATCCGACGCCGATCCGCCTCGTCCGCGAGCAAGGAGAGGAACCGGTCCGCGTGATCGCCTGGATCGTGCCCCTCGACGAGGTGACCGGTGACGCCGTCCTCCACGACGTGGCGGAGCCCGCCGACCGCCGACGCCACCACCGGCGTTCCGCATGCCTGTGCCTCGAGCGCCACCAGGCCGAAGGACTCCGATCTCGACGGTACGTGGACGATCTCCGCGGCCGCGTAGAAATCGGCGAGCCGAGCCTGCGGCTGGGGCGGGAACAGCATCACGCGCTCGCCCACACCGAGCGCCGAGGCGAGGTCCATCAGCCGGGCGACCTCGGCGTGGTCGGCTCCGCTCGGACCGCCGACGATCGCGAGGACGAGGTCCTCGGTCGCGTCCGGCCGGCGCGCGACGGCCTCGGCGAGCGCCCGGACCGAGACGTCGGGACCCTTGTGCGCTTGCAGGCGCCCGACGAACAGGAGCAGGCGGATGCCCGCGAGGTGGAGGCGCGCCTTCGCCTGGTCGGCCGGACGCGGGAAGAACACCTCGTGGTCGACGCCGGGGGGAACGACGCGGATGCGGCTCGGGTCGGCCCGGTACAGCCCGACGAGCTGCGCCGCCTCGGACGGCGTGGCCGCAATCAGCCGGTCGGCCTCCTCGATCACGGCTTGTTCGCCGGACAGGCGCACCCTCGGCTCGGGCCGCTCGCCACGGGACAACGAGTAGTTCTTCACCTTCCCGAGCGTGTGGAAGGACGCGACGAGCGGAACACCCCAGATCTCCCGGGCGCTGCGGCCGACCCAACCCGAGAGCCAGTAGTGGGTGTGCACGAGGTCGTAGTCCGCGCCCTCGCGTCGAGCCCGCGAGAGCAGACCCCCCAGGAACTCGGGGAGGAACCGCGGCAACTCGTCCTTCGGGACCGGCGCGAGGGGCCCGGCCCGGACGCGGATGAGCCGAGAGCCGCCTCCGAGGTCCTGGACCCCGGGGCGGAGATCGTCGCGCGACCTCGTGAACACGTCGACCTCGACGCCGGCGGCCGAGATGCGCTTGGCCGCCTCACGGATGAACACGTTCATCCCGCCCGAGTCCCCGGACCCCGGCTGATCGAGGGGCGAGGTGTGCAGGCTGACGACGGCGACCCGGGACCCGCGCCGGTCCGTCGGGAGCTCACGGTCGGACATCGGAGGGCATCGTACGCGAGGCCCTGCCGAACGCAGGTCCTGGGCGGACCCGGAGCGACCGCGCTCAGCCCCCCCGGCGCAGCCGGAAGTCGGCCACCATCTCCCCGACCGGCCGACCGCCGCCGAGCACGGGTGGGTGGACCAGCGGAGCGAGACGGTCCGCCTGTTCGGCGGGGACGGCGTCCAGGAGCACGAGGGTTCGAACCAGCGAGAGCCCCGCGGCCCGATCGCCCCCGTCGGCGACCTTGACCGCCACGCCGAGCCCGGCGTCGAGGATCGCCGCGCAGTGGAGCCCTTCGGCGCCCACCTTGCAGACGATGTTCGAGGTCCCACCCATGATGAACGTGTCCGAGCGCCCGGCGCCGGCCACGAGATACGGGTGCGCCCGCATCGCGGCCACGGCCCGCGACGCGGGCTCGGCCAGCCGACCGAGTCGTTCCGGCCGCGCGAGACGAGCGAACAACGTGGCCATGGCCGAGAGCGACAGGCCGTGCACCGGCGCACCACACCCGTCGACGCCGATCCGGGGATCGACCCCGGTCGCGCCTCGAACGGCCCGGGATACCGCCCGTTGGAGCGGGTGCGAGGGTCGCAGGTAGGTGTCGAGATCGAGGCCCGAGTCCGCGCACGCGACGAGCATCCCCGCGTGCTTGCCCGAGCAGTTGTGGACGATGCGCCGGGGACGAGCGGCCGCGCTCCGATCCTCGCGTCGCATCGGAAGGTCGGGGGGGCACCCGAGCGCGTCCTCCGGCAGGCCGCCGCGACGCAGGAGCCGGCGGACCGCTCGAACGTGCACGGGTTCTCCGTTGTGTGAGGCGCACATCACTGCGAGCAGCTCATCGGGGACGGCCTCGGCGAACCGGCCGAGCGAGACGGCCGCCTGCAGCGGCTTCATCGACGAGCGCGAGAAGAGCGGGTCCGCCGGATCTCCCAGGCGCGCCACCAACCGGCCCTCTGCGTCGCAGACCGCGATGTGGCCGGCGTGGACGCTCTCCTGTAGTCCGGAGCGAACGATGCGGACGAGCGGGGCGGCGGCCGGCACGTGAGAAGCGTAGGCGAGGCGGTGCGGGTCAGCTCGCGTGCCCGAGGGCGTGCGCGAACTCGTGATCGTCCATCGGCGGGTCGTCCGCGATCAACTCCACGAAGACGTCGACGACCAGCGGGTCGAACTGTGTCCCCGAGCCGTCCGTCAGCTCGCCGAGGGCGCGCTCGACGTCCATCGCGCCCCGGTACGGCCGGTCGCTGGTCATCGCGTCGAACGAGTCGGCCACGGCGAAGATGCGCGCCGTCAGGGGGATGTCCTCGCCCGCCAAGCCGTCGGGGTACCCGGTGCCGTCGAACCATTCATGGTGGTGACGGATCAGGGCGACCGTGTCGGCGAGGAACGCGATCGGGCCCACGATCTGGGCGCCGATGATCGGGTGGTTGCGCATCACGGTCCACTCGTCGACCGAGAGCGGCCCCGCCTTGCACAGGATGTGCTCGGGGATCCCGACCTTCCCGATGTCGTGGAGGAAGAAGCCGTACCCGAGGGTCGGCGACTCGGCGAGCGTCGGATCGATCCGGCGTGCGAGCGCCAGCCCGAACGCTTGCGTCCGGTCGAGGTGACCCCGTGTGGTCAGGTCCTTCGCCTCGATCACGACGGCCAGGCTCTTCATCGTGGCGAGGTACGTCTCCTGCAGGCTCTCGAGCACCACTTCGAGCTCGGCGCTGCGTGCACGCTCGAGCCGGTACAGCTCGCCGAGCTCGCGGGCGAATACGATGAGCTGATCGTGGACCGCCGGCATCTCCGCGTCCGGATCGGACGCCGTCGCAGGCCGGAGGAAGTGAGGTTCGTTCATCGTCTGGGGCCGCACCGTTCGGGCGACGGGCCCGAACCGCATGAGCCTGGCGGCTCGGGCCGAGGCAGTCCATAGGCCCGGCGGCCCAAATCCGGGTGGTCCGGGCGTTCCGAGATGGCCTACGTCGGATGGTCCTTCCGTATCCTCTGGCCGCATCCTCCGGCGCCACCCTCCGGCGCCGCTCGCGCGTCGGGGGCGACGCCCTCGACGCGGTGGCTCCGTGCGTGGGGCTAGGCCAGGACGAGCGAGGGATCGTCGCGATAGCGACGCTTCAGCTCCTCCTGGAGCTCGTCCATGACGTGCAGCACCTCGCCCCGGGCGGTCGAGACCTCCCGTTCCTCGCGGACCAGCAGGTCGACGGCCGCGGCGAGACGCGCGTCATCCAGCGCGCCCGGGTCCGACAGCCCCGCGTCGGCCACCAGGCGTTCGACCCGGCGGCGCGCAAGCAGCAACTCCTCCTCGGGTACCCCGATCTTCACGGCCTCGCCCCGGGAGGGGCCCTGGCCCTCGGCGGACAAGATCGTGGACAGACGGTCGATCAGGCTGCCTTCCTCGCCGCCGCTATCGCGACGTTCGATCTCGGCCTTCAGGATCTCGGCGCGGCCCTGGACGAGCCGGCGGAGCAGGGAGAGGTACTCGCGCTCGGCGTAACACTCGTCCCGTCGATCGCGGAGCTCCTCGAGGGGGAGCTCGGACAGCCCCTCGACGTACTCGGGGCGGCGGATCCGGTCGATGCGTCGATGGCCGCCGTGTTCGCCCATGCAACGATCATCGTAGCGCGGCGAGCCGGTCGAGGCGTTCGGCCGAACGGCGGTCAGCCGCAGACGGCGCGGAGCATCAGGTACGGGTTCACGGCCGAACCTCCGCCCGGATGCCACTCGAAGTGCAGGTGGTTCGTCGAGCCGGCGTTGCCGGTGCTGCCGACGTATCCGATCACCGTCCCCGCCCCGACGCTCCCGGAGGCCGAGCTGTAGCCGGACAGATGCGCATAGAACGAGTACCCACCCGACCCGTAGACGTAGGCCTGCACCCCGCCCGACGAGCTCGATGAGTGGGACACGGTGCCCGGGTGCGCCGCCACGACCGGCGTCCCGAACGGCGCGATGATGTCGGTCCCCTGATGCGTGTGGCCGGACCGCGGCCAGCCGAACGAGTCGACGAACGAGTTCGGACCCGCGACGGGGCACACCTGGATCGAGCCGTCGGGGTTCGGGGTCTGCCCGATGATCGTGAGCGCCTTCGCCGCCGCCTGCTCCGCGTTGTACTTCTTCGTGAGCTCGGAGACCTTGGCGGCGATCTGCTCGAGCTGCTCGTCGACCCTGGCCTGGGCCGCCCGGAGCTCCTCGGCCTGATCGGCCTGCCGCGCGGCGAGCGTGAGCAACTCCTCCCGTTCCCGCCGAAGCTCCTCCTGCGCCACCTCCTGCTCGGTGACGAGGTCGACGTCGTCCTGTGCCATCGAACCCAGGAACTCGAGCCGGTCGGAGAATTCGGTGAACGAGCCCGACGACAGCAGCAGGTCGATCGTGCTGGCCGGACCGGTGGTGAACGCGAGCACGGCCCGGCGCGACAGGCGCGACTCGATCCGTGCCACGCGGTCCTCGAGGCCGCCGATCCGGGCTCGGGTGATCGCGATGTCGGACTTCGTCCCCTCGAGCTCGTTCAGTGCCGAATGCAAGGCCGCCGTCGCGCGGTCGAGCTCGGCCCGCACCTCCGCGTACTCGGCCTTGGCCGCGTCGAGCTGATCCTTCGTGCCGGCGAGGGCCGGGGGGACGCCGAGCACCCCGGCCACCAGGGCCAGGGCGAGGAAGGTTCGGAGCGAGGTCCTGCGAGCGGTCGTTCCGGGGCCTCCTGTGGGTCGTCGGCCGCCGCCGGGCGGCCGCGAGGCTATCAAAGCCCCTCGTGGACGGGCAAACGAGGGTCCCGGCGCCCGATCACGCCTCGCGCATGGCGTCGATGAGGATGTCGGCGACCTCGGGGCGGCTGAACTCGATCGGCGGTCGCTCGCCGCCCCGGAGCATCTCCCGCACCCTGGTCCCGGACAGCGAGACCCGCGTCTCCTCGCCGTGCGGGCAGGTCTTCGGCGAGGCCATCCCCTCGCAGGCGTCGCACCAGAACGAGTGCTCGAACATCAGGGGCGTGATATCGAGCTCGCCCGGTTCGAACACCTCGAAGATCTTCTGCGCGTCGTACGTGCCGTAGTAGTCGCCCACGCCGGCGTGGTCGCGGCCCACGATGAAGTGCGTGCAGCCGTAGTTCTTCCGGCAGATCGCGTGCCAGATCGCCTCCTTCGGCCCCGCGTAGCGCATCGCCGCCGGGAAGACGGTGACCATCGCCCGGTCCTTCGGGTAGTAGCCCTCGAACAGCGCCTCGTAGCACCGCATGCGGACGTCCGCGGGGACGTCGTCGCCCTTCGTCGCGCCCACGAGCGGATGGACCAGGAGCCCGTCCACGATCTCGAGCGCGCACTTCTGGATGTACTCGTGCGCGCGATGGATCGGGTTCCGGGTCTGGAACCCCACAACGGTCCGCCAGCCCCGGTCGGCGAACGCCTCGCGGGTCTGCGCCGGGGTCAGCCGGTACTCGATGAAGTCGTCGTGCTCCGGGAGCCCGAGCGCGCGCACCGGACCGGCGAGGCAGAAGTCGCCGGCCTCTTGGAGCGCCTGGACGCCGGGGTGCGCCAGGTCCTGGGTCCCGAACACGCCGAGCGACTCGCGCTGGCGGTCGCGCTTGAAGACCTCGGCGACATCGACGATCGCGATCGGCGTAGCGTCCTCCTGCGGCAGCAAGGCCACCGAGGCTGCCCCGCCGATGCGCTTCACGTCCTCGTCGGTGAGCGACAGCGTGACGGGGATCGACCACGCCAGCCCGTCGGGGAGGTGCATCGTGTCGAGGATCGATCCGTACGCCCGCTCGTCGTGGAACCCGGTGAGCGGGGACAGGGCTCCCATCGTGAGCATCTCCAGGTCGGACAGCTCTCGGGCGCTCACGACGAGCTTCGGCAGGTTGCGCGCCTCCTCGGCGGCCGCCTCTCGCTCGGCGCCGAACAACAGCAGGTTCACCAGGGTGCCCCCGTGGGGCGCGATCGTGGGGTGGTCTTCGGACATGATGCATCGGCCTTTCGGGTCGGTGGGTCGGCCACAGGATAGCGGCGGGACCCCGCGCGCCGACCCGGACCTATACTTCCTGCTCCGTTCCCGAGGGGACCATGCCCGACACCCTGCTGACCGACGACGACCTTCGCGGCCTGAACGATCGGTTCGAGAGCGCGCATCCGAGCGAGATCGTCCGCTGGGCGCTCACTGCGTCCTCGTTCCCGGACATCGTGCTCGCGTCGGCGTTCCAGGCGGAGGGGACGTGCGTCATGCACATGGCGACGCAGGTGCGGCCCGACGTCCCCGTGTTGTTCCTCGAGACGGGGTTCCACTTCGCCGAGACCCTCGCGTTCAAGGAGCGGCTCACGTCGATGCTCGACCTGCACGTCGTGGACCTCGTCGGCGAGCACACCGTGGAGTCGCAGACCGTCGAGTTCGGGCCGAGGCTGTTCGAGCGCGCGCCGGATCGATGCTGCGAGATCAACAAGGTCCAACCGATGCTCGAGGCCCTCCGAGGCAGGGACGCGTGGGTCACGGCGTTCCGCCGCGACTCCTCCCCCACGAGGGAACACGCGCCGATCCTGGACCGCTATGAGCTGGAGCCCGGCCGATGGATCGTGAAGGTGAACCCCGTCGTGAACTGGACCCGTCGCGACACGTGGGTCTACCTGAAGGAGCACGACCTGCCGCACAACCCCCTCTACGACCTCGGGTACGCGTCGATCGGATGCGCGCCCTGTACTCGGCTCCAGTTCCCCGGCGAGCCGGAGCGCGCGGGCCGGTGGGCGGGGCTGTCGAAGTGGGAGTGCGGGATCCACGAGCGCGAGTCGCGCTCGTGAGGCTCCGGGCGGCCTAGGCGACGACCCAGAGGGCGGCGGGCGCGAGCCCCATCTCGAGCCGCAGGTGGTCGCCGAGCGAGTCGCCGTCCACCTGGACCGGGAACGGCGTCTCCGAGGTCACGAGCACCCGCTGGGCATCGTGCACGTAGTCGATGTCGCGTCCAAGGACGTGCCGGGCCGAACCGAACACCTGCCAGGCGATCCTCGGGATCGCGCGGCGCGCGAGCTTGCGCACCGACAGGACGTCGAGACCGCCGTCGAGCGAGGCCTCCGGGGTCATCCGGATCGGGCGGTCCTTGTAGTAGGTGTACGGGTCGGTCCGCCCCACCATGACCGAGAGCGAGGGCTGGGGCTCGCCATCGTCGATCCGCACCTCGAGGTCCGCCGCCCGCCCCGCGTACCCGACGAGCAACTCCCACGCGACCGCCCGGAACGCGGCCCGGTCGAACTTCGACTTCGTCTTCGGGAACTTCTCGTCCATCCGCCGCATCGCCGCCGCGTCGACCCCTGCGCCGCAGTTCACGGCGAAGTACCGGCCGTCGGCGACCCCGAGCGAGAGCTTGAACGCCTCATCGTCGAGCGCCTTCGCGATGAGGACGCCGGTCGCCTCCACGGGGTCCAGCGGCAGCCGGAGCGCCCGAACCAGGATGTTCGTGGCGCCCCCCGGCAGGACCCCGAGGGCCGTGTCGGTGCCGGCGAGCGCGTTCACCGCCTCGTTGATCGTCCCGTCGCCCGAGAACACGACCACGAGGTCGACCCCCTCGTCGGCGGCCTGCGCGGCGATCTCGGAGGCATGTCCCCGCTCCTTGGTCTCGGCGACCTCGAGGCGGAAGTCGGCAGACAACGCCTTCTCGATCACCGCGAGCACGGGCTTGGACATCGTGCGGGCGACCGGGTTCACCACGAGGAGGAGACGCTGGAAGCGCATAGGAGGAGCTCAGTATCTCAGGGATGGAGCATCGGCGCGCAACCCCCCGAGACCGGGGGAAGCAGGGCCACCTCGTGGGATCCGGACAGCGGCGTCGACGGCCCGGCCCGCTCCCCGTCGACCACGGCCGAACCCGCCCGGGCCACCCGCTCGAAGCGCTCGCCGTACCGCGCCGAGAGCGCGTCGAGCACCTCGCCGACCGTCGCGCCCTCCGCCTCGACCTCGGAGGAGCCCGCGAGCTCGCGGAGCACCGCGAACAGCCGCACCTTGACCACCGTCATCCCTGCTCAGGCTATCGCCCGCCGGTCCGGACCTGTACCCTCGGTGAGGTCGTGGATCGCATCGTGCTCCTCACCGACCGCTCCCCGGCCGAGGTCCTCCCGGCGGCCTCCGGCCTTGTGCTCGACGTGAAGACCGAGCAGCTGTCCGTTGCCGTGCTCCCGGACCTGCCCGCCCTCGGGCCCGAGATCGTCATCGTGGACGCGGCCGAGAACCCCGGGCAGGGTCACGCCGTGCTCCGTTCACTCGATCTGCAGCACCCCCGTCTCCCGGTCGTCGCGGTGGTCGAGCGGAGGGACCTCGAGCGGTTCCGATGGGGAGAGGTCGCGGACGAGCTCCTGTACCCGGGCGCCCCGGAGGCTGAGATCCGACTGCGTTTGGCGATGCTCCGCGACCGGTCGGGACCGACCCACGCCTCCTCGGTCCGGCTCGGTCCGATCGTCCTCGACGTCGACACCTATCGCGTGGCCGTCGACGGCCGGCCACTCGACCTCACGTTCCGGGAGTTCGAGCTCCTCCGGTTCCTGGCCGAGCGGCCGGGTCGAGTGTTCACGCGCCCGACGCTGATGCGCGAGGTGTGGGGCTTCGACTTCTTCGGCGGGACACGGACCGTGGACGTGCATGTCCGACGGCTCCGCGCCAAGCTCGGGCCCGAGCACGAGGCCCTGATCGAGACCGTGCGGGGCGTCGGGTACCGCGCCGCCGACGCGTGAACCCCGCCGTTTCGAGCGGCCACCTTCCTGGGTAGGCTCCTGGCATCATGTCGTGGACCGCGGAGGTCGGACGGGTCGTGAGCGACGTCGAGGAGACGATCGAGGACGGCGTGGACGCGACGCGCGCCTTCCTCGCCTCGCCGGCCGGACAGCGCGTCCGCGCCTACGTCGCGACCGGCCTCGTCGTGGCCGCCCCCCTGGTGCTGCGGCACCCATTCTTCCGGACCCCGCTCGGCCGCGCGGTGCAGCTTGCGGGCGTTGCGGCAGCGATCCCGAGGATCGCGGAGCTGATCCGCGACTGGGACCCCGAGCCACCCGGCGCCGGCGCCGCTCCGGCCGCCAGGTAACGCAGAGTTAACCGGCAAGAAACACCGCCGTCCCGGACACCTCTTACGCTGGTCGGCACCCGATAGCCGAGCGCACCGAACGCAGCGGAGGGAGGAGCACCGACCGATGGCAACACCCAAGGAGGTCCTGGCCCTCGCCAGGGAATCCGGCGCCGAGATCGTCGACCTACGCTTCTCGGACCTGCCCGGACTCATGCAGCACTTCTCGATCCCGGTGCACGAGCTGAGCGAAGCGAGCTTCGAAGACGGGCTCGGTTTCGACGGCTCGTCGATCCGGGGTTTCCAGGAGATCCAGGAATCCGACATGCTGCTCGTCCCCGATCCCGAGACCGTGTTCCTGGATCCGTTCACGGCCCACACGACGCTCGTGATGAACTGCTTCGTGAAGGATCCGGTCACCGGCGAGATGTACTCACGTGATCCTCGCTACATCGCGCGGAAAGCCGAGCTGTACCTGCGGCAGACCGGTATCGCCGACACCTCGTTCTGGGGACCCGAGTGCGAGTTCTACATCTTCGACTCGGTGCGGTTCGACCAGAACCAGCATGAGGGCTACTACCACCTCGACGCGATCGAGGGCGTGTGGAACTCGGGGCGTGAGCGCGAGCTCACCGGCGAGCCGAACCTCGGCTACAAGCCCCGGTACAAGGAGGGGTACTTCCCCCTCGCGCCGATGGACCACTACCAGGACCTGCGCTCGGAGATGCTGCTGAAGCTCGAGCAGGTCGGGATCAAGATCGAGGTGCATCACCACGAGGTCGGCACGGCCGGTCAGGCCGAGATCGACATGCGGTACGACACGTTGCTCACGACCGCCGACAACGTCATGAAGTACAAGTACGTCGTCAAGAACACGGCACGGCAAGCCGGCAAGACCGTGACCTTCATGCCGAAGCCGCTGTTCCAGGACAACGGCTCGGGGATGCATACGCACCAGAGCCTGTGGAAGGACGACGAGAACCTGTTCTGGGACGAGGTCGGCTACGCCGGCATCTCGGACGCCGCTCGTTGGTACATCGGAGGGCTGATCGCTCATGCGCCGTCGCTGCTCGCCTTCACGAACCCCACGACGAACTCGTACCGCCGGCTGGTCCCGGGCTACGAGGCACCGATCAACCTCGTGTACTCGCAGCGCAATCGCAGCGCGTGCGTGCGGATCCCGCAGTACTTCAAGAACCCGGGAGCCAAGCGGCTCGAGTTCCGGACACCCGATCCGTCCTGCAACCCATACCTGGCGTTCGCCGCGATGCTCATGGCCGGCCTCGACGGCGTGAAGAGCAAGACCGAGCCGCCCGAGCCGATCGACAAGGACCTGTACGACCTGCCACCCGAGGAGAAGGTGGCCGTGAAGCAGGTGCCGGGGTCGCTCGAGGAGGTCCTCGACGCGCTCGAGTCCGACCACCAGTGGCTGCTCGAGGGCGGGGTGTTCACGCAGGACGTGATCGACACGTGGATCGAGTACAAGCGACTGCACGAGCTCGACGCGGTCCGGCTCCGGCCACATCCGTACGAGTTCGCCCTGTACTTCGATCTCTGAGCGTCGCGTCGACGCACCGCTCGAGCGGGTACCGCTCGGTAGGCTTGGGCCGATGCCGACGAGGGTCGTCCGTTCGCTCCGGCCGATCTCGCCGTCGCGAACGCTCGGCGACCTGCAACGCGGGGCGGGCGACCCGACGATGCGATCGGGACGAGGACAGGTGGTTCGGGCCTCGCGCACGCCGGACGGACCCGTCACCGCGCGGTTCGCTCCGTCCCCGAACGGCGTCGAGGTCGAGGCGTTGGGACCCGGTTCGGGCTGGCTGCTCGAGCGGGCGGCGGCCTGGTGCGGAGCCCTGGACGACGACTCTGGGTTCGACCCGCCGAAGGGGCTCGTTCGCGAGGTCTGGCGCCGCACACCCGGCTTCCGGATCTCGCGGACCGGCCTGATCACCGAACGGCTGATCGCGTCGGTTCTCGAGCAGAAGGTCACGGGCATCCAGGCTCGGCGCGCGTACCGCCGCCTGACCGTCGCGCTCGCAGAACCGGCACCCGGACCGTTCGACCTCCTGCTCCCACCGGATCCGGCCGGCGTCGCCGAGCTCCCGTACCAGGCGTTCCATCCCTTCGGGGTCGAGCGCCGCCGGGCGGAGGCCCTCCGGGCCGCGTGCGCTCGCGCCTCGTGGTTGGACGAGGGGGACCGGCTGCCGCTCGACGAGGCCACGAGGCGCCTCCGCCTCCTGACCGGCGTCGGGCCGTGGACCGTCGCCGAGGTCGCGCGGGTGGCGCTCGGCGACGCCAACGCGGTGTCGGTGGGCGACTTCCACCTGAAGCACCTCGTGTCGTGGGCGCTCGCCGGTGAGCCGCGAGGGACGGATGAACGGATGCTCGAGCTCCTCGAGCCCTACCGGCCGCACCGCGGACGCGTACAGCGACTCCTCGAGCTGAGCGGGATCCGGGCGCCGGCGTTCGGCCCGCGGATGGAGCCGCACGCGATCGAACGGCTCTAGGCCGAGGCGCCCTCGAGCTGACTCGTGCAGTTCGGGCACCGAGTGGCGGCGACTGGGATCGTGCTCGCGCAGTACGGGCAGTCCTTCGTCGCCGGGTCCTTCGGACCACTCATCCGGTTGTAGGCCTTGACGATGAGGAACATCACGAGGGCGACCACGACGAACGTGAGCAGGACGTTGAGGAAGTTGCCGTATGTGATCGCGCTCTCACCGATTTCGATCTGCAGCCCGCTGAAGTCGGGCTGCCCGAAGATCGCGCCGATGACCGGCGTGATGATGTCCGCGACGAACGACGCGACCACCGCCGCGAACGCCAGCGCCATGATGAAGGCGACCGCGATCTCGACGAGGTTGCCCCTCATGAGGAAGTCCTTGAACTCCTTCAGCATCTCCCGTCCTCCTCTCGTCCGAGGTCCGTCGACGAGCTATGCGTCGGGCAGGATGGCGTCGGCCTCCATCTCGACCAGCCATCGCGGATCCAGGAAGCCCGACACGACGACCATCGTGCTCGCCGGGCGGACCTCGGCGAACGTCTCGCCGTGCGCGCGCCCGACCTCCTCCCAGTCCTCGGCTCGCAACAGGTACGTGCGGGTGCGGACGACGTCATTCGGCTGCGCGCCCGCGTCGGCGAGCGCACCCGAGATGATCTCGAGCACACGTTTGGTCTGCCCGTAGGCGTCAGGCGGCGGGTCCGCCCCCTCAGGCATGACGGGCGCGGTTCCCGAGACCGACACGTGATGTCCTTGGACGACGGCCCGTGAGAAGCCGATCACCGGTTCGTACGGCGATCCCGAGGCGATCAGACGTCGGCCCATCCGCGCCGAACCCTACTCGGCCTCCTCGTAGAAGACCCGCTCCATCGCGCGGCGCGCCCGACGCGTGACCCGACGGTAGTCCTCGAGGAAGCTCTGGCGCGGGTACTCCTCGTAGCCCAGACGACGGGCGAGCGCGAGCTGCTCGTCTGCCGACGGCGGGATCGCCTCCGCGTGCACGCGCCGGTCGACCTCGATCGCGTTCTTGACGTCCGACAGGAAGACGAACGCCTCGCCGAGGGCGAGCGCCCCGCCGTCCTCGATGAGGCGAGCTCCCGCCAGCCGTTCGATCGCGTCGAGCGTTCGACGCGTGCGCACCTGCGGATGCCGGCCGCCGAACCGCATGAGCGCGAGCTCGACGGCGAACTGGACATCGGCGAGCGATCCGAAGCCGAGCTTGAAGTGGAACCGACTCGCCTCGATGGGCCGGACACGCTCGCGTTCGATCCGCTCGCGCATCCGGCGGATCTCACCGACCCGCTCGACGGGCAGGTACTCCGGGTACGCGAAGTCGGACGCGAACGAGCAGAAGCGCCGCCCGAGCGCCTCGTCCCCCGCGACGAACCGAGCGCGGAGCAGCGATTGGAACTCCCACGTCTCCGCGTATCGCTCCCAGTACTCGAGGAAGCCCGCGACGGATCGAGCGAGGGGGCCGCTGCGTCCCTCGGGGCGCAGGTCCGCATCGGGCTCCCATCCGGCCGCGCGGATGCCCGCCAGGGTCCGCTCCGCGAGCTCCGATGCCCGCCGGAGCTCCGTCGCTCCTTCGCCCTCGTAGACGAACACCACGTCCAGGTCCGAGGCGAAGTTCAGTTCCTCGGCGCCGAGCTTGCCGAGCCCGATCACCGCGAGCGGCAGATCGGGCTCGGCCGCGGCGAGCGCCTCCCGGACGACCCGATCGGCGGCGCGCGCGAGCTCGAGCCCGGTCTCCCTGGGTTCGAGCTCGCGCGCCGCGTACCGGGCCGCGACCGAGACCAGCGCGGCCCGGGCGTCCTCCGCCTCGACGCCCTCGACGAGCGCGAGCGCCCGTTCCGGTGACGCGGCCAGCAGATCCGTCGCGAAGGAGCTCGCGGCCACGACGTACGCGAGGCGTCTGGCCGCGCCGGGATCGTCCGCGAGGGCGTCGGCGATCCGTTCGTCGGACGCGGCGACGACGACACGCTCCAACCGCACGAGAGCGGCATCCGGGTCGGCGGCGAGCGCGAGCGCCGGCGCCATCACCGGGAACACATGGGCAAGGACCTTCCCGAGCCGCGTCCCCGGGTCGACCAGTCGCTCGATGACCTCGTACGCGGCCGAGGGCCTCCCGAACCCCAGCCCGGCCAGCAGCTCCTCCGTCGCCATCCGTTCCAGCCCCGGCGACGGGACGCCCCGGCCGGCGAACGACTCCAGCAGCGGCCGATAGAACAGGCGCTCGTGGAGGCCTCGGACGAGCGACGTCTGCCGCTCGAACTCCGAGCGCAACGCCTCCGCCCCGTCGAACCCGAGCGACCGGGCGATGACGCGCCGGGCGTCCGGGTCATCCGGAAGATCGTGGGTCTGGAGGTCCCGGACGATCTGGAGGCGGTGCTCGAGCGTCCGGAGGAACCGGTACGCATCCGCGAGCGCGAGCGCGTCATCGGCGGCGACGTATCCGTGCTCCGAGAGCGCGGCGAGCGCCCGCAGCGTGGTCGGCTCGCGAAGGAGCACGTCGCGCCGTCCGTGCACGATCTGGAGCAACTGGACGGCGAACTCGATGTCACGGATCCCGCCCCAGCCGCGTTTGACCTCGGTCCCCGCCTTCCCGCGGGCTCGCACGTACTCCTCGAGCCGGACCTTCACGCGACGGACCTCGTCGATCGCTCGCGGTTCGAGCTCCTCGGGGTAGACGAACGGCTCGACCGCGCGGACGAACGCGCCGCCGAGCGTGGGGTCGCCGGCGACGGGCCTCGCCTTGATCAGCGCCTGGCGCTCCCAGGTGGCCGCGTGCTTCGCGTAGTGCTCACGCATCGCGGGGAGGGACCGGGAGAGCGCACCGGCACGCCCGCCCGGACGCAGGGTCGGGTCGACCCGGAACGCGATCCCCTCCGCGGTCGGTTCGGACAGCGTGCGGATGAGGGCGGCGCACGACCGTTCGGCGACATCCTGCCGGGCCGCACCCGAGCCCTCGTGCACGAACACGACGTCGATGTCGGACGCGTAGTTCAGCTCCCGGCCGCCGAGCTTGCCGAGGCCGATCACCGCGATCTCGTCGACGGTCCCTTCGCACGCGGCCGCAAGGCACGCCTCCGCGACCGACGTGATCTCGTCGACGATGCTTCCGAGGTCCGCTCCGGACAGGTCTCGGGCGGCGACCCGGAGCATCGCGCGCCGACGGAACCTCCGCAGGCCGTCCCGCTCTCCCAGCCGCTCGAGATCGACGGCCAGTTCCCGGTCGAGCTCGGGTCGGGACCGAGCCCGAACGTCGGCCAATGCCTCCGTCTCCACCGGGTTGGCGACGAGGAAGTCCGACGCCGCCGTCGAGAACCCGAGCAGGGGGACCGCGACCCGCAGGACGTCCTCTCGCTCGAGCACGGCCCGCGCCGCCGGATGCTGGCCGACGCGCGAGAGCGCCACGCGCGCGAGCTCCGGATCGGGCGCGGAGGCGAGCAGCCGTCCGAGCCGCTCGGGCGTCAGCACCTCGCCGCCACCGATGCGTCCGTCGTCGGTCCGGCCATCGCTCGGATTCTCCACCGCATGGCCGTCGATCACCGCCGCGCACGCGACGAACGCGGAGAGTTAACCCGCGCGTAACGGCCGGGTCGCGCGCGTCGGCTACGCTCGGCCGATGGCGCTTGCGAACGAGGCCGAGTACGTCCTGCGCACGATCGAGGAGCGCGGGATCCGGTACGTACGCCTGTGGTTCACGGACGTCCTCGGGTTCCTCAAGTCGTTCACGATCACCTCGCAGGAGCTCGAGGGCGCGCTCACCGAGGGCATGGGGTTCGACGGCTCCTCGATCGACGGCTTCAGCCGCATCCAGGAGTCGGACATGGTGGCCGTGCCGGACCCGTCGACGTTCCAGCTCATCCCCTGGGCCGCCGAGGCACAGGGCGCGCGGATGTTCTGCGACGTGCTGAACCCCGACGGCTCCCCGTTCGAAGGCGACCCCCGCTTCGTCCTTCGGCAGCAGCTTCGTCGGGCCGCGGACCTCGGGTACACCTTCTACGTCGGGCCGGAGCTCGAGTACTTCTACTTCCGCAGCGTCGACGAACCGGTGTTCCTGGATCAGGGCGGCTACTTCGACGAGACGCCGCTCGACGTCGCGACGGACTGGCGCAAGCGCACGGTCGCCTACCTCGAGTCGATGGGCGTCCCGGTCGAGTACGTGCACCACGAGGTCGCGCCGAGCCAGCACGAGATCGACCTGCGGTACACGGACGCGCTCACGATGGCCGACAACGTGATGACGTACCGGCTCATCGTGAAGGAGGTCGCGCAGGAGTTCGGGATCTACGCGACGTTCATGCCGAAACCCGTGCGGGGCGTCAACGGAAGCGGCATGCACACCCACCAGTCGTTGTTCACGGGCGACCGGAACTCCTTCTTCGAGGAGGGTGACGAGTACCACCTCTCGAAGACCGCGAAGCACTACATCGCCGGGATCCTGTCGGCCGCCCCCGAGATCACGCTCGTGACCAACCAATGGGTGAACTCCTACAAGCGCCTCATCCCGGGCTTCGAGGCGCCCGTGTACGTCTGCTGGGCGAGGCGCAACCGTTCCGCGCTCGTCCGGGTCCCGCAGTACAAGCCAGGCAACGAGGAGGCGACCCGGATCGAGTACCGCTCGCCCGACCCGGCGTGCAACCCGTACCTCGCGTTCGCCGTGATGCTCGCGGCCGGCCTGTCGGGTATCGAACAGGAGCTGGAGCTGCCGCCCGAGGCCTCGAACAACATCTACGAGATGACGCAGGACGAGCGCCGCGCCGCCGGCATCCGTTCGCTGCCGGCCGACCTGCACGAGGCGATCGAGCTCGCCGCCGACTCGAAGGTCCTCGCGGACGCGCTGGGCGAACACGTGCACGAGTTCCTGATCCGCAACAAGCGCGAGGAATGGGACGCCTACAAGTCCTACGTCACCCCCTACGAGATCGAGCGCTACCTGCCGATCCTGTGATGGCCAATCGCCCAACGGGTCTACGCTGAAACGACTACACGTTCCCTCCCCTCACGGGGTATGCTGCTGCGCCGGTCTCGCACCTCGAGGGGCGCTCGGCCGGAACCTTCGCAGTTTGAGAGGCGTCCGTGCGGCGCCAGTCGGGAGGAGAGAGATGAGGAACCGTAGGCGCTCGTGGGCACGATCTTCGATGGCCGCCGTGGCATTCGGGGCACTGCTGCTCGCGATCGTGATCCCTTCGGCGGCGGCGGCTCCGGAGCAGAAGGTGTTCACCGTGGACTTCGACAGCGCTCCGGACCCCATCCCCGCCGGGTCGACTGCCACCATCACGTTGACGATCTCGAACAACGCGACGACCCAACAGCTCGGTTCGTCGGACATCACGGCCCCGCCCGGGCACACCCTGCCCGTGCAGTCGATCTCGATCCCCCAGGGGCAGGCGATCAGGGTCAGCGCGACGAACATCCAGGTCCGCAACCTGAGCCTGCAACCGGGCGCATCGGTGACCTTTTCCTTCAGCGTGAAGACCCCCTGCCCGCCCGGGCCGTACACATGGACGCTGGACGGCAAGCAGGCGAACAACCACTCCGGGAACCCCGGCAATAGCTTCCAGCTCAGCCCGTCGAGTGACCGCACGACCACTCTGGGGTCGCTGTGCCGCGTCGCCTTCGGCTTCGCCCGCCAGCCGGCGGACGCGGAGAAGTCACCGACGGTGATCACGCAGCGTTCCACGTGAGCCGCTCGGAGCCCCCGTGCAGGTGGAGATCCTCAGCGCGAACACACCCGGCGAGAGCGTTCCTCTCCCCGGCGTGACCGTCCAGCTGGGCGTGGCCGCCGACCCCTGCTCGAAGACGCCGCTCACGCTCGGGGGAGCGAGCGCCACCACGAACGCCTCGGGGCTCGCGGAGTTCCCGAACCTCACGTTGAACCAGAGCTGCATCGGCTACACGCTCAGCGCTTCGAGCGGCGGTTTCACGACGGGGGTGAGCTCCCCCTTCAACGTCTTCGACGACATCGGCAGGTGCCAGGGCAACCAGGACTGTCTCGCCTCGTTCAGCGGCCCGACCGGGGGCTCGATGAAGGCGCTCGCGTCATCGACCACCGGACCCGGCTTCGCGCAGATCGCCGGCTCGGCCGAGGGCGTGATCTCGTGCGACGGCTACGACGAGGTCTCGGGGGTGATGATCACGTTCGGTGCCAGCAGCGATCGCGCGAACGAGGTCTCGATCCTGATCGACCGTTCCTCGCTCGAGTCGAACCCGGGTGCCGGCAGCCTCCGCGTCTGCTACAGCTCCGACCACATCGTCTGGACCGACCGCAGCGACGAGCTCATCGGGGACGACGAGCCGCTCGGAACGCCGAGCCTGCTCCCCGACTGCGCGAACAACAACCCCGTGATGCCGTGCCAGCTGCCGACGCGGACGAGCGGGCAACTCTTCACCGTGCGGTTCCTGTCCCCGCCGGGCGCCACGAGGGGCCGGACCTAAACTCACCGGAAACCGCCATCCCGAGCCGAAGCTCGGGATGGCGGGCACCGGGCTCTGACGGGCCCGGAGCGCGGCGTACACTCGCGCGATGCAGGTCTGCCCGAACTGCGGTGAGGAGAATCCGGATCGCTTCCGCCTCTGCGGGTATCTGCGGAGCACAGCTCGTCCAAGAGGTCGTCGCCCAAGAGGTCCGCAAGACCGTTTCCATCGTCTTCTGCGACCTGAAGGGCTCGACGACGCTGGGCGAGACCCTCGACACCGAGGCGCTCCGCGAGTTGCTGAACGTGTACTTCAACGAGATGCGCGCCATCCTGGAGCGCCACGGCGGTTCGGTCGAGAAGTACATCGGCGACGCCATCATGGCCGTGTTCGGGCTGCCGACGCTGCATGAGGACGACGCGCTGCGGGCAGTGCGCGCCGCGTACGAGATGCAGCAGAAGCTCGACAGAGGTGAACGACCGGCTCGAAGCCCGCTGGGGGGTTCGGCTCGAGAACCGAACGGGCGTGAACACCGGAGAGGTCGTGGCCGGCGACGTTTCCGCGGGGCAACGCCTCGTGACCGGTGACACCGTCAACACCGCAGCCCGTCTGGAGCAGGCGGCCCCGACGCTCGAGATCCTGATCGGCGAGCCGACCTACCGGCTCGTCAGGGATGCCGTCGAGGTCGAGCCGGTCGAGCCGCTCGAGCTGAAGGGCAAGGCGGAGCCGGTCCCCGCCTATCGCGTGATCTCGGTCGGATCGGAGGACGGCGTGGCGCGCCGGCTCGACGCGCCCATGGTCGGACGCGCGGGGGAGCTGGCCGTCCTGACGGAAGCGCTCCAGCGAGCGGCGGATCGTGGCCGCCCCGAGCTCGTCACGGTGCTCGGACCCGCGGGCGTCGGCAAGTCCCGACTGCTGCGCGAGTTGCTGGGTCGCGCCGGGGAGGAGGTCTGGTCCCTTCGCGGCCGATGCCTGTCCTACGGCGAAGGGATCACGTTCTGGCCCCTCGCGGAGGTCGTTCGACAGGCGGCGGGGATCGACGACGACGACCCCCACGAGCTCGCGGTCTCGAAGCTGACCGCCCTCGGCGCGGAGCAGGACGTTACGGAGCGCATCGGTGCCGCGATCGGCCTGCTCGATGCCACGTTCCCGATACCCGAGACCTTCTCGGCCGCCCGGAAGCTCCTGGAGCGCCTCGCCCGGGACAGGCCCGTCATCGTCCTGATCGACGACATCCACTGGGCGGAAGGCACCTTCCTGGACCTCCTCCGCTTCGTCACAAGCTCGGCGGAGAGGACCCGATCCTTCTCGTGTGCTCGTCGAGGAAGGAACTCCTGGACGAGCACGCGGACTGGGGCGAGGTCCGGGAGAACGCTCACTCCGTCGAGCTGACCCCGCTCTCGGAGGAAGAGAGCGTCCGCCGTCATCGAGAACCTCCTGGGCAGCTCGACTCGACGGATCGATCCGGGCGCAGATCACCCGAGCTGCCGAGGGCAATCCGCTGTTCGTCGAGCAGATGCTCTCGATGCTGATCGACGATGGTGCCCTCAGCCGGAACGAAGATGGCCATTGGGTCGCGCTGTCGGACTTCGGTGCGATCACGATCCCGCCCAGCATCTCCGCATTGCTCTCGGCGCGGCTCGACCGGCTCGGAGCCACCGAGCGGGCGGTCATCGAACGCAGCGCGGTCATGGGACAGGTCTTCTTCCGAGGCGCCGTCGAGGATCTCGCGCCCGAGAGCCTCCGGGAAGGGGTCGAGGGCAGTCTCGCCGGCCTGTCGCGGAAGGAGCTCGATCCGGCGCGACGACACCGTCCACCTGGCGGGCCAACAGGCATACCGGTTCCTTCACATCCTGATCCGGGACGCCGCCTACCACGGGCTCCTGAAGCGCGTGCGAGCAGAGCTCCATGAGCGATTCGTCGACTGGCTGGAGGCCGTAGCGACCGAACGCGTGATGGAGTACGAGGAGATCCGAGGCTATCACCTCGAACAGGCCTACCTGATCCTGGCGCAGCTCGGGCCACTCGACCTGCACGGGCGGGGCGTCGGCGATCGCGGCTCACGGTACCTGGCGTCCGCCGGACAGCGGGCGCTCGCCCGAGGCGACATGCCCGCCGCGGCGAGCCTCCTGCAGCGGGCCGCGACCCTCGTGCAGACGGATGACCCGAGGCGACCCCTGCTGAACCTGCAGGCGGGAGAAGCCCTGATCGAGGTCGGGGACTTCGCAGCGGCGGAGATCTGGCTGTCCGCGGCCATCGACCAGGCCGAGGAGCTCCGCGATGAGGGTCTGCGCACGACCGCGCACCTCGCGCGTCTGCGGCTTCGGTACACGACCGAACCCGAGGAGACGGAGCGGATCGTCGTCGACGAGGTGGAGCGTGCGATCCCGTTCCTCGAGACGCGCGGCGATCACGGTGGGCTCTGATCGGGCCTGGCGATTGCTCCTGCAGGTGAACTTCACGACGAGTCAGTGGGGGCAGCGGAACGGGCTGCGCGAACGATGATCGAACACGCGCGGATGGTCGAGGATCCCACACTCGAGGTGCGGTTCCTGCCATCGCTCGCAGCGTGCGCCCTGTACGGACCGACCCCGGTCGAGGTGGCCGAGGAGCGATGTAACGAGCTGCTCGTCAAGGCAGACGGCGATCGCCGGACCATGGCGATCATCCAGTGCGTTATCGCTCACCTGCTCGCGATGCAAGGTCGCTTCGAGGAGGCCCGCGCCCGCTATCGGCGCAGCCGAGCGATGCTCGAGGAACTCGGATGGCGCTTCCACGCCTCGCTCACCTCGATCGACTCCGGTGCGGTTGAGTTGCTCGCCGGAGACTTCGAAGCCGCCGAAGCGGAGCTTCGGGGCGATCTGGAAGTCCTGCAGTCGATGGGCGAGCGCGACTACATGCCGACGATCGCTGCACTGCTCTCGGAGACCCTGTACCAGCAGGGTCGTCTGGATGAGGCTGAGGCAACGACCGGTCTGAGCGAGGACTCGGCGGCGCCCAATGACGTCTTCTCCCAGTACCTGTGGCGGTCCGTCCGGGCGAAGGTCTTGGCACGTCGGGGGGACCACGTCGACGCCGAGCTCCTCTCGAAGGAAGCCGTGAGGCTGATCGATTCGACCGACGACCCCGATTCTCAAGGCAACGCTCGGATGGATCTCGCGGAGGTCTACGCCCTCGCGGGCAGGACGCGCGAAGCGGAGCATTCCCTCCAGCAGGCTGCGGCATCGCTCGGATCTAAGGGGAACGTGTCCAGGCCGAGCGGGCACGACGGCGCGGGGCCGAGCTTGCATCCTCGCGGTGACCACCGGCGACGACGGGTTGTTCGGGTGCGACCCGCCGCCTACAGTGCGCGGACCGAGGAGGGAACCATGACCCAGCACGACGAGACGAACGACCCTGACTTGACCCCGACGCTCGCCGAGACCGCCCGACGCCGCGCGGACCTGCACCAGGCGCTCGTGGCGCTCGAGGAGGCGATCTCCCGGCCGGCGGTCGGCCGCGGACCCGACTGGGCCAAGGACGTGTTGCGCGACCTCGAGGAGCTCGGCCGCACGATCGACGAGCACGTCGAGGTGACCGAACGGCCCGGGGGCCTGTACGACGAGATCGCGGCGAAGTCGCCGCGCCTGTCGAACAACATCGGGCGGCTGCGCGAGGAGCACCCGATGCTCCGCGACGGCACTCGCGAGCTGATCGAGAGGCTCCGAACGACGGGCGTGGACGACGCCTGGCCCCTCGACCAGGCGCGCGACGATCTGCAGCGTCTCCTCGGCAGGATCGTCCGCCACCGCCAGCTCGGCTCGGACCTCGTGTGGGAGGCGTACAACCTCGACATCGGCGGGATCGAGTAGTCCGAGCTCGGCCCGTCTACGCTTCCCCACGTGAAGATCGCGCTCGGGCAGCTCGACACGGCGGTCGGCGACCTCGAGGGCAACGTCGGGGTCCTCACCGCCTGGACCGCCCGAGCGACCGAGGCCGCGGCCGACGTCGTCGTGTTCCCCGAGCTCGCGATCACCGGCTACCCACCCGAGGACCTCGTCCTTCGGCCCTCGTTCGTCGACGACAACCTCGAGGCGCTCGACGCGCTCGCCCGCGAAACGGCCGGCGGGTGTTCGATCGTCGTCGGCTTCGTCGACCGCACCGACCGCGGGATCCACAACGCGGCGGCGCTGATCGGCGGCGGTCGCGTCGTCGCGCGGTACCACAAGGTGAAGCTGCCGAACTACGGGGTGTTCGACGAGCAACGGACGTTCACGCCCGGCGACGCGTCGTGCGCGGTCCGCCTCTCCGGGTCCGAGCTCGGCCTGTCCGTCTGTGAGGACGCGTGGATGCCGGGGGCGCCGTTCGACGCGTACGCCGAGCGGCGGACGCCCGTGATCGTGAACATCAACGGGTCGCCGTTCCATCGCGGGAAGTCGACCGAGCGCCTCGAGATCTGCCGCGACCGGGCGCTCGAGACCGGCTCCTGGATCGTGTACGTGAACGCCGTCGGCGGGCAGGACGAGCTCGTCTTCGACGGCGGAAGCGTGGTCGTGCGGCCCGACGGGACCCCGGCACATCACGCCGCGCTGTTCGAGGAGGACCTGCTCGTCGTGGACATCGACGGCGAGCTCTCGAGCGCTGCCCCAGCGCCCCGAGTGGCCACCGGACCTGGAGCAGGTCTATCGGGCGCTCGTGCTCGGCCTGCGCGACTACGTCGGCAAGAACGGGTTCGGCGAGGTGGTGCTCGGGCTCTCCGGCGGGATCGACTCCGCGCTGGTCGCGGTCGTCGCCGCCGACGCCCTCGGTCCCGCCGCGGTCCGAGCCCTCGCGATGCCCTCGAGGTACTCCTCGCCCGAGAGCCTGGAGGACGCGACCGAGGTCGCACGCCGGCTCGGGATCGGCTTCAGCGTGATCGGCATCGACGACCTGTTCTCCGGGTACCTGTCGGCGCTCGAAGAGCTGTTCCGCGGCGAGCGAACCCGGGACCGCGGAGGAGAACCTCCAGGCGCGGATCCGGGGCAACCTGCTGATGGCCGTGTCCAATCGGTTCGGCGGGATGGCGCTCGCGACGGGGAACAAGAGCGAGTACGCCGTCGGCTACGCGACGTTGTACGGCGACATGGCCGGCGGCTTCGCTCCGATCAAGGACGTTCCGAAGACGCTCGTGTACGAGCTCGTGCGATGGAGGAACGCGCGCGACGGCGGGGAGGGGCCCGTTCCCGAACGCGTCATCGACAAGCCACCGTCGGCCGAGCTGCGACCGGACCAGAAGGACACGGACTCGCTCCCGCCCTACGAGGTGCTCGATCCGATCGTCGAGGCGTACGTCGAGGACGACCGGTCGCCGCACGACATCGTCGCCCTCGGCCACGATCCGGACGTCGTCGACCGCGTCGTGTCGATGATCGATCGCGCGGAGTACAAGCGGCGTCAGGCCGCGCCCGGCATCAAGATCACGCCGAAGGCGTTCGGACGCGACCGCCGGCTCCCGATCACGAACCGATACCGAGGCTCGTCGGCCAGCAGGTGACCGCTCAGACGAGCGCCCATACGACGTTCACGCTCACCGCGGACTCGAGCGTCGGAGGCAACACCGGCGTCGAGGCGTCGGCGGCGCGCCGAGGTTCCCCCCGTACACTGCGCCCGGGGCCGGTAGCTCAGCCTGGTCAGAGCAGGGGGCTTTTAACCCTCGTGTCGCGGGTTCGAATCCTGCCCGGCCCACGGACCCGCGCGACGCGATACGCGATCCGTCGTACCGGTCATACGGCTTGCGCGATTTGACGTAGCCTGCGCCCGACCTCAGGCTATGAGGTCGTTCGGTCGCTCAGACCGATCCCCCCAACCGACGAGGAGGAACCGTGCGGACCATCCGCTGGCGCGAACTCATGACCGTCGCCGCGCTCGTCGCTGCGATCACCGTGCTCGGCGCGGTGCCGTCGCCCGCCCTGCCGGGCGAGACCTACCGCGCAGCGGTCGGTCCGTCGAGCGTGTTCGTGGGGTCGACCGGATCGTTCACGGCCACGGTGACCAACCAGGGTCCGTCCCAGCAGATCGGCTCGGCCGAGATCGCGCCTCCGTCGGGCTTCACGATCGGCGCGATCACGTCGTTCTCGCTCCCCTCGCCGGCCACCGCGACCGTCTCGGCAGGACGGGTCCGCCTGCGCAGTCTCGGCCTCGCGGTCGGGGCCTCCGCGATCGTCACGTTCGACGTCCGTGTCGCGTGCACGGCCACGGCAGGGACCTGGAAGGTGGTGGCCCGGAAGTCCTCCAACTTCTCGAGCTCCAGCGGCGACCCGACGCTGGACAGCGCGAACAGCCAACTCTCGGTCGACGTGACGGGTCAGTGCCTCCTCGCCTTCGGTGCCGCGCCGGCGTCCGCGCAGGTGAACACGACGATCACGAGCCAGTCGTTCTCGCCGGGCGGACCACCCGTCACGGTCAACGTGCTCGACGGCGGGGGCGCGGTGATCACCGGATCGTCCGCACCCATCACGCTCGAGGTCACTCCCGCCCCGACCGCGGGGGTCTCCGGAAACGGTCCCGTGAACGCATCCGCCGGGGTCGCCACGTTCGCGGCGTTTCAGATCCACACGAGCGGGCTCGCGTTCGACATCGTGGCGAGCACGACGGAGACTGGCATCACGGCTTCTGGGCCGGTGTCCATCGACATCTGGGACTTCGGCGTCACGTGTCCGCCGAGCGGTGACTGCGTGTCCCCTCCGATCGTGCAGGGCATCACCACGGGGCAACTGACGGTCGGCGCGGGCGCGTCGACCGCCTCCATGTCACTCGGGGTTGAGGGGCTGGACTGTCCGGGCTACACGGAGGTCTCCGCCGTGATCACGTTCAACTCGACGGGGGGAGGCCTCAAGACGGTCACGATCACCATCCCCAGGACGCTCGGCGGGGACATCCGGACGCGGCAGGTGTGCTACAGCTCACCGGATGGCTTCGTCGATAAGTTCGGGCTCGCCCGCGGCCCCGACGAGCCGGGCCTGCTTCCTCCCTGCGTGGGACCGGAGCAGGCTCCGTGCGTCGTCAGCAAGACCGCGGTCTCGACGAGCATGGTGATCGTGTTCCGTGCCCCGGCCGGTGACCCGAGGGGTCGAACCTAGGCTTCCAGCACCGCCCGAGCGGGCGGGTACGGCCCGCCTAGACTTCGCCCGTGCAGGTGTGCCCGGGCTGTGGCGAGGAGAACCCTGACCGCTTCCGCCTGTGCGGGTTCTGCGGGACCGCGCTGCGCCCGCGGCTCCGAGCGAGGAGGTCCGCCGGACCGTCACCGTCGTCTTCTCGGACCTGAAGGGCTCGACGAGCCTTGGCCGAGCGCCTCGACACCGAACGGCTCCGCGAGCTGCTGAACGTGTACTTCAACGAGATGCGCGGCGTGCTGGAACGCCACGGCGGGACGCGTCGAGAAGTACATCGGGGACGCGATCATGGCCGTGTTCGGGCTCCCCCGCGTCCGCGAGGACGACGCGATCCGGGCGGTCCGGGCGGCGTTCGAGATGAAGGAGCGCCTCGCCGAGCTCAACGACGGCCTCGAGACGCGGTTCGGCGTTCGCCTCGAGAACCGGACCGGGGTCACGACCGGCGAGGTCGTGGCGGGCGACGTGTCGGCCGGGCAACGGCTCGTGACCGGGGACACGGTGAACACGGCGGCCCGCCTCGAACAGAACGCCCCGACGCTCGAGATCCTGATCGGGCACCCGACGTACCGGCTCGTGCGCGACGCCGTGACGGTCGAGGCGGTCGAACCCCTCGAGTTGAAGGGCAAGGCCGAGACGGTGCAGGCCTACCTCCTGCGCGGCGTCTCCCAGCGGGAGGAGGGGTACGCGCGCCGGCTCGACCTCCCGATCGTCGGGCGGGAGCAGGAGCTCGAACGACTGCGGAGCGCCTTCGACGCAGGCCGTCGAGCAGTCCCGCTGCCACCTGGTGACGGTGTTCGGCCACGCCGGGGTGGGCAAGTCGCGACTGCTGGCGGAGTTCCTGCACCGGGCTCCGAGCTCGGCCGCTCGGCTGCACGGCCGCTGCCTCTCCTACGGCGAGGGGATCACGTACTGGCCGATCGGCGAGATGGTCCGGCACGCCGCGGGGATCGCCGAGAACGAACCGCTCGGAGACGCGCGGGCGAAGCTCGAGGCCCTCCTGCCCGGCCATCCCGACGTGGTCGCGCGCGTGGGAAGTGCGATCGGCCTGCTCGAGGAGACGTTCTCGACGGATGAGACGTTCTGGGCGATCCGCCGGGCGATGGAGCTGTTGGCCGCGTCCGGACCGCTCATCGTCCTGGTCGACGACATCCATTGGGCAGAGCTGACCTTCCTCGACCTGCTCCGCTTCCTGGTCGCGGAGTGCCGCGCACCGGTCCTGATCCTGTGTTCGTCCCGACGCGAGCTGGTGGAGGAGCACGCCGACTGGGTCCTCGACGCCGATCGCATCGACGCGCTGTTCCTCGAACCCCTGGACCCGGCGGAGAGCGGTCGCGTGGTCGAGAACCTGCTGGGGGCCGCCGAGCTCGAGCCGTCGATCGTCCAGCGGATCGTGGTCGCCGCCGAGGGGAACCCGCTGTACGTGGAGCAGATGTTGTCGATGCTGATCGACGACGGGGTCATCACGAGCCAGGACGGCCGATGGGTCGCCACGTCGACGCCCGAGGACCTCAAGGTCCCGGCGACGATCTCGGCCCTGCTCACGGCTCGTCTGGACCACCTCCGGCCCGCCGAGCGAACGGTGATCGATCGAGGTGCGGTCGTCGGACAGATCTTCTACCGGGGAGCCGTCGCGGCGCTCGTCCGCCGGAATCGATCCGCCCGGAGGTCGACACCTGCCTGACGTCCCTCGCCACGAGGGAGCTGATCCGTCCCGACGAGGAGACGCTCGCCGAGGAGGCGACCTATCGCTTCGTCCACGCGCTGATCCGCGACGCGGCGTACCGAGGACTGCTGAAACGCACCCGGGCGGAGCTCCACGAGGCGTTCGTCGACTGGCTCGAGTCGACGTTCGGCGACCGCGTCCGCGAGTACGAGGAGATCCGCGGGTACCACCTCGAGCAGGCGTTCCTGATCCGGACCGAGCTCGGCTCGGATCCGGACACGCTCGAGGGCACGGGCCGGCGCGCCGCCGGGTACCTCGGATCCGCCGGCAGACGCGCGCTCGCCCGGGGCGACCTCCCGGCCGCAGCAGGGCTCCTACGCAGGGCCGCCGGGACCCTGCCATCCGGCGACCCGGAGGGGATCGAGCTTCGGGTCGAATCCGGCGAGGCGCTCGTCGACCTCGGGGCAGCTCACCGAGGCGAACGAGGCGCTGGGATCGGCGATCGACGGCGGCCGCCGCGAACGGACATCGCGCCGCCGAGCTCGGCGCCCGCATCGTGCGGATGCGGCGTGCGGTACCAGGCCGAGGGAGGCGACCCGACGGGCACGCTGCAGCACGACGTCGAGTCCTCGATCGCGGAGCTGGAAGCGGCGGGCGACGCATTGGCGTTGCTCCGGGCCCATCGACTCCTCCTGTTGATGCACTGGACCGCCGGCCGCCACTCGCTCGCGGAACAGGCGGGTCTCCGGATGCTCGAGCTGGCACGCGAGACCGGCGATCGCACGCGCGAGGTGCGCGTCATGGACGTCCTGGCGACGTGCTACGCGTATGGCCCGACGCCCGTACCGGAGGCGATCGAACGATGCCGTTCGCTCCTTGCAGGAGGTCGGGGGAGACCAGAAGGCCGCCGCGTTGATCACGGTCTCGACGGCCAAGCTCGAGGCGCTGCGCGGGAACTTCGAGGAGTCGCGCCGCCTCTATCGGCGGAGCCGTGCGACGCTCGAGGAGTTCGGCTGGAACCTGCTCGCGGCCCTGACGTCGATCGACTCGGGATCCGTCGAGATGCTGGCCGGCGATCCGGTCGCCGCCGAGTCGGAGCTGCGCCGTGACTTCGAGACGCTCGACGCGATGGGCGAGCGGAACTACATCGCAACGACGTCGGCCTACCTCGCCTTCGCGCTGCTGCTGCAGGGACGCGACGAGGAGGCGGATCGCTTCGCCAGGTTCAGCGAGGAGACGGCGGCCGAGGACGATCTCACGCCCCAGTTCCTCTGGCGGCAGTTCCGGGCGCTGCTCCTGTCGCACCGACGGCGATCACGAGGGGGCCATCGCGATGGCTCGACGAGCCGTCGAGCTGACGGACCGGACCGAGGAGCCCGAGATGCAGGGGAACGCGCGGCTCGATCTCGCCGCGGTCCTCACCGCGGCGGGTCGAACGCGTGAAGCCGAGGCCGCATACACCGAGGCCATCGACCGGTTCGAGCGCAAGGGAGCGACGACCCTCCTGCCCGACGTGCGCGAACGACTGGCCAGGCTGACCGCGGAGCACTGACACGTCTCGGACCGGCCCGCGGGGTCCGGGCCGAGCCCGCGATCTGCGGGATCCTGCCCGTGTCGATTTGCGCAACGCACCCCGGGTGCGATAGGCAACAAGTACCCCCGAGCGAAGGAGGAAGGGATGCGCGGAAGATCCGTGCTCGTAACAGCGCTCGTGTTGTGCACGGCCGCGGTCGGGATGCTCACGGCCGTACCGGCGGTCGCAGATCCATCGGCCTGTGAGGGCCAGAACAACGACACGGTCGAGGAGCTCCTCGCGTGCGTGACGATCGAGGGCGTCCGCGAACATCAGGCGGCGTTCCAGGCGATCGCGGATGCCAACGGCGGGAACCGGTTCTCCGGACTGTCCGGCCACGACAAGTCGGTCCAGTACGTCGTGCAGCGGCTCGAAGCGGCCGGCTACCGAACCCGGGTGCAGCCGTTCGAATACCTCGCGTTCGCGGTCCTCGGCCCGTCCGCGCTCTCGCAGACGGCGCCGGGAACGGTCGACTACGTCGAGGGCGTCGACTTCGCCGTGCTCGAACAGTCCGATGCCGGCGACGTGACGGCACCCGTCACGGCGGTGGACATCAACCTCGTGCCGCCCCGTGCGAGCACCAGTGGCTGCGAGGGTCCGTTCGCCACGGACGATGCCGGCAACAACGTCCCGGACCCGGACGGCCCCGACGACTTCGTCGGGTTCCCGGCCGGCCACATCGCGCTGATGCAGCGGGGCACGTGCCTGTTCGAGACGAAGGCCGCCAACGCCGCCGCAGCGGGCGCGGTCGGGGCCATCATCTTCAACCAGGGGAACACCCCCGAGCGCGAGGTCCTGCTGGAGGGCGTGACCCTGAACGCGACGAACGCGAGCGGCATCCCCGTCGTCGGGACGACGTTCGCGCTCGGCGAGGAGTGGGCGAACACGCCGGGTCTGACGATGCGGGTGTTCACGAACGTGATCCGGGAGACGAAGACCACGTTCAACGTCCTCGCCGAACTCGGAGGCAGGAGCAACAAGAACGTGGTGGTGGTCGGGGGTCACCTCGACTCCGTGATCGACGGGCCGGGGATCAACGACAACGGCTCGGGCAGCGCCGCGATCCTTGAGGTCGCCGAGGCGATGCAGAACGTGAAGCCGAAGAACACGGTTCGGTTCGCCTGGTGGGGCGCCGAGGAGTCGGGACTGGTGGGCTCGCAGTTCTACGTGGACACCCTCAGCCCGACGGCGCTCAAGCACATCGGCCTGTACCTGAACTTCGACATGGTGGGCTCGCCGAACTACGTCCGCTTCGTGTACGACGGGAGCGGTGACGTCGGCCCGGTCGGCCCGCCGGGGTCTGCGGCGATCGAGGACCTGTTCGTCGGGTTCTACGCCGACCGCGGGCTGGCGTCCGAGCCCACGGCCTTCGACGGCCGCTCGGACTACGGTCCGTTCATCGCGGTCGGAGTCCCGGCCGGTGGCCTGTTCACGGGCGCCGAGGGCATCAAGACGCCCGAGCAGGTCGCCGTGTACGGCGGCACCGCGGGCATCCAGTACGACCCGTGCTACCACGCGGTGTGCGACACGTTCGGCAACGTGAGCCTCCAGGTCCTGGACCTGAACTCCGACGCCATCGCGTTCGCCACCCTGACGTACGCGATGGACACGAGCTCGGTGACGGGCCCCTAGGGCACACGCGCAGCTCGGGAAGGCGGGGCGGGCGCATCGCTCGCCCCGCCTTCCGTACGTCCGGACCCGGCCGACGGGGGCCCGTCCTCCCGGTCCCCGGTCAGGGCCCCAGCGGGCGCGACCCGATCGTGCCGTCCGCGTCGTGATCTCGGGGAGCGGAACACGGTCAACGGGTCCTCCGGAGCCCGTTCGGTCGGGAGATCGGCGATCTTCCTGCGCAGGAGGCCGTGGATCGCGGCGATGGTCTCGAAGTTCTCGACCGAATAGTCCGACTCTTCGAACTTCACCCCGTGCTCGTCCTCCAGGAACAGGAGCAGCTGCTCCACCGCGAGGGAATCGAGCAACCCGGAGGACAGGAGCGGCGTGTCGTCGGCAAGGTCCGGCGGTGTGGTGTCCTCCTCGAGGATCTGCTCGACGATGTAGGCACGGATCGAGTCCTTCACGCTTCCGCCTCCGCTCGCGCGACAGCACGCTCCTCGACGACCGACCGTGCGCCGGCCGGCCCCCTCGCCAGGACGAGACCGTCGAGGTCTCCCCTCGCGTACGACTCCCGCGCCCAGCCTCGCCGAAGCTTGCCGCTCGTCGTCACGGGGATCGAGCCGGCGGGGAGGACGAGGACCTCTCGGGGGACGATGCCGAGGGTGTCCGAGATCGCGCGCCATACGGTCCGGGGCAGCTCGTCGACGCCCTCCGCGCGGCGGGACTCCACCACCACGACCGCACCCCCGTCGGCGTCCCCGATGGAGAACGCTGCGCTCCGTCCGGCACGCACCCCATCCACGCGTTCGGCCGTCCATTCCAGGTCCTGGGACGGGTAGTTGCGGCCCATGACGATGACCAGATCCTTCACTCGCCCGGTCACGTAGAGCTCCCCGTCGGCCAGGTAGCCCAGATCGCCCGTGCGGAGCCAACCGTCCGCGAACGGGTCTTCGCGGTCGTCTCCCACGTACCCCTCCATCAGGGACGGGCCCCGCAGGAGGATCTCGCCGACATGCCGCTCGGGCGCCGATCCGTGCGGGCCCGAGATCCGTACCTCCGCGCCGGGTACCGGGGCCCCACAGGAGACGACCTGCTTGGTCCCGGCACCGTTCTCGGCTCGCGTCGCGACCCCGGTCGATGCGAGCGTGGAACGATCGAGGACGTCCACGCGGATGTGCTCCAGCGCCGGTCCCACGGTGACCGCGAGGGTCGCCTCGGCCATGCCGTAGGCCCCGTTCGGCGCGTCGGGGTGGAGGCCGAACGCCGCTCCCTGATCGAGGATCCGGTTCAACACGCGTGGCTCGATCGCTTCGGCGGCCAGCGTGCAGATGCGAAGCGTCGAGAGATCGATGCCCTGCGGCCTGCGGCTGGCGACCCGAAGGGCGGCGTCCCAGGCGGAGGTCGGACCGGGGGTCATCATCGCGCCCACCGTGCCGGCGAGGCGCAGCCATTCCGAAGGATCCCTCGCGAAGCGCTCGGTCGGCAGGATGTGCGACCGGGTCCCCATCACGACCGACCACACGAGATAACCGAACAACCCCCAGTCGTGGAAGAACGGCAGCCACGAGAGCTGCACCCAACCCGTCGGATCGAGACCGGAGCCGGCCCAGGAGTTCCGAACACCCGCGAGGATGGCACGGTGCGTGAGCGCCGCCCCCTTCGGAGCCGCGGTACTGCCGGAGGTGAACTGGATGACCGCGACGTCCTCCGGCCGAGGTTCTCGCACATGGGTCGGCACGGCTCGAGGGAGGTCCGTGTTCCATGCCAGACCGACGCCGGGAGGAAGGAGCGGGAGGAAACGGGGATCGGCAAGTACCAGGCGACACCGAGACGTCCGCAGCAGAGCGCCGATCTGCTCCGCGAACGCGGCCGGGTCGGGCGTTCGAAGATGGTAGGGAACCGGAACGAGCGTGGCCCCCGCCAACCAGGTGGCGAACGCCCACCGGGCCCATTCCGGGCCGTTCGGACCGAGCACCCCGACCGTGTCGCCGGCTCGCACACCTCGGTCCACGAGGAGGGTCGCACCCGCCCGCGCCTCCTCCAGGAGCATCCCGGCGGGAAGGCGGACCTCGCCGTCGTGCGGATGGAAGACGAGCTCGGCCGCGGTGTGCACCGCGCCCTCGAGCGCCTCGGCGAGCGTCCCGGCCACGGGTGGGCTCATCGCGACCGGACCCGCTCGCGGGCGATCATCGGGAGTCCCAGTGCAGGCCGGAAGAGGGGGGCGCCGGTTCGACCGGGTGGTCCGGAACGAGATCGAGGCGCCAGCGCCGCGCGATCGCGGCGATGAAGAGCACCCCCGTGAGCATCGCGAGCGGCTGCCCGATGCACACGCGCGGGCCCGCCCCGAACGGGAAGAAGGCGAAGGTCGGGACGCCTTCCACATCGCGAGCCAGCCAGCGTTCGGGTCGGAACGCGAACGGCTCGGGGAACCAACGAGGGTCGTGCTGCACGACGTACGACGAGAGCAGCACGATCGAGCCGGCGGGGATCGTGTACCCGTCGATCGTGTGATCGACGAGCGCGCTCCGACCGACCGTCCAGACCGGCGGATACAGGCGCAGCGATTCGGAGTAGACGGCGCCCGTGTAGGCAAGCCGCTTCACGTCTTCGGCGCCGGGTGGCCGTCCGTCGAGCACGTCGTCGAGTTCGGCTTCGACGCGCTCCCGCTCGTGCGGGTGCTCGGAGAGCAGGAACCACGACCAGATGAGGGAGTTCGACCAGGTCTCGTGCCCCGCGATCATGAACGTGAGCACCTCGTCACGAAGCTGTCGATCCGACATCGCTTCACCCGTCGCCGGGTCACGGGCCCGCATGAGCTGGGAGAGGGCGTCCGTGCCATCGGCTCCGCGAGCGCGCCGGTCCGCGATGAGACGATCGACCGTCGCGTCGAACGTATGGAGGACCCGCTCGAACTCGCGGTTGCTCCGCGACGGGATGCGGTCGAGGAGGCGCGCGTACGGCGATGCGAGACGTCCGAACATCCCGAGACAGGTCGCGAGCGCTCGTCCGGTCTCCCTCGCCTCGTCGTCCTCGATATCGGTATCGAGGACGACCTTCGCCAGCACCGACATCGTGAGACGGGCCATCTCGTCCGGAACGTCGATCTCCTGTCCGTCCCGCCACCCGCCAGACAGATGCGCTGCCCGGTCGACCATGAACCCCGCGTACTCGGCCATCCTCGCGTGATGGAAGACCGGCTGGGTGAGGCGGCGCTGCCGCTTGTGGAATGGCCCCTCGCTCGTCAGGAGACCCTCGCCGAGCAGGCGCTTGGGCTCCTGTAGGACCTCACCCTTCACGAACCGTGCCTGGTTGACGACGAGGACGTCCTTGACATGGTCCGGATGACTGAGGAGGACGACGCGGAACCGGCCGATGTCGATGGAGGCGATGTCGCCGCACTCTCGGGCCAGCCGGAGGAGCAACCCGTGCGGGTCGGTCCGGAACGCCGTGAGCGCCTCGAGGGGAGAGAGCATCGGCGCCGGCGGGGGAAGGAGGACCCGGCGGGCCTCGGTCATCGCCGTTCCCGCAGATCCCGGGCGGAGCGTCCGCACCACGCCGTCAGCCGCTCGAGGACGAGGGCCTGCATCGTCAGTGATCGGAACGTGTGGATCGCTCCGGGAACGAGCTCGACCTCGTATCGGTCACTCGGAAGGCGGAGGTCGTCCAAACCGAGCCGAAGCTCCTCCCAGACGACGTCCTGGTCGCCGTAGAGGAAGTAGACGCGACCCCGCTCGAGGAAGCGTTCGAGCGCCCGAGCGAACGCGGGATCCACCGGTCGCTTCGGCACCTGCGCCCCGCCGTTCTGCCCCGCGGCCTCATCCGTCGGCTCTCGCGCCGACCTCCCTCGCTGATGCAGGAGCGCCTTCGCCCGTGCGCCGATCTGCCTCTTGGGCGAGACCGGACGGGTCGACAGGGGGGCCACGACGACCGCCACACCCTCGACCTCCGGGATCGCGGGTGCCGCTTCCAGGACGACGCGCCCCCCGAAGCAGGTGCCGGCGAGGAGGATGTGACGAACCGGCGTCTGCTCGACGAGGAACCGGCAGGCATCCTCGATCGCCCGGGCCGGCAAATCGTCGAGGGTGAACATCTGGGGCGGTCCCGTGGAGTTCCCGACACCCGGGTAGTCGATCCGAAGGACGTAGAGCCCGTCTTCCGCGAGCATCCGAGCGGCCTTCACCCACAGGCCGTTCCGATGACCTCGGTCGCGAGCCCGGCCGGCAAGGAGCACGACCCCCACCGAGGACGCAGGGTCGTCCGGCACGGTGACGACCGCCCCGAGCGACTCGTCCCCACTCGGAACGTAGAGCGGGACGTCCGCGACACCGAGGGGCGATCGGATGGTCCCGAGGTCTTCCGCGGGTCCTCCGGCGACCATCGGCGCCTCCCGGGGTGGGGCCGGTGAACCCCGGACCCCGACGCCGAGAGGCGCGGGTACGGAGCCGGCCGCCCATGCCTCCTCGGCCCATCGGACCGTTCTCCTCGCCACGTCGAGGTAGAGGGGGGGCGAGGTCGTTACCCGTCTCGCCGAATAGTTCGACAGCCCCAGCCCGAACTGCGCACGACCCGGACCGTCGGCATGCTCGACGCGAACGTCGGTGCCGAGCCCTCCGAGCCGAACGGCGACATCCTCAGCCTCTCCTCGCGTCCGCGGATTCACGACGATGAGGAGCGCGCGGCCAACCCGCCGATCGAGGGCGTCGAAGGGATCCGTCCTGCCGGCCTCCACGTAGCATTCCGACGTGAGGGGGTAGCCGAGGAGGTCGATCCGTTCGCCCGAGGTGAGCGCGGTCTCCAGCTGCTCTCCGCTCGGGAGTGCCGGCTCTCCGGGCGGCCGGGGTCCGGCCGCGATCCGGGAGCGAGCGTATGCCCGCAGCATGTCCTTGAGATAGGCACCGGGATCGAGCGACCCGTTCCACAGGGCGACGCCCGGCGCGTCGATCCTCCCCGCAAGCATGAGCGCCACGGCCGCCCCCCATCGGGCGCCCGCCGGCACGACCGCCTCGACGCCGGTGACCTCGCGCAGGTGTTCGGCGGCCGCCAGGGCATCGCGCACCTGGGATGCCAACGTCGCGTCACCGAAGTCCCCGCCCGAGTCGCCGTACCCGCGGGCATGGAAGTACAGGGCGGGGAAACCGGCCGAAGCCGCCTGCCGGGCGAACGCGAGCTCGAGTGGATACAGGTCGAGTTGCTCCCACGCGAACGAGTGGCAGATGAGGAAACCGACGCTGCGCCGAACGCCGAGAGGCTCGACGAGCGTGAAGAAGATCGGTCCGGCGGGCGTGTGCAGGAGCGCCTGCCGCTCCACGCGACCGGCGTGCGGATCCTCGAAGCGCGAGAAGCTTCGGAGACGGTCGACGACCACGTCCCGGCTCGAACGCTCGTCGGGATGGGCCGCGTCGGCGCGCGGTTCGACGAAGGGGTGACCATCGGACGTCGTTCGCATCCCGGAACTACTCCAGTCGTCGGTTCGCCGACCCTACGGACGTGGAACCGCGCAAGCACGCGTTCGATGGCGTAGACGCCCTACAGCGGTCGCTGGATGCGGTCTCATCGAGACTGCGCGTCACCAGCACGAGCTAGCGTGCGCCGGTGCGAGCGATCCAACTCGTCGGGCCCCGCTTCCTCCGGATCCGGGCCCGCGCACCCGAGACGCGGCGCGAGCGGGCGCGAGGGCTCCGAGGTCGCTCGAACCTCGCGTTCGACGAGGCGCTCCTGCTCGAGCGCGCACGATCGATCCACACGTTCGGGATGCGGTTCTCGATCCTCGCGGCCCTGCTGGACGACCACCTCGCGGTGATCGACGTCCGCCGCCTGCCGCCCAACCGACTGCTGCTGCCGCGTCGAAGGGTCCGGCACGTCCTCGAGTGCTCCGAGCAGATGACGATCCGGCCGGGCGACCGACTCGTCCTCGAGCCCCCGGCGCGAGCGAGCGCGTAGACCGGGCGGGTCCCCCGCTATACTTCCCCGCGCTGCCCCCAGGCCGGGGGCGGGGGCGCAGGTGGGCCCGGGCCCCCATCGTCTAGCGGCCTAGGATTTCGCCCTTTCAAGGCGGCGACACGGGTTCGAATCCCGTTGGGGGCACACGAACCGAATACTCGCGCCCGTAGAGGAGTCCGGTCGTCCTCACCGCCCTGTCAAGGCGGAGATCGCGGGATCGAAGCCCGTCGGGCGCGCGAGGGTCGGCGCCGGCCGCATGGCCGGCGTTCGACGCTACGGCAGGGCGCCAGGTCGGGGCGGTAGAAATCGCAGAACACCCAAGGTAATCGGCACCGGTTACCTCGCAGCGGTAACGGATCCCGCCCATCTGGTAACGGATCCCCAACCAACGAAACATGGCCCGCGGTTGACCGGGCAAAGACGCACGGGAGTGGGACACCGTATGTGGCTTCCCGGCCGCCATCTCGGTCTTGAGGACGACCGTCCCGATCCAGCTCGTCCCGCGTCCAAATAGTATCGCCCGATGGCCGGGTCCCGCTTCCGACGTTGGTGGGACTCCCTCATGTCCCTCGGCACATACCCGGGTGAGACCGACCTCCAGCGCGGGACCAGAAGGATCCTTGTCGGCTACTTCGTCTTCGGGGCGCTGGTTCGCCTGCCCGTCTCAGCCTCGGAGTTCGGCGAGGGGCTGCGGGGGGTGGGCGTGGTCGACCTCACCGCCGCGCTCACGAGCGTCCTTCTGCTGGGGGTGCTCGCACTCAAGCCTCATCGGTTCCTGTGGATCGTCGATGCAGCGTTGTTCCTCATACTCATCGAGGTCCTGGCGGGGACGATCATCCTGGGCGGCCTGGTGCCGTCGGACCTGGTGATCCTCTGGGGATCGTTGGTCGTCATCGGCGCGCTGATCGCGCTCCCCGTCAGGGCGGCGTTCCTGTGGTTCCTGGCCTACGGGACCACGGTCGTGCTGGCCGTCGTGCTGCCTGAACGGATCGAGCCGATGTACGCGGTCGAGGGGTCGGCCGCCGGGATCGCGACAACGATCGTCGCGGTCACGGTCTTCGTGTTCGCCTCCATGGCCTACTTCGTGCGCCAACGCGACCGGTTCCAGAAGGACTCCGACGATCTGTTGCACGCCATCTTGCCGGATGAGATCGCCCGGAGGCTCAAGTCGGACCGGACGATGATCGCCGACGATCACGAGTCGGCCTCGGTCCTGTTCGCCGACGTGGTCGGCTTCACGCCGATGTCGGCCTCGATGTCTCCACCCGAGCTCGTGGGGTTGCTGAACGAGGTGTTCACGACCTTCGACCGGTTCGTGCAGGAGTTGGGCATGGAGAAGATCAAGACCGTGGGAGACGAGTACATGGTTGCCGCAGGGGTGCCGCACGCACGGACCGATCACGCGCACGCGATCGCCGAGCTGGCCCTTCGGATCCGCGACCACACCGAGCGACATCGGTTCAACGGCCATGACATCAGCCTGCGGATCGGGATCAACTCGGGCCCGGTGGTCGCCGGGATCGTGGGCACCCACAAGTTCGCATACGACCTGTGGGGCGATGTGGTGAACACGGCGAGCCGCATGGAGTCCGAAGGGGTCGCGGGATCGATCCAGCTGACCCCGGCGACCTACGAGCTGATCCGGGACAAGTTCGTCTGCGAGCCGCGCGGTGTCGTCTCGGTGAAGGGCAAAGGCGACATGAACACCTACATCCTCGTTTCCAGGCGATGAGCTCCGCCCCAGAGGGATCGACTCGGTCACGGCGGCCGTCGATCTCGAGGCCGCTGGCGAAGGCATGCCGGTCAAGGCTGTGTTGAGGGCGTCCCTCAGGCCGAGATGGCGTTACCGCGCCCGCCCCCACCTCCACTCGCTACACTTCAACGCGCTGGTGATGACCTCGGCGGCGATCTCTGCCAGGTTTCTACCGGCCCGGGCCAGGTAGCTCAGATGGCAGAGCACGCGGCTGAAAACCGCGGTGTCGGCAGTTCGATCCTGCCCCTGGCCACGTCCCGGCCGCTAGTTCAGGCCCTCGTGCGCCCGGAGCTCGGCGGCGCGAGAGAGCACCGACTGGTACAGGTCCGCGGAGCGCGGGTACTCCTTGTCCGAGAGCGCTCGCAGGGCCTCCTGGATGTCTCGCGCGCTGTGGTCGTCGTCCATCTCGTCCCACGACAGGAACCCGCACAGCGAGCCGTAGTCGAGCTCGAGGATGGAACCCGTGTCGAAGGAATCGAGCCACCCGTGGAGCTCGACGATCAGGTCCGCGATCGAACCCAGCTCGGAGCGTCGGAGCCCGGGGATCACCTCCTCCGCCCGTCGGATCGCCTTCCTCGTCGTGGTGAGGTACGACAGGCGAGGGTGCCCATCGTCGTCTCGGATCCGACGTTCCTCGTCGACGAACAGGACGAACCAGCGGACCGGAACGTGCCACGGGCTATGCACGATCGCGGACACGTGTCCGGGCTCACGCCGGCGCATGCGGCGGAGCTCTCGGAGGGCCCGGCGCACGGTGGAGGCGGGGACGAACGCATCGGGGTCGTCGAAGGTCGAGGAAGACCGGAACGCGAGGAGCCCGCCGAGCACGCGGAGCCGGGTCCGCCACGGGCAGACGAAGGTCCGGCCGTCGACGACCTTCACGTACGCGCCCTCGGGTCCGGCAGGCATGAGGATGCCCTGGCCGGCCGAGGTGACCTCCTGCCGGAATCGCGGCCGCCCGAGCCGGACCGCGCCGTCCACGATGTGTCGTTCCCAGTGCGCCTGCTCGTGAGGCTCGAACGCCTCGAGTGGCTGGAACACGCGGAGCTCGGCCTGGGGGACCACCGCGCGCGAGTGTATATGCTCTGCGCTCGCTCCCCGCTGCCGAGGTCAACCGTCCCATGAGGACCGAGTCCGTCTCCGCCGACGTCCCGATCGTGCAGATCGTCGCTCCCGACGGATCGGTCGTCGGCGACGTCGACGTGGGACTGGGTCCCGACGAACGACGCGAGCTCTTGCGCCAGATGATCCGCACTCGGCGCCTGGACCGCGAGTGCTGGTCGTTGCAGCGACAGGGCGAGCTCACGGTCTACCCGCCGTTCGAGGGCCAGGAGGCGGCGCAGGTGGGCAGCGCAACCGCGCTTGAGACCGACGACTTCGTGTTCCCGTCGTTCCGCGAGCTCGCCGCGGCCGTCGTCCGCGGCATCGACGTCGTCGAGTACCTGCAGTACCACCGTGGGACGTGGCACGGCGGGCCCTACGATCCGATCCGCTCACGGTTCGCGCCGATCTGCGTCCCGGTCGCGACCCAGATCGTCCACGCGGTCGGCTGGGCGCTCGGGAGCAAGCTCGATCGGGCCGGGACGTGCGCGCTCGCGTACTTCGGCGACGGATCGGCGTCGGAGGGCGACTTCCACGAGGGTGCGAACCTCGCGGCCGTCCTCGAGGCGCCGGTGGTCCTGTTCTGCCAGAACAACGGGTGGGCGATCTCGGTGCCGGCCCGGGAGCAGTACGTCGCGCCGATCGCCGCCCGGGCCGCCGGGTACGGGATGCCCGGGGTGCGCGTCGACGGGAACGATGTGTTGGCCGTCTACGCGGTGACGAGGGAGGCGGTCGAGCGGGCGCGTTCGGGCGGCGGGCCGACGTTGATCGAGGCGATGACCTACCGGATCGGGGCGCACTCGACGGCCGACGACGCGACCCGGTACCGGCGACGATGACGAGGTGGAGTCCTGGCGCGCCCGCGACCCGATCGACCGGTTCCACACCTACCTGCTCGAGGCCGGGCTCATCGACCGGTCCTTCGTCCCGCGATGCGAGGAGGAAGCGGCGGCCTGGGTCGGCGAGATCCGCGCCGCCGTCGTGGAGCTCGGCGCTCCGCCCGCCGAGGAGATCTTCGACTTCGCGTTCGCCGATCCGCCCGAGGCGGTGCGGAGGCAACGACGGGAGCTCCTCGGCGATGCCTGAGGTCACGATGGTGGCCGCGTTGAACACGGCGCTTCGGGATGCGTTGGCCGACGACCCCCGAACGCTCGTGTTCGGCGAGGACGTGGGCGACCTCGGTGGCGTGTTCCGTGTGACCGAAGGGTTGCAGGCCGAGTTCGGGCGGGAACGCGTCTTCAACACCCCGATCGCCGAGGCCGGGATCTCGGGGATGTGCGTCGGGCTCGCGATGGCCGGATGGCGCCCGGTGGCCGAGATGCAGTTCGACGGGTTCTCCTACCCCGCGCTCGACCAGGTGATCAGCCATATCGCGAAGTACCGTGCCCGCACGCGGGGGCGCGTCGGGATGCCGGTCGTGATCCGCATCCCGTCGTTCGGCGGCATCAAGGGGAAGGAACATCACGGCGAGAGCCCGGAGACGTACTACGCGCATACGGCCGGGCTCAAGGTCGTCGTGCCGTCGGACGCGCTCGACGCCTACCGACTGCTGCGGCTGTCGATCGACGACCCCGATCCGGTCATCTTCCTCGAGCCGAAGAGCCGGTACTGGTCGAAGGCGGAGGGTGCGCTCACGACCGACGGGCCCGGCATCGGCCGGGCTCGCACGCTCCGCGGCGGGGACGCGTGCGCGGTGATCACCTACGGTGCGATGACCGCTCGATGCCTCCAGGCGGCGAGCGTGCTGTCGGAGACCGGGGTCGAGTGCTCGGTGATCGACCTGCGCTCGCTCGTCCCGCTCGACGTCGAGGCGATCGGCGGCGCGGTGCGGGCCACCGGACGAGCCGTGATCGTCCACGAGGCGCCCCGTACGTTGGGCATGGGAGCGGAGATCGTCGCGCGGATCGTCGAGGAGGCCTTCGACCACCTCGAGGCGCCGGTCCGTCCGCGTCACCGCGCCCGACGTGCCGTACCCGCCGGCGTCGTTGGAGGAGCGGTACCTGCCCGGCGTCGACCGGATCGTGGACGCCGTCCGCACGGTGGTCGCGTACTGATGGGCGAGCGCGTGTTCGCGTTGCCAGACCTCGGCGAGGGCCTCGAGGACGCCGTCGTCACCGCGTGGCTGGTCGCCGAGGGCGACGCCGTCGAACTCAACGAACCGTTCGTGGAGATCGAGACCGCGAAGGCGACCGTCGAGATCCCCTCGCCGTTCGTCGGCCAGATCGTGAGGCTCCATGCGGCATCGGGTGCGACCGTGCGCGTCGGCGCGCCTCTGGTCACGTTCCTGGTCGAGGACGAATCGGCCGTCTCCGCGTCGCCGCTCGTCTCCACGTCGCGGCCGTCCGTTCCCCCCGGCGTCCGACCGGCGAGCGCGACGCCGGCCGTGCGGAGGTTCGCGAAGGATCGCGGGGTCGACCTGTCCTCCGTGGCCGGGAGCGGTCCCGGCGGGCGGGTGACGCGGGAGGACGTCGAACGCGCCTCGGGCGGCGGCCCGGCGGGCGACGACGAGCTCGTGCCGGTCACCGCGACGCGCAGGACGATCGCCCGCAACCTCGAGGAGATCGCCCGCATCCCACAGGTCACGACGTTCCGTACGGTCGACTGCACGGAGTTGGACACGCTCCGACGCGAGCTCGGCTCTTCACCGCTCCCGGTGTTCATCCGTGCGTTGGTGGAGGTCTGCGGCGACCATCCATGGATCAACGCGACGTGGAGCGAGGAACAGATCCGTCTCCACCGTTCGGTGCACGTCGGCATCGCGACCGACACCGAGCGTGGGCTCGTCGTGCCGGTGCTCCGCGACGCGGGATCCCGGTCGATCCGCGACGTCGCCGCCGACGTGGCGCGGCTCGCGGAGGCAGCGCGAACGAACACCCTCACCCCGGAGGAACTCAGCGGCGCGACGATCGCCGTGACCAACACGGGGAGCTACGGCTCCGAATCCGGCACGCCGCTCCTGCATCCGGGACACGCGGTCACGATCGCCCTCGGGATGATCGCTCCGCGCGCGCTCGTCGTGGACGGTGCGGTGGCGTCACGGCCGGCCTGCACGCTCTCGCTCACCTTCGACCACCGGGTGCTCGACGGCGCCACGGTCGGTCGGGCGCTCAGCGCGTTGGTGGAACTCCTCGGATCGCGCGAGCGCCTCGGGTCGCTACCCCGCTGAGTCGTTCGGATATCCTGCCCGCCGTGAAGGGCCAGAACCTCGTGAGCGCCGCGGACGTCGGCAAACGCGTGTCCTTCCAGTTCGAGCTGCCGAACGGGTTCGTGGGCGAGGCCGTCGGGACGCTCGAGTACTACGACGACCCCGCCGCCACGTACATGGTCCGCCGCAAGGACGGCTCGCTCGCACGGGTGCCGCTCCGCGCCGTCCGCTTCGGCAAGGTCGTCGAGAGCTGATGCGGGGAAAGGGGCAACGGTTCCAACCCCGGACCTGAACGCGATCCGCACGCTCGCGGTCGAGCTCGCCGACCGGGCGGCGGCGATCCATCGGGACGGCCTCGAACGAGGCTTCGAGATCGGCGAGAAATCCGCGGCGGGCGACCTGGTCACCGAGGTCGATCGAGCCGCCGAACGCGCGATCGTGGACGGCATCGTCGCGGAGCGACCGGACGACGCGATCCTCGGCGAGGAGGGCGCCGATCGAGCGGGGACCTCGGGTGTCCGGTGGGTGCTCGATCCCCTCGACGGCACGGCGAGCTACGTCCTCGGCTACCCGGGCTACGCCGTCTCCATCGGCGTGGAGGTGGATGGCCGACCGGCGATCGGCGTGGTCATCGACGCGCTCGGGCGCCGAACCGAAGGGGTCGCCGGACTCGGAACCGTTCGGGGCGGGGTGCAGGTGCGCCCGTCACGGCGCACGGTGCTCGAGGGGGCCGTGCTGGCAACGGGGTTCGGCTACGCGCCGGCGATGCGCGTGGCCGAGGCTCGGATCCTTTCGGGGATCATCGACCGTGTGGCCGACATCCGGCGGAGCGGCTCAGCGGCGTTCGATCTGTGCGCCGTCGCATGCGGCGAAGTGGACGCGTACTACGAGCTGCATCTCGCGCCGTGGGATATCGCGGCGGGACGCGTGATCGTCGAGGCCGCGGGCGCCCGGTTCCGACGGTTCGCGCAGCCGAACGGCGAGGTCCTGACCGTGGCGGCGCCGGTGCGATTGCTCGAGCCGCTGCTGGCGCTGTTGGAACAGGCGGGGCTCTCGGTGACGGAGCAGGCCTAGCTGGCCAGTTCGACGTCGTGCAGGACGACGAGCAGGTCGTCGACGTTGAACGGCTTGGCAACGAACGCGTCGGCGCCGAGCTCGGCTGCCTTCGCGCGGTCGCGGAGGCTCGAACGGGCGGAGACCACGATCACCCTCGGGCGTTCGGACTTCGGCAGCGCCTGGAGCTCCTCCAGGAACGCCCATCCGTCCATCACGGGCATCATGATGTCGAGGAGGACGAGGTTCGGGTGGTGCTGCCGGACCTCCTCGAGCGCGGCCTGTCCATCCCGCGCCGCGAACGTCTGATACCCCTCGGCCTCCAGGCTGAACTGGAGCATCCACACCACTTGGGGCTCGTCGTCGACGACGAGCACGCTGGTCGAGGTCTGTGTGGCCGACATCATCGGTAACGGTATCGGCGGGATACGGCCGTTCGACATCGCCCCAAGGGGGGGTTTGCCGGTGACCGGGTGGAGTCCCCCGAACGTGTGGGGCGTCCGCCGATGGGACGACCCGGGCCTAGTCACTCCGCGCCAGGACGTGCGGTCGTGCCGGCACGATCGGCCGGCCCGGTCACCCCGGCTCAGGCCTCGACGGACCCGATCACCCAGGCGGGCACGCCGCCCGACGCGACGCGCCGGATCACCTCGTCCGCGGCCACGGGATCCACGACGAGCGCCAGCCCGATCCCCAGGTTGAACGTCGCGCGGAGGTCGTCCTCGGACGCATGGACGCCCAACAGCTCGAACACCGCCGGGACGGGCCAGGAGCCCCACCGGATCGACGCGTGCAACCCGTCGGGCACCGCACGGGGAACGTTCTCCGGGATGCCACCTCCGGTGATGTGGGCGGCCGCGTGCACCAGTCCCTCTCGAGCGAGGGCCAGCACGATCGGCGCGTAGATCCTGGTCGGCTCGAGGAGCTCGTCGGCGAGCGGACGCTCCAGCGGCGCGATCACCTCGCTCAGGTCCAACCCGCTCTCGTCGAGCAACGCGCGACGAACGAGCGAGAACCCGTTCGCATGCAGCCCGCTCGAGGCCAGACCGACGATCGCGTCCCCGCGCGAGACGCGCTCCGGTCCGATCCGCCGATCCGCTTCGACGATCCCCACGCAGAACCCGGCGAGGTCGAACGCGTCGTGCGCCATGACGCCGGGGTGCTCCGCGGTCTCGCCACCGAGGAGCGCGCACCCGGCCCGCCGGCAGCCCTCGGCGACTCCGGCCACGATCGCCGACACGCGCTCCGGGTCGACGCGGCCCACGGCGAGGTAGTCGAGGAAGAACAGGGGCTCGGCACCGGTGCACACGACGTCGTCGGCGCACATCGCGACGAGATCGATCCCGACCGTGTCGACGCGTCCCGCGAGCCTCGCGACCTCGAGCTTGGTCCCGACTCCGTCGGTGGCGGCGGCGAGGAACCGTCCCCCGTCGAGCTCGAACAGTCCGGCGAACCCGCCGACGCCCTGCGCGAGCTCGGGGCGCGCCGCGCCCGCCGCGAGATCGCGGATCAGTTCGACGGCCTTAGCGCCGGCCTCGAGGTCGACGCCGGCCCGGCGGTAGGCCTCGCTCACGACTTCGCGGGGTGCTCGAGCAGGAACTTGCCGGCATGCTCGGGGATCGGGATCGGGTACTCACCGTCGAAGCACGCCCGGCAGAAGCTGTCCGCCGGCTGATCCGTCGCGGCAACCATCCCCTCGAGCGAGAGGTACCCGAGCGAGTCCGCACCCACGTAGTCGCGGATCTGCTCGACGTCGAGATCGGCCGCGATGAGCTCCTGCCTCGTGGACATGTCGATCCCGTAGAAGCAGGGCCACCGGATCGGAGGGGAGGTGATGCGCAGGTGGACGTCGGTCGAGCCCGCCTCCCGCAACGCCTGGACGATCTGCCTCGTGGTCGTCCCGCGCACGATCGAGTCGTCGATCACGACGAGCCGTTTCCCGCGGACCGCGTCCGGCATCGGATTGAGCTTGAGCTTCACGCCTCGATCCCTGAGCGACTGCGACGGCTGGATGAACGTCCGGCCGACGTACCGGTTCTTCATCAGGCCCTCGCCGTACGGGATCCGGGCGGACTCCGAGTACCCTTGCGCGGCCGAGTGCGCCGTGTCCGGGACCGGCACCACGAGGTCCGCCTCGGCGGGTGCCTCCTCGGCCAGCCGGCGACCGAGCTCGCGCCGGACCTCGTGGACGGTTCGACCCCGGATCCTCGAGTCCGCCCTGGCGAGGTAGACGTACTCGAAGATGCAGAGCGCGGACCGCCCCTGGTCGGCGAACCGCATCGACTCCACGCCGCGCTCGTCGAACCGGACCAGCTCGCCCGGCTCCACGTCTCGCACGAACGTCGCGCCGACGATGTCGAGGGCGCAGGTCTCCGACGCGACGCAGAAGCCGTTCGGGAGCCGGCCGATCGAGAGCGGGCGCAGCCCGAGCGGGTCGCGCGCCGCGTACAGGCTCCGCTCGTCCATCACCACGAAGCAGAAGGCGCCCTCGAGTGAGGGCAGGGTGTCCAGGAGCGCCGTCCCGAGGTCCTCCGCAGGATGGGCGGCCAGGATCGACGCCACCAGGTCGGAGTCCGTCGTCGCGGCGCCGACACGTCCCGCGCGCCCGGCGAGGTCGATCGTGTTCACGAGGTTGCCGTTGTGCCCGAGCGCGAGCGAGCGTTGCCCGTCGGTCTTGAACGCCGGCTGCGCGTTCTCCCACGTCGTCGAGCCCGTCGTGGAGTAGCGGTTGTGACCGATGCCGAGGTCACCCCGGAGCGTGGAGAGCGTGGCCTCGTTGAAGACCTGCGAGACGAGCCCGAGCTCCTTGAACACCATGAGGTGCTCGCCGTCGGAGACCGCCATCCCCGCGGACTCCTGCCCCCGATGCTGCTGGGCGAAGAGCCCGAAGTAGATCAGCCGCGCGACGTCCTCGCCGGGCGCCCAGACGCCGAAGACACCGCACTCGTCCTTCGGACCGTCCGCACCCACGCGCCGCGATGCTAGCACCGGCCCAGCCCCCGTCCGTGACGGGGGCCGCCGTTCCGTGGCCTCACGGTGCCTCGGCGCCCGACGGCGCCTCGGGTACACCGCCGGAGGGATACGCCCGGCGGAACAGGAACCCGGCGATCGCCCCGGCGAGGAGCGGCAACCAATACGAGACGAGCCGGTAGGCCAGGGTCGCGACCGTGGCCTGCGCCGCAGGGATGCCGGCGAGCGTGAGCATCGCGGCCAGCCCCGCCTCCACGAACCCGAGGCCTCCCGGCGTGATCGGGATCATGCCGAGCACCACCGACCCGGCGTACGCGAGGAGCACGAGCGAGGGCCTCGGCGTCGCCCCGACCGCCACCAGGGCAGCGAGCAGCGCGAGGTAGTCCAGGAGCCGGTTCGCGAGCGCGGACGTGAGGGCGAGGAGCCAGCGCCTGCCGAACACCGAGCGGATCTCGTCGCGTTCGGCGAGCAGGCGCTCGGGCAGGTCGGTGGTGTCGGGCCCGCGCCGCCGAAGGAAGTTCGCGACCCGTTGGACCTGGCGGCCGACCCAGGCGAGCGGTCGCTGCGTGGACAGGAGTACCGCGACGACCCCCGCGGTCAAGGCGAAGGCGCCGAGCCCGAGCCAGGCCGCGCGCTGGAGGCCTCGGTCGACGGGTGCGCCACCCACGATCGCGGGGATCGCGAACACCGGGAGCGCGAGCACCACGCCGGTCGAGATCAGCGAGGCCGCGGTCAGGCCGGAGGCCACGACCGCGCCGTCCAGGCCGGTGCGCACGAGCCACGCGTACTGGACGGCGCCGCCCGTGGCCGCGCCCCCGGGCAGGATGCGGCTCACCGCGTTCGACGCGAGCTGGGTGGTCGCGACGCGGAACCATCCGGCCCCCCGCAGGGCCAGTCGGAGCAGCGCCCAGTTCGCAACGAATGCCCCCGCCTCGAGCGCCACCATCGCCGCGAGCCACGCTGGATGGACCCTCGAGAGCTGGGGGAACGAGGAGAAGGTCTCGACGAGGCTCGGGAAGACCACGTACAGGCCGAGGGCCGAGATCCCGAGCAGCAGGATCCGCCGCAGGACCGAGCGGGCGACCGCGTGCATCTCAGCCGGCGAGGAGCTTCGGGATCGCGTCCTCGTATGCTGCGGCGACCTCCTCGACCGTCACGTCGAGCAGCCCGTCGAACACGATCCGCGGTCCCCCCGTCTCGCCGATCCGCGACCACGGCACATCGTGTGCACCCGCGGTGTCCTCGAGCGCCGCCGCACGCTCCGGGGCGACCGAGACCACCGCGCGCGAGGCCGACTCGGAGAACAGCCCGACGTGCCACGGATGGTCACCCTCGTGCGACGCCGCGAACCCGGTCCCACCCGCGATCGCACATTCGGCAAGCGCGACGGCGAGGCCCCCCTCGGCGCAGTCGTGCGCGCTCTCGACCAGGTCCCCCCGAGCGAGCTCGATGAGCAGGCGATGCAGGCGGCGCTCGCGATCCAGATCAAGCGCCGGGGGCCGTCCCGAGATCGTGCCCAGGACCACCTCCGCGAACGCCGTGCCGCCCAGCTCGGCGAAGGTCTCGCCGAGCAGGTAGATCCACGCGCCGCTGCCGACGAACGGGTGTCGCAGGGCGAGCCGGTAGTCCTCGAGGAGCCCCACCATGCCGATCACCGGCGTCGGCCAGATCGCCGAGTCGCCGGCCTCGTTGTAGAAGCTGACGTTGCCGCCCGTCACCGGCGTCTCGAACGCGCGGCAGGCGTCGGCCATCCCCCGGATCGACTCGACGAACTGCCACATCACCTCGGGCCGCTCGGGGTTGCCGAAGTTCATGCAGTTGGTGATCGCGAGCGGCGTCGCGCCGGTGCACGCGACGTTGCGCGCCGACTCCGCGACGGCGTGCGCCGCACCCAGGTACGGATCCAGGGTCCCGAACCGCCCCGCGCCGTCGGTGGAGATCGCGAGCGCCTTCAGCGTGCCCTCGATCCGGACCAGCGCCGCGTCTCCACCCGAACCCCTCACCGTCTGCCCCTGGACGATCGAGTCGTACTGCTCCCAGACCCAGCGTTTGCTCGCGATGTTCGGCGACGCCAGGAGCGCGACGATCGCCTCGACCGGCTCCACGGTCACCGACGCGAAGGTCGGGTCGTCCGCGAACGGGTCGTCCGGTTCCGCCGGTGCCACGACCGGCCGTGTGGAGATCGGCGTCTCCTCCGCGAGCGAGCGCGCGGGGACGTCCGCGACGGGAACGCCGCCCATCCGAACGCGGAGCGCGCCCCCCGGCACCAGGCGCCCGATGACCGCGGACGCGAGCCCCCACCTCGAGCAGACCGCCCGGACCTCGGCAAGGCGGTCCGGGGCGACGATCGCGAGCATGCGCTCCTGGGACTCGCTCGTGAGGATCTCGAACGGCTCGAGGTCCGGCTCCCGCAGCGGCACCGCCTCGAGGTCCACCTCGGCGCCGAGGCCCGCACGGGCGGCGGACTCGCTCGCCGCGCACGTGAGCCCCGCGCCGCCGAGATCCTGGAGCCCCTCGAGCATCCCTCGCTCGACGAGCTCCAGCGATGCCTCGATGAGCAGCTTGCCGGCGAACGGGTCGCCGATCTGCACGCTCGGTCTGCTCTCCTGCGCCTCGGATCCGATCGTCCGGGAGGCGAGGACCGACACGCCGCCGATCCCGTCGCGCCCGGTGGCCGCACCGTAGAGCACGAGCAACGAACCCTCGGGCACGTCGCGCGCCGAGGTGACGAGCCGGTCAGCGGAAGCCAGGCCGATGCACATCACGTTCACGGTCGGGTTCGCCGTATGCGGCTCGGCGAACGCGACCTCGCCGCCGACCGTCGGCACGCCGATGCAGTTGCCGTAGCCGCCGATCCCCGCGACGACGCCGCCGAACAACCATCGGTTGCGCTCGTCCGAGAGCGGGCCGAACCGGAGCGGGTCCAGCAACGCCACGGGGCGGGCGCCCATCGAGATCACGTCGCGCACGATCCCTCCGACGCCGGTCGCGGCTCCCTGATAGGGCTCGACCGCGGACGGATGCGAGTGGGACTCCATCTTGAAGACCACGGCGAGCCCGTCGCCGACGTCGACCGCGCCGGCGTCCTGCCCCGGCCCGACGAGCACCCGGGGTCCCTCGCTCGGCAGTGAGCGCAGGTGTACCTTCGACGACTTGTACGAGCAGTGCTCGGACCACATCACCGCGTACATCGCGAGCTCCGTGGGGTTGGGATCGCGGCCGAGCGTCGCGCGCACGGCGTCGAGCTCATCGTCCGTGAGTCCCAGCCGTCGGTGGAGTGGTTCGGAGGAGCTCACGCCGACGCGCGCGCGAGCGCGGACGACAGCAGCGCGTCGAACATCGGCTGGCCACCGGTCGCGCCCACGTCGGGGTCGACCGCGTGCTCGGGGTGGGGCATCAGCCCGACGACGTTGCCCGCCTCGTTCCGGACACCCGCGATCTCGTGGGCGGAACCGTTCGGAGCGTAGGCGTCATCGACGCTTCCATCGGGACCGCAGTACCGAAGGACCACCAGACCCTCGCCCTCGATCGCGTCGAGGTCATCCGCCGATGCGACGAACTGGCCCTCGCCGTGTTTGACGGGCACCCGGAGCACGTCGCCGGCAACGAGTCCGGCGGTGAGCGGCGAGAGCGACGTCTCGACCCGAACATCGACCCATCGGCAGACGAACCGGAGCTGCCGGTTGCGGATGAGCGCCCCCTGGAGCAGGCCCGCCTCGCACAGGATCTGGAATCCGTTGCAGATCCCGACCACCGGCCCGCCCCCGGCGGCGAACGCCCGGACCTCGTCCATGACCGGCGCGAAGCGCGCGATCGCCCCGCAGCGCAGGTAATCGCCGTACGAGAAGCCGCCGGGCAGGATCACGCCGTCGACGCCTCGGAGATCTCGGTCCCCGTGCCACAGCGGCACGCCCTCGCCGCCCATGACCCCGACGGCACGCACCGCGTCGCGGTCGTCGAGCGAGCCGGGGAAGGTCACCACCCCGATCCGTGGACGACGCTCGCTCACGAGCCGTCCTGGGCGCTCGTGCTCGAGAGCCCCCGAACGTCCATGACCCGGTAGGTCTCGATCACCGGGTTCGACAGGAACCGCTCGGACATCGCCCGGACCTGCTCGAGCGCGGACCCCTCGTCGTCGGCGTCGAGGTCGAGCTGGACGAAACGCCCGACCCGGACCTCGGTGACGTTGCTCCACCCGAGTGCCGGCAGCGATCCCTCGACGGCCTTCCCGGCCGGGTCGAGCAGGCCCGGCTTCAGCCAGACGCAGACCTCGGCGCGGAACCTCACGCGTGCGCCTCTCGCAGCCGTTCGATCGCGCGCTCGTCCGCCCGCGGACCGCCGGCGTCCTCGACACCCATCCGGTCGAGGTACCCGCCCCACCGATCGCCCGTGATCCGCTCGAACGCCTCTCGATACGTCGCCGCGGTGCGTTCGACGACGTCGGCGGGAAGCTCCGGGGCCGGCGGGTCGTGATCCCAGCCGCTCGCGTCGAGCCAGTCGCGCACGTACTGCTTGTCGAACGATGCCTGCACGGTGCCCGGCGCGTAGGACGCGGCCGGCCAGAACCTCGACGAGTCGGGCGTGAGCACCTCGTCGATGAGGATGAGCTCACCGTCCGCGAACCCGAACTCGAACTTCGTGTCCGCGACGATGATGCCGCGCTCCGCCGCGACCCCGGCTCCGCGCTCGTAGAGCGCGATCGTGATCTCGCGGAGCTTCTCGGCCAGACCACGACCGATGAGATCGACCGTCTCGTCGAACGTGAGCGGCAGGTCGTGCCCCTCGGCCGCCTTCGTCGTGGGGGTGAAGATCGCCTCGGGCAGCCTCGACGCCTCGACGAGACCGGGGGGCAACGGCACGCCGCACACGTGTCCCTCGGCTCGGTACTGCTTCAGGCCGGAACCGGTCAGGTAGCCGCGCGCCACGCACTCCACCGGGACCACGTCCGCCCGCGTCGCGAGCATCGCTCGGCCTGCGAGAGCGGGTTCGCTTCGGAAGGGCTCGGGGAAGCTCGCGCGATCGGCGCCGATCAGGTGATTGCCGATCAGGTCCCTCGTGTGCTCGAGCCAGAACAGCGTGAGCGCCGTGAGGACGCGGCCCTTGTCCGGGATCGCGTTCGGGAGCACGACGTCGAACGCGCTGATGCGATCGGTCGCGACGAGCAGCACGCCGATCGTCCCCCACGTCGTAGATGTCGCGGACCTTGCCCCGACCGCGCAGCTTCGCCCCGGTCCCGCTCATCGTTCGTCCGTCGCGATCTTCTCCAGCCGGTCGAACACGACGTCGAGGTTCGCGAGCGCCCGCCTCGCGTCGAAGAGCGGCTCGAGGTCCACCCGGCCCGTCACCGTTGGGTCCGACGCGAGCTCGTCGCGGAAGCTCGCGCCCGCGTCCCAGGCACGGGCCGCCGCGGCCTGCACGATCCCGTAGGCCTCGTCCCTCGACATCCCGGCCTCGACGAGCGCGAGCAGCACGTTCTGTGAGTACGCGAGGCCGCCACCCACGTCGAGGTTCGCGCGCATCCGCTCCGGATCGACCCGAAGACCCTCGAGGACCTCCGTGAGCTCGGCCAGCATGAAGTCGAGCAGGGTCGTCGAGTCGGGCAGGATCACGCGCTCGGCCGAGGAGTGCGAGATGTCGCGCTCGTGCCAGAGCACGGTGTTCTCGAGCGACGTCTGCAGGTTGCCGCGGATCACACGTGCGAGGCCCGTGATCCGTTCGCACCGGACCGGGTTCCGCTTGTGCGGCATCGCGGTCGAGCCCTTCTGCCCGGGCGCGAACGGCTCCTGCACCTCGCGGACCTCGGTGCGCGCGAGGTGTCGGATCTCCGTGGCGATCTCGTCGAGCGTCGAGGCGGTGATCGCGAGCGCGCTCATGAGCTCCGCGTGACGGTCGCGCGGGACGATCTGGTTCGACGCCTCGGCGGGCCGAAGGCCGAGCCGCGCGCAGACCTCCTCCTCGATCCTCGGGTCGACCTGCGCATACGTGCCGACCGCGCCGCTGATCGCCCCGACGCTGACCGTCTCCTTCGCGCGACGCAGCCGCTCGCGGTCGCGGTCGAGCTCGAACGCCCACAGCGCCACCTTGTGCCCGAAGCTCGTGGGTTCTGCCACGACACCATGGGTTCGCCCGGCCATCACGGTCTCGCGATGGGCAAGCGCCAGAGCCTTGGTCACGGAGAGGAGGCGAGTCGACGCGCGCGAGCAGCAGGTCGCTGGCGGCCCGGAGCTGGAGCGCGAGGCCCGTATCGAGCACGTCCGAGGAGGTGAGGCCGAAGTGCACCCATCGCCCCGCGGGTCCCACCGAGGCGGCGACCACCTCGACGAACGCCGCCACGTCGTGCCGGGTGATCCGTTCGACCTCCGCGACGCGCACGAGGTCGAACGCCGCCTGCTCGCGGATCTCGCGAGCGTCCGATTCGGGCACCACGCCGAGGCGAGACCAGGCCTCGACCGCGAGGATCTCGATCTCGAGCCAGTGGCCGAGCTTGGCAGGCTCGGACCACACGGCCGACATCTCCGGCAGGGCGTACCTCGGGATCATGCGGGAGGCGCGGGGGTGCCGGCCGTCACAGTCGCAGGCCCTCCGCCAGGTCGTCCTTGAAGCGCCAGAGCCGCTTCTGCACGTCCGGGTCGGCGACGCCGACGACCTCGGCCGCGAGCACGGCCGCGTTCATCGCGGCGTCGATGCCGACGGTGGCGATCGGGACGCCGCTCGGCATCTGCGCCGCCACGTACAGGGCCTGCTCGCCGCCCATCGCCTCGCTCGCGATCGGGACGCCGATCACCGGCAGGATCGTCCGGGACGCGAGCGCGGACGCGAGGTGACCCGAGATCCCGGTCGTCGCCACGAGCACCTTCAGCCCGCGGTCGAACGCCGTCCGCGCGTACTCGTCGACGAGGTCGGGGCTCCGGGCGGCGGACATGACGCGGACCTCGTGCGTGATCTCGAGCTTCTCCAGGATCGCGGAGGCCTGCTGCATCACCGAGAGCTCGGCGGGCGAGGCGGCCAGCACACCGACCACCGGTGCCTGTTCGCTCACGACCGCTCCTCCCCCGCGGCCCGGGCCGCGATGTCCGTCCGGCGGTGCATCCCTTCGAACGAGACCCGGGCGCAGGCCTCGTACGCGCGATCGCGGGCCTCCTGGAGCGAGGCCCCGACAGCGCTCACCGACAGCACCCGTCCGCCCGCCGTGACCACTCTACCCTGCGCTTCGGCGGTGCCCGAATGGAACACCGTGACGCCCTCGACCGCACCGGCCTCCCCCAGACCCGCGATCTCGAACCCCACGTCGTACGCCCCCGGGTAGCCGCCGGACGTGAGCACGACCGTGACGCAGGCCTCGGGCCGGAGCTCGATCGACCCGGCGAGCTCGCCTCGGGCGCACGCGAGGAGCAGCTCCGCGGGCGACGAGGCGAGCCGCGGCACCAGGACCTGGGTCTCCGGGTCGCCGAAGCGGCAGTTGAACTCGAGCGCCTTCGGCCCGTCGGCGGTGAGCATCATGCCGGCGTAGAGGACCCCTCGGTACCGCACCCCCTCCGCGGCCATCGTTCGGATCGCCGGCTCGAGGATCCCGGTGTGGATCCGCTCGGCGGTCGTGTCGTCCACGAACGGGACCGGCGAGAACGCGCCCATCCCACCCGTGTTCGGACCGGTGTCGCCGTCCGCGACCCGCTTGAAGTCCTGGGCGAGCGCCATCGGGAGCACGGTTCGCCCGTCCGTCAGGGCGAACGCCGAGACCTCCGGCCCCGAAAGGCGCTCCTCGATCACCACGTGCGCCCCCGCCTCGCCGAACGCGCCGCCGCCCAGGCATGCCTCCACCGCCTCCGCCGCCTCGGTCGCGGTGTCGGCGACGACCACACCCTTGCCCGCTGCCAACCCATCCGCCTTGACGACCGCGCCCCCGCCGCCGAGCTCCTCGTGCAGGAACGACAGCACGTCGTTCGGATCGCGTTCCCAGTCCGCTCGCGAGAACGTCGCCGAACGCGCGGTGGGGATGCCGGCGCGGCGCATGAGCGACTTGGCCCACGCCTTCGAGCCCTCGATCCGGGCGGCCGCCCTCGACGGCCCGAAGACGGCGTGCCCTCGGGCACCGAGCTCGTCGGCCAGGCCGGCGACGAGCGGGACCTCCGGACCCACGACGGTGAGATCGACGTGCTCGCGCTCGATGAGCGCGACGACACCCACGAGGTCCTCGCTCGCGACCGGCGCGCACTCCGCCTCGAGCGCGATGCCGGCGTTGCCCGGCGCCGCGAACAGCCGGTCGACGGACGGGTCGCGCGCCAGCCCCCAGCAGAGCGCGTGCTCGCGCCCGCCGCCCCCGACGACCAGGACCCTCATGGAACAGACAGGCTCTGCGACCGGTCGGGCCCCACGGAGACCACACGGATCGGAACCCCGACCAGCTCCTGCACGCGTTCGAGGTACTTGCGGGCGGCGTTCGGGAGGTCGTCGAACGACCGCACGGCGCCGAGGTCCTCGTCCCACCCCTCGAGCTCCTCGTACACGGGCTCGGCGCGATGGAACAGGGATTGGTGCGGCGGGAAGTCCTCGAACGTCTCGCCGTCGGCGCGGTAGGCGGTGCAGACCTTCAGGGACGAGCACCCGCTCAGGACGTCGAGCTTGGTGACGAAGAGCTCGGTCAGGCCGTTCAACCTGGTCGCGTACCGTCCGATCACGGCGTCGAACCACCCGCACCGGCGCTTGCGACCGGTCACCGTTCCGAACTCGCGGCCGCGTTCCCCCAGCCGATCGCCGTCGGGACCGAGGTCCTCGGTCGGGAACGGCCCGGCGCCGACCCGCGTGATGTACGCCTTCGTGATGCCGATGACGCGCTCCACCTCCCGCGGCCCGATGCCCGCCGACGCGAGCGCGTATCCGGTGACCGGGTTCGACGAGGTCACGAACGGATACGTCCCCTTGTCCAGGTCGAGCATCGTGCCCTGCGCGCCTTCGAGCAGGACCCGCTCGCCCTCGCGGAGCGCGTCGTGCAGGAGCTTCGAGGTGTCGGTGACGAGGGGACGCAGGCGCTCCGCGTACCGCAGGTAGTCCTCGACGATCGCGTCCGCCGTGAGCGGGAGCCGGCCGTACACGCGGGTGAGCAGCTGGTTCTTCTCGCGCAGGACGATCTCGAGCTTCTCGCGGAAGATCGCCTCGTCGAACAGGTCCTGCACCCGCAGCCCGATCCGCGCCGCCTTGTCCGCGTACGCGGGACCGATCCCGCGCTTCGTCGTGCCGAGCGCGTTCTTGCCGAGGAACCGCTCGGTCACGCGTTCGAGCTCGAGGTGGTACGGCATGATCATGTGACAGTTGCCGGACACCACGAGCCGCGACGGGTCGACGCCGATCGCCGACAGGCCGTCCATCTCCTCGAGCAGGACGCGCGGGTCGACGACGACGCCGTCGGCGATCACGCTCGTGATGTGCGGGTACAGCACCCCCGAGGGGATCAGCTGGAGCTTGAGCGTGTGGCCTTCGGCCAGGATCGTGTGGCCGGCGTTGTTCCCGCCCTGGTACCGGACGACCAGATCCATCCGGTCGGCGAGGTAGTCGGTGGCCTTGCCCTTGCCCTCGTCCCCCCACTGGGTCCCGACGACGATCGAGGCCGGCATGAGGCGAGTCTAGCCGGGGCTCCCCAAGGTCTTGCCCGGTCTCCTCCCGCGGCTACGAGCGTTCGATGCGGAAGCTGATCCGGACCTGCGTGTGGTACTCGGAGATGCTGCCGTCGTTCACGACCGCGCTCGTGCCGAGGATGTCCATCCCTTCGATCCCGCGGATCGTCTTCGCCGCTTCCGACAACGCCTGCTGGGCCGCGTCCCGCCAGGATTCCGACGATACGCCGACCAGGTCGATCGTCTTGATGACCGCCATCTGCCCCTCCTAACCTCCGTCGTACACGTCGATGAACCGCCGGTAGTTGGCGGCGATCTGCTTGGCGGCCTCCTCGCGGCCGAGGTTGCCGTCCACGAACCCCTTCAACGGATCCCACCAGATCGAACGGCCGATCGCGAACCCGACGTACCCGGGGACCCCCGAACCCGTCCGGAGCCAGTGGTCGACCTTCGCGTCGTCGGCGCCGCGACCGAGCACGACGCACGCGACCCCGTCGCGACCATCCCGCCGGGTCGTGGCCGAGATCGTCTCGCAATCCTCGCGGCGGTCGATCCCCTCGATCTTCCAGATGTCCGGCTCGACCCCCGAGTCCTGGAGCTCCCCGATCGCCGTCTTCATGAGCTTCGGCCGGTCCTCGCTGTCCCACTTCGACTCGTCGCCACCCGCCGCCTCGATCTGCTCCGGCGTCGCCGGCACCAGCAGTTCGAACAGATAGAGGCGGTCGTTCGCATGCAGCCAGTCGCCGAGCCGCTGCAGCCGCAACGTCTGTCGCGCGTTCATCTCGAGGTCGCCCTCGGGGTTGTACCGGACGAGCACCTTCGAGAACGTGGGGTCGAACACCTCGATGTGCCGACCGAAATCCTCGCCGAACTGGAAGTCGAACTCCTCTTGACCGCTCTTCTCGACCGGCATCGCGAGCGACAGCCCCCTGGCCTTTGCGTCGCTGGCGATGTCCGCTCCGAACTGCTCGTCGACCAGGACACCGGCGGACTCGGCGGCGACCCCCTCGTCGAGCGCTCGGAGCGCGCCCTCGTAGATCACCCGCTTCGCATCGCTGATGCGCGCCGTCTCCTCCTCGTTCGGCTCGCCGGCCACGCCGAAGAACTTCTTCTGGAACGACCCACGGTGATCGAACGCCAGGATGTACAGCGGCTTGTCGTACCCGAGTGGCATCGTCGCTCCTCCCTACGCCTGCTCGAACGGGTTCGTGGGCTCGAGCACCTGTACGTGCACGGGCGACGCCTCCTTCTTGAACAACGCGCCGTGCGACGGCGAGCACACGACGAACCCGTAGTGCATCGGCACCGCAAGGCTCGGCTCCATCCGCTTCACGAGTCCGGCCGCCTCCCGGTAGTCCATCGTGTAGGTGCCGCCGATCGGCACCATCGCCACGTCCGTCCGCACGGTTTCGAGCTCGGGGAGCGCGTCGGTGTCCCCCGCGTGGTAGTAGGTGGTGCCGCCGAACTCGAAGACGTATCCGACCCATCGGTTCTTCTTCGGGTGCATGTCCAGTCGGTCCTCGACGATGTTGTACGCGGGCACGGTCTCGACCTTCAGGCCGGAGACCTCGTGGGACTCGCCGGGCGCGACCGGCGTCACCTCGCCCTCCAGCGCGCTCGCGACGTCGGGCGGTGCCAGGATCTGGGTCCGATCGGTTCGGAGTCGCTCGATCTCGCTCGGCTGCAGGTGGTCGTGGTGCGCGTGCGTGATGAGGATCACGTCCGCCGGGGCGGGGTCGGTGACCCCCCACGGGTCCACGTACACGACCGGTCCGTCGCCCTGCCACCGGAACGCCGCCTGCCGGAACCACGTGACCCCTTCGAGCACGACGTCCCCCTTCGGTCGAGGCCTCGGCGGGTAGTCTGACAAATCGACGTGGGTGCGCGCGAACCGGTCGAAGAGCGTGAGGGGTTCCGGGCTGCGTTCGCGTTGCTCCGTCGCAACCCGGACTTCCGCAACCTCTATCTCGCGTCGCTGATCTCGCTGGGCGGCGACTGGTTCCTGCTGGTCGCGCTGTTCGGACTCGCGCTGGAGCTCACGGGGTCGGCGATCTCGGTCGCGATCCTCATCGCCTCCCAGGAGATCCCGTTCTTCCTCATGTCCCCGGTGGGCGGCGTCCTGGCCGACCGGTTGAACCGGAAGGCGCTCATGGTGGCGTGCGACGTGGCGCGCGCGGTCCTGGTCCTCGGGTTCCTGTTCGTGAACGACGCCGACAGCCTGTGGATCGCCTACCTGTTGCTCGCCGTCATCTCGTCGTTCGCGGCGGTGTTCGACCCCGCCTCGAGCGCGGCCCTGCCGAACCTTGTCGACCCTCGCGACCTCGGGCCGGCGAACGCGCTCTCGGGCTCCCTGTGGGGGACGATGCTCGCCGTCGGCGCCGCGCTGGGTGGCATCGTGGCGGCCGCGTTCGGGCGCGACACCGCGTTCCTGATCGACGCCGCGAGCTTCGCGACCTCGGCGCTGCTCCTCGCCCGGATCCGCCGGTCGTTCTCCGCCGAACGATCGGATGCCGAGACGAACGTGATCCGCGCGACCGTCGAGACCGTGCGCTACGCACGCCGCGACCATCGGGTCCTCGCCCTCCTGACGGTCAAGGCGGGATTCGGGCTCGCGGGCGGCGCGATCGCGCTCCTGGCCGTGTTCGCGCTCCGCGAGTTCGAAGCGGGCGACGTAGGCATCGGCGTCCTGATGGCCGGTCGAGGCGTGGGGGCGCTCATCGGGCCGTTCCTCGGACGGTGGCTCGCCGGGCCGCAGGACCGCAAGCTGTTCTGGGCGATCTCGATCGCGCTCGTGGTCTTCGGGTGCGGCTACGCGTTGCTCGGCGTGATGCCGTCCCTGTGGCTCGCGGCGTTCGCCGTCGGGATCGGACACCTCGGGGGCGGTGCGCAGTGGACGTTGTCGTCCTACGGCCTGCAGCGGATCGTGCCCGACCGGATCCGGGGCCGGATCTTCTCGTTCGACTTCGCGATGATCACGCTCACGTTCACGATCTCCGCGCTCGCGACCGGATGGGCCGCCGAGCGCTTCGGCGCACGGCCGACCGTGGTGGTGCTCGGCGGGGTGGCCGTCGCGTGGGCCGGGGTCTGGACGTGGCTCACCGGCGACGTCCGGCGAGCCACGATGATCGGGGGCTACGGGCCCGGCCCCGGAGACCGAGGTCGAGCTCCTCGGAACCGAGCCCTAGGCGTTAGGCGTCCGGCGTTCCCGGCGGCGGGGGGGGTGTCCCCGCGGGCGTCTCGGGGGTCGCGGGCGGCGCGACCGGCGGCACGGCCGGGCCCCCGAAGGACACGCCGGGGCCGGCGCCGAAGCTCACCTGCGGCGCGCCGGCCTCACGCATCGCCTCCTCGATCTCGAAGAACTCCTCCTCCTTGAAACCGAACATCGAGGCGATCAGCACCGACGGGAACTGCTTCACGCGTTCGTTGTAGTCGCGCACGTTCGCGTTGTAGAACCGGCGCGAGGTCTGCAGGCGGTCCTCGGTGTTCGCGAGCTCGGACTGCAGCGCAAGGAAGTTCTGGTTCGCCTTCAGGTCGGGGTACGCCTCTGCGACCGCGAGCAGCTGTCGCAGCGCGGCGACGAGCGGCCCCTCGGCGGCGGCCTGCGCGGCGGGCGATCCCGTCGCAGCGGTGGCCGCGGCCCGTGCCCTCGTCACGTTCTCGAAGGTCTCGCGCTCGTGCGACGCGTACCCGCGAACGGTCTCGACGAGGTTGGGGATGAGGTCGTACCGCCGGCGGAGCTCCGTGTCGATGTTGGCCCAGGCGTCCTTGACGAGCTGCTTCTGCGAGACGAAGCGGTTGTACGAGACGATGCCGACGATGACGATCAGCAGGACGATCCCGCCGATGATCAGGAGCGCAGTGGTCACGGGACGTTCCTTTCTGCGACGGTCGGCGGAAGCCTAGCCGTTCGGGAGGAGGACGGCGAACCTCCGTTCGCCCTTCGGCTACGCGGAGACGGTCCCCTGCGCGGAAGCGCCCGGGTCGGCCGACATCCGCGGGTCTGAAGGCGACGCGGGCTCGGCGGCAACCGGTGGCTCGGGCTGGGACGGCGTCGCGGGCTCGGGCCGGTCCGGCGCGGCGTAGTCCGTGCGGACGGTCTCGGGCACGCGGGCGAGCAGGTCACCCAGCGTCTGCACGACCGACAACACGTCGGGGCGGTGGAGCTGGAAGCCGTACACCATCGCGAGCGGGCCGACGACCTCGAACCCCCAGTCATCACCGAGCGCCGGGAGCCACGCGGCCATCGTGTCGTCCACGAACGCGCGCGCGAACGCCTCGTCGTCGCACCAGACAGAGAACGTCCGGCCGAGTCGCCCCTCGTCGAACCCGACGCGGGCCAACGCGGTCGCCCCGCCGAGCCGCGTGACGAAGGTCTCGGGTTCGGCCACCAGGTCCGGGAACATCACGCCGCCGACCGGTCCGATCGCGCACACCAACTTCCGCCGGTCGTCGCCCGGTCCCTCGATCGAGCAGGCGAAGGTGAACTGCTTGATCTCCTTGCCCCGCCAGGCACCCACCAGCACACGCTCGAGGCCGGGATCGGTGCCCCGCTCGAACAGCGCGAACGGGAGCCCGAGGAGCCCCGACCGGTCGCTCTCCTCGGCCCGTAGGCCCAGGACGCTCACCTGGCTCCTGGCCCCCTCGGCCTTCACGCGGGCGCGCAAGCGGAAGACCACGACCCCCGCGACGCCCAGGAGCGCGGCAAGGACGAGCACGGGCGGGGCCACCTTCAGCAGCAGCGCCAGGAGGATCGCGGCCGCGAAGATCGCGACGAGGCTCAGCCAGGACTTCACGAACCGAATATCGGAACGTGCCCGGGCCGGACTTAGGAACCGGTCTCGGCGGGTTCCGGGGCCTCGTCCGTCGTCCGGAACACCAGGCGATCGTCCACCGCGTCCACGACGATGGTCCGTCCCCCGCCGATCTCACCGGAGAGCAGCTTGAGGGCGAGGGGATCCGCGATCTCGCGCTGGATCAGGCGGCGGAGCGGGCGGGCTCCGAACCCGGGATCGTACCCACGCTTCGCGAGCAGGTCGCGTGCCGCCTCCGTCAGGTCGAGCGCGAGCGAGCGTTCGGCCAGGCGCCGTGTCAGCTGGTGGATCTGGAGGTCGACGATCTCACGGATCTGCTCGTGGCCGAGTGGCTCGAACACCACGATCTCGTCGATCCGGTTCACGAATTCGGGTCGGAACGTCGCCCGGACGTCGTCGAGGATCGCCTCGCGGCGCTTCTCGGCCGACACGCCTTGGTCCAGGAAGATCGCGCCGCCGAGGTTCGACGTCATGATCACGATCGTGTTGCGGAAGTCCACCGTCCGCCCGTGCCCGTCGGTGAGCCGCCCGTCGTCCAGCAGCTGCAGCAGCACATTGAAGACGTCGGGGTGGGCCTTCTCGATCTCGTCCAGCAGCACGACCGAATACGGCCGGCGCCGGACGGACTCGGTGAGCTGTCCGCCCTCCTCGAAGCCCACGTAGCCGGGCGGCGCCCCGACCAGACGCGAGACGTTGTGGCGTTCCTGGTACTCGCTCATGTCGACCCGCACGATCGCCCGCTCGTCGTCGAACAGGAACTCGGCGAGCGCCCGCGCGAGCTCGGTCTTGCCGACGCCGGTGGGGCCCAGGAACAGGAAGGAGCCGATCGGGCGGTTCGGGTCCGACAGGCCGGCGCGGGAGCGCCGGATCGCGTTCGCGACCGCCTCGACCGCCTCGCCCTGCCCGACCACCCGCCGGTGCAGCGCGTCTTCGAGGTGGACGAGCTTGGCCATCTCGCCCTCCATGAGCCGCGACACCGGGATGCCCGTCCAGGCGGAGACCACGGCGGCCACGTCCTCCTCGGTGACCTCTTCGTTCAGCATCTTGCGGTCGCGCTGGATCTCGGCGAGGCGCGCGTTCTGCTCCTCGAGCTCCTTCTCGAGCTGGACCAGGCGACCGAACCGGAGCTCGGCCGCGCGCTCGAGGTCGCCCGAGCGCTCGGCCTGCTCGAACGCACCGTGCGCCTGCTCGATCTCGGACTTCAACGCGCGGATGCGATCGATCGCCTCCTTCTCCTGCTGCCAGTGCGCGCGCATGGCGGCCGAACGCTCGAGGAGGTCGGCGAGCTCGCGCTCGAGGCGCTCGAGGCGGTCCTTCGAGGCTGGATCGGACTCCTTGCGCAGCGCCGCGCGCTCGATCTCGAGCTGCTTGATCCGCCGTTCGACCTCGTCGATCTCGACCGGTATCGAGTCGATCTCGATACGCAGCCGGCTCGCCGCCTCGTCGATCAGGTCGATCGCCTTGTCGGGCAGGAACCGGCCGCTCACGTACCGATCGGAGAGCACGGCCGCGGCGACGATCGCCGGATCCTGGATCCGCACGCCGTGGTGAACCTCGTACCGCTCCTTGAGGCCGCGGAGGATCGCGATCGTGTCCTCGACGCTCGGTTCGCCGACGAGGACCGGCTGGAACCGACGCTCGAGCGCCGGGTCTTTCTCGATGTGGTCGCGGTACTCGTCCAGGGTGGTCGCGCCGATCGCGCGCAGCTCGCCGCGGGCGAGCATCGGCTTCAGCATGTTGCCCGCGTCCATCGCGCCCTCCGCGGCGCCCGCGCCGACGATCGTGTGCAGCTCGTCGATGAACGTGATGATCTGCCCCTCCGACTCGACGATCTCGCGCAGGACGGCCTTCAGGCGCTCCTCGAACTCGCCCCGGTACTTCGAGCCGGCGACCATCGCACCGAGGTCGAGGGCGACGACCCGTTTGTCCTTCAACGACTCGGGGACGTCGCCGGAGACGATCCGCTGGGCGAGGCCCTCGACGATGGCCGTCTTACCGACGCCCGGCTCCCCGATCAGGACGGGGTTGTTCTTCGTCCGTCGGGACAGCACCTGGATCACCCGCCGGATCTCGGCGTCTCGGCCGATCACGGGGTCGAGCTTGCCTCGGCGCGCGAGGTCGGTGAGGTCGCGACCGTAGCGCTCGAGGACCTGGTACTTGTCCTCGGGATCCTGATCGGTCACGCGCTGCCGACCCCGGACCTCGGCGAGCGCCGACAGGATCGCGTCGCGCTCGAGGCCCGCGTCGCGCAGGGTCCGCGCCGCCGCCGAGGTCCCGGAGAGCAGCGCGAGGAACAGATGCTCGGTCGAGACGTACTCGTCGGTGAGGACCTCGGCCTCCGTGAAGGCGGCGTCGAGCACCAGCCCGAGGGCCGGGCCGATCCCGACCTCCGCGCCCGCGGCGTACACCTTCGGCAGCCGGTCGAGCGCCGCGTCCACCTGGTCGCGAAGTGGCTTGGGCGCGACGCCGACCGCGTGCAGCAGCGGGTACACGACCCCCTCGGGATCGGAGAGCAGCGCGAACAGCAGGTGCTCGGGCTCGATCGTCTGGTTGTTCCGAGCGAGCGCCTGTTGGCGTGCGCCCTCCAGTGCGGCCTGCGACTTCAGCGTCAGCTTGCGCGGATCCATCGAGATCGCTCCTGTTCCCAGTCGCTCCGTGTCATCCCGTACATCGCGTAGTCGCGCGGCCGCCCGCCCGGGTCGGGCATGAATCCGCGGAGCACGCCCTCGATCTCGAACCCCAAGACCTCGAGCACGCGCCGCATCGAGGCGTTCTCCAGATCGGTCGTCGCCTGCACCCGGATCGCTCCCTCGAGCTCGAACAGGTGCGATGCGAGCAACGCGACGGCCTCTCGACCGAACCCCCGCCCACGGTCGTCGTCGTCGTAGAGCTCGATCCCGATCTCCCAGACACCAGGCGGCATCGCGTCTTCGGACGAACGTCCCTGCGCGTCGCCCACGAGCCTGCCGTCGGCTTCGATCGCGAACAGGAGCTCCCAGCCGCTCTTGCTGCCCGATCGCTCCAGTCGCTCGCGACGCCGGCGACGCTGCGCCTCGGTGGCGTTGACCATCCCCGCCATCCGGAGCACGGCCGAGTCGATCTCCTCGGACCGGAACGGCCGGAGCACGACCCGCGAACCTCGCACGAGCGTCACGATCCGGCCCCGTCCTGCCAGGTGAAGGTGATCAAGCTGCGCAGCGGGACCATCTGCGTGCGTTCGCGCGCGCGGAGCACGTCCAGGAGCTCCTGCTCGAGCTCCTTCTCCCGGCGCTGGAGCTCCGCGAGCTGCTCCCGCATCTCGATGAACAGCTTCACGCCCACCAGGCTCAACCCGCCATCCTGCGTGAGCTCCTGGATCATCTGGATGCGGTCGATGTCGCGTTCGGAGTACCGGCGGGTGTTGCCGGAGGTCCGCTTGGGCGTGAGCAACCCCCGCCGCTCGTACATGCGGAGCGTCTGCGGGTGGACGCCGGCCAGCTCCGCCGCCACGCTGATGATGTAGACGGCCCGCTCGGACGACCCCTCGGCCCCGTCCGGTCGGTCCGCGTCGCGTCCCGGTGTCACGTCGTCACCTTCCCGTCACGCCACGCCCAGACGCCGGCGCGGCGACTCCTTCTCCTGCTCCTGCAGCTGCCTCAGGAGCTCCTTCTCGGCCTTCGAGAGCTTCTGCGGCACCTCGACGCGGGTAGTGACGAGCAGATCACCGTGCCCGCCCCGCTCGGGTGCGCCCTTGCCCTTCAGACGGAAGGTCTTTCCGTTGGGCGTGCCGGCCGGGACCTTCATGCGCACCGTGCCGTTCAGCGTCGGCACCTCCACATCGGCCCCGAGCGCCGCCTCGGCGAACGTCACCGGCAGATCGAGCGTCAGATCGCTCCCCGTGCGGCCGAAGAGGCGGTGTGGCCGGACGCGAACGCGGACGTACAGGTCGCCGGCGGCACCCCCCGCAGGGCCGGGCTCGCCCCGACCGGCGAGACGGATACGCGCGACGTCCTTCACGCCGGCCGGGATCTTCACCTGGAAGCTGCGCGTGCGCCGCTGGCTGCCCGTCCCCCCACACGTCGGACACGGCGCCTCGATGATGCGGCCGGCGCCGCGGCACTGCGGGCACGTCTGGCTCATCTGGAACAGGCCCTGGTTCACGGCGACCTGACCGGCCCCACCGCAGCGCGGACAGGTCACCGGGCTCGTTCCCGGTGCCGCCCCGCTGCCGTGACAGGTCTCGCACGGCGCGGGTCCTTGGATCCGGACGGGCACCGTCGTCCCCGACATCGCCTCGTCGAACGAAACGGTCACCTCGGTCTCGAGGTCCGCGCCGCGCGCAGGCCGTCGCGCGCGGCCGCCCGCCCCACCGAACAACCCACCGAACAGGTCGCCGAGATCGCCCATGTCCTCGAACCGGACGGATCCGCCGCCGGGGCCGCCGCTCCAGCCACCCGGGCGGGCGCCGGCCCCCGACGCCGACATCTCCCGTACCTCGTCGTATCGCGCCCGCTTGTCCGGATCGCCGATCACGTCGTACGCGGCCGAGATCTCCTTGAACCGCTCCTCGGCCTGGGCGTTGCCCGGATTCGTATCCGGGTGGAACTGTTGCGCGAGCTTGCGGTAGGCCTTCTTGATCTCGGCGGCGGACGCGTTCTTCGGCACGCCGAGGACGTGGTAGTAGTCCTTCTCGAACCACTCGCGGCGGACGTCCCCGTTCAACGGCGACGCCTCCTCACCGTCGTTCGACGCGCACGCTCGCGGGGCGGAGCACCGACCCCTTCAGCTTGTATCCCTGCCGGAAGACCTCCGCCACGTGCGGATCCCCCTCGCCGTCACCGGTCTGCATGAGCGCCTCGTGTTCCATCGGGTCGAAGACCGTGCCCTCGGCCTCGATCCGTTCGAGGCCCTCCGCTCGCAGCGCGTCCACGAGCTTCGCGTAGACGAGCTCGACTCCCTTGCGGAGCTGCTCGATGTCCGGCGACCGTTCGGCGGCCATGAGCGCGAGATCGAACTCGTCGAGCACCTCGAGCAGGCGGGTCACGACGGGCTGCGCCGCCATCTCGACCGCCCGCGTCTGTTCCTTCAGGACGCGTTTGCGGTAATTGTCGAACTCCGCCTGGAGCCGCTGCAGGTGGTCCAGGTACTCCGACGCCTTCGCCGTCGCCTGCTCGAGCTCGGAGGGCGGGGGTCCGGGGGAGGCGGAAGCCTCCGCCGGATCCTGCGAGGCCTCGTCGGACTCGCGGAAGCGCCGCTTGTCCACGATGCGCACCTTCGGCCGGTCCTGTCCGGCCTCGACGTCGTCGTCGTGGTCGGTCACTTGGTAGCCCTCACCTCGATCTTCTTCGGTCGGGCCTTCATCAGGCACCTCCTTCATCCACGATCTCGCCTTCGACCACGTCGCCGTCGTCCGTCGGTGACGTGGATCCCTCGTCCGGAGCGCCCGCCTGCTGCGTTCCAGGCTGAGACGACGTCTGCTGGTACATCGCCTGACCGATGGCCTGGAACTTGGCCATGACGGCCTCGGTGCGGGTCCTGATCTGCCCGACGTCCTCGCCCTGCAAGGCCTCCTTCAGCTCGTCGTTCAGCCGCTTCAGCTCGTCGCGGTCGGACTCGGGAGCCTTGTCGCCCCACTCCTCCATGGACTTGTCGACCTGGTAGGAGAGCTGGTCGCCCGTGTTGCGGGCTTCTGCGGCCTCGCGCCGAGCGTGATCCTCGGACGCGAACTTCTCGGCATCGGTGACCATCCGGTCGATGTCGTCCTTGGACAGGGCCGTGCCCCCCGTGATCGTCATCGCCTGCTCCTTGCCGGTCGCCAGGTCCTTGGCCGACACGTTCACGATGCCGTTCGCGTCGATGTCGAACGCGACCTCGATCTGCGGCATGCCACGCGGGGCGGGCGGGAGACCGGTGAGCATGAACTTGCCGAGCGAACGCACGCCCGGGGAGTAGACGGTCTCCGCCTCGCCCTGCAGGACGTGGATCTCCACGTTCGGCTGGTTGTCGTCGGCGGTGGTGAACGTCTCCGACTTGCGGGTGGGGATCGTCGTGTTGCGTTCGATCAGCTTGGTGAAGATCCCGCCCTTCGTCTCGACGCCGAGCGTGAGGGGCGTGACGTCCAGGAGCAGGATGTCCTTCACGTCGCCCTTCAGCACACCCGCCTGGATGGCTGCACCGACCGCGACGACCTCGTCCGGGTTGACGCCCTTGTGCGGCTCCTTGCCACCCGTCAGGTCCTTCACGAGCTCCTGGATCATCGGCATGCGCGTCGAGCCGCCGACCATGATGATGTGGTCGATCTGGTCGACGGACTTGCCCCAGTCCTTCACCGCGAGCTCGAACGGCTCCCGGCAGCGCTGCACCAGGTCCTCGGTCATGCGCTCGAACTCGCTGCGCGTGAGCTTCATCTCCAGGTGCAGCGGACCGTCCGGGCCCGCCGAGATGAACGGCAGGTTGATCGTCGCTTCGCTGACCTGGGACAGTTCGATCTTCGCCTTCTCCGCGGCCTCCTTCAGCCGCTGGAGCGCCATCCGGTCGTTGCCGAGGTCGATGCCGTAGTTGTTCTTGAACTCCTTGACCATCCAATCGATGACCCGCTGGTCCCAGTCGTCGCCGCCGAGCTGCGTGTCGCCGTGCGTCGCCTTGACCTCGAACACGCCCTCGCCGATCTCGAGCAGCGACACGTCGAACGTGCCACCTCCGAGGTCGAACACGAGGATCGTCTGGTCGTGCTGCTTGTCCAGCCCGTACGCGAGCGCGGCGGCCGTGGGCTCGTTGATGATCCGCAGCACGTCGAGGCCCGCGATCTGGCCGGCCTCCTTGGTGGCCTGGCGCTGCGGGTCGTCGAAGTACGCGGGGACGGTGATCACCGCCTCGTTGACGGTGTCGCCCAGGTAGGCCTCGGCGTCGCGCTTCAGCTTGCCGAGGATCTGAGCGGAGATCTCCTGCGGCGTCCACTTCTTGCCATCGACCTCGAGGCTCCAGTCCTTCGAGCCCATGTGGCGCTTGACGGATCGAACGGTGCGATCCGGGTTCGTGATCGCCTGCCGCTTGGCGACCTCGCCGACGACGATCTCGCCGTTCTTCGAGAACCCCACGACCGAGGGCGTCGTACGCGACCCCTCGACGTTCGGAGCCACGACCGGCTCGCCGGCCTCCAGCACAGAGACCACCGAGTTGGTCGTCCCTAGATCGATCCCCACCGCTCGCGACATCCGCGTTCCTCCTTCGCTCTCGAAGAGCTGCCACCCGCCGAACTGGTCGGGGCCCTCGCTCCGGAGCGGAACGCTCTCGGGCCCTCACTTCGACAACATGATAGAAGTTGAGCGTTGCTCTAGCAACCTCGTGCCTGGGGATCTCGTATCAGGCAACCGAAGAACCCACGGGTGGGGCGCTGTTGCGCGTCCTCGAGCACACGTGACTGCGGGTCGGTGGCGCTGCGGGTATGCTCGCGCCGCATGCTGGCCCGTGCCGCGATCCTCGCCTTCCTGGTCGCCCTCGCCGGGGGTCTGGCCGCCCGCCGAGCGAGGCTCCTGTACCGCCTCGTCCGCCAGGGTCGGCCGGTAGAGCGCTCGGGGGACCTGCCGAAGCGAGCGGTCCGTGAGGGCACCGAGGTGCTCGGCCAGCGCAAGCTCTTCCAGCGGGCCGTCCCGGGCCTCATGCATGCGTTGATCTTCTGGGGATTCCTCGTCCTGCTGACGACGATCGTCGAGGTGGTCGGCCAGTTGATCGACCCGGCCTTCGAGCTGCCATGGATCGGCGGGACCGCCTGGCTGGGGCTCGTCCAGGACCTGTTCGCGGCGGGGGTGCTCGTGGGTCTCGCGATCGCTGTGGCGATCCGGCTCGGGCAGCGGCCGGAACGGTTCGTGGGAAGCCACCGGTTGGAGGCCTACCGGATCCTCGGGTTGATCTTCCTGATCATCTCGACCCTGTTCCTCGCGCGTGGGGCGAGGATCGCGGTGGGCTACGCGCCGGACTGGTGGTGGACCCCGGTGTCGACCGCCACGTCCTTCCTGTTCACCTGGATGTCGGAGGGTTGGCAGCGGGTGATGATGTGGACGTTCCTGTGGGTGCACCTCCTGGTGATCCTCGGGTTCCTCGTGTACCTCGGCTACTCGAAGCACCTGCACATCGCCACGAGCGCGATCAACGTGTTCTTCGCGAACACGAGGCCGAGGGGCACGCTCACGCCCCTTCGGATCGATCTCGAGGCGGCGGACTCCGAGGACGTGCACCTCGGCGCGGCGACGATCACCGACCTCACGTGGAAGCAGACGCTGGACCTGTACGCCTGCACGGAGTGCGGCCGCTGCCAGAGCGCCTGCCCCGCGTGGAACACCGGCAAGCCACTGTCACCCAAGCTCCTCGTGATGAACCTGCGCGACCACCTGTTCGAACGCGGCCCCGAGGTCCTCGCGGCGGACGGTGCGGGCGAGCAGGAGCCCGTCCCCCTCGTTCCGGACGTGATCGACGAGGAGGTCGTCTGGGCCTGCACCACGTGCGGCGCCTGTATGCAGGAATGCCCCGTGGACATCGAGCACGTCGACACGATCGTCGATCTTCGCCGCAACCTCGTCATGGCGGAGTCCCGCTTCCCGGCGGAGGCCGGTGCGCTGCTGCGCAACCTCGAGGGGACGAACAACCCGTGGGGGATGCCACAGGCGCAGCGCGCCGACTGGGCGGACGGGCTCGACGTCCGCGTGATCGGCGAGGGTGAGCGGGCGCCCGAGTACCTCTACTGGGTGGGGTGCGCGGGTTCGTTCGACGACCGCGCGAAGGCCGTCTCGCGGTCGGTCGTCGAGCTGCTCGAGCGCGCCGGCGTCTCGTTCGCGATCCTCGGCCCTCGGGAGCTCTGCACGGGCGACCCCGCCCGGCGGATCGGCAACGAATACCTGTTCCAGACGCTGGCCGAACGCAACGTCGAGACGATGACGGAGGCCGGCGTCACGAAGGTCGTGGCCAACTGCCCGCATTGCTTCAACACCCTCCGCAACGAGTACCCCGACTACGGGGGGCGGTTCGAGGTGATCCACCACTCGCAGCTGCTCGCACGGCTGGTGGAGGAGGGCCGGCTTCGGCCGGGGACGCCGGTCGAGGCGACGGTCGCGTATCACGATCCCTGCTACCTCGGACGCCACAACGGGGTGTACGAGGACCCCCGCTCCGCCCTCGCGTCGGTCCCGGGCGTTCGCACGGTCGAGATGCCACGGCACGCGGAGCGTGGGCTCTGCTGCGGCGCCGGCGGCGCCCGCATGTGGATGGAGGAGCGGATCGGCAAGCGCATCAACCAGGAACGGATGGACGAGGCGGCCTCGACCGGCGCCGACACGGTGGGTGTCGCCTGTCCCTACTGCCTGATCATGCTGGACGACGGCGCCCGGACGAGCGGCGCCGAGACCGGCGTCGCGGACATCGCTCAGCTGCTCGCACGCTCGATCGCCCCGCCCGCCTGAGGCCCTCCGCGCGCACCGCACCGGCCGAGCCGGGCTCCGACGGCCGAAGACCTGCCCGCGTTGCACGCGACGACGTTCAAGGCGGCGCCCGGAACGGCCGAAAGGAAGCACTAGACCGAACGGACCGGGCATCCGCCGAGCGGCGGGTGCCGACCGGAGGGTGCCGGAGGGCTCGGGCGGCTCGTCGAGCGGGACGAGCCAGCGGCGGGCTCACCGTCGAAGGACGGAGGACGGAGCGGTGCAGATGACGGCTCGACCGAGCGCGGATGGGTCCGTGGAGGGCTCCTCCGAACCCGACGCGGCGATGGCCGCGGCCGGGGTGCTCAACCTCGCCGAACCCGACCACGACGACGCTGCCCCGGGTCTGGACCCGATCGAACGGGACCGCACCCGGCTGGCCTACGCGATCCACGACGGTCTGACCCAGGTCGTGACCGCCTCGGTGCTCGAGCTGGACTGGCTCGCACGGCGGGTCGAGCTCCGACCGGAGGAGGTCGTGCAGACGCTGCGCACCGCGACGGAGGAGCTCCGGCGGGCGCTCGAGGAGATCCGCGGCATGCTCGCAACGCTCACGCCCGTGGAGCCGGTGGCGGCCCTGCCGATCGAAGACCTGCTGCGCGGCGTCCTCGATCGCTGGCAGCTGCCGGCCGCGTGGTCGGTCGATGGCGACCTGCACGACGTTCCCGATGCGGTCCTGGAGGTCGCGTCGGTGGTGATCCGCGAGAGCGTGGCCAACGCCGCGAAACACGCCGACCCGCGAGCCGTCGAGGTTCGCGTCCAGCGCTTCCGACACGAGCTCGAGGTGCGCGTGGAAGACAACGGGAGGGGCTTCGAGGCCAACGGTGGCGGCGCGCCGGCGGGACATCTCGGTCTCGAGATGTTGCGCCAGCGCGTCGCCGATGTGCGGGGCACGCTCGACGTCAGCTCGACGCCGGGCGAGGGAACGCGGGTCGTCGCCAGGCTGCCCGTCACGAACGAGGGAGTGAGCGAGTGAAGGTCCTGATCGTGGACGACCACGCGCTGGTGCGCCGCGGGATGGGGCACGTCGTGCGCGAGTGCTTCGACGACGCCATCGTCGTGGAGGCTTCGAACGCCGCGGAGGCCCTCGAGGCGATGGCCGCGAACGACGTGGACATCGCGCTCGTCGACGTGCGCATGCCCGAATCCGACGGCCTCGAGCTCCTGCACGAGATCAAGGAACGGTGGGCGACGGTTCCGGTGATCATGCTGACGTCGTTCGATCACGCGCACTACGTGCGCAAGGCGCTCGCCGAGGGGGCGGCCGGCTACATGCTGAAGGACGCGACGCCCGACGACCTCCAGCAGGCGATCCGCGTCGCGCTCTCGGGTGGCGGCAACGTCCTTTCGCCGCGGGTGATCCAGAACCTGTTCGAGACGATGGAGGCCGGCGCCGCGGGCGAGGACACGGGCGGGCGGCACCACTCCGGATCCCTGACGCAACGCGAGACGGACATCCTCGGGCTCCTGTCCGAGGGTCGCAGCAACCGCGACATCTCCAGGGCACTGTTCCTGTCCGAGAAGACGGTGAAGGCGCATCTCGCCGCGATCTTCCGCAAGCTCGGGGTGACGAACCGCACACAGGCAGCCATGGCCGCGGTCTCGATGGGCATCGGGCCGGGACTGCCCGGCGTCGAGTCGGGCCGGACACAGGTCGGCGGATCGAGCCGGTAGGCATGGGCGAGAAGGACCGCCCGCCCGCCCCGGAAGACGGCGAACCCGAAGCGGGCGCCTACGAGGATTCCTGGTACCGGATGATGAAGGTCCGAGCTGCCCGTCGGTCGGAGGACGAGGCGAAGGACCCCACGCCCGAGGCGAACGAGCAGGATCGCTCGTAGACCCGTTCGCTGGCCCTCGTCAGCGGTCCCGCGTCTCGGCCCCGAACTCCTCGAAGAACCGACTCGCCGTCGGCCCCGACTGTCCCTGGTACTTGCTCCGTGCACCGGGCGAACCGTAGGGGACGTCCGCAGGTGTCGTGAGGCGGAAGAAGGAGACCTGTCCGATCTTCATGGCCGGGTAGATCGTGATCGGCAGGTTCGCCACGTTCGACAGCTCGAGCGTGAGGAAGCCGTCCCACCCTGGGTCCACGTACCCGGCGGTCGAGTGGATCAGCAAGCCGAGGCGGCCGAGGCTCGACTTCCCTTCGAGGCGGGCCACGAGGTCGTCGGGCAGGCGGACGCGTTCCATCGTCGAGCCCAGCACGAACTCGCCCGGATGCAGGATGAACGGTTCCTCGTCGTCGACCTCCACGAGATCGGTGAGGTCCGGCATCTCCTTGCGGACGTCGATGTACGGGTAGCGAGCGTTCGCGAAGACGCGGAACCGCCGATCGACGTGCAGGTCGACCGACGCTGGTTGCACGCACGCGTCGTCGAACGGGTCGATCTCGATCCGGCCGGAAGCGAGCTCCTTGCGGATGTCGACGTCGGACAGGATCATCGCGGGCGGATGCTACCGGTTCCCTGGAGTGAGACCCGCACGCTAGACTTGTGGATCCGCTCGCCCCGTCGGTCGTCCGGCGGGCGGGATCGGCGGGTGTGGTTCAATGGTAGAACGCAAGCTTCCCAAGCTTGAAACGGGGGTTCGATTCCCCTCACCCGCTCCAGATCCGCTCACTCCGGGTTGAGCCCAAGCACGACCGGACCGGTCGGGCACAGGTCGAACAGGACGCACTCCTCGCATCGCGGGCGGCCCGCCTTGCACACCTCTCGACCGAGTCGGATCAGCCCGACGTGGAGCGGTGTCTTCAGCTCCTCGGGGGTCAGCTCCTCGAGCAACCGCTGCGCGCGTTCGGCCGAGGTCTTCGGGACGAGTCCGAGCCGCGTGGCGACGCGATGGACGTGCGTGTCGACCGGGATCGTCTCGCGTCCGAACGCGAACGCCATCACCACCGCCGCGGTCTTCGGACCGACGCCGGGGAGCGACGTGAGGTACTCGTGGATCTCCGCGTCCGAACGACGGCGCAGGCGCGAGAGGTCGTAGCGACCCTCGCGCCGGTGGATCTCGAGCAGGATGGCCTGGATCCTGGCCGCCTTCGTGTTCGCCAGCCCGCCCGAGCGGATCGTGTCGGCGACCTCGGTCGTGGGCGCGCGCACGACGTCGTCCCATGTGGTGTAGCGGGCTCGCAGCAGGGCGAACGCCCGTTCCGAATTCAGGTCGCTCGTGTGCTGGGACTGCACCGTGAGGATCAACTCGTCGAGCGGATCGGTCCGTCGCGGTGGCGAGAGTTCGCCGAAGTGCCGTTCGAGGCGCCGGGTGATCGCCCGGATCCGGCGGCGGTCGACGGTCACGACGCCGCAGGCGCGTGATTGCGGAACTGCGTGAGGTGCGGCAGGAACGTCAAGGGGATCGTGTCGGTCGGGCCGTTCCGGTGCTTGGCGACGATCAGATCGGTGAGGCCCTTCTTCGCGGGATCCGAGTCGTCACGGTGGATGAACATCACGACGTCTGAGTCCTGCTCGAGGGCGCCCGACTCACGCAGGTCCGAAAGCTGCGGGCGCTTGTCCTGTCGTCGCTCGGGATCGCGGTTGAGCTGCGAGACGGCGACGACCGGGATCTCCAGCTCCTTCGACAACATCTTGAGGCCGCGGCTGATCTCGGCGATCTCCTGCTGGCGGCTGTCGACGCGGCGGGTGTGGGACATCAGCTGCAGGTAGTCCACGATGATGAGCCCGAGACCCTGGCTCCGGGCGGCCAGTCGTCTGGCCTTCGCCCGGATGTCCACGAGCGTGACGTTGCCCGAGTCCACGATGAACAGCGGCGAGTCGTGCAGGGTGTCGGCGGCCTGCGCGATCCGGGACCAGTCCTCGGCCCCGACGCGCTTGTTGCGGATGTTGTCCCACGGGACCCGCGCCTCGGCGCAGAGCAGCCGCATGCCGATCTCCCATCGCGACATCTCGAGCGAGAACATCGCGACGGGCTTGTGGCCGTCCACCGCGACGTTGCGTGCGACGTTGGTGACGAAGGACGACTTCCCGACGCCCGGTCGCGCGGCCACGATGATGAGGTTGCCGGCCTGGAGCCCCGACAGCAGGCCGTCGACGTCGCGGAACCCCGTCGCGACGCCGGCGAACGGCGAGTCCCGGTTCTGGATCTTCTCCAGGTCCACCATCGCCTGATCGACCAGCTGGCTGAGCGTCGCGACCTGTTCCTTCTCGTCGTGGCGGGCGACGTCGTAGATCTTCTGCTCGGCCGCGTCGGCCACCCGTTCGGGCTCCTCCGGGGAGGCGAACGCCAGCTCCATGATGTCGGCGGCCGCGGAGATCAGTCGGCGGAGCAGCGCCGTCTCGGCGACGATGCGCGCGTAGGAGGGAGCGGCCGCGGGTGTCGGGACGCGCTCGACGAGGTCGTGGATCGCGAGGTGTCCGCCGACCTCCTGGAGGGTGCCGCGCCGCTTGAGCTCCTCGACGGCCGTGATCGCGTCGACCGGGTCGCCGCGGCCGTAGATCTCGCGCAGGGTCTCGAAGATCCGCGCGTTCGCCGTCCGGTAGAAGTCCGGCGGCCGGACGATCTCGATCACGTCGGCGATCGCGTCCGCGGACAGCATCATGGCCCCGAGGACGGACTCCTCGGCCTCGAGGTTGTGCGGAGGCACCCGGTCCGGCCGGATCCGCCGGACGTCATCAGCCGTGCGCGCCAACCCCGCCCCCTCCCGAGCCCGGACCGGCGGACAGGCTAGGCTCGCGCGCGTCCGGGCGCCATGGGACAACCCGTGGGGAAACCCGATCCGCTGGTCGTGCCTGGAGATTCCTTGTCACACCGCGTTCCACCTGCGCTTCCACATGGGGAGAACCATGTGGAGAGGTGTGTAGCACGGCAGAATGACACGCCTGTCATTCCCCGGAGAGCGGGGTCAGGACGTGGACGGGATCTCGGTGACCCGGCCGTCCTGTTCGCCGAAGTCCCAGACGTCGATGAGGGGCGGCTCGATGCCGAGCGTCGTGAGGACGGTGCAGATCTGGCTCCGATGATCCGTCCCGTGATGGAGCGCCTGCGCGAGCCGGATGCTGACCGGCGCGTGGGTCTCGGACCCGTCGTCTCGGTGCCGTTCGAGGACCGTATCCGGATCGAGCCCCGCATCCAGGACGCCCGACCACGCCGCGCCGTGGGCCTCCATCTGGGCTCGAAGCTCCGGCAGGCTCATGTGATCCTCGTCGATCACCGGCGTGCGCCCGCCGCTGGTGACGTACAGGTAGGAGGCGTCGGCCCCGACGAGATGGCGCAGGGTGTCGAGGATCGTGCCGTACGTGCCGGGGACGGCGGTCTGCAGCTGCTCGGGGCTCAGCTGGAGGCACTCGTCGATCACCCGGAGCGATGCCCACACGTGGTGCGCGAACGCATCCGCCATCATCGAGGTGCTCATCCACGCACGCTAGCAGACCCTGAAGCACCTCTCCGATCCGAGCCGGGTCGCGACCGGTGATCGCGGGTGCGGCGCTCGCAACAGGGTCCATCAGGTGGCGACGAGCCACACCGCCAACGTCGCCGTCGAGTTCGTCGCGACGTGCGCGAGGTACGGGGCAAGCAGGCTGCCGGACCTGCGTCGCAGCCAGCAGAACGCCAGCCCGGCGAGGAACGTGGCGACGAGGATGAGCGGGAGTGACGACCACCCGGTCGACGCGAGAGCCGCCTCCGTGTCCGACGTGGGCGACCAGACCGAGGGGATCACGTGCCAGGAGGCGAAGAGGAGCGACGAGACGACGGCCGCGGTCATGCTCGATGTCTGTCGATGCAGCAGGGCGAGCAGGCTCCCGCGGAACGCGAGCTCCTCGAGCACGACCGTGCCGAGCGGGATCACGATGATGACCTCGTACAGCACGGCGCGCGACCCGTCGGGTCCGGAGGCTCGGTCGAAGATCTCGTGGGTGGCGGGGAGGACCGCCGCGAGGGCGATGGCGATGCTCACCACGGCGAACGCGAGGAGTCCCAGCCGAAGTCCGCTTCCCCACCGCGTCAGTCCGAGCTCGGGGTCGGGGATCCCGGCCCACCGCGCCACGCCGTAGATGCCCGCGGCAGCCGCCAGGTTCGCAACGAGATGTGCGGGACCAGGCAGCACGAACGTCCGCAGGCATTCGTAGCCCAGCAGCAGCGCGATCGTGAGGGCGAGCCCCGCCCTCGTTCGCCTCACGAGCTCGTTTCGGCCTCGGAGCCGAGCAGATCCCCCAGGCGTTCCAGGTCATCATCGGACCATCCGTCCGCCGGGTAGACGCTCATCCAGGCGTCCACGAAGTCCGAGTTGTAGTTGTGCCCATGCCCCGGCTCGGATCCGAAGCCCGCGGCCAGGTCGGCCGCCACCTGGAGCCACGTCACGAACGGGAACCAGCCCACGGTGTCGGGGACGTCATCGCCGGTCGGGCTGTCGATCCACGGGGGAGGCGCCCAGAGCGTCTCCATGGTCCAGCTGCCGACCGGGTCGGACGGGTGGTGCACGTAGAGGACCCGTGGAGCCTGCCACGCCGCACGATCAGGACGCACGTCGCCGGCGCTCGGCGCGAACCGCACGACCCGACCCTCGTCGAAGACCGGGGCCCACACCGGGCTCGCCGGGGCGCGCGCATCCTCGATCTGCCGCCAGATCTCGTTGGCCGCCGTCGGCCCGACCAGCAGGACCCCATCGCTCCGGGAGGTGAGGGCGTCCACCGAGTCGTCGGCGCCGTCTCCGACGAACGCCGCCTCCGTGCCCATGGACCCCAGGCTCTCCCCGAAGACGATCAGGGCCGGACGCGACTCGGCGGGCAGACCCGACCACCAGTCGTGGACGGCATCGTTCAGCGCGACCCCCGCATCGGCCGCCTTCGGCCCGTCGACGAGGAACGAGATCCAGCTCGGCAGGTACGAGTACTGCATGGACGCGATCGCGGTGTTCCCGGCGAAGAGGTACTCGACGGCGGTCGCCGCCACGGGATCCACCCATCCGGTCCCGGTCGACGTCCAGACGATCACCATCTCGCGTTCGGACGCCCCGGTCCGATCGAGCTCCCGCACCACCAGGTCCGCTCGCGCTTCGGCCGACCCCGCCGACCGCAGCCCCGCGTACACACGGATGGGCTCGCTGACATCGGCGTCCGCTCCGAGGAACGAACGCAGCTCGTCCGGGGACGTCGCCCCCGCCACGAACGATCGGCCTTCCTCCCCCAGGGTGTTCCATGCGACCGACGACCCGGCGCCTCCGGTCACCGTGGCGCTCAGCGGCCGTACGACACCTTCGGGAGTGGAACGATCGAACACCGAGTACCGCTCGTTCGCCCAGTCGATGAACCTGCGGAACACCACGTCGGTGGAGACCACGTAGACGGCCCCGGCGAACACGGTGGCGGTGACGGCCACGGCGACCCAGCCGGGCATCAACCGACGGAGCCGGGACTCGAGGAGCACCAGGCCACGCCCCACGGTGCGGCCGATGACCAGGAACACCCCGAACACCAGCAGCGCGACCGCGAGCATCGGGAGGATGGCCGTGGCGGACTCCTGTGCCTCGTCGACGAGGACCCGCTGGTCCGACTGCCAGGTCCGCCAGGGGATCAGGGCGAGGGCACCGATCGCGACGACCACGCCCACCACGATCCGCTGTGTCCTCGCCGTGGGGTCAACCGGGTGCCGTCGCACCGCTCCCACGACCCAGCCGACGAACGCGCCGAGACCGTACCCGGCCGCTGCGGAGATGCCGCTGATCGCCGCCTGCATGTACCAGTCGCGCGGGAGCAAGCTCGGGCGGAGGGAGGCGCACCAGAAGACACACGCACCGACGACGCCCGGCATGGCCGGTGCGGAGAAGATCCGACGCCGTGGAGCATCCCCCGTCGCCAACCCGAAACCCTCCGGCCGCTCGCCCGCCACATCGTATGTCGTTCCTCCAAGGCGGTGGCAACCGAGTACGTCTTCCCGATGTCGGCAGAGCCGGCCGATCCATCGGCGGAGCAGGCAACAGGCTGAACGAGGAGCGCGCCGAGCGACGCGAGACGCGCATCCCGAGGGGAAGCCCCGACCTCAGCCCGTCCTGGCCGAGGCCGGGTTCAGGCCGATCGCTCGTCCGCGACGACCTCGACCGAGATCACCGGGTCAACCTCGGCGAACAGGTGCACGCGCACCTCGTGCACGCCGACCGAACGGATCGGCTCGTCCAGGTGCACGTCGTGCCGGTCGATGCGGACACCGAGCTGGCGGTCGATGGCCTCCGCGACGTCGCTCGGGGTCACGCTGCCGAACAGCTTGCCCTCCTCGCCCGCATGAGCGAAGACCTGGATCGGCGCCGCGATCAGCTTCTGGGCGAGTTGCTCGGACTCGGCCTTCTCCTCGTTCACCCGCACCGTGTGCGCGCGCTGAAGGCTCTCGACGTGCTTGACGCCGCCCTTGGTGGCCTTAACCGCGAGCCCCCGGGGCATCAGGTAGTTCCGCGCGTAGCCGTCGGCGACCTCGACCACGTCCCCGGGGACGCCGAGCTTGTCGACGGGCTTCTGCAGGATGATCTTCATCGGGTCGAGTAGGGCAGCAGAGCCATCTCGCGCGCGTTCTTCACGGCCGTCGCGACGTCGCGCTGGTGCTGCGAGCAGTTGCCCGTCACCCGGCGCGCGCGGATCTTGCCGCGGTCCGAGACGAACTTGCGCAGCGTCGCCGTGTCCTTGAAGTCGACGTACTCGATCTTGTCCTTGCAGAAGATGCAGACCTTGCGCTTCTGCTTCTTCTGCCAGCCCTTCTCGTCCTTCTCCCGCTTGGGAGGTCGTTTCCTCGCCTTAGGTGGCATCCAGCGGTGTCTCCTCGTCTGCCATGGGAGCGCCGACCGTCGCGGGCTGCCAGTCACTCGACGCCGAACGACCCTGGCGCTCGACCTTCGCGGTCGCCCAACGCAGGCTCGGGCCGACCTCGTCGGCCTCGATCTCCACCACCGTGCGCTTGTCGCCCTCCTGGGTCTCCCAAGAGCGCATCTGCAGCCGGCCCGAAAGGACCACTCGGGTCCCGCGCGTGAGGGTCTCGGCGCAGTTCTCCGCCAGGCTCCGCCAGGCGTTCACCGTGAAGTACGACGTCTCGCCGTCCTTCCAGTTGCCCGACTCGTCCTTGTACCGGCGGTTGACGGCCACGCGGAACTTCACGACCGCGGCCCCGTTCGGGGTATACCGCAGCTCGGGGTCGTCCGTCAGGTTGCCCACGATGGTGACCTGGTTCTCGCTCGCCATCTCCATCACCTTCCGATCTGGTCTCCGCTCCCCGACGGATGGCGGGTCGAGGAGGGGGAAGCTTCTCGTTCGTCTACGCGGCCTCGCCGCGGACGACGACCTTGAACCGCAGCACCTCGTCTGCCAGGTGCATCGAACGCTCGAGCTCGGCGATGACCTCGGGCTCCGCCGTGAACTCCGCCACGACGTAGTACCCCTCGTTCTGCCGGTCGATCTCGAACGCCAGCCGGCGGCGTCCCCAACGATCCACGTTGCCGAGCTGGCCCCCGGCCTCACCGACGGCCTTGGTGACGCGGTCCATCGCCCCGGACACGACCGATTCATCGGCCTCCGCGGGCAGGATGAGCATGATCTCGTACCGCCTCAGTTCCCCACCTCCTCTGGTCTGGTCGGCCCCCACAGGGGGAGCAGGACGTGTGGTTGGCCCCAGAGTGTACCGGCGTCCTCGACCCACCGACCCTACCAGCAGGGTCTGACACCCTCGGACGGGGCGCGACACCTCGCTACACTGCCCGCAGCGGCCGTGCACTTCACGAAGGAGGCGCGAGCGATGAGCGTGACGATCCACGACCTTGCGGTGTGGAAGGCGGAGGGCAAGCGGTTCGCGATGCTCACCGCGTACGACTTCCCGACGGCGAAGCTCCTCGACGAGGCTGGCATCCCCGTGTTGCTCGTCGGAGACTCGGTGGGCAACAACGTCCTCGGCTACGAGAACACGCTGCCGGTGACGATGGACGAGATGCTCCACCACACGCGGGCCGTAGCCCGTGGGGCTCGCGAGGCGCTCGTGGTAGGCGACATGCCGTTCCTGTCGTATCAGGTGAGCATCGAGGAGGGCATCCGCAACGCGGGCAGGTTCCTGAAGGAGGGCGGGGCGCGTGCCGTCAAGATCGAAGGACCCCAGGTCGAGCTCGTGCAGCGGCTGGTCGGGCTCGGGATCCCCGTGATGGCCCACGTCGGCCTCACGCCGCAGTCGGTGCATGGGATGGGCGGGTACCGCGTCCAGGGCCGGGGCGAGGGGGCGACGAGGCTGATGGACGAGGCCCTGTCGCTCGAGAAGGCCGGAGCGTTCGCGATCGTCCTCGAGGCGATGCCGGCCGAGGTCGGTGCCGAGCTCTCCCGGGCCCTCCGGATCCCGACGATCGGGATCGGTGCCGGAGCGGACACCGACGCGCAGGTCCTGGTACTGCACGACCTGCTCGGCCTGTCCGAGCGCGTGCCGAGGTTCGCGAAGGCATACGCCGATCTGCGCGGCGAGATCGTGCGGGCGGCAGCCGGCTTCGCCGAGGACGTTGCGGAGGGCCGATTCCCCGACGCCGACCACTCGTACTCGTAGGGCCGGCAGCTCGTCCGAAGTTCCGTCCTCGCGCGGCTCAGGCCGGCGGCGGAACGTGCCGATGTTCCATCTGCGACGGCAAGAACGGGCGAACGCTCACGAGGCGCCGCCCTTGACGGCGGGATCCCCATAGACCCGCCGCGAAGCGATCAGCGGGGCCGCCACCCCCTCGGCGGCCCCGCTGTTTCGTGCAGGAGGCACCCACCCCGCGACCTGACGGAGATAATCACGCGGTGCCGAACGCCCCGCGGACGATCGGGCTCGGGATCGTCTTCCTCGTCCTCCTCGGGACGCTCACGCTCGGGCACGCGATCAAGGCACCGTGCGTCTCGGGCGACTGGGAGGACGGCCGGCAGTACACCCGCCTGTGCTACTCGGACGTCGTGCATCAGCTCGGGACCGAACAGCTGACGGGTGGACGCCTTCCCTATGTCGACGCATGCGACGACGAAGCCCCAGGGGGATGCGACGAGTACCCGGTGCTCACGATGTGGTCGATGCGGCTCTCGGCCTGGGCGTCGGGACCGAACGTCTCCGGCTTCTTCTACTCCGGCGCGGTGCTGCTCTGGCTCGCCGCGTTCGCGATCGCCCTGTGCCTGTACCTCATGGTCGGGGCACGCGCCCTGTACTTCGCCGCGGCGCCGACGCTCGCGATCTACGCGACGATGAACTGGGACCTCCTCGCGGTCGCGTTCGCGACGGCGGCCACGCTCGCGTACCTGCGGCGTCGCGACGCGTGGTCGGGCGTGTTGCTCGGGCTCGGCGCGGCGTCGAAGCTCTACCCCGCGCTGCTCGTCATCCCGTTCGTCGCCGGCCGCTTCCGCGGGCGCGAGCCCGACCGCGGGATCCATCTCGCCTGGGCCGCGGCCGGGACGTGGATCGCCCTCAACCTCCCGTTCGCGCTCGCCGGGCCGGCCGGATGGTGGGAGTTCTTCCGTTACAACGCGGCCCGCGTCGCCGACTGGGACAGCCTCTGGTTCATCGGTTGCGAGCAGGCGACGGACGGTGCGTGCGCGGACACGCGGCTCGTGAACATGGGGTCCGCGATCTTGTTCGTCGTCTGGGTCGGGGTGGTCTGGAGCCTGAAGCACCGGCGGGATCCGGGGTTCGCACGGTGGACGCTCGGCTTCCCGATCCTGGTGGTGTTCCTGCTCACGAACAAGGTCTACTCGCCGCAGTACAGCCTGTGGCTGCTGCCATGGTTCGCGCTCGCGCTCCCGGGCCTGCGGCTGTTCGTCGCGTTCGAGGTGGCCGATGTCGCCGTCTTCGTGACCCGCTTCTCTTGGTTCGGCACACTGTCCGGTCTCGACACCGGGTTCGCGGGGATCCCGCTCGGCGCGTTCGAGATCGCCGTGCTGGTGCGGGCCGTCGTGTTGGTCGTGTGCCTCGTGTCGTGGGTCCGCCGGCGCAGCGTCGCGCCCGTGCCGGCCACGACGCTCGTGCGCCCCCGGGCTCCCGCGGCGGCGGAGGCGATCCGATGAGTGAAGGAACCGAACTCACCACCGAGCGCGTCGTTCGGACGGAACCGAAGCCTCCACGCCGGATCGGGCTCGCGGTCGTCTTCGTCATGCTCGCCGGCACCCTCACGCTCGGGCAAGCGATCAAGGCGCCCTGCGCCTCGGGCGACTGGGGTGACGGTCGCCAGTACACCCAGCTGTGCTACACGGACATCATCCCGTTGCTCGCGACCGAACAGCTCACGGGCGAGCGGCTCCCCTACCTGGATGCCTGCGCCGACACCGATGGCGGATGCGACGAGTACCCCGTCCTCACGATGTGGACGATGCGCCTGACGGCGTGGGCCTCCGGGCCCGACGTGGGGGGGTTCTACCGGTGGAACGTCGCGCTGTTGTGGCTCGCGGCCTTCTGGCTCGCGTCCTGCCTGTACGCGATGGTGGGTGGACGGGCCCTGTACTTCGCGCTCGCACCGACGCTCGCGATCTACGCGACCACGAACTGGGACCTGCTCCCGGCCGCGCTCGCGACGGCCGCGACGCTCGCCTACCTGCGACGGCGCGACGTGTGGTCGGGCGTCCTGCTCGGTCTGGGGGCCGCAGCGAAGATCTATCCCGCGCTCCTGATCGTCCCGTTCGTGGCCGGTCGATTCCGAGGACGCGAGCCCGACCGCGGGATCCACCTCGCGTGGGCGGCCGCGGGAACCTGGATCGCGGTGAACCTGCCCTTCGCGATCGGCGGAACGGCCGGGTGGTGGGAGTTCTTCCGTTTCAACGCGGTCCGGGCGGCGGACTGGGACAGCCTGTGGTTCATCGCGTGTGAACGGGCGACGGGCGCCGGCTGCACGAACACCCGCCTGATCAACCTCGCGTCCGCCGCGCTGTTCGTGACGTGGGTCGCGGTGCTCTGGCGCGTCAAGGCGAACCGGGATCCGGGGTTCGCGCGGTGGACCCTCGGCTTCCCGATCCTGGTGGTGTTCCTGCTCACGAACAAGGTCTACTCGCCGCAGTACAGCATCTGGCTCCTGCCGTGGTTCGCACTCGCTCTGCCGCACCTGCGGCTGTTCATCGCGTTCGAGGCGGCGGACGTGGCGGTGTTCGTCACGAGGTTCTCGTGGTTCGGGACGCTCGAGGGGCTCGACGGGGGGCTGTCGGGGATCCCGATCGGTGCGTTCCAGGTCGCGGTCGTGGTCCGCGCGATCGTCCTGGTCCTGTGCGTCGTCGCCTGGCTGCGCCGTCGAGAGCCCGACCCGGCGCCGGCGCCGCCGCTCGAGTTCCGGGGCGACGTCCCCGCGGCGGTCCCTACATGACCACCGCGAACGAGCGCGAGGCCGCGGTCGACCGGAAGGCCGAGCTGTCAGCACGCGTCGGGACGGCGACGGCCCCCACCGATCGCGAGCAGCTCGTCCGAGCCTTCCGCTTCTGCCTCCTCGCGTTCTGTTGCCTGCGGTTCGCGATGTTCGTCGTGGGGCTGGCGGGCGTCGCGCTGTTCCCCCCACTCGAGCCGGTCGGCGTACCCGGCTGGCCGGCGAACCCGCTGCCCGATCCCGGCTGGCATCACCTGTTCACCGCGTGGGAGCGGTTCGACGCGCTCTGGTTCCTCCGCATCGCCGACGGCGGCTACCGGCTGCAAGACGGCAGCGCCGCATTCTTCCCGCTCTATCCGCTCGGCGTCCGCATCCTGTCGTTCGCGCTCGGCGGCCGGCCGTTCGCCGCGGCCACGCTCCTGTCGAACGCGGCGTTCCTCGGAGCGCTCGTCGTGACCTACCGGCTCACGACGAGCGAGCTGTCCGAACGCACCGCCCGGACCACGGTGCTGCTCATGTGCGTCTTCCCCACCTCGTACTTCTTCCTCATGCCCTACAGCGAGTCGCTGTTCCTGTTGTGCGCCGTGTCCGCCTTCTGGGCCGCGAGGCGTGGGCGGTGGGTGGTCGCCGGAGCCGCGGGCGCGCTTGCGGCGCTCACTCGTAGCGTCGGGATCGTGCTCGCCCCGGCGCTACTCGTCGAGGCGCTGCAGCAGCGGGCCGAGCGGAGAGGTTCCGGCTGGCCGGGGTTCGCGGCGGCGGCGGCGACCGCGGCGGGTCTGCTCGCGTACCTGGCGTTCTGGGGGATCCGGTCGGGCGAATGGCTGGCGCCGATCACGCGCCAGGCGAACTGGGAGCGCACGCCGTCGTGGCCGCCGGCGACGCTGTGGAACGGGACGAGTGCTGCCTTCCGGTACGTGGGTGAGGCCAACGGCGGGTACTGGCTCCTGGACTGGTTGATCGTGCTTCCGATGCTCGCCGCCTCGGTCTACGCGCTCGTGCGGCTACGGCCGTCGTACCTGGTCTACCTGTGGGGCGGACTGCTGATCCCCCTCTCCTTCGTGTTCGAGGGCCGGCCGCTGATGTCGATGCCGCGGTTCGTCCTACCGCTGTTCCCGGCCTTCTGGGGTCTGGCACTCGGTCTCGAGCGCCTGCGCATCCCCCGGTCGGCCGCCCTCGCAGCGGGGGCCCTGGGCCTCGGGGTACTCTCCATCCTCACGGTCAACTGGTACTACATCTTCTAACGCCGATACGTCCCGGTGCGTCCTGGTCCCACTGGGTGCATCTGCGCACGCCAGAGGGGTCGTGCAGGTCGGCGCATGTCTTGATCGCCACATTCTCGGGCTCTTTCGGTTAGCAGACGGTTAGCAGCGCCGAGCCGAGGAATTCGAGTCGCTCCCGGCTGCCGATTATTTGAGCTTGCGCATGATCGCGGTGTCGGCCGCTGAAGGCTCGGCGTCCAGCTCGCCGTAGCATTCGGCCATGGACGTCTGGGTGCTGTTGGTTGCAGTCCTGTCGTTCCTCGCCGCTGCAGCGGCCGCTTGGTTCGCCTACCCGTCGTATAAGGCCACCCGAACCCGCCCTGACCTTTGGCTTGTGGTCGAGCATCGAGCTGGAAGCGGGGGCGGTCCCGGCATTCGACATGCCACGCTTTATGCCCACCTTCAGAACGACGGCGACGGGGCGGCCGCCGATTGGAAGGTGTCTATCACGTCGAAGGAACCAAGGATCCTGGTTCATAACACCCGCAATACACACGGCGTCTCGGAACGACCGTCGGGCGAAGGCTGGTCGATCGAATGGCAATCGACCGGCGCGGACGACTCTATCGGCCCGAGCCTTGGGCGTGACTTGACCCTATCAACGGGGAAGTTCGACGCAGGCGACACGGTCGTTGCCGGATATGCGATCACGGCACGTCGGATGAAGAAACGACGTTCTGGCGACATCCGAGTGGCCTGGCCCGAAGGGGATTCGTCCTCCACGGTTGAAGTGACTTAGGTCCGTATGTACGAATCTGGCATAACTCCCATGGCCCGGCGCGAACGGGAAGTCCTCGAACGCGTCGTCCACGCCGTCACCGAGCAGGCCGCCAAGGCCGACGATCCAGTCGACGCTGCGACCGCGCTGGCTGCCCCGACACCATCTTGCGGGCCGTCCAGATTGGGGCGACACTCTCACAATCCGCTCACTGCCCAGGTTGCAGGAGGCGAAGAGCATGCGTAAGCGGTCAGCGATCGCGATCGGGATCCTCATCGGCACCCTCATCCTCACCACCGCTGTACCGGCACACGCTGCCCCGAGGTTTCGGCTGTACCGAGGCGAGACATCTCAGGGGGAGCGCATCAGGATCATTGTGGCGAAGACCGACGCCGGGCGATTCGTCCAGGTGGTGGACGTCCAACACATCACGCTTACCTGTGAAGACGCGACGACGCTGGAACTCGGGTTTAGTTACGGCTTTGCACGCACGATGGTGCCGATCACCGATGGGGCATTCTCATTCGATGACGTCTTCTGGGAATCGGCTATTCACATAGCTGGCGAACTTGGATCGCTGCAGGGGCTGGGAACCTTGTCAAGGGCGCAGGCGATTCTCACTCCCGACGAGCAAGCAGCTCAGTTGTGTACGAGCGGCGATCTCACCTGGGAGGTCGAGTTCGTTCGAATCATCCCCCGTGCCAAGTTCGATGCCCCTGCCGGTCACGTCGTCCGCGCCGCCCAGCGTTGGACCCGTGTACCTGGAGGAGGTCGAACGACAGCTCCGTGAGCGCTTGGACGCCTTCCCGCCGGCCGCCCGCGCCGAGCTGCTCCACGTCCGGATGCTCCCCGACTTCGATCGCGCCGGCAGGATCGGCGAGTTCTATGGGAACCCCAAGACGCGGACCTTCGCCGAGCTCCTGATCGACTGCGAGGAGGATCGGGCGCTGCGGGCGGTGCTCGTCGGGATGCTGCGGGAGCGGCGCGAAGGTTCCTCCCGGTAGAGCGGAAGGGGTCAGCCACCTCCCGGCGGCCAACCCCTCACGGCCTATTGCCGCATCCCGTCCACTGCGGTCGTGTCGATCTGTGTGGTGCGCCTTGCGTGCCGGAAGCCTAGGAAAGCGAGCACGCCCAGGAGCAGACCCGCAAGCACCATCGCGTAGCCCGCATACACGGCGATCGTCGAGACGGTCCACCAGCCGTACGCGTTCAGCAGCATCGAGCGGAGCGTCTCACCCTTGAACAGCGTGTCGGCCTTGCCCTGCAGCTCCGCCGCCACGTCGGGGTCGAGACCCTCCTCACGTGCCGCTGCGCTCGTCTCCGAGTAGGTCGCCCCATCGTTCACCTCGCCGAGATGCAGACCGATGTAGCGCGAGAAAGCTTCCGCCTCGTTGCCCGTGTCGACCGTCGCACCGGCATAGTCGCCGACCTCGGCGATCTCCTCAGGGGTCATCGCCCCGGCCGGCGGGAACGAGATGTTCTGCGGCGCGAGTCGGTCACGTACGTTGTCCTGCCCGAAGTTGCCACCGTAGATCGCGGCCCCGCCGAGCACGAGTAGGACGGCCGCGACGACGGCTCCCGCGGAACTGACGATCCTGTCCCAACCTTGCCTGTCCATATGCTGCGGTGGAGCTGCCGGTTGGACGGGCGTTCTCCCGGGGACTTCGATGCGAACGGAATCTGTCTGCGTGCTCATCGTGCCTCCTTGGTCGGATGGTCTTGGGCCGTATCGATGAGGATGGTCATGCTGCTTCGCTCCAGAGCGATTGCCCACGGCGCATTGCCAATAGGTCCCACTGAGTGCTGCGAGATCGGTCCTGGAACGAGCGCTCAGAGAGGTGAGCGGCGTTACCCGTAGAAAGCGATGACTTTGACCAGTGCCGCCCCCTGGTCGCCAAACGGTCCCACTGGGTAAGCCATCCGGCAAGGGGGTGTCTGCCTCGAGACTCGACCCCGTACGAGCGCTCGAGGAATCGGGACCCTGATTCCGTGTCCCACGGGGGATCCAACGGGGCTGCTGGCTGAACCGGCGATCTTGCTGGGACTTCGACGCGAACCGGATCCGTGAGGGTGGTCATCGTGCCTCCTCGCTTCGAGGGGGCTGCCCACGGCCTCTTCGCAAACCGTCCCGTTGAATGGGTGCTTCATTCCTATTCTCTCACTTCGGGGAGAGGGCACGACGGCCATCGGGCGCACCGAGAACCCGCGCCGCACGGCCAACCACATGAGAACCGTGCAGGTACGGTCAACCTGGACCGCACTTGATCCGATATCGGTGTCATGGACGATGGACTGTGTCCGCAGTGCCTCTCGATGGACCTCATGCTCGTGGGCTACTTCGATCGCGAGACGAAGACGCCCACGCGACGCGTGGTGTGTAGGTGCTGCGGCTTGGCGAGGGATGCCGATCCGCAACCTGAACCTGTGCCCGCCGCAGTCGCCTAGCGGCGCTCACGAGCTGACGGTAGTTACCCGCACCGGAGCCCGCGCCGCACGGCGAGCCTGTCCGGTCCAGCCGCAGGTCTCGAGCAGCTGCACCACCTCGTCGCCGCTCATGACGGGCCGCGAATACAGTGCGAACTCCACGGCGCGGACGCGCCTTCGGAACCCCGGATCGGCGAGGAGCTCGGCGGCGCGGTCCCAGATCCGGGACAGGCGGGCACCGCCCGAGGTCAGAGTCGACAGTTTCTTCAGGTCGCCCCCACAGCGCGTCGGCGTGCAGCCGTCGACGAGCGGAGCGAGCAGGACGACGCCGGCCTCGATAGCCCGCTCGTGCAGGTCGCCATCCGTGAGCGACCAGGCCGACCGGGACGCGGCCGAACGACTGGAGGCGCTATTCTCTCGTTCCCCCGGTTAGCAAGCGGTTAGTAGGGAGGGCGTCTCCGCTGGTCAGAAGCTGGGGGATATAGGTACTACATCTTTTGACCGGGGAGCCGACATATAGGATGGGCGCCGACCGCGTCCGGAAGGGGCGAGGGCGTGACGATTCGCGTAGCGATCGCCGATGACCATTCCCTGGTTCGCCAGGGTCTCCGCAGGTATCTGGACATGGCCGACGGCATCGACGTCGTCGGCGAGGCCTCCAACGGCAAGGAGCTGCTCGAGCTCATCGACCGCGAGACCCCGGACATCGCCCTGGTCGACATCCGGATGCCCGAGATGGACGGGCTCGAGGCGGCCCGCAAGATCCGGGACGACCACCCGGATACGGGCGTGATCATGCTCACCGCCTACGACGACCGCCAGTTCGTCGTCGAGGCGGTCCGCAGCGGCGCCCGAGGCTACGTGCTGAAGGCCCGCGACGCCGAACACCTGATCCAGACCGTGCGACTGGTCGCCGGCGGCAACATGGTGATCGACCCGCAGCTCGTGGTCGCGCTCGCGGAGGAGCTCTCGCAGGCCAAGGAGCGCGACCGCCGCGCCGAAACGCTCACGGCACGAGAGATCGAGGTCCTGCAGCTCCTGGCGTTCGGGCACACGAACCGAGACATCGCCGAACGCCTGTACATCTCGCCGGACACGGTGAAGACGCACCTCGAGCACATCTTCGAGAAGCTCGGAGCGTCGGACCGCACCGCGGCCGTGGCCGAGGCGCTGCGGCGTCGCCTGATCGAGTAGGCGCAACCGAACTAGGCACTGACGACCAGCGACCATCCTCCATCCGGCCTAGGGACGGGGCCGGCGGACAACCCCGGTCGGGTGATGGAGCCGCGCCCGAACCTGGGCCAGAATCTTGCCTCCACATGTCTTCCCAGACCAGGCGATCGGCTTCTTGGATCGCGCCCCCGCTGCTGTTGCTCGCCACTGGGGCGGGAGTCACCGTGGCCTATGCGAGCCAGGACTGGGTCGCGCCCCGGTTCCCGCTCGTCGCCGTCGCCTGCTTCTTCGCATCCGCTGCGATCCTGTTCCGGAGCCGCCTGCCCGACGCGTGGCGGAGCGCGACCTGGCTCGGCCTCGGGGTCCTCGGCATCGCCGGCATCGCCCTGACCTTCTTCGTCCTGGAGCCGAGCGGTACCGTCCCGGCCGGCCTGGGCGCGTACGAGATCGCGTTCCTCGTCGTGGCCGTGCTGTTCCTCGTCGCCGTGACCGTCGAGTTCCGAACCCACCTGGCGCGGGAGGACCAGCGCGAGATCGCATCGGACATCGCCCTGCTGTCCGCCGCGATCGGGACGATGTTGTTCCTCTACCTGCGTCCCACGGGAGCCGACCCCGCCGCGGCGGCCTCCGCGGCGAGCTTCGCCCTCATCGCCGCGACCGGCTTCTCGGCGTTCGTGACATTGGCGCTCGTCCGCCCGAACCCCGCGCACCTCGGGATGTTCGCCGCGATCTGCACGCTCTGCTACGTGGTCTTGGTGTTCGCGCCGGACTGGCTCGACGGTTCCTACACGACCGGCGAGTCCAAGATCGACCTGGCGGTCGCGCTCTCCGCGCTGTTCCTCGCGATCTTGGTGTACGTCGTCCCGCGGCGCGCGGCGGAGGCGAGCGTGGACCCGACCCGGTACAGCCGGGCCGTGCTCACCACGCTCTCGGTGGCCGCCTCGTGCGGCGCCCTCGGCCTCGTCGCGTCGCAGGAGATCGAGGGCGAGATCGGCGTGGAGCAGGCCTCGCTCCTGATCGCGGTGCTCGCGGCCGCCGTCGCCCTGCGCATCCTCGTCAACCAGGTCCGAAGCACGCAACAGCAACATGCGGTCACCGAGGCGCTCGCCCAGAAGGAGGGCGCGCTCCAGAGGACCGACGAGGCGCTCGCGCGCCTCCAGCTCGCGAACGAGACCCTCCGCGAGTCCGAGGAACGGCTGCGCACCGTGTTCGAGTCGGCGGTGGACGGCATCGTCGAGCTCGATCAGCGCGACGTGATCGTCCGAGCGAACGGCGCGTTCTGCCGGATGGTGGAGCTTCCGCAGTCCTTCGTCGAGGGCCAGGCGTGGACGGCGGTCGCAGCCTCGATCCAGGCCGACGAGCACTTCGCCGGCCTCCCCGCGACCGGGCAGGGCACGCTCCATCGCGAAGGGCAGTCGGTCTACCTCGAATCGCGGACGTCGGAGATCCCCGGCGACCCGCCCCGCCGGTTGCTGCTCGTGCGCGACGTCACGGCCGCGCGCGTGGCCGACCAGACGATCCGCTCGCTGTTCAAGTTCCTCCAGGACCGAGACGAGGACCGCACCCGGATCATGCGACGGACGAACGCGGCGATCGAGAGCGAACGCAACCGGATCGCACGCGACCTCCATGACGGCCCGGTCCAGGGCGTCTCGGCGGCGTCGCTGTCGCTCGAGGCCGTGCTGCTCATGCTTCGAGCCGGCGACCTCGACGAGGCCTACGACGTGCTCGCGAAGGTCCGGGCCGAGCTCTCGGAGGAGGCGGACAACCTGCGGCGCCTCATGTCCGGGCTGCGGCCACCCCTGCTCGAGGAGCGCGGGCTGATCCCGGCGCTCCGAGAGACGCTCGACCGGTACGGGCGCGACAACCACGTGCAGACGCAGTTCAAGGGCCAGGCCACCGTCGAGATCCCCGCAGGACCTGGAGACCCTCGCCTACCGCGTGGTGCAGGAGGCGATGGCGAACTCGGCGAAGCACTCGAGCGCGCGCTCGATGAACGTGTCGGTCGAGACGACGGGCGGCCAGTTGCGCGTCGAGGTAGCAGACGACGGCGTCGGCTTCGACTCGGCGAAGGCGCGAGAGTACCTGCAGTCCGGGCGGGTCGGGCTGGCGTCGATGCGCGAGCGCGTCGAGCTCGCGAACGGCACGTTCATGGTCCACTCGACGTCAGGACGTGGGACGACCGTCCTGGCCTCGCTCCCGCTCGACGCGGTTCCCGCCGCGCGGGAGTTCTCCGTGAGCGAAGCCTCGTAGTCGCCTCGCTGCGGCGGGCGGCCCTACGGTCGGAGCCATCCCTCGCATCGAGCGCGGCCTCGAGGCCCGTCGGGCTCGGCGATGGCGACGGCTCGGGGCTGGGGCTCGGGCTCGGCGAGGGACTCGGGCTCGGCGAGGGACTTGGGCTCGGCGAGGGACTCGGGCTGGGCGAGGGGCTCGGGCTCGGCGAGGGCGAGTCGGACGGTTCGACCGAGGGCGAGGGTGCCGGGACGGGGACCGGTGTCGGCGGACCCTGCGTGTAGCCCTCGAAGGAGGGCTCGGTGAAATCCTCCACCGGCATGGCCGCCGTGGCCTCGAGCATGAAGTCGTGCCAGATGAGCGCGGGGATCGTCCCCCCGAACAGCGCCGAGTACCCCTCGATGTTCTCCAGCGGGATCTCGCCCTGGGGGAAGCCCACCCACACGCAGGCCGCGAGCTGCGGCGTGTAGCCGCAGAACCACGCGTCCCAGTACTCCTGGGCCGTCCCGGTCTTGCCCGCCGCCGGACGGCCGATGTTCGCGTTCGTGCCGGTCCCGCCCGTGATCACGCCCTCGAGCGCGGCGGTGACCAGGTCCGCGTCGTTCGTGTCGAGTACCTGCCGCCCCCGAGCGTTGATGCGCCGCGTCACCTCGCCGGTCGGCGAGGCGACCTCGAGCAGCGGTGTCGGGCGGTGCCGCCACCCGCGGCCGGCGAGCGTCGCGTATCCGGTCGTCATCTCCAGGGGGTTCACCGCCTGCGTGCCGAGCGTGATCGAGCACACCGGTTCGAGCGGGGACGCGATGCCCATGCGGTGCGCGACGTCGACGACGGCCTCCGGCGTCACCGCGGACGCGATCTGCGCATACACCGTGTTCACCGAGTGCGACGTCGCGGACCACAGCGTGAACGTCCCGCTCTCCGAGTCGCTCGCGTTCGACAGCTGCCACGGCTCGCCGTCCGTGTAGCAGGCGGGGTCGGGGATCGTGATCGACGACGGCCCGCTCCACCGCGAGTCGAGCGAGTACCCATGCTCCATCGCGGCCGCAAGGGTGAACGGCTTGAACGCGGACCCGGCCTGTCGGCCCGAGCCGCCGTCGCCGGTCGCGAGGTTCACCTTCGAGCGTTCGAAGTTACTGCCGCCGTACATCGCGAGCACCCCGCCGTTGGACGGGTCGATCGCGACGAGCGCGGCCTCGGGACCTCCGGGGTCGTTCAGGCGGTTCGCGACGGCCTGCTCGGCCGCTCGCTGCATGTCGGCGTCCAGCGTCGTCGTGACCTGGAGGCCGCCGCCGAAGACCTCGGCTTCGCTGTACGCCGCGATCAGCTCTCGCCGCGTGTAGTCGAGGAAGTAGCCGAGCTTGGACGGGAAGTTCAGCCCGATCTCGATCAGGTCGACCCGGAGGTCCTTCCGCGAAAGGGTCTCCGCGCGCTCGGCCGTCAGGTACCCCTCAGCGGCCATGCGGTCCAGGACGTAGTTCCGGCGCTCGAGCGCCTCGGGCTCGTGCTCCTCGGGATCGTAGAAGGACGGGCTCTGGATCATCGCGGCCAGGAGCGCGGACTCGAGCACCGTCAGATCGGCCGCGTCGGTGCGGAAGAACGTCTGGGCCGCGGCCTGCACCCCGTACGCACCGCGGCCGAAGTACACGGTGTTCAGGTAGTTCGCCAGGATCTCGTCCTTGGAGAACGTGCGCTCGACCTTGACCGCGAGCAGGCTCTCGCGGACCTTCTGCTCCAGGTTGCGCGGCGGGATCACGTAGGTCTCGAGGCCCGTCTCCGGGTCGGTCACGTACTCGCCCGCGTACACGTTCTTCACGAGCTGCTGCGTGATCGTGGAGCCGCCCTGCACGATCTCGCCGGCGACGAGGTCGGTCCATGCGGCTCGAACGATGCCGGCCACGTCGATGCCGGGATGTTCGTAGAAGCCCTCGTCCTCGACCGCGATCACGGCTCGCCGGAGGTGCGCGGGCATCTCCGAGATCGGGATGATCGTGCGGTCGACCGAGGCGTGGAGCGTGGTGAGGAGCTCGCCGTCGCGGTCGTACACGTACGTCGTCTGCAGCGGCGGCGGCGTCTTCGGCAACTCGAGCTGCGAGTAGACGTAGACCACCACGAGCACCACCCCGATGATCGCCACGAGGGGCACGACGACGAAGACCCACCACCACCTGCGGAGCCAGGCCTTGAAGCCCCTGCCCCTGCGGGTGTGCTTGGGTGAGTGTCTGGGACCGGTGCTTCGCTTGCGGGTCCCCGCGGGCGCGGTCTTGACCGCCAAATCACCTCCAGTGTAGCCACGAGCGGAGATGTCTCCGCCATCTGACCTGCGGGACAACGTGGAGTTCCGGTGACGGCGCGCTCGGGGCCTCGGAGCGTGCGGGAGGGCGGCTCAGACGGCGCGAGCCACGAACGCCTCGTGCAGGTGGTTCCAGTGGCACTCGGTGCACACCTCGACGACGTAGCACCAGGCACCCGGCCGATCGGCGGCCATCGACAGGCCCACGTCGAGCGGCCACACCCGCCCGTTGTCGTGCCGGAGCCCGTCTCCGTAGACGTACGTCACGAGCTTGAGCCTGGCGTCGTGGCAGACCGGGCATTCTCGGCGCGTCTGCTCACCCACGTGTTGGGCCGCCCGCATCAGTTCGGGGTGGGCGTCGCAGATGTCGGTCCACGAGGCAAGCCCGGTGCGGACCTGGTTGATCAGCGCGCGCTTGGCGAGCGAGTAGTCCACGGTCGCGAGCAACGCACGGCGCCCGCGCCGGGCCGGGATCCTCTGTCGCATCGCCATCGCCCGGGAATCGTACACCCCGCCCACGACGCCGGCGGCTCCGAGCTCCCGCCCATCGGGGTCAACCGGGGGCAGAGGGCAGGTCGACGATCGCTCGGGCGCTCCCCGTGACGCTCCGGTCGTCACCGACGAGGAACAGCCGGCCGACGGGCATCCGGACGACGACGGTCGCCTCGAACGACTCCGGCTCGCACTCGCACGCTTCGAGCGTTCCGCCGTTGCGTTCGGCGAACGACCGCGCCAGATCCGATGGCACCTCGTCCGCAGCGGGGATCGCCATCGTCTGCGCGGCCGCCAGGGCAGCCGCGTCGGCGGCGGTCTGAGCCCTCGAGGCGGCGACGAGCACTCGGGCGACGTCGGCCGAGGCCATCGCGATCACCAGCAAGGCGGCGAGCGCGGCGACCACCAGGATGGAGATGGATCCGCGCTCGCTCACGCGAACTCCTGGCGCATCGTGGCGCTCGCCCGCAGCGTGATCGCGTCCGGCAGCAGCCACCCGGCGAGGACGGCCGCCGTCGAGACCTCGTATGCGAGCGAGACGGTCACGGGAGCGCCGCGTTGCCCGCTCCAGACGACGTCCACCTGGATGCGTTCATCGTCGAGTGCGACCGCAGCCGCTCGGACGGCGTCGACGACCGCCCCCTCCGAAGGCTGCACCGCGGCCTCACGCGCCCCGGCGCGTGAGGCCTGCGTGAGGAGCAGTTGATCGGTGGCGAGGACACCGACCTGTACGAAGGCGAGGAGCAGCAGCAGCGCGATCGGGAGCAGCAGCGCGAACTCCACCGCCGCCGATCCGCGTTGTCCGCGATCGTCACTCGGCACTGCCGGCGACCTGATCGATGATGCTGTCGAAGAACTCCGGCAACCTGCCCGACGACCTCGCCCACGCGATCAGCACCACGGCCACGGCCGCCGCCGCGAGGATCACGAGCGCGTACTCCGCGGTGGTCTGTCCCGCCTGGCTTGCGAACCGTGAGCGCGCACGCAGGTAGCGCGCGCGGACGTACCAAGACAAGAGCATCCCGGTTCACCTCCTCTCGACCGAGCTCAACCGATGGACCGCACCGTGGTCACGAGCACCGGGACCACGGTGAGGAGGAGGAACGCGGGGAGGATCAAGAACACGAGCGGGAAGAGCATCTTCACGGGCGCAGCGCGCGCGCGTTCGGTGGCGGCGGCGCTGCGCGCCTCACGAACGTCGTTCGCGAGTCGCGGCAGCTCCTCGCCGAGCGACGAGCCCAGCGACTCCGAGCGCGTGAGCACGGCGACCACCCGCTGCAGGTCCGGGAGGCCGAGGCGGTCGCTCGCGGCGCGCAGCTCGTCACGCCATCTCCCACCAAGATCGGTCACGTTCAGGACGGAGCGGAGCTCGTCGGCCAGCGGGCCCTCGGCCGCACCGACCGCGCGACGGAACGCGAGCTGCGGCGGGAGACCCGACGATGTGGCGATCGCCAGCAGATCCAGGAGGACCGGCACCTCTCGATCGGCCGTCGCGAGCCGCCTGCGAGCGATCCTCGCGATCACCAGGTCGGGCAGCCGGAACGCCAGCATGCCTGCGGGAAGGGTGGCCATCGGAACCGGGAGCGCGCATCCGACGATCGCAGCGGCTGCACCCAGCACCTTGACGGCGGCCAGGTCCCGCTCGCTCATCGAGATGCCGCTCAGCGCGAGCCTGCCGGACGTCCGGTCGGAGACACGGATACGGCACACGAGCGGCCATGTCCCCGCGCTCCTGAGGCGATGCGCACGCGGGCGCGCCGTCCCCGCGTCGATCCCGACGCGCGCGACCAGCGATCCATCGTTCCGCGACCCGACCGCTGCCGTCGCGGCGATGGCCGCCGCGGCCGCGAGCGCAGACCCGAGGAACGCGATCACGACTCGATCCGCAGGAGATGACGGATCCACAGGTACGCGACGGCCTGGAGGGTCAGCCCGATCGCGATCGCGGAGGCGCCCAACCCGCTGCGGTAGGCCTCCTGGAGGTCCTGCCGTGCGATCGACCGACAGGAACAGGAAGAAGCCCACCGGAAGCAGGCCGAGGATCGTCGCGGAGAGCCTCGCCTGGGCGGTGAGCGATCGCAGCTCCCGCGCCGCGCTCCTGCGCTTGCGGAGCGTCGATGCGAGTTCCTCGAGCGTGCTCGCGAGCGCCCCTCCCGTCCGTCGGTGAAGGAGGAGCACACCCGCCGCCAGTCGCGCGTCCTGACTCCTCAGGTCCGCCGCCCAAGCCTCGAGGGCCTCCGGCAGCCCCTCGCCGAGCTCGACCCGATCGACGAGGCGGCGCAACGACGGTCCGAGCGGAGGATCGAGCTCTTCGGCCGCGAGCTCGATCGCCTGGAGCACCGAGCGACCCGAGCGGAGACACGACGCGATCGTCGCCACCCCTTCGGCGATCTGTTCCTGAACGGCCTGGTCGTGCCGAGCCTTCCGTCGCCTGCGCACAACGAACGGCCACACCGCCACGAGAGACGCCCCGGCGACCGCCCCGGGCACCCCGGCGACGATGCGTCCCGCGATGGCGGCGCCGAACGCGCCAGCGACCACCGGGATCCAGGGCGGGATCTCGAGGAACCGGCGGCCCCTCCCGGACGGTCGCGGCAGCCCGATCCGTCGAAGGACGCGTCCCTTGGTCTCGAGTGAGGCGGCGGCGCCGGCACAGAGGAGGGCGAGCAGGGCGAGCGCGGCTGGGATGAGCGAGGTGGTCACAGCGCCTCGGGTTCGTCCACGCCGGGGCGGAGCTCCCCCTGATCCAGGACGGCTCCGCGCGCCCGCAGCACCTCGAGCACGCCCGGCAGATGCCCCGAGCACACGAACGCACCATGGCGACCGACCTTCGGACGGAAGCCGAACACCTCGGACACGATCGGTTCACCCGAGGCATCGAGCCCGTCAACCGTCGCGATCTGGAACACGACCCGTCTGCCGTCCCGCAGGCGAGCGGTGTGAACGACCACGTCGATCGCGGCCGCGACCTGCGCACGGACGTGGTCGATGGGCAGGTCGACGTCGGACATCAGCGCCATGGTCTCCAGGCGCCAGAGCGCATGCCGCGCCGAGTTCGCGTGCGCCGTCGAGAGCGAGCCGTCGTGCCCGGTGCTCATCGCCTGCAGCATGTCGAGCGCCTCGCCACCACGCACCTCGCCCACGATGATCCGGTCGGGGCGCATCCGAAGCGCGTTCCGGACGAGGTCCCGTACCGTCACCTCGCCGTGGCCCTCGACGCTCGCCGGCCGAGACTCGAGCCCGAGCACGTGCGGCTTCGCGAGCCGCAGCTCCGCCGCGTCCTCGATCGTGATGACGCGCTCCTCGTCCGGGACGAACGCCGAGAGCGCACCGAGCAATGTCGTCTTCCCCGAGCTCGCCCCGCCGCAGATCAACAGGTTCGCCCGTCCTCGAACGCTGGCAGCGAGGAGCCGAAGCATCCGCGGTCCGAGCGTCCCGTTCGCGACGAGCGCGGATGGGCCCAACGGGACGACCGAGAACTTGCGCACGTTGAGCGCGGGACCGCAGAGCGAAAGGGGCGGGACGATCGCGTGCACCCGAGAGCCGTCCGGCAGTCGTGCGTCCACCCAGGGTGACGTTGCATCGACCCGAAGACCCAACGGAGCCACGATGCGCTCGATCACATGGAGGACCGCCTCCTCCCCCTCAAACAGACGGTCCGCCACCCTCTCGATCCGCCCCTTCCGCTCCACGTACACGTCGTCGGGACCGTTCACCATCACCTCGGTGACCTCGGGATCCTTCAGTAGGAACTCGAGCGGACCCATCCCGACGACCGCATCCGAAACCTCGTTCACGACACGTGCCAGCGTGCTCTGGGGCAGCATGTGCCCCTGCTCACGGAGCAACGAGAGCGCCTCCTCCCGTACCCGGAGCCTCCGCTCGGCCCGAGGCATCGCGTCGAGCTGCTGCGCATCGACCCGCCCGAGGAGTCGCTCGTGCAGACTCCTGCGCACCATGACGAGTGCGTCCGTGCCGCTCACCGATCGTCCTCGAGGGCGGCGATCGCCAGCCGGCTCATCGCGCGGCCGACACGCCCTCGCATCGGCAGGAGCTTGCCTCGGTCCTGTAGGGCCGGCACACGCTTGTCCGACGGGATCACCGCGATCGGTTGCTGCCCGAACACGCGCTCGACGTCCCGGGGCGTGATCTTCGAGCGGATCGCCCTGTTGATCACGAAGGCGCACCGATCGTCCAGCCCCGCGACCGCCACGGCTCGCTTCGCGTCGCGGAACGAGAGGACGTCGAGACCGAGCACGAGCAGGATCCGGTCCGAGACCCCGAGGCCGGTGAGCGCGACCTCATCGAGCGCCCGAGGAACGTGCAGCACGACGACGTCGCACATCCGACGGGCCGCCGCGATCGCGCGTCGATACGTCTCCGCGCCGGACCATGGAACGCGCTTCTCGGCGGGAGCGAGCAGGACCTCGAACCCCTTCGGGTGGTGCCAGAGGATCTCGTCGAGATGGGTCGTCGACAGCTCGTCCCCGAGCGGCGAGAGCTCGTCGATCGTCCGGACCGCCTCATCCGGGTCGACCCCGACCGCCGCGGTCACGTCAGAGAACACGACGTCGAGGTCGACGAGCACGCACCGCCGCTCGCGTTCGGCGAACGCCACCGCAAGGTGCGTCGCCACGAACGTCGAGCCCGCCCCACCTCGAGGCCCGTACACGGCGACGACCGGCGCAGCGGCCCCGGGGCCCTCCTGGCGAGCGGGGCGCATACGCGCCGCGGCGAAGCCGAGCTCCTCACGTTCGGCCGGCCAGAGGTAGAACCCGGCCGCGCCGGCCCGGATGGCGCGCCGAAGTGCACCGACCGACTGCGACGTGTCCACCACGAGCAACGCGCTCCCGTTCGGCACCTCGCGAGCGTTCGCCAGCGTCGGGCCGGCGACGACGACGTCCGGCTCGAGCTGACGGACGGCCTCGGCGAGCTGCGGCCCGTCCACCGCGGTGCCCACCACGCGGGCACGACCGGTGCGGTCGAGGAAGTGCATGACCTCCTCGGCGACCTCGGGCGTCTCGAGCGCGAGCACGATCCGCGCAACCTCCTCCATCACAGCCCCGCTTCGATCGGGGGAGCACCGACCTACTGGCGAGGGAGAGGAACCGGGGAGGCGCGGCGAACCGCGTGTGCGAACCCTACGTGAGCCCGCCGTTCCGGGACAATCACCAACACGACCGATTCGCCGTTCTTGTCGGGGGATGCGACGAACGAGGAGGAGCGCATGCACGGGATCGAGATCCGCAGGTTCGACGGGCCCGACGAGCAACGCGAGTTCGATCACGGAACGTTCGACCTCGTGAAGATCGCGGGGACCACGATCGGACGCGCGAGCTACGAACCCGGGTGGGTGTGGTCCGAGCACATCGGCTCCGCGACCGGTGAGTCGCAGTGCCAGGTGGAGCACCTCGGGTTCGTGGTGTCCGGCCGGGCCGCGGTGAAGATGGCCGACGGCACCGAGACGGTCCTCGAGCCCGGCGACCTGTTCCACATCGGTCCCGGCCACGACTCGTGGGTCGTGGGTGACGAACCCTACGTGTCGCTCCACCTGCTCGGCGCGGGCGAGTACGCCGCGAGCGACTGAGCCGACGGAGGGCCCCCGGCTCGGCCGGACAGGCCGGTGTCTCGGGAACCATCGGGGCCGCGTACAGCAGAAAGCCAGTTGACAGACGTATGAAAGCCGTACAAACTACAGCTCTACGGGCGGAGAAGGAGCGGAGCGCATGGCGATGAAGAAGGTGACGGTGAACCTCTCGGACGAGACCATCGAGGATCTCAAGGAGGTCGCCGAGAAGCGAGGGATCACGCTCACGGAGGCGATCCGCAAGGCGATCGCCACGGAGAAGTTCGTGCAGGACGAACGCGACGAGGGCGGGAAGATCCTGATCGAGAAGCCGGGCGGCCGCGTCCGCGAGGTCGAGTTCCGCTGAGCGGACCGAGCCACCGGTGAGTGACGCCGAGCCCACCTCCGACGGGACACCCGAGGACTCGGAGGTCCTCGATCTCGCTGCGGAGGAACCGACGCCACCCCCCGGTCCCGCTCCGAGACCAGAGGTCGGGGCGATCTGGAATCCCGAACCCGCCCGCGAGCGCATCCGAGGGGCGATCGCGGTTGGATTGGTCGTTCTGCTCGCACTCATCGCCGTGGGGTCCATCGTCCTGCTGGCGACCGATGCGCTCTCGCTCGATGAGGTCGAGGGGTTGCTCACAGCGCTGTTCGCTCCCCTCCTCGCCCTCGCCGGCACGGCCCTCGGGTTCTACTTCGGCGGACAACGACGGGGTTGAGTGGCAGGTCTGCTCGGCGATCGCGTACGCGATCGGATCAGACGCTCGCGCGATCACGCTCCAGGAGTTCGTCGGGGATCGCGTCCGGGATGAAGAGCCTCGGCGTCCTCCGGCGACGAGCGGCCGCGCTGAACCCGATGCCAGCACCGAGCGAGACGACGATCGCGAAGGCCACCACGGCCCAGCCGGAAACGATCGGACGGGCAGAGGCCGCCCCCGTGCCGAGGCGCGTGGCATCGAAAGCACCGGCTCGGCCAGCCGCCTGCTGCAGGCGAGCGTGCACCCCGAGGGTTCGCTCGGCGGCAATGAGCTCGTTCTCCAGCCCCGATGCCTTCGCCTGGAGATGCCTGAGCTTCTGCGAGAGTTCGCGCACCTGCCACTTCCGATCGCGCGCGAGCGCGAACAGCCGAGCCTCCTCGGGGGTCTGCATGATCGTGACCCAACCCTGCACGTATTCACCGAACCCCGACAGGGTGCACGGGTCGTTACACACCACGACCTCGTATTCGCCCGAAGGTACGGACGGGACGGTGAAGTGCGCTCGAACCGGCCCGACGTTCGACCCATGTGAACTCCGCCTGGAACGGCGCGAGACGGATCGCATCGGCCGGAAGGCGCGTCCCCTCGAGGTACGAATCACCGGGACTCAGCCACGCGTAGAACGGCCCCTCGTGCTCGAGCCGCTCGCGGCGATGCGGGTTCGGGGCGTAGATGCCGGCGTGCGCGACGATCCGCTGCCCGACCGCCATCACCGCCCAGGTCCCGAGGCCACGCCCACCGGCTTTCCCGGAGGAAGGGTCGCGCCGGAAATCGAGCCAGTTCCCTCCCGCGTTCGCGGGCAGGGCCGGCAGGAGCATGGACGCGAGGACGACCAGGACGATCGGCAACGAGCGGCGCACGGCACACCTCCACGGTGAGGGCCTTCAACGGACCCGACCCACCCGATCGGCCGGAAGTTCCCCGCGATCTCAGCCCGCGGCTTCGGCGGCCGCCCCCGGAGGCGGCTCGAAGGCACGGGTGAACCGCTCGGGCGGCTCGCCGCGCTGGTCGATCATCTCGGGGTCGAGCTGCCCGAGGAACCGTCCGGCCTCGGCCAGGTACTCGATCCGCTCCGGATCGAACCCCATCATCGTTGCGGTCACCGCGTCGGTGGCCACGGGGTCGTCGCCGAACACGAGCACGCCGGCCTCGACCGGGGTACCCGAGATCGGCCCGTTGCCCTCCATCCCCACGATCCCGTCGACGATGGCGTAGCGGGGCCGAACGGCGCCGGCGATGTCCAGGATCGACCGCTCGATCCCCTGCCAGTGCAGGATGTTCTTCGGCCACCCGTACACGCGTCCCGGCAGGGTCCCGAACAGGTTCTTCAGCGACAGCGTGACGCCTGCCCAGTGGTGCGTCTTCATCTTCGGCATCGAGACGACGACGTCGGCGTCGTCGATCGTCGTCGGCAGCCACAGCTCGCCGAGCTCCGTATAGCTCGAGTCCAGCCCGACGCGACGGATCGCGTCGGCGTTCAGGTCGACGAACGGCGCGCGAACCTCGCGTCAGGGTCTCCGCCAGGCCCGAGCGCACGACCACGTCCTGCACGTCCCGGCGATGGCCCGGGCCCTCGGCCACGGTCACGTGGGCGGCGCCGAGCTGCCGCATCGCGAGCACCGTCGCGGCGACCAACCGGGGATCGGTGTTGATCGTCGTGGCGGGGTCGAACTCGACGAGGTTGGGCTTCAACACGACGCGCGCGCCGCGGACATCGGCGCCGATCGCACGCAGACCGTCCGTCACGACCTCGGTGAGCGGGCCGTCGTAGCTCGCGGCGGACATCACCGCGACGCGAGCGCGCCCCGGCTCCGCGAACACGTTCGGGTCCCAGGGGCGTCGGCGCGACTCGACGAGCCGGGCGACCCCGAGCGAACCAGCGACGATCGCCGCGCTGCCGACGACGGCGCCCTTCAGGAGCGTCCGTCGGTGGATCCGGTGGGGCTCGTGATGCTCGCTCATGTCGGCGCCAGTCGTCCGAGGCCGTCGCCGGTGGCGATCGCCGCCCATGCGAGCGCGACCGCGTCGCCGACGAGGCCGGTCTCGGAGACGAGGAGCTCGAGCACCTCGGCGGCCTCCGCGGCCTCGGGCCCTCGGCCGTGGAGCCGGAACGCCGCGAGCGTCGTCGCGACGCTCAGCCCGCCCGACGACTCGTCCCTCCAGAGACCGGCGAGGACGTCGAGGCCTCGAGACTCGATGGCAGCGTCCGCCCCGCGCAGCGCGATCAGCGCGATCGCGGTGGTCTGGACGTACGGCGGGAGGTCCTCGTCCAGGACCGTGCGGTTCCCGTAGTTCCAACCGCCGCCCACGGCCTCACGGTCGCGCAGGAGCGCGACCCCGTCGTCGATCGCGCCGGCCCCCGGACGCAGCAGCCGGAGGGCCATCAGCGCGCGAGCGGTGGGTTCGGTCCACGACGCGGTCCCGCGCGCCCAAGCCCACCCGATGGCATCGGCGTCGAGCGGGACCGCCTCCGACGGCTCGACGCGCTCGGCGCGGGTCCGCTCCAGGTGATCGAGGGCCAGTTCGCGCTCGGGACCCGGGCGGAAGCGCGAGCGCCGCGAGTCCCGTCGCGCTGTCGTTGCGATACGGGCCGACGTTCAGACCGAACGAGCCGTCCTCGGCCTGCGCGGAGGCAAGCCAGCCGCGAGCGTCGTCGTCGTCCAGCGCGATCGCCGCGAGCGCCGTCGGCTCGGGCTCGGAGGGCTGCGCGGTCCGCACGCCGAAGCCACCGTCCGCGTTGCGCAGCGCCTCGAGCAGGCCCGCCGCTCGGTCGAGCGTGGTGGTCACGTTGCGATTATCGGCGCGGTTCAGGCACGACTTGCGGCGGAGACGCCCAGCTTCCGAGGAAGTGTCAGACCCCGGGTCTACGATCGGCCCATGGGACACGTCATCGACCTCCGGGAGTGGGTCGAGCGCCGTGAGCAGGACCCGTTCTCACGCCTGGTTCGGGCGATCGCACGCCTGGACGGCCTGCTCGCGGCCGGCTCGGGCAGGCTCGGCAGCCGGGTCGAGTCGGAGCTGCTCGCCATCACCGGAGCGGTCACCGCCGGGCTCGACGACGAGGCCGCCGAACGCGCCGAGCGCCTCGCCGAGCGCCTCGAACACCCCTCGGCGCGCCGCTCGGGCTAGTCACACGAAACGCCTGCCGCGCATCTGGCGCGCGTAGGCCACCCTCCCTACACTTCGCGGGATGTTGTGCCCCCAGTGCGGGACGGAGAACCCCGAACAGGCCAAGTACTGCTTCGAATGCGCCAGCCCGTTGGCGGCTCCAGCGAGCGAGCCCGGGACCGAGCGCAAGGTCGTTTCGGTCCTGTTCTGTGACCTGGTCGGGTTCACGTCGCGCTCGGAGAGCGCCGATCCCGAGGACGTGCTCGCGACCGTGCGTCCGTATCACTCGCTGCTGCGGGCTCAGATCGAGGGGTTCGGCGGGACGGTCGAGAAGTTCATCGGCGACGCGGTCATGGCCGTGTTCGGAGCGCCCGTTGCCCACGAGGACGACGCGGAACGTGCCGTGCGAGCCGGCCTCAAGATCCTCGAGAGCCTCGAGGATCTCAACGAGGAGCGCGCCCTCGACCTCTCGGTGCGGATCGGGATCAACACGGGGGAGGCGATCGTCTCGCTCGGCGCTCGACCCGAACAGGGTGAAGGCATCGTGACCGGGGACGTCGTCAACACCGCGGCTCGGATCCAGAGCGGCGCGCCCGTCGGCGGCATCGCGGTGGGCGAGATCACGTATCAGTCGACCAAGGATGTCTTCGACTACGAGGCGCTCGAAGCGATCTCCGCAAAGGGGAAGTCGGAGCCGGTGCCCGCATGGCGGGCGATCGCGGCACGCGCCCGCTTCGGGACCGACATCACGCGCACCCACACGACCGCGCTGGTGGGCCGCGATGTGGAGCGGACACTGCTCCAGAGCCTGTTCGAACGAGCCGTTCGCGATCGTTCCTGTCAGCTCGTCACGATCGCGGGCGAACCGGGTGTCGGCAAGAGTCGCATGGTTGCGGAGCTCGCCTCGCATATCGACACCGAGCGCCCGGAGCTCATCACGTGGCGCCAGGGAAGATGCCTCCCTTACGGGGACGGCATCACGTTCTGGGCGCTCGGAGAGATCGTGAAGGCGCACGCCGGGATCCTCGAGTCCGACTCGGTCGGCGACGTGGGCGAGAAGCTGGATCGGACGCTGCGCGCGACGGTCCTCGAGCCCGGCGAGCAGGAGTGGCTCCACGCACGGCTGGCGCCGCTCGTGGGCGCCGAGACCTCGGGACCGGCCGAGCAGGAGGAGTCGTTCACGGCATGGCGCCGGTTCCTCGAGGCCATCGCCGGACCCGACCCCGCGATCTACGTCTTCGAGGATCTCCATTGGGCCGATCCGGCGATGCTCGCGTTCATCGAGCACCTCGCTGATTGGTCCGTAGGCGTTCCGATGCTGCTCGTGGGGACCGCCCGCCCCGAGCTCTCGGAGCGGCATCCCAACTGGGGAGCGGGACTCCGCAACGCGTCGACGATGAACCTCGCGCCGCTGTCCGAAGAAGAGACCGCCCGGCTGATCGGCGAGCTTCTCGGCCAGGCGGCACTCCCAGCCGAGGTGCAGGCGCCGATCCTCGAGCGCGCCAGCGGCAACCCCCTCTATGCGGAGGAGTTCATCCGGATGCTGAAGGACCGCGAGTTGCTCGTCCAACGAGGGCGGACGTGGGAGCTCGTCGCCGGGGCCGAGATCCCCTTCCCCGAAGGGGTCCAGGGACTCATCGCCGCACGCCTGGACAGCCTGCCCGTCGAGCGCAAGACGCTCCTGCAGGACGCCGCGGTCATCGGCAAGGTGTTCTGGTCCGGCGCGCTGGCCGCGATGAGCAACGTGGACGAGCGGTCGATCCGTGACGCGCTCCACGAGCTCTCGCGGAAGGAGCTCGTCCGTGCGTCCCGCCAGTCGTCGATGGAGGGCGAGAGCGAGTACGGGTTCTGGCACATGTTGGTCCGCGACGTCGTCTACTCGCAGATCCCACGGGCCGCGCGAGCCGGGAAGCACGTCGCCGCCGCCGAGTGGATCGAGGCGCAGGCAGGCGAGCGTGCCGAGGATCTCGCCGATGTGTTGGCCTATCACTACGCGGAGGCGATCGAGCTCGGGCGGATCGCAGGCACCGACACGGGGGACCTCAGTGATCGGGCCCTTCGCTTCATCATGCTTGCCGGCGAACGGGCGGCCAATCTGGATCCGTCGATGGCGCAGGCGCTCTACGAACAGGCGCTGGAGCTGGCTCCGGACGCGCACCCATCCCGACCCGACATCCTCTTCTCGCTCGCCGAGATCCAGTTCGTGGTGAACCGATTCTCCCGGGCGAAGGACCTCCTGGAAGAGGCCATCGCCGGGTTCCAGCACGGGGGACGAACGGCGCGCGCGGCCGAGGCCAAGCTCCTCCTCGTCCAGGTCCTTGGATCCCTGGAGCGTTCCGGCGACCTCCTCGTCATCCTCGACCAGGCGATCGCGGAGCTCGAAGGGCTCCCGCCGGGGCAGGAACTCGTCCAGGCGTACGCGGCGCGCGCCAAGCTCATCTACGTCGCCGATGACGATGTGGGAACGATCGAGTGGGCCGATAAGGCACTCGACCTCGCAGAGCGACACGGTCTTCCCCCCGATACCGCAGCGCTCCGGGTCCGAGGAGCCTCTCGCTGGTTCACCGGCGATCCCGGCGGACTCGAGGATCTGCGCCTCAGCATCAGTCTGTCTCGGCAGCGCGGTCTCGTTCGCGAGGTCGCGATGGGCCACAACGAGCTCTCGAACGTCCTCGCGGTGTCGAGCGGGCCCGCGGAGGCGCTCCGCGTGCTCGAGGCCGGCGTCGACGTCGCACTTCGAAGCGGCCACCCCGTCGTCGCCATGGATCTACAGACGTTCTCCCGGCAGGAGTTCCTGTACGACCTCGGCCGCTGGGAAGAGCTTCTCTCCGAGTCGAGCGCGTTCGCGGCGCCGGATCGCGACGATGTCGCGATGCAAGCACGGATCCAGTGTCGGATCATGATCTGCGACGCGGCGACGTGGCGCGGCGACCTCGGTGCGGCCGGGCAGGCGGGGGATGGACTCATCGAGGCGCTGACCGAAGCAGCGGAGCCCCAGTCATTCCTCTCGGGCTCCGACGTCGTGGCGCACCTGTCACTGGCGCGAGGCGATGTCGCTCGGGCAGCAGAACTGCTTCACGTGTTGGAGGCCTTCCCGAACATCCGAGACGCATGGAACTACGCCGCCTACCTCCCAGAGCTCGTTCGACTCGCACTCGAAGCGATCGGGATCGACTTCGCGTCGAAGCTCACGCAGGGGATCCCCGACTATCCGACCAAGCTCAACGACGTATCGTTCGCCATGGTCGAAGCCGAGCTGGCCGAGGCGCACGGGGAGCTCGAGCGCGCGGCCGACCTCTACGCCTCGGCCGAGGAGGGCTGGCGAACGTTCTCGGTCCCCGAGCGCGCGCAGGCTTTGCTCGGCAGAGGGAGGTGCCTGCTCGAGCTGGGCGATCCCGAAGGTGAGTCCGTCCTGCGCGAGTCCCGCGAGGTGTTCGCCTCACTGAAGGCGAACCGGTTCATGCCCGAGGTCGACGTCCTGCTCGAGCGCGCGCTCCGCCTCACCTCCTAGCCACGCGGGCAACCGCGCGCAGCGAACGTCGGTCGAGGATGCGAACATATGTTCGTGTCGGCCCAGGCCACGATCCTGCATGCAGACGTCGACTCCTTCTATGCGTCCGTGGAGCAGCGGGACGACCCGGCCTTACGCGGCCGCCCGGTCATCGTCGGTGCCGGGGTCGTGCTCGCCGCCAGCTACGAGGCCAAGGCGTACGGCGTCCGCACGCCGATGGGGGGTGCGCAGGCTCGCCGCCTGTGCCCCCAGGCCGTCGTCGTCCGCCCCCGGATGTCCGCCTACAGCGATGCGAGCAAGGCGCTGTTCGAGGTGTTCAACGACACGACGCCGTTCGTCGAGGGGTTGTCGATCGACGAGGCGTTCCTCGACGTGGGCGGGTTGCGGCTGATCTCGGGCACGCCCACGGAGATCGCTGTGCGACTGCGCCGGCAGATCCTCGACCGGGTCGGCCTGCCCGTCAGCGTCGGCGTCGCCAGGACGAAGTTCCTCGCGAAGGTGGCCAGCGGGGTCGCGAAACCCGACGGCCTGCTGGTGGTGCCGGTCGATGGGGAGCTCGGGTTCCTGCATCCGCTCCCGGTCGAGCGGCTCTGGGGCGTGGGAGAGGTCACGGCGGCCAAGCTCCGCGACCGTCGCATCACGACGGTCGGACAGGTCGCCCAGCTGGGCGAGGCGGCTCTGATCCGGATGCTCGGGCGGGCGACCGGCCGGCACATCCACGCCCTCGCGAACAATCGCGACCCAAGGCCTGTGCATGTCGGCCGCCGCCGGCGATCGATGGGTTCCCAGCGCGCGCTCGGCCGCAAGCCTCGATCGGCCGAGCAACTCGATGCCGACCTCGTCGCGATCGTCGACCGGCTCTCGCGGAGGCTTCGGAAGGCGCATCGCGTGTGCCGCACCGTCGTGCTCCGGCTCCGGTTCGACGACTTCTCCCGCGCGACGCGTTCGCATACGCTGCCCGAGGCGACGGCCCACACCGAGACGATCCTCACCACCGCGAGGGGTCTGCTCGCCGTCGCGATGCCGATGATCCGGAACCAGGGCATCACGCTCATCGGAGTGACCCTCGGCAACCTGTTCGACGATCGCGCGATCCAGCTCGCGCTGCCGTTCGACCGTCCGCTCGAGGCGCTCGACACCACGCTCGACGGCGTGCGCGAGCGGTTCGGCTCGGCCTCGATCACGCGTGCCGTCCTGCTCGGCCGCGACCCGGGCATGTCGGTGCCGCTCCTCCCCGACTGAGCCGCCAGCGAGCGTGCGGCCGGGCTCGGGAACCGGAGGGCCCGCAGCCCGGTCGGTAGGGGTGGACCGGAAGGCTCCGGGAGGAGGCGCCTCCGGCGCACGCGCGCGCCCGTCCGCGCCCGCCGTGCGGCCGCGGGGCTACGCTGGGTGGCCGGCAGGCACGATGGGCGGACGGGAAAGGAACGGGTGAACGATCCGGACCCACGGACGCTCGCACGGGCGCGCGAGGGAGACCTCGGCGCGTTCGAGGACCTCGTGCGCCAGTACCAGGCGGACGTGTGGCGCTTCGCGTACCACTTCACCCGCGACCGGACGCTGGCCGACGACGTCACCCAGGACACCTTCCTCCGCGCGTTCCGTTTCCTCCGCGGCTTCCGTGGCGACTCGAAGTTCTCGAGCTGGCTGTTCCGGATCGCTCGCAACTGCGCGATGGACCAGATCCGGGCTCGCGATGTCCACGTCGAGCGCGTGACGCCGATCGCCGGCACGTACGCGGATCCGCAGGCCCGGATCGAGCTGCACGCGGCGCTCGACGCCGTCTCGGCCGACCACCGCGAGCCGTTCCTGCTCGTCGAGGTCTTCGGGCTGTCGTACCAGGAGGCGGCCGACGTGCTCGGCGTCCGGGTCGGGACGATCAAGAGCCGGATGCATCGGGCGCGCCGAGCGATGATGGACGCGCTCGCGGTCGAGGAGGAGGACGCCCGATGAACCACGAGCAGGCCGAGCGCCTCCTGTCCGCGCGGATCGACGGCGAACGCCAGTCACCGCGAGCGGAGGCCGCGCTCGAACGACACCTCGCGTCCTGCGCGACCTGCGCCGCGTTCGAGCGCGGCGCATACCGGCTGCGCGAGGCCGCCCGGTTCGAGGTCGCGCCCGCCGTCCCGGACCTCGTCGGCGACGTCATGTCGGCGGTCCGGGCCGAGCGCCGGCACGCGCGCCTCCGGGTCGTCCGGCCGGCGCGGAGCCGGCGCGCCCTGCTTCCGCGCCTCGCCCCGGCGATCGCGGGCCTGCTCGTCGGCGCGATCGCCGGGAGCCTCGTCGTCGGCGGCCCGTGGCAGGACCGGCCGCGCGATGCCGCCCTCGCGGCGGCCGAGGTGACCGAGGGCGTGGCCTCCGCCGCCGTGGACCTGGACGCGTACCAGGCGACGTTCGCGATCGTCGAACGCAACCTTTCGACGGACGTCACCGACCGCGAGCTCACGATGCGGGTGTGGTTCGAGGCACCCGAGCGGTTCCGGCTGGACATCGTCGACGAGACCTCGTACCCGGTCGAGACGACCCCGACCGACCTCCGGCTCGTCGTCGACGGATCGGACTGGTACGCGGCCGGTCCGGCGCCGTGTCCGACCTCGACGTGTCCACTACGCGAGTCGCTCGTGCGCAACCGTCTCCCGTTCTCGACCTCGGCCCGGATCCCGACCGACCTCGTCCTGCCGCTGACGACGCTCGCCGACGCCGGAGGGGTGACGGTGCTCGGAAGGGGCGAGGTGCTCGGTCGTTCGGCCGTCCGGGTCGAGGTCCCGTTCGAGCGCGCCGCGCCGCTGTTCCCCTTCCTGGAGCTCGGGCTCGGCGATTGGCGGCCGTTCTTCCCTCGCGACCGGGTCCGGATCTGGCTCGACGAGCGGAGCTGGTTCCCCCTGCGCTGGGACGTGTTCCCCGCGACGGGCGCCGAACGCGACGACTGGGCGCTGCGGTTCGGGCTGCCCGAGGAGCCGTCGCGCGAGGCGGTGTTCTCGGTCGTGGCGGAGGAGGCGTCCATGACCCCGCCGCGGCCGGATGACTTCGACATCCCGTCGGGCGTGCGCGCGCGAGACGAGGGCGCCCGCGCGATCGAGCTCGCCGACGTGCGAGAGGAAGCCGGGTTCGACCCGGTGGCACCTGCCACGATCGGCGACCTGGAGCTGTACCGGGCGGTGCTCCCCGAGGGCGGCAGAGGCGGCACGCTCCTCGCGTACGCGGATGGACTGTCCTACGTCGCGCTCGGAGAGACGAGGGGATGGGGCGCCGAGGTGCCCTTCGGACCGGTCGGGCTCCAGGCCGAGGAGGTGGCGCTCGCCGGCGGCGGCGTCGCGTACTTCGAGCCCGCGTCTGCGGACCACGGGCGCCGGATGTCGATCCACGCGGCCGGCACCGACCTGTACCTCGAGACGAACCTGCCTCGCGCCGACCTCCTCGCCGCGGCGGCCGCGCTGCCGGTCGAGGGACTCCCGATGCCCGAGTCCTGGCGCGTGCGCGAGCTGGACGGCGCGACGGTCTCCCGCGTGAGCCTCGAGCAGGCTCGGGCGATGGTCGCGTTCGACGTCGAGCTGCCGCGGGACCTGCCGTCCGGATTCGGGCTCGCGAGCGCGGAGCTCGTGGACACGGGGTCCGGTCTTGGGGTCACGTTGTTCCTCCGAAGCACGGATGCGGACCGCGGCATCGGGACGATCCGCCTCCACCTCGAGCCCGCCACGCAGCTCCCGCCCGCCACGTCGGCCATGCAGGTGGCGATCGAGTTGGGCGATGGGCGGGGCCGGTTCACGCCCGATCGATCGCAGCTCGAATGGGTGGACGGACGGCCTGTATCACTCGCTCGACGCGCCGGGACTGTCCCTCGGACAGCTCGCCGCGATCGCCGCGTCGATCGACTCCGATCCCGGCGAGGGACGATGAGGCGCCGGCGAGCCGCCGGCCTCGCGGCCGGCCTCGTCGCCGGCCTCGCGCTCGGCGCGGTCCTCACCCTGACGATCCAGGGATGGGCTCGGCTGCCCGATGCTCCCTCACCCGTCGGACGCCGCGGCGCCGCAGACCGAGCCCGAGGCGCCGGAGGCGTTCCTCGTCTGGACCTCGGGCGGCCTTCCCGACGGCTTCCGCCGCGACGTCCGGGAGCTGGCCGGCATCGAACGAGCCGTCGTCGTGGCGAGCGACAACACGTGGCTCGACCGTTCCTGGTCGAAGGAGGGAGCGGTGGTCGACGACCCGCGACCGGGCTTCGCGATCCCGCTCGAGGTCGCGGCGGCGCGCCCACACGAGCTCGCGCCGTTCCTCCCACCTGCCGATCGTGCGGTCCGGCTCGCGCTCTCGCAGGGCCAGGGGGTGCTCGGCGAGAGCAGCGCGCGGCTCCGCGGGCTCGGACCCGGCGCGGTCCTGCGCTTCGGCGACGTGCGGATCGAGGTGGCGGCGATCCTGTCCGACGAGCTCGTCGGCGCTCACGAGCTGCTCGTGTCTCGCCGGGTGGGCCGGTCGATCGGCGTGATCCACGACCGCTACGCGATCGTCCTGCCGGCAGGCAAGGCGACGGCCGATCGGATCGAGCGGATGATCCGGCCGATCCTCCCGGCCGGGACCGCGATGAAGGTCCGCGCCCCCGGCGATACCCCCTACTTCCGCCACGGCGACGCCGTGCTGCCGCCGGTGCGGATCAAGCTGCTGTTCGGTGAGTTCCAGGCACGGCCTCGACCCGGCGAACCGGGGTTCCTCACGCTCGATCCGGCGTGGGTGCGTCGGAACATCGACACGCAGCGCGTGCCGCTGCTGGGACGGGTCACGTGTCACGTCGCGCTGTTCCCACAGATCCGAGGCGTGGTCCGCGACCTGATCGATGCCGGCCTGCGGGACACGATCTCGAGCTTCTCGGGCTGCTACGCCCCTCGGCACATCAACGCCATCCCCTCGGCGGGTCTCTCACACCACTCGTGGGGGATCGCGCTCGACATCAACGTGCAGCAGGGCAACCTGTTCGGACAGCCGCCGCATCAGGACCCTCGCATGGTCGAGGTCTTCACCGACCGGGGCTTCGTGTGGGGCGGCATCTTCATCACGCCGGACGGGATGCACTTCGAGTACCACCGGGAGCCGGTCGAAGCCTAGGCCGAACCCGAGCGGCCGCCCGAGCGCGGCCTCAGACGTGCGCGAAGGGAGCAGCGAGCATGCGCTGTCTGCACAGTGCTCGGAGGTCCGGCGGCCGGAGCCACCGGGCGCCGAGCTGCCTCCCGCGGCAAGACGCGCGTGGGTTTCTGCTCCCTTCGCGGTCGCCCGAAGGCGACGATCCATCGTACGCCGCTCGTCCGGATCCGCGCGAACCGCTTGGAGTGACGCCAAGGCCGCGATCTATGCCGGCGAAGTCTGTCGAGCGCCGAGCCGCGAACGGACGACGAGCCATCCGAGGATCGCGGCGGCCACGACGACGGCGGTGACCCCGGCGGTGACCCGCGTGCGCGGATGTGCGGCCGTCTTCGCGATCCGGGTCCGAAGGCGAACGGGCCGGCGGAAGTCGCGAACGTCCCACTCCTGCGGCCTCCGCCTCCTTACGGAGCTCGCGATCGGGATTCACGGCGACCGGATGTCCAACCACGCGCAGCATGGGCAGGTCGGTCGAGGAATCGCTGTACGCGTAGGACGCCCCGAGGTCGATGCCATGGTGCTCGGCGAGCTCCCGGATCGCCTCGGCCTTCGCTTCGCCGTAGCAGTAGAACTCGAGCTCGCCCGTGTAGCGACCGTCCACGATCCTCGCGCGGGTGGCGAGCACATCGGTGACCCCGAAATGACGGGCGAGCGGCCGGACGATCTCCTCGGGCGAGGAGCTCACGACGAAGACCGCCCTGCCCTCCGAGCGGTGCATCGCCATGAGGTCGAGGGCCTCCTGGTAGACGAACGCCTCGATGACCTCGACGAGCACCTCGTGCACGAGGCGTTCGACCTCGGCTCGGTCCCACCCCTTCGTGAGCCGAAGCATGCCCTCCTTCAGCCGGTCCATCTTGCGCTCGTCCGCCCCGACCAGCGCGTAGACGAGCTGGGCGTAGGCGCTCCGGACCAGCTGGCCGCGGGTGACCATGCCCGCGCGGTACATCGGCCGGGACAGCGCGAGCGAGGACGACCGCGAGATGATCGTCTTGTCGAGGTCGAAGAACGCCGCTTCCATGACGTCAGTCAATGGTAGAGGAGCCTGCCGACGACTCCGGCAGGCTCCTCTCGCGTTCGTGGACGGGTCAGAAGGTCGCCGACCCGACGCACACCTCGCCGGTCGAAAGGTTTCGAGCGCGGCCGCGGAAGACGTCGCTTCCGGGTCCGTCGTTCTCGACGATCCTGACCTCGAACGAGCCGCTCGGGCCCGCGGGTCGTCCGGATCCGGTTGAACTCCAGGTCCCCGTCGTGGCGGATCTTCACTCGCCACCGGTCCCCGGTCACGTTCTGGTCGACCTCGAACTCGACCTCGAGCCCGCCGTCCTCAGGGGAGACCTTCAGCTTCCAGTCGCTCTGCCCGTCGCACGACCCTTCCCGGATCACGTCGCGATCTCCCGCCGAGGCGATCTGGGCGGGCGCGACGAGGACGAGCGCGAGCGCGGCCATGAATGCCACACCGATCATCCGCTTCATCGCTGACCTCCTTCGTCTTATGCACATCAAGACTAAGAACGGCGGGACTAACGCCCGGTAAAGGCGAGCGCCCACATCGGCAAAGGATGGGCTCCCACCTACCCGGGGACCGACGAGTCTCCCGGCTATCCTCGGTGCCGGAGGCGTCAGGGCGCCTGGTGGGCCCCCCGGTCTTCAAAACCGGTGTGGGGGCGAAAGCTCCCAGGCGGGTTCGATTCCCGTCCGCCTCCGCCACCAGATCTCGAGCGAAGAACATGGGTCCGCCGGACGGACTCGCGTTTCGATGCTCCGCTGAGACACCCCGTGGTGTCCCGTCCTCGAGGGCGACACGGTCGCTCAGGCCGTCACGGTTGGAGGTGCGTGAACCCCGCGAATCGTCCGAGGGAGACGACCGTCCCACCATCTCCCAGCGCGGCCGCCTTCTGCTGCAGCTGCTCGAGCGCCCGCTCGCTGGGCCGCCCATAGCACTCGATCGCGGTGAGCGTCACCAGATGCGCCAGCTTGCGGAACTCCGCGTTGCCGATGTCCAGGTGCAGCTCCAGCGATGCGGGATCAGGATGGACCGCCATGACGGTCATCTTCGATGCTGCTTCGTCGATGTAGAACCCGTAGGAGACCAGTTGAGGCTCGCGCGCATCGATGAGGTCCACGAGCCGGCGAACTCCCGCTTTGAGCTCTTCCAGCGACCCCTCTCGGATCTCGGAATGGTCGATGTACACGATGGGCTCCGAAGCCTGGACTCGTTGCGCTACCGGCCATGCGACCTCCCCTCATCACGGGAGACGGGTATCGACCCCGACGTCCTCAGAGTGACCGGCATCGCGGCCAGCAGGGAGGGAACGCGATCGGATCGCCTTCATCGAGTTCCCTCATTCCGACCGTCGACCAGGTCCGCCCTACCCGTCGAGCAGGTCGAGGATCTCCCAGGCCTCGACCGGCCGGGCGGCTCCCTTGAGCGTCAGCGGCTCTCGCTGCTGCGCCCGGACGCGATCCTTGACCAGCGAGTAGGTCCGGAACCCCACCAGGATCGTGCCCGGGCTCGGCTGCCGTTTGGAACCGCGCCGCGACGTTGACGGCGAAGCCGACGGCCTTGTACGCGCGGAGGACGTCGCTGCCGAACATCCCCACCGTGCAACTGCCCCGTGTTCACGCCGACCCGGACGCGAAGGTCGGCCGGGATCCCACGGCCTCGGATCGCTGCCGTCAACTCCTCGGCCCGAGCCTTCATCCCGAACGCCGCCTGGACGGCCGACCAGGCCTGGACCGGCTCCTCCTCCTCGGTCGGGGCCCCGAAGATGACCATCAGGCCATCTCCGATGTAGTTGTCGAGGGTGCCTCGGTGGGAGACGGCCACGGCGGTCATCTCTCGCAGGTACTCGTTCAGCACCTCGGAGAGCTCCTCGGGCTCCAGGGTCTCGGACAGGTCGGTGAACCCGACCATGTCCGCGAAGAGCAGGGTCAGCCTCCGCCGTTCGAATCCGTCGGACGAGGACAGCTGCCCGGCCAGCAGACCCTCGGCGACCTGATGTGGCAGGAACCGCTTCAGCTCGCCGGTCCGGACGAGCTCGGCCATCTGCTCCTCCACGCGCGCCTCGAGCTGCCGGTTGAGCCGGGCCACCTCCTCGAAGTGCTGCATCTCAAGGTCGTGGAGCCGCTTCTTGGTCAGACCGGCGTTGACCCTCGCGGTGAGCAGCACGGGGTCGATCGGCTTGGAGAGGTAGTCGTCCGCCCCGAGCTCGATGCAGCGGACCGCGCTGTCGACGTCGTCGACCGACGTGACCATGACGACGGGGATGTGTCGCAGGTTCTGATCGCTCCTTGAGCTGCTCCAGCACGTCGTAGCCGTTCATCTGCGGCATCAACACGTCGAGCAGCACGACGTCGAACGTCTTGGAGCGCAGGAGCTCGAGGGCTTCGGGACCGTCCTCGGCGGTCGTCACCTGATGACCGTGCCGCTCGAGGCCGCCGGTGAGCATCAGGCGGGTCACCGGGTCGTCGTCGACCACCAGCACCGAGGCCTGCTCGTTCACGCTCGGAGTTCCTCGCGGATCGTCGCCAGCTCATGGGTAGCGCGCCCGAGCTCCCCCGAGATCCGAGTGACGAGGTCGCTCTCCTCGTCGAGCGATCCGGCCTTCGCCGCTGCCTTCGAGCTCACGACAGAGCTCGGCGAGCCTGACGGCCCCGAACGTGGCCGCGTTCGTCTTGAGCGTGTGCGCCTCCCGCGTGACACCCTCCACGTCGTCCCGCTCCACCGCGGCGGTCAGGGCGGCCATCCGGTCGGCTGCGCCCCCGAGGAACGTCTCGATCAGCTCCTCCACGGATCCACGTCCATGGTCACCGAGCGAGGAGACCAGCCGGTGGATCACGTCGAGGTCCACCGACGCGTTCGTCGGCGAGGGATCGGGCCGACGCGGCGACGCGGGTCAGCGCCCCCGAGAGCTCGTCGATGTGGATCGGCTTCGTGAGGTAGTCGTCCATACCGGCCTGGATGCACAGCTCGCGCTCCCCCTGCAGGGCGTTCGCCGTGACCGCGACGATGTGCGGTCGCCGTCCCTCGGCCAGCGCTGGTGGATCCGCCGGGTGGCCTCGAGCCCGTCCATCTCCGGCATCTCCACGTCCATGAGCACCGCGTCGTACGGCTGGCGCTCGAGCGCCTCCAGGGCCTCCACTCCGTTGGCCGCCACGTCCGCCCGGTACCCGATCTTCTGCAGCATGAGCAGGGCGAGCTGCTGGTTCACGGCGTTGTCCTCGACCAACAGGATCCGCAGCGGAAGCCGCTCGCGCCAGGTGCTCTTCGGTGCTGGGCGGCGGCCGGCAGCTCGGCCGTCTCGAGCTACCCCGAAGACCGACCATCAGGGCGTCGTGGAGCTGCGAGGGTTTGATCGGCTTCGTGAGGTAGGCCGCGAACTCCACCGGCGTCTTCTCGACCCGCCCGAGCGAGGTCAGCATCACGAGCGGAAGCGCGTCTGCGGTCGCGGTATCGACGGATCTCGCCGGCCAGGGTGATGCCGTCCATGTCCGGCATCTGCATGTCCAAGATCGCGACGTCGAACGGGTCGCCTCGACGGATCCACTCGAGGGCCGCTGCGGGCGTCTCGGTCTCGGCGGCGAGCATGCCCCACGACTCGGTCTGTCTGACCAGGATCTGACGGTTCGTTGCGTTGTCGTCCACGACCAACACTCGCCTGCCGGCGAGCTGCGAGGGCCCGGACCGCTCGAACGCTCGCGCGAGCGCGGGGGCGGACTCGGCCTCGAGGGTGAAGTGGAAGGTCGACCCGCTCCCCTCGCTGCTCTCGACCCACATCGTCCCGCCCATCAGGTCGACGAGCCGCTTGCTGATCGCCAACCCCAGGCCGGTCCCGCCGTAGCGTCGGGTCGTCGAGGGATCCACCTGGCTGAACGACTCGAACAGGCGATCCAGGCGATCCACGGGGATGCCGATGCCGGTGTCCCGGACGGCGAAGTGCAGACGATGACGGTCGCTCGAGTCGAGACGCTCGGCGGCCACGGTGACCACGACCTCGCCGCGCTCGGTGAACTTCACAGCGTTGTTCAACAGGTTGATCAGGATCTGCCGCAGCCGGGTGACGTCGCCGACGAGGGCTCCCGGGGCGTCGGGCTCGAGGTCGTAGGCGATGTCGAGGCCCTTCCGAAGGGCACCGGCGGCCACGAGCTCCAACGCGGACTCCACGCACTCCCGGAGATCGAACGGCGCGCTGTCCAGGTCGAGCCTGCCCGCCTCGATCTTCGAGAAGTCGAGGATGTCGTTGATCACGCCGAGGAGCGCGTCGCCGCTGCTGCGGGTCACCTCCGCGTAGTTCCGCTGCTCGGCGTGAGCTCGGTGTCGAGGAGCAGACCCGTCATGCCGAGGACGGCGTTCAGCGGCGTTCGGATCTCGTGGCTCATCGTCGCGAGGAACGCGCTCTTGGCCTCCGTCGCTGCCTCCGCTTCACGCCGGGCTTCCTGAAGCTCGCGGATATCGTGATACATCGCGTACAGACCCGCGGGCTCGCCAGACACGATGACGGGAGCGCCGAACACTTCCACGTCGACGAGGGTTCCGTCTTTCCTCGTTCGCCGCGTGAGTGATCGAACGAAGCCGCCACCCATGCCCGGCTCGGTCTGCGCCTGCGCTTCCGTCCCGAACCTCGTCGATGGTCGCCACCAGGTCGTCGATGTTCTTCCCGATCGCCTCGCCGGCGCGGGTACCCGAAGAGTCGCTCGGCCGCGGGGTTCCACGAGGTGACGGTCGCCTCCGGGTCCAGCAGGGCGATCGCCACAGGGCTCGACTGAACGAGCGCCTCGTAGTAGAGCTTCTGCCGCTGGATCTCGGTGACGTCGTGGTAGATCACCACGAACCCGACGCGCTCCTCGCTCACGACGACCGGCTCGGAGAACATCTGCACGTCCACGAGGACTCCGTCCTTGCGGGTCCGCTCGGCCGGTGCCTGGACCCGCTCTCCCCGCTTGGCCCGCTCGCTGTAGCCGAGGGCTTCCTGGTGCAGATCCGGACGTGAGGCCACGAGATCGTCGAGATGTATGCCGATCGCCTCGTCGGCCATGTAGCCGAAGATGTGCTCGGCGCCGGGGTTCCAGGAGACGACCTTCGCCTCGAGGTCGGTGACCACGATGGCCGAGCCGGGCTGATCTCGAGCAGCGACTGGAAGTACCGTTTCTGCTCCTGCAGCTCGCTGATGTCGTGGTAGAAGACGTGCTTCGCGACGGGCTCCCCGCCGATGGTGACCGGGCCTCCCACGACGTCGACGTCGACGAGCGAGCCATCGTTCCTGGTCCGTTGGGTGACGCGGTGGGCCGTCCCCGATTCCATCGACGTTCGGCTGAGCTCCTGGCCCTCGGCATAGAGGTCGGGGCGACGGGAAACCAGGTCGTCGATGTCCCGGCCGACGGCATCCTCCGCCGAGTAGCCGAACAGCCGCTCGGCCGCCGGGTTCCAGGACGTGACGATGTCGTCGAGATCGGTGGTCACGATCGCCTCGGGGCTCACCTCGAGCAGCGCCTCGAAGAAGCGGCGTTGACGGTCTACCTCCGTGATGTCGTGGTAGATCGCGAAGGTCCCCACCGGGTCGCCCTCGGCGACGATCGGGGCGGCGAGGAGCTCGACGTCGACGATGCGCTCCGTCCTTCCGCGTGCGCCTGGTGATGCCTTGCACGTGCTCGCTGGCCGCGACACGTCGCCTGAACTCCTCGGCCTCGGCGTGCAGGGTCTCCGTCTTCGCCACGAGGTCGTCGAGGTCGCGTCCCGCCGCTTCCTCCCCCGTGTACCCGAAGAGCCGCTCCGCGGCAGGGTTCCAGGAGGCGACCCGGTTGCCCAGGTCGGTGATGACGATGGCCATCGGGCTGATCTCGAGCACCGGCGCGAAGCGCTTGGTTTGCCGGCGAAGCTCCTTCTCGACCGCCGGTCGTTTCGGCTTCTTGTGCTTGCGCTTCTCGCCCATGCCTCCCTCCCGGGCACATCCTCTTGCCCGGGAGCGGATGTTGTCCAGGCAGGGTGGGTCGGTCGGTCAGGAAGAGAGCACGCGCTCGACCTCGCCGAGCGCTCGGAGCTGCTGGGCGAGGCGCTCCCCGAGCCGCTCGCGATGGAGCTCGATGTACCGATGCACGACGGCGGGATCCTCCGTCGTCAAGATCGCGAGGATCTCCTCGATCGGCATCTGTTGACGTCGGAGCGCCCGAGCGATCGCGAGGCACCCGGTCGAGGCGGATCCCTCCTCGACCGGGTGCACGGCTTCGATCGATCGCTCGTTCGCGGCCAGGTAGCTCAGCGCGTGCGACACGGTCGGGCCTCAGACGCGCCGCCGGTAGCGACCGATCGCGAGCGGCGCGAACACCGCCGTGATGATGGCCATCGACACGATCGACTGCACCAGCGGATCCGCGACCGGGCCTCCCAGCATCAGCCCGCGAGCCGCGTCGATCACCGCGGTGATCGGGTTGGCCTCCACGATGGGCTGCAGCCAACCGGGCATCGTGTCGACGGGCACGAACGCCGAGCTCGCGAAGGTGAGGGGCAGGATGATCATGAACCCCCACGTGTTCACGGACTCGGTCGTGCGCGCGGTCACGCCGATGAACGCCATCGGCCAGCACATCGTCACGCCGAAGGCGGTGAGCAACAGGAACGCCCCGAAGGCTCCGGCCGCGCCTCCGCCGAACCGGAACCCGAGCAGGACCGAGACGCCGGTGATGATCGTGATGCTCCAGACGATCCGCACGACGTCGGCGAGGATCCGGCCGCCGATCACCGCGGAGCGGGCGATCGGCAGCGAGCGGAACCGGTCGATCACCCCGCGTTGGAAGTCGACGTTCAGCGCGAGGGCGGTCGTGAACGGCAGGAACGCGACGGACTGCACGAGGATCCCCGGGAGCGCGAACTGCAGGTACTCCGTGCTCGAGCCGGCGATCGCACCTCCGAACACGTAGACGAACAGGACCAGGAACATGATCGGCTGGATGGACATCTCCACCAGCTGCTCGGGTGTGGCCTTGATGTGCAGCAGGTTGCGCCGCGCGATCGTGAAGGTGTTGGACACGACGCCGACGCGGCCCTGGACGAGCGTTGCGACGCTCATGAGGTCCCCCTTTCGGATGTCGGTTCGGACGTCGGCTCCCCCTCGAACTCGTCCTCGTCGCCTTCGGCGAGGTGTCCGGTGATCGCCAGGAACACCTCGTCGAGGCTCGGACGGCGCAGCGACAGGTCGTCCACGGTGATCCCGGCGTCGTCGAGGCGACGAACGACCTGCCCAAGGGCCGACCGATCGGAGATCGAGACCGTCACGAGCTGACCGTCGTTGTGGGTTCCCTCGCCCGCGGCGGCGAACTCGCCGAGGATCTTCTCGGTGGCCACGAGGTCCGAGAGATCCGCGGGCCGAGCCTCCAGGACCTGCCCAGCGATGCGGGTCTTCAGCTGCTGCGGGGTCCCCGCCGCGATCACGCGACCGTGATCGATCACCACGATCTCGTCGGCGAGCCGGTCGGCCTCCTCCAGGTACTGCGTGGTGAGCAGAACCGTCGAGCCCTCCGCGACGAGCTTGCGGATGATGACCCAGAGATCGAGCCGGCTCCGCGGGTCCAATCCCGTGGTCGGCTCGTCCAGGTACAGGAAGCGTGGACGGCCGACGAGGCTCGCGGCCAGGTCGAGCCGCCGGCGCATGCCTCCCGAGTACGTCTTGGCCAGCTTGGTGGCCGCGTCGGATAGGTCGAAGGTCTCGAGCAGCTCGGCTGCCCGGGTCCGCGCGTCGGCGGGGCGGATCCCGAGGAGCCGACCGATCATGTAGAGGTTCTCCTGGCCGGTGAGCAGCTCGTCGACGGCGGCGAACTGCCCCGTGAGGCCGATCAGGCGACGCACCTCGCGGGGTTGCCGTTCGACGTCGTACCCCCCGACGGACGCCCGGCCCGCGTCGGGTCGCAGCAGCGTCGACAGGACGCGGATCGCCGTCGTTTTCCCGGCGCCGTTCGGGCCGAGCAGCCCGAACACGGTCCCCTCGCGCGCCACCATGTCGATGCCGTCGAGCGCCCGGACCTTCCCGAACGACTTGACGAGGCCCTCGGCCTCGATCGCGGATGTCGTCATCGAGCCACCTCCCTCACCTGCGGGGCACGGCCCCGGGAACCTTCGAGATCACCAGGTACGACCGACGTGTACGGCAAGACTCATCGCTCCCCTCTACCGATCACGACGGGCGGCTCGTGATCCGTGTGACACATCTGAACGCCCGAGTTGCGTCCATCATGCCCTGCGGAAGTGGCCAACCTCTGGCCGGTTTCCGTGAGACCCTGGCTTCATGCGTGCGGACCGGCTCGTCGCGGCGCTGCTGTTCCTGCAAGCGCGGGGACGGGTCACGGCCTCCGAGCTCGCGGACGAACTCGAGATCTCGGAACGCACGGCCCGGCGTGACCTCGAGGCGCTCGCGATGGCCGGCATCCCCGTCTACTCGCAGCCCGGACGAGGCGGAGGATGGTCGCTCCTCGGCGGCGCGCGGACGGACCTGAGCGGGCTGACCGCGGCCGAGGCTCGGACGCTGTTCCTCGTTGCGGGGCCGTCGGCCGCCGCCACCCCGCAGATCAAGGCCGCGTTGCGCAAGCTCGTCCGCGCGCTCCCCGAGCCGTTCCGCGCCGAGGCGGAGGCGGCCGCGTCGGCCGTGGTGCTCGATCCCACCAGCTGGGATCGAACGAGCTTCCCGCCGCCCGAGCACCTCGAGGTCCTGCAGCGCGCGGTCGTGGACGGCGTGCAGGTCCGTCTGCGCTACGCGGGGCGTGACCGGCCCGAGAGCGAACGGATCGTGCATCCGCTCGGACTCGTGGCCAAGGGGTCGGTCTGGTACCTCGTCGCGGGAACCGACGCCGGTCAGCGCACGTTCCGCGTCAGCCGCGTCCGCTCGGTGGCCGCCACGGACGATCCGGTCGACAGACCCGAGGGCTTCGACCTAGCCGAGACCTGGAGATCCATCGTTGCCGAGATCGACGAGCGCCGGGCGCCGTTCAAGGCCGTCGCCAGGACGGACCGCGAGATGGTCGGGTGGCTCCGATCGATCCTCGGCTCGCGGCTCTCGGTCGGCGACGAGTCGAAGGACGGACGGGTCGAGGTCGAGATCCGCAGCTGGTCGGCCCACTCGGTGGCGTCCGAGCTCGCGGCGTTCGGATCGCGCGTGGAGATCGTTCGCCCCGAGGAGGTCCGCGAGGAGCTCGCCCGCATCGGCGCCGAGCTCACACAGCGCTACGGAGCGTCGGGAACACCGAGGGTGTCGGCCGGAACCCTCCGATCGGAGTCTCGACGGAGCCCCTAGTCGAAGAAGCCGGCGAGCCCCTGGCTGCCGTCGATCAGCCACTGGACCGGCGCGCGCTCGACGACCTCTCGCAGGATCGTCGCGACGATGGCGTTCAGCGACCCTCGCTGCTCGGCGTCGTCGATCGCCTCGACGAGGCCGGCGCGGACGGCCCGCTCGATCGTCTCGTCGTCCCATCGGATCGGTCGCGTGGTCGAGGACGGCTCGAGCGAGAGCACGAGCTCCTCGCGCGACCCTCCGAGCTCGCACGCGGCGCCGTCGAGCCCGTCGAGGACGATCCGTTGCAGCGTGGCGTCGAGACCCTGTCCCGGGAACGAGGGGCGAGGTTCGCATGGATCTCGGACGGCGAGCGCACCCGTGTCCACGGCCCCGTTCGCGAGCTCGGCGACCACGAGCGCCGCGCCCGCGAGCAGGAGCGCGAGGAGGGCGGCGAGGCCCGTCGGCGTGCTCTTCACGGCGCCAGCCGCCTTCGCAGCAGGACCGCCGCGGCCGCCGCGAGCATCGCGAGCGCGGCGCAGAACACGAACGCCCCTCGGAAGCCGCGGGTGACCGCCTCCTCGATCGCGAGAACGAGGTCGTCGTGCACGAGCGCGACGGCGGGGTCAGTGCTGGACCCGTGCTCCTCGAAGGCCGCCGTGAAGTCGGGGATCTCGCTCTCGGAAGCCGCGCCGAGGACGTCTCGGATGTCGAGGGCGAGGGGGATCTTCGTGGTCGCCGGGATCCGACCGTCGATCACGACCGCGGTCCCGTTCAGGACTGCGACCTCACTCGCTTGCTTCAGGTCGCGTGCGAGGATCGGGGCGACGACGGCGAGCGCGACGACGAGACCGACGTGGCGAGCGCCGACCGTGAGCGTGCCCCGGCGAGCGAGGTCCCGTCCTCCGCCGAGCACCGCGTTCGTGAGCCCCGGAACGCTCAGGCCGAGCCCGACCCCGCAGAGCGCGAACGACGCCATCGCGAAGCCGATCCCGCTCGACGGCAGGAGCGCGAGTCCCACCAGACCGGAGGCGAGCAAGACCCCACCCCCGGCCGCGGCGTGCGCGAGCGAGAGCCGCGCGGCGAGCGGCCCGGCCAGTACCGTCGCCGCCGGGATCAGGCTCACGATGGCCGCGCCCTCGATCGGCGAGTAGCCGAACACGTTGATGACGAGCAACACGCCGAGGAACAGCGTCCCTGCGAGCGCTCCGAAGATCAAGGCGAGACAGAGGTTCGCGGGGGCCGTCGGCAGCAGTGGCGCCGTCGGCTCCTGCTCGGCCGCGCTGCGGAGATGGAGCCCGAGCGCCGCCAGGAACGCCGCGCCGGCGATCGGGGCTTGGACGACGAAGATCGCGGGCCAGTCGAATACCTGCGTGAGCGCGCCCCCGAGCGCCGGCCCGACGGCCGCGCCGATCGTCCCGGCGGCGGTCCAGATCGCCACCCCGCGCGCCGTCGATCCGGCGAGCCGGAGCAGCACCATCAGCGAGCCCGCGAGCAGGAGCGCACCGCCGAGGCCCTGCACCGAGCGCGCGACGACGAGGACGCCGAGCGTTCCGGCGAGCGCGCAGACGATCGAAGCCGCGAGGAACACGAGCGCGCCGGCGGCGAGCATCGCGTCGGCGGGCACGCGGCGCACGACGGGGAGCAGGGCGAGCGCGCAGGCGGCGACGACGACGTTGTAGGACGTGATCACCCACGCGACGCCCTCGATCGTCGTGGAGAACTCGGCGAAGATCTCGGGCAGCGCGAGGACGACGATCGACGAGTCGGCGAAGGCGACGCCGACGGCGAGCGCGACCGCCACGAGGCGCACGAGGGACCGTGTTCCGCTCGGCGCGGCTGGCTCCATGGGCACAGAGCCTAGAAGGTGCCGGCGGCGCGCCGAGCGGAGAACCGGGCCCCTACACTCGGGCCGTGGTCAAGATCGGGCGTTCGAACCGATGATGCGCAGGATCCTCGCGATCGTGGTGTGCATCGCGATCCCTGCCTCGATCCTGGAGGCTTCGGCGCGCGAGCCCGCGAAGCCGGCCCCCGTGGGCGCCGGTCCCCGGGACGGGGTGGAGGTCGGTACCCCGCCCTACGTGATCGGAGCCGCCGGCGACATCGCCTGCGCGTCCGAACCCAACGGGCCAAACCAGCCGCGAACATGCCAGCACGACGACACATCGGATCTCGTCGTCGAGGGGAACCTCGACGAGGTCCTGGTGCTCGGGGACAACCAGTACGAGACCGGTTCGTTCGCCGACTACCGGGACTACTTCGACCCGACGTGGGGCCGATCGTTCTCGAACATGTCGCCCGCGCCGGGCAACCACGAGTACGCGAACGACCCATCCTCCACGCCGCGCGGATACTTCCGCTACTTCGGCGCACGGGCACGAGGGCCGGACGGCCTCGGGTACTACTCGTTCGACTTGGGGGCCTGCCCGGAGGCCCCGTGCTGGCACCTGATCTCGCTGAACTCGGAGCTGTGCTTCTCGGCCGGGGGATGCGGACCCGCCTCGGACCCGCAGGATCCGGGACGGGGCAACCGGATGCACGCGTGGCTCGAACAGGACCTCGCAACGCACCCCGACTCGGAGTACCCGTGCACGCTCGCCTACTGGCACCATCCGCTCTTCTCGTTCTCCTCCGCGAGCGGCCCGTCCGCGGCGGTGCGGCCGCTGTGGCGGCTCCTCGACGAGGCCGGTGCCGACGTCGTGCTGACGGGCCACTCGCACAACTACCAGCGGTGGCGTCCACAAGATGGCTCGGGCAACCACGATCGCGCCGGGATCCGCCAGTTCGTGGTGGGTACCGGTGGGGCCCGGCACTACTCCCTGCTGGCAGGGACGTGGCCGGAGAACCTCGTTGCCGCGCAGGCGCGCGCGTTCGGGATCGTGCGTCTCACGCTCAAGGCGGAGAGCTACCGGTGGGCGTGGGTCTCCGCGGCCGGGCAGCCGGCGTTCGATGACGCATCGGAACGTCCGGCCGGGTGCGTCCGGACATCGTGACGCCCGGCAGTCGCGTTCACAGCTTGTAGCCGAACCGGCGGAGCAGATCCTTGCGCGCGGCCTCGTCGGCGTGGGTCTCCACGCCGAGTGGTGAGGAACCGTCGATCACACCCAGGACACCTCGGCCCTGCTCGGTCTGCCCGACCATGACCTCGAGGGGGTTGGCGGTCGCGCAGTAGATCCGGCAGACCTCGGGAACGGTCTTGATCGCATTCAGCACGCTGATCGGGAAGCCGTCCCTCAGCGCGATCACGAACACGTGGCCGGCCCCGATCGCCTGCGCGGCATCCACGGCCACCATCACCAGGTCCGCGTCATTGCCGCTCCGGCGCACGAGGCAGGGTCCGCTCGCCTCGTTGAACGCGATCCCGAACTTCATGCCGGGGATGTGCACACACGCCTCGTGCAGGTCCTCGACCGTCTTGATGAAGTGGGACTGCCCGACGATCACGTTCAGGTCGTCCGGCTTGTCGATCTGGACGACGGAGATGTCCATCGGCGAACCTCTCGTCCTATCGGTCGAGGTCGACCCTGGAGATGAGTCCCGCGAGCAGCGAGATGCGGGGGACGACGCTCGAGAGATCGAGCCACTCGTTCGGGCTGTGATCGTCGCCCCCGATCGGCCCGAGCCCGTCGAGCGTCGGGACGCCGGCCCCGGACGTCGTGTTCGCGTCCGATGCCCCACCCGTCGACGCGTCCTTCAGCTCGAAGCCCAGCTCGGCGGCGACGCCGCTCGCGAGCGCTGCGAGCTTCGCGCCGCCCGCCCCCTTCTCCATGGGCCGGTGCCACGCGTGGCCCTCGATGCTCGCGGAGACGTCCGGCACCGTGTGCTCCTGTGCGATCGCTCGCACGGCCTCCTCGGCCTCTCGGAACGTGCGCTCCTCGGTCGAACGCACGTCGATGTCCAGGAGGCAGCGCTCGGCGACGACGTTGGGCCGCGTGCCGCCCGATACGACCCCCACGTTGACCGTTACGCCGGGCCAGCGTCCGTTCAACGCGTGGAGCGCCTCCGTCTTGTGCGCGGCCTCCAGGATCGCGCTGCGTCCGCGCTCTGGTTCGACACCGGCGTGCGCCGCCCGTCCGACGATCTCGATCCGAAGATCCGCCACCCCCTTGCGCGCCGAGACGATGTCTCCGTTCTCTCGCGCCCCTTCGAGCACGAACGCCACGTCGGCCTCGGCGGCCTCGGCCAGGATCACCTCGCGCGACCACGGCGAGCCGATCTCCTCGTCCGGGTTACAGATGTAGGTGACGCTGCCGAACCCGTCGAAACCCGCGGCCTGCAGGACCTCGACTGCGAAGAACCCGGTGAGCAGGCCGCCCTTCATGTCGGAGGCGCCCGGGCCACGCACCCGGTCGCCGTCGATCGTGAAGGGGCGCTCCGCCACGGTTCCGGGATCGAACACCGTGTCCATGTGCCCGATCATCAGGACGCGCGGGCCGCCGCCGCCGGCGAGCCGGCCGATCACGAGGTCGCCGAGCTGCTGCTCCTCGCCAGCCGGCTCGTGGTGGTGGCGTTCCACCTCCCACCCGCCCGCGTCGAACCGCGCCTGGCACAGGTCCGCGATCACGTTCACGCCCGCAGGAGTGAACGAGCCGCAGTCCACGTTCACCATCTGGCGCAGCGCATCGACGAAGTCATCGTACCGGCCGGCAGCGATCCTCTGGAGGGCCTTCGCGTCCATCTCAGCGAAGCATAGGACTTCCGGCCTACGTGAAGTCCCGCGGAAGGGGGACGCGAGACTAGGGCTTCGGGGACCGCGACAAGGGCCAGGCGACCCCTAGGGCGCGGCCGTCGATCAGCCGATGATCGGACTGATGAGTGCTTGGCGTCCGTCGTCACGGGTCGGCCTGATCACGGCGCTGTTGCTGCTGCCGGCATTGATCGGCGCGTTCATCGAACTGCCGACGCATCCGGCCAGCGCGGACGAACCTCCACCGAACATCATCCTGATCCTCACCGACGACCAGCGCGCGGACACCCTCCAGTACATGCCGATCGTGCAGCGCACCCTCGGCAAGCATGGGGTGACGTTCACGAACGCCTACGTCTCGAACCCGGTCTGCTGTCCGAGCCGGGCTTCGATCATGACCGGGCTCTACTCACATTCGACCGGCGTGTACACGAACAACTTCGCGGGCGGGTTCGCCGCGTTCGACGACAGCTCGACGATCGCGACGTGGTTGGACGACGCCGGGTACCACACCGGCCTGTTCGGGAAGTACCTGAACGGCTATGAAACCGAGTACGTCCCGCCGGGGTGGGATCGGTGGTTCGCGACGCAGGGGAGCGCCGCCTACTACCGATACAGCGCGACGTCGGACGGTGCCGTCGTCGAGTTCGGCAACGAGCCCGCCGACTACGCCACCTCGGTGGTCGGCGGGGAGGCGATCTCGTTCATCCGCGAGACGCCCGCCGAACAACCGCTGTTCGCGTACGTCAGCGTTCCGGCGCCGCACGATCCCTCGATCGCGGCGCCCGGCGATGAGCGAGCGTTCGCCAAGCTCGAGCCCTGGCGACCCTTGAGCTTCAACGAACGCGACGTCAGCGACAAGCCACAGTACATCCGAGACAATCCGTGGCTCCAAGCCGACCGTCGTCGCGAGATCGACATCGCTCGGATCCGGCAGATCCGCTCGCTCCTGGCGGTCGACCGGCTCGTCGGGGACATCGTCGACGTGTTGCGGGAGACCGGGCGCCTCGAGAACTCGATCGTCGTCTTCACCTCGGACAACGGGGTGCTTTGGGGCGAGCACCGATGGGACTCGAAGGACGTGCCCTACGAGGAGAGCATCGCGGTGCCGTTCATCGTCCGGTACGACGCGTTGATCCCGGCGCCCCGGAAGGACTCGAACCTCGTCATGAACATCGACCTCGCCCCCACGTTCGCGTCCGTGGCCGGCGCGACGACTCCGGCCGTGGAAGGCGCGAGCTTCCTCCCGTTGCTGCTCGACCCGGCCGCCTCCTGGCGACAGGGCTTCCTACTGGAACACATGGCCTCGCACGGGGGGAACGCCGTCCCCTCGTTCTGCGGCTACCACACGAAGCGATACGTGTTGGTCCGATACAACGGGGACACGAGCGAGCTGTACGACCTGAAGGTCGATCCATGGCAGCGCGACAACGTGATCGATGCGCCCGCCTACGCTGATGTGCGCACGGCGTTGGACGATCGACTCGAGACCGCCTGCGTTCCCCCGCCGCCCGGGATGACGCTCGACTGATCCCAGCCGCGTTCCCCATCGATGCCCGGCCGAGGCTCCCCGAGTAGCATCCGCGCGTGGCTGCGCGTGGTGACCTGAACGGCTGGTGGCGGTTCGGCCTCGTCGTGGTCGGTTTCCTCGCCCGGCTGCTGTTCCGGATCCGCGTGACCGGAGCCGAGCGCGTGCCGGCCCACGGTCCCGCGATCATCGCGGCCAACCACATCTCCATGCTCGACGGCGTCGTGCTCGCCCTCGTCACGAGCGAGCGGAGCCGTCGGATGACGCGGTTCCTGGTCGCGGCCGAGTTCTTCGCGAAGCCGACCATCGCGTGGGCGCTCCGTCTGTACCGGCAGATCCCGCTGCGGCGCGGACGGGCGGACAGCGGCGCGCTCGACGAGGCCATCGCGACGGTCAAGGACGGCGCGCTCGCGGGCATCTTCCCGGAGGGCACGGTGAACCCGGACCCCGCATCGGGCCCGCAGCGAGGCCGGTCCGGCGTGAGCAGGATCGCGCTCGCGTCGGGCGCACCCGTGATCCCGGTCGGGATATGGGGCACCCAGGATCGGTGGCCGAAGTCCGGCCTTCGCTGCGCGGCCGCTCGAGCGGACCAGGATCGGCGTCGCGTACGGCGAAGCGATCGAGCCCGAGGGTGACACCGACGGCGCCGAGGACGTGCAGGTCTTCACCGATCTGGTGATGGCCGGGATCGCGAAGCAGGTCGCCGAGGCGAAGCTACTGGCCGCTCGCTGAACATCTCGCGGTCGGTGTCAGAAGCCACCCCAGACGACGGCGTCCTGATCGATGTCGTCGTCGGCCACCCCAACAGCGACGAACGACAGCTGATGGCGGCGGAACCGGATCAATGCCCTGATCTCCTGGTCGTCCGGATCGCCGCCGAGGTCCTGCACCTGCGCGGCGGGGTTGCGCTGGAACACCCAGTTCACCCCGTCTGTCGAGATCCACACGGCGCCGTCCAGGTCGCCCGTAGCAGCGGTATGGGTACCGACGGCGATGAAGTCGGAGCCTTGACGTGAGACGGCGTACATCGCCTGGACGCCCTCACCGACCAGCCACGAGCTCTCGAGCGGCACCTTCGCCCACGACTCGCCGACGTCCTCGGAGATCCAGACCGCAGCGTCCGCGTCGTTCCCCTCGAGATCGCACCGGTCCAGGTCGTCCTCACACCCGACGGCGACGAGCGGGACGCCGCCGGCACCGCCCACCACGCCCTTGATCAGCTGCGATCCCGGTTCATCGAACGTCACCGGATCTACGCGGGACCATTCGAATCCATCCGACGACGTCCAGATCGCACCGTCGTACGTTCCGTCGGACCTGAAGGTGAAGCCGACCGCGATGAGACGCCCACCTGCCGGCTGCACTGCCCAGATGTGCTGGCCATCGACGCCCCGGAGATCCTCGTCGTCCACCGGCGTCCACGCTCAGTCCGTCGGTCGAGGTCCACACGGCGGCGTCCTGGAGGGTCAAGTCAGGCGACGAACCAACCGCACCGACGGCGACCAGCGTCGAGCCGAGCATCGCGAAATCGCGGACCATGCCCTGGACCGAGCGCCGCGCCCGAGCGCGTCCACGACTCGCCGGCATCGGTCCGAGACCCACAGGGCGGCGTCCGCCCCTGCCCAGCCCCCCGCGATCACGAGGTCTCCGAACCCGGTCACCGCGAGCAAGCGCTGATCTTCGGGCCCCTCGAGCGGATCCGAACGGGAGGAGCGCCACCGGTTGGTGTCCCTCGAGAACCACGCCGCGGCATCGTCGAGTCCGGTCGCTCCCGCGACGTGCCCGACCGCGACGAGCCCGTCCGGGATCGCGACGACGTCGGACATCGCCTGGTCGCCGAAGTCCGGGGTCGGTTCCTTCAACCATGCCCAGGTGGGCTGCAGCCGTGGCGTCGAAGATCCCGTTTCCCCCGTGCCTCCGGTCGCCGGACCGGCCGTGTCGGTCGGTCCAGTGATCCCCGGCTCACGGTCGGTGTTGGCGAGCACCACCGCTGCGACCACGAGCGCTGCGAGCGTTCCGCCCGCCAGCGACGCCCACAGGGCACGTCGACGGGGAGGACGACCGCCCGGCGTTTCGAGGACCTCCGTGATCGGTTCTGGCTCGGACGGCGAGGTCACGCGCGACACCGACGGCCGGGCGATCGTCGGTGGCTCTCGTGCCCCGGCGAGCGACGCCCGCGCGGCCTCGATCAATGAGCTGCACGTCGCGTACCGATCGCTCCTTCGACTTCGAGAGCGCCCTGGCGATGACGCCGTCGATCCCGTCCCGGGTCTCGAGGAACCCTTCGAGGGTGGGGGGGTCGTCGTGGAGCTGGCGGTAGATCGTGGCGACCTCTGTGTCCCCCGGGAACGGGACACGTCCCGGCCACACACTGGAACAGCACGCAGCCGAGCGAGTAGACGTCGGTGCGTCCGTCGATCGGCTCGCCCGAGATCTGCTCCGGCGCGACGTAGTCCACGGTCCCCACGAACTGGCCGGTCCGCGTCAGCCCGGAGCCGGTCGTGCTGCGTTTCGAGATCCCGAAGTCCGCGAGGTACGCGCGTTCGAGCCCGCCGTGGTTCTCGACGAGCACGTTCGCGGGTTTCACATCTCGATGCACGAGGCCCTGACCGTGCGCGGCGTCGAGCGCGGATGCGACCTGGGAGAGCAGCAGGATCACGCGTGAGATCTCGAGGGCTCCCTCGGTGCGCAGCAGACGCCCGAGATCGCTTCCGTCCACGTAGCGCATCGAGATGAACAGGTTGTCCTCGACCTCGCCCGCGTCGTAGACGGTGACGATGTTCGGGTGGTCCATCGCCGCGGCCATCCGCGACTCCCGGATGAAGCGCTCGCGGAACGCCTCGTCCTCGGCGAGGTGGGGCGCGAGCACCTTGAGTGCGACCTTCCGCCCGAGCCGGATGTGCTCCGCGAGGTAGACCACGCTGACGCCGCCTCGGCCGATAACCTCCTCGATCCGATGGCCGGCGAACTCCGTGCCGATCCGTGGATCCACCTGCGCCCCCGCGTCCGCAGCGATGGTTGTAGCACCTCGTTCCTGAGCGGAACAGACCTGGTCGAGAGAGGGATTGACCGCCTGGCACGCGGACCCCACGATGGTCGTCCGTCGGCCGGAGCGGGAAGCGTGTTCGTAGGGAGGGAGTCCCAGAAGGCTGCGCTCGCGAGCTTCCTCGACGACGTCCGCGACGGGCCGTGCGCGCTGTTGCTCGAGGGCGAACCCGGGATCGGCAAGTCCGTCCTGTGGACGCACGGTATCGAGACGGCTGTCGGCTCGGGCTACCGCGTCCTCACCTGCAGGCCGACCGGGCCGGATTCGGACCTGTCCTTCGTCGCGCTCGGCGACCTGCTCTCGACGGCCGCGGAGCCGTTCCTCGACGGCGCTGCCCGAACCGCAGCGCGAAGCGCTGGAGCTCGCGCTCCTGCGACGGACCCGTGCGCGCCGGGCGCAGGATCCGCGCGCAGCCGCCGTCGGCACCCTCGGCCTCCTGAGCGCGATCGCCGCCGAAGCACCGACGATCGTGGCGATCGACGACGTGCAGTGGATCGATCCTGCGACCGAACGCGTACTCACGTTCGCCGCCCGGCGGCTGTCCGACGACCGGGTCGGCTTCCTGCTCGGAAGACCCGCGACCGAGGAGCCGCCGCCCCTCGGGCTGGCCGACGCCCTTGCGGCCGAGCGACTCCACCGCGTACAGGTGGGGCCGCTCGACGCGCACGAGATCGGCGTCATCGTGCGGGAGCGGACCGGCCTCTCCCTCGCGAGGCCCGAGGTCTCGCGGCTGGCCGAACTCTCGGGCGGCAACCCGTTCTACGCGCTCGAGATCGGGCGGGCGCAGGCGCGAGGGGACGAGGGCGTCACCGGCCAACGCATGCCGATCCCGAAGAGCCTTCGTGAGGATCTCGTCCGCAACCGGGTCGGGAGCGTGTCGCCGAAGACGCGGGTCGTGCTGCTGCTCGCCGCATCGATGTCCCGCCCGACGGTGGATGCGCTCGGACGCGTCACCTCGAGCGCGGGGCTCGACACCGCCGCTGCAGCAGGCGATCGATGCCGGCATCGTCGAGGTGCACGGGCTCGAGGTCCGGTTCGTCCACCCGCTCTATCGCTCGGCGATCTATGCCGACGCCTCCCGCAAGCGCCGGCACGAGATCCATCGGCGCCTCGCCGAGGCCTCCGACGATCCGGAGGAGCGCGCCCGCCACCTCGCGCTCGCGGCGGAGGGACCGGACCCCGCGATCGCCGATGAGCTCGAGGAGGCGGCGGCCTCTGCGCGAACCAAGGGTGCCCCCGATGTCGCGGCCGAACTGCTGGATCACGCCGTTCGGCTCACCCCACGCGACGATCTGGGGTCGGTTCGGCGCAGGCTCCTCCTCGTCTCCCGCGAACGGCTGGCGGCCGGCGACGCGGAGGGAGCCGGCGCGAGCGCGCGGGACGCGCTCCGGGCCTCGGAGCCGGGACCCGACCAGGCCGAGCCGCTCCGCCGGGTCGGGGCGATCGAGTTCGAGCGCGGCGCGTTTCCCGACGCGCGCGCCGCGCTCGACGAGGCGCTCGCGCGCGCCGGCGACGACGTGTCCCTCGCGGCCGAGATCCACCGCGACCTCGCGCGCGTCGCGATCCGAGCGGGTGAGATCGGCGCCGCGGAGCGCAACTGTGATGCGGCGCTCGAGCTGGCGAGCCGGACCGACGAGCCCGCGCTCATGCGTTCGGTCCTGCGTGCGGCGGCCGATGTCGACGTGCTGCTCGCCCGACCTCCGCGACCCTTCGAGGATGCACCCGGGGGAGGCGTCTTCGAGTCTCGGGATCTGCCCCTCGCGCGGCACGAGGCCTTCACCGGGGACCTCAGACCTGCCGAGGAACGACTCGAGCGGCTCCTGCAGACGGCGGCCGACAGGAGCGACGAACCCGGGCGCCTCTTCGTCACGACCAGGCTCGCCGAGGTGGCGATCCGCAAGGGAACCTGGCAGCCCGCCCGAGCGTTGACCACGCAGGCGCGGGAGCTCGCCGTAGACCTCGGGGTGAGCGACCGGCTGCAGCTCGCGCTCATGGCGTACGCGGCCGCCGGCCGTGGCAACGCCGACGAAACGCGCCGGCTCGCGGACGAGGGGCTCGCGCAGGCGGGCGGCGACCGTCCGGCGCAGCTCTGGTGCCTGTCGGCTCTGGGGTTCCTCGAGCTCTCCCTCGCCCGGTTCCCGGAGGCGCTGCGGCACCTCGCCCGCGCGGGTGGACTGCTCGCGGAGACCGGCATCGAGGACCCCGGCGCCTTCCCCTTCCTGGCGGACGAGGCCGAGGCGCTCGATCTCCGTCGGTGAGACCGACACCGCCTCGCTGCGGATCGCCTCGCTCGCGGAGGCCGGCGAGCGGCTCGACCGCGACCTCGTTCGCGGGCAGGCCGAGCGCTGTCGGGGCTCGCGCTGGCGACGGCGGCGACGTCGGCGGGTCGCTCACGGCGCTCGAGCACGCGGTGGAGCTCCACGAACGCGCTGGGATCGGGATGGAGCTCGGCCGCTCGCTGCTCGCGATGGGCGCGACGCGGCGGCGCGATCGTCAGAAGCGGCCGGCTCGCGAGGCCAGCGACCGTGCCCTGCAGACGTTCACCGAGGCGGGCGCGTCGGCATGGGCGGACCGGGCCCGCGAGGAGCTCGGTCGGATCGGGGGACGGCGAGCCTCGGTCGGGGAGCTCACCGAGACGGAGACACACGTCGCACGCCTGGCCGCCTCCGGCCTCACGAACCGCGAGATCGCCCGGTCGCTCTCGATCGGCGTTCGGACCGTCGAGGGCCACCTGTCGCACATCTACGCGAAGCTCGAGGTCCGTTCGCGGACCGAGCTCGCGGCCTTCTTCCCGCCACAGCACTGACCCCTCCGACCGTAGCATCCGACATCGGCGCTCTGACCTGCGCAAACACCCGTAGTCCCACGGGTTCCCCGGCGACCTCCGCTCCCTAGCGTCGGCATCGCGGACCGCAGCGTCCGCGACGAGGGAGGTGGGAGCGGTGCACACAACGTTCGACGGCGCCGGTGCGCGTCCTGGTCGCGATCGTCTTCGCGATCGCGACGACGCATCCTGGCGGGCGCGACCGAGATGCGCACCGGCGCGATCGGGTCCGCGGCTGGGGACGCCCGAACGGCAACCGCCGAACATCCTCATCGTCCTGACGGACGACCAACGACGGTTCGGGACGATGCACGTGATGCCGTTCGCGCGGCGGTGGTTCGGAGAGCAGGGACGGATGTTCCCGTACGCGTTCGCGACGACGCCGCTCTGCTGTCCGTCGCGAGCCTCGATCCTGACGGGCTGCTACGCCCACAACCATGGGATCGCAAACCAACGCCGGCATCGGGCGAACGATCTTCGACCAAGGACCAGACGGTCGAGCGCTACCTCCAAGATTCCGGGTATCGCACCGCGATCTACGGGAAGTTCTTCAACTTCTGGAGGATCGAGGAGGACCCGGCGTTCTTCGACCGCTGGGCGATCGTGACGCCCACGCACGACTCGAACGGGTACCGGGGCGGAACGTGGAACGTCCAGGGACGGATCCGGACGATCGACCGGTACTCGACCGACTACATCGCGTCGATGGGGACCAGGTTCATCGAGGCCGGCGAGCAGGACGACAGCGAGCCCTGGTTCCTGGAGCTGTCGACGTACGCCCCCCATCTCGGAGCGGTGCCGGAGCCCGCGTACGAGGACGCGCCCATCGGGCCGTTCCGTCCGACGGCCGCGATGCAGGAGCACGACCGATCGGACAAGCCGCCGTTCATGCGGGGTGAGCGCGCACCCTTGCGGCGTGTCGGCATCTCGCGCGGGAAGGCCCTCCGGACGCTGCTGTCCGTCGACGATCTGGTCGCGGACATCGCCGAGACCCTGCGGCGCACGGGCGAGGCTCGAGACACGCTGGCGTTCTTCCTCTCCGACAACGGGTTCCTGTGGGGCGAACACGGCCTGCGGTCGAAGGGATACCCGTACGGGCCGGGCGTTCGGATCCCCTTCTACGTCCGTTGGCCCGGACACCTCGCGCCCGGATCGGTGGACGATCGGTTCACCGCGAACATCGACGTGGCCCCGACGATCCTGGACGCGGCGCGGATCGAGCCCGGACCCCGACGAGCCGATGGATGGGCGGTCGCTCCTCGACGACGCGTGGTCCCGCGACCGCATGCTCATCGAATCCTGGCCATGGGGCGGAGCGTCCGCACCTCAGTGGGCTTCGCTGTGGACGCGGAGGCACCAGTACACCGAGTACTACGGAGGGAACGGCGACATCGTCTTCCGAGAGTTCTACGACCTTCGCAACGATCCGTGGCAGCTCACGAACCTCCTCCACGACGGCAGGACCGGCAACGACCCAGACCTCGAAGCGCTCCACGAGCGGCTGAGGCGCGACCGCACGTGCGTGGGACGCGGCCTGTCCGTGACCAACACCGAGCCGCAAGCGGGCGACGCGGCGGGCATAGGCACCGCGCCCGCCGCTCGTTGGTGACGGACGTCACACCGTCCAGCGCGGCTACGCATCCGACGACGAACGATCGGCAAAACACGCGTAGTCCCACGGGTTTCCCGCGAACCCCCCCTCCCTAGCGTCGGCCTCAGGAACCAGTGATCGCCCGCAGGGAGGTGGGTTCGATGTTCAGGAAGATCGTTCAGAACTTCCAGTGGATCGCCATCGTGGTCGCGTTCTCGATCACTGTGCAGGCCGCCATCGTGGCGGCTGCCGACGAACGGCTCGGTACGCAGGACCCCGCTCCCGGGTCCCGCGTCACGCTCGTCTTGGGGCCGCAGGAGGAGGACACCAGGCCCAACATCGTGCTGCTCCTCACCGACGATCAGCCGGAGGGCACGCTGCGGTTCATGCCGAACGTCCAACGGCTGCTCGTTCGCGAGGGTGTGCGCTTCGAGAACAGCTACGTGGTCAATCCGGTCTGCTGTCCGAGCCGCGCCAGCAACCTCACGGGCGGCTACTCGAAGACGACGGGCGTGTACACGAACAAGGCGAACAACCCGCTACGGCGGCTTCGCCGCGTTCGACGACGACCGTACGATCGCGACCGAGCTGCAGGCCGCCGGGTACCGAACCGGCTTCATCGGCAAGTACCTCAACGGCTACCGGCACACCACGTACGTGCCGCCGGGCTGGGATCGGTGGTTCGCGACCCACGGCGCGCACGGCGACAGCTCCTACTACGACTACACGGCCGTCTCCGACGGCGTCGAGGTGCACTACGGATCGGATCCCGTCCGACTACGGACAGACCGTGCTCCGGCGTGAGGCGATCTCGTTCATCCGGGGGACCGACGCATCCCAGCCGCTCTTCATGTACTGGGCGACGCCTGCCCCGCACGCCCCCGCGATCCCCCAACGCCGCGACCGCAACGCGTACGCATCGCTGGAGCGTTGGCGGCCGCCCAGCTACGACGAGGCGGACGTGGCCGACAAGCCGGCCCACGTGCAGGGACGGCCCCGCATCGATGGATCGACCGCGCGCGCGATCGACGGGTTCCGTCTCGACCAGATCCGATCGTTGCAGGCCGTGGATCGCGCCGTCGCCGCGATCGTCGAGACGCTGCAGGACACCGGGCGCCTGCGGAACACGATCATCGTCTTCACCTCCGACAACGGGATGCTCTGGGGGGAGCACCGGCTGTTCGGGAAGAGCGATGTCTACGAGGAGTCGATCTCCGTCCCGCTCGTCGTGCGTTACGACGCGCTGCTCGACGACGCTCGTCGGGACGACCACCTCGCGCTGAACATCGATCTGGCGCCGACCTTCGCGGCGCTCGCCGGGATCGCCCTCCCGCATGCGGATGGTCGGAGCCTCCTGCCGCTGCTCGACTCCGCGAACGCCGGCTGGCGCGACTCCTTCCTGATCGAACACCTACGGGCGGGCGGAGCGAGGATGGCCCCGACCTTCTGCGCGGTTCACACGGATCGATTCGTCCTCGTCCGGTACGCCACGGGCGAGGAGGAGCTGTACGACCTGGTCCGCGACCCCAACCAGATGCAGAACCGGGATGGGTGGGCGGCATACCGGAACCGGCAGAGGGAACTCGGGACCGATCTGCGCACGTTCTGCGATCCGATGCCGCCGGGGTTCTCCTTCTGAGTCGGTGCAATGAAGCGGAAGGGCCGGCCCGCTTCGCGGGCCGGCCCTTCCGCCACTCGTTGGAACGTTGGTTCGTTACATCGCCGCGACGGCGGAGATCAGGTTCGAGTCGCGCAGCTTGCGCAGCGCCTCGCGCTCGATCAGCCGGACCCGCTCGCCCGAAAGACCCAGGACCTTCCCGGTCTCGCGCAGCGAGAGCGGCTGGCCGTTCTCCAGGCCGTATCGGAGCGCCACGACGTGGCGCTCGCGCTCGTCGAGCACGCGGTCGACCGCCGTGCCGATCTCGTCCCGCAGCAGGGCGTCCTCGACCTCGTTGAACGCCGCGTCCGAGTCGACCTCCTCGATGAGGTCGCCGAGCTCGGTGTCCTCGCCCACGGGCGACTGCAGCGACAGCGGCTCTCGCCGGCCCATCTCGGTCAGGTCGTCGATCTCCTCGACCGTGGTGTCGAGCGCCTTCGCGAGCTCGTCGCGAGAGGGCTCGCGCCCCATCGACTGCGCGAACTGGAACCGCGTGCGGTTCAGCTTGCGCAGCCGGTCGTGGATATGGACGGGCAGCCGGATCGAGCGCGACCGATCGGCGATCGCCCGGGTGATGCCCTGGCGGATCCACCACGTCGCGTAGGTCGAGAACTTGAACCCGCGGCGCCAGTCGAACAGCTCGACCGCGCGCATGAGGCCGATGTTCCCCTCCTGGATCAGGTCCAGGAGCGGCAGGCCCTGCCCCTGGTACTTCCGCGCGACCGAAACGACCAGCCGCAGGTTGGCCATGATGAATCGCTGACGCGCCGCCTCGGCCTTCCGGACCTCCTGGCGCGCCTTCATGATCGACTTCTCCGAGCGAAGGCGGCCGGCGCGCAGGCGCTCCTCGGCCTCCTTGCCGTGCTCGATCAGGATGGCGAGCTCGACCTCCTCCTCCTTGGTGAGGAGAGGCTCGCGCGCCGCCGCCTCCAGGTACAGCCGGAGGTCGTCGGCGTCATCCGTTCCGAGCGGACGTGCAGGCTCTGGCATTCACTCACTCTCCTCCTCGATGCCTCGAGGGGTGTGCTTCGCCCCTGCCAAGGTCATCGGGACCGACTCGGTGGGAAGGACCCCGGGCGCACCGAAACCGGCCTTCCCGGGCCACCGGTCACCCATGGTATCCGTACCCCGTTGGCTCTGTAAAGCCTCCGCCTGTGTAGACGTCGTGGAGATACCCCATATTCCCTACAACGAGCTGGGGACATCCCCTGCGACCCGCTCGAGCCGCCCGTAGAGCCTTCGCCGGATAGCCCACGGGGGTTCTCCGTCCCGTCACCTGCGTGCGTTTCCATGGCCCCGACCGAGGCGAAAGGAGCAGCCATGGCGGACAGGAACACGCTCGAGCAGGACATCGAGGAGATCCTCGGGCCGCCCACGGCCGTCGAGGCCCACCCGGGCGAGATCGACTGGGCGCCGGCCCCGGATCCCGTGCAGGCGTTCGAGGACCTGAAGGACTTCTCCGATGAGCCGGAGGAGCCGGAAGGCTCCGACGAGGACGGGTCCGACGAGGACGGCGAGGACGACGAGTAGCTTCCCCGGTTCCACGCGCTGAGGGGGCGGCTCACGGGCCGCCCCCTCCGTCGTCGTTCTGGCTCAGGCGGCGCGAACCGACAGCACCGGCGCGAGGTCCCGGGCGGCCAGGTGCCACGTGGCGCCGGCGTCGGCCGAGCCGAAGACCTCGCCCGAGGTCGCGCCGAACCACAGGCCCAGCGGGTTTCGCCCATCCTGCCCGAAGGCCTGACGAAGGATCGTGAGGTACGCGTCGGTCTGCGGCAATCCGGTCGTTCGGGAGTTCCAGGTCGTTCCCGCGTCCCGCGTCTCGAACACCCGGAGCCGGCCCTGGGCGGAGACCCGGTCGACGTCCGCGTTCAAGGGGACCACGTACGCCGAGTCCGGATCGCCCGGGTCGATCGCGAGCGGGAAGCCGAAATCGGATGGCAGCCCGTCGGCGATCGCGATCCACGACGACCCCGCGTCGTCCGAGCGATACACCCCGCCATGGAACTGCATGAACAGCCGCTCGGGCCGAAGTGGCGCGCGATGCATGTTGTGGACGCACAGGTCGATCGTGTCGGCCGGGGCGTCGTCGGGGAGGTAACGCGCCACGAGGCCGGCGTTGCCGTGCGTCCAGGTCGCGCCCGCGTCCTCCGACAACCACACGCCGACCGCCGAGATACCGAGCGCGAGGCGGGACGGGTCGCCGGGCCAGGTGCAGATCGAGTGCATGGCGAGCCCGCCGGCGCCCTCCTGCCAGTCGGGCCGGGTCGGCTGGTCCCACATCCCGCGGTTCAGGTCCCAGGTCGCGCCGCCGTCACGGCTCTCGAAGAGCGCGGCGGGAGCAACGCCCGCGTAGAGGAGTCCATCCTCCTCGCCGGGCACGATCGTCCAGATCCGGTCAACCGTGGCGTCCGCGTCCTCGGGGAACCTTGGTCCGTCCGTCTGCTCCCACTCGCCGGTCGGGTCGTCGGCACGGAAGACGCGGGGCCCGAAGTGCCCGTGTGTGACGCTCGCGAAATAGCGACCGGTCCGTGGGTCGCGCATCGCGTACTCGACCGCCCAGCCGGCGAAGGCCCGCACGGCGATCTCCATCTCCCCGTCGCGTGGACCGCGCAGGACGAACAGCCCCTTCCTCGTGCCGACGAGGAGCTCGGCTCCGCGTCCCCGGCCCCGCCGGAGATGTTGCCGATGATCTCGAGCCGGTCGGCGTTCCGTACCGGCGTCTCCCCGCCCACGCGCTCGCCGCCGACGAACACCGCCACGTGCTCGCGGACGCGCCCGGCGTCGTCCAGGACCCAGCCGCCGAGCTTCGGGTGCGCCAGCTCGAGGCCTCGGAGGATCTCGGCGACGGTCGCGCCCTCGACGTTCAGCTCCCCCGAACCACCCGCGAGCTCCCGAAGCGGCGGCCGGAGGCGGATCGTCGGCATCCGCCGAGTGTAACGACCGGCCCTCGCCTGCGAGCATGGAACGAGCCGACCGCACGGGGAGCGCATGCCGATCGAAGCGCCGAAGAGCCGGTTCGCCGACCTCGACGGCCCCGTCCACTACGTGGAGTGGGAGGGTCCGCCGGGACGGACGTTCGTGCTCGTCCACGGCCTCGGAGGCTCCCTGCTCTCGTGGCTCGCGGTCGCACCGGGTCTCGCGAACCACGGACGCGTGCTCGCGCTCGACCTCCCCGGTTTCGGCCAGACGCCTCGCGCCGGACGTCGCAGCCGGGTGAGCGACCTGCGGCGGATCGTGTCGCGGTTCATCGACGAGGTCGCCGGCGGGGGGCCGGTCGCGCTCGTCGGCAACTCGATGGGGGGTGGCGTCTCGATGCTCGAGGCGGCGCTCGAGCCGGCCAACGTCGAGGCGCTCGTGCTGTCGAACTCCGTCTTCCCGTTCGCCAGGGGTGCGCTGCCGGCACCGATCGTGCTCCTCGGCTTCGCGCTCTACCAGGTCCCGCGCGTCGGGGAATGGGCCTCGCGCCAACGCCTGACTCGGCTGGAGGCCGAACGCGCGGTCGAGCTCGGCCTGCGGATCATCGCTGCGGACCCCTCGACGATCCCGCCGGAGCTGGTGCGGCTGCACGTGGAGCTGCTCGTCCGGCACCAGGCGGACGAGGACGCCGGGCCGGCGTTCCTGGAGGCCGCCCGTTCGCTCATGGCACTGGGGCGCCGTCGCGACCTCGTTCGATGGATCGTCGGGTCGGTGAAGTGCCCGGTCCTCGTGATCCACGGACGCGCGGACCGGCTCGTGCCGCTCGGCTACGCGCAGGCGGCGTTGCGGATGCGCCCCGACTGGGACATGCGGTTGCTCCCGAGGGTCGGACACGTCCCGCAGATGGAGGCACCCGAGCGCTGGCTCGCCGCCGTCGAGGACTGGCTGGCGCGCCTGCCGGACTGACGCTTCCTAGACCCCGGCGGCCTTCGAGAGCTCGGTGACGGACTCCTCCAGCGCGAACGCCAGCCGCTGGATGTCCGGCACGCCGTCCCAATCGCCGGTGAGCCCAAACGCCATCGTGCCGCCGATCGAGGTGCACGCGATCGAGAGCGCCGAGTTCTCGCCGAGCGGCAGCGACGGGTACTGCGCGACCAACCGGGCTCCGGCCAGGTACAGCGGCTGCGGCGGGCCCGGGATGTTCGAGACGACGAGGTTGAACCACGGGCCACGGCTCGCGAGTCGGGCGGCGGCGGCGAGCAATCCGCCCGGGGCGTAGGCGCCGAGCCCGATGATCGTGTCCGCGCTCATCGCCATCATCGATTCCTTGAGGTGACGGGTGCCCTCACGCACGATCGCGAGGCGGCGCTTGGGTCCCATCGCGCCCACCGGCAGATCCACGAAGGTCGGCGCCACGCGATTGCCGAGCGAGGCGTCGCGACCGCCCTGGACCGAGACCGGCACCATCACCCGCAGGGACCGGCCCTTCGTCGGCTCCTTGCGCTCGCGCAGCACGCGGTAGAGCGCGCCGCCGATCGCGGTGAGCACGACGTCGTTCACGGTTCCGCCGAGCCGGTCCTTGATGTCCTTGAACCGCTGGAGGGGCGCCTCGGTGATCGCGAACCGGCGGTTCGGGCCGATCCGCACGTCGAACGGTGAGGTGGGACGCGAGCCCATGTCGAAGATGCTCCGCAGGCCGCCCAGCACCGTGCCCGCGTCGATCGCGGCGAGCACCGGCGAACGCCGGACGGCGTCCACCGCGGTCGTCGCGGCCTGGAGGGGGTGGGCGAACACGGTCTCGGTGGCCTGTCGCAGGAGCTCCTGGGACGAGGGTTCATGCTCGGGTACCCAGGCCGGAGGCGGCGGATCCGCCCGCGGGTCCGGCGCAAGGTCGAAGATCGCCGCCGTGAGGTGCATGCCGGACAGCCCGTCGATCATCGCGTGGTGGACCTTCATGAGCGTGGCGATGTGACCGTCCTCGAGCCCCTCGATCACGTAGAGCTCCCACAGCGGCTTCGACCGGTCGAGCTGGCGTGAGAGGATCCGCTGGACCTGTTCGGAGAGCTCGACCCGTCCCCCCGGGCTCGGCAGGGCCGCCCGCCGGACGTGGAACCCGAGGTCGAACGACGTGTCGTCGACCCAGACCGGCAACGCCATGCCGAACGGCACCATCTTCACCCGCTGCCGCAGCCGGGGCGCGAGGTGCAGACGGGAGGCGATGACCGACTCGACGTCCTCGAACCGGAGCCTGCCGTCCGGCCGCGTCGACGGATCGAGCACCGAAAGGCCCGCGACGTGCATGTGCATCGCGGGCTGTTCGAGGTACAGGAACGACGCGTCGAGCGCGGAGAGGCGTTCGGTGGCCATGGACCCTCAACGGTACCGCTCCACGGTCCGGGCGGACACCGGTGCTAGCCTCGCCCGCGATGCGCGGATGCCTTCGCGCCGCCTCGGGCCTGCTCTTCCTCGCGCTCCTGCTCTCGCCCACACCCGCGCGAGCGACCTCGGGGGGCGAGACGCACGACGTCGAGATGTTCGACAACGTGTTCGCACCCCGGATCGTCCGCGTGCCGATCGGTGGGTCGGTCGTGTGGACGAACGAGGGCCGGACCCTGCACAACGTCACGGCCGACGACGGCGCGTTCGCCTCCGCCGACCTCGATCCGGGTGAGGTGTTCATGAGCACGTTCGGCTCCGATGGCGCCTTCGCGTTCCACTGCTCGCTGCACGGAGCACCAGGGGTCGGCATGACCGGGGTGATCCTCGTGGGCGATGCGCCGGCGCCGGGCGGCGACCCGACGGTCGGCCCGGGACGCGAGATCCCGCCCGGACTGCCCGGCGAGGAGGTTCGGGTCCCGGAGGACGCGCCCACGATCCAGGCGGCGGTCGATGCGGCCGAACCCGGAGGCATCGTGCTGATCGCCCCGGGCGTGTACCGGGAGGCGGTCGTGGTCACGACCCCGTTCCTCACGATCCGAGGGCTGGACCGCAACGAGGTGGTGCTCGAGGGCGGGTTCGAGCTCGACACGGCGATCTCCGTGTTCGAGGCGGACGGCGTCGCGATCGAGAACCTCACGGCCCGTCACTACCTGCAGAACGGGTTCCTGTGGTCGAGCGTGTTCGGCTACCGCGGCTCCTACCTCACGGCGTTCAACAACGGCGACTACGGGTTGTTCGCGTACGACTCGGCCTACGGGCAGTTCGACCACTCGTACGCGAGCGGCCACCCGGACTCCGGCTTCTACATCGGCCAGTGCTTCCCCTGCCACGCGGTGATCACCGACGTGCTCGCCGAGCACAACGCGCTCGGCTTCTCCGGGACGAACGCGGGGGGCGACCTCCTCGTCGTCAACTCGGAGTGGCGGAACAACCTCGGAGGGCTCGTGCCGAACACGCTGGACTCGGAGCTGCTGACGCCGCAGCGCGACGCCGTGATCGCCGGCAACTGGGTCCACGACAACAACGACCGTTCCGCGCCCGCGTTCGAGCTGCAGTATCCGGCGTTCGGGATCGGGATCCTCGTGAACGGCGGTCGCGAGAACCTGGTCACGCAGAACCTCGTCGAGGACCACGAGACGTTCGGGATCGCGCTCGCCCCGAGCCCCGACGAACACCTGTGGCTCACCGAAGGCAACACGATCCGGGACAACCTCGTCCGTGCGTCGGGGCAGGCGGACCTCGTGCTCACGGCGCCCTCCGCCGGAGGGGACTGCTTCGAGGACAACGACTTCTCGACCAGCCTCCCCGCGGCCATCGAGTGGCGCGCGGGGTGCGGCTCACCGCTCGCCCGGATCCCCGGCGGTTCGCTCGGCGCCGCCTTCGGACCCCTCGAGCGGTTCCTGCAGGGCGCCCTCGGCGAGATCGACGTCGGCGACTGGCGCTCGCAGCCGCCGCCTCCGCCGCAGGACCAGATGCCCGGTGCCGAGGAGGCACCGCCCGACCCGGCGATCGCAGAGGTCGCCGTGCCCGAACCCGTCCGCATCCGCGACGCCCGCACGCTCGACGTGCCCGCCGCGAACGACGTCTCCCAGGAGGTCACCGTGCTCGGGATCTCGCTCGCCACCGGTTGGTGGGGTGTGCTCATCGGCCTGTACGCGTACGCGCTGCCGCTCATCCTGTACTCGGCCTGGGTGTCGATCGCCCTGTGGGACCTCGCGCGCCAGGACGCGGTGCCGAACCGCACACGTGTGCTCTGGATGGTCGCGGTGCTCGTCGTGCCCGCTGTTCGGGCCGGTCGCGTACTACGCGTTCGGACGTTCGCCGATCCAGCGCGCGTTGCGGGTGATGCTCGTCGCGGGCGGGCTCGCGATCTACGTCGGGGTCACGGCGTTCGCCGTCGTGCTCGGCCCGTAGACCGGGGCGCTTCGCGTCAGCCGACCGTGACGGTCCCGGTCATGTCCGGGTGGATCTGGCAGGCGTAGGTGACCGGCCCGTTCCCTTCGACGGTCACCGAGAAGGTCTGGCCCGGCTCGAGCGTCCCGGAGTCGAACGACCCGTCGTCGGCCGTGACCGTGTGCGGCGCGGGGTCGTCGTTCGTCCAGGTGACCTCGGAACCGGCGGTCACGCTGAGCTCGGCCGGGTCGAAGGCGAAGTTCGAGATCGAGACCGCGTCGGCGCCCTGGCCCGCGCCGGCGTCGACGAGCGGCGCGTTCGGCCGGACCTCGAGGAACCCCTCCATGCCGAGGTCGTCGTGCCCCTGGACGATGCACTCCACCTTGTAGGTGCCTGCCGGCAGGTTCAGAGTCAGCTCGGCGCTCTCGCCGGGCTGGAGCAGGTTCGTCTCGGCCTTGATGCCGTCGTCGTCGCCGCTGCCCGAACCGCTCGAGTCGTCTTCGCCCTCGAGCTCGATCTCGAAGCCGTGCCCGATCGTGCCGCGGTTCATGACGACGAACGTCACCCGGCCGGGCCTGATCGCAGCCGCCTCGAGGGTCACCGCCCACTCGCCGAGCGCGACGTCCAGCCCGGCGTCGCGCGGATCGACCGTGCCGTCATCGGGCCCGACCATGTTGCCACCGGTCCCTCCCGTCGCCTGGGTCGTCCCGGTCGGGCCTGGCTGCGCGCCCGTTCCCGTGCCGGTCCCGGGCGGCTCGGCCGCCCCGCCGCACGCGGCGAGGAACGTGAGGCCGGACAGGAGGATCGCGATGCGCTTCATCCCGCCGAAGGTACCCGGGCGCGGGTTAAGCCCACACCAAGCGGACGTTCGGACATCGCGAAGGATCACGGGACCTGCTGCTCCTGCGGCGTCGGCGCGCGCGCCAGGCTCGCGAGGACGGCGCCGACGAGGATCAGCAGGCCGCCCGCCGCGACGCCGACGGTGACGGACTCGTCGAGGAAGACGAACCCGAGCACCGCGGCCGCGAGGGGTTCCATCGCCGACACGATCGCCGTCCGAACGGCGCCGATCCGGCGGAGCGCCTCCATCAGGAAGAAGAAGGCGCCCGACGAGGCCAGGCCCATCCCGACGAGCGGCCCCCACTCCGCGGCACCCTCCGGCAACTCCCAGTGGCCGACGACGTTCGCGAAGACGAACAGGCCGAGCGACGCTCCCGCGCTCACCCACATCGCGCTCGTGAGCGCGTTCGTACGTTCGATCAGCAGGTCGACGCCCGTGAGGTAGGCGCTGTAGGTCGCCGCGGTGGTGAGCGCGAGCACCACGCCGGCGCCCTCGATCGCGAGTCCCGACCCGGCGGCCACCACGATCACCGCCCCCGCCACCGCGCACACCAACGCCACGACGGTCAGCCGGGCGGGCAGGTGGCCGCCGAGCGCCCACGCCCACACCGTCACGAACACCGGGTAGGTGAAGAACAGCAGGGTGACCGCGGCCACGGTCCCGTGCTGGGTCGCCGTGAAGAACAGGCTGGCCTCGATCGCGTACCCGAACAGCGCGAGGAACACGAGCCGCGACCGCTCCCCTCGCTCGGCGAGGACGGGACGGCCGGTCACGAGCACCGCCGCCAGCAGGACGAGCGCGCCGATCGCGAAGCGGATCGACAACATCGTCTCGACGGGGAGACCGCGCTCGAGGACGTGGCGGCCCCAGATGATGATCGAGCCGAACAGCACGGCCGAGACGGCCGCGGCCACCCCGCCCAGCAGGTCGTGGCGGTCGTGCCGGGCCTGCGCGTCGGCCACGCTCAGGCGAGCTCGATCCGCATCCGCTTGAACGCCTTGCCCTTGTTCTCGGTCTTCGTGACCCGAACGGGTCCGACCTCGGCGGTCGACCGCACATGGGTCCCACCGTCCGCCTGCTTGTCGAGACCCTCGATCTCGATCACCCGGATCGGGTCGACCGACTCGGGGATCAGGTTCACCTTCGTGCGGATCAGGTCGGGATCGGCCAGCGCCTCGGACCTGGGGAGGAAGCTCACGTGCACCGCGCGATCGGCCGCGAGCTCGGCGTTCAGCTTCTCCTCCACCTCGCGGCCGAACTCCGCGCCGATCGTCGCCAGCTCGAAGTCCATGCGCGCGACACCCGGCTCCATGTTCCCCCCGGTCACCTTCGCCCCGTAGTCGCGGAACACGATGCCGGAGAGCGCGTGCAGCGCGGTGTGGGTGCGCATCAACACGTGCCTCCGGTCCCAGTCGATCTCCCCGATGACCTTCGTCCCGGGTGCGGGTGGCGCGTCCTCCAGGACGTGCAGGAGGCGGCCGCCCTGCTTGACGGTGTCGGTCACGCGCGCCTCGCCCCCGTCCCAACGCAGCACCCCCGTGTCTCCCGGCTGGCCGCCGCCGCGCGCGTAGAAGACGGTCACGTCGAGCTCGACCCCTCCTCGGTGACCGCACCGACGACGGCCTCGCACGTGCGCGCGTAGGCGTCGGTCGAGAAGCGCTCCTCGGTCACGCGGGTCATCGAGGCAAGCGTACCGGACGCCCGTTCGCCGCCGGTCCGCTGGGCGAACGTCACCCGGCGATGAACGCCGAGACGCGCGCGACGAGGGACGCCACGTGCGCGAACAGGTCCGCTTGGCTCGCGAACTCGATGAGCTCGGCGTTCGGCATGACCTCCGCGAGGATCCGCGCGACCTCGGCCGGGTGGATCTCGTCGCCCTCGAGGCAGACGAGCAGGGTCGGGATCGGGACGCCGCGCAGGAGCTCGCGGTCGGGGATCGGCCAGTCGTCGACGACACCGCGGATCGCGCGGGCCAGACCCTCCGGGTCGTCGTGATGCCGTGAGAGCGTGTCGAACCGCAGGTCCCACGGCGTCTCGATGGCCTCGGCCACCAGGGCGGGGTTCCCGAACACCTGCTCCACCGCCTCGCCGGGCGTCATCCCTTCGAGGTCGCCGGCGAGCGCCTGGTAGCGGGATGCGAACGGGAACGGCCCGTCGAGCCCGGCAGGCAGCAGCCACACCATCCGTTCGAAGCGGTCGGGGACCCGGCACACGAGGTTGGCGAGGGCGCCGGCACCGAGGGAGGTCCCGACGGCGACCGTCGCGCCGAACGAGCCGGCGACCGCATCGACGTCGCGGGCGAAGTCCTCGAACCGGTAGCCCACCCGTGGCGATGACGAATGCCCGTGACCGCGGAAGTCGAACCGGATCTTCGTCCCCTGCAGGAGCGGCGTGAACGCCGCCAGCTCGGTTCGGTTGTTCGTCAGCCCGTGCGCGAAGACGGTGACCGGTTCGCCCTCGCCCTCCACCTCGCAGTGCAGTGTCGCGTCGTCCGTCCGGACGGTCCGTACGTTCGGCCACCGGCTCAACCTATCGGAGGGGCGGCGTACGATGCGGCCGTGGCCGAGATCACCGTGTCGCGCACCGACGGCGGCGACCCGTCCGTGTTCGACGTTCGGGTGGCCGACGAGCGGTCCACGACCCAGCACCGGGTCACGGCGTCGAACGCCGACCTCGAACGGCTCTCGTCCGGCCGAGCTCCGGAGGACTTCATCCGCGCGTGCTTCGGGTTCCTCCTCGAGCGCGAGCCGAAGGAGTCGATCCTGCGATCGTTCGACGTGAGCGTGATCGGCGGCTACTTCCCGGAGTTCGAGCGGGAGATCGTCAGCCGGACCTGACCGCGGCGAGCGCCCGGCGGGCCTGGTCCAGGTGGAACCGATCGTGACCGGCGATCAGGCGGAAGGTGAGCTCGTAGCTCTCGGGTCCGCGTTCGGCGTGGATGCCGACCCGCGACCGGTCCTGCTCGGTCGAGTTCGCCCAGAGCGCGAGGTTCGCGCGCCGGAGCGCCTCGAGCGTCGCCAGGAGCAGCTGCGGGTCGTCGGTCGGACCGTGCAACGCGTTCGCCCACAGGTCCTGGTCGTAGCCCGACGAGCGCCGGTTCGTCGTGCGCGAGGATCCACCGGTACCGGGCCGACGAGACGATCTCCGCGTCCAGGCCGTGGCCGAGGCACCCGAGCACCGACCACTCGCCGGGTCGGGAGGTTCGGCCAACAGGTCGCCCGCCTCCTCGACGATCGCGCGCCAGGCGCCCGGGCCCGCGGCCTGCACCTCGGCGGGGTCGTCGTCGCCGACCAGGCCCGTGAGGTACCGCTGGTACTCGGCGGCCTGCTCGACCGGATGCGGCGTCGAGACGGCGCTCCACTACCCCTCCTGCTCCACCAGGTCGTCCTGGGGGGCGAAGCTGTCGCGCACCCGACGAGACCAACGCCAGACGAGGCCGGTGAGCACGAGGAACACGGCCCCCGAGACCAGCAGGATCGCCCGCACCCGGTCGGGATCGTTCTCGATCCAGACGAACGACAGGATGAGCGCCGGGACGATGAAGCCGAGGTTGTACGCGATGTCGAACAGCGCGAACGCCCGCCCGCGGAAGTCGTCGGGCATCGCCTGCTGCATGATCGTGTCGGCCGAGATCTTCGCGACGAAGAACGCGAAGAAGCCCGAGAACAGCAGGCCGGCGAACGCGGCGAGCGTGACCCACCAACCGAACACGAGGTTGCCGGCCCCCAGGAGCACCATCGAGCCGATCAGCAACCGGATCGGTGGGACCGAGTCCTTCCACTTCTGCGCGAGCACCATGCCGATCGTGCCGCCGAGGAAGCCGAGCCCGCCGATCAGACCGAGGGCGAGGGTGTCCGCCGTGCCGCCCTCGACGATGTTCTTCGCGTACAGCGCGAACACGAACAACGTGAACCCCCAGAACTGGTAGCGGATCATCTGGAACGAGACGAGGCCGATCGCCCCGGCCGGGCGCGAGCGCACCTCGCGGATCCCCGCCGCGACGTCGCGCAGGATCCTGCGGGCCTCCTGTCCGAAACGCGTGTCGTGCGGCGCGACCTGCATCCGCTTGATCCTCCGCGCGACGACCGACGCCGCAACGAGCACCCCGGCGCCGCCGACCACCACGATCCACGACGGCATCGCGGCGGCCAGGCCGAACGCGAGCCCCGCCCCGAGCACCTGGAACAGCGCCCCGCCGGCCTGCGAGAGCCCGTTGCCCTGGAGCAGGTCCCGGCCGGCCAGCACGTCGGGCAGCGCCGCGGACTTGATCGCGAGCACGATCCGCACGCACGCCTGCATCACGAGCATGCCGAGCACCAGCCCGGCCGTGATCGCGACGCGTCCTTCGGACGTGCCGTCTCCGAGCGGGATCATCACGCTCGCGGCGATCAGCGCGACCAGCACGGCCGCCCCGAGGTTCGAGACCGACAGGATCCGGCGTCGTTCGAACCGGTCGATGAACACGCCGATGAACGGGCTGATCAGGGTGTACGGGACGTAGAGCGCGAGCACGACCTTCAGCAGGTAGTCGGCGTCGGGGACGGTGGTGACGTCGAACCCCTCCTGGCCGCCGAACGCGATCGACTTCGCGATCGAGCCGCGGACCAGGCCGTCGGCGGTCATCGCGAGGAACTGGACGCCCATCAGCGCGGCGAAGTCGGCGTTCGAGAAGACCGAGAACATCCGGTTGAAGAAGGCGCCGAAGCCGTTCATGACGCGCAGCAGCGGCGCGGTGCCGAAACGCAGGGCGACCGCGGCCAACGTCGCGAGGCCGAGCGACGCCCACCCGTGCGCGACCCCGAACGGCGCCCGCGTCACCGCGACCACGACGACCCCCGAGAGCACCGTCAGCGTGATCGAGATCCCGGGGACGAGGGCGACCTTCAGCCACGCGTCGTCGAGCTCGAACCAGCGCGCGGCGATCGCGCCCGGGACCACGAGCAGGAGCGCGAGCGCGAACAGCACCCAGATCGTGTGTCCGAGGTTGCCGAAGATCCCGGGGTGATCGGCGTAGAAGGCCGCGACCTGCGTCTCGGCCGTTTCGGCCGCGGCGACGGCTCCGGCCGACGGCGTGGTGAGCCCCTCGCCGGTGATCACCGCGATGTCGCTGCCGAGGACGACGAGGTCCTCGGGCGCCGCGTCGAGCAGGTCCTCGTTCACCGTGCCCTCGTTGAACTGACGGACGAGGAACGCGATCGGCGGCCCCGCGTACTCCTGCCGGAGCGCCGTGAGCTCGCGGTGGAAACCGCGAGACATCTTGTTGTAGGTGTCGTCGGTGAGCACGGTCGGCTGGTCGGCGAGGAAGTCCTCGACGCTGCCGAAGTACGTCATCGAGCGCTTCACGGCATCCCCGGGAAGCCCCGCGCGTGAGACGTTCGTGAAGGTCTTCGACCAGCCGTAGGACTGGTACGTGTCCCCGAAGTTCACGACGAACACGATCGGGCGGTCCGGCGACTCGTTCTCCACGATCGCGCGGGTCGCCTCGAGCGCGGTCCGCGTCGGCTGGTCGATCCACTGGCTGTCCGGGTTCGCGTAGTTCGAGGCCTCGCGTCCGGTCGACCACACGTAGCCGAGCGACGCGACGATCAGCACCGACGCGACGATGCCGGCGACCTTCGCGAGACCGTCGCGCTTCCACAACCACTTGATCGCGACGTACGCGCCGAGCCCGACCAGCGGGAACAGCGCCATCGTCGCGTTCATGAACCGGTAGTACGGGTAGGTGGCCGCGACGAACCCGAAGATCCCGAGGAACGGGAGGAGCAGCATCGCGGAGATCGTCCCGAACTCGTCCGACCGGGTCCGGTCCTTGCGGGCCCGCCAGATCGTCCAGCCGATCGCGAGCAGCACGAGCGGCACGATGATCGCGGGCTGCAGCGAGTCGACCCACCCCTCGAGGCGCTTGAGGAAGACCTCCTTCGTGTAGGGCGGCGGCAGCGCGGCGTCGGCGAGCGAGCCGGCCACCCCCCACGGCGAGAGCAGCCACGTCGCGAGCCCGAAGAACATCCCGAAGCCGAGCGACATGAGCGACGGCCCGAGTTCCTTGAGCGGTGGCCCGAGGTGGAACCGGCTCGTCAACACGCGGAGCACGAACACGGCCATCAACGAGAACCCGAAGATCACGCAGGTGGTCGGATGCGTGTAGGCGGCGGCGATCCCGAGCAGGAACAGCGCCGTCCGGGCGCCCCACGAGGTTCGGGCCGGCACGAAGAAGGCGAGCGCCAGCGAGAGGAAGTACAGGACCGTGATGTTGTCGAGGTAGCCGACGTACGGCGTCGTCATGAACAGCGCGGCGCTCGAGAGCATCACGAGCAGGAACAGCAGCGGGTCCCTGTGGGTGCGCCAGGAGAACGCCCCGAGCGCGAGGCCCGTGAGCACGGGCACGCCGACCATCAGGAACGCGCTGAAGGTGTAGAGGTCGATCCCCGCGACCCGCTGCAGGATCGAGCCGTAGAGCGGAACCGAGACCCGGTAGCCGCCGCCGAACATCGCGAACGGTCCCCAGTCCCCCGCGATCAGGCCGGGGACGTCGTTCATCATCAGGTTCGAGCGCCACGTGTACCAGGCCGGGTCGCGCGTCGGAGCGCTGATCGAGGGGTCGACGAGGTACGTCCAGCCGAACGCGACCAGCAGGAGCGCGATGGCGCCGATCAACCAGAAGACCGCGGGCGTGCGGCCGCGCTGTTTGGGCTCCGGCGGCTGGACGTCCTGCTCGGAGCGGTCCTTCGTCAACGCCATGTGTGCGGTCTCCCTCGTGCGCTCCTAGCCCGCGCGGGCATCGGGCAGGCTCGGGAGCGGGGAAAGGATACGCGACCGGAGCGCGCCGACCGCGCAACGCCGGCTCAGGTTCGCGCCTCCGGCAAACACTCGAGCGATGGGAGGAGCGAGATGGGGAAGGCGGCCGAGAAGATCCGGTCCGCACGTTCGGCCTCGGGGACCGCCTGGGCGCCGTCGGGGTGGCCCTGCCCCTTGGTGTACTCGAGCACGAAGCGGGAGATCTGCTCGAGCGTGTAGCCGGCCTGCCTGATCTTGGCCTCGTCGACGTAGATCTGGCTCGTCCGGACCGCCAGGAACACCGAGCCGCCGCCCTCGGCCGGGAACGCCGCGTTGAGGTCGGCCTCGAGCTGGGTGGGCGTGACCTGGAACGCGCCCGAGACCGCCGGGTCGAACTGGGCCCCGTGGTCGGCCGTGAGGACGAGCACCCAGCGCCCGCGCCCGACCTCGTCGTCGAGGAACCGCACGAACCGTCCGAGGTCCTCGTCCTGCCTGCGCAAGGTGTCCTGCATCTCGGGACTGTTGATGCTCCAGATGTGGCTGACGTGGTCGATCGCCTTGAAGTTCACGAACAGCAGGTCCGGGACGTCGTCGTCGCCGAAGCCCTCCTGGGCGATCACCTCCTCGACCATCCGGCCCTGGTACGGGATCCTCGCCGGGGTCGCCCAGCCGAGCTCGTACTGCTCGATCGAGTTGTCGCGCCAGTTCCCGTCGAGCGCGCCGTCCGCGCGGTCGACGTCGTCGGTGTACGAGGATAGCGGCGGGAGATCGTTCACGTACTCGGGGAACGCGTAGAACGGCTCGTACCGCCCCTGAAGGTTCCAGATCGTGCCCTCGGCACCTTCGTTGAAGCCCTCGGGTGTGGTCGGCGTGCGGAGGACGGCGATGTCCTTGTCGCCGCCGCCCCACAGCGCCCCGTGGCTCGCCATATTCAGGTGCCAGGTCACGCTCGCCAGAGCGCGCCGACGAGCGGCTCGTTGTCCATCGCCGGGTCGTACAGGTCGGCGAGGGTGGGTTGCATCATGAGCACCGGGCCGAGCGCTCCCGCGCGGACGAGCTCGTCGCCCAGGCGGAACTCGGCGTCGGTCTGGCCGGTCCGCATCGGGAACGCGCCCGTGCCGATCGTCGCGTGCGTCGCCGGCGTGATCGAGGGCGACGAGCCGACGGTCGCGCGCTCGTACCAGACGCCGTCGTCGACGAGAGCGGCGAGCTCCGGCCAATCGTTCGGGAACTCCTCGAGCAGGCTCATGCCGCCCGCGTCCCACACGAGCGTGACGATGAGCGGAGGTGGGGCCTTCGGCAGGGGGATCTCGGGCAGCGCGCGGCCGTCCGGGGCGTCGAAGTCGAAGTTCAGCAGTGCGCGCCTGCGTCGGGGCCACGTCGGCGAGCGTCACCGGTCGCTCGACCCGGCCGACCGCGGGGACGAACCCATCGCCGAGCCAGAACAGCGGCACGTTCTGCAGGTAGTCCCACGGCCCCGAGTGCGGGAAGTTCGTGCCGACGAAGTTCGGCTCCTGCGGGACGAAGACGATCTGCCCCGAACGCTCGGGGTCGGTCCCCCGCCAGACGCGCAGGAGCTGCTGGTGCGGGATCGCGCATGCGGCGTCGGCGAGGGCGCCCGGCGCCGGCTCGGCGACGGAGGTCGGGCCGGTCGCGGCCGTCGAGCCGGTGGCGCCGGTCGCGCCATCGCCGGGCGGCTGGGGGTCGTTCGTGTCGTCCGACGAGGCGGTGCACGCGGCGGCGATCACGGCGAACGCGAGCACGAGGGCGACGCGTCTCATGCTCGCGCCTCGGGCAGGCACGGAAGGTCCCGCATGATCTCCGAGGGGAAGGCCGCCTCGAACACCGGGTCCTCGGCCTCGGCGGCAGGGACCGCGACCTCCGGCAGCGCGGTGTCGGCCTTCGTGAGGCCGAGGATCCACTCGCTCACCTCTTCGAGTGTGTGACCGTTCTGCCGCAGCTCGCGCTCGTTCACGAAGATCTGCGTCGGCTGGACGAGTTCGACGATCCGCGTGTCATCACCATCGGTGTCGAACGTCGCGTCGAGGTCGCTCGCGAGCGGCTCGCCCGCGATCTGGAACGCTCCGGTCACCTCGGGGTCGGGGAGCGAACCGTGGTCGGCCGTGAGCGCCAGGACCCACTCCCCTTCGCCGACGATCTCGTTCAGGTTGTCGACCAGGACCTCGAGCTGCTCGTCCTGCGCGCGGACGGCGTCCTGCATCTCGGGGCTGTTCACCGTCCAGACGTGGCTGATGTAGTCGATCATCTTGAAGTTCACGAACAGCAGGTCGGGAACGTCGTCGGCGCCGAAGCCCTCGCGCTCGATCAGCTCCGTGAGCACCCGGGTCTGGTACGGGATCCTCGCCGGCGTGTCGAAGCCGCCGAGCAACGTCTGGATGTCGTTCTCGCGCCACCGGCCGTCGATCTGCCCGTCGGCCGCGTCGACCTCGCGCACGTCCCGCTCGAACCCGCCCACCTCATCCAGGTAATCGGGGAATCGGTAGTACGGCTGAAGGGCGGGCGTGAGGTTCCATTCGAACCCCTCGGCGCCGAGGGTCTCCGCGCCGACCAGCTCCCGGATCACGGCGATGTCCTGGTCGCCGCCGCCCCACATCGAGCCGTGGCCCGAGCATCCCGAGGTGGATGCTCACCGTGCCGAGCTCCCCGACGACCGGCTCGTTGTCCATCGCGACGTCGTAGAGGTCGGCGAGCGTCGGATCCATCAGGTAGGTCGGACCCTCGGCCCACGGCGTGGTGAGCTCGTCGCCGATCCGGAGCTTGTGGGCGACGATCCCGTGGTCGTCGGGGAACGTGCCGGTCCCGATCGTGGCGTGGGTCTGCGCGGTGCTCGTCGGCGAGGTGCCGACGGTCGCTCGCTCGTACCAGGCGCCCTCGGGGATCAGGGACTCGAGGTACGGCCAGTCGTCCCGCCATCGCTCGAGGACGTTGCGACCGGCCGCGTCCCACACGATCGTCACGATGAGCCTCGGCGGCGTCGGGTTGCCGACCACGGCCTCGCGCATCGGCTGGCCGTCCGGCGTGCTGAACGGGAAGCCGAGGAACTGCGCCTGGGTCGGGGCGATGCCGGCCAGCGTCACCGGGCGTTCGACGACGCCGGCCGGAGCGACGTGGCCGGGCCCGTACCAGAACATCGGGATGTCCTGGGCGTACGGCCATGGGCCGACGTGCGGGAGGCCCGAGCCCACGTAGTTCGGCTCGATCGGCAGGATCTGGATCTCGGCGCTCCGGTCGGGCTGGTAGCCGCGCCAGGTCCGTAAGAGCCACTCGTGCGGAAGGTCACACGCCACCGCCTCGAGGCTGCCGGCGGCGGGTTCGGTCGGGAGTTCCTCCGACGGCTCAGGTTGTTCGGAAGGCGTGGGCGACTCGGCGGCGGCCACTGGGCCGGTCGCGAAGCCGGTCACGGGAGGTGCTCCCCGCTCGTCGGTACAGGCGGCGCCGAGCACGGTCAGGACGGCGAGCAGCGCGAACAGGTGCCGGGGGGACATCGGTGCGGCATACGAAACACGACGCCGCCCGGAACGACAACCCAGTGACTCCGCGCCTCCCCAGGCATCCGCGCGCCTCCGGGGAACGCGGGAGGTCAACGGTGGCACGTCGGCGCGATCGGCCTAGGTCCATGCGCCGTAGTTGCGCGTGGCCGCTGATGCCGCCCGGGCGTGAGGCCGATTACCCGGATGACGCCATGCGAACACACCGCCCGCGCGCGAAGAGGATCGTCGGAGCGATCACCGTCGCGCTGCTGCTCGCGTGCCTTCCGGTACTCGTCGGGTCGAGCCGTCCGGCCTCCGCGGAGGACGCGCTGAAGGAGAACAAGCAGGCGCTCCACGAGGCGAAGGCACGCATCCGGGCTCGCAACCAGCGCCTGAAGATGAACCAGCGCGGACTGAACCAGCTCGCCACCCGCATCGTCCGCACGGAGGCGAAGCTGGTCGCGGCCGACCTGCGGATCGACAAGCTCTCGCGGCAGATGATCACGCACTCGCTCCAGCTCATCTCGCTGCAAGAACAGCTCGACGCCCGCAACCGCGAGGCGTACATGGCCGCCGGCAACGAGGTCCTGTACCTGCTCACGGCGACCTCCGCGGCGGAGATGGCCTCCCGGCTGTCCTTCCTCGAGGAGTTGAACCGGCGGGACGAGGAGCTCGCGAAGAAGGTCGCGGCGACTCGCGAGCGACATGCCGAGCTCCAGGCCGCGATCGGCCGAGCTCGGATGGAGATCGACATCGGCCTCCGACTCCTCGAGGTCGACCGCACGGCACTGCGGAGGAAGATGGCCGGGACGCGCCGGCTCGTCGAAAGGCTGCACGTGCAGGTCGAGGAGATCCAGGCGGAGATCTCTCGCCTCCGGCCGTTCGCCGTGTGCCCGGTCGACGGTCCGCACGCGATCGGTGACGGCTTCGGCATCTGGGTGCACCGGCCGAAGAACCAGGGCGGGAACCACGTCCACCAGGGGAACGACATCATGGCCGCGACCGGCACACCGATCGTGGCTCCGTTCGACGGGACCGCGGTCACCGCGACGAATCACATCGGCGGGAAGGCAGTGAAGGTCTACGGCGAGTTCGGCTACGTCTATAACGCGCACCTCTCGCGGTTCGGGAAGCTGGGGCCGGTCGAGACGGGCGACGTGATCGGCTACGTCGGCAGCACCGGCAACGCGGGGGGGCCGCATGACCACTTCGAGTGGCATCCGAACAACGGGGACGCGGTCGACCCGTACGACTTCCTGATGATCGTCTGCTGAGCCCAGGCTCGGTCCGCTCGGTACCCCCGGCACGAGGAAGCGTCGAGGCGCCACGGTAGCGTTGTCGATGTGACCGGACGACGCCTCCTGGTGTTGCTCGTCGTACTCGCCGCGATCGGGATCCCGGCCGGCGTCCTGCAGGCGGCGTGCGTGGGCCGTTCGTGCGACACCGACGAGTCATCTGAGAGCCGGGTTCCGTTCTGCCCGCTCCCAGGCGAGCTCAAGCAGCAGATCGTGAACGGCTATCGGGAGGGTCGGTCTCCCGACCTACTCGGCGTTGCGGCCAGGACCCCGATCTTCACCGAAGTCGAGGGTCTACGAACGTCTTGGCCCGGGATCGGTTCATCCGCAACCACCGCCGTGCCGCTCCTCTTCTTCGGTGCCGGAGTGTCGGGCGCGGCGCGCTCCCGGCCGGCGTCACGCTCGACCGAGTCGCCCCGACCGTGAGCGAGATCCTCGGCTTCGAGCGCCCGCATCCCGAAGTCCGGTCGGGAACGCCGATCGAAGGAGTGGCCGGACGTGGAGAGCCACCTCGACTCGTCGTCCTCATCGCGTGGAAGGGCGTCGGTTCGCCGGAGCTCGAGTCCCATCCCGGCGAGTGGCCGTTCCTGTCCTCGCTGCTGGCGAGTGGTGGGGGCGGGCTCGAGGCGCGGACCGGATCGCTCCCGCTCGATCCGGCCGCGACGCTCACCACGATCGGCACCGGCGGCCTTCCCTCACAGCACGGGATCATCGGCTCGTTCGTCCGCAACGACGAGGGCGAGGTCGTCCCCGCATTCGGACCCGGCGTGGCCTTCCAGGTCATCACCACGCTGGCCGACGATCTCGAGGAGGCGAACCCCGACACGCTGGTCGGGCTCATCGCGACCGACGAGCGAGACCGCGGCATCGTCGGGGGCGGCTGGTACCTCGGACAGGACCCCGTCGACGTCGTGATCGGCGACAGCGCGGCGGCTCCGCTCGCCGTCGACGTCCACCTCGCGACCGGCTACGGCGCCGACGACGTGCCCGACGTCCTCGGCGTTGTCCTCGACGGGAACGTCCGGTCGATGGATGCTCGGACGCGGCGGATCGTCACCGCCACCGAGCGCGCTACGGATGGAGCCGCCCTCGTCGTGATCGCCGGCACGGGGTCGTGGGAGCGGAGCCGCCTCGCCGAGCCCGACACGCAGATCGTCGCAGCGGTCGAGCAGGCCGTGCCCGGCAGCGACGCCGAGGCCGTTGCCGCCGTCGTCCCGGGCGGCCTGTTCCTGAACCAGGACGTGCTGCGCGAGGCGCGCGTGACCGGACAGGTTGCGGTCGAGGCGATGCGTTCGGCCGAGTACGGGAACGGTGAGACGATGCTCGCGGATGCCTTCCAAGGCTTCGCCGTCTCGTTCGCGAGGTACTGCTGATGGCTGAACGCGCCGAACGCTCCGCGCACACCGCTCCTCCGCGCCTCGCCGATCGGTCGACGCTCGTCGCGGTCGGTCTGATGCTCCTCGGCGTCGCGCTGCTCTTGCGGTTCGGCGACCTCGAACGGTTCGCGTGGGTCCGGACCTTCTTCGTGATCTTCGGCTCGCTGCTGATCCAGGCGCTGCCGTTCGTGATCATCGGCGCGCTCGCCGCGGCGCTCGTCGAGGTGTTCGTGCCGATCGGCACGTTCGAGAAGCTCGGCCGGCTCCCGCGCCCGCTGCAGCTCCCGGCGGCCGCGCTCGCCGGCCTCGCGTTCCCGATCTGCGAATGCGGCTCGGTGCCCGTCGCGCGGAGGTTGATCCAGCGCGGGCTGATGCCGTCGGCGGCCGTCACGTTCATGCTCGCCGCGCCGGTGCTGAACCCGGTCGTGATCGCCTCCACGTACGTGGCGTTCCGCGGCCGGACGACGCTCTGGACGATGGTCGCCGGTCGCTTCCTGCTGGGCATGGCGGTCGCGATCGCCGTCGGCTGGGTCGTCGGTGCACGGAGCAAGGACGAACTGCTGAAGCCGCGAGCCGACGAGTCGAGCGAGCCACTCGAGCTGCAACGGCCCGAGGCGCGGTGGCGCCGCTTCTTCGTGCATCTCGGGAGCGACTTCCTGTTCATGGGGCGGTACCTGCTGCTCGGCGTGGCGATCGCCGCCGCGATCCAGACGTTCCTGCCGGCGTCCGCGCTGACCAGCCTCGGCGATCTGCCGGTGATCGGGCTGGTCGCGATGATGGGGCTCGCGGTGGCGCTGTCCCTCTGCTCGGAGTCCGACGCGTTCGTCGCGGCGTCGTTCGTCCAGTTCGGCCCGTCGGCGCAGCTCGGGTTCCTCGTGCTCGGGCCGATGGTCGACCTGAAGCTGCTCCCGCTCTACGCCGGGACGTTCCGCCGTGGGTTCGTACGGACCGTCGTACTGGCGGCGTCCGCGACCACGTTCGTCGGAGCGCTGTGGATCGGGGTGGCGTTCGGATGAGCGGCGCCGTCGTGACGAGGGATCCGGCAACCGCCCGGGGGACGTCGCCACTCCGACGTTGGAGCGCACGGCGGGTCGCCGGCGCGGCGGTGCTCGCGGCGTGGGCCGGCCTGTTCTGGTTCCTCCTGCTCAGCGGGCGCGATGCCTTCTACCTCTCGAGCCGCACCGGATGGATCGTGCCGGTCGCCGCGGTCCTGCTCACCGCGGGGGCGGTCGGACGGCTGGCGTCGGCGCGCGTCGTCGTGCCCGAGCCCATCTCGGCCCGTGAGCTCTGGACGCTGAGCCTCATGGTCGTTCCCGTCGTCCTGGTGCTGGCCGCCCCACCCTCGACGCTCGGGACGTTCTCGGCGGGCAGGCGCGCCGGGTTCGCGGGAACGGGGTTCGCGAGCTCTGCGGACGAGATCGGCAGCGGCGAGCTCACCCTCGTCGATGTGGCCGCGGCGCAGACCAGCCCCGAGGGCGAACGGGCGCTGGCGGCCCGGGCCGGCGAAACGGTCCGATTCATCGGGTTCGTCACACGACGCGACGACACGCCGGCCGACGAAATCCTGCTGACGCGCTACGTCGTCTCGTGCTGCGTCGCCGACGCGACGGTGGCCCAGGTGCGGGTGGTGAACGTGACGCCCGGCGCGTTCGCCGACGATGCCTGGGTCGAGGTCACCGGCACGATCTACCCGCTCGGTCGGGAGGTCATCGTCGACGCCTCCGGGGTCGTCGAGGTCGAGCGCCCCGACCGACCGTACCTGTCGCCTTAGCCGTTCCGTCGGAAGGCGTGCGGTAGCCTCCGGGTCGTGCTGGGAGCCTCCGCGACCGTCTGGACGCAGACGATCGTCTCGGTCCTCGCCGTGAGCGCGATCGCGTTCGCGGGGGTCGTGGTCCTCGTCGTCCGCGAAGGGCTCCTCCTGCGCGTCGTGCCGGTCCTCGTGAGCTTCGCGGTCGGCGCGCTCCTGGGCGACGCGCTCTTCCACATCCTGCCCGAGCTCGCCGAGGACGGAGGGATCACGGTCGGGATCTCGTGGGTCATGGCGCTCGCGATCCTTGGGTTCTTCGTGCTCGAGAAGTTCATCCACCTGCACCACCAGCTGCGGGCCCCCGCCCACGGGCACATCCGGCCGATCGTCGTCACCAACCTCGTCGGTGACGGGATCCACAACTTCGTCGACGGCGCGATCATCGCCGGCGCCTACCTCACGAACACCTCCCTGGGGATCGCCACGACCGCCGCCGTCGCGCTCCACGAGATCCCGCAGGAGATGGGCGACCTGGGCGTGCTCGTGCACGCCGGTCTCACGCCGCGGCGAGCGCTCGTCTACAACCTTGCGTCGGCGCTCACCGCCGTCGCGGGCGCACTCATCGCGTTGCTGCTCGAGGACGCGATCGGCGGCGTCGCGAGGCCGCTGCTCGCCCTGTCGGCGGGCGCGTTCATCTACATCGCGGGGGCGGACCTGATCCCAGAGATGCACAGGGAGACGGGGGTCCGAGTCGGGATCTGGCAGTTCGTCGGCATCACCGCGGGATTCACCGTGATGGCCGCTTTGCTCGGTCTCGAGTAGGTCAGCGCTCCCGAGAAGCACCTTCGACCGCGGCGCGTGCTTGGTCCACCGTGAACCCGAGCTGGACCGCGCGCTTCACGTACGCGTTCGCCGCCTCGGCCAGTCGTCGCTCCCGCTCGGGCATCCGTTCGGGGAGTCGGTCGACGACGAACGTCCCGAGCCGTCCACGTCCGACCAACAGACCCGCAGCCTCGAGGTCGCGGTAGGCCTTGGCGACCGTGTTCGCGGCGAGGTCGAGATCCGCCGCGAGGCTCCGCACGGTCGGGAGCCGCGAACCCGGCGCCAGCGTCCCGACTCTGGATCCGCCGTGCGATCGCCGCCGTGAGCTGCGCCGAGAGCGGGTTCGGGGCCTCCGGATCGAGACGGATCCGCACGCTCCGCATCATCCCCCGTCCCCCCGGAGACGCCGTGTAACGTCGCAGGGGTGACCGTCCGCGTCGGCATCGGGCTGTTCACCGGCCAGATCCCGGCCGCCTCGACCCGCACGTTCGCGCAGGAGTACCGGGAGACGCTCGACCTCGTTCGACTGGCCGAGTCCCTCGGCTTCGAGTCGGCGTGGGTGAGCGAGCATCACGGATCCTCCGACGGGTACCTGCCGTCGCTGCTGCCGCTCCTCGCGGCGATCGCGGCCGTGACCGAGCGGATCGCGCTGGGCACCGGCGTCGTGCTCACGCCACTGCACCATCCCCTCCGACTCGCCGAGGACGTCGCCGTGGTCGATCAGCTCTCCGGTGGACGACTGATCCTCGGGCTCGGCCACGGCTGGCGCTCGGAGGAGTTCCGGACGTTCGGGGTCGCGATGAACGAACGCGCGAAGCGGACCCAGGAGACGATCGAGGTGCTGCGCCGGGCCTGGTCGGGCCGCCGGTTCTCCTTCGAGGGCGAGGTGTTCCGGTTCGACCGGGTGCGGGTCACCCCGGCCCCGGCCAGAGCGGGAGGTCCGCCGATCTTCCTCGGCGGCTACGACCGCAGCGCGGTGCTTCGCGCCGGCAGGCTCGCCGACGGCTACATCACGGACGAGACCGGCTCGGACGAGCTGCGAGAGCACCTGGCGACCATCGACGAGGGGGCCGCGGGCGTCGGCCGCGACCCGAACGACGTGAGCCTCGTGCTGCTGCAGAACACCTTCGTGTCACGCGACGGTGACCCGTGGGAACAGATCCGCGCCGGCGTCGCTCACCAGCTCGGCGCGTACGAGGCGTGGGGCACCGGCGCCGACACACCGGAGCTCGACCGCCTCGATCCGGCGGAACCATCCGAGGACGACCTGCGGGTCTCGACGCCCGTCGGGACCCCACCGGACGTTCTGCGAGCGTTGCTCCCGATCGTCGAGGGCTCGGGCGACCGCGAGGTGCATCTCGTCGTTCGGCTCCACTACCCGGGCATGGGGATCGAGGCCGCCGCCCGAGCGATCGAGCTCTTCGCGGCCGAGGTCCTCCCCGGGCTCAAGACCGCCTCCTCCCGATAGACGCGGAGCCCGCCTCCGGTCACGACGCGAGGCGCACGCGGCCTCGCGGGCGGCCGGCCCGCGCCGTTCGCCCGGCCTCGACCACGCCGTCGGCCGCGAGCGCCGAGACGGCCGCCGCCACCCTCCCGAGATCGAACCCGGTGAGCCGGGCCAGGCGTTCGAGCGTCGCGGACCGCTCGTCGCGGAGGGAATCGCACGACGGACCCACGGACCTGCCGGGTCGATCCCTCGAATGGACCCTGTCCTCGCGGCGACGGGCGCGGTTGGGCGCCGGTCGCTCGGAAGCGACACACGCGCGCGAGCGGGCACACTTCGCACTTCGGGCGCGGCCGGCAGACCTCGCGTCCGAGGTCCATGACCGCCTGGTTCCACGAGGCCGGGTCTCGCGGGTCCACCCAGGAGCCGGCGAGCGCGGCGACGACCGCCGGCGTGGCGTCGTGGTGTTCGATCCCGAGATGCACTCGAGCGACCACCCGTCGCACGTTCGTGTCGACCGCCGCGACCGGCTCGCCGAAGGCCAGGGATGCGACCGCGGCCGCCGTGTACGGGCCGACACCCGGCAACCGATCCAGCGCATCGGTCTCGCGCGGGAACCGGCCGCCGTGCTCTCCGACGACGACGCGAGCGGCCTCGGAGAGCGTCACCGCGCGCCGGTTGTAGCCCAGATCGCCCCAGGCGCGCAGGACCGTCGCGCGCGAGGCGCGGGCCAGCGAGCCGACCGTCGGGAACCGGCGTAGGAACCTCGGGTAGGCGACCGCGACGCGCGCCGCCTGCGTCTGTTGCAGCATGACCTCGGAGATCCAGATCGCGTACGGATCTCGCGAACCTCGCCACGGGTACGCGTGCCGTCGTGGTTCGAACCAGCGGAGCAGCGCCGTCCGTCCGGCTCGCGGGCGAGCCGCCTGCGTCAGAAGCCTGCCTTGCCAGGTTGCGGAAGGTCGGCCGCCGCCTCCTTCAACGCCGTCCATACGTCGCGGAAGACGTCGCCGGCGTAGCTCGCGGGCTGACTGTTCTCCCCGCCCATCGAGCCGCGAACCGCCGAGGCCGTGATCTCCACCGCCTTCTCGAACAACACCCAGTCGAGCTCTCGTGCCATGTCGGGTCGGACCTCCGGTCGTCGGTTGCGCACAGGCTACCGGACGCCGTCACGGCGCCCGCCATCGGCGCGAGGCCGGCCGATTACTCGAAGGCACGCAGACCGGTGAGCGCCTCGCCCACGATCAGCGTGTGGATCTCGTTCGTGCCCTCGTAGGTGAGGACCGACTCGAGGTTGTTCATGTGCCGGATCACCGGGTACTCGAGCGTGACCCCGCTCGCGCCGAGGACCGAACGGGCCTCGCGGGCGATGCGCAACGCCTCGCGCACGTTGTTCAGCTTGCCCATACTCACGTGTTGCGGGAGCAGCCGCTCGTCGTCCTTCATCCGTCCGAGGTGCAGCGCGAGCATCGTCCCCTTGTTCAGCTCCACCGCCATGTCGGCGAGCTTGCGCTGCGTGAGCTGGAACCCGCCGATCGGCTTGCCCCACTGGACACGGGTCGTCGCGTACTCGAGCGCGGTCTCGAAGCACGCGCGCGCGGCGCCCATCGCGCCCCAGACGATGCCGAACCGCGCCTCGGTCAGACACGAGAGTGGGCCCTTCATCCCCGTCACCTCGGGCAGGACCGCATCGCCGGGCAACCGCACCTCGTCCAGGACGAGCTCCGACGTGACCGACGCGCGGAGCGAGAGCTTGCGATGGACGTCCGACGCGGAGAAGCCGGGCGACTCGGTCGGCACGAGGAAGCCGCGGACCCCTTCGTCGGTCTTCGCCCAGACGACGGCGAGGTCGGCGACGCTGCCGTTCGTGATCCACATCTTCGTCCCCGAGAGCACCCAGCCCTCGCCGTCTCGCTCTGCGCTCGTCCGCATGCGTGCGGGGTCGGAGCCGGCGTCCGGCTCGGTCAGGCCGAAGCACCCGATCACCTCGCCGCGGGCCATCGGCGGGAGCCAGCGCTGCTTCTGCTCCTCGGACCCGAACCGCCAGATCGGGAACATGCAGAGCGAGCCCTGGACGCTCACGAACGAGCGGAAGCCGCTGTCGCCGGCCTCGAGCTCGAGGCAGGCGAGCCCGTAGTTCACGGCGCTCGCGCCGGCGCACTCGTAGCCCGTCAGGTGCATCCCGAGCAGCCCCATCGACCCGAGCTCCTTGGCGACCTCGATCGGGAACTCGCCGGCCTCGAACCACCCGTCGATGCCGGGCAGGACGCGGTCCGCGACCCAGCCTCGAACGGTGTCCCGGACCGCTCGCTCCTCGTCGGAGAGCAGCCGGTCGAGCTCGAGGAAATCGTGCGGATCTGGCGATGCGGCCATGGCGCTCCGCTAGCCTAGCGGCTGGACCGAAACCCCATGGCGCACCGAACGGTCTGATCTACCGGACGGCGTCCTTCCCCGTCGTCCCGAAACGAAGATGCTCTTCCCGACGACAGATTTCGCCATCTTCTTCGCGGTGGTGTTCACGCTGCACTGGTTGCTGAACCCGCACCGCACGATCTGGAAGTGGTTCATCCTCGGCGCGAGCATCTTCTTCTACGCGTGGTGGGACCCGATGCTCGCTTGGCTGCTCGCGCTCGTGAGCACCCTCGCGTGGGCCGGAGCCCTGTGGGTCGAACGGCAGACGGACGACCGCGCCCGGCGTCGTCGGACCATCGTGGCGGTGGCGGCGCTCCTGGTGCCGCTCGCGTGGTTCAAGTACTACGGGTTCTTCGCGCTGAACCTCGCGAACGCGTTCGAGGCGATCGGGCTCGAGCCGCCGCTGCCGCTGTTGCAGGTGCTCCTGCCGATCGGCATCTCCTTCTACACGTTCATGGCGATCAGCTACGTGGTGGACGTCTCGCGCTACGAGATCGTCCCGTCCGGCTGGCTCGACGTGTCCGTGTACCTCGCGTTCTTCCCCCACCTGGTCGCGGGGCCGATCGTCCGGGGCAACGAGCTGATCCCGCAGATCCGCCGCCGGCGCGACCCGAGGGGGATCGACCTGTCCCGCGCCGCCTTCCTGATCTCCGGCGGCCTGTTCAAGAAGGTCGTCGTGTCCGGGTACCTGGCGACGCAGATCGTCGACCCCGTGTTCGGGGCTCCGAGCGCGCATGGTGGGCTCGAGGTCCTGATCGCGATCTATGCGTACGCGATCGTGATCTACGCCGACTTCAGCGCGTACACCGACATCGCGATCGGGACCGCCCTGCTGCTCGGGTTCGAGTTCCCGGAGAACTTCGACCGCCCGTACACGGCGATCTCGCTCCGGGACTTCTGGCGCCGGTGGCACATGACGCTCTCGCGGTGGCTGCGCGACTACCTGTACATCCCCCTCGGCGGCAGCCGGCACGGGGAGCTCCGCACCGCCGTGAACATCATGATCACGATGCTGCTCGGAGGCCTGTGGCACGGCGCCGGGTGGACGTTCATCGCGTGGGGCACGTTCTACGGCGTGGGCCTCGTGATCGGCCGCTGGCGCGCACGCCGCGCACGCGAGGCCGGCGACGTTGCCCCCGCGACCGGATGGGTCCTCGCGCGCAAGCGCGTGGTGACGTTCCACCTGGTCTGCCTCGGGTGGGTGTTCTTCCGGGCGGACTCGATCGAGGGCGCGTTCGAGGTGCTGGGGCGCCTGTTCGCCCCCGGGTCGCTCAGCCTCGTCACGCCGCTCGTCCTGCTGGCGATCGGCGGGATGCTCGCGGCACAATACCTGCCGTCCGAGCCCCTCGCCCGGCTGCGGTCGGGGTTCTCACGGCTCGGCCCCGTGCTGCAGGGTGCCGCGCTCGCCGTCGTGCTGTTCGGCATCACGACCCTCGGCACGGGCGGCGTGACCCCGTTCATCTACTTCCGGTTCTGAGGGGTTGGGGACGATGCAGACGCTCGATCGGTTCGTCGAGGTGGAGCCGGAGGTCGACGCCGTCGTCGACCTTCATCCGCCCCGCGCTCGCGTCCGCCGGCCGGGTGCTGGTCGTCCTGCTCGTCTGTCTGCTCGGGTGGGCCGTGCTCGCCGCGCCGATCCTCGAGCGCAACGCGGAGGCCGGTCCCGTGGGCGCACGTCGGATGGCGGCGCTCGCGGTCCTTCGTCCGTTGCTCGCGATCTCGGACGCGCTGCTGATCTCGCGGGCCACGGGTACGGTCGAGCGCGTCCTCGGTCGCGACCCCGAGGGGCAACCGGGCGGCGAGCTCACGCTGCCGGACCTCGACCTGCCTCCCGAGATCGTCGCGCCGGTGCCGATCGAGACCATGCCGGCCGAGCCATCGCCGGCGTCTCCGCTTCCCGTCCGGGACCCGGAGCCGTCCATCGGGGCGGAGCCGGCCGGCGGCGAGGCTGAGGAGGAGGAGGAGGCGCCTCCCGGAGGAGTTGGCGGGGATCCGCGTCCCCACCGCGTCGAACGAGCTCCGAGTCGCGGTGATCGGCGACTCGCTCGCGCAGGGCATCGGGCCGGCGATCGAACGGTGGATGGACCCGGAGGTCGCCCGCGTGCTCTCGCTCGGCAGGATCTCGACGGGGCTGTCGCGACAGGACTACTTCAACTGGCAGGCCGGGATGCGCCAGATCGTGGAGGAGTTCCGTCCGGACCTCGTGTTCGTGATGCTCGGCAGCAACGACGCCCAGGCGCAGATCGCGCGGGACGGATCGGAGATCCCGGTCGGGAGCGTCGAGTGGGTCGAGGGGTACCGCGAGCGGGCCGCGGGTCTGCTGCGCGAGGCGACCCGGGCGGGCACCCGGGTCGTCTGGGTGGGGATCCCGGTCGTCGAGGAACGGCAGCGGTGGGACTTCTACCGGCGGGTGAACGGCATCTACCGGGAGACCGCGAGCTCGGACCCGCTCGGAACCTACGTCGACGCGTGGGCGGCGTTCGAGGCGCGCGACGGCGGCTACGCGGCGATCATCCGGAACGAGCGGGGCGAGCTCCAGCTGATGCGCGCCTCCGACGGCATCCACTTCACCCCCACCGGCTACTCGTCGCTCGGACGGATCGCGATCCGGGCCGCCGCCGAGGCCTTCGGGTTGCCGCAGGAGGCCGTGCTGTTCCGCATCTGAGACCCGGCAACGTGTCGAAAGCGTCCGTCGCCGTTCGTCGCTAGGGTGGTCGATGGTCCACGATGAGAGGAGGCACGGCGTGCAGTACATCCTGCTGATCTACGGGGACGAGGCTTCGGGCGCCGACATGTCGGCGGAGGAGCAGGGCAAGTCCATGCAGGAGTGGGTGGACTACTCCCAGTGGTTGCGGGACAAGGGGTGGTACCTCGGCGGAGACGCCCTGCACCCGACCTCCGAGGCCACGACCGTGCGCGGTCAGGGGGCAACGCCGGTGACCACCGATGGCCCGTTCGCCGAGACCAAGGAGCAGCTGGGCGGCTACTACCTGCTCGAGTGCACGAACCTGGACGAGGCGATCGAGGCGAGCTCGAAGATGCCGCTCCGCGGGGGCGGGGTCGAGATCCGCCCGGTGATGCTCTTCGACGACGAGGGACGCCCGCGCCAGTAGCGAACGCCGCAGAGGGCGTCGCTGAGCGCCTGTTCCGCGAGGAGCGGGGGCGGGCGGTCGCGACCCTGATCCGCGTCCTTGGCGACTTCGATCTGGCCGAGGACGCGGTCCAGGAGGCGTTCGTCCAGGCGCTCCGGACGTGGCCCGAGCGGGGCGTTCCCGACAACCCCGGCGCATGGATCACCACGACGGCGCGCAACCGGGCGATCGACCGGCTGCGACGCGAGCGGACGCTTCGTGAGAAGACCGAGACCCTGACCCGGCTCGCCGAGCTGGAGGGACTCGGCGGCGACGAGACCGACGTGAGCGCGATCCCCGACGACCGGCTCCGGCTGATCTTCACGTGCTGCCATCCGGCACTTGGCGATGGAGGCGCGGGTGGCGCTCACGCTCAAGACGCTGGGCGGACTGTCCACCGGCGGAGATCGCGCGCGCCTTCCTCGTCGCGGAGGCCACGATGGCCCAGCGACTCGTCCGCGCGAAGCGCAAGATCCACGGCGCCGCGATCCCGTTCCGGGTCCCGCCGCCCGAGCTGCTGCCCGAACGCGTCCCGGGGGTCCTCGCGGTCCTGTACCTCGTCTTCAACGAGGGATACGCCGCGACCGAGGGACCGTTGATCCGCGTCGAGCTGTGCGACGAGGCGATCCGCCTCGCGCGGTTGCTCCGCACGCTCATGCCGGACGAGCCGGAGGCCGCCGGTCTCCTCGCGCTCATGCTGCTCCACCACTCGAGACGCAGCGCGCGCACGGGGCAGGCGGGCGAGCTCGTCCTGCTCGAGGAGCAGGATCGGGCGCGCTGGGACCACGACATGATCGACGAGGGGCTCGCGACGCTCGATGCGACGCTGCTCCGCAGGCAGCCCGGGCCGTATCAGCTCCAGGCGGCGATCGCGGCGCTCCACGCCCGGGCCCCGAGACCCGAGGACACCGATTGGCCGCAGATCGCCGCCCTCTACGAGCGCCTCACCGACCTCACACCCTCGGCGGTCGTCGAGCTGAACCGCGCGGTGGCCATCGCGATGGCGGACGGCCCCGACCGAGGGCTCGCGTTCATCGAGCCGCTCGCGGACGATCTCGATGGCTACCTCCCGTTCCACTCGGCCCGCGCGGACCTGCTGCGTCGTCTCGACCGGCGCCCCGAGGCGGCCCGAGGCGTACGAGCGCGCGATCGCGCTCGCGACGAACCCGGCCCAGCGCGCCTTCCTCGAACGTCGGCTCGCCGAGGTCAGACCCGCCTGACGAGGTAGGTCATCACCGAGCCGACGGGGATCGGTCCCTCGTCCCCCTCGAGCGTCGAGCTCGCGACGTACGGGCCGTGCGCGTGCTCGTACCCGAGGCGCTCGTAGAGCGCGCGGGCAGGGGCCGCATCCTCGTCGAGCGCGACCGAGAGCCCGATGCGGAGCATCCCGTGATCGCGCGCCGCGTCCTGGAGCACCTCCATCATCCGCGTCGCGACCCCCAGCCGCCGTCCGGGGACGGGTCACGAAGACGTCGCGGACCTCGGCGCACCCCTCCCGGACCGCGGACGTGGAGAACTCGTCGTGCTCGGGGAACAGGACCATCCCTCGGCCTGCCGGGACCTCGCCGAACCACGCGACCACCTGGACGAGCTGGTCCCGCACCTGGGCCGCGAGTCGCCGCTCGTACTCGCGGGCGCTCCACAGCGGCAGCCGCTGGTTCAGGACGTCGAGGTCGCTCGCGGCGATGCGGCGGAGCTCGGCGTCAGCCGATCGGCACCTCCGGAACGCCCGCCAGCGCGGCCTCCTCGGCTGCCGGATCGAACTCGACCTCCGGCAGTCGGTCGTTCAGGTAGTCGTCGTAGGCCTGCATGTCGAAGTGACCGTGACCCGACAGCCCGAGCAGGATCACGCGCTCCGTACCCTCCTCGCGCGCAGCGAGCGCCTCGTTCACGGCTCCCCGGATCGCGTGCGCCGACTCGGGCGCCGGGATGATCCCCTCGGCCTTGGCGAACTGCACCGCGGCCTCGAACACCTCGTTCTGCGTGAACGCGGCCGCCTCCATGTGGCCGTCCCTGACCAGGAGCGAGAGCGACGGCGCGTCACCGTGATAGCGGAGACCGCCGGCATGCACCGGCGCCGGGACGAACCCGTGTCCGAGCGTGTACATGGGCAGGAGCGGCGTCATCATCGCCGTGTCGCCGAAGTCGTACGCGAACTTCCCCTTCGTCAGGGTCGGACAGGCCGCCGGCTCGGTCGCGAGGAACCGCATGTCCGGCGTCTCCCCCCGGAGGCGTCCCGCCATGAACGGGTAGGCGAGGCCGCCGTAGTTCGAGCCCCCGCCGACGCATCCGACCACGACGTCGGGGACGTCGCCCGCCATCTCCATCTGCGCCTTCGCCTCGAGCCCCACGACGGTCTGGTGCAACAGCACGTGGTTGAGGCAGGAGCCGATCGAGTACTTCGTGTCGTCGTTCGTCGCCGCGACCTCGATGGCCTCGCTGATCGCGATCCCGAGCGACCCGGTGGACTCCGGGTTCGCCTCGAGGATCTTCTTGCCGGCTTGCGTGGTCGACGTCGGCGAGGGCCGGACCTCGGCGCCGAACATCTCGATGAAGATCCGCCGGTAGGGCTTCTGCTCGTACGAGGCCTTGACCATGAACACGAGGCACTCCAGGTCGAAGAAGCTGCACGCCATCGCGAGCGACGAGCCCCACTGCCCCGCACCGGTCTCGGTGGAGATCCGCTTCGTGCCGGCCTGCTTGTTGTAGAACGCCTGCGCGACCGCCGTGTTCGGCTTGTGCGAACCGGCGGGCGAGGTCCCCTCGTACTTGAAGTAGATCCTCGCGGGGGTGTCGAGCGCACGCTCGAGCCGGATCGCCCGATGCAGGGGCGTCGTCCTCCACAGCCGGTACACGTCGATGACCTCGCCGGGGATGTCGATCCATTCGTCGGTCGAGACCTCCTGCATGATCAGCGCCTCGGGGAACAGCGGCGCGAGGAGATCCGGCGTCACCGGCTCCTTCGTCCCGGGGTGCAGCGGCGGAAGCAGTTGGATGCCCGCCTGCGCCATCACCGGCAACAGGTTCTGCCAGGCCGTCGGGATGTCGGTCGTCGGGAGGTCGAAGCGGGTGCGCTCGGTCATCGGGGCCTCCTCGGGGCAGCAGGTTCGCGAAGCCTACCCGGATGCGCTCGCGGTCCGCCAGCGCGGAGCGACCCTCAGGCCTCCGAGACGACGGGATGGGCGCGACTCGAGTAGTCGTGCGGGTCGGGCACGCCGGTCACGTGCCACTTCCTCGGCGCGATCAGCGCATCTGCCTCCGGGGGACCCCAGCTCCCACGCTCGTAGAAGGTGATCGGCGGCGGGTCGTCGAGGACCGGCTGGAGGATCTCCCACGCCCGTTCGACCCCGTCCTGCCGGATGAACAACGACTCGTCGCCGCGCATCGCCTCGAGGATCAGCAGCTCGTATGCGTCCGCGATCTGGGCATGGGCGAAGTCCTCCGCGTAGTCGAACTCCATCGCCACCCGGTCGAGGTGCATCCCGCGACCCGGGCGCTTCGCATTGAAGGCGATCGTGATCCCCTCGTTCGGTTGCACACGGATCGTGATGTGGCTGCGCATGGGCAGATCCATGTCGGCGCCGGAGAACACGTTGAACGGCACCTTGTGGAACTTCAGTGTGATCTCACTCAGCTTGTCCGCGAGCCCCTTGCCGGTCCGGAGGAAGAAGGGGACGCCGGCCCACCGCCAGTTGTCGATGTCGAGCTGCATCACCGAGAAGGTCTCCGTCGTCGACTCGGGATCGACGTCCGGCTCCTGACGGTAGCCGACGTACTGCCCCCGGACGATCCGGTCGGGTCCCGCGATCTCTGCCGAGCGGAGCACCTTGACGGTCTCGTCGCGCAGGCGATCGGGCTCGAAGGAGACCGGGGGCTCCATCGCGACGAACGTCAGGACCTGGAACAGGTGCGTCGAGACCATGTCGCGGATGTTCCCGACCTGCTCGTAGAAGGCCCCGCGACCCTCGATCCCGATCTTCTCCGAGACCGTGATCTGCACATGTTCGATGTACCGCCGGTTCCAGATCGGTTCGAACATCCCGTTCGCGAAGCGGAAGGCGAGGATGTTCTGCACGGTCTCCTTGCCGAGGAAGTGGTCGATGCGGAAGACCTGTGACTCGTCGAAGACCGAGTGCGTCACCGCGTTCAGCTCGCGCGCCGACGCGAGGTCCAGGCCGAACGGCTTCTCGAACACGATCTTCGCGTCCCGTTGGAGCCCCGCCTCGCCGATCCGACGGACGATGTCGGCGTACGCGGCCGGCGGGACCGCGGCGTCGAAGAACCGTCTGCCCTCGGTCCCGAACTCGGCGTCGATCTTCTCGAGGGAGGCCGAGAGCTCCTTCATCGCGCCTGGCTCGGTGAAGCTGCCTTGGTGGTAGGAGAGCCGCCGCGAGAACTCGTCCCAGGCCTCACCCTCGGGCGGACGCTTCGAGAACTCCTTCACGTTGTCGAACGCGAAGTGGCGGAACGCGTCGTCCGACATCTCCGTGCGCGCGTAGCCCACCAGCGCGAACCCCTCGGGGAGCATGCCCTGTGCGAACAGGTGCCAGAAGGCCGGCAGCAGCTTGCGCCTCGTGAGATCTCCGGAGGCGCCGAAGATCACCGCCACCTGCGGCAGGAGCTCCTTCCGCGTCACGACGCCGCCTCGTGAGCGGGCCCGACCTCGATCCAACCGTCCGTGACCCGCACGGGGTAGACGGGCACGGGGTCCGATGCCGGACCCGCCAGCGGCTCGCCGGTCGCGAGATCGAACTCGCTCTCATGACACGGGCAGACGACCGAATCCTCCTGGCTGCCGAGGGCGCCCTCCGCGAGCGAACATCCCTCGTGGGTGCACTCGTCGCCGAACACGAACAGATCGTTCTCGACGTGCGCGACCGCCACCCGCATGCCGGGCAGGTCGAAGGATCGGAGCTCCCCCTCGGGGACCTCGGCGAGCGAGCCGACGCGGTGGTAGACGTCGTCCATCCTCGTCCGCATCTTCGCGCATGGAGCCGAGCGGAGTACAGGTGGGTCGACCGGCGCGGCTACGGCTCGGCCGGTGACGCCGCGCCGAGGGCGGCCACACGGGTGATCGCCGACCACAGGCGCTGCGCCAGGGTGACCGTCCCGAGCACGGTGAGGATCGCGAGCGCCGGGAGCAGCGCCCCGGGGACCGGCAGGCCGATCATCATCGCCACGTACCGCTCGAGCCGCTGGAAGTAGCCCTCGGTGAGGGAGACGCCGGCCGCCTCCGCCTCGGCGCGCACGTGGCTTACCCCGAGCGCGATGACCAGGGTCGCGAGCGAGAGCCCGGCCTCGAGGCGGAGCCCCTGCCCGGCGAGCGACCAGTAAAGGCAGCCGAACAGGACCACGTCCGCCACGCGGTCCAGGACCGAGTCCAGGAAGGCCCCGGCTCGGCTCTCCTCGCCGCGGAGCCTGGCCACCGCGCCGTCCAGGATGTCGAACAATCCCGCAGGCATCAGCAGGAGCCCCGCAGCGAGGAACCGATCCTGCAGCAGGAGCGCGCCCACCCAGACGTTGGTCGCCAGCCCCAGCAGCGTCAGGTGCCATGGTCGGAACCCGGCCCGGTAGACGCCGGCAAGGGCGAGCCGGTACGGCCAGGTGAAGACCCAACGCATCGGCTTGGCGGCCAGACCCTCGGCCTTCCTCGGGGCCGGCATGTCGCGGATCCGAGGGACATCCTCCCGCTCGTCCGACCGAGGCCCGCTCATGGTCTTGAGGCTAGTCCGAACGCCCGGTCGTGGCGCGCTCAGGCGCGGGGCTCGAAGCCCACGACCCGGTAGTGGTAGGTGCCGCCCGGGGCCTGGTACGCGATCTGGTCGTCGATCCGACACCCGACGACGGCCCTGCCGAGCGGGGACGTCGTGGTGATCGTGCGGACGCCGGGGGCGCGCTCCTCGGCCGACTCGGCGAGCAGGTAGGTCTCATCCTCGGGCCCGTCCTCCTCGATCGGCCGCAGCGTCACGAGCATCCCGGCGGCGACGACCTCGGAGTCCGGCGGTGCCTCGACGATCTCGGGGTCGCGCAGCATCCGTTGCAGGGTGCGGATCCGCGACTCCATGAGCGCCTGTTCGTTCTTCGCCGCGTCGTACTCGGCGTTCTCGCGGATGTCGCCGTGTTCGCGCGCCTCCTTCAGACGTTCGGCGATGTGCCTACGGCCGTCGGTCGTGAGCTCGTCGAGCTCCGCCCGCAGGCGCTGGTACGCGTCGAGCGTGAGCGTCGAGGTCGGCTGCTGACCGTTCTTGCGCGGCGGCCGGTTCGCGAGTTCTTCGGGCAGGTCCATGCGGTCGCCGAGCCTACCAATCCCGGTGTCGCGCTCTCATCGACCGGCGCCGGCGGCCACTACCCGACCGAGAAGAAGACGTTCTTCACCTCCGTGTACAGGTTCGCCGCGTGCATCCCCATCTCGCGGCCGATCCCGCTCTGCTTGTACCCACCGAACGGCGCCTCCGTGTGGACGCTGTGCGCCGAGTTCACGGAGAGGACGCCGGTGCGGATGCCCTTCGCGACTCGGATCGCGCGTCCGAGATCTCGGGTCCAGATCGAGCCGGACAGCCCGTACGGGGTGTCGTTCGCGAGCCGGATCGCCTCGTCCTCGGTGTCGAACGGCATGATGCACGCGACCGGCCCGAAGATCTCCTCACGGGCCACGCGCCACGAGTTATCCACGTCGGCCAGGATCGCCGGCCGGAGGTAGAAGCCACCGGCCGGCTCGAGCGGTACGTCGCCGCCGGTCACCAGTCGCGCGCCCTCGTCGATCCCGATCCCGATGTAGTCGAGCGAGGTCTGCCGCTGCCCGTCCGAGATCATGGGCCCGAGGTCGGTGGCATCGTCCTGCGGCATGCCGACGCGCAGCTCGGCCGTGCGCTTGGCCATCGCCTCGATGAACTCGTCGTAGGCGGGTCGCTCCACGAACATGCGAGCGCGCGAGGTGCAGTCCTGGCCCGTGTTGTCGAAGATCGACCACATCGAGCGCTCGACGCATGCCTCCATCTCGGCGTCGGCGAACACCACGTTCGCGGACTTGCCACCGAGCTCGAGCGAGACCCGGGTGATGTTGTCGGCGCACTGCCGCATGATCTGCGCCCCCACCGCGGTCGAGCCGGTGAACCCGACCTTCGACACGCGAGGATCGGAGACGAGCGCGGTCCCGACGGTCGAACCCGGGCCGGGGAGCACACTGATCGTCTCGGGCGGCAGGCCGGCCTCGACGAGCAGGTCGGCGAGCCGCAGGACCGAGAGCGGCGTGTAGCTCGCCGGCTTCACCACGATCGTGTTCCCGCAGGCGAGCGACGGACCGATCTTCCACGACGCGATCACGAGGGGGAAGTTCCACGGGACGATGAGCGCGCACACACCGACCGGCTCTCGGAGCGTGATGTCGAGCCCGGCGTCCTGCACGGGGATCGTCTCCCCGAAGATCTTGTTCGCCGCGCCGCCCCAGTACTCGAGGACGTTCGCCACGGTTCCGATCTCGCCTCGGGCGGCGCTGATCGGTTTGCCGGCGTTCCGAGACTCGACCGCGGCGAAGTCCTCGAGCCGCTCGCGGAGCAGGACCGAGGCGCGGAGCAGGATCCGTCCGCGTTCGGTCGCGCTCATCCTTCGCCAGGTGCCCTCCTCGAACGCTCGGTGCGCGACGTCGACCGCGCGCTTCGCGTCCTCGGGCCCCGCGTCGGCGACCTCCGCCATCGGGCGACCGGTCCCCGGCTCGATGACCTCGGAGGTCTTCCCGTCCACCGGATCGCGTCGCTCGCCCGCCAGCACCAACTGTTCCACGGCCATACCCAGCTCCCCTCGGTCGCGCGTGTGCCCGATGATAGGCACGTTGTCGGGACGTATGCTCCGCGACCGGACGGCCGAGCGGGAGGCGAGATGGGACGGCTCGACGGCAAGGTGGCGCTCATCACGGGGGGCGGCAGCGGCATGGGGATGGTCGCCTCGAAGCTGTTCGCGAGCGAGGGCGCTCGGGTCGTACTCACCGATGTGGCCGACGACGCCGGTGGGGCCGTCGCCGCTGAGATCTCTGCCTCGGGCGGGCAGGCGCTCTACGTCCACGCCGACGTGTCCGACGAGGCCGACGCCGAGGCGATGGTGAAGGCGGCGATCGACCGCTTCGGCGGACTCGACGTCCTGTACAACAACGCGGGCGTGATGCTCGCGCAGGACGGCTCGGTGACCGAGACCGACGTCTCGATCTGGGATACGACGCTCGCCATCAACGTGAAGGGCGTGGCCTTCGGATGCAAGTTCGGGGTGCCGGCGATGATCGCCTCCGGCGGCGGGTCGATCATCAACGTCGCCTCGTTCGTCGCCTGGATGGGCGCGGCCACCTCCCAGACCGCCTACACGGCGTCGAAAGGCGCGGTCCTGTCGATGACCCGCGAGATCGCGGTTGAGTACGCCCGCCGGGGCATCCGGTGCAACGCGCTGTGCCCGGGACCGATCGACACGCCCATGCTCGCGGAGCTCCTCGCCGATCCTGCCCGCCGGCAGCGCCGGTTCGTGCACATCCCCATGGGCCGGCTCGGGCAGGCCGAGGAGCTCGCGAAGGCCGCGTTGTTCCTCGCGAGCGACGACTCGTCGTTCATGACGGGGACCTCGCTCGTCGTCGACGGCGGCATCACCGCCGCCTACGTCACGCCCGAAGACTGACGCGTTCCTGGCGAGCGGGCGTACCATCCAGAGATGAGCGCCGCTCTGGCGGCCGCCGTTCCACCTTGGCCCCCGATGGGTCGCGACCTGGACCTCTCGCCCCTGCTGGTGGTGATCGTCGTCGCCGTGGTCGCGGTCGTCGTCGCGCGGTTCCTCTTCGGCATGGAACTGACCGGGCGGGTGGTCATGGTCTTGGTGTTCGGCGGGTTGTTCACGCCCTGGCTCGCCGAACGCACCGGGTCGCTTCCCGTCATCGGGATCTGGTTCTTCGCCCTCCTGGTCGGGTCGCCCATCGTTCGCCGATCGCAGGCTCGATGAGCGGGGGCATCCTGCTCGTGGGCGGCAACTGGCCGCTGTACGGCGGACGGTCCGAGTGGAACTGGTGGGCCTTGGTGGGGTTCGCGGTCCTGGCCGCGCTCCTGCTGACGGCGCGCTGGAGGTTTCCGGTGGTCCTGTCGTTCGCCCTCGCGGCGGTCGGCGGGCTCGTGCTGTCCGACCTCACCCATGCGCTGGGTGTCGTGCCCGTCTGGGGCTCGGTCCTGTTCGTCGCGTTGTCCCGGAGCCTCGTCCGGAGACGACATCGGCCACAGGTTTGACACGCCAACCGGGGTGAGGCTCAATACCTCGCGTCGTCCGACAAGGGGGGGATCGACGTGGGACAGGAGCAACGCAAGGTCGGCTCCGTCACCTACCAAGAAGTCGGTGACGAGTACTTCCAGAAGCGAGGACTCCGGCGCCACGCGGGCGTCTGGTCCCTCTGGGCACTGGGCGTCGGTGCTGTCATCTCGGGCGAGTTCTACGGATGGAACTTCGGCCTGGGCACCGGCGGGTTCGGCGGCCTGGCCATCGCTGGCGTGCTCATGGCGATCATGTACTACGGCCTCGTCTATTCGATCGCCGAGATGTCGCCGGCCCTGCCCCACACCGGCGGCGCCTACTCGTTCGCACGGTCGGCGATGGGGCCATGGGGCGGGTTCCTGACGGGCCTGGCGGAGAACATGGAGTACGTGATCACCCCGGCGGTGGTGGCCGGGGCGAGCGCGCTGTTGATGCAGGAGATCGTCGCGGGGCTCTTCGACATCACGGGCGACCCGTGGTGGAACAGCCTGCCGATCTGGGCACTGGTCTTCTACGCGATCTTCGTGTGGATCAACGTCGTGGGTATCGAGGCGACGATGCGCTTCACGGTGACCATCACGGTGCTCTCGCTCGCCGTGCTCGCGTTCTTCATCCTCGCCGCGATCTTCTCCGGGAAGCTCGATTTCAATCTCTGGACGAACATCGCGGAGGACGGAAGCGAGATCGCGGGCGGCGGCGGGGACTGGCTCCCGTTCGGGATCAGCGGCATCTTCAAGTCGCTCCCGTTCGCGATCTGGTTCTTCCTGGCGATCGAGGAGGTACCGCTCGCGGCGGAGGAGTCCATGGATCCGCGTCGTGACGTCCCCAGGGGATCCATCTGGGGCATGCACACCCTGCTGATCGCGGCGCTGCTCGTCTTGATCTTCAACACGGCCCTTCCGGGCGGGGCGTTCCTCTACGGCGCGTCGGGGTTCCCGCTGCTCGACGGGCTCTTCGCGATCTTCGGAGAGAACAGCGCCACCGAGCTTCTCGGGCTGCTGTTCCTGATCGGCCTGGTGGCGAGCTTCTTCACGATCATCTTCGCGTACGGGCGGAACACGTTCTCGCTCTCGCGGGCCGGGTACTTCCCGAAGTTCCTGTCACGGACCCACGGCGTCCGGAAGACCCCCCACGTGGCGCTGATCGCGGGAGCGGTCGTCGGGTACGCCGTCTTCTTCCTCGTCTGGGTCCTCCAGCAACAGGAGCTCGGAGCCGAGGTCGTGGCGGCGCTGCTCAACATGGCGGTGTTCGCCGCGGTGATCTCGTACATCCTGCAGATGGTCTCGTTCGTCCTGCTCCGCAAGAAGCTGCCGAACATCGAGCGGCCCTACCGGAGCAAGTGGGGCGTCCCGGGCGCCGTGATCGCGGGGGTGTTGGCCACAACCTCGCTCATCGCGATCTTCCTGAACGAGGCCTACCGGCCGGGTGTGTACGGCGTGGCGATCTACTACGTCCTGGGCGTCCTGTACTTCGCCGTCGCCGGGCGCAACCGCCTGGTCCTCTCGCCCGAGGAGGAGTTCGCGCTCACCCAAGGAGGGGCGGGGATCCCGCAGGAGGCCGGCTATTCGACCTCTCGCGAGGAGCAGGAGGCGATCCTGCGCGGGGGCGGCGGCGGCGGCGGAACCCCGGCCGCACCGCCACCCGCCCCACCGGCCGGCACGGCCTAGAGCCGGAGCACTTCGAAACGCGAGCGCGGCGGCCGCACCGGCCGCCGCGCTCGCGTTTGACACCGCACCGCAGCTGGTTCTTCGATAGGCCGCCATCGGCTGGAGGGGGACGACCGTGACCGGTGCCACCGGCATGCTCGACGTCAAGCAGCTCGAGAAGCTCGCTGAGTCGGGTGAGATCGACACCGTGCTCTGCATGTTCACGGACCTGCAGGGCCGGTTCATGGGCAAACGCGTCGTGCCGCACTTCCTGCTCGAGGAGATCCTCGGCGAGGAGGGCCTGCACGCGTGCCTGTACCTGCTGGCGATCGACATGGAGATGGAGCCGCTCCCCGGCTACGCGTACGCGTCCTGGGAGACCGGCTACGGCGACTTCCGGATGATCCCGGACATGCGCACGCTCCGCCTGTGCCCCTGGCTCGAGAAGACCGCGATGGTGATCTGCGACATCTTCGAGGAGGAGCACGCCGACCAAGAGGTCGAGGTCACGCCCCGCACGATCCTCAAACGGCAGGTCGCACGGGCGGCCGAGCGCGGGTTCACGATCAAGACGGGGTCCGAGCTCGAGTTCTACCTGTACCAGGACTCGTACCGGGATGCCGCCGAGCGCGGGTACCGCGACCTTCGGCCCAGCTCGCCGTACATCATGGACTACCACATGCTCCAGACCACTCGGGACGAGTGGTTCGTCCGCCAGGTTCGCAACGGGATGCTGGGCGCGGGCATCCCGGTGGAGTTCAGCAAGGGCGAGTTCGGCCGGGGCCAGCAGGAGATCAACATCACCTACTCGGACGCGCTGTCGAACGCCGACAACCACGCGCTGTACAAGCACGGGGTCAAGGAGATGGCCGAGCTGAATGGCGTCGCGGCCACCTTCATGGCCAAGCCGACGATGGCCGAGGCCGGCTCGAGCTGTCACCTGCACTCGAGCGTGTGGAACGCCGACGGGACCGAAAGCCTGATGTGGTCGGACGACGGCGAGCACCACATGAGCGAGACCTACCGGTGGTACATGGGCGGCCTCATCGCGTGCGCGCGCGAGATGGCGTGGATGTACGCGCCGTTCGTGAACTCGTACAAGCGGTACCAGTTGGGGTCCTGGGCCCCGACGGCGATCGTGTGGAGCCGGGACAACCGCACCTGCGGGTTCCGAACGGTCGGCGAACACACGGGAGCCCGCGTCGAGTGCCGGATCCCCGGGGCCGACGCGAACCCGTACCTTGCGTTCGCAGCCACGATCGCGGCCGGGTTGTGGGGGATCGAGAACCAGGTGGAGCCGCCGCCGATGTTCGTCGGCAACGCGTACGAGGCGAAGGACGTCCCGCGCGTGCCGTACTCGCTGCACGAGGCCGTCGACACCCTCCGCGCCTCCTCGGTGGCTCGTGAAGCCTTCGGCGACTTCGTGTTCGAGCACCTCGTGAACACGGCCGAACAGGAGCAGGTGATCTTCGACAACACGACGGTCACCGACTGGGAGCTCGCGCGCTACTTCGAACGCGGCTAGCGGTCCGAGCGGCTATCCGTTGGCGAAGACGGGCCTCAGCGCGGCGTACGTCTCGCGATACCGCCGATACGCGTCGTCGTAGATCCCGCGGAAATCGGGGTCCGGCTCGTGTTCCTCCGGGCGGTACGCCACGAACGCCTCCACGGCCTCGGCGACGGTCGCGTGTACGCCCGACGCGACGGCCGCGAGGATCGCCGCCCCCGTCGCCGTCGTCTCGACGCTCTCGGGCACGCGGACCGGCAGGCCCGTCACGTCGGCCTTGATCTGGCGCCAGAGCGGCCCCTTGGCGCCCCCGCCTACGATCGTCAGGCGCCGGACCTCCAGACCAGCGTGGCGCATCGCATCGAGGATGTCCCGAAGCGCGAACGCACTGCCCTCGAGGATCGCCCGCGTCATGTGCGCGCGTGAGTGCGCGAGGGTCAGCCCGGAGAAGACGCCTCGCGCGGCGCCGTTCCACTCGGGCGCCATCGCCCCCTGCATGCACGGGAGGAACACGAGGCCCTCGGCACCCGGCGGGACACGGGCGGCCTCCTGGGACAGCAGGTCGTACGCATCACCCAGGCCCTCGGCCTCGGCGCCGCGTTCGATCGGCGAGAACTGGTCCCGCCACCACCGGAGGTTGCCGCCCGAGACGAACCCGGGGTTCTCGAGGAGCCAGGCGTCGGGATCGGCGTGCGGGTGGCACTCGACGAGCATCGTGGGGTCCTCCCGCGGCTCGCTCGACGCCGCGCAGACCGGCTCGGCGGTCCCCACGACGTCGCAGACCTCGCCAGGAGCGAACACGCCGGCCCCGAGCGTCGCCGCCATCTCGTCGCCACAGCCGACGGCGACGAGCGTCTGGGGCGACAGGCCGGTCGCCTCGGCGAACGCAGCCGTGACCGTTCCCGCAGCCTCGGTCCCCGCGCCGAGCTCCGCAAGCATCGCTGGGTCGATCCCGGTCGCCTCGAGCACCTCCGCCGACCAGGAACGCGATCGTGGGTCGAGGACGGCGAGCGAGGAGGCGTTGGAGTAGTCGACCGCGATCGCGCCCGCGACCTGGTGCAACACGTACGTGCCGGGCGACATCAGGTGGCGAACACGCGCCCAGACATCCGGCTCCTCGTCGCGCACCCACAGTGCCTTGAACACCGCATGCGAGGAATCGAGGTTCGCGCCCACCTGCCGGTAGAAGTCCTCCGGCGAGATGCGGGTGGCGACATCCGCTGCCTGTGCCTCTGCGCGGCGATCCATCCAGATCATCGCCGGGCGGAGCGCCTGCCCGCCCGCGTCGCACACGACCATCCCGTCGAGCTGCGAGCCGAAGGACAACGCCCTCACAGCCGAGGGTCCCTCGGGGAGGCCCGCGAGCACCTCGCGGGCGCCCGCCGCGACGGCCTGCGGCCAGAGCGTGGCGTCCTGCTCGGCCGCGCCGGGGAAGGGGAACGACAGGTCGTAGGCCTGGTACGAGGAGGAGACGAGCGTGCCGTCTGCCCCGAACAGGGCGCAGTTCGTCCCTTGGCTGCCGACGTCGCAGCCGATCACGTACGGACCGCTCACGGGAGGATGACCATCTTGAGGCCCGTGCCGGCGCGGATCGTCTCGAACGCGTCGGCGATCTGCTCGAGCGGGAACCGGTGCGTCACCACCGGCGCGAGGTCCTCCTGGCGGCGGTCGAGGTAGTCCATCGTGATCCGGTACTGGCGATGCGTCGCGCCGTATGCCCCCACGATCGCGAGCTCCTTGTAGTGGAGCTGGTTCATATCGAGCGGGCTGACCGGGTCGTGTTTCGGCAGGCCCGCGAAGTACACGACCCGGGCGCGCTTCGCGGCCATCTCGAGCGCCGCCTGCTGTGCCTGCTTCGACGGGGCGGCCACGCTGATCCGTTCGGCGCCGGCGCCGCCCGTCCGCGACAGGACCTCCGCGACGCCGTTGTCCTCGCCCGCGACCCAGGCATCGTCCACGAAGTCTCCGACCACGCCGAGCGCGACGTCGAGCCGCTCTCGATTCACGTCCGAAAGGTAGATGCGGCTCGCGCCTCGGTCGCGGCACATCACCGCCTGCCAGCATCCGATCGGCCCGGTGCCGAGGATCACGACCACGTCGCCGAGCCGCACGTCGAGCACCTCGACCCCGTTCAGGGCGCAGGCGAACGGATCCGCCACGGTCGCGAGGTCCGAAGGCAGCTCGTCGGGCAGCGGGATCAGGTTCTTCGTGGCGATCGGCGGCACGGCCGCCCGGTCCGCGTAGGCGCCGGGGAACGGGTCGTAGCCGTAGAGGAGGTGGTGCTCACACAGGTTCTGGAACCCCTCGACGCACCAGCGGCACTCGCCGCACGTGAGGATCGAGCCGACGAACACCCGATCGCCTCGGTGGACACCGGGTGGCAGCAGGGCATCGGGGCCGACCTCCTCGAGCACGCCGACCGGCTCGTGCCCGAGCACCCAGGGCGCCGGCGCCCGCGGATCGCCGTTGAAGAACGTTCGAGCGTCGGTCCCGCAGATCCCGCACGCCTCGACCTTCAGCACGGCGCCGGCGGGATCGAGCTTGGGATCCTCGATCGCTCGAACGTCGACGGCGTTGACGCCGGTCATGAGTGCCGCCCTCATCGGGCCGTCCTCGACCGGTCCGGGGGCATCAACCCTCGAGCTCCCCGACGAGCGCTTCGTGCGCCTTGTCCGCGCTCCAGCGCTCCCGGATCACGCGGGACAGGGCTCTCGTGATGGCTTCGGGCGAAGCGTGCATGAAGATGTTGCGGCCGACCGAGCACCCGATCGCCCCGGCCTCGACCGCCACCTGCATCCGCCAGAGCAGCTCCGTGTCCTCCAGCCGCGACCCGCCGGCCAGGACGACGGGGATCCCGTTCGTCGCCTCGACGAGCTTGCCGAACGACTCGGCGTCACCCGGCCAGTTCGTCTTCACGATGTCGGCGCCGAGCTCGGCGCACAGCCGCACGCTCCGGCGCAGGTACTCGTACCCGTACTGCTGCTTCAGCTCCTCGACCGTGGCGTACGTCGTCGGGAACTCGGCCTCCGCGATGAACGGCATGCCGAGGGCGGAGCACTCACGGCCGACCGAGGACAGGATGTCGATCATGCCGGGCTCGGTGTCACCCCCGAGCGCCGTGAACAGGACCACCGCGTCGGCGCCGAGCACGAGCGCCTCCTCGACCTCGGCGATCTGCACGATCTCCGGGCGGTCGCCACCGGGGTTCGCCGATGCGGAGAGCAGCAGCGCGAGGGAGGTCGTCGGTGAGAACGCGGCCTCGGCGACGCGGATCATCCCCTTGCTCATCATGATGACGTTCGCGCCGCCCGCGACGGTCTCGCGGGCACGCGACTCGATGTCCGCGAGCGGCTCGAGGAACGTCGGCGACGTCATCCCGTGGTCGAGCGCGCAGATGACCGACACCCCGGCCGGGTCGATCACCCGCTTCAGACGCATCGCCTTGCCGATCTTCGTGGTCATCGCACCTCCTCCGAAGCGTGGGTCGAAGTCTGGCAGAAGAGCTGCTGAGCCCGCGCACGCCTCCGGCCCGGCGGGCATGGCCGCCGCCGGATAGGGTGAGATCGATGGCGTTCCGAGGCTGGCCCGCCGAGGCGCTCGAGTTCTTCGAAGGGCTCGAGGCGGACAACTCGAAGGCGTACTGGGAGCGGAACCGGGTCGTCTACGACCGCGCCGTCCGCGCCCCGATGGAGGGGCTGCTCGAGGAGCTCGCGGCGGACTGGGGCGAGGGCCGGATCTTCCGTCCGTACCGCGACATCCGGTTCAGCTCGGACAAGTCGCCCTACAAGACCAACATCGCAGCGACGATCGGCGACGGGTACGTCCAGCTCAGTGCCGACGGGCTGGGAGCCGGATGCGGCATGTGGGAGATGGCTCCGGATCAGCTCGAGCGGTACCGCGGCGCCGTGAGCGACGATGCGTCCGGCGCCGACCTCGAAGCCGTCGTCGCGAGGGCACGGGCAGCCGGCGTCGACGTCTCGGGCCACGGGGTCTTGAAGACCGCCCCGAGGGGGTACCCGAAGGACCATCCGCGCATCGAGCTGCTCCGGTACAAGGGCATCGTCGCCTGGAAGGACTGGCCCGCGGCGGCGTGGCTCGGAACACGACGAGCGAAGGATCGCGTGGACGGGTTCTTCCGGCACTCGGCGCCGCTCGGCGCCTGGTTGCGAACCAACGTCGGCCCATCGACGTTGCCCGAAGGTCGGCGACGATGAACGGCGCCCGCCGGGCCGATCGGCCCACGTAGACTTTTCCGCGTGCGACCCGTCCTGCTCATCGGGCATGAGGAGTGGGAGACGTTCGGCACGGCGCCGAGGACCCTCGAAGCGGCCGGGCTCCCGTGGCGGGAGCACCTCGCCTACCTGGGGGCGGACCTTCCCCCCCTCGAGGAGATCTCGGCGATCGTCCTGTTCGGCGGCGTGATGAACGTGGATCGGATCGACGAGCACCCCTTCCTCGCGGACGAGCGGACATACGTGCGAGCCGCGGTGGACGCCGGAGTGCCCTACCTCGGGATCTGCTTGGGAGCACAGATGCTCGCGAGGGCGCTCGATCACCCCGTCTACCCGGCCGGCGTCCGAGAGATCGGCTTCCACGTGCTGCACCCGGAGCCTGCGAGCGGACATGACCCGCTCCTGTCCGTGTTCCGGGACGGCGACCGAGTGTTCCACTGGCACCAGGACACGTTCGAGTTGCCCGAAGGCGCGACGCTGCTCGCGACCGGCGACACGATCCGGATGCAGGCGTTCCGGTACCGGACGGCGGCGTGGGGTGTGCAGTTCCACGTCGAGGTGGACCGCGACGAGATCGACCTGTGGCTGAAGATCGCCGGCGACGACGTGGTCCGGGAGTGGGGTTCGACGACGGATCGGATCAAGGACGAGACGGACCGGTTCGTCCAGGAGCACGAGCGTCGCGCCGCACAGCTGTTCGGCAGGTTCTGGGAGTTGGTCCGGAAGGAGGCCTGATGGCGGACCAGAACGTGATCACCTACCGTCCGGAGTCGAGCGACTACGCCTGGACCTTCGGGGGCGTCGACCCGGTCATGAAGGTGCGGCCCGGCGACGTGTTGGAGGTCTTCACCGAGGACTGCTTCGCGGGCAAGGTCCAGGGGGTCGACGACCTGCCGTCCCAGCTGATCACCGCCTTCAACCCGCAGACCGGCCCCTTCTACGTGGAGGGCGCCGAGCCCGGCGACACGCTCGCGCTGCATCTCGTGTCGCTCGAACCTGCCCGCGACTGGGCGGTCTCGACGACGTTCCCGCTGTTCGGCGCGCTCACATCCACAACACGGACGGTCACGCTCCAAGATCCGCTCGACGAGGTCGTCTGGGTCTACGAGCTCGACCGGGAACGACGGACGGTCGGGTTCCAGGCCAGACGGGGCGACCTGTCGGTCGACCTGCCGCTCGAGCCGATGCACGGGACGATCGGGGTCGCTCCGGCGGGCGGAGAGGTGCGTTCCTCACTCGTGCCGGACGCGCACGGCGGCAACATGGACACGCCGGAGATGCGCGCGGGAACCACCTGCTACCTGGGCGTGAACGTCGAGGGCGCGCTGTTCTCGCTCGGCGACGGTCACTACCGCCAGGGCGAGGGCGAGACGTGCGGCGTCGCGGTCGAGGGAGCGATGGACACGGTGCTGATCGTCGAGCTCATCAAGGGCGCCTTCACGCCGTGGCCGCGCCTCGAGGACGACGCGTACATCATGTCGACGGGTTCGGCGCGGCCGCTCGAGGACGCGTTCCGGATCGCGCACGGCGACCTCGTGCACTGGCTGGCACGTGAGTTCGGCCTCGACCCGCTCGACGCCTACCAGCTCGTGTCGCAGATCTCCGAGAGCCCGGTGGCGAACGTGTGCGACCCGAACTACACGTTCGTCGCCAAGGCGCCCAAGCGTTTCCTGCCGAGACCCGATGTGTACGGCTCGACGCGGGCGCGCCTGAAGGAGATGGCGGCCGCCTACCGAGCCGAACGCGGTCTGTCGTAGCCGCGGCTGCGCTTCACTTTGCACGGCAACGGACTAGACACGGCGCCCGTGCTGGTGCAGGATTCGGCCGACGACTGCTGGTGAGGGCGCGCCCGCACCCGGCTGGTCACGTGCGCCGCGCCCGCGAAGGAAGGGGGCTCGCATGGCGGCACGCGTCGACGAGAGCAAGATGATCTCGGAGAAGGTCGCGCCGGTCCTCGTCGCCAGGACGCTCAGGCCGTTCGACCTCGTGGTGATCTTCGTGGCGATCGTCCTGTTCATCAACAACGCGGCCGGCCTGCAGTTCGCCGGACCGTCGGTGTTCGTCTTCTGGATCGTCGCCTTCGCGACGTTCCTGATCACCGGAGCGTTCGTGACCGCCCAGCTGGGGCGGATGTTCCCCGAGGAGGGTTCGCTCTACGTCTGGACCCACAAGGTGCTGGGTCCGTTCTGGGGGTTCTTCGCCGGCTTCGTGGCCTGGTGGCCGGGCCCGATCTCGCTCGTGTTCATCGGGATCCTGTTCGCGAACTTCCTCCAGCAGTTCGCCGTGTTCGCGAAGCCTAGTTGCGAGTTCCCGTGCATCTTCACCGAGAACTGGCAGATCGGCGTCGTGGTCCTGGCGGTGATCTGGTTCAGCGCGCTGATGTCGTACCTGAAGATGCGCGTCACGCAGAACTACGTGAACGTCCTGTTCTGGTTCTACGCGGCCGCGATCTTCCTGATCGGGTTCGCCGGCGTGTGGTGGCTGCTGCAGGGCAACGGGTCCTCGACGGACTTCGGGACCGGGTGGAACCCCTTCCAGGGCGATGAGCTCGCGCTGGGTCTGCCCGCGAACCTCACGTTCTTCTCGTTCGCGATCCTGGCGCTCCTGGGGATCGAGACGCCGCTGAACATGGGCGCCGAGGTGACGGGCGGCGAGAAGGCGATCCGCACGTTCCTGCTTTGGGGCTGCGCGATCGTCATGGCCGCCTACCTCTGGGCGACCTGGGGCAACATGGTCGTGATCGAGGCCGGCGGGGCGAACGGGACCACCGGAGGCGCCGAGACCGTCGGGCTCGCGCTCGGAAGGTGGACCGGCGCCGCCGTCTCCCTGGTGCTGGCGTGGGTCGTGCTGACGGTCGCGGTCGTCTACAACTACTCGTTCGGGCGGCTGCTGTTCGTGTCCGGCATGGAGAAGCGGCTGCCGCACCAGTTCGGCAAGGTCAACCGGAACAAGGTGCCGGCGAACGCGATCACGCTCCAGACGGTGATCTCGACGATCCTCGCGGTCCTGATCTTCTTCGTACTCGGCTCGGGCGAGAGCGACCCGTACAAATACTTCTACGCGCTCTACGGTGGGGTGACGATCGTCTGGTGCATCTCGACCGCGCTGTTGTTCGCCGGACATCTTCTTCGCCAAGCGAGCGGAGCCGGAACGGTTCGAGCGCGAGCGGCGAGTGCCGGTCGGTTTCCTCTACCTCTGCGGCGTGGTGGGGCTCGTCGTCAACATCCTAGCGGTGCTGTTCATCTTCGTGGGCTCGTGGTACCCGGCCGGCTTCCCGACGCTCGTCCGAATGGAACGCCTGGATGTTCGGCATCACGGCCGTCTCGGTCCTGTCCGGGATCGTGATCTGGTTCATCTCGCAGTCGGCGAGGAAGGGCAGGTCCGACGAAGAGCTGATCAGGCTCGGTGAGGCCGAGAGCGAGATCGCGGAGAACCAGCCGGCGAGCTGACGGCGAGCCGGTCGACCGACGCGGAGGGGCACGCGCTCGCGTGCCCCTCCCGCTTCCGGCCGGGTTCACATCCCGAGGCCGTGCAGGATGCGGCAAGCATCGGCCAGCACGAGCCGCCCGAGCCTCTCGGCCTGCGCCTCGGACATGTACTCACGGTCGACGAAGCCCGCCAGGACGCGCTCGAGCGCCTGGCGAGCAAGGAGCGCCGAGATCCAGAACGACTCGGGCTCCCCGGCCTCGTCGGAGCCGTACAGCAGCTTGGCCGCGGGCACGGTCCCCACCAGCATCTCGAGGGCCCACTCGACCTGCCCGAACCCCCACGGGATCAGTTCAGAAAGCTCGAGGTAGACGTTCGGCAGCACGGACGCGATGTAGGCGGCCTCTCGGACCCACGGGTAGCCGGAGTGCACCAGTACGACCGGCTGCTCCTGGACGTCGACCAGGAGGGGGAACAAGTCGACGGGCCGCGCGTGGGCGAGGTTGATGTCGGGATCGCCGCCTCCGCAATGGAAGTGGAAGGCACGATCGTTGGCCTTGGCCACCGCGAGCGTCCGACGGATCAGGAGGTCTCGAACGGGCTTCGCGTGCTCGCGGCTCTCGCGCCAGTCGTCGGCCCGCCAGCGTTCGAAGGCCGCGGCGGCCTCCGACGGGCTGGGATCGCCGACGTCGAGGCCGGTCCGGTACGCGACGATCGACTTGAACGCGACGCAGTTCGGATCGCCGGTCGCCGCGGTCGCCGCCGCTGCGACGCCGTCGACGAGGTCGTCGAACCCACCGTCGCGGTGCTCGAGGATCCAGGGTTCGAGCCGAGCGACGCGATGGACGCGCACGCCGATCGTCTTCTCGAACTCGTCGGCCGGAACCGGCGGTTGCGGGAACCCCTCGTCGGACAGCACGGCGACGACGCCGGCGGCAGCGAGCAGACCCTTCGTGTAACCGGTCGGGTCCGAGCGCAGGGCGGCCCCTCGGGTCTCGGCGACGGCCGCGCGCGTGGGCTCGCACCCGAGATGCTCCGAGAGCCGGCGCACGAGGGCGATCCCGAAGACCGTCGAGTCCGTGAAGCCGTCCACGAGCGGCCACAGGTCGGGGGACATCCGCGAGGAGGAGGCGAACGACTCGCCGAGGAACATCATCCGCGTGTCGAAACCGGCCGGATCGCGGCCGGCCATCTCCTCGAGCCGGTACGGGTGGGTGTGCGCGTCGACGATCTCGGCGCCCGACAGGTCTACGCGTGCCATCGTCCCTCCTCCGTACCGCCTCAGTACCGCCAGCGATGAGCCCGGACCATCGCCTCGGGATCCATCCCCTCGAACGCCGCGCGCTCCCCCCGACGGGTCGCGAGGAACGCGTCGAACAGCACGTCGCCCATCGCCTCCCGGAGCAGCGTCGATCGTTCCATCTCGCGGATCGCCGCGCCCACCGATGCGGGCAGCCTGCGGATCCCCATGGCCCGCCGCCGGGACGCCGGGATCGACGCGGGGTCGTCGGCGACCGGTTCGGGGAGCGTCAGCTCGCGCTCGAGGCCGTCGATCCCGGCCGCGATGATCCCGCCCAGGGCGAGATACGGGTTCGCCGCCCCGTCCATCGACTTCAGTTCGAGGTTCGCGGCCTCCTGGCGGCTTCCCACCATGCCGGTGACGAACCGGAGACCGGCCTCACGGTTCTCCCTCCCCCAACACGCCCACGGCCCGCTCCACCGGTGCGGCTGGAGCCGCTGGTAGCTCGCGACCGAGGGAGCCGTGATGGCGGTGAGCGCCGGCATCGACGCCAGCACGCCCGCCGTGAAGGCCTCGGCCTGCCGGGTCATCCCCTCGGGGCCCTTCCCGCCGTGGTACAGGTTCCGGCCGCGCCGGTCCCAGAGGCTGAGGTGGATGTGCATCCCGTTGCCCACCAGCCCGGCGAACACCACCGGCGCGAACGATGCCGCCAGCCCCTGTCCACGCGCGACGGCGCGGATCGTGTGCCGGACGACGAGGTTCGTGTCCGCGATCGCGATGCCCGAGCGATGCGGCACCGACAGCTCGAGCTGTCCGGTGGAGTACTCGGGGTGGAACTGCATGACGCCGGTTCCCTGCGACTCGAATGCTCGGATCAGCTCGGTCGCGAACGGCTCGACGTCGGACAGGACGATCGCGCCGTACGCGGGGCCGGTGTGCGCGGGGATCGGGTCGGCATCGCCGTCGGCGTCCGGGGCGCGGCGGCCCAGGAAGAACTCGACCTCGTATGCCCCACGGAACTCCAGCCCGAGGGTGTCCAGCCGCTCGAGCATCCGCCGGGCGAAGGTCCTCGGGCATGCGGGGAAGGGCCGGCCCTCCTGGTCGAGCTGGTCGACGGGCGCGAGCGCCCAACCCGGGCTCGCCGCGAGCGGCACGGTCGCCGCGGGGTCGGGCATCAGGCGCGTATCGCCCACGGGCCCCGAGATGTGCGGCGACGACGTGATCTGGTCGTCGACCTGGAACACGGAGAACACGGGCGACAGGCCGATCCCGAACCTCGCCGCCTCCTCGAAGCGGCGGAGCGGGATCGTCTTCACGAGGGTGACCCCGTCGGGCAGCACGATCGCGAGGGCGACGGCCTCGACCCCGTCGGCGCCGAGCCGGCGGGCGACCGCACTCGCGCCGGGTCCGCGCCTCGCTCGCCCGTTCGAACGAGCGGCGGGCGCCTTCGAGGGCTGCGTCGGGCTCAGTACAGCTCCAGGTACTCGTTCCGCTCCCAGTCGCTCACCCAGTCGGCGAGCCGGGACAGCTCGTAGCGACGCATCGTCGTATAGGCCGTGATGAAGTCCTCGCCGAAGAACCCCGGTGTCGCCGTGTCCTGCTCGAGCGCGTCGAGCGACGCTGCCAAGTCGAGCGGCAGCTGCTCGAACCGCTCGTCGTCCTCGGCCGGCACCCCGGGCTTGGACGGCTCCGGAGCCTCGAGCTTGTCCTCGATGCCCCGAAGGCCGGCCTGCAGGAGCGCGGCGCTCACGAGGTAGGGGTTGGACAACGCCGACGGCGCCCGGTACTCGACGTGTTTGGAGGCGGCGCTGCCGCCCTTGACCCGGATCAGCGCCGATCGGTCCTCGAGACCCCAAGAGATGTTCGAGGGGCTGAAGGTGTGGCGCCGCCGCCGGCGGAGGCAGTTCACCGTCGGCGCGATCACCGCGTCGATCGCCCGGGCGTAGGTCAGGAGACCGGCGATGAAGGACCGGCACGTGTCGTTCATGCCGTCCGGATCGTCCTCGTCGCCGAACGCGTTCGCGCCCGAGTCGCCGTCGAGGAGCGACACATGCGTGTGACAGCCGCTCCCGGCCGAGGCCGCCCACGGCTTGCTCATGAAGGTCGCGAGGTAGCCGTCCTGCTTCGCGATCTCCTTGACCCCGTTCTTGAACGTGAACGCGTTGTCCGGCCCGGCGAGCCCCCGCCCGGGTGCGAAGTTGATCTCCCACTGCGAGCCGGCGTACTCGCAGTTCGAGGTGATGATGTCGACGCCGATCCGCGGCATCTCCTCGACGATGCGTCGGATCGTCGGGACGTAGTCGTTGCGCAGCGTGTTGAAGATCTGGTACCCGTCGAACAGCGGCTCGTGCGTGTCCGCGGTCAGCAGGTAGAACTCGAACTCCGAGCCGATGACCGGCTCGAACCCCATCGAATGCGCCTTGTCCAGGGCGCGCCGGAAGACGTGGCGAGGCGTCGCCTCGAGCGGGGTGCCGTCGTACCACCGCGCGTCGCAGATCAACCGGGCGGTGCGGTCTGCCCACGGGATCACCGCCGCCGAGTCCGGATCGGGGAACAGCAGCTGATCGCCGTACCCGCGCTGCTCGTGGTAGAGGGTCCCGGGAACGACGTCCGCTCGCGAGTCGAGCACGCTCGTGCCCCCGTACATGTTGAGCCCGCCTTCCGCGTAGTCGAACGCGTGGGCGACCGGGATCGTCTTGGACCGGGAGATCCCGTGCATGTCCGGCAGCTCGAACCGGACGAAGCCGATCCCGTCCCCCTGCCATCCCTCGAGGATCTTCTTCACGGTCGCCATGCGATCCCCCTCCCGTCCGGGCGCGCGCCGGAAGGCGCAGCGTAGCGCGTTCCGCGGCACCGGCGGACGGCCGCCCGGGTCTCCCGGCGCATCGAGGGCGCGGTACGCTTCGCGGTGCGCGGTCCCGCCCGACACGGGCGGGCCGGTCGTTCACGGTCGGAGGTCGTTGGTGGCCCAGGGACTGATCGACAGCAGCCGAAGCAAGGTGCTCCCGCTGGAGTTCGGCCGGAGCTACCCGGTGGTCGCTCGCGGCGACGGTGTCTGGGTGGAGGACGCCACCGGTCGCCGATACCTCGACGCGATGAGCGGTGGCTCGATGGCGGCGACGCTCGGGCACGGCCGCGGGGACATCGTCGCAGCCGCGCGAGCCCAAGCCGATCGCCTCGCGTACGTCCACAACGAACGGTTGACGAACCCGGCGCAGGAGCGACTGGCCCGCGAGCTGGTCGAGGTCGCGCCGGAGGGGTTCACGCGCGCCCGGTTCGTGACCAGCGGGTCGGACGCGAACGAGATGGCGATCCAGCTGGCACGCAGCTACCACGTCGAGCGGGGCGAACCCTCCCGATGGCAGGTGATCTCGCCGGCGCAGGCGTATCACGGCCCCACGATGGCGACGCTCGGGCTGACCGGCCGGCCCGGGTCTGCAGGGGCCGTTCTCCCCGTACTTCCCCGACCTGCCGCACATCCCGCCGAGCACGGCGCGGTTCGATCCCACGGGTGATGCCGCGCTCGAGGCCCTCGACCGGGCGCTGGAGGAGGCCGGCCCGGAGAACGTCTCGGCCTTCTTCTGCGAAGCGATCAGCGCCGCCGCGCTCCCCGCGTACACGCCACCCCAGCGTTTCTGGGAAGGCCTCGCCGAACGCAGCGAGCGGCACGGGTTCCTCGTCTGCTTCGACGAGGTCGTGACCGGCGTGGGCCGGACCGGACGGTGGTTCGCAGGAGGCGGGCACCGCATGCGCGCCGGACATCATCGCCACGGCGAAGGGATTGGGCGCCGGGTACGCGGCGATCGGAGCCGTGCTCGTCCGCGACCACGTCTACGAGGCGATCGCGAGCGGCTCTCGCCGCTTCCCGCTCGGCCACACCTGGGACGGCGCGCCGCTGGCTTGCGCGGTGGGGCTCGCCGTGCTCGAGGCCCTGCGCTCCGAGGGGATCGTCGAACGCGTCGGTACGCGAGGACCGTCGCTGCGAGACGAGCTCGCCGCCGCCCTGGAGGGCATCGCGATGGTGCAGGAGGTCCGCGGGCACGGCTTCCTGCTCGGCGTCTCGTTCGCCGATCCGCGTGACGGGACCTCGTTCCTGCCGCGCGAGCTCCGGGTCGGTGGGCGCGTCGACGACGCCGCGATGGAGCGCGATCTCATCACGCTGTCCACGCAGCCGACCCGCGACGGCTACGCGGGCGACCAGACGCTGTTCGCGCCCGCCTTCACCGCCTCCGACGACGAGCTCGCGGAGATGGTCGCTCGGTTCGCCGGCGCCGTGCGCCAGGTCGCCGAGCGGGTCGATGCCGAGCTCGACCAGGCGCCGGTCTCGGCCTCGCCCGCCGGAGGTGCCTGAATGGGAACGACGGACCGGCCGTCTGCGGGCCCTGATCCTGCAGCACGAGGAACCGACGCCTCCGGGACACGTCACCGAGTGGCTCCGCTCACACGACGCCGACGCCGAGACCCTGCGGATCGACATCGACGACCGGTGGGTCGATCCGACGCGCTACGACCTGATCGTCTCGCTCGGCTCGGAGTTCGCCGCGTTCGACGACACGAAGCCCTTCGTGACGCGCGAGGCCGACCTCATGCAACGCGCCGTGGAGGCCGACACCCCGGTCCTCGGCCTGTGCTTCGGCGGGCAGATGCTCGCTCGTGTTCTCGGTGCCGAGGTCTACCGGTCCGACGACTCCGAGATCGGCTGGCTGCCGGTCCGCAGCCTCGTTCCCGAGCTCGTCCCGGCGGGCCCGTGGTTCCAATGGCACTTCGACACCTTCAGCGCGCCGCCCGGGGCCACCATCGTCGCCGAGACCGACGTCGGCCCGCAGGCCTTCGTCGCCGGACGGTCGCTCGGGCTGCAGTTCCATCCCGAGGTGACGACGCAGATCATGGACGACTGGGTCCGCGTCTACCGCCATGAGCTGGACGGCGACGGCGTGGATCCCGACGCGTTGCTCGAGGAGACGCACCGGCTCGCGAACGAGAGCCGCGACAACGCGATGCTGCTGTTCGATCGCTTCCTGCGCGATATCGCCCGCCTGACGCCGACACCGACCGACGGATGATCCGCGCCGAGGACACCGCGGTCTTCCCCCGGTTCCTCGACCTGGACTACCCGAACATCGAGCACGGCGAGGGGGTCTGGCTCACCACCACCGACGGCCGGCGCATCCTCGACGCGTGCTCCGGCGGGGCGATGGTGGCCGCGCTCGGCCACGGCGTTCCGGAGCTCGCCGCCGCTGCCGCGGAGCAAGCGGAGCGCATCTCCTACTACTACAACCACCATTTCACGAACGAGCCGCAGGAGCGCCTGGCCGAGCGACTGCTCGAGGTGGCGGCGCCGGAGATGGCGCGGGTGCGGTTCGTCTCCGGTGGCTCCGAGGCCAACGAGACCGCACTGCAGCTCGCCCGCGTGTACCACGTCGAGCGCGGGGAGCCGGATCGCTGGCGCGTGATCTCGCCGGCCCAGGCCTATCACGGCTCCACGATGGGAACCCTCGCGCTGACCGGCCGTCCGGGGCTGCAGGATCCGTACGCACCGTACCTCGCGTCCCATCTGCACATCCCGCCGAGCACCTCGCGGTTCGACCCGTCGGGCGGAGGCGGCGCTGGACGCGCTGGACCGCGCGCTCGAGGAGACGGGCCCGAGCACCGTGTCGGCGTTCGTCTGCGAGCCGGTGAGCGCGTCCGCGCTGCCCGGCTACTCGCCGCCGGCCCGGTTCTGGGAGGGCCTCGCCGAGCGCCGCACGGAGCACGGCTTCCTCGTCTGCTTCGACGAGGTGGTGACCGGCCTCGGCCGGGTGGGGACCTGGCTGGCCGCCCGTCAGCTCCCGATCGAGCCCGACATCGTGGCGGTCGGGAAGGGCCTCGGCGCCGGCTACGCGCCGATCGGCGGCGTCCTGTGCCGGGAGGAGATCTTCGACGCGATCGACCGGGGATCGAGGGAGTTCGATCTCGGTCACACCTGGGACGGGGCGCCGCTGCCGATGGCCGTCGGGCTCGCCGTCCTCGAGCTCCTCGTCGAACGAGGGTTGGTCGAACGCGTCCGCGACCGAGGGCCGGGCCTGCGTGAGGAGCTGGCCGAGGCGCTCTCCGGCTCGAAGATCGTCGGCGAGGTCCGTGGTCGAGGGTTCCTGCTGGGCGTCGAGCTGGTCGACCCTCGCGACGGAACGTCGTTCCTGCCACCCGAGCTCGACGCCGCGTCCCAGGTCGACGACGTCGCCTTCGAGCACGGTCTGCTCGTTACCTCGAGCCACCCGCAGGCCGACGGGTTCGCGGGCGACCAGGTGTTGCTCGCTCCCGCCTTCACGAGTACCGACGCCGAGCTCGCCGAGATGGTGGCGCGCCTCTCGGCCACGATCGACGAGGTGGAACGCGCGATCACGAGCTCCCTGACGGACACCGAGACGCCGTGACCGAGCCGTCGGAGTTCGTGCTCCTCGGGATCCCGGACATGAACGGTTCGATCCGGGGGAAGGCGTTGTCACCGGACGCGTTCGAGACCGCGTTGCAACACGGGACCGTCATGACCGACCTGATCCTCGGCCTCGACCCGGTCGACGCGCCGATCGCCGATTACGAGCGGTTCGGCATCCGAACGGGAGCCGCCGACCTGCTCGTGCATCCAGACCCCGAAAGCATCCGCGACCTCTCCTGGCGCCCGGGGTGGCGCGTCTGCCTGGCCACGCCGAGCTGGCCGGACGGCCGGCCCTGCGCGTACGCGGGCCGCGAGCTCTTCCGCTCCGTGCTCGACGACGTCTCGGATCTCGGCTACGAGGTGATGTCGGCGATCGAGTACGAGATCCGGATCTGGGATCAGCAGGGAGCGCCGACGTCGAGCGGCATCAGCTACAGCCTGCACGAGGTGGAGCGGTATCAGTGGTTCCTCGACGAGCTGGTGCCGGCGCTCGAGGGCCTGGGGGTCGAGCTCGCGGCCGTGCACACGGAGGCCGGTCCGGGGTTGCTCGAGCTCAACCTCGGGGCCCGCCGCGGCCTTCGAGCGGCCGATGACGCGGCGCTCGTGAAGTTCGGCGTGAAGGGTGTCGCGGCCTCGATGGGCCTGCGCGCGAGCTTCCTCGCGAAGACGGTGCCCGGCGAGGAGGGATCGAGCGGTCATATCCACCTGTCCTGCTGGAGCGGCGAGACGAACGCGTTCGCCGGGCCGGGCGAGGATCATCCGGTACCGGCGGTGTTCGCCGCGGCCATCGCCGGCGTGCTCCAACACCTGCCGGCCGCGTCGCTGTTGCTCAACCCCACGCTGAACTCGTACAAGCGGCTCGTCCCGGGGTGGTTCGCACCGATCAACGCCACCTGGGGCTACGAGAACCGGTCGTGCGCGGTGCGAGCCATCCGATCAACCCGGCCCGAGCTGTGGCGGTTCGAGTGCCGGCGGCCGGGGGCCGACGCGAACCCGTACCTCGCCCTCGCCGCGATCGCCGCGTCCGCCGCCGACGGGATCCGCAAGGACATCGAACCGCCCGCGGACGTCGTCGGGGATGCGTACGCGCTGGCCGGGGCGCCGGAGCTGCCGGGCTCCCTCGAGTCCGCGATCCGGGCGTTCGAGGAGGACTCGGTACTGCAGAAGGCGCTCGGCGAGGAGTTCAGCGAGTACTACGTCGCCTCTCGCGCCTGGGAGCTGAAGGCGTGGCGCGAGACCGTCACCGAGTGGGAGCGGGAGCGCTACGAGCGCTCGGTGTAGCGAGCTCGAGACCGTGGGCAACTAGATCCAGATCGGTGACCGCCACAGGTCGAGCTCGGTCCCAAGGCCCAACTCCCTGGCCCGCCGGTAGACCCTCGCGGCGGCGGCCACGTCCTCGATCGCCAGCCCGACCGGCGTGCAGAAGATCCGCTGGTCGTCAGCGGTCCGTCCCGGATGGCGCCCGGCGACCAGGTCCGGCAGCTCCACCACGTCCTCGCGCCTCAGGACGCCTTCGGCGAGCGCCCGGGCGAGCGGACGCGAGTGATGCCCGGTCTCGTGCTCCCACAGATCGCAGACCACCAGGTCCGCCTGCTCGACACATGCGATCTCCGGGTCGAGCGAGGACACCGAGCAGAAGAGGCTGCCCGCCTCGAGCCACTCCGGCGGCACGTACGGCTCGGGCGCCATCGTGGCGGCGACGATCACGTCCGCCCCCCGGCAGGCCGCCTCGGCGGAGTCAACCGGCACCACACGTTCCGAGCGTTCGCGGAACGCGAGCGACTTCTCGGGGTTGACGTCCCAGACGCGGATCTCTTCGAGCGAGGGGAGGACGGCCTCCAGCGCGGGGAGCTGCGTTCCCGCCTGCACGCCGGCGCCGAGCAGCGCCGCGACCCGCGCGCCCGGCCGGGCAAGCCGTCGGGCAGCCACGGCCGTGACCGCGCCGGTTCGCGCGGCGGACACGATCGTCCCGTCCATGACCGCGAGCGGCAGCCCGGTCGTCGGATCGGACAGCACGATGAGCCCCACCCCTCGGGGGAGCCCTCGCTCCGGGTTCGTCGGAACGCTCGGGATCCACTTGAGCCCGGCCAGGCCGATCGAGCCCCCGACGTAGGCGGGCATCGCCATGATCCTGCCGTGGGTCTCGTCGCTGTCGAGCTCGTCCGACCACAGGATCGACGACTTCTTCGGCAGTCGCGTGTCGCCCTCGGCGTGGAGGCGGAGCGCCTCCTCCACGACGTCGATCGTCGCGGGGATGTCGAGGCCGCCGGCCGCGACCACGTCTTCTTGGGACAGGAACCGGAAGCGCGCCTCTGCGCCCACGGCGGTGCACGCTACCAGCGGACCCGCCGATACACTCGCGACATGTCGGACGTCGTCGAGATCGCGATCGTCTCGTACCACCTGAACCCCGGCCGGGTGAGCTTCTGGCAGGTCGGCGGGTACGCGGTTCCCGAGAACTACGTCGAAGCCGTCCGCCGCGCCGGCGGTCGCGCCTCGCTGATCCTGCCGGGTGACGACCGCTCACCGGCGGACCAGCTCGACGGTCGCGACGGGCTGTTGCTGGTCGGCGGCGGCGACGTCCACCCGGGACGGTACGAGGCGGAGCCGATCGACGAGATCTACGGTGTCGAGCCCGATCGCGACGAGCTCGAGATCGAACTGCTGCGCGAGGCCGACCGACGTGGGCTCCCGACGCTCTGCATCTGTCGCGGGATGCAGGTCATGAACGTCGCGTTCGGCGGCACCCTCGTCCAGCATCTGCCGGCCGACGAACGGTTCATGCCCCACGGGATGCCGAGCGGCGCCGACGCGATCGTCCACGATGTGAAGCTCGCGGTCGGGAGCCGGACCGCGCGAGCCACCGGCTCGGACGTGGTCGCGTGCTCCTCCCATCATCACCAGGGGATCGATCGCCCGGCGACGGGGGTCCTCGCGACCGGCTGGAGCGAGGACGGACTCGTCGAGGCGATCGAGACCGACGAGGGCTGGATCGTCGGCGTGCAGTGGCATCCGGAGGACACGGCGCCACGCGACCCTGCGCAGCAGGGCCTGTTCGACGAGCTGGTCCGGCAGGCGTCCGCCGGGTGACCGGCTGCTGCACAACTCGAGGTTCCTGGAGATCAGCGGAGGATGACGAACAGCGCGTACGCGAACGGCGTCGCCACGACCATCGCGATCACCACGACGAGAGCCACGGCTCGCCACCAGGGAGGTCGCTGGATGCTCGTTCCCGGGTCGTCCCAGGACGGATCCTCGAACGGGTCGAGCTCCTCCCCGGGCATGCCAGGAGTGACCGGCTCAAGGTGAGCACCCACGACCCCGAACGATACTCGAGGGGCGCGCGCGGGCGGCCCGACATCGGCGTGGGCGCTCCACGGCGAGGAAGGCACCGGTGATGGGCGGGTTGCGGGTCGTTCGAGCCGAAGGGGATCCGCACGCTCGCGGCCAGCAGATCGGCCGCGAGCTCCGGGACCTGCTCAATGAATCGGTGGAGTTCTACCACCACTACTTCTCGAGACGGGGGGTCTCCTCGCATCACCTCCAGGAGCTGCTCACGCCGTTCCTGGTGGCCGGGGAGACACACTTCCCCGCCTCGCTGGCGACGTTGAAGGGCATGTCGGTCGGCGCGATGGTGCCGGTGCTCGAGCTGTTCGCGATCAACGCGTTCGAGGAGCTCGAGCCGATGCTGCAGGCGCCCGACGGGGGCCTGCTGTTCCTCCAACGCAAGGAGGGCTACGTCGCCCCGCCGGTCCGACCGAGGATCGAGCGCTGCACGAGCTTCACCGTGGCGATCGACGGCATGACGGTCCTCGCGCACAACGAACACTGGTTGGCCGGCGACGCGGGCAAGGTCGCGATGATCCTGGACGCGCCCCACGACCGGCCCGTCCGCGTCGCGTCCCCGACCGTCGTCGCCTGCCTGCCGGCCGTCGGCGTGAACAGCTACGGCGGTGCGCAGGGGATCGCGTCGCTGACCGCGTCCGACGACGGCGTCGGCGCCCCGAGGGTGCTCGTCTCGCGCCACTCGCTCGAGGCGCGCGATCGGGCCGACGCGATCGCGCGCGCCGGGATGCCTGCCAGGGCCGGCGGGTACGGACACACGTTCGCGTTCGCGGGCGGTGACGCGTTCGCCGTGGAGACCACACGAGAGCGGCTCGCCGTCGTGGAGGAACCCCGGGCCCACACGAACCACTACCTGGACCCCGAGCTCGCCCCCCTCGGTCCGCCTCCCTCCCCCGGCAGCAGCGCCAGGTACACCAGGCTCGTGCAGCTGCTGCGGGAGCGACCGCCGCGATCGATCGACGAGGTGATGGAGATCCTGCGCGACCACGACGCCTCCCCGCAGTCGATCTGCCTGCATGCGGATCCGGCCGAAGGGGACGAGGCCGACGCGATCCTGTTCTCGATGGTCGCGGAGCTCGAGCAGGGCCGCATGTGGGTCGCTCCCGGCACCCCCTGCCAGACGGAGTACGAGGAGATCGACATCACCGGGGTCCGCTGAGCGGTCCGGGCCGGCCGCCTGCAGGACGCGTGCCTACCGCTCCCCGACGCGTCCGTGCTATACAGGCCTTGGTTAAACCGTCGTTCAGAACCGGTCGGTTCCCGGCGGCGAACAAGCGTTCGCGGAGGTCTTCGAATGCTGCCGTTGCCTCCGCGGGTTCGATCCGAGGAGGGGCGATGGCGAGGGGTACGAAGGTCCGGCTGGGTATGGTGGCGCTGCTCGCGACTGCGCTCGGGAGCGCCGCGCTCGTCCAGACCGCGCTCGCGCAGGACCAGACCGGAAGCGACGGCGACGAGAAGGTCGTCTTCACGTGGGGCTCGACGGGCGATATCAGCTCCTTGAACCCGATGACCGGCTACAACGCGACCGACTTCTATCCGTGGACGACCAGCTATCACATGCTGATCGACTTCGACGAGAACTTCGGAGCCGAGCCGAGCCTCGCGACCGAGGTCGAGGTGAGCGACGACCAGATGACCTTCACGTACACGATCCGTGACGACGTCGTGTGGTCGGATGGAACACCGCTCACCGCCGAGGACGTCGCGTACACGATGAACCTCTACAAGGACAACAACGCGTACCTCCCGCAGAACTACCTCACGTTGATCGACGGCGACGTCCGCATGATCGACGAGACCCACGTCCAGTTCGACACCTTGGGACCGACGGCGCTGTACTCGGGCGAAGCGCCGTACATGTACTTCTACATCCTGCCCAAGCACATCTTCGAGCAGGTCGAGGCGGGCAACTGCCCCGACGGATCGGACCCGTGCACGCCGAAGGGGTACGAGAACGTGCCCAACGTCGCGAGCGGGCCGTTCATCATCCAGGAGTACGAGGTCGGCCAGTTCGTCCGGATGGTCCGCAACCCCGAGTGGACCGGGCCGGAACCCGCGGTGGACGAGATCATCTTCCGCATCTTCCGGAACGAGGACGCTCTGTCGCAGGCGCTCCAGCAGGGCGAGGTCGACTTCGCCTACTTCTACTCGCCGAACGTCTTCAACTCGTTGAAGGGTGAGCCGAACATCGGGACGGCACTCGCGGTACATCCCATCGTTCTCGGAGATCGGCATGAACACCGGGTCCGCCTACTCCGGAGCCCATGGACAACTTCGTGCCGCACGGCGACGGTCACCCCGCCCTGACCGATGTGACCGTCCGCCGAGCGATCCGGATGGCGATCAACAGCCAGGAGCTGGTCGACCGTGTGTTGCTCGGCTACGGGATCCCCGGGGACACGATCATCCCACCGGTCTCGGTCGCAGGCGCGCGGTACGAACCCCCTTCGGATGTTGCGCTGGAGTGGGACCTCGACGCGGCGGCGCAGTCGCTCGAGGATGCCGGCTACGTCGACACCGACGGCGACGGCGTCCGGGAGATGCCGGCCGGCTCTCTCGAGCCCGGACGGCCGCTCGAGTTCCGGTACTACGTGCGCACGAACGAGCAGACGTCGGTCGACGCGGCGCCGTTCGTGTCGGAGTGGCTCGAGCAGATCGGCATCAGCACGGAGGTGATCGCGGTCACCTCGAATCGGCTCGGCGACATCATCAACGAGGGCGACGTACGACATGTACAGCTGGGGTTGGTATCCCGATCCCGATCCGGACTCGGCGCTCGCATGGTTCCAGTGCGACCAGCGGCCACCCGACGGGACGGAGTATGGCAACAACGACGCCTACTACTGCAACCCGGAATACGACCGCCTCTACCGCGAGCAGCAGGTGGCGCAGACCTTCGAGGAGCGGTGGGAGATCGTCCACGAGATGCAGCGGATCTTCTACGAGGACGCCGCCTACGCGGTCATGTGGTACGACCCCCTGCTGCAGGCGTACCGGACGGATCGGTTCACGGGCTTCAACCCCCAGCCTCCGCCCGACGGCGACCTCCTCGAGGGGTGGGGAGGCCCGAGTGATGTCTGGACGATGCTTCGACCAGTGGGTGCAGGGGGAAGCAGCAGGCAGTTCGAGCGAGACCCGCGGGATCCCCGCCGCCGTCTGGGCGATCGGCGCCGGGCTGCTCGTCGTGCTGGGGGTGATCCTCGTCATGCGTCGACGGCGCGTCAGCGACGAGGACGCCTGAGCCGGCGACACCGGAAGACTGACGAGGGAGCGCCCAGGTGGGGACCCGCCGCTACATCGCGGGGAAGGTGTTCGGTGCGTTCCTCACCCTCGCTGTTCGTCATGGTCTTCAACTTCTTCCTGTTCCGGGTCCTCCCCGGCGATCCAGCCGCGAACCTGCTCCGCGGCACGAGCGCGTTCAACCCGGAGAACGTCGAGCAGCTCACCGAGGAACTCGGCCTGGCAGAGCCGCTACCGCAGCAGTTCGTGATCTACCTGCGGAACATGGTGACCTTGAACTTCGGCGAGTCGTTCTTCCTGCGAGGTGCGCCCGTGAGGGAGGTGATCGCGGACAACATCTGGCCCACGCTGCTGCTCGTCGGCACCGTCGACGATCGCCTCCGCGGTGATCGGCCTGATCATCGGGATCTACGGCGGCTGGCGACCGGGCAGCCGGTTCGACGTCGGGTCGCTCGGGTTCACGCTGTTCGTCTACGCGATGCCCGAGTTCTGGTTCGGCATCCTGATGTTGATGGCGTTCGCCGGGGGCGTCGGCCCGTTCCCCGCGATCTTCCCGACCGGTGGGTACGAGACCGCCGGCGCGGACCTCACCGGGTGGGCGCACGTCGTGGACGTCCTGAACCATCTCGTCCTGCCGTTCTTGGTGTTGGCGATCGCCTACCTCGGCGAGTACGCGATCATCATGCGGAACGCGCTCATCGACGTTCGAAGCGACGACTTCGTCCAGACCGCGCGCGCGAAGGGCGTGCGCGAGAAGCAGGTCCTGTGGAAGCATGTCGTGCCCAATGCGCTCCTGCCCACGATGACGATCACGCTGCTGTCGCTCGGGTTCATCTTCGCCGGTGCGATCACGATCGAGTACGTGTTCTCCTACCCCGGGCTCGGCCTGCTGACGGTACAGGCGATCGACGCGAAGGACTTCCCACTCCTCCAGGGCCTGTTCCTGCTGTTCTCGGGCGCGGTGATCGTCGCGAACCTCGTCGCCGACATCCTGTACAGCTACCTCGATCCGAGGGTCCGGGCGGCCTGATGCGACCCACCGAAGCCTTCGGTGCGCCCGACGCTCCCCCGATCGGGATCGAGATCGGCCCCGGTCCGCCGCCAGAACCGCCGAAGAGCGGCCGCTCGATCACGTGGGCCCGAAGGAGCATGTCCGCCAAGCGGATCTGGCGGACGTTACCGCAAGAACACGATGGGGATGATCGGACTGGTCATCCTCATCTTCTTCATCGCGTCGCGATCTTCGCCCCCTTCCTCGCCCCGAGAGAGGGCCTCGAAGCCACCTGCCCATGCAACGGGCTCCGCCGTTCGTCGCCACCGTCCGCGGACTATCCGTTCGGGACCGACAACTACGGCCGCTCGGTCCTGACGCTCACGATCTGGGGATCGCGCATCTCGCTCCTCGTCGGGCTGGCGGCGACGCTCATCGCGATGGTGATCGGGTCACTCGTCGGGATCGTCGCCGGCTTCTACGGCCGCTGGCCCGAGACGATCCTCATGCGGCTGACCGACTGGTTCCTCGTGATCCCGTTCCTGCCGCTCGCGATCGTCCTCGCGTCGATCCTCGGGCAGTCGCTGCCGATCATCATCTTCGTCATCGGCGTGACCTCGTGGCCGAGCACCGCCCGGATCATCCGCGCGCAGGTGCTCTCCGTGAAGACGCGGCCGTACGTGGAACGGTCCCGCGCCCTCGGCTCCGGCAGCTGGCACCTGAACACGCGCCATATCCTGCCGAACGTCGGCCCGCTGATCGTCGCGAGCACCGTCCTCACGGTGGCCATCGCGATCCTGTCCGAGACCACGCTGTCGTTCCTCGGCCTCGGGGACCCCTTGTCGATCTCGTGGGGGACGATCCTGCAGTTCGCGTTCGACTCGGGCGCGGCCGGCGCCGGGCAGTGGTGGTGGATCATCCCGCCCGGCCTGGCCATCGTCTTCGTGGTCCTCGCGTTCACGCTCTGCGGGTTCGCGCTCGACGAGATCCTGAACCCGAAGCTGCGGAAACGATGAGCGTCCTCTCGGTCCGAGACCTCCACGTGGCCTACTCGACGCAGGCCGGCCGGGTCCCCGCCGTGCGCGGTGTGTCGTTCGACATCGACAAGGGCGAGGTGGTCGGGCTCGCCGGCGAGTCCGGCTGCGGCAAGTCGACGATCGTGAACGCCATCTTGCGGCTGCTCCCCGCGGACACCGCGGTCACCGGAGAGATCAAGCTGTCCGACGAAGACATCCTGACCATGAAGCCGGGTCGCCTCCGCGCGGTCCGCTGGACGGGCGCCTCGGTCGTCTTCCAGGGCGCCATGCACGCGCTCAACCCCGTGCAGCGGATCGGCGACCAGCTCGCCGAGGCGATCGTGATCCATGGACAGGCCGGCGAGCGGGAGGCGCTCGTCCGCGTGGGCGGCCTCCTCGAGCAGGTCGGTCTGCCTCCCCGGCGACTGCGCGACTATCCGCACGAGCTGTCGGGCGGCCAGAAGCAGCGCGTGATGATCGCGATGGCGCTCGCCTGCAGCCCGACGCTCGTGATCGCGGACGAGCCGACGACGGCCCTCGACGTGATGGTGCAGGCACAGGTCCTCCAGTTGCTGAAGGAACTCCAGGCCGAGCTCGGCCTGGCGATGTTGTTCATCACCCACGACCTGTCGGTGCTCGTCGAGGTGTGCGACCGCCTCGCGATCATGTACGCGGGCAGGATCGTCGAGGAGGGGCCGTCGGTCGCGGTGTTCGAGGAACCCGCCCATCCGTACACGCGTGCGCTCGCGGCCGCGTTCCCGGCGATCGGCGACCCGCGGTTCCGCAGGGCGCCCTCCGGCCTCGGGGGCGACCCGCCCCAACCCGACAACGTCCCGGCTGGTTGCGCGTTCCACCCTCGCTGCCCCCTCGCGTTCGACGAGTGCCCGACCGTGATCCCCGATCTCTACGAAGCCGGCGCGGGGCGCCGGGCCGCGTGCCTGCTCGTCCCGAAGGAAGCGAAGGTCGCGACGTGAGCGACGTCGTAACCCCCGACGCGATCGGCGACACGGCGGTCCTCGAGGTCCGGGACCTCCACGTCACCTTCCAGGGACGCATCGGGATCGGCGCCGGCCTGGCGGGCAAGCAGGCCTCGACGTCGCGCGCCGTCGACGGCGTCGACCTCGAGCTCCGCCAGGGAGAGGTGCTCGCGCTCGCCGGCGAGTCGGGGTGCGGGAAGACGACGCTCGCCCGCACGATCATGGGCCTCGAGCGGCCCACCGGCGGGGAGATCCGCTTCGAGGGTGAGCCGCTCGGCCGGAGCACGAAGCTGCTCCGCGAGTATCGGCGCCGCGTGCAGATGGTCTTCCAGGACCCGACGGCCGCGCTCAACCCGAGACAGACGATCTACGAGTCGATCGCGGAGGGGCTCCGGATCCACGGGGTCACATCGCAGGACGGGATGAGCGAGGAGCAACTCGTCGCGCGCGCGCTGGCCCGCTCGGGACTACGGCCGCCGGAGCGCTTCTTCCTCTCCTACCCGCACGAGCTCTCGGGCGGTCAGCGGCAGCGCGTCGTGATCGCGGGATGCCTCGTCCTCGAGCCGGAGGTGATCATCGCCGACGAGCCCGTGTCGAGCCTCGACGCGTCGGTGCGCGGCGAGATCCTGAAGCTCCTGCTGGGCCTGCGCGACGACTTCGGCATCGCGATGCTCGTGGTCACCCACGACCTCGGGCTCGCGTGGACGATCGCCGATCGCGTCGCGGTGATGTACCTCGGGCGCATCGTCGAGGTCGGCCCGGCCGAGGACGTGCTCACGAGACCGCTCCACCCCTACACGCAGGCCCTCCTCGAAGTCGTGCCGGAGGCGGGAGGGCTGTCGCGGCCGTTCCTCTCCGGCGAGCCGCCGGACCCGACGCGCATCCCGGACGGCTGCCGGTTCCACCCACGGTGTCCCGAGGTCGCCTCCGGCGCCGCGGAGACCGCGGGCGTGGCGGGGCGGTGTACGGCGGAGGACCTCGGGCTCGCGGAGCTCCGGCCGGGGCATCTGGCCGCGTGCCACCTCGCAGCGTTGCGGACCGAACACGCGCCCGCGGACCCGCTCCCCCCGTCGCGGTCCTGAGGAGCGGCGCCGGTCGGTGCGTCCCTTCGTTCCCCCATCATGGTGACGGGCCGTCACCCGAGCTTGTGCTGAGAATCCCCCCAACGGCCTAAAGCAGACACGGTAGAGGCCCGATACGGACGACATGTTCGAAGCCGCGGTCGAGTCCGTTCGGATGGGACCGGCGTGAAGCTCACGTCGGTGTCACAGCCAGAGCCCGAGATCCGCGCGTCGTCGGGCGCCGGCGATCGGTCGGGGGCGGATCGAAGCAGCCGGGCACGTCGACGTGCCGGAGACACCTGGCTCGAGCGCTGGATGGCAAGCGTCGCCGACCTCGGCCGGCTCCGAGCATCCCATCCGATGCTCGATGCCGTCATCGATCAGGTCGAGGGCCGCCGGATCCGGATCGGGGACCGCTGGCTCTTCGACTTCGCTTCCTGCAACTACCTGGGCTTCGACCTCGATCGAGACATCATCGAGGCCGTCCCGCAGTTCCTGGACGACTGGGGTACGCATCCGAGCTGGTCGCGCCTCCTCGGCAGCCCCGTGATCTACGAGCAGCTCGAGGAACGCTTGGCACGGCTCGTGGGCAGCGAGGACACCTTGCTGCTGCCCACGATCACCCACATCCACATGTCCGTCATCCCGGTGTTGGCCGGAAGCGGCGCCATCTTCCTGGATGGGCGGGCACACAAGACGTTGTTCGACGGCGCCACGGTCGCGGTCGGACACGGCGCAACGATGCAGCGGTTCCGTCACAACGATCCCGATGACCTGGAGGAGTTGCTGCGGCAGGCGCCTCCCGAGCCCCGGATCATCGTGATGGATGGCGTGAACTCGATGACCGGCAATGCGCCCGACGTCGGCGCCTTCGCACGGCTCGCCCGCGAATACGACGCGCTCCTGTACGTGGATGATGCGCACGGGTTCGGGGTCGTCGGCGAACGGAGCGCCGATGAGCTCTGTGACTATGGAACGCGCGGCAACGGCATCGTTCGCCACCTCGGCGAGTCGTACGACAGCGTGATCCTCGTAGCCGGGATGTCCAAGGCGTACTCGTCCCTGCTCGCGTTCCTCGCCCTTCCCTCGCGGCTGAAGGACACACTGAAGGTAGCCGCTCCCCCCTACCTGTACTCCGGGCCCTCCCCCGTGGCATCGTTGGCGACGGCCTCGGCCGGCCTGACGGTGAACGAGCTCCGCGGGGACCAGTGCCGATACGAGGTCTTCCGGAAGACGCGGCGCGTGCTCCGCGTGCTCCGCGACCTCGAGATCTCGACGCCGAACCGCTCCGGCTTCCCGATCATCGAGATTCCTTTGGCTCGCCATGAAGACATCGATGTCATCGGCCGATACCTGTTCGAACGAGGGATCTACGTGACCATGGCCGCCTACCCGCTGGTGCCGAAGAACGAGGTGGGGTTCCGCGTGCAGATCACCGCCGCCAACGACGACGAGCAGATCGACCGCCTCTGCGAGGTGCTCATCGAGCTCGACGAGCGGTACGAGCTCCAGCACGGCATCGATCGCGGCACCAAACACGTCCGCGCGGCCCAAGCGCGGGAGTACCGGGCATGAGCGGCGCGACGGCACCAACACCCACCGTCTGGCGCCGGGCCTGGCTCATCTATCTGGTGGTCGGTGCGGTGCCCCTCGCGCTGTTCCTGTTCGACGTGTTCGACCTGCGGCTCGGGCCTCTCTTCAACGTGATCGGCCTGTCCTCGCCGATCGTGATCGTGATCGCCGTGCGGATCCACCGGCCCGAGCACCGGTTGCCCTGGTACCTGGTCGCGGCCGGTCAGTTGTTGTTCATCCTCGGAGACGTGATCACCTACAACTACGATCGCTTCTTCGGGACCGAGCTCCCCTTCCCCTCGATCGGCGACCTGCTCTACCTCTCCGTCTATCCGTTCCTGGTCGCGGGCATCCTGTTGCTGATCCGGGCACGGACCCCTGGACGCGACACCGCGGGACTGATCGACTCGTTGATCATCTCGATCGGCGTCGGGACCCTGTCCTGGGTGTTCCTCATCTCGCCGTATTTCCACGACCCGACCCTCACGCTGAACCAGAAGCTGGTCGCGATGGCGTACCCGCTCATGGACCTCGTCCTGTTCACGGTTGCGGTCCGGCTGACGGTCGGCGCCGGACGACGTCCCGCCGCCTTCTACCTCCTGATCTCCTCGGTCGCGGTCCTCTTCGTGACGGACAGCATCTACAGCTGGATCGTCCTGCACGGCGGGTACGACAACACCACGGGCTACCTGGAGCTTGGGTGGGGTCTGTTCTACCTGCTGTTCGGGGCAGCCGCCTTGCATCCGTCGATGCGCGTCCTGGAACAACCCACCCCGCAGGTGGAGCCGCAGCACCCACGCCGCCGGATCTTCCTGCTCGCCGGGGCGTCCCTGGTCTCGCCTGCCGTGCGATTCATCGAGTCGCTCCGCCACGACGTGATCGCCTCACCGGTCCTGGCCGCATCATCGGCGATCGTGTTCGTACTGGTGTTGATCCGCTTGAACGGGCTGATGGTGGACATCGGTCAGCACCGGAAGACCGAACGACGACTGCGCGATGCCGAGAACAAGTACCGGTCCCTCGTCGAGGGTCTACCGGCGGTCGTCTACATCGCGGAGTTCGGCGAAGAAGGGCGGTGGCGATACGTCAGCCCGCAGATCTACGGGATCCTCGGGTTCACCCAGGACGAGTGGATGAACGCGGAGATGCTGTGGCGCGACCGGATCCTGCCCGAGGATCGCCAGCGTGCCCTCGCGGCCGAGGAGCAGCTCCTCCGCGGCGAGGGGCGCATGCACTGCGAGTACCGCATCCACGGAGCGGACGGACGGGAGATCTGGATCCGCGAGGAGGCCGAGGCCCTGCCCGACGAGGGAGGCCGGCCGATGTACCTGCAGGGCGTCATGTACGACGTTTCGGAACAGAAGGCCGCCGAGGAGCAGCTCGTCAAGGCCCTCGAGACCGAGAAGGAGGCGGCGGCCGGTCTCCGCAAGCTCCACGACATGCACAACTCGTTCCTGCAGGCGGTCTCCCACGACCTCCGCACGCCGCTCACGAGCATCATGGGCAGCGCGCTCACCCTCGAGCGAGACGACGTTGAGATCTCGCCGGAGGACGCGAAAGACCTGATCCACCGGATCGCCACCAACTCCAAGAAGCTGCACCGACTCCTCACGAACCTGCTGGACCTGGACCGCATCACCAGAGGCATCGTGGAGCCCAAGCGCACGCGTGTCGACCTCGGCACGATCGTCATGGGCGTTCTCGAGGAGTGCAGGAGCCAGACCCATCCGCTCAGGTTCACGACGTCCGAGCCCGTCTGGGCCTCGGTCGACGCCGCGCAGGTCGAGCGGATCGTCGAGAACCTGGTCACCAACGCCGTCCGGTACACGCCGCAAGGGACCGTCGTATCCGTGTCCGTCGACGACCTTGGCACCGGCGTGGTCCTTACCGTCGCCGACACGGGGCCTGGGATCCCCGAAGAGCTGCGGCAGTCGATCTTCGAGCCCTTCCATCAGGGCGACGAGGTCATCCCGCATTCGCCCGGTGTCGGGATCGGTCTCTCTCTCGTGGCTCGCTTCGCCGAGCTGCACGGTGGACACGCGTGGGTCGAGGATGTAGCCGGCGGCGGCGCCGCGTTCAAGGTGTTCCTACCCCACCCAGGGATCGAGCACCCTGCTCCGCTCGCGCCGCCCGACGGGATCGTGGCCACGCAGGTCGCCGCCGGATAGCGGGACGAGGCCATGCCGGGAGGGGGCACGAGGCTCGGCCCATCACGGGGGAACCGTTCGAGCCGCCTCACTCTGTTCACACCGCTCCGGCATCGGGACTTCCGGTTGTTGTGGATCGGGATGACCGTGTCCTTGGTCGGCGACGGGGTGTTCCTGGTCGCGATCGCCTGGCAGGCGTATGAGCTGTCCGACTCACCCAACGCACTCGCACTCGTTGGGGTGGCGATGACGATCCCGCACGTCGCCTTCCTGCTCCTCGGTGGAGTCGTGAGCGACCGGGCGGACCGACGACGCGTGATGGTCTCAGCGGACGCCGTTCGAGGAGCGGCCCTCGTCGCCCTGGGGGCGCTGTCGTTGGCCGGAGTCGTCGAGGTGTGGCACATGATGTTGATCGCGGCGCTGTACGGAGCCGGAACCGCGTTCTTCGGTCCGGCCTTCGACGCGATCGTGCCGGAGCTGGTCCCCTCCGATGAACTGACCCAAGCGAACTCCCTTGATCAATTCGTTCGACCGGCGGCGCTGGGGCTCGCCGGACCGGCCCTCGGCGGTGTGCTGATCGCCGTGGCAGGAACCGGCGGCGCGTTCCTCGTCGACGCGGCCACGTTCGCGGTATCGATCGTCGCCGTGTCGTTGATCAGACCGATGCGGTCCGCGACGAAGGGCGAGGAGCAGCAGGCGGGATCGGTGCTGAAGGAGGTCGGCGAGGGCTTCCGCTACGTTCGATCCAACATCTGGCTGTGGGGAACGTTCTTGGCGGCGACCGTTGCCTACCTGCTGTTCATGGGCCCTTCCGACGTGCTGTTGCCCTTCGTGGTCAAGAACGAGCTCCAGGGCAGCGCGAGCGATCTGGGTCTGATCCTCGCCGCCGGCGGGCTCGGAGCCATCTTCGCGGCGATCCTCATGGCGCACCGAGGAACGCCTCGTCGGCACATGACCTTCATCTACGCGGCATGGACGCTGTCGACGTTCGCGATCGCCGGCTACGGGCTTGCGCGATCCCATTGGCAGATCGCCGCTGCCTGTTTCGCGTTCAACGCCTTGGAGGCCGCGGGAACGATCGTCTGGGCAACGACGAAGCAGCGATTCGTGCCACGTCGCCTGCTCGGCCGGGTCTCGAGCTTCGACTGGTTCATCTCGACCGGGCTCCTTCCACTCTCCTATGCACTCTCCGGACCGGTCGCAGGGTGGTTCGGAGCCAGGACGACACTCGTCGGCGCCGGGATCGCCGGCGGCATCGTGACGTTCGCGTTCCTGTTCCTCCCCGGGATGCGGGACACGGAGCGTCATGTCCCCGATCGGCTGGATGGGTCGCCGGTTCCGATGCGCCCACAGACGTTCGCTGAGACCAGCTAGCTTCGCAGGACCGGAACCTCGACGTCGTCGTGACACACTGACCCCTGTCGTCCCATCGGGAGCGCGCGACCATGAGCTACGACATAGCTGTGGTGGGCGGGGGCCACAATGGGCTCACTGCCGCGTTCTACCTGGCTCGCGCCGGCCTTCGGACTCTCGTCCTCGAGCGCCGAGAGCTCGTGGGCGGCGCCTGCGTCACCGAGGAGATCGCGCCGGGCGTCCGGGCCTCGACGGCGTCGTACATCGCGAGCATGCTGCGCCCCGAGATCGTTCGCGACCTGGATCTCGGGCGTCACGGGCTCCGGATGGTTCCGTGCGAACCCGCGCTCCAGGTCGTGTTCGAGGACGGGCCTGCGCTCCCATGGTGGTCCGACGACGCTCGCACCGCCGAGGAGATCGGGCGCATCTCGGCGCGTGACGCCGATGCCTTCGTGCAGCTCACGGCACGACTACACGGGCTCGCCCGGTACCTGCAACCCTTCTTCCTGGAGGAGCCTCCCGACCTGTACGCGCGCGGGTGGAGCAGGGTCCGGGAGGGGGGCAGGCTGTTCCGGCGGTTCCGGCGCCTATCCGGCGACCATCTGTCGGACCTCGTTCGCTTCGCCACCGGGTCCCTCGGGGAGCTGGTGGACCGGCACTTCGAGTCCGACGAGGTCAAGCGCCTCTACCTCGCGAACAACGTCTACGGGATGCACGCGCCGCCGTATCGACCCGGCACCGCGATCGGGCTGCTGTTCCACATGCTCTCCGGCGGCGAGCAGCAGATCCAGGGCTTCAACGGGCACGTCATCGGCGGGATGGGCTCGATCACGCAGGCGATGGCCGCCGCCGTGCGCGAGGCGGGTGGCGAGATCCGCACCGGGTCGCCGGTCGCTCGGATCGACGTGCGCCAGGGGCGGGCGACGGGCGTCACGCTCGAGGACGGCACCGAGATCGGCGCGGACGTCGTGCTGTCGAACGCCGACCCGAAGCGCACGTTCCTGCGGCTCGTGGAGAAGGCCGAGCTACCGGAGGAGTTCCGCGCCGACGTCGAGGCGATCGCCATGGCCGGGCCCTGCGCGAAGGTGAACTTCGTCCTCGACGAGGAGCCGCGTTGGAACGGCATGCCGGCCGATGCCGACCCGAACCGCCGCTCGCTCGCGACGCTCGTGCCGACGCTCGAGCAGGCGCAGCGGATGTACGACCGGCACCGCTGGGGCGAGATACCGGACGACCTGTGGGTCGACTGTGTCACGGCGTCCAACGTCGACGACACGCTCGCCCCCCCGGGCACCCACGTGATGACGGCGTTCGTGCAGTACGTGCCGTACGAGCTTCGCTCCGGAACCTGGGACGAGCGCCGGGACGAGCTCGGTCGCAAGGTCCTCGAGCGGATCGCTCGCTGCTCGGACAACGTGACGGGCAGCATCCGAGCGATGCGCGTCGTCACACCGCTCGACCTCGAACGGACCTACGGCCTCACCGAGGGCAACATCTTCCACGGCGACCTGCACATCGGCCAGCTGTTCTTCATGCGCCCGATGCCGGCTTGGTCGCGATACCGGACGCCGATCGACGGCCTCTACCTGTGCGGCGCCGGCGCCCACCCCGGTGGCGGGGTGACGGGGGCCCCCGGATACGTCGCCGCACGCGCGGTGCTCCGCGATCGGAAGCGGCGGTAGGCCGTGGCGCTGGAGATCCCCTGCCCGCACTGCGGCCCTCGGCCGTACACCGAGTTCACCTACGGGGGCGAGGACCGCCCGAACAGCGCCGCCGACGCCGAGGCCGACTTCCGGCGGGTGTTCCTGCCAGCGAACGCGGCTGGACCGCAGCGCGAACGCTGGTTCCACGCGCTCGGGCTGCCGGACGTGGTTCACCGTGACGCGCGACACGACCACGAACCGGATCGGCTGAGTGGGTTCGCTGCGGTTCGAGGGGCGCGAGGTCCCCGTGCTCGAGGGCGACACGGTCGCGTCCGCCGTGTACCGAGCCGGCGTGCGCACGTTCACGCGGTCGCTGAAGTACCACCGGCGACGCGGTCTGTACTGCGGGACGGGCGAGTGCCCGAACTGCTCGCTCACCGTGGACGGGATCCCCGGCGTTCGGTCGTGCGTCGTCGACGCGCGGGAGGGGATGCACGTGGAACGCCAGGGCGGCTGGCCCTCGACCGAACACGACGTGCTCCACGTGACCGACCGGCTCCACCCGCTCATGCCGGTCGGCTTCTACTACAAGACGTTCATCCGGCCGAGGTCCGCGTGGCCGCTGGCCGAGTCCGTGATCCGGCGAGCGACCGGCATCGGGCGCCTCCCGCAGGAGCGGCCGGCCGGCCACATCGTGGCGCGACACCTCCGAACCGACACGCTGGTCGTCGGCGCGGGCATCGCGGGGCTGACGGCGGCACTCGACGCCTCGGTGCGCGGCGAGCGCGTGGTCGTGTGCGACGAGGCGCGGATCGGCGCGAGGGTCCCGCCGGGGCCGACGCGCGATGCGATCCACGCACTCGAGGCAGACGTGCGCGAGCGACCGAACGTCCAGCCGCTCGAGGGACACGCGGCGCTCGGCGTCTTCGAGGGGTCGGTCGTCCCGCTCGCCTCCGACGGGGAACTCGTGCAGGTGCACGCGTCGCGGATCGTGGTCGCGACGGGCGCGACCGAGATGCATCCGGTCTTCCCCGGGAACGACCTCCCCGGGATCTGGTTGGGACGCGGCGCGGCGCGGATGGCCGGGATCCATCGCGTCTCGATCGGCGCTCGAACGGTCGTGAGCGCATCCACCACCGAGGGCATCGAGCACCTGCACGCGCTGGCCGAAGCCGGCGTGGGGATCGTGGCCGCGATCGTTCCGTCCACCCTCGTCGACGAGGTCCCGAGGGACGTCGAGGCGATCGTCGACGGCGCCGTGGTGCGGGTCGAGGGGCGCAGGGCCATCGGAGCGGTCGTCGTGTCGGAGGGAGACACCCGCCGGCGCATCGCGTGCGACGCGCTCGTGCTGTCGCTCGGTCTCGTCCCCCGCGACGGGCTCGCGAGGACGGCGCTCGGAGAGAGCGTCGAGATCGTCGGCGACGCCGCACGAGGCGGGGACGACCCGGAGCTGCGGGATGACGGCATCGTCTGCCTGTGCGAGGACGTCTCGACCCGCGACCTCGAGCAGGCCCGTCGGGAGGGGTTCCGCTCCGCCGAGATCCTCAAGCGCTACACGACCGCCACGATGGGTCCCTGCCAGGGCGCGATGTGCGGCCGGGCGCTGACGTGCTTCGCGCGCGCCGGATCCGAGGATGACCGGGATCGTCGGACCACGGCACGTCCACCGCTCCGGCCCGTCGCCCTCGAGACCCTCGCAGCCTCGGTCCACGAGATCGTCGAGAAGCGCACGTCGCTGCACGACGTGCACCTCGCCGCCGGGGCGCGCGTGGACTGGTCCGGCGGTTGGAAGCGCCCGTTCACCTACGGCGACCGGGTCGAGGAGTACCGGTCGGTCCGCGAACGCGTGAGCGTGATGGACGTCGGAACGCTCGGCATGTTCCTGATCGCCGGGCGGGAGGCCGCGACCCTGGTCGACCGCGTCTTCCCGACGCGCGTCTCGGACCTCGAGCCGGGGCGCTCGCGCTACGTCCTCGCGCTCGACGAGGCGGGGTACGTCGCAGACGACGGGCTGCTGTGCGCCCTCGAGGGCGGCGCCTACCTGCTGACCTCGACGACGGGCGGCGCGGAGCGGATGGACGCCCGCCTGCGCGAGTGGGCGGACCGGCTCGGGCTGCACGTCCACCTGCTCGATCGCACGGCGGAGCTCGGCGCGATCCTCGTCGCCGGTCCGCGTTCCCGCGACGTGCTCGAACGCCTGAGCGACGACCCGCTGGACGCCGCGGCGCTCCCCCACCCGGGACACCGAGAGATCACCGTGGCCGGCGTCCCGTGCCGCGCGATCCGCTCGGGGTTCGTCGGCGAGCTCGCGTTCGAGCTCCACCACCCGCGCGCCTTCGGCCCCGAGCTCTGGGCCGCCCTCCTGCGAGCCGGCGAGCCGTTCGCGATCCGCCCGCACGGCCTCGACGCTCTCGAGCTCCTGCGGCTGGAGAAAGGTCATCTCTACCTCGGTCAAGACACGCTGCCCGACGACACCCCGGCGAAGCTCGGTCTCGGGTGGGCGGTCGACATGAGCAAGCCGTGGTTCGTCGGCAAGGCTGCGCTCGAACGGATGGCGGGGCTCCCCTCGTGGCGGCGTCTGTCCGGGTTCGAGTTCGAGCGCCCGCCGCGGGACGTGGCCGAGCTCCGCGGCATGCCCCTGACGTCCCGGGACGAGGTGGTCGGCCGCGTCACCTCGGCCGAACGATCGATCGCCCTCGACCGAGCGATCGGGCTCGGGTGGGTCCGAGCCGTCGACGGCGGGTTCCCCACGGATCTTCGAGCGGGCGGCGCGATCGCCCGCTCCGTGCCAACGCCGTTCTACGACCCCGAGGGGGTGCGTGTCCGTGGCTGAGACCCGCACCTACGCGCCGGACGTCCTCGCGGTGCTCGCGTCACCGGAAGCCTGCGACCACGTCGCGGGCCTGGCGGGCGCCGGCCGGGTGGCGCCGGGGGAGGTCGTCATCGTCGGTGACGTCTCCGTCACGGCGATCGACCGAGCGGTCCGCCTGGCCGACCCGGACGCGATCGTGATCGCGGTCTCGGACGGGTGGGCCGGCATCGTGGTCGAAGGCGAGGCCGCACGCGACGTCTTCGCCCGCGTCTCCGAGCTCGAACTGCCCGCGTTCGGCTTCGTGCAGGGCGACGTCGCGGGGACCCGCGTCCGGGCGTTCGTCGACGGCGACCGGATCGAGCTCCTGGTGCCGGCCATGGTCGAGGACCACGTCCGGGCGCGGATCGAGGCCGAGTGCGAGGAGGTGCACCGGTGAGCGGTCTGTTCCGTTCTCGGGAGCTCCTCCCCGCGCACGACCTCGTCCCCCGGTACGACGTGGTCATCGTGGGCGGGGGCGTGAACGGGCTCTCGCTGGCCTTCCATCTCGCCGAGTACCACGGGATCCGAGACGTCGCGGTGCTCGAACGCTCGTACATCGGCTCGGGGGCGTCGGGACGCAACACACAGGTCCTGCGCGCGAACTACAACACCCCGGAGAACGTCCCGCTGTACGCGGCGAGCCTGGCGATGTACCGCAGGCTCAGCCAGGAGCTCGACTTCAACGTGTTGTTCTCGAACCAGGGCGAGCTCGACCTGTGCCACACGCAGGACTCGCTCCAGGTGGAGCGTGAGAAGTCGCTGCTGAACCGAGCGTACGGCGTGCAGACCGACGTCCTGTCACCCGAGGAGACCGTCCGGATGTGCCGATGGGTCGACCTCCAGGGCGGGGGCGAACTGCCGGTGATCGGTTCCTCGTACCACCCGCCCGGGTCGTTCGCCCGTCACGACGCCGTCGTCTGGGGCTACGCGACCGCGGCCGCCCGCCGGGGCGTGCACGTGCACCAGGGGGTCGAGGTGACGGGGATCGACGTGGTCGAGGGCCGATGCGTGGGCGTGCGGACCGATGCGGGACCGGTCGAGGCCGGCCGGGTCGTCTCGGCGGTGGCGGGCCACAGCAGCGTGCTCGCGGCGGAGGCGGGCGTGCGGCTGCCGATCGTGACCCACGCGCTCCAGGCGTTCGTGACCGAACCGTACCGCCCGGTGCTCGACGGCCTCGTGTCGTCGATGGACCTGTTCATCTACATCTCGCAGACGGCCAGGGGCGAGCTGCTCGCCGGGGCGGAGATCCTCCCCTACCCGACGTACTCGACGCGCTCGACGTTCGGTTTCCTCTGCGAGGCGTCGAAGCGCTCGATCCAGATCCTGCCCCTCATGGCGAAGGCGCGGGCGATGCGGCAGTGGACGGGATCGTGCGACATGACGCCGGACTCGAGCCCGATCCTCGGGGACACCGGCGTCGAGGGCTTCTCGGTGATGGCGGGGATGGGGACGTGGGGGTTCAAAGGCGCGCCGATCTTCGGGAAGACGATGGCCGAGCTCATCGCGACCGGCCGAACGCCCGAGCTCATCCGACCCTTCGGACTCTCGAGGTTCCGACAGGACCGGATGGTGCCCGACGCCGCTTCAGCAGGGACGCACTGAGCGGGTCGCCCCGCTAGGCGGGTGGGCCCGGCTCGCGTCGATCGTCCGCTCCGGTCGCCTCGCCCGGTTCACCCTTCAGGACCCCGAGGATGGCCTCCATCTCGGTGTCGCCGACCGCGGCGTCGCGACCGGCGCCCTTGGCGGCGGCGAGCAGCGTCCGCAGGTTGGCCTCGGCCATCTCCGCACGCCCCTCCAGCTCCTTGACCCTCGAGGAGAGCTGCCCGGCGCGTCGCTCGGCGTCGTCGCGGGCCTCGCGAGCCTCGCGGGCCTCCTCGCGAGCGTGCCGGAGCGCCCCTCGGAGCGTGCCGACCTCGCGCCCGAGCTCGATCGTGCGATCCACGACCTCACGCCCGATCTCCGAGTACGTCACACGATCCGAGCCGGTCGCCGCGCGTTTGGCCTTGGGGGCCCGTCGCGAGCTTCGCCGAGGCCGGGGCACCTGCTCGCGCTCGCCCGCCTCGATCGGGCGCGTGTCGAGGAGGCGGTATCGTCCGTCGACGGCCTCCAGCCTGCGTCTGGCCAGGAGCGCCCGGACGGCCCGCGCCGCGGCGAGCGGCTCCACGACCCCGATCTCCTTCCCGAGCTCGGCGGGCGACAGGTCGATGAGCTCGCCGGTCGTGGCGCGAGCGGCCACGGCGGCGAGGAAGGCGTTCGCCCGTTGCAGGCTCTCCTCGTTCACACGCTCATCGTGTCTGATTCGGACCGGTCCTGCCACCCTCGGCCCGGAGCCTCCCCCCGGACCCGGAGGGGCCTCGGGAAAGAGTGACAAAACCGACCACCCGGATTTGACCGCCCGGAGCGCCCGGGTGTAGAAAGCAGGTGGCGCCGCTGGAGCCCTCGGGCTCTGGCGGCGCCGCTCTGTGAGACCTTCACGCTCCGTCGCCCGTCCGAGAGGGCTCGTGCCCAACGAGGACCCAACCCGACCGCCGCTCCAGGGCATCCGCATCGTCGACTTCTCCCGGGTCCTGGCCGGCCCGCTCGCGACCATGATCCTGGCCGACCTCGGTGCCGACGTGGTCAAGATCGAACGGCCCGGCACCGGGGACGACACGCGCGGATGGGGTCCGCCGTTCCTCGGAGCGGACGCCGCGTACTTCCTGTCGCTCAACCGAAACAAGCGATCGGTCGAGCTCGACCTCGCGAGCGACGAGGGTCGAGCCGCGGCGCGGAAGCTCGCGCTCGCGTCCGACGTGGTGGTCGAGAACTTCCGTCCAGGTCTGATGTCGCGGTTCGGCCTCGACCATCCGACGCTTTCGGCCGAACGTCCCGAGCTCGTCTACTGCTCGCTGACGGCGTTCGGGCCGGACGGGGATCCGCCGCTCGTCCCGGCTACGACATCATCGTCCAGGCGCTCTCCGGCCTGATGAGCTTCACCGGGCATCCCGGTGGGGAGCCGACGAAGGTGGGGGTTGCGCTCCTCGACGTGATCTGCGGCCTGTACGCGGCGAACGCGATCCAGGCGGCGTTGCTCGGACGCCGAGCGACCGGCCGCGGAGCGCTCGTCACCGTCTCGCTGTTCGACGCGAGCGTTGCCGCGCTCGTGAACCAGGCGGCGAACCTCCTGATCGGTGGCGTCGTCCCATCCGCGATGGGCAACCAGCACCCGAACATCGTGCCGTACCAGCTGTTCGAGACCGCCGACCGCCCGTTCATCCTGGCCGCCGGCAACGACCGGCTGTTCGAACGCACCTGCGAGGTGATCGGCCGTCCGGAGCTGGCGAACGATGCGCGGTTCGCCACGAACGAGGCTCGCGTGCGGCACCGTGACGAGCTGATCCCGGCGCTCGTCGAGGCGTTCGCGACGAGGACCGCGGCGGGATGGCTCGCGGCCCTCGAGGCGGCGGCCGTCCCGTGTGCGCCGGTGCGGACGCTCGACGAGGTGTTCGCCTCGCCTGAGGGCGCAGCGGCGGTGCAGGAGGTGGACGACCCGACGCGGGGCCTGCTCCGTCTCGTGGCCGATCCGATCCGCGTGGACGGGTCGACCCTGCCCGTGCGTTCGCCGCCGCCGCTGCTCGGCGAGCACACGGACGAGGTGCTCCGCGAGCTCGATCCGTGACGGCGCTCGAGCGGTGGGAGCGAGAGCTCCCGCGATGGGGCATCCCCGACGCGATCGTCGCCGCCGCTCCCCAGTCGCCGTGGGGATTCCCCGTCGAGCTCTTCCGCACCGGGAACGAGGCGAAGGACGGCGGGCCATCCACGAGCCGGGCCCGCGAGGCCATGCCGGACCGTGGTTCGGTGCTCGACGTCGGTGTTGGCGGCGGCGCGGCGTCGCTCCCGCTCGCCGACGTGGCCTCGCTGATCGTCGGGGTGGACCAGTCGCAGAGCATGCTCGACGAGTTCCGATCCGCGGCCCGAGCGCGCCGGGTCGCGACGCGGGAGTTCCTGGGCGGTTGGCCCGAGGTGGCGACGCTCGCCCCGACCGCCGACGTGGTCCTGTGCCACCACGTCTTCTACAACGTCGCGAACCTCGCGCCGTTCGCGAGCGAGCTCGACGCGCACGCGCGGCGCCGGGTCGTGGTCGAGCTCACCGACCGGCACCCCTGGTCCTGGATGAACGACCTCTGGATGCGGTTCCACCGGCTGGACCGCCCCGACGGGCCGACCGCCGGCGACGCCGAGGCGGCGCTCCGCGAGCTCGGGTTCGACGTCCGGCGCGAGGACCACGTGCCGGCGCCGCGGGGTTCGGGGTTCGAGCGACGCGAGGACGCCGTCGCCCTGATCCGGCGTCGACTGTGCCTGTGGCCCGACCGCGACGAGGAGGTGGCGGAAGCGATCGGGGACCGGCTGGTCGAACGCGACGGGCTGTGGTCCGCCGGCCCGGTCGACCAAGCCGTCGTCACGCTCTGGTGGGATCCCCGGAACTGAGGCCCATCGCTCCGTCCTCGTCCACGAAGTCCCAGACGCGCAGGTTCCCGGGCGCGATCCGAGCGATCACCGGGTCGCTGCCCGCGGATCCGACGTACGCCGCCCCACGTTCGCGGCCGATGTACCGACTCGCGATCGCGACCGCTGCCTCGAGGGCTCCCTCCTCGATCAGTTCCGCCGAACCGCGCACCTCGATCCCCCGCAGCGGTGGTGTGGATTCGGCGACCACGATACTCGCCCTCGGATCTCGGCGGAGGTGCCTCGCCTTCACGTCCTGTTCGCCGATCCACACGTGGAACGCGCCGTCTCGCCACTCGTGCCAGACGGGGGAGAGCAGGATGCTCCCATCGGCTCGCAGCGTCGCGAGCACCGCGACCAGAGGCCGCTCGAGCAGGTCCCCGACATCCGCGACGTCCAGGCTCGTTCGCACGGGCCGACCTAACGCTCGCGGCGCGAGACGTAGTCGCGGACGACGAACTCGCCGATCTCGCGATCGTCCATCAGGAAGATCCGCCCTCGCGTCAGCTCGGCGAGGCGCTCCATGAACCGGATCAGGCCCGGCGAGTCCTCGAGCATGAACACGTTCAGCGTGACGCCCGCCCGTGACAGTCGCGAGGCCTCGGCGAGGGTCAGGCGGATCGTCTTCGGGATCGGCGGCCACGAGAACATCGAGCGCTCGCCCTCGAGGTGCGCAGTGGGCTCCCCGTCGGTGACCATGATCACCTGCCTCGTCGCCCTCGGGTGTTGCGCGAGCAGCCGCCCGGCGAGGTGGAAGGCGTGCTGCATGTTCGTCCCGTACACGCGCTCCCAGCCGGTCGCGGTCAGGTCGGTGGGCTCCATCTGTCGCGCGTAGTCGCTGAACCCGATCAGGTACAGGGTGTCGTGCGGGTACCGCCCCTCGATCAGCGCGTGCAGGGCGAGCGCCATCCGCTTCGCGTGGACGAAGTGCCCGCGCAGCGGCATCGAGAACGACAGGTCGAGCAGGAGCGCGGTCGCGGTCTCGGTCCGCTGCTCCGCCTCGATGAGCTCGAAGTCGTCCGGCTCCAGCCGCACGCCCTCGCCCGGACCGCCTCGGAGCACGGCGTTGAACACCGTCCGTTGCACGGCGATCTGCCCTGCGTCGCCGAACCGCCACGGCCGGGTTGCGCCGGTGGGTTCGGACAGGCCGCCCGGGTCGCGGGCGTCGTGCACGCCCTCCCGGTCACGCCGGAGCTCCTCGAACACGCGCATGAGCGCCCGTTCCCCGAGCTTCCGAGCGCCCTTCGGCGTGACCTCGAGACGCCCACCCACCCTCGAGAGCAGGCCGGCGCGCTCCAGCGCGCGCTCGATCTCCTTCAGCCGGCGCAGGTCGCGGACGGACTCCTCGCCGAGCGAGCGACGCAGCGTCTCCTCGTCGACGTCCTCGATGGAGGCCCCGGGGTAGTCGCCGCGGAGCGACCGGTCGAGCTCCTCGATGTCGTGCAGGCGCTCCATCGCGTCCACCGTCGCCGACAAGGGCATCGGCTCGTCGCCTCCGGACAGCGTCGGGTCACCCCACGGCATATCGGGGAACATCGAGGCGAGGTTCGCGCCGAGCCGGTCGACCTCGAACGCGAGGTCCATGTCCTGCATGACCTGCTCCGCCAGGGCCTGGAGCTCGGCGCGTTGCTCCGGCGACATCGAGGCGAGCAACCTCGACATCGCGGCCATCCGTGCCGCCATCTGTTCGAGCAGCTCGTCCAGCGTCTTCGGGTTGCCGGGGAACAGATCCCCGTACCGCTGCATGAACCCGTCGAAGTCGTAGGGCTCTCCGCGCTCGCGGCGCTCGATCATCTCGTTCAGCTCGGCGACCGCGTCGCGGAACCTCGCGAGATCCTCGGGCGACATCGATCGCAGGCCCTCCGCCATGTTGCGGAAGTACGCGCCCATCACCTGCTCGCGCAGGTGCTCCATCAGCTCGTCGAACGCCCGCTGTGCCTCGGGATCGACGAAGCGGTAGTCCGAGAGCTCCCGGATCCGGCCCGGGACGTCGGCAGGCGATGCGTCGAGGAACGACTCGCGCATCCTCGCGTCGTCCTCCGCCTTGAAGGACAGCGCGGATCGCTCGCGGTCGACGATCTCGTCGAGGCGCTCGCGGAGCTCCTCGAGCGGGCCGGCGAGGTTCAGCGCGTCCTGTTCGTGAGCACGGCGTTCGCCCAGGCGAGCTCGGAGCGCGTCGAGCCCACTGAAGCTGCCACGCATCCCGCGCCGCATGAGCCTCGACAGCGCGCCCTGCGCGCCGGCGCCGGAGAGGATGTCGTCGGAGAGCTCCTCGAGCAGATCGCCCGCCGCGACGTCGGGGCCGAACGGGTCCTGCGTGTCGTCCCAACGCGAGTACCGGATCCGCACGGTTCCAGCCTACGCCGCCCGGTGCGGAACCTAGCCGGAGCCCCAACCCGCATCGGGATCGCCTGCGACGAGCCAGTCGGTGCCCGGCCCGGTCGCGGTCCGCTCGCCTCCCAGGAGTGCGCGTGTCATCGCGCCCTCCTCGGCCAGCAGTTCGTCGAGGGCTTCCCCAACGTGCCGATCCTGCACGACCGGAGCACCGCTCCCGTCCCCCTCCAGGGCAGAGATGAGCGCGGCCTTGCGCATGAGCTCCTTGATGAACGAGGCGGTGACTCCGGCGGTCCTGCCCACGATCGCGTCCGGATCCGAGAGCCGAAGATCCAGTCCGTGCCCGTAGAGCTCGAGCAGCCGGCGTCGTCCGTCCTCATCCGGAAGCGGGATCTCGAGCGCGAGGTCGACGCGGCCAGGACGGGCCGCGAGCGCGGGCTCGAGCAGGTCGGCCCGGTTCGTCGTGAGCAGGAACGAGACGTCCGCGTCCTCCTCGATCCCGTCCATCTGGTTCAGCACATCGAAAAGGACCGGGTTCGACTCGACGTAGCCGCGATGCTGCGCGACGAGGTCGACGTCCTCGAGCACCACCACGGACGGCTGCAGCATCCGGGCGAGCCCGCAGGCCTGCCGCACCCAGCCCAACGCCCCGCCGGACAGCACCACGATCGTGTGGTCCCGTGCCCGCGCGGCGACGTAGCGAACCGTGAGCGTCTTGCCCGTTCCCGGTGGTCCGTGCAAGAGGAGCCCGCGCTTCACGTGCTGTCCTCCAGCGCGCAGGCGATCGCGCTGATCGGCGATCGCGAACACCTGCCGCTCGACGCGCTCGAGCAGGCCCTCGGGCATCACGATCGCGTCGCGCTCGACCACCGGGCGCCGGTGGAATACGATCGCCCCGAGGGCGAGGTGGCCCATCCGCGGTTCGCCGAACGAGAGCATCTGGCCGCGGAAGACGTTCCGCTCGACCATGAGCGTTCGGATCTCCGTCAGCATCGCCCGCGCGGTCTCGCGGTCGTCGCAGAGCACCTCGAGGGTGACCTCGGCCTGGCCGGACTGCTCGTCGGCCGCACGCACGAGCGCGGCGAGCTTCGTGCCCCGATCCTCGATCAGGTACAAGCCGAACGCGACGCATGCGAGCGTGGCGTCGGGGCTCGCCGGCAGGTTGACGAGGTCGACGGACCCGATCCCGACCCCCGCCTGGTGGGCGGTCGCGACCAGGTCGGCGAGCGACATCCATCGCCGCTGCTGCCCCGTGAGCCCCATCGAGCTCGTAGGTTCGGCCGTCCGCCTCGAGGTACGCGTCGAGCGCCACCTGGAGGTTCACGTGGTCGTAGGCCGCGTAGCCCTCGGAGACGACCGGCAGGACGGAGCTGTCCTTCCCGAGATGCCGGTCGAGGAGCTCGCGAACCGGAGATGTCCGTTCCGCCCACGCCGTCTGGTTCATCGCCTCGAGGAACCGGCTGAAGGAGCTCGCGAAGGCGGAAACGTCGTCGTCCATGACCCCGAGGGTAGCGCCGCCCAGGTCGACCTCGACCGCGTCAGTCGAGACCGAGGCCCGTCGTGAGCGCTCGGAGCGACAGCCCGAACGAGATGAACGCGGCCATCGCGAACGGGATCCACGGACGGGCGACGAACGGTTCCTCCCGCGCGAGCACGTGGCCGATCGCGAAGACCACGAGGGGGCCGAACCCGTAGACGTAGTGGAGCCAGGTGGTGACGTCGCGACCCATGACGACGAGCACCAGACCGATGAGCGCCTGCACGATCGCGACGACCTGCGCCGCGACCAGCCATCGCCAGAACCACGAGCCGGCCTGGCGGCGCGCGATCCACAGGGCGAGCCCGAACAGCCATCCGATCGCGAAGATCCCGACGACGAGGTAGCCGGCGTATCGATGCAGGTCGCTCACGGCGGCCGAATCCTATGGGCTGGGCGACGAGCTAGTCCGACTCGGCCGCTCGATACAGGGTCCAGCCCCGGTCACCCGCGTCCTTGTTGAGCCTGCGAGACAGGTGCAGGCCCTCGAGGGCGAACTCGAGCGCGGAGGCCGCCACCCCCGGCGACTCCTCCTCGACGCCGAGACGCTCGAGGAGCTTCGACAGCCCGCGGAGCTCGCCGAACTGCCCGAGCAGCTCGGCCGCCGGCAGCAGGTCCCACGTCTCGGCCTCGAACCCCTGCGCGAACCGCGACAGGATCGGCTGGAAGTCGAATCCCGACAGGCGGCGTCGGAAGACCTCGAGCTCGGCCGTCTTGAGCGCGCGGCCGAGGATCTCCTCCTCACGTCCCTCCTCGATCGTGTCGAACTCGATCCGCCCCAGGCTCGCCTCGACGACCGCCGGGAGGTCGCAGACGCGTGGGACGGCCTCGGGCTCGCCGGTCCGCGCCGCGCGCCGAACGGCGGCGGCGGCCAGCGTCTCGAGGTTCCCGATCGAGTAGCGGACGCTCACGCCGCTGCGGTGGTTGACGTGCGGCGAGCGTCGGAGCTCGGCCGTCAGCGCGGCGACGATCTCCTCGAGGTACGCGGGGACGCGCAGCGGGATCTCGCCGGCCGGCGTTCGCGCCTCCTGCTCCATGATCGCGATCTCGTCCGCCAGGCTCTCGGGGTAATGCGTGCGGACCTGCGTCCCGAACCGGTCCTTCAGCGGCGAGACGATGCGGCCCCGGTGCGTGTAGTCGTCGGGGTTCGCGGTCGCGACCAGCAGCAGGTCGAGCGGCAGCCGGATCCGGTAGCCGCGGATCTGCACGTCGCGCTCCTCCAGGATGTTGAACAGGGCGACCTGGATGCGCTCGGGCAGGTCCGGGAGCTCGTTGATCGCGACGATCCCTCGGTTCGTCCGCGGGATCATCCCGTAGTGGATCGTCAGCTCGTCGGCCAGGTAGCGGCCCTCCGCGACGCGGATCGGGTCGACGTCGCCGATCAGGTCGGCGACGCTCGTGTCCGGGGTCGCGAGCTTCTCCGCGTAGCGGTCCTCGCGGCCCACCCACCGCAGGGGCACCTCGTCCCCGTCCTCCGCGACCAGCGACCGGCACCGGGCGCAGATCGGCCGGAAGGGATGGTCGAGCACCTCGCAACCGTCGATCGCGGGCGTCTGCTCGTCGAGCAGGTCCACGATCCGCCGGATCAGCCGCGTCTTCGCCTGCCCCCGCTCGCCGAGCATGATCAGGTCGTGTCCGGCGAGGATGCCTCGCTCCAGCACCGGGAGCACCGAGTCGTCGAACCCGACGACCTGCGGGAACAGCCGTTCCCCGGTTCCCAGACGCGCCAGCAGGTTCGACCGCAGCTCCTCCTTCACGGTCCGGTCCGCGTATCCGGACGCGCGGAGCTCGGCGATCGTCGCGGGCAGCGTCACGTGAACCAGCCTACCGGCTCGTCCGGATCGGGCTTGGCCCTACGCGATCCCGCGGGCCGAGTACTCGGGGCCGTACCTGCGTTCGACCCGACGGCGGCCGAGCTCCGCGGCGAGCACCAACAGCAACGACAGGACGAGGATCATGGATGAGACCGCGACGAGCACGGGCAACTGGCTCGGCACGCGGAGCTGTGCGAACAGGAAGACCGGCCACGTCGGCTGCCCCCCGGCGAGGAACGACGCGATGGCGAACTCGTCGAACGACAGCGTGAACGCGATCAGGAACGAGGAGATGAGGGCCGGGAACAGCAACGGGAGCGTCACGCGGCGGAACGTCTCCCACGTGCTCGCCCCCAGATCGCGCGAGGCCTCCTCGAGCGAGACGCTCAGACGCTCGAGCAACGGCATGATCGTCAGGATCGTGTACGGCAGTGACACGACCACGTGACCCACGACGACCGCGTGCAGGCCGAGCCCGACGTAGAACCCCGTCGCCTCGATGAGCAGCTTGTCCACGAACGTGAACAGGACGAGCAGGGAGATGCCGAACACGACGTACGGCACCACGAGCGGCGAGAAGAACAGGGCGGACGTCGCGGCCTTGCCGGAGAACCGCCGGCGGATCAGCGCGAAGGATGCAAGGACGCCGAGCGCCACCGCGACCAGGCTGGACACCGTCGCGACGACGGCGCTGCGCTGGAGGGCGGCCAGGAGCGTCGGGTTCGTGAAGACGCGCCGGTACCACTCGGTCGTGAAGCCCTCCAGCGGGAAACTCGCGTCGCCGGCGTTGAACGAGAAGACCGCGAGGAGCGCGATCGGCAGGTACAGGAACAGGAGGAGCAGCGCGAAGAACACCCGCAACGAACGCAAGGCCCCCTTCGAGGTCGCGATCTGCATCAGCCGGCCACGCTCCTCACCTGCAGGAACCGGCCGAAGATGGCCATGAGCCCGGCGACGACCGCGAGGAGGAACAGGGCCAGCACCGAGCCCGTCTGCCAGTCGAGGCCGCGCGTGAACAGGTCCTGGATCGCATTGCCGTACATGTAGCCGTTGGTTCCACCCACGAGCAGCGGCGTGACGAACTCGCCGATCGTCGGGATGAACACGAACAGGAACGCGGCGAGGACGCCGGGAAGGCTGAGGGGCAGCGTGATGCGCACGAAGGCGCGCCACCGGCTCGAGCCGAGGTCGCTCGCCGCCTCCAGCAGGCTCCGGTCGAGGCTGTCCAGGCTCACGAAGATGGGCAGCGCGACGAACGGGACCCACACGTAGGTGAGCACGAGCATCACCGTGAACTGGCTGTACAGCAGCCAGGAGATCGGATCTTCCGGCGAGCGCACGTTCAGGAAGCTCAGGAATGAGTTGACGACGCCGTTCTCGCCGAGCATCACCTTCCAGGCCAGCACGCGAAGGAGATAGCTCGTGAGGAACGGCGCGATGATCAGGAGCAGGAGCACGTACTTCCGCTTGGTGACGCAGAGCGCGAGGAAATAGCCGACCGGGTATGCGAGCAGCACGACGACCACCGACACGGTGAGGGACATCCGGATCGACTTCCAGAACAGTCCCATGTAGATCGACCCGCCGCCGAGGAACCGGCCCCAGTCGTCGAACGAGATGACGCCGCTGTCCGTAGGGAACAGCGAGACCGCCCCCACGCTGTAGGCGGCGATGAAGAGGACGGGCGTGACGAAGAACAGCAGCAACCAGAACAGCGGGGCCGATAGGAGGCCAAAGGTCCCCCGCCGTTCGCGACGCCTCCACGCACGCCGCGAGGACGCGGCCTCCTGCGTTGCCACGGGCGCTACCGGCTCGAGCGTGGCGACGTCGTCAGGCCGCCTGCACCTCGCTCCAGTATTGCTGGTAGAGGTCCCGTCGAGGGATGTAGGACTCGGGGATCGCTCGGGGTGGGTCCAGGACCGTCGGGTCGTCCAGGCCGAGGGCATCGACGATCCCGGGCGAGACCACCGAGATGTCGGCCTCGGTGTTCGTGTGTCCGTAGTAGTACCAGGCGAGGAGGAACTCGGCGGCCCTCGTGCTCGCCCACGAATCGACGTAGGCGTGCGCATGACGGTAGTTCTCGGTGTCCGAGGCCAGACCCATCCCGCAGACCCACGAGACCCGTCCCTCCTTCGGCTCCATGTAGAGGTAGTTCATCCCGTCCGCGTCCGCGTAGCCGACCGAGTCGGGCCAGGCGTATCCGATCCAGATCTCCTCCTTCAGGAAGTCCTGCGCGAACTCGTAGGACGAGTTCCACATGTTCCTGACGAGAGGCTTCTTCGAGATCAGGAAGTCCCGCACCTCCACGAGCTCCTCGTCGGTCATGTCGAACGGGTCGCCCACACCGAGGAACAAGCCGCCGATGTACATCATGTTCGAGGTATCGACCCACGAGATCTTGCCCGCGTAGCGCTCGTCGAACAGGATCCCGAAGGTCTCCTCCTGCACGTCCACATGGTCGAGGTTCACCAGCGGCGCGATGAAACCCCAGTCGAGCGGGATGAAGTACTGCTGCCCGTCGACGACCCCCGATGCGACCAGGTTCGGGTTCAGGGCGGAGAAGTTCGGTATCAGCGAGGTGTCCCATGGCTGCATCGCCCCGAGATCGACCCAGTCGCGGTACTTGTAGCCACAGGGGTGCACGACGTCGAACTGCGCCGCCCCGCTCGCCGCCTTCGTATAGCCCTGGTCGTCGTTCTCGAACAGGGTGAACTGCGGAGTGTCACCGGTCTCATCGGCATACTGCTGCCAGAGCGCCGCACGTTCCTTGTCCGGGTAGAAGAGGCCGTCGCCGTACCCGCCCCAGTCGAACACCTGCAGGCTCCCCGGCTCCTGTTCGATCGGCGGGTGAACGGCCGTGGTTCCGGTCGCACCCGTCAGGGCCCCACCCGTTGTGTCCTCGGCACGCCTGCACGCCGCCAGCACGGTGGCGATCCCGGCGTACTTCATCAGGTCACGACGACCCAGCGAGGCCCTCAGGATGCGATCGATCTCCGACACGTGGGTACCCCCCTCATCAGCTCCGGACGACGCCGTATCATGCTCCGAACCCCAGACGTGCGCCACTTCCATGGAGGAACAACGGTGCGACCGAGGTTGCGCGAGGTGGCGACGGGCCTGATGCTCCTCCTCGCCGCGGCATGCGCGTCCCCGGATCCGGACACGGGACCTCCTCGCGAACCCTCTCCCCGGTCGAGCGACGTGGTCCTCAAGCCCATCCCCGAGGGCGCGCTGCCGGGCAACCCGGCCCCCACCCTCGAACTCGATCTCACAACACTGGCGGCCGACGCGATCGATGCGGCGAGCCTGGAGGCGCTCCTGGCCGACGCCGGCTTCCTCGCGGGCACGGAGCGCAGGTTCAGCGAGACGGCCGCGGGCAGGCGCCGGGCGACGGCGCGCGTCCTGGCCTTCGAGACGTCGGCCGGAGCCGAACGCTACGTGGAGTGGCTCGCGGACCACGTGCAGGAACTGATCGGCGACGCGGAGGTCGTTCGGGACACCCGTGCTCCCTCGGAGGCGATCGTCTTCGTGTACGAGCCCAGCGGCTGCTGTCACCTCGAGACGCGGGTGTTCCTCGGCGCGTGGCGCCGGGGTTCGACCGTCGTCACCCTGAAGCTCGCGGGCCAGAGCGTGCGTCTGGGAACGATGATCGGGTTCGCGTCCAGGCTCGACGAAGCCGTCTGATGTTCTCGGCTACTCCGTGCTCCGCGCGACCGGGGTGTCCGTCATCAGCACGAGGTTCGTGCCGTCGGGGTCCTTGAAGAAGGTCATGCGGAGCTCGGAGTCCTCGGTCCGGTGGACGACGTGCGGTCGGTCTCGGAACTCGACGCCGCGTTCCTCCAGCGCCGCATAGGCCTCGTCGATGTCGTCCACCCGGAAGTACAGGACCGGGTTCGATCGGAACTCGGGCGACTCCGGCTCCCCGAGGTACAGGCGCACACCGTCGCAATCGAAGAACGCCATCGGCTGACCGGTCACCTGGAACAGGAACGGGACGCCGAGCACGTCCCGATAGAAGGCGACGGACCGATCGATGTCGGTCACCGACACGTGGATCTGCCCGATCGCCCGGAGACCGTCGAACGCCATGCCGCGCTCCTTCCGCCTAGAGATGGGGGACGAGCATCGCCGCCGCGACGAGCGGCAGCGCGATCGAGAGCCAACGCAGCGCCCCCTCGGGTGCCGCTCGCAGCGTCGTCGCGTCGATCGGCTCCCGGACGCCGTCGACGGTCTCGAGCTCGCCCGTCACGCGCACGACCCGGCGTCGGAGCCGGCGCACCGGCGTGGAGAGCGCGCGCTGGGCAACCGAGATCGCCGCGCATCCGGCGGCCACGAGCAGCGCCTCGATCCGGATCCGGCCGGTCTGGGCGAAGTACGCGGTGAGCGCCGGGAAGGCACCCCACGCGAGTGCGAACCACAGGTCCGAATGGAACGCGCCTCCGAACAGCTCGAGGTTGTACGCGACCACGACGAATCCGCCGAAGACGATGAACGCCCACAACCACGGCGAGACCTCGAGCGCACCGTGGATCCCGAGCCCGATCGCGCCCGCGAGCCCGACGACCGCGATCGCCCACAGGACACGATCGGGGATCGCCGTGCCGAGCGGCCGCCCGTCGAGCTCGTCCAGCGCGTGGGCGGCGAGGCCCATCGCCAGGAAGAAGGCGAGCACGGTCTCGGCGAGCCACCACAGGTCGACCCGCGGAGCGAGGCAGGCGCCGATCACCACGTACGACAGGTGCCACAACGTGTAGGGCGGGTGCAGGAGCGACCAGTAGTCACGCCAGCCGCCGGGTGGCAGGGCGTAGAAGGCGGGCCGCTCCGTCGCCTCGGCCATCATCACGCCCCGGTCATCGTCACGCGGCCGCCTCCGGCTCCGTCGCCTCGATCACCGGGGTCGACTTCACCGCCCACGTGACCACGGCCGCGCCGTTGCTGAGCAGCTTCGTCCGCACGCGACGCATCCCGGCCTCCTGCCACCACCGAACCTGCACGGGAAGCGGGTACCGGTGGGCGTACTCGGCGATGCTCTCGGAGAGGAACCGTCCCGTTCGATACCACGCCGGCGATGCCACCCAGCCGACGGCCGGCATCAGCGTCTTCGTGTACGCGAGCCAGCCGGCGCGCGCCCACGGCTCGGGCGGCACGTGGAACTCGAGCGAAGCCATGACGCCGCCCGGGCGCAGGACACGGACGAGCTCGGCGACCGTGGCGGCAGGGTCGTCGACGTACCGAAGCAGGTACGTGAACGTGATCGCGTCGAACGACCCGTCCGCGAACGGCAACGCCTGCGCCTGACCCAGGACGAATCGCACCCGTTCCTGCAGCCCGCGTTCGCGAACGGCGGCGAGGCCGCGCGACACCATGGCGGGACTCTGGTCGAGCCCGACGACGCGCACGTTCCTGCGGCCGAGCTCTCGAGCGACGAGACCGGTTCCGGTCGCGACGTCGAGGACCCAGGCGCCGGGGATCGCGTTGATCTTCGAGACGAGGAACCGGCGCCACCGAGGATCCTGCCCGAACGACAGCACCGCGCCCATCCGGTCGTATCCGGGTGCGATCCCGGCGAACAACCGCCGAGCCTGGCGTGTGCGTTCGGGATCCATCAGGTGAGCCTATCCACGCAGGGATCGCTGGGCAGGGGTGCTGGCCTCGAGCTTCTCCGTCAACCGGAGCCGCCGCCGGACCACCACTCGCGTCTGGCCGTCGCCGAACCGCACGAGCTGGTTCCCGCGGCCGACGACGCAGCGACCGTCCGGGCGCCGCACCGGATCGCACGCACGACCTTTCAGCGCCGGATCCGTGGCACGGGTGCCGAGGTAGATGTACCTCATCACGTGAGCGGGAACGGGGATTGCCACCACCAGGGGGTCGCGCTCGTCTCCAACCGCTCGACCCATTTGACCCACCAGAACCCGCGGCGGCCCGGAGCGACGACCCGAGCGGGGAACCCGTGACCGGCTGAGAGCTGGAGATCGCCCACCCGGGTCGCCAGCAGCATCCCGCCGGAGTCGGAGATCGGGAATCGACGGCTGAACCCCGTCGCCGACACCGCCACCACGCTCCGCACACCGTCGGCCGCGCCGAGGAGGCGGTCCAGGCGCACGCCGCTCCAGTCCTGGCTCGCGTACCACCCGCCGGTGCAGTCGAGCGTCGCGCGAAGACGATCGTCGAACTCGAGCACGTCCTCGTAGGACCATGTTCGGTCGCCCGACGGCGTCCGAACCTCGAGCCGCCACTCCGCGGGATCGATGTCGGGGACGTCATCGTCGAGCCATTGGGTCACCGGCATCGCCGAGGGATCGAACGAGCCTCGCTCGTAGGAGCCGGTGCCTCGACGATCGGCGCCGGGAAGACCGGTCACGCGCACGAGACCTTCGACCGCCCCGAACGCCGCCAGCGAGCCACCGGCGACCGCGCCGACGCGCACGAACGTTCGCCGCGAGAGATCGGTCCTTCGTGGACGCACCGGGCGGGCGACCACGTGCCAGATCGCGACCGGGATCGCGAGCAGCGCCGAGGCGACGTGGACCTGCATCGCGAGCAGGCTCGACCACAGCCCGGTCGCATGACCGACACCGGTCACGATGGCGACCAGCACCAGGACGACGAGCGCGATCGACAGCGCCGTTCCCGGACGCGATCGCCGGAGACCCCGAGCGGAGATCGCCGACTTCCACGGTGCGAGGAGCAGGATGCCGAGGCCGGCGGCGCCGTGAACGGCGAGGGCGAGGAAGGCCCAGTCGCCGCCGATCGCGAACGCGAACGCCCCGGTCAGCAGCGCCGACACGAGCAGGACGAGGAGCGCCAGGTTGGTTCCCCGGCCGGCTCGCCGAAGGCTCACGCCTCGAGGCTACGCCGAGGTGAGCAGTTGCGGGAGGTCGGCGATCGTCTCGAGGACGTGGTCGGGAGGAGCGGGCACCTTCCCGAAGTCGTCGGGCAGGAACTTCCCGGTCCTCACGAGCGCGCCGCGGATCCCGAGCACCTGGGCGCCGTGCACGTCGTTCACGATGTCGTCGCCGACCATGACGGCACGCTCACGCGGCACACCGAGCATCGCGAGCGCGGCGTCGAAGTAGGGCGCCGTCGGCTTGCCGCAGATCGCGGCCGTGCGGCCGGTCGCCTCCTCGAGGCCGGCGATGTAGGCACCGGCGTCGAGCTCCAGCCTCCGCTCGTCTTCCAGTACAGGTTCCGGTGCATGCCGACGAGCGCCGCGCCGTCCATCAGCCTTCGGAAGATCCGGTTCATCGTCGAGTAGGCGAAGTCCTCGCTCGCCCCGCCGATGACGATCACCTCGGCATCCTCGACATCGACCAGCTCGATCCCCTCGAGGTCGTCGCGCGCGTCGCCGTCGGACAGCAGGAAACACTCGGCGCCGGGATGGTTCGTCCGGAGGTACTCGGCCGTCGCAACGACGGCGGTCACGAGCTCGTCGTCTCGGACGTCGAACCCGGCATCGCGGAGGGTCCGCGCGAGGTCCGCCCGCGTCTTCGTGGTCGTGTTCGTGATGAGGCGGAAGGGGATACCGCTCGCGCGCATCCATCGGAGCGTCTCGATCGCGCCGGGGATCGGCTCCCACGAGATGGCGAGGACGCCGTCGATGTCGAGCAGGACGCCGTCGATCTCGCCCACGTGGGCGAGTCTATCCGCGGATGCTTCGCGCCTCGTCCGGCCGGATGCCTGCCGAACGACGGGCACGCTCAACGAGACCACCTGGAGGCCGCCCCCTCCGCCGCCGCAACCACTCCTGGTACGGCGCGATGAACCGATACCGAGCCGGGAGCAGCGGACGCAACGCACGGGTCGCCGCGAAGCTCGCATCCATCGCCCGGCGTCGCACCGGGCCGAGCTCGACCCGGTAGAGCCTGCGGAGCTCGGATGGAAGGGTGCCGAACGCCAGACGCGACACGCCCCGCAGCACCGGTCGCCACTCGGCCTCGCGGGGCGGATCGTCGAAGAGCGCGGCGACCTTCCGTGCGGAGTCCCCGACATGCAGGATCCCCGAGTCGTAGACGCCCTGCAGGTGGGCCCGCAGCTCGGGCACCGTGGGCGGGATCATCTCGCGCGGGATCCGGACCATCTCGGCCGCGAGCATCTGTTCCTCGTGGAACCGCTGCCGCCCGGCATCGTCGAGCCGCCCGACCGTGCGCTCCTCGAACAGCAGGGCGCTGTCGACGAGGCACGCGTGCACGTAGAGCAGCAGCTCGGGGTCGAGCCCGTCGTAGGGCAGCCCGGTCACCTCGTCCACACCGCGGATGCGCTGGTGCACCTCGTTGATGCGATCGGCCGCGGCCTGTGCCTCGGCCTTGGTCCCGAAGGTGATCGTGTAGGTGAGGACGAGCGTGCGTTGCAGGCGTCGCCACGGGTTCCGCTCGTAGAAGCCCGTCTCGCGCGCGCCGGCGATCACGAGGGGGTGCGCGGCCTGCATCAGGACCGCTCGGGCCCCGCCGAAGAGCACCGTGACCTCGCGGTGGACATGCCAGGAGACGCTCCTGGGCCCGAAGTAGCCGAGGTCGCTCATCAGGTGGACGGTATCGGACGCCGCTCCATGACACCCGGACGGACGCGCTCGAGGAAGGCGACCTCGTTGCCGCTCGGGTCGACGAGGATCACGCACGGCCCGTCGGGTACCTCGACCCTTCGGGCGTCTCCCTCCCACCCCGCCGCTCGGAGCCTCGTCACCTCCACGTCGAGGTCGTCCACCGCCCAGATCGGCAGGACGCTCGGGGCCTCACGATGGTCCGCGAGCAGGACCAGCGGCCCATCGCCGAGCCGGACGGCGGCGACCTCCGCGCCGAACCCCTCGGACCGCCAGACGAGCTCACCGCCGAGCAGGTCTCGATAGAAGGCCAGATCGGCGCCGACATCGGTGGAGCCGACGTAGAGATAGACGAGCTGGCGGGTGCCGGCACTCACGTCGACGACTCTAGGCCTCCCCGCATCGGTAGCATGCCCGGGATGGCTCCGGAGGCAGGTCCCCGCCGTGACGAGCTGACGGAGGTCCTCCGGCTCGTCTCGGCGGAAGCCGAGCGGTACCTGGCGGATCTCGATCGCATGCCCGTACGTGCCGAAGGGGCCGACGACGTTGCGGAGTCGATCACGGGCAACCTTCCGGAGACCGGCGGCGGCGCCGGATCCGCGCTCACGGAGCTGCTCGAGCACTCCGCCGGCCTGATCGCGTCCTCCGGCCCTCGGTACTTCCACTTCGTGACCGGGGGCGTCACGCCCGCGGCGCTCGGTGCGGACTGGCTGGCGTCGCTCACCGACCAGAACAGCGGCGACTGGGGAGGCGCACCGCTCACGTCCCAGCTCGAGGCCGTCTCGATCCGGTGGCTCCTCGACCTCTTCGGCCTCCCTGCCGGCTGGGGCGGCGTGCTGACCACGGGTGCGACGATGGCCAACTTCGTCGGCCTCGCCGCCGCCCGGCGCTGGTGGGGCATGCGGCAGGGTGTCGACGTCGACGAGCAGGGCCTGGCGGGCCTCCCCCGCGCGCGCGTGTACTCGTCCGGCTACGTGCATCCGAGCGACACGAAGGCGCTGGCGATGCTCGGCCTCGGGCGTGGGGGTGTCGAGCGGCTCTCGCTGGACGCGGCCGGGCGGCTCGACCTGACGGCGCTCGAGACGGAACTCCGAGCGCTGAAGGGTGAGCCCTCGATCGTCATCGGCAGCGCCGGAGAAGTGAACGCCGGGGACTTCGACCCGATCGACACGATGGCCGATCTGGCGCACGAGCACGGCGCGTGGCTGCACGTCGATGGCGCCTTCGGGCTCTTCGCGGCGGTGTCGCCTCGAACGCGACATCTCGTGGAGGGTGTGGCGAAGGCCGACTCGGTGATCGCCGACGGGCACAAGTGGTTGAACGTCCCGTACGACTGCGGCTTCGCGTTCGTCCGCGACCCGGCGTTGTCCGGACCGACGTTCGCGCTGAACGCCGCGTACCTGCCCTCGCCGGACGATCCGCACCCCAGCTACTTCTCGAAGGGCCCCGAGAGCTCGCGCCGCGCCCGGAGCCTCGCGGTCTGGGCGACGCTTCGAGCCTACGGCCGGGCCGGCTACCGAGAGATCGTCGAGCGCCACCTGGACCTCGCGCGGCATCTGGCCGCTGCGCGTGGACGCGGCGCCCGACCTCGAGCGTCTCGGCGACGTCCCGCTGAACATCGTCTGCTTCCGCTACCGCCCGGAGGGCATTCCCCGAGGAGCGGCTCGACGACCTCAACCGCCGACTCGGCGACGCGGTGCGCGAGGACGGGCGCGTGTACTTCGGCTCGACGGTCTACGAGGGTCGCGTGGCCTTCCGTCCCGCGATCGTGAACTGGCGAACGCGCGAGGAGGACATCGATCTCATCGTGGACGTCACCCGCGAGCTCGGAGCCCGCATGACCGCGTCCCTGCTCACTTCGGAAGCCTGATCGCGGAGGCTACGGGCCGGTCACACCTGTCAGGTTCCGCAGCTCTCGAGCCACGGGCTCGGCCGCCAGCACGATCAGATGGTTCCGGGCCCGCGACGCGCCGACGTACAGGTACTGCCGGAGGTCCTCGAGATGCTTGTCGCCGAGCTCGGCGAGGATCACCACCGGTCGCTCCAGCCCCTTGAACGCGTGCACGCTGGTCGCGAGGACGGTATCGGGCTCGACCTCCTCGGACAGACGGAATCCGTTCACCGATCCGAGCGCCCGGAGCCGGCTCTTGCCGGTCCCCGACGGCGTGAGCACCGCGATGTCCTCGAGCGGCACGTGCTCCTCCTCGACCAGGTTGCGCAGGACGACCGCGAGCAGGTGCGCGAGCTCGGCGTCGTCGCCGTACCCGAGGATCTGCACCGGTTCTCCATCCGGCCCTCGTGCGATCGGCTTCTCCACACCCTCGTAGAACACGGACGCGAACTCGCCGATCTGTTTGCTGTTCCGCAGGTTGTGCGCGATCGGGCCGATATGGTCCTCCGGATCGATCGGGACCGAGTCGCGCCTGCCCCCGTACAGGTTCTGGTTGTCGTCGGCGAACACGTAGAGCAGCCCGTGATCGGGGTCGACGTGCAGCGACAGGAGCGCCGGCCACCACCAGTCGCGGAAGTCCTGCGCCTCGTCGACGACGATCGCGTCGTAGCGCGGGCCGAGCCGGGACGCCGCCTCGGTCAGCGCTTCCGGCAGGCGGTGCTCGAACACCGGGTCGCCGGGGCCGGCCGCGTCTCCCTCGGGCATCTCCACCCCGGCCTCTCCGGCCAACCGAGCGCAGAGCAGGTGGAAATGCGTGGCATCGATGCCCTCGACGTCCTCGACCGACTCGCGCAGGTACTCGCCGAGCCGGCGGTTGAAGCACACGAGGAGCGTCCGGTTCCCCGCCGTCGCGAGGCGTTTCGCAAGCGCGATCGCGAGCATCGTCTTGCCGCTTCCCGCCGGACCGGTGACCGCGGCCCTCCGTCGGTGCGCGACGAACGCGAGCACCCAGGCCTGGTCCGAGGTGAGCTCGACGATCTTGCGGTCCTCCTCGTCGAACCGGAGCCGCAGCGGCGTGCGCACCTCGACGCGGAACCCGAGCGCCTTCGCGACCGCGTCCATACCCTCGGCGCCGAACCGCCGCCCCGGGCGCGACCAGGAGCGCATCACCTGGGGCACCCGATCGGCCAGACGCGCCAGGTCGCCGCGGTCGATCACGATCTCGACCGGCGCGCCCGGATGCGCCGGCTCGTCATAGGTCCCGTCCGGGAACGCCAGGCCGTACCCGAAGGACGGCCGCCACCGCTCCCACCCGGGCTGCGCCTCCAGGATCCGGACGAGTGAGTGCATCGCGCCCTTCGCCTGCTCGAATGGATCCTCGTCCAGGGTGTGCGTGCCGGAGTGGCCGGTCGTCGTCCATCGTCTCGTGGCCGGGTCGTAGTCGAGGCGGCCACCCTTGGCCTCGAGGGCGAGGACGCCGAGCTCGGGGTGCGCGATCACGAAGTCCGCCTCCCCCTCGTCCGTTCCCTTGGGTCCGACGATCACCCAGTCCACCGAGTGATACACGACGAACTCGTCGGGCAGCTGCTCGAGGAAGCCCTCGTAGAGGCGTCGCTCGGCGGCGCTGTCCGTGGGAAGCATCGGGAACGGCACCATCCGCGCCACGGGTCAGATGCTAGCCCGCGTGCGAGACGCACTCGCCTGGACACCGGACCCGGCCCATGGGACCATCGGTGGCTCCCGACACCACGAGACGATGAAACTCCTCCTGGGCGCAGTCCTCGTCGCGATCTACCTCGGCTACCTCTTCGGAGGGCGCCTGGACCGGATCGAGTCGCTCCACCCTCGCTGGTGGGGCCTCGTGATCGCGGGGCTCGGAGTGCAGTTCGTCCCGCTCCCGGAGGGAGCCGTCGGCACCGACCTGCTGGTGCGGACCGCGGTGCTGACGCTCTCGTACACGCTGCTCGTCGCCTTCGCAGTCATCAACATCCGGATGCCGGGGATGGTGCTCGTGCTGATCGGCCTCGCCTGCAACTTCGCCGTCATCGCCGTCAACGGGGGCATGCCGGTGAGCGCGGAAGCCCTTCGCGCCTCGGGCCAGGAGGAGGTGCTCGAGCTCCTGCAGGGCGAGGGCTCGGACAAGCATCACCTGCTGACCGACGAGGACGACCTGACGTTCCTGGCCGACGTGATCGCCGTGCGCCAGCCGATCGGTCAGGCGATCAGCGTCGGCGACCTGTTCATCTACGGTGGGCTGGTGTGGCTGGTCGTTGCCGCTATGCGGGCACCGTCTCACCGCTCGTCGAGCTCGGAGGAGCAGACACCGCCCCGCGGGAGGCACCGGCGGGGGGCATCACCGGAACCGCCGGCTCCGCCAGATCTTGGGTTCCATCCGGCTGGAGCCACGAAGTCGGGAACCGAACCATGATCGTCGTCCCCTCGCCGCGAGCGCTCGTGACCTTGAACGACCCGCCGCCGACCGTCGCCCGCTCACGCATCATCGTCATCCCGTAGTGCCCCTCCGGGCCGGGCGCGCTCACGTCGAACCCGACACCGTCATCGCGGAGCACCATCTCGACCTCGTCGCCCTCTTGGTACACCGACACCCAGATGTTCTCAGCGCGCGCATGCTTCAAAGCGTTCATCACACCCTCGCGCGCGTTGTGGTACAGCAGCAGCGCGATCGGGGGCGGGACGTCTACGTCGTCGATCCGTGTGTGGAACCGCACCGTGGAGTCACGACCCATCTCGGCGAGGAAGCTCCGGATCGCCTCGCCGAGGCCCGCTCGCCCCAGCGGTGACCGGTGCAGGTCGCGGATCAGCGCGCGGATGCGATCGGACGTCTTGTTCTTCGTCTCCTTGATCTCGGCGAGCTGCTGCTCCGCTTCGGCCACCTTCCCGGCGTCGAGGCTCTTGCGCGTCACGTCGACCTGGATCGAAAGTCGGAACAACAACTGCGCGAGGTCGTCGTGCAGGAACGCCGCGATCTGTAGACGCTCGTCCTGCCGTTCCTCGGCCATGCGGTTGGAGAGGGCACGAAGGATGTGCTCGCGATCCTTCAGCTCCTTGTGTGCCTCCTCGAGAGCCTTGCTACGGAAGAACATCTGTCTGGCGAGAAGAAGAGGGAGGACGTACACGGGAACAGCAAAGAAGCTAACTTCCACGAATACCTTCGCCAGAATGAGGCCGAACACCGCGAGGCCGAGATAGCTAACTACAAACTCGCTGAGTCGACCAATCTTCAGTTCGCGGATTACCCGAATGGGGTTCGTTCTATAGTGCAAGCTCGCAATCACGGAAATGACGCCGAAGTTCACCACATAGTCGACTCCCGCCGCCAACACGGCCGCCGCAACAAGTGCCCAAGTTGGTGAGGTGTCAAGGTCGACTAGCGTATGAAACGCGGCGCTTGCGGCCCACACGGCCAGAGCAATCACCGATCGGTTGAACAGTGCCCGCAGGACTGCAACCTCTCGCTTAACCTCCCTCGGGTCCGACGCAGCGAAGGAATGCCGCTGCGCCTGCCACTGCGGGTGGGTAGAGAAAGGCAACCACCATCAGCAAGCGGGAACCCCATGCTGATTGTTGTTCCCCGCCACAACGGCACCGGAATTAGCTCGACCGCCGCTGTAAGAAGGATCCAGATGACCAGATCTCTGGGCTCGATTCGCCGGTCAACTGCTCCAAGGCCGCGGAGGCGGCCATCGTCAGAGCCGAGAATCGGTCGGGACGAAGACCACCAGTTCGAAGACCTGTTCGCGGCGCGTTGACTCTCGCTCCGAGACCAGGCGCTTGAGGGATCGCTGGATCAGTCACGGCGCCTGACATATTGACGCTTTCGCATTCGAGATGACACCACCCAGTTTGGGGGCGGATGCGCAGGTTGGAATACGGCGCGGGCTGTAGGCGATGTTTGGGGTCTTGTTGACAAACTCTCACGGACCCAGACTGACCCCCGAAGTCCCCCATATGGGGGTCGGCCTGACGGTCGATAGGCGAGGGATAGGGCGAAAGCCCTTGGACCAAAGAGGGGGGGTGGATCGTGAAGCACCTGAAGCGGTTTGCGGTGGCAATGGCTTCATTGCTGGCACTTGCCTTCGCTGGCGGCGCTCACGTCCGCTGGTAGTCCTTCGGCACCGCCCTAAATTCGAATTGACCAATCGCGACCAGGCCTCCAATTGAGGCCTGGTCGTCGTTCTACCTCCTAGCCACCGGCAGTCGAACGAGGATTGTTGTTCCACGACCAATGCCCGAGTCGACGACAATGGCTCCGCCAGCCAGCTCCGCTCGCTCCCGCATGAGCTGAAGCCCAAAATGCGAGGAGGAATCAACCGCGTGAGGGTCGAATCCACATCCATTGTCCACCACGCGGAGCCGAATCGAATCCTCTTCCTCCTTCAGAGCTAAGACGATCCTGTCGGCTCCGGAATGCTTCGTCGCATTGCCAACCGCCTCACGAGCCAACTGATAGGCCAAGAGCTGAGTGAGCGCGCTCCCGCCAACTGAGGACAAATCGGTCTCAACCACTACTTCCGTCTCGGTTTCGACCTGCCGCGCAAGTAGCCGGAGGGTTGCAGCCAGCCCATCCGGGCCAATCGTCGAATGTCTTAGGTCTCCAATCATGTCGCGGAGCGCGGAGTCTGTCGCCTCTACCGCATGAAGAAGGTTCGGTACGTCAGCTTCGAGATCAAGGAGCCGACCTGCGGCGAAGTCCTGCTTCACAACCTGGCCCATCAAGTGAACCTTGTAGAGGGGTGGCAGAACCTCGTCATGAATTTCCGGCGGCGAGAGCAATCCTTTCCTGTCGTCGCTCGTCGACCATTTGGTACTCGAGTGCGGATAGCGCCCTCTCCTTGCGCTCAATTGCGAGAGACGCCTGGCTCAACTGCTTCCAGTGCGTGAACATCTGACGCGCCATCAGGAGCGGGATCGAAAATGCCAGGAGCGCCCAGCTGCCGGCTGCCTCATAGACCGTTGCCATGAGTACCGCTACGAGTCCGAAAGCATGCGTAGCCCACGAGGAACGCTGTCGGGTGAGAACCGCCATACACGTTGCGAACCAGCACAGAGGGCGCCAGCTTTGTGAGCAGATGGGTTCCCAAGATGACGAGGCTCGCGTTTGTGCACACGTCGACGAGCAATGCCACCCCTACCGGGGCCAATACATCGGGCCATTCAAGAACGCTAGTTCCGAAGGCATGGAAGACCCACGATGCTAACGCCACGCTCGCAGCAACATTGGCCCTGTTCAGAAGAGCCCGAAATGGCGAGATCTCTCTCTTGAACTCACGCGCATCAAGGGTCCCAACGAAACCGAGTATGCCCGCAACGTACGGAGGAAAAACGAAGCCTGCCGCAAGCAGCACGGGGAACGACATCATGAGCTCAACTGACCCCCAGATTGGTACAGGAGCCAAATCAGCGACCGCTACAACAAGGAGCCAGGGAAGCAACTCCAGCAAGGTAGCGGGAAGCTCTGGCCAGTGGCGTGCAGCCTCCCATGCAAGAAGAGTTGAGACAGTGATGGCAACCACGCATTCAAGGAGCCTAAGTGGTGCCGGCTCAGGGACCCCACGTCGATGATTCCCGGACTGCCTTCCGCCAGCCGCCGCCGCTGTTGCCGCCACGACCCCTCCCTCTCTCCGGCTAGCCGAATCTTGGTCAAGAGCTGCCTTGATGACAAGAACGACAAGAGTTGGCGGTCTAGCGAGCTCCACGCTGACGACCGCCGGTACCATCCCAACGTGAGACCGCGCATCCTCTCGTTGAGGACGAACAGTCGATCTCGGAACCCCTCGCCGAGGGCCTCGAGCGGGACGGGTTCGAAGCCCAGGTGGCGGCGACGCTGGAGCAGGCACGTGAGGCGTTCAGCGAAGCAACCCCCCGACCTCATCCTGCTCGACGTGATGCTCCCCGACGGCGACGGGCGAGACCTGGCGAAGGAGATCCGGAGGGACTCGGACGTCCCGATCGTGATGCTTACCGCCCGCGGTGAGGAGATCGACCGCGTGCTGGGTCTCGAGCTCGGGGCGGACGACTACGTCGTCAAGCCGTTCTCCTCGCGCGAGCTCACCGCCCGGATCCACGCGATCCTGCGCCGCGGCCGTTCGACCGACCGCAAGCGACCGATCGAGATCGGGGACCTTCGACTCGACCCCGCGTCGCGAACGTGCACGAAGGCCGGCGAGCCGGTCGAGCTCGCCGCGCGCGAGTTCGACCTCCTGCACATGCTCATGGCCAACGCCGGCGACGTGCTCCGGCGCGAGGCGATCATGGACGAGGTGTGGGACCCGCACTGGTTCGGGCCGACGAAGACGCTCGACGTGCACATCTCGTGGCTCCGGAAGAAGATCGAGGACGACCCTTCGAAGCCCGAGTACATCACCACGATCCGAGGCGTCGGGTTCCGGTTCCGCGCACCGCAGGAGGCGTGAAACGAAGGTCCGCACGAGGCTCGTCCTCGCCTTCGCCTACGTCCTGGTCGTCCTGCTGATCGCGCTCGGCATCCCGCTCGCGATCACCCTGCAGCGGCGCGCGTCGGTCGAGCTCGAGAACGAGGCGCTCGTCCAGGCGCAGGGCATCGCTGCGGCGATCGGGACCGACAACATCGACGACCCGGAACGCCTGAACGAGATCGCGGTCGAGGCCTCCGCTCAGGTAGGCGGACGCGTGATCGTCGTGGACCCCGACGGCGTGCTCCTCGCCGACTCGGACGGGCCGGCAGAGCTCGGCACGAACTACGCGACCCCCGGGCGGCCCGAGATCTCGGCCGCGCTCGAGGGCACGCCGACCTCGGACATCCGCGACAGCGCGGACCTCGGGCACGACATCATCGCCACCGCCGTCCCGATCCAGGACGAGGAGCGGTTCCTCGGCGCGGTTCGGATCACGAAGGACGTCCAGGAGGTCAACGACAACGTCCGCAACGTCACGCTCGGGCTGCTCGCGATCGGCCTCGCCGGACTGCTCGCCGGTCTGCTGCTCGCCTTCTGGCTCGCGGGGTCGCTCTCGCGTCCGCTCTCGCGACTGGCCGGGACGGCTCGCCGGCTCGGCGACGGCGACCTTTCGGCACGCGCCGGGGAGGTGCACGCCGCGGACGAGATCGAGGAGCTCTCGCGCTCGTTCGACGAGATGGCCGGCCGGCTCGAGCGCACCGTGCAAGCGCAACGCGAGTTCGTCGCGAACGCCTCGCACCAGCTTCGAACGCCGCTCACCGCGATGAAGCTCCGGCTCGAGGGCGCGATCGACTCGGCGCCGGATCCCGGAGCTGCGCCAGCGCCTCGAGGCGGCCGAGCGAGAGGTCGATCGCCTGTCCGAGATCGTGGACCGCCTCCTCGTCATGGCGCGCGAGATCGAGGAGGGCACGACCTCGCGGGTCGACCTCGGCGAGGCCGTCTCGCGCGCGATCGAACGCTGGGACGAGCGAGCGAGCAGCCAGGCGTCGACGCTGATCCGACTCGGCGACGAGACCGGGGCGGGTCCCGAGGCCAGGGGCGATCCCACGGACCTCGACCAGATCCTGGACAACCTGCTCGACAACGCGATCTCGTACGCGCCGGGTGAGGTCGTTGTCGAGTCCGGGAGCTCGAACGGCCGGGTGTTCGTCGCCGTCTCCGACCGCGGCCCGGGGATCGCGCCGGACGACCTGGAGCGCGTCACCGAGCGGTTCTACCGAGGACGTTCTGCGCCGGCGGGCGGCTCCGGCCTGGGGCTCGCGATCGCCCGTCAGCTGGCGGAGAAGTGGGGCGGGGTCCTCGAGGTCACGGCTGCGGCCGAAGGTGGCACGCGCGTGGAGATCCGGCTTCCGCCGGCGACCTGAGATCTCTCCGGCCGAGTGTGACGTGGTTCACAGCGCTTCGAACACGTGTTCGCTATGGTCGTCGGATGAGCACGCTGCGCTCCGCGTTGGACGAGCTTCGGGTCGAGGACCTGCGCTTCGTCGGCGATGACGGACTCGCCGCGGACCTCGACGAGCTCGAACGTGCAGCGCGGATCCTCGAGGCCGAACGGTCGAGGCGGCTGGCCGAGTTCGAACGCCGAGGTGCACACACCATCGACGGTCATCTCTCTGCCTCGTCTTGGCTCGCGCACCGACATCGCCTGCCCCGGTCGGTGACCGAGGGGCGGCTCAGGATGGCACGCGCGACTGCTGCGATGCCCGAGACGGCCCGGGCGCACGGAGACGGTGAGATCGCGAGCCCCGCGGTGCGCGAATTGGTCTTCGCGCGCGAGCTGAACCCCGACGCGTTCGCTGAGAGCGAGGGCGCGCTCGTCGAAGCTGCTCGAACGTTGTCGTTCGCGGAGCTGAGGCGGGCGCTCGCCTACTGGCGGGCCGCGGCCGACCCCGACCGGGCGCTCGAGGACGAGGATCGACTGTTCGAACGCCGGCACCTGCACGTCTCCCCCACGATGCACGGCATGGTGCGTGTCGACGGCGACCTGGATCCCGAGACCGGCCAGTCACTGATCACGGCGCTTCGCGCGATCGTCGACGTCGAGACCCGAACGGACGAACCCGACCGGCGAACGCCCGGGCAGCGCCGGGCCGACGCGCTGGGCGAGGTCTGCCGGCAGTGGCTCGCCTCGGCCGATCGGCCGAGCGTTGCCGGCGAGCGACCGCACGTCGTCGTCAACGTCGATCTGCGGACGCTCGAAGGCCGTGCGGCCGGTGAGTTCGAGGACGCAGGTCCGATCACCGCCGAAACCGCGCGGCGCACTGGCGTGCGACGCGAACGTCACGCGAGTGATCACGCTGGGCGCCTCCGAACCGCTCGACGTGGGACGGCGGACCAAGGTGGTCCCCGCGGCGCTCCGCCGAGCGGTGACCGTCCGAGATCGAGGCTGCCGGTTCCCCGGTTGCGAGCGTCCACCCGGGTGGTGCGATGCGCACCACGTTCAGCATTGGGCCGATGGAGGCGCGACGGCGCTCGACAACCTGGTCCTGCTGTGCCGGCCACATCACCGTGCGATCCACCGCGGGTTCCGCGTCGAGATCATGGACGGGTCGCCGCGGTTCTCGCGGCCCGACGGCACCACGCTGAGCGACCGAGGTCCGCTAAAGCGGTCTCGCTACTCGCGCGTGCGGACGGCCTCGGCTCCCATCTCGAAGTAGTCGAGCATCTGCTGCGTCACCTCGGGTGGGGCGTCCATCTCGTCGAGCGCGGCCCGCATGTGCTCGAGCCATCGATCCCGCTCCGGCGTCCCGATCTCGAACGCGAAGTGCCGCATCCGCAGCCGGGGGTGCCCCCGTTCCTCGGAGTACGCGGGCGGTCCGCCCCAGTACTCGGACAGGAACAGCGCCAGGCGCCGCCGGGCCGGTCCGAGGTCGTCGGGTTCGGGATACACCGCCAGCAGGACGGGGTCCACCGCGACGCGGTCATAGAAGCGATCGACGAGGGTCTCGAAGAACGGATGTCCGCCGACGGTCTCGTAGACGGCGGTCGGATCGGGCACGTGTTTGAAGCGGTGCTCTCCTAGCCGACAGCCGCCCAGCCGGCGACGACGGGGTGATCCTTGTCCGTCGGGCCGACCTGCGCGGCGCCGCCGGGCGAGCCCCAGGCGGTCACCGACTCGTTGAAGAACTCCGCGTTGATCGGCGTGAACTGCTTCCACTCGGCGGGGACGTCGTCCTCGTAGAAGATCGCCGTCACCGGGCACACCGGCTCGCAGGCCGCGCAGTCGACGCACTCGTCGGGGTGGATGTAGAGCATCCGCCCGCCCTCGTAGATGCAGTCGACGGGGCACTCGTCCACACAGGCTCGGTCCTTGATGTCGATGCAGGGCTCGCAGATCGTGTAGGTCATCGTGCTCCTTCTCGAGTTCCGGGAGGACCGGACCAGCCTAGCCCGGGCCTCAGGGAGCGTCTACCCCATCCGCAGGGAGACGAACCCTCGTCAGCGGCGCCGGGCGGACGCCTCGACCTCGCCGACGAACGCCTCCGCGAGCCCGCGAGCCAACCTGCGGTACCCGTGCCAGCGACGCGCGGTCTCGTCCCCGAGCGCGTCGATGTCGACGCCGTGCCCCCGCATCTCGTCTCCGTAGGTCCCGAGCCACGAGTAGACCGTGCCGGGGTTCACCTCGATGTGGAACTGCACGCCCCACGCCCGCTCGCCGATCCGGAGCACCTGGTTCACGTTCCTCGTCCGACCGAGGATGGCTCCACCCGCTGGCTCGCCGAACGTGTCGTAGTGGTACTGGAACACGTACGGCCGCGGCCCGAGCGTCCGAAGGACGGGGTCGTCGGCCGAGGCGGGGTCCATCTCGACGGGGGTCCAGCCGATCTCGGCCGACCCGGCCCGGTTGACGGGAGCACCTCCGATGCTCGCGAGCAGTTGCGCCCCGAAGCAGACGCCGAGTGTCGGGGTCCCGTTCGCGACCGCCTTCTCGAGCAGGGCTCGCTCGACCGGCATCCACGCGAGCTCGCCCTCGTCCTTCACACCGACGAGCGCGCCGAGCGAGATCACGCCGTCGTACTCGGACGCGTCGAGCAGGGGCGACGGCCTCGCGTACGTGAACCACGGCTCGATCGACAGACCGGCGTCGACGAGGGGACCGCCGAGCTCGTTCAGGTGATCGTCGAGGTTGTGCTGGATCACGAGTACGCGCGGTCGCATCACGTCAGGGTAGCCGGATGGCCGACGATGTCCTTTACCGCCTCTTAGCGAGACCACGCGTACGCTCGTCCCCGTGAGCAGGCGTGTGCTGCGGGTCATCGGGATGGGTCTCGCCGGCCTCGCCGTAGCCCTGATCCTCACGGTCGGCGCCTTCGCGATCGCCGGGCAGGACATCTCGGAGCCGGCGAGCGCTCCCGTGTTCAGCTCGACGGCGCAGCCGACGCCTACTCTCGGCCCAGACGATCGGGAGAGCCCATCGCCGACGCCCGATGACGCCCCCACTCCGACGGCCGATCCGTCACCGAGCGACGATCGAGGCGGTGGCGGAGAGGGACCCGACGACGACAACAACTCGGGACCCGGAGGCGAAGACGAGGACGACTCCGGTTCCGATGACGACAACTCCGGACCCGGTGGTGGTGGCGACGACGTCCGGCTCCGGGAGTGCGGGGCGACGACAACTCCGGTCCCGGTGGTGGGGACGACGACGACTCCGGCTCAGGCAGCGGGGACGACCACGACGACGACTAGTCCCAGGGCTTAGCCGGACCTTAGGCCGCCGCTGCCCAGCCGGTAACCCGCCCCTCCGTACGGTTGAAGCAACCGAACGAGAGGAGGCATCAGATGCGCAAGACCTTCCGGATCGCAGCCGCGGTCGCGGTGTTCGCGCTCGCGATCGCGATCGGCGTGGTCGCGTTCGCGCAGGGATCGGGCTCGGGCTCGCCGACCCCGGCGCCCACGGTGACATCCACGCCGAGCACCGCGACACCGACTCCGAGCACCGCAACGCCCACGCCGAGCACCGCAACGCCCACGCCGAGCACGGCCACCCCGACTCCCTCGCCGTCACCCGGGCGACCGGGACGAGTGCGGGGCAATTGCGACGAGGCCGAGCACGCAAACGATCCCGAGTGCCAGGGAGCGACCCCTTCGCCCGAGGACAACCACGGGGATGACGACAACAGTAACTCGGGCCCCGGCAACGGTGACGGGGATCACGACAACTCCGGTCCCGGTAACGGCGACGACGACGATGACGACGACGACAACTCCGGTCCCGGTAACGGCGACGACGACGACGACCACGACGACGACTGAGTAGGCGTCTTCGAACGGGTAAACGGCGGCCGCGCCGGAACGGCGCGGCCGCCGTACCCTTTCCACATATGCCGAAGATCGTCGATTGGGTCTGGTTCCCGATCCGCGAGGTCGCACGCTTCATCGGACGCAACGGCAAGCGGATCGCCGTGAGCATCGCGGGCTTCACGCTCGTCCTCGCGGGCCTGCTCATGCTCGTCCTCCCCGGCCCCGGCATCCTGGTCGTGATCGCCGGGCTCGCGATCCTCGCCACCGAGTACGTGTGGGCGGAGCGCGCCCTGAACCTCGCCAAGCAGAAGGCCCAGCAGGCCAAGGACAAGGTGTTGCGCCGCAAGCGGCCACCGGAACCCGGACCTCCCGAGGGGTCGTAGGCTGGCGGGCGTGAGCCGCATCCTCGTCGGAACGGCGAGCTGGACCGACCCGACCCTGATCAAGGACGGGAACTTCTATCCGCCGGAGGCGAAGTCGGCGGAGGCGCGCCTGCGCTTCTACGCCGAGCAGTTCCCCATCGTCGAGGTGGACTCGACGTACTACTTCCCGCCGAGCGAGAAGAACGCGGTCCTGTGGATCGACCGCACGCCGAAGGACTTCACGTTCAACATCAAGGCGTACTCGCTGCTCACGAACCACCCGACGAAGCGCGAGTCGCTCTACAAGGACCTGCAGGACGAGCTTCCGGACGAGCTCGACGACAAGAAGAACCTGTACCGGGAGCAGCTCCCCGACCCGATCGTCGAACAGGTATGGGATCGATTCCACGACGCGCTGATGCCGCTGCATTCGGCCGGCAAGCTCGGCGCGGTGCTGTTCCAGTTCCCGCAGTGGTTCGTGATCGGGCGCAAGAACAAGGACTACATCCTCGAATGCGCCGAACGGCTGAAGGACTTCCGGATCGCGGTCGAGTTCCGGCACAAGACCTGGCTCGAGGAGCGCAATGCGGAGGAGACACTTTCGTTCCTGCAGGAACACGACCTGCCGTTCGTCGCCGTCGACATGCCGCAGGGGTTCGACTCGTCGATGCCACCGGTCGCGGCCGCGACGGCGAGGGACCTCGCGCTGGTTCGGTTCCATGGGCGCGACGTGCAGGCGTGGTCGAAGAAGAACGTGAGCGCTTCGGAGCGGTTCCGCTACGAGTACTCCCAGCCTGAGTTGATGGAATGGGTGCCGAAGATCCAGGAGGTCGCGTCCCAGGTCCGCGAGACACACGTCCTGATGAACAACTGCTACCGGGATTGGGCGGTGAACAACGCGCGCCAGCTCGCCGACCTGCTCGAAGAGTGAGGTCCGGACCAGGGTCCGGCCCGACCCCGCGGGCACGCCCGCGTGGAAGGGAGGGTAGGCCGGGCCGGACGCTACTCCGCCGGGACCGGCTCGGCGGCCGGTTCCGGGCTCCCACCGCCACCTTAGCAGTGGTGTCGAATAGGTCCGGAGCCGACCATCACTCGACGAGCAGCGTGCCTCCCGTCGTCCCCGGGTGGGCGTCGTCGACGAGCTGATAGGTCCCGGCAGCGAGACCAGGGACCTCGTCGGTGAGCCGTCCCTCGTGGCAGACGCTGCCGACGAACAGCGGGTCGTCCGCCCCCGGCAGGTAGATCGAGACGTTGTGCGGGACGTCGCCGTCGTCGTTCACGAGCGTGATCGTGAACGACTCGCCCGCCGGCACGACCACGCAGGGCGGCTCGAACGCCTCGTCGCGCGCGACGATCCGGATGTCGGTCGTCGGCGTTCCGCACTCGCCGGGATCGGTCCACCACCCGCGGGGATGTCCACACGGTCGCCCTCGCGTTCGCTCACTCGGCCGCTCTCGCGCTGGGTCACCGCGCTCGCGGGTCGACTCATCCGCTCCATGAACGCCTCGGGGGGTCGATCCGTTCAGACGTCATGGTGTGAACCCGGGAGGCGGAACGAGCTGCGGGCTGACGGTGGCCGAGGGGGTCGCGGTGACCGTCGGCGAGGGCGTCAGCACGAGCTCGCCGAACGCCTCGGACACGGTGATCCGCCGGACCGTCAGGCTCCCGGTGTCCGGTACCTGCTCGATGACGTCGTAGGCGATGAGCTCCGGCGACTCGCCGAGCGAGAAGTACAGGATCTCTGCGGTGAACGTGACGGCCTCGAGGTCCCGGAAGATGCCGGCGCCGGACCCTCCGGTCGTTCCGATCCGAAGGAACAGCGTGCCGTTCACGACGGAGGCCGTGGTCTCGTGGAAGTGGCCCGAGATCACGAGTGGCACACGACCGGCGACGGCCTCCGCCATCCGGTCGTCGTGGACGGCGATCAGGTCGACGGGCTCGTCGAGCTCGCCGAGGTCCGCCGCGATCGTCGCCCCCGCGGAGCGGGCGAGCTCCGCGAACGCCTCGTCGTCGACGGGAACGCCGCGCGCCGGGGTGAAGGCCGGGTGGCCGAGCCCGTAGATCGAGAGTCCGGCGACGGTGCGCGCGGCCCCGTCGAGGACCACCCCGTTGGGCTGGCGCGCGACCTGCGCCTGGAGCTCGATCGAGTCGTGGCTCCCGCGCACGAAGACGTAGGGACGGCCGAACCCCGGGATCCGAGAGACGATCAGGCTCTCGACGGGCGTTCCGAACGACGTGAGGTCTCCGGTGTCGACGACGAGGTCGACGTCGAACCCGCGGGCCACCTCCTGCGCGAAGTCCATCCCGAGCGGCGAGGCGTGGACGTCCGAGATGTGCAGCAGGGCGATCGTGTCGTCGCCCCCCGGCGCGAGCGGGAGCGAGTTCAGCGCCGTGTAGGCGCGCGCGGTGCCGTCCACGATCTGCTCCAGGCCTCCGCGCAGGTCGTCGATCCGCTCGCTCGCCTCGTTCACCGGGCCGATCAGTTCGGGAGCGAGCTCGAGGGAGCCGGAGTACGTCGGTTCGGCGAACGCGCCGGGATCGAACGTGGCGAGCAGCAGCAGCTCGCACGCCACCACCCCGACCAGCGCGCTCACGACGCTGGTCGCGACGAGCCGCCACCGACGCCGGAACACGAGCACCGCGAGGACCACGGCGCCGGCCACACCCGCCAGGAGCGCTCGCAACGCGAGGGAGCGCATCCGGTCGCGGACGTCGCGCTCCACGTCCTCGACCAGCCCGTCGATGCCACGGCTACCGACGATCTCGGTCAGGCGTTCGACACCGACGTCTCGCAGGGTCGCCGAGAGCGCGACCGGCGACAGATGCGTGTCGGCGGTGATCGCGCCGAACGGTGGCAGCCCGAGCCGCGTCTGACCGATCCCGAAGCCGGCCTCCAGCTCCACGCGGAACGGACCCACGGGCACGGTGGTGTTCGATGCGAGCGACATCCCGAGCCAGGCTCCGATCAACCCGACCGCGGCGGCGGCAGCGGCCAGGGCAGCGATCCGGCCGACACCCCGCGCAGGCTTCGATGTGTCCTCCTGCATGCCGGACACTCTGTCAGGCCTGCCCACGAGGCTGGGGTACCCTCGGAGCGTGTTCGGCCGAGGGTTCAAGATCGCGACGATCGGGGGCATCCCGATCAACGTCGCATCGTCGTGGATCTGGATCGCCGTGCTGCTCGTCGCCACGTTCTGGTCCAGGCTCGACAGCGAGTTCTCGGAGCTGACCTCGGCCTCCGCGTTCGGGTACGCGCTGTTCGCGGCGCTGATCTTCTTCGGGTCGGTGTTCCTGCACGAGATGGCGCACGCCGTGACGGCTCGCCTCGCGGGTATCGAGGTCCACGGGATCACGCTCGTGTTCTTCGGAGGCTTCACCGCTGCGCGGGCGGACGCGAAGGGGCCCGGACCCGCGTTCCGGATCGCCGCGTTCGGACCGGGCACGAGCCTCGCGCTGGCCGGGGCGTTCTGGGTGCTCGCGCGCGTCAGCGAGACCTCGGGGGGGCCGCTCCCCGGGCTGTTCCGCTACGTCGCCGTCGTGAACGTGTTCATGGCGGTCTTCAACGCGCTCCCCGGTCTCCCCCTCGACGGCGGTCGCATGCTGCAGGCGGCCGTGTGGCGGTTCACCCGCGACCGGGACAAGGGAACGCGGGTCGCGGCGCGAGCCGGGGTCGTCGTCGGGGCGCTCGTGATCGCCGCGGCGATCCGCGAGGTGGTGATGCAGGATCTGTTCGGAGCGATGTGGCTCGGCATCATCGGTCTGTTCATCTTCCAGGGGGCGCGGGCCTCGGAGCAGCGGATCGGGCTCGAGTCGCGTCTGGCGGGCGGGACGGTGGCCGACGCCATGGACCCGCCTCCGCCCGCGGTCCCGGCCGACCTCACGCTGTCGCAGACGCTCGATCGGTTCCTGCGCGGGCACGAGGGCGAGGCGTTCCCCGTCGTCGAGGACGGCAAGGTGATCGGGATGGTCTCGTTCAACTCGGCGCGCGAGCTCGGCAGCCGCGATCCGCTGCGACCGGCTCGCGACGCCGTGATCCCGCTCGAGCACGTCCTCGTCGCGAGGCCCGACGAAACGCTCCACGAGGTCTCCGAGCGGCTCGGTGACGAACGCGCCGCGCTCGTACTCCGGGACGGCGAGCTCGTTGGCGCGATCACCGGCGCCGGCGTGTACCGCTGGGCCGCTCGCGCTCGCTGATCCCGACGCTAGCTGCGGGGATCTTCTTCGATCGCCACGGCGGCGGGAACGCCGTCCATCTTCGCGACGACGACGAACCGATCGGTCTCCCGGACGATGCGCTCCACATCATCGATCACGTGCTCACGGATCACGACGAACTGCACCGGGTCGCTGCGGACCTCCTCGTACTCGGACGGGGTGATCGCGAGGAGGCGTTCGCAATCGGCGTGACCGCACTCGCACACCATGCGGACCTGTCGGTCGCCGAGATCGCCCCCGTGCGCATCCTTGATCCCCTCGTTGATCTCCCTGGACGTCGCCTCGTTCTTCGCCAAACGTTCTTCCCGGGAGGTCACCCCGGCATCATGACACGCTCCGGAGGCGGCGCCCGCCCACGGGGAGCTGTCGTCGGGCGCGAGTAGCATCGCCGGTCGATGGCCCCCTTCGACCCCGACCCGCAGCAACGGGCGGTCCTCGAGCATCCGAGCGGCCCGATGCTCGCCTCCGGCGGCTTCGGGACCGGCAAGACCGCAGTCGCTCGCGAACGGTTCGCTCGCCTGATCGACGACGGCGCCGACCCCGAGCGTCTCGCGCTCGTCGTGGGATCCAGGCGCGCGAGGGACGAGGCCCGTCGCGTCGTGCTCCAACGCCTGCCGCTGGCCCTCCCGAGCCTCACGATCGTTACGGTGCACGGCCTCGCATACCACGTGGTGGGCCAGCGGTACGACCGGCTGGCCTACCCGGCACCCCCGACGGTGCTCTCCGCCTCCGAGCAGTTCACCCGCGTCCGGGAGCTCCTGCTCGGCGAGGACCCTGCAGCCTGGCCCGCCTACGGCTCGCTGCTGCAGCTCCGGGGGTTCGCCGACGAGGTCCGTCAGTTCGTGATCCGGGCGCAGGAGGCACTCCTGTCGCCCGAGGACATCGAGCGCCGGGGGGCCGAACGCGATGTCGGTGGGTGGAGGGAGCTCGCCTCGTTCCTGCGTCACTACCTCGAGGTGCTGGACTCCAACGGCGAGGTGGACTTCGCCGGCCTGGTCGAACAGGCGGCGGTCGCGGCCGCCCAGGGCGAGCCGCTGTTCGATCACGTGATCGTCGACGATCACCAGGACGCGACCCTGGCGGCCGAACGGCTGCTCCACGAGCTCCGGCCGACCAGCCTCGTGGTGACCGGCAACCTGGACGCGCACGTCTTCTCGTTCCAGGGGACGACGGACGAGCCGCTCCGCCGGTTCACGGAGCGCAACCCCGGCACGGTCGAGGTGGAGCTGACGACCCCGCATCGGCCCGCGCCGGCGGCGGTCGAGGCCTGGCGCGCCGTCCACGTCTCCGAACAGCACACGGCGATCGCGCGCGAGCTCCGCAGGATCCACGTCGAGGAACGGATCGCGTGGAGCGACCTGGCGGTCGTCGCACGTCGTCAGGGCGAGCGCGTGGCCGGCCTGCTCCGCGCGCTCGACGACGCGCACGTCCCGCGGACGACGATGGAGTCCGGCTCGCCGACCGCGCTTCCGGCCACCCGGCCGTTCATCCTCGCGCTGCGTTGGATCGTCGCCGGTCCGAGCGAACGCGACGGGCTGATCGAGCCGCTCCTGACGTCGGAGATCGGTCGCCTGTCCCCCGCATCGGCGCGGACGCTCCTGCGGCTCGTTCGGGCCCACGGTCGTCCCGTCGGCGAGGCGCTCGAGATGCACGAGGTCGCCGACGTGGACGAGCGCGAGTCCCTGGCCGGCCTCGCGGACCTGCTGCGCCGCGCGCAGGACGTCCGGGCCTCGGTGCTCGATGCGTTCCGCGTCCTCTGGCTCGGGCTGCCGTTCTCCGCCGACCTCGTGCGCCGCGCAGAGACCGACCATCACGCCCGCATCGACCTGGACGCCGTCGTCGGGCTCGCGAACGCGGTCGAGGCGGCCGGCGCCGCGGCGGACCCATCGGTCGACGCGTTCCTGCTCTCCCTCGGCGCGGCCGAGGGAGCGCCGGAGCTGTCGGCCGGCACGGAGGGAGGGCCCGACGCGGTGCACGTCCTGACCGCGCACGCAGCGGCCGGACGGGGCTTCGACACCGTCATCGTGCTCGACGCGCTCGAAGGCGATTTCCCGAGCCTGTCGCGCCCCGAGCCGATGTTCGATCTCGCCACCCTCGAAGGGGTCCGGGCGCGATCGGAGATCAACCGACGACGCCTGGGGGACGAACGTCGGCTGTTCCGGATGGTCTGCCGGGGAGCCTCCCGCCGGGTGGTGCTCACCGCGACCCACCCGGGTGGCGACTCCGGCGTCACGCTCGCCTCACGCTTCGTCGAAGAGATGGACCTGCACTGGCGGGACGTGCCGGCGATGCCGTTCGCCGACCCGGTCTCCGTCTCCGAGGCCGCGGCCACCTGGCGGCGCGTGCTCGCGGACCCGCGAGCGCCCGCCTCCGAACGCCTCGCGTCGGTCGACGGGCTCCTGGTGCTCGGTGACGATCCACGCCGCTGGTGGTTCCAGCGCGACTGGACGGATCTGTCCGCGGAACCGATGGAGGAGCTGTTCCTCTCGTACTCGCGGCTGTCGACGCTCGAGAACTGCGACCTGCAGTTCGTGCTGTCGAGCGAGCTCGGCCTGGATCCCGTCGGCGGGTACCAGGCGTGGCTCGGGAAAGAGGTGCACGCGATCCTGGAGGACTGCGACAAGGGAGAGATCGAGCGGACGCCGGAGGCGCTCGGGCGCGCGCTGGACGAGCGATGGGACGCGACGCGGTTCCCCTCGTACGCGATCTCCGAGGCCGAACGAGCGAACGCGAAGGCCGTCATCCTCCCGAACTGGCTCTCCAAGTACGCGCAGCCGCCCGCGACGGCGATCGAGCAGGGCTTCACGTTCGCGTTCGAGGGCGCAAGGATCCGCGGCAAGATCGACCGCATCGGCCCGGTGCCTGAGGGCGGCACGCGGATCACCGATTACAAGACGGGTCGATCGGACAACGCGCCACGGGCCTCGGACAGCCTGCAGCTCGGCATCTACTACCTGGCGGTCGGCGAGTGCGAGGACCTCGCGGAGCACCGGCCCGTCGAGGCGGTCGAGCTCGCCTTCCTCGGCGGCAAGCGCGGGGATCCGGCGCTCGACGTGCGGGAGTGGTCCGTCTCCGAGGAGGCGGAGGAGGAATACAAGGGCCGGATGCGCGAGCGGATCGCGACGCTGATCTCGAGGATCCGCGAGCTCGACCAGGGTCGCAGCTACGTGGCGAACACGCAGGCGAACTGCTTCTTCTGCCGCTTCCAGACGCTGTGCACGCGCTACCCGCAGGGCGGACCGGTGTTCCCGCTCGAGGACGTGAGGCCGGCGACCGAGGCGGTCCCGTGAGCGAGCGGTACCCCGAGCCGATCCTGCGGTTCCTGGGCGGGGAGCCGACGGCCGAGCAGTGGCGCGCCATCTCGTGGCCGCTCGAGCCGTCCGTCGTGGTCGCCGGCGCCGGCTCCGGGAAGACGTCGGTGATGGCGGCCCGCGTCGTGTACCTCGCGATGGTCGCGACCGGACGCTGGGAGGCCGACCACCCGGGGGTGATGCCGGGCAACGTGTTGTGCCTGACGTTCACGAACAAGGCCACGGAGAACCTGATCCTGAAGATCCGCAAGGCACTGCGAACGCTGGAGCTCGACGAGGGCGAGGAGCCCGAGATCTCGAACTACCACGCGTTCGCCGCCCAGGTGCTCGAGCGCTACGGGATGCTGATCGGGCTCGAGCCCGGCCAGCGGGTGCTCAGCCAGGCGCAGCGGACACAGATCGCGGCGCGGGTTCTCGATCGGATGACGTTCGAGCAACAGCACACGCGGTGGCAACCAACGATCGTCGGCTACATCACCGACCTCGACGAGCAGCTGCAGAACCACCTCGTCGAACCCGAGGAGGTCCTCGAGCACGTCGAGGGCAAGCTCGACGTGCTGCGCAAGGCCAAGGCCGCGGACCCGCTCAACGCGGCGAAGGAGCGGATCGAGATCGCTCGGGCGGTCCGCGTGTTCCGCGACATCAAGGCGGAGCTCGGCGTGATCGACTTCGGCGATCAGATCGCGCACGCCGTCCGGATCGCCTCGGCGCACCCGGAGGTCGGCGAGTCCTACCGCATGCGCTTCGGCGCCGTCCTGCTCGACGAGTACCAGGACACGAACCACGCGCAGGCGGTGCTCATGCGCGCCGTCTTCGGTGCGGGTCACCCGGTGACCGCGGTCGGCGATCCCGACCAGAACATCTACGCCTGGCGGGGCGCCAGCCTGCGGAACCTGCTGCGCTTCCGCACCGAGTTCCCCCGCGTCGACGGCTCGGAGGCGGAGCAGCTCCCGCTGTACACGAACTTCCGCTCGGGCGCGCGGATCCTCCAGGCCGCCGACCGGGTGATCGACGCCCTGCCCGCCAACCAGCGCCCCGATCCCGACAAGCAGCTGCGTCCGTGGGAGCGCAACGGACAGGGACACGTCGAGGTCGCCCAGTACGAGCACGAGGTCGCCGAGGCCGATGGGGTAGCCCAGCGAGCGATACAGCTCCACGCGGACGGCATCGCCTGGAGTGACATGGCCGTCCTGTGCAGGACGCACCGGCTGTTCGAGGCGCTCCAGCTCTCGTTCGGGGCGAGCGGGGTGCCCGCCGAGTTCGTGAACCTCGCAGGGTTGATCCACCTCCCCGAGGTCGTCGAGGTCCTGGCGTACGCCCGGGCCGCCGACGACCCGCGCGACGGCGTCGCGCTCGCGCGCATCCTGACCGGGCCCCGGTACCGCGTCGGCCTGCGCGATCTCGGGGCGGTCGCCGGCTGGTCCCGGCGGAGCGGCTTCGCGTTCCTGGACCTCATCGCGGACCTGGCGCTCGACGAGGAGGAGGACCTGCTCGAGGATCATCCGTTCCTGCTGGCCGAGGCGCTCGAGCACCTCGACGAGATCGACGACCTGTCCGAGGAGGGCCGAGCCCGCCTCGCCGAGTTCCGCGAGGAGTTGGACGAGCTCCGCGTCGCCGCCCGGCGTCCGGTCGGCGAGTTCCTGGCCGAGATCATCCGGCGGACGGGCCTGCTCGCCGAGCTCGACGCGGCGCCCGACCAATCGATGGCGTCGGCCCGGCGACGCAACCTGGCCGCCTTCCTCCAACAGGTGCACGCCTTTCAGCCGGTCGAGGGCGAGCTCACGCTCCGGGCGTTCCTCGCGCACGTCGACACGATCGAGGACGACCGGGAGTGGAACCCGGTCCAGCCGAGCGACGACGACTCCGTGAAGGTCATGACCGTGCACGCGGCCAAAGGGCTCGAGTTCGAGGTGGTGTTCGTTCCGGGCCTGGCCAGCGGACTGTTCCCCGATGCCCGCGTCCAGCAGAACCCCGCGCGCAAGGGGAGCTCGCTCGACGTCGAGCTCCGGCGTGATCGCGAGCTGCTCCCGCGGTTCGACGACAACATGAAGGCCTTCACCGACGCGCTGCGCCAGCAGGAGGTCGCCGAGGAACGACGGACCTGCTACGTGGCGCTCACCCGCGCGAAGCAGCACCTGTTCGCCTCCTCCGCGAACTGGTACGGCGAGAACCTGATGGCCAAGGGCGTCGGCCTGTTCTGGGTCGAACTCAAGAAGTGGGCGGACGAGAGCGGCGGAGCGGTCTGGTTCGCCGCCGACACCGAGGGTGGTGCCGACGTCCCAGAGGGCGATCCCCGGACGAACCCGCTCGCCGGCTACCGCCAGCGGTTCGTCCGACCGTGGCCCGGGACGGCTCGCCCGGACGACGCCGATGCGCTCTTCCCGCAGGGGTGGAGACGAGCGGCGCTCGAGGCGGGCGCGTCGGGCGGCATCGAGGCGCTGGTCGGCGCCCTGGCGGCCGGCGACCGTGCCGAGCTGGCCGAGGCGGCGGCGGCGCGCCGTACGCTGGCCGCGCACCTACGCGCGCAGGAGGCCACGGTGGACGAGGGACCGGCGCTGCCTTCGACGGTTTCGGTCGGGGGGCTGATCGACTACGCGCGCTGCCCGAAGCTCCACTTCTGGACGTCGGTCCGCCCGCTCCCGCGGTTCGCGGGCCCGAGCGCGCGGATCGGCACCGAGATCCATCGATGGATCGAGATGAAGTCGCGAGGGCAGGCCACGCTGCTCGAGGTCGACGACGAGCCGGACCTGACCGTGGAGGAGCTCGCCGGGACCCCCGGGAAGAAGGAGGACCTGCGTCAGCGCTACCTGCGAAGCCGGTTCGCGGACATGGTGCCGCTGTACGCGGAGCGTCCGTTCCTGCTCCCGATGGAGGGCATCACGATCAAGGGGCGGATCGACGCGATCTACGGGCTTCCCGAGGGACCCTGGGAGGTCGTCGACTACAAGACGGGGCGACCGCCGGCCGATGACGACCTGCTCGCGCGCACGCAGCTCGACCTGTACGCGCTCGCGTGCATCGAGGTCTGGCACAAGGCACCGGAGGAGCTCAGGCTGACGTACCTGTACCTCGCGACGGGCGAGGAGCGTTCGCACGTCGTGGGCGATGTGAACGCCGTGCGCGAACGGATCCGGGCCTGGCTGCGAGGCATCGGCGCCGGCGCGTTCGAACCGACGCCGGGACCGCAGTGCCGGTGGTGCGACTTCCGCCCGTTCTGCGACGCGGGGAAAGCGTGGGTCGAAGCGAACGACGGCGACCGAGCTACGACGTGAGCCGTTCGATCTGCTCCTCGAACCCGCGGTACCCGGCGGCGGGGTCCCACCCGCCGACGATCCGATCGGCGACGAAACGGACGTGCATGCCCAGCGGCACGGCGCGCGAGAGCAGGGCCGCTCGGAACCACGCGTAGGATCCGGGTTCGAGCAGCGACGGGCCGCGCGTCCCGGGAGAACGCAGTGACGGATCGTCCACGACGACCGGCGTGGGCTTCAGCAGCTGCTCGAGTCCGGGGACGCTTCCATCGATCGCCTCGAGATGTGCCCTGCCGTCGGACCAGGTCGCGATCGCGACCGGGGACTCGGGCGAGTCCGGGCGGTAGAGCTCCGCGCGCACGGCTGCGCTAGCTGGAGGCCGAGCGCTCTTGCCGGCGGAGCAGCTTCGCGGCGTGGTTCAGCAGACGCACGGTGACCTCCGGCTCGGCCGCGAGCCCGGCCAGGAAGTCCTTGCGCGACAGCGTCAGGGCGGTGAGACGCGTCTCCGAGACGACGGTAGCGGTGCGGGGCCCTCCGTCCATCAGGGAGATCTCGCCGAAGAAGTCGCCGGGAACCAACCGGGTGAGGGTTCGACCGGACCGGTTCTGCACCTTCGCCTCGCCCTCGGTGATCACGTAGAAGGTCTCGCCCGGATCGCCGTAGCGCACGATCGTCGCCCCCTCCATGAACCGCTGCTCCTCGAGGCGGTCGGCGATGCGCTTCAGGAACTTGCGCGGCAGGCCGGAGAACAGCGGTACGTGCGCGAGCACGTCACGTCCTCGAGCGGCCACGGATCTCCTCCCCATCCGGTCGTCGTCGGGAGCGCAGCGTACCCCGACGGCGGACGGGTGTCGAAGCCACGCGGGCATGTCGGTGGCCCGGGCTAGGGTGGCCCCGTGCGGGTTCCGCTCGACCTGGTCGAGGCAGGCGTGACCCGCCGGTTCCCCCACGGCGAGGTCGTCACGCGGCAAGGGGATTCCGGGACGGCCCTGTTCCTGGTGACCTCGGGCGCGGTCCGGCTCTCGTCGGTGACCGTGGCCGGCCGCGAGGTCGTGGTCGGCATCCTGTCGGCGGGCGAGGTGTTCGGTGAGGCCGCGCTCCTCGGGGGTCCCTCGCCCGTCGGCGCCCGCGCCGTGGGCGAGACGTACGTCCTCGCGCTCCCGCTCCTCGCGGTCCGCACGCTGCTCGAACGCCGGCCGCCGATCGCCGAAGAGCTCCTGCGCCTGATCGCCACACGGCTGCATCGGACCTCCACCGCGCTCCAGGAGGCACTCGCCGGCGATGTCACGGCCCGGGTCGCCGGCCGGCTCGTGGAGCTTGCCGGCGGACACGGCATCGCCGTGCCCGCCGGCATCGTGCTCGGTCTGCCGCTCACGCAGGGCGAGCTCGCGCGCATGGTCGGCGCCTCCCGCGAGGCCGTGAACCGGACCGTCGGCGCGCTCATGGCCCGTGGTCTCGTGCGGTCGACCGCCAGCCGGTTCCTGATCACCGACGTGGAGGCACTCGGGCGGGAGGCGGACGCGGCGACACCGCTCGAGGTGGGCCGCGGGTCGTCCCTCGCTACTCCTGCAACACCGCGAGGCTGCACGAACCGCACAGCCGGGTCCGGCCGCGCACCGGCCGACCACATCGCTCGCACGGTCGGGGCTCGATCCTCGACCAGCGGGTGACGCCGCTCGTCGTGCGCTTCTCGACACGGCCCTCGACCCCGAGCTTCAACAGGTGGGCGAGGACCGAACGAGCCGCGAGCTCGTGCACGTCCGGCGGGTAGCCCTCGTAGATCTCGGGCACGATCTCCTCGGGCGAACGAGGCCCCTCGGCCAAGGCGTCCAAGACCTGCACTTCTCGCGTCGCCCGATGCTCGAGGTACTCGTCGAGCTTCGACATCGCCTGCAGCACCGTCGGACCGTGCCCCGGATAGATCGTGCGAGGCGCGAGGTCGCGCATCCGGCGGAGCGACTGCAGGTACGCGACCAGATCGCCCTCGGGCGGATCGATGACGCTCGTTCCGCGGCCGAGCACCGCATCGCCGGTGAACAGGGCCGCCGACATCTTCGCGTGGAACGCGACGTGATCTGCCGTGTGGCCCGGCGTCGCGACCACGATCAGGGAGCCGTCGCCGGCCGCGATGACGCTTCCGTCCCGGAGGCGCTCCCACCCCCCGGCCGGACGAGCCGCATGCACGAGCGCACCGGTCATCGCCGACAGGCGAGGGGCACCGGGAGCATGGTCGGGGTGGTCGTGCGTCAGCACGATCGCGCCCACGCGCCCGGCCGTCCGTTCGACCTCGCGCAGGTGCGTATCGATCTCGGGGCCGGGATCGATCACGATCGCCGGCGAGGTCCCCACGATCCACGTGTTCGTCCCATCGAGCTCGCGCACGCCCGGGTTCGGTGCGAGGACACGGATCACGCGCACGTCGATCAGTCCTGCCAGAACGTCGACCGGGGGAGGCCCTCGAGCTCGTCTTCGGTGGGCTCGCGGGTCCGGATCCGGATCGCCAGCAACTCATCGACCGAGCCGCACGCTGCGATCTCGTTCACCGTGAAGAAGGTGGGCCAGTAGAGTCGGCGGCGACCGTCGCGCCAGTCATCGAGCAGCCGCCCCGGAGACATCCACCAGGCATGTGCGATCTCGGAGCCGTCGGGGCGCGGCTCGAGTCCCGCGGATGCGGGGACCGCGAAGAAGCGCGCGTCGAACCGCACCGGGACCCGGGCCGGCGCGATCCAATGCGCGATCTCGGGCAGCTGGTCCGTTGCCGGCGGCGAGGCATCCACGTCCCGCAGGGTGGCCCCGGAGCGGAGGCCCCGAGCGGTGAGCACGAACGACACCTCCTCGACCAGTTCGCGGACGGCGCACGCGCGCCGTGTCTCCGATGCGTCCCCGAACCACCGTTCGGCGTGCTGCTCGTCGGCGCGATCCACCGAACCGCCGGGGAACGCGACGTATCCGGGGAGGAACCGGCTCGACGATCCGCGCTCGACCACGAGCACCTCGAACCCGTCCGGACCGTCGCGACCGACGACCGACGAAGCGGCCTCTCGCAGACGTTCGTCCACGGCGGCATCCTCGCACGCGTCCCGCTCGACCGGCAGCGGACTACGCTTGACCCGTGAGCCAGGACGTCGCGGCGCGGGTCCGCGCCGCCATCGAGGACCACGGGCCGATCGGGTTCGACGAGTACATGCGGATCGTCCTCTACGGCCCGGGCGGGTTCTTCGAGTCTCCTCCCGTCGGCGCGGACGGGCACTTCGTCACCGGTCCCCACGTGCACCCCTTCGTGTACGCGCACTGCATCCGCGGCGCGCTCCTCGATGCCTGGACCGCGCTCGGCGAGCCGGACCCGCTGCCGATCGTCGAGCTGGGGGCGGGCGACGGCTCGCTCGCGGCGGCCCTCTTGGAGGCGTTCGACGAACTCCCGATCCCCACGCCCGCGTATACGGCCGTCGAGATCAGCGGCGGTGCGCTGGCGGCGCTCGGCGCGCGTGGCCTCTCGACCGTCGATCGCCTCGAGGAGCTCGAGCGCTTCGAGGGCGTCGTGTTCGCGAACGAGCTCCTCGACAACCTGCCGTGCATCCCGGTGCGATGCTCGGACGACGGCGTGCACGAGGTCCGAGTGGGGCTCGATGCCGGCGCACTCGTCGAGGTCGAGGTCCCCTGGTCCCGCCACCTCGAGCCGCCCCGGCTCCGACCCGGCCAGGACGCGACCGTTCCGGTCGGCGCACGTGCGATGCTCGACGCCCTATCCGCCGTGCTGGTCCGCGGGTACGTCGTGCTGATCGACTACGGCGGTTTCGGTGGCACCGCAGGTTCGATCCACGGCTACCGGAACCATCGGCGCGTCCTCGACGTGCTCTCCCAACCGGGCGAGACCGACATCACCGCCGGGGTCGACCTGGCCGCGGTCGCCGACCACGCGCGAGCCCTGGGGCTCCAGGCCTTCGAGCCCGTGCAGCAGTCGGACGCGCTCGCCGCGCTCGGTCACTCCCGGTGGGATCGAGCGATGCGCGAGCGGCAGGCCCAGCTCCAACGCGAAGGCCGGGACGCGGCGGCCGCGACGATCTGGGAGGCGCGGAGCCGCGCGAGCGTGCTGACCGATCCGGCGCACCTCGGCGGGTTCTGGTGGCTGGTCCTCGCCACCGAGGGGCTCCCGGCGCCGGGCTGGTTGGAACGCCGCCCCGCACAGCTGGTTCACGGGGAGCGCTGAACCGGTACGCGTCAGCGGTCGACGTCGCCGACCACGAAGAAGATCGAGCCGAGGATCGCGATGAGGTCCGGCAGGAGCGTCCCCGGCAACATCGCCGGCAGCACCGAGATGTTCGAGAAGGAGGCGGTGCGCATCTTCAGGCGGTACGGCTCCTTCTTCCCGTCGCCGACGACGTAGTAGCCCATCAACCCGAGCGGGTTCTCGGTCCGGACGTAGACCTCGCCCTCGAGCTTGAGGGTCTTCGGGAGCTTCGGGGCGATGTACGGGCCGGGTGGCAGACGGTCCATGCACTGCTCGATGATCCGGCAGGACTCGTGCATCCGCTGGACCAGGACCCACAGCCGGTCGTACGAGTCGCCGTTGCGACCGACCGGCACGTCGAACTCGACCTCCTCGTACATCGCGTAGGGCTCGTCCTTGCGCGCGTCCATCGGGACACCGCTCGCCTGCAGCGTGGGCCCGGAACATCCGTACGCGATCGCGGTCTCGGGAGGGAGGACGCCGATCCCCCTCGTGCGGCCGAACACGATCTCGTTGCCCATCACGAGGTTGTCGAAGTCCTTCAGCTTCTTCCGGACCTGCGAGAGCACCTCGGCCGACTGTCGCAGCCAGCCGCGCGGCAGGTCGTCCTTCAGTCCCCCCGGACGGACGTACGAGAAGTGCATCCGGCCGCCGGTCGCCGCCTCCATGAGCCCCTGGATCAGCTCGCGCTCGATGAACGCGTAGAAGATCGGCGTCATCGCGCCGAGCTCCAGCGGGTACGAACCCATGAACATCAGGTGGTTGAGGACGCGGTTCCACTCGGCGAGCATCGTGCGGATCCAGCTCGCGCGTTCCGGAACCTCGATCCCGGCAAGGTGCTCGACCGCGAGCACCCACCCGAGCTCGTTGTTGAAGGCGGACAGCCAGTCGTGCCGGTTCATGAGCACGAGGACCTGACGGGCGTCGCGATACTCGGCAAGCTTCTCCGCCGCGCGATGCATGTAGCCGATCACCGGCTCCGCGCGGCTGATCACCTCGCCGTCCAATTCGAGGATGATCCGGAGCACCCCGTGGGTCGAGGGGTGCTGCGGGCCGATGTTGAGGATCATCTCCTCGGTCCGCAGCGTCCCCTGCGGGACGACCTCGACGCCGACGCCGCCGCCGCGCACCATCCAGTGCTCGGCGGCGGCGGTGAAGGCGGCGCGTTCCTCGGTGTCCACCGTTCGTCATCCTGCCACGGCGGCGACGAACCGACCAGCGAGGGCCGGTAGTACGCTGACCGGCGCCATGGCCCGCGCCCAACGCGAACGCCCGAGGACCGCCGGGCCCGAGGCCCGGCGCCGGCTCCCCTCCGTGGACGCGCTCCTGCGATCCGAGCCGGGTCAGCGAGCGAGCGCGACGTTCGGTCGCCCGCTGATCAAACACGCGGTGTCGACGACGCTCGACGACGTTCGGGGGTCGATCGAACGAGGCGTCGAGCCGCCGGACGACGACGAGATCCTCGCACGCGCGATCGCGTCGGCGGCGGTCGCGGCCAACGGGCTCGTGCGGGTGATCAATGCGACCGGCGTGATCCTGCACACGGGGCTGGGCCGGGCCCCGCTCCCCGACCGCGCCGCCGACGCCGTCGCGCGCGCGGCCCGTGGGTACGTCGACCTCGAGGTCGATCGCACGACCGGGAACCGTGGCCGCCGGACCTCCCGCACGGAGCGTCTGCTCACGGCGCTCACGGGCGCCGAGGCGGCTCTCGTCGTGAACAACAACGCCGCGGCCCTCCTGCTCGCGCTCGCCGCCCTCGCCCGTGGCAAGCAGGTGTTGGTCTCTCGGGGCGAGCTCATCGAGATCGGCGGCGAGTTCCGGATCCCCGACATCCTGGCCGCTTCCGGCGCGAAGCTCGTCGAGGTCGGCACCACGAACCGGACGCGGATCTCGGACTACCGGGGCGCGCTCTCGGAGCGGACCGCACTCGTCCTCAAGGTGCACCCCAGCAACTACCGCGTGGTGGGGTTCACGGCGGCGCCGTCGGCGAAGGACCTGGCCGCGCTGACGCGGCGCGCGAAGGTGCCCCTCCTGTACGACCTAGGTTCGGGGCTGCTGGAGCCGGGCCCCGGTTCGTTGCTCGACGAGCCGAGCGCCGTCCAGGCGCTCGGCGACGGTGCCGACCTCGTCGCGTTCTCGGGCGACAAGCTCCTGGGCGGTCCGCAGGCCGGGATCGTCCTGGGCCGGTCGGACCTGATCGAACGGCTCCGCCGCCATCCGATCGCTCGCGCGGTTCGCGTCGACAAGATGCAGGCGGCCGCGCTCGACGCCGTGCTCGCGATCTACGCGCGAGGCGAGCGCGGCACGCTCCCCACGTGGCGCATGCTCCGCGAACCGGCGGCCGAGGTCCGGCACCGGGCCGAGCGCCTCGCGCGCGCACTGGACGGCGACCTCTCGGGTGCGCACGTCGTCGCGTCGGAGGCCGCCGTCGGCGGGGGTTCGGTCCCCGGCGTCGCGATGCCCTCGTTCGGCGTCGAGGTACGCGCGCCCGAGCCCGAGGCGATGGCGTCCAGGCTGCGGACGGGTTCGCCTTCGGTCTTCTGCCGGGTGACCGAACGAGGGGTGTTCCTCGACGTGCGAACGGTCGCGGAGGACGAGCTCCCCGATCTGGCGCGAGCCATGCGCTACGCGCTCGAGGGCGACGACCTGCCCGATGACTGACCCCCCGGCCGCTCCGGGGAGCGATCGCGATCCGTCGATCGCCGTCGTCGCGACCGCCGGGCACGTCGATCACGGGAAGTCGAGCCTGATCCTGCGTCTGACCGGCATGGACCCGGACCGCCTCGAGGAGGAGAAGCGTCGCGGCCTCACGATCGAGCTCGGGTACGCGTGGTGCACGCTCCCCTCCGGTCGGGAGGTCGGGTTCGTCGACGTGCCGGGGCACGAGCGCTTCGTCCGGACGATGCTCGCCGGCGTCGGGCCGGTGCGGCTCGTGCTGTTCGTGGTGGCTGCCGACGAAGGGTGGAGACGGCAGTCACAGGAACATCTGGACATCGTCGACGTCCTCGGCGTCGACGGAGCCGTGGTCGCGCTCACCAAGCGAGATCTCGCGGCACCGGACCGCCTCGGCCACGCCGAACGCGAGGTCCGCGAGCGTCTCCGAGGGACGGCGCTCGACGGGACGCCGATCGTGGCGTGCTCGTCGCGGTCCGGCGAGGGGATGGACGAGCTCATCGATGCGTTGGACGCGATGCTCGGCGGCGCCCCCGCCCCCGAGCGCGACGCCCGACCCCGCCAGCACGTCGACCGGGTGTTCACGATCAAGGGTTCCGGGACGGTGGTGACCGGGACGCTCACAGGCGGCCCGATCGCCGTCGGCGACGAGGTCGAGCTCCTCCCGTCCGGATCGCGCTCGAGGATCCGAACGCTCCAGACCCACCACCGCCGCGTCGAGACCGCGTACCCCGTCTCGAGGGTCGCCGCGAACCTCGCGGGCACCTCGCGCGAAGGGATCGGCCGCGGCGAGGTCCTCGCGCACCCCGGCGACTGGCGCGCGACCGCCGTCATCGAGGCGCAGGATCCGACCGGTGCGTTCGCTCGCGCGACCGATGACGGGCGCGGGGGCCTTCAAGCTCCACGCGGGATCCGCCGAGCGGGACGCGCGGGTGCGCGTCTACGACGTGGACGAGGTTCCGGCGGACGGCGCGTTCGCGCGGATCCGGCTCTCCGCGCCGCTCGTGCTCGACGTCGGAGACCGGTTCGTGCTGCGCGAGTCCGGCCGCCGCGAGACGGTGGCGGGCGGGGTCGTGCTCGACGCCGATCCTCCGCGACGCCCGGGCGTCGCCGCCGACCGAGCGGCTCGAGCACCGCGGTCGGACGGCGGCCGACGACCTGCCGGCGCTCCTCGTCTCGGAGCGTGGCGCCGTCCGGGACTCCGACCTGCGGATCCTCACCGGTCGCTCGCCTGACGAGATCCCGGGCGCGAGCCTCGCCGGGGGCTGGTGGGTCGGGGACGAGCTGCGCGAGGAGGTCGCGGACGCACTCGAGCGTCGGCTCGCCGCCTTCCACGCATCCGAGCCGCACGCCCCCGGGGAGGAGCTGGCTCCGATGCGGCCGGCCGTTTCCCGCCTGGTGCGTTCGAGCGGTGCGCCGAGCGACCCGGACCTCGTCGACGCCGTGATGGCCTCCGTGATCGACACCGGACGCCTCGTGCGCGAGGGCACCGCGGTCCGTCTGCGCTCCCACGCCCCCGCCGTGGCGAGCGACGAGCAGCTCGCCCTGGTCGATGCGGTTCGCAACGGCGAACCGACGCCCCCGACGATCGCCGAGCTCGGACGCCAGGGGTTCCAGCGGAGCCTCATCGACTCCGTCGTGCGCTCGGGCGAGCTCGTTCGGATCTCGCCGGACCTCGTGGTGACGTCGGAGCTCGTGCGGCGCGCCGAGGAGTGCGTGCGCGAGGCCGGCGACTCGGGGATCACGGTGAGCGCCCTGCGCGAGCGCCTCGGCACCTCCCGGAAGTACGCGGTCCCGCTCATGGAGCACATGGACCGGTCGGGCGCGACGCGGCGTTCCGGGGACCTCCGCTTCAGCCGGCGCCCCTAGCCCGGCGGACGACGTCAGGCGAGACGGGCGATGACCGCGACCTCGACGGCGGCGCCGAGCGGCAGCTCCGCGACGCCGACGGCCACCCGCGCGTGTTTGCCCGGCTCCCCGAAGACCTCGACGAGCGCGTCGCTCGCGCCGTTCGCGACCTTGGATTGATCGGTGAACCCCGGGGCCGAGGCGACGTAGACGGTCACCTGCGCGATGCCCGCGACGCGATCGAGCGTCCCCAGCGCGTCCCGGAGCGCCGAGAGCGCCTGCAGGGCGCACCGACGCGCCGCCTCGTTCGCCTCCTCGATGCCCACCTCGGCGCCGAGCCGGCCACGCAGGAGCACCTCACCCCCGTCCAGCGGCACCTGCCCGGCGACGAACGCGAGCTCGCCGGCGACCGTCACCGGGATGTACGACGCGACCGGCGCCGGTGCGGGCGGAAGCTCGAGCCCGAGCTCCGCGAGCCGCTCCTCGATCATCGACGACCCCCTTCATCCGTCGTGACGGCCGAATGCTGGCAGAGCGGGGACCGCGGAGCCAGTCGGAGGGCTGCCAGGTCGATGGGAGCGGGCCGGTCAGCCGGCCTGGAACGATCGCTGGCGGATCAGCTGCCGCCGTTCGTACTCGTTGCGCCCACCCCAGATGCCGTGGGTCTCGCGGATCCGGAGTGCGTACTCGAGGCAGCGGTCCCGGACCGGGCACCTGGCGCAGATCGCCTTGGCCTTTGACTCGCGGCCCGCCTTCTCCGCGCGCTTCTCGAAGTAGTTCGGGGCGAAGAACAGCGCGGAGTCCTCACCACGGCATGCGCCGTCGAGCTGCCACCCCCACGTCCACTCCGCCGGCACGCGCTCGGCCACCCCGGGCCACCCCCTCGGTCCGATGCCCTCCATAGGTCTTCGTACGAGAGCGGGGAAGGGATTCCCGGGCCCGGCCGCGAGCTCCCGATCAGGGCCGGATCGCCACACATGAGAGCCCGGCGCGGCGGTCGAGCTACCCGCCGCTCGATGGTCGCGGATCGGGCTCCACGTGCAGGATCAGGCCCTCGACCGCTCGGACTCGGACCTGGGTTCCGGAGGGGATCGGGCCGTCCACGCTCCGGCCGCGCCACAGCGCCCCCTTCACGAAGACCGGGCCCTCGGGCTCGAGGTCGCCCCGGGTCTCGCCGGTGAGCCCGACGAGCCCGCTCGGTCTGGACGTGAGCCGTTCGCGCGTCTTGACGGCGACCGTCAGGAGGAATCCCCAATAGAGGAACGATCCGACGACGAACGACCCGATCAGCCACGGCGACACGTCGATCTCGTCCGACACCTCGCCGAACAGCAGGACCGCGCCGGCCCCGAACGCGAGCAGCCCACCACCGGTGAGCGGTCCGAGACGGTGCAGACGGAGGTCGAGGGTCATCAGCGCGGTCCCAAGCAAGAGCAGGCACGAGCCCGACGGGGGAGAAGGGGACGACGAACAGGCCGTACGTCGCGAGCGCGAGCATCGCGAGCCCGGCGAAGCCCGCGAAGCCGAACCCGGGCTGGGTGAGCTCGAAAGCGAGAGCGGCGAGGCCGACCACGAGCAGGACGAAGATCCACGTCGGCGAGGCGGACGCGTGGAGCACGCGGTCGATCGGCCCGAGCTCCGTGAACCGGACGTTGACGGGCTCCTCCGCCTGTGTGGTCGCGATCTTCGTCGCCAGGATCACCTCACCGGCGTCCGTGCCGACCGGCCTGCCGTCGACCTTCGCGAGCAGCTCGGGGACCGAGGCCGCGGCGACCTCGGCGATGTCGCCCTCGAGCGCTGCCTGTGCCGGGATCGGAGCGTCCGGGAACGAGGGGACCTCCCGCCCCCGCTCGCCGATCCATCCCAGCGCCAGGTTCTCGACCGCGCTCTTCCCGAGCCGCTCGGCACGGGCGAGGTCCAGCGGAAGCAGTGGCCCGACGCCCGCCCCGGGCGCGACCGCCCCGAGGCTCGCCGCATACATGAGCAGCAAGCCCGCCCCCTGCGCCTTGGCCGGAGCCGGACCGACCCACACGATCACCGGGACCGTGGCGGCGTGGACCCGCTCGGCGAGCGCGACGGCGTCCTGGTCGAGCGTGCCGGCGCTGTCCAGCTGCAGCACGACGGTGGCGCCGTCGGCCTCGGCGTCATCGAGGACGTCGCGGAGGAACGCGACCAGCGTGCGATCGATCGACCCCTCGACCTTCGCGACGATCACGGTCGGGTCGTCCGACTGGGCGGTCGCCTCGTCCGCGGCGGCGGCTGTCAGCGCGATGACCAGGAGGAACGGGGCGGCACGGCGCATCGGCGGACCCAATGGTACCCGTGCGGTCGGGCTATCCTGGAGCGCTCATGCAAGCCCCCCCCAAACACCGCGAACGGACCGTCAGGATCCCTGACGCCGAACCCGAGGACGTCGAACGCCCCTCCGAGCTTCGTCCACGCCGGGTGATCGCACCGCTCCTTCCCATCCTGCTCGTCCTGGTGATCGTCGGCTTCGCGACGCTGATCGCGCTCGTCCTGCTCCCGCTCGTGGGCGCCGCGGGAGTGGGCGTGAACGCGTTCCGCGACCGCCTCGACCAGGCGGGCGTCGGCAGCGTCCGGATCCCGCTCCCGCCGCAGAGCTCGACGATCTATGCCTCGGACGGGTCGGTCCTGGCCGAGATCTTCCTCGACGAGAACCGCCGCCTCGTTCGGCTCGACAAGGTGGCCGAGGACGCACAGCTCGCGGTCCTCGCGATCGAGGACGACTCGTTCTACGAGCACGGCGCGTTGAACTTCCCGTCCCTGATCCGCGCCGCGATCGCGAACCTCGCGGCGGGCGACATCGAGCAGGGCGGCTCCACGCTGACGCAGCAGCTCGTCAAGAACGTATTGATCGACGTGCCCGAGCAAACGTTCGCTCGGAAGTTCCAGGAGGCGGCCCTCGCGATCCGGCTCGAACGCAAGTACCCGAAGGAGGAGATCCTCCAGTGGTACATCAACGAGGTCTACTTCGGGAACGGCGCCTACGGGATCCAGACCGCCGCGAACACGTACTTCCACACCGAGGCGAAGGACCTCACGCTCGCGCAGTCGGCCCTGCTCGCCGGCATGATCCGAGCGCCGGGCGAGTACGACCCGGTGACCCGGCCCGAGGCCGCGCTCGAACGCCGCAACTTCGTCCTCGACCGGATGGCGGAGCTCGGCTGGGCCGACGCGGACGAGGTCGCTCGCGCGAAGGCCAAGCCCCTCGGGATCGCGAACGACGTCGGCCGGTTCAAGCAGAAGGTCGAGCCGTTCTTCGTCTACTACATCCGCAACCTGATCCTCGAGAACACCGACGGCGAGTTCGACGACCTCGGGAAGACGCGCCAGGGTCGGGTGCGGACCCTGTACCAGGGCGGGCTGAAGATCTACACCTCGCTCGATCCGAGCTGGCAGGGCTACGCGCAGGACGCCGTCGATGCGAGCCCGTTCATCCACGAGTCGAAGCAGAGCCCGGACGTCTCGCTCGTCTCGGTGCGCGCGACCGACGGCGCGATCAAGGCGATGCTCTCCGGCAAGAACTACGAACGCGACCAGCTCGACCTCGCCTGGCGAGGCGTGCGGCAGACGGGTTCCGCATTCAAGCCGTTCACGCTCGTCGCGGCGTTCGAGAACGATTTCCCCCAGGGCAAGGTCTACTCGTCGGCCTCGCCGCTCTGCGGCCTCGACGGCTGGATCAGCGCGAGCGGGTGCGTCCAGAACGCCGAGGGCGGCAGCAGCGGCGGCTACCTCGACCTGTGGGGCGCCACGCAGAACTCGGTGAACGTGGTATTCGCGCAGCTCGCCGTCGACGTCGGCGCCGAGGCGATCGTGGACGCGGCCCAGCGGATGGGTATCACGGTCGGTCTCGACGCCGTGCCGGCCATCACGCTCGGCGTCGAGGAGGTCCCGACGATGGACATGGCCTCCGCGTACGCGACGCTCGCGAACGACGGGATCCACTGCGACGCCTGGGCGGTCCGGCGGGTCGAGTACAAGGTGGGCAAGCCCGACGAGAAGCTGCTCTACCTCCACAAGCCCAGATGCAAGCAGGTGATCGAACCCGAGATCGCACACCTCGTGACCGCGATGCTCCAACGCGTCGTGTGCTGCGGCACAGGCACCGCCGCGACCCTGCCCGGCCGACCGGTGGCCGGCAAGACCGGGACCGCGCAGGACTATACGAACGTCTACTTCGCCGGGTACACCCCGCAGGTGGCGACGGCCGTCTGGGTGGGGTTCCCGACCGGGCAGGTGCCGATGGACTCCTACTACGGCTCGTCGGTGTTCGGCGGCACCGTCGCCGCGCCGATCTGGCAGGACTTCATGGTGCGCGCGATGCAGGGGTTCCCGGTCGAGGGATTCGAGGCGCCTCCCGCGCCCGAGTCCGGTTCGATCCCGAACGTCGTCGGCATGCTGATCGCGGAGGCCGAGGCGGTCCTCGTCGATGCCAATTTCACGCCGATCGTCGCACAGGTGCGTTCGTTCGAACCCGTGGGCACCGTGCTATCGCAGCAGCCGGCGGGCGGCACGGCGCGCCTCGGAACCGGCGTCACGCTGCAGGTGAGCAACGGCAAGGGCGAGCCGGTCGTCGTGCCGCGCTTGACGGAGCTCTCCGAAGCCAAGGCGATCGCCGTGCTGGCCGAGTTGGAGCTGTTCGCGGACGTCGTGCGGGTCCCCGTGGACGACCGGTCGCTCGACGGCATCGTTGTCGATCAGGAACCGAACGGCGACGGCACGAAGCTCGTCGATCCGGAGAGCACGGTCACGATCTACGTCGGGTCGTTCGAGACCGGCGATGACGGCGGGAACGATGACGGCGGGAACGATGACGGCGGGAACGACGACGGCGGGAACGATGACGGCGGGAACGATGACGGCGTCCGGGGGATGTTGACCGCGGTGGCCGCCCGCAGACGCCTCGTGTAGACCTACCCCTCGAGCCGCTCGCGCACCTTCCGCTGCACCGATCCCCCATCCACGCGACCCTGGGCCCTCGACATCACGGCGCCCATCACCTTGCCCATCTCCTTGACGGAGGTCGCGCCCGTCGCGGCCATCGCCTCGTCGATGATCGCGTCGACTTCGGCATCGGAGTGCTGCTCGGGGGCGAAGGGCGTGAGCACCTCGCGCTCGGCGCGTTCGCGATCGGCCAACTCCGAGCGCCCCGCCCCGTCGAACGCCTCGATCGATTCGTTGCGGCGCTTCACCTCCCGGCCGGCGACCTCGCGCACCTCGTCGTCGGACAGCTCGCGCAGCAGCTCCTTCTCCCGGTTCGTGATCGCGGCGCTCAGCAGACGCAGCGTCGACAGGCGGGTCTTGTCACCCGCCCGCAGCGCCTGCGTCATCCCGGCGCGTACCTGCGACTTCAGCGTGTCCTCGCCCACGTACACTGCCCTCCCGTGCTGCCCGCGACCCTGATCGTGCTCGTCGTCGGCGGGCTCTGCATCGGCTACGGCACGTTCATCGAACGCAAAGCGTATCGCCTGGTCCGCCGAGGTCTCGCGGTCCTCCCGCCGGACGGACCCGAGTCGTTGTCGGTCCTGCACCTGTCGGACCTGCACTTCGTACGCAACGACCGACGCAAGGCCGCGTTCCTCGCCTCGCTCCCGCCGGCCGACGTCGTGGTCGTCACTGGGGACTTCCTCGCCGAGCCCGAGGCCGTCGAGACGGCGGTCGCCGCCGTCCGTCCCGTGCGGGGGCAGGTGGCATCCTGGTTCGTCCTCGGTTCGAACGACTACTTCGTCCCCCGTCCACAGAACCCCCTTCGGTATCTGGTCTCGAGGTCGCGACGGCGGCCGCGCCGGGCCGTCTGGGGACGGGCGGGCGAGATGCGGGAGCAGCTCGCGGCCGACGGGTGGACGGACCTCACGAACGTACGGACGCAGGTGGCGCTGGACGGCCTGGCCGTCGAGCTGCTCGGCCTCGACGACACGCACATCCGGCGGCAGGACCTGCGGGTCGTGCCGCGCACCGCACCCGAGCGGTTCGGGATCGCCGTGATGCACTCCCCGGACTCGGCGCCCGAGGTGGTGGCCTGCGGCTACACGTTCGCGGTGGCTGGGCACACGCACGGCGGCCAGATCCGCCTGCCGTTCGTCGGAGCGCTCGTCACGAACTCGCATCTCCCGCGAAGGATCGCCTCCGGGCTGATCCGCATGGGTCGGTCGTTCGTGCACATCTCACCGGGCCTGGGGACGAGCAAGTACGCGCCGTTCCGGTTCCTCTGCCCGCCCGAGGCCACCCTGCTCGAGCTGCGGAGAGCCCCCGAGTCGCCTACGCGTTGATCCCGTGCCACGGCGGCACGACGACGCGCCGGTTCCCGGGCTTGCCCTTCAGCCGGATGACCCGGTCCTCGATGTTGTTCGACTGGGTCGTCTCGAAGATCGACCCGGTCGGGTTGACGTGCACGCGAACGTAGTACCTGCCGTTCGGGAGATCGGTGATGTCGAACGCCTGACCGCGCACGTATTGCGAGTACGTGTCCCCCCAGCCGACGTCGAGGATCTCGCGGATCCACAGCGCGCCGGGACCCCCGCACGACGTGACCAGGTCCTCCCCGTACCCGAACATGTTGGCGTTCGGCAGCGTGAGGTCGATCGCGTCGGTGTTCACGAGGCACCAGGACTGCTTGCCGCTGACCACGACCCGGTTCAGTGACGCGTCGAGCAGCGAGTACTGCGTGAACTCCTCGAAGTGCCAGTGGTTGTGCCCACCACCGGAGTGATACTCGAGCTGCCCGATCGGCGCCCGACCGACCGGCTCACCGTCGATCAGGAAATACTGGAAGGCGTCCATCGAGTCCTGGTTCGGCCCGCGGAACCCCTCGACCACCATCGTGCCCGGCCCGGCGTTCCACTCCGTCGCGTTGAACCCGAGGTATTCACGGCCCCCGCGCGTGAAGACGGACATCCCCCAGCCCGGTGTCGGGATGAGGTCCGGGAGCGACGCCGGGTCCGGGTTCGTCACGATCGGCGTGGCACCATACGGCCGGTACGACGGGGCCCGCAGGTCGTCGTCGGCGGCGGCGGCGGGACGCACCCGGCGGCCGACGACCGTGACGTGGACCTCGGCAGAGGCGTCCTCTGCCGCGATCTGGAACGCCTCGACCCATCGCGGCTCGATCCGGAACCGGATCGTGTACTCGTCCTCGCGTCCCCGCCAGCTGAACCCGTAGTAGTAGCCGCCGATGAAGGGGCTGGCCCATCCGTTGTCGAGTCCCCAGATCGCGCCTCGCGTGAACGGGCCGCCGCCGCAGAAGTAGGGATACCCGGACGTGAGCGGGCTGTCGTCCGAGATCCGCTGGCGGCCGAAGGAGTTGAGGCAGAGCGAGAAGGTCTCGTCGACCACGACGTCGCCGTCGGCCTCGAGGACCTGGTAGCTGCCGAACCGTCCGAGGCCGAACCAGCCGTCCAACATGTCGGCCGGCAGGCTGCGAACGATCTCGCCCGTCGCGGTATCGACCTGGTTGATCGTCACCGGCGTGTCGTAGTCGGGGCGGCTCACCCGGAGCTCGAAGTCTCCACCGACCGGCGTCAGCCAGGCGCCGGGGTCGACGAAGATGTTCCTGCCGCCGCCACGCCGAGCGGTGATGTCCGAATCGGCGACGAACAGGCGCAACGATGTCGCCTCCGCGGCGGTGGAGACGGAGGTCGACAGCAGGGTCGACAGGAGCACGAACACGACGGCGAGTGGCACGAGCGGGCGACGGCGCCCAGCGAACATCGAGGCCTCCTTGAGAGCGGACGGGCCAATCCTATGTGGCTCTGACGACTATCCGGCCGGATCGGTTCCATCCGGCGACCCCGCCTCGGCGAGGACGCGCTGGAAGACCCGTTCGTAGCCGGCCACCATCGCCTGCTTGGAGAACAGCCGGTCGACGCGGCCGCGGCACGCCTTCGGGTCGATCTCCGACAGCCGGGTGAGCCGCTCGGCAGCTTGCGCGGGGTAGTCCTCGACGTCGACGACCCAGCCGGTGACCCCGTCGTCGATCACCTCCGGGACCGACCCACGCGGGGTCGCGATCACCGGGGTGCCGCACGCCATCGCCTCGGTCATCACCAGGCCGAACGGCTCGTCCCAGTCGATCGGGAACAGCACCGCCCTCGCCCGCCGGAGCAGGTCGACCTTCTCCTCCTGCGAGATCTCACCCACCACCTCGAAGTCGGGAGGCAGGACCGGCCGAACGTTCGTCTCCCACTCCTGCTGTTCGGCGGGGTGCGCGATCTTCACCGCGGACACGAGGCGGACGCCCGCCAGTTTCGCCGCGTCCACGGCCCGCCGCCACCCCTTCTCCGGGGCGGCGCGGCCGAGGAACAGGACGAAGTCCTCCTTCTGTTCCTGCAGCCGGTAGACGTCCAGGTCGATCCCGTTGTAGACGACCCCCCCGTAGCGCAGGTCCTCGTCGAAGCGCTTCTGCGCCTCGCTGATCGCGACGTACCAAGCCCGCTGCGCGACGAACGAGTACAGGAGCCGCATCTCCTCCACGAACGAGCCGTGCAATGTGTGGACCGTCGGGACGCCAGTCTCGACCGCGGCCGCGAGCGTCGAGAACGGGGAGTGCACGTGCAAGACGTCGAAGCGACGGCGCGCGTCGACGAGGCTGAAGAGGGTGTGCGTGGTGTCGAGGGCGATGTCGTTGATCCGCGCCGAACCGGGCGCCTGCTCGAAGACGTACTCGAGCCGGGCCTTCGTCCGCGAGTCACCGGTCGCGAACAGCGTGACGTCGTGACCGGCCTCGGCGAGACCGTCGGCGAGCAGCGCCACCACCCACTCGATCCCGCCGTACCCCTTCGGCGGGACCGCGAGCCACGGCGGGCAGATCTGGGCGATCCTCACGCGTGCACAATCTACCCGGCTCTCGCGAAGGCCGAGCCGCTAGACTCGGAGGATCGGGACGTGGCGCAGCTTGGTAGCGCGCAGCGTTCGGGACGCTGAGGTCGCGGGTTCAAGTCCCGCCGTCCCGACCAAGATCAGGGATCGAACGGATCGGTCCTTCCGGACGCCGTCGGAGCCCTCGAGGCGGTCGTGCGGAGAGGTTTGACGCGGGCTGCCGCCCTGGGTAGCCTCGTCGCGGGCTGTCGGCTGACAGCCCGTTCCTTTGCCCGGAGGACGATGACCGGTACACGCACGCACCACGTCGCACGGCTCACCGTGGCCGTGCTCGTCGCCGTCACGGCGACGGTCGGTGCGACCACCCTCTCCTCGGCGGCCCCGAGCCGCGAGGAGGTCCAACGAGCCAAGGCGCGGCTGGATGGCCTGAACCAAGAGCTCTCGCTGCTCGTCGAGGAGTTCAACCAGGCCAGGCTGCAGCTCCAGGCGGTCCAGGTCCGGCTCGCGGACGTGCGGGGGCAGGCGGACCGGGCACAGGCCGCCGCCGAGGGAGCACTGGCGCACCTGAACGCGAGCGCCGCTCGCGCGTACCAGGGCGTGGGATCGCAGGTCGCACTCCTGTTCGAGTCGACGTCGCTCGCCGAGTTCTCCGACCGTCTCGAGTTCATCGGCAGCATGGCCCAGGCCGACACGGATCTTGCGCTCGAGGCCGAGCTGGCGCGCCAGGAGGCCCGATGGTCGGCGGAGGAGCTCGCGGCCACGGTCGAGGAGCGGCAGGGCGTGCTCGCCGCGATCGACGCGAAGGCCGCGCAGATCGAGGAGCGGGTCGACGAGGCGCGCGACCTGTACGAGGAACTCGATCGCGAATACCGCGAAGCGGAGGCGGCTCGACGCGCGGCGGCCGAGGCGGCGGCGGCGGCCACGCCCACGGCCCAGCAAGGCGGCGTCACCCCGGGACCGATCCCGCCACCCCCGGCGCCGAACGGCAACGTCGCGGCCGTGCTCGCGGCGGCGTACTCGGTGATCGGAACGCCGTACCAGTGGGGCGGCACGAGCCCGGAGACCGGGTTCGACTGCTCCGGGTTCACCGCGTGGTCCTGGGCGCATGCCGGCGTCTACCTCCCGCATTCCTCGGCGGCGCAGTACGCGTCGTTGCCGCACGTGGCGCAGTCGGACCTGCAGCCCGGGGATCTCGTCTTCTTCTACTCCCCGATCTCGCACGTCGGGATCTACGTCGGCGGCGGCCGGATGATCCATTCGCCGTCGACCGGCGACGTGGTCTCGGTCGTCTCGATCTATTGGGACAGCTTCTCGGGCGCCGCCCGGCCCGGCTGATCGCCCGAGATCCGCCCGCACGACCCCCGGCCCAGCTCACCTACGATGGCCGGCGTGTCGTCCGGACCCGCCCACCACGACGATCTCGAACTCGTCGCGTCCATCCGCGCGGGGGACGAGGTCGCGTTCATGATGCTCGTCGACCAGCTCCAACCGGCGATGCTCCGGATCGCACGGATGTACGTCCCCTCGCACGCCGTCGCCGAGGAGGCCGTCCAGGACGCCTGGGTCGGGGTGCTGAAGGGTCTCGACGGATTCGAGGGGCGCTCGTCGCTCCGAACCTGGATCTTCAAGATCCTCGTGAACATCGCGAAGACGCGAGGCCAGCGCGAGGCCAGGAGCATCCCGTTCGCATCCGTGTGGTCACCCGGCGACGACGAGCCCTCGGTCGACCCCGATCGGTTCCAGCCCGCCGGCGCGAACGCCCCCGGTGACTGGGCCGAACCACCCGCCGACTGGGGACCGGAGGATCGCGTCGTCTCGCGGGAGACGCTGGCCCAGGTCGCGGCGGCGATCGAGACGCTGCCGCCGAACCAGCGTGAGGTGATCCGGATGCGCGACGTCCTCGGCTGGAGCTCCGCCGAGGTGCGTAACGCCCTGGACCTGTCCGAGACCAATCAACGGGTGCTCCTGCATCGCGCACGCGCGAAGGTGCGTGGTGCCCTGGAGCGGTACCTCACACCGGGAGAGGGCGACGGCGCGTGAACTGCAGCCGGCTGGTGGAGCTGATCACGGACTACCTCGAGGGCGCGATGCCCGAAGGGGAGCGCGCCCTGGCCGACCAACACCTGGCGCGCTGCGACGGGTGCACGACCTATCTCGCGCAGTTCCGAACCACGATCGCCCTCACCGGGATGCTCACCGAGGAGGACGTTTCGCCCGAGGCACGCGAGGCGTTGCTCGGCGTGTTCCGGGATCCGAGGCCGACGGCCTAGGTCCGCTCAGGCAGGGCGTTGCCGTCCGCTCACGCGGCCCCCAGGTCCGCGAGGCGCGTCTCGGCCTGCTCGATCAACTGCTGGTTGCCGATCTCGGTGGCCGCCGTCTTCGCCTGCTCGAGGAGCTCGCGCGCCTGCGTCCGCCGGAGCCCTGCGTTGTCCTCGTGCGCGTACTTCAGGCGCTCGTCGGCCTTGACGATGAGCTCGAAGATCTCCCTGGGCTCCACGGCGTCCCCCTTCACATCATGTGCATCGGCCTGGCGTCCAGCGCCTCCAGGTACTGCCGGATCCCGATGGCGGCCGCGGCACCTTCGCCGACCGCCGACGCGAGCTGCTTCGTCGACCCCGAGCGCACGTCGCCCGCGGCGAACACGCCCGCGATGCTCGTCTGCAATCCCATGTCCGTCGTGATCAGTCCCCGGTCGTCGAGGTCGATCTGCCCCTTGACGAACCCGGTGTTCGGGTCCAGGCCGATGAACACGAAGCAGCCGGCGGGATGCAGCTCGTCGACCTGACCGGTCTCGCGGTCCTTCAGCACGACGGCGCCGAGCTTGCCGCTCCCATCGCTCTTCGGCTTGAACTCGACGACCTCCCGGTTCAGCAGGACCTGCATCCGCGGGTCCATGGCGACCTTGTCCTGGAGCAGCTTGTTCGCCGTCAGGCGGTCGCTGCGCTGCACGATCGTGACCGTATCGACGAACTGCGAGAGGAACAGACCCTCCTCGAGTCCGCTGTTGCCGCCGCCGAGCACGACGAGCTGGCTCGCGCCCTTGTAGAACGGACCGTCGCACGTCGCGCAGAAGTGGATGCCGGCCCCGATCAGGTCCTCCTCGCCGGGCGCGCCGGTCCGCCGGTACGTGGATCCGGTCGCGATGAGGGCGGCCCTGGCGTGGTAGTGGTCGCCGGTCGCCGCCTCCACGTCGATCTCCTCGCCGTCGCTCGTGATCGACTTCACCGAGACCGCCTGCAACAGCTCGACGCCGTAGCGCCGCGCCTGCTGCACGATCCGGTCGGCGAGCTCGGCGCCTGCGATCCCGTCGGGGAAGCCGGGGTAGTTGTCGAGACGTTCGGTGACGCCGGCCTGGCCACCGAGACCCTTGCTGTCGACGACCAGCGTCTGGAGGTTCTCCCGCGCGGCGTAGATGGAGGTCGTGAGACCGGCCGGTCCCCCGCCGATGATGACGAGGTCGTAGACGTGCATCATCGCCATCCGCTCGAGCCCGATCTTCTCGGCGAGCTCCTCGTTCGAGGGCTCCGCCAGGTGTGAGCCGTCCGGGAAGACGATCGTCGGGATGATGTTGTTGCCGTCGTTGCGTTCCTGGACGACGCGGACGCCGTCGGGGTCCACCTCGATGTCGTGCCACTCGAACGAGACCCGCTGGTCCCCCAGGAACCGCTTCGCGCGACGGCAGTCCGGGCACCAGCTCGCGCCGTAGACCTTGATGGCGTCGTCCATCCGGACTCCTTCCTCCTGCGGCTCGAACGCGACGACTCGTGCCGCGGATCGCTGCGAGCGTTACACAGGGCAAGGCCCCGGTCGAGCGCGCACCGCGGGGCTGAGGCAGACTAGCGGCCGTGCCGAACGAGATCCTCGTCGCGCCGTCGATCCTGGCCGCCGACTATGCGGTGCTCGCCGATGAGGTCGCCGCCGTCCGCCCCGAGGTCGATTGGGTGCACGTCGACCTCATGGACGGCCACTTCGTGCCGAACCTGTCGATCGGACCGCCGGTGGTGGCCTCGTTGCGAAGGCACACGGACCTGTTCCTCGACTGCCACCTCATGGTCACCGATCCCGGCTTCTGGCTCGAGCGACTCGCCGAGGCGGGCGCCGACCTGTGCACCGCGCACGTCGAGCTCGGCGATCCGACGAAGCTGCTCGCGCGCGTCCGCGATCTCGGGATGCAGGCGGGCCTCGTGATCGACGGGCCCACGCCGTTCGAGGTGGTCGAGCCCTACCTCGACGAGCGGATCGATCTCCTGCTCGTGATGACGATCACGGCGGGCTTCGGCGGCCAGCCCTTCGTGCCCGAGCACCTGGTCAAGGTCGAGCGCGCGGCGACGGCCCGGGCCGACGGCGGGTTCGGCTTCCGGATCGAGGTCGACGGCGGGATCAACCCCGAGACGGCGAGGGCGTCCGTGCAGGCCGGCGCCGACGTCGTCGTCGCCGGGACCGCGATCTTCCACCGGCCCGACCCGCTCGCGGCAGCGAGGGCCATCCGTGCCGCGGTCGCGGATCTCGGCGCGTAACGTGTCACCGCGATGAACACCGTGCAGGAGCTCACGGCGATGGACCGGGACCGTGTGATCGAGCGGATCTGGCGCAAGGACCACACGGTCTGGAAGGACGACCCCACCGAGATCACGGACCGGCTCGGGTGGCTCACGGTCTCGAACCTGATGCGCGAGCGGCTGCCCGAGCTCCAGGCGTTCGCGACGCAGGCGGCCGCCGACGGCTTCGAGACCGCGGTGCTGCTCGGGATGGGCGGCTCGAGCCTGGCCCCCGAGGTGTTCATGACGACGTTCGGCGCCGCGGACGGCGCGGTCCAGCTCATCGTGCTCGACACGACGCACCCGGCGACGATCGAGCGCGTCACCGGTTCCCTCGAACTCGCGAAGACGCTGTTCGTCGTCGCGAGCAAGTCCGGCACCACGACGGAGACGCTCAGCCACTTCGCGTACTTCTGGGACCGGGCCCCGAACGGGGAGCAGTTCGTCGCGATCACGGACCCGGGGACACCGCTCGATCGCTCGGCGGGCGAGCACGGCTTCCGCGCGGTCTTCCGCAACCCCGGGGACATCGGCGGGCGCTACTCGGCGCTGTCCTACTTCGGCCTCGTACCGGCGGCGCTGATCGGCGCCCCGCTGCACGAGGTGCTCGATGCGGCCGAGGAGATGCGGTCCGCGTCCGAACGCACCGTGCCGGCGGCCCAGAGCCCGGGCGCGAGGCTCGGCGCGCTCCTGGGCGGGTCGGCCGGGGCGGGGCGGGACAAGCTCACGCTCCTGATCCCGCAAGAGGTCGCGAGCTTCGGCACCTGGGTCGAGCAGCTGATCGCCGAGTCGACGGGCAAGGAGGGCGTCGGCATCGTCCCGGTCGTCGGCGAGCCGATGGGCCCGCCCGGCGTCTACGGGGACGATCGCCTGTTCGTCGCGATCGGTGAGCACGAGGGACTCGACGCGCTCGAGCGCCTCGGCCACCCGGTCGCGCGCATCGCGCTCGAGGACCGCGTGCAGCTCGGCGGCGAGTTCTTCCGCTGGGAGATGGCGACGGCGGTCGCCGGGTACGTGCTCGGCATCAACCCCTTCGACCAGCCGAACGTCCAGGAAGCGAAGGACGCGACGAGGGAGATCCTCGCGGCTGGATCGGTGGAGGACCCGGGCACCGACGAGCTGCGCGCGTTGCTGAAGGAGATCGGATCCGGCGACTACGTGGCGATCCTCGCCTACCTCGACCGGACCTCGGAGGCCGAGGACACGATCGAACGCGCGAGGCTCGCGATCCGGGACCGGTACGCGGTCGCGACGACGACGGGGTTCGGTCCGCGCTTCCTGCATTCCACGGGACAGCTGCACAAGGGCGGGCCGAACAGCGGCGTGTTCATCCAGGTCACCGACGGGGAGCGTTCGACCGACCTGCCGATCCCCGGGCAGCCGTTCTCGTTCGGGACCCTGATCGACGCCCAGGCCCTCGGCGACCTGCGGTCGCTCCGTACGCGGGGGCGACGCGTGGCGCGCGTGCGCCTGGAGCAGCTCACGGAGGTGATCTGATGCAGCTCGGGATGATCGGGCTCGGCAGGATGGGGGCGAACCTCTCGCGACGGCTGATGCGCGACGGGCACGAGGTCGTTGCGTACGACGTGAACGCGGACGCGGTCCGTCAGCTCGAGGGCGCGGGCGCGATCGGGACGGGCTCGCTCGAGGACCTCGTGCGTGGGCTCTCGAAGCCCCGCGCCGCGTGGGTGATGGTGCCGGCGGCGTTCGCGGAGCAGACGACCGACGCGCTCGCCGAGCTGATGGAGGACGGCGACATCGTGATCGACGGCGGGAACTCCTACTACCGCGACGACATCGATCGCGCCGAACGGTACGCGGCGACGGGCGTGCACTTCGTCGACGTGGGCACGAGCGGCGGCGTGTTCGGCCTCGAGCGCGGGTTCTGTCTGATGATCGGAGGCGAGGACGAGATCGTGCGGCACCTGGACCCCATCTTCGCGACGCTCGCGCCGGGCGTGACCGCCGCTCCTCGGACGCCGGGGCGGACCGAAACGAACGCGACCACCGCCGAGGCCGGATACCTGCATTGCGGGCCGGTCGGTGCGGGACATTTCGTGAAGATGGTCCACAACGGGATCGAGTACGGGCTCATGGCCGCATACGCTGAGGGCCTGAACGTACTGCGGCACGCCGGGATCGGAGCGAGCGATCGGGCGGCGGACGCCGAGACCGCACCGCTCCGCGACCCGAGGTACTACCGATACGACCTCGACGTCGGGGAGGTCGCCGAGGTGTGGCGACGTGGCAGCGTCGTCGCCTCGTGGCTCCTCGACCTGACCGCGGCCGCGATGCTCGAGGACCCGGGGCTCGAGCGGTTCTCCGGTCGTGTGAGCGACTCGGGCGAGGGCCGGTGGACGATCCTCGCCGCCGTCGACGAGGGGGTGCCGGCGCACGTGCTCTCCGCGTCCCTGTTCGAGCGGTTCGAATCGCGCGCGGAAGCGGAGTTCGCGAACAAGGTGCTCTCCGCGATGCGGCAGCAGTTCGGAGGGCACGCCGAGCAGCCGGGATGAACGGGTGGAGGGGTGGATGCGATGAGCCGTGAACCGACGTCCGAGCCGCTCCCGCTCCCCACCGCGTACGGGAAGGCGACCAAGCCGATGACCTGGTCGGAGGCCGATCGCCTCCTGACCGAGTCCCGCGTCTACTGGATCGCGAGCGTTCGGCCCGACGGTCGGCCGCACGTGGTCCCGAGCGACGGGATCTGGCTGGGCGACGCCCTGTACTTCGGCGGGAGCCCGGAGACGGTGCACATGCGGAACGTCCGCGCCGACGGTCGGGCGGTCGCCCACGTCGGCGACGGCCTCGCGGCCGCCGTCATGGTCGAGGGCAACGTGGCGCACGAGGCGCCGGAGCGGGAGACGGCCGAACGCCTAGCCGAAGCCAACAACACGAAGTACGCGGACTATGGGATGACGATGACCGCGGACGCGTACCTCGAGGCCGGGGTGACGGCCCTGCGGGCTCGGCGCGTGCTCGCGTGGACGCGGTACCCGGAGGACGCCACGCGGTTCGTGTTCGGCGTGGACTGAGCTCAGCTCTTCTTGGCATCGCCCGATGCCGAAGGCTTCGCGACCGCCCGGTCGTCGATCCGAACGCTGACCTCCTGCTCCGGCCGACGCTGCTCCTGTTCGGCGTACTGCGTCAAGGCCTCCGCATCGGCCTCGGTGAGCGGCGGCTGGACGATCGACCGCGGCCACAGGTGCCGCTTCCGCACGACGTTCACCTCGGCCGCGAGCAACGTGACCTGCGCGCCGAGGTAGATCCACACGAGGAGCCCGATCACGGTGGCGAACGTGCCGTACGTCTCGGTCGCTCCCTGCAGCTGATGTCGAACGAGGTAGCCGCCGAACGCCTGGAGCGCGGTCCACGCGATCGCCGCGATGGCGGCGCCGGGCCACACGTCGGACCACGAGAGGTCCGCCGCCGTGAGGATCCGAAACGCCAGCATGAACAGGACGAGGTTCAGCAGCAGCGAGATCGCGACCCAGGCCATGCTGAGCAGCAGGTCGTCGTTGCCGGCCCCGACGCTTCCCGCGACCGCCGAGGCGACGGTGATCGCTGCCAGGACCGCCAACATGATCACGGCTCGCAGGAGCGTCTTCACGAAATTCGGACGCTCACGGAACGGCACGTTCCAGACGGTATTCATCGCGGTCTGCATGACCTTGATCACACCGAGCCCCGCCCACAGCGCCAGGGCGATCCCGATCGCCAGGGTGAGACCGCTCCCCCGAAGCGAGTGCAGGTTGGTCGAGATCTCGTCCCCGATGACCGGGAAGTTCGCGAGTGCCGAGCGCTGGATGCTTTCCCGCAGCTCGCTGTTCCCCTCGAGGACCCTCCCCAGGACCGTGACGAGGACGAGCATCAGCGGGAACAGCGAGAAGAAGGCGTAGTACGAGATGAGCGCCGCCAGGTTCCCCGCCTGGTCGTCGCCGAACTTCTTCACCACGGCGTACGGGAACGCGATCCACGGCCGGCGCTGATGTGACCGGTCGATCCGGCGGATGATCCGATCGGCGGCATCCATGATGACGAGAGGTATTTCGCCAGCTCCGGCCCACGCGAAACCTGCCGATCAGGCGCGGGGGGAGCTCGCCTCCACGGTGAGGTCGGCGAAGTTCTCCGACGACTTGCCGAACTCCCACCATCCGCGCACCCAGGGTTTCACGAACGCCATGCTGCGCCCATAGACCAGCGGGATCACCGCGATGCGTTCGGTGACGGCCATGCGATCGGCCTCGTGGAAGAGCTCGAGGCGGTCCCGGTCGCTCCGCTCCTGGCGGGCCCGCTCGATCAGCTCGTCGAACGGCGGGTGCGAGAACCCACCCTCGTTCGTCCGGCTGTCCGAATGGAACAGCAGCCGTAGGTAGTACTCGGGGTCGGCGTACCCGGGCAGCCACCCGGTCACGTAGACCTTCGCGAGGTCCGTCATCTTCTGCGCGGTCAACGCCTGCTTGATCGTCCACGGTTTGATCTCGCTCTCGATCCCGAGGACGTCACGCCACATGCCGGTCACGGTCTCGAGGAACTGATGGACCCACGTGTAGTAGCCGCCGATCTCCAGACGGACCTCACCCACGCCGGATCGTTCGAATGCGGCCCGTGCAGCGTCCGGATCGAACGCCGGCACGATGTCGGGCGTGTGTCCCTGGAGCGCGGGCGGCACGATCCCACCGCGCGCGACGATGAGGTTGCCCGGCACCTCGGCCTCGAGGGCCTCGCGGTCGAGCGCGTGCGCCAGCGACCGTCGGAACTCGACGTTCGACAGAACCGGATCGGAGTGGTCGAACGCGATGTAGGCCGACCAGGCCGCCTGCCCGAGCGACGCGTCCGCGGCCATGTGCGGAACGAGATCGGCGAGTTTCGGCGTGTAACGGACCGTGACGATGTCGAGCTCGTCCCGCAGGTACGGCTCGAGCGCGTCCTCCACCTCGGCATGGATGAACTCGAGCCGAGCCGCGTTGCCGGGACGGTGCGCGGCGTCCTCCGAACGCCGTTCGAGCACGAGCACCTCGTCGGACCGCTCGGCGATCCGGAACGCACCGCTCACGACCTGCTTCCCGAGCTCGATCCATGCGTCGCCGTCGCGCTCGATCGCGTGCCGGGGCTGCGGGCCGCCGTCTGGTCGGTTCATCACGCTCATGAAGTACGGAGCCGGCGCGACGAGCCGGAACTCGACCGTCCGTTCGTCCAGCGCTCGCACGCCGATCGCGTCGGCGTCGTCGTTCTTCCCCAGGTAGTAGTCCTGCCCGTTCTCCAGGACGAAGTAGATCGCGACCGAGGACCCGGGAGCGGCCGGGTTCAGGACCCGCTTGATGCCGAACTCGACGTCGTGGGCGGTGAGGGGTTCCCCGTCCGACCACCGGAGCCCCTCGCGCAGATGGAACACGTACCGGAGCCCGTCGTCCGAGATCTCCCAGCGTTCGGCGAGCGACGGCACGATCGTGCGCTCCGGCCACGCCTCGACCAGCCGGTCGAACAGTTGCATGCACAGCTGGATGTTCGGCCACGCGATCGCCGATCGGGGATCGGGATCGTTCGGGAGGTAGCTGGTGCCGACCCGCAGGGTCGCTCCGAGATCCGCGGTCTCGGCGGGAGGCGTCCAGTAGGCGAACGCGCGTTGGTAGGTCTCGTTCGCCTCCCCGAAACGCAGCGACATGTGCAGCGCCAGCGCGAGCTTGAACAGCACGAGCGCGACCTCCTGGCGCTCGCCACGTCGCTCGAGGATGGGCACGAGCTCCCGGTAGTGGCCGATCGCCTCGTCGAGCGCGTACTCCTGGCGCGCCCGGTCGCCGGCGCGCGCGAGGTAGAGCACGGCCTTGTCCTCGTCCTCCGCGGCGAGCCAGTGGTGCGCGAGCAGCCCCGCCACCTCGTCCTCCCGCCCCGCGTACGTCGTCTCGAGCCAGTCGGCGGCCTTGCGGTGCAGTCGCGTCCGCTGCTCGGAGACCAGCGTGCGGTAGGCCGCCTCCTGGATCAGCGCGTGCTTGAAGCGGAACTCCGGCTCCGGCCAGCGCCGGCTCTCGCGGACGAGGTCGAGACGCTGCAGTTCCGTGAGTGACCCCCGGATCTCGCCGTCGCCCCCGGAGACCGCCTCGAGCAGGGGCAGGCCGAACTGGCGGCCCAGCACCGAGGCGGCCATGAGCGCGGCGTGCGCATCCGGCTGGAGCCGGTCGATCCTCGCGAGGATCACCTTCTCGACCGTCGGTGGGATCTCGACCGCGACTTCGTGGTCGAACCGCCAACCCTCGCCACCCGGCACGAGCGCGCCGGCGTCGGCCAGCGAGCGGACGATCTCCTCGAGGAAGAACGGGTTCCCCTCCGCCGGCTCGAGGATCCTCCGCTCCATCTCGTGGGGAAGGATCCCCCCTCCAACGAGCGCGTGGAGGAGCTCACGACCCGCGTCGCCCGAGAGCGCCTCGAGGGCGACCTCGCGGGTGCGGTGGGGGCGCTCTCGGGCGGCCGTCTCCTTCACGCGCCATGATGGATGGTCCCGCTCCGGCCTGGACGACAGCAGGAGCAGCAGCGGCGAGACCTCCGTGTCCTCCAGCAGACGCTCGAGCAGTTGGAGCGACGTCGCGTCCGCCCAGTGCAGGTCCTCGAGGACGACGCACACCGGTCCGTCCTCGCACAGCCGCGCGAGCAGCTCGTGCACCACGGCGAACGTCCGGTACTGGAGGGCCTCGGGGGAGAGCTCGGCGAGCCGCGCATGCGCCTCGGGCTCCAGCGCGAGGCCGAGCATCGCTCCGAGGTACGGGTAGACCTCGAGGACCCGGCCGCCGAAGAGCCGGTCCAGGCTCCGGCGGAGCGCGACCCGAACGCGGAGCTCGGGCTCGTCGGCCAGCAGGCCCAGCCACGAACGCAGCAGATCGCGGAACGGCCAGTAGGGCATGGCCTCGCCGTAGGACACGCAGCGTCCCTCGATCCACAGGGCTCGTTGCGGCTGGACGACGGCGTCCTCGACCCGGCGGCGGAGCTCGGCGATGAGCCGCGTCTTGCCGATCCCGGGCTCGCCGGTCACGAACAGGATCCCGCCGGACCCCGAGAGCGCGGCATCGACGATCTCGGCGGCGTCGGCGAGCTCGCGGCCTCGGCCGACGAGCGGGACCTGGACCGCCTCGAGCTCGCGCGCGTGGCCGGGCGCGGCGCGAACCCCCTCCACCCCGAAGGCCGTGACGGGCTCGCGCTTCCCCTTCAGTTCGAGGGACCTCGGCTCGCTCCACTCGAAGACCGGCAGGACGCGTCGCTGCGTCGCCTCGCCCACCACGACGGTGCCCGGCTCGGCGAGCGACTGCAGCCGGGCCGCCGTGTTCACCGCGTCGCCGAGCGCCCCGTACTCCACGCGCCCGCCGGCGCCGACGGCGCCGACCACGACCGGGCCGCTGTCGACCCCGACGCGGACGGCGAACCCGGTCACGCCGAACGCGTCCTCGACGTCCGAGGCGTACGCGGCGATCTCCTCGACGACGCGGAGCCCCGCGCGGATCGCCCGTTCGGGATCGTCCTCGTGCGCCTGGGGCGCGCCGAACAACGCGAGGACCCCGTCCCCGGCCAGGTCCTTCACCGTGCCGCCGAACGCCTCCACCGCGCCGACGACCCGGGCGACGGCGTCGTTCACGACGACCTTCACGTCCTCGGGATCCAGGCGCTCGGCGAGGGCGGTCGAGCCGACGAGGTCGGCGAACATCGCCGTCACGACGCGCCGCTCCTCGCGCATCTCAGCGGTCACGTCCGGCATTCTGGCAGCCGGGCGCGGGCGCGAACCTGTGCTCTGCGTCACCTCGCCCGGGCGAGCGGGACGAGCGCGGCGGCCTCGGCTCGGATCGCGTCGAGATCGCCGAGGCGATCGAGCCAGTCGGTCGGGAGACCGTCCACGCCGTCGCGCGCGCCGAGGAGCGCGCCGGCGACGGCGGCGTTCGTATCGGTGTCTCCGCCGAGCGAGACCACGCGTCGCAGTTCGGTCTCCACATCTCCGCCGCGCAGGAGCGCCTGGAACGCCGCCCCCGCGGTGAACAGGCAGAAGCCCTGATCGGGCCCGTCGATGGCGCGCGACCCCCCGACGGCCTCGACGAGGAACTCGAGCTCCTCGCCGCCCTCGTTGTCGGAGACCGCTGCGACCGCGGCGCGAGCGGCGTCCTCGGCGGGTTCCCCACGCGAGAGCGCCGCGACGCAGAGCGTGACCGCCTGCACCGCGGTGCGGCACCGCCCGTCGAAGTGGGTGAGCCTCGAGAGCGCCGGGGCGAGCTCGATCAGCAGCTCCGGCCGGTTCGCGTAGGCGAGGCCGAGGGGCGCGCAATACATCACCGAGCCGTTGCCGGCGGAGACCTCGGGTCCTCGCTGCTCCCAGACCTCCCGCGCGACCGTCGCCGCTTCCTCACCTCCCGCCGCGCGACGGAGCACCCGTCCGGTCAGTGTTCCGACGTCCGGCGGATCCGACCGGAACCAATCGAGGTGGCGTTGCATCAGGTCGTCGGGGTCGAACCCCCCGCGCTCGGCGACGGACCGCATCAGGTTCCGCGCCATCGCCGTGTCGTCCGTGGTCGAGCCCGGCGGCAGGTCGAGCCAGGGCCGCTCGAACGCCGGGATCGGGTCGGGGACGTTCGACGCTCGCAGGAACTCGAACGGCGCCCCGAGCGCGTCCCCGAGCGCGAGTCCCAGGCAGCTTCCGACGACACGGTCGGCGAGATCCATCGAAGGCGATGGTAGGCGCAGCCGTGCTCGTCGAGCGCCGCTGGTAGTCTGACTCGCCGCTATGGACAAGGTCGGACCTCGTCATCGCATGTGCCGCCGGGTCGGGCAGCCGCTGTGTGGGCGCCCCAACTGCCCGGCGGTCAAGCGACCCTACCCACCGGGACAGCACGGCCGGGGCCGCAAGCGCATCTCCGAGTACAACGTCCGTCTGCTGGAGAAGCAGAAGCTCCGGGCGATCTACGGCGTCGGCGAGCGCCAGATGCGGGGCTACTACGAGAAGGCGAGCCGGAGCAAGGGCGTCACCGGCGAGGAGATGATCCGCCAGCTCGAGACGCGCCTTGACACGGTCATGCTCCGCCTCGGGTTCGCGCTCTCGCAGCGGCAGGCCCGCCAGCTCGTGAGCCACGGACACGTCAGGGTGAACGGCCGCCGTGTGGACGTGCCGAGCGCGCAGGTCAAGGCCGAGTCCACGATCGAGCTCTCGGACAAGGCGAAGAACTTCGTCTACGTGCGCGAGGCGATCGAGCTCTCGCCCGATCCGCCGCCGTACCTGTACCGGAACGTCGACCAGCTCCAGGGCACGATGTCCCGGCTGCCCCAGCGCAAGGAGATCCCGCTCCCGGTGCCGATCGAAGAGCGGCTGATCATCGAGTTCTACTCCTAACGCGGATCAGGTACCAGGAACCGTGCCGGCTTCTCTCGCCGCCGGCGACCAGGACGGTCTCCACGCGGCGGCCTCAGTTGTTCGCCGGCGCCGCGCTGATGTCGGCCAAGGCCGAGCCGGCGCCATGTGATCGCGAAACGTCACCCAGCGTCACGATGCCGACGGGTTGGCCCGCTTCAACAACGGGCAGACGACGGATGTCGTGCCGGCGCATGAGGTCCAGCGCAGTCGAAACGGTGTCTTCTGGCGAGACGGTGGCCGCGATCGGCGACATGACCTCGCCGATCTGGGTCTTCGCCGGGTCACGACCCTCCGCGAGCGAGCGGATCGCGAGATCCCGGTCCGTCACGATCCCCAGGATCTCCCCCGGTCCGTCGACGACGAGCACGTCTCCGATCGCCTTGTCCAGCATCACCTTGGCCGCGTCGCGGATGGGGGTCTCCGGCCCGACGGTCTCCGGAGGCGACGACATCATCTCGCGAACGTACCGGACGTCGACGACCGGCATGTTCTCGCGCAGCGCCTCCGAAGCTGCGGTGCCGACCCCACTCGCCTTGGCGCGAGCGTCCTGCATCTTGCTCTTCGCGGCCTCGATCGGCCGATCCCCCATCTTCATCCCGGCGACGTAGCCCCCGGCGAACGCACCGAGCGTCCATAGCAGACCCACTTCCGACCACCTCCTCGAGTTCGTCTTCGATGGCTACCCCGCACGGGGCGGACGCAATCGTCCCCGGGCCGGTCTTCGGCCGCATGCGCGTTCCCATCCATGCAGTCGTGGGTAAGGAGTCGTTGCCGAGAGAGGACATCTGAACGAGACCGGGAGGCGGATTCATGTCAGGGAACCGTGGTGTGGTGCAGAGCTTGGGGGAGTCGTCTCTAGCCGGCTGGCAAGGTGCGGTGGGCCGCGTCGTCGCGCGGCCCGTTGCCCAGCGAACGCGCTGGACGGAGGACCAGATCCGGATGGTCATCGGACTGTTGATCTTCGCCTATAGCTTGTATCGGGTACTGCGACCGGCCGCGCGAGCGATCCGCCGGGCATGAAGGGAGAGGTGCCCAACGAGCGCCGTGGCTCACACCTCGTCTAGTGCGTCCGGGAGCAGGTCTTCTTCGTGCACATCCATCAGGTGTTTCGAGAGTTCCTCCTGCGTCGAGAACTCCTGGCCGCACACATGGCACTTGCCGATCTCGCCGTCGCCGCGCTGCTCATCGACCTCGCTCATCCGCGACCCCTTTCGCCGGTCCCCATCCGATACCCGGAAGCTACGGATAGCAAGCTCACCCGGAAGTGTTTGGACTCGGTCAGCGGCGGGCAAGAAGTCGGAGCAGGGGTCACATACGGGGGGAGTACTTGTGTCGAAGGAGAGGAAGGCTGCGGCGATCCGCGCACGGCTGTCGGCATGCTTGGTTGGCCTGTCGATGATCCTTGCTGCCTGCGAGGACGAGGGGAACCCGGGGAACGACAACCTCCTCACTGGAGGGTCCGTTGTCGTCGTCGTGATCATCATCGTGGTGATCTTCCTCCTGGTGCGGCGACGGCGGGGATGAGCCAGGAGGGTCGAATAGAGGGAGAAGGCATGGATCGGGAGCAGGTTGAGGAGTTGTTGTACCAGTCACTGGAGACGGAGCTCGGAGGCGTGCAGGTCTACGAGACGGCCGTCAGGTGCGCGATCGACCAGGATCTACACAAGGAGTGGCAGAAGTATCTGGAGGAGACCCGCCACCACGTCGAGGTCATGACCGGCGTCTTGGGCGACTTCCAGTTGGACCCGCAGGCCGAGACTCCGGGGCGAGCGATCGTGCGCATGAAGGCGAAGACGCTGGTCCAGGCCATGGAGACGGCGCTTCAAGGCGAGCCGGAAGCTGCGCAGCTGGTCGCGGCCGAGTGCGTGGTGGAGGCAGAGACCAAGGACCACCAGAACTGGGAGCTGATGAACGAGGTTTCCCAGAAGCTCGGCGGCGACGAGGCCACGGTTCTCAAGGATGCCTACTCAGAGGTCGGAGAGCAGGAGGACGAGCACCTGTACCACACGATGGGGTGGGCGCGGGAGCTGTGGATCGATGCTCTCGGGATGCCATCGGTACTCCCGCCGCCAGAGGAGGAGAAGGACGTCAAGAGTGCCATCGGGGCCGACCGCGCTCGTCAGGCGCGCAAGGAGATGCTGTAGGCGCCGGGACACGCCCCGCTCGGACCTGCGTTCTCTGCGATGGAGGAACCTTCATGACGGACACTTCTCAGCACGGATGCCAACCGCCAACACCCGAGTCCATCGGGCAGATCTGGAAGTGCCCGAGCTGCGGCGACACGTGGGTCTGTCAGGAGGGCGCGGTCATCGGGGGCGGCCAGTATGCATGGGTCCGCCAACCGACAGCAGCGGATAGCTGAGTCCCAGGCGTCGTTCAGAACTGGCAGAGCGAGTTCCGTGGCAGTCGGCAGCCGGGAAGCAAACCCCCACGGAACCCACTGGAAAGAGGGAGAGAAGAGATGTGCATGTCCTGTGGATGCGGCGAGCCCCATGAAAGGCATGGAGACAAGCGGAACATCGTCTATGCGGATCTCAAGAAGGCGAGTGACGCCTCGAAGATCTCGGTCAAGGAAGCTGTGAGGAACATCGAGAAGACGCTGCGGACCAAGAACCCGCGCTCACCTGCTAGCAGATGACGAGCGCCTCGAGTCTGAACTTGTTGTAGCAACACCGAAACTCCAGGGCCCAGGAGTCGTCATCGAAGCGGTCCTGGGCCCCACCGCGACGTGGAGGAGATCGTCGCTCGGCAGAGCCCGCTTCCTCGCGACGTCGAGCCTCCTGCGATGATCGCCCGATGCTGCTGGCCGAGCTGGCCGAGACGTCCGCGGCGGTCGCGAAGACCTCGAGCCGCCTGAAGAAGATCGAGCTCTTGGCGTCCTGCCTGGCGCGCTTGCGGCCCGACGAGGTACCCGTCGCGGTCGCATCCCTCTCCGGTTCGCTGCCGCAGGGGCGGATCGGCGTCGGATGGGCCTCGCTTCGCACGCTCCCTCCGCCCAAGCCTCCCCCGCCGACGCTCGAGCTGTTGGATGTGGAGGCCGCGTTCCGGCGGATCGGCGCCCTCGCCGGCAGCGGGTCGCAAGCCGAGCGCAAGCGCGAGCTCACCGAGCTGTTCGGACAGACCACCGAGGTCGAGCGCGCGTTCCTCCTCCGCGTGCTCTCGGGCGAGATCCGGCAGGGCGCGCTCGAGGGCGTGATGATCGAGGCGATCGCACGGGCGGCGTCCGTCCCCGCACCGGCGGTTCGCCGAGCGCTCATGGTCGCGGGGAACCTCGGCGAGGTCGCGACGGCCGCGCTGTCCGAAGGTGAGTCGGGGCTCGCTCGGTTCCGTCTCCGCCTGCTCACCCCGCTCCAACCGATGCTGGCCCAGACTGCCGAGGGCCTCCACGAGGCGTTCGCACGCATCAGTCCCGCCGGCGTCGAGTGGAAGCTCGACGGCGCCCGGATCCAGGTACACCGTCTGGGCGACGCGGTCCGCGTGTTCACGAGGAACCTGGCGGACGCCACGCACCGCGCCCCCGAGGTGGCGCAGGCCGTTGCGGATCTGCCGGTCGACTCCCTCGTCCTGGACGGTGAGGCGATCGCGCTCCGGGCCGACGGGCGGCCACATCCGTTCCAGGTCACGATGTCGCGGTTCGGGAGCCGGGTCGGCGTCGACGAGCTCCGAGACACGACACCGCTGTCGTGCTTCTTCTTCGACTGCCTCCATCTGGACGGGGCCGACCTCCTCGACCTGCCGGGGGCCGAACGGCGCTCGATCATGGAGCGGGCGCTCCCTGGGTCGCGCTGCGTCCCGCGGATCGCGGCCGAGAGCGCAGACGAGGCCGGACGCTTCCTCGACGAGGCGATCGAGCGCGGGCACGAGGGCGTCATGGTGAAGGCGCTGGACGCGCCGTACGAGGCCGGTCGCCGGGGCGCGGGCTGGCTGAAGGTGAAGCGCGCGGTCACGCTCGATCTCGTCGTCCTCGCCGTCGAATGGGGACACGGTCGTCGCGAGGGCTGGCTGAGCAACCTGCACCTGGGCGCCCGAGATCCGTCCACCGGCGGGTTCGTGATGCTCGGCAAGACCTTCAAGGGCATGACGGACGAGATGCTCCGATGGCAGACCGAACGCCTCCTGGAGCTCGAGACCCACCGGGAGGGCATCACGGTGCACGTGCGTCCGGAGTTGGTCGTCGAGGTCGCGTTCGACGGGGTCCAGGCGAGCACCCGCTATCCGGGCGGGCTCGCGCTCCGGTTCGCCCGGGTCAAGGGCTACCGTCCGGACAAGCGAGCCGACGAGGCGGACACGATCGACACGGTTCGAGCCCTGTATCGGGCCTCGAGCGGCTAGTCCCGCCGGCTGCCCTCCGTCGGATCGGGGCTCCAACCCCCCTGGAGCCAGCGGTCCTCGAACGGCCCCTCCGTCGGCCGCGGCGGGTACAGGCTCGGAAGGACGCGTGGGAGCCGCCGATGGATCGCGACCGCGGCATCGAAGAGCACCAGGACGTGTTCCGCGGGAAGCTCGGCGGCCGAGAGCAGGAGCACGTTCTCGTTCGCCTGGGCCGTCACGCTTGCTGGGAGCCCGAGCAGCCCCTCCATCATGCGTTGCTCGAGGAACGCGACGGCGAACCGCTCGTCCTCCGTCTCGACGACGAACCGCCGGTTGAACTCCTCCAGCTCGAGTCGGACCTCTCGCAGACCGAGGGCGGCCTTCATCTCGTCATCGAGATCTCGCGGGGCGATCCGGAGCCGTGGGGCAGAGAAGGCGAGCGGGACGACCGCGCACGTCACCCGGCGGCGGGGTGTCACCGGCCGGTCGTCCGCGGGCTCCTCGTACCAGAAGTCGAACGCCCGGAGGTCCGTACCTCGCTCGCGCTCCCAGACGACGTTCTCGGTCCCGGACCGCGTCCGGCCGAACATCGGGAACGGCAGCCACGCGGTGTCGGGGTTCAGATCCATGGGCGCGAAGTCCAGGCCCGCCCGCCGGCAGAGCAGCATGAGCCGTCGCTGGCGCGCGGCACCCCGGCGCCATCTCCACCAGGCGCGCACGAGCACGACCCCGATGACCACGAGCAGCGCCAGCCACTTCACGGAACGAACCCTCCGCGCCTCATGGAACAGAGGTCGGGCCCGTCCGGTTCGAGCTTGAATCCGCTCCCTGCAACCGTGCCAAGATGACGGTTCGTCGAACCCGGCCGAGGGCCAACGATGGAGAAACCGAAGAGCGTCGAGGCGTACTTCGAGTCGCTGCCCGACGAACAACGGTCGCCGCTCCAGAAGCTGCGGGACACGATCGCCGCCGCGGCGCCCGAGGCCGAGGAAGGGATCACGTACGGCATGCCGGGGTTCCTGCTCGGCGGGCGCGGTCTGGTCGGCTACATGGCGTTCAAGGACCACTACAGCTTCTTCCCGATGAGCCCGGCGGCGGTCGACGCGCACCGTGGCGAGCTCGCATCGCGCGTGACCGGGAAGGGGACGATCAGCTTCGAGTACGGCCGGCCCCTGCCGACGGCGCTCGTGAAGAAGGTGGTCCGCACTCGCCTCGCGGAAGCGACCGCCAAGCCGGCGAAGCGGAAGTGACCACGGGCGTCAGGAGCGCTCGTCCATCAGCGACAGCAGCTTCGTCGTCGTGTTCCAGTTCCGGATCGTCACGCTCTGGTAGATCGGCGACGAGACGATCTTGTTCAGCCGGCTCGCCGTGGCTCTCGCGGTGAGCCTCGAGAAGTAGAGGACGCCGGTCCCCGCGTGTGCCTCGTCGACCGCCGGATTCGTCGGCACGCTCTTCATGGCGACCTTCGCCGTGAGCGGCTCCTTCAGGAAGATGACGTCGTACCGATACTTCGCCGGCGCCGAGCCGAACCCCTTCGGCGCGCCGTCGACGATCACGCGCATCTGTGTGCGGTTCCGCACGACCACGGTCGGCACGTAGTCGAACGCTTCCGCGAGCATCGTCTCGATCCGCCGGGTCAGGTCCGCCGCTCTGGATCCCGGGCGCGCTGAACAGCACGTTGCCGCTCTGGATGTACGTGGCGACGTCCTCGAACCCGTCCTCCTCGAAGGCCGCCTTGAGCGCGGGCATCTTGATGAGGTTCTTCCCGCCGACGTTGATGCCTCGCAGGAGCGCGACGTAGGTCGGCATGGGAGGTCTGTATCACACATCCACATCCTGAGATGCCGTGTCCCGGGCGTGACGGTTCGCCGCCCTGAGCCGAGACGGCTAGAAGAGCTGCAGCTTGTCGAGGAGCGCGAGCGGATCATCGACGGACTCGAACAGATCCTTGTTGTGTTTGATCATCTTGCTCCGCATGTAGACGCGAAGCCATTGCTTGTAGACATGCAACTCGTAGCGATCGAACATGTCCTCGACCGGCAAGTCGGCCCGAGCGACGAGCCCCGCGAGGAGCATCGCGCACTCGAATCCGAGCGAGATCGACTGGAAGTACGGAGAGCCGATGGCCGAATCGCCGCACAGGAACACCGGCGAGGTCGCCAAGGGGTGGTCGCGAGGTGCCCCGATACGCCACTGCCGGCTGGTCGCGTTCCGAGCCCGGTAGAGATCCAGAGGTATCCGGACGATCTCCAGGTCGCCGAGGATCTCGCCATGTGTTTCGAGCTTGATCGCGTCGATGAAGCGGTCCATGGACTCCGCGACGCCGGGGAAGTTGGTTCGAAGCCACCGTCCGTCGAATCGTGCAGGCATCGCCTCGAATTCCTCGGCGGTGACGTGGACGATGCCCGTCACATGCGTGATGGCGCCGTCGTAGAACGTACGGTGGACCGCCGGGATGAACTTGTACTGCGGGTTCTCGACGTTCTTGTAGTACTTGCAGTACTCGTTGCAGTCGTACTTCTGGCCGTAGAGGAAGGTGATGACGAGCGCGTATTCGAGCCGGATGTTGAACGTGTTCGCCCCCTCCACCCCTGAGCTGGGCACCAGACGATCTCGGAGGATCGATCTGCTGCCCGTGCTGTCGATCAGGACGTCTCCCGGCTCCAGCAACGCGATCGCGTCCTCCGCGGTCAGGATGGCAGCGGAACGTTGCACCGCATCGGAGCGTGAATCGATCAGGTCGCTGAGGGTCCGCTCGATCACATTGAGCGGAGCGAACCCGACCGTCCATTCTCGAAGATGGCTCATCAGATCCGAAGGGATCGAGCGTCTGAACGCGAGACCCTCTTCGAGTTCTCGCGGATCGAAGACGGCCTCGACGTTGTCTTCCTCGACGGAATCGATGCGGTAGCTCTCGACCGAGTCCGCTACGAGGTACGGGGCGAGCTCCACCATCCGGGTGCGCGTGTACTCGCGCCGCTTCTCGTACAGGCACACGGAGAGCCCATCGATCGGTTGCAGAAGTGCTGTGAGCATGAGGCCCACCGGTCCGGCACCGACCACGTGCACTCGTCTCTCGGAAGGCAAGGTCTCGAACGTCGTGGAACCGGAGGGAGGGGACATGGGCCTTCTCGCTCGATCGCGAACCGCAGCGGCTGAGAATGTATCAGGGCCGCTGCAGGATCTGGCTCCGACGACTACCGATCGGCCGGCTGGAGTGCGCTCCTCACGAACGCAACAACCTCACGCTCACGGCGGCGGAGCGACGCCCGGCTCCTGTCCTTCCCGACGACTGCATTGAGGACGCTCGCCTCGGTGAGCGACCCGACGACCGCCGTGTACAGCATGAACAAGAGGAGCGCGGGGTCTTGCTCTCGGATCTCGCCCGCGTCCATCCCGCTCTGCAGGAACGCCACCGCGCGCTTCCGGAGCGGGTCGATCACGCTCGCGAAGCGCTCGAAGCCCTCGGCACCGAGGCGACCCGCCTCGCGCACGAACATCGGGAACTCGGGCCACTCCTCCGCGAGCGCGAACACCGCGTGGATCACCGCGTCCGCCCGGTCCCAGTAGGTCTCCTTGCCCTCGAGCGCAGCCGCGATCTCCTCGGCGACCCGCTGCCCCGCCGCCTGCAGGCACGCCTCGAGCAGCGCATCCTTCGTGGGGAAGTAGTACAGGAGCGTCTGCTTGCGGATCCCGACGGCCGTCGCGATCTGATCGAGGCTCGCGCCCGAGTAGCCCTCGCGGCCGAACGCTCGGATCGCCTCCTCGATGAGCGCGTGCCGGCGTACCTCGCCGCCCTGCCGCGTCACGGGGTCATCGCCAGGCCGGGGGCTTGCCGCTGCGCCGGATCGGGCGCGAGCCCTCCCACGTCCGCAGCCAACCGGGACCGACCGGCCCCGCCAGGCTTGGCGTCTCGTCCTTGGCCGCGCGCTGCGCGGCCTCCCACCACGAGGTCCGGTCCTCGTCGAACAGCTCCGCAACCCCCTGCTGCATCCGCAGCGACAGCTGCTGGTGGGTCTCGCCATCCCGCGGGTAGATCGGCTTGCCGTACCGAACGCGGATCGGCGGCCGGCCCGTGCGCGGCCACGACCGCCCCTTGGGCATGGCCGCGTACGCGCCGACGATCGCGATCGGCACGACCGGCATCCTCATCTCGAGCGCCAGGCGCGACGTCCCGTGACGGAACCGCTGCAACCACCCGTCGGTCGAGCGCGTTCCCTCGGGGAACACGATGATGTTCCACCCCTCGCGGATCAGCTCCTTGGCCTTGGCGGTCGCCTTCTCGCCGGCGCCGCGCTCGACGGGGAAGCCCGCGTACACGAGCGCGGTGAACGCCGAGCGCCACCACACGTCGAAGAAGTAGTCCTTCGCCGCGGCCGTCGCGGTCTTGTCGCGCCACGAACGCGGGAGCGTCGTCAGGACGATCGAGGCGTCGAGGTGGCTCGAGTGGTTCGAGATGAACATCACCGGGCCCTGCACGCCCTCCAGGTTGTCGAGGCCGAACACCTCGGGCGTGGTCTCGTTCCAGATGATCGGCTTCAGCGCGGCGTCGAGGATCACGTCGCGGGCGATCCGTCCGGCCTCCGTTCGAGCCCAGTCCGTCGGATAGCTCCAGATCTTCGGCGGCGGCGTCGAGTCCATGGCCGAACGCGGGGTCATCGTTCGGCGGCCCCACCGCCAGCCCTTGGCGACGTCCGCGATCTCGTTCAGGAGCTTGGCCATCAGCGCACATCCGCGATCGCGAGCGGGGGCACGTGGAAGTAGGAGATCGACGGCGAGCGCCCGACGGTCTCGCCCGCCATCTCGAGGGCGTCGCGGAAGCTCGACGCGGCGCGATAGCCGAGGCGCTCGCACGTCTTGGGATCGCCGCCGACGACGATCACGTCGCCGAGGTAGTCCATCCCGTGCGCGCCCCAGTACCACATGTAGAAGGGGTGCACGCCGTGGTACGCGTGGCTCTTCCGGTACAGGTGGATGTACCAGGGGTCGGTCGCGTAGCGCTCCTCGTACTTCGATTCGATCGTCGACGGGTCCGTCGTCTCGGCCAGGACCTCCTCGAAGAAGTCCACGTACGAGGGGTGGTGGACCTGGTGGAACTCGTTCGGCACCGGGTGGAACATGATCATCGCCCCGCCCGGCCGGACGACCGGCTTGTTCCGGTACAGGTTGAACAGGTAGCCGAGCCCCAGGCAGTGGACGAGGATCGGGTTCATGATCGAGTTCACGTTGTAGGGGCAGATGTACGGCAGGCCGACGACCATCACGTCGGACTGGCCCTGCACCTCGACGAGCTGCTGCTGATGCAGCTTGGCGAGCGTCTGCTCGTGCACCGCGTCGGTGTCTCCGGCGTTGATGCCGGTCACGCCGGACGGCGACTTGATCCGGGTCCAGATCTGGTGCTTCATCGCGCTCGGGCCGAGGTCGTTCGCCTTCTTGGCGGCCAGGTACGTGCCCTGCTCGAGCAGCGACCACTCCCACTCCCGCTTGTTCATGAAGCCGAACGGGTCGGGGAACGTCTCGTTGTTCATCGTGGTCTCGATCGTGAAGACCTTCAGCCCGTTGGCCTTCAGCAGGTCGCCCATCCGTTTGCACGAATCGTGGATCGCGCTCTTGCCCGGGCGCGGGTCCATGTAGGACCTCGAATGCAGCATCGTATGCACGTTGTGGTGGTGCTTCACGCTGCGGTAGCTCGCGAGTCCGACCGGCACGGATTTGTGCCCGCCGTCCATCGCCACGAGGTTGATGTTCACGTAGATCAGCAGGTCGGACTCCATCGCCCGCTTGTTGAGCTCGACCTCCTCGCCCTCGTCGGTCTTGCCGACGTAGACGAGGTTGTCCCTGTCCTCGGCGTCGTGGTTCTTCAGGTCCTTCGGATAGAACGAGCGGAAGACGCGCTCGCCGACCGCGTGTTTGATCTCGTCCGCGGTCATCCGGCGATGGAGCGAGTTCGCCATGTAGAGCTTCACGTCGTCGACGCCGTTGCGGGCCGCGAGCTCGATCACCTCCTCGAGGACCAGCTGGCGGATGTCCGGGCCCTGCATCGGCGGCAGCGGGATCGAGATGTCGTCGATCGCGATCGTCAGCTTCATCCCCGGCTTCAGGAGCTCGCGGAGCGGCTCGCTGTCGTGCGGGTGCTCGAGCGCGTTGCGGATCGCGTTCCGCAGACCTCGGATCCCGGGGAGCGAGTCCGGCGGGTAGATCACCCTGGACCCGAGCGGGAACTTCTGCAGGCGGAACCCCTCGCCCTGATGCACCAGGAGCGGCGGCGTCCGCTCGTCCACTTCGAGAACGAAACCCGGTCGTGCCATGTCGTCGGTCTCCTAATCCTGTCGGGGGTCGAACGCGACCTTCAGCGTTCCGAGCTTGCCGGCCCCGAGCGCGTGATCGATCGCCTCTCGCCACCGGCGGAGCGGGTACGTGGCGCCGACGATCCCGTCGATCGGGTTCTCGAGGGCGAGCTGGGTCGCCACGTCGAAGCTGTGGCGGCGCTCACCGCCCATCGTCTCGGTCCCGCCCGTGTAGGCGCCCACGAGCTCGAGCTCGCGGAACCACAGCGGCGTGAGGTCGGCGCCCTCGGTCGGGATGCCCGAGATCACGACGCGGCCGCCCGCCCGCGTCACGCGGAGCGCGAGGTCCAGCGACCTGCGCGAGCCGACGCAGTCGATCGCGACGTCCGCGCCGCCGAGGAGGAACGGGGCTCCCCGCTCGGGCTTCAGCTTCATCGCGTGCGTGCTCCGGCGGATCGCGTTCGTCGCCTCGGCGGGGTCGACGATCTCGGTCGCGCCGAACGCCCCCGCCCACTCGCGTTGCTTGCCGTGCTTGGCCACGACCGAGATCCGCCCGGCCTTCGTGAGCTCCTTGAGCGCCAGCAGGGTGAGGATCCCGACCGTGCCGGCGCCGATCACGACCACGCCGGCGTTCGGATCGACGTCGGCGCGGAGCGCCGTATGGACGGCGCACGACAGCGGCTCCACGAGCACCGCGCGGCGATCCGGGAGGTCGTCCGGCAGCGCGTGCAGCTGCGACCGATGCGCGATGAACATCTTGCTCCAGCCACCGCCCGTGTCGGCGCAGTAGCCGGTCTGCAGGCCGGCGCTCACGTGCCCCGTCGTCACGCGGTCGCAGCGGCCGTCGAGCCCGGCCGCGCAGCTCTCGCACGGGTCCAGGCCGCGTGCCAGACACGAGAGCACCGGCTTCAGCGCGATGCGGGTCCCCGAGGAGAGGTCATCGACGTCGTCGAGGAGCTCGCCGACGACCTCGTGGCCCGGGACGAACGGCAGCGAGACCAGCGGCGAGAAGTAGAACGACGACTTGCCCGAGATCGTGGCGAGGTCCGAGCCGCAGATGCCGGACAGGATCGGCCGCACGCGGCCCCATCCCGGTCCGAGCGGCTCGACGTCCCTGCGGTTCACCAGCCGCATCGGCGCCAGGGGTCCCGAGAGCAGACCCGGCAGCCGATCGCCGACCGCTCGCGCCGTCAGGTACCGCGGAGCCGAGCGGAACAGTTCGATCGCCAGCGTCGTCATCAGCGCATCGCCGGCTTGGGGAAGCGGACACGAGGCATCCCGCCCGCCATCCGCCAGTCCTCGATCGGCCAGCGGCGGCGCCGAGCGACGCGCAGTAACGCGGCATCCGGACTCACGGCGACCGGGTTGCCGACCGCCCGGAGCAGCGCGAGGTCGGAATGGCTGTCCGCGTACGCGTACGAATGCTTGAGGTCGGCGCCCTCGAGGTCCGCGTACCGGCGCAGCCACGCGCCGCGGGCCTCGCCGACGAGCGGCGGCTCCGCGAGGAACCCCGTGTACCGGCCGTCGCGCACCTCGAGCCTCGCGCCGATCACCTCGTCGAACAGCGGGGCGATCGGCTGGACGAACGGCTCGGCCGCCGCGGTGATGAGCATCGTTCGATGCCCCGCTTCCCGATGCTCGCGGATCCTGCGGACGGCGGCCGCCGAGACCTTCTGCAGCATGAACTCGGACACGATCTCCTCGACGAGGCGCTCGATGCCCTCGACCGTCGCCCCCTCGTACCGACGGAAGAACGTCCGGAGGAACTCGCCGCGATCGCGCCGGTCGGCCATCAGGTAGGACGGGATCCGGGAGAACACGCTCGCGAGCTCGGTCGGCCACTGATCCCAGGGAAGGTCCGCCATGCGGGACCAGACGTAGGACTCGACGACGTTGGAGGGCAGGATCGTGCCCTCCATGTCGAACAGGGCGAGCACCAGTTGCTCGCGCTCGCGGATCCGAACCTGCGGCTTCACGCGCGACCCCGCGAGCGCTCGCAGACCGGCGGTCACCGACGGGCAGTGCGCCTCCTGCAGGTACCAGCGCCAGTCGACCGCCGCCGAGTCGAACGGGAAACGCTTCTGGTCCGCCTTCGTCAGTGACCCGAACAGGTCCAGCGTCCGGTCGTCCGTGTAGATCACCTCGGCCTCCGTGTAGGCGCCGTACAGATCCGCGTACCGACGGACGAACTCCACCCGCCCCTTGTCCCGATCCACGCGCGCGACGAGATCGCGCATCCGCTTCGACTTCGGCAGGTGGGTCACGACCCGGTCCGCGACGTCGACCGCACGCTCGGCCGTCTTCAGCAGGCGCTCGACGCGCAGGTTGCCGGGGAACGACCACTCGGGGACCTTCACCGCGCCTCGCCCCTGCTGGGGCAGCGGGTCACGCTCGAAGTACTCCTTCACGAGCTCGTAGAGCCCCTTGTACTGCAACGGGTTCCGTGCTCCCGAGGACACGTGGTAGTACGCGGGACGCTCCGGCTCGGGCGGGTTGGCGGCGGCAGCGAGCATCGCGTTCACGACGTAGTCGGCGGGGATGATGTCCACGATGCCCTCGGGGATCCCCGGGAACTCCGGGATCGTCCCCCGGCCGTAGGCGAGGATGATCGGCTCGGCCATCTTGAAGCCCTCGATCCACCCGGGGAACGGATGTGCGTAGCTCGACTCGATGATCGACGGGCGGACGATCGACAGCGGCGTCCTCCGCTCGGCGGCGAGCTCCTCCACCGCGCGTTCCCCCATCGCCTTGGTGAAGGTGTAGTTGTCGGGCCAGCCGAGCGTCTGCGCTCGCGCCCGGCCGTACTGGACGAGCCGCTTGGTCACCCACGCCTTCCTGCGTTCCTCCGCGTTCTCGGCGACGGAGAGCGGTCCGGCACGCCCGTGCTCGTCGCGGGCCTTCCCCAGGAACGCGTCGAGCAGCTCGGGCTTGCGGCTGGCTGCCTCGACGTCCTGGCGGGCTCGGAGCGCCAGGTCGGCCTCGGCGGCCCACTCGACCCGGTGGTCGAGCGTCGCCTCCGGGATCACGCCCTTGCGCACACCGGCCACGTACGCCGTGGACACGTGGAGCAGGTGCGGGCGCTCGTTGCGCTCGAGCACGGCCTCGTAGAACCGGACGGCGCCGAGTAGGTTCGTCTGGAAGCCCTCGTCGATCGGCGGGTCGAACGCCACCGCCGCGGCGCAGTGGATCACCACGTCGATCCCCGTGGGCACCTCGAGCATCTCCTGCGAGAAATCCCCGTCGACGACGTGCACGCGCTCGTCGAGCATCGCGCGGATGCCGTCGTTGCCCACCCGGTCGCGGAGCGCGTTGAACGTCGGCCGTCCGATGAGGGACTCGACCCGTTCCCGACCCGTCGAGCCGAGCTGGGGTCGGACGAGCAGCGTGACCGGGGTCTCGGGGAAGTCGAACAGCAGCCGCTCGAACACGGCCTGCCCGAGGAAGCCGGTCACGCCCGTAACGAGGAGGTTCCTCCCCGCGAGCTTCCGGACGATCGAGCTCGAGGTTGAGCTCGCGCGAGGTGTCCGCGGAGCCGCGGCCTTCTCTACCACACGGCAGATTATGCATCTCTACCGGTCGGTAGACAAGTCCGGGGATCCCTTACGGGCAGTCCTCCAGGTCGCCGACGTCGAACGTGCAGACGTCCATGCCGTTGCCGCCCACGATCGAGTCACCGGCGGCTCCGTCCTGCGCACTCAGCGTGTCCTTGCCGTTGCCGCCCCTGAGCGCGTCCAGCCCGAGGCCGCCGACGATCTGGTCCTTGCCGTTGGCTCCCATCACGTTGTCGTTTCCATCACCGCCGTCGAGCACGTCCTTGCCGTTCTGACCGAGGATGACGTCGTTGCCGCCGAGGCCGTTGATCGTGTCCTTCCCGTTGCCCCCGCAGATCACGTCGTTCCCGGTCGTACCGTTCAGCGTGTCCGACTGGTTGGTCCCGACGATCGCTCCCGCGGCGGCGCAGAGGGCCGCGACGTCGCCGACCGTGCTCGTGGCGATCGCCGAGTTGTTCGTCGTCACCGTGTCGATCGTCGAGGAGCCGATCGACACGGTGTTCGAGATCATCGTGCCCGTCACCGTAGCCGGGACGACGTTCACGACGAGTGAGAACGAACCGGTTCCACCCATCGCAAGGGTGGGGATCGTGCAAGTCACGGTCCCGGTCGCGCCGGGCGCGGGGGTCGTGCAGGTCCACCCCACGGGCGCGGTGAGCGAGACGAACGTCACGGTGGCCGGAAGGACGTCTGTCAGCGCCACCGAGGTCGCGGACAGTGGTCCCGCGTTGCCGGCGACGATCGCATACGTCACGTTCCCACCGGCCGCTGCCGGGTTGGGTGCGCCGGACTTCGTGACCGAGAGATCCGCGCCCGGACCTGCCCCCGCAGGGGCGGCGGGCAACAGGAGCACAACGGTACCCACGAGCATCATGGTCAGGCTTCGCCGACGCGCGGATCGTGTCATGGCCCTCGCCTCCTCAGTCACTCGGCCCCGACGGCCGAGTTTCCCACGGTTGCTCCCCGCGGGCTGTCGCCCGAACGACCCAAACGGACTCGACGGGCGACCGGAGACGGACGGCCATCGTCACGGCGTTCGCACGGCCCCGAGCAGGCGGGCGCGCCTGGTCCGTAGGCTGTGCCGATGGCCGATCTTCCCGAAGCGCGGCTCGCTCGGTCGGGTCCGGTGACCGGGGCACCCACTCCTTGGCGGGAGCTGTTCGCCGGACGCGCGTGGACGTCTGACGATCGGGCTGCTGATCCTCGAGGCGCTCGTGGCCATCGAGATCATGGTCGTTGCGGCGATCCTCCCCGCCGTCCAGGAGGATCTCCAGGGACTCCAGCTGTACGGATGGAACTACACGGCGCTCACACTCGCGTCGTTCGGGGCCGTGCCGATCGCGGGCCGCATCACCGATCGGATCGGACCGCGGCCGGTCCTGGGCGCCACGATCGGCTTCTACCTCTGCGGCCTGGCCCTCGCGGCAGCGGCTCCGACGATGCTCGTGCTCGTCCTCGCGCGATTCATCCAGGGTCTGGGTGGGGGTGGCCTGTACGTGGTCTCGCTCGCCACGGTCGCGAAGACGTACCCGGAACCGGTCCGCCCACGCATCATGGCGCTCATCGCATCGATGTGGATCCTGCCCGGACTCCTCGGCCCGTCGGTCGGGGCGATCATCGCCGAGACCGTCGGGTGGCGCTGGGCATTCCTCGCCCCGGTGCCGGCGATCGTCCTTGCCGCGATCCTGGTCATGCCAGCCCTCCGTGGCGTCGACGCGTCGGGCGACGAATCCGACGTGCCGATCGGCGCGTCGCTCGTGCTCATGGTCGGCGCGGCCGCGTTCCTCGCCGGGCTGACGTACCTCGGCCCCTGGACCGCGCCGCTGGTTATCGCCGGGCTGGCCCTGATGGTCCCATCGCTCCGCCGCATCACGCCCCCGGGGACGCTCACGGCACGGCGCGGCCTGCCGGCGGCCGCGGCTGCGGCGTTCCTGGCATCGGCGGCGTTCTTCACGATCGATGGGTTCCTGACGCTCATGCTGACCGAGGCGCGCGGGCTATCGATCGCGGCCGCCGGGATCGTGCTCACGCTGTCAGCCGTCGCCTGGGCTGCGGGGTCGTGGTGGCAGTCACGCGTCGCCGGACGTCTCGGAGCTCGGTGGCTGGCCACGTTCGGCGCCATCCTGATCGCGGTGGGCGGCGTGGTCGTCTCGCTCGGACTGCTCGATGTTCCGCTCGCGGTGCCGTACGTGGGCTGGGCGATCGGCAGCACCGGCATGGGCATCGTCTTCCCGACCGTCCCGCTCTCGGTGATGAGCGTGGCCGCGCAGGGGCGCGAGGCCGGAGAGCTGTCGTCCACGATCCTCATGGACTACCTCGGGTTCGGCATCGGGGCGGGTCTCGCCGGGGTCAGCCTCGCGCTCGCGGATGAGGGAACCATCTCGATCGAGGCCGGGCTCGCCGGCGCCTTCGCGGTCGGGATCGTGGCGGCGTTCCTGCTCGTGCTCATCGCCGGGCGCCTTCCGGACGGGCGCACCGACGTAGACTCGGCGGCCTGATGGAGATCGCCGAGCTGCAGCAGGTGCTGCGCCGCACGTACTTCGAACGCGACTCCGCGCGAGGTCCCGACGCGACGTTCCGATGGCTGACCGAGGAGGTGGGCGAGCTCGCGAAGGCGCTTCGCCGACGCGAACACGACGAGCTCGAGCACGAGTTCGCCGACGTGCTCGCGTGGCTCGCCTCGCTCGCGAACCTCACCGGCGTGGAGCTGGAGACGGCCGCGGCGCGGTACGCGCTGGGATGCCCTCGGTGCGGTGCGTCACCGTGCACCTGCGAGTTCGACCGATGACCGAGATCGCCACGCCGACCGAGGAGCAGCGCGAGGAGGTCTTCGACGTCCTGCGGACCTCGTTGAACCTCGGTCCGACGCATCGGAACGAGCGGGTCGCTTGGTTGCCGATCGGGCAGATCCGGTGCGCGTTCGACCATGGTCGCGTGGTCGCGACGGCCGCCGCTCGCGACTTCCGGCAATGGTTCGGAGGGTCGGAGCTCGAGATGAGCGGGATCTGGGGCGTTGCGACTCTGCCCGAGCACCGCGGGTCGGGGCTCGCGACCGGGCTCGTCCGCGAGCTGCTGCACGAGGCGAAGGACGAGGGCCGGTCGATCAGCGCGCTCTACCCGGCCACGCTCCGCCCCTACCGGGGGCTCGGGTACGAGCTCGCCGGCACGTTCACGCTGCACGAGATCGCGCTCGTCGACCTGCCGGCCGCGACGGCCGGCTCGCTGCAGGTCGAGGAGCTGGACCTCGGTCGAGACCTCGACGCGGTCCGTGCCTGCTACCGCGACTCCGTTCGGCACGGCTCGGGACCGATCGACTGCGACGACGCCGACTGGTGGAGACAACGGATCCTCGGGCGTGGATGGACGGACGAGGTCCACCGGGCGGTTGTCGCTCGAGGGGTCCGAGGCGACGTCGAGGGGTACGCAGCGTTCACCCAGAAGAAGGCCGGCGGCGAGCACGACTTCACGTTCCTCGTCGAGTGCAAGCACCTCGTCGCGAGCACCGTCCAGGGGTACGCCTCGCTCCTGTCCTACTTCCGCGGCTTCCGAGGGCTGGGGCTCTCGGCCCGGTTCGCGGGGCCGCCGTCGCATCCCCTCTCCTACCTGGTCGAAGAGCAGCGCGTCCGCCCGGTGTGGACCTTCCGCTGGATGTTGCGCCTGCTCGACGTCCCGGCGGGGCTCGAGCAGCGCGGCTACCCGCCCGTGACCGACGAAGCGGTCATCGCGGTCGAGGACGCGCTGTTCCCGGAGAACCGGGGACCGTGGCGCGTGGTCGCCGACGAGGGAACGGTGAAGGTCGAGCGCGCCGAAGGTTCGGGCGGCCGCCCCATCACGATCGGGACCTTGTCCTCGATGTTCAGCGGCTTCCTGTCACCGTTCGATGCGGTCGGGCTCGGCCTGCTCGGCGAGGAACACGCGCCCGTCTTCGCGCGCCTGTTCGCCGGGCCGGCGCCCTGGATGCACGACTTCTTCTGAGCGCTACGCGCCGCGGGCGTCGCCGACCAGGTGCTCGGCGATCTGGACCGCGTTCAGCGCCGCGCCCTTGCGCAGGTTGTCGCCGCAGGCGAACAGGAGGAGCGCGTCGTCGCAGCCCTCCGGTTGCCGGATCCGCCCGACGAGCACGTCGTCGATCCCCGCCGCTTCGAGCGGGCTCGGGTAGACGTCGTTCGCCGGATCGTCGCGCACCTGCACCCCCTCAAACCCCGCGAGCGCCTCGCGTGCCTCGCTCACGGAGATCGGCCGATCGAACTCGGCGTGCAGGCTCACGCTGTGTCCGACGGGCACGGGCACACGGACGCAGGTCGCCGAGATCTCGAGATCGGGCAGCGAGAGGATCCGCTTCGCCTCGCGCTGCACCTTGATCTCCTCGAACGTGAACCCGCTCGCCTCGTCGAACACGTCGATCTTCGGGACGACGTTGTACGCGATCGTCTTGCCGAACACCTCGCCGACCGGGAGCGCGTCGAGGTCGGGGGCCCCGAGGTCCTCCTCCATCCCGCGGAGCTTCTCCACCTGCTCGGCGAGCTCGCGCACACCCTTGGCCCCCGCGCCCGAGACGGACTGGTACGACGAGAGCACGAGCGACCGCAGGCCGGCAGCCCGATGGAGCGGCGCCACCGCCATGAGCGCGGTGATGATCGTGCAGTTCGGGACCGCATAGACCTTCGCATCGCTCGAGAGCGCCTCGGGGTTCACCTCGGGGATCACGAGCTCGGCCCACGGCTCCATCCGGAACGCGCTCGAGTTGTCCACGCAGATCGTGCCGGCCGCGGCGGCCCCCGGAACCCACGTCTTCGCGATCTCGCTCCCGCACGAGGAGAGCGCGAGGTCCGCTCCCTCGAGCGCCCGGTCGGACAGCAGGCCGACCTCGACGTCCGCGTCGCGGAACCGCAGGCGTGTTCCCGCGGTCCGTTCGGACGCGAGGGGGACCAGCTCGTCGGCGGGGAACCCCCGCTCGTCGAGGATCCGCACGATCGTACGGCCGACGGCGCCGGTTGCCCCGACGACGGCGACGCGCATCAGCGGAACTGCCAGGAGTCGAGCATGTCGCTGAACGCGACCGCGCTGGAGTCGAACCCCTCCTGGACGTCGTTCAGGGTGATCCGCCAGCCGATGTCGCCGAGCACGGTGACGACCTCACGCATCTGGAACAGCTCACCACTTTCCGCGGCCACGGAGACGTCCCACTGCAGCGCCTCGGTCCCGTCCAGCCGAGCCTCACTCGCGGGCCCGGGGGTCAGCCCGGCCTCCTCGTCGCGCTGACGGACGAACTCGGACCATTGCTCGAGCGCCACCCCCGTCTCGAGGTCGACGGCCTCGACCACGACCGTCGCCGAGCCGGTCGGCGGCGCGAACTGATCGAGCGTGACCGTGGCGCCGAACTGCGCCGGGCCCGCCTCCCAACCATCGGGCACGAGCAGGCAGTATCCGAAGTTCTCGGACTCGAAGTTCGTCCCCGAGCACGGGTCGGGTCGCAGGGCCATGTAGATCGCCACGCCGGCGATCACCCCGGCGAGCACCCCGAGCAGCGCGATCGGACGCCACTTCGAGGGCGGTTCGGGCTTGCGGATCTCGATCGGCGCTCGCTCGCCCTCTTCCCGTCTCGGCATGAGCGTGACCGCGGCCGCCTCGAGCGACGTGCCGCAGCGCTGGCACACCATGCCCTCCTCGTCGTTCAACTCTCGGCAGACCGGGCAGACGACCACGCGTCACCCCTCTTCGGCCAACGGTGGGCCGTCCAGGCCGAACCGTCGGTGGACCGCGCGCACGGCGCGCTCGGCGTCGGCTGCGCGGATCACGCACGAGATCCGGATCGAGGACGTGGAGATCATGTCGATGTTGATGCCCTCGGCGGCGAGCGCGTCGAACATGTCGGCCGCCACCCCCGGGTTGCTCTTGATGCCCGCGCCGACGAGCGAGAGCTTCGCGATGTCATCGTCGGTCTCGAACCGCATCGCGCCGACGTCGGACACGATCCCCGAGAGCACCGCGTCGAGCCGGGGCAGGTCCGCGCGCGGCAGCGTGAACGAGAGATCCGTCCGGCCGTCGTGCGAGACGTTCTGCACGATCATGTCGACGTGGATGCCCTCGGCGGCGACCGCCTTGAAGATCGCGGCGGCGATGCCGGGACGGTCGGGGACCTCGTCGAGGGTGACCTTCGCCTCCTCGGCGTCGAGCGCCACCCCGCGGATGAGCGCGCTCTCGAGCATGTCGTCCTCGCCCTCCTCGACCACCCACGTGCCGGGGTGATCGCCGGCGGCGTTCCGCACGTGGAGGCGGACCCCGTGCTTGCGAGCGTACTCGACACAGCGCAGCTGGAGGACCCTCGCGCCGCCGGCGGCCAGTTCGAGCATCTCCTCGTAGGAGATCCGGTCGATCCTGCGGGCACCGGGCTCGATCCGGGGATCGGCCGTGAACACGCCGTCGACGTCCGTGTAGATCTCGCAGACGCCGGAGCCGAGCGCGGCCGCCATCGCGACCGCCGTCGTGTCCGAGCCGCCACGACCGAGCGTGGTGATGTCGTACTCGGTCGACAGGCCCTGGAAGCCCGCCAGGATCACGACGTTGCCCGCCTCGAGCGACTCCCGGATCCTGGCAGGCCGGATCTCGACGATCTTGGCCTTCCCGTGCTGCGTGTCGGTGATGATCCCGGCCTGCGAGCCCGTGTACGAGGCGGCGCGGCATCCCCGGGCGTTCACCGCGATCGCGAGCAGCGACATCGCGATCCGCTCGCCCGACGTGAGCAGCATGTCGAGCTCACGGGGTTCGGGGGTCGGCGTGAGCTGCGACGCCATCTCGAGGAGCTCGTCCGTGGTCTCGCCCATCGCCGAGACCACGACCACGACCTCGTTGCCCTCCTCGCGGGCGTGCGCGACCCGGTCGGCAACGTGGTTGATCCGCTCCGGCGACCCGACCGAGGTCCCCCCGTATTTCTGCACCACGATGGCCATGCAGGCAGGGTAACAGCGGTGCTTCGCGCTCCCGGTAGAGCCCTCGGATCAGGGGGCGAGCGATCGCCGCAGGAAGTCGAGCTGGACCCGCAGCACGTTCTCGGTGACGGCGGTCGAGCGCGTGAGATGGGTCGCGTTCGGGATCAGCACGAGCTCGTGATGACGTCCGGCCTCGAACAGCGCCGCCGAGAGACGAAGGGTGTTGGCCACGAAGACGTTGTCGTCGGCGAGCCCGTGGATCAGCAACATCGGCCGCTCGAGGTTCGGCGCGTCCGACACGAACGAGTTCCGCTCGTAGACCTCGGGACGGTCGTTCGGGTCGCCGAGGTACCGCTCCATGTAGTGCGTGTCGTAGAGACGGACGTCGGTGACCGGGGCTCCGACCACCGCCGCGTGGAACACGTCGGGTCGGCGTAGGACCGCCATCGCCGACAGGTAGCCGCCTCCGGACCACCCTCGGATCCCGACACGGGACACATCGAGGAACGGGAACCGCTCGGCCGCCGCCTGGAGCGCGTCCACCTGGTCATCGACGGAGATCGTGAAGTCGAACTTCATCTCGCGGTCCCACGCCGGTCCCCGCCCGTCGACACCTCGTCCGTCGACCACGAGTACCGCGAACCCCTGGTCGGCGAACCACTGCGACGTCACGTGCGCGCCGGCGGCCTTCAGCACCCGCGCGCCGTGTGGGAATCCGTACGGGTCCATCAGGACCGGCAACTGGGCGTCGGGCTCGCGGCCGTTCGGAAGCAGGAGGGCCGCCTGCAACCCTCGCTCACCCAGGGTCAGGAACGTCGGGCTGGGCTCGATGACCGGGCGCTCCGAACGGTTCTCGATCACGGCGACCGGCTCGCCCTTGCGGAGGACGGTCGTCGTCGAGAGCTGGTCGTCCGGCGTCGCCGAGGAGAGGACGACCACGTCCCCTCCCTCGACGCCCGCGTGTACACCGTCCGTCGTCGTCAGGCGGGTGGGGCCGTCCTCCGGCGTCCAGCGCCAGACGTGGATCTGGGTGGGATCGGCCTCGGAAGCTCGGAACAGGACGCCGTCGCCCGCAGACACCACGGTGCGGACCTGCTGGCCGGGCGATGTGACCGCCTCACCACCGACCGTGAGCCGGTAGCTATCGGCCGCTCGGTCGGCGACGACGGTGACGATCCGCCCGTCCGACAGACGCGTGGGCGCGTCGACGGGGAGGTCGACCCACTCGGGGTCCGTCTGTTCGGCCACGATCTCGGTCGTGCCGGAGTCGACATCGGCCTCGTAGAGCCGGACCGTGTGCTGATCCCGCGTCTGGACCAGCAACGTCAACGGGCTGCCCTCGTCCCAGAGCACCCGGGTCAGGTACGGGAATGCCTCTCGATCCCAGGACACCTCACGACGCTCGCTGTTCGCGACGTCGAAGACCCAGAGCGTCACGACCGCGTTGACGGTTCCCGCCTGCGGGTACCGGACCGATCGAGGTTCGGCCGCGGGGTCCGTGGGATCGCCGATGTGCCAGACGGCCACGTCACGCTCGTCCACGTGCGTCGCCGCGAGCTTCGTCCCGTCGGGCGACCACCAGAACCCCCTTCGCCGCTCCATCTCCTCGGCTGCGACGAACTCGGCCAGGCCCCAGAACGTGTCCGGCTCACCCGCGGTTGCGAGCGTCCGCTCTCCGCCCTCGATCTCGCGGACGTGGAGATCGCCTCCGACGACGAACGCGATCCGCTCCCCCGTCGGATCCAGCCGCGGGTCGTCCACCGGACCAGGCGCCGTGATCTCCCGCGCCGAGCCCTCGGCGAGGTCCGCGAGGTGCATCCGGCCGGCCACCGTGAACACCGCGCGGCGAACGGCTCGATCCGTCGCGTAGGCGGTCACGCCGGACGACTGCTCGCGGGCGCGTTCGCGTCGGGCGCGCTCCGCCTGGGTGAGCTCCGCCTCGGCCTCCTCCGATCCCGGCTCGAAGACGAGCCGCTCAACGCCGTCGGCGACGTCGAACGCCCAGAGTCCGCTCACGGGGTCGTCGCCGGCGCTGCGGAGGAAGACCACCCGCTCCCCGTCCGGCGACACGGTGAATGACCTCGGGACGCCGAGCGTGAATCGGCGCGTGCGCGCGAGTTGCCTGGGGAACTCGTCGAGCGGATCCCGGTCCGGAGCCATGCGACGCGAGCCTATCAGCGGGTCAGAAGCCCACGTTCTGGGGCAGCGTGACGACGATCAGGGTGCCCGCCACGATCATGATGCCGGCGAGGATCAGCAGGATGACCTGCGCCTTGAACGCGTCGAACGTGCCGGCAAGCCCGGAGAAGAACAGGACCGACGCGAACAGGACGGCGGCCAGGACGAAGTTGTCACCGGTCTGATTCGCTTCCCGCCCCACATCGAACGACGCTGCCGCCTCGGCTTCGAGGCGATCGGACTCCTCCAGGGCGTCGAGGCGGTACTCGGGCAGGTCGAGGGGTGTGCCCTCCGGGAGCTGCCCCGGATCGCCGGTCGCCAGCCACACGTCGAACGCGCGCCGGAGTTCGGGGCGCATCCGGTCTCGAAGGTCGTCCGCGAGCCGTTCGTTCCCGCTGTCGACCGCGTCGACCCAGTTGATGAACACGTCGACGTCGATGAGGATCTGCCGGTTGGCGAGCGTCGACGCGCGCACGGCCTCGGTCCGGCGGGCCGAGGCGGTCGTGTACGCCTCGGCCTGGACCCCGCTCCAGCGGGTCGCTTGGTAGGCGCTCCAGGCCGTGAGGACCGTCGCCAGCGAGAGGAGGATCGCCGCGATCACCTCGACGCGCCGGTCCCGCCACCCCGGTCGCCGTTCGGACCCGCCGTCGGCCCGCTCGTCACCTGCCGACGCGGGATCGCTCTCCTCGATCACCGCCGGATGATATGCGGGGCCGCCGATCCGCTGCTTCCGTCCGTCACGGATCCGGTAGGCACGGGCATAGTGAGGGTGTGAGCACGCCGACGAGTCCGGAGCCCAGATGTACGAGGAACGCGACGACGTCGAGCTGATCGTTCGCTCGCGGGAGGAGCCCGAGGCGTTCGGGGTGCTGTTCGAACGCCACGCGGAGACGCTGCTCGGGTACTTCGCCCGGCGGACGCTCGATCCCGAGGCGGCCGCGGAGCTCACGGCGGAGACCTTCGCCGAGGCGTTCGCCTCGCGACGGCGGTTCCGCGACCGAGGCCTCGGCGCGACCGGCTGGCTGTTCGGCATCGCTCGGCATCAGCTCTCGAGGTTCTTCCGGACCGGGTCGGTGGACCGGCGCGCGCGGCGCCGGCTCGGGATGCCCGAGCGAGACGTCTCGGCCCAGGACTACGAGCGGATCGAGGAGCTGATCGACTTCGAACGGATCGGTCGAGCCATCGCGCAGGCCTTCACGCTGCTGTCCGAGGAGCAACGAGACGCGCTGACCCTTCGCGTGATCGAGGGACGCCCGTACCGGGAGGTCGCTGAGTCCCTGCGATGCACCGAGGAGACGGCTCGGGCCCGGGTCAGCCGGGGCCTCAAACGGCTCGGGGCCACGATCGAGCAGACCGAGCTCGAGATCGAACGAGGGAGCTGACGTGGACACCGACATCAGGTACCTGGAGCTCCTCCGGAGGGACCTGGTCGACGCGGCGACGACCCAGATCGTGCGTCGCCGCCAGCGGTCGCCCGAGCCCGGTGGGCCACGATGGCACCGCCTGGTCGCGGCCGCCGCGGCCACGGTCGTCGTCGCGGGCCTCGTCGGATGGTTCGCGACGAACGGCGGCCTCTCGGGTGATGGCGCGGACCAAGCTCCCGCGGCGGGTGCCACCGGATCGACGGGCGCCGCCGAGGCGACGCCGGCCCCGGCTCCGGGCACCGTCACCAGCGGATACATCGGCGATCAGGTCGACGACCAGGGATCGGCGAACGACGACCCGCTCACCCGGGTGATCCGCGAGGCGCGGCTCAGCGTGGTGATCCCGCCCGACTCGTTCGACGACCGGTTCTCCGAAGCGGTCGACGTCGCGTCCACCCAGGAGGGATACGTCGCGACGTCCACCACGCGCCAGCGTGCCGGCACCCTGGTGATCCGCGTGCCGGCCGAGAACTTCGACGAGACCCTCGGTCGTCTCCGGGCGCTTGGGAACGTCACGGTCCAGCGCATCAGCGGGCAGGACGTGACCGCCGAGTACGTCGACCTCCAGGCCCGGCTCCGGATCGCGCGGTCGCGGCGCGATGTACTCCTGCAGCTGATGGAAGAAGCGGTGACGATCGACCAGACGATCCGCGTCCAGAACGCGCTCGATGAGACGCAGCTCCGGATCGAGCAGCTCCAGGGGACCATGCGGCTGCTCGACGACCATGTCGCGCTCGCGACGGTCGAGGTCTCGCTCCGCGAGGAGGGCGTGGAGACGGCCGAGGAGGTCGAGACCGCGAGCCTGCCGAACGCCTTCGAGCGTTCGGTGTCCGGCTTCGTGGGTGTGGTCGCCGCGATCGTGGTCGGGATCGGCTACCTGATCCCGCTCGCGCTCCTCGGGTTGGCGATCTGGTTCGTCGTGTCGCTGGTCCGTCGCAGGCGTTCGGCCTGAATCACATCTCGCGACGGCCCTCGAGGGCCTGCGAGAGCGTGACCTCGTCCGCGTACTCGAGGTCGCCGCCGACGGGCAGCCCGCTCGCGAGGCGCGTGACGGTGACGCCGAAGGGCTTCAGCATCGCCGCGACGTACATCGCGGTCGCGTTGCCCTCGAGGTTCGGGTTCGTCGCGATGATCACCTCGGTCACCCCGTCGCGCTCGACGCGGTCGAGGAGCTCCTGCACGCGCAGGTCCTCCGGGCCGATGCCGTCGAGCGGGCTGATCGCGCCGCCGAGCACGTGGTACCGCCCCTTGATCACGGCGGCCTTCTCGATCGTCGCGACGTCCTTCGGCTCCTCGACGACACACAGCGTGGCTCGGTCGCGGCCCTCGTCTCGGCAGACGCGGCAGCGTTCGCCCTCGGCCACGTTGCCGCATTCCGAGCAGAACGAGATGCGCTCCTTGGCGTGGACGATCGCCTCGGCCAGGCGTTTCGCGTCGTCGGGGGGCGCCTTCACGAGATGGAAGGCGAGTCGTTGCGCGGACTTCGGCCCGATGCCCGGCAGTCGGGAGAGCTCGTCGATCAGTTCCTGGATCGGACCCTCGTACACCTAGGGACCCTCCTGGGGCGCGGGCGTGGCGCCCAGCTCCGCCGTCAGCCGGGCGAGCGCCTCCTCCTCGGACAGCGGTTCATCCTCGACGGGATCGGTCAGGCCGGCGACGGCCTCGCGGACGACGCACTGGATCTGCGGCGCGATCCCGAACAGCTCCTGCAGCGCGAGCCGCAGCTCCCCCTCGCGTTCGGCGATCTTCTGCGCCCCGAGCGGGCGATCGGGCGGGAACACGAGCTCGAGCGTCGAGCCGTCGAACGCCACCGGCGTCGCGATCTCGAGGAACGATGGCAGGACCGCCTTGCCCGAGCTCCGCAGGTGCCCGATCAACGTCGGCCAGTTGCTCCGGAGCATCGTCACGTCCACCGCGCTCGTCCCCGCCCCCAGTACCGGCCCCACCACCGGTGTTTCCGAGGCCGGGGCCGGGACTTCGGCCTCGCCGGCGCCGCTCGCTTCGGTTCGCTCGGACGCACGCTTCGGCCGCGGCGCTTCCGCCGGGGGCGCCGAGTCGGCCGCTTCCCCGTCCCCGGCCTCGTCTCCAACCGTCGCGCCACCAGTGGGCAGGCCGGCGATGCGTTCGAGGCGTTCGAGCCTGGAGACGAGCGCGTCCGGGGTGGCGTCGGCCTCGGGGATCGTCGCTCGGACGAGCGCGAGCTCGAGCGACAGCCGGGGCGAGGTGGTCCAGCGCATGTCGGTCTGGGCGTCGATCAGCAGGGCGATCACGCGCCCGAGCTCGGGGGCCGAGTACTTCGCGGCCTGCGCGGTCAGGCGCTCGGCCTCCTGGTCGGTGACGTCGAGGAGCTCGGGTTGGCCGGGCGCGGTCTTCACGATCAGCAGGTTGCGGAAGTACCCGAGCACCTCGTTCGTCACGTGACGCAGGTCCTGTCCCTCCTGGACCAACCGGCTCACGAGCTCGAACACGCTCTTCGCATCGCCCACGGCGACCGCGTCGGCGAGCGCGTGCTGCACGTCCTGCCGCCCGCCCCCGATCAACGACGCGACGACGTCCTCGTCGATCGTTCCCGCACTCAGTACCGATGCCTGGTCGAGCAGCGACTGCGCGTCGCGGAAGGAGCCCTCCGACTGGCGCGCCATCGCGTGTGCGGCGGGATCGCTGAGGGTGATGCCCTCCTCCTTCGCGATCTGCAGGAGGTTCCCCGCGATCACGTCCATCTCACCGCGATGGAAATCGAACCGCTGGGTCCTGCCGACGATCGTCGCGGGCATCTTGTGGGGCTCGGTCGTGGCCAGGACGAACCGAACGCCGGTGGGCGGTTCCTCGAACACCTTCAGCAGCGCGTCGAAGGCCTCACGGGACAGGCGCTGCGCCTCGTCGATGATGTAGACCTTCTCTCGCCCCTGGACGGGGGCGGTGGGCGCCTTCTCCCGGAGGTCCCGCGCGTCGTCGACGCCGCCGTGCGACGCGGCGTCGATCTCGACGACATCAAGATGCTGGTTCTCGCGGATCGTGACGCACTGGTCGCACGTGCCGCAGGGTTCGGCCGTCGGCCCCTGCTCGCAGTTGACCATCTTGGCGAGGATCCGCGCCGTCGAGGTCTTCCCCGTTCCTCGCGGGCCACAGAAGAGGAAGGCGTGCGCCAGCCGTCCCTCGCGGACCGCGCCAGAGAGCGCTCGGATCACGTGGTCCTGCCCGAGCACCTCGTCCGGGCGCTGCGGGCGGTACCTGCGGTACAGCGACTGGTACGGCTTCTCGTCGGCCACGCTCACCCCCGGGCGCCGCGCGCCCGAACTCGTCCCCGCGGGGGAAGGGCGCGCGAGGTGACGGCAAGTGTAAGTGGTGGCCGTGCACCCGCCGTCGACCGCGTCGGACTCGGGCGCATCACCGGCCGGTAGCTCCGGCCAGGCATCCCCGCGGCACCCGCCAGCGCCCGCTTACGGCTGCTTCCTTCCGGATCTGACCGGGTTCGCAGGTTGGCGTCGCGCGGGACCCGACCATCGACGCCCCGTACCGGGAGCGACCACGGACCCGCCGGGCCTCGGACGGGGATTCAGCCCCGCTGAAGCGGATCGCGGGTTACAGGGCACCGCTGGCTCCCCGCCTAGCACGGCCACCAGCGCGGAGTATACGACCGGCCTCGGACCGCCTCAGGCCGCGATGTCCTCGACGTCGACGACGTCCTCGTCCGAGGGCGTCTCGACCGCCACCGGCTCGCCGAAGGCAGAGAGATCGCTCGTGACGCTGATCTGCCCGCCGCCGACCTCGTCCCCGAGCTCGTAGACCAAGGCGAGGCGCCGGACGAACCCCTCGCCGTCGATCCACACCTCGGCGTCCAGGACATGGGCGATCCCGCCGTCCGTGAACTCGTCGAGGTTGAGCTCGAGCGCCTCGCGAGCCGCCTCGGGCACGCGGGCGAGCGCCTCGTCCAGGTCGAGCGAGACGCCGTAGCCGGTCGCCTCGACGCCGCCGATCGTCTCGGTCCCGAGCGACTCGATCTCGCCGTCGGCGCCGAACAGGTAGTACAGGAGCAGGGACGCGTCGTTCTGGCCGGACACGAGGTCCTGCAGCTCCTGGGCGGTCGCATCGGATGACGTCAGATCGACCCGCAGCCACGTCTCCGCGTCCCCGGCGAAGCCGGTGAGGGCGGCGCCGCGGAGGTAGGCGAACCGCTCATCGGCGATCACCTCGATGGTCCCGACGGGGAGCGCGCCGAAGTCGAACGTCCCGTGCATGAGCTTCGGATCCTCGTAGCTCGCCGCGCCCGAGCCCGAGATCTCGCCGTCGGGGATCTGCTCGGACCCCTCGACCGCCACGCGCATCTCGAACGCGGCGGAACCCGACGCCAGCGTTTCCTCGGCCGCATCGAGGATCGTCGCGACCGACTCCGGGTCGTCGCACGCGGCGAACGGCAGCGCGAGCGCAGGCACGACGACCGCGAGCAGGGCCCATCGCTTCACGGTCCGAGTGTCTCACGCGTTCGGTGCTTCGATAGCCTCTGCGCCCATGGTGCCCGTCGGAGCGCTGCTCGTGGACTTCGACGGGACGGCGTGCCTCCAGGACGTCTCCGAGCTGCTGCTGGATCGGTTCGGCGAGCCCGGGTGGGAGGCCTACGACGAGGCGGTCGACCGGAACGAGATGGGGCTGCGCGAGGCCGCGGGTCGCCAGGCCGCGATGCTCCACGGGAGCCGGGACGAGATGCTCGCGTTCGCCCTCGACCGGGCGAGCCTGGCGCCCACCTTCCCGTCGTTCGTGGACTGGGCGCGGAAGCAGGACCTGCAGCTCACGCTCGCCTCCGACGGGTTCGCGTTCTACATCCGCCCGATCCTGCGGACCGCTGGGCTCGAGCACCTCGACGTGGTCACGAACGAGCTCGAGCTCGACGGCGGGACGCCGAAGCTCCATCACCCGAACGGTCACCTCGAGTGCGTGGGGTGCGGGACGTGCAAGATGCTCGCCGCCGTGCGGCTTCGCGAGCGGCACGGCTCGGTCGCGTTCGTCGGCGAGGGGCAGTCGGACCGGTACGGCGCGCTCTACTCGGACGTCGTGTTCGCGAAGGACGCCCTGGTCCCGATCTGCGAGCGCGACGGGGTCTCGTACCTGCCGTGGGAGACGTTCGACGACGTGCGCGACGCGCTCGAGGCCGCCACCACCCTCCCGGGCCCAACCGCCGACGAGCGGTGTCCGGGATGGAGGTCGCCGTGACGATCGAGCTCCCGGCGGGCTTCACGTCGCGTCCGGCGACGGCGGCGGACGTGGAGGCCGCGACCGCGGTGATGGAGGCGTCCGAAACGCATCACACAGGCATCGCGAACATCGACGCCGAGGACGTGCGGGCCGACTACGCGAGAGCGAGCGTCGACCTGGAGCGGGACTCGATCCTCGTGTTCGAGGGGCCGCGTCTCGTCGCGGAGGGACTCGTCTTCAACGGGCGATACGCCAACTGCACGGTGCATCCGGAGCTCGAGGGCCGTGGTCTCGGCACCGCGCTCCTGCACTGGACGCAGGAGGTCGCGCGAGCGCAGGGCGGATCGACCGTCGGCGGAACCGTTCCCGACGAGAACGCTCCCGCGCGAGCGCTCTTCCTCGCGAACGGATACGAGCCGATCTGGGACTCGTGGATCCTCGAGATCGCGCACGGCGAGGAGCCGGCCGAGCCACGGCTCCAACCGGGGTACGAGATCCGCCCGTGGGCGGACGGCGAGGGCGAGGCCGTGCATCGCGTGATCGAGGACGCGTTCTCCGAATGGGAGAGCCGGCCGCCGACACCGTTCGAGGACTGGAGGGCGTGGGCGCTCGAACGCCCGGGGTTCGAGCCGTGGATGCTCCCGGTCGTCGTCGGTGACGGGCAGATCGTCGGCGCCGCCTACCTCATCCGGTATCCGGACGACATCGGATGGGTGCAGCAGATCGCCGTCCGCTCGGATCATCGCGGACGGGGCCTCGGACGGGCGCTGCTCCAGCACGTGTTCCGCGCGTTCTTCGATCGAGGACAGCGCACCACGGGTCTGTCCACGGACTCGCGGACCGGCGCCCTCACCCTGTACGAGCACGTCGGCATGTCGGTCACCCATTCCTTCACGCACTACGCGAAGGAACTCGGCGGCTAGCGGCGGAGGCCGCGGGATTCGAACCCGCGAGAGGGTTGCCCCCCTACACGCTCTCCAGGCGTGCCCCTTCGTCCGCTCGGGCAGGCCTCCGCGTTCGAGTCTAGCGAGGTAGGTTCGGCGCTCCGCAGCCACGAACGGAGGGGAGATGGCTTCCACGACGGCACCTCCCGGGCTCGAGACCGCGCTCTCGTTCCCGCTGGTCGAGGCCCTGCACGGCCGCCGGGCCCGGCGCTTCTCGCTCGGCGCCGAGATCCCCGACGGCCCGCTCGCCTACCGCTCCCGGCACGAGCCGATGCCGCTGTCCGACCTGGAGCGGATGTTGGTGCTCACCTCGGCCGCGGGGAACACCGGCTGGCACTACGCGATCACGCGGAACGCGACGCTACGCCCCGAACCTCCCGAACTACTCGGGCGCGGCAGGTGGCAGCACCTTCCCGTCGGCCGCGGGCTTCCACGTGAGCGAGGTGTTCTTCACCGACGACGACGGCGTCTACCTGTTCGAGACGCGGGATGCCCCCAAGCTCGTCGAGCGCGAGCCAGGGCGCGCCGGTCGACATCGACGCGGTGATCGAGGCCCACCGCTCGCGGATCCGCAAGCTCGCCGACGGCCGGTTGCGCATCCCCGCGGAGGAGCCGTACATGGAGGGGCACAACACCTGGTGCGTGAACCGGCCCGGCAGCCTGCTCCTCATGCCGGTCGCCGACATCGCGCAGACGCTGATCGCGATCCTGTGCTTCCTCACGCAGAACGGCGCCTCGATGACCGACGACGTCAACGGCGAGCCCGTGCCCGGGATGCGAGCAGTTCCGCGGCCTCGTGAACGTCGACGAGCCCTTCCCGCTCCCGTTCCTCGAGCAGTACGCGCTCACGGAGTCGACCGCCGAGCTCACGACGTCGTGCTACGCCGGGATGCTGATGCTGCAGGCGACGGGGCTCGGCGGCTGGATGTTCGACGGGATCGACCGCCACACGGTGCTCGGCGCGAGCGGCGACCCGGCGGTCCCCGGTCTCGGCTTCCACGTCCGAGACCGACGATCGCTGGGCGCTGCCGAACCCGACCGGTCGGGACGGCGTGTACGCCGGGTACTGCCCGCCGCACTTCCCCGACATGGCCGCCGCGGTCGAGGCGTTCGCCGAGCGGAAGTTCGGGCCGGGCGGGCCGTTCCATGCCGACACGCCCGGCCCTGGAGGGAGAGCGGCAAGGTGCGCGCCGCGGCGCAGGTGCACTCGGACGAGTTCAAGGCGTGCGTCGCGACGCAGGCCCAGTACGTCTTCGATCGCTTCGGCAAGTTCCCCGGGACGGTCCCGACGATGTTCTGCCTCACGTACCTGCAGGCGCACCATCTGGACCTCGGCTTCTACGACCACCACTTCGGTCCGGGCGCGTACCTGCCGACGCAGGCCGAGCACATGGCTCGGTGGCATGCCGGCTGAGAGACCCGGCGCGGAACGGCCGCCCCGTCGGGACGGCCGAGGTATGGCGGAGGCGACAGGATTCGAACCTGTGAGAGGCGGATTAGGCCCCTAACCGCTTTCGAGGCGGTCCCGTTCGTCCGCTCCGGCACGCCTCCGGGGCGAGTTTAACAAGCGCCCCGAACGCGTCCTATGCGAGGATTCCGGGTGTGCCGAGAGCGGAGGACCGAGCGATGAAGCCTGACCGTCTGAAGAAGATCCCGCTGTTCCAGGGGCTGTCCGAGCACGAGTTGGACCGCCTCGCGATGTGGACGGACGAGATCGACGTCCCGTCCGGCAAGAACCTGATCACCCAGGGCACGTTCGCGCACGAGTTCATGGTGATCGAGGACGGCACCGCCGCGGTGACCCACGACGGGACGCAGCTCGCCGAGATGGGGCCGGGGGACTTCTTCGGTGAGATGGCGTTGCTCTCGCACCACCCGAGGATGGCCTCGATCGTGGCCACGTCCGACCTGACCCTGGTCGTCATGCACGAGCGGAACTTCCGCGCGATGGAGGAGGAGCTCCCGGCGGTCGCGGGTCGGATCGCCGAGACGATCGCCGAGCGGGAACGGCTCGCGAAGGAGCGCGGGATCCAGACCTGAGGGCTCGACGTCTCCTAGCGGCGTTCGACGAAGAACGCCCGAAGCAGCTCGCCGCACTCCTGCTCCAGCACCCCTGCGGCGACGTCGACCGAGTGGTTGAGCCGCGGGTCTCGCACGAGATCGCCCAGCGAGCCGGCGAACCCGGCCTTCGGGTCCGCGGCCCCGAACACGAGCCGATCGATCCTCGACAGGACGAGCGCGCCCGCGCACATCGCGCAGGGTTCGAGCGTCACGTACATCGTGCAGCCCTCGAGGTGCCAGGTCCCGACGGCCGCTGCCGCACCTCGGAGCGCGACGATCTCCGCGTGGGCCGTCGGATCGCGGTGCTGCTCGCGAGCGTTCCCGGCCCGAGACAGGACCTCGTCGCCCCGCACGACGACCGCCCCGACGGGTACATCGCCCGCGTCGCTCGCGACGCGCGCCTCGGCGAGCGCCAGCGCCATCATCGCCTCGTCGAGGCGGTGCTCCGCCATCGTCAGTACCGGTCCATCTCACGCAGTCGCTCGTCGCTGATCCCGAAGAAGTGCGCGACCTCGTGTTCCACCGTGTGTGCGATCACCCGTTTGAGCTCGGCATCGTCCCGGGACACCCGCTCGATCGTCCGTCGGTACAACGTGATCGTGTCCGGCAGGGTCGCCCCGGAGTGGAACGCGCCGCGTCGCGTGAGCGGCACGCCGTAGTAGCGGCCGAGCAGGTTCGGGTCGTCGCGGGGCGGACGGTCCTCGACGATCACCTCGACGTTCTCGAGCCGATCGAGGACCCACTGGGGCAACGAGTCGAGCGCGTCGGCGACGAGCTCCTCGAACCGCGCCCGTTCGACCACGTCACCCCGCCTTCCGTTTGGCGAGCGCCGAGAGTGCCTCCATCACCAGCCGATGGGCGAGCATAGCGGTGACCTCGCTCTGGTCGTACGGGGGCGAGACCTCGACGACGTCCATCCCGGCGATCACCACACCGCCGACGATCTGCCGCACGGCCCGCACCAATTCCCTCGCGAGCATCCCGCCCGGCTCCGGCGTCCCGGTCCCGGGCGCCATCCCCGGCTCGACGACGTCGATGTCGATCGAGAGGTAGATCACCTCGGGACCGTCGAGCGCCTCGGCGATCGCGTCGGCGATCACCGCCTCGGCGCCGCGCTCCTCGATCTCGACCATCGTGTGCCAGCGCATCCCCCGCTCACGCATCCAGTCGAAGGTCGACTTCTCCGGCCAGTAGCCGCGGAGGCCGACCTGCACGAAGTTCCTGCCGTCCACCCATCCCTCCTCGAGCAACCGGCGCATCGGCGTGCCGTGCGAGATCAACGAGCCGTACACCGTGTCCGCGGTATCCGCATGGGCGTCGAAGTGCACGACACCGAGCGCGCGAGGGTGGACGTGCCGGGCGACGGCGGCTGCCGAGGGTACGTGATCGAGTGGTCGCCACCCAGCACGATGGGGATCGCACCGGTCCTCGCGACACGGAACACCTTCTCGTGGATCACGCGCAGCGCCCTCGCGTGCTGGGAGGGGACGACGGGCGCGTCTCCGGCGTCGACGACGTTCAGGACCGCGTACGGCTCCACGTCGAGCTGGATCGACCAGGCGTCTTCGCCCCACGTGGTCGGCGCGCCCCGGATCGCGCGGGGCCCGAACCTCGCGCCGGGCCTGCCGGACGTCCCGTCGTCGGTTGGGGCTCCGACGATCGCGACCTCCGCCCCGCTCGCGGCCAGGCTCTCGTCGTCGGCGCACAGCCTGAGACCGTCGAACGTCCCGCGAACGCCGACGTAGTACTCGAGGTCGTCCGGTCCGTACTCGCCGAACTCGTCCTCGCTGCGCAGCTCGCTCCGCTCGACCCGGAAGTCGGGTGCATCACTCATGTCGACCGGGACGCTACCCGATAGCTCGGGTCGGCACGTCTGGGTGGGCTGCAACGCTTCGTGCTCGGGTAGCCTGCGCGCATGGCCTCGGGCCTGCTGACCGACCTCTACGAGCTCAACATGGCCGCGAGCTACCTGAAGCGGGGCATGGGCGGCGAGGCCGCGTTCAGCCTGTTCGTCCGCGAGCTCCCGCCGAGCCGGGGGTTCCTCGTCGCCGCCGGGCTCGAGCCCTGCCTGGAGTTCCTCGAGTCGTTCGGCTTCCTCGAGGAGGACCTCGACTACCTGCGCCGCGAGCTCGGGTTCGACGACGACGTGCTGGACGCCCTCGGCGCGCTGCGCTTCCACGGGAGCGTCTGGGCGGTGCCCGAGGGGCGCATCGTGTATGCGGGCGAGCCGCTGCTCGAGATCACCGCGCCGATCGCCGTCGCCCAGCTGGTCGAGCCGTACCTGCTGAACCAGATCACGTTCCAGACGACGATCGCGTCGAAGGCGGCCCGGTGCGTGCTCGCCGCGGACGGCCGCGACGTGGTCGACTTCTCGCTCCGCCGGACCCAGGGGCTCGACGCCGCGCTCGCGGTCGCCCGGTGCACCGCGATGGTGGGGTTCGCGGCGACGAGCAACGTCGAGGCGGCCCGCCGCTACGGCCTTCGGCCGACCGGCACGATGGCGCACTCGTACGTGGAGTCGTTCCCGAGCGAGGCCGATGCGTTCCGGACGTTCGCGCGCGACTTCCCCGAACGCACCACGTTCCTCGTCGACACCTACGACACCCTGAACGGGGTGCTCACGGCGATCCGGGTGATCCGCGAACTCGAGCTCGGCGGGGCGGTCGGCATCCGGCTCGATAGCGGCGATCTGCTCGACCTGTCCCGGCGGTCCCGCGAGCTGCTGGACCAGGCGGGCCTTCCCGGCGTTCGGATCTTCGCGAGCGGGGGGTTGGACGAGTACCAGATCGAGCGGCTCGTGCAGGCCGGCGCGCCGATCGACGCGTTCGGCGTCGGGACCCGGGTCGGCGTGTCCGCGGACGCGCCATCGCTCGACTCCGCGTACAAGCTCGTCGAGTATGACGGTCGCCCGATGGTCAAGCTCTCCGAGGACAAGGCGACCGAGCCCGGACGCAAGCAGGTGTTCCGCTCGACGAACGGCGACCTGATCGGGCTCCGCGACGAGCCGGTCCCCTACGGCCACGAGCCGTTGCTGGTCCCGGTCATGCAGAACGGAGAGCGGACCGGCCCACATCGCACGCTCGACACCGCGAGGGCGCTCTTCCACTCGGACCTCGAACGCCTGCCGATCGAGGCCCGGCGCATCGAGGATCCCGCCGCGCTCGAGCCGGCCACGACCGGGGAGCTCGAACGGCTGACGCGCGAGGCGCGCGAGCAGGGACTCGAACGCGCCGGGCTCTCCTGAACGCTACGTCGCCGCCAGCAGTCCGCGTTTGCTTCGGATCCGGCGGTCGAGCGCGCCGAACAACGCCTCGACGAACATGCCGACGATGATGATCATCAGCATCACGGCGAAGATGTTCGAGACCAGGAACAGCTGGCGATTCGCGTCGAGCAGATGCCCGAGGCCCTTCCCGCCGGTCGAGATGAGCTCGCCGGCCATCAACGCTCGCCAGGACAGCGCCCATGCGGCCTGGAGGCCCCCGACGTAGCCCGGGATCGCCGCGGGGAGCACGACGCGTCGCTGCAGGATCCAGCTGCGGGCACCGAGCGTCCGACCGGCCCGGATGAGCAGGGGCGGAACCAACCGGATGCTCGAGGCCGCCCCGATCGCGACCGCCGGGATCGCCGCGATGATCACGATGAACAGGATCGCCCGCTCGGTCAGGCCGAACCACAGGATCGCGAGCGGCAGCCACGAGATCGACGGCAGGGCCTGGAGCCCGGCCATGAGGCTCCCGATGCTCCGCTGCACGAACTCCGAGGCGGCCATCGCGAGCCCGATCACGGTGCCGACGACGATCCCGATCGACAACCCGACGACGAGGCGGGCCAGGCTGGCCTGCGTCGCCTCGAGGATCGACTCGCGAGGCGGATCGGGCTGCGCGAAGTTGTCCGCGAAGTCCCGAAGGACCTCGCCGGGGAACGGGAGCACGCTCTGGCTGAACACGCCGGACGCCGCGGTCGCCCACCACAGGAGGAGCAGCAGGCCCACCGCGAGGAACCGCGGGGCGAGCTGACGGCCGAGATTACGCCATCTCCCGTTCGCGCTCGACAACCTTCTCCACCTCCTTGATGAGGTGATCGTGGATGTCCACGACCACCTTCGAGAGCAGGACGTCCTCAAACTCTCGGGGACGCGGCGCCGAGATCCGGTGTTCGGCCATCAGCGTCCCCGGCGGCGCGGACATCAGCACGACGCGGTCGGCGAGGAACACGGCCTCGCGCACGTTGTGCGTGACGAAGACGAACGTGTTCCGCGTCTCGCTCCAGACCTCCTGGAGCTCGCGCTGGAGGATCTCGCGCGTCTGCGCGTCGAGCGCCGCGAACGGCTCGTCGGCGAGCAGCACCTCCGGCTGGCACGCGAGCGATCTCGCCAGCGCCGCTCGGGAACGCATCCCACCCGAGAGCTCGTGCGGCTGGGCGTTCTCGAACCGCCCGAGGTGCACGCGCCGGAGCCAGTGCATGGCCCGCTCCTCGCGCTCCCGCTTCGGTACGTCGATCAGGCTGAGCGCGAACTCGACGTTCGCCCGGACGCTGAGCCACGGGAACAGCGCGGGCTCCTGGAACAGGACCGCTCGGTCGGGACCCGGCGCGGTGATCGACCGGCCATCCATCGAGATCTGGCCCGTGTCCGGGCGGTCGAGTCCCGCGAACAGGTTGAGCAGCGTCGTCTTGCCACAACCGCTGGGGCCGATCAGGCAGACGAACTCGCCTTCGGCGATGTCGAGGTCGACCTCGCCGAGCGCAGTCACCGTTCCGCCACGGGCATTGCGGAACGACTTCGAGACTCCGCGCGCCGAGAGCTTAGGCGCTCGAACCTCGGGATCCGGCACGGCCGCGAGCGAGCGCTCGGCTCTCATAGCACCACCTCGATCACCGGCACCTGCATCTCTCCCAGCACCTCGTTCAGCAGGTCCAGCTGGAACAGGGCGCTCACGTCGGTCGGCTCGACCTCCAGGTATCCGAGGGCGTATGCGTCCGCGGCTCCCTGCGCGAGCGAGGATGCGATGGGATCCCAGGTGAACGTGAGCTTCTCCCACGCCGTGTCGATCACCGCCTGGTCGAGCGACGGTGCCCCGGCCTTGATGAGGCCCGCCTGGGCGGAGGCCTTCGCGGTGTCGGGATCCTCCTCGATCCGCTCGATCGCTTGGACGTTTGCCTCGACCAGCCCCTGCACGAGCTCGGGCTGTGCCCCCAAGAACGTCGTGTTCACCAGCAGCACCGTGGTCACGAACGCACCGTCCGGCCACAGGTCGGCCTCGTCGACGAACAGCTCGGCGACGCCCTCGGAGATCAGGAGGCTGGGCCATGGCTCCGGCTCCCACGCACCGTCGACCTGCCCGGACGAGAAGAGCCCGAGCAGTTCGGGGTTGTCGACCTCGAGCACGTCGACCTGCCCCCCGGCGTCGTTGGCTTCCATGCCCTGGTCGCGCAGCCACGTCCGGAGCGCCACATCCTGCGTGTTGCCGATCCCGGGGACGGCGATCTTCTTGTTCGCGAGATCGGAGGCTGACGTGATGCCGGCGTCCGAGCGAACGACGAACGACGCGCCGCCGGACGCGACGCCGGATACGATCGCGACGCTGCTGTCCGGCTGCAGGTAGAGCGCGGTGGCAGGTCCTGGACCGATGTAGGTGGCATCGATGGAACCGGAGGAGATCGCCGCTCCGGCGTCGGAACCGGAGTTGAAGTACGTGACGTCGATCTCCACGCCCGGCAGCGTCTCCTCGAAGATGCCCTCCTCGAGCGCGACGTAGCCGGGCGCGTGGGTGAGGTTGGGGAAGATCCCCAGCCGGAGCACGTCATCGCTGCCCTGCGCCCGCGACTCCGAGCCCGAGCACGCGGCCGCGGCCAGCGAGATCGCAGCGAGCACCAACACGAACTTCTTCAACCGAACCACCTCCGAGAACGCGAAAAGGCCGCGACACGGGTGTCGCGGCCTCCAGTCGTCTGGTCAGCCTTGCTTGGCAAGCAGGGTACGTCGAGGACCGTGACGCGTCAAGCGAAGCGCGTCAGCGCAGCCGGAACTTCTCCGCCATCTCGATCTGGACGACCTTGCCGTCCTGCACCACGAGCAGGATCGTCCCGTACTCGATGCGTCGCAGCACCTCCACGACCCGAAGGACCACCTCGCGCTCGTCGTCGGAGAGGCCCGAGAGCTCCGATGGCTCCCCGGATCGCGCCTCGTCGGTAGCCACGCGGCGACCTTACACAGCCGATGTGGCGTCTACCAGGAGAACGCCTCGGGCGCCGTTCCACCCGGACCGGGCCAGATCGCGTCGAGGCGTTTCATCGTCGCGCGGTCGAGCTTCAGCTCGATGGCCCGCATGTTGGCGTCGAGCTGTTCGAGCGTGCGAGGGCCGATGATCGGCGCCGTCACCACCGGGTTCGCGAGCAACCATGCCAGCGCGACCGCCGCGGGCGGCTCGCCGAGCTCGGCGCAGAACTTCTCGTACTCCTCGACCTGCGGCCGCCGCCGATCGAGCTCCTCCTGCACCAAGCTCTGGGAGCGCCGGCCTCCCTCGAGGCCGTCCAGGACGCCGGCGAGCAGCCCGCGCCACAACGGGCTCCACGGAATCACGCCCATCCCGTAGTCCTCGCACGCCGGCAGGACCTCGAGCTCGACCGTCCTCGCCGCCAGGTTGTAGATGCACTGCTCGGACACGAGGCCGACGGCGTGTCGCGCCTTCGCGGTGTCGTTCGCCTTCGCGATGTGCCATCCCGCGAAGTTGCTCGAACCGACGTAGATCACCTTGCCCTGTTGCACGAGCGTCTCGAACGCCTGCCACACCTCGTCCCACGGCGCGTCGCGATCGACGTGATGCATCTGGTACAGGTCGATGTGGTCCGTCTGCAGACGCCGCAGGCTCTCCTCGCAGGCGCGGCGGATGTGGAGCGCGGACAGGCGCGAGTCGTTCGGCCATCTCCCCATCTCGCCGTAGACCTTCGTCGCCAGCACGACCTTGTCGCGGCGCCCATCACCTTTGGCGAACCAATCCCCGACGATCGTCTCCGTCGTCCCGACGCCCTTGTCGCGGCCGTACACGTTCGCGGTGTCGAAGAAGTTGATCCCGAGCTCGAGCGCGTGGTCCATGATCGCGTAGCTATCGGATGGAGTGGTCTCGGGACCGAAGTTCATCGTGCCGAGACAGAACGGACTCACCCGAACCCCGAGCCGCCCGAGATGGCGGTACCGCATGCGACGAGTCTAGCCCCCGGCCGATCAACGGGCCCTCGCGGGCATGCGGCATCGCTATGAGAGCATCGACACATGCGGTCGACGTGGCGACGCGCCGCGATCGTCGTCTCGGTCGCGATCGGCACGGCCGCGTGCGCCGGTTCCGAGACGCCGGAGGCAACCGGGACGCTCGTCGCGACCGGGCCGGCCGCCGGGACCGGAAGCACGGGCGTGACGGGCGCGACCGGCGTGAGCGGCAGCCCGCAACCGCAACCGCTTCCCACGCCGATCACCGCGAACGTCCTGCACGGGGAGCGTTACTTCGGCGTCTACCTGGCCGCGGCGCCGTTCGACAGCCCCGAGCTCGAAGCTGCGGTCGCGCAGCTCGCCGGCCACGGCGTCGAGGCCTTCCCCGGCAGCATCGGCTGTGATCAGGGTGCCGCCGGGCAGCTGGGCGTGTCGGCCGACCTCGCCGTCGTCGCGATCTACTTCGAGCGGCGCTCCGACGCGCAGACCTGGGTCGACGCGCTCGATCCACCGCCGCTCGGGATCGCGACGGTGCGGACCTACTGCGCCGACTGAGGGTCTCCCGGCATCCGACCGCGCGTGCTCACGTGAAGCGGATCTTCGTGACGAAGGCATCGCGGTCGCCCGCGTACACCTGACCCTCGAAGACGCCGTGGGTCTCGCCGCCCACGTACGCGGCCGACGACGCGACGGCGAGCGCCTGCGCTGCGTCGAAGTCGGCGGTTCCGAACTGCACCGTCCAGACCAGCGCGCCCTTCGCGTTGTACTTCAGCACGAAGGCGTCCGACTCGCCGAGGTGCGTCGCGTCCGGCAGGGCTCCGTTCGTCGACCCGGCGACCACGACGCCGGTCGAGGTGATCCCGACGCCCGTGACGGGGTCGTCGCCCGTCGAGCCGAACTGACGGGTCCAGATCTCCTCCCCGTCCCGGTCGATCCGGCGCACGAAGCCGTCGATCGAGCCCTGGTTCGAGGCATCGGGGAAGGCGCCGTCGGTCGAGCCCGCCGCGACGATCCCGTTGCGTCGGGTCGCGATGGAGCGCAGGTCGTCGGACCCCGACGTGCCGAACTGCGTGGTCCAGATCGGAAGCCCTCCGCGCGAGTAGTGATGCACGAAGGCGTCGATGCCGCCGGCCGAGATCGCACCGAGGACCCCATCGGTCGTGCCACCGACGACGACACCGCGGGCATCGGTCGCAACCGACACGATGCGGTCCGTCCCGGCCGTTCCGAGCTGCCGCGTCCAGACCTCGGTGCCGGTCCGGTCGAACCTGCGGACGAACCCGTCGGCGCCGCCGAAGCCGACCCGTCCGAGCCGGCCCTCGGTCGTCCCGGCCACGTAGACGCCCGAGTCGTCGACGGCGACCGCGAGCGCCTCGTCGGCGGCGGCGGAGCCGAACTGCACCGTCCACAGCTCGTTGCCCTCGAGGTCGTAGGCGCGGACGAACGCATCAACGCCGCCCTCGCTCCGCTGCCCGTGGAGCGTCCGGTCGGTGGAACCTGCGACGAACACGCCCGTGCGATCCGCGGCGACGGCCAGCGCTCGATCGATCCCGATCGTCCCGAACTGATCGGTCCACAGCTCCTCGCCCTGCGAGTCGACGAGGCGGACGTACCCATCGGTCCGCTGATGGAAGTCCTCCCCCGGGAGCTCGAAGGTGGTCGTTCCCGCGATCGCGATGCCGTCGGGGCTCTCGTCCAGCGCGAGCACGCGGTCGTACCGCTTCGTGCCGAACTGGGTCGTCCAGTCGGGCGCCGGGGCCGGTTCCACCCCACCGCACCGCACGTGCGCGTTCAGGCACTCGGCGACCAGCTGGTCGAGCCGGGGCTGCTGCCACGTGTTCCAGAAGTCGGCGTGCATCGTGTGGAACGCGCCGCTCGACAGGGTGAGGCCCACGTCCCCCGATGGGGTGCGCGGATCCATGATCCCGAGGTGGATCCGCTGGCTGAGCCTGGGGAGCACCCGCTGGAACCCGGCGGGGCAAGACCCGCCGAACGGGTAGACGACGTCCGCAGGCTCCAGGCCGGTCCCGTTCCAGCAGTTCGGCATCTCGACGTTGGCGACCACACCGTCGACGAACGGATGCCCGGGCGCCCACCCGGTGCAGTCGTACGGGACCGGCTCGCGCGGGGTCTTGATCGCCCGGCTCTCGCCGCAGCTCCACGTGACGTGGGGGTTGTCCGACGGTGTGAGCGCCTCGGGGTTCCCACCGATCATCTTCAGACCGGGCGGCAGCGTCTCGACGAGATCGTCGGTGACACCGAAGTAGTAGATCCGCATGGCCTTCGGCAACAGGAGGGCCCCGTTCAAGGACGCCGCCGGCGACCAGTACCCGGCGGTGTCGCTCGGAACCCGGCACGTGGTGCCTCCGGCGAGCATCGACTCGACCGTCGAGTTCGCGTTCACGGTCGTGTTGCCGAAGAAGTCGTGCAGGTGCGCCTCGCCCGGATGACCGGGATGCACGATCGGGTCGTCCGGCAGGGAGTGTGAGAAGCGGCAGCGGATCACGAACTGTCCGCGCGGAGCGCTCGGCTCGACGGCGTCGGCGGGCACCGGGCCGGGAAGGCCCGTCAGGCTCGCGGCGATCGCCACCCCCAGCAGGGTCGCGCGGAGGCGCCCGCGGGACGGGCCGCGGAGCCGTGTCGTTCCTCGTGGTTCGTGTCGCGGTCCGGACATCGAACGCAACCTCGCGGGTCTGGGATCTGGCGGGCATGGAGTGGCGCGCCCGGAGGGAATCGAACCCCCAACCTTGTGGTCCGTAGCCACACGCTCTATCCGTTGAGCTACGGGCGCTCCGTACAGGATACCGGCGGGGTCCAGGCCGGCCGCGCGAGCCCGAGCGTCCCGACTACCGTGCGCGCATGCGGTTGTTCCGAGGCTGGTGCTCGACCTCGGCGAGCCCGAGAGCCTCCATCACGGGTGGCACGTAGTTCGCGAACCTGCCCCGCAGGCCCTTCTTGAGCCCGTACCAGCCGCCGACCGGATTGTCGGGGGAGCGGGCCCACGCCTCGACGGTGCCCTCGGCGGCCGGCTTCTGCTCGTCGGCGTTGCCGAGCGGCATCCAGTCACCGTGCTCCTTCAGCATCGTGTGCAGGTCCTCGAGCGCCCGCAGCCGATACCGCACCTCCGTCGTGCCGACCATCGCGACCAGCGCCGGCGGATCCGCCGCCTCGTCCCGGTACGCGGTGTACTCGGAGCCCCCGGGCGGGGTGGTCAACGCCCACGGTTGGTCCTTCGTGCCTTTGCCCCTGACCTTCGGCATCGCGAACCTCCCACGACTCGACCGGTCGCCGACCCTAGCACCGTGGTTCCTACTCGGCGCAACCGTTCTCGAGGTGAAGGTACTGTCGGCACTCGTCGTCGGAGAGCTCTCGGGTGACCGCGTCCTCGGCGATCTCGATCAGGTCGTCAAGGTCGAGCGCCCAGACCCGGACCACGCCGTCGGGGCTCGCCGAGGCGAGACGCATCCCGTCCGGGCTGAACGCGATCCCCGAGACCAGGAACCCGTGCCCCCGGAGCACCAACTGCTCCACGCCGGTCGCCGCATCGAACAGCCGGGCCGTCGCATCGTCCCCCGACGTCGCGATCCGCGTGCCGTCGGGGCTGAAGGTGAGATCGCCCACGGTGCCCGAGTGCGCCCCGAACTGAAGCACACGCTCCCCGCCCGGGACCCCTCTGAGCTCGACGACCCCGTCGAAGCGTCCGACGGCCAGCGTCGCACCCGTCGGGTCGAACTCGACGACCTCCGCACCGACGAGCTCGATCGGCTGCATCTGCCCTCGCTCCCAGTCCCAGAGCGAGACGCGCCCCTCCGAGGGCCGCAACTGGTTGAACACCGCGGTGGCGATCGAACGGCGGTCGGGACTGAAGGCGACACTGTGGATCTCGAACCCCTCCCCCTCGTCGAGGACCCCTACCTGCTGGCCCTCGGCGTCGAGGATGGTCGCCCTTCCGTCGAAGCTCGCCGCGACCAAGTGCGCACCGTCCGGGCTCCAATCGATGGCAGAGATCTCACCCTCCACGTCGACTTCGAACACCTCGTCGCCTGACTCCGTGTCCCATGCCGTCACGAGACCGCTGAAGTTGCGAACCGTCGCGATCCGGGTTCCGTCCGCACTCACGGCGATCCGCCAGACCGACCGCGGTGATCCTCCTCCCGGACCGATCATGTCTGTCCGCCCTCCGGTGAGGTCCCACACGGAGACCGACCCGACGTCGATCGGCGCGACGATCCGGCCGTCCGGCAGGTACGCGACGTTGACCGGAGCGAGGTAGTCGGTGGGCAGGTTGGCCACCTCCGCGTCCCCCGAGAGCGCCACGTCCCAGATCTTGATCGCGGTGATCCCGACGTCTCCGGTGATCACGTGACTCCCTTCCGGATCCTCGGAGAACGCCGCGAAGGTGCCCGACCTCGTCTGCTGCGCGGACAGGGTCAGCACCTCTCGGCCGACGGCATCATCGACCTCCCAGAGCCGTGCCGTGCCGTCGCTCCCGCCCGAAACGAGTCGCCTCGAGTCGGGCGCCCAGTCCACGGTGATCACGACGCCCGTGTGCCCGACGAGCGTCGTCTCGAGCCGCCCGGTCTCGGCGTCCCACACCCGCACGGAGGCATCGCCGGACGCCGTCGCGATCCACCGCCCGTCGGGGCTCCACGAGACGTCGTTGACCGAGTAGTTGTGGTCCGGGAGCTCGAAGACCCGTTCGCCCGTGGCCACGTCGAACACCATCGCGATGTCCTCGAAGGCCATCGCGACCGCCACCCGTTCGCCGTCGGGGCTGAGCGCGGTGTCGATCGGGAACGTGTCCAACCCGGCGATCGTCCGGACCACCGAGCCGGTCGCGGGGTCGACGATCCGAGCCGTGCCTTCCTCCGGCCACACGACCGCGAGGAGCGATCCGTCGGCGCTGAAGGACTGCCCGACCGCCCCTCCTCGCCCGGATGTGCTGGAGATCGCTTCGCCCGTGGCCGGATCCCACACCTTCAGCTCACCGTCATCGCCGGCGGTGGCGAGCATCGACCCGTCGGGCGAGAACCGAACGTCGTTGACGTCCTCCTCATGCCCCTTCCAGGCCCGGACGGAATCGCCGGTGGCCGCGTCTCGGATATCGATCATCCCGCTGTTCTCGGGGCCCTCGGTCACGAACACGCCGTCGGGGCTCCAATCGAGCGTGCCGCCGGCGTTCTCTGAGGTGAGCTCGATCCGTGACGCGGTCACGGCGCGGTGCAGCGCCTCCTCCGCCTCCGGCAACACCGAGCCGTCGACGGAGCGCGTCTGATCGATCGCCTCGACGGCGAGGAGGACGCTTCGCTCCGGATCGACTTCGAGGTTCGCGACGGACGCGGCGGCGAGCTCGCGGGCGATCGCCGTGCGCTCCTCCTCCTCGGCGCGCCGAGCCTGATCCCTCGCGAATACGGTGAGGCCGATCGCGACGAGGGCGGCGATCGCGAGCACGGCGACCACGGCTCGGAGCCGCCGGACGGACCGACGCTCGAGGTCCTTCTCACGTGCTCGTCGAGCCTCCTCGTCCGCCCGCATCCGATCCCGTTCCGCCGCGGACGCGTCGAGGAACTCGAGCTCCTCGGGCGTGAGGGCGAGGCGCGAGCCGGTGCGCCACGCCTCGACCTGCTCCAGCCGCGAGCCGGCCAGGAGGAAGGACGGATCCCGGTCGGCATCGTTCCACTCGCTCGCGGCGGCTGCCACGCGGCGCTCGGCCCGGATGTCGTCACGTGCGGCATCGATCCAGCGATGGAGCCGAGGCCATGCCGTGAGCATCGCCTCGTGCGCCAACTCGATCGTGGGCGCGCCGGTCCGGGCGTCCCGATCGAAGGAGAGCTGTCGGGAGGCGCCGAAGGTGTCGATGACGGTCGCCATCGCCTGCTCGTCCACGTCGAGCGAGGCGATCTCGGAACGGGAGACGCGCCGCCTCGTGTCCTCGGTCCCCTCGCCGAGCGCGACGAGACGAAGGAACAGCTGGCGCGCGGCCTCCTCCTCCTCGAGCCCCCGATAGAGCTCCTCCGCCCTGCGACCGAGGGCTCCCGAGACCCCGCCGATCTCCCGGTAGGCGTCGAGGGTGAGGACGCGACCGTCGCGGCGTTCGAAGAGCTCGGTGAGCGCGTACTCCATCAACGGGAGCCCGCCCGGCTCCTCGGCCACGTCGGACAGCATCGCGGCCACGAGGCCAGGCTCCAGCGAGACGTCCACCCGCTTGGCCGGTCCGGAGATCGCCCGTTCGAGCTCTCCGGACGACAGTGGGATCACCGACTCGACCCGCGAGCGGAACAGCTCCGCGAAGCCCCGGTAGAGCAGCGGGCGGTCGTAGAAGTCGGCACGGAGGGTGGCGACCACGCGGAGGCGGCTGTGTGGATCGGTGGCGGCGGCTTCGAGGCTTCCGAGGAAGTGCGTGCGGGCGGCCTCGTCCTCCACCAGCGTGAACACCTCCTCGAACTGGTCGATCACGAGGACGAGCTGGGACCCGTCGGACGGAAGCAGGCGCAGGACCGCGCGGTGCAGTCCGTGCTCGTCGCGCTCCAGTTGCTCGATCAGGCTGGCGGGCGGATCCGGGGACGCACGCAGGAGGGCGGCCTCGAGCCCGTCGAGCGGCTGCGGGCCCGGGAACATGTCGACGATCGGCCAGGCAGCGGATCCATCGACCGCTCCGTGGCGGAGCGCGGGTACCAATCCGGCGCGCACGACGGAAGACTTCCCGCTTCCGCTCGGTCCGACGACGGCGAGGAACCGCGTCTCCCCGAGCCGCTCGACGAGCTGGGCGATGAGCTCCTCCCGGCCGAAGAAGTCGGGGCGTCGCCCTCCTCGAACGCGCGGAGTCCCTTGTACGGGTTGGCGACCATGGCTCCGGGCCCGACCGGGGCGAGCCCGATCACCCTCGACCCCAGCGCTCGGCGGAACGCCATGTCGTCGGCCGCGTCGTCCGCCTCGGCTCGCAACCGGATCACGTTGACCGGCTCCGCGAGGCCCTTGAGGTGCACGGGTCCCCGATCGACGTACGCGACGCCGTCGACCTTCCGAGCGAGGTGCGTGACCGCCGGGCTCGCGAGGATCTCCGCCGGGCCGGCGATGCTGCAGAGCCGAGCGGCGAGGTTGAGCGCCCCGCCTCGGTAGCCGCCATCGACGGGCACGGCCTCCCCGGCGTCCAGCCCGATGCCGACCGCGAGGGGGAGCGAGGGGTCCGCGACCGTTTCGTCGACGAACCTGCGCTGGAGCTCGACCGCAGCCCGGATCGCCTGCCGGACCGAGTCGAAGACCACGAGCGCTTCGTCCCCGCGGAGCTCGACCACCACGCCGCCTCGAGCCTCGACGCCCTCCCGCGCCACCCCGGCGAACTTCATCGCCAGCGCCGCGGCGGCCTCGTCGCCACGCTCCTGGGTGAAGACGGTGTACCCGCGGACATCGGCGATCAGGAACGTCCGGATGTGGGCGTCATCCGTGGCGTCGAGGTCCCCTGACCGCGTTTCCTGTTCGACCATGGGGATGGATTATGGCTTGCGCGTGCTCACATCGCGGGGCCGTCCGACGGCGGAGACGACAGGATTCGAACCTGTGAGGGAGTGTTACCCCCCTAACCGCTTAGCAGGCGGCTGCTTTCGGCCACTCAGCCACGTCTCCGAGACCGATTCTACGAACCGGTAGGCTCGCCTGCGTGCCGGACGTGGTGGTCATCGGCGGCGGGATCATCGGCGCCGCCTGCGCCTTCGAGCTGGCGAGGCGCGGGGCATCGGTGACCCTGCTCGAGAAGGACGAGCTGGCGGCCGGAGCCTCGGGCAGGAACCTCGGATACCTCGACACCTCGAAGGACCCGGTACTGGCACCGCTCGCTCGCCGGACCCTGCAGCGGTACCTCGAGATCGTCGCGGACCCGCCGACGCCGGTGTTCATGGACCACGAGCCGATCGGCACGCTCGCCGTCACGATCGACGAGGACGAGGTGGAGGAGCTGCGCGCATGGGCGGACGCGGCCCGGGCGATCGGGGTTCGCGTCGAACGCGTGGACGATGCGAGGCGGGAGCTCGAGCCCGAGCTCGCTCCCGAGCTCCTCGAGACCTACCGGCTCGACGAGGGACACCGCACCGACCCGCTCGCGCTCACGGTCTGCCTCGCCGCACTCGCTCGGAACGAGGGCGCCACGATCCGGCATCACCTGCCCGCCCGCCGGCTCGTCCGAACGAACGGCCGGGTGACCGGCGTCGCGACCGACGACGGCATCGTCGAGGGCGACGTCGTGGTCCTGGCCGCGGGTCCGTGGTCCGCCGCGCTTGCCCGACCGCTCGGGATCTCCATCCCGATCGCGGCGGCGCGCGGGTGGCTCGTCCACGCCGACCCCGGGCGACCGCTGTTCCGGCACTGGATCCAGAGCGGAGCCCGTCGCCTGCTGGCCGGGGGGAAGCCCGTGATGGCGACCGAACCCGGACCGCTCGAGGTCTCGATGCGCGCGTTCGGGCAAGGGCAGGAGACCGCGAGACGTCTCGCCGATGATCCAGCCGGCGCCCGACGGCACCGTGGTGACCGGGACCTCGCGAGAGCCGACGTTCGTCTCGGACACCTACGACCTCGACGTCCCGAGGGCGGTGGCGGCCCAGGCGTCCCGGCTCGTGCCCGCGCTCGGGGACGCGCCGGTGCTCGCGACGTGGTCGGGGGTCCGGCCGGTGTCACCGGACGAGCGGCCGCTGATCGGACCGGTCGCCGACGGACTGGTTGTCGCGACGGGCCACGGCTCGGAGGGCGTGATCCTCGGGGCGGCGAGCGCGGAGCAGGTGGCGGCGCTCGTCCTGGGGGACGAGCCGCCGTTCGATCCGGCATCGCTCGATCCAGGCAGGTTCGACACGGAGGAGGTCGGGTGACCCACGAGGAGTTCGTGACGCTGATGCAGGCCGTCGCCGAGTCGTGGAACGCGGGGGACACCGAACGCGGGCTCTCGTGCTTCACGGACGACGCCGTCTACATGGAGCCGCCGGATCGCCAGCGGTACGAGGGGCGTGCCGAGCTCGACGCGTTCTTCGGCGGGGAGAACCCCCCGCCGATGTCGATGACCTGGCATCACCTGCTCGTCGAGGGCGACATCGGCGTCGGCGAGTACACCTACCGAGGCGAACGACAGTTCCACGGGATCGTGATCGTCCGGCTGCGCGACGGCCGCATCAGCCGCTGGCGCGAGTACGAGCGCGAGTCCGCGTTGCCGTTCGAGGAGTTCGCCGGTCCGAGCCTGTTCTAGGCGTCCGCGAGCCGCCCGTGGCGCGCGAGGATCTCGAGCGCCCGCTCGAGCGGGATCGCATGCAGGACGTTGCCGTCCCGCCCGATCGTCGTCTCGGCGGTGAACAGCGCGTTCACGACGGACTCCTCGACGGCCTCGACGGTCGCCACGAACAGCTCGTTGTAGACGTCGGGGGAATCCGCCCCCGGTCCGTCGAGGATCGCGCGGACGGGCAGCGTGCCGTCCACGGACGTCAGCGGGATCCGGTTCGCGGTCGAGAACGCGATCATGAGCTCGCCCGAGCCATTGTGCCCGGTCGAGCCGCACCGAGCGAGTCCGAGCCCCGCGCGCACGGCCAACCGCCGAACCTGATGCGGCACCATCGGCGCGTCGGTCGCGACCACGACGATGCACGAGCCCTCCGAGCGCTCCTGGGGCATCAGGTCGGTGATCTCGCGCCCCACCGGGACCCCGTCGATCAGGAGCAGCTCGCGCTCGCCGAAGTTCGTGAGCGTGAGCACGCCGACGGTCCAGTCACCGACGAGCCGTGACGCCGTCCCGATGCCGCCCTTGAAGTCCATGCACTGCATCCCCGTTCCCGCCCCGACGCAGCCCTCGGCGACGTCGCCGGTCCGAGCCTCGTCGAGCGCCGCGAACACGTCGGCCTCGGCGAGCGGGAACGAGGTGACGTCGTTCAGGAACGAGTCGTCGCACTCGGTCACGACGGGCATGTCGCCGCCCTCGTGGGTGGTGGTCGCGTGGCGTTCGGTCCGCCAACGGATCGACGGCATCGTAGGCGCGGCCGATCGCGAGCGAGCTCGTGAGCACGATCGGCGAGTGCAGGAGGCCCCATTCGGCGATCTGGTTGATCCCGATCAACTCGCCGAACCCGTTCAGGACGTGCGTGCCCGCGTAGACGCGTTCGACCCAGGGCGGTCCCTCGTGCGGGAACACGGCGGTGACGCCGGTCCGGACGGCGCCGCGACCGTCCGGCGACGGGTCTCGGACGACGGTGGCATGGCCGACGCGCACGCCCGGGACGTCGGTGATCGCGTTGCGCGCCCCCGGTCTGCCGGTCCCGATCACGACCCCCAGGTCGCGAGCCCTGCCTCGCCGCACCTTCCCCCCTCGCCCGACGGCGCCCGATGCTACCCGCGTAGAATCGCTGCTGCTCATGGCCGTCCTCGCACTCGGGATCTCCCACCGGCGCGCCGACGTCGCGCTGCTCGAACGGCTGGCGTTCGCCGACGACGACCTCGTGAAGGCCTATCGGCGCGCGAGCGACGACCCGGCGATCGCGGGTGCCGTGCTCGTATCGACCTGCAACCGGGTCGAGCTCTACGGGAGCGTCCCCTCGTACCACACGGGGTTCCAGGCCTTGAAACGCCTGCTCTGCGAGTCGCGGGGGGTCGAACCCGACCTGCTGAGCGAACCGCTGTACTCCCACTACGAGACCGACGCCGCCGAGCACCTGTTCGGCGTGGCCAGCGGGCTCGACTCGATGGTGCTCGGCGAACCGCAGATCCTGTCGCAGGTCCGCGAGGCGCTCAGACGCGCGGGGTCGGAGGGCGTGGCGAGCACCGAGCTCACGGCCGTCTTCCACGCGGCCGTGCGCACCGGCCGCCGCGTCCGGACCGAGACGGGCATCGGCGCGGCACCGGATGCGTTCGTCGAGGCGGGTGCGGACCTCGGCGCCGAGGCGATCGGCGGGCTCGACGGGCGCATCGCGGTGGTCGTCGGCGCCGGGATGATGTCCTCGCTCGCCGTGAAGCACCTCCGCGAGCGGAAGGTGGGAACGGTCCGGGTGCTGAACCGTTCGCTCGAGCGTGCGCGCGCGCTCGCCGAACGCACGCAGGCGGAGCCGGGATCGCTCGACGAGCTCCCGCGCGCGCTCCGCGACGCCGACCTGCTCGTCTCGGCGACCGGCGCGACGGGGGTGGTCGTGACCGAACCGATGCTCCGGGAGGCGCTCGGGGGTCGTGACCGGCCGCTGTTCGTGCTCGACCTCGGTGTCCCCCGGGACGTGGACGGCTCCGCCCGCGAGGTCGGCGGCGTCTCGCTCGTGGACATCGACGACCTGCGTGGTTCGCTCGCGGCCCGGACGACCGAGCTGGCCGAGGCCATCGAACGCGCGCAGGCGATCGTGCGCGAGGAGCTGCAGCGGTTCACGCTGCGTCGTCGCTCCGAACATCTCGCGCCGTTCATCCGGGTCCTCCGCGAACGCGGGGACGAGGTGGTGGGCGCCGAGCTCGAGCGCTTCCGGTCCGATCTCGCGTCGCTCACACCGGACGAGCGAGAGACCGTGGAGGCGCTCGCGCGCGGCATCGTCGCCAAGCTCCTGCACGAACCGATCGTGCGGCTGAAGGAGCTGTCCGCGCCGGGCGCGGGCGAGGAGCGCGCCCACATGCTCATCGAGCTGTTCGGTCTCGACCTTCCCTCCGAGTGACGCTCCGGATCGGGACGCGGCGCTCGAAGCTCGCGCTCGCCCAGGCGAACGAGGTCGCCTCGGCACTGCGAACACGCGGCGTGCAGAGCGAGCTCGTCCCGATGACGACGGCCGGCGATCGCGGCGCCGACCCCTCGACGGATCCGGCGGGCCTGAAGGGGCTGTTCGTGCACGAGATCGTCCGGGCGCTCCGCGACGGCGACGTCGACCTCGCCGTGCACTCGGCGAAGGATCTGCCGGCCGAGGAGTCCGAGGCACTCGTGATCGCAGCGGTGCCCGAACGGGCGAGCCCGCTCGACGTACTCGTGACGCGGGACGGCGAGCTCGCTCCCGGCTCGCGCGTCGGCACGTCGAGCGTCCGCCGTCAGGCGCAGGTGTTCCGCTGGCGCCCGGACGTGCTGGTGAAGGACCTTCACGGCAACGTCGACACGCGACTGCGCAAGCTCGCGGAGGGGGAGGTGGAGGCGCTCGTGCTCGCCGCGGCCGGACTCCTGCGGCTCGGCGTCGTCCCCGAGCACGCGGTCCCGATGTCGATCGCCGAGATGATCCCCGCGCCGGGCCAGGGATGCCTCGCGCTGCAGGCGCGTGCGGGTGATGCCGAGGTGCTCGCGGCGGTGACCCCGCTCGATGACGCCTCGAGCCACGCGGCCCTCGACGCCGAGCGGGGGCTCATGCTTCGGCTCGGGGGTGGATGCGCGCTGCCGCTCGGCGCGTTCGCCGAGCCGGTCGCCTCGGGCACGCGGATGACCGCGATCGTCCTCACGCCGGACGGTGGACGCGAGGCGCGTGCCGAGGTCGAGGCCGCGACACCTGCCGAGGCGGCCGAGCTCGCGGCCCTGGACCTGCTGGCGGGCGGGGCGGACGAGATCCTCTCCGCGATCCGGCCGTGAAGCCGCTCGTCGGTCGCGTGGTCGTCGTCACCAGGCCGGTCGAGGAGGCGGCGGATCTGGTGCGCCTGCTCGAGCGCCGCGGCGCGCGGGCCATCGTCGCGCCCGCCATCCAGATCGTCCCGGCGCGGAGCGCCGCGCTCACGGGGGCGCTGAACGACCTCGCGGACGGCGGATTCGCATGGATCACGCTGACCAGCCCGCGGACCGTCGACGTCCTGGCCGAGCGCATCCGGCCACGGGATCTCCGCGCGGGGGTCGCGGCCATCGGCGACGGGACGCGCGAGGCGTTCCGGAAGTGGGCGCGCCGCGAACCCGACCTCGTCCCCCGGACCTTCACGACCGCGGCCCTCGGCCGCGCGTTCCCCCGAGGGCCGGGGCGCGTGCTGTGTCCGAGGGCGGACATCGCACCGGAGGGCCTCGAGGACGCGCTCGAGGCGAAGGGGTGGACGCCCACCCGGGTGGACGCATACCGAACGAGGATGCCTCGCTCGCTGCCGCCCGAGGCTCGAGCCGCGCTCCGGTCGGGTTCGGTGGACGCGGTCACGTTCACGAGCGCCTCCACCGTGCGCGGGTTCGTCCGCGCGCTCGGCGCCGTGAAGGGGAACCCGAAGGTCGCGTGCATCGGTCCGGTCACGGCGCGAGCGGCTCGCGAGCACGGCCTCACCGTGCACGCGGTTGCGGACCCCCACACGATCGAGGGGCTCGCGGACGCGGTCGAACGTGCGCTGTCAGCCCGCCGGTAACCGGGCGGGCTCGGGTCCGTCGACGTTGAAGACCGACTCCCCGCTCCCCGCGCGGACGACGACGATGTCGGCCGGAGCATCGAGCGGGTTGGCCTCGCGATGGATCGCGCCTCGCGCGACGAACACGAAGTCCCCGGGCTCGGCGTCGAAGGACTCGGCTCCACCCGGACCGAACTCCATCCGAAGCGCTCCCGACACCACGTAGATCGCGGATTCGTGATCGCCGTGATGGTGCCAGGCGGACACCATCCGGGGTTCGGTCACTGCCCCGCCGACCCACATCCGGTCGGAGGTGACCGCCTGGAACCTGCGCATCCCGGGTGTCGGCGGCCCGTCGACCCGATCCGCCTCGGCGATCCGTCGCACCTTCGCGTCGCCCACCACACGACCTCCCGTTCCGCCGGTTCCGAGCAGCCTCTATCATCCGACCTGATGTCCTTCCCTCGCCAGCGCCCGCGCCGGATGCGGCGAACCCCCGCGCTCCGAGCGCTCCTGCGTGAGACCGACCTCGCGCCGCGGCACCTGATCGCCCCGCTGTTCGTGAAGGAGGGGATCGCCCAGCCGGTGCCGATCGCGTCCATGCCCGGACAGTCGCAGCACACGCTCGAGTCGCTGCGGAAGGAGGCGGTCGAGATCGCGGGGAAGGGCGTCCTGGCGTTCATGCTCTTCGGCGTCCCCGAACGCAAGGACGCGGAGGGTTCGGAGGCGTGGAACCCTGACGGGATCGCGCAGCGAGCGCTCCGCGTGCTGCGCGACGAGCTCGGCGACGAGCACGTCGTGATCGCGGATCTCTGCCTCGACGAGTACACGGACCACGGCCACTGCGGCGTGCTCGACGACGCCGGCGAGGTCGACAACGACGCGACGCTCGAGCGCTACCGGCGGATCGCGCTCGAGCAGGCCGAGGCCGGCGCCCAGCTGGTGGGACCGAGCGGCATGATGGACGGACAGGTCGGCTCGATCCGGGACGAACTCGACGCGAACGGGTTCGAGCTCGTCGGGATCTTGGCCTACGCGGCGAAGTTCGCGTCGTCGTTCTACGGCCCGTTCCGCGAGGCGGCCGAGTGCACCCCGCGTTTCGGGGACCGCGCCGGGTACCAGATGGATCCGCCGAACGCCGACGAGGCGATCCGCGAGATCCGGGCGGACATCGACCAGGGGGCGGACGTCGTGATGGTCAAGCCCGCGCTCCCGTACCTCGACGTGATCCGCCGTGCGAAGGACGAGACCCGGTTCCCGGTTGCGGCGTACAACGTGAGCGGGGAGTACGCGATGGTCAAGGCCGCCGCCCAGAACGGCTGGCTGGACGAGCGTCGCGCGGTGCTCGAGATCCTCACGTCGATCCGCCGTGCCGGGGCCGACCTCGTCCTCACGTACCACGCGAAGGACGCGGCCGACTGGCTGACGTCCTGAGGTCGTGACCGGGTCCGACGATCTGTTCGAACGCGCGGGGCGGGTGATCCCTGGCGGGGTGAACTCGCCGGTTCGCGCGTTCGGGGCGGTGGGCGGCGTCCCACGGTTCGCGGTGCGAGGCGAGGGCGCGTACATCGTCGACGCCGACGGGAACCGGTACGTCGACCTCGTGCAGTCCTGGGGCGCGCTGCTGTTCGGACACGCACGGCCCGAGATCGGTGACGCGGCACGCGCGGCGGCCGAGCGCGGCACGTCGTTCGGTGCGCCGACCGAGCTCGAGATCGAGCTCGCCGAGCGGATCGTGGCGGCGATGCCGTCGGTGGAGATCGTGCGGCTCGTGTCGAGCGGCACCGAGGCCGCCATGAGCGCGGTCCGGCTCGCGCGAGGGTTCACCGGCCGCGACCTCGTCCTGAAGTTCGAGGGCTGCTACCACGGCCATTCGGACGGGCTGCTCGCGAAGGGCGCGGGTTCGGGAGTGGCGACCTTCGGCATCCCCGGCTCGCCGGGTGTCACGGAGGGCGCCGCTCGCGACACGCTCTCGGCGCCGTTCAACGACGTCGACGCCGTTCGGGAGGCGTTCGACGCACGAGGAGAAGAGATCGCCGCGGTGATCGTCGAGCCCGTCGCCGCGAACATGGGGGTCGTGCCGCCCGAGCCGGGGTTCCTCGAGATGCTCCGAGCGCGGTGCACCGACCACGGCGCGCTCCTCGTATTCGACGAGGTCATCACCGGCTTCCGGATCGCGTTCGGGGGGGCGCAAGCCGTCTACGGCGTGACGCCCGACCTGACGGTGCTCGGCAAGGTGATGGGGGGCGGGTTCCCGTGCGCCGCGTTCGGCGGGCGGCGGGCGGTGATGGAGCTCCTCGCGCCGACCGGGCCCGTGTATCAGGCCGGGACGCTCTCGGGGAACCCCGTCGCCGTGGCCGCCGGGATCGCCGCCCTCGACCTCGCCCGCGAGCTGGATCCGTACCCATCCCTCACGGCTTCGGCGGAGACGCTGGCCGAGGGTCTCTCGAAGGCCTTCGCGGACCTCGGACTGCCGGCGACCGTCAACCGAGCCGGATCGCTGCTCAGCGTCTTCTTCTCCGAAGCGGCGGTCCGAGACTTCGAGGGCGCGAGGAGCGCGGACCACGAGCGGTTCGGCCGCTTCTTCCACCACATGCTGGGCCTCGGCGTCTGGCTGCCGCCCTCCGGGTACGAGCTTTGGACCCTCGGCACCGAACACGGGCTCGAGGAGATCGAGCGCGTCGTGACGGCCGCCTCGTCGTTCGACGGGTAGCGGGATGCGAGACCGCCGCGGGCGATGCCCCGCGGCGGTCCCGCGTCCTCCCAGCGACGCGCTAGCTGACCGCAGCGAGCGCGTTCACGATGCCGTCGCCGTAGAACCCGTTGAAGTCGGCATCTCCCTCACAGAACGCCTCGAACGGGACGTTCGGATCGGCTCCGATCAGGTCGGGGTAGACGAACGGGTCCGCAGGCCCGGCGAAGTCACACGGCGTGTCCGTCGCCGTGTCCCGCAGGATCTGCTCCACGGTCGTCGGGTCGAGGCCGAAGCTCGCCCCCGAACCGGAACCGTGCGCGCTCACGATCAGCGCGGCGACCCCGGTGACGTGGGGTGAGGCCATCGACGTCCCCTGGAGGTAGACGTACACCCCGCAGTTGCGTTTCCTCGGAAGCGCGTTGCTCCGGCAGTTGACCACCGCCAGCGGGTTGAGCACGTTCATGCCGGCGTCGATCAACCCGTCGCTGACCGCCACCGCGTACGGGTAGCTCGACAGGATCCTCGTGCCCGGCGTGTCGTACTGCGGCGTGCCGAAGAAGTCGCGGCGATCGCCGCCCGGCGCCGCCACGGTCGTCTGCTCGACGCCGTAGTTCGAGTAGTACGACTTGCGGCCGCTCGGACCGAGGGCGTTGACCGTCAGCACGTGCTCACCCTCGGTCGGGATGTCGAGGCACGAGTTGTCGATCGTGCGCTCGTACTCCGAGCCCGGCGGGAAGTCCGGGCTGATCCCGTCGAAGGTGGGGTTCCCGAGGTCCAGGTGCGAGTTGCCCGAGGACGACACGAGCGTCACGCCGTGGTCGAACGCGTAGGTCAACGCCTCGTTCGACGCCTGGACGATCAGCTGCTGCTCGGCCTGCGCCTCGGGCGAGTCGGCGGGGTTGTTCGGGCAGTTGAACTGCCACGGGTCGGTGAAGAAGCTCATGTTCACCACGTCGATCCCGTTGTCGCCCGCGTAGACGTACGCCTCGAGCGTCTCGAACAGGAAGAAGAAGCCCGAGTCCTGGCCGGCACGCAGGTTCACGAGCGTCACGTTCGGCGCGACGCCGGCGACGCCGACCCGGTTGATCCCGGCGCCGACGATCCCGGCGACGTGCGTCCCGTGACCAGCCTCGTCCACGTTCGCCGGGTCCTCGCAGGATCCGTCCGGGTCCTCCTCGCACGCCCCGTCGATCAACGGGATGTCCGTCGTGAAGTTCCGGCTGAGGTCCTTGCTGAAGTTCCGCGCGAACTCCGGATGCGAGGCGTCGATCCCGGTGTCGATGATCCCCACCAGCACGGTGGGCTTGCCGAGCTCGACCGCGTAGGAACCGTCCACGGTCGCATCGATCATCTGCATGCCCCACTGCAAGGACGCGAGCGGCTCGGCGCCCGGCTCGTCGACCGGCTCCTGCGCCACCCCCCGCGCCTCGATCAGGCCCTCGACGTCGTCGACCTTCTCGCGGAGCGACGGATCGGTGAAGCCGATGATCCGATTGCGGACCGCGCCGACGAGCGCGCTGTCGGCCGCGACCGCGGAGGCGAACCCCGCATCGCGGGTCCGAACCTTGGCCAAGCCGATCTGTCCGATCTCCTCGACGATGGTCCCTCCCTGCGCCCGGATCGCCGCCCTGGCGTCCGCGGCCGCAACTCCGTCCTCATAGAGGACGACGTACTCACGTACCCGGCCGTCGCCACCCGCCGTCGCCGGCAGCGCGGCAAGGAGCGATGCCGCGAGCAGCGAGGAGACAGCGACGATGACCACACGGTTACGCATGGACACCCCCTCTCATCAGGCCTCCGCTACCCCGCTCTTCCTCGAGTCAAACCTCCTCCGGCCACCTGTAACGACCGTCCGTCCGACGAGACCGTATGGTTGGAGCCACCGAAGGAGGGATGCGCAGGATGACCACCGAGACCGCCACCTTCGCGGCCGGATGCTTCTGGGGTGTCGAGTACGTGTTCGAGCGCGTGCCCGGCGTGCTCTCGACCTTGGTCGGCTACACGGGTGGGCATACCGTGGATCCGACCTACCGGGACGTGTGCTCGCACGGGACCGGCCACGCCGAGGCGCTGCAGGTCGAGTTCGACCCGGACGTCGTGAGCTTCGACCAGCTGCTCGAGGTGTTCTGGGCGATGCACGACCCCACGCAGGTGAACCGTCAGGGGCCCGACGTCGGCGACCAGTACCGGAGCGCGATCTTCACGCACTCGCCGGAGCAGCAGGCCGCTGCCGAGGCTTCCCGCGACCGGGCACAGGCGAGGTTCGCGCGTCCGATCGCCAGCGAGATCACGCCGGCCTCGACCTACTACCCGGCCGAGGAGTACCACCAGCGCGTACTACGGCAAGAACGGGCACCAGCCGTACTGCCACGCGATCCCGTGGGCGACGCTGCGCGAGCTCGGGCTCGTCGCCGCGCAAGCCTGACGACGCCGGTCAGCCGGCCGGGGCTGCTCCGAGCTCCCGGTCGGCCTTGGCCGCGAACACGAAGTCGGCCTCGTTCAGCCCGTCGATCTTGTGGGTCCAGATCGTGAGCCGCACCTTCCCCCACGCGAGGTAGATGTCGGGGTGGTGCCCCACGCGCTCGGCGAGCTCGCCGACGCGGTTCGTGAACCCCAGGGCCTCGCGGAAGTCCTTGAATCGGAACTCCTTCTCGAGATGGTGGTCGTCCACGACCCGCCACCCGTTGCCGAGGTCCTCCAGGTAGGACTCGACCTCCGCGTGCTCGAGCGGCGGGACGCCGCCCCGGCACGGGATGCATTCCATCGACGCCAGATCACGGGTCATCGGTCCTCCTGTCGTGCCGCGGCCAGTCGGTGCTGCACCAACGCGTCCGCGGCGGCGCCCGTCGAGATCCCTCGCGCGTCGGCCTCGGCGAACACCTCGCCCAGCGTGTCCGCGATCGCCTGCAGCCGTTGGTCGACCTGTTCTGGGTCCTCGTGCAGGAGCTCGTGGCCGACGAGGTGGATCACGCCGCCCGCGTTCACGACGTAGTCGGGCGCGTAGACGATCCCGCGCTCGGCCAGGCGATCGGCGTCCTCGGGTCCGGCGAGTTGGTTGTTGGCCGCGCCGGCGATCGCCCGACAGCGGAGGCGCGGGATCGTGTCGTCGTTCAACGCGGCGCCCGTCGCGCACGGCGAGAACACGTCGCACTCGACGTCGAACACGTCGTCGGCGACCACGACCTCGGCGTCGAGCTCGGACGCGAGCTCCTTCGCGCGGAGCTCGTCGACGTCGGTCAGGGTGAGTCGAGCGCCCGCGTCGGCGAGTTGCCGGGCGAGCGGCCCGCCGACGGCTCCGACGCCCTGGACGGCGACCGTCCGACCGGCGAGGTCGTCGGACCCGAACGCGTGGGCGACCGTCGCGCGAAGGCCGTGGAACACGCCGACCGCCGTCGCGGGCGCCGACGTCCCCGAGCCGCCGGCCGCCTCCGTCCGGCCGAGCACCGAGCCGGATCGTTCGCCGATCACGTCCATGTCCGCGGGCGAGGTGTTCATGTCGCACGCCGTCACGTAGGTGCCGTGCAGCGACTCGACAAGATGCGCGTAGCGGAGCAGCAACGCCCGGCGCGCGTCGCCGGTGGGGATCTCGGGGACCGCGAGCACGGCCTTGCCGCCGCCGAGCGGCACGCCGGCCATCGCCATCTTGCTCGTCATCGCGGCCGACAGCCGAAGGACGTCGCGCAGCCCGTCCTCGGGCGAGGCGTAGGACTTCATCCGTGTGCCGCCCATGGCCGGGTCCGAGGACGGTGCTGTGGACCCCGACGAACATCCAGGCGCCGGTCGGCGGATCGAAGCGGACGACGGTCTCCTCGCCGTCCCAGTCTCGCAGCAGGTCTTCGAACAACGGCGCTACTCGGATCTGCCCTGCGACGCCGCCTTCTTGGCCTTCTTCGCCGCGCGCTTCTCCTTGATGGACTTCTGCGCGGTCCGCTTCACGTTCTTGTCGCTGCCCCGGTCCTTCGCCTTGCCCACGGTCGCACCTCCGGTCGCTCGAGCGCCATCAGATTATGGCGCGCCGAGGTGTGTGGTGGGCTCGTGGGGCCGACTGCCGGTCTGCCTGTCGGTCGACGCGCCTGAACGAGCAGCGTTAGCCCAGGTCGGCGAAGGCCGTCCGCACGTCCTTGCGGATCCCGGTGACGAACGGCACCTCTTCCTTCGTGTACCGGCGGGCGGCGGCCTCGCGGAGACGGCGGATGCAATCGACGATCCGGTCGAGCTCGTCCGCCTCGAATGCCAGGATCCACTCCCAGTCGTTGATGCCGAACGCGCTCGTCGTGTTCGCGAGCACGTCGGGGAACTCGCGCCCGACCTCGCCGTGCTCGCGGAGCAACGCGGCGCGCTCCTCGGGCGGGAGCAGGTACCACTCCGGCGTTCGGACGAAGGGGTACACGCACGCGTAGCGCTTCGGCGGCTCGCCCTTGACGAACGCGGGCGCGTGGTCGGCCGTGAACTCGGCGGGTTTGACCACACCCATGAACGACCAGGTCCGCTCGAGCCCGCGGCCCGCCTGCGTCCTGCCGAACGCGACCAGAGCATCCTGCATCGCGTCGGGCGACGCTCCCACCAGCCACAGCATCAAGTCCGTGTCCGCGCGGAAACCCACGGTCGAGTACGTGCCGCGGACGGAGACCTCACCGTCCCACCCCTTGAACAGGTGCTCGACCTCGCGCGCCGCTTCGTCCGCGTCGAGCTCGTGGAACGCGCGCGTGGCCTTGAAGCACGGGTACAGCGCGTAGATCGACTCGCTCATCGGCCCTTCTCCGTGCCGATCGGCCTGCCCGCGAGGTGCATGCGGACCCGGTCGGCCGCCTCGTTCCCGCTGCGCACGGCGTCGGCGACGCCAACCCCGTGGTACGCGTTGCCCGCGACGAAGATACCGGGCGGGAGGGCCTCCTCGATGGCACGCACCCGGTCGACGTGGCCGACCGCGTACTGGGGCATGGACCTCGGCCACCGGACGACGCGGGACGCCATCGGCGCGCTCCGGGAGCGGCAGGACCGCCGCGAGATGGACGCACACGGCTTGCACGATGTCGTCGTCCGATGCCTCGAGCACGTCCTCCGAGCCGGCCGCACCGACGAAGCATCGGACGACCGCCCGGTCTGCGAACCGTGGTTCCGGCCACTTCCTCGACAGGAACGTCGCGGCGGTCATCGGCGCGGCGCCGGCGGGGACGACGAACCCGGTCGCATCCGGGAGCGCGTCCGCGGTCCCCGCCGGGTAGACGAGCAGGACGACGCTGGTCCCGACGTACGGGATCTCGTGGAGGAGGGAGGACGCGTGGGCTCCGAGGAGCTCTGCGGCGACGTACGAGGGTGTCGTGACGACGACGGCGCCCGCAACGAACCCGTCGTCGCCGGCCCGCACGAGGTAGCCGGCGCCGTCCGTGACGATCTCGGTCGCGCGTGTGTGCATCCGCAGTCGTTCCGGTCCGAGCTGTCTCGCCGAGGGCTTTCGGCAGAACGGACACCCCGCCGGCTGGCTTCACGAACATCGGGCCGGCCTCCCCGGCGGGCCGCAAGGCGGCCTTCGCGCCCCGGGTCAGGCTTCCGAAGTCGCGCTCCCAATCCGCGAGCTCGGGGAACGTGGCGCGCACACCGAGACGATCGACGTCCCCGGCGAACAGACCGGCGAGCAGTGGCGCGACGAGCAGGTCGGTCGCCTCGTCGCCGAGGCGTCTGCGCAGGAGCGAGCCGAGCGGCTCGTCACCCTCGGGCGGTCTGGCCTTTCGGAGGAGGTCGGTGAGCGCCCGGGCGCGACCGCGGCGCGACAACCCGGGCCATCGCGCGAGCTCGTCGATGTCCGCGGGGATCCCGAGCGCGCTCGTGGGCAGCGGCACGAGCCCGCGCGGCGTCCACGCGAACGCGCCCCGCGACCCCGGCTCGACCAGCTCGAGCCCGAGCTCGCGACAGAGCTCGACCGCCCACGGCTTGCGGGCGACGAACGAGTCCGGACCGGCGTCGAGCTCGAGCCCGCCGACCGCCGCGCTCGCGAGCCGGCCGCCCGGATGCCGTTCCGCCTCGAGCACCGTCACATCGAGCTCCGGGTCGGACTCGACCAGCCGGTACGCGGCGGTCAGGCCGGCGACGCCGCCGCCCACGACGACGACGCGCGCTCCCATCGGCGGGATCAGGCCCTCGACCGCGCGAGCTGCTCCTGCACGACGTCCGCCAGGACCGCGATGAACGCGGGGTCGTCGTTCGGCATCTCGGTTCGGACGAACCGGAGGCCGGCGTGCTCCGCGACCTGCCGCGCCTCGATGTCGAGGTCGTACAGGATCTCGAGGTGGTCGGCGACGAACCCGGCCGAACACACCACCACGGCGGGGCGCCCGTCGGCGGCGAGCTGCTCGATGACCGCCTCGACCGGCGGTCCCCACCACGGGTCCCCCGTGCGGCCGGCGCTCTGCCACGCGATCGTATGCCGCGCGAGCCCGAGCTCGGCGGCCACGAGGTCGGCCGTCTCCTGGAGGCCGTCCCGGTACCGGCAGCTCGCGTCGCATGACGTGCAGCGCAGGCATCGGAGCCCGCCGTCTTCGGCCTTCCGGACCGGCAGGCTGTGCGCCGAGAAGATCACGGTCGCGCCCTCGCGTTCGGCCGGCATCGAGCTCGCCGAGCGCGTGCGCCACGCGGCCCGCGAGGAACGACACGAACCCGGGGTGGTCGTGGTACGAGCGGACGTGGTCGAAGCGCGGGGGTTCATCGCCGGCGGCGTCGCGGACCCGCTCGACGTAGGTCTCGACCGACATGCCCGACCAGTGCGGCGCCATCACGATCCCGACGGCACGTTCGACGCCGTCCGCGCGCATCCGCTCGACGGCGTCGGCGATGAACGGGGGCGAGTGCTTCATGCCGAGGTACGAGCGGAACGTCTCGGGACCTGCGTCGTTCAACGCGCGTTCGAGGCCGTCGGCCTGGCGCCGGGTGATCTCGAGCAGCGGGAAGCGGTCGCCGATCGCCGCGTACCGCTCGCGCAGCTCGGCGAGATGCTCGGGGGCCGGCGTCCGCCCGCCGCGGATGTCGGTGTAGTAGCGCTCGATGTCGTCGGGGCCGCTCGCGGTCCCGTACGCCATCACGAGCACTCCGATCGGCGACCCCGTCATGTCCGAGGGCGCTCGGTCCGCTCGTGCACGAGGTCGACGAGGCGATGCAGATGCTCGACCGGCGTCTGCGGCAAGCACGCCGTGTCCGAGGTTGAACACGTGCCCGTCCAGGAGCGCGGCGCGCTCGAGCACGGCGAGGGCCTCGCGCTCGACGACCTCCCATGGAGCCATGCAGGCGGCGGGATCGAGGTTGCCTTGGATCGCCCGGTCGTGGCCGATGCGCTCCCACGCGAGGTCGAGCGGAACGCGCCAGTCGACGCCGATGGCGTCGCCGCCGGCCTCGCGCATGCGTTCCAGCAGTTCCCCGGTGCCGACCCCGAAGTGGATCGAGCGGGACCGGCGAGATCGTCGAGGACCCGACGGACCCACGGGAGCACCGATCGCCGGTAGTCGTCGGGGGCGAGCGCCCCGACCCACGAGTCGAACAGCTGCACGGCCTGCGCGCCGGCCTCGGCCTGCGCGAGCAGGTGCGCGCGAGAGATCTGCGCGAGCGCGTCCATGAGGGAGGCCCAGGTCTCCGGTTCGCCGTGCATCAGGGCCTTCGTCTTGGCGTGGTCGCGCGAGGGACCTCCCTCGACGAGGTAGCTCGCGAGCGTGAACGGCGCCCCGGCGAACCCGATGAGCGGGACGTCGAGCTCCTTGCGGAGGAGCCGGATCGTCTCGAGGGCGTACGGCTCGTCCGTCTCGGGCTCGAGCGGCCGGAGACGGCGGAGGCCCTCCGCGTCACGGATCGGCTCGGCCACGACGGGCCCGACGCCCGGTTCGATGCGCACGTCGACCCCGATCGCCGCGAGCGGCGCAACGATGTCGCTGAACACGATCGCCGCATCGAGGGGCATGCGGCGGAGCGGCTGCAGGGTGATCTCGACGGCCATCTCGGGCTCGCGGATCGCCTCGAGGATGTCTCGATCCCCCGGAGCCTCGCGGTACTCGGGGAGGTACCGGCCGGCCTGGCGCATGAACCAGACCGGGGTCCGGTCGACCGGCTCGCGCCTGAGCGCTCGGAGGAAACGGTCGTTCACGCGCCCAGGATACGGACCGGACACGGGGGGACGGGCCGGGTCCGTGCCGAACGACACGACAACGCCCGGCGTATTCACGTACAACATGCCGCAGATGGCACGAGGAACGACCACCCGCGCGCCTGCCCCGGTCCGTGACCGGCGGAACCCCAGGGTGAACCCGCTCTGGGCGAAGGCCCCCTTCCTGCTGCTCCGGTACCCGGGGCTGTTCGCCTCGATCGCCGTCGGGGCGCGCACTGCTCGCGCTCGCGGCCGCCGCCTATCCCCTGTTCATCTCGGCGTCGGCGAGCGAGCTCCTGGCCGACAACGTGCGCGACCCGATCGTGACGCGTTGGGGCGCCGGCTTCGCCTATCGGAACCGAACGCTGTCCCTCCCCGGTACCGAGCCCTTCCCCGACGCCGTCGAGCGGATCGACCGGAGGTTCCGCGACCTGGTCGGCCTCGAACCCGTACCTCGCCGACACAGCGGTGGCCGCTACCTCTCGCTTCCGATCGAGGGATTCGCCTCGGACGAACCGAGCGACGCCCGCATGGTTCGCCTGTTCGCCGGTGACGATGTGACCTCGCACATCGAGATCCTCGAGGGCGCTCCCGGCTCGGGCGCGTTGATCCCGGACCTGCTCGCCGAGGCTCTCGGGATCGGGCCGGGCGACGAGATCACCCTCACCGAGCAGAACGGGCGCTCCGCGACGATCCACGTCGACGGCGTCTACCGCTCCCTCTACAAGGGCGGGGTCTCCGGGTTCTGGCGGCCCTGGTACGACGAGCTGGTCGTCTACTGTCCCGACTGCGCACCTCCCGCGCAGCCGGTCATCGTCGGCCGGGACCGGTTCTTGCGGATCGCGGAGGAGCTGCGGATGGATCGATTCGCGGTCGCCTGGCAGGCGCCGCTCGAGGCCGACCTGACCCTGGACCAGGCCGTGGACGCGGAGGCACGGGCCGCCCGCGTCGTCGAACAGATGAGCGACCGGACCACCGAGACCGGGCGGCTGTTCAACCGGTGCTTCCTGCTGGGGTTCTGCGGGAGCCGTTGGGCGGTCTACGGGAGCGCGATCGACGAGGTCGTCACCGAGGTGCAGCGGCGCGTTGCGGCCGTCGAGGGCCCGGCCCGGCTGCTCCGAGCCGCGGGGATCCTGGTGGCGCTCACCGTGGTCGCGGCAGCGGGTGCGTTCGCGATGGCTGCTCGCCGCGTCGAGTCGTCCTTGCTGTTCGCACGCGGAGCCAGGCCGGCAACCGTCGGGGCCCGCGCCGTGCTCGAGGCGGCCATCCCGAGCCTGCTCGGCGTCGTCGCGGGCCTGGCGGTCGGGTTCGTCCTCGTCGGAGCGGTGGGACCCGACGGGCGGACCGGCTCGGACGCGACGAACGCTGCCCTTCGAGCCGGTGGGGTCACCTGGGTGGTCAGCGCGGTCGCGATCGGCATCGTGTCGGCCGTCGCCTTCCTCCGTCAGTCGGAGCACCACCGGAGCCGCTTCCGCGTCCTGGCCGGGCTCCCGTGGGAGATCCTGGCGATCGCCGGATCCATCCTCGTCCTCGACCGCCTGCGGGATGGAGGTGCCGTCGTCGTCGACGAGGCGCTCGGCGCCGAGACGCCGAGCATGCTCCTGCTCGTGTTCCCGATCCTGTTCCTCGCCGGCACCGTGGCCCTGTGTGCCCGCATCATCGTCGCCGCCCTCCGGTGGTTCCGTCCCCGGAGCGAGCGCCTCCCCGTCGCCGGCTTCCTGGCCGCGCACCGGCTGTCGGCGCGGCCGGGTCTGACGCTGGTCTTGATCACCGCGACCGGACTCTGCCTCGGACTGTTCGCGCAGGCGCAGACGGTGGCCCGATCCATGGAGACGACGGTCGAGGCGAAGGCCAGCGTGTACGTCGGCAGCGATGTGCAGGCGAGGATCTCCGATATCAACGACACGCCGCAGGGATTCCCCCTGCCGCTCACCCGCGTCGTGCGCGGAGCTGCAGGCGGGCGAGTTCCGAGAGGGACTCACCTTCGACCTCCTCGCGATCGACCCATCGACGTTCGAGGCCGCCGCCTTCTGGGACGACGCCTTCGCATCCGAGCCACTCGGCGACCTCGTCGCGGGTCTGCGATCGGACGAGGGGTCGGCCGTGCCGGTCGTCCTCGCGGGGTGGTCGGGCGAGGATCCCCCCACCATCACGATGGACGCCCGCGAGGTGCCGATCCGGGTCGTGGGGCAGACGATCGCGTTCCCCGGGATGTCCTCGCTCCGGCCGCTCGTCGTCGTCGATCAGGCGCGGCTCGTCGATGCCTTCGAGGGGCAGGGGAGCCCGCTCAACTCGGCCTCGTCGAGCCACGAGCTGTGGATCCGGGGCGACGAAGCGGCGGCGACCGAGGCGCTCTCGACGTTGGACTTCGCGCCCGAGCTGATCCTGTCGGCCGAGGAGGTCATGGACATCCCCCACATCTCGGCGGTGATCGACGCGTTCCTCGTCATGAACGGACTCGGACTCGTCGCCGCGTTGCTGGTGGTCGCCGCGATGCTGATGTACCTGCAGGCACGCCAACGCGCGGAGGTTGTCTCGTACGGCCTCTCGCTCCGGATGGGGATCCGACCCTCCACGCACCTCCTGTCCGTGACCATGGAGGTCGGCGCGATCCTCCTGATCGCGTCGGTGGCAGGCCTCGCTCTCGCGGTCGTCGCGGCGAGGCTGATCGTGCCGTTGGTCGACCCGATCGCCGCGATCCCGCCCGAGCCGCTGACGGTCGTCCCGGTGCTCACGCTCGCGCTGGTCGCGCCGTTCCTCGTGCTCGTCGCCCTCGCCGGTGGATGGCTGACCGAACGTCGTGCTCGCTCGGCCGACCTGGGGCAGGTGATGCGACTTGCCGACTGAGGTCGTCGCGCGGTGCGTGGACCTGTCGAAGACCTACCGGACCGCGAGCGGCGAGGTGCGCGCGCTCCGAGGCGTCACGGCGGAGTTCCCGGCGGGAGCCATCGTCGCGGTCGTCGGGCCGTCGGGCAGCGGGAAGTCGTCGCTGCTCCGTCTGCTCGCCGGTCTGGACCGCCCGACCGACGGATCACTGGTGGTCGAGGGGACCGAGGTCGACGGGGCCTCCGCCCGCGAGCTGCGTCGGTTCCGGCGCACCACGGTCGGCTACCTCTTCCAGCGCCCGTCCGACAACTTCCTGCCGCACCTGACCGTGCACGAGCACCTGGCGGTGGCCCGCCGGCTCACGCATCGGCCACCGCGGATCGGCGAGGGCGACCTCCTCGCCACGCTCGGGATCGAGGGTCGGGTCGACCACCGATCCTCGGAGCTGTCCGGAGGGGAGCAGCAGCGGGCGGCGATCGCGGAGGTGTTGATCGGGGGCGCGAACATCGTCGTCGCCGACGAGCCGACGGCCGAGCTCGACTCGACCTCCGCGCGCCACGTCCTGGACACGATCGATGCGCTGGCCGATGCCGGGGTCACCTTCGTCATCGCGACCCACGACGCGGCGGTGATCCGTCGAGCCGGCGCCACGCTGGAGCTCGACCACGGGGTCCGCCGGACGCGTCACCCGGGCGAGGGGGCGCCGGCGCCGGTCGCCGAGCGCCAACCCGTGGGAGCGACCGCGCCCGCGGCGGCCACCGACGGCGGGACGAGGTGGCGCGCGCCTCGGTCCGCGGCGACGGACGAACACGACGTGCCACCCGTGCTCGAGGCGACCGAGGTCACGAAGTCCTACCGGCGAGGCGACGAACTGGTCCACGCGCTCGACTCCGTGAGCGTCTCGATCCGGGCCGGCGAGCTCGTCGGGCTCGTCGGCCGGTCGGGGTCGGGTAAGACGACGCTCCTGAACGTGATCGCCGGGTGGGAGCACGAGGATGCGGGTTCGGTCGTGCGCCCGGGCGGCAACGGACGTCCGCCCGCCTGGGCCGAGCTCGCCGTCGTGCCCCAGAAGCTCGGGCTCCTGGACGAGCTCACCGTCTGCGAGAACATCGAGTACCCCGCGCGCCTCACCGGCCGGCGCGAGGAGCTCCGCGAGCGGATCGACGAGCTCATGGAGTCGGTGGGCATCGCGCACCTGCACGCGCGGTACCCGAAGGAGACCTCACTCGGCGAACAGCAACGGGCGGCGGTCGCCCGCGCGCTCGTGCTGTCGCCGGCGCTCCTGCTCGCAGACGAGCCCACCGGTCACCAGGATCGCGTGTCCGAGGGCCGCGTCATGGAGGCGTTCGGACGCGCGGCCGCGGACGGGACCTGCTGCCTGATCGCGACCCACAACGAGTCGCTGGCGCCGCGGCTGGACCGCGTGTTGCACATGGCGGACGGGCGGCTGATCGACCGGGCGTGAGCCGGGCTCGAGCTCCCAACGGGAACTCGAGCCCGGCCCGTGCAGGTTCGTTACTCGTCGACGAAGAAGACCTGGCCCCGGATCTCCCCACCCGGGTTCGCGGCCGTGTGCACGTTCACGTACGTGTTCCCGGCGAACATCGCGTCCGTGAGCTCCGAGAACGGATGGCCGGCGAGCGGGCCGACGAGATCGGCCTCGGTGACGCTGCCCACGGCGAGCAGGCCGGTGAACGGCCCCGGCGCCGCCTCGCCCGGATGCAGGAAGAACACCACGACCGGCCCGTTCACCCCAGCGGGTCCGAGGTGGATGTGGGCCTGGACGACGTCCGTGAGGTTCTTCACCTTCACCTGGAACCGCAGCTCGGTGCCATCCTTCACGAGCCGCATCTCCGCGACGCCGGCGCCTTGTGTGGTCACCGGTGGAACCTCGTTCGCACCCAACAACTTGGCCTCGAACTTCACCACGTCGTCTTCCACCGGATGCGCGATCGAGGTCGCCGGTGCGAGGACCCCGAGCACGAGCACACCGATGCAAGCGGACCGTACGAAACGTCTCATCGACTCGCTCCTTTCCTCTCCGCGGTTCGCCGCACGCCTCAGGGGACGCGCGCACCACGTCTCCTTTCCCGGCCCGTGCCGTGCCTACACCCTATGACTGGTTGGAGATAACGTCGGAGGGTCAGATCGCCGCGTTTCCGCAGGTCAGGTCAGGAGTTCGTAGGCGGGGATCGTCAGGAACTCGACGAAGTCCGGCGGGAAGGCGACGTCCTCGAACACCGCTCTCGCCTGGTCGAGGTGCGGGACATCCTCCGAGCGGAGCCGTTCGTACTCGGCGTCGATCGTGGCGGCGGCCACGTCCCTCGTCACGGTCCCGCCCCGCATGAGCTCGACGTCCTGGCCGATCCATTGCCAGATCTGGGACCGGGAGATCTCCGCGGTGGCCGCGTCCTCCATGAGGTTGTCGATCGCGGCCGCTCCCACGCCCGAGAGCCAGGACGCGAGGTAGCAGCAGACCCACACGGACGTCGGCGGCGACCCCCTCTCGCGTCACCTCGCCACCCGGAACGCGGACGTCGAGGAGTTGCTCGGCGGTGACGGAGGCGAACCCCCGGACCCGGTCCACCTGGTTCGGCCGCTCGCGCGAGCACGCGGTCGAACTCCGCGGTGGCGGTCTCGACGAGACCGGGATGTGCGACCCACGTGCCGTCGAACCCACCGGTCGCCTCCCGGACCTTGTCCTCGGACACCTTCGCGAGCGCGCGTTCGTTCGCCTCGGGGTCGCGACGGCTCGGGATGTACGCCGCCATCCCGCCCATCGCGTGCGCGCCGCGCCGATGGCAGGTCCGCACGAGGAGCTCGGTGTACGCGCGCATGAACGGCACGGTCATCGTGATCTGCGCGCGATCGGGCAGGACGAACGCCGGGTCGCGCCGGAACTTCTTGATCACGCTGAAGATGTAGTCCCAGCGTCCGGCGTTTAACCCCGATGCGTGGTCGCGGAGCTCGTACAGGATCTCGTCCATCTCGAACGCCGCGAGGATCGTCTCGATCAGGACCGTGGCGCGGATCGTTCCGCGTTCGATCCCGAGCTGGTCCTGCGCCCAGACGAAGACGTCGTTCCACAGCCGCGCCTCGAGATGGCTCTCGAGCTTCGGGAGGTAGAAGTACGGACCGGTGCCTCGCTCGAGCTGCTCGCGGGCGTTGTGGAAGAACGCGAGCCCGAAGTCGAAGAGGCTGCCGGAGACCGGTTGCCCGTCCACGAGCACGTGTCCCTCCGGCAGATGCCACCCGCGCGGTCGAACGATGAGCGTCGCGACGCGCTCGCCCAGCCGGTACTCGCGGCCGTCGGGCGCGGTCAGCTCGATCGTCCCGCGGACCGCGTCGGCGAGGTTTACCTGACCGTCCACCACGTTCGCCCACGTCGGAGAGGTGGCGTCCTCGAGATCGGCCATGAAGCAGCGCGCGCCCGAGTTCAGTGCGTTGATCATCATCTTGCGATCGGTGGGACCGGTGATCTCGACCCGGCGATCGAGGAGGTCGGCCGGCGCGGCGGCCACGCGCCAATCGGCATCGCCCGTCGAGCGGGTCGCCTGGAGGAAGTCGGGGCGTTCGCCAGCGTCGAGGCGTTGCTGGCGCTCCGCACGGACGGCGAGCAGGTCCGTGCGTCGAGCTCCGAACTCCCGGTGCAGCCCGGCGACGAAGGCGAGCGCATCGGACGTGAGGATCTCGGCGCGCCGGCCCTCGACCGCTCCCGCGCACCTCGACGCCGTCGGGAGAACCCGTCACGGTCCTCGACCACCCGGGAAGAGCTCGGCGTGCTCCAGGCCCGAGCCGGCGAGCACTTCGCCCTCGTCGGCCGCGCCGGCGGTGACGGCGAAGCGCAGGTATCGGAGCAGGCTCGCGACGGTCGCCGGCTCGTCGAGCACGCCGCCGACACCGACCTCCTCGCGCCAGGACCGAACGCGCGACATCGCATCGTCCAGATGGGGCAGGAGCCACCCGTACACCGCGGCATACCGGCTCACGAGGTGGGCGGGATGCAGGTCCCACCCCTGGTAGAAACCGCCGGCGAGGGAATGCCGGACGTGACCGGCGTGCAGTCGCCACGCCGCGTGGACGTCCTGGGTCCGGTCGCTCGCCGGCACGACGTTCGTGGAGCCGTCGCTGATCCGCACGCCCGTGCCTGCGAGCGCGACCTGCAGGATCCGGCGGGCGAGGTCGTTCGCCGGGTGGTCGAGTCGCTGCTCCCAGGGCATGAGCCCGAGGGAGGCCGTGTAGTCGAACACGCCGAGATGCATGGCCGTCAGGCGCCCATCCGCTGCATCGAGGATCGCCCCCGCCGCGACCGCACCGGACGCGTCGATCACGGACCGGGGCGTCTCCACCTGCACCTCGAACGTGAGGGCGTATTCGGGCAGCCCGAGCGTGAGCTCGAGGCGCTCTAGCGTGTCGGCGAAGACCGACACGTGTTCGGGAGCGATCACCTTCGGGAACGTCACGACGAAGCCCTCGGGCAGCGCGCCTGCGCGCCCGGCGAGCGTCGACAGGAAGACGTCGAGCGTCCGGATGCTGCGCTCCTCTCCCCCGTCGGCGAAGGACTTCACGCGGATCCCGAACGAGGGGGGGAGCGACCCGTCGGCTCGGGCGGTCGCGACCCCCTCGGCCGCGGCGACCGCATGCTCGTCCTCCTCGTCGTCCGGACGCGCGCCGTACCCGTCCTCGAAGTCGATCCGAACGTCCTCGACGGGATCACGCTGGAGCTTCTCCTCGACGCGTCCCCGGGCGGCGGCCGAGACGGCCGGTTCGACGCCGAACGCCACCTCGAACGAGGCCGGGTCGGGCGCGTGGGTCTCCAGGAGACGGAGCGCCTCAGAGCCGGACTCCGTCGCCGTGCGTGACGAGTACCGGTCGGCGGCGACGTACAGCGTGTGCAGCGGCTGCCGGCCGGGCCGGTCACCCGGGTAACGCTCCCGCTCCGCTTCGGCGATCTCCCGGGCCCGTTCGACGAGGTCCCGTGCGCCGCCCGCCGGGAGCGAACCGCTCACGCCGGCGGCGGGGCCGGGACCGCCGAACGCCGCACGGTTCCCTCGATCTGCCCGGACGGTTTGTCGGTGACGACGAAGACCTCGCCCGTCGTTCGTGAGCCCGGCGGGCGTCAGGTCGACCGCCACGTGATGGAGGTTCGGCAGCGAGAACGCGACCTCCTCGATGCTCGGGCAGGTCTCGAGCACCGCCGTGCCCATGTGCCACAACGTGTGCTGCACCGATCGACTCTCGTCGTGGTGCGCGAACGCCCGGACGATGGCGTCCTTCGCCGCGACGCGTTCGGCCGCGAAGTCGAGCTCGTCCGTTGTCGTGTATCGCCATTCGGCATCGAGCTTCGTCGCGAGGATCCGGTCGTCGGCCTCCGGCAGGACCGTGAACCGATCCCGGAGGAAGCCGCTGAACGCCGAGCCGGTGGTCTTCAGCACGTAGAACTCGTCGAGCCCGGCCCACACCGCGACGCCCTCCCGATCGCGAACCACGTGCGCCGTCCAGCGGTGCGCACCGCGGGTGAACGTGTGCGGGTGCGGGCGCCCATCGACCTCGACGCGATCCCACGGTCGTTCGGTGATCCACGTCTCGGCGCGCGCAACCGCCGGGGAGGCGTCGAGCAGGTACGCCGTGTACCGGAGCGCGAACGCCTCGATCGGCTCGTCCAGCCGGTCCTTCGCGAGCGCGTAGACGCTGCTCCGCATCGTGTCGGTCGGCAGCACCGACGCGTTGTCGCCCTCGAGATGGACCGCCCCGAAGTCGCCTTCCAGTCGGACGTCGACGAGACGTTCGAAGAACGCGTGGCGCTCATCGCCCCGGAGCAACGTCGCGAGGTGGATCCCGGCCTTGCCGTACCGGTTGGCGCCGAGCTCCGCGCCCATCTCAGGACCCTCGATACGTCGAGTAGCCGAACGGGCTGAGCAGCAGCGGCACATGGTGGTGCTCGCCGGGCTCGGTCACCTCGAAGACGATCGCGACCTCGGGATAGAAGCCGCGGGTCGCGTTCGATGCGAAGTACGCGCCGGAGTCGAACGAGATCCGGTACCTGCCCGCCATGAGCTCGATGCCGTCGGGGAGCACGGCCAGCCGACCGCCCTCGTCGGTCGCGCCCTCGTTCACGAGCTCCCATCCGCTCGGGCCCTCTCGCTCGAGGTAGACCGGTCACGCCCGCGGCCGGGCGGCCGATCGCCGTATCCAGCACGTGCGTCGTGATGGCACCCACGCCGCCCATCATGCTCCGTCAGATCACGGGGCGCGACGGCGCCGTCGTCGGCCGAACGAGCTTGTCCAGCCGGACCCGGGTGATCTGCCGTTGCTGCTCGGCGGCCTCGCGCCGTTCGGTCTCCGGGTCGTTGGAGAGCCGGCGCCACAACGCCTCGAGCATCTCGTCCGCCGACTTGCCCGTGGCGTTGATGAGGAAGACCTCGCCGAACCGTTCCTCGTACTCGCGGTTGCCGGTCTCGAGCGCGGCCAGCGTGTCCGCGCTCGCCGATGCCGAGCCGGACTGCTCGGCATCGGCCCAGGCAGAACCCGAACGCTCACCGATCCGCGGGTGCGCGGCGAACGCCTCGCGCCGGTCGTCGGGTCCGATGCTCGCCCAGACGGCGTCCGAGGCGTCGAGCAGCGCGTCGAAGTCCGCGAACGGGCGAGCGTCGCGCATCCCCGTGGCCCACGCGCGCGAACCACAGCACGACCGGACCTCGCGTTCGAACGCATCCGGCGCCTGCGCGTTCAGCCAGCGCACGCCGAAGGCACGCCACCCATCGTCGGTGACGCGGCCGTCGAGACGCAGCCGCGCGACGCCACCATCGGGGTAGATGTTCAGGCGGACGTGGGTCGCGACGACCGGCGGATCGATCGGGAACGCGACCCGCTCGTTCGGGGCGAGCTTCCGCTCCGGCAGCACCTCGAAGAAGTCCCCGCGCCCGGCCATCGCGGCGTCGAGGGAGCAGCGGTCCGGATAGTTGCCCTTGAAGAACGACGTGTCGACCTCGATGCCGTCGATCTCGGCCTCGGCGGCCAGCTGCACCACGACCCAGTCGTGGCCGGGCCCGCGTCTGCGCTTGGTCTCCCACCCGTCGTGCATCCCGAGGGGATCGCCGGGCGCGATCAGGTTGGCGGGCGAGGAGAAGAATAGATCGCTGGCCCCGCCGATGCGACCGCCCGCGAGCGCCGCTGCGAGATCGCCACGACCGTCGGGGCCGAGCAGCGCGCGGAGGTCGGGCACGGGCTCGCCGTGCACGCGGAGCCTCGCGACCCCGCCGTCGGGGAAGATGTTGAGCCGGAGGTGGGTGACCCGCAGCGGCCAGTCGGCACGGAACACGTTCCGACTGTCGCCCTCGAGCGCGGACTCGGGCACCAGCTCGACCCACTCGGCGTTCGCGAACCCGTCGTCGGAAGTCACCGCGCCCTCGAGCGAGCAGCGCTCGGGGAAGTTCCCCGTGAAGAAGCTCGTGTCGACCACCACGCCCTGGACGATCCCGGGGATCCCGAGTCGGACGATGCACCAGTCGTGACCGGGCTCTCGGCGCCGGCGCGTCTCCCACCCGTCCATCTCCTTGCCCCGATCGGTGTACGCATGCGGGTCGAAGGTCGGCGCCTCGGGCTTCAACAGGTTCTCCTTCGGAGCGAAGAACTCGTCGTTCGCCTCGAGCACCTCGGCGCCGAGGCGTCGAGCCGCGAGTTCCGGTCCGAGCTTCGCGAGCTCGTCCTCGGTCACTTCGCCCCTCGCCGGAGGAGCCGGCCAATCGGTTCGTCAAGGAACGCGCCGTCGGAGTAGACCTCCACACCCCGAACGTACGTGGCCGCGATCCGCCCGTCGAGCCGGCGACCGGCGTAGGGGGTCACCGGATGGCGCTGACGGAGCTCGGTCGGATCGACGGTCCCGACGGCGTCCGGGTCGAAGAGCACGAGATCGGCGTCCTTGCCCTCCGCGATCGTGCCCTTCCGCGCGAGGCCGGCGATCCGGGCCGGGCCGGCGCTCATCCACGACGCGAGGTCCTCGAGCCTGAACCCCCGGCGTCGCGCTTCGGTCCACACGGCTCGCAGACCGAGCTCCAGCGACGCGATGCCTCCCCACGCCTCGAAGAACGAACCCGCCTTCAGCTCCGGCGAGCACGGCGAGTGGTCGGAGACGATCGCAGCGAGCCGGCCCTCGCGCAGGCCCTCCCACGATCGATCGCGGTTGTCCGCCGAGCGGATCGGCGGCGCGCACTTGAACTCGGTGGCGCCGGGCTCGATGACCTCGGCGGCGAACGTGAGGTAGTGCGGGCACGTCTCGGCCGTGACGCGCTCCGATGCGGCGATCGCCTCGAGCGCCCCGGCGGCGGACAGGTGCAATACGTGTGCCCGACAGGCGGTTGCCGAGGTCGCTTCGATGACGGCGTCGACCGCTCGCTCCTCCGCCTCCGGAGGACGTGAAGCCACGTACGTGGCGTACTCGCGCGCATCCGCATCCGCGAGCGCTTCGGTCGCGCGTTCGAGCGGTTCGGGGAGCTCGGCATGAACGATCAGCAGGCCGTCGAAGCTCGCGATCTCCCCCATCGCGGAACGCAGCTGTTCGAGGTCCAGCGGGGGGAACTCGTCCACGCCGGACGGGCAGAGGAAACACTTGAACCCGTACACGCCGGCCTCGTGCAGATCGCGCAGGTGTCCGAGGCTCTCGGGGACCGCGCCGCCCCAGAACCCGACGTCCACGTGCACGGCTCCCTCGGCGGCCGAACGTTTCGCCTCGAGCGCCTCGGGCGACGTGGTGGGCGGGACGCTGTTCAGCGGCATGTCCACGATCGTGGTCACGCCGCCGGCCGCGGCGGCCCTGGTCGCGGTCGCGAACCCCTCCCATTCGGTCCGGCCCGGCTCGTTCACGTGGACGTGCGTGTCCACGATGCCGGGGAGCACGACGAGGTCGCCGGCGTCGACGAGCCCGACCCCGTCCGGGACGTCGTCGTGCGGGGCGACGCGCGAGATCCGCCCGTTCGAGACGTGCACGCACCGCTCGCGCGTTCCCACCGGCGTCACGACACGCCGGCCACGTACCGCGAGGTTGGCTCCGTACATGCGCGGCATCGTGGCATCGCGCGGCGGCATACGCTACCGGGCGTGAGGACCGTGCTCCGAGGTGCCCGCTGGCCCGGCGACGTCGCCTTCCGTGACGGCCGGATCGAGGCCGTGAGCAGCGTCCCCGAGGAACCGGGAGACCGGGTGATCCGCTGCGACGGCGACCTGCTCACCGCCGGGTTCGTGAACACCCATCACCACCTGTACCAGTGGATGACGCGCGGCCGGTGCGTCGGATGTGACCTGTTCGGCTGGCTCGTGGAGCTCTATCCCGTCTGGGGCAGGCTGGACGCCGAGGACGTCCGTGCCGCTGCGCTGGTCGGTCTCGCCGAGCTCGCGCTCACCGGGTGCACGACGGCCGCCGACCACCACTACCTCGTGCCGCGAGGCGACGACTCGGTGTTCGACGCGCTGGCGGACGCCGCGAAGACGGTGGGGATCCGCCTGCACCTCGCGCGCGGCTCGATGGACCTCGGCGAGTCGCGCGGCGGGCTGCCGCCCGACCACGTCGTCGAGGACGTCGACGCGATCCTCGCCTCCACCGAGTCGGTGATCGCGCGCCATCATGACGGCGAACGCATCGTGGTGACCGTCGCGCCGTGTAGTCCCTTCAGCGTGACGCCGGAGCTGATGCGCGCCTCGGCCGAGCTCGCGAGGCGCCACGGCCTGAAGCTCCACACGCATCTCGCGGAGACGATCGAGGAGGAGCGGGACTCGCTCGAACGGTTCGGCAAGCGGCCGGTGGAGCTGCTCGACGACCTCGGTTGGATCGCCGGCGACGTGTGGGTGGCGCACGGTGTGCACTTCGACGACGCGGAGGTGAAGCGGCTCGGAGCGACGGGGACCGGCGTCGCGCATTGCCCGTCGAGCAACGCGCGGCTCGGCGCCGGGATGTGCCGGGTCCGCGACCTCGAGGAGGCCGGGTCGCCGGTCGGACTCGGGGTGGACGGCGCCGCATCGAACGAGGTCGGGGGCCTCCAGCCCGAACTGCGGCAGGCGCTCTACACGGCCCGTCAGCGTGCACGACGGGCGGACGTGTTCCTGCCGCTCGACGCCCTCCGGCTCGCGACCGAGGGCGGAGCGAGGTGCCTGGGCCGCGACGACCTCGGCCGGCTGGAGCCGGGGCAAAGGGCGGACGTGGTCGTCTGGCCGGCCGACGACCTCGCCGACGTCCACGACGCGCTCGTTGGGTTCGTCCTCGGACCGGAGCGGCGAGCGCGTCACGTGTTCGTGGGGGGCGAGCGCGTCGTCGAGGACGGCAACCTGGTGGGAGCCGACCTCGCGACGCTCCGCAGGGACCTCGCCGAACGCGCGCGCCGACTCTGGCCGTGAGCGGGGTGGCGATATGCCCCTGCAGAACCGCGTCACGCCGCTCGGCGAGCTGATCGCCGTTCCCGATCGCGGCCTCGTCTACGGCAACCGGGGCTGCCTGCACGACGACGCCGGGCGCATCCGCCGGCGCTACGGCGTGAAGCGATGGATCTCGTGCCGGCTCCGGTTCCGTGGCTGGCAGCGGGGTCCGATGATGCAGCCGGGACGTTTCACGGAGCTGTTCTTCCTCGACGAGGCCACCGCGCTCGCGGCCGGGCACCGCGCATGTGCGCTCTGCCGCCGCGAGGACTACGTGCGCCTGGTCGAGATCTGGCGCGACCTGCATCCGGGGCAGGTCGGAGCCGACGCGATCGACGAGCAGCTCCACGCCGAGCGGTGTGACCCCGGCACACGCACGCAGAGACACCACGTGGCCCCGCTCGACGACCTCCCCGACGGGGCCTTCGTCCTGCGAGCGGGCGAGCCCTTCCTCGTGTCCGGCGCGCAGCTCCTGCGATGGACGCCGTCGGGCTACGAGGATCGGGGCGCCCGGCCGGCGCACGAGCTCGCGACGGTGATCACGCCGCCGTCCCTGATCGCCGTGCTCCGCGCCGGCTGGCAGCCGCTCGTCCCGTTCGTACACCCAACCGGGGATCCCGGGGCCGGCGTGACGATCGAGGACGTCCGGGCGTTCGCGTCGGGCCTGCCTCGCTCGACCGAAGCACTGGTCCGTGACCGGGTGAAGTTCCGCGTGGGCCGGATCGTCTACGTGTCGTTCTCGCGCGACGAGACCGTGATGGGCTTCGGCTTCCCCAAGGCGGAGCGCGAGGCGCTCGTCGCATCGGAGCCGGCCAAGTTCATGATGCCGAGCCGAGGCGATCTCCGCTACCACTGGGTGCACGTCCGTCTCGCGGCCATCGACGACACGGAGATGCGCGAGCTCGTGCTGGACGCGTGGCGGATGGCCGTCCCGAAGCGGGTGGCGGACGCGTACGACGAGCCCGGCTAGACCAGCCAGGCTCCATCGCTCATGAGGTCGCGGCCGTCGAGCTCGTCGGCCTCGCGCCACGCCTGGACCTTGCGGGGGTGGATACGGAAGTAGACGTACGGGGTCGTGAGCTCGCGCGGGTCGAAGCCGGTCTTCTCCGCGAACGAGTCGCCGACCTCGTCGGTGATGTCGACCGCCTCCAGGGCGTGCGCCGCCCCCTCGACGAGCACGACGTCACGCGTCGGACCGATCCCCACACGGACGGTGGCGTTCGAGCGCAGGTTGCGGCTCGTCGGGCTCGACGATGGCGTGGCGATCAACAGGGTTGCGCCGTCCCACAGGAACGACAACGGCACGAGGTAGGGGGTCACGTCCGCATCCCCACCGGTCGCTACCCAGGCGTCGACGTCGTGCTCGAGTCGATGCAGCGTGTCCCGCTTCCGCTGCTCGGAGCTGCGCGGTGGCGGAGTCATCCGACCTCCTTCTTCACATCTGCCGGGTTCGGTTGGTCACTAGCATGACGCGACGTTCGTGGGGGTGTGACCGACGGGCGAGGACGGCTGGCTCGCGGACCGGTTCGAGGAGAACGGCCGGACCTCCGGGCCGCGTTCCGACGATCACCCGGGCGGGAGCCGCTTCTCGAACCAGTGATGCGCGTACGGCTCGTCGTTGAATGGGTCGACCTCCACGAAGCCGGACGAGCGGTACAACGCGATCGCCTCCGTGAGCGATCCGTTCGTCTCGAGCCGGACGACCCGGGTTCCGCATCGGATCGCTTCCGCCTCGAGCTCGGCGAGGATCCGGCGCCCGATGCCGAGACCGCGCGCCGATCGTGCGACCCACATCCGTTTCAGCTCGGCGGGCTCGGTGCCGTGGAACTTGAGGGCGCCGCAGCCGATCGGCTCCGACCGGAGCCTCGCGACGAGCAGGAGACCGGCCGGGGGCCTGAGCTCGTCGTCATCGGCCGGGATGCTGGCCGAGGGATCGAAGCCGCCATCGAACCGCTGGTCGAGCTCGGCGAAGTACTGACGCACGCAGTGCCGCGCGTGCGGATGTGCGGGATCCACGAGCTCGATCTCAACCACCGCGGCGGTCAGGAGCCGTTCGACATCGCTCATCGCTGTCACGAGTCGTTCCCGTTGCGGATCGTTGAGTGGTGCGAGGAACGAACGGGCGAGTTCGTCGCTTCGTCGATCCAGGATGGATCGCTCGACCAGGCCTGCCTCGGTGAGGCGCGCTGTCCTGACCCGCTTGTCGGTTTCGCCCGGCTCGACGGTGATCAGCCCGTCCCCTTCCAGCGAGCGCAGGAGCCGGCTGAGGTAGCCGGAGTCGAGGTCGAGCCGCGAGCGCAGCGAACGGACATCGGACCCGTCCGCTCCGATCTCCCACAGCACGCGGGCCTCGCCGAGCGGTCGATCCCGAGCGAGGTAGTGATCGTTCAAGGCGCCGACCCGTTCCGAGACGACGCGGTTGAAGCTGCGCACCTGTGCGACCCACGCCTGGTCCATCCTCTGACTCTAGTCAGAGACGGGCTCAACAGGTCGGTGGCGGGAGGGGTGGGATTCGAACCCACGAGCGGGTCGCCCCGCTAGCGGTTTTCAAGACCGCCGCCTTCGGCCGCTCGGCCACCCTCCCGCTGGAAAGGGTAGCCGAGCCGGTCGGCGCAGAGCGTTTCTGTCACCATTCGGTCGAGGATGGACAACGACACGACCGGCGGCGGGGAGCCGCACGCGAGGGGTCGGCAGGATCGGGACGCGGACGAGACGACGTACCGCGCGCTGGTCGAGAACCTGCCCGCCGTCATCTACCAGGTCGCGCCCGACGACGACCGCCGGACGATGTACGTCAGCCGCCACGTGGAGAGCGCGCTCGGCTACTCCCGGGAGGAGTGGCTCAGCCAGCCGGACATCTGGATGGAGCTCCTCCATCCAGATGACCGCGAACCGACCTTGGCGGCGCACGACCTGCACAACGAGACGGGCCGGCCCTGGAGCCGCGAATACCGCCTGATCGCCAGCGACGGCCGCGAGATCTGGTTCCGCGACGAGGCCGTCCTGGTGCGGGACGAGGGGCGACGACCGCTCCACTGGCTCGGGATCCAGCTCGACATCACCGAGCTCAAGCAGGTCGAGGAGCAGCTGCGCGCGCGCCCGCGACGAGCTCGAGGAGCGCGTGGCCTCCCGGACCGCCGAGCTGGCCGAGGCGAACGCGCTCATGGCACTCGAGATCGGCGAACGCCGCCGGGCCGAGGGCGAGCTGCGAGAGGCGGAGCATCGGTACCGGCTCCTCGCCGAGCAGATCCCGGCGGTCACCTACGTCTGGGAGGTCAACCACCCCGACGGGCAGGAGCTGCAGGACTACACGAGCCCGATGATCGAGCACGTCCTCGGCTTCACCGCGGCCGAATGGAACCGCACCCCGGACTTCTGGATGTCGCGCCTGCACCCGCACGATCGCACGGCGGTCCTCGCGCAGACCCTGCGCGTCGAGACGACGGGCGAGGCCTTCGCGATGGAGTACCGGTACCTGCACAAGGACGGCCGCGTGATCTGGGTCGCCGACCACGCCGGCCTGTTGTCGCGCGACGTGCTCGGCCGGCCGCATCTGTTCCAGGGGGTGATGATCGATGTCACCGAGCGCAAACGCGCGGAGGCGACGATCGCGGAGTCCGAGTTGCGGTTCCGGGACCTCGCGGAGCAGGTTCCCGGCATCATCTACATCGCCGAGTTCGAAGCACGGTCCGGCTACCACTTCACCTACGTCAGTCCGCAGATCCGCTCGATCCTCGGGTACGAGCCCGAGGCGTGGTCGCACGCGACCTGGCTCGCCGCCGTCCATCCCGACGATCGGGAGGGTGTACACATCACCGACTGGGGGACGGTGGGCTCGGGGTTCGAGATGGAGTACCGGATCCTGCACCGGGACGGGACCGTGCGCTGGGCCCGGGATCGCGCGCACGTGCTCTCGTGGGACGTCTCGGGCCGACCCGCGCAGTTCCAGGGCCTGCTGACCGACGTCACCGAGACGCGCCGGCTCGACCGTGAACGCCATGCCGCGGAGGAGCGATACCGGTCGCTCGTCGAGGCGCTCCCGGCGATCACCTACGTCGAGCGCACGAGCCCGGATGCGCCGGAGGAGTCGCATTACGCCTACGTGAGTCCGCAGATCGAGGCGATCCTCGGCTACACGCCGGAGGAGGCGACGACCGACCCGAACTTCCTCGAGCGGACCGTGCATCCGGACGACCGCGAGCGCGTCGGGGCCGCGAACGCGCGGGCGGAGCGATCGGGGGAGATGTTCGACGAGGAGTTCCGACAGATCACGAAGGACGGACGCACGCGCTGGATGCACGACCGAGCGGTCCTGGTCCGCGACGAGCAGGGTGCGCCGATGTTCTGGCACGGGGTCTCGATCGACGTTACGGGCCGCAAGGTCGCCGAGAGCGACCTGCAAGTGCTGCAGGCGCGCTACCACGAGCTCGCGGGCTGGGTGACGCGCGACCCGGGGAACGACGGCTAGCTAGCTCGACGGGCGGAGCTCGCGCACGCCCTCCGGCAGGAAGGGGTGGAGCGCGACGGGAAGCGGCACGCTGCCGTCGGCCCGCTGGCCGTTCTCCACGATCGCGATGAGCGTCCGACCGATCGCGGTCGCGGTCCCGTTCAACGTGTGCAGCACCTCGATCGCGCCCGAACCCCGGCGGACGCGCGTCTGGAGACGGCGCGCCTGGTAGTCCGTGCAGTTCGAACACGACGTGAGCTCGCGGTACCGATCCTGGCCGGGCAGCCAGACCTCGATGTCGTACTTCTTCGCGGCGGCGCCGCCGAGATCGCCTGCGGCGACGTTCACCACCCGGTACGGCAGTTCGAGGCTGCCGACGATCTCCTCCTCGATCCCGACCAGGAGTTCGTGCTCGTCCCAGGAGACCTCGGGCGCGCAGAAGCTGAACATCTCGACCTTGTCGAACTGGTGCACGCGGAACATCCCACCGAGGTCCTTGCCGTAGGAGCCCGCCTCACGGCGGAAGCAGGTCGAGTAGCCCGCGTACCGGAGCGGGAGCTGCCCCTCGTCGAGGATCTCGCCCATGTGGAACGCGGCCAGCGGCACCTCCGACGTGCCGACGAGGTACAGGTCGTCCGTCCGCGTGACGTAGATGTTCGCGGCGTCCGTCGGAAGGAAGCCGGTCCCGTACATCGCCTCCTCGCGCACGAGCACGGGAGGGACCACCGGTGCGAACCCACGAGCCTGCAGGATGTCGAGCGCGTGGCGCACGAGCGCGAACTGCACGTGCACGATGTCGCCGAGCAGGTAGACGAAACGCGAGCCGCTCGTTCGAGCACCGCGGTCGACATCGAGCACGCCGAGCATCGCGCCGAGCTCCACGTGATCGCGAACCTCGAAATCGAAGGTCGGTGGCTCGCCGCGTCTGCGGATCTCGACCGCGTCCTCGTCGGTGAATCCGTCGGGGGCCGACTCGTGCGGCACGTTCGGCACCTGGGCCAGGAGCTCGGACAGCTTCGAATCGGCCTCGACGAGCTCGGGCTCGAGTTCCTTGATCCGGGCCGACACCTCGCTCACCTCATCGATCAGGCCCTGCCGCTCCTCGGCCTGCGCGCCGCCGATCGCCTTGCTGGCGCGGTTCTGCGTCGCGCGGAGCTCCTCGACCCGCACGGTGAGCTCGCGCCGGCGCTCGTCGAGCTCGAGGAGCTCGTCGACGGCGTCCGCGAGGTTGCGACGGGCGAGCCCCTTGCGGAACCGATCCGGGTCCTCACGGACCGCCCGGACGTCGAGCACGCTAGACCTTCGCCTCCTCGGCCTGCGCCTGCGGTTTCGCGGGCGCGGCCGGAGTCGTCGACTGTTGGGCCGGCTGCTGGTCCATGTTCGACTGGCCCTGGAAGACCCCTCCCTCCTCGACCACGAGGGTCTTCGAGGTGATGTCGCCGTCCACGCGGCCACCGCGCGAAAGTTCCGCTCGGCCCTTCACCGCGATCGACCCCTTGAACTTGCCCGCGACGACGACGTTCTGGGCGCGGATGTCCGCCTCGACCTGGCTCTGGGGCGAAAGCAATACGTCGCCTTCGGCGTTGATCTGCCCCTTCACCTGCCCGTCGATCCGAAGCGATCCGGCCGAGACGACCGTTCCCTCGAGCTTGGCTCCCTGACCGACCACCGTGACCTCTCCACCCTGCTCCGCCATCCCTCGCACCTCCTTCTCCGTCCGTTCGGGTCGCTTCGACGGTTCCGCGTTCTCCGGTCTGGCCGCGTCCTCCCGTCGCCAGATCATGGCGTCGTCACCGCCTCTCGCGGCCCGGCGAGCGCCTGCCGGATCGCCTCCTCCTCCTCGACGGATAGGTCGTAGGAGCTCTGTCCGTCCAGGATCGGCTTCGCGTACACGCGTGTGTCGTGTCGACCGTTGATCGACGTCATCACGACGCCGGAGGCCTGGTCGTCCAGCAGCGCACAGGAGAACGACAACCTCCCCCCGACGTCTTCGAACGCGTCGTACCGGACGAGGCCCATGTGCCGCACGGCCCCTCGGATGAGCACCTCCTGTCGACGGTCGGTCGTCGCCAGCGAGCGCACGGCCGCCTCGAGCCGCTCGATCTTGGTCGCCTGGCCGTCGAGGATCTGCTGCAGGATCTCGTCCATCTCGATCGGTCCGCGTGGCTTCCGACGGCCCGAGGCGAGCGCCGAGAGGATCATCGCGAGGGCCGCGAGGCCGATCGCGATGAGGACGAGCCGGCTGAGGGTTTCGGCGGAGAAGGTCATCGTTGGTTGCGTTGCTCGCCGGAAACGGGCACTGACCTGCGGTTCTTGCGAGTGCCGAAGTATACAATCAACGCCCTCGCGGCCGTTCGGTCCGCGACGTGGATGCCGACCGGATGCGGCTCGCCTACTTCGATTGCATCGCCGGGATCTCCGGCGACTCGGCCTTCGGCGCGCTCGTGGACCTGGGGATCGACCTGGCCGAGCTGCGGGCGCACCTCGGCACGCTCCCGCTGGAGCCATTCGAGCTCGAGGTGGAGCAGGTCGATGAACACGGCGTCCTCGCCACCCGCGTCGGGATCCGAGCCGCTCGCGCCGGGATCGTGCGGACGTATGCGAGCGTTCGGGCGCTGCTGGACGCCTCCGATCTGCCGGCCGACGCGCTCGCGCTCGCCCACCGGATCTTCCGCCGATACGCGGAGGCCGAGGCCCGGGTGCATCGCCGGGACGTCGAGTCGGTCACGTTCCACGACCGCGCCGGCCTCGACGCGATCGTCGACGTGGCCGGCGTCGCCCTCGGGCTGACGATGCTCGGCGTCGAGCGCGTGTTCGCCTCCGCCGTGCCGACGGGTCTCGGGATGAGCCGGACCGGCCACGGGGCGATCCCGATCCCGACGCCGACCGTGGTCGAGCTCCTCCGAGGAGCACCCCTGTTCTCACGCGGGGTCGCGGCCGAGCTGACCAACGCCACCGGCGCGGCGATCCTGGCCGCCACGGTGGAGGGGTTCGGCGAGCTCCCGCCGCTCCGCATCGAGGCGGCCGGCTACGGCGCGGGTCCGGCCCGGCTCGACTTCCCGAACGTGACACGGATCCTCGTCGGAACCGAGGAACCGGCGAGCGCGCTGCCGAGCAACGCCGGCCCACCGGAGCTGCGACTCGTGACCGAACCGGAGGATCCCGCCGATGATGCGGGCGAGGGCGACGACGGCGACGCGGGCTGAACGCGGGCAGACCCCAGGAACGCCCGATGCTGCCCCCGAGGGGGCAGCATCGAGGCGGTACCTATGACGGCTCGGGGCCGACTACCACTTCCAACCGGCGCCGACGGCCATGAGGAAGGCCGCCAGCCACCCGAGCATCGCCAGCAGTCGGCGGGGCCTCTGCACGGCTACGCCTCCTTTCCAGGCGGGTACGTCATCCGCTATCGGCAGATCGGGGTCGGAACTTAAGGGGAGTCTCCTGTAGGCCGATATGGCTAGGACCGGGCCATAGCGTCGGTCGGCCCGTCGTGCCATAAAGGGGCGCCATGCGGCTCATCCTGGTCACGTTCTCGCTGGCCATCGCGCTCGGCTACCTGCTCGGAGGCCGGCTGCGCAACTTCGGGAGCATCCGGCTCCGCTTGCCCTGGGTCGGGCTCGCCGCGGTCGGACTCCAGCTCGTGCCGGCGAACGGGCCGCTCGGGTCGGCGCTCCTGTTCACGTCGTTCGCCCTCCTGCTGGTCGTCGGGGTGGTCAACCGGCGGGTGCCCGGGTTCGGTCTCGTCGTCGCGGGGTTGTGCCTGAACTTCCTCGTGATCGCGGTGAACGACGGGATGCCGGTCACCCACGAGGCCGTCATCGCCTCGGGGCAGGCAGACACGCTCGACGACCTCCGAGCCGGTGGCGCCAAGCACCACCTCGCGACCGCCGACGACGAGCTGCTCGTCCTCGCCGATCGGTTCGGGATCCCCGCACCGGTGCGGCAGGTGATCAGTATCGGCGACGTTCTGGCATACGCGGGAGCGGTGTGGTTCGTGGTCGCAGGGATGCGACGCCGTGAGCCACAGCCGGGGACCCGCCCGCGCGCGGCCGAGGCCGTCGGCTGATGGCAGCCGTCGCCGACGCCCAGCCGCGACCCGCAGCCCGCTGGGTGCAGACCCTGTATCAGCTGTGCGTCGTCGTCCCGGTGATCGTGTACCTGGGCGCGACCCTGCCCGCCCACTGGGACGACGTGATGCAGTTGCCCGTCCTCCTGTTCCTCGTCGCGGTCGCCGTCGTCGACCTGATCCCCGTGCCGGGCTGGGGCGGCACGCAGCTCTCGCTCAGCTTCCCGTTGCTGTTGGGCGTGGCGATCATCTTCGAGCCGCCGGTCGCCACCCTGATCGCCTTCGCCGGCTCGATGGACCCACGGGAGCTCCGGGGCGAGGTCGGACTGCTCCGGGCGTTGTTCAACCGGAGCCAGATGGGCCTGTCGACCCTCGCCGCCAGCCTCCTGTTCGCGGCGATCGCGACCCCGGAGTCGGAATGGCAGCTCCTCCTGCTGGGGATCGTGCCGGCGGCGACGGCCGCCTACGCGATCAACGCCGGGCTCGTCGCCGGGCTCGGCGCCCTCGCAACGGGGCTGAGCTTCAGGCAGGTGCTCACCCGGATGCACGGCTCGGCGCCGTACGAGTTCCTGCTCTCGTACATCGGGCTCGGGTTGTTCGGCGCGGTGATCACCCAGTTCTACCTCTCGGAGGGGTTCTGGTCGGTCATCGTCTTCCTCGGGCCGCTCGTGTTCGCCCGCCAGATGTACTTCCGCAGTCGTGCGCTCGCCGACCAGCTCGCCGAACAGAACCAGACGCTGGCGGACCAGGCGCAACGATTGGAGGAGCTCCTCGAGAAGGAGCATCGGACGGTCGACGAGCTCCGCGAGCTGAACCGGATGAAGGGCGACTTCGTCGCGGTGGTGTCCCACGAGCTCCGGACACCGGTGACGGCGATGATCGGATACGCGAAGACGCTGCGCCAGCCGGAGTTCGCCGACGATCCCGAGATGCGGGCGGAGTTCCTGGAGCGGATGGAGCGTCAGAGCGACCGGCTCCTGCGGCTGGTCGAGAACCTCCTGACCGCGGCCAACCTGGAGAACAATCAGATGCAGGTCGAGATCGTGCGCGTGCTGTTCGAGGACCTGGTCCGTGAGGTCATCGAGGGCCTCTCGACGGAGGCGAGCCGCGTGAAGATCGACGTGCCCGACGACCTGCCGGTGCTCGTCACCGATCGACAGGTGCTCTCACGTGTGCTGCAGAACCTCGTCGACAACGCACTGAAGTACTCGCCCGACGGCTCGTCCTGTGAGCTCGGCGCGAGCGCCGCCGGCGACCACATCGTCTTCTGGGTGCGCGACTACGGCATCGGCATCTCGGACGAGGAGCTCCCGAGGATCTTCGACCGCTTCTACCAGGTGGACTCCTCGAGCACGCGGACGTTCCGCGGGGCGGGCGTCGGGCTCTCGCTCGTGAAGGACCTGCTCGAGTACCTGGGCGGCACGATCGAGGTGGAGAGCGCCCCCGGAGCGGGGAGCCGGTTCGTCGTGACGCTCCCGGTACGCCACGCGAACGCGCGGATCCCCGAAGCGGACGCCGGGATGCTGGGGGCCGGCGGGCCGAGGGGCTGACCCTCCGGGGGGCCCCCTGGCCGGACCGACCGGGGTGCGGTGGGCGAGGGGGGAGTTGAACCCCCACGTCCTTGCGGACACAGGAACCTGAATCCTGCGCGTCTGCCAATTCCGCCACTCGCCCGCGGGGGCCGGAATCGTAGCAGTCACGAATCCCCCGGATGTCCGATGTAGCGGTGTATGGCCTCGTGCCGATGCCAAACAGCGATGAGGGGACGTCGGGTGGACTTCGAGGGGATCCTTCACGCCTTCGCGGTGGCAGGCGAGATCGCGTTGCTCACCGCGGCCGTCGTGACGGTCTTCGGGCTCACGACGCATCTGCTCGCGCCCTACTACGGCACCACCCTGCGCTTCCTCGTCGCGGTCCTGGTGGTGACCGCACCGTACGCCGAGCTCACGGAGTCACGTGCCCGGCGCATGCGGCACCTTCCGGTCGACGAGCGCCTCGGCTTCCGGCCGCGGAACGTCTAGGTCCGCTTCCTCGCCCCACCGCCGACCAGCCGCGATCCTCCGAGGTTCACGCGCGCGCACCCGCGGGTAGGATACGCGCGGCCTGACCAGCGGAAACGACGGGCCTCGTTCGTACGTATGCCGATCCTTCGAGACTTCGAGCGTCGCCTGGGCAGCCTCGTCGAGGGCTTCTTCGCAACCACGTTCCGCTCCGGCCTCCAGCCCGTGGAGCTGGCCAAGCGCCTGATGCGGGAGATGGACGCGAACAAGACGGTCGGGGTACGCGACGTCTGGGCACCGAATCGCTTCGTGTTCACGCTGTCCGAGCACGACGCCCAGCGGTTCGAGCAGGCGGAGCACGCGCTGATCTCGGAGCTTCGGCACGTGGTCCGCGAGGCCGCGGCCGAACGCGGGTGGGGGCTCGTCGGACGGCCCGACATCGAGTTCGAGGTCGATGGGTCGCTCGGCAAGGGGCGCTTCCAGGTGCGCTCGTCCTTCGTCGAGGGCGAGGGGGAGCTCGCCCCGCGGTCCCCGGCCGGGGGACGCGGGACCCTCGTGCACCTCGGCGACGGGCGGAGCGTCGAGCTCACGGAAGCATCGATGACGATCGGCCGGCTCGCCGAGTGCGACGTCGTCCTCGACGACCCGGGCGCCTCCCGCCAACACGCGACGATCCGACGGACCGAGGCGGGGTTCGTGCTCACCGACCTCGGCTCGACGAACGGGACGCTCGTGAACGATCGCCCGGTCCAGGAGCACGTGCTCGAGGACGGCGATCGCGTCACGATCGGCGAGACCGTCCTCGAGTTCCGGAGCGGCTGACGTGTCGCCGTTCGTGCTCTCCATGCTGAAGTACGCGCTGCTCGTGCTCCTGTACCTGTTCGTGTACCGCGCGATCCGATCGGTTGCGCTCGACGTCGGCGGCCGCAAGCGCGGCGCCACCTCGAAGGCGCGGGGTCCCTCCGGCGCCGGGACGGCCGCACCGTCGAAGGGTGCCACGCCCGCGAAGGTCGTCGTGCACGACGGAGGCGAGGGCAAACCCAGGACCCTGAAGCTCGCCGGCACGATGGACGTCGGACGGGCAGACGGATGTGCGATTCGGCTCCAGGACACGTACGTTTCCCAGGTGCACGCTCGCCTGAGCGCTCGGGACGGGACCTGGTACGCCGAGGATCTGGGCTCGACGAACGGAACCTTCCTGAAGGACCGACGGCTCCAGACGCCGGTCGAGGTGCACGTCGGTGACGTCGTGCGCCTCGGCAAGACGACGCTGGAGCTCGCCCGATGAAGGTCGTCGTCGGCTCGGCGACGGACATCGGCCAGGTCCGCGAGGGCAACGAAGACTCGCTCCTGATCGTCGAGCCCCTCTACGCGGTCGCCGACGGGATGGGTGGCCATCGCGGCGGCGAGGTCGCGTCCACGCTCGCGCTCGAGACCGTCCAGCAGCTGTTCGAGCAGCGGCAAGGCTCGCTGTCGGACCAGGTCGCCGAGGCGAACCGCGTGGTGTTCGAGCGTTCCCGCAACGATCGGAGCGTGTCGGGGATGGGCACCACGCTCACGGCGGCACTCGTCGACGGCGACCGCGTGCATCTCGCGCACGTCGGCGATTCCCGCGCGTACCTGTTCCGCGGGGGAGATCTCCGATTGCTCACCGAGGACCACACGCTCGTCCACAAGATGGTGGTGGAGGGGGAGATCACGCCCGAGGAGGCGGAGACCCATCCCCACCGGAGCATCCTCACGCGGGCCCTCGGGGTCGACCAGAGCGTGATCGTGGACGAGGGCGACGTCGAGGTCACCGACGGAGACCGGATCCTGCTCTGCTCGGACGGCCTGACGGGGATGGTGACCGACGGGCAGATCCGCGAGATCCTGGCCGAGGCGCCGGCGCCACAGGAGGCCGTCGACCGGCTCGTCACGGTCGCGAACCGGGCCGGCGGGATCGACAACATCACGGCGATCGTCCTGGACTTCTCCGACGACGGGTCCGGCCCCGGTGGCGCGAAGACCGAGCAGGTTCCGCACCAACCGACCGTCGAACGGCCCAGCCCGCAGGCGTCGCCGCCGCGGCGATCGGACATCACGATCGTCGGAGCGCCGATCCCCGGGCCTCCGCCCACGGATCGAGCGCGTGGCCCCGCCCCCGTGTCGTCCCGGACCGCCGGTCCGCGTCGTCATCGCGCGCGGAAGGTGGGGACGGGGATCGGCGTCACGGTCGGGCTCCTCGTGCTCGGCGTCGTCGGTCTCCGGCTCTACCTCGACGCGCAGTGGTTCGTCGGGGTCTCCGCCGGCCGGGTCGCGATCTTCCGAGGCGTCCCGGCGGAGGTGGCCGGGTTCGAGCTGCACTCGGTCGTCCTCGAGACGACGATCCCGGCGGAGGACGCGCAGTCGCTGGCCCTGTACCGCGGCCTCTCCGACGGCATCACGGCCGACGATCGCGAAGGCGCGGACGCGATCGTGGAGCAGATCCGCCGGGACGTCGCGCAGCAGCCGGCATCGTGAGCCGGGCGGCGGCCGTCGGCGGCCGCACGCGTCTCGCGCCGCAGATCGCGTTCGTCTTCCTCGCCCTCGCGCTGTCGATCGGCGCGTACGTGATCGCCGGGTTCGGCAAGCGCGGGCAGCTTCCCGCGACGTTCGCGCTCTACGCGACGATCTTCACGGCGGGCTACGTGGCCGCCTTCCTCGTGATCCGCATGTTCGCGCCGCGCGCCGACCCTGCGCTCTTCCCCACGGCGGCGGTCCTGGTCGGGCTCGGGTTCGCGATGATCTTCCGGTTGTCCGGCGGGCTCGCGGCCGAGCAGGCCACGTGGATCGTCGTCGGGCTCGGCGCGTTCGCGCTCACCCTGATCGTCGTCCGCGACGCGCGGATGCTCGACGCGTACACGTACACGATCGGTCTGCTCGGCCTCGTCCTCCTGCTGCTGCCGACGGTGCCCGGGATCGGCGAGACGATCAACGGCGCGAGGCTCTGGGTGCAGATCGGGCCGCTCGGGTTCCAGCCGGCCGAGCTCGGCAAGGTCCTCATCGTGATCTTCCTCGCCTCCTACCTGAACCAGAACCGCGAGCTGCTCGCCGTCACGACCTCGCGGCTCGGACCGCTCCGCCTGCCGCCGGCCAAGCATCTGGGACCGGTGCTCGTCGCGTGGGGAGCCTCGCTCGCGATCCTGTTCGTGCAGCGGGACCTCGGCGCGTCGCTCCTGTACTTCGCGATCTTCGTCGTGATGCTCTGGGTGGCCACCGGCCGAGCCGCCTACCTCATCCTCGGATTGCTGCTGTTCGGGATCGGCGCGTACGCGGGATGGGTGCTGTTCGACCACGTGCAGCTGCGCGTGGACGTCTGGCTGAACGCGCTCGACCCCGCGAAGGTGTTCGACCAGGGCTACGGGCAACTCGCGCAGGCGCAGTTCGGGATGGCGAGCGGCGGGATCGTCGGCACGGGCCTCGGTCAGGGTTCGCCCGGCCTCATCCCGTTCGCCGAGACCGACTTCATCTTCGCCGCGATCGGCGAGGAGCTCGGCCTGCTCGGCACGACGGCGATCCTCCTGCTGTATGTGGTCCTGGTCGGCAAGGGCCTGCGTATCGCGCTGCGGGCTCCCGACGCCTTCTCGTCGCTGTTGGCGGTCGGCCTGTCCACCCTCGTCGGCCTGCAGGCGTTCGTGATCGTCGGCGGCGTGACCCGGGTCATCCCCCTCACCGGGGTGACGCTCCCGTTCGTGTCCTACGGGGGATCGAGCCTGATCTCGAACTTCGTCCTGCTGGCGCTCCTCGTCCGCGTCTCGAGTGGACGGTACGAGCGGAACCGGAGCGGCTAGGTGGAGCGGCAGATCCGACGGCTCGGCGCCGCGCTGCTGGTGCTGTTCGGCATCGTGTTCGTGCAGGTGAACTACATCCAGGTCTTCGCGGCCGACCGGATCGCGAACGACCCCGCGAACGCGAAACGCCAGCTGATCGCCGAGTACCAGGTGGACCGCGGGAGCATCCTGGCCGCCGACGGCCGGACCGTGCTCGCCTCGAGCCGTCGGAGCCCGGGCGATCTCCGGTTCCAGCGCCGCTACGCGCAGGGGCCCCGGTACGCGCATCTGACCGGCTTCTACTCCTTCATCTTCGGCAGGAGCGAGCTCGAGCAGACGTTCAACGACTTCCTGGCGGGCAACGCGCCGGAGCTCCTCCCCCAGACGCTCACCGACCTGATCCTCGGCCGGCCGAAACAGGGGGCATCGATCGTGACGACGGTCGATCCCGACGTGCAGGAGGCGGCCGAGGCGGCGGCGGTCGCGCAGGAGGGCGACGTCGCGATCGCGGCGATCGACCCGAGCACGGGCGACATCCTCGCGCTCGTCGCCGAACCGACGTACGACCCGAACCTACTCTCGTCGCAGGACCCGGCGATCGTCCGGCGAACGTGGGACGAGCTGAACGAGGATCCCGAGAAACCGCTCATCTCCCGCGCGAGCGACGAGCTGTTCCCGCCGGGATCGACGTTCAAGCTCGTGACCGCGTCGGCGGCGTTGTCGAACGGATTCGGTCCCGAGAGCCTGTGGCCGAACCCGAACGAGCTCGACCTGCCGCTCACCGATGAGACGATCGAGAACTTCGGCGGCGTCACGTGTTCCGGCGGATCGCAGATCACGCTCGCCGACGCGCTGCGCCAGTCCTGCAACGTGGTGTTCGGTGAGATCGGGCTCGAGCTCGGCGCGGACGCGCTCGCCGCACAGGCGCGCCTCTACGGTTTCACTGCCGAGGCCGGCGAGGACCTGGTGCCCTTCGACATCCCATGGGTGTCGGGCGTGTTCCCGGCGCCGGAGACGTTCGAGCAGCGCGAGCCCGCGGTCGCCATCTCCGCGATCGGTCAGCAGGACGTCGCCGCGAACCCGCTCCAGATGGCCCTCGTCGCCGCGGCGATCGGGAACGACGGCATCCTGATGCGGCCCCGCCTCGTGACCGAGGCCCGCGATCCGAGCGGACGGGTGATCGCGACGTTCGACCCGCAGGAGTTCTCGCGTCCCCTGTCTCCGGAGAACGCGGCCGCGCTCGCGCAGATGATGGTCGCCGTCGTCACGAGCGGCACCGGCACGGCCGCGCAGATCCCGGGCGTCAGCGTCGCCGGGAAGACCGGGACCGCGCAGCACGGCGACGGCGCGGACCCGCACGCCTGGTTCGTCTCGTTCGCCCCCGCCGAGAACCCCCAGGTGGCCGTCGCCGTGATCGTGCTCGACGGCGGTAGCCTTGGCAGTGAAGCGACGGGCGGAGCCGTCGCCGCGCCGATCGCGAAGGCGGTCATGGAGGCCGCGTTGGGCCTATGACCAGGTCGGATGAGGCATCGTCCAGCGGAAGGGGACCCAGATCGACGAAGCCGTGACGCTCGGCGGGCGGTACCGCGTCGGGCGCGAGCTCGGCCGGGGTGGCATGGCCAAGGTGTTCGAGGGCACGGACACCGTCCTCGGACGGACCGTGGCGATCAAGGTCCTCGCGCCGCAGTTCGCCGACGATCAGAGCTTCGTCGAGCGCTTCCGTCGCGAAGCGCAGGCCGCGGCGCGGATCGGCCAGCAGCAGGTGGTCTCGGTCTTCGACACCGGCTCGGACGACGGCGTCCACTACATCGTCATGGAGTACGTCGAGGGCCGGACGCTCGCGGAGTTCCTGGCGGGCGGGGGACGGATCATGCCCGACCGCGCGATCGGGATCGCGCAGGACGTGTGCCGGGCGCTCGAGGCGGCGCATGCGCAGGGTGTGATCCATCGCGACATCAAGCCCGGCAACATCATGATGAGCCCGCGCGGCGAGGTGAAGGTCGCGGACTTCGGCATCGCGCGGGTCACGACCACCAACGAGACCCTCGCGCAGACGGCCGCGATCCTGGGGACCGCGTCGTACCTGTCGCCGGAGCAGGCGCAGGGGCAACCGGTCGACGGCCGTTCGGACATCTACTCGCTGGGGTGCGTGCTGTACGAGATGGTGACCGGTCGCCCGCCGTTCCTGGGCGACACGCCGGTCGCGGTCGCGTCGAAGCAGGTGCTCGAGCAGCCGGTGCCGCCCTCGACGCTGAACCCCGACGTGACGCCGGAGCTCGACGCCGTGATCCTGCGGGCGCTCTCGAAGAACCCGGCGAACCGCTACCAGTCCGCGGAGGAATTCCGCGCGGACCTCGACCGCGCCCAACGAGGCCTGCCGGTCGAGGCCGCGCCGCTGCTCGCCGTGGGCGCGACGCAGGTGCTCGACCGGCCCGACCCGTCGCAGGCGACGCAGGTGCTGCCGGGGCCCGAACCCGAGCGTCGGAGTCCCTGGGTGCCGATCGTGGTGACGGTCGTCTTGGTCGCGCTCCTCGGGCTGCTCCTGTGGTTCCTCGCCACGACGCTCCTCGGCGACGACGAGCCAGAGACCGGGGACCTGGTGGCCGTGCCGAACGTCGTGGGCGACCGGCTGAACGCCGCCCGCACGGAGCTCGAGGAGGCGAACCTCGTCGTCGTGGACGAGAACATCGTTCGCGTCCCGGCGCCCGCCGACGATCCCGAGGCCGCGCCCGGCACGGTGCTCGAGCAGGACCCGGCGGCGGACGAGCAGGTCGAGGAGGGGACCGAGGTCGTCCTCACCGTCGTGGCACAGCCCGAGGCGATCCCGATCCCCACCGTCGTGGGGCTCCAGGCCTCAGCCGCGCAGCTGATCCTCGAGCAGGAGGGGTTCGTCGTCGTCCAGGAGCAGGAGACGAGCGAGGACATCCCGAACGGTTCGGTGACTCGGACCGAGCCGGCGGAGGGCACCGAGGCGCTTCCGGGCGACACGATCACGCTGTTCGTGTCGAGCGGGACCGGCACGGTCGTCGTGCCTCCCGTCACGTGCCAGAGCTTCGGCTCGGCGCAGCGCGACCTGCGCGAGGCCGGCCTCAACCCGATCCCGTCCGATGAAACGAGACCGCTGAACCCGCTGTGTCAGAACCCGAACAAGGTGGCTGCGCAGGAACCTGCGGCGGGCACGGAGGTGCAGGCCGGCTCCGACGTGGTCCTGTTCCCCGGGGAGGCCGTGGTCCCCACCGGCCCGACCGGACCGACGGGACCGACGGGCGAGACCGGCGACGACTAGCCGTGTCGCTCTGGTTCGTCCACGAGGAGTTCACGGACGAGGAGCGGTCCCGGCTCGCGCCCTACTTCACGAACCTCGACGGTCCCGTCTTCGCCCTGCTGAACCTGCCCGAGGTCGTGAAGGGCGCGCTGTTCGCCCGGTACTCGCGGACGGGCAAGTCGCTCCGCCGGCTGTTCCTCGACGAGTTCGCCGAGCAGGTGGAGGGCGCCGTCGCGTCCGGCACGGAGGGCGTGAAGGTCGACAAGGCCGAGCAGTTGTACGAGCGGGTGTTCTTCGACTTCGGGGACGACTCGGTCGCACAGCTCGGGGGCGTGCACCTGGCGTGCGAGCAGGTGTCCCAGCTGCTGGCGAAGGCGATCGAGTGGGGCCGACTTGCGGCGTACCTCGAGCAGTCGACCCGCTACATGCGCTACGACGACCGCCCGGGTGGGCGGTGGCGGCTGACCGTCCCGCCCGAGATCTCGGGCACCCCGGCCGAGGGGGCATACCTCGGCGTACGCGGACCGCACCTTCGAGACGTACGGCCGGCTGTTCCAGCCGCTGTTCGACCTGTTCGCCGAGCGATTCCCGAAGGACCCCGCCGACCCGGAGTTCCTCTACCGCTCGACGATCACGGCGAAGACCTGTGACACGCTGCGCGAGTTGCTTCCGGCCGGGACGCGGTCGAACCTCGGCGTGTACGCGACCGGTCAGTCGTACGAGCAGATGCTCCTGCGGATGCGCGCGCATCCGCTCGCCGAGGTTCGCGAGTACGCCGATCTCATGCTCGTCGAGCTCCGCACGGTGATCCCCGCGTTCCTGCGGCGCGTGGACCTCGAGGACCGCGGCGTCGCCTGGTCGCGCTACCTCGCCGAGACGCGCGGCTCGACGGACGAGGTGGCTTCGAAGTTCACGGGCGGCGCGGAGCCGGAGCCCCGCGAGCTCGTGACGCTCACGGACTTCGATCCGCTCGGTGAGGAGAAGGTCGTCGCGGCCGCGCTCTACGCGGCGACCGACCTGCCCGACGACCAGCTCCGCTCGCCTCGCGCACGCGATGAGCGAGGACGAACGCGAGGCGGTGCTGCGCGCGTACGTCGGCGATCGCGCGAACCGCCGGCACAAGCCGGGCCGGGCGTTCGAGCGGACCGACTACCGGTTCGACGTCCTGTGCGACTACGGCGCGTTCCGGGATCTGCAGCGACACCGGCCGCTCACGCTCGAATGGCAGACGCTCGCGCCGACCCACGGCTACGACACGCCGCAGGTCATCGGCGAGGCCGGGATGACGTCGGAGTGGGACGCGGTCATGGAGGACTCGGCGAGCGACGTGGGCGATCCTCGCCGAGCACGCCGGCGATGAGGTCGCGCAGTGCGCCGTCGCGATGGCCTACCGGATCCGGTTCGTGATGCAGATGAGCGCCCGCGAGGCGATGCACCTCATCGAGCTGCGTTCCTCGCCGCAGGGCCACCCGACGTACCGGCGCGTGGCGCGGCGCATGCACGAGCTGATCGAGCACACGGCCGGTCACCGGGCGATCGCCGGCGCGATGTCCTACCTGGACACGAGCGACGTGGACCTCGAGCGCCTCGAGGCCGAGCGCCGCGCCGACGCGAAGCGCCGGGCCGCGCGGGCCGGCTGAGCCTTCACGTCCCGAGGATCTCCGCGAGGTCGAACGTCACCGCCTCCTCGAGCTGCTCGAAGGTGCACGAGCGCGGGTCCCGGTCCGGGCGCCAGCGGACGAACTGCGCGGTGTGCCGGAAGCGGTCTCCCTCCATGTGGTCGTAGCGGACCTCGACGACGCGTTCGGGCCGGAGCGGCACGAACGACAGGTCCTTCTTCGCGCTCCACCGACTGCCCTCCGAGCTGCGCGGCGTGCGTGCGGTCGCCTCCTCCCACTTGGACCAGTCCCACGGGTGGCCGTCGAACGTCGTGACGAGCGGCTGGAGCTCCTCGTACAGCCTCCGGCGCTCCGCCATCGGGAACGCGCCGACCACTCCGACGTTCGCGAGGTCGCCGTCGCGGTACAGGCCGAGCAGCAACGAGCCGACGGCGTCGGTGCTGCCCTTGTGCACGCGGTACCCGGCCACGACGCAGTCGGCGGTGCGAACGTGCTTGATCTTGAACATCACGCGCTTGTCCGGTTGATAGGTCCCGTCCAGCGGCTTCGCGATCAGCCCGTCGAGCCCCGCTCCCTCGAACTCGTGGAACCACCGTTCGGCGAGCGATCGATCCCGGGTCGCGGGCGTGACGTGGATCGGCGAGCCGGCGCCGGCGAGCGCGTCCTCGAGGGCGTCGACGCCGCTCGGCGAACGGATCATGCATCAGGTCGCGATCGCCGAGGGCGAGCAGATCGAACGTGATGAGGTGGGCCGGCGTCCGCTCGGCGAGCAGCTTGACGCGGCTCGCCGCCGGATGGATCCGCTGCTGGAGCGTCTCGAACTCGAGGCGCCGGCCCTCGGGGTCGGGGACGACGATCTCGCCGTCGACGACGCACCGTGCGGGGAGGTTCGCCAGGACGGCCTCGACCACCTCGGGGAAGTAGCGGTTCATCGGGCGCTCGTTCCTGCTTCCGATCTCGACCTCGTCGCCGTCGCGGAACACGATCGAGCGGAAGCCGTCCCACTTCGGCTCGAAGCTGAAGTCGCCCTCGGGGATCTCCGGGATCGGCTTCGCGAGCATCGGGGCGACGGGCGGCATCACCGGCAGACGCATGCCGCCTATCTTGCACGACCGGCGGGCGGCGGGAGCGCTCGGGTACCCTTCCGAGCCCATGGACCGCCAGTCCACGTTCCTGCTGGCACTCGGCATGCTCATCGCCGCGGCGCTGATCGTCTCGGTGAGCGGGTGGATCCTGTTCGTGCGCGACCGGCGAGCGGGGAGATCTGAGAGCGCTTCTGCCGATCCGCCTCAGGCCGAGGCGCGGATCGGCGGCTCGGAGTCCGGGGGCGGTGCCGGCGCCGGCTCGGGAGGCGGCGCCGGGGTCGGCGACGGGTCCGGGGACGGCGGCTGAGGCTGCGGCACGGGCTCCGGGTCCGGCGACGGAGCGGGCGGCCTCGGATCCGGTTCCGGGTCGGGCGTGCGGCTCCGGGGTGTCGTCACGCGCTCCCTCCTTCCGGATCCACCGCACCGAGCGACTCGTCGCTCTGACGGCGTTCGACGTTCGGATCGCTGCCGGCGGCCTCTCGGAGCCGGCGCGACTCGACCTCGTGCCCACACGAGAAGGTCAGGACCTCACGGCTCTCCGGGGCCTGCTTCAGGCCCGAGCGCACCGCCGGGTTCTCGTCGTACGCGATGTCGCCGAGGACGCCGACGCCGCAGGTCGGGCATCGAAGGTCGGATCCGCTGATGGTTCGCTCCTTCGGACGGCTGCAGCATCAAGGTTCCCGTTCCGGGCGATCGCCAAACCGCGCCGAAGCGCCGGCAGGTAGCATCCGGGCATGCTGCGCGGGGCGATCGCCGCGGTCGTCACACCGCTCACCGGATCCGGGCTGGGGGTCGACGAGCAGGCGATCGGTCCGATCGTTCGCTTCCTGTCCGACGGCGGGGCCGACGGCGTCCTGGTGTGCGGCACGACGGGTGAGGGGATCCTGCTCACCCTCGCGGAACGGCAGGCGATGACGGCCCGGTGCGTCGAAGCGCGGCCGACGGGCTTCCAGGTCGCGGTGCACGCGGGCGCGCAGACCACCGCCGACACCGTCGCGTTGGCGGCGCACGCGAAGGAGCACGGCGCCGACGCGATCGCCGTCATCGCGCCGCCCTACTTCCCGCTCGGAGCGCAGGAGCTGGTGGCCCATCTCCGCGCGGCGGCCGAGGCCTGCGCTCCGGTCCCGTTCTACGTCTACGAGTTCGCGGGTCGCAGTGGCTACGCGATCCCGGTCGCGGTGATCGAGCGCCTCCGTGAGGAGACCACGAACCTGGCAGGCATGAAGGTCTCGGACACCCCGTTCTCGGCCGTCGAACCCTACGCGTTGGAGGGACTCGACCTGTTCATCGGGTCCGAGCCGCTCGTGCTCGAAGGGATGCGTCACGGAGCCGCCGGCGCGGTCTCCGCGCTCGCGACCGCCTTCCCGGAGATCGTGGCGTCGCTCGTGCACGGCCGGAGTGACGAGGCGGACGAACAGGTGACCGCCCTGCGACGGCTCCTCGGCCCCCTCCCGTTCCACGCGGCCCTGAAGACGATCATGCGGGCCCGCGGCGTCCCGGTGCGTCCGGACGTCCGCGCGCCCCTCCGGGGCCTGACGGACGAGGAGCGCGAGCAGGCGCTGGACGTCGCTCGCGCCGTGGGCGTGGAGGTGGCAAGCTTCGACCGGGCCGAGGCCTGATCCATCCGGAGGAGGGCGATTGCACCACGTCGGTGATCTCGCGGAGGTCCTGGACAACCTCGACGTGTTCGGGATGGGCGCCGACGAGCTGATCGCGCCGTGTCCGTCCGGGTTCCGGCGTGTCCCGATCAGCCAGGGCTCCGACTACTACCTGTCGCTCCAGGGTTTCGCCCCGAACCAGATCGCGTACGCGCACACGCACCCGGACTCCGAGGAGTGGACGATCGTGTTGCGCGGCTCGGGGAAGGCGCTCGTCGCGCAGAACCCGGTGCCACTTGCGGCGGGACTCATCATCGGGCGGGCGGCCGCGCATCCGCACGGGTTCGTGAGCGGCGACGAGCCGATGCACCTGTTGTCCGTGCAGCTCCCACGCCCCTCGGAGGGCGCCACGAGCTGGGACCAGCAGGGGGACACGACGGAACCCGTGGACTGCGCGATCGCCGGCACCTGCCGGCGGTGCGCCCGGTGCGGCGGGCACAGCCTGAACGTTCGGGCTCAGACGTTCCTGTGCGAGAACTGCGGCCTGCAGTTCTGAGCCGTTCCGAACCCCTGATTCAGGACACGAGCGCCGGCACCTCGCTCAGGTGGGCGATCACCGGTCCGGACCAGTCGTCGACATCCGGCCGAAGCAGTTCGGCCTCCTCGTCCGGATCGCGGATCTGGACCGGGCGCATCCCGACCTCGGCGGCGCCGGTCAGTTCGCGGTAGGAACCGTCCCCGACGTACAGGCACCCCGTCGGATCCACGCCGAGCCGTTCGGCGGCGAGCAGGTAGATCTCGGCATCGGGCTTGCGCAGCCCCACCTCCGAGGAGAACACCTCGACGTCCACCGTCCCGCCGAGCGGTGATGCCCGCCACATCGCCGGCGCGTCCGGGGCGCACATGCTCACGAGCGCGAGCCCGAGGCCGCGCGACCGGATCTCGGCGAGGACCCGCTCGGCGCCCGGCCGAGGCTGGAACCACTTCCGATACATCGAGGTCCGCGCCTCGAGCACCTCGGTCAGCTGCGCATCGGACGGCCACGCGCCCGCCCGGGCGGCCACGGTGCGCAGGTTCTGCTCGACGTCGCCGAGCGCGCCCGTCTGCCGGTCGACCGCCGTGGCCTCCCACGCCGCGCGGAACGCGTCGGGATCCGCCTCGAGCACGGCCGCGCTCGTCGCGATCCAGCCGTCCCAATCCGCGCGTGGGAACTCGTAGACGAGGGTGCCGAACAGGTCGAAGACGACCGCGCGCGTCTCGGTCACGACGCCGTCGGCCACTCGTCGTCGAGGATCGCGTAGACCGCGAGGTCGTAGTACCCGCCCGAGCCTCGCTCGCCGCCGCGCTCGATCCCCTCGTAGACGAGCCCGAGGCGCTCCGGGATCGCCCGGCTCCGGACGTTGTAGACGCCGGCACGGATCTCGATCCGGTGCAGCCCGATGTCGGCGAAGCCGACGTCGAGCAGCGCCCGGACGGCCCTGGTGACCAGACCCCGCCCCTGCTCGGTCGATGAGATCCAGTACCCGATCTCCCCCTTGACGCTGTACGGATCCCAGCGGAGGCCCACGCCGCCGGCGTACCGGCCGTCGACGAAGATCCCGCAGCCGTCGAGGGTCGCCTCGTCGTTCACGACGCTCGCGAGCCATCGTCGCTGGTCGTCGATCGTCCGCGTGCTCTCGACCCAGGGCATCCACTCGCCCAGCCGTACCCGTTCGGCCTCGACGAGCGCCCAGATCTGCTCGAGATCGTCCATACGAAGACGGCGCAGCAGCGCGCCGTCGCCGAGGTCGGCGGGAAGCGGGCTCACGGGGCCGGCGCGGTACCCGACCCAGCCCTGGCGCGTTCCTCCTCGGCGAGCACGCGCCGGAGCACCTTGCCGACCATCGTCTCGGGCAGGCTGTCTCGGAGTTCGACCTGCTTGGGCGCTCGGTACGCCGTGAGGCCGTTCGCGGGATCTCGTGCCCACTCGACGATCTCCTCGGGGGCCGCGGTCTCCCCCTCCCGCAGCACCACGAAGGCCTTGACGGCCTCCCCGGTGGTCGCGTCCGCCACGCCGATCACGGCGACCTTCGAGATCTTCGGGTGCTTGTACAGCACGTCCTCGACCTCGTTCGGATACACGTTGAACCCGGAGACGATCACCATCTCCTTCAGCCGGTCGACGATGCGGAAGTAGCCGTCGGGATCCATCACGGCGACGTCGCCGGTGTGGAACCACCCGTTCCGGATCGCGAGCGCGGTCTCCTCGGGCCGGTTCCAGTACCCGAGCATCACCTGGGGGCCGCGGATGCACAGCTCTCCACGTTCGCCGGGGGCGACGATCTTGTCGGGCTCGTCGAGGTCCACGATCTTGCAGTCCGTATCCGGCGCCGGCAGCCCGATCGAACCCGCCCGAGGCGCCTCCAGCGGGTTCACGTGGGTGAGCGGGGAACATTCGGTGAGTCCGTATCCCTCGACGAGCTTCGCGCCGCCGGTGATCTCGGCGAAGCGCTCGGCGACGGCGGTCGGCAGCGGCGCCGCGCCCGAGATGCACGCCTTCACCGATCGCAGGTCGAACTTCGGCGTGAGCGGCGACTCGTTCAGCGCGTTGAACAGCCGCGGCACCCCCGGGACGAACGTTGGCTTCTCCTTCGCCATCTCGTCGAGGACGAGATGGAGGTCCCGGGGGTTCGGGATCGGCACCATCTTGCCGGCGACCGCGATCGCGACGTTCATCGTGATCATCCCGAACGAGTGGAAGAACGGGAGCGGACCGAGCAATGCCTCGGCGCCGGGCTCCAGTTGGAGGACGGCGGCGGCCTGGAGCGCGTTCGAGACCATGTTGCGATGCGAGAGCATCGCGCCCTTCGAGACCCCGGTCGTGCCTCCCGTGTAGATGAACCCCGCAGGGTCGGTCGCGGGCTGGATCGTCGCGGCGACCGGAGCGGGACCGACCGATGCGAGCCAGGACTCCCACCACCGGACCGGCGCGTCCTTCGGCACGGGCGGCCACGGCTTGCCCTGCTCCCGCTGGGTCTTCTTGAACTTCAAGGCGGGAGCGAGCTGCTTCTTCGGGAACGGCATGTAGTCGTTCAGGCGGGCCACGACGACGTTGGGGAGCTCGGCAGTGGCGAACGCGTCGGCGAAGTCCGAGTACAACAGGTCGAGCACGACGACCACCTTCGGTCCGCTGTCGCGGAGCTGGTGCTCCATCTCCCGCTTCGTGTACAGGGGGTTGTTCCCCACGATGACCGCGCCGAGCCGCACCGTGGCGTAGAACGCGATCACGTACTGCGGGCAGTTCGGGAGCACGAGGCCGACCCGGTCACCTTTGCCGATCCCGAGGCCGCCGAGGGCGGCCGAGCACTTCTCGACCTCGGCGAGGAGATCCGCGTACGACAGCTTCTTCCCGAACCACGCGAGCGCGACGGCGTCCGGATGGGTCCGCGCCGAACGCTCGAGCATGCCGAACACCGACATCTCCGGGTACGGCTCGAGGGTGTGCGCGACGCCGGTGGGATAGCTCGCGAACCACGGCTGATGGTCGGTCATCGCAGCATCATTCCAGAGGCGGGCGGGCGGCGCAGGCCCAACCGTGCCCGAGGATGCCGACGGTAGGCTGCGGCCGCATGTCGACCACGATCGATCCGATGGACGAGGTCCGGAACGCCGCACGCGCGGCGCTCCCCCCGCTCGAGGGCGAGCTCCGGGTGAGGGGCCTGCGGGAGCCGGTCGAGGTCCTGCGCGACCGTTGGGGCATCGCGTACGTCTCGGCGGGCTCGCTCGAAGACCTGTGGTTCGCCCAGGGGTTCGTCCAGGCGTCCGAGCGGTTGTTCCAGATCGAGCTCGCGATCCGCGCGGCGACCGGCCGGCTCTCGGAGTGGTTCGGCGAGCTCAGCGTCCCCCTGGACCGGTTCTCGCGCACGGTGGGGTTCCACCGGATCGGCGAGGCCGAGGCGGAGCGATGGACACCGAGGTCCCGGGCGATGATGGAGCGCTTCGTGGCGGGTGCGCGGGCCTGGATCGGCATGATGCCCGCACCTGCGCTCGAGCACGCACTGCTCGCCGTCCCCGCCGAGCTGCCCGAGGAGCTCGGACCCTGGGGGAGCGCCTTCGCCTACGTCGCGTGGGGGCTCTCGGGCAACTGGGACCACGAGCTCGTCCGGGTGCTGCTGATCGAGCGCTTCGGGGCGGAGACCGCCAACGCGCTCCTGCCACCCGTTCCACCAGGTCCCCCGGACCTCGTCGCGGGCTCGCTCGCCGGGCGGCTGCTCGACGGGCTGCCGCGCTCGCGCGGGCAGGGATCGAACAACTGGGCGGTCGCCGGCGGGCGCACCTCGTCGGGCAAGCCGCTCCTGGCCAATGACCCGCACCTGCTCGTCCAGCAACCGGCGGCGTGGTTCGAGATCCACCTGCGGGCGCCCGGCTACGAGGCCCGAGGTGCGGCCTTCCCGTTCGCGCCGGGCGTCGCGATCGGGATGACCGAGCACCACGCGTGGGGGTTCACCAACGTGTCGGGCGACGTCCAGGACCTGTACATGGAACGGATCGACGAGGACCGGACCGCCGCCGAGTTCGACGGCGCGTGGGAACCCCTCGCGGTCCGGACCGAGACGATCGAGGTGCGCGGCGGCGACCCGATCACGTTCGAGGTCGCGCACACGCGACACGGACCGATCATCGACGCGGCGCCCGTGGGCGTCGTCGGCGGTCGGTTCGAGCCGATCGAACAGACCTACGCGCTCGCCTGGACGGGCGCCGATGGGCTCCTGGAACCCGCCTCGCTCATCGATCTCGCGTCGGCGGGGTCGTTCGAGGACGCGCGCGAGGCGCTTCGAACACTGGGCTGTCCCGGACAGAACGTGATCTACGCCGACGTCCGCGGCACGATCGGCTTCCAATGCACCGGGCGCTATCCGATCCGGCGACGCGGGGACGGGACCGCTCCCGTCCCGGGCTGGACGTCGGACCACGGGTGGGACGGCTTCGTCCCGTTCGACGACCTCCCATGGTCGAAGGACCCGGGATCGGGTTTCCTCGCGACCGCGAACAACCGAACCTGGGACGAGCACTACCCGTTCCTGATCGGGCTCGATGTACACACGCGGTTCCGAGCGCTGCGGATCGCGGACGTGCTCCGTGCGGGCGAAGGCCTCGAGGTGCGAGACATGGCGCGGCTGCAGATCGACACGCTCTCGCTCCCCGCACTCCGGCTGGTGCCGCTGCTGCTGGAGACGACGCCCTCCACGGAGCGGCGCGAACCGGTGCTCGAACGCCTTCGGGATTGGGACGGAGACATGCGAGCTGGATCGACCGCCGCGGTCGTCTATCAGGTCTGGGTGGGCCGGCTCGCGGCGCTCGCGCTCGGCGCGGATCCCGACGTGCTCAGGAGCTACTTCGCGTGGCGGGAGCCGTTCCTGTGCACGGCGCTGCCGGGGATGCTCGAGGAGCGGATCCCGCCGCCCGCGGGCGGTTCCTGGGAGGAGCTCGTCCCGGCCGCGCTGGACGAAGCGCTGGACGAGCTCGAGCAGCGGCTGGGCGCGGACCCGCAGGCCTGGCGGTGGGGGGCACTCCACCGGGTCCGGTTCGCGCACCCGCTCGCGCGGTTCCCGGGCGCCGGAGCGTTGTTCGTCGCCGCCGAGCACGAGCTCGGCGGAGACGAACAGACCGTCCTGCAGTCCGGGATCGACTCCCATCTCGGGTACGAGGCCGTCGTGGTCCCTTCGTGGCGCTTCGTCGCCGACCTCGGCGACCCGGATCGCTCGGCCGCGGTCCTGACGACCGGCCAGTCCGGCAACCCGGTCTCGTCGCACTGGAACGACCAAGCGGCGCTGTGGGCGACCGGGGAGCTCCGCCCGTGCCCCATCACCCGCCCCGCGGTCGAGGCCGCGGCCGAGCGGTCCTTGCTGCTCCTGCCCGGGTAACATCGACCGCGCCATGCCGAAGTCCCGACAGCGCCAACGCAGGCCGTCGCGCTCGTACGCGCCGCCGCCCACGAAGCCGAAGCCGAAGCCGAGCCCTGGCTGGTACGGCTACCTGGTCCTCGGCCTGATCCTGCTCGGCGTGCTCATCATCGTGCTGAACTACGCGAACTTCCTGCTCCCCGGCGGGACCCAGCAGCACTGGCTGTGGATCGGGCTCGGGATCATCGGCCTCGGCTTCATCGCCGCAACGCGCTGGCGCTGATGCGGGGGCGCCCCAGGCGCTACGTCGCTCCACCCGCCGAGGGCCGGCGGACCACCTCCATCGGCTCGCCGCAGTGCCTCGGGATCTGGAGCTCGCCGAGCCGGGTGACCCGGAACTCCGTCCCGCACTCCCGGCAGACCAGATAGACGTCGAGCTCGTCGACGTCCTCGGGCTCGGGGGATCTCGGCTGCAGCCCGACGCCCGACGCGGCCCGGAGCGCCGTCAGTCCCACCCACGCGATCACGAGCGCCATCAGGATGGCCACGAGCACCACCCAGATGGTCACGGCGGCGATCCGAGGTCTGCGGCTCGTGTCATGGGAGGCGTGATCGAGTCTACGTTCGGTGCGCGACGCCGCGCCGTGGCGCCTCGGGTACCCTTCGTCCCGGGGCGCAGGCGCGGACCTCGAGGAGGCATCCCCGGTGAGTGAGTACGTCGACCGCGTGGTGGACGACGTCGTGTCGAAGAACCCCGGCGAGCCGGAGTTCCATCAGGCGGTGCACGAGGTCGCCTCGTCGATCGGCCTCCTGCTCGAGCGGCGCCCCGAGTACCGGGACGCGCGGATCTTCGAGCGGATGGTCGAGCCCGAACGCGTGTTGATCTTCCGCGTCCCCTGGGTCGACGACGGACACGAGATCCACGTGAACCGAGGGTTCCGCGTCGAGATGAGCAGCGCGATCGGTCCCTACAAGGGCGGGCTCCGGTTCCATCCATCGGTCAACCTCGGGCTGCTGAAGTTCCTGGCGTTCGAGCAGGTCTTCAAGAACGCGCTCACCACCCTGCCGATGGGTGGCGCGAAGGGCGGCGCCGACTTCGAGCCCAAGGGCAGGAGCGACGGCGAGGTCATGCGCTTCTGTCAGTCGTTCATGACGGAGCTCCAGCGGCACATCGGACCGAACACCGACGTGCCCGCCGGGGACATCGGCGTCGGCGGGCGGGAGATCGGCTACCTGTTCGGCCAGTACAAGCGGATCAGGAACGAGTTCACGGGCTCCCTCACCGGCAAGGGGGTCGAGTGGGGCGGTTCGATGATCCGCCCCGAGGCCACGGGATACGGCGCCGTGTACTTCGCGCACGAGATGCTCGGCACGCGCGACGACAGCCTCGAAGGGAAGGTCTGCCTGATCTCGGGCAGCGGCAACGTCGCGCAGTACACGGTCGAGAAGCTCCTGGACATGGGCGCGACGGCCGTCACCCTGTCGGATTCGCACGGGTTCATCCACGATCCGGGGGGGATCGACCACGAGAAGCTCTCGTGGGTGATGGAGCTCAAGGAGCGGCGACGCGGACGGATCGCCGAGTACGCGGAGCGGTTCCCGGGCGCGACGTTCACGCCGTTCGACCCGACGTCCGACGCGAACCCGCTCTGGGCCGTCCCGGCCGACTGCGCGTTCCCGAGCGCGACCCAGAACGAGATCAACGCGAAGGACGCTGCGAACCTGCTGGCCGGCGGCGTCTACGTCGTGAGCGAGGGCGCGAACATGCCGACCGTTCCGGAAGGGGTCGACCGGTTCGTCAGCGAGGGGATCCTGTTCGGTCCCGGCAAGGCGGCGAACGCCGGTGGGGTGGCGGTCTCGGGTCTCGAGATGGCGCAGGACTCGCTCCGCATCGCCTGGCCGCGCGAGGAGGTCGACGCCCGCCTGAAGGAGATCATGAAGTCGATCCACAAGCAGTGCCGCGAGACCGCCGAGGAGTTCGGGGCGCCGGGCAACTACGTGCACGGGGCGAACATCGCCGGCTTCGTCAAGGTCGCCGACGCGATGCTCGACCAGGGACTCGTCTAAGCGGTCCGTTCGACCCGTTCGGGAACGGGAACCTCCGGGCAGACCTCCGCGTCTTGGGCCGTGAGATGGTCCTCACGGTGGAACGCCGACGACGAGCAGCGGGCGCCGGCGCGCTCGATGAGCTCTACCGCGCCCATGCGCCCGAGGCGCTGCGGCTCGCCTACCTGCTCACCGGCGATCGCACGCTCGCCGAGGACCTCGCGCAGGACGCCTTCGTCAGGGTGCTCGGTCGGTTCCACGACCTGCGCAACCGAGACGCCTTCTGGTGGTACCTGCGCCGGACGATCGTGAACCTCGCTCGGTCGCAGTTCCGCCGCCGCCGCGTGGAGCGCGCGTGGCTCGAACGCCAGCGGCCGGCGGAGCACGCCTCATTCCGGGACGACCTCTCCGAACGGGACCGCCTGCAACGCGCGCTGATGACGCTGCGACCGGAGCAGCGTGCGGCGATCGTCCTGCGCCACTACGAGGATCTCAGCGAGGCGGACACGGCCCAGGCCCTCGGGGTCGCGGTCGGGACCGTGAAGTCCATGGTCTCCCGCGGCATGGAACGTCTGCGGGTCGAGCTGCCCGAGCACGAGTGGGAGGAGGAGTGATGGACACGCGGCTCCGGAACGTGCTGCACGACCTCGCGTCGGAGATGCCGGTCGACGTCGAGGACTCGGCGCCGGCGACCGTTCGGAGGGCCCGCAGCCGTCGGGTCATCGGAGCGGCAGCGGCGGTCGTGGCCGTGGTCGCGTTCGTCGCCGTGAGCGTCTCGGCGATCCGACTCGTGTCCGACCCGACGACGCCGGCGGCGACGGGACCGAACCCCCCCGCGGACGCCTTCCCCGCACTCTGGCCGGAGACGGACGCCGACGCGCTGGCGGCGACGCAGGCCGCCGTCGACGAAGGCCACCAGCCGATGCGCACCTCGGCGGAGGGAACAGCCACCCTCTTCGCGACCAACCTGCTCGGGTGGCAGCCGAGCGACGACCCCACTGGACTGCTGTCTTCCTTCGATGTCCGCGGCGACGAGGCGGAGGTCGTGCTCACGAACCCTCTGTTCGGCGACGACGTCGGGGTGATCGTCGTCGACCTGCGGCAGCTCGGCGTCACCGGTCCGAACGGAGTCTGGAGCGTCGTCGGGGTCTCGGAGCCCCCGCTCCAGTGGCCCCCCGCCATCGAGCTCATCGAGGTCACCGAGACTGCCTCCGGCCTGATCCACGTCGCCGGACGCGTTTACGACCTGTACGAGGGGGTTCCGGCACTCGAGGCCCACGTGTTCGACGGGCCGACACTGGAGCCGTCGCTCGGTTCCGCCCGGTACGAGCTCACCGACCCCACGTTCGCGTTCGACGTGGAGGTCGCACCGACCCCGGACGGACTGGCAACGCTGCTCCTGACGATGCCCGACCCCACGGGCGCCAGCCTCGGTGCAGCCCTCGTCTCGGTTCCGGCGCCGGTCGGAGAACTGCCGCCGACCATCGACGTGACGGGCGTCCCACCCGATGTCGCAACGACCGCGCAGCAGATCTACGACGCTGCGCAGGCAGGCGACCTCGATGCGCTGGCGGCGCTCCTGGATCCGGTGACCTTCATCTCCGACCTGGGTGACGGCGGCGACCCCGTCCCCGCGTGGCGGCAGGATCCGGCGGTGTTCGACCTGATGGTCTCCCTGCTCCGTCTCCCACCGACGAGCCGCGACATCGGCGAGGGGTACGGCACGTTCTACTTCTGGCCCTACCTGGTGAACTCGGACTTCGACCACCTGTCCGAGCAGGAGCGCGCCGACCTTCGTACCCTCGGCTTCACCCAACAGGACATCGAGCTGATGATCCAGGCAGGGCACGGGTACCAGGGCCCGCGTCTCGCGATCGACGAGACGGGCGAGTGGCGGAACTTCCTGACGATCGGCGAGTAGCGCCGACCGTCATCAAGGCAAGCGGATCTTGCGCCGCAGGAACTCCAGGACCGTTCCCCACTCGCGCACCTCTTCGTCCACGACGTAGGGGGTGTGTCCCTCCTCGTAGGAGTAGAGCTCCACGTCCCCATCCGCCGCTCGCAGCGCATCGACGTAGCCATGGATCTGCTTGGGGACGCACCGGCTGTCGTGCTCCCCCACGATCACGAGGACCGGGGCCCGGACGCGATCGACGTAGGTGATCGGCGAGCGCTCGCGGACGAGGTCCGGCACGTCGTGCACGACCCCGCCCACCAGGGAACGGTCGTACGCCTGGAGCCCGGGGGCGGAGTCGTCATACGACTCCATGTAGTCGGCGACCGGCACCGCTCCGATCCCCGCCGCGAACCGGTCCGGGTGGGTGCCGAGCGCGAGCAGGGTGACATAACCGCCCCACGACCAGCCTCCGATCGCGACGCGTTCGGGATCGGCCACGCCGCGCGCGACGAGGTCGTCGAGCCCGGCGACGACGTCTTCGACCTCGGGGAACCCGATGTTGCCGATGATGTGGTCCCGCCACCTGCGTCCGTACCCCGTGGAGCCTCGGTAGTTCACCATCGCCACGGCGAACCCCTCGTCGACGAGGCTCTGCACGTCGGGCCACCAGGTGTCGAGGTAGAGCCAGTCGGGCCCGCCGTGCACCTTCAGGTAGGTCGGGAAGGGACCGTCTCCCTCGGGCGTGACGAGCCAGCCGTGCACGAGGTCCCCGGACGGGTTGCGGAACAACCATCCCCGGTACGGGCGGCCATCGCGCAGCCCACCGGGCGGGGTCGGCACGGTCTCGCGTCCGGTGTCGTCGAGGTTCACCGGCGCCCGCTCACCGCTCGAGACGCGAAGCCAGACCCGTCCGTCGGGCCGAACGCGGGCTCCGTGGATCTCGCCGACTGGATGCGGGACCTCGGTGAGCGAGCCTCGATCGAGGTGGTAGCGGTAGAGCCGGTCACGGCCGCGGAAGACATGGACGAGCAGGATCGAACGCGCGTCCGGCCACCAGTCCACCGGGATCACCTCTCCGGGCAGCTCGAGTTCGAGATCCAGGCGCTCGCCGCTGGTCGGGTCCCACACGGCCGGCCGCTTCAGGTCGTCGAGCTCCGGCGCGAGCAGGATCCGCTGATCCCCGGGAACGGGCGACCACGCGAAGGAGTGGATCGCGCGCCCGGGGCCGTCGGTGAGCTCGCCCACCACCTCGCCGGTCCGGGACCGCAGGACGCGGGGCGCCCGATGGATGTTGTCGCCGGCCTGCGCCGCCTCGACGCACACGAGCTCCTCGTCCGCCGACAGCCCGGCCAGATCGAATCCCTCGAGGTGCAGGTCCGTCCCCGAGAACGCGATGCTGTCCACGTCGCGATGGATCTCTCGCGCGGGCTCGCCCCGCTCCGAGACGTACAGGGCGAACCCGGCGCGGTCGGCGATCATCCCGACGGCAAGCTCACGACCGAGCGCCAGCCCATCGGGCCAGCCGGGGAGCGCGCCGGGGAGCAGCTCCCGCGCCCGTCCGCCCTCGAATGGAACGGCCATCCAGCGTCCGGACTCGTCGCCGGTCGGGTCCGAGAACCACACGAGCTCGGACCCGTCGCCCGAGATCGACGCGAGCTGCACGCCGACGCGTTCGTCCGTCAGGCGTCGCGGCGGCCCCGACGCCGGCTCCCACGCGTAGGCCTGGAACGACCCCTCCTCGTCCGACCGGAACACGAACCGGTCGGGAGCGTTCCGCGACCACGTCGGAAGGGTTCGGGTGGGCGCGCGGAGCCGCTGCTCCCACGGCGGTTGGTCGGGCATGGGCGCGGAGCCTAGCAGCCGTCCTGATTCACGGGCCCGGCACGAGCACGACCGGGATCCGGACCAGATGGAGCCGGGAGCCGTCCTCCGCGCTCGACTCGAAGACCTCGATCGTGCCGTTCTGACGCTGCGGCGTGAAGAAGAAGACCTCGGTCGAGAACTCGCCGCGGCATCCGCCGCCGCACGTCGCCGTCGCGAACGCCGCCGCGAGCTCGGTCCCCTCGGCGTCCAGGATCCGGATGCTCACGGTCGCCTCGAACACGTCCGCGTTCCCCACGATGCGGACCGCTGCCGTCACCTCCTCGCCCGGCAGGGGCGCCTCCACGACGATCGCAGCGACGCCGGGTGACACCGTCCCGGCGGTCGGTGTGACGCTCACGTCGTCGGGTGAGCTCGGCGTCGGGCTCGGCCGGAGCGCGTCGGTGACCTCAGAGCACGAGACCGCGAACAGCACGCACGCGAGGACCGGGGCGAGGCGCCTCATCCGGTCCCGCCTGGGCATCGTCGGGCTCGCGGCGGACGGGTCCATGCCGAGGACGCAGGCATGCGCGATGATGGACGGACATCGCCCGCATCGGCGCCGACGAGGATCGTGGTGCGCATGCGCCCGGAACTGTAGAGGAGCCTCGATGATCAAACGGTCGCTCGCCCTCGTCCTCACCGCGCTCGGGCTGCTCGCGCTGGCGCCGACGGCCGCATCCGCGGACATCGAGTCACGTCGCGTGATCGGGAACCTGCGCGCACCGGTCGCGTTCACCTTCGGCCCCGGCAGGACGATCTGGTACGTGGAGAAGAACACGGGCCGGGTCCGGATCCACGACCTCAACACCGACGCCGACCGCCTGTTCGTGCGGGTCCCGGGGGTCAGTGGCGCCGGCGAGCGCGGCATGCTCGGGATCGCCCTGCACCCGGACTATCCGGACACGGCGCTCGTCTACCTGTACGTGACGCGGTCCGCCGGCGGCCAGGTCCGCAACCAGATCCTGCGGTACCGGGACGACGACGGGTCCGGCGTGGGGCGGCGCGTGTTGTTCACATCGGTGGCGGGCGGTGCCCCGTACCACAACGGCGGGCGGATCGCGTTCGGCTCCGACGGCATGCTGTACGCGATCGTCGGAGACGCGCACGACTCGTCGAACGCCCAAGACCTCACCGACGAAGATCGCGGGAAGATCATCCGCATCGACCCCGACGGCGGCATCCCCGCAGACAACCCGCTGAACGGGCGGCTCTACGCGTACGGGATCCGCAACTCGTTCGGGTTCGCGTTCGACCCGCAGACCGACGACCTATGGGAGACGGAGAACGGACCGAGCTGCAACGACGAGGTCAATCGCATCCTGCCGGGCCGCAGCCACGGCTGGGGTCCGAACGAGACGTGCGGCGGGGACGCACCCGGGAACACGAACCAGGACGGCCCGAACCCCGTGCTCCCCGCCCTGTTCTACCGGAGCACGATCGGCATCACGGGGATCGCGTTCTGCGAGGGCTGCCGCCTCGGAGCCGCGAGCGAAGGGACCGCCTTCTTCGGCGCGATCAACAACGGCGACATCACGAGGATCTCGTTCAACGGGGCGAGGGACGCGATCACCGACGACGGCGTCGTCATGAACCATGTGAGTGGCACGATCTCGTTCGAGGCCAGCCCGAACGGCAGGATCTTCTTCAGCGACTTCGCGGGCATCCACAAGCTGGTGCAGGTCGGGGATGGAACCTCGGGTCTGGCCACGCGGCGCGCCCGAGGCTAGTCTCGGCATCGGGACATCGGAGGGAGCCCGTGGACATCGGGCCGGCACGGCGGATCATCGAGATCGAGCCCGTCTCACTTCCCATGCCTGAAGAGGTTCCGGACCTGGAACCCGCTCCGGCCGAGCCGGCACCCGCGGAGCCTGGGAGCTAGCCGATGCTCGAGACGTCGTCCCCCTCCCTCGTCACGACCCTCGCCGAACCCCTGATGGGGTGGCGCGCCTGGACGCTCGCGGGAACCCGCACCGGTGACGACGTCCGGCTGCGACCGATCGCCGGCGACGGCAGGCCGTGGCCTCCGCGCACGCCGGCCTGGGCGGCGTGCGCGAGGCATCGCGGTCACGCGGTCCCCGATCCCTGGTGCACCTGCGGCCTGCATGCGGTCCCCGGACCCGATGCGCTGCGTCGGACGAGGGATCCCGCCGTGCTGGGGACCGTCGCCCTGTGGGGCAGGGTGATCGAGCACGACGCGGGATGGCGCGCCGCGTTCGCCTATCCGCAGCGGCTCCGACTGATCTGCTACCTGTGTTTCGCGACGTGGGGCACGCACACCCCTGGTGGGTGCTCGGTCGTGATCCGGCATCGAGGCGGGCGCATGGTGCCGCTGTGCGCCCCGCACCTAGAACTCAGTCGCCGCTACGGCTATCCCATGCCGAGGCTGCTCGATGCGGACGTCGTCGAGTCCGGGCTCCTGTCCGCCTACGCCGTGGATCTGTTGCCGTCGGTGAGCTCGATGCCTCAGACCAACGGCCCTCGATGACGGGCGGCGGCGGCCCGGGCGAGCCGCTCGCGTAGCGACAGCCCCTCCTCCTCCACGTCCTCGGAACCGGCCGGGGCCTCTCCATCGGATCCTCGCGCACGATCGGATCCCGGATCGACGTCTGCCACCGGCCGCGGCTCGGGCGGCGGCATCGGCGGCAACCCATGCTCGGCGAGCCCGTCGCCCGCGACCTCGCGATCGAGATCCCACGAGAGGTCGTTCGCGGCCGCGAGGCCCGCGCGGAGGCTCGACACCCGCTCCTCGAACGCGTCGTGATCGACCTGCCGATCCTCGGACACGGGCAACGTCGGGTCCGGTTCCGACGCTCCCCCCTCGGGGGCGGGTGTGTACGTGGGGGCGCCGTGCGCCTTGAGGCCGGAGTCGCCCTCCAGCTCGCGGATCCGCCGCTCCGCTTCGCGCAGCTTCTTGGTCGTGTTCGTGAGCTCCACCTGTGTGTTGGCGAACGCCTCCTGGGCTCGGTTGAGCCCCTCGACGTCGGTTCGGCGGGCCTTCTCGAGCTCGGCGATCCGTGACTCCGGATCTGATCCCCCGGGACCACCGTCGCCCTCGAGGCTCGACCTCGCCTGCTCCAGCTCCTCGAGGCGGGCGAGCGCTTCGGCGAGCCGCGCGTCGGACTCGGTGAGCTGCGTCCGCGCGTCCGCGAAGCGCTCCTCCGTATCGACCAGCCGCTTCTCGGCGTCACCGGCACGCTCCTCGAGCGCCGCGATCACCTCCCCGTCGTGCGGAGAGGACCCGCCGGCGGCATCCGCCGATACGCGAGCTCGCGCTTCGGCGAGCGTCACCTCGAGCTCGGCGATCTTGGCTCGGAATGAGTCGCGCTCGGCCTCCACCCGTGCCTGGCGGGTCTGCGACGTGCCGAGCTCGCCCCGGGCGAACCCGAGCTCGGTCTCGGTCGTCCCCAGCTTCGTCGTGGCGGCCTGGAGCGTGGCCAGGGTCTTCGCCAGCTCGGCCTTGGTCTTCATGAGGTCGTCGTTCGACCGCCTGAGGTCGGACGCCGCTTTGCGTTCCTCCCGACGGCTCGTCGGCGCCGAGGCCCCCGGAGTGGGACCCACCTGCGCGAGCTTCTCCTCCAGCGAGCGGATCTGGGCTTCCATCTCGAGGGCGCGGCCGCTCGAATCGACCGCTCGCTGTGCGGCCTCGGCGGCCCGACGCTCGGCGGCCGCGGCCTTCTGTTCGGCTTCGCTTGCCCGCCCGTCCGCCTCGGCGATGAGCTTGTTCGCTTGCTTCACCTCGGCCTTCGTGTTGCCGTTGCCGTCGCGCGCGAGCACGAGGTCCGCCTCCTTCGCCGCCAGGGCGGCTCGCAGGCGTTGGATCTCCCCCATGTGCTGCTCGCGTTCCGCGTCCGCGGCGCGGAGCTTCAGGTCGAGCTCCTCGAGGGCGCTGCTGTCGGGCGCCGCCGCACCTTGCTCCTCGCGTTCCCGCAGTCGATCCTCGGCCTCCTTCGCCTTGCGCTCGGCGGCCTGGACCCGTTCCTTCGCTTCTTGGACCACGCGGTCGTCGGCACGCGAGTAGGTCACGGTCGGCGAGGCACCCGAGCCCTCCTTCGCGCCCTCCTTCGCGCCGGAGCTCGCCCGAAGCGCGCGGACGAGACCGCCCACGACGAGGACGAACCCGACCACAAGCAGGATCTGCACCGGACGCCAGAGCGTGAGGGCGTCGTTGCGGATCGCGCCGTACCGCTGGTCGACCTCGACGACCGCCTCGACGAACGAGTCGGTCAGCAGGCTGACCGGCACGTAGGTCTGCAGCAGCTCCTCGCCCGGGCGTCGGAGTCCGACCTGCGGTTCGATCTCGGTCGAGAGCACGCTCACGACCTCCCCCTCGGCGGCCGCCTGGATCTGCGGGTCGTCCGCGGCGACCACCTCGGCCGGTTCGTCGCGCTGCGCGGTGGAGAAGATCAGGTTCCCGTCGGTGCGCCAGACGCGCACGGTCGCGACCTGGTCGTCCGACAGGATCCCGGCCTGGATGGCCACGAGGAGCCGGCGGAAGTCATCACCGGTGATGTCCTGCAGGACGAGCTCCCGTGTGAGCTCGGAGGCCACGATCGAAGCGGTGAGGTCCTCCGCTCGATCGATCGCATCACGCTCAGAGGCCGAGACCGCCGCGTTGGAGAGGAAGACGGTGCCGCCGAGGACGACGAGCACCAACAGGGCGAGCCCGCCCCATACGATCGGGCCTCTGCGGCCCCTGATGATCCCCGATCCCTGCTCGCTCATATGGATGGTTCGACGGCCGGCCGTCCGTGCCGGCAAGCAGTCCCACGTTGAGCATCGGAGAGGCGGGACGAAGGCTTGAATGAGGATGCCGATGTGCTTGGTTGGCCGCCGGATCGGTGGAGACGAGCGCCCTCGAACCCCGGCTCAACCAGGGAGAACGTTCTTGTTGTGGTGGAAGGCGTTGTCGGGGTCGTACGTGGCCTTGACCTCGGCGAGTCGCCGGTAGATGTGATCGCCGTAGGCCTCTCGAACGCGGCCGGCGTCGTCATCGGAATCGAGGAAGTTGACGTAGACGCTCCCGGCACGGTGCGGCTGGAGGGCCTGGAGGAACCGCCGCGCCCAAGCGGTCTCGGTGGCCGCGCGCTCGACTGACTCGTCAGGGAGCCACACGCCGTCGATGTTGATGTTGTGGGCCACGTCGCGAGCGGCGTAGGCGGTTGCGTCGTGGGGGACTCGGGCGACGGCGCCACCCATATGGAACATCACCGTATAGGACCGGGGCGAGCTGGCGGCGTACGCGCGGTCGGCGATGACGGAGATGGCGTCGTCGGAGAGGCCGGCGAGGTTCGTGGACTTCCAGTAGTAGTGCCACCCCTGGGGGACGGTGTCGTCGGTGGCACTCTGGTTGGCGACGTACGGCTGGGGTGAGATCAGGTCTATCAGCGGCGTCCCGAGCCGGCGGAGGGCCCGCACCGCGCGCTCGCCGTCGTCGACGGCGCCGGCGTAGCAGCAGGCGACGGCGACGGCCGGCCGCCAGTGCAGGTCTTCGGGGATGCCCGGCAGCGGGGGGACGGTGCCGAGCCTGACGACGGTGCCGAGCTCGTCGGGCGCTTCGGCGGCGAAGTCCCGATAGAAGTGCAACACGTCGGTGGTGTCGTCGGCGGCCCAGAAGACGGGTCCGGCCATCACGATCGGGACGAGGGGGTGCAGCGCGAACCGGAACGTGGTGACGACGCCGAAGTTGCCGCCGCCGCCTCGCAGCGCCCAGAACAGATCGGGGTGTTCGTCTGCGGACGCCCGGACGATGCGGCCCTCGGCGGTGACCACCTCGGCGGCCAGCAGGTTGTCGACGGTGAGCCCGTGTTTGCGCATGAGGAAGCCGATGCCGCCGCCGAGGGTGAGCCCGGCGACGCCGGTGTGGCCCACGATGCCGCCGGTGGTGGCCAGACGGTGGGCCTGCGTCTCGCGGTCGACGTCGCCCCACAGGGCACCACCCTGCACGCGGGCCGTTCGAGCGGCGGGGTCGACGGACACGGCCCGCATCGCCGACAGGTCGATGACGATCCCGTCGTCGCACACCGCGGTACCGGCCACGTTGTGGCCCCCGCCTCGGACGGCAACCTCTAGGTCGTGCTCGCGGGCGAAGCGCACCGCCGCGGCCACGTCGGCGGTCCCACTGCATCGGGCGATCAGCCGGGGGCGCCGGTCGACGGCGCCGTTCCACAAGGCTCGGGCGGTGTCGTAGTCGGCGTGGTCGGCGGCGATCAGCTGGCCCCGGAATCCGACGATCCCCATCGGAGTCGCCTCGTCGCTCAAGCGGCCGACGGGCTCGATGGTCGGCGTCATGATCGGTCCTCCTCTCGACGGCCCTATCGCACCACCGTGGGTCCCGACTGTGAAGTCAAGAATCTGGACTTCACAGGCGAAGGAAAGCGCGCGAGACTGGCGTCGTGCGGACGTACGGCCAGTACTGCCCCATCGCCCGGGGCGCCGAGATCTTCGCCGAGCGCTGGACGCCACTGATCATCCGCAACCTGTACCTGGGCTGCGGGAGCTTCAGCGAGATCCTGGACGGCGCGCCCGGACTCTCCCGCACCCTGCTCTCGCAGCGGCTCAAGCAACTCGAGCGGCTCGGCATCGTCGGGTCGGTACCCAAGCCCAACGGGCGCGGGCGCCACTATGAGCTCACGCCCGCGGGTCACGACCTCTTCAAGGTCTGCGCCTCGCTCGGCGAGTGGGGTGCCGCCTGGCTCGAGATCGCTCCAGAGCACCTCGATCCCTTCGTGGCGCTGTGGTCGATGTGCAACGCGCTCCGCCGGGAACGGCTCCCGGATCGACGCGTCGTCATCCGCTTCGACTTCACGGGCCGACGGCGCCCCGAGCGCCTCTGGCTGCTGATCGAACGCGGAGACACCGAGATCTGCAAGGAGTACCCCGGCTTCGAGGAGGACCTCTACATCACGTCGGAAGCCGAGGCCTTCGTCCGATGGCACGCCGGCCAGCTCACCTGGAGCGAAGCCACCCGCGACGACCGCATCCAACTCCACGGCCCCTCGTGGCTCGTACGAGCCTTCCCCACGTGGAATGCCCGCAGCATGTTCGCGCACATCAAGCCGGTCTCCTGGACCGCAGCGCGTTCGGCAGGCTGACCTGTTCGACGCGCCACCGCGACCGCCTACGAAGAGCGGATGAGCGAAGATACGCAGTCGGGGGGAGCATTGAGGGGGGTTTTCCGCTCTACCCTCCGGTGACGAAGATCCGGATGGAGACTGACCCGTGAGCGAAGTGGCCGTGCAGGCGAAGGGATCCGAGAGCGCGTTCGGCAGGTTCGTCCGCGACGTCAACGGCACGTACCACCGGACGTCGCTGTGGGTGTTCATGGCGATCGTCGTGGCGCACTGGGCCGAGCACCTGTTCCAAGCGTTCCAGATCTGGGCGCTCGGATGGGAACGGCCGGATGCCCGCGGAGCCCTCGGTCTCGCGTTCCCCTGGCTGGTGAGCTCGGAGTGGCTCCACTACCTCTACGCGATCGTGATGCTGGGCGGGCTCCTGTTGCTCCGGCCGGGGTTCTCCGGACGCGCGAAGACGTGGTGGACGGTCGCCCTGGTCATCCAGTTCTGGCACCACATCGAGCACGGCGTGCTGCTCGGACAGGCGGTCACGGGCTGGAACCTGTTCGGCCAGGAGGTCCCGACGAGCTTCATCCAGCTCGCGATGCCGATGATGCGGGTCGAGCTGCACCTGTTCTACAACGCCGTGGTCTTCGTCCCGATGGTGATCGCGATGTACCTCCACACGCATCCCGACGAGTCCGAGCGGCAGCAGGTGACTTGCACCTGCGCCGCGGCGTCCCGGCGCCAACTCGCAGGCGCGACGACCTAGGGGTGCTCCGGTGCTCCTCGGGCACGCCGGCCAGCTCCACACCATGGACCTGGTCGGCCTGACGCTCAGCGTCGTGGCCGCCGCCATCCCCGGTTACGTGATCGCGAGGAATGCGGTCCGACGTCGCCAGGACGCGATGCGAGCGTCGGGGTCGGCATCCCCGCAGGAGCCCGGATAGCGCACTCCACTTCCGCTTGGCCCGACCGGATGACCACGTTCCTGTGTGGAGACGAGCGGACTCGAACCGCCGACCCCCTGCTTGCAAAGCAAGGCTTGGGCAATCCTCTGACCAGCGGCTTTGCCCTTCCGCAGGTCACGGGCATGACTCGGGGGCAGAACAGAGACGCCACGACGGTCCAGAGACGGCTGACCCGGTACACATCCGGTACACGATCAGGTAGCCGCGAAGTGGGCCTGCGGCCGTGGGGGCGACGGGATCGCCCCGCAGTCTGGACGGAACGCCCATCCCAAGTGTTCGTACGGGTGGAGGCTCAGGATGGAACAGATGGAACAGGCGGAGGCGACGTGGAAGGGTGCGAGCGACGTCATGGCCATCGAGCGCCCCTTCGAGGACTTCTTTGAGGTCGAGCAGGAGCGCCTGCTCCGTCTGCTCTGGATCGTGACCGGCAGCCTCCAGGAGGCCGAGGACATCGTGCAGGATGCGTTCCTACGCGTCTGGGAGCGGTGGCCCACGGTGTCATCCATGGACAGCCCCGCCGGCTACCTGCACCACGCAGCGATGAACATCTTCAGGAACCGGTACCGACGGGCGCAACTTGGACTCCGCAAGGCGATCGGCAGCGATCCGCCGGTCGACGCGTTCGGTTCGGCCGAAGACCGGATTTCGGTCTCGAACGCACTAAGGAGCCTCACCCGTAAGCAGCGGGCCGCGCTCGTGCTGACCGACCTGCTCGGCTACCCGGCCGATGAGGCGGGGCGGATGCTCGGGATCCGAGGCTCAACGGTCCGGTCGTTGAGCTCGACGGCCCGAGCCGCACTGAGGGATGCGAAGGAGCTCGCCGATGAGTGAGTACCGCAGCACGTTGGAGCGCGAGCTTGAGCGCCTGTCGCCGCCGAGGATCCCGTTCGATGAGCTCGTCCAGCGCCGAGACCGCAAGCGCCGGAACCAGCGGATCCGGGCAGGGGTGCTCGGCCTCGCGATCGCGATCGGCGTGGGCTGGCTGGGTGTCAACGCGATCCGGTCGGCGCCCCCGGTCCCTGCAGACCCGCCAGAGCCTTCCGTGGACCTCGGGATCTTCGCGCCGGTCGCGGGCCGGATCGTCTACTACGAAGACTCCAGTCTCTGGGGCGTCGACCCGAACGCAGCGTCCCCCAGCACGACGCGGGTGCGCCTCGACCCCGAAGGAACGGGCGGCGCCGACCGCTCCGCATCGGATTCGGTGGCGCTCGGCTGGTCGAGCGACGGAACCAAGCTCCTGCTTCTGCGTGGGGATCCGGTGCGGCCGGGGCAGCAGCCCCCGTTCGACAGCCACCTCTACATCCTCCACGCGGATGGGACCGAGACCCAGGTGACGGCCGAGCCGGTCGGCGACGCCGCGATCTCGCCCGACGGGTCGCGGGTCGCCTTCGCAACGACCGGATACGGAGTCGGATACGGAGAAGGGTTGTACGTCGTCGACGCCGAAGGCGGCGAGCCGATCCGGATCGCCCAGGAGGGGGCATCACCGACGTTTTCGCCCGACGGGACGCAGATCGCGTACCTCTCCCCGCTGCCGGGGAGCAGATGGGGCGTGGTGGGTGAGGCGCCCGTGTGGGTAGTGGACGCGGACGGCACCGATGCGCACGAGATCCTGGCCGACGAGCCGGCCTTGGCCAACGGCCGTTCTCCGGCTCAAGTGGTCGCCGGCGGGCGACCGCATCGCGATCTATAAATTCGTCGAGGGCAGCCGCGACGACGGATCTACACCTTCGCCCCCGACGGCTCCGACTTCACGATGGTGGTGAGTGTGATCAACGGTAGGGCCGACCTCCACTGGTCGCCCGACGGGTCCCGGATCGCGTACACCGCGTGCGCGTCGGAAGACAACTGCTCCCTCGCGATCGCCGAAGCGGAGGGCTCCAACGTCCGGACGTTCGGCTTCGGCTATTCGGGGCCGTGGCATCCGGGAGCAGTCGGGGGGGAGGGTGAAGAGGTCCTCGATCCAACAGCGAGCCGGTTCGTGGGCGAATGGGCCTCCCCCGACTACGACGCCCACTCCGGCGTAGACACCACCCCGTCTCAGACGATGACGATCCGCGCGGGGGAGGACGGCGTCCTGCACGTCACGGTCCACGACGACTCCGCGTGCGTGCCGGACGAAACGGCGCAAACGATGACCGGCACCGGACGGCTCGAGGACCCAACCACCCTGGTGGTGCCCTCTCCCGACCTGACATGCGTCGATGGAAGCGTCGCGGCAGACGACCGTATCGACGTCTTCGACGGCTACACGCTGGTCCTCGACCGCGCCACCGACAGGCTCTACGACAGCCTCGGGGTGGTCTGGATCCGAGGGGCACCGCCGGAGAGCTGGACGGGCGCGCCGACCGAAGCCGGAGTTGACGGACCGGGGACCTTCTCCATGCTCTACGGGGAGATCACCTTCCGCGCCGCCGAGCCCTGGAACGACTGGGGCGAGGCGTACCTCGACCCGCCCACGTTCTTCCTGATCGGACCTGGCGATGATGCGGATGCGGCGGCGGAGATGACGATCCTCGTGAACCCGCTGCCGCCGGAGGCGCCGTGCGACAGTCGCGTCCCGCCTTCTGCCGAGGAGCTGGTCCGGGCCGTCCGGTCCAACCCCAACCTCGAGGCGACGGCGCCCGTCATCGACCGCGTCGGAGGGATCGACGCGCTGCGGATGGACGTGGTCGCCGCACCAGGAGCATCCCTCGGCCCTTGTGTAAGCCCTATGGCCAACAGCGTCGACGTCGTGAGCGTGCCGCCGTGGGGTAGCGTCAAACTGGGCGACCTGGGTCGCCTGTACGTCTTGGACCTCCCCGGTGGCTCTGCCCGGACCCTGGCGATATTGATCACCGCCCCGGACGCGGCCGTGTTCGAGCAGGCGCTGGACACGGCAGCACCCCTGCTGGACTCCTTCGAGTTCCACGCGCCGTGATGGCGACGGATCGACCGAGAGGGAGGCCGAGATGAGGGATCACCACGGACGCATCTTGGCTTCGGCCCTATTGGTCGCGTTGGCGGGATGCGCACCGACCCGAGCGGCCCGCAGGCGGCCACCTCGTCGAGCCGTCGACTCCGGTCGAGCCTTCGGTGGCACCCGTCGCCTCGGCCTCGACGAGCGCACCGGCCGCGGCGTTCTCGACCGCAGTGTTCGCCGGCCTTGGCGACGAGCCCGTCTCCGACGACTTGGCGGCCGAGCTGCAAGAGGTGCTGGATACGTTGGCGGACGGCCACGGGCTCACGGCGGCGGTGATCTCACCGCAGGGAGCCTGGAATGGCGCGACCGGCTTCGCCGCGGGAGATCGGGCGATGGTCCCGAACGATCAGATGTCCATCGCCAACATCACCACGACCCTGGTGGCAGCCCAGGTGATGCAGCTGGTCGAGGCGGGTGAGCTCGGCCTCGACGATCTCGCCGCCGATCGTCTGCCGCCCGACCTGGATTTCGACACCAACAGCGCGACGATTGCCGATCTGCTGTCGATGCGCAGCGGGTATCCGGACCTTGACGATGAAGGTCTGGGCGAGGGCGGACACCGACCCGTCGCATGCCTGGACGACCGAGGAGGTGCTGGGATCCGTCGGACCCGAACGCGGCCCGGTCGGTCAGAACTGGGAGTACGTCGGCACCAACTACCTGCTGCTCGGCTTGATCATCGAACACGTCACCGGTCGACCGCTCGCTGAGGTGCTGCGCAGCGGCGTCCTCGCCGGCGACGGGTACGAGCGCCTGATCTATCAGCCCGACGAGCGGCCGACCGATCCGATGGCGATGCCGTCCGGCGCGCCGGCCGACACGTTCGACGACCTCGGCGGATATCTCCCGTCGCTCGCCGCGGTGACCATCTACAACACCGAGGGCGCCATGGCTTCGGACGCACTGAGCCTCGCCCGATGGTTCAGGGCATTATGCGCCGGTCAGGTCGTGTCGCCTGCGTCGCTCGACGAGATGACCGACTTCGAGAAGCGCCCCGAATTCGGGCTGGGGATCTGGGACCGGCGGATCGAATACGGCTGGGACTCCGGCGCTTTGGGCCACATGGGCTCCGCTCTTCGGATACACGACCGCGGCGCTGTGCTTCCAGGATCCCGGCATCGTCGTCGTCGTGCTGGCGAACGCCGAGCACGACGTCGACACGACCGCCGGCGAACTGGTGGACGCCGCCAGCGATTGACCGGTTGTGCAACGAGATCGTGCCTCAGCCACGGTCGGCGTTCATGACCAACCCAAGTCCAAGGCACCAGTCGCTTGACCAGGGCCTTTAGGGTGGAGACGAGCGGACTCGAACCGCCGACCCCCTGCTTGCAAAGCAGGTGCTCTACCAGCTGAGCTACGTCCCCTGTGGCCAATGATAGGCGCCGATGGCGCCCGGCCAAGCGTCAGGGCGAAGGCGTCGGTGATGGGGTTGGGGACTGCGTGGGCGATGGGGTGGGCGTCACACCCGGCAGCAGCTGCTCGACCATCCCCGCATCCGGGACGAGATCGAAGCACGTCCGTGGGCACGCCTTCCCCGAGTAGGTCGTGAGCGCAGACCAGAAGTACGAGGTCCGGTTCGCACCGATCGAGAGCTTGCGGAGCGGGACCGAGACGAGCGCGGCGCGCGATCCGGCCTTGCTCGCGTCGGACGGTACCGATCTCGACCTGGCTGCCGTCCCGCCGCACCCGGAACAGGGTCCCCACCAGACCCCGCCCGTCCGATCCGACCACCGCCAGGTGATCGATCGCCTCGTCCCCCTGCGTGTCCAGCTGCACGATCAGATAACCCCGATCCCATGTCTGCGCCGGGGTCCACCTCCCGAACGTCGCGAACCGCCACCTGGGCGAGGCGTCCGGCATCGAGCCTGATCCCCCGCATGTCGAGGCGGCCCCGCCGTGTCGTTCGGATCGCGCTGACCGACCTGAACCCGCCGCGACCGGCAGGCCGAGCGCGACGACGGTCGCGAGCACCGCAGCGACGACGAGGACCGCGCCGCGCCTCACCGTGCGCTCCCCCGTCGCACGGCCGTGAGCGCACCCGCCGCGACCCACGCCGCGAGCGCCACACCCGCGAGAGCGAGCCCAGCGGGCATCAGGTCCGAGCCCCGCGGCATCCTCGGCATGCCCGCGACCGGGGCGTCGACACCCAGTCGCCACGCCGCGATCGCGACCGCGCCGAGCGCGGCGTTCCGCGCGAGGAGCACCCGGTAGTCACGGGTCGCGACCGCCCCGAAGCAGCCGCACTCGAGCCGCCTGCCCGAACGGACCCGAGCCAGCACGATCGCGACGGAGAACGACACGACCAGGACCAGTGACACCAGGCCCGCCGTCGAGTCCAGCCCGAGCACCACGAGCGCGAGCACGACGAGCTCCGCGATCGGGACGCCCACCGCCCCGAGACGCTCGACGGGTCTCGGCAACGCGTAGACCGAGAGCGCGCGCCGCCAGGTCCTCCATCGGACGAACTTCGCGATCGCCGCGACCCCGAACACGACCGCGAGGACGGCGGCGGCGAGCTCGCCGGTCTCCATCGAGCCACGAGCCATCTCGAGTGTCGCCATCGACGCGACCGAGCACGAGCAGCAGCACGAGGACGTGCGCGAGCCGCCACCCGCCCCACGACGAGGAGCGCGCCAGCCGCCCGACGAGCGCGGAGCCCTCGTCCGCGTCCGTCGATCGGATCGCGACGATCGCCGTCAGCCCTCGGACGAGCCCGAAGGCGCCGAGGAGCAGCGCGCCGACCCTCGGGCTCCCGCTCGCGAACGCCGCCGCCGCGACGACCACCAGGGTCCCTCGCGCCAGATACGTGAAGAACCCGACCCCGAGCCCGAGCCCGTACAGGAACGCCGCCGGCGCGAACGGGAAGAAGGTCCGCCACCAATCCGGGACCTGACGCCGGAGCTGCGGGATCGGCACCGGGATGCCGACGGCCTCTCGGGCGAGGTACGCGCCGGCCGTCACCGCGACGAGCGCCACACCCGCCGCGCCCCAGGGCGCGCCCAGCACCGAACCGGCCACGGCGAGCACGGCGCCGAACACCGAAGCCGCCACGACGGCCCCCGCCGTGTGGACGAACAGCACGAGGGCCCACCGGCTCCGGCGTCCCCCGTGGACCACGGGGGTGATGGTCTCCACCATCGACAGCCCTCAGGGTCCGAACAGGCTCGTCAGCCCCGCGGCGACGGACGCCGCGAGCAGGCCGGCGACGAGCGGGCCGTTCAGCAACGGACCTCGAGCTCGCGGTACGTGATGCAGAACACCCGCTTGCCTCGCGGGCAGTAGCCGCGAACGCCGGCGTCGCCGTTGATCCGGAGCCTCGAGACCGAGCAGCAGTCCTGGATGTGGCGGATCCGCTGCTCGCAGCATCGGCTCCACCCGCCGCCGTACCGCGGGTTCGGCACGAACGGGTAGCGCTCCGGGACGACGCTCTGACAGACCTTGCGGCGGGTCTGCGACGCGTCGAGGTAGATCGCGCCTTCGTCGTCGACCGGGTACCCGTACACCGGATGGACCGGGAGGCCGAACGCGTCGGTCCTCGACTGCGGGGAGTAGGGATGCGGGCACGAACCGGTCGTGAAGAGGTGCCCGCAGATGTGGTGGGCCTCGGCACGCCCGGGCGACAGCGCGACCGCGACCATCGGTCCGCCGGCGAGCGCGACGATCGCCCCGCCGAGCCTGCCGAGGAACGAGCGCCGGCTCGTCCGCCGAGCGAGTTCGGTCCCGGCGTCCGCGACGGACCGCATCAACTCGCGCGAAGCTCCCGAGCCTCGTCGATCCGGCGACGAGCCGTGTCGATCAGTCCGTCGATCTGCTCGAGCGAGTTCACGGTGCCCTTGGACCGCACCACGCCCGCCTCGTCCAGGACGACCACGAATGGCACGCCGGGCACGCTGGTAGGCGACCTCCAGCTCTCGGTCGGAGACGACCTGCAACGTCAGCCTCGCCGCCTCGGCCGCCGCGGGCAGGGACGGCCGGATCTGCTCGCAGATCGGGCACGTCGGCGAGACGAACGCGAGCAGCCGGCGTCGACCCGGCCCCCCGACCAGCGTGGTGGTCCCGTCGTCGCCGCTCGCGGTGCGCACCGGCGGGGCATCGCCGAGCGACGGGCCCTCGTCGTCGACCTCGAGCGCCCCGAGCGGCGCCAGACGCAGGTGGAGGACGCCGATCTGCCGCGCGAGCGCGACGACGACGATCGCCAGGACCGCGAGCAGCAGCCACTGCGCGACGAACGCCGCCGCCCACCAGCCCGACACGGGCTCAGCCGCCTCCCGGGCTCGGCCGCTCGGACGTGTCCTCGGTCTTCGCTCGCCGTCCGTCGGCGGCGCCGTCCCGCCCGGCGGTCCAGACGGCGTTCCCGTCCTCGTCGAGGAACTGCAGGACCGGCACCCCGTCCGACGTCAGACCCATGATGGCGCGGAGCTCACCATCGGCGTTCAGCAACCGAAGGATCGGAGAACCCTCGGCGGCCAGACCGAGCCTCGCCCGCACCTTGCCGTCCTCGTCCTGGAGCGAGATCGTCGGCGAACCCTGTTGGGCGAGCGAGTAGACGAACCCGAGATCGCCGTCCTTGTTCCGAAGGGCGAGCGTCGGCGAACCCTCCGAGCCGAGCCCGAACTTCGCTCGGACCTTCCCGTTGCGGTCCACCATCGCCATGCTCGCGGAGCCGTCGGAGAACAGTCCGAACGTCGCGCGGACCTTGCCCTGGTCGTCCGCGATCGCGAGGCCGGCCGACCCGTCCGGCTGCACCCCGTAGCGGGCCCGGAGCTTCTCGTCGGTGCCGTAGAACGAAAGGAACGGAAGGTCCTCGTTCGTGACGCCGAAACGAGCGCGGACGCGGCCTTCCGAGTCCTCGATCTCGATCTCCCCGGCCCTGATGACGCGCTTCCTCATCCGACCCCCCGCTCGCGCTCGACGCGGCCCGACCGCTGGAGTCTAGGACGGCCGAGCGGTGGAGGGTGCACCCGATGCGCAACTTCGTCGGCGGGTTCGTGGATGGCTGCGGGCGGCGCCGGGGTGACGGAGGGACACGCCGACCCGGAAAGTGAGAAACCGCCGCGACCCGAGGGTCGCAGCGGTCTCTCACCGCGCACTCTAGGGTCGGCGTCTCCGAGCGGTCAAGCCGGCGCGACCGCTTTTGTCACTTTTTCTCGATCCGCTCGAACCGGACCGTCTTCGCCTCCAGTCGCTCGGGGATCGGGTCGACCCCGATCCCGGCGCCGGACGGCACGCCCATCGTGCCGTCCGGCGCCATCTCCCACGGTTCCGTGAGGTCCTGGGAGAAGTAGCGGCGGCTCGCGCTCGTATCCCCGGGGAGCCGGAAGTTCGGCATCGCCGCGAGCGCGAGGTTGGTCGCCCGGCCGATCCCGGTCTCCAGCATCCCCCCGCACCACACGGGGATCCCCGCCTCGGCCGACACGTCGTGCACGCGCCGGGCCTCGAGGAGGCCCCCGACGCGCCCCTGCTTCACGTTCACGATCCGGCAGGACCCGAGCCCGATCGCGGCGCGGGCGTCGCCCGCCGACCGGATCGACTCGTCGAGGCAGATATCGGTGCGGATCTCCCGTTGCAGGGCGGCGTGCTGCCACAGGTCCTCGTGATGCAGCGGCTGCTCGACCATGAGCAGTCCGAACGCATCGAGCGCGCGGAACACCCCGACGTCCTGCGGCGTGTAGGCGGCGTTCGCGTCGACGGACAGCAGGACGTCGGGATGGGCCTCACGGACGGCGCGGACCCGCTCGACATCGGTCCCCGGCTCGATCTTCAGCTTGATCCTGCGGTAACCCTCGTCGAGGTAGCCCTCGACCTGCTCGAGCAACGCGCCGGTCGAGTCGGCGATCCCGATCGAGACGCCGCACTCGACTCGTTCGCGGACGGCGCCCAGGAACGAGGCGAGGGATCGCCCCTCGGCTCGGAGCTCCGCGTCGAGCACCGCGTTCACGAGGGTCGCCTTCGCCATGGGATGTCCCCGGACGACGTCGAACGCCCGCTCGACATCCGGCGTAGCCACATCCCCCGCCTCGAAGAGCGCGGGTACGAGGAGGTCGCGGAGCACGAGCCACGCGCCCGCGTTCCACTCCTCCGAGTAGTTCGGCACCGTATCCGCGACGCACTCGCCCCAGCCGTAGGCGGCATCGGTCTCGACGCGCGACAGGATGCAGACCTTCTCAGTCGACACGCCGAAGCTCGTGCGGAACGGGCGCACGAGCGGGAGCGCGACGAGCCGCAGGTCGACGGCGCGGATCTCGGTCACGCCGGCACGTCCTCTCGGCGGACGAACACGTAGCTCGACCGTGCCTGGTCGAACCCCGCGGCCACGAACCCGGCCGAGAGGCAGACGCCGATCGCCTCCGCCGACGCCTCGCGCCACGCGAGCGCCGACGCCGGCTCTCGGGACCGAAGGTCGACGTACTCGGCCGGCACCTCCACGAGTGCGGCCCGCCCGGTCGGCGGGCGCACGCTCTCGGGTCCGGACGCGGCGGCGGCGAGCACGACGTCGTCGGCCCGGACGTCGCGCGGGCCGGGCTCCCGTCCCAGGTCCCACCGAACGACGAACCGATCGCTGCGGTCACCCGCGTTCACGGCGTCGGTCATCTCCCCGTAGTGATCGCGATCGAACCGGTCCCCGACGGCGCCGAGCTTGTGGAGGTTGAAGAACGCGTTGCGCGCGATCAGCGGATCGAACGTCCAGCGGACCACCGTCATCCCCTGGTCCATCGCCTGCGCCCGTTGCGCGAGCTTCAGCGCGTAGCCGACACCACGATGTCGCCGCTCGGGAACGGCGGCGAGCATGTGCGAGTGGACGTGGAGCCCGTCCTGCTCCTCGACGCCGGCCCACCCCAGGACGTACCCGATCAGCTCGTCGCCGTCGAACGCTCCCCACGGCACGTTGCCGCTGTCGGCGAGGGCTCGCAGGAGCTCGCGTGGGTACGCCTCGTGGCCCTCCCATGTGGCCCGCATGACCCGCAGGATCCGGTCGACGTCCTCGAGCGACTCGAGCGGGCGGAGCGCGATGCCGGCGGAGCCGGCGGCGCGCTCCGCCAGCGCCCAGGCGTCGCCACTCATGACCGCGGCCCGCGCAACGGAAGAGGGCCCGTGCGAAGCACGGGCCCTCGGAGCGGAAGGGAGATGCTCAGCCGCCGGCCGGAGGCGGGAGCTCCTGCCACTCGTCCTCGTCCAGGTCCTTGCCGCGACGCCGCTTGAAGATCGCGACGACGGCCGCGACGATCGCCGCGATGAACGCGATCTTCATCAGCTTGCCGAAGAACCCGCTCTTCTTCTTCGTCTCCTCAGTCTCGTCGGGCATCGCTGCCTCCTCCTTGGTGAAGTGGGCCTGGTTGGACTTGAACCAACGACCTCATCCTTATCAGGGATGCGCTCTCACCGAGCTGAGCTACAGGCCCATGGGCCCTTCGAGCGGCCACCGCCGGGCCATCGGCAAGCGTACGCGCGGCTCGGAAAGGGTGTCAATCATGCGTGGGCGTGCGTCCGGTCACACGCGAACGGCGAGACCGACAGGGGCTATCGGCGCTCCGAGAGCGTGACCTCGATCCCGCCGACGATGTCGGAGAGCAGGTTGTAGAGGAACACGACGAACACGTTCACGAGCGTCCACAACACGACGAGCGCGAACCCGATCGCCAACCCGCGAGTGAACAGCCAGTCCCCGTGGATCTCGAAGGATTGGTCGGCGAACAGGTCGCGGATCAGCCGGGTGAGCGAGTCCAGGGCGCCGATCGCGCCGAGTACCGCGTACAGGATCAACATCGCGCCGAGGAACACGACGAGCACGCAGACGTAGAACAGGAACGAGATCTTCAGGACCGACCACGGTCCGAGCTTGCGAACGACGACCCGCGCCTGGCGTGAGCGAGCGGATCGTTTCGATGGTTCGGCCGCCGGGGCACGGCGGCCGGGGGTTGGACCGGTTGCTGGGTGACCCGCTCGGTCGGCCCGCCGTCGACGGGGATCGTCGGTTCGCCGGCCGGGGTCGCAGCGGCGCTCGCCCTCGCGGGAACGGGCGGAGCGACGGTGGTCCGATCGGAGGGATCGCTCACGGGTCTCGGCCCTTTCTACGCGGCGGGACGGCCCGCGGCAACCATCGTGCGGCCGTGGGGCCCGGCCGGACCGAACACGAGACGGGTATGCATCGGCGTCAGCACGACGAAGACGACGAGCGTGACGACCCACGATGCAACGCCGACGTCCTCCTGCACGAGCAGCCCACCCGAGCCGACGACCGCACCCGCGAGCGCGGCGAGGCAGACGGCGACCGACGACGGTACGCGATGCCACAGCGCGAACATCACGACGCACGCGAGCACGGTCCCGCCCACGATCATCGCGATCCCCGCACCCACGTACATGGATGGGATTATGCCGCCGGATCGCCCGCGGCTACTCCTCGTCCACCTGGGCCATGACCGGCGCGAGCGCGACGACGGTCGCGCCCTCCTCGACCCGCATCGTCCGAACGCCCTGCGAGGCTCGGCCGACGCGGCGGATGTCCGCGGCCGCGACGCGGATCACGATGCCCGACGAGGAGATCACGAACATGTCCTGATCCTTCGAGCCGACGAACGCCCCGGCGAGCAGCCCCGTCCGCCGGGTGAGGGTATGGCCGATCACGCCCTTGCCTCCGCGTCCCTTCGCCGGATAGTCCTTGAGCGGGGTGCGCTTGCCGTACCCCTGCTGGGTCACGCTGATCATCTCCTCGCCCTGCGACGCGACGCCGAGCGAGATGACCTCGTCGTCCGGGTCGAGCCGCATCCCGATCACGCCCGCGGTCTGCCGCCCCATCGGCCGGGCGAGGCCCTCCTTGAACCGGATCGTCTTGCCCTTGCGGGAGACGAGGAACACGTCGTCCTTGCCGTCGGTCAGGCGGACGTCGATCAGCTCGTCGCCGGGCCGCAGGTTGATCGCGGCCAGTCCCGTGCGCGGCGAGTCGTACTCGGGCAGCGGGGTCTTCTTCACCATCCCCTTGCGGGTCGCGAACAGCAAGAAGCGCCCGTCCGCGTACTCCTTCAGGTCGATCACTGCCTGCACCTTCTCGTCGGCCGTGATGCCGACGCCGGGCAGGTTCGCGGCGTACGTGCCTCGCGCGGTCCGTCCCGACTCGGGCACCTCGTGCACCTTCACCCGGTAGACCTTGCCGCGGCTCGTGAAGAACAGGAGCCAGTGGTGCGTCGTGGTGGTGAAGACGTCGTTGATGACGTCCTCCTCCTTCAGGTTCGCCCCGCGGATCCCCTTGCCGCCGCGCCCCTGACGCCGGAAGTTCTCGATCGGTTGACGCTTCACGTACCCCGCCCGGGAGACCGTGATCACCACGTCCTCCTCGGCGATCAGGTCCTGCACATCGAGATCGCCCTCGTCTGCCTTGAGCTGTGTCCGCCGAGGGTTGGCGTACTTCTTCTTGATCTCGAGCAGCTCCTCCTTGATCAACGCTGCGGATCTTCTTCGGGTCCTTCAGCAGGGCCTTCAGGTACCGGATCCGCGCGAGGAGCTCCTTGTGCTCGGTCTCGAGCTCCGCCCGCGCGAGCTTGGTCAGGCGGCGGAGCGGCATGTCCAGGATGTGGTTCGCCTGGACCTCGCTGAGCTTGAACTGCTTCATCAGCTTGCTGCGCGCCTCGTCCGCGTCCTGCGACCCCCGGATCACCCTGATGACGGCGTCGAGGTTGTCCAGGGCGATCAGCAGTCCCTGGACGATGTGGTCGCGCTCCTCGGCCTTCTTCAGCTGGAAGCGCGTGCGCCGCGTGACGACGTCGACCTGGTGGTCGACGTAGTACCCGACGATCTCCGCCACGTTCAGGGTGCGAGGCACGCCGTCGACGAGCGCGAGCATGATCACCCCGAAGCTGTCCTGCAGCTGTGTGTGCTTGTAGAGCTGGTTGAGCACGACCTGCGGGTTCGCGCCGCGCTTCAGCTCGATCACGAGTCGCATGCCCTCGCGCCCGCTCGAGTGGTCGTTGATGTTCGCGATGTCCTTCACGCGGCCCGCGCGGTACAGCTCCGCGATCTTCTCCGCCAGGCGCGCCTTGTTGACCTGGTAGGGCAGCTCCGTGACGACGATCCGCTGCCGGCCGCTGGTCCCCTCCTCGATCGTGCAGACCGCGCGGACCTTGATGGAGCCGCGCCCGGTCTCGTAGGCGTCCTTGATCCCGTCACGGCCCATCACGATCGCGCCGGTCGGGAAGTCCGGACCCTTGATGAACTTCATCAGGTCGCGGGGCTTGGACTCGGGGTGGTCGATGAAGTGGACGACGCCGTCGATCACCTCGCCGAGGTTGTGGGGCGGGATGTTCGTCGCCATCCCCACCGCGATCCCGCCGGAGCCGTTCACCAGCAGGTTCGGGAAGCGCGAGGGCAGGACGACGGGCTGCTGTTCGTAGCCGTCGTAGTTCGGGACGAAGTCGACGGTCTCGGCCTCGATGTCGCGGAGCATCTCGAGCGCCATGGGCGCGAGACGTGCCTCCGTGTACCGCATGGCTCCTGGCGGGTCGCCGTCGACGGAGCCGAAGTTCCCGTGCGGGTCGACGAGCGGATGCCGGAGCGAGAAGTCCTGCCCCATCCGAACCAACGAGTCGTAGACGGCTTCCAGGCCGTGGGGGTGGTACTTCTTCACGACCTCACCGACCGCCCACGCCGACTTGCGGTACGGGCGATCCGGCCGCAGCCCGCCCTCGAGCATCGACCAGAGGATCCGGCGGTGGACGGGCTTCAGGCCGTCCCGCACCTCGGGCAACGCGCGCCCCACGATGACCGACATCGCGTAGTCGAGGTACGAACGCTGGATCTCGTCCTCGAGCTGGATGTCCTCGACCCGGCCGGCGAACAGGGCTTCCTGCGACATCGTCAGACGTCCAGGTTCTCGACGTCGGCCGCGTTGTCCTCGATCCACTCCTTGCGGGAGGCGACGTCCTCACCCATCAGCACGCTGAACAGCCGGTCGGCCGTCGCGGCGTCCTCGAGCGTCACGCGGAGCAGCGTCCGGCGCTCGGGGTCCATCGTGGTGTCCCACAGCTGATCGGCGTCCATCTCGGCGAGGCCCTTGAACCGCTGCGGGTCGACGGCCCGGTTGCCGTCGAGCTCCTTGCGGTACTGGTCCCACTCGCGCTCCGTGTAGAAGTAGAGCTCCTCCTTGCCCTGCTTCAGCAGGTACAGCGGCGGCTGGGCGATGTACATGTAGCCGGCGTCGATGAGCTCGCGCATGTGTCGGAAGAAGAACGTGAGGAGCAGCGTGCGGATGTGCGCCCCGTCCACGTCCGCGTCGGCCATGAGCACGATGCGGTGGTAGCGCGCCTTCGAGACGTCGAAGTCCTCCCCGACGCCGGTGCCGATCGCGGTGATGAGGGCCTGGATCTCGATGTTCTCGAGGATCTTGTGCAGCCGCGCCTTCTCGACGTTGAGGATCTTCCCCCGGATCGGCAGGATCGCCTGGCTGGCCGGGTCCCGCGCCTGCTTGGCCGAGCCGCCGGCGGAGTCACCCTCGACGATGTAGAGCTCGCACGCGCTGGGATCGGTGAGCTGGCAGTCGGCGAGCTTGCCCGGCAGGCCCCCACCCTCGAGGAACGACTTGCGCCGGGTCAGGTCGCGCGCCTGCTTCGCCGCGAGGCGAGCCTTGGCCGCCTGCGACGACTTGAGGACGATCCGCTTGGCGTCGCCGGGGTGCTCCTCGAGCCACGTCATGAGGTGCTCGTTCACGGTGGTCTCGACGAGCGAGCGCATGGACGTGTTGCCGAGCTTCGTCTTCGTCTGGCCCTCGAACTGGGGGGCTCGCAGGCGGACGCTGACGATCGCGATGAGCCCCTCGCGCACGTCCTCGCCGAGGAGGTTCTCCTCCTTCTCCCGCAGGAGACCCTTCTGGCGCGCGTAGCGATTCACGACGTTGGTCAGGGACTTCTTGATCCCCTCCTCGTGCATGCCGCCCTCGTGCGTGTTGATCGTGTTGGCGAACGAGTGGATCGATTCGGAGTACCCCGTCGTCCACTGCAGCGCGATGTCGGCCTCGGAGTCGTTCTCCCGGGCCTCCATCGAGATGATCTTCTGGTGCACCGCCTCTTTGCCGGTCGCGAGGTGCTTCACGAAGTCCGAGATCCCGCCGGTGGCCTTGAAGACCTGCTTGACCGGCTTGCCCTCCCGCTCGTCGATCAACTGGATCTCGATGCCCTTGGTCAGGAAGGCCTGCTCCTGCAGGCGCTCCGCGAGGATCCGCGGGTCGAACTCGGTGCCCTCGACGAAGACCTCGGGATCGGGCCAGAACGTGATGATCGTTCCGCGCTTGGTGGTGGCCTTGCCCTTCGTCAGCCGCGAGGTGGACTTGCCCCGCGCGTATGACTGGGTCCACACGAAGCCGTCCCGCATCACCTGTACGGCCAGCCGCTCGGAGAGCGCGTTCACGACGGAGACGCCCACGCCGTGCAGGCCCCCCGAGATCCGGTACCCGTCCCCGCCGAATTTCCCGCCGGCGTTCAGGGTGGTCAGGACGACCTCGACCGCCGGTCGCCGGTCCTTGGCCTTGGGGATCGGCTTCACCGGGATCCCGCGTCCGTCGTCCTCGACCTGGACCCCACCGTCCTTCAGCAGGCGCACCACGATCCGGTCGCATTCGCCGGCCATCGCCTCGTCGATCGAGTTGTCGACGACCTCGTAGACGAGGTGGTGCAACCCACGGCTGGAGGTGGTCCCGATGTACATGCCGGGTCGAAGGCGTACGTGCTCGACGCCCTCCAGGACCTGGATGTCCGCCGACTCGTACCCGGTCGGCTTCCTTCGGGTTGCCTTCGTCTTCGCGACCGTGCTCGCCAACGAACCTCCGTCGGGGGGAGCGGACACGCTGGACCGAGACACGCGTCTCGGGGGCCTGCGGACCGCAGTGCGTTCCGTTGGAGATTCTACCAATCGGGGGTGACGCTCGGCGCTGTTCCGCATGCCGTTTCGGCGTCGGTCCGCACGACCGGATAGCTTGCGCTACAGGCCTTTCCGAGGTTCCTGACGAACGACCACGTGGACCCGGACGACGCTGCCCGCACCGAGCGCGTCTTCGGCACGCCGGCGGATCTGATCGGCCAGGAAACGGACCTGCGCGCCCCACGGACCCGTGCTGGCCGCGACCACCAAGACCCCGCGATCGAGGCTCACCGGAGCCGACTCGGCGGCCAGGCGAGGACCGACGACGGCGGCCCAGTCCGCCGTGAGGTGACCGATCGGCATCCCGGCGGCGAAGGATCGCTCGCGGAGCAGCTCGTCGACGACCTCGCCGATCGCGGCCCCGTGCCGCGTCCGCTCGTCCTTGCGACCCCGCCACCCCTTGCTATGCGGCACCGGACCTCCCGGTGCCGCTCCGGATCGTCGCCCGCTCGCTCATCCGGATCGTCGCCCGGTCACCGACCCGGCGGACACGTCGAGCACGATCGCCGACGAGGCCGGGATGTGGGCCTCGTCCGCCACGCTGACGAAGGTCTGTCCCCGCCCTCGGAGCCGCTCCGCCGCTCGCACCCGCCGAGCCGGGTCGAGCGCCGAGAACGGGTCGTCGAGGACCACGACGGGCCGGTCGTTCACCTCCGCATCGATCGCGGCCCCGAGCCCGAGGCGCAGGCACAACGCCGCCGCCCACGCCTCGCCGTGGCTCGCGAAGCTCCTGGCACCCAGGTCGCGGACGGCGAGCGACAGGTCGTCGCGGTGCGGCCCCACCAGGGTGGTGCGCCGCACGACCTCGTCGGACCGGCGCGCGGCCAGGTGTTCGCCGAAGGCATCCTCCAACGGCTCCTCGCCGACGTTCGGCGCGTACTCGCATCGGAGCGGGTACCCGGCCAGGTGTTCGTACTCCTCGGATGCGGGCGGCGCGAGCGCCTCGACGGCCGCCCGACGGAGCCGGACCAGCGCACACCCGGCCTCGATCAGCTGCGCGTCCCACGAGTCGAGGTCCTTCGGCGCACCGCGCCCCTCCCACTCCTTCAACAGACGGTTGCGTTGTCGAAGGACGCGGTCGTACGCCGTGATCGCGGACTCCTTGAGCGGCCAGAGCGACCGGACGGCGTCGTCCATGAAGTCGCGCCGCTTCGACGGATCCCCGATCACGATGACGAGGTCTTCGGGGCCGAAGAACACCGCGCGAACCTGTCGGCGCAGATCGCGCTTGCGCCGCACCCCGCTCCGATTCACCTGGACGCGGTTCGCTCCGCGACCCGGGATCTCCACCTCGACCAGGATCTTGCCCGCCTCGCTCAGGACCTCGCCTCGGACGTACGCCGGGCCGTCCGATCCGCGCCGAACGATCGGCTCGGTCGACGAGGTCCGGGGCGACGCGAGGAAGAACAGGAAGGCGATGCCCTCGAGCAGGTTGGTCTTGCCCTCGCCGTTTGGCCCGACGAGCGTCACGAGCCCGTCGGGGAGGTCGCGGAGCCGGGTCTCCGCATGGTTGCGGAAGTCCCGGAGCTCGACCCACGCCAGTCGCAACGAGGGGTCAGCCGACGGGCGTCGGCAGGCGAACCGGCATCACGAGGTAGGTGAACTCGTCGGACTCGCCCCGAACGATCCCCGGCTTCAGCCCGTCCCGGACCTCCACCCGCACGGACTCCCCCGAAGCGGCCGCGAGCCCGTCGGCGAGGTAGGTCGGGTTGAACGCCGCGGTCAGATCCTCGCCCTCGTAGCGCGCCTCGACCGCCTCGACGGCCTGACCGAGGTCGGGCGAGGACGACGAGAGCTTGACGCCGAGGGCGTTGAACTCCATCCGGACCGGCGACGTGTCCCGGGCCAGCAGGCCGACGCGGCGAACGGCGTCGATCAGCTGCTGCCGCGACACCGTCAGCCGGCTCTCGTATTGCTCGGGAAGCAGCTGGCGGTAGTTCGGGAACTCACCTTCGATCAGACGCGACGTCAGCATCAGCGAGCCGACCTGGAAGGCGATCTGGTTGTCGTCGAGGAAGAGCTCGATCTCGCCCTTCTCCAAGGCCTGCGCCGCCCGGGCCGCCTCCGACAACGCTCGCTCGGGCACGATGGCCTTCGACTCACCGGCGGCGGTCGCGACGAGGTCGCGGATCGCGAGCCGGTACGAGTCCGTGGCGACGAGCGTGACTCCCTCGCGGCTCACCTCGACGAGCACCCCGGTCAGGACAGGCCTGGCCTCGTCGCGAGAGGCGGCCCGGGCCACCTGGCCCACGGCCTCGGCGAAGCGCACGCAGTCCACGACGATCCGGGTCCCCGAAGGTGGTTGCAGGCTCGGGAAGTCCTCGGCCGGGAGCAGCCGCAGCGCGCCCTCGTACGCCGCGCACCGGATCTGCGCCTGCGCCTGGTCGGCCTCGAACTCGACCGGCGCATCCGACAGGCTCTTCACCGTGTCGCCCAACAGCCGGGCCGGGACCAGGGCCACCCCCGGCTCGCCCACCTGGACCTCGATCGACAGCCGAGCGGAGACCTCGAGGTCGGTGGTCGTGAGGGTGAGCGTCCCATCGGCGCCCGCCTCGGCCAGGACGCCGGTCAGGGCCGGGATGCCGGGACGCGAGGACACCCCCCGCTGAACGGTCTGCAAGGCCTCGGACAACGCGTCTCGATCACACCGGAACTTCACAGTTGCACCCCCTCGCTGCTTCTTCTGTTTCTCATCAATACCTTCCTAGTAGTAGTAGGGGTTGGGGAAAACGGGAGATCCATGCCGTTCCCCGAGCGTAGCGGGCTCGTCCGACATGTGGATGGACTGTGGAGTTCGGTGCACAGGTCCCGCCCCCGAGGCCATCCTCCCCCACCGGGTCCCGGCGTTCCCACATCGAGTCCACGGTCACGAGGGTCACGAGCTCCGAGCTCGGTCGCGGATGATCCGGGAGAGATCCTGGACCTGGCGGTAGGTGACGGTCCGGGCCCGCATGTCCTTCTCGACCTTCAGGATCCCGTGCCGAGCCGTGGTGTGGTCCCGCCCGCCGAACGTCTCGCCGATCCGCACGAGCGACTGGCCGCTGCATTCGCGCATCAGGTACATCGCGACGTGTCGGGCGGTGGTGAGCGGCCTCGAGCGGTTCGGCGAGATGAGGTCCTGGACGGACAGGCCGAAGTACTTCGCGCTCTCCTCGAGGATCAGGTCGGGGGCGATCTCCTTGTCGGTCTGCGGGAGCAGGTCCTCGAGGGCCTGCTCGACCAGCTCGGCGTTGATCCGCTGGCCCGTGAGATCGCTCCAGGCGACCACCCGGACGAGCGCCCCCTCGAGCTCGCGGATGTTCTGGTCGAACTTGCTCGCGATGAACTCGATGACGTCGTCTGGCACCTGCAGCTGGTCGCGCTGGGCCTTGAGTTGCAGGATCGCGATCCGCGTCTCGAGGTCGGGTGGCTGCACGTCCACGCAGAGCCCGAGGCGGAAGCGGGACTGGAGACGCTCCTCCATGCCGAGCTCCTGGGGTGGCCGGTCGGAGGCGATCACGATCTGTCGGTCCTTCTGGTGGAGGGCGTTGAACGTGTGGAAGAACTCGGTCTGCGTCTCCTCGCGCTTGGCGAGGAACTGGATGTCGTCGACGAGCAGGACGTCGACGTCCCGATACCGCGCCGCGAACTGATAGCCCTGGCGTTCGCGGACCGCCTTGATGAACTCGGCCATGAAGCTCTCGCTCGTGACGTACTTGGCCCGCAGTCGGGGTGAGATGCGGAACATGTGGTGGCCGATCGCCACGAGCAGGTGCGTCTTGCCGAGCCCCACGCCGCCGTAGACGAACAGCGGGTTGTACGCCTTGGCGGGCGGCGTGTCCGCGACGGCCATCGCCGCTGCCAGGGCGAAGCGGTTCGAGGGGCCGGCCACGAAGGAGTCGAACGTGTAGTTGGGGAACGGCAGCCCGGGAGCGCCGAGCTGGCCCAGGTCGGCCGGCGGGCGCTGCGTCGGCGCGGGCTCGGGATCGGGGATGATCTCGACGGGATCCGATCGCAGCGCAACCGGTTCGGGAGGAGCCGCGCCGACCCGAACGGTGACGGGCAGGCCGACCGCCTCGGTGGCCGCGTCCCGGATCAGCTCGCCATAGTGCTTGGCGAGGCGCTCGCGCACGTAGTCCGAGGGGGCCACGACCTCGAGGACCCCGTCGTGCAGGCTCGTCGCCCGGACGCCGTGGAACCACATGGAGAACGAGCTCTCCGCGAGCTCACGCTGCGCCCGCTCGACGACGTGCGCCCACGTCCGCTCGGCGGCCTCCTCGTACGATGCGACGGCCATAGCTATCCACAGCGCCTTTCCACAGTTGTGGAAACCGTTGGGGAAGCTAGCGGCGTCTCGTGGGGAGGATCCGACGCCCGGGCAAGCGCGCAGGACTATAGCACCGAGGTTTTCCCAAACGCTCGTCCGCCGGCGGCTCTTGTCACACTTTCTGCGAGCCGATCCGAAGCGGTTCGCGCGACGCGGGGGCGGGCCCGACCCGGCCGCGGAGGGCTCCGTGCCCGCTCGGGTATACTGCGCGCTCCACGGCCGGGAGCTCCCCGACCGCTCCGGATCCCGACCGAGCGAGCCTCCATGACGAAACGAACGTTCCAGCCGAACAACCGTCGCCGCCATAAGCGGCACGGGTTCCGCATCCGGATGCGCACCCGCGGGGGCCGAGCGATCCTCGCTCGCCGCCGCGCGAAGGGCCGCACGCGGCTGTCCGCGTAGGGCGTGTAGGAACCCCTACGAGCCGCCGAGACGTCGGTCGACTGCTCGCAACCGGCCAGGCATTCCACGGAGACCGGGTGGTAGTGTTTGTCGCCTCCGGGCCGGGGTCGGCGGCATTCGTTGCCGGTCGGCGGGTGGGCGGCGCGGTCGTCCGCAACCGGGCTCGGCGCATCCTCCGGGCCGCGTGGCGGGAGCTCGCGCCCCGGGTCGAAGGCGGACACGACGTCGCACTGGTCGCCAGGGCGGCGATCGCCGGAGCCCGAACGTCCGAGCTGGTGGCGGAGGTCGAGGAGTTGCTGTCGCGCGCGCAGGTGATCCGACGATGACTCGCTGGCGTCGAACGGTGTGGCTGCTCGGGGCGCCGGCGCGTGCAGCGCTCGTCGGTCTGATCCACGTCTACCGGTGGACGCTGTCGGGCTGGCTCGGCGGGCAGTGCCGCTTCTACCCCTCGTGCTCGCACTACGCAGAACGGGCGGTCCGAACACATGGAGCGATCCGTGGCGGTCTTCTCGCCGCGTGGCGGATCGCGCGCTGCGGCCCGTTCACGGCCGGGGGCGTCGACCAGGTCCCACCGCCACGGTCCTCCACGATGTATGACGGTGTCATACATCGCGAGCGTGCGGCATGATCGCGTTCGCTCCCTGGCAAGCTCTCCTGAACGGCCTTGGATGGGTCGTCGCCCAGATCTACGAGTTCGTCCCGAACTACGGGGTCACGATCATCCTGCTGACGATCTTGATCCGCGTGGTCCTGCTCCCCCTCGGCATCCGCCAGGTGCGCTCGATGCAGCACATGCAGATCGTGCAGCCGAAGGTGAAGCAGATCCAGCAGAAGTTCAAGGGCAACAAGCAGCGCCAGCAGGAAGAGATCATGAAGCTGTACAAGGAGTACGGGGTCAACCCGTTCTCCGGGTGCTGGCCCGTGCTGCTCCAGTTCCCGATCCTGATCGCGATGTACTCGGTGCTCCGCTTCCCGCAGCACCCGATCCACATCCCCCAGGACACCGAGCTGTTCCTGGTGATCAACGAGCAGATCCCGCAGACGACGCCGGACGGTGAGCCGATCGTGTCGCAGGCGCAGATCGACGAGCTCGACCTCCCCGGCCCGGACGCGGGTACCTCGTTCCTGGGGATGAACCTGCTGTGTTCGGCTGGGCTCCCGTGGCAACCGGCCCCGAACACCCTGAGCGACCAGGCGACCGGCGGCGACGAGCCACTCTCGTATCCCGTGAACTGTGCGTCGAGTCCGGTCGAACGGATCCCCTACTACGTGTTCGCCGTCCTGATGTTCGCGACCACGTTCTACCAGCAGCGTCAGATGCAGAAGGCCCAGCCGCCGGGGGCGGCGAACCCGCAGCAGCAGGCGATCCTGAAGATCATGCCGATCCTGTTCGGCGTCTTCGGGATCTTCTTCCCGGCCGGCCTCGTGGTGTACTGGACGACCTCGAACGCCTGGCAGATCGGGCAGCAGTACTTCATGCTGAAGAGTCGTCCGACCGAGGAGACGCTTGCGGAAAAGGCCAAGGCGAAGCCGGCGAGCCCGCAGAAGAAGGGGTTCATGTCGGGGATGGTCGAACGCGCCGAGCAGGAGCGGAAGCGTAGGGACTCGGGCAAGGGCGTGACGGGGAACTCGAAGTCGGGGAACTCGAAGTCGGGGAACTCGAAGTCGGGGAAGCCCGGATCGCCGAAGCGGAATCCTGGGAGCTCCAAGCCCGGCACCCGGAAACCCGGAACCCCAAAGCCCGGCTCTGGCGGCGGCAAGCCCAAGTCCGGAGGCAACGGCGATGGAGGAGATCCGAAGAACCGGCCCTAGCGTCGAAGAGGCCGTCGAGGCCGCCTTGGCCGAGCTCGGCGTGAGCGAGCAGGAGGCCGAGGTCGAGGTCGTCGAGGAGCCGCGGCAAGGGGTGTTCGGGGTCGGAGCCCACGACGCTACGGTGGTCGTGCGGGTCCGAGCGCCACGCGAAGAGCTGACCGAGGACGAGCTCGACGAGCAAGGGGAGATCGCCGCCGACTTCATCGATGCCGTGCTCGAGCGGATGGGCATCTCCGCAACGGTTGAACCGAACATCGACGAGGGGACGATGTATGTCGACGTCATCGGGACCGAGGAGGAAGACGAGGACATGGGGCTCCTCATCGGCCGACACGGCCAGACCCTCGAATCGCTGCAAGAGCTCACCCGGGCGGTGATCGGACAGCGGATGGGGACACGCTCCAGGGTCGTGGTCGACGTCGAGGACTATCGGAAGCGACAGATCGACCGACTGAGGGAACGGATCAGAGAGATCGCCGAGCGCGTTTCTCGAACCGGGGAACCCGAGGCCCTCGAACCGATGAACCCGTTCCTTCGGAAGGTGGTCCACGACACCGTGGGAGAGGTGCCGAAGGCGACGAGCGCAAGTGAAGGTGATGGCCTGGACCGCCGGGTCGTGATCCGGCCGGCGTCGTAGGGCTGCCGAGAGAGGCTGGCCTGACTCTTACGTTTCACGTGAAACATCGATGGATGACCTCGATGCGTTCGTCGCCCAGGCCTCGCAACTCGGTGCGTCGCTGGACCAATCACAGGCCGAGCGGCTCATCGCGTTCGAACGCCTCCTGACCGATCGAGCGATCCCGGCTGGACTCGTCGCGCGCTCGGATGCGTCGAGGATCCGCGATCGGCACGTGATGGACTGCCTGCGGGCGGCGCCCGTCCCCGCTCATGGCGAACGGTGCTATGACCTCGGCTCCGGGGCGGGGTTGCCGGGCATGGTCGTGGCCATCGCCCGGCCCGACCTCCAAGTAGCGCTGGTCGAGCGGCGAGCGCGCAGGGTGGCGTTCCTCGAGCTCGCGTGGGAGATCCTCGCTCCGGAGAACGTCCGTATCATCTCCGCAGCGCTCGAGGGCATCCAGGAGCCGGTCGATCTCTGCTTCGCCCGGGCGCTCGGGCCCCTGAGACGAGCCTGGACGTCGGCCGGTCCCCTACTCCGGCCGCATGGCCGCCTCGTGTACTTCGCCGGGCGGAAGCCAGAAGCAGCGGAGATCCCCCCGGACGCCGTGCTCGAGGACGTGCTCGAGACCGCCGTGCTTGAAAGCGCAGGGCCGCTGGTTATCATGACCCGGCAGTGACGAAGCCCACCGCCCGTCGGGCCGCCGCCTCGTCCTCCAAGCCGAAGAGCGCCTCCAGCCGGGCGAAGCAGGCTTCGGGGTCTCCGAAGCCTGCGGCGCAACAGCCTCCGAGGAAGCGATCGCGGGCCGTGGCGACCGCCGTCCACGAGCACCCGGTCGCCCTCGAGCGTCCGGCCGTCGGCCGACTGATCGCGGTCGCGAACCAGAAGGGCGGCGTGGGCAAGAGCACGACGGCGGTCAGTGTGAGTGCGGCCTTGGCGGAGCTGGGTCAGCGGGTGCTCGTCATCGACCTGGACCCGCAGGGCAATGCCTCCACCGGCCTCGGGATCCGTCACGATGCTCGAGAGGTCACGATCTACGACGTCCTGGCGAGCGAGGCACCGATCGAGGAGGCCGTCGTACCCACGCCGATCGAGAACCTCTTCGCGGTTCCCTCCACGATCGATCTGGCCGGCGCGGAGATCGAGCTCGTCAGCCAGTTCTCACGAGAGCTCCGGCTCCGCAAGGCGATCGAGCCGCTCACACACGATTCGTTCGACTACGTCTTCCTCGATTGTCCGCCCTCTCTCGGCCTGCTGACGATCAACGCTCTCGCGGCGGCACATGAGCTCCTCGTGCCGATCCAGTGCGAGTACTACGCGCTGGAGGGCCTCGGTCAGCTGCTCCGCAACGTTCGACTGGTGCAGCAGAACGTGAACACCGGTCTGCGGCTGACCGGGATCGTGATGACGATGTTCGACCCCCGAACGAAGCTCTCCGAGCAGGTCGTCGCGGAGGTGCGCAGGTACTTCGGAGACCGCGTGTACCGAACGATCATCCCGAGGACGGTCCGGCTCTCCGAGGCTCCCGGTTACGGGCTGCCGATCACGGCGTACGACCCCAGCTCGAGGGGAGCCGAGAGCTACCGTCAGCTCGCGGTCGAGGTCGCGACGCGACTCCCCGACGAGACGCCCCTCCCCAGCGTTGAAGATGTCCCTTCGGTTTCGATCCCGGCGCCCGAGCCCGCGCGAGCTCCTCGTCCCCTGATCCGGCCCGACGATATGGCTCCACCCGATGATGAGGAAGCTGCGGAAGCTGCGGAGCCGCAGATCGTCGAGGTGGAGGAGAACGAGCAGGCGCCGGAGGCCGACGTCGAGGTCGACCTGGCCGAGACGGTCGACGTCTCACCACGCGAGGGTGAAGCTGAGGGAGGGGCCGAACCGCTCAGCATCGAGGAGGGGTTCAAGGTCGAGCCATCCGTGACCGCGCTCGAGGATGCTCCGTCGAACGGGTCGAAGCCCGAAGGTGAGGTAGCCGCGGAGCTCGTACCCGACCAGGGGTTGGGATCGGTCGAGTCGCCCGATGAGTCGACCGAGTCGACCGACGGGTCGGCGGCTCGAGAAACTCGGCGTCGCCGGGGGCTGTTCCGAAGGGGAGGATCGCGATGAAGCGAGGCGGGCTTGGACGGGGGCTGTCGGCGCTGCTACCGGGGGCGGTCGAAGAGGGGACGGGGCTCCTGGAGATCCCCCTCGAGGCGGTGGCTCCGAACCCGAGGCAGCCGCGGACGCTGTTCGAGGACGAGTCGCTCGAGGCACTGGCGCGCTCGATCCGTGAGGTGGGGGTCCTGCAGCCGATCGTGGTGCGCAAGGCGGGCTCCGGCTTCGAGCTGATCGCCGGGGAGCGACGGCTGCGCGCCGCCAAGCTCGCCGGGCTCGCGACGGTCCCCGCGGTGATCCGAGAGAGCGACGACACCGAGTCGCTGCGCGAGGCCCTGATCGAGAACATCCATCGAGAGGACCTCAATCCGATCGAGCTCGCGGAGGCGTTCCGCGAGCTCCTCGAGGAGCTCGGTCTGAAGCAGGAGACCCTCGCGGAGCGGCTGGGCGTGTCGCGTTCGCACATCGCGAACACGATCAGGCTCTTGCAGCTCCCCGTCGACGTCCAGACGTTGTTGGCAGAGGGCAGGATCCAGGCTGGGCATGGCCGGGCGCTGTTGTCGCTCGGTGACGCCGAAGCGCAGCGCACCCTCGCAACCCGGGTGGCCGCGGAAGACGTCTCGGTCCGCGAGGTCGAGGATCTCGTCCGGACCTACCTCGAGCATCCCTCGCAGACCGATCGACAGAAGACGGCGGCCACCGTCGCGGAGCCGGCCGAGAACCCGCTCGCTGAGGTCGAGGAACTGCTCTCCGAGCAACTCGCCACGCGCGTGACGATCCAGAGCGCGAAGAAACGAGGCAAGATCGTGATCGAGTTCGGCTCAGCCGACGACCTCGATCGCATCGTCTCCGAGATCATCGGGTCCGGCCCGGGACTCGCACCCGACGAGCACATCTGAGCGGTGCCGAGCCTCCGAAGGCCTTGCGCTGCAAGGGATTTCAGGTGAGCGGGAAGAGTGGCAACAACCGCCAGTCCGGCCTCTATCCCTCGAGCATCGATGTGGCCCGCACCCACCCCGGATCGATCCGTACGATGGTCGGATGCAACGTCCCGCCCCCGATGAGACCCGCCGTGCCGTCAAGGCCGTCTTGCTAGGGATCGCGCTCGGGGTCGTCCTGCTTGCCGTGTCCTGGCCTCGCGGAGGCAGCGACTAGCTGGTGGCGGCGAGGCCGGCCGTCGCCGGCTGGGAGAACGTGACGATCCCCTCGGCGATCGACGCCGCGACGTCGACCGCGAACGCCGGATCGGAGACACGGACGGCATCTCGCTCGCTGGAGTCGACCGCGGGTTCGATGCGCACCGCCGGCATCCTCGTCTCGCGCAGGATCGCGATCGACCGAGAGTGGACGCCACCGTCCTCGAGTCCCATCCGTGTCACGAGGATGGCCTGGATCGACTCCGCGAGCCGGCGGCCCATGGGGGAGTGCGTGGTCGGCGTCCCGTAGTGCAGGCTCGCCGCGCCCGAAGCGAGCTGCTCGCCCGAACCCGGCCCGATCGAAACCAGGATCGCCGCAGTACTTGCGTTCGCTCGGCGGACGCGCTCGGCGACCGTCGGCGCCTCGGGTCCGTCCCAGAGCAGCAGGGGACGAGCGCCGATCCGCTCGAGCTCCCCGGCGAGCGCGTTGGCGACCCCGACCGACAGGCCCGGCCCGTCCGTGTCTGGATCGGGGTCGATCGCGATGACCGAGCCGGCGAGCTCGAGCCCGGGGCCGCGCGCCGCCTCCTGCTCGCGGACGACGGCCCTGCTGAGCCCTTCGACGGGTGGCCGGAAGCGGGCGATCGCATGGACGGTGTCGAGGCCGACGATGCCGTCCACCTCGTCGGCCACGTTGCGCTGGAACTCACGGACGCCGCCGTCGGTGCTCGGACCGAAGATGCCGTCCTCCTTGCCGGCGTCGAAGCCGAGCGCGTTCAGCATGCGCTGGAGCTCACGGACGTCGTCCCCTCGGAAGGCGGGTGCCCGAAGGTACAGCGTGCGGTCCCCGAGCCGGTACCCGGCCTCCACGAGCTGACTCCAGGTGTCGGGACCGACGATGCCGTCCGCGGGCAGTCCGCGATCGCGCTGGAACGTCCGGACCGCCGCCTCGGTCGACCCACCGTACGTGCCGTCGAGCTCGTCGGCGTCGATACGCAGTCCGGCGCCGAGGAGGCGATGCTGCACGTCGCGAACGGCCTCGCCGTGTTCCCCGTGTCGGATCTGGATCATCGCTCAGTGTGCGTCGGTACCCGGCGCGACGGCAACCGACGCCCGACGTAGCGCGTTGGACCGACGCTACATGGCCATGTGCGGGTCGATCTTCTTCAGCACCGCGTCCTTGCCGAGCGCGCCGATGATCCGCGCCACCTCCTTGCCGTCCTTGAACAGCATGAGGGTGGGGATGCCGAGGATGCTGAACCGACGCGGCACCTCCGGGTTCTCGTCGATGTTCATCTTCGCGACCTGCAGGGCATCACCTTTGTCGCGCCCGATCTCCTCGACCACCGGGGAGACCATGTGGCACGGGACGCACCACTCCGCCCAGAAGTCGACGAGGACCGGGGTCTCCGATCCCAGCACGCGCTCCTCGAAGTCCTGGTCCGTCACGTCGTCGATCAGCACGGTTCGTTCCTTTCGTCTGTTCGGTCTCAGTCTGGGGTCGAGGCCTCGTGCGCCTCCGCCTCGAGGAACCGCTCGGCGTCGATCGCCGCCTTGCATCCCTGTCCGGCCGCCGTCACGGCCTGACGGTAGATCACATCGGTGACGTCGCCGGCCGCGAAGGTCCCGGGCACGCTCGTCTTCGTCGTTGGCTCCTCGATCACGACGTACCCGGCGTCGGTGAGCTCGAGCTGGCCCTTCACGAGGTCCGTGTTCGGGGTGTGCCCGATCGCCATGAAGACGCCGTCGGTCTCGAGCTCGCGAACCTCGTCCGTCCGGACGTCCCGAAGCCGGACGCCGTTCACCGCGCCCTCGCCCAGGATCTCGTCGACGACGGCGTGCCAGATGACGTCGATCTTCGGGTTCGACATCGCTCGGTCCTGCATGATCTTCGACGCGCGGAACTCGCCCCGCCGGTGCACGATCGTCACGGAGCTCGCGAACTTCGTGAGGAAGGTGGCCTCCTCCATCGCGGTGTCGCCCCCGCCGACGACGACGAGGCGCCGGTCGCGGAAGAAGAAGCCGTCGCACGTCGCGCACGCGCTCACGCCGCGACCGCGAAGCGTCTCCTCACCGGAGACACCGAGCCACTTCGCGCTCGCGCCGGTCGCGAGGATCACCGTCCGAGCGCGCCACTCCTGGTCGCCCGCCCAGACGCCGAAGGGCCGTTCGGACAGATCCACCCGGGTCGCCGCGAGGGCAACGATCTCGGCGTCGAACCTGCCCGCCTGCTTCTCGAACGCGTCCATGAGCTCGGGCCCCAAGATCCCGTCGGCGAACCCTGGGTAGTTCTCGACATCGGTCGTCAGCATCAGCTGGCCGCCCGCCTCGAGACCCTTCAGGAGCAGGGGTTTCAGGTTGGCACGGGCCGCGTACAGGGCGGCCGTGAACCCGGCCGGTCCCGACCCCAAGATGACGACCTCGCGTTCCTCGACCATGCGCCTCCGTCGCTCTCTACCGAGGATAACCGCAGCTTATTCCGGTTCCGTCGAGGGACCGGAACCGGTCGGCCGGGGGAGCGAGGAGCGACGGAGCTTGCCCGAAGGCGTCCAGGGCAGCTCGTCGACGAGGACCAACCCACGCGGGGCCTCGTGACCCGCCAGGGTCGTCGCGGCGAAGCGCCGCAGGTCCTCCAAGCTCGGCGGGTCGAGTGGATCGGCGGGGACGACCCAGACGACGACCCGCTGCCCCCACTCGGGATCGGAGACCCCTGCGGCCGCCACCTGTCGAACCTTCGGATGCGCGCCGATCGCCCCCTCCACCGCGCTCGGCCAGACCTTCTCGCCGCCGGACGTGATCAGGTCGTCTGCGCGGCCGACGACGCGGAGCCGGCCGCGGACGTCGAGCGCTCCGACATCACCCGTCGCGAGCCAGCCGTCGTCGGTGAACGCCGCGGCCGTGGCCCTGGCGCCGGAGCGGTAGGAGGACATCAGGGTCGGGCCGGCGAGCTCGATCGCGTCACCCGCACCGAGTCGGACCTCCACGTCCCCGATCGGGCGCCCGTCGTAGATCACGCCGCCGCAGCTCTCCGTGAGCCCGTAGGTCTCGACCACGGTGCCGCCCGCGCGCACTCGCAGGCCGGCCGGGAGCTCGGACCCGCCGACGAGGATCGTTCGGAACGTCGAGAGGTCGACGCCGGCATCGAGGACCCGTCGCAGCATCGTCGGCACGAGCGATGCGAACACGACGTCCCGTTCGTCCGCGAACGACGCCACGTCGAACCGCGGGAGGATCGTCACCGGTGCGCCGAGCAGGACCCCGCGGAGCACGACGAGCAGTCCTCCGACGTGCGCGAGCGGCAGGCAGCACAACCACCGGTCGCCGGGCGTCGCCCCGAGAGCATCGGCAGACGAGGTCACCGCGGCCTCGACGGCACGCCGTTCGAACTGCGCGAGCCTCGGTTCCCCGGCCGTCCCCGAGGTGTGCACGACGAGCACGATGGCGTCGGAGGCGGGGATGCCGCCGCCGATCCGTCGGGCGCTGCCGTCGTCGTTCGGGTCCGAGATCGTCACCGTCGGCCGAGCCAGGCGCAGCAGCGAGTCGACCTGCGGTGGAGGCAGGCGGGGATCGACGGGGAGGAGCGCGGCCCCCGCCGCCCACACCTTCCGGATCAGGTCGAGCCACGCCGGGCCGGGAGTGGGCCACCACCGCGACGAGGTCGTGTTCCCGGAGGCCGTCGATCGCGGTCGCGCGTCCCACATCCGCTAGGCTAACGAACCGTACGAGTGGACGCTCTAGGAGTGATCGGTCATATGGACTGGACGCCTGCCGGTGAGTTCACGGACATCCGCTTCGAGACCGCGGAGGGGATCGCGAAGGTCACGATCGACCGGCCCGAGGTCCGCAACGCCTTCCGTCCGCTCACGATCGTCGAGATGGGCCGCGCGTTCGACATGGCTCGCGACGATCCCACGATCGGGGTCGTGATCCTCACGGGGGAGGGGCCCGAGGCGTTCTGCTCGGGTGGCGATCAGCGGATCCGAGGCGACGACGGCTACGTCGACGAGCGGGGCATCGGCCGCCTGAACGTCCTCGATCTGCAGATCCAGATCCGCCGTCTCCCGAAGCCCGTCGTCGCGATGGTCGCCGGCTACGCGATCGGCGGCGGCCACGTGCTGCATCTGTGCTGCGACCTCACGATCGCCGCCGACAACGCACGGTTCGGTCAGACCGGGCCGAAGGTCGGATCGTTCGACGGCGGCTACGGCATCAACCTGCTCGCGCGCCAGATCGGTGAGAAGCGGGCGAAGGAGGTCTGGTTCCTGTGCCGTCAGTACGACGCGGCGACCGCGCTCGACTGGGGGCTCGTGAACGCGGTCGTCGGCCTCGAGGATCTCGAGGCGGAGACCGTGCGTTGGTGCCGCGAGATGCTCCGGATGAGCCCGCTCGCGCTTCGGCTGCTCAAGGCCGGCTCGAACGCCGGGACCGACGGCCTCTCCGGCGTGCAGCAGCTGGCCGGCGATGCGACCCTCCTGTACTACATGAGCGAGGAGGCGCAGGAGGGCCGGGACGCGTTCGTCCAGAAGCGCGACCCGGACTTCTCGAGGTTCCCGAAGCGACCGTGAGCCGGTTCGGCGTGTGGGTGCGGGGCGCTCGGCCCCGGACGCTCGGCGCGAGCATCACACCCGTCGTGGTCGGGACCGCGGCGGCCGGGAGCGTGATCTGGTGGCGCTTCCTCGCGGCGCTGCTCGTCGGGCTCGGCCTGCAGGTCGGCGTCAACCTCGCGAACGACTTCCACGACGGCGTGCGCGGCGTCGACACGCCGAACCGGCTCGGTCCGCCCCGGCTCACGTCGTCCGGCCTGGCGCCCGCGCGCTCGGTCCTGCTCGCGTCGCTCGCGTGCATCGTCGTCGCCGGGGTCGCGGGCCTCGCGTTGGCGGCGACCACCTCCTGGTGGCTCGTGCCGATCGGTGCCCTCGCGATGCTCGCGCTCTGGCTCTACAGCGGCGGGCCGCGCCCGTACGCGGAGCTCGGCCTCGGCGAGGTCATGGTGTTCGTGTTCTTCGGCGTGATGGCGACCGCGGGCTCCGCGTACGTGCAGGTCGGAACGGTTCCGAGCGCAGCCTGGTGGGCGTCGGTCCCGATCGGGCTGTTGGCCGTGGCGATCCTGGTCGCGAACAACCTGCGCGACATCCCGACGGACGCGGCGGCCGGCAAACGCACGCTCGCGGTTCGGCTCGGAGCGGACCGGACGCGGCTCCTGTATCGCACCTGCGTGGTGCTCGCGTTCGCGTCGGTCGCCCTCGGCGTGTCGGTCGGAGCTGATCGATGAGGGGACCGGGCTTCCGGCGTGGTCGTTGCTCGGGCTCGGCGCCGTGCCGGTCGCGTCTCGACCGTTCCGAGAGGTCGGCCATGCCGAGGGCCGTGCGTTGATCCCGGTGCTCGTCGAGACGGCCCGGCTGCAGATCGCGTTCGGCGCCCTGCTCGCCCTCGGGCTCGCGATCGAGGCGTGGGCTGCGTGACCGAAGCCGAGGCGATGTCGCTTCGCCGCGGCGTGTCGCGTTCGTCGACGACCTCGTACGGTTCGGGCTCGAGCACGCGTGCGTGTCGCCCGGCTCTCGCTCGACGCCCGTCGCGCTCGCGCTGTCCCGCCATCCGCACGTCCGCGTCCACGTGCACCTCGACGAGCGGGCCGTCCGCGTTCTTCGCGCTCGGTATCGCCGAAGGCAACCGGACGGCCCGTGGCCGTGGCGACCACCAGCGGGACCGCCGCCGCCGAGCTGCTCCCCGCCGTCGTGGAGGCGTCGATGTCGCGAGCACCGCTGGTCCTGCTCACGGCCGACCGGCCGCCCGAGCTCCGGGGCGTCGGCGCGAACCAGACGATCGAGCAGCCGAGCTCTTCGGCGCGGTACGTCCTCCGTTCGTCGACGCTCCGGTCCCGAGCGACACGCCCGACGAGGAGACCTGGCACGAGCTCGTCGTCACGGCCACGCGCGTGTCGATCGGCCTTCGCCCCGCTCTCAGGTCCGGTGCACGTCAACCTCCCGTTCCGCGAGCCACTGGTCGCGGGACCGGTCCCGAGCCGGTCTCGCAGCCCGACGGGACCGATCACGTCGTCGCCGGCCGGACGGAAGCCTTCGACGACGCTCGAGCCCTGCTCGGGAGGTGGAGCTCGCGGGCTCATCGTCGCGGGATCGCTCCGCGCGAGGCGCCGCACGCGTCCTCGAGCTGGCCCGCCGGCTCCGGATGGCCGTTGCTCGCCGAGCCCACATCCGGGCTCCGCGACCGGGTCGCTCGCCGCCGGGCAACTCCTCATCTCGAACGAACGCCTTCTTCGCCGTCACATGCCGGAGCGTCGTGCTGCAGTTCGGCGCGGCTCCGACCTCACGAGCGGACTCGAGCTCGTGCGACGTGCGCCGACGGCTCGTGATCGTGGATCCGGACCGTCTCGTCGCGGATCCGCACCGGAAGGCCGAGCGCACCGTCACGGCCGGGTCCGAGGGAGTTCGTCCCGCCGGGGCGATCGAGACCCTGTCTCCTCGGCGGCGACGGTCGCGTGGCTCCGGAGCTGGCTCGATGCGGACGGGCGCGCCCGCGCGGCCGTCGACGCGTCTCTCGACGGTCTCGACGAGCCGTTCGAGGGGCGCGTCGCACGGGATCTCGCGGGTTCGCTGCCGGACGGCTCGACGCTCGTGGTCGGATCGAGCATGCCGGTCCGAGATCTCGACGCCTACATGGCGCCGCGCGAGGGTCTCCGGGTCCTCGCGAACCGCGGCGCGAGCGGCATCGACGGGTTCGTCTCGACCGCGCTCGGCGTCGCGGCATCCGGCGCGTCGACCACCGCGCTCTGCGGCGACCTCACGCTTGCTGCACGACGTCGGCTCGCTCCTGTGGAGCTCTCGCCGAGGACCTCGACGCCGTCTTCGTCGTGCCGAACAACGACGGCGGCGCGATCTTCTCGTTCCTTCCGCAGCGCGATCTCCCCGAGTTCGAGGAGCTGTTCGCCACGCCGCACGGCCTCGATCTCGAGGCGATCTGCGCGGCCGCCGGGGCCGGCCACGCGCGGGTCGAGCGGGCGGGCGACCTCGTCCCCGCGGTCGAGCGCGCGCAGGACCATCGGAGGGGTCCACGTGGTCGAGGTTCCGACCGACCGTGCGCGTAACGTCGAGCTCCACGCCGAGGTCCACGCGGTGGTCGACGCGGCGCTACGCTCGAAGGGATGAACCGTCCGACGGTCCGCCCGGCGACGCCCGGAGACGCGGACGAGCTCGCACGGCTGCGATGGGACTTCCGCGTCGAGCACGGTACGCCCGTCACCCGCGACTTCGGCGAGTTCGTCGAGGAGTTCCGCGCGTTCGTCGCCGAGACGCTGGCGGACGGCTCGGAGTGGCGGGCTTGGGTCGCGGAGCAGGACGGCCGGGCGGTCGGCTGCCTGTGGATCCGGTTCATCGAGAAGGTGCCGCACTCGAGCCGCCGCCGCCGCGAGCGCTCGATGATCTACGTGACGAACGTGTACGTCGAGCCGGCGTTCCGGAACTCCGGGGTCGGACGCGAGCTCATGGACGCCGCGCTCGCGCACGCGCGAGTGGCGGGCGTCGCCGAGGCGATCGTGTGGCCGACCGAACGTTCGATCCCGTTCTACGAGCGAGCGGGCTTCGGCGCCGAGCACGCCCCGCTGCTGCTCGACCTGAAGGCGCGACTGAGGCCCTAGCCCCACCGGAGCGCGTCGAGCAGCGCCCAGAACTTCCGCTCGGTCTCGTCCACCTCGGCCTCGGGGACGGAGTCGGCGACGATCCCCGCGCCGGCGTACAGCCTGGCCGTCGACCCCCGGATCTCGGCGCACCGGAGCGCGATCGCCCACTCGCCGTCGCCGTTCGCGTCGACCCAGCCGATCGGTCCCGCGTACCGCGCCACGCTCGATCGGCTCGAGCATCGCGAGCGCCTCGCGGGCGGCCTCGCGCGGGGTCCCGCAGACCGCCGCCGTCGGATGCAGCCCGGCGACGAGCTCGAGCGCGGTGACCGACGCGTCGTGGAGCCGCCCGCGGAACGGCGTCGCGAGGTGCCACACGTTCGCCGTGCCGAGCAGCTCGGGCTCGTGCGGATGCTCGAGGTCGTCGCAGAACGCGTGGAGGACCCGGGCCACGTCCTCGACGACGACCGCGTGCTCCTCGCGATCCTTCTCCGACTTGAACAGCCGGTCCGCCGACGCCCGGTCACGGGTCGGGTCCCCGAACCGCTGCGAAGACCCGGCGAGCGGGGTCGCCTCGACGACCCGCCCGCGCTTGCGGAGCAGCAGCTCCGGCGTCGCGCCCACGAGGACGGCACCCTCCATCTCGGCCTGCGGTGCCGCGAACGCGTAGCAGTCGGGGTCGACGGCGCGCAGGCGCCACAATAGCTGCTTCGGTTCGAGGGTCCGCCCCGCGTCGACGAGCATCGTGCGGGCGAGCACGACCTTCCGGAGCTCGCCGGTCCGGATCCGCTCGGTCGCCCGGCCCGACCGCCGCCGCGTAGTCGTCCGGCTCGGGGTCGGGGCGCAGCTGCATCGGAGCGAACGCGTCGTGTGGCAGCGTCCGGCCGGCCCAGCGCTCGCGCGCGCCGTGCGGATGCGCGGAGCCGGTCGAGGAGACCTCCACCTGCCAGGTCTCTCCGGGTTCGACCCGGACCGCGGCGTGGGCGGGGACGACCGCCTCGGCCGGGAGACGGTCGTCGAAGGGGATCGAGGCCACGCCGAGCGGCGGCGGCCATTCGGGATGACGCTCGATCGCCCCGAGCGTGGCCGCGAGGTCTCGAGCGAGCCGGAGGATCCGCTCGGGGCCGGCCCCGGCGCGCACGCGAGCGGCTTCGCCGCTCGCCGCGACGCCGAGGCCGGCCCGCTCGAAGAAGAAGCCACGCTCGTGGTACCCGGCGAGCAGGTCGAACGCCGGTCCGAGCCGGCCCGCCCGCGCGGACAGGGCGGTCATCGATCGTTCGCTCGGGTCATCGTCGCGTCCCGAGCAGCAGTTGGGCCGCTCCGGCCGTGAGCGGGATCCGCTGGACGTCCTCGAAACCGGCCGCTTCCAGCATCCGGACGAGTCGGGCCGGGGCGGGGAGGTAGGCCATCGACGCGGGGAGGTACCGGTACGCCTCGCGGTCGGAGAGCGCGCCACCGATGAGCGGCACGATCCGCCTGAAGTACAACGCGTGGCCCGCTCGAAGCGGTCGCGCGCTCGGGCTCGGCCGCCTCGAGGAACGCCGCGCGGCCGCCCGGACGCAGCACGCGCGCCGTCTCCGCGAACAGGCCGGTGAGCTCGGCGACGTTGCGCAGCGCGAAGCCGCAGGTCGCACCGTCCATGCCCGCATCGGCGAGCGGGAGCCGGAGCACGTCGGCCTCCGCGAGCGGTGCGGCGGTCGTCGCCCGGGCGAGCATCCCGTGCGAGAAGTCGAACCCCACCGCCCGGTACCCGGCCTCGAGGAGCTCGGTGCAGAGGTCGCCGGTGCCGCACGCGAGGTCCGCGACGAGCGAGCCGCCGGGGAGCCGGAGCGCTCGGACCGTGCGCCGCCGCCACCCGACGTCCAGCCCGAACGTCATCACGCGGTTCACGAGGTCGTAGCGATCGGCGATCCGGTCGAACATCTGCCGGACGGCCCGCGTCTTCTCGGAACCGGTCGGGAGCTCCGGACGGGAGGCGGGCCCCCGCGTCGACGCCGTGCTCCCGGACGGTCGCCCGGTCACTCGAGCCGCTCCTCGGCCTGGGCGAGCAGGACGCGGCGGAAATGGTTGGCGACGAGGTTGGTGACCGCCGGCAGCAGGACGTCGAACGCCTCCACGAGCTGCTCGGCCGCGACCTCGCCCGAACCCGCCGTGTCGATGATCGGCTTGCGGACGGAGCGGTCGAACAGCTCGACCGCCCGGGCCGCGAGCCCGACCATCGCCTCGTTCGTGTCGCGTGCGAGCGCGAGCAGGTCGCTCAGCGGCAGTCCGTATTCGAGCAGGCGGAGCGCGCCTCGCACGATCTCGATGTCGGCAGCCGTGTATCGGACCTCGCCGTCGACGCTTCGGCCGAGCTCGATCCCCTCGCGTTCGACCGCCTGGATCAGCGAGGCGGGGACGCCGCTCCGAGTCGCGAACTCCTCGAGCGAGAGCAGCTCCGTCTCGACGCTCTCACCGCGCGCGACGGCGACGGCGAGGGCGAGATCGGCATCGGGGGCCTCCTTCCCGTTGCCGAGCACCCGCGCGATGGCCGCGAGCGTCAGGCCCTTCCGCTGGAGCGCACGCACCTGTTGGATCCGCTCCGCGTGGGCCTCGTCGTACCAGGCGACCCTGCCCACGCGCTCGGGCGGCGGGACGAGCCCGCGGGACTGGTAGTAGCGGATCGTGTCGACCGAGACGTCGCACGCGGTCGCGAGCTGCTCGACGCGGTACCTCACGACCGGAGACTCTACGAGTGCGAGCTCGAACCTTCACCCCGAGGCACGGGAGCGGTCGACGGACGCTTCCTAGAGACGGAGCGATGCGGCCGACAGCCAGCGGCAATCGTCTTCGGCCGCGATCCAGACCACGAGTCTGGTCGCCGGCTGCTGCGCGCCCGGCCCTTCGGCGAAGACGGCGAGGTAGGCGGGTGTCCCCTGGTACTCCGCCCGCACGAGCCGGACGAGCGTCGTGTTCGGTTCGTCGACAGGGCCGCCGCTGGTCGCGACGCAGGCCAGCGCCTCGTCGGGCGAGGCGAACAGCGCGGCCGCGGGAGGTGCCGCCTCCGCCTTGATCGCGCGGGCGGTGTCGCGAGCGAATGACTCCACGCCCGCCGCGTCGTAATCGACGCCCGACTGGTCCTCCAGACCCTGGAACGGCGGGACGCCCGTCTGCGCCGCCGACGCGTCCTCGGCCCCGGCGCCACCCAGGGCCGCCGTCGCACCGGTGGAGGCGCGCTCGGCGTTCGGTTCCGGCTGCTCGCTCCCGACGTTGAGCACCACGACCAGGACCACGGCCGCGGCCGCCGCGAGCCCGGCCGCCCACTGGAACCGCTCCCAGACGACCTTCCTGCGCTCGAAGCTACGGCCCGCCTCGGCAACCACACGGTCGGTGAGCCCGAAGGGGACGGGGGCGTCCTCGAGGGCGGCGAGGGTCATCCGCGCGCCGCTCGCGAGCTCGACCTCGTCCCGGCAGCGCTCGCACCCGGCCAGGTGCGCATCGACGACGGCGCGCTCGGGTGGGTCGAGCGTGCCGTCGACGTAGCCGGCCAGGTGCTCCTCGGGATGGGTCATGGAGACATCGTTCCTTCCGACGGTTCGGCGGCGCCTGCACGTTCCCCCGACCCCCGACCTTCGGGCGCCGAGGCGCGCGAACCCCCCCGCTCCGCCCCCATGGCCCGGGCCAGCGCCACCCGCCCCCGGTGGAGTCGCGACTTCACGGTGCCGACGGGGACGCCGACGATCGCAGCGACCTCCTCCTGCGGAAGGTCGTGGACGTCGTGCAGGATCATGACCGCCCGGAAGTCCTCCGGGACCTGCATGAGCGCCCGCTGCACGTCGATCGATAGGTCCGAGAGGTCCGCGTGATCGGGAGCGGGCGGCGGCTCGAGCTTGGGCAGGTCGTCGTCGCCGCGGTCGAGGAGCGGGGCGCGCTGGCGCTTGCGCAGCAGGTCGTAGCACGCGTTCATGGTCACGCGGTGCAGCCACGTCGTGAAGGCCGCCTCCCCGCGGAAGGACGACAGCTTGCGGAGCACCGTGAGGAACGCATCCTGCGCGGCGTCGCGCGCGTCCTCCTCGCGTCCGGTCATCCGAAGCGCGAGGTTGTAGACGCGGCGCTCGTGTCGCTCGACGAGCGCGGCGAACGCGGCCCGGTCTCCGGACAGGTATCGGCGGACGAGATCCTCGTCCCGGTCCCCGGCCGTCAGGCACGGTGGACATGGCCGCGACCCCGCACGACATCTCGCGCGCGGAACGCGATCGGGTATCGCGGATCGGTCGATGGCGTCACGGTTCGAGTCTACGGGCGATGGCTCGTGCGCCCGGTCATCCGATCGACGACGCGTCGCTCGACTCGGTGACCGTGACCTTCCCGAGCTGATCGAACCAGGGGATCCGACCGACGACGATCGTGCCCGCCTTGGATGTGAGGACGACCGTGACCTCGTCGCGCTGGATCTGGATCCGCTTCAGTCGTGCCCGGTCGTCCGAACCCTCGATCACCGCGAGCGCCGCGAGCTTGGCGGCCTGCTCGTCGCCGGAGTCCTCGTAGGTCTCCGCGGCGGCCAGCGCGGCGTCGCGTGCGAGGTCGGCCGTCCGGACCCTGGAGAGCACGATCGATCCCGCGTCGACCGCGAGCACCGCCGCGATCGCGAGGACGACGAGCCACAGCACCACGATCTTGCCGATCAGACCGTGTTCGGAAGGCGACACGGTCATCGACGCCACCGAGCCGCCACCTGTCGTCGAACCATGTCGACCTCCTCGATCCGGAGCGCGGCGGCGCACGCGATGAACACCATGATGCCGGCCGCCACCGCCGAGCAGACCTGGATCGCCTGCGTGCCGATCGATGCGGTGCCGAGCCATCGCTCGAAGCCCTCCGCGACGAGCCAGGCGGTGCCGGCCGTGAGCAGGCCGGCGGCCACGACCCGCCACAGGGACGCGACGATCCGCCGGCCGTCGATGCCGCCGAGCCGGCGCCGGATCAGCACGATCATCGCCACCGACGCGAAGACGTAGGCGACCGCGTGACCGAGCGCGAGGCCGGCCACGCCGAGCTCGAGCACGAAGAAGAACACGAGGTTCACCACGAGGTGCAGCGCCACCGCGACGAGGTTCACGAGCGCCGGGGTGCGCGAGTCCTGCATCGCGTAGGACGCTCGCAGCAGGAGCTGGAACATCGAGAAGCCGAACAGCCCGATCGCGAAGGCCACCAGGACCTCGGCGACCAGGTCGCCGCTCGCGGCCCCGGTCTTGCCGTGTTCCAACAGCAGCCGCACGATCGGCCGCGCGAGCACGAGGTACCCGAGCGAGGCCGGGATCAGGACGGCGGCGGTCGCACGGATCCCCTGCGCGAGCAGGTCGCGGAACCCCTGCACGTCGTTCGCGGCCCAGCGCGAGGACATCGCGGGCAGCAGCGCGGTGAAGATCGAGACGGCGAAGATCGCGTGCGGGAGCTGGAACAGGATGAACGCCGACGCGTACGCCGTGTAGCCGCCCTGGTCCTCCGCGGCCATGATGAGGATCACCAGGTACAGGAGCTGGTTCGCGACGACGTAGACGACCACCCAGGCCGCGAGGCGGACGATCGTTCGCACCGCCTCGTGGCGGTAGTCGGCGATCCACCGGAAGCGGAACCCGGTGGCGCGGACCGAAGGCCACAGGGCGACGGTCATGCCGGCGACGCCGAGCGTCGTGCCGATCGCCAGGACGAGCCGCTGCGCGTCCGTCACGACCTGCCCCGACCCGGCGGCCGGGCCGGCCATCGCCGCGAAGGTGAGGAACGTGGCGATGACGATCAGGTTGTTGACGATCGGGGCGAACATCGGGACCGCGAACCGCCGGTGCGCGTTCAGCAGGCCGGTCGCGACCGCGCCGAGCCCGTAGAAGAGGACCTGCGGCATGAACCACCGCAGGAAGAAGGTGCTGAGATCGCCGACCGCCTGGCGCTCGGCCTCCGGCTGGATCCCCGACGTGTACAGGTCCACGATCCACGGCGCGAGCACGATGCCGAGGACCGCGATCGACGACAGGACGATGATCGCGAGCGTGAACAGCCGCCGGACGACGTCCCACGCAGCCTCGCGTCCCCGCGTCTCGAGCCACTGGACCACGACCGGGACGACGACCGACGTCAGGATCCCCCCCAGCGCGAGCTCGTAGAGGATGTTCGGCGTGACGTTCGCGATGTTGTAGGAGTCGGCCAGCCGGCTCTCGGTGATCCCGAGCGCGAACGCCATCGCCGACAGCCGCGCGAACCCGGTCAGCCTCGACAGGCCCGTGCCGACCGACATCACGAGGGTGTTGCGGACGAACGAGCGCGTCGTGTCCTCCGGCGGCCCCGGCTCGGGGACGTCCGGCGGGGAAGCGTCCGACGGGTCGGGGGTCACGACGTTCGCCGTGGCACGAACCTCCTCGCCCACAGCCCGAGCAGCACGACCGCCGCTCCGATCGTGATGAACAGCGCGATGCGGTTGTAGGCGGTCGATCGGACCACGAGGGACTCGCGGCCGATCACCCGTCCGCTCGGCGAGAGCAGGTGCACGTCGACCTCGAAGCGCCCGGTGGAACGGAGCTCCGCCGGGAATCGGACGGTCTCCGACCCGCCGGGACCGAGCTCCAGGTCCTGACTCGGAGGTTGCTCGCGCAGGTGGGGCGAGACCAGTCGGACCGCGACGCGGACGGTGTGCTCACCGCGGTTCGAAACGGTGACCGGGATCCCCTCACCGGACTCCGAGGTGAGGGTCACGTTCGAGACGGTCTCCAGGGTGAGCTCGTCGAGCACGTCCTGGACGGTGTCGCGGACCGATCCGACGAACCCGAGTCCCTCGCTCGGCGCGGTGAGGAACTGGCGGGCCTCGGCGAGCAGCAGCGTCGAGTCGAGCTGGTCTGGCTCGGCGCTCTCGGCCGGCAGGATCGAACGCAGGGTGTCGACGCGTCGTTGCGCCTGCTTCAGCGACGCGACGTACGTGCTCGGGAACCGCCGGAACGACGGCGCGGCGAGCTCGGACGTATCGGCCGGCGGGAACATGGCGATGAACTCGATGGTGTCGGTCGGCTCGAGCCACGGCGCGCCGGCCACGCCGCGCGCGAACGGCGTGAAGAACGGCCCGGGGAACGGGGCGTCCTCGCCCAGCACGAGGGAGACCCCCCGGACCTCGCCGGGGAGCTCCTGCCAGATCGTCGCCAGCTCGCCGAGCACGACCTGTGCGGCCAGGACCGGGTCGTCCTCGGCGGTCCCGGCGAGGAGCGCGTCGGTTCCCGGCTCGGGCACGATCGCCGTCACGGCGTCCTCCCCGAGCCCGGCGGTGGGCGGACCGGCGAACCCGAGCGGTTGTTCGGGCAGCGTGACCGTCCCGGGACCGACGATGAGCGTCGCGATGCCTGCGCCGGAAAGGCCTCGAAGGGTCGTGTCGTCGAGAGCCGCCCCCGGTGGACGGAGCACGCCGGAGGTCGTGAACGCCTGCAGGAACGACGCCGTCACCTCCCGTCCGTGCTCGAGCTGGACGTCCACGTCGTCGGCGAGCCCACCGCCGTAGAGGGACGGCAGCTCCGGCATCGCGAACGGGAGCGCGGTGATCCGCACCTGCGGGGCGGCGACGATCGCGCGGAGGTCGGCGAGCGCCTGGGCGGCGAAGGCCGCGCCGCCCTCGCCCTCGGCCACCACGCGGACCTGCCTCTCCCTCCGAGACGACGTATCCGCCGCGCATCCGCCCCAGCTGGGTGAGCAGCACCGGTGAGATCGCGACGTCGACGGGTGTGAGCGTCGGCTGCGGCGGCGAGCTCGAGGAGCGCGCGGATCTGGCCGTTGAGGCGGCCGCCGGAGGCGAGAGAGGCCTCCAGGCTCGCGTCGACGAACGTGCCGTCCGGCGCGAAGGTGATCGGATGGTCCAGGACGAACGTCCACGACAGCGCGAGCGGTGTCTCGGGTTGGCGAACGAGGAAGATCGCGGGTGTCCGCAGTTCCGCGATCGGCGCGAGGCCGCTCCGCAGGTCGACCTTGAGCGGATACACGCCCGAGTGTTCGGGGTCGATGCCGAAGACGTCCATCGTGAGCGCGATCTCGAAGTCGCGCGTCTCGCCCGGCTCGAGCGTGCCCTCGCGCGCGAGCAGTTCGCCGTCGATCACCACGGTCGGGTCGCTCACCAGCGACGCCTGGTAGGCGCTGCGGCTCAGGAGCCGCGAGTACAGCGTCACCCCGATCGCGAGCTCGCCGATCGGCACGTCGCCGAGGTTCTCGGCACGGAACCGCAGCTCCAGTTCGCGGTCCGTCGTCGAGTTCCACGGCGTCTGCGAGAGCAGGGTGAGCTGGACGGGCGGAAGCTCCTGCGCCCGAGCGGTCGGAACGGGGAGGAAGAGCAGGAACAGGAGCGCGAGGACGATCGGCGCCGGCCGTCGCATGATCGGTGACGTCATCCTACCCCCCGTTCCCGCCCAGGGATGCGAGTTCTGCGGCGCCGTAGGCGAGCGCGACGACGAGCAGGAACGAGCCCGACCGCGAGTCGCAGGATCCGTTCGCGGGCGCCGAGCGCGAGGCGTGCGCCGATCCGAGCCCCCGGCACCACGCCGACCACGAGCACGAGGAAGATCGCCCAGTCGATGTTGCCGAGGAGGGCGTGCACGATCGTGCCGGGCACCGCGAGCACCGCGATCACGAGCAGGGACGTACCGAGCGCACGTTTCAGCGGCATGGCGGTCCACACCGTGAACGCCGGGACCATCACGATGCCGCCTCCCACACCGAGCAGTCCCGACACGAACCCCGCCGTCGCGCCGATCGCCCCGTAGCGCCACCCGGGTGAGGTTCCGCCCGCCCGCCCGGCTCCGACGGTCCGCCCCCGGATCACGTTCACCGACGTGAGGGCGATCAGGGCGGCGGTCACGAGCAGCAACAGGTGCGGGTCCACGAGCTCCGTGAGCAAGGCGCCGGCGATCGCGAGCACGATCCCGGGCGGAGCCGCCCACCGAACGGCACGCATGCTCACCTCGCCGGCTTTCGCGTACGTGAAGGCACCGACGAGCGAGGTCGGCAGGATCACCGGCAGCGGCGTGGCGATCGCCTGGATCGACGTCCCACCGAGGAGCGCGTCGACGGCCGGCGTCGTCACGATGCCGCCGCCGACCCCGAACGATCCGGACAGGATCCCCGCCGCGAAGCCGACGACGACGCCCGCCGCGGCCTGCGCCGGGGTCACGACAGGAGGTCCGCGGCACGCTCGATCATCTCGCGCTCACCCCGGTACGTCGCGCGCCTGCGCGCGGCGTGGAGCGGGAACCACCGGACCTCCTCCATCTCCGTGTCGTGGTTCGAGACGTCGCCCCCGGTCGCTCGCATGAGGAAGAAGCGCACGCGCTTGCGGACCCGGACGCCCTCCCAGACGTAGAAGTACCGGATGTCGCCGAGGTCGTGCTCCACCTCGGCCACGAGCCCGGTCTCCTCCAGGACCTCGCGGACGGCGGCCTGTTCCTCGGTCTCGTCGGGCTCGATCATGCCCTTCGGCAGGCCCCAGGCCAGCTCGCCGCGGCGGGTGCGCCGCGCGGCCAAGGCGAGCTCGATCCCGTCGTCGCCGCGGCGGTAGACGACGCCGCCGGCCGACACCTCGCTCCGCGTCTGCATCAGCGGCACGAACGCGTCGAGGAGCGGCCTCCGCTGATGCCGTTCCTATACTGAGCCGCCGTGGTCGAACGCATCATCGATTTCCTACGCCCGTACATGGATCCGCCATGGGGATACATGATCGTGTTCGCGGCGACGTTCCTCGAGAACTCCGTCGGGGCCGGCGTGATCGTCCCGGGCGAGACGCTGGTGATCATCGGCGGAGTCTACGCAGGCGTCGGCGATCTCTGGTTACCGGGCGTCACAGCGGTCGCGGTCGTCGGGGCGATCCTCGGCGACAACCTCGGGTACTGGATCGGCCGCCGGTTCGGTCGAGGGTTCCTCGAGCGACACGGGCGCAAGCTGTTCATCACCCCGGAGCGGCTCGCGGCGGCCGAGGCCTACTACGCGAGGCACGGGGGCAAGACGGTGTTCTTCGGGCGGTTCGTCCCGGTCGTCCGCAGCGTGGGGTTCATCGTCGCGGGCGTCTCCCAGATGCCGTGGAAGCGCTTCCTGATCTACGACATCGCGGGGGCCACGGTCTGGGGGATCGGGCACAGCCTGATCGGCTACGGCCTCGGCGAGAGCTATCAGCGGTGGGAGCGCTACGCCACGCCGATCGGGCTCGCCCTGCTCGTCGTGCTGCTTCTTCTCATCGGGGCCTCAAAGTTGCTCGCGGCGCGCCGAAGAGTGAAGGAGGCCCTCGAGGAGTCCGAGGCGGAGGGCGAGCTCGAGCACGACCGGGAGGCATAGGTGGACGTCAACGGGTTGCTGCGGCACATGGTCGAGGTGGGGGCGAGCGACCTGCACCTGAAGGCCGGCAACGTGCCGTTCGTCCGGATCGACGGAGAGCTCCGGCCCACGACGTTCCCGCCGCTCTCGGCGTACGAGACCGCCCAGGCGGCCGAGGCGCTCATGTCCGACCACAAGCGGCGGGAGTTCACGCAGACCAACGAGGCCGACCTCGGGCACACGATGGCCGGAGTCGGCCGCTTCCGGGTGAACGTCTTCCGCCAGCGCGGTGTGGTGGGACTCGCGATCCGCAGGGTGCGGTCCGAGGTCCCGACGGTCGCCGAGCTCCTCCTCCCGCCGGTCATCGAGGAGCTCTCGAACGCGCCGAGGGGACTCATCCTGATGACCGGGCCCACCGGCACCGGCAAGACGACCACGATCGCCTCGATGATCGGACACATCAACCGGACCCGCCGCGCACACATCGTGACGATCGAAGACCCGATCGAGGTCGTGCACGACGACGACCGGGCGATCATCCAGCAGCGCGAGATCGGCCTGGACACCGAGTCCTACGCGGCCGCCCTGCGCCACGTCGTCCGGCAGGATCCGGACGTGATCTTCGTCGGCGAGATCCGCGATCCCGAGTCCGCCCTCTCCGCGATCCAGGCGGCCGAGACGGGACACCTCGTGATCTCGACGATGCATACGATCGACTCGACCGAGACGATCAACCGGCTGCTCGACCTGTTCCCGGCGTCGCATCAACGCGAGGTCCGGACGTCGTTCGCCGGCGCGCTCCGCGGCATCGTGTCGCAGCGGCTGGTCCCGCGTGCGGACGGGAAGGGCCGCGTGCCGGTGGTCGAGGTGCTCGTCGCCACCGGCCGCATCTACGATCGGATCATCTCGCCGGAGGCGACGGGGGAGCTCCGCGACATCATCGCCGAGGGTGCGTACTACGGGATGCAGACGTTCGACCAGGCGCTCGTGAAGCTCGTGCAGGAGGGCCTGGTGTCCGAGGAGGATGCGAAGATCGCCTCCTCGAACCCCCACGACTTCGCGCTCGCGCTCGAGGGGACGCAGAACCGCGGGCCGCTCGGCCTGACGGGTTAGTCCGGCTCCCCCGCCGCTCGTCGCGCGGACCGTTCCATCGGGTGGCGCCGGTAGCCGAACCCGATCGCGAGCAGCAGGTAGACGGGGATGAACAACGGCCCCCACCGCGTGTACTGGCGCACGTGATGACGCTCGTGGTCGAGGAGTCGTCCCTCGACCGGCTCCGAGGCCACGATCACGAAGCCGACCGTCATCGCCGTCCGGTGCATCGCGCGGAGCACGCGGGTCAGCCCGCGCGGGTCGCGATCGAACACGATCGCTCCGCCGTGCGACCTCGGGAGCTGGAAGGTGCAGGCACCGAGCAGGAGCCCGAGGATCGTGTTCGGGAGCGTCCAGAAGAACCCGAGCAGCTCGCTCGCCCGCATCTCGCGACGCTACCGCAGGCAGGCGTGCGAACGCCCATCCATGCACCATCGGAAGAGCGTCGCGAGGGCGGGGGTATCCTGGCCGGGCCATGACCGAACGGTCGCGCCCGTGAACGACGGGGCGCTCCTCGAAGTCCCTCCCGTCGCCGCCGAGCTCGGCGAACGTTTCCGCCTGGCCGGCCACGAGCTGTTCCTCGTTGGCGGGGCGGTTCGCGACCGGCTGCTCGGGCGCGAGCTGGCCCACGTCGACCTGGACCTCGCGACCGATGCGCTGCCGCGCGAGACCACGAAGATCCTGCGCGGATGGGCGGAGCGTCAGTACCTGATCGGGGTCCGGTTCGGCACGGTCGGCGCCCGACGGGGCGACACGCGGTTCGAGGTGACGACCTTCCGCGAGGAGGTCTACGCGGAGGAGCACCGCAAGCCCACGGTCACGTTCGGCCGGGACCTGCGCACCGACCTGTCCCGTCGCGATTTCACCGTGAACGCGATGGCCGTCCGGCTGCCCGAGGGCGAGTTCGTCGACCCCTTCGGCGGGGTGAAGGACCTGGCTGCCCGAAGGCTCGACACGCCGCTCGAACCCGAGATCGCCTTCACCGACGACCCGCTACGCATGCTGCGGGCCGCGCGGTTCGCCGCCCAGCTGGAGATGATGCCCACATCGCGGGTCCTGGACGCGATCATGCGGATGCGCGATCGGCTGCGGATCGTCTCGGCCGAACGGATCAGCGAGGAGCTGACGAAGCTCCTCCTCGCGCCGACGCCCTCCCCGGGGCTGGAGATCCTCGTCGACACCGGTCTCGCCGACGGGTTCCTACCGGAGCTGGCGGCGTTGCGACTCGAGCAGGATCCGGTGCACCGCCACAAGGACGTGCTGCGTCATACGTTCGCGGTCGTCGATCGGTGCGAGCCGGAACGCCGGCTGCGCCTCGCCGCGCTGCTCCACGACATCGGCAAGCCGGCGACGCGCGCGATCACCTCCGAGGGCGTGACGTTCCATCACCACGAGATGGTCGGCGCGCGGATGACTCGAGAACGCCTGGAGGCGCTCCGCTTCCCGACGACGATCGTCGACGACGTCGTCGGCCTCGTCGAGATGCACCTGCGGTTCCACGGCTACAGCGAGTGGACCGACAGCGCGGTCCGTCGCTACGTCCGCGACGCCGGCCCGCTGCTCGACCTGCTGAACCAGCTCACGCGGGCGGACTGCACGACGCAGAACCGGTTCAAGGCGAAGAAGCTCGAGGCGCTGCAGGACGACCTCGAGGACCGCATCGCGCGTCTGGCCGAGGAGGAGAACCTCGACGCACTGCGACCGCCGATCGACGGGCGCCAGGTGATGGAGCACCTCGGGATCGCGCCCGGCCCCCACGTCGGGCAGGCCCTCGACCACCTGCTGGAGCTCCGCCTCGACCGTGGACCGATCGGCGAGGACGAGGCGTATCGCCTGCTCGACGAATGGGCGACGGGCGAAGGGTTGCGTTAGGTCGTCAGCCGAGGCCGCCCGCGTTCGACGGCGGCCAGATCACGATGAAGGCCTTGCCGATCACCTTGTCGGTCGGGACGAAGCCGAGACCGAACCGGCTGTCGGCGGAGTTCCCTCGGTTGTCGCCCATCACGAACAGCGAGCCGGCCGGGATCGTCTCGGGGCCGTAGTCGGCGTTCGCGCGCCTGGCCTCCGCCGTGAGGTACGGCTCGTCGAGCGGCCGCCCGTCGATGAAGACCGTGTGGTCGTGGATCTCGATCGTCTCGCCGGGGAGCGCGATCACGCGCTTGATGTAGTCCTCGTTGGCCGGCTGCGCGAGCCCGATGCCCTCCCCGAGCCAGTGCAGGAACCCGTCGATCGCGCCGCGATCGGGCAGCTCCCCGCTGTTCGGGTTCTCGAAGACGATCACGTCACCGCGGTGGATGTCCCCCTCGTCGAACAGGAGCTTGTTGACGAACACGCGGTCGCCGACCTCCAGCGTCGGGTCCATCGACTCCGACGGGATGTAGAAGGCCTGGACGAGGAAGGTCTTGATGAGGATGGCCACGCCGAGCGCCACCAGGATCAGGAACGGGGTCGAGCCGACGAACCGGCGCCCCGGCCCTTGGTCCTCCGGCGCCTTCGGCTCGCCGCCTCGAGGACGGTGCTTGCCAACCTCGCGCGGCTGTTCGCCCGCCTCGTCGCGGGCTTGTGTGATCTCGGCCATGGGCCCAACAGCTTACGTGGTGGGCGCTGGAAGCCCGATGAAGCCGCGCCTGCTCGCGGTTATGAACGCGTGGCGATCATCACCTCGGTCGCCTTGATGATCACGGTGACCTGATTCCCCTCGGCGAGCCCGAGCCGTTCGGTCGAGCCGCGGGTGATCGCTGCCACGATCTCCTGGTCGCCGACGGCGACGACCACCTCGGACATGATCGTTCCGAGCCTGACAGATCGAACCGTGCCTGCGAGCTGGTTCCGCGCGCTGAGCTCCATCCCCCGTCTCCTCTCTGCCATCGATCTCCCGTATCAGGCCGGATCACCTGTACCTCGACCGCCTTGAACGATGCCCAGACGTCCGTCCGTCCCGGAGGCCGAGCCGCTCGACCGAATCCCGGGTGATCTCGGCGATCAGCGGTGGCGCCGAGGAGACCCGAACCCTGGCGCGTTCCCCCTCGACGTCCATCGAGGTGACCCGCCCGCGGAAGACGTTCCGAGCAGAACCGTCGGGCCGCGTGAGCGACAGCGTAACGTCTGCGGGACGGAGGAGCCCGATCACGTCGTCGCCCTCGAGCGCTGATCCGGCCAGGGCGACCACGACGACGTTCCCGTCCACTCGTCCAGAGTCCTCCCGGCACCCTCGGACCGTTCGAGTCGTCCGTGGAAGGCGTTCATCCCGACGAGGTCGGCGGCGTAGCGGGATCGCGGCGCCGTGCGGATCTGGTCCGGCGATCCGATCTGCGTGACGAGGCCGTCCTCGAGGAGCACGAGTCGATCGGCGAGCGCCGAGGCCTCGACCGGGTCGTGCGTGACGATGACGCGGATGCCGGGGAACCGATCGAGCTCCTCCCGGACGAGCTCACGCACCCGGACGCGCGCACCGACGTCGAGAGCGGAGAGCGGCTCGTCGAGCAGCAGCAGCGCTGGCTCGACGATCAACGCTCGCGCGAGCGCGACGCGCTGCGCCTCGCCACCGGAAAGATCGCCGGGCCGCGCATCGGCGCGTTCGACGAGCCCGAGCCGGCTCGAGCAGCCGGCCGAGCCCGCTCTCGGGCCTCGGGCCTGGCCACCCGCGGGCCCGGAGCGGGAATGCGACGTTCTCGATCGCCGACAGGTGCGGGAACAGCAGGAGGTCCTGGAACACGACGCCGATCGGCCGGCGCTCGGGCGGCACGTGCGCTCCCGCCGGTGCGTCGAGCTCGACCCCGTCGAGGGCGATCGTCCCGTCGGTGGGAGGGAGCAGGCCCGCGATCGTCGCGACGAGCGTCGACTTGCCCGAGCCGTTCGGGCCGAGCAGCGCGACCGTCTCGCCGGCCGCCGCATCGAACGCGGCCCGGACCTCGAACCCGCCTCGGCGGATCGTCACGTCGACCGACAGGCTCACGATCTGCTCACCGCGAGGAACCTGCCTCGCAGCGCGATGATCACGCCGAAGGCGATCGCGATGAGCACCATCGAGATCGCGAACGCGGCGTCCTGGTCGGTCTGCAGGCGCTCGAAGACGGCGAGTGGCAAGGTCTGCGTCCGGCCTTGGAGGTTCCCGGCGAACGTGATCGTCGCCCCGAACTCGCCGAGTGCCCGCGCCCACGACAGGACGAGGGCCGCCGCGATCTGCGGCGCCATGAGCGGCATCGTGACCCGCCGCATCACGTACCAGCGGGAGGCACCGAGCGTGGAGGCGGCGTCCTCGAGACGCTCGTCGAGCCCCCGCAGCCCCGCCTCGAGCGCGAGCACCGCGAGCGGGAACGACACGAAGGCGGCGGCGAGGACGGCCGCCCAGGTCGTGAACGTGATCTGGATGCCGAACCAGTCGTAGAGCCAGGACCCGACGATCCCCCGTCGTCCGAACGCCGCCAGCAGCGCGACGCCGGCCACGACCGGCGGCATCACGAGCGGGAGGATGACGACGGCGCGAACGAGCGTCTTCCCTCGGAAGTCCCCGCGAGCGAGCACCCAGGCGAGGGGGAACCCCGTCACGAACGAGATGGCCGCCGCGGCCGTGGCCACGACGAGCGAGAGTCGCAACGCCGTGCGGACGGTCTCGCTCGCCAGGATCTCGCCGAGCCGAGACCACGGGGTCCTGATCAGGAGCCCGAGGAGCGGGAGCGCGACGAGCAGGACCCCCGCCACGGCGAGCGCGACGAAGGCCCCCGGGGTTCCCCGCCTACGGGCGGGGAGGAACCCGTAGTCGGCGAGGATCTGCTGCCCGTCGCCGAGGACATAGTCGACGAATCCCTGCGCGAGGTCGGCCTCCTGCGAGCCGGTGATGACGGCGATGGGGTACGTGGCGATGACGTTGATCTCGTCGGGGATCTCGATCAGCGTGACCCGGTCGGCGACGTCGGCGGTCACGTCGGTGACGTACACGACGCCCGCGTCCGCCTCACCCGAGGCGACCGGCCGTCACGACCGCCCGCACGTCCTCGGCGTTCGACACCACGTTGGCGAGGGCTGCCTCGCGAGATGCCGGCGTTCGCGAAGATCTCCCGCGCGTAGTCGCCGGCGGGGACGCCTTCGGCCGCGATCACGAGCTGCAGGTCGTCCTCGGTGAGATCGCGGATGTCCTCGACCCCGGCCGGGTTGTCGGTCGGCACGACGATCGCGAGGCGATTCCTCGCGAAGTCGGCTCGGCCGCTGACTCCCGGACCCTCCTCCTGGACCGCGTCCATCCAGGTGCCGCTGGCCGAGGCGAAGACGTCGACCGGCGCACCCTCGTTGATCTGGGTCGCGAGGCCGTCCGACGGGCCGAAGTTGAAGGTCACCGTGAGGCCCTCGTTCCGCTCTTCGTACGCCTGGCCGATGTCGGTGAACGCGTCGGTGAGCGACGCAGCCGCCGACACCGTCAGTGCGGTTTCCTCCGTCGTCCCGTCGCCCCCGGTCTCCCGCCCGTCATCCGAGTCGCCGCATGCAGCCAGCACGAGCGACATCGACGCGATCACGGCCAGCAACGTCCTCATCGATCCACCTCGACCATGACGTTCGTGGCCTTCACGGTCGCGGCGACGTGCATCCCCGGCTCGAGGCCCATCTCGTCGACGGCCTCGCGCGTGATGAACGCCAGGATGCGATGCGGTCCGGCCAGGATCTCGACGGTGGCGGCGAGCTTGTCGCGCTTGATCTCGGTCACGACCCCGGGGAAGCGGTTGCGGACGCTCCCCGCCGTCACCCGGGGGTGCTCGCGGCGCTCGGTGAGGAGACGAGCCACCTCGGCCGCGGGAACCAGCCGCTGCTTGCCGCTGGTGCGCGTCGTCCGCAGCTTCCCGTCGCGCTCCCACCGGCGCAGCGTCTCGACCCGCACGCCGAGCATCTCGGCGGCCTCCCCGATCCGGTAGGTCTCGGGCACGGGTCACGGAGCGCTACCAGGGTATGCCAGCCTTGAGACACCAGAGAAACCTGGCGATATCGCGCTCAGGATGGTTCAGACGGCGAAGCGAACGTGCAGGACGTCGCCCTCGTGCACGATGTAGTCCTTGCCCTCGACGCGGACCTTGCCCGCCGACTTCGCGGCATCCATCGAGCCGGCGGCGACGAGATCGTCGTACGTGATGACCTCGGCGCGGATGAACCCGCGTTCGAGGTCGGTGTGGATGACGCCGGAGGCCTCGGGCGCCTTCGCGCCTCGACGGACCTCCCACGCGCGCGACTCGTCCTCGCCGGTCGTGAGGAACGTGATGAGATCCAGGGCGCCGTACGACGCTCGGATCACGGTCTGCAGACCGGGCTCGTGCACGCCGAACTCGTCGAGGAGCGCCCGGGCCTCGGCCGGGTCCATCTCCGCGGTCTCGGCCTCGATCGAGGCGTACACGCCGACGCTCCCATCGGGGAGTTCGTCCGGCACGTCGGTGCCCTCCTCCAGGTTCGCCACGACGACCGAGGGCTTCAGCGTGAGCGGCGCGATCGCCTTCAGTTCCCGGCGGACCTCCCTCGGGGAGGCCGGCATCGGCGAGCTGCTGCTCCGCCTCGAGCACCCCCGCGGCGGCGGTGAGCGCCTCGACCTCGGGTGTGGTCGCGCCGCGTCGCTCGCTTCTGCGCCCTCGCGAGCGCGGGCTCGATCACCGCCTGGTCGGCAAGGAGCAGTTCGGTCCGCACCTCGGCCAGGTCGTCGGCCGGCTTCGCCGAGGGTCCGAAGCAGCGGATGACGATCGCGAGAGCGTCGGACTCGCGGAGCTTCGCGATGCCCTGTGAGGAGGACGTCCCGCCCGGCACGTCGACGAACCCGACCTGCGCGGGCACGGTCTTGCGGGAGCGCTCCATCTCGGTCAGCACGCCGAGTCGCGGATCGGGGACCTGCACGACCGCGTGGTTCGCCTGTCCGCCGTGGGTCCCGGTCCGGGTGAGCGCGGTGAACAGCGTCGACTTCCCGCTGAACGGAAGCCCGACGAGCCCGATGTCCTTCACGCGCGGACGCTACCGGAACCGCAACGGGGCGAGACCCCTGTGGGTCTCGCCCCGTCGGGAACGCGACACGGGGCCTAGGACTTCGTCTCCCAGAAGATCTTCGCGATCTCGTCGATCGCGTCGAGGAGCTTCTGCCCCTGCTCGGGGTCCTGCGACTTCTTCGCCGCGCCGGCCTCCTTCGTCGCCGTCCAGAACAGCTCGTGGAGGTTCGGGTACTTCTCCACGTGCTCGGGCTTGAAGTAGTCGGTCCACAGCACCCACAGGTGCTCCTTGACGAGGTCCGCGCGCTGCTCCTTGATCGCGAGCGCGCGCGTCCGGTAGTCCTCCACCGACTCGCCCGCCGTCTTGAACTTCTCGGCATCCTGGTACCGAGCCTGGGTCGCCTTCACGGACTCGGCCTCGATCCGGGCCTGGGCCGGTTCGTAGACGCCGCACGGCAGGTCGCAATGCGCGTGGACGACCCTGCGCGGTCTGAGCAAAGCTTCGAGCATGGGCGTTCCCCCTCCTTCGGACGGCTCACTTCCGGGATCGCCAACCTATCACCGGGCTCGGAGATCGAGGAAGCTGGTCGCAGCCTCCACCGCGGTCGTCGCGGCGGCCTTCGCCTTCGTGCGATGGCGGCCGTTCCGTGTCGAGATCGCCGGCCCGTCGATGCGTCCGACGCTCGAGCCGGGGGACTGGGCGCTCGCGATCGGGAGCGCTCACGGTCGCCGTCCGCGGCCCGGCGACATCGTGGTGCTCGAGCACCCCGGGCGGCCCGGCTTCGAGCTCGTCAAACGGGTGACCGAGGTGCGGTCCTCCCGGTCGCCCGAGTCGGGGGACCGCCCGATCGAGCTCTGGGTCGAAGGGGACGATCCGGCGAGCTCCACCGACAGCCGGCACTTCGGAGCGGTCGATGGATCGCGGGTGCGCGGCCGTCTGGTGCTCGTGTGGTGGCCGCCGGCCAGGCGCCGGCTCCTGTGAAGCGCGGGCCGGCGGTGAGCCTCAGTTGAGCCTGATGACCTCGCAGAACACGAACGCGTCCGGATCGGGGCCGCCGCGGCAGCGGTCGTTCGCCTGTCCGCCGTCGAGCTGGTCGCGGCCGGGTCCGCCGTTCACGAGGTCCGTTCCCTTCTGACCGAACAGCTGATCGTTGCCCTGGTCGCCTTGCAGGTCGTCGGCTCCGTCGTGACCGTAGAGCTCGTCGCTGCCGCGGCCGCCGATCACGATGCTGCGTCCATGGTCGGCGTGGATCGTGTCGGCCTGCGTGGTTCCCACCACGTTCTCGAAGTCCGCCAGCACGTCGTTGCCGTCACCCTCGGAGGTCCCGTCGCGCAGGTCCACCTCCACGCCGGCCTCCACGACGCCGAACGCGAGCGTGTCGAGCCCCTCGCCGCCGCCGAGCGTGTCGTCGCCCCCGCCGCCGATGACCACGTCGTCGCCTCCGCCCGCCTGAAGCACGTTCGGGCCGTCGTCACCGGTGATCGCGTCGGCTCCGGGCGACCCGGCGAGGTTCTCGAGGTTCGAGAGCTGGTCGGATAGCCCTCCCGCGTGGTTGGCGACGCTCGTCGCCAGGTTCGCGATCAGCAACTGAGACGCGGCCGCGTAGTCGAGACCGTCGGTTCCGTTCCCACCGTCGAACGTGCTCCCCCCGAGGCCTCCGAACAGCAGATCGTCCTCGCTCCCCCCGTTCAGCGTCCCCGACGCGGCGCCCCCGGTCCCGGCGCCGCCCCCGACCGACAGCACGTCGTTGCCGGCGTTGCCGTCGAGCACGACCGTAGGTGTCCCGGTGATCGTCACGTCGGCATCGGCGGTGCTCTCGGCGCCGTTCAGGTTGATGCCTCCGGTCCCGTACGCCAGGTTGTCGGCGTTCTCGCCCCCCACCACCCGAACGACCGGCGAGCCGTTCGGCAGGTTCAGGCTGAACTCGATCTCGGAGGCTCCATCTCCCTCCGGTGTGAGGCCGGGGCCGAACTCGCCACCGCTGAGGTCGATGTCGACCTGGGCCGGCGTTCCGGTCGCGTCCACCGTGATCGAGTCGGTCGTCGAGACCGTGGCGGCCTCGCACGCGGTGCCGTTGAGGGTGATCTCGCCGTTCGCGACCGCGATCGCGGCGGTCTCGCCGTCGCCCACGGCGATCGTCACGGCCCCGCCGACCTGGTCGAACACGCACGTGGGTGCCGCCGAAGCCGGGCCGGCGAGAAGAAGCCAGACACCCAGGGCGATGGCGCCGGAGGCGATCCCGACGCGGCGGATGAGCGGGCGAGCGCGCGCAGGCACGCGCACACGATAGCCGCCGGGACGGCTCGTTCCCCGCAAGCACCGCGCTGGTTGTGCCGGATCCCATCCCCTGGGTAGGATTTGCACCTGCGATGATCCGGACACGCTGCCGAGGGCTCGTGGGGGCCATGATCCCCGACCGGTGCTGCTGTCCCAAGGTGCCCAGCGACGGCCGATAGGCCTTCGCCGGCACCCCCCGCCACCCCCGCCGTTCCCAGGCTCGACCCCTGAAGGAGGTTCACGCACATGGACGTCGTCACCGGAACCATCACCACGACGGTGGACGCTCGTGGCCAGTCGTGCCCCGGCCCACTCGTGACGCTGCACAAAGCGCTGCGCGATGCGAGGCCGGGGGACCTCTTCGAGCTCCTCGCGACCGATCCGGGCTCCAGGTCGGACGTGCCGTCGTGGGCCAAGCTCTCGGGCAACACGTTGGTCGACTCGAGCGAGGGCGACGGCGTGTTCCGCTACGTGATCAGGAAGGCGTGAGCGAGATGGCCACACGGACCGAGACGATCGAGGGCGAACCGGCCGTCGCCGACGCCGATGCGCTTCGGAAGCTGATCGATCAGGCGCTCGAGGAACGCGACGGCTCCGAGCGGCTCCCCAGGAAGAACAAGATCACGATCATCGCCTGGGACGGACACCTCGACCGGATCTGGCCGACGCTGATCCTCTCGACGAGCGCGGCCGCCTCCGGGATGGAGGTGAGCGTCTTCTTCACCTTCTGGGGCCTGTTCCCGTTGGTGAAGCCCGAGCGCCGTCGGAAGACGGGCAAGGACTGGATGACGAAAGCGCTCGGCGCGATGAACCCGGGCTCGACGCAGAAGGCGAAGCTGTCGCGCTACCAGTTCGCCGGCATGGGCCCCTGGATGCTCGGCAAGGTGGCCGAGAACTACAAGACGCCGCACCCGACCGAGCTGCTCGAGTTCGCGCGCGACATGGGCGTGAAGCTGATCCCGTGTCAGATGACGATGGACCTCATGGGGATCGGGACCGACGATCTGATCGACGGGCTCGAGGAGCCGATCGGGGCCGCCACCGCGCTGCTCGAGATGCGGGAGAGCGCGATCCAGCTCTTCATCTGAGCCGGGCGCGGATGTTCAGCCGCACGTAGTCGAGCGCGAGCTCGGGCAGGCGCGTCACCACGTCGTTGGCGAACCGGGAGGCGTCCGCATCGGACATCGCCGCCACGTGGTCCCGCAGCGCGCAGGTGCGAAGGAACGTTTCGAGCGCGCGCTCGTCATCGAACGGCGTCGGCGCCTCGTCGAGCCAGCACTCGATCTCGGTGAACCCGGCAGCGCGAAGGCGATCGCTCGACTCCTCGGGCGTCGCGAAGACCTTCGAGCTGAACGGATCGGCGCCCAGGTCTCGGAGCGCGGCCACGACCGTGTCGAGGTTGCCGGCTCCCCCGCACTGCGCCACGAGCTGCCCACCCGGGCGAAGGACCGCCGCGAGGTTGCGGAACAGCGCGTCGTGGTCCGAGACCCAGTGGAAGGTGGCCGTCGAGAAGATCGCGTCCACCGGCCCTGCGAGCGGGATGGGCTCCCCGAGGTCCGCGACGAGGAACCGGACGCGATCGCCGAACGGCCGCAACCGCTCGCGCGCCCGTCCGATCATCGCCGGCGACCCGTCGAGCGCGACGACGCGGCCACCTGGGAGGCGGTCGAGCAGGAGCTCGGTCACGCGGCCCGGGCCACATCCCGCGTCGAGCACGGTTTCCCCGCCCTCGAGCTCGAGGCGCTCGACCACGGCGGCGCCCCAGCCGAACTGCGGGTCGGCGATCCGCTCGTACGTCGCGGCGTCCCAGTCGCGTGCCATCAGCGTCTGCTACCGACCGAGCAGCGAGAAGTGCATGTAGTCCTTCCCGCCGCTCCAGAACCCGCCCCACTCCCAGCCGATGGCGGCGAACGACCGCACGACGATATCGCCGGCGTGGATCATCCCCGGAAGGTCCCTGCTCCGGTCGACGTACGGTCGTGCCTCGGTGTTGCGGACGAACCCGTCCGAGGTGACGAACGGGTTCTGAACGGGGTTGACGTCGATCGCGAGCCCGTACGCGTGCTGGGAGAAACCGTCCCCGGGCCCGAGCGGCGTGATGACCGGACGACAGTTGAACGACGCGGTCACGCTCCGCCCGCTCGAGATGACCGGCTCGAACCTCGACGGCACGAACTCCCTCGTCAGCCCGACGCGCTTGAGTGGGAACCGAGCGTCGAACAGCTGCCCGAACACCCAGAGCACGTCCTCCGCGACCGATGCGTTCACCACCAACGGACCGCGCCTGATCACACCGCCCAGCCCCCAGTAGTTGAAGTGGAGCAGCCGCAGGTCGTCGAGCGGCACCGGGCAGCCGGGCTTCCACGTCGTCCCCCGCATCTCGGCGGCGAGCACCCGCGGGAGCGGATCGATCTTGCCGTGGAACCCGTTCCGCTCATCCATCTGTGGCTCCTCGGATCCGAGTCCCTGGTCGGGTGACGCGGTCGGACTCGGCGAGGCCACCCTCTCCTGCGGACCAGGCGCCGGTGACCCTTGAGAGGAACAGGCCGACAGCGCCACGACCACGACCGAAGCGGAGATGACGGTGCGTCCGGATCACGCTGGGGGCTGTTCCTCGATCCGAACGACGACGCCGTCCGCGAGCGTCAGCCGGTACAGCGACCCAGCTCCCCCATACGTCTGTCCCTCGATCACGACCTGGTTCCCACCTTCGTCGACCGAGGTGTCGATCACCGTCGCGAACAGGTCGAGGTCCGTGACGAGCGTCTCGTCGCACGGCGGGCATCCGTCCCAGTCGAGGAGGACGACCTCGACGTCGGGGTCGAGCGGGAGCTCCCGCAGGAAGGCGTTCCTGTTCCCGACGTACGATCCGTCGGACCGCACCTCGGCGCCGTCTCCATCGGCCGCCTGTGATCGCAGCCGGCCCCCGCATAGAGGGTCGCGAGATCGAAGAGCATCGTTCGCTGCAACGGCGAGATCCTCTCGATGCAGCCGTACCGCTCGCCCTCCACCAATGGAGGTTCGCCCGTGTCGAATGAGTCCTCCGGTCCCGGACAACCGGACGCGGGCGGGGCTCCCGTGGTACCGGTCGGCGCCGTCGGACCCGTCGCGGACGGGCCGGTCGCTCCGGTCGGGGCGGTCGCTCCGGTCGGGTCCGTCGGGCCCGTCGGCCCGGTCACGCCGGTCGAGCCGGTGCTTCCCGTCGGGTCCGCCCGCTCCTGACCGTCGCGAGTGAGGGCGATGCCGGCGACGATGCCGGCGATCGCGACCGCCGCGACGATCGCCGCGATCAGCAGCCAGCGCCGTGAGCCGCGCGACGGGGTGGGTTCGGGCGGTGCCCGATCGGGTCCCGGAGGAGCCGGCGGGACCGAGATCGCGGCGGCGCCGGCCGCGACGACGGTCGGAGCGGGAGGTGGTCGGGCCGGCTCTCGGAGCGCGGTGCGAGCCGCCTGCACGAACGCCTGGCAGGTGTCGAACCGCGCCTCCCGCTGTTTGGCCATCGCGCGGGCGACGACGCCGCTCACCGCCTCCGGCAGCTCGGGGCGCATCGACGACAGGCGGGGTGGCTCGTCCTCGACGTGCGCGAACAGGGTCGCCACGTCCTGGTCCTTGACGAACGGCACGCTGCCGGTCAGGCATTCGTACAACACGCAGCCGAGCGAGTACTGATCGGTGCGCCCGTCGACCTCGTGCCCCCGGATCTGCTCCGGAGCGACGTAATCGACCGTCCCCAGGAACGTCCCGGTCTTCGTCAGGCCGCTGTCGGATGAGGCCTGCTTGGTCAGCCCGAAGTCGGAGAGGTAGGCGTGCTCTTCGTCGCCGTCCGTCGCGAGCAGGATGTTCCCGGGCTTCACGTCTCGGTGTACCAGGCCTGCGCGATGCGCGGCGTCGAGCGCGCTCGCGACCTGGCGCATGATCGCCATCGTGCGTTCGGGATCGAGGACCCCCTCGTCATCGATCACCTGTCGCAGGTCGGTCCCGCGGATCACACGCATCGCCAGGTACAAGACGCCGTCGATCTCTCCCGCGTCGTAGAGGGGCACGATGTTCGGGTGCTCGATGTTGGCCGCCATGTGCGCCTCGCGGATGAAGCGCGTCCGGAACGACTCGTTCCCCGCGAGCTCGTCGGCCATCACCTTGAGCGCGATCCTGCGGTCGAGCCTGGTGTCCTCTGCCAGATAGACGACGCTCATGCCTCCGCGGCCCAGCACGGACTGGATCGCGTAGCCGCCGATCCGACTCCCGATGCGCGGGTCCGAGGAGGACACGTCGACTGTTGTATCACCCGAGACCTGGGGGGCATCGTCGCCGTCGCCCCGCGGTCGTACGGACGGTCATCCGAGCTCTCGTTCGAGGCTCCACGCTCCGTCCGGCTCGACCTTCGATACGTCGATGACGGTTCCGTCCTGCATCCGCAGGCGATACCGGGACCGCCGAACCCCGTCGGTCTCCTCGAGCGCGCGTCGCTCGACCTCGACGGTCTCCTCGACACCGCCCCACACGACCGCGCGTGGCGCCTCGTCGGCCCGGCCGCCCGCGTAGAAGCGCAGGTCGAGCTCCGGGATCCGGCCGATCCAGCGCGGCAGCACGGGCGTCCAGGCGAGGAACACCAGTCCGACGACGGCCACGGACCAGGCCTCGCCCAGATGGTTCAGCATCGGGATCGCGAGGAACGAGGCGATGACGCGGGCCACGTTGTAGGCCACGTCATACACGGCGAACACGCGGCCCCGGTACCCGTCCGGGATGGCCTCCTGGACCATCGTGTCCACCGGGATCTTCATCCAGGCGAACGTGAGCCCGATCGCGAAGCTCGCGAGGAGCACGCTCCAGCCGCTGATCGTCGTGGCGACCGCGAGCAACGTCAGGCCGGAGGCCGCGAAGGCGCCCGCGACGATCCGCTCCTTCGTGAACCGCGCCTCGAGCGCGCCGACGGTGAGGATGCCGAGGAGCACGCCCACGCCGCCGGCGCCGATCAGGTTCGAGAAGGAGCCGACGTCCTGCTCGAACCGGTCGCGGAAGACGAAGAGCGAAAGCACGAGCACGATGCCCTGTCCCATCTGGTTGAGCGAGATCGACGTGATCGGCCCCAACGCGCGAGGCGTGTGCGCGAGGCGAACGACCCCGTCCGCGAACTCGCGCACGACGCGCCGGAGCTCGTCGCGGACGGGCGCCTCGGGCAGGTGATGCGGGACGAGCGGGCTCCGGATCCTCGATGCGATGAGCGAGGTGGCGACCCACTGCGCCGTCGCGAGCGCGATCACCGGCGTCTCGCCCACGAGGTCCGCGATCCACCCGCCGACGAACACGCCGGCGAGCAGTGCCACCGTTCCACCCACGACCGACATCGAGTTCGCCATGAGGAGGTCCTCGCGCGGCACGAGGCGCGGGACGACGGCGATCGCCGTCGCGAGGAAGAACCGGTTCACGGAGAGCACCCAGAGCGCGCCCACGTAGAAGGCGACCGGCGCGTCCAGCGGGTCGAACAGCACGAGCCACGCGAGCGCCGCGCGCAGCAGCGGCGCGACCACCAGGATCTTCCGGCGAGACCACCGGTCGATGAAGACGCCGGTGAACGGCCCGAGGATCGAGAACGGCAACGACACCACCAAGGTCGCGATCGCGAACCCGACCGCCGTGCTCTGTTCCTGCGGGTCGAACACGATCGAGGCGATGAGCGCCACCTGGAACAGTCCGTCGGCCGACTGCGAAACGAGACGGATCGCGAACAGCCGTCGGAAGTCGTGGCTGCGGAGCGCCTCGCGCGCGCGCAGCCGTGTGGGTTTCACCGACGGAGGAAGCCGGAAACGGCTCCGAAGTCACTCGGGCCGAGCCCGGCGGCGATCGCCTCATCGGATCGGGCGGCGGCGGTGTCGACCATCGTCAGACCGACGCCGGCGCGCTCCGCCTCGTCGAGGATGAGCGCCAGATCCTTCCTGGCCAGCTCCAGGCGGAAATCGGGCCGGTCGTATCGGTCCTCGAGGCGTTCGCGCCAGCGTTCGATGAACGAGGCGAGCGGGCCGAGGTGGAGCCCGTCGAGCACGACGGCCTGGTCCACGCCCATCCGGTCGGTAAGCGCGAGCAGCTCGCCCACGGCCACGAGGGTCGAGATCGTGGCGGCGTTGGCGACGAGCTTCAGGGTCGCGCCGGTGCCGCTCGGTCCGACGTGGACCGGCGAGCCGAGGTCGGCGAGCAGATCCACGTGCCGCTCGAACACCGCCGGGTCCCCTCCCGCCAGGATCGTGAGCCGGCCGGACTCGGCCGCCGGGACGCTGCCGAGGACCGGGGCGTCGAGGACCGCCGTCGGCGCCAAGCGCGCTGCGATCGACCGGATCGGCTCGGGGCCGACCGTCGACATGTCGATGAGCGTCGCGGTCGGCGCGATCGCTGCGGCCACGCCGTCCGGACCGAACAGCACGGACCCGAGCGCCTCCGGATCCCTGAGCATCGTGATCGCCACCTCGGCGTCGCGCACCCCGTCGGCGGGGGTCGCGGCTCGATCGGCCCCGGACGCGACGAGCGCTTCATCGCGGCCCGGCGTCCGGTTCCACACGCGGAGCTCGTGGCCGGCATCGAGCAGCCGGGCGGCCATCGGAGCTCCCATCGAACCCAGGCCGAGGAACGCCACGGTCGTCATGCCGCGATCACCGCCACGAGGTCGACCTCGATCACGGCCTCCGGCACGAACAGGGCGGAGATCTGGACGGCGGTGCTCGCGGGCAGCTCCGAGAGGAACCTGCCGCGCTCCTCGCGCATCCCGGCGATGTCGTCCACGGTCGTGACGTAGGTGTTGACCTTGACGACGTCGTCGAACGTCGCCCCGTTGGCCGACAGGATCGCGTGCAGGTTCTCGAACACCTGTCGGGTCTGAGCACGCAGATCGCCGGGGCCGACGAGGTGACCGTCGAGGTCGAGCGCGACCTGTCCCGACACGTGGATCCAGGTCGCGTCGGCGGTCTCGACGCGCACCACCTGCGAGTAGTTGCCGACCGGACGGGCGACGGTCTCGGGGTTCGATCGGGTCATGCGCATGTCGGCTCCTTCCTCTCGATGGCTGTCGGCGTTCTCGAGTCGTCTCGAGCTGCCGCAACGATAGAGGCCGGGCACGCGGCCCGGCCTCCCGGTCGTTCGGTCCCGTGCGTGGTTACGCCTCGGCTGGGTGCACGTCGAAGAACGCCGTCCAGTCGGCCGACGCGCTCGCCCCGTTGCCGAGGATGAACTCCTCGACCATCTCGCGGGCGGCCTCGTCGCTGAACTGCACGGGCGGCGACTTCATGAAGTACGCGCTCGGGCCGATCAACGGGCCGGCGACGCCGCGGTCGAGCGCCAGCTTCGCGCACCGGACCGCGTCGATCACGATGCCGGCCGAGTTCGGGCTGTCCCAGACCTCGAGCTTCAGCTCGATATTCAGCGGCACGTCCCCGAACGCCTGTCCCTCGAGCCGGATCTGCGCCCACTTCCGGTCCTCGAGCCACGGCACGTGGTCGGAGGGTCCGATGTGGATGTTCTGCTTGTCCAGCTGCTTGCGCATCTGCGACTGCACCGACTGCGTCTTCGAAACCTTCTTGGACGTCAGTCGCTCGCGCTCGAGCATGTTCATGAAGTCCATGTTGCCGCCGAAGTTCAGTTGGTACGTTCGGTTGAGCTTCACGCCGCGGTCCTCGAACAGCTTCGTGAGGACGCGGTGCACGATCGTGGCTCCGACCTGGCTCTTGATGTCGTCGCCGACGATCGGGACGCCCGCCGCGACGAACCTTTGGGCCCAGGCTCGGTCCGAGGAGATGAACACCGGCAGGCAGTTCACGAAGGCGACGTGTGCGTCGATCGCCGCCTGCGCGTAGTGCTTGGCGGCCTGCTCGGATCCCACCGGCAGATACGACACGAGCACGTCCGCCTCCGCTTCGCGGAGCGCCTTCGCGACATCCACCGGCGGGAGCTCGGACTCCTCGATCGTTTCGCGGTAGTAGTGACCGAGGCCGTCGAACGTCGGCCCGCGCTGCACGACCACGCCGGTCGGTGGGACGTCGGCGAACCGGATCGTGTTGTTCGGCTCGGAGACGATCGCCTCCGAGACGTCCGTGCCGACCTTCTTCGCGTCGACGTCGAACGCCGCCACGAGCTCCACGTCGCGGATGTGGTACCCGCCGAGGTCCACGTGCATAAGGCCCGGGACGGTATCCCCGGGATCGGCGTCCGCGTAGTACTCGAGTCCTTGAACGAACGACGAGGCGCAGTTGCCCACCCCGACGATCGCGAGTCGAACGGTGCTCATGTGGTGTGCTCCTTCCTGCGAAGCGACCGATTGCTTCCCCGTCGCTTCGTCCCCCCCGTTTCCGTATCGATCGTGCGGCGCTCCGCCGCGATCAGGCCGCTGAGCCACGCGATGTCCTGCTCGGTGCTCTCGCGCCCGTGCTGCATCAAGGACATCGTGTAGGTGTCCCCGCTCGTGGTCGCCGAGGACGCGGCGATCGTCGACAGGCGCTCCTCGAGGAACGCCCGCCGGCGTTCGAGCAGGCGGATCCGCGTCTCGGGCGACAGGTACTTGAAGAACGCCATCCGGACCCGGAACCGGTTGTCCTCACCGGTGGCGTCCGGGCCGGACTCCTCGAGCAGCTCACGGAAGAGCACCTCGCCGGCCTCGGTGATCCGGTAGACGTTCTTGCGGCGTCCGACCTCCTGGCGGTCGAAGACCTGTTCGACCGCCCCCTGGCGTTCGAGGCGTTTCAGCGTCGGGTACAGCGACCCGTACGAGACGCGCCAGAACCCGCCGAGGGAGTCGGTGAGGCGCTTCGACAGCTGGTAGCCGTGCATGGACCGCTCCTTGAGCAGTCCGAGGATCGCGAGCTCCAGCATCCTGATCCTTCCTCCACGTTGCGATTCGATATATCGGTTGCGTATATCGTTCCGATATATCTACCCGCTAGGTGAGAGGGGTGTCAAGCTCCGCCGCCGGCATGACGGGCGCCGGGTGGCGGCCCGCGGCGAGCGCCAGTCCCGCGGAGAGCACGCCTGCGAGGCCACATCCGACCCACAGGACGTCGGGGTTGAACGCGTACGCGGCGGTGCCGAGGGTCGGTCCGACCACGGCCCCGAGCGCGAACATCACCCCGAGCGAGGCTTGGTAGCGACCCCGGGTGTGCTCGGGCGACCGGTCGGCTACGAAGGCGCTGCTCACGGGCGAGGAGATGATCTCGCCGAGCGTCCAGATGAGCACCATCGCCGCCAGTGCCGGGATGGACACAGCCACGGTCAGCGTGGCGAACGACACGCCGATGAGCAGGGAGCCGAGTGCGACCATCCGTGTTCGTGACCGCCGTCCGGTCCACGCGGTGATCGGCAGTTCCAGCAGGACGACGATCACGCCGTTCAGCGCCTGCAGGCCCCCGTAGACGGAGGTCGAGAAGCCCGCTGCTCGGACGTGGAGCGGGAACGTGGACACGTTCTGCATGTAGATCGCCGCCCCGATCAGGATGGCGCCCAGGAACAACAGGAAACCCCGATCCGCGAGGATCGTCCGCGTGGCGCCCTGGAGATGGCGCTCCTCGTGCCGCGAGGTGCGCGTCCCGTGCGGGAGCGCGATGAGCGAGATCACGCCGAACGCCGCCGAGGTGATGGCATCGCCGACGAACAGGTAGTCGAAGGACGCGTCGGCGAGGAGGCCGCCGAGCGTGAGCCCGCACGCCCAGCCGACGTTGATCGCCAGACGGAACACGGCGAACGCGCTGACGCGTTGCTCGCTCGGAACCAGGTCGGCGATCAGCGCCGAGGCGGCCGGGCGGTGCATCTCGGCGACGAGTGCGAGCAGCAGCATGAGGGCGTAGATGACGATGAGGCTGGACGCCTGCCACAGCAGCAGCGTGATCACCGACGCGCCGAGCATCGAGAACCCGATCGCGTTGCGCCGGCCGATGCGGTCGGCCAGCCAGCCTCCGAGGAACTGGGCCGCGACGCCTCCGACCCCGTACATCGCGAGGGCGAGCCCCGCCTGCGGGATGGAGAACCCGCGTTCGGGTTGGGTCAGGTACAGCGTGATGAACGGCATGACGAACGTTCCGAGCCGATTGACGAACGTCCCACCGAACAACACCCACGTCGCGGGCGGCAGTGAGCGCAGGTTCTGCCGGACGCTCGGGCGAGAGGTCTCCATCGATGCGCTGAGCCTACGAGGGCGTGCGGAGCTCGATCAGCGGCGGTACTCGTTCACGTACGTAGGTGCCGGGATGCCTTCGGGGAGGAGCGGGTCGGCCTCCGGTTCGCCCGGGATCGTTCGAAGCGGCAGCACGCCGGCCCACACCGGCAGCGCGTAGTCCTCCTCCTCGTCCTTCGGCGGCCCGGTGCGGACCTTCGCCGACGCCTCGTCGAGCGGGATCGCCAGGATCGTCGTCTGGTTCAGCTCGCGGTCGTTCGGCATCCGCGCGTCGGCCGCTCGCCCCCGGACCACGTGCTCGACGAGGGCGCGCTGCGCCTCCCACTTCTCGGTCGGGTCGTTCACCTCACGCGCGCGTCCGTAGACGACGACCGAGCGGTAGTTCATCGAATGGTGGAACGCGCTTCGCGCGAGCACGAGGCCGTCGAGCAGCGTGACCTCGACCGCCACGGGCGTGCCCTCCTTGGCGGTCCGCAGGGTCGTGCTGGCGTTCGATCCGTGGACGAACAGCGTGTCGCCTGCCCGCGCGTGGATCGTCGGCGTGACCCGCGGCTCCCCGTCGATCACGTACGCGAGGTGACAGATGAGCGCCTCGTCCAAGATCGCGTCGATCGTTGCGCGGTCGTAGACGCCGCGTTCGGGGATTCGGCGAACGCGTGTGCGTTCGGAGGGCGGCTTCTCCATCCCGGCATGGTAGCGGGCGGGCTCGTCCCGACGGCTCGGGTCCTCCAGAGGCCTACGCGAGCGGGCCTTGGCCGGAGCCGCCATCCCCTCGCTCCTGGAGGAACCGTTCGATCTCGCTCACCAGCTCGTCGCCGGTCGGCATCTCCTGGTTGTCGACCACCGACTCGAGCTGCTCGACGTACGCACGCGACTCGTCGTTGGCCTGCACGATCTGATCCAGACGCTGGCGTTGGGCGATCGCCTCGTCCGGCAGTGGGCCCAGGGGGATCTCGACCTCGAGGTGCCGGCCCGCGTACTCGAGGATCGCGATCGACGCGGCCGCGTACGGACCGCCGAGGTAGTGCGGGACCTGGGCGTAGAAGCCGACCGAAGGGATCCCCGCACCGGCGACCGCGAGCTCGAGCGTGGAGAGGGCGGCCGACGGCACCCGCAGGAGTCCCGCCGGCCCCTGCTGCTCATCGTCGACGAGCAGGCCCGCACGCGAAGCCGTCGCGAGGACGGGAACCGGCCGGGTGTGGGGGACCGCGGTCGGGATCGACCCGAGGCTGACCCACTCCACCACGCTCCAACGTCGTGCGAGCTCCACGAGGTCGCGCCCGAGCTCTCCCCATCGGAAGTCGGGCTCCGCGCCGGTCAGGATCAACAGGTCGCGGTCCCCGATCCGCGCACGTCGGAGCGTGAGCTCGGGCCACGTGAGCTCCTTCAGGGTCCCGTCGATGATGTCGAGCACCGGACGCCTCGAACGGAAGTCGAAGATCAGGTCCGCGTCGAACGCCGCGATGGGTTCGCCATCGTCGGCGAGGCGGCCGGCCGCCGCGGTCGAGGCACCTGCGGCGTCGATCCAGCCATCGAGCGCGGCGACGATGGCCGGCCTCGACAGCGGTTCGTCGGGCTCGGAGAGCCGGTACAAGCCCATGAGGAACGAGGATAGCCCGTCGCCTCTCGAGGCCGGCTCCGAGGCTCGCTCAGGGGGGTCACTCCGGTGGCTCCTCCGTCATCGGCGAGACCTCGGTCTCGGCGGGCTGGTCCAACGCTTCGGAGATCCGCTTCGCGAACCGCCATCCGCGCCGGCCGGGACCCGGCTCGGCCGGAGAGGGTCCTCCCTCGAGGTACTTCAGCTGCCCGTGCGCGAAGCTGATCGCGTCCTCCTCCTCCGGTGAGAGCACGTCTTCCTCCTTCCCCGACAGGACGGCCTGAACCGCGTCGAGGTACCGGGGCCAGGACCAGCGGTAGAGCCGGTCGGTGTGGCCGTTGTCGTTCCAGGTCGTGGTGGTTCCGTCGGCGTGGTCCTTGAATCCGGGCACGAGGCTCGGGCCGTGGGTCTTCCGGAGCGGGATCTCGAACCCCCAACGGTGGGCCGTGAGCTCGACCAGGCCGGCCGTCAGTCGTGTGCTCACCTCGAGCTGCTCGTCGGTGAGGTCGCATGTGCCCGGAAGGGCGTTGTGCTCGACGCCCCAGTACACGAACGAGGCCTCGAACGCGTGGAAGGCGACGTTCGAGATCGGGACGTACTCGTAGATCGTGCCCTCCCGGTCCACCGAGAAATGGACGCTGATGCCGCGCTTGTTCAGCACGTTCGTCAGGTCCGAACCGCACCCGGCCGTGTAGTGGAAGAGGTACCCGATCGGGTGGCCGCTCGGCCAGTGGGTCCCGAGATGCAGCACCGGCCGCCGCTCGACGTCCACACCGTTCACTCGGCGGAGCCATCCGCCCTCGACCTGGTATCCCACGACGACTCCTCGATACCCATGCGGCCCGATGTCTCTACGAGAGGATCTGCGAGAGGTCTTGGAACCGCTCCTTCCAGAAGGCCCGCATCGTCTCGACCTCCTCGGCCGCACCGAGCCGCTCGTGCCGGATGGCGGCGCTCGCCTTCGAGGGTCCCTTCGGCGTGATGCCGACCATCACGCGCGAGACGTCGGCGCTCGTCCCGAAGTCGAACCGCGCGACCCGCTTCGCGGGCGTGCTCGCGCGGAGCGTCAGGGTTCCGCGCCCGATCCAGCGGTTGCGCTGCCGAGCGTCGGCGAACGCCCGGTATAGGCGCTCGGCGTCGACCGGGAACGTCTTCGACACGTCGACCGAGAACCCATCGGGGCGCTGGTGCGGCGCGCGCATCCCTCGCGCGCGCTCGTACCCGACCGTGACGCTCTGCGCCCACCAGCCGTCGACGCCGAGCTCCTCGTTCACGTACCGAGCGATCTCCGTGTGTGTGTGTCCGGTCCCTCCCCACGCGTCGAGGAGGCGGAACCAGTCGTCCCAACGTTTGCCGGTCGCCTTGCGAACCGCGGCTTCGGAGAACGGAGGTTCGGCGGCCCGAGGTGGCAGGGGCGCTGGTTTCACGACGTTGCCGCGGGCGGCGGTGTATCGCTCGCCCGTCTTCTGCATCCGGGTCCGGACCTGGCGCTTGCGGGCCTTCTGCTCGGTCATCGCGTCCCATCCCTTCGGGACCGCGCGACGGCGAACCCACGCTCCAACCGTCGCCGATCCGCGGGATCGCGGCCGACCCGAAACGCACCCCGAGGCGGAGCCCCTTTGCCCGCTCGAGCCGGCGGCGTAGGCGCCGGGACGCGGGTTCGGCGTGAGGAGTCGCCGTCGATCGGAGTATAGGCCGCGCTACGGACGCACCCGCAAGCCCTCGAGGCCCCGGATGACGTAGTTCGGTTTCCAGGTGGGCTCCCGGACGAGCTCGAGGTTCGGGAAGCGGTCCAGCAGCGTTGCGAACGAGATCTGGAGCTCCTGGCGGCCGAGCGGCGCGCCCAGGCAGAAGTGGATGCCCGCGCCGAACGTCAGATGGGGGTTCGGTTCGCGGGACAGGACGAGCGCGTCGGGGTGATCGAACGCCTCGGGGTCGTGGTTCGCGGAGCCGAAGAGGAGTCCGAGCTCCGCACCTCTCGGTACCTCGACGCCGTGCAGCTCGAACGGCTCGAGCACCCACCGCTCGAACATCTGGAGGGGAGTGTCGAACCGCAGCAGCTCCTCGATCGCGTTCGGGAGCAGGGATCGGTCCTCGCGCAGCTGCTGCAGCTGGTCGGGGTGCCGGAACAGCGTCCACCATCCGATCAGCGTCGAGTTCACGGTCGCCTCGTGACCGGCGTTCAGGAGCAGCACGCACGTGCCGACGAGCTCGTCCTCGGCGAGGGTCTCGCCCTCGTCCACGACCCGCGCGAGGCGGGAGATGAGGTCCTCGCCGCCGTCGTGACGGCGCTCACGTGCGAGCCCGCGCAGGTACTCGGAGAACTCGGTGCTCGCCCGGACCGCGTCCCGCTGCATCTCGACGGAGGGGTCGAGCTCGTACATCTTCGTGATGTCCGCGGACCACGGGCGCAGGTGCGCGCGGTCCGCATCCGGGACACCGAGCATCTCCGCGATCACCGTGACCGGAAGGGGCTCGGCGACCTGCATCAGGTCGAACTCGCCCGTGCCGTCCACCTGGTCGACGAGCTCGTCCATGATCGCCTGCACCCGGGGCCGGAGGCCCTCGACGAAGCGCGGCGTGAACGCCTTGGCGACCAGCCGGCGGACCCGCGTGTGGTCGGGGGGCTCCATGTCGAGGATCCCCGCGTTGATCAGGTCCCAGAACGGCCCGTGCCACCCGGGCGGGTCGGGGTGCCCCATCTCGGCGTGGGTCGCCAGGTGCAGGTACGTGCGCCCCATCCGACGATCGCGGAGCAGCACGTTCACGTCGGCGAACCGCGACACGAGCCAGTGGTCGGTCGCCGCGTCGTGGTGCATGGGCGCCTCCGCCCGGAGCTCCGCGTACGCCGGGTAGGGGTCGGCGACGAAGTCCAGATCGTGCGGCGCGAACTTCACGTCCGGAAGCGTAGACCCCCGTCGCGGGACCGAGCAGGTCCGATCCCGCTACGCGACGGCGGAGTCACGGCGCTTGCCGGGTGTGGTCCCGCCGGTGGCGACGTCGGTCGCGGCGTCCCACTCTTCGTCGTCGCGCTGGAAGCGGCGATAGACGGCGTAGCCGGCACCCGCAACCGCGGCGAGGAACAGGAACCAGCGGCCCTTGTGGGAGTGTTCCCCGTCCTCCGACTGCTCCGGCAGCCGCTCGTCGAGCAAATCGAGGATCCGGCGGTGCTCGGACCGGGTGTCCTCCACCTCGTCCCGGAGGATCTCGTTCTCGAACCGGAGGCGTTCGGCCTCGGTGCTGGCCCGGTCGAGCCGCTTCTCGAGCGTCCGGTCCTTCATCTGGTGGCCCATCGCCTCGGCCTTGAACCTGGCGGTGCGGCCGTACCCCTTCATCGTGCTGGTCAGGGTCATGATGACCTCCCCGTGTCGGCGACCATCCGGGTGATACCCACACCGGGCACGGATGAATCGGCCGGGAGAGAGATCCGGCGCCGAGCCCGATCGGTGGATCAGGCGGCAGGCGGATGTTCTGGTTCGAGCGGAGCAGGTTTTCGTCAGGTCGTATCGGGACCTGACTTCGACGGCCGCAACCAGCGCGCCGTGCGCAAACATTTGACCGAAGCTCATGCACCGGGTCGGCGCCGTCTAGGTGCTGCTCGTCACAGGGCCGGCCTGGTTATCATGAAGTGCCCGATCGCCGGCAGCACACCCGATCGTTCCCGGCCCGTGCGTGCGGCGCAACCGTGCGAGACTGCGGCGCATGGCTGCTGAGCTCCCGGTCGGCGAACCGGTCGCGGGTCCCGACGCGCGCCGTCCGGAACGCCGGCCGCTCGAAGGCCGGTTCGTGACGCTGCGTCCGGTCGATCCGGACGCCGACGCCGAACCGCTCTGGCGCGCCGCGCACGACGGCAGCGACGAGGCCACCCGGCTCTGGACCTATCTGTCGTACGGCCCGTTCGCCGGTGCCGCAGAGCTGGGTCGCTGGCTCCGGGAGTCCTCGGGTTCAGAGGACCCGTTGTTCCTCACGGTCGTCGGGCAGGCGACCGGCCCGATCGGCATCGTGAGCTTCCTGAACGTCGACACGACACATCGACGGCTCGAGCTCGGCCACATCTGGTTCGCCCCGACCGCCCAGCGGACCGAGGCGAACACGGAATCCGCGTTCCTGATGCTGCGCGAGGCGTTCGAGCGGCTCGGTCATCGCCGTGCCGAATGGAAGTGCGACGCGTTGAACGAACGTTCACGCGCCGCCGCGCTCCGGCTCGGCTTCACGTTCGAGGGGGTCTTCCGCAATCACATGATCGTCAAGGGGCGGAACCGCGATTCGGCCTGGTTCGCGATGACCGACGCAGACTGGCCGGCGGCGAGCGCGGCGTTCCAGCGGTGGCTTTCAGCCGAGCCCACGGACCGTCCGTCGCTCGGCTCGCGTCGCGCATCCACACTCTGAGCGGTGCTCCGCGCAGTTCTCGCTCCGGAAGACCGGTCGTTCTGGGCAGGCAACGGTCACGTGGGTCGCCGCGACGCCTCGAACAGTCTCCGAGCTCGGTCCGCCCCGGCCACGTTCCCCTTCTGCTCGCACGCGCGCCGGGCTTCGGCCAACGCCGCCTCGCCTTCTGCTGCCCGGTCCGCCGCCCCCATGACATGGGCGAGACTGGTGAAGGCCTCCGCTTGCAGGAGCAGGGAGTCGCTCGACGTGGCGATGGCGACCGCCTTCCGAGCGAGCAGCTCGGCCTCGTCCGGCCGATCGAGCTGGGCCATCACCTTCGCCCTGACGCTTCTCAGCAGGACCTGGGAGAAGATGTCCTCGCTTCCGGCGGTCTCGTGACTCACCTTCACGAACTCCTCGGCTTCCTCGAGCCGGCCCTGTGCATAGAGGGCCTCAGCGAGGATCGCTGCCGTGGTCGAAAGCCAGGTCAACTCGCCGATCCCGCGAAGCGTCTCGACACCCCAGCGGAGGTCTCGTTCGGCGGTCGCCGGGTCCCCTGCCAGGATCTCCGTCCATCCGGACATCTGCGTGAGCGCGCCCATCCACCCGGGCAGAGCGACCTCCTGGATGACCGACCGAGCTCGCGCGCCCAGCTCCCGGGCCTCGTCGAACCGTGACCGCATCGCCTCGAGGTTCCCGCAGATGGCGAGGGCGACGGCCATCGTCTTCCGATCTCCCTGGGCTCGCTCGAGGATCTCCTGACACCGTCGGATGCCCTCGTCCACGGGCATCGGACCCGACCAGATCCCGACGGGGACCCACGACAGGTTCTCGAGCTCCTCTCGGTGGGCGCCGGCCGTTGAGGCGTGGTCGGCCGCTTCCTCCCACGCCTCCACGGCCTCGGCGAATCGGCCCCCGATCATCCGAGAGAGGCCGAGCAGGGCCCAGCCCTGTGCCACGCCTCGGTCGTCGTGGTGATCTTCGAAGATCGACATCGCCCGGGTCACTTCCCGGGACGCCTCCTCAGCCCACCCTTCGGGATTGGTGAACAGCCGAAGCCACAGGTCAAGGAGGAGGGCGTGAGCTCCGAGAAGGACATCGCCCGCGGCCTGCTGCAATTCGGTCAGCACCTCACGCATCCTGCTGAAGTCGCCGGTCTGTAGGAGGGCGAAGGCAAGATCAGGCAAGAGCGTCATCCGGTCCCGATCGTCCGCCGGAGTGAGCGACGTCGCCCGGGACAGCAGGTTGACGGCGGCCGGCATGTCACCTCGAGCAAGGGCCCGTCTGCCCGACGACGCGAGCGGCACAGCGGCTTGCAACCCCATCGCTCGGGTGTGCTCGTTGACGGGACCGAGCTCGCGGAGCGTCCGGCATGCCTGCTCGAGGTGGTACCCGACGATCTCCTCGTACTCACCGGCGCGGTCGCGACTCTGCTCCTGGAGCCAGCGGGCGAACCGCTCGTGCAGTTCGGCTCGACGGGCCTTGGGGACGCCCCCATACGCCGCATCTCGGACCAGGATGTGGGTGAAGCGGTACGCGTCGTCCTCCATCAGATCGGAGTGCTCCGGTCGGATCAGTTCCTTCCGGACGAGCGACTGCAGCCAGCCGCCCACGTGAGCGCGATGCTCGGGGGGAGAGAGCTCGGTGACCGCTCCCCACCAGAAGACCCGTCCGACGACCGAGGCCCGTTCGATCACGTCGCGCTCACCTTCGCCGAGCATGTCGACCCGAGCGGTCAGCAGGGACTGGATGGTGGGTGGGATCGAAAGGGTTGACAGGTCCGCGACGACGCTCCAACTCCCGTTCCGGCGCTGAAGGGTGCCTTCGTCGATCAGCATGCGAAGGGTCTCCTCGACGAACAACGGGTTGCCCTCCGCAACGTCGGCGATGCTGACGACCGCCCCCTCGGCGGGCGTGCTTCCCAGCAGGTTCCGGATCAACCGCTCGGTCTCCGATTCGGCCAATGGGCGGAGTCTGATCAGGACCGCGTTCGTCTTGCCGCTGAGCCATTCTGCGCGGACCTCGAGCAGGTCTGGACGGGCCATGCAGACGAGCAGCACCGGCACGCCTTGCAACCAGTCGACCAGGTACTCGAGCAGATCGAGGAAGGTGGGCTCGCCCCAATGGATATCGTCGAACACCACCACCAGAGGTTCTCGACTCGCCAGTTCTTCGAAGAGCTTGCGTACGGCCCAGAAGGTTTCCTGCATCCCGGGCGCCACATCGGAGATCCCGAGGAGTGCGGTCAGGCGCTGTCGGACGAGGACCGAGTCCTTCGCTGCCTTCAGCAGCACAGCGAACTTCGCTTCGGCCTGCTCCGGTGAGTCCATCTCGCCGATACCCGCAGATTCCCGCAGGACGCCGACAAGGGGCCAGAACGTGATCCCCTCCCCGTAGGGGAGACAGCGGCCTCTGACCACCCGGACCTCGCCGGTCAGGTCCCTGTGGAACTCCGAGATCAGTCGCGACTTGCCGACGCCCGCGGCGCCGAGCACCGTCACGATCTCGCATGTCCGCGCCTCGACCGCGCGTTGGAAGGACGCATGAAGGTCAGCGAGCTCGACTTCGCGGCCAACGAGGGGGGAGTCCAAACCCGGCGCCCCTCGCGGGGCCGCGCCCGCGGCTATCTCGAGCAACCTCCATGCCGCAACGGGTCGGGCCTTCCCCTTCATGGCAAGCGGCGCGATCGATTCGGCGGACGCCAGGTCCCGGATCAACCGGTAGGTCGCCTCGCTGACCAAGATCTCGCCGGGCTCGGCAGCCTGCTCAAGACGTGCGGCAACGTTGACCGCATCCCCCGTGGCGAAGGTTCCACCGGTCGCGGGGTCCCCGGTGACGACCTCTCCCGTGTTCACGCCGATGCGACTGGTGACCCGGACGCCCCACGCATCCTGGAATTCCTCGTTCAGCCTCCGTTGCACCTCTCGCATCTCCGTCGCCGCGCGTACGGCCCGATGGGCATCGTCCTCGTGCGCGACCGGAACACCGAAGACGGCCATGATCGCGTCTCCGATGAACTTCTCAACGCGGCCGCCGTGCCGATCGAGGACGGCTTTCATCGCTTCGAAGTACCGCGTCATCACCCGGCGGAGTGACTCGGGATCGAGCGATTCCCCTAGGTCTGTGGACCCGACGACGTCGCAGAACAGGACGGTCACGACCTTCCGGGCCCCGGTTGAGCCTGGGGCGCTGTCGAGGTCCTCTCCGCGGTCGGTCCGCGATCCATCCGATGGGTGGCTGAGAGCCGCGGAGGCTCGGGAAGCGAACACGCCGGCGCTCGGGAAGCGATCCTCCGGCTTCTTGGCCATCGCCGTTGCGACCACCTCGTCGATGTCCATCGGTAGATCGGAGCGCACCGCCGTCAGCGCCGGTGGCTCCTCCATCAGATGCGCGAACATCAGGGCGGCGTCGTTCTCGGCCCGGAAGGGTGGATGTCCCGAGAGGCACTCGTAGAGCACGCAACCGAGCGAGTACACGTCGGTTCTCGCGTCCGCGGTCCCGCCGCGGAACTGCTCGGGTGCCGCGTAGTTGAGTGTTCCCACGAACTGACCGGTCCCGGTAACACCCGAATCGCTCGCGGACCTTTTGGTGAGCCCGAAGTCGGTGAGGTACGCGTGCGTGCCGGCCTCCGTGCCTCGCTGTCGTGCGATGAGGATGTTCGCGGGCTTGACGTCGCGGTGCACGAGCCCCTGCTCGTGGGCGGCGTCGAGCGCAGCGGCGACCTGACCGACGATCCGAGATGCCTGGATGGTGTCGAGCGCGCCCTTCTCGCGCAGCAGGGTGCCGAGGTTCGTTCCCTCCACGTACCGCATCGCGATGTACAACCGGCCGTCGGCCTCGCCGGCCTCGTAGATCGGGATCACGTTCGGGTGATCGATCGACGCGGCCAATCGGGACTCCCGAACGAACCGCTCCTGGAACCGATGGTCCTCCGCCAGCGGGGGGGCGAGGAGCTTCAACGCGACCTTCCGCCTCAGGCCCTCGTGCTCGGCGAGATACACGACGCCCATGCCGCCGCGACCGATGATCCCCTCGATCCGGTAGGCGGCGAAATCGACGCCCGGCCCGAGATCCTCCTTCGGAGGGCGAGCGATCGAGGTCGGGGCGGTCGGAGCGGTCGGAGCGGCCGGGGTCGGGGCGGGCGCGAGCGGCCCCCTCAGCTCGGGGTCCTGGCTCAGGATCTGCCGGTGGAGCTGCTGGAGCTCCGGGGATGGGTCCGCGCCGAGCTCCGAAGCCAGCACCTGTCGCGCGCGTTCGTAGGTCGAGAGTGCCTGCGCCTGGCGGCCGCTTCGGAAGAGCGCGAGCATCAGATGGGCCCACAACCGCTCACGCAACGGATATCGGACGGTCAGGGCCTCGAGCTCGGAGACCACGGTGGAGTGGCGCCCCAGCGCGAGCTCGGCCGCGACCCGGTGCTCGGTCGCCGCTAGGCGGAGCTCTTCCAGCCGCGCGATCTCGCCACGGAGCGAGAGCTCTTCGGCCAGGTCCGCGAAGGCCGGCCCACGCCAGAGCTCGAGAGCGTCAGCGAACGCGGCCGCCCCATTGGCCGGTTCGGAGGCCACCAACACCTTGGCCTCCTTGACCTTCGCCTCGAACGACGCGGCGTCGAGCTCGCCCTCATGGATGTGCAGCACGTAGCCGGGTTGGCGTCCTTCGAGTCTCGCCCCGAGCAACTGCCGAAGGTGCGAGACGTATGACTGCAGCGTGCCACGCGACGTTTCGGGAGGCTCCTCTCCCCACACCTCATCGATCAGGACATCCGCGGGAACCACTGCGTTCGCACGCACGATGAGGTGCGCCAGGACCAGCCGCTGCTTGGGGCCACCCAGCGGCAGCGGGCCTTCATCCGTGGAGACCTCGAGCGTTCCGAGGATCCGGAACTCCATAGAAGGAACGTACGCCAGTCACTCGGAGGGCGGAAGTCACGGCCGCGCAACCCCTGGAAGGGAGCGGCTACCCCATCTGCGCTGCTCGGATCAACACCGACACCGCGGCACCACGCCGTTGGCGACCGCCGCGTCCCCACGGCTGTCCGGGAGGGACGGGCTCGAAGTCCCTCGTTCTCCGGGCAAGGAAGGGATGCTCTCGTCTCACCCTGAGCACGCGGTTTGACACGGTCAAGCGGGAGGTGTAGGGCGTGCGGTGGAATCCTGCGAAAAGGGGGGGACATGAGTGCTGAAGAGGAGGTCGAGAAGCTCGCGATCGCCATGGGGAAAGGACAGTTCCGAGCGAGATTCTCGCACGACCCAGATGGGGCGATGGATAGCGAGGGTATCGACGCAAGTCAGATCCCCGCAGATTTCATCAACACGCTGAAGACGCTCTCGCACGGCGAACTCAACGTGATCGCCCATACGACCGGGACGCTGAGAGACAAGGGGATGCAGAACGAGCCTTCGATCATGATGATGCCTCTCTAAACGGTGCCCCGCTCCGGCCCCACCGGCGGAACCTCGAGCGTGACGCCGTTGGCTGCTCCTGCAGACACGCACAGCGATCGGCTCCATCGAAAGATCGGGCTCGTCAGCGCACCCCTGGCGGCGGCCTCGACACGGCTCGTGAACCACCCCAGGATCCGCGAGGCGTACCCCGAGTACCTCATCACCGTGCATTGCGTCATCCGTGGATCCGTTCCCTTGATGAAGAGTGCGCACCAGCAGGCACGGGCGATGTCGTCCGATCCGGTGGCCGACGGGCTGGCCGACTACCTCGATCGACACATCGAGGAGGAGCTCGGGCACGACGAGTGGGTCTTGGAGGACCTGGAGGTGTTGGGGGTCGACCGGGCATCGGTCCTGTCGCGCGTACCGAGCCCCGCGGTCGCGCGCATGATCGGTTCGCAGTACTACTGGGCGCTCCACTACCATCCCGTCGCGGTGCTCGGGTACATGTCCGTGACCGAGGGCTATCCGACCTCGCCGAGGCTCATCGAGCGGCTCATCGAGAGCACGGGGCTTCCGCGTCGGGCCTTCCGCACGCTGATCGAGCACGCTGAACTCGACACCGACCACGGTGACGAACTGGACCGAGTCGTCGACTCGCTGCCGCTGTCGCGCGAGCTCGAGGAGGTTGTGGCTCTGTCCGCCATGTCGAGCGTCGATCTCATGGCGCGATGCATCGAGGAGGTCTGCGATGCCGTGGACGGAAGCGTCGAAGCGGAGTGGCTCTCTGGGGGGGCGGGCAGGAGTACGCGGAGCCCGTAGAAGCCATCGGCCATCTCCGGTCGAACCGAAGGGTCGCGTCTTCGGCGAGATCGTCCGACGATCTGCGGGCGGTTCGCAGCCCTACGCGAAGGCGGGCTCGTTGCCGGCCCGCCACTTGATGCTGCACCCGATGCTCGGCCGCTGGACTTCGGCGACCGGACGTCCCTCGAGCACAGCGTCGACGGCGGCGCGGAGGCTCTCTCCGGTAACGGGGAGGCCGTTGCTCGGCCGGCTGTCGTCGAACTGACCCCGGTAGACGAGCGCGCGATCGCCGTCGAACAGGAAGAAGTCGGGCGTGCAGGCGGCCGTGTACGACTTCGCGACCTCCTGTGACTCGTCGTAGAGGTACGGGAAGGTGTAGCCGGCCTCGCGGGCCTCCTCCGCGAGGCTCGCCGGTGCGTCTTCCGGATGCGTCGTTGGGTCGTTGGAGCTGACGGCGACGATCCCGATGTTCGCATCCTGGTAGTCCCGGCCGAACTCCGCCAGGCCGGCGCGAACATGCGCGACGTACGGGCAGTGGCGGCAGATGAACATGACGAGGAGTCCCTGCCGCTCGGCGAAGTCCGCGTTCGACACCGTCCGACCTGTCATCACGTCTGGCAGCGCGAACTCCGGAGTCTTGGTCCCGAGCGGGAGCATCGTCGAGGGGACGGCCATCGCGCACATGCTACCGGGTACGGCGGCTACGACGGCAGCGCGGCGATGCGCCGGTGCAACCGCGCGATCGCGGGGACGATGCCCTTCCGCTCGAGTGATGCGATAGCTTCTTCGAACGACGCCTGAGCATCATCGTGCCGTCCGGCGGCCGCCAACACGACCCCTCGCACCTCGTGCGCATCGCCGATCATCCCGACGTAGTCCGTCGGTTGCACGAAGGCGATCGCCGCGTCGGCCATCGCGATCGCCCCGTCGTGATCGCCCCGGCTCGACAGGACCAGCGCTTGCGCCTGCCGCCACCACGCTTCAGAGGCGAAGTCGCCCTCGGCAGTGAGCGCTTCGCTGCGGCGTGCGATCTCCTCGGCCTCATCGAACCGTCCCTGTTCGCAAAGCGCGCTCGCCAGGCCGGCCAAGAACGTGGAATTGAACCCGGTCTCCCCGAGCCGGTCGAGCAGCTCCACCCCTTCTCGGAAGGCCCGCTCGGCTCGTTCGGGACTTCCGAGGATCATCTCCATGTTGCCGGTCGCGAGGAACGTGATCGTCATGATGCTCGGGTCGCCGAGCTCCGCCCAGAGGCCGCGTGCGCGCGCCATCTCGCCTCGGGCGTCGTCGGAGAGACCCTGCATCGCGAACAGCCCCGCGCGCACCGATCCGAATGCAGCGTCGTCGACGATGCTTCCGGCGACGAGCTCCAAGGCTCGGTCGACGAGCTCCAACGACTCGTCCGGGGGGAGTGGACCGAAGAAGGCGGCGCTGCCGAACGCCTGCGCAACAGCGATCCGGTCTCGATACGACTTGCCACGGGCCCGTTCGAACAGCCGCTGCGAAACGGCGAGACTCTTCATGCAGTGGCCCTCGTAGAAGTCGAGGCGCCCGACCGCGAGAAGCGCGCGGAAGACGCCGTCGTCGTCGCCGATCTCCTCCAGCCGGCGGAGGACCGACTCGGTGTCCTGTCGAGTCTTCGCGCTCGGGTACGAGGGGTCGACGTGCGCGCGCGCCTCGATCCGGACGAGCTCGGCGCGGAGGGCGTACTGCTCGTCGCCCGCGCTCGTGGCGGCCGCGAGGGCTTGGGTTGCGGTCTCCATCGCGGCAGGGAAGTCGTTGAGCTCGCTCAGCGCGGAGGCGAGCACCGTGAGCGCGTGCGCCCGCTCGGCGCCTTCGGAGAGCTCGGCACACCGCTCGAGCAGCGACTGCGCGGTCGCGTAGTCGCCCCGCTCCTCCGCTCGATCGGCCGATGAGAGCAGTCGGGTCGCCGCGGCCTGCGCGATCGCTCGCGTCCGGTCGTCCGGAGGGCCGAGCTCGACCCGGAAGCGGTACGCCTGTTCGAGGTGGTACGCGAGGATCTCCTCGTACTCGAGGACGCGGTCGCCGGCCGTGCGTTCGAGCCAGCCCGCGAAGCGCTCGTGCAGGTCGGCGCGTTGCTCTTTGGGCATGGCCTGGTACGCGGCGTCGCGGATCAGGAGATGACGGAACCGGAACGCGTCCTCCCCCGCGAAGTCGGCTCGGTCCGGCCGGATCAGCTCCTTGCGCGCGAGCGCGAGCAACCGCGGCCGGACGGTGGGCCGCTGTGCCTCGGGGGAGAGCGTGGTGACCGCCCCGGCGTGGAAGACCTTGCCCTCGACCGAGCCTCGTTCGATCACGCCGCGCTCCTCGGAATCGAGCCGATCAAGTCGAGCGGCGAGCAGCAGCTGGATCGTCGGCGGGACCGTGACGTCGGCGAGGTCCTCGACCGGTCGCCATGAGCCGTCCTCGAAGCGCAGCAATCCGTCGTCGATCAGCATGCCCAGCATCTCCTCGACGAACAGCGGGTTGCCCTCGGACGCCTCGAGGATCCGTCGTCGGGCGACCGGTGGGATGTCGGCGCGTCCGAGCAGGTTGTCCACGAGTTGCGACGCCTGCTCGTCCGGGAGCGGCTCGAGCAGGATCGTCGTCGCGTTCAGCTTGCCGCCGCCCCAGTTCGTCCGCACCTCGAGCAGCTCGGGCCGGGCGACGCAGAGCAACAACAGCGCGGCATCGCGCGTCCAGTCCGCCAGGTGCTCGATGAGGTCGAGGAAGGTCGGTTCGGCCCAATGGATGTCGTCGAACACGACGACCACGGGTCGCTCGCTCGCGAGGTGTTCGAGGAGCTTGCGGACGCCCCAGAACGCTTCTTCGCTCGCGCCGGACTCGCCCCCCCACCCGAGGAGGCTCCCGACGAGCGACACGATGCGTTCGGCGTCGTCCGCGCCAGCGAGCAACCCGCGAACCTTCGAGCGCGCCGTCTCCAGATCGTCGTCCCGCGAGATGCCGGCGGCCTCCTCGACGATCTCGGCGAGCGGGAAGAACGTGATGCCGTCTCCGTACGAGAGGCAGCGGCCGCGCAGCAGGCGGGCGGTCGCTCCCGTCCCGGAGAGGAACTCCTGTACCAGCCGCGACTTCCCGACGCCCGCGGGCCCGAGGAGCGTGAACAGGTGTGAGGTCCGTTCCGACACCGCGCGGTCGAGTGCGCGTTCGAGGAGTTCGAGCTCCTTGGCCCTCCCGACCATCGGCGAGTCGAGGTTCCGGGCATGCCCTTCTGGGGCCTCGAGCACCTGCACGAGGCGGTACGCGGGGACGGGTTCCGACTTGCCCTTCAGCTCGAGCGGTTCGACGGGCTCGACCTGTACCGCGTCCTTGACCAGGCGATATGTGGAGTCGCCCAGCAGGACCTCGCCGGCTGGAGCCGCCTGCTCCAGGCGGGCGGCGACGTTCACGGCGTCCCCGGTCACGAGCCGCTGATCGGAGCCCGCGTCGCCGGTGACCACCTCCCCGGTGTTCACGCCGATGCGAGCGGCGAGGCCGACGCCGTGGTCGCGTTCGAGATCGGCGTTGAGCCCCGTGAGCGCCTCGCGCATGCCGGCCGCCGCACGGACCGCACGGAGCGGGTCGTCTTCGTGGAGGCGGGGGATCCCGAACACGGCCATCACCGCATCGCCGATGAACTTCTCCACCGTTCCGCCGTGACGTTCGATCACCGCGGACATCTCGTCGAAGTACCGACCCATCACCCGGCGGAGCGCCTCGGGGTCGAGCCGCTCGCCCAACGCGGTCGAGCCGGTGACGTCCGCGAACACGATCGTGACGACCTTGCGGACCTCGGAGCGTTCTTCTGCCGCTTCGAGTGGCGCCGCGCAGCGCTGACAGAATCGAGCTCGATCCGCGTTCTCCTCGCCGCACGATGCGCAACGTTTCACACGCGCATCCTAGGTCGTCCGCTGCTCGGAACGCCGTCGATGCGCGCGGGGCGCGTCCGTCTAGTAGGCTGTGTACCCCGGGCACAGTCCGGGGATCCTCTGACGGGCAAGGGATGGGTCGTGCCCCGCGGCCGATCCGCCTCTCGGTACGGATCAGGCGTGCGACGGACGACGGGATCGGATCATGGCCAGAGGTTCCAGTGACGTGTTGTTCGGGACTCCCGATCGAGGGAAGGAAGCGGCGTCACGTCCGCAGAAAGGTCGGCCGTGCGCCGAGCCCGGCTGCGCGACCGTTCTCTCCACGTACAACCGCTCGGCCACCTGTTACGTGCACACCCTTCCCACCGTCCGTCACGCGCTGCAGCGTCCCTGACGGGCGCCATCCCGTCGAGGGTTCGGACGGCACCACCAGGAGGACGCGATGCCCGATAGCCTCGGCAAGCGCAAACGGCGAGACGTGACCGCGAAGAAGTTGGCCGCCCGCGAGGAGCGGCGCGTGGCACGCGCCGCCCGCCGGAAGGACCGTGAGGCCGGCCTGATCGAGCCCGGTCCGCCCATCGGCCCCGCGGAGCAGAGCGAGTTCCTGCCGACGCCTGGCGTCGTGGAGGAGGACGAGGGAGCCGAAGAGGCGGACGTCGCCGGCGCGGACGCCTGACGAAGGATCCGGAACGACGAAGGACCCGGCGCATCGCGCCGGGTCCTTTGCGTTCGATGTCCGAAGTGGTCTCAGACGAGACGAACGTTCGCGGCCTGGGGGCCCTTCTGCCCCTGGGTCACGTCGTACTCGACCTTCTGGTTCTCCTCGAGGTTGCGGTACCCCTCGCCCGAGATCGCGCTGAAATGCACGAACACGTCGGCGGAGCCATCCTCAGGAGTGATGAAGCCGAAACCCTTGTCCGGGCTGAACCACTTCACGGTTCCTGTTGCCACGTGCGATCCCTCCTTCCTTTCGCCGGCAGGGCCTGGTTGCTGCCCTTCGCGGCGCCGGCCGTAGCAGCCGGGGTGAGGGAACTGCTCGTAGCTGTGAAACCGCGACCGTTACCCTCGCGCCAACAGTACCAGTTCGAGGACGGCGACCGCGTCTCCGAGGACCCCGGGGAAGCGTCGGCCGGGCTATGGACCCGAAACGTACCGGCGAGGCGGGGCGTCGGGGAACATCGGGCCCTCGCAGTCGGCCGGGAGCGGCCTCGGATCCGGTGGACGGGGTGGCTGGTCGAAGTCGAAGGAGTCGAACAGCGGCGTGGCGTTGCGGTCGCGTTCGGAGAGTTGGGGGAGCCCCCAGTTGTCCTCGATGAACCGCACGACCGAGCTGAACTCCCCCAGCTCGTGGCTGACGTGTCCCTCCTTGGCGTAGGGGGACAGCACCAGCATCGGCGCCCGGATCCCGAACCCGAGGCGGTCCACCTGGGGCGGCGGCTCGTGGTCGTAGAAGCCGCCGTAGTCGTCCCAGGTGAGGAAGACCGCGGTGTCCTCCCACATCGGGCTCGTCATGATCGCGTTCAGCACGCTGGTGGTCCAGTGCTCACCCCAGCAGAAGCTGTACTCGGGGTGCTCGGACACCTCGAACCGAGGCGTCACCCACGTGACCGGGGGGAGCCGATCCGCCTCGATGTCGCGTACGAGGTTGTCGACGGGGAAGATGTGTCGTCTCCAGCGATCGGGATCGTTGCGGTAGCGGTCGATCGCCGAGTAGGCGGACCAGAGGTACCCGTTCTGGTACGGCGTCGCGGAGTAGAACGCCCACGGGATGTCCTTCGCGTCGAGCAGACCACCCGCGGTCTCGAAGTCGAAGCACGGGAACGTGTGGTCGATCCCGCCGTCCTCGCGAACCACCTCGACGTAGGCGCCGTCGACCGAGTCGCACCCCCACGCCTTGAACAGGCCCGTCGAGCGATGGCGCTCCTCCAGCAGATCCTTGTCCTGCACCGGATTCCCGCGGGCCCAGCCCGAGTGCGCGGCGATCGCGTACAGGTGGTTCTGGAACGACGGTCCGTGGGCCGAGGTGAAGAAGTTATCGAGCAGCACGAACCGCTCCGCCCAGTGCCAGTAGTTCGGCAGGTCCTCCGGGAGGAACTGCGTGTACGCGTCGCGGTCGGATGCTTCGTCGCGGTTGAACCCGTCCATCCGGCCCTCGTTCCAGGCCTCGATCGCGCATTCGTAGCAGTGCTCGATGTCCTGCACGATCGCGCCGCGGGTCGCCGGCGTGAGCGGTCGTTCGACGTCGCCGTCCATGCCGGTCGTGACACCGTTCACGCCGGGGAAGCGGCCGAACATGTGATCGAACGTCCGGTTCTCCTTGATGATGTAGACGACGTGCTTGATCGGCGTCGTGGTGTCGAGGCTCGCGGCGTTCACCGGCTCGGGCATCGTCCCCATGGCGATCGGGTCCGGCCACCGGGGTTCGCCGCGACCGAACGCGCGACCGCACGCGGCCAGCAACGCGCCGGCGGAGCCGAGGAGCGTGCCGCGGAGGAACGTTCGACGATCGTGCGGACGATGCATCGATGCCGAGTCTAGGAGGTCGCGCCCGAACGTTCGGCTAGGGGTAGCGGATCGCCGGTGCCACTGGATCCAGCTCCGCCGGCCACTCGCCGAAATCCTCGGGGAAGTCCCAGAAGTCGTTCGTCGCCGGGATCTTGGGGAGCGGGCGGGGCGGCCGCGGCCGCCGGTCGAAGTCGAAGACGTGCTCGAAGTCGTGCGAACCTCGGATCCGGGGCGTGCAGGTAGGGCAGTCCCCAGTTGTCCGAGATGAAGCGCAGCGGCGCCGAGAACTCGGTCAGCGCGTCGTCGACGTAGCCGCGCTTCGCGTACGGCGAGATCACGAGCATCGGGACGCGGAACCCGAGATGCACGCCGTCGACCTTCGGCGGTGGCACGTGGTCGTAGAGCCCGCCCCATTCGTCCCAGGTGATGAAGATCGCGATGTCCTCCCAGAGCGGACCGCGCATGACCGCGTTCACGATGTCGGTGACCCAGTTGTGCGCATGCTTCGTGCTGAAGGGTGGGTGATCGGAGAGCTGGAACCGTGGTGTGACCCACGTGACCGAGGGCAACGCTCCGGCCTCGATGTCGCGGAGCAGGTCGTCCACCGGCCAGATGTGCTCGTCCCAGAACTCCTGGTCCTCGTAGACGCGCTCGATCGCGGAGTACGCCTGCCAGATGTAGCCGGCCTGGTACGGGTCGGCCGAGTAGAAGGCCCAGTCGATGTCGCGCCTCGAGAGCTGCTCGCCCACGGTGTCGAACGTGAAGCAGGTCGAGTGCCGTTCGATGTGGCCGTCCTCGTCCCGCGTGTAGACGAACACGTCCTCGCCGTAGGCGTCGCAGCCCCAGCTCTTGAAGACCCGCCCGTCGTTCAGGTGCTTCGTCAGGATGTTCTCGGGGTTGTTCGTCACGCCGCCCGCCTGTCCCGCGATGAAGAACAGGTGGTTGGGGTACGAAGGCCCCGGCACCGAGGCGAACGCGTTGTCGCAGAGCACGAACTGCTCGGCCCACGCGTAGTAGTTCGGGACGTCTCGCCTCCCGAACTGTGAGTAGGCGTAGTACGGCCCCCACTCGCCGAGGGCGAACCCGTCCATCGCGCCGCCGTTGTACGAGGAGGTCCACGCGGGCGTGTCGTGCGGGAGGTCGCCCGGGAGCCACTCGGGGCAGTGGATCAGCGGGACCTCGGCGCCGGAGCGGACCCCCGTGGTCGTCCCCCGCGCGCCGGGGAACCGTCCGAACAGGTTGTCGAAGCTCCGGTTCTCGAGCATGAGGTACAGCACCCGCTTGATCGGCCAGCGCGTGTCGAGCGTGGGGGCCGGCGTCCCGAACGTCGGGCGTGGCACCGGCGTCGTGGCCACCCGTTCCCCGAAGCAGGAGGAGAGGAACAGGCCCGCCGCGCTCGCGGCCGAGCGACTCATGAACGTCCGCCGCGTCAGCCGCCTCGGGTACACGGGGCGGGAGTCTATCGGCCGCCCGAGAACGATCGGCCGACGAGGATCGCCCGGTGGTGGGTGCGTTTGCGCGCTCCGCGCACAGGGGGTAGGACATGTTGGGTGAGCCGACGGCGCTCGCGATCGGGAGGGAGGACGTGATGAAACGACGTTCAGCAGTCGTGGCCGCGGCGGGGGTCGTACTCACCGCCCTGCTGGCGGCGCCGGGTGCCATCGCCCAACAGGACGCGACCCAGGAGGTGCCCGCGCGTCCATCTCGGGTCCTCGTGCTCGTGATCGACGGGATGCGCCCGGACTACATCGACCGGTTCGCCCTGCCCAACCTCACCGCGCTGCGAGACGGTGGCGTCAGCTTCACCCGTTCGCAGGTGGGGTACATGGCGTCGATCACCGTGATCAGCCACAACGTGATCGCGAGCGGCCTGCTCCCCAGCCACCAGGGCTGGTCGGACGAGATCCTTCGCGATGTCGACAACCGGCTCGGGGGCGGCGCCGGCGCGCTCTACGTGATGTCGAGCGCCTCGTGCAGCGACTTCGCATTGCTCGCGACCGGTTACCCGAAGCTCGAGGACTACCTGGGAGCGCTCGAGACCGACGGCGACGCGCGCTTCCTCTCGGTGGCGACCAAGGACCGCTCGGCGTGTGGGGTCGGGCAGCCGGCCGATGCGAACGACGTCGTGATCGGCATGGCCCGGCTGGGCTCGCCGGGGATCACGTGCGACGGCGTCACGCAGCGGTGGCGGTTCCCCAGGGGCGTGAACGTGCCGACGACCATGGACGCGGCCTGCAGCCGCTACTACGTGGACTCGTTGGAGAACTACGGCACCGCGACGACCTCGCCCGCCCAGATGTACCCGCTCGACGGCAACCGGTTCGTGACCGGCTTCGACCCCACCCGTGAGGGCGGCGACGTCTGGTCGACCGATGCCGCGATCGAGCTGATGCAGGCGGACTTCGCCGACGCGGACGACGACGACTGGGCGGGTCTGTTCGTCGGGCTGGGTGGCGCGGACAAGACGGCGCACATGTGGGGACCGGACGACAACGTGACGGGCCCCGAGGGCTCCGTGGACGACATGATCCATCTGCCCGGTGCGCTCGAGACGATCGACGAGCAGGTGGGGCGGTTGCTCGCCGAGCTCGAGGCCGAGGGGATCCTCGAGGAGACGCTGATCGTCCTGTCCGCCGACCATGGGATGACGCAGGCGGACGCGTTCCACGGCGTCGACGGACCCGGCCGCGGCGACTTCAACTGGTACTTCGGCGCCGAGACCGGTACGAGGGCCGACGAGAGCTACCTGTCTCCGACGCCCGCGATCGCCGACCTCGCGTCGCGGATCGGCCCCAACCTCGCGTTCTCGTACCAGGATGCGCACGTCGCCGTGTGGTTGAAGGACATCTCCGACAAGAGCAGGCGGAGCGCTGCGGCGGCGATGCGGACCCTGCCGGGCGCCGTGGCCACGTTCTTCCTCAACCCCGCTCAGAACGCGTACGTGCTCGACCGGTTCGTCGGGACGACGACCCCGGACGAGCTCCTCTGGTTGAAGCAGCACGGGAAGCGCCTGGTGAACACGATGGCGGCTCCGTACGGACCCGACGCCGTCGCGCTGCTGAACGACCGGACCACCTACAGCGTCGAGGGCGACCACGGTGGGCACCAGCGGGACATCCAGTCCATCCCGATCGTGTTCTCCTGGCCGGGGCTGAAGGACGGCGTGGTGGACGGGACCATGACGAACGTCGACATCCTTCCGACGATCCTCGCGCTCCTCGGCATCGACCCGACCCACCCGCTCGACGGGAACGCGTTCCCGCTCCCGTTGAAGAACTGATCGAGGGATAGCCGCGCAGGGAGGGCGCCATCGGCGCCCTCCCTGGCACCCCCGCGGTGAACCGGCCCGGACGGGCCGAGCGTCGCCGGGGCCGAGAAGGAAGGCATGACATGGCGGCGACCGACGGATCGATCGTGGGCGGCGTGAAGGAGCTCGGGCACGTCGTGTTGTACGTCCGCGAGCTCGAGCGCTCCGTCCGCTTCTACCGCGACGTGCTCGGGTGGCGGCAGATCGTGCCCGAGGCGACGATCGGGTTCCCCGCCGCGATGTTCTCGGGCGGGCGAACGCACCACGAGCTGTTGCTGATCGAGGTCGGCACCGACGCGGCGCCGATCCCGCCCGGCCGGCGCGTCGGGATGTATCACTTCGGGCTCAAGGTGGGCGACACCGACGACGAGTTGCGCGGGGCGCTCACCCGGCTCCAACAGGCCGGCGTCCCCGTGATGGGGGCGACCGATCACGGGATGACGCACAGCCTCTACGTCGCCGATCCCGACGGGAACGAGATCGAGCTGTACATCGACGTCGCCGGGGCGGACTGGAACGACCCGGAGGTGATCATGGCGAGGCCTCGAGCGCTCCGTCTGTAACGCGTTCGCTCGAGCGGTCGTCGGTAGCCTGGTGACGTGATGCGTTCGCCCGTCCGGCCGCCGATACGACTCCGTCGGCGTGTGTGGGCGCTGCTCGCGATCGCGTTGCTCACGGCATCGTGCACCTCGGCGCAGCCGGGCGACGACGGCGCCACCACCACACCCGACATCACTGGTCCCGCCTCGGAGCCGGGCACGCCCTCCCCGGACGCATCGCCCTCGCTCCACCCGGCGCGTCTCGCCGGCGCCCGCATCGACCTGCGGCGCATCGCCGTGCTCGAGCAGCCGGTGGCGCTCGCGGTCCGCCCGGGCGACGATGCGCTCTACGTCGCCGAGAAGGTTGGGCGCGTCGTGGCGCTGCGTGCCGATGGCGCCGAACCCGAGGTGATCCTCGACATCACCGGCGAGGTCTCGCAGGGCAGCGAGCAGGGTCTGCTCGGGATCGCGTTCGCGCCGAACGGCCGGTTCCTCTACATCAACTACACCGACGCGGCGGGCCACACGCACGTGGCCGAGTTCCGCACCGCGGACGACGGCGTGGACATCGGATCGCGTCGCGACGTGCTGTTCGTCGAGCAGCCCTACTCGAACCACAACGGCGGCAACCTCGCGTTCGGTCCCGACGGCTACCTGTACATCGGCCTGGGTGACGGCGGCAGCGGCGGCGATCCCGACGGCAACGGCCAATCGCTCCAGACGCTGCTCGGCAAGATGCTGCGGATCTCGCCGAGGCCCTCCGGTGACGACCCGTACGGGATCCCGCCCGACAACCCGTTCGTCGGTCGGGGCGACGCCCGCCCGGAGATCTGGGCGTTCGGGCTTCGGAACCCGTGGCGCTACTCGTTCGACCTCCAGACCGGCGATCTGTGGATCGGGGACGTCGGACAGAGCGCCCGCGAGGAGATCGACGTCGAACCCGCGGGTTCGACCGGGGGGCTGAACTTCGGCTGGAACCTGTTCGAGGGGTCGCTCCCGTACCTGGGCGACGGGTCCGCCGCAGACACCGTCGGGCCCGTGTACGAGTACCCGAACGGGACCGGCGGTTGCGCGGTCACCGGGGGCTACGTCTACCGAGGCGCGCGCATCCCGGATCTCGTCGGCGCGTACGTCTTCGCCGACTTCTGCGGGGGCGGTCTCGAAGCGTTCGTCCTGCGCGACGGCATCGCGGAGCAGCGACGGCCGCTCGGCGAGGCCGTCGACGCCGTCGCGTCGTTCGGGCAGGACGCCGCGGGCGAGCTCTACGTGCTGTCGCTCGCCGGGCCCGTCTACCGCATCGTGCCGGCCGGATCCTGAGTCGACGGGTCAGTCGGGTACGTGACGGAGGCGGCCGTCCTGCGGCTCGAAACGATGCACGTCCCACTTCGCGCCGTTCGGTGCCGGCCGCTCGAGCTTCTGCGCCATCACGAGCCTCGTCCCGTCGGTCCGTAGGTTGATCAGGCCGTAGACGGCGATCGCCCGCTCGATCGCCGAGGCGACGTCGCCGAGCCCCTCGAGGACGAGATCGCGTTCCTCCTCGGTCGCGGCCGCGTCCAGGACCATCTCGAGGCCTTCGAGCTCGTCGCGCAGCGCCTCGACCTGCTTGATGTTCTCCTTGGCGGAACGGGCGAGCTCCGTGCTGAAGATGAACGGCCGCGGCCCCCGCCCCCACTTGCCGATCGCCCCGAGCGCGTCGGGACGAGGATGCGAGAAGGGTTCGTCGTCGCCGCTCGAGACGACCGTCACGAGGGCGTCGATGCCGCCGATGAACGCGTCGAGGAAGTCGGCGCTCCCGTGATGACAGCTCTTGGCGGCGTCGGAGCCGAAGACCGCGCGGGCCGCATCGATCATCTGCGCGCGCTCGGCATCGTCGACGGCGGCAGGGTCGAACCCGGTGTAGTGCTCGAGCAGGCGGCGCTCCGACGCGCTGTTCAGGTCGCCGGTCAACAGGATCGAGACGTCCCGGTACCGGAGGCGCAGGGTCACGGAGTGGCCGTTCTTCGTGACGCCGTCGTCGCCGATCCTCCGCAGCGCTGAGCGGCCGCCGATCTCCGCCGTGATGGGAGCGAGCACCTGCATCGACAGGTCCTGGTCGGGCCCGTAGTCCTTCACGAACGCGCCGGCCGCGAGCATGGCGACGTCGGTCGCGTGGCCTCCGTCGACCGCCAGCTTCATCAGGTTCGGGTAGAGCATGCCGCCGACCTTGGCCGGGTCGTCGACGATCGCGTGCAGCTCGGCGAGGTCGGTGACGACGTCGGTCTGCCAGGTGACGCCGTCGACCTCGGTCGTCGACCCGAGCCTCGGCCCGCCCGCCCGTTCGATCAGACCATTGTGGTACAGCGTGTCGAAGCGGAACCGGCCCGAGGCCAGGAGTTTCGAGAACCCGCCGTAGTGATCCTGGTCGGGGTGGGTGATGACGCCGGCGGCGAAGTCGATCCTCCAGCCCGGGTGGAACCGGAGGTTGAACCGCCAGCTGAGGAACCGCAGCATGTTGTCGTCCTGCCCGGCGTCCACCAGCAGGTAGTCGTCGTCGGGCGTCACGATGAAGCAGCCGTCGCCCTGGCCGACGTCGACGAAGTTGATCTCGAGCAGTCGTTCGGTCTGGACCTCGTCGGCGCGCATCCAGCCGTCGACGCCCCGGGCACGGACCTGGACCCAGTCGCCGTCCACCGCGCCCGTCAGCCCGATGTAGTCGCCCCAGATCGTGTGCTCGACCTTGTCGCCATCGGGCGCGTCGAACACGTACGGCGCGGGGTAGCCCGCGAACGCCTTCTGCGGCGTGCCGAGTGCGGTCGTCTCGAGGTCCGGCGGCAGGAGGCACCTCCTCGCACGAGATAGGCACACGCGCCGCCGTCTGCGTCAAGTCGCACGTTCGCCCTCCTGCGCGACGACGAGATCCCGTGTGGAACCACCGGCCTGGTCGGCCGGTCGTCTGGGGTGACCGACCCACGCTGGAGAGGAGGAGCCATGACCGACGGCATCCGAAGGAGAGGCTCGGGCGCGGTGGCCGCCTTCGTCGTGTTCGCCGCGATCCTGCTCGTCCCGGGGTCGGCGTCGGCGAGCGGTGGTGGTGGGTGCGGCGGGCCCGTGACCGACGAGGCCGGCTCCGAGGTCGACATCGTCGACTACTGCTTCTCGCCCACGATCCTGCGGGTTGAGCCCGGTGACGTGGTGGCGTTCACGAACCGGGACCGCGCGCCGCACTCGGTCCTCGGCGCGAACGCAACCTGGGGCGACTACGACGACATGAGGCGCAGGCAGGCGATCACGTACCGGTTCGCGGAGCCAGGCGTGTACCCGTACGTCTGCACGTACCACGTCGGGATGGTCGGCGTCGTCGTCGTCGGCGACGGCGGTGGCGGAGCGGTCCCGACGACCACTGCGGACGGACCCGTGACCCGGGTCCCCGCGTCCGAGCTGGACCTTGAGAACGCCGCCGCGACGACGCGACTCGACCCGGCGGAGCCGGGGGGCGTCGCGGGGCCCGCGATCGTGGCCGCCGTCGTCGGTGCCGTGCTCATCGTCGCCGGAGTCGTCGTCGCGTGGCGTCGCCGGAGGCCCTCGGCCGAACCGAGCGCTCTGAAGCGCGAACGGCAGGTGGGGCATCGGTCGTCCGACGTCGTGACCAGGTCTCGCTAGTGTTCGTGCATGCTGGCGTGCGCGAGCTGTCGAGCGGACAACCCCGAGGGTTCGCGCTTCTGCAACTCCTGCGGCGCGCGGCTCGGGAGGGTGTGGCGCGGCAGGTCGAGCAGCGCGAGCTGCTCCGGCGAACACCGCGTCGTCACGATGCTGTTCTGCGACGTGCGGGGCTCGACCGCGATGGCCGAGGAGCTCGACGCGGAGGCGTGGACCGACGTGATGAACGAGGCCTACGAGCACCTCATCGCGCCGGTCTATCGCTACGAGGGCACCGTGGCGCGCCTCATGGGCGACGCGATCCTCGCCTTCTTCGGCGCCCCGAGGGCGCACGAGGACGACCCGCAGCGCGCCGTCATGGCCGGCCTCGAGATCGTCTCCTCGGTCGGGCCGCTGCGAGAGCGGCTCGCCCGTGAGCACGGGCTCGACCTGAACGTTCGCGTCGGGATCAACACCGGACCGGTCGTGGTCGGCGAGGTCGGGTCCGAGCTCCGACGCGAGTACACGGCGATGGGCGACGCGGTCAACGTCGCCGCGCGGATGGAGCAGACGGCCGAGCCCGGGACCGTGCAGATCACCGAGGACACGTACCGGCTCGTGGCCGACCTGTTCGACGCCGAGTCCCTCGGCCCGGTGGAGCTGAAGGGCAAGCGCGAGCCGGTGCCCGCGTACCGGGTGCGCGGGCCGCCTCGACGTCGCCCTGGAAGGTCCGTGGGGCCAGGTCGCTCGAGGCGCCGCTCGTGGGCCGTGCCGCGGAGATGGCGGTGCTGCGAGCCGCGATCGACGACGTGCGGCGCGGCCGCGGGTCCGTCGTGCTCATCTCGGGCGAGCCGGGCCTCGGGAAGAGCCGGCTCGTCGAGGAGGCGAACGCGCTGTGGGCCGAGCGGTACCCGGACGACGACCGGCGCTGGGACTCCTGGCAGTGCGTCCCGTACGACACGATGCAGCCCTACGCGCAGTACCGGCGGCAGATGCTGGAGCGCGCGGGCATCGTCGAGGCCGATCCGCGCCGACGTGGTGCGGGAAGATCGCTCGGTACATGCAGCACGCCGGCCCGGGGTGGGCGGAGCGGAGCGAGCGTCTCTGGCGGGCGCTCCTCGGCGTCGAGCTCGCGGACGAGCCGCGATTGGAGGGCGAGGCGTTCCAGCGCGAGGCGAACGAGGTGCTCGTCGGATCGACGATCGCGCAGGGTGGGCAACGGCTCATCGTCTTCGAGGACATGCACTGGTGCGACCACGCGTCGCTCGAGCTCGTGCGCGCGCCCGATCCGGCTCGTGCTGGACCACCCGTTCGTCCTGTTGTTCACGTTCCGTCCCGATCGAGATGCCGCGTCGTGGGCACTTCCAGCAGTGGATCCGCTCCGAGCTCGCGGACCGGTCGACGCTCCTCGAGCTCGACCCCTGACGGCCGAGCAGAGCGACGAGCTGATCGACGAGCTCCTCCAGGTCGAGGCGTTGCCCGGCCCGGTGCGCCGGCGGATCGGCGAGAAGACCGACGGGAACCCGCTGTTCGTCCAGGAGGTCGCGCGGGCCCTGATCGACCGCGGCGTCGTCGAGCAGACCGCCGACGGCCGGCGGCTCGCCGGCGACGTCACCGACGTCGCGATCCCGACACCGTGCAGAGCCTGATCACGGCGGGGTTCGACCGCCTGCCGGAGGGGACTCGCGCACGCTGCAGGTCGCGGCGGTCATCGGCCGGTCGTTCGACGAGCAGATCCTCGGGACGGTCGCGGAGGCGAACGGCGACCTGGACGCCGATCTGCGCGAGCTCGAGGTGCGCGACCTGATCCGCTCGACGACGCTGGTCCCCCGGCCCACGTACACGTTCCGCCACGCGCTGACCCACGAGGCCGCCTACGGGTCGCTCCTGCAGAAGCAGCGCCGGGTCGTGCACCGGCGCGTCGCCGAGGCGCTCGAGGCCGCGAACGCCGAACGGCTGGAGGAGGTCGCCGCCTCGCTGGTCCGCCACTTCGCGGAGGCGGGCGAGGACGAGGCGACCCTGCGGTTCGCGGTGATGGCCGCCGACGCGGCGACCCGCCTGTACGCGAACGCCGAGGCCGAGGCCCACTACCGGGTCGGGCTCGACGTCGCGCGACGTGTCGGCGCGGAGGCGTCGCTGCTCCGATCGATGTACGAACGTCGTGGGACCGCGCTCGAACTCGCCGGCCGTCACGACGACGCGATCGGCAACTACGAGGAGATGCGTTCGGAGGCCAGGTCGAGGAGCGACGAGGCCATGGAGCTGGCCGCGAACTCGGCGATCGCGCTCCTGTACGCGACCCCGTCGCCGTTGTTCGACGCCGAGCGCGGTCGCCGCCTCTCCGAAGGGAACGCCGTCATGGCGCGCCGGCTCGGAGACCGGGCCGCCGAGGCCCGCGCGCTGTGGAACGTCCTCGTCTCGAACATCTACGGTGGCGGGACGGACGCGGGGCGCGCCATCGAGGCGGGGGAGGCCTCGCTCGCGATCGCCAGGGACCTCGGCGAGCGCGAGCAGTTGGCGTTCACGTTGAACGATCTCTCGCGCGCCTACATGTCCGCCGGCGACTTCCCGACGGCGGCCGACCGGCTCGTCGAGGCCCGCGCGCTGTGGGAGGACCTCGACAACCGCCCGATGCTGGGCGACAACCTGGCGGTGTCGAGCGCCATGCGGCTGCTGGCGGGCGACCACGCGGGAGCGATGTCGGAGGCTCGGTTCGCGGTCACCATCGCCGAGTCGATCGGCAACCGGTGGGGGGAATCGCTGGCGCTGATGGGCGTGTATCACGTCCAGCTCGACCAGGGCGACCTCGGGGATGGGATGGGCTCCATCGAGCGCTGCCGGGAGGCTGGGGAACAGGGCGGGTTCGGCTACGCCGCCGTGGCGACGCGTGCCGACCTCGCGCGTGTCCTCGCGTACCTACGGGACGGCGAACGAGCTCTGCGGCTCGCGGAGGAGGCGCTCGCGATCGCTCGGGACGACTTCCCTCCGGCCGTGCCGATCGCGGCGGTCGCCGAGGCCGATGCGCGGATCGCGCTCGGGGATCTCGATGGGGCGCGACGAGCGCTCGACCACGTGATCGATCCGCCCTTCCCCGAGCCGGACCGCACGCTCCTGCTCACCTACGCCGGCTTCGCTCGGGCGCGGGTCGCGCTCGCCATCGGAGAGGCGGAGGAAGCGGGGCGGGCCGCAGAGGGCGTGCTTCGACTGCTCGCGCCCAGCCGGGCTGAGATCCTGGTCGCGGAGGCGACGTTGATCCTCGCGAGGGCCCGGATCGCACTCGGGCTGGACGAGGAGGCCGGGCGAGCGCTTGCGGATACGGTCGAGCGCGCCGAGCGACTCGGCGAGCCGCTTCCACTGTGGGAAGCGCTCGCGCTCCGGGCCGAGGCGCTCGAGCGGCGCGGGCACGGATCGGATGCCGCCGATGACCGGCGACGCGCGCGAGCGATCGTGGACCGGATCGCGGCCGGCATCGACGACGCAGCACCTCCGCGCGAGCTTCCTCGCCGGCGACGAGGTCATCGCGCTCGGCGAACCGGGGCCGAACCCCTAGCGCTCCGCGGTCTCCGCTCCGAGGCGGTCGGCGAGCACCCGCATCACCGCGAGCGAGACCTCCGGACGCTCCCGGATGATGCTCTCGAACTCACGCTGCCCGATGACCACCGTCCGCACGTCGCCGTCCGCCACGAGCGACGCGACCCTGGGTGCGCGGGAGATGATCGACATCTCGCCGACGACGTCGCCGGGTCCGCGGCGAGCGATCGGTTCGCCCGCGCGGTCGCCGCGCACCACGTGAACCGAGCCGGACACGATGATGTGCAGCTCGTCGCCCATCTCGCCTTCCGCGGCGATGACCTCGGCGTCCGCGTACGTGCGCTCCTCGGCGATGCCGGCGAGCGTGGAGAGGTCGGCGGGCGAGAGGTCGGCGAACAGCGGGATCCTGCGGAGCGCGAGCACGCGCTCCATCGGGGACATCGACGCCTTGGAGCGGGTCATCTCATCTCCTCGTCCTCGGGTCGTTCGCACCAGGTCGACGCAGGCGCGCACCAACGGGTCCGGGTCATCCGACGCGGCCTCGAGCCAATCCTCCCTCGGCGCGCGATCGTTCGCCGGCTCCCACAGCGCGAACAACGGCCGGGCGAGGCCCCGATGTTCGGACGCCTCGAGCGTCTCGAGCGCGTTCGCGAGCTGCGCGGACTCGGATGCCTGCAGGTTGTCGATCGCGATCCGCATCGCTTCGCGGTCGCCGCTCGCCAGCGCGAGGGCCGACAGGGCCACGACGGCGTGCGAGCGTCCGCGAGCGATCAGCGCGGCTCGGAGGAGCTCGGACGCGTCGCCGTCCGGCGGGATCGACGCGGCGAGGTCCCCATCGTGGATCGCGAGGGCTCCACGCCTCCGGGCCGCGTCGAGGAGCGCCGCGACCTGTCCCCCGAGGTCGAGCACGGCGAGCGTGTCGAAGGCCGACCGGCGCATCCCGTCGTCGTCGCCGAGGAGGGCGGCCAGGCCCGGCTCGACCGCCGCCTCCGGTTCGGCGCGCGCGACGATGTCCAGCGCCTCCGCGCGGACCAGGAGCGATGGGTCCTCGAGCCGCGGGGTGGCGAACGCCAGCGCGTCGCGCGGTTCGGCGACGCCCAGCCCCCGAACGGTCGCGAGCCGCACCTCGGGGTCGGGATCCGAGAGGAGCTCGAGCAGGCGATCGGCCGCCTCCCGCGCCGGGAGGAGCGCGACTCCGGCCGCCGCGGCGACCGCCGGATCGGCGTCCGCGAGGAACGGCTCGATCGTCCGCGCCGCGGACGTCGTCCGGAGCGCCTCGATCGCCGCACGCCGGACGCCGGGATCGGGGTCGCGCAGCGCGTGCTCGAACACGGCGGGGTCGTCGGTCGCGCTCGACCGAGCGAGCCCGCGGATCGCGTGCATCCGGACGATCGCGTCCTCGTCCGTGGAGCGTTCCACGAGCGTCCCCCGGACGCGCCCCTCGCCGGAGGTCGCGAGCAGCTCGACGGCCAGCCGTCGGACGTGCGGGTCGGGGTCGCGCGACGACCCGATCGCGAGGGCGACCGCCTGACCGTCGGTGCCGGGCGCGATGGGAGCGCCCTCGAGCGGCCGCCCCTCGAACACGGTCGGTCGTCCAGCTCGGAGCGCGTCGACCAACGCCCCCGTGTAGGAGCGCCGGATCCGCCATGCGATCGCTGCGGTGACGACGGCGATCACCAGACCGATCGCGGAGAGCTGCCGCGCCGAGAGCACCTCCTGGCCGACGAGGGCGACGATGCCGGCGATCGCGGTCCCCACCTGGGTCGGACCGCCGTTCAGGAACGCCCGCACCTGATCGCGGCGCGACTCCGGGACGACGTTGACGAGGGTCTCCCACGCGGGGGAGCACACGCCCTGCAGCCAGACGGACACCCCGAACCGGACGGCCACGATCGTCGCGAACGAGGTGCTGACGAGCAGCGCGCCGAACGACCCCGCGTACAGGATCGGGAGCACCAGGATCATCGCGGTGGCGCCGAACCAACCGATGAGCCGGTTCGTCAGGAACAACGAGGCGACGAACGCGAACGCGGTCACGATCGCCGAGAACACGCCGAGGAACCCCGCGAGCTGGTCCGTGTCGGCGAACCGGGACGTCGCGGATTGCGCGAACGGGAGGTACAGCAGGAAGAACAGGATGGAGAAGCACACGGATGCCGCCGTCATCCATGCGAGCAGCGGGGAGCGCCGGACGAACGTGAAGCCCTGCAACATGTCCCGCATCGGTGCCCCGCGCCGGCGCGGGGCCCGGCGGGGACGCCGGGCCGCGGCGCCTCCGAGCACCGTGGCCGACAGGAGCGCGCCGACCCCGAGGCACCCGGCCCACACGAGCAGGAGGTTCTGCACGCCGATCGTCGCGGCCAGCGGTCTCGTCGAGAGGCCGCCGACCACGGCGCCGAGGATCGCCCCGGCGCCGAACAGCGGGAACAGCCGCTTCGCGCGCCGGGTGTCGGTGACCAGACCCGCCGTGCCCCACAGCGAGACCGCCTGCACGAGCATGGCGACGGAGACCGTGAGCCACAGGACGGGGAAGATCCACGACGGTTCGCCGACCAGGATCACGCGCTCCACCGTGACGACCGCACCGGTGAGCAGCAGCAGGGAGACGTACGCCCGGCGGCGGTCCATCCGCGCGAGCAGCGCGGTGAGGGCGAACATCGCCGCGAGCCCGACGACCCCCTGCACCAGGTAGATGCGAGGGAGCGCGTCGGCGCCGACGCGCTCGAAGAACAACGCGCTCACGCCGCTCTCGCCGATCGTGTGGCCGGCGGTGGCGACGACCATCGTCGCGATGAGCAGGCCGGCGTTCCGCCCCTCGCCCGGCTGGATCCGGAACGCGCGTGCGAGGAGGTTCACGCGGGTTGGGGCTCGAGGACCAGGACCTCGAGGGGATGCCCCTTCAGGGAGACCTGTCGCCGTTCCGATCCCCGGCCGGGGACCGCGGCCGCGACCTCGTCCGTGATGAGGATCTCCCCGGCCGCGGCGGTTGCCGCGAGATGCGCGGCGATGTTCACCGGGTCGCCCAGCGCGGTGAAGTCCGCGGCCTCTTTCGAACCGACGACGCCGACGAACGCACGTCCGGTGTGCACCCCGGCGCCCAGCTGCACCCACGGGCCCTCGTCCGTCCCGTGACCCGTCGCCCGCAGGAGCGCCTCCGCCGCCTCCACCGCTCGCACGGCGTGCTCCTGGCCCGCGAGGAACGGGAGGAACAGGCCAACGACCTCGTCCCCCACGAACTTCTCGACGATCGCGTCCGACTCGACCAGGACCTCCCTGGACACCGTGTAGAACCGGTTCATGAGCCGCGTGAAGTCCATCGAGGACATCTGCCGCGCGAGCTTGCTCGAGCCACGGACGTCGGCGAACAACATCGAGGCCTCGACCTCGGCCCCCGCGACCTCAGGGTTCTCCGAGCTGACGGGGCACATCTGCGCGCCGGTCGCGAGGCCCTTGAAGCAACGGCCACACAGCTTCGGGTTCTTCTCCCACGGGGAGTAGCCGAAGCGCTGCAGGATGCATCCGGCCCGGGGCGCCGAAGGGAGCCCTGCACAGCTTGCACCTCGGGCTGGAGGGGATGAACCGGAGCGGGCTCTTGTCCTTCAGGTGCGGATGGGTCCCGCTCAGGAAGTCGTGCCACTCCTGTTCGGGCGACTCGTACCCGTGCTTGCCCATCGTCCGGGTGGGAGCGTACGTCCTCGCTCGCAGCCCGTGGGTAGCCTCCCTTCCCGCCGGATCGCCCGACGGCTAGCCTTAGGGCGTGGCCGAGCGGGTCGCGGACATCGAGCGAGCCAGGGACGCCCTCGCCCGGGAGTCGTGGGCCGAGGCGTACGAGGAGTTCGCACGCCTCGACCCCTCCGAGCTGACGCCCGAGGACCACGAAGGGTTCGCCGACGCGGCCTGGTGGCTCGCGAAGATCGGACGAGTCGATCGCGGCTGCGACAGCGGGCCTACGCCGGCTACGCGCAGGCGGCGACGACTCGGGCCGCCGGTGTGCAGGGCGGTCGTGCATCGAGCACTTCCAGCGGGGCGAACCGGCGGTCGGGATCGGGCTGGCTCATGCGCGCGCAGCGCCACGCCGCCGAGCAACCGGAGTGCGTCGAGCACGGCTTCCTCGCCATGCTCGAGGCCACCGTGGCGCGCTTCGAGGGCGAGCTCGATCGCGCTGGTCAGTTTGCGGAGCGCGCGACCGCGATCGGTGAGCGGTTCGGCGACCCCGACCTGATCGCGATGGCGATCCAGAGCGAGGGACTCGTCCACGTCGCAGCGGCACGGGTCGACGAGGGGATGGCGCTGCTCGACGAGGCGATGACCTCGGTCTCGCCGGCGAGCTCAGCGCGTTCTTCACCGGGGTGATCTACTGCAACGTCATCGAGGCCTGCCTGGACCTCGCCGACCTGAGGCGGGCGGGCGAGTGGAGCGAGGCGGCGATGGCCTGGTGCGCGTCCCTCCCGCCAGAGTCCCCGTTCCCCGGCTTTGCCGCGTCAACCGCGCCCAGCTCGCGCGGCTGCGGGAGCGTGGCCGGAGGCCGCGGCCGAAGCCGGCGGGTCCGCCGAGGAGCATCGAACCTCGACCAGGTCGCCGCCGGCGCGGCGCTTCTACGAGGCCGGGGAGATCCGGCGGCGCACGGGCGATCTCGCGGGAGCCGAAGCGGCCTTCGCCAACGCGCGAGAGCTCGGGCTTCGAGCCGCAGCCCGGGCTTGCGCTCCTGCGGCTCGCACAGGGGAAAGTCGACGCCGCCGACCGGCCTCGCCTCGCGATCGCGGCGGAGCCGTCGGGCGCCGCTGCACCGACGTGCGCCTCCTCGTCGGCGCTCGTCGACGTCGCGCTCGCGGTCGAAGGACCTCGATGACGGCGCGGGCGTCCGCGGACGAGCTCGAAGCGATCGCCGCGCGACTCCGCGACGCCGGCCCTCGCGCGTCGCGGCCGACGGCGGTCGGAGCGGTCGCGCTCGCCGAGGGCGACGTCCCCGGGGCTCTCGAGAGCCTGCGGCGGGCCTGCGCGATCTGGCAGGAGCTCAAGCTCCCCTACGAGACTGCCCGCGCCCGGATCTGGCCTTCGGGGTCGCGCTTCGGGCGGCCGGCGACGAAGAGGATGCCGAGCTCGAGCTGCGGGCGGCCCTCGCGACGTTCGAGCGCTTGGGAGCCACGCCGGAAGTCGCCATGTCTGCCGGACCTCCTTGGCGGAGTGACGGATCTGCCGCGCGGGCTCACTGCTCGCGAAGCCGAGGTGCTCCGCCTGGTCGCCGACCGGCAAAACGAACCGCGACATCGCCGTCGAGCTCGTGATCAGCGAGCACACGGTCGCCCGGCATCTCCAGAACATGTTCGCGAAGCTCGACGTGTCCTCGCGGGCGGCCGCGACCGCGTTCGCGTTCGAGCACGGCCTCGCCTGAGATCCGCCGTGTGGTGATTCCTCACCATGCGACCCGTCGCCGACGTTGGCTGGTTCCGGCGATGAACCGGCACCGCGTGCGTCGGCCTACGGTCCTCGCATCGAGGACCCAGGAGGCGGGCGATGGACGGCGACGGAGGACGGAGCGGTTCGAGACCGTGGTGATCGGCGGTGGACAGGCGGGTCTGTCCGCCGGGTACCACCTGAAGCGGGCCGGACGCCCGTTCGTGATCCTGGACGCGAACGAGCGCATCGGCGACAACTGGCGGACGCGCTACGACTCGTTGCGCCTCTTCACCCCGCCCTGGGCGATCCTGCTCCCGGGGTGGCGTTACCCGGGCAAGGACGATCCCGACGAAGGACGAGCTGGCCGACTACCTCGAGGCGTACGCCGCGAGGTTCGACCTGCCGGTCCGGACGGGGATCCGCGTGGACCGGCTCTCGCGGGAGGGAGACCGATTCGTCATCGCGGCGGGCGAGCGGCGGATCGAGGCGGACGACGTGATCGTGGCGACGGGCGCGCATCGGGACCCTCGGGTTCCGGCGTTGTCCTCCCGGCTGGATCCGGAGATCGTGCAGCTGCATGTGAGCGATTACGCGAATCCCTCGCAGCTCCGGGAGGGCGGCGTGCTCGTCGTCGGCGCCGGCAACTCGGGCGCCGATGTCTCCCTCGACGTGGTCGGGACGCACGCAACCTTGTTGTCTGGTCCATATCGGGGCCACATCCCGGTGGACATCGACACATGGGTCGCTCGGAACATCGCCTTCCACGTCGTCAGGTTCATCGGTCATCGCGTGCTCACGATCAGGACGCCGATGGGCCGCAAGGCGAAGGCGAAGTACGCCTCGCAGGGCGACATGCTCGTCCGCGTCAAGCCGAAGTGGCTCGAAGCGGCCGGGGTGGAGCGGGTCGGCAAGACGGTCGGCGTCCGCGACGGCAAACCGATCCTCGAGGACGGACGCGTGCTCGACGTCACGAACGTGATCTGGTGCACGGGGTTCGGGCTCGGGTTCTCGTGGATCGATCTTCCGATCTTCGGCGAGGACGGCGCGCCGATGCATGACCGCGGTGTCGTGATGTCGGAGCCGGGCCTCTACTTCGTCGGGCTCCCCTTCCAGTACGCGATGAGCTCCGACGCGCTCCCCGGTGTGGGTCGGGACGCGAAGTACGTCGTGCGCCACCTGCTCGCTCGAGACGCGACAGCGGAGCGACGGACGAGGCGCCGGTCGCGGCCTAGCCGGACGCGAGCCTGCGTTCGAGCGGCGTCGGGAACCGCGCCCCGAACCGCACGTCGCCGACCCACGTCCTGAGCCGCTCGCGCTCGGCCTCGATCGCGTCGCGCGTCCTCCGGTCGACGCGGCCGACGAAACCGACGGCGATCTCGCCGTCCGCCCGCTGCGCCCAGCTGCCGATCACGCGGCCGTTCGCCACGATCGTCGGTCCCGCGTTGCCCGTGTCGAACAGCCCGGCCTCGTGGTCGCCGACGTACCACCTCCGCTCCTTCCAGCCCATCACCGTCGGATCCAGGCCGGGCAGGAGCGCGACCCAGGGTTCTGGCGTGCTCGTCGCCTCGAGGTCGTCCGGCGAGCACGTACCCGGTGCCCTCGTCCAGCTCGACCTCGACGGCCGCCGAGGTCCTCGAGCGTCGCCCTAGCTGTCTTCGCCGACCAGCCCGTCCACCACCGGATGTCCGTGAGGGTCCCGGGTCCGAACGTCCGCAGCCATCGCCGGAGCAGCTCGGCGCACGCCTCGGTGTGGTCGAGGCTCGCGAGCGGCGCTCCGAGCCACGACTCGGTCCGCGCCCACCGGTACTGGCTCGAGGTCCATCCGCCGAGCGGCCGCGCCCGCACGATCCGGCCTTCGGTCGCGAGCAGGAACAGCACCCGGGTCGACACCCCGACCGTTCCCGCCCCATCGCGTGCCTTCGCCGACCGGAGCTTCGCCGCGAGCTCGGGGACGTCGGCGGTGAGCTCTCGGGCGCCGGCCTCGCCGCGGGCGTCGATCGCATCCAGGGTCTTCGCGCTCAGGCGATCGACCCACCGAGTGCCCCGACCGGCCTGCACGATGCCCTGTTCCTCGAGCATGCGGATCAGGCGGGCGCGCTCGCGAGGCACCAACGCCTTCGTGCACGCCTCGTGCATCACCGCGGCCAGATCGCGCGGCACCACGAACAGCGTGCGTCGCATCCCCAGCATGCGGACCAGCGATCGCCGTTCGTACAGGGCGTCCTCGAGGTCGGCGTGGACGAACCCGTCGACCCTAGCCCGCGCGGAGAGGAACGGGCTGACGGGATCGCTGGAGTGCAGGCCGACCATGCCGGCGGCGGCCGCGTCCGACGAGCCGGCCGGCCGGGCGAGGTGGTGACGCACGCCGAGGCGGGCGCGTCGTTCGTCGGTCCCGATGCGTTGCACGCTGCGAGCAAACCTACGCGGGCGCGAAGCGGATGTCGTAGTGGTCCGACCTCGGGAGCGAGGAACCGCACGAGGCGCTCGCCCTCCGTGGAGATCGCAGTCCGGTCGGAGCGAGACAGCCTGATGAAGGGCTCGATCCGAAGGACCGCGGCACCCTCCTCGAGGTCCACCTTCCACCTCGCCGAGCCGAAGCCGTCCACGAGCACCGATCCCCAGCCGACCTCGCCCCACCCGCGCATCTCCGGGGCGACGATCCGGGAACGGTCGGCGTGCGCGAGGCCGACGTTGTCGTACTCGGGGAGGAAGCGTGCCGGCGCGGGCGTGTCCGGGTTCGGCAGCGGCGCGTCGGGCGCGTCGAACAGCTCTCGCCCTCGCTCGTCACGGAAGGTCCGGAGGCTCGGGCGGAGCCGCTCGAACACCGCCTTCAGCCCGGAGAGGCCGGACCAGTTCTGCGCGTCGGCGACCGTGGCGGGCCCGAACGCAGCAAGGTACCGCCGGAACAGGTCGTCGGGCTCCGTGCCGGCCTCGACCGGCCTCCCGAGCCACCGCTCGACGGTCGTGAACGCCGACGGCCCGGTCTCCCCCAGAGGCCTCGGGGCGTGACCTGCACCGTCGGGAGCAGGTACATCGCGTAGCCGAGCGACGTACGCGTCGCGGTCCGGCCACCGCTCTCGGATCGCGTCGACGAGCTCGGCGCGCGTGCGCGGTCGCTCCTCGAACAGCTCTCGGAACAGCGAGAGAAGCTCGTCGACGTCGACGCCGTCGACCGCCTTCCGGAGCGGGCTCGAGCCGTACAGCGTGCGTTCGACGACGCGCTGCACGAGTGGACGCAGGGCGAGGGCGTCGCGATCCGTCACCAGGTGGAGCGTCCCCCGCAGCAAGGTCATGCGCACCGCGCGGCGATCGGCGATCGGCTCGGCGAGCGACTCGGGACCGAACCGATCGAGTCGCGACCAGAGCGCGACGTACGGATCTCGAGGCACCTGCGCCTGCATCGCGACGAGGTGCTCGACCGCGTCCAGGACGGGCACCCGTCGCCGGCGGAGCAGCATCTGGCGTTCGAGGAGCGCGCGGTTCAGCTCGCGGCGTCCGAGCACGCGTTCGGGTCGCGGCGGTCACGCCCTGCTCCTCATCCGACTGCATCCTGGCACGGAGCTCGCCCGCGTCCGGGTTGCGTCTGGCGCGGCCGCCGGGCATCCGGTCAACCCTTCGCGAGCGAGCGTGAGACCATGTGGCGCTTCGGAACGGAGGAGGCGGACGTGGTGGGCGGACGGATGGCGGCGATCGTGGTTGCGTTCGCCACCGCGCTCGTCGTGACCCCGGTCCCCGTCGGCGTCGCGGCACGGGGTGCGGGGGACGCCGCGATCGAGCCGTGTCCGAACGCGCCCGAGGACCTGTGCGGCACGATCGAGGTCCCGCTCTCCTGGGACCGGCCCGACGAGGGCGATCCGCTCTCGGTCCGGTTCCGCGTCTTCACGCGCTCGGATCCGACCGCGCCGGCGCAGTCGCCGATCGTGGCGTTCGAGGGCGGGCCAGGGTACGGCTCGATCGGCTCCGCAGGCGGCTATCGGTTCCTCTTCGAGCCGATGCTCCGGAACCGCGACCTGATCCTCATGGACCAGCGTGGGACGGGGGGCTCGGGGGCGATCGACTGCCCGGCGCTGCAGCAGGGGATCGGCGACTACACGAAGGCGGTCGCCGCGTGCGCGGAGCAGCTCGGTGAGGCAGCGAACGCGTACGGCACCGCCGCCGCCGCAGACGACCTCGAGGCGATCCTGGACGCCCTCGGCATCCCCGAGGTCGTCCTGTACGGCGACTCCTACGGCACGTACATCGCCCAGGTGTTCGCGATCCGACACCCCGAGCGCACCCAGTCGGTCGTCCTCGACGCGGCGTTCGACGACGCGTTCGATCCATTCGCCCGCGACGCGGCCGCGGCCTTGAAACGCTCGTGGGCCACGTTGTGCCGCCGGGACGGCGGGTGTCGTGGGATCCTCACCGATATCCGGCGCGCGGCGCGGCGGCTCGACCGCAGGCCGCTCGTCGGCACCGGCGTCGACTCCTCGGGCGCGTCCTACCCGATCCGCGTCACGGGCTCGGACCTCGCGCAGCTCCTGTACGACGCGACGTACGTGTTCACGATCTACCGCGACTTCCCCGCCGCGCTCGCCGCCCTCGAGGCGGGCGATCCGGAGCCGCTGCTGCGCCTGGCGGCCGAGGACCTCGTGGACCTCGGCGGCGGCGGGGACCCGCGGTTCTACTCGGAGGGCGCATACGCGGCGATCGCGTGCCACGACTACCCGACGCTGTGGGATCGGGAGGCCACGGTGCCCGAACGGCGCTCACAGCTCGACGCCGCCATCGAGGGGTTGGCGCCGAACGCGTTCGCGCCGTTCCCGAACGACGTGTGGCTGCGCTCCCCGTACGAGGACGCGCTCGTGCGTGGGTGCCTGCGATGGCCGGCGCTCGAGCCGGGTGACCAGCCGACGCCGACGGTCGGTCCCCACTCCGACCTGCCGGTCCTGGTCCTGGACGGCGAGTTCGACGTGACCACGCCGCTGGTCAACGCGGAGGATGCGGCGGCGGCGTGGCCGAACGCGACGTTCGTCCCCGTCGCCAACGAGATCCACATCTCGGCGCTGTACGACTACGAACGATGCGCGTCGCTGATCGTCCGCCGCTTCGTGCGTTCGAACGACGCGGGCGATACCTCCTGCGCCTCGCAGACGCCGACGATCAACGTGGTCGAGTCGTTCCCGGAGCGGGTCGCCGATGCCCCGCAGGCTCGGACGACGGGGACGCCGGACGCGTCGACGGCGAGCGATCGCCGAGTCGCGTGGGTCGTCGTCGAGACCGTGGCCGACGCATTCAACCGGTGGTGGAACGAGCTGTACGGCGGGACCGGCGTTGGCCTTCGGGGCGGGACGTACGGGTTCCGCGGCCCGTTCCTGAGCTTCGAGCAGCCGCTCGTGGTGACGTTCCGCGGGACGCGGTTCGCCGACGACGTCGCGATCTGGGGGAAGGTGATCTGGCGCCGGCGGGCGGCGTTCGCCTCTGGGACGCTTCGGGTCGAGGCCCCGGGCGCGACCGGGAGCCTGCACGTCTCGTTCGACACGGACCGGGCGAGCGACGTCACGACCATCCGAGGGCGCCTCGACGGCCGCCGCATCGTGCTGGAGGCCACGCGCGCCTGGACGTCCTGAGCCGGCAGCGCGCACTGCTCCGATCGACCCCGACGTCCCGTTACGATGCTCGCCGATGAGCGACGAGCGCTGGATCCCGGTGCTGCCGCTTCCCGCTCTCTCGGACCGCCGCCCGATGCGGGTCGATCTCGAGATCGGAACGATCCTCATCGTGCGCGACGGGGACCGCGTCTTCGCGATCGGGAACCGGTGCACGCACCAGGGCACCCCGCTTCACACGGGGCCGGTCCGCTTCTCCGGGTCGCTGAAGACGATCCGTTGCCCGGCCCACGGAAGCGAGTTCGATCTGGCCGACGGTCGGGTCGTGCGCGGCCCGGCCGGCCAACGCGTCCCCGCGTTCGAAACCCGTGTGGAGGGGGACATGATCGACGTCCGTCCCGCGGGCGATCCGTAGCCGCGTTGCTCGTGCCTCCGATCGCGGCACCCTCGCGGAGCGAGAACGAAGAGGTCGCGCGGTTTCGGACCCATCCGTCGGGGAACGAACCAGACGGAGGTGATCGGTCGTGCCGGAACTCAAGGCCAAGAGACGGGCCAGGATCCCGACCCGGAAGTTCGGTCTCCCCGAGCGAGCTCGGTCCGCCGACGCGAAGAAGGAGTCGGGGAACTACCCGATGCCCGACCGGAAACACGCGGCGAGCGCGAAGGGCCGGGCGAAGCAGCAACTCAAGCGGCGGAGGCTGAGTCGCACGCAGTACGAGCGGATCGTGGCCAAGGCGAACCGCATCCTGAAGCGAGGCGGCAAGCGCAGCTGATCCCGGCGGCGCCCTGCCCGCCGATGAATTCCCCGCCGGCGTTCGGTCGTATCGGGAGATGCAGACGAACGCAAAGCCGCGCGTGGTCCTCGGCGGTCCGATCGCTCACGACGACATCCCCGCTCTCTGTGAGGGGATCCACCTGCTCGTGGAGAGCTGCGACGCCGACCCCGTCCCCTGTGACGTCGGGGGACTCGATGAACCGGACGCCCTGACTGTCGATGCCCTCGCCCGGCTGCAGCTCACCGCGCTGCGGCTCGGGCGCCGGCTGGGTTTCGAGGACGCGTGCGGCGAGCTCCGGGATCTCGTCGAGTTCCTCGGGCTCGGCGACGTTCTGCCGTGCACCGAGCCGTGCGCCGACGGCTCAGGGCTCGAGCCGAGTGGGCAGCCCGAAGAGCGGGAACAGGCGCTCGGTGTCCAGGAAGAAGCTGATCCCGGCGATCGCCCCGTCTGAGATCTCGAGCACCTGCAGCGACCAGGGCTCCAGGCTGCCATCGGCCGCCGGCTTGTACTGCCCGAACGCGGGCGAGCCGTTCGCCTCGACCGGGACCAGGCGCGAACCCTGACACCCGATCCCCGGGCCGAGGCACCAGGCGCGGATGTCGTCGTGGGTCTGGAGCCACAGATCGTGGGGAGGCATCGACCACGAGGCGTCCTCGTGCAGCAGTGACGTGAGCGAGTCCATGTCGTATCGCTCGAACGCGTCGACGTACCGGGCGAGGAGCGCCCGCTGCGCCTCGTCCTTCGGCTTCAGCGTTTCGGTGTCCTCGACGTCGATCGTCGCGAGCGTCGCTCGCGCGCGTTGGAGCGCGCTGTTCACCGAGGCGACCGAGGTCTCGAGCAGCTCGGCGACCTCGGATGCCTTCCAGCGCAGGACCTCTCGCAGGATCAGGACGGCGCGCTGCTTCGGCGGGAGGTGCTGCAGGGCGGCGACGAACGCGAGGCGGATCGACTCGCGTGACTCGATCACCTCCGCCGGGTCGCCGTCCGAGGGCGACGACCCGACCGTCGGGGATCGGGAGGATCCATGTGGTCTCGGCGAGCGGCTCGGGGAACGGCGCATCCGCGGTCTTCGGCCCCGTGAGCTCCATCGGACGCGCCCGGCGCTCGCTCCCGCTCAGCATGTCGAGGCACACGTTCGTCACGATGCTGTACAGCCACGAGCGGAGCGACGACCTGCCCTCGAACCGGTCGAAGCCGCGCCAGGCTCGCAGCATCGCCTCTTGGACGGCGTCCTCCGCCTCGAACGCCGACCCCAGCATCCGATAGGCGTACGCGGTGAGCTCCGTCCGATGTCGTTCGAGCTGGAGCTCCAGCTCCTCGGAGCCGGGCTTCGTCGTCAGCTCAGCCAAGGGGGTTCACTCCGATCGTGTCTGGGTACGCACAGCGTACCGACCGCCGTCACGCGAGGAATCGCTCGGCCGTCAGATGGGTTGGAACCGATGAGTTCGCGATCCGACGTCGGTCCCATCTAGCAGATCTGATCACGGAGGTCGCAGATGTTCGCCGGAACCGAGAACCTCGACGTCGCACCACCCCGAGCCGGTCGCCGCGAGTGGATCGGCCTGGGCGCGATCGCGCTCGCCTGCATGCTCTACGTGATGGACCTGACCGTGCTCCATCTGGCGATCCCGTCCATCAGCACGGACCTGCAGCCGAGCAGCACGCAGCTGCTGTGGATCATCGACATCTACGGGTTCGTCGTCGCCGGATCCCTCATCACGATGGGGACGCTCGGCGACCGGATCGGCCGCCGCCGGCTCCTGCTGATCGGCGCGGCGGCCTTCGGCGCAGCCTCCGTGCTCGCCGCGATGTCGACGAGCGCGGAGATGTTGATCGGCACGCGGGCGCTCCTGGGGATCGCCGGCGCGACGATCGCGCCGTCCACCCTGTCGTTGATCCGGAACATGTTCCTCGACCCGGACCAACGGACCAGGGCGATCGCCGTGTGGATCACGAGCTTCTCGGTCGGGGCCGCGATCGGGCCGTTGCTCGGCGGGCTCGTGCTCGAGTTCTTCTGGTGGGGGGCGGCGTTCCTGATCAACGTCCCGGTGATGGTGCTCCTGCTGATCCTCGGCCCGAGGCTGCTGCCCGAGTACAAGGACCCGAACGCGGGGCGGCTGGACATCACGAGCGCCGTGCTCTCGCTCGTGGCGATCCTCGCCGCGATCTTCGGTCTCAAGCAGTTCGCGCAGAACGGGCTCGGGTGGCTGCCGGTGTTCTCGATCGCGCTCGGCCTGGCGATCGGCGCCGTGTTCGTCCGCCGGCAACGGCGGCTGGACGATCCGCTCATCGACCTCGGACTGTTCCGGGTCCCGATCTTCACCTCGTCGTTGTTCCTCTACGGGTTCGGCATCCTGATGGTCTTCGGGGGGTTCCTGTTCGTGCCGCAGTACCTCCAACTGGTGCTCGGTCTGTCGCCGCTGGAGGCGGGTCTCTGGACGCTCCCGTGGGCGCTCGCGTTCGTCGTCGGCTCCCAGGTGACCCCGAAGCTCGCGCAGCGGTTCGCGCCGACGACGATCATGGCCGCCGGGCTCGCCCTCGCGGCCCTGGGCTTCGTCGTCTTCACGCAGGTCGACGCGACGTCGGGGTTCGCGATGATCGTGACCGGCTCGGTCGCGTTCTCGCTCGGTACGGCCCCCGTGTTCACGCTGACGAACGACCTGATCATCGGGTCGGCGCCGGCAGAGCGAGCCGGCGCCGCCGCCGGGATCTCGGAGACCGCCGCCGAGCTCGGAGGCGCGCTCGGGATCGCGCTGTTCGGCAGCATCGGCCTCGCGATCTACCGAAGCGGCGTGGCCGACGGCATCCCGGCGGGCATCCCACCCGAGTCCGCCGCCGCCGCTCAGGACACGCTCGGCGGGGCGGTCGAGGTGGCGGGGCAGCTTCCCGCCGAGCTCGGCGCACCACTGCTCACGGCCGCGAACGACGCGTTCATCAGCGGGATGCACGTCGTCGCCGCGATCAGCCTCGTCGGGACGCTCGCGCTCGCTGCGTTCACGGCGACCGTCCTCCGCCGACGCGCCGGATCCGGGTCCGGGCCGACGGGGGAACCGGAGCTCGTGTCCGTCGGCGCATGGGCGACGCGGACCCGGCTATCGAAGCAGCACGTCGTCGAGCCGTAGAGGAGGGACGTACGCGATGCGTTCCATGACGCACACCCTCGATCCCAGAGCTCCGAGAGAGCCTCGATGGCCGCGTGATCGCGCCGGAGGACGACGACTACGATCGGGCCCGCACCGTGTTCCTCGGCGGGATCGACCGGCGCCCCTCGGTCATCGTGCGCGTCGCGAACGCCGGCGACGTGTCTCACGTCGTCCGCCTCGCGAACGAGACCGGACTGGAGCTCGCCGTTCGCAGCGGTGGGCACAGCAGTGCCGGTCACGGCGTGACCGAAGGCGGGATCGTCCTCGACCTGGGCGACATGCGCGCCCTCGAGTTCGACGGAAGGCGCACCGCGTGGGCCGAGACCGGGCTGACCGCCGGTGAGTACACGACCGCGGCCGGCGCCCATGGCCTCGCGACCGGGTTCGGCGACACTGGTTCGGTCGGCGTCGGGCGGCATCACGCTCGGCGGCGGCATCGGCTTCCTCGTCCGCAAGTACGGCCTCACGATCGACGACCTGCTCGCCGCCGAGGTCGTGACGGCCGACGGGCAGCTCCTGCACGTCGACGCCGAGAACCATCCCGATCTGTTCTGGGCGATCCGTGGAGGCGGCGGCAACTTCGGCGTGGCGACCCGCTTCAAGTTCCGCCTGCACGAGGTGCCCACGATCGTCGGCGGCCTGTTGTTCCTCCCGGCGACGCCCGACGTCATCGACGGGTTCATGGCCGAGGCGGCGAACGCGCCCGAGGAGCTCTCCACGATCGCGAACGTGATGCCGGCCCCGCCGATGCCGTTCCTGCCCGAGGATGCGGTCGGCAAGCTGGTGATCTTCGGGATGTTGACCTACGCGGGCGACGCCGAGTCGGGCGAGCGCGCCGTCGCGCCGTTCCGGGCGTTGGCCACGCCGCTCGCCGACCTGGTCAGGCCGATGACGTATCCCGAGATGTACATGCCCGAGGAGGGGGAGTACCACCCCACCGCCGTCGGGCGGACGGGGTTCGTCGACGCGATCGAACCGGCTCAGACCGAGGCGATCGTCGAGCACCTCGAGGCCTCCACCGCGATGATGAGCGTGGTGCAGCTCCGCGCGCTCGGAGGTGCGATGGCGCGGGTGCCGGCCGACGCGACCGCGTTCGCCCACCGGACGAAGCCGATCATGGCGACGGTGGCGTCGCTGTACGAACAGCCGGAGGACCGGGCAGCGAGCCAGGCCTGGGTCGACGACGCTGTCGGAGGTCGTGTTCCGAGGCGATCCCGCGACGTACGTCAACTTCCTCGCCGACGAGGGCGAGGAGCGGATCCGCCACGCCTACCCTCGCGCGACGTGGAGGCGACTCTCCGAGATCAAGCGCCGGTACGACCCCTCGAACCTGTTCCGGCTCAACCAGAACATCCCGCCGGCGGCCGGCTGAGGCCGGCCGCCGGGGCGTGCTCAGCGTTCCACCGTCGCCTCGCTGATCCAGTTGGGGCGCCACGTCACGCCGCCGTCCTCCGAGAACGCCTGCTCCCATCGGTTGGTCGTCTCGGACTGGATCGTCCACTCGTACCGCACCGTCACCGGCCGTCCGCCGATCACGTCGTCGCAGAGGAACTCGCCCCGGCCCCCGTCGAACCGGCCCTCCACCGGGTTGTCGAGCTGGCCGGGGAACCGTGTGGAGACCCACCAGATCCGCCACAGCCCGGTCTCGGGATCGTAGAGCCGGAGCGTGAACCCCTCGAACGGCCTGCCGGTCGGCGGCATCGCGGGCACGGTGAAGTCGTCGACGTTGCCCAGCCCGCCGAGGATCGGCTGCGCCTGCCCGAACGCCTCGAACTCCACCCAATCGGTGCACTCGAGGTCCAGCGTGTCGACGAGCTTGCGATTGTGGATCCGCCGGCGTCCGAACAGGAAGTCGAAGTCGTGCCGGCCGTCCTCGATCGTCTCCGCCTGCGCCATCTCGATCCTCCGATCAGCGTCTGGTGGCTCCATCATCTCGGCCAACGTGGCCACCCTCTGGCCGGATGTCCGATCAGGAGCGAGTCGGTCGCCCCAGCTTCGTGGTCACGACCAGCACCAACCCCGCGGCGGCCACCGCCGCCCCGGTCAGGAAGGTCCCGCCCCGGCCGACGCCCGCCGCGACGAACCCGAGGGTCGCCGGTCCGAGCCCGAACGCGAGATCGAGGAACGCGCTGGTGGTCCCCATGACGGCGCCTCGCTCGGTGGCCGGGACGCCGGCGACGGCGAGCGAGAACAGCGCCGGGGTGAACAGGCCGACGCCGACGCCCAGGAGCGCGGTCCCCGCGATCAGCCCGGGCCGCGTCTGCCACACGCCCATGGTGCCGAGACCCATGGATGACAGCACGAGGGCGATGCGCGTCGCACGGCCAGCGCCGAGCCGGTCGGGGATCCTGGCGCCGATGCTTCGGATCGCGACCACGATCCCAGCGAACAGGCCGAGCACGAGGCTCGCACCACGCATCCCGATGTCGAGGGCGTACAGGGGCACGAACGCCAGGAAGCCCGCCATCCCCCAGATCGCCGCGAACAGGACGAGGCCCGGAAGCAGTCCCGCCGGGTGGATCAGGCGGTGCTTCGCCCGATCGGCCGCGGGCGTCCTCGATCGCGGGCTGCATCGCGGGTAGCCGGAGCGAGATCGCGACCGCCGCCGCCGCGAGACCGATCGATACGAACCACGCTGCTCGGAACCCCCATCGCCCGACGACGGCCTCGCCGATGAACGGCCCGATCCCGATCCCCAGGTACAGCGACAGCGAGGCGAAGCTGATGGCTTCCCCGCGCCGTTCCTCCGGCGCGAGGTCCACGTTCGCGGCGAGCGCGGCGACGAAGAACATCGCCTCGCCGACGCCGGTCAGGACCCGCATGGCCGCGAGCACCGGGACCGACGTGGCGACGAGGTAGCCGGCCACCGACACCGCGAACACCGACGCCCCGGCCACCATGAGCATCCGCCGGCCTCGTCGGTCGGCCACCGCGCCGGCCCAGGGACGCAGGAAGAACGCCGCAAGGCTGAACGCCCCGATCACGAGCCCGACGGCGACGTTGCCGCCTCCGAGCGATCCCTCGACGTAGCGGGGAAGGGCGGGAAGCAACACCCCGTCGGCCGTGAAGTAGCAGAGCTCGGCCGCCGCCACCAGGAGGAAGGTGGGCGTGAGCAGCGTCGGGCGGGCTCGACCCCTGTGGATGCTCAGGCTCTGCGCCATCGGGTGGCCTCCTGCCGATCCGGGTCTCGATCGTGCGCGGCGCACATGGCCTCGGAGCATCGGTAGGACTGCCCATCTTGGCCGCGCGGCACCCGGCTGCCATCCTGCGGGAGGTGCCTGCTTCGGAAGCGACGCGACGTGCCGGGAGAGCTCCGTCTCGCCGATCTCCTTGCCGCCCTGTCCCTCACGACCGACCTAGCCATGGGCCAGCCGCCCGAGAAGGCGATCCGGGCATCGGTCGTGGCGACCGAGGTCGCCCGACACATGGGCATCCCCGAGCCGGAGGTCGCGGACGTCTACTACACGACCCTGCTCAAGCACCTCGGGTGTACGGCCACCTCGCACGAGGAGGTCTACCTCTCCGGACCCGACGACCTGGGCATGCGGGTCGTCGCCGAGCGGACCGACGTCGCACGCCCGCGCGAGCTGGTCGATCTGCTGCGCTCGACCGGTCGTGGATCGGGTCTCGCGCGCCCGCGCTACGTTGCCCGAACGATCGGCGGCGGGAAGAAGGCGAACGCGACGATCATGCGGGCCATCTGCGAGGTCGCGACGCAGATGGCCGACCGGCTCGGCCTGGGCGATGCCGTCGGCCGGGCGCTCTTCGCGAGCCTGGAGCGGTGGGACGGCAAGGGCGACCCACGGAGGCTGAGCGGCGAGGACATCCCACTCGCGGCGCGCATCGCCGAGCCCGCGACGCAGGCCGTCATCTTCCACCGGCTCGGCGGGACCGATGCCGCGCTGGCGATGGTCGAGCGCCGAGCCGGGGGGTGGTTCGATCCGGCCGTGGCCGAGGCGTTCCGGGCCGTCGGCCCCAAGGTCCTCGATCGCCTCGAGCAGGAGGATCCCTGGCCTGCGGTCCTCGAGGCCGAGCCCGACCCGGTGCGCCGGATGCCCGGCGATCGTCTGGAGACCGTCGCCGAAGCCTTCGGCGACATGGTGGACCTCAAGACGCCGTACACCTTGGGCCATTCGTCCGGGACCGCGGAACTCGCCACCCGAGCGGCCGAACGCATGGGGATGCCGGATGTTCGCGGCATCCGGGTGGCGGCGCTCCTGCACGACCTGGGTCGAAGCGGGGTGGGCGCCGGCGTGTGGGAGAAGCCGGGTCCGCTGAGCACGACCGAGTGGGAGCAGGTGCGTCTCCACGCGTACCAGACCGAGCGGATCCTCTCGCGGTCGACCGTCCTCGAGCCACTGGCGCGGATCGCCGGGATGCACCACGAGCGACAGGACGGCTCCGGCTACCACCACGGGGCCTCGGCGGGCGAGGTTCCGGCGGAAGCTCGTCTGCTCGCGGTGGCGGACGCGTTCCAGGCGATGACCCAGGAGCGTCCCCACCGTCGCGCTCGAGAGGCGGGGGAGGCCGCGGAGATCGTGACGACCGAGGCCCGGGAGGGGCGCTTCGACCCCGAGGTGGCCCGGGCCGTCCTCGAGGTCGCCGGTCAGCGCTCACCGACGGCCCGAACCGCCTGGCCGGCCGGCCTCTCGGATCGCGAGATCGACGTGCTCCGTCTGTTGACTCGAGGTCTGTCGAACCGGGCGATCGCGACGAGCCTCGTCATCTCGCCGAGGACCGCCGAGCATCACGTCCAGCACATCTACGACAAGATCGGCGCCTCCACGCGGGCCGGCGCCGCGATGTTCGCGATGGAGCACGGCCTCCTGCGCGACTGAAGGACGTGAGGTCAGCCCGTGTGTGCGGCCCGCTCGGTCCTGCGGGCTAGTTCCGGTTCTCCTCCATGTACTTCTTCAACCCGAGCAAGGGGAGGATGAACGCGGCGAGCAGCGACGCGATCCAGACGATCACCGCGGCCAGGATCCACGTCGTGAACCCGTTGATCGTGAAGCCGTCGGAGATGAGGTCGGTGATGATCAGTGACACCAGCGTGGCGATCAGCGCCACGCCCCCCAGAGCCGACGACCCGCCCTTCCGAAGCATGTTGGCCATGAACGGCATCATCAGCGCGAGGACGGCGGTGAAGATGAGGACCGCCATGATGAACGAGGACGCGTCGATCGACATGTCGTCCAGGACCAGCGACGCGACCCACAATCCGACGGCGTTGGCGACGACCAGGACGAGCAGGCGGACGAGGAAACGGATCACGACCGCCGGATTACATCAGGCGCGGCATGGCCCAGGTCAAACCGGCGTCGCGTCAGCGGTCGAGCTCCCAGACCGTGAACTCGGCGACGGTTCCGTAGCCCATGCGCTCGTAGACCGGCCGACCCATCTGGCTCGCCTGCAACGTAGCGGGGAGCTCGGGCCGGCAGAGGGTGGCCGCCCACGTGACCGCCTCCCCATAGCCCCTTGCCACGGGCGTGGGCCGCGGTCGCCACCGCATAGAGGCCGACGAAGCCGTCGTCGATGTATGCCGTGGCGGTGCTCACCGGACGGCCGCCGACACGGCCGACCCACACGCGGAAGCGCTCGTCGAGGCACTCGAGCGGGAGCAGCGATCCCGGGACGGTGCGAGCCTCGAAGACCTCGTTGATCAGCCACTCGGCCTGGCGTGCGGTCGCCGCGTCGGTGACCTCCACGATCTCGAGTTCGACCGGCGCGGGAGGTGCCGTTCCGCCCTGCTCGCGGATCATGCACGGCACCTGCTCGCCCGCCTGGCCCGCTCCGGACAGTCGAGGAAGCGGCCACAAGCTCCAGAGCTCGTACGGACCGCCCGGCCGGTCGGCGAAGAACGCGGCCGTACGTTCGAGGAGGTCGCGATCCCCGTCCTGCGGGCTCGTCAGGAGGAACGCGCCGTTCACCGGCAGGCTCACGGCGAGCTCGAGATCCGCGCACGAAAGGTCGTCCCAGAGTTGCGTCCGCTTGCCGAGGCGACTCACCCAGGTTCGATACGCGCCGGCTGGATTGGAGGCAGCCCGTCGCAGCACGTCTCCTGCCACGCCGCTACCCATCATCGCGTCTCGGGAACGTCCACCTCCGTATCGTCGGCGCGCCTCGATGAGGTCGCAACCCCGGTACCGCAGGGCCGCTCCGATGCCGGAGCGCTGACCCGCCCGGGGGGCTCAGGACGGCCAGGGTGTGCGGCCCGCCTCGCAGAACGCGAGCTCGAGCGGCTCCGGTGGCTGATCGCGTTCCCAGTCCGCGAGCGGTCCGAGGTACCAGAGCGCGATCCGCCAGTCGTCGTCGAACGTGAGCTCGAAGCTGCCCAGGAGGCGTTCGGCCGGCGCCCCGGCCGCGCCGACCGCCGCCGTCCACGCGATGTGGTACGTCCGTCGGCCGGGTTCGTCGGGACCGCAGGTTCCCACGCCGATCACCCGAACGCTGCCGTCTCCGAGCTCGTCGGAGAACGACGCGTCGATGTTGGGGATGATGGCCTCGAGCTGACGCCGATATCGGTCGTCATCGACGACCTCGATGATGAAATCCGAGCCGCCCAAGGCGTGGCCTTCGAGGACGTCGTCCTCTGCGCACATCGGGAAGTTCTCGACCGCGAGCCCGGCGCAGACGAGCCGATCCTCACGACTCAGTTGGAAGAGCCGTTCGACGTCCGCCGACCGCAGCGCACCGATCACCTCGACCGCGGTCGCGCAGAACGCCTCGTCGGGGACCGGGCACTCCGATACCTCGTACGTCGGGGTTCCCGAGGGTGACCCGCCCGTCGACGTCGCCCCGGTGACCGGGACGTCGGTCGGCTCGATGGCGGTTCGGCTCCGGATGAGCACCCGGCGAACAAGAAGGCCGCCCCGAGCACCGCCAGGATCCGCCCCATGCCACACCTACGTCGTGGGGCATCGTTCGGATGGGACCGGGCTTGTCGCGCCGATCCCTTCCGGGATAGTGGTCGAGACGCGCGACGAGCGAAGGAGCAGAGCGATGGACGTGCACATCCAGAACCGAGAGGGAGGCGAGCCACTCGGGAGCGCCGTGCTGCTCGCCGCGTTCGACGACCTGATGATGAGCGAGTACGTCCTCGAGCCCGGGACCGAGCCGGGCGATCCGCACTACCACGCGAACCACTCGGACGCGTTCTACGTGCTCGAGGGAGCGCTCGAGTTCCAGATCGACGGGCGGCCGGTCCGGGCGAGCGCCGGCACGCTCGTCGTCGCTCCGCGCGGCGCCGTCCACGCCTTCCCGATCGCGATCGATGGGACCGCGCGGTTCCTGAACATCCACGCTCCGGGAGGCTTCGATCGCTACCTGCGAGCTCTCAGCGAGATGCGCGCGAGAGGCGAGTCACCCGACGCCGATTTCCAGCTGGCGCACGACCAATACCTCGTGTGAGACGCAACGTCCTCCTGCTCGCGGTCGTCGTCGGCGTCGCGCTCGGTGCCTTCTCGTTGCTGGCCGACGGGATCGTCGGCGGGCGACTCTTCACGATCCTCGGCAACCTGGCCGCCCCGTGGGGGCTCGCGGCGTTCTTCGTCGGGTTCCGGGCGACATCCTCGAAGCAAGGGGCGCTCGCCGGCGGGCTGGCGCTCTCGTGGGCGTCGCGACCTACTACCTCGGCGGCGCGCTCCGCGGCTACGTTGTTGACGAGGCGAACGTCGTCTGGACGGTCGTCGCGCTCGTCGCGGGGCCGATCATGGGCGCCGTGCGGCGAGTGCGGTCTCGTCCCGCCGCGAGCGACCACCGGTCGCCGCCGTGGCCGCCCCCTCGGCCATGCTCGTGGCGGAGGCGTTCTTCCTCGTGATCGACCGCCGCGTCTGGCGCTACGACCTCGGGGCGGAGCCGTATCGCCTGATCGACCTCGGCGTCATCGCTCGCGCTCGTGATCGGCGGCCTCGTGCTCCCGTGGGTCTTCCTGAAGGACCGCCCTTCGCCGAGCCTCGTCTACGTCCTGGTCGCCGCCGTCGGCGGTGTTTGGACGCATCATCGTGGCCCTCGTGAGCCTTCGCGCGCAGCGGCTTGGCAGATCCGTAGATGATCGTGTAGGAGCGACGGCTTGCGTTCAGCTGCCGTGTTCGCGCGGGCGATCCGGGTCAGGATCCCGCCGCGGGTTGCGCGTTGACGGTGCGGAGCGCCGCGTGGACCCGCGCGAGCTCCTCGGAGATCGCCTCGACCTGGGCGGGACCATCCTCCAACGTGCCCGCCCTCGCGGCGGCCTCGAGCCGGCCGCTCCGGTCCGCGAGCTCGCTCGCGCCGACCGTCGCCGCGTTCGACCTGAGCGTGTGCGCCGCTCGGCGGATCTCCTCGGCGTCTCCCGTCTCGGAGCCGTGGCGGGCCGCGATCACGAGCGCGGGTGAGTCCGTGATGAACTGCTCGATCAACTCGGCGACGAAGGCGTCGTCGCCCCCCATGCTCTCGGAGAGCCGCTTCAGGACCGTCGATGTCGACCGCCGGGCGTGCGCCCTCCACCTCGGCCGAGTCGTCCGCCCGCTTCCGGCCGGGCGTCCGCGCGATCGCGGCGACCAGCTCCTGCGGCCGGATCGGCTTCGCGACGTAGTCGTTCATCCCGGCGGCGAGGAACCCCTCGCGATCGCCGCGCATCACCTCGGCGGTCATCGCCACGATCCACGGGCGCTCGCCGTCCGGCCACCGTTCGAGGATGTGGCGGGTCGCCTCGACCCCGTCCATCTCGGGCATCTGCACGTCCATCAGGACGAGGTCGTAGTCCTGGCGTTCGATCGCCTCGATCGCCTCGAGGCCGTTCGCGGCGACGTCGGCCCGATAGCCCAGCTTCTCGAGCAGCCGCAGCGCGAGCCGCTGGTTCACGAAGTTGTCCTCGGCCAGCAGGATCCGGAGCGGATGCCGATCGGCGAGCTCGGGGTCGAGGATCGCCGCGGCAGCGTCCGGCGCTCCTTCCGCGTCCGATCCCAGACCCAACACGACCGCGAGGGCGCCGTGGAGGCTCGAGGCCTTGATCGGCTTGACGATGACGGTCGCCGATGCCCGCGCCGTCCCACCTGGGGTCGTTCGCCACGTCGTGCCGTGGGACGGACGACGCGAGGATCGTCGGGAGCTGCGGAACGCGCTCGTGGAGCCGCGTCGCGAGCTCGAGCCCGTCCATCCCCGGCATCAGCATGTCGACGATCGCGACGTCGAACCGCGCACTCCCCGATCGCGGCGAGCGCGTCCTCGCCGGAGGTGGCGGTCGTGGTCTCGACGCCCCAGGCCGACAGGAGCGCGGTCATCAGGAGGAGGTTCGTGGCGTTGTCGTCGACGATGAGCGCTCGGCGCCCGGCGTACGAGCCGTCGCGCCGGAGCGCGGTCGGCGTCATGTCCGTCACCCCCGCCTCGAACGTGACGTGGAACGTGCTGCCCTCGCCGGGGACGCCGGTGCTCTCCGCCGTGACGGTCCCGCCCATCAGCTCGGCGAGGCGGCGGCTGATCGCGAGGCCGAGCCCCGTCCCCCCGAACCGGCGGCTGGTCGAGGCGTCGACCTGCGTGAACGACTGGAACAGTCGATCGATGCGATCGGGGGGATCCCGATCCCGGTGTCGCGTGATCGAGACGTGGAACGCGATGCGATCCGGCGCGCGCATCTCCGCCTCCACGTGGACCGCGACCTCGCCCTCGTCGGTGAACTTCACGGCGTTGTTCAGGAGATTCAGCAGGATCTGGCGGAGGCGGCTCGCGTCGCCGACCGCGGTCTCCGGCGTCCCGGCCTCGATCCCGTACGTGATCTCGAGACCCTTGCGCTGCGCGATCGGCCCGATCAGGTCGACCACCGCCTCGATGCACTCGCGCACGTCGAACGGTGCGAGCTCGAGCTCCATGCGTCCGGCCTCGATCTTCGAGAAGTCGAGGATGTCGTTGATGATCGCGAGGAGCGCCTCCCCGCTGCGCGAGATCGTCGAGGCGTACTCGCGCTGCTCGGCGTCGAGCTCGGTCTCGCGTGAGCAGCCCGCTCATGCCGATGATCGCGTTCATCGGGGTGCGGATCTCGTGGCTCATCGTCGCCAGGAACGCGCTCTTGGACTCGTTCGCCGCATCGGCCTCCTCGACGGGCGCTCTCGCAGCTCGGCGAAGTAGCGAGCCCTGTTCCAATCGCGGTCGCGGCGAACGCGGCGAACGCCTCGGCCATCCTCGCGTGTTCGGCGGTGTAGAAGTTCGGCTCGAAGCTGTCGAACGTCGAGCATCCCGATCAGCCGGTCTCCGGTAAGCAACGGGACGGCCATCCACGACCTGATGCTTCCCTCGACGTGGGCATCCTCGAACACCGGGTAGCGCACCGAGGCATCGCCGACGATGAGGGTCTCGTGCCGCTCCACCAGCTCCCGGGCAGGATCGTTCGGCCCCGTCCAGCGGTAGCGGTGCCCGAGCAGTTTGTCGAGGTCCGGATAGCCCTGGCCGCCGACGATCACGAACTCGTCACCGTCGAGCTGCTGGACGCTCGCACTCCTATAGGGAACGACCTTGCGCAGCTCCGACAGGATCAGGTCGAAGACTTCGGACATGCCGAGTGTGCTTCCGAGCGACTCGGCGGCGGCGCGGAGCGTCTCGGCCTCCTCTCGAGCAGCTCGTTCGGTGTCGAGCAGCCGGGCGTTCTCGATGGCGATCGCCGCCTGAGCAGCGAACGCCATCGCGAGCTCCGCAGCTCCTCGGTCGTAGACGTTGGGCTCGAACTTGTCGACGCTGAGGACGCCGACGACGCGATCGCCGACGATCATCGGGCGCACAGATCCAACCGCGGATGCGTCCAGCGCCGTGCTCCACACTCGCGAAGTGCGGGTTGTCGGAGACGTCGGCGAACACCTGCGTCCGCTTCGACCGCACGACCTGGCTGTTGAGGTTGGTCTCGTCGTCGAGGTCGAAGCCCTGCCCCACGAGAGCCTCCAGATCGTCGAAGCCACGCCCGCTGACGATCACCAGACGGTTTCCCTGGATCACTTGGACGGAACAGCTGTCGTAGGGGACGACGCGTTGCAGCTCGTCGAGGATCGTGTCGAACGTGTCCTGCAGGCTGAGCGTCGTGCCGAGTACCTGCGTGACCGCGAGAAGCGTCTCGGCGGCGCGTCGAGCCTCCTGGAGCTCGCTCACGTCGTGGTAGATCGCGTAGTACCCCTGGCGCTCACCGTCGACGACGAGCGGGACCATATCAATCTCGACCTCGACCGTTCCGCCGTCCTTCTTCCGCCGCCGCGACAGCAGATGCGAGCGGCCCTGGTCGCTCGCCTGGCGGACGAGCGCGTCGCCCTCCTGCACGAGCTCCTCGGGCACGACGAGCGCGTCGATGTGCCGGCCGATCGCATCGTCGGTCGAGTACCCGAAGAGCCGAGCCGCGGCGGGGTTCCAGCCGGAGACGATCTGCTGGCGATCCATCGTGACGACCGCGACCGGGCTGATCTCCACCAGCGACTCGAAGTACTGCTTCGACTCCCTCGAAGCCTGGAACAGGCGCGCACTCTCGATCGCGATCGCCGCCTGCTGCGACAGGCCGACGAGGAAGTTGAGGTCCTCCTCGGTGAACAGACCCGCCGGCGCGTTCCGCCAGACGGCCATCATGCCGATCACGCGTCCGCGTGCGAGCAGCGGCGCGGCCATCAGGCGCTCCTCGGCATCGTCGCCCGAACCCGGGATATGCACGGCGCGCGGGTCGCTCCGCGACGTCGTTCACGACTTCGGCGGCGCCGCGGCCGGCGAGGTCGCCGATGATCCCTTCGCCGGGCGTGAACGAGTCGTGCAAGAGAGCTTCGGAGGTCTCACCGAGTGCGACTGCGGGGAGGAACCGCTCACCGCCGATCTCCTCGAGGAACACCGCGCTCGTAGCCGCGTCCAGCAGCTCCAATGCGCGCTCTGCGATCTTCCGCAGGATCGGGTCGAGCTCGAGGAGGCCGCCCACCTCGCTTCCCGAGCTCTGCCAGCGCCGCCATCTCGCTCGCGCGACGTCCGGTCTCCTGGTAGAGGCGGGCGTTCACGATCGCGGCGCCGACGTTCGCCGCGATCGTGGAGAGGAGCCGGGAATCGGCCTCGCCGAACCGCCCTGCCTGCTCCATGCTCTGGACGCTGACCACGCCGATCGCGTCGCGGCCCGCGATGATCGGCACGCCCAGGTACGACTTGGCGGGCGTCCCCACCATCTGCCGACCCCGGTCTCCTGAAACGCCTCGGCCCGGTTGAGGAGCATCGGCTCGCGGGTCTGCAGGATCCTGGAGGTCAGGCCCTCGCCGAAGCGCATCGGTGCGTCGTCGCTTCGTTCCCCGTGCTCGCTGTAGTACGGGAACTCGATCATGTCGGTGGCCGCGTCGTGCAGCGCGATGTACACGAGGTCGGCCGTCGAAGACGTCGCGCAGCTGGTCGCCGAGCCGCTCGATCAGCGCGTCGAGCTCGAGCTGCTCGGCGAGCGCCTGCCCGCACGCTGTTCACGACCGCGAGCTCGGCGTTGCGCTGCCGCGTCTCCTCGAACAGCCGGGCGTTCTCGAGGGCGACGCTGAGACTCCCGGCGAGGTGGTGAGCAGCCGGACGTCCGCGTCGCTGAACGCGTGTTCCCGATCGAGGTTCTGGAGCGAGATGACGCCGGTGCTCGCCGACCGACGACGAAGGGCACGAACACGCAGGACCTCGCTTCCTCACCCTGGATGGCGCTGGGCTGTCCGTGCTCTCATCCGTCGAGGAATCGTTGATCAGGAGCGGCTCGAGCGTCTGAGCACGATGCGCCCGGAATCCCATGGGTTCGAATCGGCGTGTCCGGGAACCGCTCGCCCCGCTCGATCGTGTACGGGAAGTGCAACAGTCCGTCCTCGCGATCGAGGATCCCGATGTCGACCACCTGCGGCGTCGAAGATCTGGCTGGATCCGGTCGCCGACCAGGTCGTACATCGCCTGCATCTCGAGGTTCTCGGCGAGACCGCGCCTGGACGTCGTTGATCAGCGCGAGTTCGGCGTTGCGTGACGGGTCTCCTCGAACAGCCGGGCGTTCTCGAGCGCGACGCTCAGGCTCCCGGCGAGCGTGGTCAGGAGCCGCACGTCGCGTCGCTGAACGCGTGCTCGCGGTCGAGGTTCTGCAGCGAGATCACGCCGGTCGCCCGGTCGCCCACGACGAGCGGGACGAACACCGACGACTTGCGCCGGCTCGCCGCTGAGCACCGGCGGCTGGTCGGCTCCAACGCCCGGCGGCGGTCTCGAGTCCTCGGACAGACCGGCTCGCGGGTCTCGAGCGCGATCCTGCCGGAAGCCGATGACCTCCATCGGCTCGTCGGGGAAGCGCTCGCCCCGCTCGATCATATACGGGAACCGGATCAGACCCGCCGGCCTCGTCCAGGATGCCGATGTCCACGACCTGCGCGTCGAAGATCTCCTGCAGGCGGTCGCCGACCAGGTCGTACATCGCCTGCATCTCGAGGTTCGCGGCGAGGCTCGCTGGACGTCATTGATCAGTCCGAGCTCGGCGTTGCGCTGCCGGGTCTCGTCGATCGCCTGGGCGCGGGCGAGCGCGGGCGCGATGTGCTGGCCGACGAACGTCAGGACCTCCATGTCGCTCTGCTGGTAGTCGCTTGTCCGGCTCGTAGGTCTGGACGACGAGGATGCCGAGCGTGCGCTCCTCGAACCGAAGCGGGACCCCGAGCCAGTCCTCCCCTTCCTCGCCCACGTGCTCGACCCCGCCGCGAGCCATCGAGATCCTCTGTACTCCCCGGCCTTCAGCAGCACGGGCTCACCGCGACGCAGCGTGTACGCCGTGACCCCGCGCGCTTGCCCGGTCCCGATCGGCTCCCAGACGTTCGGATCGGGCCAGTCCTCGTCGACCTCGTCGACGTAGTACGGCCAATTGATCGCTCGCCGCTCTTCGTCGTAGAGCGCGATGTAGAAGTTGTCCGCGTACATCAGCTCGCCGACGATCGCGTGGATCTGCCGGTAGAAGTCCTGCATGTCCTCGGCGGTGCTCGCCGTCTCGGCGATCCGGTAGAGGGCGGCCTGGACCTTCTCCGCGCGCTCGCGCCCTGCCTCGTGCGCCTCGAGCTCGGCGACGCGGTCGCGGAGGGTGCGGATCTCGTCGTCGAGGGTGGTCATGTCGGCGCCTCGACGTCGAGGGCCCAGAGCTCGATCTTCGCGCTGCGCCCTCGGACCTCGAACTCGCCGAGCGAGACCGCGTCCGCTGGCAGCTCGTGCAGCGCGTCCTTCGTCCGCTCGGAGAACAGCACCGTGTGATCGAGCTCCTTGGTCATCGCCTCGATCCGCGACGCGGTGTTCGTCGTGTCGCCGATCACCGCGTAGTCCAGCCGTCGCGGCGAGCCGACGCTGCCGGAGACCACGGGTCCCGAGTTGATCCCGACCCCCATCCGGATCGGCTCCTCGACGCCGGCGGTCGCGGTCAACCACGCGTTGAACGTTGCGAGCTGCTCGCCGGCCATCGCGCGCGCGGCCGCGAGCGCGAGATCGGCGTGGTCGTCGCTCGCGACCGGCGCGCCGAACGCGGCCATGATGCCGTCGCCCATGTAGTCGACGAGCGTGCCGCCGTGATCGAGGACCGCGTCGGTCATCAGCGTGAGGTAGGTGTTGATCGCCTCGATCACGTCGTCCACGGGTCGACCCTCCGCGAAGCTCGTGAACCCGCGGAGATCCCCGAACAGGACCGTGGCGGTCAGCAGCTCCGGGTTGATCCGCGCGTCGCCGTCGGTCCTTGCGAGCATCTCGTCCACCATCTGCTCGGGGAGGAAGCGGGTGAACAGGCCCCGGACGCGCTCCCGCTCGAGATCGTGGAGCGCCTTGCGATCGAGACCGGCGTTCACGCGGGCACGCAGGATCGCGACGTCGAACGGTTTCGGCAGGAAGTCGTCGGCGCCGATCTCCAGGCAGCGGACCACGCTCTCCGTGTCCCCCAGGCCCGAGATCATGATCACGGGCAGGTGTCGTATCGCCTCGTCGCCCTTGATCCGCTCCAGCACCTCGAACCCGTCGATCCCCGGCATCTCGATGTCCAGCAGGACCACGTCGGGCGGGTCCTCGCGGATCGCGGCGAGGGCCTCGGCTCCGTCGGTTGCCGACGTCGTCCGGAGCCCCTCTCGAGCGAGGGTCGCGGTGAGCAGGCGTCGATTCATGGCGTCGTCGTCGACGACGAGGACGTGTCCGTTCCGGCGCTGCACCCGCTCCTCCTTCCGCCCGCTCACCCGGGACAGGGAAGGATGCCCGCTGCGGGCGGCGAAGGAGTGTTCCACGCCGCCGATGGTTCGGCAACCGCCGCGAGGAGGGGCGAGCGCAACCGAGACCGGCCGCAGGCCCTCGCGCGGGAGCGGCGGAAGCACGGCAGGATCTAGGGGATCGATCGGACACGCTCGTGCCTTCGCGGGATGCCTTGCTCGACCCGCTCCCATGGCCCATCTCGCTTCGCGAGGTACTCGGCGAACGCGCTTGGGATGCCCTTCGCCTGCAACAGGTCGGGCGCGTCCATCAGCTGGAAGTGCAGGTGTGGGGCGGTCGAGTTGCCGGTATGGCCGACACGGCCGATGAGGTCGCCGGCGCGTACCATCTGACCACCCTTCACGGTGACCGACCCGGGCGTGAAGTGTGCGAAGAGCGCGAACGTGGCACCCGTACGCATGATCACGTGGTTGCCGACGATCGGGTCGAGTCCGCGCTGGGCCGGGTTGAACGTGATCGAGTTCTTCAGGACAAGCGCCAGCTCTCGAACGACGTGCAGCCATGCTCGCTCCGGCACACCGTCCACGGCCTCGACGACCTCGCCGTCGAACGCGGCGTGCACGGATCGCCCCCACCCGTAGCAGTCAGACGTGCGTCCGCCGATCAGGTAGGAGCGCAGCGTCCCGGCCGGGTGGAGATGGAAGCCGTTCCGATCGTCGATCCTGACGAAGTCGAACGCGTAGCGCTGCCCGAGCATGTCCGTCCCGTGGCTGGGGATCCGGTGAGCCGGCGTGGTGGCCGCGGCCCACTCTCCGCGGAGCGGGAAGTCGACGACGACCGGGTTGTCCAGCTCTCCCATCGGCGCGCGATGCTATCGCGAGGCCCGGAAGTTCCCGCCTGCGTCAGCGGTCCTCGAGGTACTGGAGTACGGCGAGGACGCGACGGTGGTCGGTCTCGGCCGGCTCGAGTCCGAGCTTCGTGAAGATGCTCGTCACGTGCTTCTCCACCGCACCCTCGGTGATCACGAGCCGCTGGGCGATCCCCGCGTTCGAGAGTCCCTCCGCCATGAGGCCGAGGACCTCGCGCTCGCGAGGCGTGAGCTCGTCGTGGGGGTGCCGGCGTGCGCGGGCGAGCAGCTGGGCCACCACCTCCGGGTCGAGCGCCGTTCCGCCCTTGGCGACGCGATCGAGCGCGTCGAGGAACTCCCGGACGTCCGCGACGCGCTGCTTCAGCAGGTACCCGACGGCGCTCGACTCGCTCGAGAGCAGCTCGGTGGCGTAGCGCTCCTCCACGTACTGCGAGAGCACGAGCACCGGCATGCCCGGCCAGCGTGAGCGGATCTCGATCGCCGCGCGCAGGCCCTCGTCCGTGAAGGTGGGCGGCATCCGGACGTCGACGATGCACACGTCGGGTCGGTCCCGCTCCACCGCCTCGACCAGCCCGAGCGCATCGCCGACCGAGTCGACGACCTCGTGCCCCTCGTCGGCGAGGAGATGTCCGAGGCCCTCGCGGAGCAGCACGCCGTCCTCGGCGATCACGATGCGCACGGGATCTCCACCATGCAGCACGGTCGGACCGCCTTGGGGTGAGAGCAGGTGCAGCTCGCCGTCGAGCGCGCCAACTCGGTCGCGGAGGCCGGCCAGGCCGGACCCCTCGACGAGGACGGCGCCGCCGACCCCGTCGTCCTGCACCTGGATCGTGAAGCGATCGTCGCTCGACGCACCATCACGCTCGCCTTCGTCGCGCTCGCGTGCTTCGCGATGTTGGCGAGCGCCTCGCAGACGACGAAGTAGGCGGCGGCCTCGATCGAGGCCGGCGGTCGTTCGACGACCTCCACCCGCACGTCGACCGGTACCGGGGAGCGGGCCGCGAGCGACGACAAGGCGGCGTCGAGCCCTCGATCGGTGAGCACAGCGGGGTGGATCCGCGCGCGAGGTCGCGAACCTCGGTGATCGCGCGCTTGGCCTCGTCGTGCGCCTCGTCGACGAGCTCCTTGGCGCGCTCGGGGTCGGTGTCGAGCTTCTCCTTCGCCCGCCCGAGATCCATGGCGAGCGAGACCAGCCGCTGCTGCACGCCGTCGTGCAGGTCGCGCTCGATCCTCCGCCGGTCCTCGGCGGCCAGGTCGACCGCCGCCGCGCGCGACTCGGTCAGGGTGCGCTCGCGGGCGAACACGTCGCTTCCGATCATGCCGCGGACCAGCATCCGGTTGGCGGTTGCGAGCCCGCGAACGATCCACGGCGTCAGCAGCAGGAGCAGCAGGCCCAGTGGGACGGCGAGGATGTTCTCGGCCGGCCCGATGGCTCCCCACCGGAACGGGAATCCCGCGTCCGACGGCACGGGATCCATCGCCCAGGCCCAGAGCGGGAACGAGAGCCACCCGATCGCGAGCGACCAGAGGGTGAGGACGACCGTGAAGGTGAGGATGCCGAACGGCAGCATCAGCACGTGATAGCCGACCTCCACCCATGTGGCCGGGTCCGCGAAGCGGGCCAGGTGCTGCCGCCACCACTTGTCCGCGGCGGGTCGGCCCGATACGGGGCCGGCACGTCCGCGTCGAGGAACGCCTTCGCGCGGGCTCGCTCGATCGTCCCCATCCACCGCGACACGTACATCGTCGCGAAGATGATCGGGATGCCGAGCAGCGTGATCAACATGCCGAGCCCCGTCGCGAACCCGACCACGATGACCGTGAACGTGACGATGCCCACGGGGAGGTTGAGGAGCAGGTGGAACGTCTCCTTCCAGGTCCGGAGCTCGAACGGCGCACGCAACGCGCGAGCGACCGGGTTCGAGGCCGGGACCTGGGCGGGAGGGGGTGGGAGTGCCATCGAGGTATCCATGCTTGCAGCGTAGGTGGCGGCCTGCGACAGAGCGATCGAGCCACCCGGTGTCTTCGTCGTCGGGTTATCCAGAGGTCGGCCAAGTGTGACCTAGGAGCGCGGCTGGTTCCACGGCCCGACGCCGCCGAACCGTTCGGGACTGATCCGCGTGACGAACCCGGGCGGCGGGTCGGGCATGGGCGGGAACACGACGTCGGGGCCGAGGTACGCGTGCGCGAGGTGCTGGAGCATCTCGGGAGCGCCGCCATCGGTCACCCTCGCGGTCCCGTACACGACGAGGTACTCGAGCAGTCCCCACTCGTTCACCCTGGTCGTCGGGACGGAGACGGCGACACGTGGGTCATGGCGGATGTTCCGCAGCTTCCGCTGGTCCGGGAGCGTGGCGAGGACGATCTCGTCCCCTTCGATCCCGACCCAGGCGGCTGTGACCTGTGGCGAGCCGTCCTCGTTCAGCGTGACCACGTTCGCGACGGCATCGGTCTCCAGCAACGCGCGAGCCGCCTCGGGGATCGGGTTCCCGGCCACGGGTGGATGGTACCCAGGTCTCCCCAGGTCGACGGCCGCGTGACCTCGAGGCGCACGAAGCCAGCTGAGTGAACACCTATCGCTACGAGCGAGGCCGCCAGCATCCCCACCCCGGCGATCCACGTGATGTGCCAGAAGCCGGCGACGATCCCGACGAAGGCGGCCATCTGGGCGATGGCGTGCGCGATCTTGGTGGTAACGGACGGGGTCCGGCGGCCACGGAAAGCTTCCTGCCGGTTGACCAACACGAGAGCCGCCAAGAGCGGGATGGCCACCGAGAAGGCGACGATGCAGGTCGTGGCGGTCGCGTCGAGCGATGATGCCGTGAGGAATGGCTGGATCATGACCACGGCGATCCCGATGAGGCCGCCGTAGATCAACCCCACCTGCCGGACCACCTCAGGTCGCATCTCTCCGGTGAGCATCTCCTCCTCCAGCCGTTCCGCCTCGACCCGTGCCTGATCCGCCTTCGCCCGCGCCTCGGCAGCCGCCGCCCTCCTCGCGTCCTCCGCGATCGCACGGCGCCGCTCCTGTTCCGAGTCTTCGCTCACGGTCACCCCTTTCACCCGGATGTCGAAGGGCCAGCACTCGGCCGCCCGCGACGGGCGGCCTTCGCTCGATCCTGCTGTGAGAGCAGCACCTTGCGCAGGCGCACGTTGTGGGGCGTCACCTCGACGCACTCGTCCTCGCGGATGAACTCGAGCGCCTGCTCCAGCACGAGCTCTCGCTTCGGGATCAGGCGCGTGAACTGCTCGGACGTGGACTCGCGCATGTTCGTGAGCTTCTTCTCTTTCGTGGGGTTCACGTCGATGTCCTCGGCGCGGGCATTCTCGCCGACGACCATGCCCTCGTAGACGTCCTCGCCCGGTCCGACGAACATCGAGCCACGTTCCTGGAGCGTGAGCAGCGCGAACGCGGTGCTGAGGCCGGTGCGGTCGGCGACGAGCGAGCCGGTCGGGCGCGTTCGGAGGTCGCCGTGCCACGGCTCGTACCCCTCGAACACGTGATGCAGCTGGCCCATGCCGCGCGTCTCGGTGAGGAACTCGGTCCGGAAGCCGATCAGGCCGCGCGCGGGGACCACGTGCTCCATCCGGAACCATCCGGTCCCGTGGTTGACCATGTTCTCCATCCGGCCCTTGCGGAGCGCGAGCATCTGGGTGATCACGCCCAGGTAGTCCTCGGGCGCGTCGATCGCCACGCGTTCCACCGGCTCGTGGAGCCTGCCGTCGATCTGGCGGGTGACGACCTGCGGCTTGCCGACCGTGAGCTCGAACCCCTCGCGCCGCATCACCTCGACGAGGACCGCGAGCTGGAGCTCGCCGCGCCCCTGCACCTCCCAGCGGTCGGGGCGGTCGCCGTCGAGCACGCGGATCGAGACGTTGCCGATGACCTCGGCGTCCAGGCGCGCCTTCACCTGGGGCGCGGTCAGCTTGCCGCCGTCGCGGCCCGACAGCGGCGAGGTGTTGATGCCGATCGTCATCGAGAGCGACGGCTCGTCGACGCGGGTCACGGCAGCGGGCGCGGATCGTCGGGATCGGCGAGCGTCTCGCCGATCGTGATCTCGTCGATGCCGGCGACCGCGACGATCTCGCCCGGCCCGGCCTCCTCGGCCTCGACGCGGTCGAGCGCCTCGCTGACGTAGAGCTCGGAGATCTTCGCGGGCTCGATCGTGCCGTCGGCTCGGCACCAGGCGACCTCCTGGCCGCGGCGGATCGTGCCGTGGCGGACGCGGCAGAGCGCGAGCCGCCCGACGTACGGCGAGGCGTCGAGGTTCGTCACCAGCGCCTGCAGCGGATGGTCCTCCTCGTAGGAGGGCGCGGGGATGTGGGTCCGAAGCGCGTCGAACAGCGGCTCGAGGTCCTCGGGGAGCGAGGCCGGGTTCGGGCCGCATCGCCCGGCCCGCGCGTCGGCGTACAGGATCGGGAACTCGATCTGGTGCTCGTCGGCGTCGAGGTCGAGGAAGAGCTGGTAGACCTCGTCGACGACCTCCGTCGTGCGCGCGTCGGGGCGGTCGATCTTGTTCACGACCAGGATCACCGGCAGTCGGGCCTCGAGCGACTTGCGGAGCACGAACCGCGTCTGCGGCAACGGTCCCTCGGAGGCGTCGACCAGCAGCAGGACGCCGTCGACCATCGTGAGCCCGCGCTCGACCTCGCCGCCGAAGTCCGCGTGGCCCGGCGTGTCGACGATGTTGATCTTCAGGTCGCCGTGGCGAACGGCCGTGTTCTTCGCCAGGATCGTGATGCCCTTCTCGCGCTCGAGGTCGGTCGAGTCCAGGACCCGCTCGGCCACGTCCTGGTTCGCCCGGAAGGCCCCGGATTGCCAGAGCATCGCGTCGACGAGCGTGGTCTTGCCGTGGTCCACGTGGGCCACGATCGCGACGTTGCGGATGTCGGAGCGGGTGGGCATGCCGACATGGTAGGTGGCGGCCGCTCACCGGGCCGGAGCCGGACCGCGGCCGACGCCCGCGCCGTTCGCGTCAGAGGCGGCGACGCAGGGGTGCGGGGACGTCGTTGACCTCGAAGACCTTGACCAGATTGCGGAAGCCGTCCACCTGGATCGGATCCAACGTGGTGGCCTCGACGCGCTCCGAGATCGCGGACGACGTGAGCGTCCGCTCCGAGACGAGGATCTGATCCGGCCCCGCCGACTGCGCGAGGTGCGACGCGAGGTTCACGTGGTTGCCGATCACCGTGTACTCGGTCCGGGTGTCGGAGCCGATGTTGCCGACGGTGACGTATCCGGTGGTGACCCCGATCCCGACGTCCAAGCCTCCCTCGCGTTCCGACGACCACCTGCTGCGCAGGCCGCGGAGACGCTGGCGCATCTCGAGCGCGGTGACGACGGCTCGCTCCGCGTGGTCCTCGAACGGGATCGGATCGCCGAAGAAGGCGAGGATCCCGTCGCCGATGTACTTGTCGAGCGTCCCGCCGTGGCGGAAGACGACGTCGGTCATGACCGCGAAGTGTTGATTGAGACCGTCGATCACCTCCTCGGGCTCCATGGCCTCCGACATCGAGGTGAAGCCACGGATGTGGGCGACCAGGATGCTCAGGTTCCGGCGCGTCGAGGTGAGCGACACGGTCCCGCCGCCGCTGAGCACCGCGTCGGCGACCTGCGGTGCCAGGTAGCGTCGCAACTGCTCCGCCCGCCGGAGCTGGCCGAGCTGATCCTCCACCGTCTTCTCGAGGTTCTGGTTCAGCTCCTCGAGGTCCTGGTACAGCGTCGCGAGTTGCCCGCTCGTCCGGTTGAGGTTCATCGTCAGCCGGCCGAACTCGTCTCGGTTCGGGACGTCGATCTGCTCTCCGAAGTTGCCGTCGGCGATCTTGGCCAGCGCGAGGTCCATCTTGCGGACCGGGCGGATGAGCGACCAGGACAGGGCGGCCCCGAGGCCGAGCGCGATCAGCAGGCTCACGCCCGAGAAGATCCCGACCGCGATCAGCAGGAAGCGGTGCAGCGAGGCGAGCTCGTCGGAGGCCACGCCGATCCGCCCCTCGGTGTCCTCGATCAGCTCGTTGAGCTCGTCCTCGAGCTCGTGCGAGATCGTGTGCTCGGCGTCGATGTGGAGGGCGAGCGCGGCGTCGAGATCGCCCGCCTCGTACAGGGCCAACACCTCGACACCGGCCGAGGCGTAGCGCTCGTCGATCGCCCGCATCCGGTCGACGGCCTCCTGCACGCCCGGCCCGCCGATCGTCTCCAGCGTTTCGAGGTGGTCGGAGAAGTCCTGCTTCGCCGTCACGATCTTGTCGTTGTAGGAGGCGTCCAACGTGATCAGCGCCATCGCGCGGAAGTGGCTCTGCGAGGTCACCGCGTAGATCGCCTGCCGGGAGACGTCGGTCTGCTCCTGCAGCGAGATGAGCTGTTGCGCCTCCTGGTTCATCTCCCGGATGACGAGGATGCTCGTGATCCCCATCGCCACGAGGAGCACGGCGATCACGAGGAAGCCGGCGAGGAGCTTCGCGTGCACCGTCGCGCGGATCTTCGCGATGAAGTCGGCCGCGGGTCGGATGAACGGCGGGAGCCGCTCCGGGTCGGGCTCCGGCCGTCCGGCCGCTGCCCGTCGACCTCGCCTCGGCGAGCACCTTCACGCCGTCGGGATGCTCCTGCGCCACGCCCTGGTCCCCTCTCGGCCGTCGACCCATGCGCTGCGGAACCGTTGATTGTGGGCCAGGCAGACCTGCGGGTCAACGCGACGTGGCGTCGCGTGCCCTCGAGCGGTCAGTCCTTCTCGGAGGCGCGCCAGTCGATCGAGACGACGTCGACGGGCTCGACGATCCCCTTCAGCGAGACGCTCCGCCGCTCCGAGCTCCGCGCGTCGGGGACGACGGCCAGGGTCTCGGCGCTCGCGAGGATCTCACCCCCCGCCGCCATCGAGCCGATGCGTGACGCCGTGTGCACGCCGAGGCCCGTGTAGCCGGTCTCGTCACGGGTCGCCGCCGTGGCGTGCAGGCCCATCCGCACCTGGGGCGCGAACCCGTGCGCCCGCCGATGCTCGGCGAGCCGGCGCTGGATCTGCATCGCGCAGGCGACACCGCGCGCGGCATCGGGGAAGGCGACGAAGAAGCCGTCGCCGGCGTGGTCGATCTCCTCGCCGCCGTGATCGGCGAACGCCGAGCGGAGCGCCTCGTTGTGCCAGCGGCGGAGGTCGTTCCACGCCTCGTCCCCGATCACCTCGATCAACGCCGTCGAGCCGACGATGTCCGTGAACAGGAACGTTCGAACCGTGCGCGACGACGCGCCGTCGCCCCGGGTCCGCGCGAGGAGCTCCGCCGGTCGCCTCGCATCGAGGTGCGCCCCCAGCCGTTCGAACGCGGTGCGAGCGGCTTCGAACTCGATCGCCGCCGCCTCCTCGTTCCCGACGGCGAGCTGTGCCTGGGCCAGCGCGAGCGTCACCTTCGCCGATTCGAACGGGGCCCCGATCTCGTCCCACCGCTTCCGGGCCTCGCCCAGGTGAGCGGATGCGCGGTCCGGATCGTCGTCGAGGAGCGCGGCGAGGCCCGCCGTCCACTCGCTCGCCGCACGGAACGCGGGGGATCGGACCTGGTGCGCGATCTCCGCGAGCTCGTCTCGGGCGGCGCGGGCCGTCTGCGTGTCACCCGCAGCGACGGCGATCTCGGCCTGCACCGGCAGCATCCGGGCACGAGCGAAGCGGTCGAACGCGGCCACCTGCAGGCTCCGGCGGATCGACGACGCGGCCGCATCGAGATCGCCCTGCGCGAGCCGGAGCAACGCGAGCCCGGGCTGCGGATCCTCTCCCAGCTCGCGCGCCTGCCGGAACGCGTCGTCGGCCTCGGCCAGGTCACCGAGCCGCAGTTGCACCTCTCCCAGCTCGTGCTGCGCCGCCGCGGCGTGGGCCGGGCTGAACTCCATCAGCTCCACCCATGCGGAGCGTGCTTCCGACTCGGCCTCGCGCAGCCGGCCGAGCATGCGAAGGATCGCCGCCCGGTTGACCCGGCAGATCCCGGGGAAGCCCTTCATCTGCTGCCGCTCGGCCCAACGCATCGCGGCGTCGGACCATTCGCTGCCGCGACGGTAGTCCCCGAGGTCGCGGCACATGTTCACCACGTTGGTCAGGACGGCCCCGGTCGTGAACGAGCCGAGCTCCTCGCCGGCCGCGTCCGCCGCGACCTCCTCCATCAGCGGCCGCCCCTCGTCCACCCGGCCCGCGTCCACCAGGAACATGCCGCGGCGCATGCGGGCCCACGTCGGAAGGTCGCGGTCGTCGAACAGGCGCGCGGTCTCGGCGGCGCGGTCGGTCAACGCCAGCGCCTCGGCGAGGTCTCCTCGGGCCCGTGCCGCGTCCGCGTAGGCGATCGAGAGATACCCGTGAGCCGTGGACTCCTCCGCGCCCATCAACAGCCGTTCTGCGCGCGTCAACCATGCCGCCGCGAGCGAGTCCTGGAGCATCGCGGCGTGCTGGCGCTGGAGGGTGAGCGCGCAGGAGGCCGCTCGCGACACGTCGCCGCGTGCGAGGAAGGCCTCGTACGCGGCCTCGCGGACCGAGATCGCGCCGTTCGCGGCCCCGATCCAATAGGCGGCCTTCGCGAACCGCTCGAGGTCCTCGGCCTCCAGCGGGCGTTCGGCGGCCGCGGACGCGAAGAGCTCGTGCGCCTGCTCCCACGCGCGGCGAGCGAACGCCGCCCGGGCCTCCTCGAGCGTCGCAGCCGGCGTCTCGGTCCCACCCACGCGCCGATGGTGCCACGGATCGAGCCGGGGGCGGAAGGCGCCGTTTCATCCGACCGCCGGGTCCGACTGGACCAAGCACACCTGGGAGGCAGGAGGTCGTGATCCGATGGGCAGCCGGCTACCAGGTCTCGCGATGGACGACGTCTTCGAACGGTCGCCGGTTCGGCCGAGCGATCGGCGCGAGCGGCCGGTCCGCCGGGTAGCCGAGCGCGACGAGCCAGGCGCATTCGCGGTCCTCGGGGAGCCCGAGGACCCGGCGCGCCAGCGTCTGGTCGCCGACGGACGCGTGCCCGCTGCCGATCCCGAGGTCCGCGGCCGCGAGCATGATCGACATCGTCACCTGGCCGAGGTCGTACTCGAGCGTGTCGCGCGCGTCGCGATCGTCGGACGCGGGCATGACGAGCGCGATCGTCGCCGCCGACGTCCCGACGTGAGCCGCCCACCGCCAGGTCTTCGCGAGCTCGCGCAGGCGCTCGCGATCGGTCACGACGACGAAGTCCCACGCCTGCTGGTTCGTCGAGGACGGCGTGCGACGCGCGGCCTCGAGGACCCGGTCGAGATCCTCCGCGCGATCGGCCGCTCCTCGTACACGCGAACGTTCCGACGCGCGCGGATCGCGTCCCAGGCCTCCATGGAGTGAACGATAGACGCTCCGGCGATCACGCGGGCGGGCGCGGCGGGGTGTCAGCCGTCGCGGACGACGCGGTAGCGCAGGTGCGTGGCGTGCGGGCTCTCGGTCACCCCGACGAACTCGAGCGTGACGTGCTCGTCCACGCCCTCGCCGAACATCGGCGTGCCGCTCCCGAACAGCACGGGCACGAGATGCACCGAGATCTCGTCGATCGCGCCGGCGTTGATGAGCTGGCGTCCGACGTCGGCGCCCATGACGCTGATGTTCCTGTCGCCCGCGGTCTCTCGTGCCCGCGCGAGCGCCGTCTCGAGGTCGTCGACGAACGTGTACACGCCGCCCTCGGGGACGCCGTCCGGCACGCCGTGCGACAGCACGAACAGCGGGACGCGAGCCGGCCCGGTCGGACCGTCGGCGCCCCAGTACTGGATCGACATGTCGTACGTGCGGCGCCCGCAGATCACCGCGCCGAGCCGAGCGACCTCGCGTTCGAGGAGCTCTTTGCCGGCCTCATCCTGGAACGCCCACTCGTGGAGCCGCTCCCCGTCGTCCCCGAGCCCGGCCTCGAGTCGCATGTTCGCCCCGGCGATGAAACCGTCGAGGGACGCGCTCTTGTCGTAGATCACGATGCCCATCGTGTGCCTCCTCCGGTCCCGCTCCCCCCGCCGCCCCTTCCTCGGGTCGGTTTCTACCCCAATTGCTCGGTGCCGCATCCTCGACCTCGATTGGACATCTCCAGGCCGACACGGACGTCGAGCAGCTGGCGTTCGAGCTGTAGGCGCATCTCGAGCTTGCCCACTACCACTTCGTGCTGTTCCGTGACCCCGCGGTGCTCGATCGAGGCCGGGTGGCCGTGGCCGATCGCCTATCGCGCGCGATGGCGCCCGACCGGAACCGGAACGGCTAGCGGGAAGCACGCGAGGTCTCCACGGTCGAGAGCCCCGGCTGTTTCTCGTGCCCGTCTTGGAACCCTAGAATCGAGAGCGCGCCAGGTGCCTGGGAGCGCTGGCCTCTGGTGAGGTCCTGAACCGAGTAGCCGTCCGAGAGCCCATCGAGGAAGAGGCATGAAGCCCTACATTCTCGACGACGCGTCGGCACTCGAGTACAAGCGGCTCGACCTCATGTCCAAGATCCTGGATCCGTGGACTCGGGGTTACCTCAGCACATTGGGGGTCGGCGAGGGTTGGCAGTGCCTCGAGCTTGGAGGCGGCAACGGCAGTATCACGGAGTGGTTGTCTGCCGCGGTCGGCCCCTCAGGAGGGGTGACCGCGCTCGACGTCAACCCGGTCCTGTTGGAGTTGATCCCGGCGGAGAACCTGTCGGTACGGCAGGTAGATGTGCGCACGGGCGAGTTGCCACCGGGTCCCTACGACTTGGTGACCTGCCGCGCATTGCTGCACCAGATCGCCGAGGATGCCCCGGCAGTGCTCGAACGGATGGCCGCCGCCGTCAAGCCGGGTGGATGGCTCTTGATCCAAGAGCCCGACTTCCACCTCGCGCCGACCACGGAGCCGGAGGTTTGGGCAAAGACGTGGACGGGCCTGATCCAGTGGGGGCGCAGCAATGGGGTCGACTGGCTCATCGGCCGGAAGCTGCCGACCATGGTCGCCGCTCTGGGTCTCGGGAATCCGCTGGCCAAGACCGACGTCCAGAACATCCGGGGCCGGGATCGCGGGGCGCTGTACTTCCAACTCTTCTTCGCCGAGGTGCGCGACCGAGTCGTTGCATCCGGGCAGGTCGACGCGGCAACGATCGACGCCGCCTCAGATGTCTTGAACGACCCCAACTCCTGGACCCAGTGCTGGATGATGACGGCCGTGTGGGTGCGAAAGCCGCGAGCGTGAGGCCGCGCGTGCCCACGTAGTGGTGCCAGATGATCCTGACCCCTACCCAGTGGGCGACGGAGCGAACTCGTCAACGGAACCGGCGGAAACTCCCGAAGGTCCCCGACCAGCAGATCCGGCGCGTCCGAAGCGGCGAAATGGCCGCCGCGATCGAACTGCGACCAGTGGACGATGTTGTTCGAGCGCTCGGCGAACGCTCGCACGGAGCGGAAGTCGTACGGGAACACGGACACGCCGGTCGGCGTCTCGTTCGGCACCTCGCGGTAGCCGGCGCCCGTCTTGGCGTCCTCGAGGTACTTGCGCGCCGCCGAGCCCGCGGTCGCCGTCAGCCAGAAGATCGACACGTGCGTCAGGAACCGGTCGCGATCCACGTTCTCGACGTTCTCGCCGTCCCATCCCATGAAGACTCGCTGTTCCACGCGAGCTGGCCGGCCGGCGAGTCGGTGAGCGCGTACGCGAGCGTCTGCGGCCGCGTCTGCTGGATCTTCAGGTAGCCGGAGTGCTCGTCGAAGCTCGCGAGGTTCGCCATCCCTTCCTGCTCGAACTCGTCCATCTTGGCCATCTCCTCGGGGTCACCCGAGGGGAACGCGAAGATCTGCAGCACGTGCACGCCGACGAGCCCCTCCGGCTTCAGGATGCCGAGCTCGCGCGTGACCAGGGCGCCGGCGTCGCCGCCGTGGGCGCCGTACCGCTCGTACCCGAGGCGCTGCATGAGCGCGTCCCACGCCTTCGCGACGCGCGCGCTGTCCCAGCCGGTGTCGTTCGTCGGCCCCGAGAACCCGTAGCCGGGGATCGACGGGATCACCAGATCGAACGCGTCGGCCGGGTCGCCGCCGTTCGAGGCCGGATCGGTCAGCGGACCGATCACGTCGAGGAACTCGGCGACCGAGCCCGGCCAGCCGTGGGTGAGGATCACGGGCATCGCGTTCGGCTCGGGCGAGCGCACGTGCAGGAAGTGCACGTTCGTGCCGTCGATCGTCGTCGTGAACTGCGGGAACTCGTTGAGCACGGCCTCCTGCTTCCGCCAGTCGAACGAGGTCCGCCAGTGCTCGGTCATCTCCTTCACGTAGTCGAGCCCGACGCCGTAGCTCCAGCCGACGCCCGGCAGCTCGTCGGGCCAGCGCGTGCGGGCCAGCCGGTCGCGCAGGTCCTCGAGCTCGGCGTCCGAGATGTCGATCCGGAACGGCCGGATCTCCTCGGTGTTCGCGACGTCGGTCATGGCGTCCCCTCCTCTCTCGGCCGCGCCTGTCGCGGCCACCTCGACGATCAGGCTAGGCCGAGATGCGGACGATTTCGGTCCTCATCCGGAGGTATCCTCTATCGGTGAACCTATCGGGCGCGTCCAGGCCGGCAACGCGCCTGCTGACGATGCTCGAGGTCCTGCAGGCGCGAGGAACGGTGAGCGGTCGGGAGCTCGCCGAGCGGCTCGAGGTCGACCCGCGCACCGTCCGTCGGTACGCGGTGAAGCTCGAGGAGCTCGGCATCCCCGTCGAGTCCGATCGAGGTCCCTACGGCGGCTACCGGCTGCGGCCGGGCTTCAAGCTCCCGCCGCTGATGCTGACCGACGACGAGGCCACGGCCGTGGTACTCGGCCTCATCGTGAGCCGCCAGACCGGGATCCAGGCGGCGGAGTCGGCGGTCGAGGAGGCGCTCGCGAAGATCCTGCGGGTGCTCCCGACCGAGCTCCGCGACCGGGTCGGCGCGCTGGAGGGGAGCCTCGGATGGACCCGGACACCGAGCCAACAGCAGCCGCCGGCGACCGAGGTCGTCCTCACGCTCGCCGCCGCGATCCGTCGGAAGCGGCGCGCATCGATCCGATACGCGACGCCCGGCCGAGAGGAGTCCGACCGGATCGTGGCGCCGTACGGGCTGGTGTTCCACGCCGGGAGCTGGTACCTGGCGGCCGACGACGACCGCTCCGGCGAGATCCGGACGTTCCGGGTGGACCGGGTTCGGTCGGCGGATCTGCGCCGTGAACGCGCGAGCCCGCCGGAGGGCTTCGACGCAGTCGAACACGTCGAGCGCTCGATCGCGGCGACGCCGTGGGGCTGGCGGCTCGAGATCGTGTTCGACACCACGCTGGAGGAGGCGAGCCCGGATCCCGCGCTGGATCGGCGAGCCGGAGCAGATCGAGGAGGGAGTGCTCCTCCGAGCGCACTCGGACGACCTCGACGCGGCGGCCAGGATGCTCGCCTCGCTCGGCTGGCCGTTCACGGTCCGCGAGCCGGACGAGCTCCGCGAGTCGCTCCGCAAGGTAGCCGAGGTCGTTTCGGCGGCGGCAAGTTGATCGGCACCGTTTCGCCTGACTGGTAAGGAAGCGACGAATGGCCCTTCGGTAGACTCGACCGGCCCCAAGACAAAGGACTGGATCGGCATGCCACGAGTACTGCTCATCGGATGGGATGGCGCCGACTGGCGCATCCTCGACCCCCTGCTCGAGCGGGGAGACCTGCCGAACCTGCAGGCCCTGATCGACCGGGGGCAGAAGGATGTCCTGCGCTCGACCGTGCCGACCCACTCGTGGGCGGCCTGGCCGTCGTTCCTGACCGGCGTCGACCCGGCCGATCACGGCGTCTACGACATCCTCGAGACCGTGCCCGGGACCCACAAGCAGTACCCGGTCACCTACCGCTCGATCAAGGAGCGGACGTTCGTCGAGGACCTCTCGGCGGCCGGCAAGGTCGGGGTGTACGCCGACGTCCCTCTGATGTTCCCGACGCCGGAGATCGAGGGGAAGATCGTCGCCGGCGGGGTGCTGCCGAAGGGCCGCACCTACACGCACCCGGCCGACCTGCCCGAGCAGCTCGAGCAGGCCGGCGTGCCGTGGGTGATCAACGGCATGTCCTGGACGACCTTCCGCCACAAGCCCGAGCAGTACCTGGACGAGGCGCTCGAGATCACCGGCAAGCGGATCCGCGCGACCGAGTGGCTGATGGACAACTCGGACTGGGACCTGATGGCCTCGGTCTGGGTGAGCGTCGACCGGACGCAGCACGCGCTCTCGAACTACGTCTCGCCCGACCACCCGGATACCGAGCCGCAACGAGAAGACCGCGATCGGCGCGAAGGTGCGCGACGTCTACAAGCAGCTCGACGACGCGATCGGCTCGTTCGTCTCGCGCACGCGCGACGACGACCTCGTCCTGTTCATCTCGGACCACGGGTTCCAGTCGGTCACGCGCACGATCCACATGGACCAGCTGCTGAAGAAGTTCGGCTTCCTCGAGTTCAGCGCGTCGAACGTGGTCCTCGGGCCGATGCAGTGGGGGCCGGTGCGCAAGGTCGCGCGCAAGGCCTACGACATGCTCGGCCTGCACGGCAAGGTGAGCCTCCCGCAGCCGGTGAACTGGTCCAAGACGAAGGCGTTCACGACGATCCGCTCGACGGGCGAGGGCGTCTCGATCAACCTGGCCGGGCGCGAGCCCGACGGCATCGTCGAGCCGGCCGACTTCGAGAAGGTGCGCGACCAGGTGATGGACGCGCTGTCGTCGTTCACCGACCCGAAGACCGGGCGCAAGCCCGTGAAGGCGATCTACCGGCGCGAGGAGATCTTCAAGGGCAAGCACGCCGACACCGCGCCCGACATCCTGATGGAGCCGGCCGAGCAGTACTCGCTCACGCACGCGAAGACCGCGCTCGAGGACGCCGACTGGATCTCGGGCGACCACCGCATGGAGGGCGTGATCGTGGCGGCCGGGCCTGCGGTGAAACCGTTCGAGCAGCAGCCGCTGCTCGTCGACATGGCGCCGACGATCCTGGCCGCGCTCGGCGCGCCCGCCTCGATCGAGCACACCGGCCGCGTGTTGCACGAGGTCGTCGGCTCGGAGGCGCACGTGACCCGCGGCGAGGTCGAAGCCGGCGGTCCAGATCCCCGGCATGCCGTCCGGCTCGGAGGAACCGCACGGTCACCGACACCGAGGCCGACGAGATGGAGGAGCACCTCCGCGGTCTCGGCTACCTCGAGTAGCGCAACTCGTCGGCAAAGGCCGATACCCATTTGGGTATCGCGTCTTGCCCGCAGGATCCAGCGCCGCTGTGTCGTACCTCGGTCTACGCTCGCGATCGAGATGGACGCCGCGATCTGGACAGCCATAGGCCTGCTCGCCGCCACGTCATTGGGGAGCCTCTTCTATCTCGGCTCTCGGATCGATGGTCTCGGAACGCGGATCGACGGGCTCGGCAACCGCATCGACACGTTGGGCGCGCGCCTGGACACCAGGCTCGATGCGATGCAGTCTCGCATCGACGCACACCTCGAACGTCACTCCGCCGGATAGCTGCGCACCGTTCAGCGGCAGTCTGTCGGCTAGCCTGCGGTCCCATGGTCGATCGTCCGCTGATGTTCCGAACGCAGACGTCGGCGTTCTCCATGGCCTTGCCCGAGGTGGTCTACGACGTGATCGCGGACCTCCGGAACCATCTGGAATGGTCCGGCGAGCGGGCAAGCAGCGAGACGTTCAAGCTGCTGTCGCTGGACGCGCCCGAGGGCCCGGCGACGGTCGGCACGACGTTCACGTCGACCGGCTCGGGCGGGAAGGACACGTTCCACGACCGGTCGGTGGTCACGGAGGCGACGAGGCCCCATCGGTTCGTGATCGAGACCGACGCGCGCATGGAGCGCAAACGCGCCGAGCCGTGGAAGGCGCACTTCTCGCACCGCTACGACATCCAGCCGGAGGGTGACGGGTCGCGGATCGTGTACACCGAGACCGTCGAACGTGTGAACTACGTCCCGTACTGGCTGAAGCCTGGCGTCCGGACGATCTTCCGGCCGATCGTCAACCGAGCCGACCGCAAGCAGCTCCAGAACCTCGCGCGGCTCGCCGAGGAGCGCTCGGCCGGATAGTTCGGCGATCTCTCAGAGAACACCCGATCCCCATTCGATATCGGCTGGGTTCGCCTCATTGGATCTGCACACGCGAGACGCTCGTGGCCCTGCCTGATACGCACAGACCGCGGTCGCGCGATCATCCCTCGAGGGCTTCGATCACGTCCTTCGAATGCGTCACCGGAAGCCGGTTGCCCTCGAGCTCGATCCGGGAGCCGGTGGCCTCGTCGATCAGTTCGAGGACGCGGACGTTCACACGCTTGTGGACGTTCACCGTCAGGCCGGAGCGGGAGATGGTGAAGATGAGTTTCGTCGGCTCGTCGTGGCGTGTGCGAGCGGCGAACCCGTAGACCGCCGTTGAAGAGACCCCGATCAGCATCTTCTCGGGGAGCCCGGACGCGGCATCGGCGGCATGCATCCCCGCCAGGGAGCCGGCAGCGAGGCCGACGGCATCGCCGACACCACCGAGCAACCCGCCGGCCTCGCTGCCCACGAACCCCCCGGCGAAGAGGCCGCCGGAGTGTCCGCGCGGGTTGAACTCCCCGGCGGCGACCACCTCGTCCGTGATCCCCTGGTCACCGAGTGCCTGCTGAACGAGCGCAACCATCTCGTCGGACACGGCCGCCTCCTTCGTCTCCGAGGATCTGCTGAACGAGCCTACCGGCGCCGCGGCGATGAGCGCTACCCCCGCTGCACGGTTGCGCATCCCGCCAACCCCCGCGCATCGAGGACCGCCTTCCGCATAGAGTCGCCCCCGCACCGCGCGGCGAAGGGAGGGGCGTGTCCGAGCAACGGCGATCGGCTGGCCTGGCGGCTCAGGTCATCGCCGGCGTGCTCATCGGCGCGGTCGAGGCGTTGATCGCGATCTCGCTCGCCGCGTTGGTCTTCGGAGGTCGGCTGATCGACAAGCTGCCCGACGGGATCGCCCTGTATCTCGGCGCGGCCGCGGTGACGCTCGGGATCAGCGCGTGGAGGATGGGACCCCGCGGCGTCATCGGGGGCCTGCAGGAGGCGGTCGCGGCCGTCCTCGCGGTGGTCGCAACGACGACGGCCCTCGCGACCTTCGGCAGCACGGATCGGGCGTTCGTGACGGTGATCGCCGCCACGCTGGTGGTCACGCTGCTCTGCGGCGGCATCTTCTTCGCGCTCGGCACGCTCCGCCGCGGCAACCTGATCCGGTTCGTGCCCTACCCGGTGCTGGGCGGGTTCCTCGCAGGCATCGGGTGGCTGTTCCTGAAGAGCGGCCTGTACGTCTCGGCGGGTGTGCTCCCGGACATCACGCCGTTCGGTGACCTGATCCAAGCGCCGGTGCTGCAGCTCTGGGGGCCTGCATTCGCTTTCGGGGTGATCCTGCTGGTTGCGACGCGACTCGTGAAGCACCCCCTCGTGATCCCGGTTGCCATCGGGATCGGGGTCGTGCTGTTCGCGGTCGGCATGCTCGTCACCGGCTCGACGGTCGAGAGCGCGAGAGCGGGCGGATGGTTGCTGCTCGGACCGTTCGACGCGGTCGAACCGTGGCAACCGTGGTCACTGCGCGCCTTCACGCAAGCCGACTGGTTGGCGGTGCTCAGCCAGTGGGCGGGGATCCTCGTCGCGGTGTTCGTCGCGGTGATCGCGATGTTGTTCAACGTGAGCGGCAGCGAGGTCGTGCTGAAGAGAGACCTGGACTCGAACCAGGAGCTTCGCGACGCGGGTCTGCTCAACGTCGTTTCCGGAGCGGTGGGTGGCATCCCCGGCTACCACGCGCTCAGCCTGACGGCGCTGGCCGATCGCATGAGCGTCAACGCGCGGACCGCCGGGCTGATCGCCGCGCTGATCCCGCTCGGCGCAGTGGTGTTCGGCGCCTCGGTCGTCGAGCTGATCCCGCGGGCGATCGTCGGCGGCATGCTGGTGTTCCTGGGCCTTGCCTTCATCGTCGAGTGGGTCTGGGACAAGCGCAAGACCCTGCCCCGGCTCGAGTACGCGATCGTCCTTCTCATCCTGGCCACGATCATCGGCTTGGGGTTCCTGCCGGGGATCGTCGTCGGCCTGGTCCTCGCGGTCGTGCTGTTCGCGATCAGCTACGGGCGGATCGAGCTCGTGCGCGAGGTCGAGTTCGGTCAGACCTACCACAGCAACGTGGACCGGCCGGCCGCCGAGCGGACGGCGCTGCAGGCGATGGCCGGCCGCGTCCAGATCCTGCGGCTGCACGGCTTCGTGTTCTTCGGGACCTCCAGCGGCCTGCTCGAGCGGATCCGGCGCCGCGTGGAGAAGTCGGCTCCCGCGGTTCTTGGTGGTCGATCTCCGCCGGGTGAGCGGCGTGGACTCCTCGGCGGTGGTCTCGATCGTCAAGGTGATGGGCCTCGCGCAGGCCAAGGGGTTCGAGATCGTCTTCACGGGAGCATCCGATCCGGTGCGCGCCCAGTTCGAGCGCGGGGGGGTCGTCGAGCTCGATGGGGTGATCGCGTTCGAGCCGGACCTGGACCGAGGGTTGCAGCGAGCCGAGGACGTGTTGCTCGCAGAGGAGGGGGTCTCGGTGGCATCCGCGGCCGGGCAGGCAGACGGGCTCGCCGGCATTCCGGCGGGGCTCCGGGCTTACCTGCAGCGCGAGGAGGTGGCCGAGGGCACCGTGCTGATCCGCCGCAACGACCCCTCCGCCGACGTGTTCGTGCTGGAGTCCGGGCGGCTGGTGGTCCAGGTGGACACCGCCGACGGGTCCACCATGCGCCTTCGCACGATCCGCCCCGGCGTGGTGGTCGGTGAGGTCGCGATGTATTCGGGGGCGCCGCGGACCGCCGATGTGGTGGCCGAGACCCCAGCGGTGGTGCTCCGGCTCGGCGGTGCGGAGCTCGAGCGGCTGGAGGCCTCCGAGCCCGAGCTGGCGGCCGAGGTGCACCGGTGGCTCGCGACGACGCTGTCGGAGCGGTTGAGCGACACGATGCGCGCCTACGACGCGCTCATGGACTAAGCGGGGGAAGAGGTTGGCCGAGCAGGGACGATCCGGGGGACGGCTGGCTTCGGTCGCGGCCGGGCTCATCATCGGCGCGGTCGAGGTGGTCCTCGCGGTGGCGTTCGCCGCCATCGTGTTCGGCGGCGAGCTCATCGGCCACCTGGCCGACGGCATCGGTCTGTACCTCGTGGCGGCCGTGCTGACGCTCGGGATCCTCGCGTGGCGTGCGGGCTCGCGCGGTGTGGTCGGAAGCGTGCAGGACGCGGCCACGGTCGTGATCGGCGTGATCGGCGGGATCGTCGCCAACAAGGTCGTGCAGCTCAGGCAGATCGCCGAGATCGCGGCCGTGGGCGACTACGAGCTCCCCGACCCCTTCCTCACCGTCATCGGCGCGACCCTGGTCGTGACGGTATCGGTCGGTGTCCTGTTCCTGGTGCTCGGAACCCGCAGGCTCGGCAACCTGATCCGGTTCGTGCCCTACCCGGTCGTCGGCGGGTTCCTCGCCGGCACCGGATGGCTCCTACTCATACGCGGGATCTCGGTCTCCTCGGGGGTCCAGGTCCGCCTAGTCGCGAGTCCCGATGAGTCGCAATGGGAGGCCGTGATGGGCACGATCGGCGACCTGGCGGGCGAGTACTCGTTGGTCCGCTGGCTCCCCGCGTTCCTCTTCGGCCTGATCCTGCTCATCGCGGTCCGGGTGATCCGCCGTCCGCTCGTGATCCCGGTGGTGCTGGCGATGGGCCTGGTGGCGTTCGTGCTCGGCGTGCTGCTCACGGGCTCGACGCTGGAGACCGCCAAGGCGGGACGCTGGCTGCTCGGGCCCTTCGAGTCCGCTCGCCTGTGGGAACCCTGGACGCTGCGGGCGATCACCGGCGCGGACTGGTCCGCGGTGCTCGGCCAGTGGGCCGGGATCGCCACCGCGGTGTTCATCGCGGTGCTCGCGATGCTGTTCAACGTGAGTGGCACCGAGGTCGTGCTGGACCGGGACCTGGACTCGAACCGGGAGCTCCAAGACGCCGGCGTGCTGAACGTGATCTCGGGGGTGGTGGGTGGCATCCCCGGCTACCACGCGCTCAGCCTGACCGCGCTCGCCTGGCGCATGCAGGTGAACGCGCGGATCGCCGGCCTGGTGGCGACGCTTGGTGCCGCTCGCCGCGGTCGTGCTCGGTGCGCCCGTCGTCGAGCTGATCCCGCGGGTGATCGTCGGCGGGGTGCTCGTGTTCTTGGGCCTGGCGTTCCTCGTCGAGTGGGTCTGGGACAAGCGCAAGACCCTGCCCCGGCTCGAGTACGCGATCGTCCTGGTGATCCTGGCCACGATCATCGGCCGGGGGTTCCTCCCCGGGATCGTGGTCGGCCTGGTGCTCGCGGTGGTGCTGTTCGCGATCAGCTACGGCCGGATCGAGCTGGTGCGCGAGGTCGAGTTCGGGCAGACCTACCACAGCAACGTGGACCGGCCGGCCGGCGAGCGGACGGCGCTGCAGGCGATGGCCGGCCGCGTCCAGATCCTGCGGCTGCACGGCTTCGTGTTCTTCGGGACCTCCAGCGGCCTGCTCGAGCGGATCCGTCGCCGCGTGGAGAAGTCGGCCCCCCGGTTCTTGGTGGTCGATCTCCGCCGGGTGAGCGGTGTGGACTCCTCGGTGGTGGTCTCGTTCGTCAAGGTGATGGGCCTGGCCCAGGCCAAGGGGTTCGAGCTCGTGTTCACCGGTGCCTCGGGACCGGTGCGCGCCCAGCTCGAGCGCGGCGGGGTCATCGACACTGACGGGGTCGTCGCCTTCGAGCCGGACCTGGACCGAGGGCTCCAGCGGGCCGAGGACGCGCTGCTTGCCGAGCAGGCCACCGTCCCGGTCGCGGCTCCCGACGGCGACGGGCAGGCACCCGCCGGCATGCCGCCGGGGCTGCGCCCATACCTCGAACGCATGCAGGTGTCCGAGGGCACCGTGCTGATCCGCAGGCACGACCCCTCCGCCGACGTGTTCGTTCTGGAGTCCGGGCGCCTGGTGGTGCAGGTTGACACCGCGGACGGGGCCACGATGCGGCTTCGCACGATCCGGCCGGGCGTGGTCGTGGGCGAGGTCGCGATGTATTCGGGGGCGCCGCGCACCGCCGACGTCGTTGCCGAGGTGCCGAGCGTGGTGCTCCGGCTCGGCGGTGCGGAGCTCGAGCGGCTGGAGGCCTCCGAGCCCGAGCTCGCGGCCGAGGTCCACCGGTGGCTCGCGACCACGCTGTCGGAGCGCTTGGACTCGATGAACAAGGCCCTTGACGCGCTCCTCGACTAGGCGCGGGAGGCTCGCGACCTCGGACCGCTAGAGTGCCGCGCGTGGGACGGGTGCGTGTCGGGGCGGTGGTGGTCGACTGCAACGATCTCGACGCGATGCTCGCGTTCTGGCGCGAGGCGCTCGGTTACGTCGATCGGTATGAGCCGGAGGACGACTGGGCCAGCCTGCGCGATCCGACCGATTCGAACGTCAACGTTTCCCTCCAGGTCGTCCCCGAGCCGCGAGTCGGGGAAGAACCGCCTCCACCTCGACCTGTACACCGACGACCAGGCCGGCGAGGTCGAGCGCCTGCTCGGGCTCGGAGCCACGATCCACCCGAGGACGCCCGACCCCGACGACGACTTCATCGTGCTTGCCGACCCGGAGGGCAACCTGTTCTGCGTCATCCAGCTCCCGGACTGAGCTCTCCCCTCGTCCTCACGCTGGTTGGATCGGAGCGTCGGCGCTGGCGATCACCGGGCCCGCCTCTCGCGCGAACGCCTTCAGGTCCGCTCGGTCCTGCCCCTCGATCGCGACCGCGAGGAGATGATTCGTTCCCCCATAGGTCACGTCGGACAGGTAGAGACGGAGAACGAAGGATCCGCCGAAGGAGTAGAAGTGACCGTCCGCGTTCGGCCAGCTGAGCAGCACGACGGCCCCTTCGTCGAACCCGATCGTGCCCGGTTCGACCGCGATGTCGACGTAAGTCGCGGGCAGGCGCATGTGGCCGATCGTCGCGGTCCGCGGGGCGCTCACCACGAAGTCGGGGTGCGAGGAGAGCCACGCCAACCAACCCGCCGTCGTGTTCGGGACTCCAGGTACTTGACGCCCGTTCGGATTCCGAGCGTTCGCCGTCCAAGGCAGGATGTCGTTCCAGAACAACACCCGGTGCACATCGAACTCGCCCTGAGGTGCCGAGGAGAACTCCACGCCCTGGTCCTCGTGACTCTCCCAGGCGGTCGGGTACCTGACGGTGAGCTGCCCGTCGAGGAACCCGGCGGTGGTGTAGGGCCCGGGCCCGATCGCACCCGGATCGGCGAACCCCGTCGAACACTCGGGGACGCATCCCCGGATCTCGTCGCCGACCCGCAGCCAGGTCTTGCCGGGGTACGCGACCGACACGCTCCACGCCGCCTCGAAGCAGCTCGGTGAGCATCCGGGGATCACCGGCTCCAACGAGAGAGTCTCGCCGTCGATCGTGAATCGGAAGGTGACGTCCGGGAACTCCTTGGATACGACGAGCGTGTCTCCATCGACGAGCTCGTAGGTTCCGTCGTCGACCTGTTCGCCGTTCCAGTCGAGAGAGCCGAACAGCCCGCCCTCGGTGAAGAAGTGCGAGTGCGTGCGAGGGACGGCACCGGCACAGGGGTCCGCCGGATCGGCGATCTGGTCCGGACTGGTCACCCCAGGGACGAAGCCGTTCCCGGCGACCCCCTCAGCGACCCACTGCTCGAGCCCGGCGTCGATGAGCGCCGACACGAGCTCCTCGCAGGTGGTCGCTCGTTCCCACGTCCCAACGATGCCCGGATCGATCGCGGCGGAGGGAGAAACGGCTGTCTCGCCTCCGGTAGGGGTGGAGCATGCGGCCGCGACCAGTGTGGTCGTCAGCGCGATCACCGCGCGCCTTCGGGTGGCGAGTGGGAACCGAGACATGGCGTCCTCCCTCGTGTTCGATTCAGTGGGAAGGAGTCGTTGATCGCTCAGGTTGTTTAGGAGTGCTTCACGAACGGCGCCGACTCCCAGGTGGCGACGAAGAACGCCTCGGAGCCACCTCGCCCGATCAGGTCGAACGTCACGCGGTTGCCGTCGATATCGAACCTCGCGCGGAACGGTCCATCGATCCGGTCGCCGAACCTGAGGATCCTTCCCTCGAGCAGGTCGTAGTCCCCATCGAGGCCCTCGGTCATGTCGCCACCGTCGAAGATCCATAGGTGACCGTTGGAGAATCGCAGCGTGAACGTCATCGGCTCCCCGGTCGATGCGCAGGGATCCGATGGATCGTCGGACCCGAGCTCGGTCGCGATGGCGCCCGCCCAGAACTCCACGTCACTCGGGGGAACCGGCGCCGCCCGGACCGTGCGCACCATCCGTCGGCACGAGAAGGTTGCGGTCCAGTCGCCTTCGAGTCGGTCGGAGGTGTCGTCGACGACCGCGGTCCAGGGGCGCGAGGAGAGGAGGACGCGCCGGAGCTCGCAGGGCTCGTCGACGGGCCTGAGCGAGAGGATCTCGCCCTCGAGACTCAGGCGGTACCTCCCGGGCGCCTCACAGGCGGTCCCAATCAGGGCATCCGTGGTCATCACGCCCCGCTCGATCGTGAACGTGATCGGAGTGCCGGGCAGGTCGTAGCCGAGAGGGCTGCTGAGCTGCATGGACCCGTCACGGTCCAGGCGCATCTCGAACAACCCGTCGAGATCCAGGCGTCGGACGTCGATGTCTTCGTCGCGGCTCAACTCGACGGAGTACGTCCCAGCAACGGACCTGGGGGTCACGGGGATCGGGACGGCCGGCCGTTGCGGTTCGGCAACCGGAAGACCCGAACGGATGATCGCGAGGACCGCGAGGAACAGGATCGCTCCGACGCCGATGGCCGCGAGCCTCCGGTTCCGCTCGCGGCGCCGGCTGCGCTCGAACATGCGCTCGGCACCCCCCACCGGGAACGTGTACTGCTCGCTCTCCCGCTCCAGCAGGTCGTGCAGATCAGCCATGGACGTCTCCCAATCGTTCGCGGAGGGACGCTCGTGCTTGGGAGGCCAGCACGCGAGCGGTCACCGGGCGGATGCCGAGGATCTCGCCAGCTTCCTCGGACGAGAAACCGATCAGGTCGGTCAGGACGATGGCGGCTCGCTGACGTGGGGTCAGGTGGTCGAGCGCGTCGCCGACGACGGTGCGCGCATCCGCAGCCTCGAAGTCATCGGCTGCGGGCGCGGGTGTCAACACGTTCCGGATGGCTCGAGCCGCTCGCCTCGTGCGCTTCTTCCATGCGTTGAACGCGGTCCGGTAGAGGTAGCCGACCGGGTCGGCGATGCCGGCGATACCGTCCCAGCGTTCGTACATGCTGAGGAACGCGTCCTGCACCACCTCCTCGGCCTCGTGGTGGTCGCGGGTGACGAGCCGCATGCGTCGGTACAGCGTCTCGCTCTCGGCCGCGAAGAACTCGTCGAACGTCAACCGGTCGTGTACGTCGGGAGTGGCCTCCCCGAGTGGAGGCACGATCTTCAGCGGACGTTGCGCCATCGCTCTCGAAGGATCCCCGAGCGTGGGGGATCGTTTAGACGACGCGTCGGCCCCCACCACCGAACCGTGCCTGGGTCATCGTGACGGGGGGACCCCCGCTCGTCCAGGTCCGGGGAGATGAGGATGTCGATAGAGGACGGGCCGGACCTTGCGGCCCGTCCTCTCCACCTCGAGGTGCGTCGTTCGCTACATGATCTCCAGCGTCTCGTGGACGCTCACGCTGCCGCCGCCCGCGAGCACGGGCGAACCCTTCGCGAGCACCGTGGCCTCGTCCAGCGAGCCGGCCGTCAGGATCGTGTAGCCCGTCAGCGGGGCTGGGCCGCCGTCGCGCACCGCACCGTTGCTGCCGATCGTCTTGGCCGCGGGCGTGAACGGGTTCCCGCCGTCCTTGATCGCGGAGCCGAGCTCCTTGTACCAGTCGTCCCAGGCCTTCAGAGCGTTGGCCTGCTCCTCCTCTGTCTCGGGCATGCTCCCGCCGCTGTACAGCAGCACGAAGTCCGACATGACCTCCTCCTTCCCGGCCGCTGGGGCCGTGGTCGTCCGACACCGGTACGACGAACGGGCCCGGAGGATTTCGACACGGGCAGCCGGCCCGAGTCTGCGGGTCCGTGCGGGGTTCGTCGACCGCCGCGTCGGCCTCTAGCCTTCCGATGTGGGTTCCGAGACGAGGAGCCGAGACCTGCCGACGCGCGGCTCGACGCTGACGTTGCGGTACGCGCCCCCCTTCGCCGCGCAGCCGCTGCTGTCGTTCCTCCGAGACCGGGCGATCCTCGGTGTGGAAGAGGTGCAGGGGTCGACGTATCGCCGTTCCATCTCGACCCCGGGAGGGCCGGTCACCTTCGCCCTGTGGCCCGGCGCGCAGGATGACGGCGTAGGGCTCGACGTGCCGGCCGCTCCCGCGATGTCGGCGGTGATCGAGACCGCACGACGGCTGTTCGACCTGGACGCGGATCCGGAGGCCGTGGCTCGAACCCTCGACCGCGATCCGATCCTTCGACCGCTCGTTCGCTCGCACCGTGGCATCCGGGTCCCGGGGGCCGCCGGTGGCTTCGAGCTCGTCGTGCGCGCGATCGTCGGCCAGCAGGTCTCCGTCGCCGGGGCACGAACGATGCTCGGCCGCATCGCGGCCCGCTTCGGCGAGCCGCTCGCCCGGGTCGACGGCGACGTGACGACGCTGTTTCCCGGGGCCGAGAGGCTGGCCGACGCGCCGCTTGAGGGGCTCGGGATCACGTCCCGACGCGCCGACGCGATCAGACGGGTCGCGACGCTCGTCGCGGAGCGCGAGCTCGATCTCTCGACATCGAGCGATCCGGACGCGGCGGTCGCTACGCTGCTCGAGGTGAGCGGGATCGGGCCGTGGACGTGCGAGTACGTCCGGATGCGCGTGTTCGGCGACCGCGACGCCTTCCCCCACGGCGACCTCGGCGTTCGTCGCGGCTTCGAACGGCTCGGGCTCGATGCGACGCCGGGCGCGATCCTGGATCGAGCGGAGGCGTGGCGCCCGTGGCGCGCGTACGCGGCGATGCTGCTGTGGGCGGCATGACGCCCGAGCAGTTGGACGCGGGCACGCTCGGCCCAGCCGAGCTCGGTGCGTTCGCGGATGTCTTCGCGGGCGAGATCGTCCTGCCGAACGACCCGGGCTACGACGCCGCCCGGATCGTCTGGAACGGCATGGTCGACCGGCGGCCGGCGCTCGTCGTACGACCGACCGGTGTCGCCGACGTCATCTCGGCGGTCCGGTTCGCCAGGGAGCAGGAGCTCATCGTCGCGGTCCGCAGCGGCGGCCATAGCATCCCCGGCCACTCGACCTGCGACGCAGGCATCCTGATCGACCTGTCGCGGATGCGCGGCGTGCGCGCGGACCCGGAACGCCGCACCGCACGCGCGAACGGCGGTGCGCTCCTCGCCGAGCTCGACCACGAGGCGCAGGCGTTCGGCCTGGCGTGCCCGGTCGGCGTCGTCTCGCACACCGGCGTCGCCGGTCTCACGCTCGGCGGCGGGATGGGGCGTCTGCACCGGAGGTTCGGACTCACGATCGACAACCTGCGGTCCGTCGACGTGGTCACCGCCGACGGGCGGCTCGTTCACGCGAGCGAGGACGAGCACGCCGACCTGTTCTGGGGTCTGCGCGGAGCGGGCCCGAACTTCGGGATCGCCACGTCCCTCGAGTTCCACCTTCATCCGGTCGGCCCGGAGGTCACCTATGGGTTCGTCCTGCATCCGGTGGAGCGGGCAGCAGAGGCGGCCGCGCGGTTCCGGGCGTTCGTGGAGGCCGCCCCCGACGAGGTGACGGCGACGTTCGGCCTGGGGCTCGCGCTGCCCGAGGCCGACTACCCAACCGAGGTCGCGGGCCGCCCGGTCGTGTGGATCAGCGCGTTCCACTGCGGGAGCCTGGAGGATGCCGAGCGCGACCTGGCCGAGCTCCGTGCGTTCGGTCCTCCGATCGCCGACACGTTCGCACCGACCACCTACGTGGCCACGCAACATGCGAACGACGCGTTCATGGAGTGGGGTCACCGCTTCTACATGAAGAGCGGCTTCACGGCCGGATTGCCGGACGAGATAGTGGAACGATGCGTCGAGCAGATCTCGGGTGCGAGCAGGGCGGCTCGATCTCGATCTGGACGTGGGGCCGAGCGATCGGCCGCATCCCCGAGGACGCGACGGCGTTCAGCGGCCGGGGCGCGGAGTTCTGGGTGAGCGCCGAGGTGATGTGGGACGACCCGGACACCGACGACGCGCACATCGGGTGGGGGCGCGCGACGATCGGCGCGATCGAGCCGTTCACGACGACGGGGCGGTACGTGAACGACGTCGCCGAGTCCGGCGAGGACGTCGTGCGATCGGTCTACGGAGAACCGAAGTACGAGCGACTCGTCGCGCTGAAGCGCGCGTGGGACCCGGACAACGTCTTCCGACTTGAACCAGAACGTCCGCCCGTGACCGGCCCCCGTGGTGCGGTCCTGACGGTCCGCTTCCTCTGCGAGCTCGCCATGCTCGGCGCGCTCGCCTACTGGGGCGCGGCGACGTTCGACGGGTCGATGGCGTTCGTCGCCGGCATCGCGGCGCCGCTCGCCGCGGCGGTCGTGTGGGGGATGTGGGTCGCGCCGAAGGCCCGCCATCCGGTACCGGTGGTCGTGCGGCTGCCGATCGAGGACGCGCTGTTCGCGATCACGACGGTGGCGCTGGTCGCCACCGGCGCGACGACCCTCGCGATCGTGTTCGCGATCGCGGCGTTCACGACGTCCGGACTCAACGCGTGGTTCGAGCTTGCGGCGCAGCGGGAAGGGAAGCCGCCGTGTCGTAGCCGGGAGGTCGCTCCGAGCGCCGCTCGGTTCGGACCCTTCCAGGCGGCGCCGACGAAGGCGCAGGATAGGGGTTCGAGAGGGGGAACGTGCAGCCGTACACCGCTCGGTGGGTGGCCTGGTCGGCCGGCATCGCCTCGATCCTCCTGCTGACCGCCGCCATGGTCCTGTACATCCTGGATCGGAACGCGGTGGAGCTTCCCGAGGCAGTCGGTATCTGGAGCCTGGTCCCGGTCGACATCCTCGTCAACCTCGGCGTGCCGATCCTGGGGATCCTGATCGCCACGCGCCGTCCGGACAACACGATCGGCTGGCTGTACATCATCGCCGGTCTCGTCCTGGGCATCTCGTCGTTCCTGCAGCTGTACGCGATCCATGCGCTCCTGGCGGACTCCGGGTGGCCGGGCGGTCGCCTCGCGGGGTGGATCGGCACGGTCATCCTGCCGATCCCGGTCTGCATCCTGCCGTTCCTGTTCCTGCTGTTCCCGACCGGGCACCTCGCGTCGAGGCGCTGGCGCCCGGTCGGATGGCTCTCGGCAGGCGTCATGGTCGCCATCACGCTCTTCAGCGCGGTCCTGGCGACGCGGATCTGGGACGACCCGTTCAGGGGGTTCGAGGCGGCGCATCTCCGAGCTCCCGGGGATCTGGGTCCTCGTGTTCGCGGTCGTGGCGCTGTCGATCCCGCTCGCGCTGATCCTGTCGTTCTCCTCGGTCGTGACCCGGTTCCGCGGCTCGACGGATGAGGAGCGTCTGCAGCTGAAGTGGTTCGTGACGGCGGCCGCCTTCGTCGTGGTGACGTTCAGCATCGGGTTCTTCCTCGAGTCCTTCGCGACCTCCGTGGCCGCGAGCCTGGGCCTGGTCTTCCTCGACGTGTCGGTCGCGATCGCGATCCTGAAGTACCGGCTCTACGACATCGACGTCATCATCGGGAAGACGATCGTGTACGGCGCGCTCGCGGTGTTCATCACGATCGTCTACGTGCTCGTCGTCGTGGTGATCGGCGCGTTCGTCGGGGCGACCGAGGGGCTTGCCCTGGTCGCGACGGCGATCGTGGCCGTCGCGTTCCAGGGGATGCGCGAACGTGCGCAGCGTGTTGCGAACCGGCTGGTCTACGGGGAGCGGGCGACGCCGTACGAGGTCCTCTCGGAGTTCTCCGAACACGTGGGCGAGACCTACGCGGGCGAGGAGGTCCTGCCGAGGATGGCTCGGCTGCTCGCCGAGGGGACCGGCGCGTCGAGCGCCGTGGTCTGGCTCCGGGTCGACTCCGAGGTGCGTCCCGCCGCCGCCTGGCCACCCGAGGACGGCGGGCGCACGCCGATCCGCGTCGAAGGGGACCGGCTCCCCGCCTTCGGTGACGTCGACGCCGCGGTGCCGGTCCGTCATCAAGGCGAGTTGCTCGGCGCGCTGACCCTGTCGAAGCCGCCGAGGGAGACGCTGTCGCCGACGGAGGACAAGCTCGTCGCCGACCTCGCGGCGCAGGCCGGGCTGGTCCTTCGGAACTTCCGGCTCATCGAGGACCTGCGCGCCTCGCGCCAGCGGCTGGTGGCCGCCCAGGACGGAGAACGCCGGAAGATCGAGCGGAACCTGCACGACGGCGCGCAGCAGCAGCTCGTGGCGCTCGCGGTTCGCCTCAAGCTGGCGCGTTCCCTCGCGGCGCGCGATCCCGAGAAGACCGACGAGACCCTCGAGCAGATGCAGGCCGAGTTGGCCGACGCCCTCGACAACCTCCGCGACCTGGCCCGAGGGATCTACCCGCCCCTCCTGGCAGATCAGGGCCTGGCAGCCGCGCTCGATGCGCAGGCGCGACGCGCTCCGGTGCCCGTGACGATCGAGGCGGTGTCGATCGGGCGCTATCCGGCCGAGGTCGAGGCGGCCGTGTACTTCTGCGTCCTCGAGGCGCTCCAGAACATCGCCAAGTACGCGAACGCATCGGCTGGGAAGGTCCGGCTCTGGGTCCACGGCGACGAGCTGGCGTTCTCGGTCACCGATGACGGTGCGGGCTTCGATCCGGCGACGACGCGGCTCGGTTCCGGGCTCCAGAACATGAGCGATCGGCTCGCGGCGCTCGATGGGTCGCTCGAGATCCGGTCCCGGCCGGGCGACGGAACCACCCTCCTCGGCAGGATCCCGGTCCGCCTCGCGGGTTGACAGGCTAACGCCGTTCGCCTACGCTGCTAACAGCGTTAGCCAAATCCACGAGCGGAGGGAGACCGAGATGGCGTTCACCGAAGAGCTTCGGGCGGAGGTCGAGATCGACGCGACGCCCGACCAGGTGTGGGAGACGCTGACCGCGTTCGAGGCGTTCCCGAGCTGGAACCCGTTCATCGTGTCGATCGAGGGCGAGCCGAAGGTGGGCGCGAAGCTGAAGGTGCGGCTCGAGCCGCCGGGCGGTCGGGGCATCACGTTGCGCCCGACCGTGACGACCGCCGAGCCGGGCCGGCGTGTTCGCGTGGCTCGGCAGGTTCGGCATCCCGGGCGTGTTCGACGGGGCCCATCGGTTCGAGCTCGAGCCGCTCGGCGAGGGCCGGACCAGGTTCGTGCAGTCCGAGCACTTCCGGGGCCTCCTGGTTCCGTTGCTCCGGCGTTCGCTGCGCACGCACACGCTCGCCGGGTTCGAGGCCATGAACCGCGCGCTCGCGGACCGGGTGCGGGCGACGGCGTGAGCACGACGATCGACGAGCTCTCGCCCCGAGCCCGCGAGGTGGTGGCTGCCGCGCGCGAGCTCCTCGAATCCGAGGGTCCCGGAGGCGTTCACGATGCGGCGCGTGGCCGATCGCCTGGGCATCCGGGCACCCTCGCTCTACAAGCATCTCCCGGACAAGGACACGATCGAGGCCGCGATCATCGCCGAGGGGTTCGTGGAGTCGGCCGAACGGTTCGAGGCCGCCGTCACGGCCGACCGCCGGCGTCCGCTCCGGGCGCTCGCGGCGGCGTATCGAGCGTTCGCGCTGGAGCACCCGCACCTGTACCGGCTCATGACCGAACAGCCGCTCCGACGCGATCTGTTGCCGCCCGGCGTCGAGGATCGGGCCGGGGCTCCACTGGTCGCGGCCGCGGGCTCGGTCGACCGCGCTCGCGCCGTGTGGGCGTTCGCGCACGGGATGACGATCCTCGAGCTCAACGGCCGGTTCCCGCCGGACGCCGACCTCGACACCGCGTGGCGCGAGGGGATCCGCGTGTTCGAACGGCTCGCCCGGTGATCGGGGCGGTATCAGCTCTCCCAGGGCTGGGTGTCGCCGCACGCGATCTCGGTGAGCGGATCGTCCATCACGAGCTGCCAACTGGTGTACTGCCCGACGTACGTGATCCCGACCACCCACTCGCCGTTCCGCTCGACGAGCTCGTACGTCCCGAGGAACCGGTCGGCGAACCCCTCGCTGTTCGGGTCGCCGAGCCCCACGAGGTACACGACGTGGTACGAGCGGTCCTGGCCCGAGCCGCACGAGGACACGCCGAGGACCTGCATCTCGGGACCGCCGAAGTCGTCCGTGTACTCGTCGTCGACGGCCTCGACGAAGAACTCGAGGTTGTTCCGGTAGTGCCGCGCGTCCAGGTAGACGATCTCGCCATCGTGCGATCCGATCGCGTATCCGTTCAGGACGTCGCGCTCCTCGCACTGCGGGAAGATCTCCGTGTCGAGCCCCGCGCAGCGGGAGCGCTCGCGGAAGCTCATGTCGAACACCACGTCCGAGTCGGCCGCGACGAGCGCGTTGGCGAGCTCCGAGGCTCGCTCGCAGAAGGCTGGGTCGTCGACCGGGCATCCCTCGGGCGTGAAGACCGTGACGACGGCGGGCGGGGCCGTCGAGGTCTCCGACGGTGGCGGAGGCGGGGACCCGGCGCCCGTCCCCGCTCCCGGCGGGTTCACCTCGGGCTCGTAGGCGCAACTCGCGAGCAGGATGACGAACACGAGACAGGACGCAACGTCGCATCGTCCGAACATACGCGCCCGCGCCGCCCGCAGGCCGAACCACTACGCTGCTCCGCGATGGATCTGCGGACCGCGATGCGACGTCTCGAGGCCGCCGGCACCGAGCAGAACCGCAAGGTCTACCCGCGCCACGGCGTGAAGCCGCCGATGTTCGGGGTGCCGTACTCGGAGCTGGCGAAGCTCCGCAAGGAGATCAAGGTCGACCACGCCCTCGCCGTCGCGTTGTGGGCGACCGGCAACCACGACGCGCGGGTGCTCGCCACGAAGATCGCCGACCCCGCATCCCTCACGAACACGCAAGCGGACGCGTGGATCCGCGCCTGCGACAACTACGTCCTCATGGAGGCGGTCGGCGAGCTGGTCGCCCGATCGCCGATCGCCCCGTCACGCGCGAAGGTGTGGCGGGACCGCAAAGGGGAGTGGGTCGCGAGCGCGGGCTGGGTGGTCACGGGCCGGCTCGCCTACGCGGGTGAGCTTCCGCCGACGGCGAGTGCGAGCGTCTCGTCGGCCAGATCGAGCGCGAGATCGACTCGCGCCCGAACCGGGTGCGGCACGAGATGAACGGAGCCTTGATCGCGTTCGGGCTGCAGGGCGGGAAGGTGCGGGATCGGGCGTTCCAGGCCGCCGCGAGGATCGGCCCGGTGGTCGTCGATCACGGCCAGACCGGGTGCGTGACGCCGGACGCGGCCGCATACATCCGCAAGGTCGAGTCTCGGGCCAAAGCCGCCGCGCGGTAGACCCTCGCGTCAGCTCCTGGTCCAACCCTCGTACGGCTCGGTCGAGCCCTCCTGGCCGGACCAGTAATCGCGCTGCTCCACGACGCGGCCGTCCGGTCCGAATCGAACGAGCGCGACGCCCGCGATCGTCTCGACCGTCCCGGACGCGTGCGTGCTGATCCCCCAGTACTCGACGGCCGCTCCGTCGGACCCGACGACGCTGGGCTCCGCGAACCAGACCCTCGCCTCCCGCTCGTCCTCGAAGGCCCAGGCCGCGTACCCGGCCGCCCCTTCGGCTCCCTCGTGCGGCGGACGGAACGGATGGGACCGGAAGACGGCGTCCTCCGCGTAGAGCGTGCCGACGAGCTCGGCGTCGTGCGTCCGCCAGGCGCGCGCCCATGCCTCGGCCCACGCTCGCGCGAAGCCGGCGGCGTCCACGTCACTCCACCTCGCCTTCGCCGACGATCGTCTTCAGCGTCGACCACGCGTTCATCGCCGGCGGGAAGCCGGCGATCGTGGCCGTCTGGATCAGGACCTCCTGGAGCTCCTCGGGCGACAGACCCGCGCGGAGCGCCGAGCGCAGGTGCACGGGCAGCTGCGACGAACGGCCGGTGGCGACCAGCGCGGCCACCGAGGCGATCTGCCGCTCCCGAACCGTGAGTCCCGGCCTCGAGTACACGTCGCCGTACGCGACCTCCACGATCAGGTGGCCGAGGTCGCCGAGCGACTCGATCGTGGCGAGCGAGCGCTCGCCGTGCACCTCGCGCAGCCGCTCGCGTCCGCGTTCGTAGCGCGTCTGTTCGGACATCCCCGTCCCTCCTTGCGATCCGGTGACGACCGCCGACGCTACCCGGTCGCGGGTGGGGGCGCTGCGATACTGACGGGCCGTGAGCCGGAGCATCCGAGGAGCGTTCGACGACGTCCTGCCGCGCGAGCGGTTCGGCGACCAACGCGACATCCTCGGGGGCGCCGCCCAGAACGTGGTCGGCCTGGTGATCGGCGCGGTGGCCGCCGCCGCCGCGCAGATCCTCATGTCCCGGACGCTCGGCGAGGCCCGGTACGGGATCGCCACGCTCGCCGTCCAGATGGCCTTCGTCGGGTCGACGGCCACGCGGTTCGGGATGGACGTTGCCAACATCCGGCTCGTCGCGATCCTGATCGGCAAGGGCGAGGGCGGCCGCGTCCGCGCGCTCGCGCGCCGCGCCTCGCTGATCGCGCTCACGGTCAGCGTCGCGGCGGCGATCGTGCTGTTCGCCGCGTCCGGGTGGTTGGCCGAGACGCTCACCGACCTTCCGAACGACGCGAAGCCGGCGTTCATGGCGGCCGCCCTGGCGCTGCCGTTCGCGGCGATGACGCAGATCTACCTGGGCGCGACCCGGGGGCTGAAGATCATGCGCCACACGCTGTACGTCCAATGGATCGGGCAGCCGCTGCTGTGGATCGGGTTCACGCTCGCGTTCTGGCTCGCCGCGGAGACGTCCGGCGCCACGGTGCTCGCCTACGCGGCCTCGTGGGCCATCGCGCTCGTCGCCGCGTTCCTCGCGTGGGAACGAGAGAGCCGGCCGCTCGTGGGGGCGACGGAGGCGGGCGGGATCCCCGAGGAACGTACCGGAGCGCTGATCCGGTTCGGGGCGTTCCGAGCCCCCGCCGCGCTGTGCTCGCATCTCGTGTTCTGGGCGGACCTGTACGTGTTCTCGACGCTGGCCGGGGACCGGATCACCGGCGTCTACGCGGCGACGCTCCTCGCGGCGCAGACGCTGTTCCTGTTCCTCACCTCGCTCTCGTTGATGTTCAGCCCGTTCGTGGCCGACCTGCATCACCGGGGCGAGCGGGACCAGCTCGACCTCCTCTACCGGTCGGTGACCCGGTGGACGCTCGCCGCGACGATCCCGATCCTGCTGGTCCTGCTCGTGCTGCCCGACCTCGTCATGCGCGTCTTCGGCGAGGGGTTCGTCGTCGGCGCCGACGCGCTGCTGATCCTGTCGATCGGGATGATCGTTCCGGTGTGCGTAGGGACGGTCGGGTTCATCCTGATCATGGTCGGCCGCACCGGCTGGGACCTGCTCGTGTACGGGTGCGCGATCGTGCTTGACGTGAGCCTCGCGCTCTGGCTCGCACAGCCCGACGTGCTCGGGATCGAGGGCGCCGCGACCGCCCAGGCCTGCACGCTGGCGGCCTCGGCGATCGCCCGGCTGCTGCTCGTCCGCCGGTTCGTGCGCATCTGGCCGTTCGACCGCCACTTCCTGCGGCTGATCCCCGCCGCGCTGGTCGGCGCCGGGGTGATGGCGACCGTGAACACCGTGATGCCGGAGTCGAAGTGGCTCGTCAACCTCGTCGTCTCGGCCGGGCTCGGGACGCTCGCCTACGGCGTGGCGCTGCTGGCTTTCGGGCTCCGGCCCGGCGAGCGCGCGACCGTCGGCAAGCTCGCTCGGAAGGTGCTCGGGCGGAGCGGGTCGCCGACACCGCAGGGATGAACACGGCGTGAGCCGTCTCGGTCCGTCCGATCGGTCCGCAGGACCGCGATCGCGTCCGTGCGCTGACGATCGAGCACTGGGGTTCGGAGATCGCCGTCGCCCACGGCGTCGCGTACGAGCCGGCGGACCTGCCCGGCTTCCTCGCCTCGGATGGCGACCGGGTCGTCGGGATCGTCACGTACCACGTCGAGGGCGATGCCTGCGAGATCGTCACGATCGACGCGTACGAGCGGCGGCGGGGGATCGGGACGACGCTCGTCGAGGCGGTGCGAGCGCTCGGTCATCCGCGGTTGTGGCTGATCACCACCAACGACAACGCTCGGCGCGCAGCGGTTCTACGAACGTCTCGGGTTCCGCCTGCGTGGCGGTCCACGAGGGCGCGGTCGCGCGTTCGCGAGCGCTCAAGCCGGAGATCCCACTCGTCGGCGAAGGCGGACGGCCGATGCGCGACGAGCTCGAGTACGAGCTCCGCGGGGACCCGGGACGCTAGCCGGCCTCCGAACGGATCCGGCGGGACAGGCCGGTCCCCTCGACCTCGGGCACGAGCCAGACCTCGTCCTCGGTCGCGTCGGCGGTCTCCTGGGTCGGGGTACTCGCCGAGCGCGACCGCTCGGCGGACCTCGAGGCCATCGACCTCCCGCTTGAGCTGCTCGTACCGCATGTGGAGCATCCGGAGGCGGGCCAACTGCTCGATGTCCGGAACGCGCTCGTCCGATCGGCCGGTGAGGGCGCGCTTCGTCCGCCAGATCTCGAACCGGTGCAGCCCGAGGAACAGCAACCCCATGGCGACCACCGCGAGGCAGACGGCGAACGCCGCACCGCTCTGGTGGCTGAGCGTGATCGGGCCGATCACGAACGTCCCGTCGTCCGTCGCCCCGAGCAGGACCCCGACCATCGCGGCCGTGCAGAGTCCGCCGAGAGCCAACAGCGTGGCTCCGAGGATCATCGAGCAGCTCCTTCCGATGCGGTAGGTGATCCAGGGTCGCCCATCTCGGGGACGAGGGCATCGGCCATCTGGTCCTCAGCGCCATCGGTCTTTCGACCGGATCGTGGGACCGTTCGACGACGAGCTAGCGGCGGTTCGCGAGTCGCAAGGGCCTTCGAGACCGCGTCGCCTGGGTCCGAGGCTCGGACGATCGCATCCACGGCCTCGCCGTCCCGGGCGAGCTCCCAGGTGCCGAGACCGACGACCGGCTTGCCCATCTTCAGGGCGAGCGCGATCTCGGAGAGCGTTCCGAACTCGCCGCGTACGGCGATCACGACGTCGGCGGTTCGCACGACGATCGCGTTCCGAGCCTCGCCGATCCCGGTCGCCACCGCGACGGTCACGTAGGGGTTGGCGTCCAGACGCGAGTCGCCGGGCAGGATCCCAACCGATCGCCCGCCCGCGTCGGCGCATCCGCTGGCCGCGGCCTCCATCACGCCACCCATCCCGCCGCAGACCAGGACGCCGCCGGCCTCCGGCGACGCCTCGCCCCACGGCCTCGCCGATCGCGAGCTCCGCCGGCGTCCCCGACGACGGGCCGACCACCGCGATGTACGGCTCCCGTGTCATCGGTGCGTCCCCGTGTTCGCTGTCATCCCCACGTGCGCCCAAGCATCGCAGCAAGCAGGGCGACCGCACCAGCCTTGTCGAGCGGTTCGTTGCCGTTGCCGCACTTCGGCGACTGAACGCACGAGGGGCACCCCGACGGACACGGGCAGTTCGCCACCGTCTCGAGCGTCGCCTCGAGCCACCGCGCGGCCGAGCGGAACCCGCGTTCGGTGATCCCGGCTCCGCCCTCGTACCCGTCGTAGACGAAGATCGCGCAGCCGGCCGTGTCCGGATGGTACGCGGTCGAGACGCCGCCGATGTCCCATCGATCGCAGGTCGCGACGAGCGGCAGGAGTCCGATCGCCGCGTGCTCGGCGGCGTGTGCGGCGCCGGGCAGATCGGCGGCCCGGATCGCCGCCCGATCGACGGCGGCCTGCGGGATCGTCCACCAGATCGCCTTCGTCTCGAGCGTGACCGGCGGCAGCGAGAGCGGAACGATCTCGAGGACCTCGCCCGTCGCGACGTGCGTCCGGCCGTACGCGACGACCTGATTCGTGACCCGGACCGTTCCGTACGAGCTCCCGACGTCGCCCGGGAGCGAGTCGCGTTCGTCCTCGTCCACGATCTCGATGTCCGTCACGTCGCGTGCGTTCGTGTAGTAGTCGGGATCGGTGCGAGCCACGGTCGCGACGTGCGTCTCGAGGTCCAGCTCCCGCACCACGAACTGCTCCCCCTGGTGCAGGTAGATCGCGCCGGCGTGGACCTGCCAGAAGGCGCGGGACCCGTCGACGGTGCCGAGGAGCTCGCCCGTCTCCTCGATCACGATCCGGAACCGCCGCCCCCCGGAGCTGCGGATGTCGACGAGCCGATGCGGGGCCTCGCGGCCGGCGTGGTGCAGCGTCGAACGCCGCCGACGGAGCCGGCCCGCCTGCTCGAGCCGTTCGACCGCCGCACGCGCTCCCGGCCAGAACGCCTCGATCTCCTCGTCCGAGATCGGTTGCTCGCGAGCGGCGCACAGCAGGTGCGGTTCGAGCACGAACCGGTTCGACGGGTCGATGACCGCCGCCTCGGGAGGTCGGTCGAAGACGTCGGCCGGATGCGTCACGAGGTACTGGTCGAGCGGGTCGTCCTGCGCGACCAGGATGGCCAGCGAGCCGTCCGTCCGCCGCCCCGCCCGCCCCGCCTGCTGCCACATCGATGCGCGCGTGCCCGGGTAGCCGACGAGCAACGCGGCGTCGAGCGACCCGATGTCGATGCCGAGCTCCAGCGCGTTCGTGGAGGCGACGGCGATCAGCTCGTCGTGCGCGAGCTGGCGTTCGAGCTCGCGCCGGTCCTCGGCGAGATAGCCGGCCCGGTACGACTTCACGAGCGGCCGCAGCTCGGGGTCGAGATCTCGCCGCGCGAACTCCGCGAGCAGCTCGGCGGCGCGGCGCGACCGAGCGAACCCGATCGACTTCACGCCGTGTTCGGCGAGGCGGGCCAGGAGGAACGCGGCGTCGGACAGGGCGCTCCGGCGCGCCCCCGACGCCTCGTCGATCACGGGCGGGTTCCACAGGGCGAACACCTTCCCGCCGCTCGGCGAACGATCGTCTGTGACGGCCTCGACCGGGGTGCCCACGAGGCGGTGCGCGAGCTCGGCCGGGTTGCCGACGGTGGCGCTCGCCAGCACGAACCGAGGTTCGCCGCCGTAGTGCGCCACCAGGCGCCGGAGCCGCCGAAGGATGTGCGCCACGTGCGAGCCGAAGACGCCGCGGAACACGTGCGCCTCGTCGATCACCACGAGCGACAGGCGCAGGAGGAAGTCGGCCCACCGCGGGTGATCGGGGAGGATCCCCGCGTGCAGCATGTCGGGGTTCGTCAGGACGAGGTTCGCGTTGCGGCGGATCAGCGGTCGCTCGTCCCTGGGCGTGTCGCCGTCGTAGACGCCGGCGCGCAGCTGCGGCAGCCGGAGCTCGCGGACCTGCCGGAGCTGGTCGCGCGCGAGCGCCTTCGTCGGGAACAGGTACAGGGCGGTTCGCTTCGCGTCGTCGACCGCCTGGGAGGCGAAGGCGAGGTTGTACACGAGGGTCTTCCCCGACGCGGTCCCGGTCGCGACCACGACGTCGTGTCCGGACCGGACCAGGTCCAGCGCGCGACGCTGATGCTCGTACAGCCCCGTCACGCCGACGAGGGCGAGGCGACGGCGGACGAGCTCCGGCAGGTCATCGGGGAGTCCCTCGGGCGTGTCGTCGCGGGCCGGCAGCTCGCGCACGTGGACGAGCGACCCCTCGTCGTCGAGCGACTCGAGGAAACCGCGGAGGTCCACGCGGCGATGGTAGCCGCGGGCGCCGGCGCTCCCGCCGGTCGCCTCGCTACTCGCCGACCGCCTCGTCCCGACCGAGGTGCCGGTACGGCGTTCGGAGCCCGTCGCGCAGGAGCGGCCGGATCAGGTCCCGCTCCCGGGCGAAGATCACCAGCCCGAGGATCAGGTAGACGATCCCGACGCCGATCCGCTCGATCCCGTGCAGCGATTCGGGGACCAGGCCGCCGACGATGAACTGTGCCCAGAACAGGCCGAACAGCAGCCAGGCCTCGCGCAGCGAGATCGACAGCGTCACGAGCACCGCGATCGCGAAGAACGACTGCGCGGCGGTCAGGAACAGCTCCTGTCGCTGGACCGAGTCGACGGGCAGCCCGTGGAGCCCGCCCGCCCCGATGCTGAACACGATCGGCAGCGTGCCGACCAGCAGGGTCCACTGGTTCACCTTCGAGGAGACCAGCGTCCCGAGGCCGGCGTTCGTGTTCAGCCGCCAGGCGTAGAGGCCGGCCACCAGCAGCTCGGGCGCCTCCGAGGCGAGGGGCGCGACCCACTGGACCAGCAGGAACTCGTTGATCCCGAACTCCTCCCCGGTGGCGACGAGCGCCTCGGCGAAGTGCTCGGCGACCAGCAGGATCACCGGCGGCCGAGAACACGAACATCGCGACGACCGAGATGCGGCGGTTCGTCTTCGAGAACGTCCCCACGAGGCGTGCCGGTCCGACCAGGTGCGGCTCCTCGGCGGGCGCCCGGGAGACCCGGATCGTGTAGAGCACGAAGATCGTCACGAGGACGAGCGAGTCGATCGGCGTGATCGAGTGCTTCAGGGGCAGCGTCAGCGAGTAGACGGTCGCGATCGCCAGGAACGAGACCTCGACGGCGTGGGGTCGCTCGAGTTCGACCGCTCGGAGCACCGGCGTCCGGTGCCGCGACCGGAAGAAGGCGATGAACACGACCATCGACCAGCCGATGCCGATGAGGAGCCGGTTGGCGCCGGTCATGTTCGCGAGCGCGAGGGAGCACGCGCTCTCGCCGGTGTCGCCGGGCGCCTTGCAGGCCTCGCCGAACTCCGCGAACGCCTCGCCCCCCTGGAACGCGAACACCATGTCGACGGCGTACTCGGGAAGGACCGCGATGAACGCGAGCACCGCGATCGCCAGACCGGCCGAGATGTCGAGCTGCGCGGCCTCCGCGGCCCACGACAGGACGAACGCGGCGCCCACGATCGCCATCCCGAAGAGCAACGCGTCGAGACCGCTCCCGACGTCGATGTGCGCGAGACGCAGCACGAGCCCCGGGATCGTGATGCCGACCGCGAGGATGATCCCGAGCCCCTGGCGGAGCGGATGGACGTTCTGCAGCTCGTCGCGGAGCTCGGTCATGAGGGCCGAACCTAGCAGAGCTCCTGCGGAAGGTGTCTACCCGCCGGAGGTGAGCGGAGCGTTCGGGGAGGGCGGGATGTTGCGCGCCTTCAGCAGCCCGTCGTCGGCGAGGTCGGCCGAGATCGGCATCGAGCACCGTCTGGTCGAGGTTCACGACCGACAGGCCGTTCACCATCCCGGTGCCGCCGGGGAAGACCACGTTCACGACCTTCTTCTGGTTGATCGCCGTGCCGGTGAACGCCAGGGTCATGAGCTCGTCGAGCGGGACCGTGGTCTCGGACTGACTGAGGAACGCGCTCACCCACAGCAGGAGCCTGCCCGGGTCCTTCGAGTACTCCTTCTTGAACTGCGAGAGCGCCGAGATCATCAGCAGGCCCTGGTTCTCGGAGCGGCCGAAGTCGCCGGCGGGCAGGTCGTGACGGTTGCGGCTGAACGCGAGCGCTTCCTTGCCGGTCAGCCGCTGCACGCCCGGCTCGAAGAACGCCCGGGACGAGGCGTCGTCCATCGCGAACGGGACGTCGACCACGAGCCCATCGACCCCCTCGATCATCGCCTCGAACCCCGCGAACCCGGTCATGGCCCAGTAGTCGAACGTGAGGCCCGTCATCTGCTCCACGGTCGCGACGACGAGTTCCGGCCCGCCGTAGAACAGCGCGGCGTTGATCTTGTTCTGTCCGTGGTCGGGGATGTCCGCGAGCGCGTCGCGCGGGATGCCGACGACCGTCGCCTTGTGCTTGGCCGGGTTGATGGCCAGGATGTGGATCGCGTCCGCCCGCTGGCTCTCGACCGCCTGGTCGGGTCGCGCGTCCGAACCGATGACGAGCACGAAGATCGGCTCGCTCCCGTCGAGCACCGGCGCGAACTCCGCGTGTGCCGGCTCGAGCTGGAACAGCGGTGCCGCCTCGGCCCGCTCCGGCGGCCGGACGGCGCCGAGCACCGATCCGACCACCCAGGCCGAGATCAGGCCGACCAGCAGCGCGGCGCGACCGCGAGGGCGGGTCGTCATGAGGCGGACGCCGAGGCCGAAGGCGACGGGCTCGGCGGCTTCGCCTCGCGGTCGCTGCGCGTGACGTCGAAGGCGGTGATCTTCCAGCCCTCGAGGTCCTTCAGGAAGAACTGGCCGTCGCTCACCAACTTGACGAACGTCCCGTCCGTGCGCTCGCCGAGCGCGACGAAGTGGAACGTCACGACCGCGGTGTTCGGGTTGGCCTCGGGGTCGAACAGCACGTCGAACGCGAGCGTGCCCTTGTCCGGCTCGACGTCCTCGAACACATCGCCGGCGGCGGCGCCCAGCGTGAGGGTCTCCACGTTCTGCTGGGCCGCCGGCTGGGCCTCGGGCGAGAAGGCCCCGAACACCTCCTCGTAGTCGCCCTCTCGCCAATTGGTGGGGTCGAGGAAGGCGTTCGTGAACAGGTCGTCGATCGCCGGCGTGATCTCGTTCCCCACCTGCTCGGCCGAAGCGCTGAGGGCGGCGGTGTCGGCCTCGGCGACGGTCGCCACGGCGAGCGCCTTCTTCACGTTGAAATCGAAGGCGGGCACCGAGTCGTCCTGATCGTTCCCGCCGCCGACGATCGGGATGGCACCGCCGCCGCTCAGCACCAGGATGAGCACGACGATGATCGCGACGAGGGCGACGGGTATCACGAACAGCGCGATCGGCGTTCGACGCTTCTTCTTCGAGGCGCGCTCGATCCGGTTCGCTTGCACGGGGGGTTTGGTGGTAGCCAGAACGCGAGAAGGGTAGCGGCCGGGAGGGGGTGCAGCAACCACGTTAGGATGAAGATGTTCCGAAGGCGTGCCGGGAAGACTGGTCGGCGTGGGGGTCGCCATGTCTTCGAACAGGACGCCGATATCGGATGCGCCGGACACCCCGCCGCTGCGTCCGCCGTGGTCGCGCTCGCAGCGGACCGTCGCGCGGCGGGTCGTGCAACCGCTCCAATCGTTCCTCGAGCAGGAGGCCGCCTCCGCCTTCCTGCTCGTCGTGGCCGCCGTGGTCGCGCTCGTGTGGGCGAACTCGCCCTGGCGGGCGAGCTACGAGGACCTGTGGACGACGAGCGTGGAGCTGCGGCTCGGCGCCTTCGCGATCGAGGGCGATCTCCGGAGCCTGGTCAACGAGGGCCTCATGTCCCTGTTCTTCCTGGTGGTCGGGCTCGAGGTCAAGCGCGAGCTCCTGACCGGTGAGCTCCGCGACCGCCGCGCGGCGCTCCTGCCGATCGTCGGCGCGATCGGCGGGCATGGTCCTGCCGGCGTTGCTCTACCTCGCGGTGACCGCAGGCACGGCAGGGGCGTCCGGATGGGGTGCGGCCATGCCGACCGACATCGCGGTGGCCGCCGCCGTCCTGGCGCTCGCCTGGCCACGGTCGTCGCCGGGCGTCCGGGTCTTCCTGCTCTCGCTCGCGATCGCCGACGACATCGGCAGCGTCGCCGTGGTCGCCCTTGCCTACCCGAGCGACCTCGCCTGGGGGTGGCTCGGCGTCGCGGCCCTGGTCGGGGTCGTGATCGCCGCGCTCCAGCGGATCCACGTCCGCGCCACGGTGGTGTACGTCGCCCTCGGGGTCGGGATGTGGCTCGCCGTCCGCGAGGCCGGGGTCTCGCCGACCCTCGCGGGTGTGGTCCTCGGCTTCCTCACCCCCGCCGAGCCGTTCCAGCGGCCCAGGGCGGTGAGCGACGAGGCCCATCGGGTGGCGGACGCCACGCTCGACTTCCCCCCGACACCCGACGCCGACGCCCCGCAGTGGCTCCGCCTCGCCGGGCTCAGCCGCGAGGCCGTCTCGCCGTTGGCGCGCGTCGAGGCCGCGCTGCACCCCTGGACGAGCTACGTCGTGGTGCCGCTGTTCGCGCTCGCGAACGCCGGGGTGGTGTTGAGCGCCGCGGCCCTGGACGGCGCCGTCGAGCGGCGCGTGGCGCTCGGGATCCTCGTCGGGCGGCTCGTGGGCAAGCCGCTCGGGATCGCCTTGGCGTGCACGTTGGCGATCCGGATCGGCGCCGCGCGCCATCCGCCCGGTGGCCGCCTGCCGCTGTTCGGCCTGGGGATGGCCGCCGCCGTCCCGTTCACGGTCTCGCTGTTCATCGCCGAGCTGGCGCTGCCCGGCCGCCTGCTGGATGCGGCGAAGCTCGGGATCTTCTCGGCTGCGGTCGTCGCCGGGATCGCCGGCTTCGTCGTGCTCCGCGCGCAGCGCAGGTCCGGTGCGCGCGCCTCCGCCCGGTCGGACGCCGGGTAGCTCGACCCCGGCGCGTGGGGAGTGGGTTTCCCTATACTGCTCCGGTCCCCGGCTCGGCAGGGGGCCTGAAACGTCTCCGAACCCGATCGAGGAGGTCCCCACGTTGCACGGTGTACTCGCCCAGGAAGGCTCGATCGACGCCGTCTTCGGGTCGTTCGAGACCAACGCCTTGTGGGTGATCCTCCTCATCTCGCTCGTCGCCCTCGTGTTCGCCTACTACCTCGTCCGAGAGGTCCTCGCCGCTCCCGAGGGGTCGCCGAAGATGAAGGAGATCGCCACGGTCGATCCAGGTCGGGGCGAAGGCCTACCTCTCGCGCCAGTTCCGGACGGTCGGGATCTTCATGGCGATCCTGATGGTGGTCCTGTTCTTCGCCCTCCCCGTCTCCGAGAGCGCGACCCACAGCGAGTTCTCCCTGCGGTTCGGGCGCTCGATCGCGTTCATCCTGGGGGCGGGGTTCAGCGCGATCACCGGCTACGCGGGGATGTGGCTCGCCGTCCGCGCCAACGTGCGGACCGCGAACGCCGCGAAGGAGTCGGGGATGCGCCGGGCGCTCCGGATCGCGTTCCGAGCCGGCGGCGTGGCCGGGATGTTCACGGTCGGGCTCGGCCTGCTCGGCGCGACCGTGATCCTGCTGATCTACCAGGAGGACGCCACGGCCGTCCTGGTCGGGTTCGGCTTCGGCGGCGCGCTGCTCGCGATGTTCATGCGGGTGGGGGGCGGCATCTTCACGAAGGCCGCCGACGTCGGCGCCGACCTCGTGGGCAAGGTCGAGCAGGGGATCCCCGAGGACGATCCACGGAACGCCGCCACGATCGCGGACAACGTCGGGGACAACGTCGGGGACTGCGCCGGGATGGCGGCGGACCTGTTCGAGTCGTACGAGGTCACGCTCGTCGCCTCGCTGATCCTCGGTGCCGCGGCGTACGCCGACACCGAGGTCGGGGCGATCGCCGGCGTGATGTTCCCGCTGTTCGTGCGCGCGGTCGGCGTCATCACGTCGATCATCGGGATCCTCGCGGTCACACCACGGAGCGAAGACGAGCACGGCATGAAGGCCATCAACCGCGGCTTCTTCATCTCGGCCGCGATCTCGGCCGCCGCCGTCTTCGTGATCAGCGGGATCTACATGGACGACCTGCGACCCGCGGTCGCGGTGCTGCTCGGCCTGGTCCTCGCGAGCGTGATCCAGGTGCTGACCCAGTACTTCACCGATACGAAGTACAAGCCGGTGCAGGAGGTCGCCGAGTCTACGCAGACGGGCCCGGCGACCACGATCCTGTCCGGCTTCTCTATCGGACTCGAGTCCACCGTCTGGTCGATCCTGATCATCGCCGCCGTGATCGGCGCCGCATTCGTTCTGGGCGACAACACCGTCGAGGCGCTCTACTTCATCTCGCTGACCGGGATGGGGATGCTCACCACCGTCGGGTGTGATCGTGTCGATGGACACGTACGGACCCGTCTCCGACAACGCACAGGGGATCGCGGAGATGTCGGGCGAGTTCGAAGGGCGACCCGCGCAGGTGCTCGGCAGCCTGGACGCGGTCGGCAACTCCACCAAGGCGATCACGAAGGGGATGGCCATCGCCACCGCGGTGATCGCGGCGACGTCCTTGTTCGGTTCCTTCGCCGAGGCGGTGCTCGGAGCGCTTGGCCGAGCGGGCAACGAGTTCCCGATCCGCGTCGACCGGCCCAACGTGCTGATCGGGTTGCTGATCGGCGGTTCGGTGGCCTTCCTGTTCTCATCGCTCGCGATCCGCGCCGTCGGCCGAGCGGCGGCACAGGTGGTCGTGGAGGTCCGCAACCAGTTCCGGGACCACCCGGGCATCATGACCTACCAGGAGCAGCCCGACTACGCTCGCGTCGTCGACATCTGCACGAAGACGTCGCTCCAGGAGCTCATGACCCCCGGGCTCCTGGCCGTCCTCTCCCCGGTCATCATCGGGTTCGCGCTCGGGGCGGAGGCGCTCGGGGCCTTCCTCGCCGGCTCGATCCTGACGGGCCAGCTGTTGGCCGTGATGCTCTCGAACTCCGGAGGCGCGTGGGACAACGCGAAGAAGTTCATCGAGGAGGGCAACTACGGCGGCAAGGGGTCGGACGCGCACAAGGCGGCCGTGATCGGCGACACGGTCGGTGATCCCTTCAAGGACACGGCCGGGCCCGCGCTCAACCCGCTCATCAAGGTGATGAACCTCGTCGCGTTGCTCTTCGCGCCGGTGATCGTCGAGCAGGCGGACAGCGACGTCGTCCGGATCGTCGTGGTGGCCGTCGCCGCCGCGATCGTCGCCGCCGCGATCTGGGTCTCCAAGTCGCGGAAGTCCGAGTTGATGGTCGGCGACGGACCGCCCGCACCCGCCCGCGAACCGACGTCCGTCACGTAGCGGCGGGACGCCTGGGATGGGCCTCCTCGATCCCTTCCGGCGGTTCTTCCACCGGATGGCCGAGAGCGACGAGCTGCGGTACGCGCAAGAGATCCGGGCATGGGCGGCGAAGGTCCCGGGCGCGGTCCCGATCGCGGAGGCTCCCGTGCGGTCGCGTTCGAAGCTCGCGGGCGTCGTGCGTCGTATCACGGTCCGGCCGCTCGAGGGCCACGAGTCGCTCGAGGCGCTCCTCTACGACGGGACCGGCGAGGTGACGGTCGTCTGGATGGGCCGGCGCTCGATCCACGGCCTCAACCTCGGGACGCGCCTGGTCGTCGAGGGCATGCTGGCGGAGCAACGGTCCGAACGACGCCTCGTGAACCCCACGTTCGAGTTCGCGGCCTGAGGGGAACCCGTGCAGAGCGGAGCCACGCCCATACCTGATCGACCGAGCGAGATGCACGTGAGCGAGTCGGTCGAGGCCCTCGTCGGCCGGGAGGTGGTCGAGCAGGTCACCGCCACCGTCTGGACGCGCGAGGACGCCCAGCGTCGCAAGACGGCTCCGCTTCGGATCTACCTCGGCGCCGCGCCCGGGGTCGGCAAGACCTACGCGATGCTGTCGGAGGGCCGGCGCCGTCACGACCGCGGCACCGACGTCGTCGTCGGCTTCGTCGCGACCTACGGTCGAGCGCAGACGATCGCGATGGTCGAGGGACTCGAGATCGTTCCCATGCGGGACGTCGAGTACCGAGGGCGGCCGTTCGAGGAGATGGACGTCGATGCGGTGATCGCCAGGGAGCCACAGGTCGCGCTCGTCGACGAACTCGCGCACACGAACATCCCGGGGGTTCGGTTCGCGAAGCGGTGGGAGGACGCGCTCGAGGTGCTCGCGGCCGGGATCGAGGTCATCACGACGGTGAACATCCAGCACCTCGAGAGCCTGAACGACGTGATCGCGAACGTGACGGGCATCCGGCAGACGGAGACGGTGCCGGACTGGCTCTTCGACCTGGCCGATCAGGTGGAGCTGGTGGACATGTCGCCGCACGCCCTCCGACGGCGGATGACCCACGGCAACGTCTACCCCGACCCGCGCAAGTCCGAGCTCGCGCTGCAGCGGTTCTTCACGATGGAGAACCTGACCGCACTCCGTGAGCTCGCACTGCTCCGCGTCGCGAACCAGGTCGACGACTCGCTGCTCGAACGCTGGACGCGGGAGGGTGCGGCGCCGGAGGTGCGCGAGCGCGTGCTCGTGTGCGTCTCGCGTCCCGGCGAGATCTCCGACGACCTGATCCGCCGGGGTGGGCGGATCGCCCAACGAGCACGGGGTGACTTCCTCGTCGTCCACATCCGAGAGGGAGAGGGGGCCACCGACCCCGAGTGGCTCCGCCACGTCGGGAGCCTGGTCCGGGACCTCGGCGGGACGTTCGACGTGATCGACTCCGAGTCGCCGGTCGAGGCGGTGCTCGGATACGCGTACCGGCAGTTCGTCACCCAGATCGTCGTCGGCGAGTCGCTCCGGTCACGCTGGCAAGAGCTCGTCCACGGTTCGTTCGTCACACGGTTGATCCGCGCGGCGAGCAACATCGACCTCCACGTGATCTCCCGCCGCGAGGGATGAGTCTCAGGGTGCGAGCTTCCACCGCCGGCGTTCGCTGCGGCTGGCGTCGATCCTGACGAGGTCCTCGTCCCGCAGGGCCGCTCGGAGCCGCGAGGTGTCCGCGACGAGCTCCGCTTCCACGACGATCCGACGTCGGTCTGCCAGTCCGAGCGCATCGGCGGTCACGAGCCGCTGCCTCGGTGACGGTTCGGGGCCAAGGACGAGCAGCAACGCGTCCCCGCCGAGACCGGAGTCCTCGAGCAGGGCGGCCGCCGTCTCGCGAGGATGCGACCCGACGATCGCCACGACCCTCGGCACGGTCGCCACCGTGCTCATGCGGCCCGCTCGAGCGCGAGGTTGAGCTCGAGGACGTTCACACGGTCCTGCCCGACGAACCCCAGCGCCGGCTCCTGCGTGTGCTCCGCGATCAGCGCCAGGACCGCATCGAGTGACAGCCCTCGAACCTCCGCGATCCGCGGCGCCTGGAACTCCGCGGCCGCGACGGAGATGTGCGGGTCCAGGCCGCTCGCCGAAGCGGCGAGCAGGTCCACCGGGATGTCGGCGACATCGAGCCCGTCGACGTACGGCGACTCGAGCGCCAGGATCGTGTCGGCTCGTTCGGCGATCAGGTCGGCGAGTTCCTGCGAGTGGGGGCCGAGGTTCGAACCCGACGAGGTCGACGCGTCGTAGTCGACGCTGGACGGGCGGCCGTGGAACCACTCCTCGCCCTCCCACAGCTGGCCGATCGACGAGCTCCCGACGACCTGTCCGCCCACGCGTACGAGGGATCCATCGGCCTTGTCCGACATCGTCACCTGCGCGATCCCGGTGATCACGAGCGGGTAGAGCAGGCCGGTGAGGATCCCGAGGACGATCACGGCTCGGAGCGCTCGGACGGCGTTCCCGATCATGTGAAGTTCACCGCCTCGAGCACCAGGTCGATCGCCTTGATCCCGACGAACGGCACGACGATCCCGCCGAGTCCGTAGATCAGCAGGTTGCGACGGAGCAACCCGTCCGCGCCGATCGGGCGGTACCGGACGCCGCGCAGGGCGAGCGGCACCAGGGCGACGATGATCAGGGCATTGAAGATGACGGCCGACAGGATCGCCGACTCGGGCGTCGCCAGGTCCATGATGTTGAGCGTCTCGAGCGCCGGGAGTACACCGACGAACATCGCCGGGATGATCGCGAAGTATTTCGCGACGTCGTTCGCGATCGAGAACGTCGTCAACGCGCCGCGGGTGATCAGCAGCTGCTTTCCGATCTCGACGATCTCCATGAGCTTCGTCGGGTTCGAGTCGAGGTCGACCATGTTGCCGGCCTCCTTGGCCGCCGACGTCCCCGTGTTCATCGCCACGCCGACGTCGGCCTGCGCGAGCGCCGGCGCGTCGTTCGTGCCGTCGCCGGTCATCGCGACGAGCATGCCGCCCGTCTGCTCGCGCTTGATCAGGTCCATCTTCGCCTCGGGCGTCGCCTCGGCCAGGAAGTCGTCGACGCCGGACTCCTGCGCGATCGCCGCCGCCGTGAGGACGTTGTCGCCCGTGATCATCACCGTGCGGATGCCCATCTTCCGCAGCTGGTCGAAGCGCTCGACGAGGCCCTCCTTGATGATGTCCTTGAGCTCGATGACGCCGAGCGGCACCCGGTCGCGTGCGACCGCGAGCGGCGTGGCGCCGGCCCGAGCGATGCGCTCGACCTCTTCGCTCAGCTCGGACGGCAGTTCGTGCCCCGACCAGCCGACGATCGCGTCGACGGCGCCCTTGCGGATCTCGTAGCCGTCGAGGTCGATGCCGCTCATCCGCGTCTGCGCGGAGAACGGGATGAAGGACGAACGCGTCTCCATCAGCTCGCGTTCCCGGATGCCGAACCGCTGCTTGGCGAGCACCACGATCGAGCGTCCCTCGGGCGTCTCGTCGGCCAGGGACGCGAGCTGAGCCACCTCCGCGAGCTCGCGCTCCTCGATCCACGGCGCCGGGATGAACGCCACGGCCTGCCGGTTGCCGAGCGTGATCGTGCCGGTCTTGTCCAGGAGCAGCGTGGACACGTCGCCCGCCGCCTCGACCGCCCGTCCGCTCATCGCGAGGACGTTGCGCTGAACGAGCCGGTCCATGCCCGCGATCCCGATCGCCGAGAGCAGGCCGCCGATCGTCGTCGGGATCAGGCAGACGAACAGGGCGATCAGCACGGCATCCGACAGCCGTCCACCCGAGTAGACCGCGAAGGGCTGCAGCGCGACGCAGACGATCAGGAAGATGATGGTGAACTTCGCGAGCAGGATCGACAGCGCGATCTCGTTCGGGGTCTTCTGTCGCTCCGCCCCTTCGACGAGCGCGATCATCCGGTCGAGGAACGTCTGCCCGGGCTCGGCGGTGATCCGCACCTTGATCCAGTCCGACAGGACCCGCGTCCCGGCCGTGACGGCCGACCGGTCGCCGCCAGACTCCCGGATGACCGGGGCCGACTCGCCGGTGATGGCGGATTCGTCCACCGACGCGATGCCCTCCTCGATGTCGCCGTCGCCGGGGATCGTCTCGCCCGCGCTCACGATCACGATGTCGCCGGCACGCAGCTGCGAGGCCGGGATCGTCTCGTCCCGGCCGTCCGAGCCCAGGCGGCGCGCGACCAGGTCCGCTCTCGTTCTGCGGAGCGCGTCGGCCTGCGCCTTGCCCCGTCCTTCGGCCATCGCCTCGGCGAAGTTCGCGAACAGCACCGTGAACCACAGGCCGAGGCCGATCGCCGTATCGAACGCGACCGGCCCCTGGCTCACGATGTCCGTGATGATGCGGATCGTGACGACGACCGAGACGACCTCCACCACGAAGATCACCGGGTTCCGGAGCAGGCTCCTCGGGTCGAGCTTCACGAAGCTGTCGCGGATCGCCCGGCGAACGATCGGCGGGTCGAAGAGCGGGCGCGACCGAACGGTTCCCGGCTCGGTCGTCTGGGGCCGAGGTGTCGTGGCGACGGACATCAGAACAGCTCCCCGTCGCTGAGGTGCTCGACGATCGGGCCGACGGCGAGGCCGGGGAGGAACGTCAGCGCGCCGATGATGAGGATGACGAACGTCAGCAGCACGACGAACAGGGTGGTGTCCGTGTGCAGGGTGCCGGATGTCTCCGGCACGGTCCCCGCGCGGCCCAGGCTCCCCGCGAGCGCGAGCGCGGCGATCAGCGGTACGAACCGCGCCACGAGCATCGCCAGGCCGCCCGCGATCGCGTAGAACGGCCCGCTCACGGTGATCCCGGCGAACGCCGAGCCGTTGTTGTTCCCCTGGGAGAGGAACGCGTAGAAGATCTCGCTGAAGCCATGCGGCCCCTGGTTGAGCCGCGGATCGGTGCCGGCGGGGATCACGGCGGCCACGGCGGCGAGCGCAAGCACCAGGATGAACGGCACGAGCACGGCGATCGCGGAGAGCTTCACCTCTCGCGCGCCGATCTTCTTCCCGAGGTACTCGGGCGTCCGCCCGACCATCAGCCCGCCCATGAAGACGGCGATGATCGCGTAGAAGATCATCCCGTACAGGCCGCTGCCGACGCCGCCCCAGATCACCTCGCCGATCCCCATGTTGAACATGGCGGCGAGGCCTCCGAGTGGCCGGTATGAGTCGTGCATCGAGTTCACGCTGCCGTTGGAGGCGGCGGTCGTGGCGACGTTCCAGAGCGCGGACTCGTCGACGCCGATCCGCTGCTCCTTGCCCTCCATGTTCTCGGCCGCGGCCGAGACGCCGGAGGTGACCATCGCCGTCGACGCGCTGTGCTCCTGCGGGACCGTGAGCGCGAGGCCGCCGATGAACAGGACCATCATCACCGCGAAGATCGCCCAGCCCTGCCGGACGTTGCCGACCCACTTGCCGAACGTGTACGTGAGCGCGGCGGGGATCAGCAGGATCGAGAAGACCCCGATGAAGTTGCCGAACCCGCCGACCCCGCCTTCGAACGGATGTGCGGAGTTCACGTTGAAGAAGCCGCCGCCGTTGGTCCCGAGCTGCTTGATCGCGATCTGCCCGGCGACCGGTCCCCGGGCGATCGTCTGCTCGAAGCCCTGGATCCCGACCGCGGACTCGTTGGCTCCGACCGTCTGCACGACGCCCTGGGTGATCAGCAGGAGTGCGACGACCACCGACAGCGGGAACAGGACGTAGAGCGTTCCCCGGACCAGGTCCCGCCAGAAGTTGCCCACCTCGTCCTGTTTCGAGCGCACGAAGCCCCGGAACAGCGCGACGAGCACCGCCATCCCGGCCGCCGCGGAGACGAAGTTCTGGAACGTCAGCGCGAGCATCTGGCTGAGGAAGGTCATCGTGGTCTCGCCGCCGTAGGCCTGCCAGTTCGTGTTCGTCGTGAAGCTCGACGCCGTGTTGAACCCCACGTACTGATCCACCGCGCCGACGCCCACTGGGTTGAGCGGCAGGTGGTTCTGCAGGCGGAAGATGCCGTAGAGGAGCACCATGGAGATGGCGCTGAACCACAGGCACGAGGTGGCGTACCGCCGCCACGACTGCTCGACCGTCGCGTTCACGCCGATCAGCCGGTAGACGATCCCCTCGGCCCGGCCGATGCTCTTCCCGCGTGTAGACGCGGTGCATGTACGCGCCGAGCGGCGGGGTCAGCGCGGCGAGCAGCAGGAGGTAGACGACGATCGCGACCAAGTCAGAATCGCTCCGGTCGGATCAGCGCGTACGCCAGGTAGACGAGCAGCGCGACGGCGAGGATGAGCTCGAGGACGTCGGCGAGGTTCATACGCGCTCCAGCCAGGCGATGAGTGCGAACGCCGCGGCGAAGAACACGAGCGTCAGTGCAAGCATCAACACGTCGAGCATCCCGAACCCCTTCCCTCCGAGTCGCTCTCGAGCCTAGGTGCTTGCCGTGAGGGAACCGTAAGGACGGAGCCGTGCGGCCTATGGGATCCGTATGGATGGCCGGCGCGGTGGTGTCCGCCACCCGTCGGCGTGGGATGCTGCGTTCCGACGGGCTCCGAGCCCCTCCACGTATGCGCGACGAGAACGATCGAACGTCGACCGGCAACCTCCTCCGCCTCATGCGACCACCGAGGAGGCACCGGCAGGTCGCGGCCTACCTGGTGGCGCTGCTCGGCGTCGCCGGGCTGGTGGTCGTGTTCCTGCCGTTCCGGGACGAGATCGACCCGCTGTCGAAGGGGTTCGGGTTCCTGCTCGTCGTCGTCGTCGCGGCCGGCATCGGCGGGATCGGGCCCGGTGTGGTCGCGTCGGTGCTCGGCTTCGTGGTCTTCAACTTCTACTTCATCCCTCCGTTCGAGACCTTCGTGATCAGCGAGCCGGAGCACGTCGTCGTCTTGTTCGTCTTCCTCGGGCTCTCCGTCCTCATCTCGGTCCTGCTCGGGCGGGCGAACGAACGGGCCGCGGCGGCGGAGTCCCGCGAACAGGAGCTGCGAACGCTGCAGGACCTGTCGCGTGAGCTCGTGGTCCGCGGGCCGGGCGTCGACGCGTATCGCGAGATCGTCTCGATCGTGGTGTCCGAGTTCGGATACGAGTCGGGCGCGCTGTTCGCGCAGGATGCCGGCGGCGTCCGCGGCCTCTCCGAACAGGTGACGGTCGGGGCACCGGCCGGCGAGATCCGTCCGGAGTGGGATCCACGTTCCCCGGAACAGCCACCCGAACGGCTTCCGCTCAGCATCGGCGCTCGCAACGTCGGCCTCCTCGTGCTCCGTGGTCCCCGCACGCCGCTCTCGGGGGCCGAGAGCCGGATCCTTCGCGCGTTCGGCGATCAGCTTGCGCTCGTGCTCGAGCGTGACCGCCTCCTGCGGACGGCGACCGACGCCGAGGTCTACCGGCAAACCGAGCGGCTCCGGCAGACGCTGCTCGCCGCCGTCTCCCACGATCTCCGCAGCCCGCTGGCGGCCATCAAGGCGAGCGTGACCGACCTACTCGACGAGGACGTCCCGCACTCCGGCGCCGCGCGGCGCGAGGCGCTCGAGGCGATCGACCTGGAGAGCGAGCGACTGAACGCGCTCATCGCGAACCTGCTGGACATGTCGCGGATCGAGGCCGGGGTCCTGCATGCGAAGGTGGAGACCGTCGACCTCGGCGACGCCGTGTCGTCGAGCGTGCGGAACGTGGCTCGTGTCTGGCCGCAGACGCGGATCCGGAGCCGGATCGGCGACGGCATCATGGTCCGCGCGGATCCGATCTTCCTCGACCGTGTGCTGACGAACCTCCTCGAGAACGCAGCGCGGTCGTCCAAGGGAGGTGATCCGGATATCGAGATCACCACCGGAACCTCGGACGGACGTGTGACGATCCGTGTGGTGGACCACGGCGCGGGCGTGACGCCCGACAACCGCGAGGTGATGTTCCATCCGTTCTACGAGCTCGACCAGCGGAACCCGAGGCTCGGAGCGGGTTTGGGACTCGCGATCGCGAAAGGCTTCGTCATCGCGATGGACGGGGAGATCTGGATCGAGGACACCCCGGGAGGCGGAGCGACCTTCGCGGTCGCCGTCCCGAAGGACGTGGGCGGCTCGTCGTGAGCCGGATCCTCGTCGTGGACGACGAGGTGCAGATCCTCCGGGCGCTCCGGCGCGCGCTCGACGCTCGCGGGTACGACGTGGTCACGGCCGCGGACGGTGAGGAGGCCCTCGACGAGGTCGAGCGATCGATGCCCGACCTCGTCGTGCTCGACCTCAACCTCCCGGGGATCAGCGGGTTCGAGGTCTGCCGCCGCATCCGGGGCTGGAGCCAGGTCCCGATCCTCATCCTGTCGGTCCGCGAGGACGAGGCGGGCAAGGTCCGGGCGCTCGATCTGGGCGCCGACGACTACCTGACGAAGCCGTTCGGCGTCGAGGAGCTGCTCGCGCGCGTTCGGGCCCTGCTCCGGCGGAGCCGGCCCGAGGGGAGCGCCCCTCCGCGGTTCGAGATCGACGGGATCGTGATCGACCTCGCGGACCGGCGCGTATCTCGCGACGGCACGGACGTCCATCTCACGAAGACCGAGTGGACCCTGCTGGAGACGCTGGCCGAGCATCCGGGAAAGCTCCTGACCCACCGATGGCTGCTCGAACGCGTGTGGGGCCTCGGCTACGAGGAGGACATCGAGGTCCTGCGGGTGTTCGTCAGCCAGCTCCGCCGGAAGATCGAACCGGACGCGAGCCAACCCCGCCTCATCCTCACCGATACCGGCATCGGATACCGGTGGGTCGCGCAGCCCCCGTCCGGTTAGCCGCGATCAGTCCTCCGGGGACGCCTCCCCGAGGACGCACGCACGGAGCTCGCCCTCCGCTTCGGGCACGCTGAGCGCGAGCACCTCGTCGCCCGCCGCGATCACGGTCTCGGGCTGTGGGATCACCACGTGTCCCTCGCGGATGATCGCCACGATCGTCGTATCGGGCGGCAGCCGCAGCTCGTACAGGGGTCGGCCGGCCGTCGCGGAATCGCCCGGGACCGTGAGCTCCACGATCGAGATCCCGCCGCGCTCGAGGGGCAGCAGCCGGACCAGGTCGCCGACCGTGACCTCCTCCTCGACCATCGCCGTGAGCAGGTGCGGTGGCGACACGGCCGCATCGACGCCCCACTGTTCGGTGAACAACCACTCGTTCCCCGGGTGGTTCACGCGTGCGAGGACCTTCGGCACCCCGTACTCCTGTTTCGCGAGCAGCGCCGTCACGAGGTTGTCCTCATCGTCGCCGGTCACCGCGACCACGACGTCCGCCGAGCGCAGGTCCGCCTTCTCCAGGACCCACGGCTCGCACGCATCGCCGAGCATGTGTTCCACGTTCGGGGCCCACTCCTTGGCGATCTCCAGGGTGTCGGGTTTCTGCTCGATGAGGGTGATCGCGTGGCCGCGTGCCGCCAGGTCCGATGCGAGGTGCCGGCCGACGGCTCCGGCTCCGGTGATCACGACCCGCATCTCAGTGCTCCACCACCGGTGCGAGGAGCTCGTCCAGTGCGTCCATGGCGTCCTTGTGCACGACGAACGCCACATGATCGCCGTCCTGGAACGTGCTCGACGCGATCGGGAGGAAGCCGGTACCGCCCCGGTCCACCCCCACCACCATGATCTTGCCGTCGAGCTCGATCGAGGACACGGGGGTGCCGACCAGGTGATCCGGGACCGGCAGGCGAAGACGGATCAGGTCACCGCCCGCGAGCGATTCCTTGATCTCCTCGCGTTCGAACGAGAGCATGAGCCGCATCTGCTTCACGCCCCAACGGGTGGTGGAGACCGTGGGGATGTTCAAGCGCTCGTAGATCTCGGCTCGCATCGGGTCGTAGATCCGCGCGATGACCTTCGGTACGTGGTAGTGCTCTCGGGCCACGCGGGCCGACACGATGTTGGAGTTGTCGCCGCTCGAGACCGCGAGGAACGCATCGGCTTCCTTCACGCCCGCTTCCTCGAGCACATCTCGGTCGAAGCCAAGGCCGACGATCTGCGTCGCCTCGAACCCCGGAGGCAGCCGCTGGAACGCGGCTGCGTTCTTGTCGATCACGGTCACCTGGTGGCCGTCGGTGACGAGCTCCTGGGTCAGGAGGATCCCCACACGGCCGCAGCCCATGATGATCGCGCGCACGGCTGGCTACATTAGCGCGCCCGGGTCCAGCCGGGGGGGTCTGCGGGCCGGTCGGTCCCCTCAGGGACGTGAAGGGGCCGCGGGAACGCCGTAGCGTGAGAGCGTGAGCGTCCTGCGGCGTGTCGGTCGATCAGGGGTGACGAGAGGCGTCGTCATGGCGTTGCTCGCCCCCGCGGCGGCAACCGCTCTGGCGCTGGTCCTGCAGCCCGGCCGCGCGCTCGGCGCGATCTCGATCTTCCTGCTCGGGGTGGTCCTCGCCGCGGCCCTCGCCGGGGTGTGGAGCGGCCTGGCCGCATCCGTCATCAGCCTCCTGTGCCTCAACTACTACTTCACCGAGCCGCTGCATACGTTCCGGGTCACGGATTCGGAGGACGTCGTGGCGCTCGTGGTCTTCCTCGTCGTGTCCGCGATCGTCGGGTCGCTCCTGGCTCGCGCCCTGCAAGAGCGCGCGAGGGCGTCCAGGGGTGAGCGCGAGTCGCGACTGCTGAGCTACTTCACGACGAAGGTCCTGTCCGGCGAACCGCTCGAGCAGGTGCTCGATGACCTGGCCGGCGCGCTGATGGGCCCGCTGCGCCTGGTTCGCTGCCAGATCGACGTGCGGATGGACGCGCTCGAGTACGAGATCGTTCGCAGGCGCGAGGCCGCCGCCGAAGGGGATGCGGCCGAGGTCGCCCTCGAGGGTGGCGGCCGCTCGTTCGGAAGGCTCGTCGCGGTCCGTGCGCCCGGCCGTCCACCGATCGAGGGCGACGATCTGCGGCTGCTGGAGGCGGCCGCACGGCAGGTGGCGGTCGTACTGGAGCAGGCACGTCTCGACGCGCAGGCCGTCACCGCGCGTGCCGATGCCGAGACGAACCAGTCGCGGGCGACGATGTTCTCCGCGGTCGCGCACGACTTCCGCGCGCCGTTGGAAACGATCAGGGATGGGATCAACAGGCTGCTCGAGGCGGATGGCGGGCACGCCGACGCCCGGCAACGCGAGCTGCTGCTGCTGGTCCTGGACGAGACCGAGCGGCTCCACCGGCTGCTTCGGAACCTCCTCGACCTCGCCCGCATCGAGGCGGGGACGCTCGTGTCGTCGAAGGAGCCCGTCGCGATCGGTGAGGTCGTCCGAGCGGTCGTCGAGCGGTACCAAGGCCGGGCGGGGTCGGTCCGCGTCCGCATGCACCTGCGAGATGCCGCTCCGGTGCTCGCGGACCGGGTGCAGATCGACCAGGTCGTGACGAACGTGATGGAGAACGCGATCGATCGGTCACCCCAGGGCGCGGAGGTGACCGTCGGCGTCGCACCGGGGAGGGACGGGGTGCAGGTGCGGATCACGGACCGGGGACCGGGGATCGCGCCGGCCGAACGGGAGCGCGTCTTCGAGCCGTTCTCCCGCGCGAGTGCCGACGGGCGGCCCGGGAGTGGGCTCGGCCTCGCGATCGCGCGCGCGATCGTACTCTCGCACCGTGGACGGATCCGGGTCGAAGGATCACCGACCGGTGGGGCCTCGGTGATCATCGAGCTCCCGTCGATCGACACGGAGCGGCGCACGCCCCCTCGCTCCGGTGTCGCACCCCGCTCAACGGAGCCGTAGCCGTCGGCATCCGAGCCTGCACGAGGCGCCAGACCTAGGATACGCGGATGGCCACGACCACCCGGCCCGACGCGCCCCGCGGCGTCCTGAAACGGCTGTTCGTCGGTCGCGCGCTCGCGACGAACAAATCGGAGCACCAGCTCCTCCCGAAGCTGCTCGCGCTTCCGGTGCTGTCGTCGGACGCGTTGTCGTCGGTGGCGTACGCGACCGAAGAGATGATGCTCGTGCTCTCGCTCGCGGGCGCCGCCGCACTGAGCTACATGCTTCCGATCGGGTTCGCGATCGCGATCCTGCTGGCGATCGTCGTCACCTCGTACCGGCAGACCGTCCGGGCATATCCGCGCGGGGGCGGCTCGTACATCGTGTCCCGGGAGAACCTGGGAACGCTCCCCGGCTTGATCGCCGCCGCCGCGATCCTGATCGACTACGTGCTCACCGTCGCGGTCAGCTCGACGGCGGGGACGATCGCGGTGACCTCGGCGGCACCATCGCTCGCCGACCACCGGGTCCTCATCGCGATCTCCTTCATCGCCCTGATCACGCTGGCGAACCTGCGTGGGGTGCGTGAGGCCGGCACGCTGTTCGCCGTCCCGACGTACGGGTTCGTGGTGCTGGTCTACGTCACGCTCGCGGTCGGTCTGGTCGAGTGCCTGGCCGGCTGTCCGGTCGCCCCGACCCGCGGCCTGCCGCTCGAGGCACATCAGGCGGTCTCCCTGTTCTTGATCCTCCGGGCGTTCTCCTCGGGGGCGACCGCCCTGACGGGGGTCGAGGCGATCGCCGACGGCGTTCAGGCGTTCCGGCGGCCGCAGGCGCGCAACGCCGCGACCACGCTCGCCGTCCTCGGGACGATCAGCATCTCGATGTTCCTCGGCATCACGTACCTGGCGCGCGCGATCGGGGTCCGGGTGAGCGAGGACGTCGAGGGACCCTCCGTGCTCGCCCAGATCGGAGAGGCGGTGTTCTCGGGCGGGTTCCTGTTCTACGTGCTCCAGGCGTTCACGGCGGGCATCCTGATCCTGGCCGCGAACACCGCGTTCCAGGACTTCCCACGCCTGTCCGCGATCCTCGCCCGTGACCGGTTCATGCCGTCACAGTTCCGCAATCGGGGCGATCGGCTCGTGTTCTCCAACGGCGTCGTGGTGCTGGCCGCCCTCGCGGCGGTGCTCGTCTACCTGTTCGACGCGGACCTCACTCGGCTGATCCAGCTCTACGTCGTCGGTGTGTTCACGGCCTTCACCCTGTCGCAAGCCGGGATGGTGCGTCGCTGGTTCCGGGTTCGAGGGCGGGACTGGGTCCGCAGCGCGGTCATCAACGGCGTCGGCGCCGTGACCACGGGTGTGGTGCTCGTGATCGTGACGATCACGAAGTTCGCGCACGGCGCGTGGATCGTGATCCTGGCGATGCCGATCATCGTCGCGTTCTTCGGCCTGGTGCATCGCCACTACGAACGGGTCGGGCGCGCCCTGCGGGCGCAGCGGCTCAGCGCCGACGTCGTGCCGGGGAACACGTTCCTCGTGCTCGTCGACGATGTGGGACCGGCGATGCGGGATGCGGTCCGGTACCTGCTCGCACTGCGCGCCGAGACCGTGATCCCGTTGTTCACGGGCCCCGCCGAGCGTCTGGACCGCGCGGCCCGGGAGTGGCATTCGGTCGCCCCGAGGCTCGGCGAGCTGCGACCGCTGCCCGGCGGCGGCGAGCACCCGGCACGGACGGTCAAGCGGTACGTCCGGGCGATGCCTCGAGATCCGGGGGACTTCGTGACCGTCGTGATCCCCGAGGCACTCGTCAGCCATTCCTGGTTGCAGTTCCTACGGCGGCGACGCGCCCTGCTGCTGAAGAGCTCGCTGCTGTTCGAACCCGGCATCGTGGTCATGGACGTCCCCCTGACGCCGGAGGAACAGGACGTGACGCCGGTGACGCTCCAGCAGACGGAGGTCGCCCGACACATCGCGCTCGTGCCGGTCTCCGGCGTCCACGACCCGACCGTGCGAGCGGTCGTCTACGCCAAGAGCCTGCATCCGGTGCTCGTCGAGGGGCTCTTCTTCATGAGCGATCCGGAGGAGACCCAGGGTGTCGTCGAGGCGTGGCACGACGCAGGGTTGGACGTCCCCCTGATCCTGGTGGAAGCACCGTTCCGCGATCTCGGGATCCCGTTGCTGGAGGAGATCCGCAAGTACACGGGACGGGGCGACACGGTCGTGACCGTGGTCCTCCCGGAGCTGATCCCCGCGCACTGGTGGCAGAACCTCCTGCACAACCAGACGGCGTTCTACATCAAGCGGCTGCTCCTGTTCGAGCCGTCGGTGGTGGTCACGAGTGTGCCGTTCCACCTCCGGACATCGCCGGTCGAGATCCCGGAGAGGGCGTAGCGCTCGTGCCGGACGCCGCTCCGCCGGCCGGGTCGGTGGTCAAACGACTCCTCGTCGGTCGCGCTTTCACGAGCGCGCAGTTGGAGCACACGTTGCTCCCGAAGGTCCTGGCCCTCCCGGTGTTCGCGTCCGACGCCCTCTCGTCCGTCGCGTACGCCACGGGCGAGATCTTCATCCAGCTCTCGCTCGTGAGCCTGGCCTTCAAGCAACTGGTGATGCCCATCTCGGTCGCGATCGCGGCCTTGATGGCGATCGTCGTGGTGTCGTACCGGCAGACGGTCCGGGCATACCCGTCGGGCGGGGGCGCGTACATCGTCAGCAAGGACAACCTGGGGAACGCCGCCGGTCTCGTCGCGGCGGCCGCGCTCCTGGTCGACTACATGATGACGGTCGTCGTCTCGATCGTCGCCGGCGTCTTCGCGATCGGATCGGCCATCCCGGCCGCGAACGACCACCGGGTGCTCCTGTCGATCGTCTTCGTCTGGCTCGTGACGTTCGCCAACCTGCGAGGGACACGGGAGTCCGGCACGTTGTTCGCCGTCCCCACCTACGGGTTCGTCGTCTCGATCCTGGTCCTCATCGTGATCGGTCTCGCCCAGTGCCTGGCCGGATGCCCGACGACCGAGTCGGTCGAGCCCATCCACGACGCCGCGACGGCGGCGGGCGCGATCGGGCTGTTCGCGATCCTGAAGGCGTTCTCCTCCGGCGCGACCGCGCTCACGGGCGTCGAGGCGATCTCGAACGGGGTCCCGGCGTTCCGCCGGCCGCAGGCGCGCAACGCGGCCTCGACGCTCGCGGTCATGGGCATCATCGCGATCTCGATGTTCCTGGGGATCTCATGGCTCGCGACCCACGTCGGCGGCACGGTGGCGAGCGACGAGCGATCCATCCCCGCCCAGATCGCGTACGCGGTGTTCGACGGTGGGCTGGGGTTCTACGTCGTGCAGTTCTTCACGGCCGCGATCTTGATCCTCGCGGCGAACACCGCGTATCAGGACTTCCCGCGTCTGTCTTCGATCCTCGCGCGCGATCGGTACATGCCGAGGCAGTTCATGAACCGCGGGGATCGCCTCGTCTTCTCGAACGGCATCCTCGTTCTGGCCGTCACGTCCTCGATCATGATCTTCGCGTTCGAGGCCGATCTCTCGCGCCTGATCCAGCTCTACGTGATCGGCGTCTTCACGTCCTTCACGTTGTCGCAGAGCGGCATGATCGTCCATTGGCTCCGAGAACGGCTGAAGGGCCCGGCCGCCGCCAGAGGCTGGCGCCGTTCGATCGTCATCAACGTCGTCGGAGCGATCTCGACCGGCGTGGTGCTCATCGTCGTCACGGTGACGAAGTTCGCGGCGGGCGGGTGGCTGTCGATGCTGTTCATGGCGATCCTCGTCGTCATGTTCGTCTCGATCCATCGGCACTACACGGCGGTCGCCCGGCAGCTCCGTCGCGGTGCCGTGCGCGTCGGAGAGATCGGCGTGAACCACCTCGTCCTCGTGGTCCGAGATCTCGATCCCGCGGTGGCGGAGGCGATCGGGGCGATCCGGTCGATCCGGCCGACCGAGCTGCGGATCGTGTACCCGGTCCGCGACGTCGACGACGATGTGCCGTTCGAGCTGCAGGAGGAGTGGCGAGCGTTCTCCGGCGGCGCTCCCCGGCTCGAGCCGCTCGCGCTCGGAACGGACAGCCTGCTCGTGGCGCTCCGCGGATTCGTCCGAACGATCCAACGGGGTCCCTCGGACTTCGTGCACCTGATGATCCCCGAGATCGTGCAGGGATCGCTCGGCCGCTACCTCGTTCGACGGATCGGCCTGATCCGGCTGAAGGCGGGATTGCTGCGCGAACCCAACATCGTCGTGAGCGACGTCCCGGTCGTCGTGCGCGCCGGCGAGCACGTCGGCGTCGACGCGCGGCCGCTCATCCCCTCGCGCACGGTCGCGATCGTCTTCGTCTCCTCCGTGCACGACGGGACGCGAAGAGCCGTGAACTACGCCGAGACGCTCGAGGCGGCCGAGACGCGCGCGGTGTACTTCGAGCTGGACCCGGAGGAGGGGAGCCACATCCAGCAGGAGTGGGGCGAGATGCGGATCCCGCTGGACATCGTCGAGGCGCCCTTCCGCGACCTCAGTCGGCCGATGCTCGATGAGGTCCGCCGCTTCACGTCCAAAGCCGGTACGGTCGCGATCGTCGTGCTCCCGGAGCTCATCGTCTCGACGTGGCTGCACCTGCCGCTCCACAATCAGAACGCGCTGTTCGTGAAGCGGCTGTTCCTGTTCGAGCCGAACGTGATCCTCTCGAGCGTCCCGTACTCGCTCGGCGAGGACGTGCCTGCGAAGGAGCGGGTCTGAATGGAACGAGCCCAGGCGGTGGCCCTGTGCCGCGAGAAGTGCCTGAAGGAGACCACCGTCCGCCACCTGATCTCGGTCGAGGGCGTGATGCGCGGACTGGCGAGCAGGTTCGGGGAAGAGGAGGAGCTCTGGGGCCTGACCGGCCTGTTCCACGACCTCGACCAGGACCACACGGGTGACGACGCCGCGAACCACGCGCGCCTCGCGGCCGAGTGGCTCCGCGAGGCCGGCGTGGACGAGCGCGTGATCAACGGCGTGCTCGCGCACGCGTACGCCGAGTACCGGACCGACCTGATGTCCAAGGCCGTGGTGCATGCGGACGCCGTGGCGGGCCTGCTCGTCGCCGCGGCGCTCGTGCGCCCGGAGCGCAGCGCCGGGATGAAGGTCTCCTCGGTGAAGAAGAAGCTGAAGGAGAAGGCGTTCGCCCCGGGCGTGAACCGCGAGGAGGTCCTCGGGGTCGAGGAGGGGATCGGGCTCCCGCTCGAGGAGTTCATCGCGGTCTCGATCGAGGGGCTGCAGCGGGTCGCCCCCGAGATCGACCTGTAGGCGGCGGCCATGGGCGAGGCGATGTGGTGGGCGTTCGTGGGCGCCTCCTCGCTCCTGATCGGCGCGGTCCTAGCGTTCTGGGTCCCGATCGGCCGCCGGCTCCTCGGGCTGATCATGGGGTTCGGCGTCGGGGTGCTGATCAGCGCAGTTTCCTACGAGCTGATCGAGGAGGCGGTCGCGGCGTCCGCGAACTCCTACGCGGTCGCGGCCGGGTTCATCGCGGGCGCGCTCGTCTTCTTCGCCGGGGACGTGCTCATCGACCGCCGGGTGGCTGCATCGGCGGGAAGCGGCGGCGGCCTCGGGATCGTGCTCGGCGCGGTGCTCGACGGCATCCCCGAGTCGGTCGTCATCGGCGCCTCGACGTTGACGGGCGAGTCGGCGAGCGTCGCCGTGATCGTGGCGGTGTTCCTGTCCAACGTCCCCGAATCGATCGCGGCGTCGACCGACCTGGTACGCGACGGCACGTCCAAGGGCAAGGTCCTGCTCATCTGGGTCGTCGTCGTGGCCACGAGCACGATCGCGGCCGGACTCGGCTACGCCCTGCTGAAGGACGCCACCGGATCGTGGGTCGCTGCGATCCAGGCGTTCGCGGCCGGCGCGATCCTCACGATGCTGGCCGACGAGATGATGCCGGAGGCGTTCGAGAAGACGGACCACCACAAGTCGGTCGGCCTGGCCGTCGCGTTCGGCTTCGCGCTGTCGGCGGCGCTCTCGTTCAGGTCCTGACCGGGGCGGGCGAGGAGTCGTCTTCGATGCGGATCGGCGGACAGCTCGGCGCCGAACAGGAACAGCCACGTCGCCCATCGCATGACGATCAGGAGCCCGACCACGGAGCCGATCGCGCCGTACAGCAGCGTCGCCTTCGACACGAAGTAGCCGAGCAGGAGGCCGCCCGCGAGCTTGGTGAGCTCCCATCCGATCGTCATCACGATCGCGCCCGGCAGGTGCGCACGCCATCCGAGCTTCCCCGGCGTGAGGACCGCGTAGGCGAGCAGGAACAGGCCGAGCTCGACCGCGGCCGTCACGGCCAGGCCGAAGACCCGGAACGGCAGCTCGAGACCGGTCGCCGCGCGGACGGCCGCGAGGACCCCGGTGAGCAGCGGCAGCGCGCCGATCAGCACCACGAGACCGAGCGTGGAGCCGAGTGCGCGGAGCCGGCCCGTGAACGCACGCTCGTAGCCGGTCCGGAACACGATCGAGAGCGCCCGGCTCGCTCGATGCGACAGGGTCGAGGCCGTCCACAGCACCGCGATGAAGCCCACGATCCCGAGGGCGACGTCGCCGCCCGCGAGGTTGCGCGCCTGCTCCTCGGTCCCGCTCGGGAGTTCGAACGGCAGCACGTCCTCGGCGAGCCCGATGAGGGCGAGCGCGACGAGCGACAACGCCAACGTCGACAGGAACAGCTGGTACGCGAGCGCGGCGGCATGCGTATCCACGTCGTCCCGCTCGAAGCGCTCGAGCATCGCGCGGACCTGCGACACGACCCGCGACTGGGCTAAGGTTGCTCGCATCCGAACAAGCATCGCACGGGGGCACGCGTGAACATCCGGCCGGCGACCCACGACGACGACGGCTTCCTCCGCAAGATGCTGTACGAGGCGGCCGCCTGGAACCCGGACTGGCTGAAGGAGCGCATGATCGAGGCGCTGGCCGATCCGGTCCTCGAGCGGTACCACCGGGACTGGGGGCGCGAGGGCGACGCCGGCGCGATCGCCGAGCTCGACGACGAGCCCGTGGGCGCGGCCTGGTACCGGCTGTTCACGGCCGAGGAGCCGGGGTACGGCTTCGTCGACGAGAAGACCCCCGAGCTCGGGATCGCCGTCGTTCCCCTGCACCGGCGACGCGGCATCGGCGAGACGCTGCTCCGGGCCCTGATGGTCCAGGCTCGCGAGGACGGCTTCCAGGCGCTGTCGCTCTCGGTCGCGGTCCACAACCGCTCCCGGATGATGTACGAGCGGGTGGGATTCACGCGCGTCCGCGAGGAGGACGAGGGCGAGACCTGGGTGATGCGCGCCGACCTGGACTGACCCGCGGCGGTCTCCGGCGACCCGGTCCCGCCGTGTCCGCGAGCGTGGATCCGGGAATGAACGGACCGGTTGGGGCGTTCCTGAGGTCCGGACCCGGGCGGCCGGCCGAGGCCGTCGCCGGTTGAGCGCGCCGCCGATGCGTGGAAGGGCAACCTCCCCTTGCATCCCGGGCCGCCGGACGAGGGCTGGTACCCTGCGGCGCGTCGACCCCCTCCGTGCCCACGGGGCCGTCCGCTCCCCATCGAGGAAGGAACGCTGCAGGTCATGGGCAAGACGCTGGTCGTGGTCGAGTCGCCGGCCAAGGCGAAGACGATCGAGAAGTACCTGGGCGGCGACTACGCCGTCCGGGCCTCGTACGGCCACATCCGCGACCTGCCCAAGAGCGACCTGGGCGTCGACGTGGACAACGCGTTCGAGGTCACCTACCAGGTGCCGGACGACTCGAAGAAGCACGTCGCGGCGCTGCGGAAGGCTCGGAAGGCCGCGGACGGTCTCATCCTGGCCACCGACTACGACCGGGAGGGGGAGGCGATCGCGTACCACGTGGCCTCGCTCCTGGACGCCGATCCCGCGCAGGCGCAGCGGGTGACGTTCACCGAGATCACGCGCGACGCGATCCTCGAGGCCTTCCAGAACCCGCGCGAGATCGACCTGAAGCTGTTCGATGCCCAGGAGGCGCGCCGCGTCCTCGACCGGCTGGTCGGCTACAAGATCTCCCCGCTGCTGTGGCGCCGGGTCCAGCCCGGACTGTCGGCCGGCCGCGTCCAGTCGGTCGCGCTCCGACTGATCGTCGAGCGCGAGCGCGACATCCGCGACTTCACGGCGGTCGAGTACTGGAGCGTGGACGTCCGGCTGACGCCGGAGACGGAGGAGCAGCCCTTCCTCGCCAGGCTCGTCGGGGTCCCGGAGGGCCGGCTCGCCCCATCGCCGGACAAGAAGGGCGTCCTGCTGTCCACCCAGGACGAGGCGGCCGCCCACGCCGAACGGCTCCGGCAGGCCGACTACCGCGTCACCAAGGTCGAGCTGAAGGAGCGCAAGGAGGGTCCGCGGCCGCCGTTCAAGACCTCGACGCTGCAGCAGGAGGCGGCCCGCAAGCTCGGCTTCGGCGCGCGGCGGACGATGTCGATCGCGCAGCGCCTGTACGAGGGCGTCGACCTGCCGGGTGAGGGGACGATCGGCCTCATCACGTACATGCGGACCGACTCGCTCAGCATCGCCGAGACCGCGCTCCGAGAGATCGGCGAGCTCGTGCGCGCCGAGTACGGGGACCGGTACGCGCTCGCCGAGCCGCGCAGGTTCAAGACCCGCTCGCGCAACGCGCAGGAGGCCCACGAGGCGATCCGACCGACCTCCGTCTTCCGGACGCCGGATCGGGTCGCCGCGTCGCTGGATCGGGACCAGCTGCGCCTGTACACGTTGATCTGGCAGCGGACGGTCGCGACGCAGATGGCCCAGGCGCGCTTCAACCAGCTCGGCGTCGATATCGAGGCGACCGCGGAGACGGTTCGGTACCAGCTCCGAGCGACCGGGCGCACGATGCTCTTCGACGGGCACCTGCGCGTGTACACGGAGGGCCGGGACGAGGCGACCGACGAGGACGGCGAGCGCCGCCTGCCCGAGCTCACGGCCGAGCAGGTCCTGCGGATGCTCGAGGTCCTGCCCGAGCAGCACTTCACGCAGCCCCCGCCGAGGTTCACGGAGGCCTCGCTCGTCAAGACGCTCGAGGAGCTCGGCATCGGCCGGCCGTCGACCTACGCGTCGATCATCTCGACGATCCAGGACCGGGGGTACGTGCGTCTGGAGGATCGCCGGTTCTTCCCGAACGACGTCGGCGAGGTCGTGACCGACAAGCTCGTCGAGCACTTCCCGGACATCGTGAACGTGAACTTCACGGCGGAGATGGAGGAGGACCTCGACGAGATCGCGGAGGGCGACCTCCCGCGCGTGCAGGTCCTGCGCCAGTTCTACGGGCCGTTCTCCGAGGCGCTCGAGCGCGCGGAGGAGAAGTTCGAGCGGTACGTCGAGGATCTCGACGAAGACTGCCCGCGCTGCATCGAGGAGGCACGGACGCCACCGGGACGGCTGCAGAAGCGCCTGGGCCGGTACGGGTTCTTCATCGGATGCTCGCGCTTCGCCGACGAGGACGGCGGCTGCAAGTACATCCGCAACCTCGACGGCCAGGAGCGCCCCGAGCCCGAGATGCTCGACGAGACGTGCCCCGAGTGCGGACGCCCGCTCCAGCGGCGCTTCGGACGTTTCGGACCGTTCGTCGGCTGCTCCGGGTACCCGGAGTGCCGCTACATCAAGAAGGAACCGCCGAAGTCGACGGGCGTGACGTGTCCGCAGTGCTCGCAGGGCGAGATCGTGGAGCGGCGGACCCGCTTCGGGATCATGTACGGCTGCGCGCGGTACCCGGACTGCGACTTCGCCGTGAACCATCCGCCGATCGCCGATCGCCCGTGCCCGGAGTGCGGCTCACTGCTCGTCCGCCGGCCCAAGAGCATCCGGTGCTGGGGATGCGGGGCCGAGCTGGACGACGACTTCGCCGTGACGAAGTCCGGCGACGCGGAGGCCGAGGCGGAGGCCCGGGCCGCGAAGGCGGCCGCACGCGCTGCGCGGGCCGCCGCGAAGAAGCCGAAGAAGACGGCGGCGAAGAAGACCACCGCGCGCAAGACCCGCAAGGCGCCGGCCCGCAAGCCCGCGGCCGAACGGAGCGCGAAGAAGGTGTCCGCGAACAGCACCGGGGCGGAGGGGTAGGGGTGTCGTCGTTCGCCGACGAGGTCGCGGCCCTCCGCGGCACCCGTCCGGCGACGTTCCGAGACCTCATCACGCACCCCGCGTTCTCGAAGCTGCTCGCGGCCCAGACGATCAGCTCGTTCGGCGACTGGGTCGGCTTCGTCGCCGTCACCGCGCTCGTCGCGAGCAAGGGTGGTGTTGCGGCCGGCGCGTACGCGATCGCCGGGGTGATGGTCGCCCGGACGCTGCCCGCGATCCTGTTCGGCCCGGTGGCGGGCGCGCTCGTCGATCGCGTCAGCCGCAAGACGATCATGATCACCTCGGACATCGCGCGAGGGTGCCTGTACGCGCTCATGCCGTTCCTCGGTCCGCTGTGGGCGATCTACCTCGTCTCGTTCGTGATCGAGTGCTTCTCGTTGCTCTGGACCCCGGCGCGGGACGCCTCCCTGCCGAACCTCGTTCCCCGGCGCCAGCTCGCCAACGCGAACTCGCTCGGCCTGGTCGTGTCGTACGGCACGCTGCCGCTCGGTGGCCTCACCTTCGCGTTCCTCGCGGGCGGCTCGGACCTCCTGCCGTGGCTGTCCGACAACCCGGCGTTCCTCGCGCTCTGGCTCGATGCCGTGACCTTCGGCGGCTCCGCCCTGCTCGTCAGCCGGATCCGGATCCCGGCGCCTGCGCCGAAGACGTTCGCCCGGTTGGACCTGTCGCGCGTCGGGAAGGACATCGCCGACGGCGTGCGGTTCCTGCGGGAGGACTCGCTGGCCTCGGCGATGACGCTCGGCATCGTGTCCGCGTTCAGCGCCGTCGGCGCGGTCCTGGCGCTCGGTCCGGTCTTCGCGACGACGGCGCTCGGCGCCGGCGATCCCGGCTGGGGCATCCTCGTCACGTCGTTCGGGTTCGGGATGGGGATCGGGATGCTCTCGTCGAACAAGGTGGTGGAGTTCGTCGAGCGCGAGTACGTGTTCGTCTGGTCGATCATCTCGGCGGCCGCGTCGCTGTTCGTCCTGGCGGCGATGCCCGGGATCATGTTCGCGGCGGTCGTCACGGTCGTCCTCGGCACGTTCTGCGGGTCCGCATGGGTCAGTGGGTACGTCCTGCTCCAGGAGAACGTGACCGATGAGTTCCGAGGCCGGACGTTCGCCGCCCTGACCGTCCTGTCGCGCCTCGGGCTGTTCCTGTCGCTCACGTTGTTCCCGCTGATCGCGGGTGCGATCGGCGTGCACGAGATCACGCTCTGGGACCGGACCATCGACCTGTCCGGGACGCGCGCCGCGCTGATGATCGCCGGCCTCGGGGCGGTCTTCGCCGGGGGTGTGACCCGGAAGCGATTGCGCCGGTTCCGCGTCAGCAAGCCGCAGCCGCTCGGTCTGGTCCCCAAGCTGAGGCGCCCGCCGACGAACGGGCTGTTCGTCGCGTTCGAGGGGGTCGAGGGCTCCGGCAAGGGGACGCAGATCCGGCTCGCGAGGGAGTGGCTCGAGTCGCAGGGCATCGAAGTCCTCGTGACCCGCGAGCCGGGGGGCACGCCGGTCGGCGAGGACCTGCGCAAGCTGCTCCTCGGCCACGACACCGGCCACATCGAGCCGAAGACCGAGGCGCTCATGTTCGCCGCGAGTCGGGCGCAACACGTCGCGTCGGTGATCCGGCCGGCGCTCGCGGAGGGCAAGGTCGTGATCTGCGATCGTTACATCGACTCGTCGGTCGCCTACCAGGGATGGGCGCGTGGGCTCGGCGAACAGGACGTGCTGACGCTCAACGTCTGGGCGACCCAGGGCCTGTTCCCGGATCTCGTGCTCCTGCTCCACCTCGAGCCGGAGGCCGGGCTGCTCCGGTCGCTCGAGGAACCCGACCGGATCGAGCTCGAGGGGGCGGACTTCCACGCGAAGGTGGCCGACGCGTACCTTCGGATCGCGGAGGAGCATCCGGAGCGGTTCGTCGTGGTCGATGCGGACCAGCTCCAGGAGGACGTCCACGTGGAGGTCGTGCAGGCCCTCGGCCGCGTGCTGAAAGAACGGGAGGACCATGGGTCCTGACGGCGACGGATCGACCTTCCCGGTGCTCGACCGCGTGCCGGGTCAGGAGCACGCCGTCGCGTTCCTGCGGCGAGCGGCGGACCGGCCCCACCACGCGTACGTGCTCGCCGGGCCCGAGGGTGGCGGGAAGCAGCTCGCGGCCCGTGCGTTCGCGGCCGCGCTCCTGTGCAAGAAGGGCGGATGCGGGACCTGCCGCGACTGCCGTCTCGCGCTGGACGATCGCCACCCGAACATGGTCGTCGTCGAGCCCGAGGGGCGCGACATCCACGTGGACACGGTCCGCGCCGAGGTGTGGCACCCCGCGTACCGGACGGCGCCGGAACCGGGGCGGAAGGTGTTCGTGCTCCGCGAGGCGGATCGGCTGAACCCCGCGGCCGCGGACGTCCTGCTCAAGGTGCTCGAGGAGCCACCCGCCGACGCGGTCCTGCTCCTGCTGTCCGCCCGCCCCGACGAGCTGCCCGAGACCGTGTTGTCGCGGTGCCACGTGGTGGCGTTCCGGCCGCTCTCCGAAGGGTTCGTGGCTTCGGCACTGTCCGACGAGGGCATCGACCCCGAACGGGCAGCCCTCGCCGCGCGCCTGTCGGGCGGGAACCTCGGGAGGGCTCGCCGGCTCGCGACCGATCCCGAGGGCTTCGCGTTCCGCGAGACGGCGCGGGATGCGCTCGCCTCGTGCGCTCGGGGTCCGGCCGGGGCACTGGAGGCGGCGGAGCTCGTGCTCGTGGCGGCCGAGGGGTACCGCAAGGACCTCGGCGTGCAGCTCGAGGAGGAGCTGAAGCCGTTCCTGGACGAACGCGGGCGGGCGGAGGACGCGTACCGGGGCGCGATCCGCCGGCTGGAGGAGCGGCACAAGCGTCAGATCCGTCGAGCAGAACACGACTACGTCGACCGCGTGCTCCTCGGCGTCTCCGCGCTGCTCCGAGACCGCGTCGCGGCGTCGGTGGGCGGGGGTCCCGACGTGCTCATGAATCCGGATCTGGCGCAACCGCCCGGCGACATCCCGGAGCTGGCCGGCGCGATGGCCGCGGTCGAAGAGGCGCGAGCCGCGCTCGCCGAGGACCTGAACCTGAACACGCGACTCGTGCTCGAGCAGGCGTTCCTTCGGCTGGTGGAGCGCGCTCCGGGATGAGCGAGGGGCCGGCGCGTTCCGCGCCGGCCCCTCGGAACCCGATCCGAGCTACTTGCCTCGGACGGTGACCTCGAGCACGTCCATGAAGACGTCGTCACCGTGGGTCGACCGCATCGTGAACCGGATGAAGCGGACGTTCTTCTTGCCGGCCTTGGCCTTGAACGTGTGGAGGACACCGTCGTTGTCGACGTTGTCGGTCACGGCGACCACCCAGTTCCCACCCGCTGTCCGGGTCTCGATCGTGAACCGCCTCACGCCCGACTCGGGGCCATCGCCACAGGTTCCGCCCGATGCGACGCCGAAGTTCGTGACGTCGACCGCCTTGGGCAACCTCACGATCGCTCTGCGTGGTCCGGTGACGTTGCTGCCCTCCGTGCTGCCCGGTGCGTCGCTCGGCCAACCGGCCGAGAGCGTCAGGTCGAAGGCGCCATCGGCGTTCACGCCACAGAAGGGCGCGTAGTCGGGCGGTGTGAACGACTTCAGCCTCGCGCCCCCCTCGAGGGCCGCCCAGTCGCGGACGAGCTTGACGTTGACGGTCTCATCCCCATCGACGTTCACGGCGCGGATCCGCTGCTCGTATCCCACGCCGTCGATCACGAGCTCCGGGTAGTCGTGGAAGGGGACGTTCGCGATCGAGAACCGGCCCTGGTTGTCCGTCGTGTCGGCGAGGTCGCCCGCGAATCCGGTCGAGTGACCCGCAAGGAACACCCTTGAGTTCCCCAGGTTGTTGCCGCTCGCCTTGTCGGTGATCCGACCGGAGATCGTCCCGCACGGGTCAGTCGCGCAATCGACCGGCAGGCTGAAGTCCTCGATCGGCGTAGTGTCGGCCCCGTCCGGGGAGGACGCGAAGAAGCCCATGCCTCGCGCCGCGAAGAGCTGCCACAACGCGTCGGCGTTCGCGCCGCCGGTGGCGACGAGGTCGGCCTGGATGATCGCGTTCCGCAGGTCCAGGAACGACGGGTCAGGAGGCGACAGCTCCATCCCCCGGGTCGCGAGCGACTCGGCGAGACTCGAGCCGAGCGCGCGCCGAACGTCCCACATCGTCTGCGCCCAGATCTGCCCGTCTTCGTGCACCTCGGGGAACGGGATCACCTGGCCCATGTCGCCGAACGTGTAGCCACCGGGCCCGGCGCCGAACCCCAGGTCCGGGCAGTTCGGCGTGCTCGCGCCGACCGTGCAGTCGATGGGCTGCGTGCGGATCCCCGGACCCGACGGTCGGGTACTCGCCCTCGATGACGTCTCCGACCGTGGCGCCATCGACCACGAACCCGTCGTTGGCCAGGAAATCGAGGCCGTACCAGTCAGCCCACGCCTCATTCATCGCGCCGGCCTGGAATCCGGCGTTCCCGTCGGTGCCGTCGGGGAACGTGATCAGCCGCCCGACCAGGCCGTGCGTGTACTCGTGGTACACGATCCCGGCGTCGTCGCCGCTGTGCATCGAGACGGTTGGTGGCCCGCCCTGCGTCACCTGGAACAGGAACATGCCCATGAACGGCGGTTCCCCGTCCGGGAACGTCGCCATGAACGCGTTGTTCTGGTGGAACTCGTCCGGCAAGCCGTTGTCGGTGTCCGCACCCAGCAGGGCGTGGCCCTCGACCGGGTCGCCGCCCTGCCCCTGCCCGCTCGCGTTCGTGAGCTGGAAGTTGCCGGCGGCCTCGGTGAACGCGATCGGCGCGGCAAGCAGATGATCGTGGAACTGGTTCAGCAGGTAGTAGAGCTCGGTCCCGAAGTGGTTGCGGTTCTGCTGCCAGCTGAACGGCGTGTTGGCGTTCCAGGTACACGGATACACCGGCGAGCAGAACTGCGGGGCCGTCGTCGTGTCGAGGACGGTGGGGTAGTTCCAGTCGACGCCGGACGAGGCGGCGATCTCCTCGTTCGCGTCGATCGAGCCGTTGTCGTTCACGTCCGCGCCGACGTGCGCGTTGTTCCCCGAAAGCGCCGTTCCGTCGATCACCGGGAACGAAACCGCATGCTCGACGCCCCCGCCGTTGGGAACGTTCGCGCCCGGGAAGAAATCGAAGCCGACGCCCGTCCCGGGGACGTCGGACCGCGTGAGGTTCATCCGCCAAAGCACCCGTCCGTTCTCGGCGTCGACGAGCGAGATCAGAGCGTCGTGTCCGACCCACGTCGTCGTACGCCAGGCGGGCCGTGTGCCACGCCCGGTCTGGAACAGCACACGCTCGGCCTGGTCATCGGACCCGCCGACCTCCACGCCGCCCGCCGCGGAGCGGGCAGCCGCGATCGCGGCCGTCGCACCGAGCCGAACCGAGGCCTCGGGGCTCGCGAGCCCCGCCGCGGGAGAGCCGGAGAGGTTGATGAGCCGGCCGTCGCTCGTGACGTTGGCCTTCAGCCCGTTGGGGAAGGCCTCGACGCCGCCGATGCGTTGCACCCACGACAGGTGGTGCGTGCCGAGGATGTCCACGTAATCCTGTCGGAGGTGGAACGTCCGCAGGTCGGCCTCCGAGAGGCCGAAGGCCGTCAGGTTCTCTCGCACGTAGTCGATCGCGATGTCGGCGGCCGGCCGCGCGCTCGGGCCGGTGAGGAAGCCGTCCAGCCGTCCGACGAACCGGAGCGTCCCCGTGACGGGGTCGTCGTCGACCACGCCCTGCGATCCGAGGGTCCGCGCCAGCGCGACGCGGGCGTCCGCGACCGTCCTGCTCACGCCGATCGCCGAGCGGCTCTCGAGGAAGCCGACGTCCTTCGTGCGGGCGATCGGCGCCCGCGACATCGGCTCTCGCTGCTGCGCCGAGGTTCCCGGCGCGGCGGCGACGACGAAGCCGAGGAGCAGCGCCGAGGCCACGACGGCCGACAGCGAGCGCCGATGGAGCCTTGCTCGATCCCTCGATCTCATCCTGGATCTCCCTTCGGGCGGGGGAAACGAACACGGTACATGACGGGATGGGTGAAGGGGACGGGCGGCTGACGAGCGTAGGCCGACCGACCGTCCTCGAAAGTGGTGCTGGCATCACTGTCGCGCCGCCCGCCCGGTGGGACGCTGGAGCCCTGGAGGACCAGCACAGATGACGGTTCGGGTGCTCATCGTGGACGACCAGGCGCCGTTCCGCGCGGCGGCGAAGATGGTCGTGGACCTGACCGAGGGGTTCGAGGTCGTCGGCGAGGCCGAGACCGGCGAGGCCTCCGTCCAGATGGCGCGCGAACTCGCGCCCGACCTGGTCCTCATGGACGTGAACCTGCCGGGGATCAACGGGCTCGACGCGACCCGCCAGATCCTCGCCGCTCCGGCGGTGCCGGTCGTGGTGCTCCTGCTGTCCACGTACGAGGAGGAGGAGTACGCGCCGCGCGCGGCCGAATGCGGCGCGGCCGCCTACATCCCGAAATCGGCCTTCGGCCCCGATCGCCTTGAAGAGGCGTGGACCGCGGCGCAACCCGCCTGATCCTCATTCGGCCGGCAACCGGCCTCTGATCCTGGTTCCCTCGCCGAGCGCGCTCGCGATCTCGAGCGTCCCACCCACCGCGTCGAGCCGGTCGGCCATGCCCTGGAGCCCGGACCCGGCGGTCGTCGCGCCCTCCGGCTCGAAGCCGACGCCATCGTCCCGCACCTCGAACTCGAGCTCCCCGTCGTCGTGCTGCAGCCGGATCGTGACCGTGCTCGGGTTCGCGTATTTGGCCACGTTCTGGACGGCCTCGAGCACGCAGAAGTAGACGGTGGCCTCGACCTCGGGGGTGTAGCGACCGACCCCGTCCGGCTCCAGCGAGATCGGCAGGTCGGTCTTCCGCACCTGGGCCTCGAGGGCGGCGGAGAGACCCCGGTCGGCCAGCAGCGGCGGGTAGATCCCCCTCGCGAGGTCGCGCAGGGTCTCCAGGGCGTCGTTCGCCTCCGCCTGCAACTGTGAGAGGAGCTCGTGCGCCTTCGACGGGTCGCGATCCATCGTCTGGTCGGCCAGCCGGAGCTTGACCGCGAGGGCGACCAGCTGCTGCTGCGCGCCGTCGTGGATGTTGCGCTCCAGCTGCCGGCGGCTCTCGTCGACCGCCGCCACGATCCGCCGTCTCGATCGGCGAATCTCCTCGATCAGCCGCACGTTGCGCAGGACGAGACCGGCCTGCGACGCGAGGTCGCGGATCAGGCGGCCCTTGCTCGGGTTCATCGGATCGTTGGCCGGCATCGCGACGGTGATCGCCCCGAGCAACTCCCCCTGGTGGCGCACCTCGAACGTGTTCGGATCGGCGTCCGCGAGCTCGGTCGCCGGCCGAGGTTCGCCCTCGGCCGGCAGCTCGCCGGGCCACGAGGCGGCCGGCTGCATCTCGCGGCCGACGAGGAGCCAGATCGTGACCCGCTGGGCGCCGGCGCCGGCGCCGAGGATCGCGGCCGTCCTCGGAAGCACGTCGTCGCTCGAGTACGTCTCTGCCAGGCGGCCCGAGAACTCGGTGAGCACCTCGTAGGGCGTCGCTCGCCCCCCGTAGACGATCCGGTCGGCGACGCGACGAGACAGGCGCAGGAGCGGCCAGGCGCACACGCCCCCCACGATCCCTGCGAGCAGGACGGCGCCGGGGGAGTCGGACAGCGGGCCCACGACGATGCCGCCGACGACCAGGAGCACGGCGAGCGACGCGATCGTTAGGAACAGCACGAGCACCGTCGCGACGATCGTCTTCTTCAGCACGACGTCCAGGTCCCACAGCCGGTAGCGGAGCACGGCGATCCCCGCCGCGGCCGGGATCCCGATCCCGAACATGAGGAAGAAGCCGAAGAACAGCGCGTTGTTCAGCGTGCTCTCGTCGCCCTCCTCGAGCCCGAACGACGTGACCACCGTCGCGGCGAACAGGATCAGGGCAGCGAATCCCACGTAGGCGAACCAGCGGATCTGTTGTCGCTCATCCCCCCTCGCCTCGCGGAACCGAAGGAACAGAGAGATGACCGCCAGGACCGTGAGTGCGATCCCGAGCACGCCCGCCGCGTAGGAGATGGGCTCCAGCACGGCACCGATGGCCTCCACGCCGGTCGGGTTCGACGGGTCGGGGCCCGTCTCGGCGATGTCGACGGGGCCGTCGCGCAGGATCGACGCGACGATCCCGACCGCGAACACGCCGATGATCGCCAGCGGGAGCCAGCGCCAGCGTCTTGACGCGACCGATCCGGTCGGGAACAACGCGAGCAGCAGCGGCACGGGCGCGACCGCCACGAGGAAGAGCCAGTTCACGAACCAGAGGGCCACCCGGCCGAACGGGAGGCTCCCCGGCTCGGTGGACAGGGCGAAGGTCGCGTATTCCTCGAAGAAGGCGGCCGAGAGGAAGGCGACGCCGGTCGTCATCAGGAGCCAGCCGACCGGATTGCGGGGGACGCGGGACGCGACGAGGGCCCCCATCGTGACGTAGCCGATCATCATCACGACCGCGAGCGAGATGAAGAGCCAGTCGTCGGTGAACGAACCGTTCCGCACCGTGAGGTACAGCGTGACCGGCAGCATCACCACCGCGATGCCCCAGATGACCCACGGCAACCGGCGTCGGTTCATGGCCGCGGCCCCGTCCGTGCGGGCACGGTCCCCGTGACGGTCGTCCCTCGCCCCGGCCTGCTTTCGACCCGAAGCTCCCCGCCGAGCGCGTCCAGACGGTCGGCCATGCCCTGGAGGCCGGTGCCCCGCTCCGAGGCATCCGGTTCGAAGCCCTTCCCGTCGTCGCGCACCGTGAACGTCAGGCGTCCGTTCTCCTGCGAGAGCGTGATCGTCGTCGTGGCTGCCTCCGCGTACTTCGCGACGTTGTTCAGGGCCTCGAGCGCGCAGAAGTACACCGCGGACTCGACATCCTGGGGGTAGCGACCGATCGCGTCCGACTCGATCACGGTCGGCACGGCGGCCCTGCGAGCCTGCGCCTCGAGCGCCGCCGGCAGCCCCCGCTCCGCGAGCAACGGCGGGTAGATGCCCCGGGCGAGGTCACGCAGGCTGTCCAGCGCGTCGACCGTCTCGGCCTGCAGCTGGGCGACGAGGTCGTGTCCCTTCGCCGGGTCCTTCTCCAAAAGCCCGTCGAGCAGCCGCATCTTCACGCCGAGCGCGACGAGTTGCTGCTGCGCCCCGTCGTGGAGGTCGCGTTCGAGCTTCTTCGCCCGTTCGTCTTGGGCGAACACGATCCGGCGCCGTGACTCGCGCAGATCCTCGACGAGCAGGACGTTGTGCAGCATCGGCCCCGCCTGCGCCGCAAGGTCGCGCACGAGCCGCTCCTTCGACGGGTTCATCGGGTCGTTGGCCGGCATCGCGACGCCAAGCGCACCGAGGAGCTCCCCGCGGTGCCGGACCTCGGCGCTGAACGAGGTCTCCGGGTCGATCGTTTCCGGTTCCACCGGTGTCGACCCCGCCGCCGGAGCGTCCGTGGGCCACGCGGCCTCTGGTCGCAGCTCGTCCCCGACCCGCAGCCACACGCGGGCGACCTCCGCGCCCGTTGCCCGGCCGAGTATCTCGGCCATCCGCGGGAGCACGTCATCCGACGAGTAGGTCTCGCCGACGCGTTCGGCGAACTGGGTCAGGATCTCGTACGGGGACGATCGTCCGCCGAAGACGACCCGGTCGGCGATCCGTCGCGCGAGCTTCCACAGCGGCCATGCCAGGAGGCCGATGACGAACGTCGCGGTCGCGATGGCGGCCCGCTCCGACTCCTCGGGAACCGCGAACGTCAGCGTGCTGAGGAACAGGAGGATGCCGAGCGAGATCGCCATGATCAGCATGGCCAGGATCACGAAGACGACGGTCTTGCGGATCACGACATCGAGCTCGTAGAGGCGGTACCGCAGGATCGAGATCCCGATCGCGGCAGGCAAGCCGACGGTCAGGATCGCGAGCACCAGGGAGCCCAGCACAGCCGCTGGTGCCGATTCCTCCCCGAGGGTCCCCTCCGTCACGAGGAGGAGGACGAACAACACGGCGCCGAGCACGGCGATCGAAGCGAGCCAACGCATCTGCGCGCGTTCCTCGCCTCGGCTGCGACGGAACCGTACGACGACGGACACGATCGCGAGTGCCGCGCCCGCGAACCCAGCGAAACCGGATGCCGTCAGCAAGACCTGCGCGGGGACCGGCGTCGGCGCCCCGTCAGGACCGCGTACGAGCAACCCGAGGATCCCGCACGCGGCGGAGGCCGCCAGGAGCCAACCGACCCACCTCCAGCGTGGCGACGGCGGCCTCCCGGTCGGGAACAGGAGGAGGAGGAGGGGCACGGCGAGCAGCAGGGGGATCAACGTCACGTCCATGAAGAACGACGAGGCCACCGACGTGAACGGGAGGTCGGACCGGCTGTAGGTCTCGGAGAAGGCGACCACGCCCAGCAGGAACGCCTCGCCGGCCAGGACGAGGCTGATCGCGTTCTCGGGGCGCCGCGCGCCGATGAGGGCGCCGGCACCACCCCAGGCGAGCGTCGCGAGCACGATCATCGTCGCGAAGAACGGCCCGTCCTCGCTGCCACCCGGGACGCCCCACAGCCCGGCCTGTTCGATCACCACCGCGAAGACGATCAGCACCACGCCCGCGCCGGCCAGCCACGGGGCCGCCCGCCCCCACGCGCGTCCGCGTTCGGTCGCGTCGCTCATCGGTTCGCCTCCGTGGGGACCTCTCCGATCACGGTCGTCCCGCGGTCGCGCGCGCTCTCGACCCGCAGATCGCCGCCGATCGCCTCGAGACGGTCGGCCATCCCTCGCAGCCCGGTCCCGTAGCCGGTCGACGCGGGATCGAACCCCCGCCCATCGTCGATCACCGAGAACGACAACCGCCCGTTCTCGTGCGACAGCGTGACCCGCACGGCGGTCGCGCCCGCGTACTTGGCCACGTTGTTCAGCGCCTCCAGCGTGCAGAAGTAGACGGCCGACTCGATCTCCTGCGCGTAGCGGCCCACGCCGTCGGGATCGACCGAGACGGGGATCGCGGATCTGCGCGCTTGGGCCTCGAGCGCCGCGGGGAGGCCCTTGTCGGCCAGCAGGGGTGGGTAGATCCCGCGAGCCAGGTCGCGGAGGTCGTCGAGCGCGGCGCCGGTCTCGGCCTGCAGCTGCGCCAGCGTCTCTTTCGCCTTCGATGGGTCTCGCTCGACGAGCCCCTCCACGAGACGCTGCTTGACCTGGAGAGCCACGAGCTGCTGCTGGGCGCCGTCGTGGATATTGCGCTCTAGCTTCCGTCGCTCCTCGTCCTGCGCCGTCACGAGCCGCTGGCGCGACGCGCGCAGGTCCTCGATGAGTCGAACGTTCCGGAGCACGAGTCCGGTCTGCGCCCCGAGGTCGGCGACGAGCTTCTCCTTGCCGGGATCCATGGGATCGTTCGCGGGCATCCGCACGGCGAGCGCCCCGAGCTCCTCTCCGAGGTGCGCGACCGGAGCGACGTACTCATCCCCGCTATCCGAGGTCTCCTCCTCGGGCCACCTCGCCACCTCGCGCAGCTCCCCGCCGATGCGCAGCAGGACCCGAGCCGACGTCGCGCCGGTGCCGCTCGCGAGCACCTGCACCATCCGTGGCAGGACGTCTTCCGTCGAATAGGTCTCCCCGATGCGCTCGGAGAACGCCGTGAGGACCTCGAACGGCGTCGCACGCTTCCGGTACACGATCCGGTCGGCCAACCGTCGCGCCCAACGACGTAGCGGCCCCAGCAGGAGTCCGAGGCCGATCCCGAACGCGAGCAGACCGACCTCCCAGCCCGAGAGGCCGGCCCCGACCGTGAGCGCCGGGACGGCCAGGACGACGAGAAGGACGAGCAACGTGAGACCCGTCGCGACGACGCCGAAGACGACGGTCTTCTTGATCACGACGTCGAGATCCCACAGCCGGTATCGCAGGATCGCGACGAGGTACGCGACGGGGATCCCGACGACGATCGTGAAGGCGGTGAGCCCGAAGAGCAGCCCGAAGATCCCGGTGGAGTTTTCCGCGCTTTCGAGGCCGAGGGCAGCGCCGGCCAATGCGAGGACCCACTGCAGCACGAACAACGTGCCGGCCAGGGACGCCACGAAGACCAGGACGCGCATCTGCTGCCGCTCCTCGCCGGTCGAGCGCCTGAACCGCTGCCGGACCCCGACGACGGTTGCCACCGCGGCGAGGAGGGCGGCGATCGCGCCGACCGAGATCACGGCCCCACCGAACGTGAACGCGTCGATCCCGAGCGGGTTCTCGTACAGGATCCCGTCCTGGATCCAGTTGTTCAACGGCCCCGGCCGGAAGAGGAACCCGAGGACGGCGAGCCCCGTTCCACCCACGAGTGCGACCACGACCCAACGCCAGCGCGGGCTCGGAACCCGGCCGTCCGGATACAGCAGGAACAGCAACGGGATCAGGGCGATCGGATACAGCGCGTACTCGCCAACCGTTGCCCAGACGCCGATCAATGGGACGGAACCCGGTTCCGCCTTGAGACCAAGCACCATCACCGCCTGCGCGAGTGACGCGAAGGGGAACGGGATGCCGGTGATCACGAAGAGCCAGCCCGCCCAGTTCGACGGCCGCCTCGAGACGATCAGCACACCCGTGCCGACCCAGAGGACGACGAACGCCAAGAAGACGAGCAAAAGCGGCCAAAGGGCGGAACCGCCCGCTCCGAGCGTGTCGCCGTTCGCGACGTCGCGCTCGACCTGCTCGAGGACTTCCTGCATCCGAGGCGCCGTCGTGTCACCGACGATGACGATCTGTCCGGGCCGCAGTCGGTCCTCGTAGGAGATATGGATGACCGAGGCCGCCACGAAGGCGCCGACGGATAGGAGCAGCGCGCCGATGGAGAGCACGCGCGCGAGCCGGCGGCTCACGCCGTCACCTCACGCAACGGGATCCGGCCGCTCACGACCGTGCCTTCGTTCGGGGCGGTACGCAAGTCGAGGCTGCCGTCGATCGCCGCGAGCCGGTCCCGGATGTTCGTGAGGCCTGCCCCTCGCGGTGTCGAAGCCTTGTCGAAACCCACGCCGTCGTCGGCGATCTCGAAGACGAGCTCCCCGTTCGACTGGGCCAGGCTGATCCGTGTGCTCGTCGCGCCGGCGTACTTCGTGACGTTCTGCATCGCCTCCAGCGCGGAGAAGTACACGGCCGACTCGATCTCTTGCCGGTACCGTCCGATGCCCTCCTGCTCGACGGTCACCGGCACGGGCGACTTGCGTGCCTGCGCCTCGAGCGCGGCGCCGAGGCCCTTGTCGGCGAGCAGCGGCGGGTAGATCCCGCGGGCGAGGTCACGCAGGTTCTCGAGCGCGTCCGTCGTCTCGGCCTGGATCTGACCGATGAGCTCACGGGCCCGAACCGGATCGGCTTCCAGGACCTGCTCCGCGAGGCGCAGCTTCACCGAGAGCGCGACGAGCTGCTGCTGCGCACCGTCGTGGATGTTGCGTTCGAGCGCCTTCGCCCGGTCGTCCTGCGCGGCGACGATCCTCCTGCGGGACGAGCGCAGGTCTTGGACGAGTGCGACGTTGCGGAGCACGAGCCCGGCCTGGGAGGCCACGTCGGTGAGGAGCTTCTCCTGCGTGGCGGTGAGCGGTTCGTCCGACGGCATGAGGACGGAGATCGCTCCCAGCAGCTCGCCCTGATGGCGGACCGGGAAGCCGGCCTCGCCGCCCGAGAACACGGGCACGTCGGCCTCGAGGTGCACCGGGTCACCGGGGTCGGCGTCGGGCCAGGAGACGGCCGGGCGGAGCTCCCCCTCGCTGCGGAGCCAGATCCAGATGCGCTCGGCTCCGACGGCTTCGGCGGTGACGCGGGCGAGCCGCGGCAGGGCATCCTCGAGCGAGTACGTCCCGGCGAACCGGGACGACAGCTGCGACAGGACCTCGTACGGGGTCGCGCGCTTGCCATATACGACGCGGTTCGCGAGGTGCTGGGCCCGTCGACGCGCCGGCTGGAAGGCCAGCGCGACCACCGCGGCCGCGAGGGCCGACAACACGGCGTTGCCGCGAGAGCCGATCGCGGCCCCGACGCCGACCACGATCGCCACGTAGACGAGCGTGATGAACACGGCGAGCGCGCCGTAGACGACCGCCTTGTTGATGACGATGTCGATGTCGTAGAGGCGGTACTTCAGCACCCCGATCCCGATCGCGACCGGGACCGTCAGGATGCCGGCCACGACGAGGTTCTCGGCCCAGTCCAGGCTCGCCTGGTTGTTCAGCGGCTGGCTGAACGAGGCGACGCCGAAGATCGCGAGGGAGACGGCCACGAAACTCACCGACAGCGCGAGCCACTTCAGCTGCTCCCGTTCCTCGCCCTGCGATCTGCGGAACCGGACGATCGCCGCGGCCGCGCCTGCGACCATCAGGACCATGAACAGGCCGACCGACGCCGACGCGATGTCGGTCAGTCCCTTGATCTGAACGCCGACCGGGTTGGGATACCCGGCGTAGATCGTGAGCTCGGGCACGATCCCGCTGAGCACGGCCGAGATCCCCGCGCCGAACATCGCGGCGACGAGCACGTTCCGCCACCGGCGCGAGAGGAATCGGCCATCCGGGAAGATCGCCGCGACGACGCCGAGCGAACCCACGACCGGGATCCATGTCCACTCTTCGAGCCAGGCGGCCCAGGTCCCGCCGGGCGGCCGGCCGGCCTGGTCGACCAGCGACCAGAGCGCATACGAGGTGCCGACGGCCTGGATCACGCTGAGCACGCCGGCGCCGCAGAAGATCCACCCGATCGGGTTCGACGGCCGTCGCGAGGCGACGATCGCGCCCACCGTTCCGAACGCCAGTCCCAGCGCGGCGGCGAACCCCCGTGGGCCGAAGTCGTTCAGCGGTTCCGGGGCCGCCCATGCCAGCACGGTGAACACGGTCGCCACGACCGAGCCGGCGACGACGATGAACAGCGACCCCCAGGCGAGGAGCTTGACCGATCGTGCGCTCACGCAAGAATCGTGGCACCTGCGCCGGCGACCTCCAAGGGGGAGGTCCTCACCCCGGAGGTGGTGGTGGCATCCCCCAGATGTTGTGGTGGGGGCCGGGTCGTTCCCACGCGCGACCCGGCCTACCGTGGGCTCGTGAACGAAGGAGGCGAACCGAGATGAAGAAGATCCTCGTCGGAACCGATACGACCGCCGCCGCCGACCTCGCCGTGCAGGCCGCCGGGGAGCTCGCCCGGCTGAACGAGGCCGAGCTCCTCGTCGTCCAGGTGCGGTCCGAGGCGGCCGCTCACGACGCCGCGGATCCCAAGAAGTCGGCCGATCCGGACCGCTACCTGTCGAAGATGCGCGACCGGTTCCCCGGCGTTGCGGTTCGGAGCTGGGCGGAGGACGGCGATCCCGCCGAGCGGCTGGTCGAGGTCGCCGGGCAAGAGGGAGCCGACACGATCGTGGTCGGCAACCGGGGGACCCACGGCTCGTGGTGGCGCGTTCGCGACAGCGTCCCGAACCTCGTCCTGCGGCACGCGCCGTGCTCGGTCTTGATCGTGGATACGCGGGCGGCGCAGTGAGCTCAGTCCGAGGAGGCCTCGCGCAGGAACGCGAGCACCGCCATCACGCGGCGGTGGACGTCCACCTCCTCGGACAGCCCGAGCTTGTGGAACAGGGAGTTGATGTGCTTCTCGACGGCGCGCTCGGTCAGGAACAGGGACTTCGCGATCGCCGCGTTGTTCTGGCCCTGCGCCATGTGGCTGAGGACCTCCCGCTCCCGCTCGGTCAGCTGCCGGAGCGGCGACTGCGCGAGCCGGTCCTTGGCGGACACGAGCGCCTCGACGACCTTCGGGTCCAGGACCGACCCGCCCTTCGCGACCTCACCGAGCGCGCGCAGGACCTCGTCCAGGTCGGCGACCCGCTCCTTCAGCAGGTACCCGAGGCCCGCGGCCCCGTCCTTCAGGAGCTCGTAGGCGTACTCCTCCTCGGCGAACTGCGACAGGACGACCACGCCGATCTCGGGGTGGTCGGCGCGGATCCGCCGGGCGGCGTCGATGCCCTCGGTGGTGTTCGAGGGCGGCATGCGGATGTCGGTCAAGACCGCGTCGGGGACGTGCTCCTCGACGGCGGAGAGGAGCTCGTCGAACGACTCGGCCGTGCCGACGAGCTCGACCTCGCCGGAGGCCTGGAGCAGCGCGGACGTCCCCTCGCGGACCAGGTAGTTATCCTCCGCGAAGACCACGCGCAGCATGCGCGAATCGTACAGGCGCGGGAGCGGGCAGCTTGAGCATCCGGGTCGTGCTCGGTGAAGACAACGTGCTGGTGCGCGAGGGTGTTCGCGCGCTGCTGGACTCGTACGAGGACGTCGAGGTCGTCGGCGTGGCGGCCGACGCGCCTTCGCTCCTGTCCGCGGCCGAGGAACACACGCCCGACGTGGTCGTCACCGACATCAAGATGCCGCCGAACTTCCAGCTCGAGGGCATCGATTGCGCCCACGCGATCCGCGAGGACCACCCGGGAACGGGCGTCGTCGTCCTGTCGGCGCACGACGACGAGGCCTACGCGATCGCGCTGCTCGGCAAGGGGCAGAGCGGGCTCGCTTACCTGTTGAAGGACCGGATCGCGCAGGGCGACGAGCTCGTCCGCGCGATCCGCGAGGTTGCCGCCGGCGGCAGTGCGGTCGATCCCCTGATCGCCGAACGGCTCTCCGGCCGTCGCGAGACGGGCGAGCACGACCGCGAGCTCCTCGAGCTGATGTCGCAAGGGCTCGGGTACGAGCAGATGGCCGAGAACCTCGGGACGACGCCCGAGGCGGTCGACCGCCGCGTCACGCAGCTGTTCACGCGGATGGCCGCGCAGGCCGAGGGCGGCGGCGCCGCCGCCGTCGACGAGATGAAGCGCCTGCATGCGGCCGTCGTCCAGAAGCAGGCGACGGCGACCGCGTTCCGGTCGTTCGTGCCCGAGCAGGTCGCGGCCAAGCTGCAGGCGTCCGGATCGACCGAGCTTCGGGAGGAGCTCGACGCGACGATCCTGTTCTCCGACATCCGCGGCTACTCGACGCTGGCCGAACACCTGGCGCCCGCGCAGGTCGCCGAGCTCGTCGGTGGCCATCTCGCGGCCATGGCCGAGGTGATCATCGGCCACGGCGGGATGGTGGATCAGTTCGTCGGGGACGCGGTCATGGCCGTGTTCGGCGCGCCCGAGCCGACCGACGACCACGCCGAGCGCGCGGTCGTCTGCGCGCTCGCGATGCAGGCGCGACAGGCGGAGCTCAATCGAGGACGTCGAGACCGACGGCCGGCCGACGATCGCGATGGGGATCGGGATCAACACCGGCCGCGTGATGGCCGGGACGGTCGGCGGCGGGGGCCGGCTCGAGTACACGGTGGTCGGGGACGCCGTGAACATCGCGGCCCGGCTCCAGGGCGAGGCGGCAGGCGGGGAGATCGTGGCGAGCGCGACGACGATCGCGGCGGCCGGCACCGTCGCGGCCGAGCCGATCGGCACCCGCCACGTGAAGGGCCGCGAGGAGCCCGTCGACGTCTACCGGGTGCTGGTCCCATGACCGCGGATTCGAGCGCAGCGCCGATGCGTCCCGCCCGGTGGCCGTGGGTCGCGCTCGGCGGGTTCTTCCTGATGGCGATCTTCGGGACCGTCGGGATCGTCGTGAACGACGAGTCGCTCGCGGAACAGCTGCCCTTCATCATCGCGTTCTCGATGTTCGGCGTGGTCGGCGCGATGGTCCTCAGCCGGGCGCCCGGCAACCGCATCGGCGGCCTCCTCATGTACGGGTCGTTCGCGACCGCGATCGGGTTCGTCTCGGGAGAGCTGACGACGTACCTGTTCGATCGGGGCACGACCGAGGGACCCGTCGTGGTCGCCGCCGCGCTCATCTCGAGCATCGGATGGGTCCTCGGGATCCTCCCGGTCCTGTTCCTGCTGCCGCTCCTGTTTCCCGGACGGCCGTCCGCCCTCGCCGCGGTGGCGCCCGGTCATCTGGGCGGTCGTCGCGTTCACCGTCCTGCTCGGCGTGAGCGGGGTGTTCAGCGAGGATGTCCTGACCGGCTCGAGCGACCGTGCCGAAATCCCGAATCCCCTGTACGTCCGGACGTCGACCGAGACCCTCGACGATCTCGGACGCCGTGATCAACTTCGCGCTCATCGGGATCCTCGGGGCCTCGGTCGCCGCGATGGTCGTCCGATTCCGGCGATCACGAGGCGTCGAACGCCAGCAGATCAAATGGGTGCTCCTGGCCTTCGTCTTCCTCCTGTTCTCGTTCGTCCTCACGACCGTGCTGGAGGCCTTCGGGGCGTACACGCCGCTGATCGACACCCTGATCTCGGGGACCGCGTTCATCGCGCTGCCGGTCATCGATCGGGATCGCGGTGCTCCAGTACCGGCTGTACGAGCTCGACGTCGTCGTCAAGAAGACGCTCGTCGCGGGCGCGCTCGCGCTGTTCGGGATCGCGATCTACGGCGCGGTCGTCTGGCTCTTCGGCGTCGTTCGCCGCCGACCGGGAGAGCTCGGCGACCGTGTTCGTCGTCGCCCTGCTCCTCGGGCTCGCGTTCCGTCCGGTCGCCCGGCTCGTGCGGCGGCTGGCCGATCACCTCGTCTACGGGCGGCGTGCCACGCCGTACGAGGTGCTGACCGAGTTCTCCGAGCGCGTCGGCGACGCATACGCGACCGAGGACGTCCTCGGCCGCATGGCGCAGATCCTCGGCCAGGGCACCGGCGCGGCGTCGGCCCGCGTCTGGCTCCGGCTCGGCGACGAGCTCCGGCCGGTCGCGACGTGGCCGTCCGACGCGCCCGACGCGCGAGACGGTGCCGGTCCGCGGCGACGCGTTGCCCGATCTCGCCGGCGAGGCGGCGGTCGAGGTCCGAGACGCCGGCGAGCTGCTGGGCGCCCTGTCGGTCGCGATGCCGCCGAGCGACCCGATGAACCCGTCGAAGGAGCGGCTCGTGGGCGACCTCGCCGCGCAGGCCGGTCTCGTCCTTCGGAACGTGCGGCTGGTCGAGGAGCTCCGCGCCGCCCAGCGCCGGCTCGTCACCGCCCAGGACGCGGAGCGACGCAGGCTCGAGCGCAACATCCACGACGGCGCGCAGCAGCAGCTCGTCGCCCTGTCGGTGAAGGCGCGCCTCGCTCGCGGGCTGACCGAACGAGAGCCCTCGAAGGCGAGCGAGATGCTCACGCAGATCGAGGCCGAGCTGCAGACGGCGCTCGAGGACCTCCGCGACCTCGCTCGCGGGATCTACCCCCCGCTGCTGGCGGACAAGGGTCTGGGCGCCGCCCTCGAGGCGCAGGCCCGGCGCTCGGTCCTGCCGGTGATCGTCGAGGCCGAGGCGCTCGGTCGGTACCCGCAGGAGGTCGAGGCCGCGGTCTACTTCTCGTGCCTCGAGGCCCTGCAGAACGCCTCGAAGTACGCCGACGCGACGCAGGCCCGCGTCACGCTCGAGCAGTCGAACGGCACCCTCTCGTTCGTGGTCGCCGACGACGGTCGTGGGTTCGATCCCGAGACGACCGACCATGGCACCGGGCTGCAGGGGATCGCCGACCGGTTGGCCGCGCTCGACGGCGAGCTGGTCATCCGTTCGCGACCCGGCGCCGGGACGAGGATCTCGGGGATCCTGTCGGTCGCGACCGAGCAGACGGAACGCGTCGACGAGAAGGACGAGGAACGTGCGGTCGCCGACGCAACAGCGTGAAGCGGGTTCCGGACGCCGGAAGGCCTTCCGCATCGTCGCCGGCGTGCTCGGTGTTTCGATCGTCGCCCTCAGCCTTCCGCTCACGATCCAGTCGTTCACCGACGACGCGCAGTCGATCCACCGCCTGCACAACCTCGCCGGGGTGTTCGGGTTCGGGCTGCTGCTCGGCGGCTCGCTCATCGTCATGGCTCGCACACCCGAGTCCATCGGTCCGTTCTGGGTGGCGACGGCATCCGGCGTGGCCACCGCGATCGCCGGGATCGTCTCCGGCGACTTCATCTCCGGCATCTACTACACGGCGCCGATCGGGGTCGCGATCCTCTTCGCCCTGCACCCGGATCGCCGCGCGCTGCTCGACATCCGCGGGTTCGACCTCCCGACCGTGGTGCTCGCCCTCGTGTCCCTCGTCCCGGCGATCGCGTTCGCACTGACCCAGTCGGAGCTGCAGCGGAACGGCTTCGTGTCGGATCCGCACGTCGAGTTCCATCACTACAGCGGGGTGGCCTCGTACGCGTTGGTGATCCCGCTCGCGGCGTTCGCGGCCTCGTTCCGCGTGCCCGGGCGTCGCGCAGCCGCATGGATCGTCGGGCTGACCGCGCTCGGGCTGGGGATGATCTCGCTCCTCCTGTCCGACTACCCGGGTGCGTACGATGCGCTGTGGGCGTGGCTCCTGATCGCATGGGCGATCGCGATCACCGAGCTCGCGGAGCGCTCGACGCGAAGGGAACGGGCCTCCACACGATGACCGAACGCGGCTCGCGGCGGCTCGCCTGGAGCCTGTTCATCTCGGTCATCGTGATGCTCGTCGCGGGCCTCGTGTTCGAGGCGCTCGGGACCGCGCAGGCCTCGGGGTCCTGGGAGGAAGGCGGTCTGGTCGGCGACCTCATCTTCGTCGTCACGTTCAGCCTGTTCCCGATCGTGGGCCTCGTCCTCGCGACCCGGCGCCCGTCGAACGCGATCGGATGGGTCATGCTCGGGATCGGGGTCACGTTCGGCCTGAGCGCGCTGACGACGTACGGGCCGTACGCGCTCGAACACGGACTGCCCGGCGCCGCGGCCACGATCGCGCTGTCGTCGTGGCTCTGGGTGCCGATGATCGGGGTGGCGGGCTCGTTCCTGCTCCTGCTGTTCCCCGACGGCCATCTGCCGTCTCCTCGCTGGCGGTGGTTCGCGTGGTTCGCCGCCGTCGGGATGGTGCTCGTGAGCCTGCTGATCACGTTCGACCCCGGGAACCTCGCCGACAGCGGGTATCCGCAGTTGGAGAACCCGTTCGGGATCGACGCGCTCGAGCCGGTGCTGGGCTTCTTCTACCCGGTGCTGCTCATCATCCCGATCGCGTTCCTGGGTTCGGCCCTCAGTCTCGTCCTGCGCTATCGGCGGGCCTCGTCGACCGAACGCTTGCAGATCCGATGGCTCGTCAGCGCGGCGGTGATCATCGCGCTCTCGTATGCGATCGCGATGGTCGGCTCGATCGTGGCTCCCGAAGCGGGGTGGCTCCCGTTCGTGCAGAACCTCGTGATCGGAACGTTCGTGTTGATCCCGATCGCGATCGGGATCGCCGTGCTTCGGTACCGCCTGTACGAGATCGACGTCGTGGTTCGCAAGGCCGTGATCGTCGCGGCCATGACGGCGCTGTTCACGGCGGTCTACGTGGCGATCGTCGGCGGCATCGGTGCCGCGGTCGGAGCGTCGAGCACGCCCGCGTTGTCGTTCGCGGCGGCGGCCGTCGTCGCGCTGCTGTTCCAGCCGGCCCTCGTACGGGCGAGACGGTTCGCGGACCGGGTCGTGTACGGCAAGCGGGCGACGCCGTACGAGGTGCTCTCGGCGTTCTCCGAGCGGGTCGCCGAGACCTACGCGGACGAGGACGTCCTGCCCCGGATGGCCCACGTGCTCGCCGACGCCGTGGGGGCCGATCGCTCGGATGTGTGGCTCCGGATCGGCGAGCAGCTGACCGTGTCGGCGTCGTGGCCGTCCGATGCCGCGCCGCATCCGCCCCGGCGGATGTCGGGTGACGACCTCCCATCGTTGCCGTCCGACGCCTCGTTCCCGGTCGAGCACCAGGGAGAGCTGCTCGGCGCGCTCACGGTCGAGATGCCGGCGAACGACCCGCTCGACCCGGCGAGGTCCAAGCTCGTCGAGGACCTGGCCTCGCAGGCGGGGCTCGTGCTCCGCAACGTCCGGCTGACCGAGGACCTCCGCGCGCGGTTCGACGACCTGAAGGCCGCGCAGAAGCGTCTCGTCGCCGCGCAGGATCAGGAGCGGCGCCGGCTCGAGCGGAACATCCACGACGGGGCGCAGCAACAGCTCGTCGCGCTCGCCGTGAAGCTCCGGCTCGCGGAGGGACTGGTCGCCAAGGATCCCGGCCGGGCCGAGACGATGCTCCAGGAGCTCCGGACGGAGACCCAGGACGCGCTGGAGGACCTCCGGGACCTCGCGCGCGGCATCTACCCCCCGCTGTTGGCGGACAAGGGTCTCGCGGCCGCGTTGGAGACGCAGGCGAGGAAGTCGGTCGTGCCCGTCGACGTCTCCCCCGACGGCGTCGGCCGGTACGCGCCCGAGATCGAGGCGGCCGTCTACTTCTCGGTCCTCGAGGCGCTGCAGAACGTCGCGAAGTACGCGCAGGCGGGGCACGCTTCGGTCGTGCTGCGGTCGGACGGGGATGGGCTCGCCTTCGAGGTCGTGGACGACGGGAAGGGGTTCGATCCGGCGTCGAACGGCTACGGCACGGGGTTGCAGGGCATCGCGGATCGCCTGGGTGCGCTCGATGGCACCCTCGAGGTCACGAGCGCTCCCGGTGCCGGAACGAAGATCGCCGGCAGGATCCCGACCGGAGCCGTGTGATGGCCAAGCGATCGGTCTGGCGACGGTTCGAGCGCTGGATCGTCGGCGTGGTCATGGCGGTGATCGCGTTCGTGCTCGAGAAGGCGGTGCTCCGTTCGGTGCGCAAGAGACGACCGCGCGTCGGGCCAAGGCGGCGCCGGCGCCGACGGCCATCACCTCGAAGGGCGGGGACGTCGACCTCGACCTCTAACGGTCGTCGCTGCCCCTTCGGACCAGATCGATCAGGAGCGCGAGGGTCAGGATGCCCGCCCCGATCCCGAACGCGACGGGCAGCCAGTTCGCGACGCGGTCGGACACCGCGGTGAGCGCCGTGCCGAGGATCGCCGCTCCCGCCGTGAGCGAGAGCGCGAGACGCCGGCCCGCGCGCCGGACCGTCGTCTCGAGCGAGGCCGCGCGGAAGTTCACCTCGAGCTTCTGCCCCGGCCGCGCCCCGATCAGCCGCTCGATCGCCTCCACCACCTTCGCGAAGCGAACCTTGAAGCGCTGCGACTGATAGAAGAGCGTCGTCGGGTTGAGCTTCGAGCCAACATCGCGCACGACCGAACGCATCAGGAACTTCCCGGCGACCTCGAAGGGATCCACGTCCGGGTCGAGGGTGGCCGCCGCGAGCTGCATCTGCGCGAGGGCCTTTGCGGTGAGCGTGAGCGACGCGGGTAGGGCGACGTCGTGGCGCAGGGCGATCTCGGTCATCTCCTGCAGGACCGGGCCGAGTTGGATGTCCTGCAACGAGGCACCCCGGTTCTTCGCCATGAGGGCGCCGATCTCCTCCTGGAACGCCTCGACGTCCAGGTCCGCCTTGTTGATGGCGCCGGTGAGCATCAGCGTGACGTCCGTGAGGAACCCGGCGTCCTGCTGCCAGAACGCCATGAGCAGCAGCATCATGTGCTCGCGCAGGTCCGGGCCGACCTCGCCGATCATGCCGAGATCGAGGAAGTACAGGACCTCCTCCTCGGGCTGCCACATCAGGTTCCCCGGGTGCGGATCCGCATGGAAGAAGCCGTCGACGAGGATCTGCTTGTAGAAGGACTCGAGCAGTTGGCGGGCGGCCTCCTTCCGCGGTTCGCCCTCGGGGGCCGACGTCGCGGGACCGCCGCCGATGTCCTGCATCACGAGCAACCGGGACGTCGAGAAGTCGGTGTAGACGTTCGGGACGCGCAGCCGCGGGAAGTCCGCGATGACCGCTCCCAGCCGGGCGATGTTCTCGGCCTCCTGGCGGAAGTCGAGCTCCCGGTGCAGGGAGACGGACAGGTGCTCGAACACGGCCTGCATGTCGACGACCTGTCGGAGCCCGGGACGATCCGACACCTTGTCGGCGAAGACCTCGAGCAGCGCGAGGTCCTGCTCGATCTGCTCGCGCGCCTCCGGTCGCTGCACCTTGATGACGGTCTTCGTGTGGTCGGCGAGCGTGGCGCGATGGACCTGCGCGATCGTCCCCGCCGCGAGCGGCTGCTCCTCGATCGTCTCGAACACGTCCTCCCACGGGACCCCGAGCTCCTGCTCCATGACCCGCACGACCTGTTCCTCCGTGAGCGGAGGGACGTTGTCCTGCAGCGTCGCGAGCTCCTCGATGAACTCGGGCGGGACGAGGTCCGGTCTGGTCGACAGGATCTGCCCGAGCTTCGAGAACGTGGGCCCGAGCTCCTCGAGCGACGAACGGAGCCGCTTCGCCTGGCGGCGGCGGCCGACGGCCCCCTCGTCGTCGGGCCGGCCGAACAGTTCCTTCAGGCCGTGCTTGCCGAAGACGGTCGCGATCTTGGCCCCGCGCGCGATGAGGTGCGGCTTCGGCCTCGGTCTCCGTCCCGCTCCCGCGGAAGGAGGCCGGCGCCGGCGCGGCGGTCGCGACCCGGCCGTCGCTCGTCGTGTTCACGATGATGACCGTGCACCGGGCGTTGTGGCTGATCCGGTTCGGGACGTTGCCGAGCAGGAACTCCTTGCGTCCCGCCATCCCGGCGTTGCCGACGACCAGGACGTCGATCTCGTGCTCCTCGGTGGCGTTCACGATCGCGAGCGCCGGGTCGTCGTCGATCACGACGTGCGCCCTCCCGCGTTCCCCGGCGAGCTGGGTGGCGTAGACCTGGAGCTCGTCGGCGGCGGCGCGGGCGCGGGTGATCTCGGCGGCGCCGTGCTCCGTGTCCGCAGGGTGGAGCGGGACCACGACCTGCACGACGTGCAGCTCCGCCGTGTACCGCTCGGCCAGCGCGGCCGCCCACCGGACGGCGCGCTCCGCCGTCTCGGACCGATCGGTCCCGACCATGACGCGCGCGACGCCGTCGATCCCGTTGCCGTCGACCATGTCGCCGCGCATCATCCCAGACCCGTCTCCCGGCACGGCAGGCCTCGGACCCACCGGGAGGTGATGCCAGCGCGAGCGGGCGCTTCGTAGACTTGCCTCGGTCCCGCCGGAGTAGCTCAGCCTGGCAGAGCAACCGCCTCGTAAGTGGTAGGTCAGGGGTTCGAATCCCCTCTCCGGCTCCATCTCGAACGGGCCGGGTTCGGTGCCTTGTTAGAATCGCCGCCGTGCTCGGTCAAGTCAGCGTCAACCCGACCGTCACGCCCACGCTGAACAGTGGCGGTTGGGTGTACGGCGCTGCGGTGTTGCTCGGGCTCCTCGGCGTGCTGATCGTGCTCGCGGTCGTGTTCGGCTACATGCGCCTGGCCCCCCGGTTCCAGACGGACGAGCAGACCCGCAAGCGCGTTCGCGTCCCTCGCATGCAGCCGGGGAAGGAGATCCGCCGGCCGGTGAACGTCTCGAGCGCGCCGCTGATCGTCCAGCCACCCGTGGTCGCATCAGCCGTCGCCGCACCCGCCGCCGTGGCCGCACCCGTCGCCGTGGCGCCCTGCCGCATGGCCGCGCCGCCGCAGTTGCCGCTCCTGCCGCCGCCCCCGTGGCTCCGGCACCGGCTCCCGCCCCGGCTCCCGAGGCGCCGGCGACCGAGGCGGTGCCGGACGGCGGAGATGCCCAGCCGGCCGCCGCCCCCGCGCCGACGCCGGCTCCGGCTGCGGGAGAGCACAAGGAGGTCACGCTCGACCAGGAGACGTTCGACCGGGTCCTGGCCGAGCTGCTCGACAAGGGCACCGATCGCCGCGTGGCCGAAGGCCAGGCCCGGCGGGCGGCGATGATCGCCGCCCGCAAGAAAGCCGAGGGTTAGCCCTCGCCACCATGGAGGCTGCCACCATCGACTGGTCCATGGGTTCGCGCGCTTCCGCGCTCGTCGACTGGGCCACCGCCGCCGAGACCGGGAGGCGGGTGGCCGGCGGCGGTCCGCAGACCCCGCCGGCGTTCCGCGCCCGCATGCGGGAGGACCTCGCGGAGATCGTCCCGCTCTCCGAATCGCTGATCTCCGAGTTCACCGGACTGTCGGCGCCGGGTGGCTTCCGCTCACGGGCGTGGGTGATGTCCAGGGGCGAGTGGGTGGGCGCCAACCTGAACGGGCTCCAGCGGCTGCTCGAGCCGCTCGCCAAGCGCGTCCTTCCGGAGGGCACCCCGCGATCGGACCTCCGACGCAAGGCGCTCGGTGCGCAGATCGGCGTCCTGCTCGGCTACGTCTCGCGCAAGGTGCTCGGCCAGTACGACGCGTTCCTGCCGCCCGACGACGACGGGCTCCTGTACTTCGTCGGGCCGAACCTCGCGGAGGTCGAGCGGCGCTTCGACCTGCCGCCGAGGGACTTCCGCCTGTGGGTGGCGATCCACGAGGTGACCCACCGCGTGCAGTTCGGCTCGACCCCGTGGCTCCGCCCCTACCTCGAGCGGATGATCGGCCGCTACCTCGAGACGGTGCAGGTGGACTCGCGGGAGGTCCTGGCGCAGGTCCGACGGGCGGTCGACGCCGTGCGCGCGGGCGCCGATTGGCGCGGAGCCAACGGGATGCTGCTCCTCATGAACGACGAGCAGCGCGCGCTGTTCGCGCAGATGCAATCGCTCATGACCGTGCTCGAAGGGCACGCGTCGTTCGTCATGAACTCGGTCGCCGAGGGGCGCGTGCAGGACCTGCCCCGGATGCGACGGGCCCTCCAGCAGCGCCGGCGCTCGCGCGGCGGTGTCGAGAAGGTGTTCCAGCAGGCGATCGGGTTCGAGACGAAGGTGCGCCAGTACGCGGCCGGCGAGCGGTTCGTCCGCAGGATCGTGCGCGAGGCCGGGATGGATGGGCTGAACCGGATCTGGCAGGACGAGGCGAACCTGCCACACCCCGACGAGATCGCCGAGCCCGAGCGCTGGGTGGGGAGGGTCGCGGGGGGCTGATGCGCCGCCCGCCGGCCGTCGCCCGCGTCCTCGAGCGGGTGACCAGGACGGCCCGCGAGCACGAGATGTTCGCCCCGGGCGACTCGGTGCTCGTCGCCTGTTCCGGCGGACCGGACTCCACGTGCCTCCTGTACACGCTGCACCACCTCCGCCGTCTCTTCCGGATCCGTCTCACGGTCTTCCACTTCGATCACCGCCTGCGACCGGACTCGCCGAACGACGGCGCGTACGTCCGCCGGCTCGCCGACCGGCTTGAAGCTGCCGTTCCACCTCAGGATCGCCGAGGACGCCCCGCCGAAGGGGGAGTCCGTCGAGGCCTGGGCGCGGACGGTTCGGTCGCTCGCCGGCGAGCGGGTCGCGGATGAGGTCGGAGCGCGCCGGCTCGCCGAGGGCCACACGCTCGACGACCAGGCCGAGACGGTCCTGATGGCGCTGCTGCGCGGGGGCGACCTCCACGCGCTCGTCGGGATCCGGCCGGTCCTCGGTGTGCAGGTCCAGCCACTGCTCGACGTCACGAGGGAGGAGGTGGAGGGCTTCTGCCGGAGCCTCGGTCTGCGACCGCGCCGGGATCCGACGAACCGCGACACCCGGCGGCTCCGGAACGCGCTCCGTCTGCGCGGGATCCCCGCGCTCGAGCGGACGACGGGCAGGCAGGTCCGCATGCCGATCGCGAGGACCGCGGACCTCCTGCGTCCCGTCGAGGAGGAGTGGTTGAGGATCGCGCGTCCCTCGAAGGACGCGGGGGCGCGCGACGACGGCGAGTACCGGCTCCGACGCGGAGACGGTCGTGGGGCTGTCTCCCGGGGTCGCGCGAGAGGCGATCCGGATGTTCCTCCACTCGCGGGGCCTCCCGGCCGCCGGGAGTCGATCGACGCCGTCCTCGATCTCGCTGTAGGACGCCCGGGACGCAGGCGAGACCTGCCGGACGGATTGAAGGCTCGGCGCGAGCGGGAGTATGTTTCCCTCTCTCGCACTTCCCCCGAGAGCCGGGTGTGAAGGGGGGCGAGATGGAAGGCCGGGTCGTTCTGACCGAGCTCGAGGACACCGTCCGCGTACCGTCGGTGGACACGCAGGCCGATGCGCGCGAGCGGGACATCGAGCGGATCCTGATCGGCGAGCAGGAGATCGCGGACAAGCTCCGGGAGCTCGGCGAGCAGATCACACGCGACTACGAAGGTCGCGAGCCGTTGTTGATCGGCGTGCTGAAGGGCGCCTTCGTGTTGATGGCGGACCTGTGCCGCCACATCCGACTGCCGCTCCAGGTCGATTTCATGGCCGTCGCCTCCTACGGCGCGGCCACGAAGACCTCCGGTGTGGTCCGGATCCTGAAGGACCTCGACCACGACCTCGAGGGGCGTGACGTCCTGCTGATCGAGGACATCGTGGACTCGGGACTGACGCTCAACTACCTGCTGAAGAACCTGCGGGGGCGTCGTCCGGCGAGCCTCGAGGTCTGCGCGCTCCTGAAGAAGACCGGGATCCAGCGCGTGCATCTGGACGTGAAATACGTCGGGTTCGAGATCCCGCCGGACTTCGTGGTCGGGTACGGCCTGGACTTCGCGGAGCGGTTCCGCAACGTGCCGTACGTGGGGCTGCTCCGGCCCGAGGCGTACACCGACCTCTGAGCCGGAACGGCGGGGGCCCGCCGGTCGTCCAACCGAGATGAAGCGTCCAGCCTTGGCCGCTGCGTTCCTGGTGTTCCTCACCGCCTGTGCCTCGTCGTCCGGCGGTTCGGACGGCGATTCCGATGACGGCTCCCTCGGGCGCGTCGTTGGAACGGTCTTCCTCGGCCCGCAGTGCGCCGTCGAGAGCGTGGCGAGCCCGTGCCCCGACGTGCCGATGACCGACGTCACGGTCGAGCTCGTGGCAGACGGCGAGGTCGTCGCCACCGACACCTCCGACGACGCCGGCGGTTTCGCTCTCGAGGCGGCGCACGGGTCGTACTTGCTGCGCCCCATCCTGCCCCCGGAACCGCTCGATCAGACGCGGTTCGCGAAGCCGGTGCCGGTCACGGTGATCGCCGGCAGGACGGTCCGAGCAGACGTCCTCGTCGACACCGGCATCCGCTGAACGGGGCCCTCGCACGGGATCGCACCCGGCGTCCGGCTCTCGGCAGGATCGAACCCAGGTGCTACCATCGCGAAGGGCTCGAAGCGTCGGCGACGCGCGGGCCCCGAAGCGTTTCCTGTTCTCGCGTGAGGCCTGAAAGGAGCACACACCCCTGGCTACCGACCCCGGGTCGTCGTATCGGCGACTCCTCCGTGGCCCGGCGATGTACATCCTCATCGTCCTGCTCGGCATCTGGCTGTTCCTGCTGTTCGCGAACCGGGGAGAGCAGACCGAGCAGATGACGTACGGCGAGTTCCAGGCCGCGGTCGAGGCGGGGCAGGTCGACACCGCGAACTTCCTGCTCGGCGACGGCGTGATCGAAGGGGAACTGACCGACGGGCGGACGTACCGCGTCGCGTACGTCGAGGCCACGCAGGATGTCGTGGAGGAGCTACGGGCGGCAGGGGTCGAGGTCTCGGCCAACCCGCAGCGCGGGTCGCCGCTCCTCGGCTTCCTGTTCCAGCTGATCCCCGTGATCCTGATCGTCGGGGCGTTCATCTTCATCATGAACCAGTCGCAGGGCGGCGGCGGGCGCGTGATGCAGTTCGGCAAGGCGAAGGCGAAGCTCGTGACGAAGGACCAGCCGAAGACGACGTTCGCCGACGTCGCCGGCGTGGAGGAGGCGATCGAGGAGCTCCAGGAGGTCAAGGAGTACCTCGCGAACCCGGCGAAGTTCCAGGCGATGGGCGCGAAGATCCCGCGCGGCGTCCTGCTGTTCGGCCCGCCGGGGGCGGGCAAGACGCTGCTCGCCAGGGCCGTCGCCGGCGAGGCGGGCGTTCCCTTCTACTCGATCAGCGGTTCGGACTTCGTCGAGATGTTCGTCGGCGTCGGCGCGGCCCGGGTCCGGGACCTGTTCGAGCAGGCGAAGCAGAACGCGCCCGCGATCGTGTTCATCGACGAGATCGACGCCGTCGGTCGACATCGCGGCGCGGGCCTCGGCGGTGGCCACGACGAGCGCGAGCAGACGCTGAACCAGCTCCTCGTGGAGATGGACGGCTTCGACCAGCGCACCGCCGTGATCCTGATGGCGGCGACGAACCGACCGGACATCCTGGACCCGGCGCTCCTGCGCCCGGGCCGGTTCGACCGGCACATCACCGTCGACCGCCCCGACCTCGAGGGCCGCAAGGCGATCCTGAAGGTCCACGCGAAGGGCAAGCCGTTCGACGAGACCGTGAACCTCGAGACGATCGCTCGCCGGACGCCGGGCTTCACGGGCGCGGACCTGTCGAACGTGATCAACGAGGCCGCGCTGCTCGCGGCGCGGTGGGGCAAGAAGGCCATCACGATGAAGGAGGTCGAGGAGGCCATCGACCGCGTGATGGCGGGCCCCGAACGCAAGACCCGCGTGATGAGCGAGCGCGAGAAGCGGGTCATCGCGTACCACGAGGGCGGCCACGCGCTCGTCGCGCACATCCTTCCGAACACCGACCCGGTGCACAAGATCAGCGTGATCCCGCGCGGCCGAGCGCTCGGGTACACGCTCACGCTGCCCGAGGAGGACAAGTTCCTCATGACGCGCGAGGAGCTCGTCGACGAGCTCGCGATGCTGCTCGGCGGGCGGGTCGCCGAGGAGCTGATCGTCGGCGACATCACCACCGGAGCGGCCAACGACATCGAGCGCGCGACGAAGGTCGCCCGGCAGATGGTGACCGAGTACGGGATGTCCGACGTGATCGGACCGCTCACGCTGGGGCAGAAGCAGCACGAGGTGTTCCTCGGGCGCGACTACTCGGCTCAGCCCGACTACTCGGAGCACGTGGCGTTCGAGATCGACAACGAGGTTCGCCGGCTGATCGACGAGGCGCACGACGAGGCGCTCGACATCCTGCAGCAGCACCGAGCCAAGCTCGACGAGCTCGCGTCCAAGCTGATCGAGCGCGAGACGCTCGAGCGCGAGGAGGTCGAGTCCTTCCTGTCGGATATCCAGAAGCGCCCGCAGCGCGATCAGTCGGTCCGAGGCGCCGGGCTCGCGGTGTCGCGACGCGCGATCCGGACCGGCGACAAGCCGAGCACCCCGGGGACGATCCCGCCGAATCCCGTCGGGTAGGCTTCGCCGCGCCATGTCCGGGGAACGCTGGGCCACCTTCGACTGCTACGGCACGTTGATCGACTGGATGGGCGGGATCCGCGCCACGCTCGCCGATCTGTGGCCCGAGCACGACGACGAGCTCCTGCTCGCCGCGTACCACCAGATCGAGCCAGAGGTGCAACGGGGCAGGGCCGTCTCGTACCGGCAGGTCCTGGCCGAGTCGCTCGAGCGCGTGGCGCACCGCGAGGGCCTCGAGCTCGCCGACGACGATCGCCAGGCGCTGGGCGAGTCCCTGCCGACCTGGCCTCCGTTCCCGGAGGTCCCGGCGTCCCTGACCGAGCTGCGCGATCGCGGGTGGAGGCTCGGCATCCTGTCGAACACCGACCCCGAGCTGCTCGATGCCTCCTTCGAGGCGATCGGCGTGCCGACCGACATCCGGATCACCGCCGCCGAGGCGGGCTCGTACAAGCCGGCGCACGAGCACTGGGAGCGCTTCTTCGAACGGACGAACGCCGACCGCGAGCGCACGGTCCACGTCGCGGCGTCGCTGTTCCACGACATCGCGCCGGCGAACGAGCTCGGGCTCCGCGCCGTGTGGATCAACCGGCTGCACGAGACCTCGGACCTGCCCCGCGCGGTCGAGCTGTCGAACCTCGCCGGACTGCCCGACCGGCTCGACGAGCTGGTGGCCGCCTGATGGCGGCGATCGACCGCGGCAAGATCGAGGAGGCCGTCCGCATGATCCTCGAGGGGATCGGCGACGACCCCGCACGCGAGGGCGTGGTCGACACGCCGAGGCGCGTCGCCGACATGTACGAGGAGATCTTCTCCGGCGTCGGCATCGACCCCACGCCGATCCCGCAGGCCGTTCCCGGTGCGAACTTCGACGAGATGATCATGGTGAAGGACATCCCGCTGTCGAGCCTGTGTGAACACCACCTCTTGCCGTTCAACGGGAAGGCGCACGTCGCGTACATCCCGAACATGGACGGCCGGATCACCGGGCTCTCGAAGATCGCGCGCGTCGTCGACGTCCTCTCGAAGCGTCCGCAGGTGCAGGAGCGGCTGACGACCGAGATCGCCGACACGATCGAAAAGGCGCTCGAGCCGCGGGGCGTGTTCGTGATGATCGAGGCCGAACACCTGTGCATGACGATGCGGGGTGTGAAGAAGCCGGGCTCGATCACGGTGACCTCGGCAGTGCGTGGCCTGTTCCGCAACGACGCCCGGACGCGCCAGGAAGCCCTGCATCACATCGGGCGGTAGCCCGCCGTCAGTCCGGCAGTCGCTCCGCGGCCATCGAGTAGCGGAGGAACAGGAACGATCCGTCCATCCGAACGCTGGCCAGCGCCCCGCCGAGCCGGCGATCCGGAAGGAGGTCCAGCCCGGGGGTGAGCGTCGACCGATCGCCGGGCGCGCCGCCCCCGGCGACCACGGGCGCCACCGTGAGGAACAGCTCCTCGATCGCTCCGGCGCCGACCATGTCCGCCATCAGGTGGGGGCCGCCCTCGGTGAGGATCCTGCGGTACCCGAGCGAGCGGAGGTGCGCGATCGCCGCTCGCACGTCGAGATCCTCACCGTCGCCGATCGCGACCACCTCGGCCTCGGTCGGCGCCGCACCGAGCCGTCGGGCGCCGTCCTCCGTCGTGAGCACCAGGGCGCCGATGAGCGCGTCGGCTCGCTCGAGCCGGCCGCTCGCGGTGACGACGACGAGCCGCGGATCCGTGGCCCGGCCCTCCATCCGCCGGAGCTCCGCGAAGTCATCCGCGAACGAGGGGGAGCTCGCGGCCGCGGTCCATGGACCCGAGTGCTCCCGAAGGGTGCCCGCACCGATCACGACGGCGTCCGCCGCCGCGCGGAGCAACGCCATCACGAACCGGTCGGCGTCGTACCCACCGCTGATCACCGCCGATGACTTCGGGACGCCGTGGATCGCGACGATGCCGTCGACCGACGTGACGAAGTTCGAGTAGACGACATCCTCGGGCAGGTGCAGGGCTCCGCCGTACCGTGCCTCGAGGCGCTCGGGCAGCTCGTCGCCGCCGGACGTGGCGTCGAGGAGCACCGCGAGCGGGGCGGTCGTCGTCGGAGCGAGTGATCCGTCAGGCATCGGTCAGCCGGGCAACCTCGAGGAACTCTCGACGCATCTCGGCGTCGGACTCGTACGTCCCTCGCCAGAACGAGGTCCACGTCCGAGAGCGCTCCTCGCGGACCCCACGCATCTGCGTGCACAGGTGTGCCGCCGTGAGGTGGACCGCAACGCCGTGCGGTTGCAGGAGCTCCACCAGCCGGTCGGCGACCTGCTGGCCGATGCGCTCCTGCACGGTGAAGCGACGCGCGTAGACGCGAACCAGGCGCGTGAGCTTCGAGATGCCGATGATCTCCTCGTGGGCGACGTAGCCGATGTGCGCGACGCCGAAGAACGGAAGGGCGTGGTGCTCGCACAGCGCGAAGAACGGGACCGGTCCCTCGATGACCTGGCTGATCCGGCAGTCGGGGCCACCGCGGCATTCGGTCGGGAACGCGGTGAGGAGCTTCGGGTCGCCCTCGTAGCCCGAGGTCGCCTCGAAGAGAGCCTTCAGGTACCTCGAGGGGGTCCGCTCGGTGCCCGGCGTGCCGAGGTCCATCCCGAACGACGAGAGGATCTCGGCGACGTACCCCTCGAACCGCTGCCACCGCTCCGGGCCGATGTCCCGGGGCAGGACGTCCTCCCAGGGCTCGGTCTCTTCCGGGTCCCGCCACGGCAGCCGCTCCGGCGCCCCCTCGGCCGCGACGGGCCTGCCGCCATCGGTTCGGTGATCCGTCTCGGCCACTGGTCCCATCCCTTCTTCCCTGCCCGCGCGAACGTCCGTCTCCACGAACCTACCCCGGCCGGGCGGGAACGACGCACTGCCCGAGATCTCGAAGGTTCGGAACCGCGTTCACGTTCCGGCCGGTCCATGCTCCTGATATGGCAGACGTGGATCACGCGCCGGCGGAGGTCTCCCGTTCGGGACGGATCGAGCGCCTGTACCGGGAGCGGGGGAACGCGATGTGGCGGGCGGTGCTCGCGTTCGCGGGCGACCCGGAGGTGGCGAGCGATGCGGTGGCGGAGGCGTTCGCCCAGGTCCTTCGCCGTGGGGAGGAGGTCCGGGACCCGGAGCGTTGGGTCTGGCGGGTCGCGTTCCGGGTCGCGGCGGGCGAGCTGAAGGATCGACGGAGACGAGGCATGGCGGAGGTGGTCGGTGTGTACGAGATGGAGGAGCCCGCTCGCGACCTCGTGGTCGCGCTCGCCGCCCTGTCCGAGAAGCAGCGCGCGGCCGTGGTCCTCCACGACGCCATCGGGCATCCGGCGAAGGATGTCGCTCGGATCATCGACTCGACGCCCGCGGCCGTGCGGGTGCATCTGATGCGCGGCCGGCGTCGGCTCCGCGAGCTCCTCGGTGACGACGATGCCTGATCTTCGCGACCGCTTCTCGTCGCTCTCGAGGACGCGGACTCCGGACCTGTGGAGCGACATCGAGGCCCGCGAACCCCGGCCCCAGGCTCCAGCGCCGCGACTCCCCCGGATCCTGGCGGCGACGGTCGCGCTCCTGGTCGCAGGTGCGGGGATCGCGTTCGCGTCGCTCACCTTCGGCCGATCCGAGGCGCCGGTTGCAACCGGAACATCGGGCCCGGGCGCCGTTCCGGTCGCCAACGGATCGATCTACTTCCGGGTGGGTGGCGGCGAGGGTGGAACACGCATCGAGGCCGTTGAGCCGGATGGTTCGAGACGGCGGGTCGTGTTCGAGGGTGAGGTGATGCGGTTCGCGCGGATCGCATGGTCATCCGACGGGGCGAAGATCGCGTATCAGAACCCCATCGTCGGCGAGCGCGGCATCTACGTCTCGAACCCGGAAGGGAGCGACCCCGTACGGCTCACCGAGGGTGTGAACGACTCGTGGCCGGCGTGGTCACCGGACGGAACGAAGATCCTGTTCTCGAGCACCCGGTACGACCCCTCGATCGGGCAGTGCACGCCCGGCGATCCCCACGAGTTCGACTGCCCGACGGACATCTACGTGATGGATGCCGACGGGTCGAATGTGACCCGTCTCACGGCCGATCCCGTGTCCGAGTTCCAGCCGGTGTGGTCACCGGACGGCTCGCGGATCGCGTTCTCCCGGTCGATCGACCCCGTCATCCTCCACTCGGCGATCTTCACCATGAACACTGACGGGACGGGTGTCCGGCAGGTGTCGGACGCGACCGAGGGGAGCGACTTCTCGCCGAGCTGGTCTCCGGATGGGTCCCAACTGATCTTCGCGGGCATCCACAGCGAGAACTGGGGGATCTGGAGGGTGAACGAGGACGGCTCCGGCGAGCATCGTGTGCTCGGCGGCGTGGGCGCGTGGTTCCTGATCGATGCCGAGTGGTCCCCGGACGGGAGCCTGATCGCCTTCGTCGGCAACTCGACCACCGGGGACTATGGCCCGGACGATGCGCTGTTCCTGATGCGTGCCGACGGGACCGGCGTCACGCGGGTGGCGGACGCCCCCGGCACTGGCATCTCAGGCGACATCGCGTGGCAGCCGCTGCCGGCGTCAGTCGAGGAGGTCGAGGCGCCTCTTCCGACAGCAGGTGAGGTCGTCGACACGTTCGAGGTGGGCGTCGACGTGCGATCGGTCGTCTACGGCGAAGGAAGCGTCTGGGTCGCGGCGTCGAACGACGATGGGTCATTCGGTGGTCGGATCGTCCGTATCGACCCCGTGACGCACGAAGTGCAGGCCACTATCCGCGTCGAGGCGATCCCGGATTGGGAGGTCGGTGGTGGCGCGATGGTCGTGGAGGGTGGCAGCCTCTGGGTCACGGGTGGCCTCGAAGCGCCAGGGAACTTCGACGACCCGGGTGGCGGCTCGGAAGCTGCCGTGGTCCGGATCGACACAGCGACGAACGAGGTCGTGGAGACATTCGTTCTGGGAGGGGCGTTCGGTGCGGACCTGACGTTCCTGGACGGCGAACTCTGGGTGTTGCTGTTCGGAGACGAGTCCGTCGACAACGCTATGGAGGTTGCCCGTCTCGACGTCTCGACGGGCGAGGTTGTGGACCGGTTCAGGCTTGCCGCGAACTGGGCTCACACGTTGGTCGCGGCGGACGGCCGACTCATCACCATCGTGGGCGGTCACGATGCCGTGAACGTCGGCGGCCGCTTGGTCGAGATCGATCCCGTCACGGGCGCGGTGTCGGGCATCGAGTTCCCGACTCCGTCCCACACCCTCACACCTGTCGTCTGGCATGGCGAGGTGTGGATCTCGACGGAACCGGGATTCGCTCGATTCGATCCTCTCGTCGAAGGATTCTTCGGACCCTCGTACGCCCTGCCTCCGAGTCTCACCGATTGCTGTGGCTCCATCGAGGCAGACGATCGGGGTATCTGGTTCCTCTCCCTCCGGCGAACCAGCCGGCACAGAGCTCAACGTGTTCGATCCGGCGGATGGGGCTGTCACAGAGCTCTTGGAGCTGAACGGCGGGACGCCGGTCGCGATGGCGATCGCACCCGACTCCGTGTGGATCCTGAACTACGAGGGGACCCTCACCCATGTCGCTCTGACCTGAGGAACTTCTCGCCGCTCCTGCAAAACCGCAGGTCAGAGGGCATCATTCGGTACCGAACGAGTTTGACGTGAATCCGACCTCCTGAGTAGGATTCCCGCCGAGCCAGCGAGGAACGAGGAACCGACAGCCACATGCTCCCAACGTTCGTGATCGGGCTCCGCGAGGGCCTCGAGGCATCCCTGATCGTCGGGATCATCGCCGCGTTCTTGATCCAGCGGGATGAACGCCGGGCGCTCAGACCGATGTGGATCGGCGTCGCGATCGCGATCGGCCTGTGCGTCGCGGTCGCCGTCGTCCTGCGACTGATCGGCGAGAGCCTCCCGTTCCAGCAGCGTGAGTTCATGGAGGGGATGCTCGCGCTCCTCGCGGTGGCCGGCGTGACCTACATGGTCATCTGGATGCGCCGCCACTCGAGGGAGCTCAAGGGGCAGCTGGAGGATCACGCGGAGCGCGCGCTCCTCGTCGGGTCCACGCTCGCGTTGGTCGGGATGGCCTTCTTCGCGGTCCTCCGGGAGGGCCTGGAGACCGCGGTCTTCATGCTCGCGGCGTTCCAGAGTTCGTCAGACCCGGTGGCGACCGGGCTCGGCGCCGCGCTCGGCGTCGCCGTCGCCGTCGGGCTCGGCTACGGGATCTACCGCGGTGGCGTGAAGATCAACCTGTCCCGCTTCTTCCGGGTCACCGGGTTCATCCTCGTGCTCGTGGCGGGCGGCCTCCTGTCGACCGCCGTACACGAGTTCGCGGAGGCGGGGGTGATCTCGGTCGCCCAGCAGACCGCGTTCAGCATGTCGTGGCTCGTCGACCCGGGATCGGTCCGGGAGTCGCTCCTCACCGGCATGCTCGGGCTGCGGGCCGCCCCCACGGTGGCCGAGGTCGCCATCTACCTCGTCTACGTGATCCCGATGTCGCTCTACGTGCTCTGGCCGCAGCGGCCACGGCGCGCGGCGCCGGTGCCCATGACGGCCGGCAACTGACCCACGGAACCAACACCCGAGGAGGAATGGAGATGCAGATCCGCAGGCTCGTGCTCGCCGCCGTCGCGCTCGCCATCGTGGCCGTCGCGTGCAGCGGAGGCGAGGAAGCAGACGTCACGGTCACGATGCGCGACGACGGGATCACGATGTCGAGCGACACGCTCGCGGCCGGCGACCTGACCTTCGAGGGCGTGAACGAGGGGACCGACACGCACGAGTTCGAGGTGTTCGGCGTGCCCGAGGGGGTCGACGCGAACGCCCTGCCCGTGGAGGGCGACACCGCACCGGCCGACGAGATGCTCGAGGTCATCGACGAGGTCGAGGACATCGCCCCCGGCACGTCGGCGACCCTGAACCTGTCCCTCGACGCCGGCAACTATCGCGGTGATCTGCAACCTGCCCGGCCACTACGCGGCGGGGATGCACACGACCTTCACGGTCGAGTAGCGGCGCACCGGCCGTTCCGCGCGGCCTCGCTACGATAGGGGCGTGGGCGGACCGCTCTGGCGTCTCGGGGAGCGTACCTTCGACTGCGCCGACCGCACGCTCGTCATGGGCGTCGTGAACGTCACGCCGGACTCGTTCTCCGACGGCGGCATGTTCGAGACGGTGGACGACGCCGTGCGACACGCGACACAGCTCGCCGTCCGACGGCGCGGACATCCTCGACGTCGGCGGCGAGTCGACCCGTCCGGGCTCGGAACCCGTTCCGGCGGACGAGGAGCGGGCGCGGGTCCTCCCGGTGATCGAGCGGCTCGCAGGCGACGCGTCCGACGTGGTGATCTCGGTCGACACGCGGAAGGCCGAGGTTGCGTCGGCGGCGCTCGACGCCGGCGCCTCGATCGTGAACGACGTCTCGGGCGCCGCCGATCCCGCGATGTTCGAAGTGGTCCGCGAACACGGCGCGGGGATCGTCCTCATGCACATGCGGGGCGACCCGAAGACGATGCAGGAGTCGCCCCACTACGACGACGTGGTCGCGGAGGTCCACGAGTTCCTCCGGGAGCGGATCGAGGCCGCCGAGTTCGCCGGGATCGACCCGGAGCGGATCGCGATCGACCCGGGGATCGGGTTCGGCAAGGACCTCGGCCACAACCTCGAGCTCCTCCGCCGGGTCGACGAGCTGCTCGAGCTCGGACGCCCGCTCCTCGTCGGCCCCTCACGGAAACGGTTCATCGGCACGCTCCTCGACCTCCCCGAGGGCGAACGCGTCGAAGGCACCGCCGGGGCGGTCGCCTGGGCCGTGGCTCACGGCGTCCATGCGGTGCGCGTCCACGACGTGAAGGAGATCGTGCGCGTCGTGCGGGTCGTGGACGCCATCGCGAGGGCCGGACGGTGAGCGCGAACCCGGGGTTCGAGGAGACCGAGGACCTCGAGAAGCCGGCCGTGGTCCTGCTGCACGGGTGGCCGACGAGCTCGCACCTGTGGCGCGATCTGGTCCCGATGGTCTCGCCGTGGATGCGGGTGATCGCGCCGGACCTGGCGGACCCGGGCGATCTCGCGGCATCGGCGGCGGCGGTCCGCGCGCTGCGTCGACGACCTGTCGATCGAACGGTTCGCGGTCGTCGGACACGCCGAGGGCGCCGCCGTGGCGCAGATCCTGGCCGTCGGGGGCGGCGTCGACGCGATGGTCCTGATCGACGCGGTCGCGCTCGACGTCATCCCCGCTTCGGCGGGCGATCCCGAGGGCGCCCTCCGGGCGAGCGTGCGGCACGAGGGCCGGCTCACCGAGGACACGATCGCCGAGTACCTGAAGGCCGGGCCGGCATCGACACGGTCCGTGCGCGGCGCCGCGCCGGGTGCCGAGGAGCTCGGACGCCTCGAGATCCCGACGCTCGTCCTGTGGGGCGAGGACGACGGGTCCCTGCCGGTCGAGCTGGCGGAGCGCCTGGGCGATGCGCTGCCGAGGGCGTCCGTCGCGGTCCTCCCCGGATGCGGACACCTGGTGACCGAGGACGCACCCGAGACGGTGCTTCCGCTCGTGTTCCAATACCTGCGGTCGATGTACCTGCACACGCCGCACGCGCACGAGGAGGGTCCGGTGACCGTCCAGATCGGAAGGCGGCCGCCGGAGGAGAGCTTCCGATGGTGACGACGCGGTTGTTCCTCACCGGGATCACGACGCGCGGGCGCCACGGGGCGAACCCGGGGGAGAAGGACGAACCGCAGGACTTCGTGGTCGACCTGGACGTCGAGGTCGAGGTGGACGGCGACTCGCTCGCGTCGACCGCCGACTATCGCGGCGTGATCCGCACCGCGCGCGACGTGGTCGAGCGCGGCTCGTTCGACCTCCTCGAATCGCTCGCGCACGCCGTCGCGAACGCGGTGCTCGAGCACGAAGGGGTCGTCCGCGTCAGCGCGATGGTCCACAAGCCCGGCGCCGCGCGCTCGAACGACGTCGCGGGCGTCGCGGCCGCCGCCACCGTCGAGCGTTCGCCCTGAGCCGGTGGCCACGAAGGCCTACCTCGCGCTCGGTTCCAACCTCGGCGACCGGCTCGAGCACCTGCGGTCCGCGGTGCGCCTGCTCTCGGACGCCGACGGCATCGAGGTCGTTCGCTCGTCGAGGGTGTACGAGACCGAGCCCGTCGGGCCGCCGCAGCCCGCGTACCTGAACGCCGTCGTCGAGGTCGGCACGGACCTCGAGCCGGGCGAGCTGCTCGCCGCGACCCGGGCGGTGGAGGAGGCGCTCGGACGGGTCCGAGGCGAGCGCTGGGGGCCTCGGACGATCGACGTCGACATCCTGACGTTCGACGACGCGACGATCGACGAGCCGGAACTCGTGGTGCCGCACCCGCGGATGCACGAGCGCGGGTTCGTCCTCGTCCCGCTCGGCGAGCTCGACCCCGACCCGATGCTCCCCGACGACCGGCGGCTCGCGACCCTTCGGCTGCCGCCCGACGCGGTCCTCGGCGTCCAACCGTTCGCGCCACCGTTGGTGGGTGCCGCGTGAGCTCGATCTGCTTCCGCTGCGACTGGCAGGGCACGCCCTCCGTCCGCGCGTCCGGCGTGTGTCCGTCCTGCGGCGAGCCGCTCTATCGGATCGAGGCCATCGGCACGACCCATCGGGCCGGGCGGCGGGCTCCGGCAGGGGAGTCTGAGCGCGACACCGTCGAGGAGGAGTCGAAACGACCGAGCGAGCGGCGTGCGACGGCTCCGCTGGGGCCGATCGCCGTGGTCGCCGTGCTCGTGCTCCTGGTCCTTGCTGGGATCGAGGCGGTGTCCGGCGAGGACCCACGACAGCGCGTGTCGGCCGGGGGTCGGAGCCAAGGGGTGGACGGCAAGCTCGTCTACCTGTCCACGGCGGCCGCAGGTACGCGACCCTCGCTGTGGGTGCTCGATCTGCCCGCCGGGGAAGCCTGGGCCGGGCCGATCGTCCCCACGACGACCGTCGAGCTCGTGGATGCCTCGGGAGTCGGCCGAGAATGGCTGGGTCTCGAGTGGCGAGCTTCGAACGGCGAGGTGCGCGCCTCGGTCATCGAAGGGGCCGCGCGCGGCTCCCGGGCCAGCGGACTCGCGCGCGGCGACCTCGTCGCATGGGGCCCGCGTGGGAGGAGCCTCGTGATCGCTCGCAACGGGTCCGGCTCGGATCGATGCCCGCCGGTGCGCATGTCCCTCGTGTTCGTCGCCACCGGAGAGGTGGGGTGGACCTTCCACGACCCCGGGTTCTGCGGTCCGGTCACCTCGCTCTCGCGGAGCGTGGCCGCGACCTATCTCACCGCGCCGTCGGGCGACCGGTACGGCGTCTACCTCACGGGGCAGGTAGGCGGGCCGCATCTCCTGTTCGATGGTCTGTCGCTCGTCTCGGGTTCACCGGTGTCCTCGTTCGTCCTTCGGCGCGCCGACGACGCGGCCGCCCCGCCCGACCCGGAGACGGGCGCGCTCCTGGGTTGGAACTGGGGTGGACCGATCTCGCTCGGCCGCGGCGACGAGCAGCTCGTCGTGGAGCGGGTCCTCGCGTGGTCGCCGGACGGCGCGCTCGTCGCGCTCGTCGGGAGGCTCGGAACGTCGAGCGGCGTCTTCGTCGTGGAGGCCGGCTCCGGCGTCGGCCAGCGCGAGCCCGCGTTCGTCGAACTCACCCGAGAGGTCACCGACGCGACGTTCGATCCATGGGGTGCCCTGTACCTCGTGGCTGAGGGCGAGACTGTTCGTCCACCGAGCCGGGTCCGGCGCCGGGTCCGTCACCGCGCTCGAGCTCCCCGAGGGCGCCCCGCCGCCCGTTGGCCCGATCGTGTGGATCCCGTGAGACGGGTCGTCGGGAACCGCTGAGACGGATACTGCGGCGCGTGGAGGTTTCGGTGGTCGGTGCGGGGCGCGTCGGGACGGCGCTCGCCGTGTTGTGGCGCCGCGCGGGGCACCGGATCGTGGCCGTCGCGGGAGGTCCCGCGACCCCTTCGCGCGCAGCCACCCACCTGCCCGGCGTTCCGGTCCTCGACCCGGCGGAGGCCGTTCGCGGAGCGGAGGTCGTCGTGATCGCGACCCCCGACGCGGCGATCGGGAAGGTGTGCCTGGAGCTCGTCTCGTCGGGCGCGATGCCCGTCGAGGGAGGGGTCGCGCACGCGAGCGGCGCCACGGGGCTCGACGCGCTCGCGCCGGCCGGCGCGGCAGGGGCGACGGTCTTCTCGATCCATCCGCTCCAGACGTGTCCGACGGTCGACGCCGCCGTCGAGCGCATCCCCGGCGCGGTGTTCGCGGTGACCGCGCTGGGCGAGGAGGGCTACACGCTGGCCGAACGTCTGGCGCGTCGACGCGGGCGGACGGCCGTTCCGCATCGCGGACGAGCTCAAGCCGCTGTACCACGCGGCCGCGGTGTTCGCGTCGAACTACCTCGTGACGGTGACGGCGATCGCCGAGGAGCTCGAACGCGCGGCCGGTCTGACCGATCCGCTCGCGGCGCTCGGCCCGCTCCAGGAGGCGACGCTCGCGAACGTCGCGCGCGTCGGTCCCGCGGCGGCGCTCACCGGTCCCGCGGTCCGGGGCGACGCCGGGACGGTGCTTCGGAACCTCGAGGCCCTCGCCGAACATGCACCCGAGGCCGTCCGGCCGTACGTGGCGCTCGCCGACCTCGCGCTCGCGATGGCGGAGCGTTCGGGACGTCTCCCCGAGGACGGGCGTGACGCGGTCGAGGAGGTGCTCGCGCGCTGGAGGTGATCCGCACGATCGCCGGCACGCTCGCCGATGCCGAGCGGGTCCGCGCCGAGGGTCGAACCGTCGGGCTCGTCCCGACGATGGGCGCGTTCCACGAGGGCCACCTGTCGCTGATCCGGCGCGCGCGTGCCGAGCGCGACCACGTGGTCGTGTCGATCTTCGTGAACCCGCTGCAGTTCGGCGACCCGGCCGACCTGACGGCCTATCCGAGGCGGGAGCAGACCGACCTGGAGGCGGCCGAGCGCGAGAGTGTCGACGTCGTGTTCGCGCCGTCCCTCGACGAGATGGTCCCCCGCGACGAGCACCTGGTCACCGTCGACCCGGGTCCGCTGGGGGACCGGTTGGAGGGCGACTCGCGGCCCGGCCACTTCCGGGGTGTGCTGACGATCGTCGCCGAGCTGTTCAACGCGGTCGGGCCGTGCGCCGCGTACTTCGGCGAGAAGGACGCGCAGCAGCTCGCGCTCGTGCGCCGGATGGTGCGTGACCTCTCGTTCCCGGTCGAGATCGTCGGCTGCGCGACCGAGCGAGAGCCCGACGGCCTCGCGATGTCGAGCCGCAACGAACGCCTCTCGCCGGAGCAGCGGGAGGCGGCCGGCTGCCTGTTCCTTGGCGCTGTCCGAGGCCGCCGAGCTCGCCCGCGCCGGGGAGCGCGACGCGTCGAAGCTGATCGCGGCGATGGCACGCGAGATCGGCGCGACGCCGCAGGCGCGGCTCGACTACGCGGCGGTGGTGGACGACGGCATCGTTCGAGCCCGTCGAGCGGATCGACGCCCCGGCCCGGGCGCTCGTTGCGGCGCGCTTCGGCGAGGTGCGGCTGATCGACAACCTCCTGCTGCCGGCGGGCTGAGCCTCGTGTCGGCGGCGTCCGCCGTGTGCCAGGATGGCGCGCGCCGAAGGAGGTGACGCGTGCTGCTCGCGGTGAACGTCGGCAACACGAACACGGCGCTCGGGGTGTTCCGCGGTTCGGAGCTCGAGCATCAGTGGCGCCTGTCCACCGAGACCGAGCGCACCGCCGACGAGCTCGCCGTGCTGTTCGGCGGGCTGCTCCAGGTCGCCGGGCTCTCCTTCAGCAGCCAGATCACGGGCGTCGTGCTCTCCTCGGTCGTCCCGAGCTCGACGACCGCGCTCCGCGACATGGTGAACCGCTACTTCAACTTCCCGCCGGTCGTGGTCGAACCGGGGACGCGGACCGGCCTGTCGATCCAGACCGACAACCCGAGGGAGGTCGGCGCCGACCGGATCGTGAACGCGCTCGCCGCGTACCACCGGTACGGCGGACCGTGCATCGTGATCGACTTCGGGACCGCGACGACCTACGACGTCGTCTACGGACAAGGGGGAGTTCCTCGGCGGGGCGATCGCGCCGGGCGTGCAGACGTCGAACACGTCGCTGTCGCGCGAGACGGCCCGGCTCCCGCAGGTCGAGCTCCACTCGCCCAGGTCGCCGATCGGGCGGAACACGATCGAGGCGATCCAGTCCGGCCTGATCTTCGGGACGGCGTCCGAGGCCGACGGCATGATCGACCGGATCCGCAAGGAGCTCGGCGGCACCGCGACGGTCGTCGCGACCGGCGGGCTCGCGCCCGAGATCGTCCCGCACTGCCAGTTCGTCGACGAGCTCGACCCGTGGCTGACGCTCGAGGGGCTGCGCCTGGTGTTCGAGCGCAACGTCGGACCCGCGGATGACTGAGGAAGGGTCGGGGCGCGAACACGAGGTCCTGAAGGCCCGGCGCGAGAGCCGGGAGCGGCTGGGCGATCGCGCGTTCGCGCTCAGCCTCGAGCAGGCGCTCGGCGTGCGCGACACCGACACATCGGCCGACATCCGGGCGGCGCACGGCTCGCTCGCCGCGGACACGCTCACCGACGACCGCCGGACCGTCGCGGGCCGCATCGTGCTGAAGCGCGACCTCGGCAAGCTGGTGTTCCTCGTGCTGCGGGACCGCGCCGGCGACATCCAGCTCGTCGTGCAACCAGGACACCGAGGCCGAGAGCCTCTCGTTGCTCGGCGAGATCGATCTCGGCGACATCGTCGGTGCGACCGGCCGCGTCGGCACGACGCGGAAAGGCGAGCTGTCGATCTTCGTCGAACGCCTGGCCATACTCACGAAGTCGCTGCGGCCGTTGCCCGAGAAGTGGCACGGCCTGAAGGACCCCGACCTCCAGCAGCGGCAGCGGTACCTGCACCTCGCGACCGATCTCGACTACCGGCGGGTGGTCGACGCCCGCGCGAAGGTGCTCCGCACGATCCGCTCGTACCTCGACGAGCGCGGGTTCGTCGAGGTCGAGACGCCCGTCCTGCAGAACATCGCCGGCGGCGCGATGGCCAGGCCCTTCGTCACGCACCACGAGGTGCTCGACATCGACCTGTACCTGCGGATCTCGCTCGAGCTGTACCTGAAGCGACTGCTCGTCGGCGGGCTCGAGCGCGTGTACGAGATCGGCCACAACTTCCGCAACGAGGGGATCGACCGCAGCCACAACCCCGAGTTCACGATGCTCGAGCTCTATCAGTCGTACGCGGACTACGAGACCGTGATGCAGATCACCCGCGAGCTCGTGCAGCGATCCGCGCTCGAGGTGAACGGGTCGCTCGAGGTGACGTTCCGAGGCGAGGCGATCGATCTCGGGGGTGACTGGCGCCGGATCACGGTGCTGGGCGAGCGTGTCGGAGGCGCTCGGGGAGGAGGTCACGCTCGAACGTTCGGATCTCGGGGGGCTTGCCGAAGCGAGAGGTGTCGCGGTCGACCCGGCGTGGCCGAACGGCAAGATCGTCCTCGAGCTGTTCGAGAAGCTCGTCGAGCCGAACCTGATCCAGCCGACGTTCGTCTGCGATTACCCGCGCGAGGTCTCTCCGCTCGCGCGCCCGCACCGCGACGACCCGAGCCTGACCGAGCACGTCGACCCCGTGATCGGCGGGCTCGAGATCGGGACGGGCTACTCGGAGCTCACCGATCCCGACGAGCAGCGGGCGAAGTTCCTCCTGCAGCAACAGGCGAGGGAGGCGGGCGAGGGAGAGACCCACCCGTTCGACGAGGACTTCCTGACGGCGCTCGAGCACGGCATGCCGCCGGCGGGTGGCCTGGGGGTCGGGATCGACCGACTGCTCATGATCCTCACCGACTCGCCGTCGATCCGCGACCTGATCCTGTTCCCCCATCACCGCCCCGAGGCCTGACTCGACAACCGTCGACGAACCGACACACCGAGTGTCACCACGCTGACAGCGCGTTGGTCCTGCTCCTCCTACCGTCGGCCAGGAACGTCGTCGAAGGGAGGGGTCATGAGGAAGCTGCTGGTGGCGTCGAGCGTGATCGGACTTATGCTCGTCGGATCCGGTTTGGCGGACGCCGCGGGATCCAGGATCGCTCAAGAGGAGACGTTCACGGTCACCGAGAACACGACGTACGTCGTCTTCGATACGAAGGCCGACGACCTCGCGGATATGGCGCCCGGTGACGAGGTGATCTACCGCTCGCAGCTGCTGGATCCGGTCGGTGGAACGAAAGTGGGGATCGACCGCGTCAACTGCACGATCAACAAGCCTCCGCGGATGATCTGCACGGTCGCGGTCAGCATCACCGATCGCGGAACGATCTCGGCACAGTTCACGGCCGCGGTGACCAGCCCGGCAGGCTTCGTCATGGCGATCACGGGTGGGACGGGCGAGTTCGAGAACGTCGGCGGCTCGATCACGGCGAGCACATCGGACGAGGTCGCACAACTCACGTTCCATCTCTTGCCCTGAGACCACAGCTGCCGTCATCGCCTTGCGCACCGTACCGCTGGCGGGGTAGACCCTCGCCGGGATGGAGCGTGAGAACCCCACCAACCGAGTCTTCGTGTCGTACCGCCGGGAGGACTCGGCCGGTCACGCGGGACGCCTGGCGGACCACCTCCTCGACCGGTTCGGCAGCGGGTCGGTGTTCATGGACGTCGAGTCGATCGAGGCGGGGGTCGACTTCGCCCATGCCATCGAACGGGCCATCGACGGGGCCGATGCCGTGCTCGTCGTCATCGGACCTGGGTGGCTGAACTCGACGAGCTCGAGTGGAAGCCGAAGGCTCGACGAGACAGGAGACTTCGTTCGCCGCGAGCTCGAGGCCGCGATCGCATCGGAGGTTCGGGTCATCCCAGTGCTCGTTGGCGGCGCCTCGATGCCCACCGAGGATCTCCTGCCCCCGACCATCGCCGAGCTCGCGCGTCGCAACGCCGTCGAGTTGCAGGACCGGCGATGGCGCGAGGATGTCGATGCGCTCGTCGACGTCCTCGAGGGGCGAGGTCGTGGCAGCCTCGGAAACCTCCCCCTCCAGCCCACTCCCTTCCTGGGCCGCACCCGCGAGTTGGCCGAGGTCGTCGAACTCCTCCGCCGCGACGATGTGCGCGTGCTTACGCTCACTGGCCCGGGCGGCACCGGCAAGACGCGACTGGCGATCCAGAGCGCGGCCAAGCTCGCGCACATCTACCCCGGCGGAGCGTGGTTCGTCGGCCTCGCGCCGCTCACGGATCCGGACCTCATGCTCGCCGAGGTGGGCGCCGTGCTGGACGTGCAGGGAGGCGGGAACGGCTCGCTCGTGAAGGCGCTCGCTGCGCGCCTGTCACGGCTGCGAACGCTGGTCGTGCTCGACAACCTCGAACAGCTGTTGCCGAGCGTCGCCGATCCGATCTCCGAACTTTCGGCTGCGGCCCCCTCGCTCGACGTCGTCGTCTCGAGCCGCGAGCCGCTGCGTGTCGCGGCTGAGCGCGAGTACCCGGTCGGGACGCTGCATGACGACGATGCGGTGATGCTGTTCGTCGAGCGCGCCCGGGCGATCCGGCCGGACTTCGACCTGCACGACGATGCCGACAGGCAGGCCATCGCCGCGATCTGCGATCGGCTCGATCGATTGCCGCTCGCGATCGAGCTCGCAGCCGCGCGCGTCAAGCTCCTGCCGCCCGCCCATCTGCTCGATCGGCTCGAACAACGGTTGCCGCTGCTCACCGGCGGCTCCCGCGATGCGCCCGAGCGCCACCGCACCCTCCGCGCGACGATCGCATGGAGCGTTGACCTGCTCGCGGAAGAGGAGCGAGACCTCTTCGAACGCCTGGCGGTCTTCTCGGGCGGCTGGTCGTTGGAGGCGGCGGAGGCTGTGTGCGAGACGGATGCCGACCGGATGCAAGCGTTGGTCGAACGCAACCTCATCTGGCGCGATGGCGAGCGTCTGACCATGCTCGAGACGATCCGAGAGTTCGCGCTTGAACGGCTCGATCAGCGATCGGACGCGGACGATGTCCGCCGCGCTCACGCAAGGTACCTGTTGACGCTTGCCGACGCCGTGTGGGAGGGGATCAAGGGGACGGACCAACAGCACTGGATCCACACGCTGCGGGAGGACCTCGACAACTTCCGGAAGGCCCTAGCCTGGTCGCTCGACGGCGGTGATCCGGATGTCGCACTGCGGATCCTGATCGGCATCTCCTACATCTGGTACGCCGGCGCTCCGATCAGCGAGGGGCGGCGCTGGCTCGAACGAACGCTCGCGCGGTCATCTCAGGCAGCAACGGAGACGCGGGCTTGGGCGCTCGAGTGGGCCGGATCGCTCGCGGGCGAACAAGGCGATCGCGCGTCCGCGGCGGCGCTCTTGGAGGAATGCATCCGGTGCGGAAAGGAAGCCGACGCGATCGGCCCCCAGGCCATGGCGATGAGCCACCTGTCTGGTGTCGTTCCGCTCGATCGATCCGATGAGAAGGTACCGCTCGCCAGAGAGGCTGCACGGCTCGCGCGGGGAACCGGGGATCGATGGCTCATGCGAGCGACCCTCAACAACCTTGGGGAGACGCTCCGAGAGGTCGGCGACGTTCCCGAGGCGCTCGAGGCGTACGAGGAGGCCCTGACGCTTTACCGGGAGCTCGGCCACGCCGCGGGGACGGCGCTCGTGCTGACAAACCTCGCCGAACTGGCGGTGGTCACGGGCGCCCTCGCGCGGGCGGACGCGCTGGCAGCCGAGGCGATGGAACTCGGGGAACGATTCGAGAACGACGCTGGGATCGGGGCCGCTCAAGCCGTGCACGGGTGGGTCGCCCTCGCCGAGGAACGATCCGGCGACGCATCCAGCCGATTCCGCGAGAGCCTCAGGCTGATCCACGAGACCGGCCATCTGGTATCTGTACCCAGCCTCCTCTTCGGACTTGCCGGAACGGCCGCGGCGGAGGGGGACACGATGCGCTCCGCCCGGCTCGCCGCAGCCGCCAGCCGTGGCGTGGACGTGCTCGGTCATGCGCCCTCGGCCGCCGATTCCAACATCCACCTGCGGTACCTGAACCAGGTCCGCGTCGCGACAGAGCCGGACGTCTGGGAAGCGGAGGCCCGTGCGGGCGAGGCCATGGGGCTTGATGAGGCGATCTCGTACGCGTTGTCGAGCAGAGATGCACTCGGCCCTGCCGACGGGCGCGTTGAACGCGGCCATCGAGGTACGTTGCCACGGACTTGAGCGGCGCCAAGGGTCTTCCTCTCGTACCGCCGGGAAGATTCGGCGGGCATGCCGGGCGCCTCGCGAACCACCTGCTGGACCGATTCGGTCAGGAGGCGCTCGGTTCTGAGGGCGCGGCGATGACGCCGGATGAGGCCATCGAGTACGGGCTGTCCTCATGAGGACGTCGAAGCCGGCGCTCAGTCCAGGTCTGGGAGGAGGAACGGGCGGAGTGCATCCGCCGTCGGCTCGACCTGCGCGAGCCGCGGAGCCGTGGCCCACGTTCGATCGCGCAAGACCGAGGCCGCCGCGCCTCCCGAACCCGCGACGACGGCCACTCGCGCGCCGAGCGCGAGCGCGATCCGGAGCTCGAGCCCGGTCAAACGTCCGCCGCCGATCGCGACCACACCAACCTCGGCGGGTCGCACGCCTTCCTCGAGCAGATCGCGCCAGTAGGTGAGCGGTTCGAGCGGGCTGAAGCGCTCGCCATCGGTCCGGCGGAGGTCGTCGTACCGCTCGTCCTCGTTCACGTCCTCGGGAAGCCTTGACGGCAGGTAGCCCACAGCCCGGATCCCACCGACGCCGGTCGAAACGTCGCCGGCGAGCGCGCTTACCCCTTGCGCTGTGCCCCCGGAGAGGAGCACGCCCTTCGCGCCGTCGAGCGCGCGGACGAGCGCCTCGCGGTAGGCCGCGATACGTCCCTTGCCCTCGGCCGACGAGCCGCCGACGAGGATCCACGTGCGCTCCTCGGATCCGCCCGCCTCACCGAACCGGGCGCGGACGCCCAGCTCGAGCAGGTCGAGTGACCACCCGAACCCCTCCATCGACCCGCACGCCGCACGCACGCCTTCGAGCGAGCGGATCGTCGTCTCGGGCATGTACGCGGCGGAGCTGTTCGCGACGGCCGCCGCGAACGACTCGACGGCCTCCTCGTCCTCGCCGAGGAACAGCTCGAATTTGCCGAGGTCGAAGAACGACCAGGGTCGATCCTCGCCGGCGAGCGCCTGTCCTCGCCGGCGCAACAGGGCGCTCGCGAGCGCGGGTCGGCGGTCCGCGACGGGCGTGAGGTCCCCGGTCCTTCGGATCTCCACCTCCAGGACGTTCCCGAGCGCGTACGGGTCCGCGGCATCGAGCTCGAGTGCCGACAGGTAGAGCTCATACGCGCGCTCGTCGTCGACGCCCTTCCAGGAGCCGGCGAGCGCCGCCGCCGCATCGACGTCGCCACCCGCAGCCGCGCGCGAAAGGAGCTCGCGGCCGCGCTCGATGTCGCCGACCTGCCGGCGCTTCACCAACGCGACGCCGAGCGGGTTCCACACGGCGGGATCGTCCTCGACCGGTCGGAGCATGCCCGCCACGTCGTCCCACGCGCCGAGCTCGAACGCGAGCCGGCCAACGGCCGGGCGAGCCGCCCCGCCATCCGCGGCCACGTCCGCCAACTTCGACGCGCGCGGGAGGGCAGACACCGCGTGCTCGCGATCGCCCCTCCCCAGGGCCAACCGGGCGGCCGCAGCGAGCGCGACCGCCGCGCGACCGGAGAGCGCTCGGTCGTGCTCGTCGGGCGCGCCGAGTTCGGCTCGCAGCGAGGCAGCCAGGTCGAGATGGTGCGCGACGACCTCGACGGGTTCGGCGTCGCGTTCGCACACGTCGGCGATCCGCTCGTGGAGGTCCGCGCGGCGCTGTTTGGTGGAACTCGCATACGCGACGTCGCGAAGCGCTCCGTGCGAGAAGCTCACCAGGTCGACGGACGTACGCACGAAGCCCTTGCTCTCCAGCTCGCCGATCGGGTCCGGGCCGCCGTCCAGCAGTTCCTCCAGCCGGTCTCGTGGAGCGGTCCGGCCGAACGTCGCGGTGATCTCGAGGACCCGACGCTCGGCGTCCGAGAGCGAATCGAACCGAGCCGCGAGCAGGGCGCGGATGCCGGTCGGGATCCGCACCTCGGCCCCGCCGCGCTCTGTGACGAGTCGCGCCGTCTCCAGGAGGAACAGCGGGTTGCCCTCGGCCGCTTCCAGGATCTCGGACGCGACGGACCTCGGGAGATCCGGGATGGCCGACGCGAGGAGCGCCCGCGCCTCCTGCGGCTCGAGGGGTGAGAGCGGTGCCGCTTCCGCATCCGTCGGCGCGCCGCCCCGAGCGTCCTCGTCGTCGGTCCGGTACGCCTCGAGCCACACCACCGGGAGGTCGCCCACGCGTCTGCGGGCGTCGGCGAAGAGCTCGCGGACCGCCGGCGAGGCGTGGTGGGCGTCGTCGACGACGACGATCGTGGGATCGGCCTCGGCGAGGGAACGCAGGACCTCGGCGAGGAGCCAGGAGGCATCGGTGACGTCATGCTCATCGAGGAGCCCTCGGAGGGTCGTCTCGATGAGCTCCCCGCGATCACCATCGCCGAGTAGCGCACGGGCGCGCTCGGCGAAGTCGTCGTCGCCCGCGCCGAGTCCCGCGCCCAGGGCCGACGCGAGGAGGTCGCGCACCGGCCCGAGCGCCGCCCGCTCGCCCTCCGGAGCACATCGGCACGTCACGGCCCGGGCCCGTCCGACCGAGCGCTGCACGAACTCCTCGATCAGTCGGGTCTTCCCGATGCCGGCCGGGCCCACGATCGCGACGGCGCGCCCGGATCCGGCATCGATCGCGAGGTCGAGCTCGCTCAGCTCGGCCTCCCTGTCCGACGAATCCCACCTCGGCCGTCGCCGGGGACTCGTCTCCGATGCGCAGGCCGACGAGTCGGAAGGCCGGCACGGGCTCGCTCTTGCCCTTTAGCTCGAGGGGCTCGACGGCCTCGACGTCCGCGATCCGCCGCGCGAGCTCGTAGGTCTCGGCCCCGAGGTAGACGGTGCCGGGTTCGGCCGCCTGTTCGAGCCGCGCCGCGACGTTCACCGCGTCGCCGGCCACGAACGAGGATCCGGTCGAGGGATCGCCGGCGACGACCTCGCCGGTGTTGACGCCGATCCGCAGCTGGAGCTCCGCGCCGTAGCGCTCGCCGAGCTCGGCGTTCATGCGCGCCATCACGTCCAGCAGCTCCCACGCCGCGCGGACGCCACGGATCGCGTCGTCCTCGTGGACGCGCGGGACGCCGAACACCGCCATCACGGCGTCGCCGATGAACTTCTCGACCGTGCCGCCGTGGCGCTCGAGGCTTTCGCGGGCCGATGCGTAGAACGTGCTGAGGACCCGGCGCACGGCCTCGGGGTCGAGGCGCTCGCCGATCGCCGTCGAGCCCTTCACGTCGGCGAACAAGATCGTGACGACCTTGCGTGCCTCGGCCACGGCGGCCGCCGCGGCGAGCGATGTCGCGCACATCATGCAGAAGCGCGCGCGATCGGGATTGCGCTCCCCGCAGGATCGGCAGGTCACCATGCTGCGAACACTAACGCTCGCCAGAGCGGCGCACTGTCGGCGTCGCGATACATGGAGGCCCGACTCTGGCGTCATCTTGCGCTCGTGAGCGCCCGAAGGTAGACACGAGCGGATGTGAGCGAGCGCCGTGTGTTCCTTTCCTACCGACGCGAGGACGCTGCCGGTCACGCCGGCCGCTTGGCCGACCACCTGGTTGACAGGTTCGGCCAGGGTGCGGTGTTCGTAGACGTGGATTCGATCGCAGCGGGAACCGACTTCCTCGACGAGATCGAGGGCGCGATGGCCGACTCCGAGGCGTTGTTGGCGGTGATCGGTCCTGGGTGGTTGAACTCGCGCACAGCCACTGGGTCCCGCCACCTCGACGATCCGCGAGATGTCGTGCGCCGGGAGATCGAGGCAGCTCTCGCCTCCGACGTCCGGGTGATCCCGATCCTAGTGGCCGGCGCCACGATGCCCGGCGAGGCAGACCTCCCCGAACCGATCGCAGCCCTTGCTCGTTGCAATGCCGTCGAGCTCCAGGACCGGCGTTGGCGTGAGGACGTGGATGCGCTCGTCGACGTCCTCGAAGGCAGGGAGCGCGGCGGGACCGGGAGCCTCCCGCTCCAACCGACTCCCTTCCTGGGCAGGGCGCGCGAGGTCGCCGAGATCGTCCAGTTGCTGCGCCGCCAGGAGGTCCGTCTGCTCACGCTGACCGGACCCGGGGGGATCGGCAAGACCCGGCTGTCACTGCAGGTCGCGGCCAAGCTCGCGCATACCTATCCGGGGGGTGTTTGGTTCGTCCCGCTCGCGCCGATCCGCGACCCCGAGCTCCTCGCGCCGACGATCGCCTCCACGCTCGGCCTGCGCGAGGCGCCGGGCGCGACGATCGCGGAGACGCTCGAACTCCACCTGCGTCGGCTCCGGATCCTCCTCGTGCTCGACAACCTTGAACAGCTGCTGCCCCAAGCCGCCGGCTTGCTCGCAGAGCTCTCCGCCGAGGCTCCGGGTCTGGATCTGCTCGTCTCGAGCCGCGGGCCTCTCGCGATCCGGACCGAGCGCGTCTACCCGGTCGGCGAGCTCACGACCGATGATGCGGTGGCGCTGTTCGCCGAGCGCGCTCGGGCCGCCGCCCACGGGTTCGAGGTCGACCGGACGAACCGCTCGGCCGTCGAGGCGATCTGCCGGCGGCTCGACGGACTGCCGCTCGCGATCGAGCTGGCGGCGGCCCGCACCAAGATCCTGAGTCCGATGGAGCTGCTCGAGCGCCTCGAAGAGTCCCTGCCCGTGCTGGTCGGTGGGGCGAGCGACGCGCCGGAGCGTCAGCGCACGATGCGGGCGACGATCGCGTGGAGCTACGACCTGCTGGACGAACAGGAGCGGCGACTGTTCGCGTCCCTCGCCGTCTTCCGAGGCGGCTGCTCCTTCGCGGCCGCCGAGCAGGTCTCCGGCGCGGACCTCGAGACGATCGGGTCGCTCGTCGACAAGAGCCTGCTCCGGACCGAGGAAGGGCCGGCCGGCCGCACGCGGTACCTCTGCCTGGAGACGATCCGGGAGTTCGCCCGCGAGCGCCTCGACGAACAGCCGGATCCGGACGACGTTCGCCGTTCCCACGCCGAGCACTTCGTTGCGCTCGCGAGGCAGGCCCTGCCGGGCCTGAAAGGGAAGGAGCAGGACGCCTGGCTCGAGCGACTCGAAGCCGAGCACGACAACATCCGCGTTGCGTTGCGCTGGTCGACGAGTGAGGGGGACCCGAACGTCTCGCTCGAGCTCGCCGCCCTCGTGTGGGAGTTCTGGCTCATGCACGGCGACGTGACCGAGGGGCGCGCCTGGCTCGCCGAGGCACTCGAGGCGGCGGACACGGATGCCACCGACGCGCGCGCCCTCGCGCTCGCCGGGACGGGGTGGCTCGCGTGTGAACAGGGTGAGGGCGGATCGGTAGCGCAAGCGCTCCTGGAGGAGGCGCTTCGCTGCGCCGATGCCGCGACACCGCAGACGCGCGCGTACCTGTTCGCGTTCCTCGGCGAGTTCCAACCCGGCGATCCTGATCGCGCCCGCTCGCTCTGCGAGCAGGCGGTCGAGCTCGCCCGAGGCAGCGGGGACCGGTGGTTGCTGGCGATCACCCTGAACAGCCTCGCGCAGCGTTCGCTCGCAGCGGGCGACCGGGAACGCGCCGCCGCCCTCTACACGGAGGAGCTCGAGATCAGTCGCGGCGATCGGCGATCGGTTCAACGTGGCCCTCTGCCTCTCGAACCTCGGCGAGATCGCGTTCGCCGACGGCGATGTGCTGCGTGCGCGAGAGTTGTTCGCCGATGCCAGTCGTCTCGCCGAAGAACGGGGCGACCGCCGGCACCGATCCTTCGCGCTCCTCGGCCTCGGCTGGGTTTCGCTCTCCGAGGGCCGCTACGAAGAGGGTGAGCGCTGCTTCCGCGAGAGCCTGATCTTGATGCGTGAGATCGGTAGCCACCTCACGACGACCTCGGCGATCGTCGGACTCGGGTGCGTCGCCGCGGCCAGGGGACAGGATGAGAGAGCCGGCACCCTCGTCGGGGTCGGCGACGCGCTCGCGGAGCGGATGGAGATGCCGCCCGACCTCCTCGACACCGGCGTCCAGGAGGGGCATCTCGCCGCGGCGCGAACCCGGGCGGCCGAACTGTGGGACGGGTATCGCTCGGCGGGCGGACGGATGGACGTGGAGGCGGCTCTCGACTACGCGCTGGGCTGAGGGCTCCGCCCTTGTGGCCCCGGCTTGCGCCGCAGGCGCGCCGGGTATCCACTTGCGGCGTGGACGCGGAGGGAGCCACCGGGAGTCTGCCCCCCGACGTGGCCGAGGCACTCCTCGGTGACGCCCGACGGCGCCGGTTCGAGCGGGGCGACATCGTCTTCCACGAAGGCGACACCGGCGACACCCTGCACGTCGTAACCGCCGGCCGGTTCGGCATCCAGACGGGGACGGCGGAGGGCGACCGGGTGATGCTCCAGATCGTCGTCGCGGATGAGGTGTTCGGGGAGCTGTCGATCTTCGGCGGCGACCAGCATCGGACGGCGACCGTCGTCACGCTCGAGGCGGGGGAGACCCGTTCGGTCGGAGCTCCGACCATCCGCGAGGTCTGTGCGCGTGTTCCCGAGGCCGCGTCCTTCTTCCTCCGCCTGCTCGCCGAGCGCTCGATCCACCACACGACGCGCCTGCTCGAGATCGTCTTCGTCCCGGCCGAGATCCGCGTCGTCCGTCGGATCGTGGAGCTCGCCTCAGCTTTCCCGGACGGGATCACGTTGACCCAGGCGCAGGTGGGCGAGCTCGCCTGCACCTCCCGCGCGACGGTGAACAAGGTGCTGCGAACCGAGCAGGAACGCGGCGTGCTCGACATCGAGCGCGGCATGGTCGTGATCAACGATGTCGAGCAGCTCCGTGCGCGTGCGGCTCGGGGGTCGGTGCCGCCTGAGGGCGTCGGTCGGGTCTGATCGGAACCCGCCTTGCGCCTGCAGGCGCGGTCGGATTGGATGAGCGCGAGCCGCACTTGTGTCACGCGTATGACAGACGCGTGAGCGTCCTCGAGGCAGGCTGTGCCGAGAGCATCTTGAGCGGGGGTGTCCCATGGTGGGGGACGAACGAACAGACGTGCCCGATCCGGGCGCCGACGATGCTGCCGAGCCCAAGGAGGCGGAGCAGGACTCGGACGACACCGAGGGTCAGGCGTTGACCTGGAAGGTAAGGAAGCCGATCCACGAAGCCGCGGAGGATGCGGAGGGTCATTCGGTCCGACCCTCGCCTGAGCAGGCCGGCCTTACGGGTCCCGCGATCAGGGAGGACGAGGAGGACACCGAGGGTCACGCGGGCTGATCGCGGAACTGCCGATCGTTGTTCCGTCCCTCGACTTGATCGCCACCAGCCGTCAGCCGCTGGATAGAGCCCTGGACGGGTTCGCAGAGACCTGAGGTTCGCATCGCGAGCCACCAGGCTCGGCCTTGCGCCCGCGCGCCATCGCAGGTAGATACGCATCGCCATGGCGACCACAGGGCACCGGATCTTCCTGTCGTACCGGCGGCAGGATTCGGCCGGGCACGCGGGACGGCTCGCCGACCATCTGCTGGACCGGTTCGGACAGGGCTCGGTGTTCGTCGACGTGGACTCGATCGAGAGCCCGAAGCGCCGCCTTCGCCTCTGAGATCGAGGAGGCGATCGGCGGCTCCGAGGTCGTCATCGTCGTGATCGGTCCCGGGTGGCTCGATGCGCGGACGTCATCCGGCTCCTTGCGCCTGCAGGACCCGGACGATCTCGTCCGCCGCGAGGTCGAGGCCGCGCTCGCCTCCGTGGTACGCGTGATCCCCGTGCTCGTCGGCGGGGCCACGATGCCGGCAGAAACGGAGGTCCCGCCCTCGATCGCACCGCTCGCACGGCGCAACGCTGTCGAGCTGCTGGATCGCCGCTGGCGAGAGGACGTGGATGGGCTCGTGGACGTGCTCGAAGGTCGTGTTCGGGGCGGGCTCGGGAACCTCCCGCTCCTGCCCACCCCGCTCTTGGGACGCGACGGCGAACTCGCCGAGATCGCGGAGCTGCTGCGCCGCCACGAGGTCCGGCTGCTCACGCTCACCGGGCCCGGCGGGATCGGCAAGACCAGCCTGGCGATCGCCGCGGCGGCCAAGCTGGCACACACCTACCCCGGCGGCGCATGGTTCGTTGGGCTCGCCTCGGTCACGGATCCCGACCTGCTCCTCGTGGAGCTCGCGCGCGTGCTGGAGGTCCGCGAGGGTGCCGAAGGGACGCTCGTGAACGCGATCGCTGCACGGCTGTCCCACGCTCGGACTCTGATCGTGCTCGACAACCTCGAGCAGCTCTTGCCAGAAGCCGCCGCTCCGATCGCGCAGCTGACGGCGTCCGCCTCGGGCCTGAACCTGATCGTCACGACCCGGCAACGCCTGCGCGTGACGGCCGAGCGGGAGCTCCCGCTCGAGACGCTTGGCGAGGAAGCGGCGGTCGGTCTGTTCGTCGAACGCGCTCGCGCCGCCGGCGCCGAGATCCTCGTGTCCGAAACGGCCGTGCGTGACGCGGCGGCTGCCGTGTGCGCTCGGTTGGACCGGCTGCCGCTCGCGATCGAGCTCGCCGCTTCCCGAGCGAGACTGCTCGACCCGGCGGCGATGCTGGCTCGGCTCGAGGGCCGGCTCGAGCTGCTCACCGGCGGGGCTCGCGACCTGCCTGCCCGCCAGCAGACGATCCGCGCGACGATCGACTGGAGCTACGACCTGCTCCCGGCGGCGGATCGACGGCTGTTCGCACGTCTGGCGGTCTTCGCGGGCGGGTGGACGCTCGAGGCGGCCGAGGCCGTCTGCGCAGATCCGGCGCGAGGGCACGAGGTGCTCGAGGGTCTCGAGTCGCTCCTGGAGAACAGCCTGATCCAACGTCATGGGGCGGACGGTCGTCGGTTCACGGCGCTCGAGACGGTTCGCGAGTACGCGGCCGAACTGCTCGAGGAGAGCGGCGAGCGCGGACGACTGTCGGCGCGACATGCGGAGTACTTCCTGGCCCAAGCCGAGCTGATGCACGCCGACCTCTCGGGGCCGCGCCCCGGGACGTGGCTCCGGCGCTTCGAGCCCGAGTTGGGCAACTTCCGCGCGGCCGTGCACTCCTGTTTGGCTCGGGGGGAGGTGAGCTTCGCGCTCCGGCTGATGGCTTCGTTGATGGCCTCCCTCCAGCCCTGCGGCTACATCCAGGAGGCTCGAGCGGTGGGGCTGGATGAGGTCCTCGCCCGGTCCGAGGAGGAGCGCACGTCCGATCGTGCGCGGGTGCTCGTCGCGGCCGGGGGCATGCACCTGTTCCTCGGACAGCTGGCGTCCTCCCGATCGTTGCTCGAGCAGGCCATCGCGCTGGCAGGCGAGATCGGCGATCAGCGGGCGCTCGCGTTCGCCAAGAGCCGCCTCTGCTGGGTTCATGCCGCGGGGGGTCGGGACGACGAGGCCGCACTCGCGCTCGGCGAGGAGGCCGTGGTCTCGGCCAGGGAGATGGGAGATCCGTGGATCCTGGCGGAGACGCTCAACGACCTCGCGTGCGCGCACGCGGAGCTGAAGCACTCCTCGTCGGCGATCCCCCTGGGCGAGGAGTCTGTTCGGCTCAGACGATCGCTCGGCTTCCTGCCGGGTGTTGCCGACTCGCTCAACAACCTCGGGTACCTGATGCTGCTCGTCGAGGACTACCCGGCAGCGGTCGAGTACCTGCAGGAGTGCCTCGAGCTCGCGCGCGACCTGGCGATCCGGGAGCTCGCGATCATCGCCCAGAGCAACCTGGCGCTCGCATTCCTGTTCAACCGGGAGCCGCACCACGCTCTGCCGCTCTTCATGGAGACACTGCGTCTGTGCCGGGAGATGGACGATCGACGGACGGGGCAGGAGTCGCTGATCGGCCTGGCGGGCGCTGCCGCCGAGCGAGGCGAGTGGGACCGAGCGGCGTGGCTCGCCGGGGCGGCGGCGACGCAGTTGGTCGAGCTGGATCTCGCGCCCGGCATCGACCCACGCATCAGCGAGCGCTTCCTGCCTGCGTCGCGTGAGGCACTCGGCGAGGCGCGGTACGAGGAGGAGTACGAGCGGGGACGCCGCGCGTCGTACGAGGAGGCTGTGGCGTTCGCGCTCGAGGAGGAGGTCGTGCACTAACCGCTCCATTCGTCGGGGACTTGCGCCTGTGCGCCGCCGGCGGTAGACAACGGGCCGCCATGGCCACCGTTGGGCACCAGGTGTTCCTGTCCTACCGCCGGGAAGATTCGGCCGGGCACGCGGGGCGGCTCGCCGACCACCTGCTGGACCGGTTCGGGCAGGGCTCGGTGTTCATGGACGTGGAGTCGATCGAGGCCGGCGCGGACTTCACGGCCGAGATCGAACGGGCGATCTCGGGCTGTGAGGCCGTGATGATTGTGATCGGCCCGGGATGGCTAGGGGCCACGACGGCCTCCGGCACGATGCGTCTGGACGATCCGGCCGACTTCGTGCGCCGCGAGATCGAGGCCGCCCTCGCCGCGCAGGTCCGCGTGATCCCCGTCCTGGTCGGCGGCGCCTCGATGCCGGCCGGGGACGAGCTGCCTCCTTCGATCGCCGCGCTTTCGATGCGCAACGCCGTCGAGTTGCAGGACCGCCGCTGGCGCGAGGACGTGGACGCGCTCGTCGACGTGCTGGAAGGACGCGGGCGCGGCACCCTGGGCAACCTGCCTCCCCAGCCGACCCCGTTCCTGGGGCGCGAGCGCGAGCTCGCCGAGCTCACCGAGCTGCTGCGGAGCCAGGAGGTGCGGCTGCTCACGCTGACCGGGCCCGGCGGGATCGGCAAGACGCGCCTCGCGATCCAGGCCGCGGCCAAGCTCGCCCATACCTACCCGGGCGGTGCTTGGTTCGTTGGCCTGGCCGCGCTCACCGACCCTGACCTCGTCCTGGTGGAGATCGCTCGCGTGCTGGAGGTCTTCGACGCCACGGAGGACCGACTCGTCGTCGCGATCGTCGAGCGGGTCGCTAGGGCGAGGACCTTGGTTGTGCTGGACAACTTGGAACAGATCCTGCCGGGAGCTGCGGGAGGGATCGCTGACCTGTCATCGGCCGCGCCGATGCTGGATCTCCTTTGTTCCAGCCGGGAGCCGCTAGGAGTTTCGGCCGAGCGCGAGTACCCCGTACCCACCTTGTCCGAGCCCGAGGCGGAGGCCCTGTTCATCCAGCGAGCTCGCGCCGCCGACCCGGGCTTCGAGCCGCAGGATGCGGCCGAGCAGCGCGCGATCGGCGGGGTCTGCGAGCGTCTCGACCGTCTTCCGCTCGCGATCGAGCTCGCGGCGGCGCGCACGAGGATGCTGCGCCCTGGTGCGCTTCTGCACCGCCTCGAGCAGCGGTTGCCGCTGCTCACCGGCGGAGCCCGGGATGTCCCCGAGCGCCAGCGGACGCTTCGGGCCGCGATCGCCTGGAGCTACGACCTGTGCTTCGAGGCCGAGCGAGGCCTGTTCGAGCGCCTGGCGGTGTTCTCTGGAGGATGGACCCTCGAGGCGGCCGAGGCCGTCTGCGGGGCCGACCTGGACACGCTCCAATCGCTCGTCGAGCGCAGTCTCGTGCGTCGGGAGCCCGAGGGTCAGCGGTTCCAGATGCTCGAGACGATCCGCGAGTTCGCGAACGAGCGATTCGAACGGAGGCCCGACGCCGATGCGCTCCGCCGCCTCCACGCGGAGTACTTCGTCGCAGATGCTGAGCAAGCCGACGCCGTGCTGCAAGGCGGTCCGCCTCAGCACGAGCAGATCGCCCGCTTGGACGCGGAGCACGACAACCACCGAGCGGTCCTGCGGTGGGCGCTCGGGGGCACCGACCCCGAGCTCGCGCTTCGACTCGCTGCACAACTCGGACCTGTGTGGTGGCTGCGCCGACCGATCTCCGAAGCTCGTCGATGGCTGACGGAGGCGCTCGAGGCGGCGTCCCCGGTGGCGACTCGGGCCAGATCACTTGCGTTGGACTGGGCCGGCTTCCTCGCAGGCGAGCAGGGTGAGGACGGCACGGCGTTCCTCGAGGCCAGCATCGAGTGCGCGAAGGAGGCGGGAGACGTCGCGATCCAGGCGCTCGCGACGACGAACCTCGCTGGCAACCTCCCGGCCTCTCGACAACAGGAGTCGGTGCCGCTCGCTCGCGAGGGTGTTCGTCTCGCTCGGATCTCGGGACAGCGATGGGTGCTCGCGATCGCGCTGAACAACCTCGGCGAGACGTATCGTCAGCTGGGCGAAACGGCCGCGGCCACCGGTGCGTACGAGGAGAGCCTGGCGGCCGCTCGCGACGTGAACCATCCCTCGCTCATCGCGCTGTGCCTGGCGAACCTCGCGGAGATCGCGGTCGCTCAGGATCCGGCACATGCACGATCGCTGGCCGCCGAGTCGCTATCTCTGGCGGAGCAGACGGGGGACCGTAGACACACATCAGCTGCGCAGACGGTGCTCGGCTGGGCAGCGCTCGCCGAGGGGAAGCCGGATGAGGCCGTTGATTGGTTCAGCGAGAGTCTCACCCTGACCAGAGATCTCGGTCATGCACTGTGGGCCTTCAACATCCTGTATGGGCTCGCAGGCGTCGCTGCCGCGAGGGGCGAGGTGGCACACGCGGCGACGCTCGAAGCGGCGGCGGCTAGATCCGAACGCATCCTCGGGCACCAGCCGACGGCTGCCGATGCCGGGATCCACCGTCGCTACCTCGACGAGCTCCGCAGCTCGACGGACCCGGCGATGTGGGAAGCGGGGCTTCGGGCGGGCGAGGCGATGAACCTGGATGAGGCGATCGCCTACGCGCTCGAAGCGGGCCTCGACGATGAGCTCGAGCGCGGTTAGGCCGTTTCGGAGGGCCGAGGTGCGTTCGTCGCGCACGCTGCCAGGATCGTCTTGACCTGGAACGGCGTGAGTCCGGGGTGCTTCGACAGGATCAGCGCGATCAGCCCGGCGATCTGCGGCGCCGCGAAGCTGTTGCCGGTCGCTCGGATCGATCCACCGTCGAGCCACGCGACGTCCAGGTCGATCCCCGGCGCCCCCCACTCGACCGGCCCGTCCGGGTTGTACTCGTAGCCGAAGGGATCGGTCCCCTCGGTTGAGGCGACCGAGAACACGCCGGCGAACTCCGAGGGGAACGACGGGCCGCTCACGTTAGCGATCGCAGAGACCAGCATCGTGCGCCGGAAGTACGCGAGGTCCACCAACTCGTGGAACCGCCCGAAGTGCGCCCGGGCGCCCGTGGACAGCGACAGGTTCGCGACGTGCATACCGTGCTCGACCGCCCACCGCACGCCCGCCGCGAACACGAACCCCTTGCCCGTGAGCCGCTCGCCAAGCACTCGGATGCTATGGATCTCGCACGCCGGCGCGAGCGCGCGGATGATCGCCGCGCACGCAGTGCCGTGACCGAAGAGGTCTGGGTGCGGCCCTTCGACCTCGTGCACGTTGCCCGGCGCAGCCGCGTCATAGTCGAGCGCAATCGCTCCGTCCACCCGTCCGACGCGCGGGTGACCATCCTCGACGCCGCTGTCGACGACCGCGATCTTGACGCCGGACCCGTCGGCGCCGCCCCAGGCCCACTCCCGCGTGATCGGCGCGGCGAGCCCGATGTCCGGCGCTCGGTCGAGCGTCCTCGGCTCGAACTGCCAGGACCAGGCCGGCTTCATTGCGTCCCCTTCTCCGCGGACGCGTAGCGCAGGAACGGCAGCAACAGCTTCGTCGCGACCTCGCGCTCGTCGGGCCCCAGCCGGCGGAGCTCGACGAAGATCGCCGCGAGCTCGGCCAGCTCTCGGTCGGCGCCCCGCTCCGCGCGCGCGGCCCGGTGAAGCGCCTGTGCGAGGTCGGAGTCGCGCTCGGACGCCGCCTCTGCTGCCACCCTGAACAACGTGCGTCCGAGGGTCTGGAACACGCCCGCGGTCTCGAGCGAGACCGCCGCGAGCGTCGCGAAGTGCCCCACGAGCTCCATCCCTCGGGTCGTCGCGATCGAGCTCCCGTCCGGGTCGAGGACCTCGAGGACGCCGATCGTCCCGGCATGCGTTTCGAGCGGGACCGCGACGATCGAGGTCGGAACGTAGCCGGTGTCGCCGGCGACGGCGCCGGCGAACCGCGGATCGCTCCGAACGTCATCGATCACCAGTGGCTGGCCGGAGCGCAGTGCGAAACCCGCGATCCCCTGCGAGGCCGGTACGGTGAGGTCGAGGACGCTCTCGGCCCCGCGGCCGACCGCGACCCGGAACGCGAGCTTGGGTTCGTCCGATTCTTCTTCCTCGAGCAGGGCGATCGAGCACGCCGCGGCCCCGAACAGCGAACGAGCCGTCTCGGCGATCGACTCCAGGAGCTCGTCGTGCCCGGGTGGGACGAGCGCCGGTCCGAGCTCGTCGGCGAGCGCCGCCAGCCGCTGGAGCGGGTCCTGCTCGCTCATCTTGCGCGAATCGTAGTCGCGCAGATCGGTGACGCGCCGCGGCTGTCGGCGGTTCTACCACTGTTCAATCTGTCCGGGTTTGTGTTCGGGGTGGGTTCGAGCGAGACGCGTCGCGACCGTGGCGACGAGCCGACCTGACATCCGAGGCGCCTCGGTGACTGCGCGAAGGAAGTCCTCGCCGGAGATCCGGTAGATCTGGCAGTCAGTGATCGCGGTGACCGTCGCGGTCCTCGGCATGTGCTCGAGGACGCCGATCTCCCCGAAATGGTCGCCAGGCCCCAATTCGCCGAGCGGTTCTCGGCGCGCCGAGACGCTGACGGTTCCGGACGCGATGACGAACAGGTCGTCGGCGGAGTCGCCTTCGCTGATGGCGACGGTCCCCGCTTGCACGCGCTCGAGGGTGGTGGCGGCGGCGAGCGCCTCGAGCGTCGGCCGCATGGCGTCCTCGAAGATCTCGACTCGCTCGAACAGCTCGACCAGGTCCGCGAGCTCGGCCGCTCGCGCGGCAGCGGTACGGTCGACGGCCCGGGCCTTCGGGAACGCGAGCACGGTGATGAGAACGACCAGCGCGCCGGAGGCGATCATCGCAGCCTCGAGCCCGAAGGCGTTCACGAGCACCGGAGCGATGACGGTGCCGGCCATGATCCCCGCGACCATGATCGAGTCCATGATCCCGAAGACGCGACCGAGCACGTCGCCGCTCACGGTGCGCTGCATCATCGTCATGAAGATGACGTCCGAGACGATCACGGCCGCACCCTCGATCGCGACGAGCGGGTAGACGACCGCGCCGGACCCGCCGAACGCGAGCACGACGATCGGGACCGCCGACGCGACGTTGAGGAGGCCGAGGATCACCGCCTGATGTGGACGGGCGGCGACGCGGCCGGTGATCCCCGCCGCGAGCACGCCGCCGAGCCCGATCGCTGCCCACAGGAACGCCAGCCCGTCGTCGCCGATCTCGAACAGCTCCTCGGACGCGAGGGCGTACAGCACGATCTCCATGCCGTAGAAGACCGTGAGCGCGAGCGACATCACCAGCAGCACTTTGACCGTGCTCGAAGAAGCGATCGCGCCGAACCCCTCGCGCACGCGCTCGCGGAGCGATGGAGGTTCTTCGTCGGATGCTCCGGCCGGAACCAGCGATGTTCTGATGCCGAGCGTGAGCAGGGCCGAGACCAGGAACGTCCCCGCGTTGACCCCGAAGGCTGCCACGGGCGAGCCGAAGAGCAGCAGGACGCCACCGATCGCGGGACCGAGTGCCAATGCCACGTTGTCGATCGTCGAGACCAGGGTGTTCGCGCCGGCCAGGTCGTCCTCGCCCACGAGCGTTGGGGTCGCCGCGCGCACGGCCGGTAGGTAGGCGGACGAGAACACGGTCGAGACCCCCGCGAGCGCGACGGCGACGAACGCCGGCCCGTCGGCGGCCGCCACCAGCGTCAGCGCGAGCATCACGCCCGTCCGCGCGAGGTCGGTCACGATCATGACCCGACGCCGGTCGTATCGATCTGCGATGACCCCGCCGAAGGTCCCGAACAGCACGTACGGGAGGAACCGCACGAGGCTCGTCGCCGCGACCCACGCACCGGAGCCGGTCTGGTCGAGCACGTAGACGACGAGCGAGACGTTGTAGAGCCAGTCCCCGGTCGACGAGATCGCCTGCCCGCCGAGGAGGAGCCGGAAGTCGCGGTGCCCCAGCGCTCCCCGCATCCCACCCGTCGATCCCGACCCGGTCACCCGCCCTCCTCGGGCGCGCATGCTAGCCCGGTTGGCCTCCGCGAGTGTCGAGACGTTGACATCCGCCGTGTCGAGTGCCCGACAGCGCCATTGGGTTGTCAGCGCGGAGGATGGGGGTGTAGAAGGCGCAGTCAACACACTGAGGGAGGGTTCAGATGGACGAGGACAAGAAGCCACAGGACGAGGACACGGAGGACACCGAAGGCCAGGCCAGGAGGCTCGCAGCAGACGACTCCGAGGACGACACGGAGGGCCAGGCGGCCAGGAGGCTCGCAGCAGACGACTCGGGCGATGACACCGAAGACCAGCGACGCCGCTGAGATCGATCCGGGCACGACACGGTCGATCTCTGAACGCGCGTTAGAACCAGACCATCTACGGCATAGGTCCGATGTGGCCCTGTACCCGCTGGTGTACGAAGTACGGCCTACTGCGGTCGGGATAGTTCATGGCGAAGGACCTTCAAGAGCGACGCCCCGAGGAAGCTGTGTCCGCGCATCGCGGGCACGACGTCTTCGTCTCGTACTCCAGGGCGGACCGAGACGACGTCGTCAGGCTGACCCACGGCCTCGCCTCCAGAGGCAAGCGTGCCTGGGTCGACCTCGAGAGCATCCCCCCATCCGCCGAATGGATGGCCGAGATCCGCTCGGCGATCGACGCGGCCGACGGGTACCTCGTCGTCGTCTCGCCTGATCTGGCCGCCTCCAAGGTCTGCGCCGACGAGCTCGACCACGCGAAGCAGGCCGGCAAGCGGATCGTCCCGGTGCTGGTCCGACCCACCGATCCGGCCTCGGTCCCGGAGACGCTCGCTTCCTTGAACTGGATCGACGCCACGGACGGCTCGCTCGAGGGCGCTCTCGACCGGGTCGTCTCGGCGCTCGACACGGACCTCGAGCACGTCCGGGCCCACAGCCGGCTGCTGATCAAGGCCCGCGAGTGGGACACGAAGGGATCGGACCGTTCCTTGCTGCTCCGGGGGGCAGATCTGGGGGAGGCGGAGACGTTCCTCGTCCAGGGACAGGGCAAGGAGCCGGCCCCGACGACAGACCAGGCCCGCTACATCAACGCCTCACGACAAGCGGCGGCGCGGCGACAGCGCAGCGTGATCGCCGCGATCGCGGTCGCGCTCGTGATCTCGCTCGGGCTCGCTGGGTTCGCGGTCGTCCAGCGAGGTGAGGCCATCGACCAGCGCGAGGTGGCCGAGCAACAGCGTCGGCTCGCGATCGAACAGCGCGACATCGCTCGCTCGGGCGACCTCTCGTCCTCGTCGATCACCGAGCTGGACAAGGATCCGGAACTGAGCCTCCTGCTTGCGATCGAGGCGGCGCGGATCCGGCAGACCGACCGTTCGGAAGACGCCCTTCGACGCGCGGTGCAGGCCGCGAACGTCGAGCTCATCCGCGAGGGTGACGGGACGAAGCCCCAAGACATGGCGTTCGGTCCAGGAGGGGAGTGGGTCGCCAGCGCCGACGTTGACTCGATCGATGTGTGGGACGTCGAGACGGGGGAGACGATCCTCGAGATCCCAACCGGCGAGGGCGCGCAGGCACTGATCCCCTGGGGCCTCGCGGTCGATCCTGAAGGTCGATGGATCGCCGCTGCCGGGCGAGGCGGAACGAGGATTTGGGATGCCACGACCGGTGAATTGGTTCGAACGCTCCCCGCGAAGGGCATCGTCTACCAGGTGGAGTTCTCGTCCAGCGGCGATCGCCTTGTTGCCGGGGGGGACGACGGAGCGCGTGTGTGGGATCCGGCAACTGGGGACGTAACGCTGGAGCTCGGTCGGGAGCCGAGTGGAACGTACGGCGCCGATATGAATGCGGATGGGGACCTGATCGCCACCGGGCATGGGGACGGGATCGTCAGGGTGTGGGACGGCAGAACCGGACGCCTGGTGCATGAATTGCGAGGTCATACGGACCTCGGGTTCTTCGTGGGCTTCTCCCAGCATGGCGACCGCCTGGTCAGCATCTCCTTCGACAACACCGCCCGGATCTGGGACGCACGATCGGGGGAAGAACTGGCGGTCCTGACGCATGAGACCTTCGTCCAGGATGCAGCGTTCGTGCGCGATGACTTCGTCGTCACCGCCGACAGCAATGGCCTGGTCCAGATCTGGAGCGTCGCATCTGGTGAGTCGGTCAGCGAGCTGCGCGGCCATCGCAACTATGTCTCGTTCCTCGCGGTCAGCCCCCAACAGGATCGCATCGTGACGGGGAGCAATGACGAGACGATCCGCGTATGGCGCCTCGGGCCCGGCGTAAGTACCCTGGACGTCGAGCGACCTGGCTATCAGACCGTGGCCGCCTACCGGCCCGACGGGGCACGATTCCTCACCGCCGGCTACAGCCAACAGGTCGAGCTCTGGGACGCGTCGACGGGCGCACTCGATGCGCGCCTCGACCTCGGAACCAGTCGGCTCTCGGGGAGATCAGCCGTGTTCTCACCCGACGGCTCGACGATCGCCGTTGCCGCGAAGCTCGACGATCCCGATACGGGTATCAGTGGGGGTGCGCTCATGCTCCTCGAGTCGACGACCGGGGAGGTCCGTTGGAGACTCGAGGAGCGTGGGAACGAAGCGCCCGCGTCGGTCGCCTTCGCTCCCGATGGACGGTTGATCGCGACGATGTGGACCGATGGCACGGGTCGAGTACACGATGCGCTGGATGGGGCCGAGGTCGCCACGTACGTCGCTCGACACCGACCGCAGGTTGCCTCGAACTCGCAGGTTGCCTCGGACTCGCAGGTCGTGTTCTCGCCCGATGGACGACTGGTTGCGCTTGCGGACAGGAACGACGCCGTTCTCTGGGATCCCCTCACCGGCAGTGTGTCGGCAAGGTTCCGTCACGACGACCCGGTGACCGCGATCGCATTCAGTCCAGACGGGTCTTCACTTGCCACTGGATCAGCGGATGCCTCGATCCGTTCGTGGGATGTCGAAACCGGGGGTCTCGAAAGGACGCTGAAGGGGCACCGCGGAGACATCCAAAGCGTCGCGTTCAGTCCGAACGGGTCGTTCATCGTGTCCGCGGCGGACGATGGCACCGCCCGCGTCTGGAACCTGGATGGAGAACAGATCCAGGTCTTCGACGTTGGTCAGCTGTACGTGACCTCTGCCTCGTTCTCTCCCGACGGTTCCGAGATCCTCGTGGGGGTCGTCCACGGACAGGACACCGTCCCAGGAGATGTCGTCGAGCGTGATGTCGACGTTCGAGGGATCACGCGCATCTACGTTTGCGACGTCTGCGTTTCCTTCGAGGACCTCCTCCACCTCGCCGAAGCGCGTGTCACTCGGCAGTTCACTGCCGAGGAGCGCGCCACGTACCTCGGGACGGGCGAGTGACCGGCGTACGTCATCACCGATCCTGGACTCGTCGGAACTACAGCTTTTCTGCCAGCGGGAAGCGAGGACGGCAGCATCGTCGTCTTGGATCCGCTCGCGTGGACGGACGACATCCGCGTCATCGAAGAGCGGTTGTGCGAGATCGCCGGACGAAGCCTCACCTGCGCCGAGTGGGAAGAGTTCGTGCCGTCCGCTCCCTACCACGACACCTGCGACGCCGGCTAAAACGCTGATGACCGACGTCTTCATCTCCTACGCCAGGGAGGACAGGAAGTTCGTCCAGCGCCTGCACGACGCCCTGGCCACCGAAGGCCGGGAGTCCTGGGTGGACTGGGAGGGGATCCCCGCCTCGGCCAAGTGGATGGCCGAGGTCCGAGCCGCGATCGATGAGGCCGACTGTTTCTGCTTCGTGGTCTCGCCGGACTCGGTGGAGTCCCCGGTCTGCCGGGAGGAGGCCGCCCACGCCGCCGCCTCGAACAAGCGGATCCTGCCGCTGCTGCACCGGGAGGTCGCCGACGGCCTGGTGCCCGAGACCGTGGCCGCCCACAACTGGATCGAGTTCGACGGACAGGCCGACTTCGACCAGGCCTTCGCCACCCTGGTCAAGGCGCTGGAGACCGAACCCGAGCACCTGCGGGCCCACACCCGACTGCTCGTCCGCTCCAAGGAATGGGAGAGCTCCGAGCGCGACCGTTCGCACCTGCTCCGAGGTCGGACCTGTCCCAGGCGGAGGGCTGGCTATCCACCTCGGCCGGCAAGGAGCCCGCCCCCACCCAGGGCCAGACCGCCTACGTGCTTACCTCGCGCAAGGCCGCATCCCGCCGCCAGCGCACGGTGGTCGGCGCGGTGGCGATCGCCCTGGTGCTCTCGCTCGTGCTCGTCGGCTGTGGCGATCGTCCAGCGTGGCGAGGCGAAGGACGCACAGGCGTTGGCCGAGGAGCAGACGCAGGTCGCGAACTCGCGCGCGCTCGCCGCCCAGGCGTTGCTGAACTTGGAGGACGAGCTGGACGTTGGCATCCTGCTCGCGCTCGAGGCTTATCGCACCGCTCCTTCACCCGAAGCCCTCGATGTGCTCCACATAGCCGCGCAGCGTTCCCTCTGGATCGAACGGACCCTGCGAGTGCACGAAGACGGGGTCAACCAGGTCTCGTACAGCCCCGACGGGGCGTTCATGGCGTCGGCGAGCGCCGACGGGGCCGTCATCCTTTCCGATCCGACGTCGGGGACGCCTCTCCATCCACCGCTTCGAGCTGACCCCGAGACCGTCCTTGGTCTGGCGATCACCCGACCGGAACGCAGGTGGCGACCGGCGGAGGTGAGGGGACCGTCAGGTTCTGGGACGTCGGATCCGGAAGCGAGGTCGGGAGCCCGATCGAGATCAGACGTGGTGGCATCACCGCTCTTGCATTCAGTCCGGATGGCGATCACTTGGCAGCGGGTACTGGACGCGGCGACGTCCTGCTGTTGGACAGTCGCACCCGAGAGATCATCGGGCAGCCGCTCTCGATCGGCAGGTCGGCTGTATGGGCTCTCGCGTTCGCGCCGGAAGGCCGCATGCTCGCTGCCGGCGACGAGGAGAGCGGGGTTCTCCAACTCCTCGACGTGACACGCTGGACCGGCCTCGAAGAGGTTGCGACGGGTGCGAAGAAGCCCGGGGCATTGTGGAGCCTCGCGTTCAGTCCGGACGGGCGAACGCTCGGCGCGGGCATCCTCTCCAGCACTGCTTCCGGTGATGGGCGGATCCTGCTATGGGACGCACGATCGCTCGCACCGATCGATCGCACGTTCGAAGGGCATACCGACTCGGTCTTCGATATCGCGTTCTCTCCGAACGGCGAGATCATCACCTCGGGCAGCGCCGATGGAACGGTTCGACTGTGGAGCGCCGACTCGGGCGAGTTGATCGGCACTCCCCTCCAAGGGCATACCGACTGGGTCAACAGCGTGGCGTTCCACCCGGGTGGCGGAACCGTCTCCTCAGCCGGTGCCGACGGCAGACTGATCACATGGGATGTCGAAGGACACCTGGCGGGCCGCGAAGGCCCGATCGGCGTGGTCGACTTCGCTCCCGACGGGGAGACGATGGTGTCGGCGGGACCGGTGACCTTCGACGATGGGGCCGTCGTGGGGTGGGGAGCGCTCACGCTCTGGGACACGGAGCGTTGGGAAGTGGCTGTGCAGCCGGTCGAGAACGAGAAGGTCTATACGGCAGCCTTCGCGCCGGATGGAAGCTGGATCGCAGGGGGGACCCTGGACGGCACGCTGCTTCGCTGGGATGCCACGAGTCTGAGTGCCCTCGGCGATCCGCTCGAGGGACCCGCTCGCTACCAGGTCAGCGTCGCCGTCAGTCCGGATGCAACGTTGGTCGCCTCCGGGACCAACGACGGCGCGGTTGTCATCTGGGACGTGGAGACCGAATCGGTCGTTCGAACGATCGATGCGCATAAGGCTTGGGTGGCCGCGCTCGCCTTCAGCCCCGATGGGAAGACGCTTGCGTCCGGCTCACTCGATGGAAGCATCGCGCTCACGGAGATGGCACCTGGGACGGAGAGCACAAGCGCATCGTTGGCCGAGGAACTGGGTGGGGTGTACGCGCTCGGCCACACGTCCGACGGCGCCGTCCTTGCCAGCGGCACCTTCCTTGGCCACGTGCTGCTGTGGGATCCGAAGACGGGAGAGCAGATGCGGGACATCGACGTGAATGCCGGGGTCCTCAGCGTCGAGTTCTCGCCGGACGACCGTGTGATCGCTGTTGGAACCGAGGGTGGTACGACTTCCTTCTTCGACGTGCAGAGCGGACGACCGATCGGGCAGCCGATCGAAGGCCAGCGGGACTGGGTGAACAGCCTGAGCTTCATCCCCGATGGAACGCTGCTCGCGGCCGGCAGCGAGGACGGCTCGATCCTCCTCTACAGCGACCGAGCCTGGACGGACGACGCGGACGCTCTTACAGCGGATCTGTGCGAGATCGCCGGACGAAGCCTCACGCGCGCCGAGTGGGAGGAGTTCGTGCCGTTCGCCCCCTATCACGCCACGTGCGGGGCGACTGAGTGACCGACGTCTTCATCTCCTACGCCAGGGAGGACAGGAAGTTCGTCCAGCGCCTGCACGACGCCCTGGCTCATGAAGGCCGGGAGTCCTGGGTGGACTGGGAGGGGATCCCCGCCTCGGCCAAATGGATGGCCGAGGTCCGAGCCGCGATCGATGAGGCCGACTGTTTCTGCTTCGTGGTCTCGCCCGGACTCGGTCGAGTCCCCGGTCTGCCGGGAGGAGGCCGCCCACGCCGCCGCCTCGAACAAGCGGATCCTGCCCCTGCTGCACCGGGAGGTCCCCGACGGCCTGGTGCCCGAGACCGTGGCCGCCCACAACTGGATCGAGTTCGACGGCACGGCCGACTTCGACGAGGCCTTCGCCACCCTCGTCAAGGCCCTGGAGACCGAACCCGAGCACCTGCGGGCCCATACCCGCCTGCTCGTGCGCTCCAAGGAGTGGGAGGCCTCGGACAAGGACCGCTCCCACCTGCTGCGAGGCTCGGACCTGTCCCAGGCCGAGGCATGGCTCGCCACCTCAGCCGGACAAGGAGCCCGCCCCCACCCAGGGCCAGACCGCCTACGTGCTCGCCTCGCGCAAAGCCGCCTCCCGCCGCCAGCGCACCGTGGTGGGCGCGGTCGCGGTCGCCCTGGTGCTCTCACTCGTGCTGTCGGCGGTCGCGATCGTCCAGCGCGGCGAGGCGCAGGACGCCCAGGGCCGAGAGCAGCAGTCGCGAGGAGCGCGCCGCCGAATCGAGGTCACGTGAGCTCGCCTCCGCTTCGGTCGGGCAACTTGAGGCGGACCCGGAGCTCTCGCTCCTCCTCGCGAACGAGGCCCTCGAAAGCGCCAGGACGCCGGAGGCGGTCGACGCGCTCCGGCAGGCACTGACCGAGTCGAGCGTGCGACTAACCTTCGCGCCGACGAAGGGACCGTCGGAACCGTCGCGTTCAGTCCCGATGGGACGCAGGTCCTGACCGCGAGTTACGAGGGCGCCGCGCGGATCTGGAGCTCGACCTCGGCCGAGGACCCGCTCGTGCTGGATGGGTCACACGGATCTGATCCAGACCGCGGGCGTTCAGCCCGGACGGCATCGGGCCGTCACGGCGAGCTTCGACGGAACCGCGCGGGTATGGGATACGACGACCGGGCGGAGGTCGCGACGCTCCGTGGCCACGACGGCGCGGTCCGGAGCGCGGTGTTCAGCCCGGACGGCGCCCTCGTCGTGACGGCCGGCGACGACGGCACGGCGCGGGTCTGGGACGCCGACACGGGCACGCAACTCCAACTCTCGAAGGGTCACACCCGCCCCGTCTACGACGCGTCGTTCAGTCCGGACGGTCGGCTCATCGCGACCGCGAGCGACGACGACACCGCCAGGATCTGGTCGGTGAACACGGGTCGCCTCGTCGAAGTCCTGCGAGGGTCACAGCGACGGTGTCTATGCCGCCTCGTTCGATCGAACCGGCGACCTCGTTGTGACGGCGAGCGAGGACGAGACGGCAAGGATCTGGAGCGTGGAGACCGGACGAGTGGTCACCGAGTTCGCAGACAACCGCGGCCCTGTCGTCGTCGCGATGTTCAGTCCTGACGGCGGCGCGGTCCTCACCGCGAGCGAGGACGGGACCGCTCAGCTGTGGGATCCGTCGTCCGGGCGTGAGGTGACGAGCTTCCGTGGACACCAGGACGAGATCACCGCGGCATCGCTCAGCCCCGACGGGCGCTTCGTGGTGACTGCGAGCGCCGACGGCACGGCTCGGGTATGGAGCTCGGCGGACGGAGCGACGATCGCGGTGCTGCGCGGCCATGTCGGCGAGGTGATGGCCGCCGCCTTCGCTCCGGACGGGGAACGCGTGGTCACGGGGGGATCGGACGGGACCGTGCGGATCTGGGAACCCCTTTCCGGCCAGGTTCTCCTCCGAGGAGACATCTCGAACTTCATCGAGGAGATCGGCGGGGATCGGGTCGCCGTCTCGACCAACGACGGGTTCGTTCACGTATTCGATGCGCTCAGCGGCCAGGAGCTGGTGACGCTCGAGGCCGATGTCCCGCTGACCGGTGTGTCGTTCAGCGGGGACGGGCAGTTGATCGCAGCCGGCGGCTACGACGGGATCGGGCGCGTGTGGGACTCGCATTCGGGGAAGCTCGTCGTCGAGCTCCGCGGGCACGAGCCCATGTGGATGACCGTCGGATTCCAGTGGCATGACGACCAGGTCCTGACCTACAGCGACGATGGCACGGCGCGTCTGTGGGATGCACGCACAGGCGAGCAGCTCCAAGTGTTCGACCATGGAGCCGTGGCGGGGAAGAGCGTCTGGGAGGCGCACCTGAGTCCCGACGGGAGGCGCGTCTTCACGACGGGAACCACCGACGGCCGTGTCGAGATGTGGGATGCGGCCACCGGCGAACAGCTATGGAGCCACACCGGCCTCTTGTCGACCGGAGGGATCGGGGCCGGGTTCTCGCCAGACGGGCGATTCGTCGGAACGGTCGCAGCCCAGGCCACGATCTGGGATGCCGAGACCGGTCGCGAGGTCTCCAGCCTGGACTATCCGATCAAGACCGCGCAGGTGGTCTTCTCACCCGACGGCGGAACCGTGGTCACGCGCCTCGAGGGAGCCGCCTTGACCTGGGATCCCATGACCGGAGAGGTTCTCACCGTCATGCCCGGACACGGTGGCGTCGTGACCGGCGCACTGCCCAGCACCGACGGACGGTGGATCGTGACGACGGCTGACGACGGGCTGACCCGCGTGTGGAACGCGATGACAGGCCAGCTCGTGGCGACGTTCGACGGCGCGGGCGGCCCGGGGAACTTCGGGGTCTGGGCGGCCGGCGACCGTGCCGTCGTGAGCTGGAGCCAAGGCGGAGTGCGCGTCGACCGCTGCGAGGTGTGCGACACGGTGGATCACCTCATCGAACTCGCGGGGACACGCGTCACTCGGACCTTCACGGACGCCGAGCGAGCGGAGCTCCTCGGTGAGGAGGGTGCTTCGCAGGTTCCGACCGCGCCGCGCGAGGGCCTGATCGGACCCGCAGGCGAGCCCGTGCCCGATGGCCCCCTCGCAGCGGGCGAATACACGACGGTGGGCTTCGACCCGCCGCTCTCGTTCACCCTCGGTGACGGCTGGCAGCTGACCTCATTCCTGGATCGAGGGGAGGAAGGTGAGGTCCGGCTCGCGACGGTTATCCAGCTCCAGCAGCTCGATACGCCGTCCAACGGGCTCGCGTTCTCGTTCCTCGACCCGGGGCGCGCGATCGACGGCGGGAAGGACTGGGACGAACGCAACAACGTCCTGCCGTTCCCGAGCGACCTCGCAGCGTGGCTCGCCATCCATCCGAACCTCGACACGGAGCCGCCCGAACACGTGTCCGTGGGCGGCGTCGAGGCGGTGTCGGTGCAGACCCGGGTGACTTCGTCCCCGGACGCGGAGATCGGATGGCCCGTGTGCCCGGTTTGCGTTGAGATCCTGGCGTTCACGCTCGACCACGAGACCGGGCCGATCACGACGGATGACCTGATCAACGTGCTCGGCCCGGGGGAGATCGACCGCTGGATCGTGCTCGAGACGGGCGGGAGCCGGATCCTCGTGAACTTCTTCTCGGCGACGCGGGCCGACTTCGAGGCGTTCCTGCCCGTCGTGCAGGAGGTGCTCGACACTGTGCGGTTCGGCTAGGCCGCACGTCTGCGAGTCGCGCTGATCTCCTAGCTCGCGCGAACCTTCGAGGGCTCCTCCGTGACGACCTGGTCCGGGGCGAGCGGGAGCGCGACCCGGAAGACCGCCCCGCCTTCGGGCGCGTCCTCGGCCCAGACGTGGCCGCCCCATGAGGCGGCGAGGCCCCGCACGATCGACAGCCCGAGCCCCAGGCCCGACTTGCCCGACGTGTCCGCCCGGTAGAAGCGTTCGAACAGCCGCTCGCGTTCGTTGGCCGGCAGCCCGGTTCCCGCGTCGAGCACGCTCAGGACCGCGCACCCATCGGCTCGTGTCAGGGTGACCCGGACGGGCGGCGCGCCGTACTTGTGCGCGTTGTCGAGCAGGTTGACGAGGATCCTTCTCAGTGCATCCGGATCCCCGAACGCCGTGATCCCCTCCTCGCCCTCGAACTCGACCGGCCGGTCGGTGACGGCGAAATCGCGAGCGACGGTCCGGATGACGTTGGCCACGTCGACCTCGCGCGCCGCGGTGCCCGCCCCACCCTGCTCGAGCCTGGCGGCCGTGAGCATCTCGTCCACCATCGACGCGAGGTGCTTCGCGTTGCGCTCGATGATCTCGAGCAGTTCGTCCGTCGGGACGGGCGGCTCGGACTTCATGCCGGCCTGCAGCCCGGTCTGGGCGGCGGCCAGCACGACCGTCAGCGGGGTCCGCAGCTCGTGGGTCACGTGGTTGAGGAAGTCGGACTTGAGGCGGTCGAGCTCGACGAGCTCGACGACGTGCGTCCGCTCGGCGTCGAAGAGCCGGGCGTTGGCGATCGCCACCGCCGCCTGCTCCGCGAACAGGCTGAGGGCTCGCAGGTCATACGCAGAGAAGCTGTGGCCCGCCTCGGCGTTGAGGTTCAGCACCCCGAGCGCCTGGTCGCGGTTGACGAGCGGGACCGACATCGCGCTCTCGACCGAGCGGGTCCGCACGTCCAGCCCGGGGAATTCCTGCGGGGTCGGCGTCCCATGGATCAGCAATGGCTCCCGCGTGCGGGCGACGCGCCCGGCGATCCCCTCGCCGATCTGGACGCGCCGTCCGACGGCGTCGGGGTTGTTGTGGACGCACCGGGCGACGAGCTCGTCGCCGTCGACCAGCATGATGGAGCCGCTCGTGCCCTTCAGGAGCTCGAGGGAGCTTCGGAGGATGACGTCCAGGACGGCATCGAGCTCGAGCACCGCGTTCATCGCCTTGCCCGCCTCCAGGAGCAGCGACAGCTCGCGGAGCCGGTTCGACAGGGCGGCGGTGAGCACCCGCTCGTCGGTCAACATCTTCGCGAGACGCTGGAGGTGCCGCTCCTTCTCGATCGTGTACGCGCAGAAGGCGATCGACAGCACCACCACCCCGACCCCGAGCACGGTGGGGAAGGGGGCATCGGGACCGGCGGGCATGACGGAGAGCAGCGCCACGCCGGCGCTCACCGAGACGAGCAGGATCGTGGTCAGCGCCCACAGCTGGATCCGACGGCGTTCGACCGCCTCGAGCGACGGCGTGCGGAAGTTGCGCAGCCCGACGACCCGAGCTTCGGTCAGGATCTGTTCGGGTACGGCTCCCGCGGCCGTTGTGTGCTCCATGGCACCCCTCGCTCTCGTCGTGGGGTGTATCGACCTCGCGAGGGGCGTGCTTGACCTGGGCTGGCGGCGTGCGGTCCGGCTACCCGCCGCCCTCCGCCGCCTCGTGCAGCACGATCACGATGTCCTCGAGCGCCGTGCCCTTGGCGAGGAACCCCGAGGCGCCCGCCTCTCGGGCCTCCTTCTCCACGCCCGGGTCGGCGTGGGCCGTGAGGATCACCACCGGCAGGTCCGGCTTCTCGCGATGGATCTTGCGCATCGCCTCGATCCCGTCGACCTCCGGCATGGACAGGTCCATGAGGACCAGGTCGGGATCGTCCTGGCGTGCGCGCTCGGTCGCCTCCTGGCCGCCGGCGGCCTCGCCGGCCACCTCGATCCCCTTGATCATGTTGAGTGCCGAGGTGAGCGCCCTGCGGAACGCAGGGTGGTCGTCGACTACCAGGACCCGCAATTCATCGTCCCCTAACAGGGAAGGTGTCGCCCGATGGGAAGTGCTTGGTTCGACCTTCGGCAATCCTGCCCGAGCACGAGCGTTCCTCACAACGCCCCAAACGGCTGAATCTCGGTGGTCCTTTCGGGCCATGCCGTAAGCCCGCTCACCTACATCTTCTTCCGCACCTCATCCCGACGGCCGGAATGGCCGAATAACGGGTATGGACTCCACCCCAGATGCGCGAGACCCGCGGTTCCGGGATCGCCGCATCAGGGGTGTTCGGGGGTGGGGGGTATACTTCGTGCGTGGAGCGCTTCCGGGGGCGCGCAGCCAGGTGCTGCTCGGGAGCGCTCGACCTGCCTCGGGGGTAGGACGGGGTCCGCAGATCCCCGAGGCCGTTCGATAGAAGGGGCCTGCGGGCCCGGGAGCGTGACGAATGTTCGAACGATTCACCGACCGAGCCCGCCGGGTCGTTGTCCTCGCGCAAGAAGAAGCGAGGATGCTCAACCACAATTACATCGGGACCGAGCACATCCTGCTCGGCCTGATCCACGAGGGAGAGGGCGTCGCCGCCAAGGCCCTCGACAGCCTGAACATCAGCCTCGACGCCGTGCGCCAGCAGGTCGAGGAGATCATCGGACAGGGACAGGCGGCGCCGACCGGCCACATCCCGTTCACGCCGCGCGCGAAGAAGGTCCTCGAGCTCTCGCTCCGCGAAGCGCTGCAGCTCGGACACAACTACATCGGGACCGAGCACATCCTGCTCGGCCTGATCCGCGAGGGCGAAGGCGTCGCCGCGCAGGTCCTGCAGAAGCTCGGCGCGGACCTGAACCGCGTCCGTCAGACCGTGATCCAGCTCCTGTCCGGCTACACCGCGGGCAAGGGCGAGACCACGCCGGGCGGACAGGAGGGACAGGGCGGCCAGGGCTCGATGGTGCTCGACCAGTTCGGTCGCAACCTCACCCAGCTCGCGCGCGACCAGAAGCTCGACCCGGTGATCGGGCGCGAGAAGGAGATCGAGCGCGTGATGCAGGTGCTCTCGCGCCGGACGAAGAACAACCCGGTGCTGATCGGCGAGCCCGGCGTCGGCAAGACCGCGATCGTCGAGGGCCTCGCGCAGGACATCGTCCGGGGCGAGGTCCCCGAGACGTTGAAGGGCAAGCAGATCTACACGCTCGACCTCGGCGCGCTGGTCGCGGGGTCTCGCTACCGCGGCGACTTCGAGGAGCGGCTGAAGAAGGTCCTGAAGGAGATCCGCACGCGCGGCGACATCGTGCTGTTCATCGACGAGCTGCACACGCTCGTCGGCGCCGGCGCCGCCGAGGGCGCGATCGACGCCGCGAGCATCCTGAAGCCGATGCTCGCGCGCGGCGAGCTCCAGACGATCGGCGCGACCACGCGCGACGAGTACCGCAAGCACCTCGAGAAGGACGCGGCGCTCGAGCGGCGGTTCCAGCCGATCAGCGTCGAGGAGCCATCGGTCGCCCACACGATCGAGATCCTGAAGGGCCTGCGCGACCGGTACGAGGCGCACCACCGCGTCTCGTTCACCGACGACGCGCTCGTCGCGTCGGCCAACCTAGCCGACCGATACATCAGCGACCGCTTCCTGCCCGACAAGGCGATCGACCTGATCGACGAGGCGGGCTCGCGGATGCGGATCCGCCGGATGACCGCGCCGCCGGACGTGCGCGAGGTCGACGAGAAGATCGCGGAGGTGCGACTGCGCAAGGAGTCCGCGATCGACGCCCAGGACTTCGAGAAGGCGGCGTCGCTGCGCGACGAGGAGCGGCAGCTGCTCGAGGAGCGCCAGCGGCGCGAGCGCGAGTGGAAGTCCGGCGAGATGGACGTGCTCTCCGAGGTCGACGAGGAGGAGATCGCCGAGGTGCTCGCCACCTGGACCGGCATCCCCGTCTTCAAGCTCACGGAGGAGGAGACGGAGAAGCTGCTCCGGATGGAGGACGAGCTCCACAAGCGGATCATCAGCCAGGAGGACTCGATCCAGGCGGTCAGCAAGGCGATCCGCCGGACGCGAGCGGGTCTGAAGGACCCGAAGCGGCCTTCGGGCTCGTTCATCTTCCTCGGCCCCTCGGGCGTCGGGAAGACCGAGCTCTCCAAGGCGCTCGCCGAGTTCCTGTTCGGGGACGAGGCGGCGCTGATCCAGCTCGACATGTCCGAGTACATGGAGAAGCACACGGTGTCGCGGCTGATCGGTTCGCCCCCCGGCTACGTCGGCTACGAGGAGGGCGGGCAGCTCACCGAGGCGGTCCGGCGCAAGCCGTTCAGCGTGATCCTGTTCGACGAGATCGAGAAGGCGCACCCGGACGTGTTCAACACGCTCCTGCAGATCCTCGAGGACGGGCGTCTGACCGACTCGCAGGGGCACCAGGTGGACTTCAAGAACACGATCATCATCATGACCTCCAACCTCGGCACGCGGGACATCCAGAAGGGCCCGGGAATCGGCTTCGCCGCCCGTCCGGACGAGCGGATGACCTACGAGAAGATGAAGGACCGGGTCATGGACGAGCTGAAGAAGTCCTTCCGGCCCGAGTTCCTGAACCGCATCGACGAGGTCATCGTGTTCCACTCGCTCACGCAGGACGACGTGAAGCAGATCGTCGACCTGATGATGAAGCGCGTGAAGGACCAGCTGAAGGCGAAGGACCTCGAGATCGAGCTGACCGACGCCGCGAAGACGGTGCTCGCCGAGAAGGGCTACGACCCCGCGCTCGGTGCGCGCCCGCTCCGGCGCGAGATCCAGCGGCTCGTGGAGGACCCGCTGTCCGAGAAGCTCCTGTGGAAGGAGTTCCGGGCAGGACAGACGATCATCGTGGACGCGCGCGACGGCGAGATCGTGCTCGAGGGCGCCGGCGTTCCGCCGGACGTCCCCCCGGTCGAGCTCGCGGGATCCTCGGAGGGATAGCTTCCCCACGTGGGTTCGGCGTGACCGCGCCGAACCCCGAAGACCGATGGCCCGGCAACCACACGGCTGCCGGGCCTTTCGGTGCCCGGGGGTATCCGCTTCCGGGGCAAGCATGCCCTCCATCCTTGTGAGACATCATGATGTCTCGATGATAGGCTTCATGATGTGAGCCAGCGAACGACCCTGACGTTGGAGGACGACGTGGCGGAGCGGCTGCGTGAGGAGAGCCGTCGCACCGGCAAGAGCTTCAAGGACGTCGTGAACGAGTCGATCCGGGCGGGCCTGGATCGCAGACCGACGACGCTGCCCCCGTTCAAGGTCGAGGCGAGGAACATGGGGCTGAAGCCCGGATTCGACCTCGACGACATCTGGGGCCTCATCGAACGCATCGAGGGCCCCTCCTTCCGTTGATCCTCCTCGATGCCAACGTTCTGCTCTACGCGTACGACATCTCCTCACCCGCTCACCGTCGGTCGAGGAAGTGGCTCCAGGGGACGCTCGAGGCGGAGGCGGAGGTGGGCATCGCCCTCGTCTCGCTTCTTGCGTTCTTGCGGATCGCAACCACCCCGACGGTGTTCGAGCGTCCCCTGACCGTGGAAGATGCGACTGCGATCGTCGGCCGCTGGCTCGAGCGTCCGAACGTCGGTGTCCTACAGCCGACCAGCCGTCACTGGGAGGTCGTTGCCGATGTCGCTCGAGCCGGCAAGGCGCGTGGGCCGATGTTGATGGACGCGCACCTCGCGGCGCTCGCGATCGAGCACGGCGCCACGCTATGTACGACCGATCGCGACTTCGCCAGGTTCAAGGGCCTGCGCCTCGAGGATCCGGTCGGTTCGTAGCTCCTGATCCGCGTCTATGCTCGGGATCGTGGGCATAGCGGACGCCGTCTCGCGGAGGCTCGATCTCCCCGGGGCGAACCTCATCGAGAAGTGGATCGCCGACCTCGAGCGCGAGACCGAGTCGATCGAGGCGTTGCTGGCGTCGATCGGCGCGCGGCGGCTCACCCAGCTCGGGTTTCGTGTCCCCTCGCCGATCCCATCGCCGGAGCATCGGCTCTACGCGGTCTTGGCCGCCCGCGAGGGCGATGGGGCGCATTCCCGGTACAACGCTCTCGTTCGGCGCCTCGTGAGCTTCGAACGCGCGGCCGAATGCGTGCGTTAGCTGACGCCGAGCGGATCGAGGGCTTCATGCGCGCATTGGGGGCGGCGGCGGAGGCCGACGGGGTTTGCTATCTCACCGGTGGCGCCACCGCCGTCCTCGTCGGCTGGCGACGTCGACGATCGACGTGGACATCCGGCTCGACCCGGAGACCGACGCGGCTCCTCCGAGCGATCCAACGTCATCAAGGAGGAGATCCACGTCAACGTCGAGTTGGCGGCGCCCGACGACTTCATCCCCGTTCCCGCGGGCTGGGAAGGACGGAGTGTGTTCGTCACGGGCGAGGGCAGGCTGAGCTTCTACCACTTCGATCCGTACTCGCAGGTCCTCGGGAAGCTGGAGCGAGCCCACGAACTGGATCTGGAGGATGTCCGCGCGATGCTCGAACGCGACCTCGTCGATCCGGTGCTCGCGATCGCGTACTTCGAGGAGATCGAGCCCGAACTCTTCCGCTACCCGTCGATCGACCCGCCCGCGTACCGCCGCAGGGTGGAGGACGTCCTCCGGCCGGGCCCGGGATAGGGTCGACACATGGGGTTCGGCAACGAGGAGTGCTGGGCCGTCGAGACCTCCAAGGACGGGCAGCGCTGGAGGTACTTCGGCAAGGCTTGGAAGTCGCCGGGTGAGCCGGTGCTGCTGCATGCGGTGCCTCGTTTCCTGCGATTCCGGCGGCTTCTGCCCGCCGAGTCCCTTGACTGGTGCGAGCCGCTCGAGGCGAAGGGCAACGATCCGATGACACTCGTGCACATGGAAGAGCCGTCGCGCGAATCACCTGTGGCCGGGCGAGGAACACGTCGGCCTGCCGGTCGTCCTTCCCGGTGGGGAGGAAGGACGGTTGCTGCGGTTCGAGCACGCGCCGGACGGCTCGAGCTGGTCCTACGCGCTCGAGTTCCGAGGAGCGCGCGAGGCTTAGAGCTCGAGCTCCACGCGGAGCTCCTCGGGGACCAGATCCGCGAACTCCCACGCGGTCCACAGGTCGGAGGCGATCCGTTCCGGCGACGAGGCCACGCCGAACCGCGCGAAGTGATCGCAGATCCGACGCACGTCGCGCTCGAGGAGCGCCGGTGCGTGCCGGTTCTTCCGAGGATCGACCGCCTGGGGGAGGTCGATCACGATCGCCCGACCCTCCCACACGAGCACGTTGTACGCGGACAGGTCGCCGTGGATCACGTTGCCGTAGAGGAGGCGCTCGATCGCGCGGATCACCTGGTCGAACAGGTCCTGCGCCTCCGCCGGATCCGGCCGGACGGAGCGCAGCTGCGGCGCCGCGTCGTCGAGATCGCCGATGTAGCTCATGAGGATCGCGTCCTCGGTCGAGACGAGGGGTCTCGGAACGGGCGCGCCGGCGGCGGAGAGCGCTCGGAGCGTCTCCCACTCCCGGGACACCCAGAGCTGACCCTGGACGTGCCGTCCGAAGCGCGTCTTCTTCTCGAGCGCGGCTCGGATCCGGCGTTCCTTGATCCACTCGCCGTCGCGATAGATCGACTCGTCGCGGAAGTCCCGCCGGTCGAGCGGGTGATAGACCTTCAGCGCGAGCAGGTCCTCGCCGGTCGTGGATCGATTCGCCCGGCACAGGTGGACGGACGCCTCCTTGCCGGTCTTGATGATGCGCACGACGTCGGTGATGAGGCCCTCGGCGAGGAAATGGTCGAACGCCGTGGGCTCGGCCGCGTCGTCGTCGATGTCGTCGAGTTGCAACGTGGGTCCTTTCGGTCGTCGGGTCGGTACCGAGCCGGTGCTCGGGGCCGGGCGCGCGCAGCGGCGGATCCCGGAAACGCAACGAGCCGCCCCTTCGGGCGGCTCAGGCACAGGTTCGCCGTGTCGGCGGCTGGCTAGGAACCGATCTCCGAGGGATGCGGCATCGCGAGGACCCAGGTCGCTGCCATGAGGTACATCCCTCCTTCCCGTGGATCGGTCGATGGAACCACGGGCGAGTATACGAGGTCAGGGCGCCGGCGCTTGCAGCCGAACGACATGCACCACGATCGGCAGCGGGATGTGGGTGACCGCGCGGAAACCCTCGCCGTCCGGGAGCACCTCCTGGGCGATGGACAGGACGCTCGGGCCTTCGCCGACCAGGTACCCGACCGTTCGGACGGGATAGGCGACGCGCCGATCCGCCGGTCCCGGCTCGTCGAGATCGAACCAGGCGTCGTGCCACTCCACCTGGACGACGGGGTAGCCGGCCGGCTCCGTCGCCGATGCGGCGAGGTGTTCGGGCACAGGGTCGCGCGGAGACGTTCGACCGGTGTCATCCGCACGGATCACCTGCATCCCGCGACCCCTCCCTCGGTCCACTCGGTGCCGACGGTACCCGTGCCCACCGACACACCTCGCCTCGCGAGCCGTGGTGTCACACCCCGCCGGTACGGTCGGACGATGGGCAAGGCGCGGACGATCCACGCCTGCGACGGGTGCGGGCAGCAGCTGGCGCAGTGGTCGGGCCGCTGCCCCGGATGCGGGGCCTGGGGAACGATCGGCGAGCGGGCACCGGTCGCGGCCGTCGGCCGTGCCGTGGGTGCCGCGCTCGTCGATGACCTTCGCCACCTCGAGGCGGGCGAGCGCCGCGTCTCGACCGGGTGGACCGGCGTCGACCGCGTCCTCGGAGGAGGCATCGTCCCGGCGACCTTCGCCCTGCTCGCAGGGGAGCCCGGCATCGGCAAGTCGACCCTTCTCCTCCAGTTGGTGGCGAACCTGTCGGCTGCCGGGACCCCTTGCCTGCTCGCCTCCGGCGAGGAGTCGCGGGACCAGGTGTCGGCGCGCGCTCGCCGCCTCGGGATCGAGGGGTCGGCGCTTCCGTTCGTCCCGGGCCGGGAGCTGCCGGTCGTGCTCGAGGCGGCCCGCGAGTCACGACCGTTCCTGCTCGCCGTGGACTCGATCCAGTCGCTCCGGGACCCTGATGGCGGTCAGGTGCCGGGCGGGCCGGCACAGGTCCGCGCCTGCGCGGACGCGCTCGCGGGGTTCGCGAAGGCCGAGGGTGTGGCGGTCGTCGTGACGGGTCACGTGACGAAGGACGGCGATCTGGCCGGGCCGAAGACCCTCGAGCACGCGGTGGACGTCGTCCTGCCGTTCGAGGGCGATCCCAGGTCGGGCCTCCGGCGGCTCTCGTGCGGGAAGAACCGGTTCGGGGCCGAGGGCGAGGTCGCGTGGTTCGAGATGACCGCCTCCGGCCTGCTCGAGATCGACCCCACTTCGCTGCTGCTGCCCGGCTCGGGCGAGCCGGGGACGGCGGTCGCGCTTCCCCTCACCGGTCGCCGAGCCCTTGCGGTCGAGGTCCAGGCCCTGGTCGTACCCACCGAGGGCCCTCCCCGGCGCCAGGTGAGCGGGCTCGATCCACGGCGGTTCCAGCTCATCGCGGCCGTACTCGAGGCCGCGGGCGTCCCGCTCGGTCGCAGCGATCTGTACGGCGCGACCGCCGCCGGCGCTCGCCTTGACGACCCGGCCTGCGACCTGGCCGTCGCGGCCGCGCTGACCTCGGCCGTGTCGGGCGTGCCCGTTCCACCCGATTCTGCGTTCGTCGGCGAGGTCGGCCTGACGGGTATGGTCCGACCCTCGCCCTCGTTCGGGTCTCGGGGATCGGCGGCCAGGTCGGCCGGGATCCGAACGGTGTTCGCGGCCCCCGCCGGGGAACCCCCAGAGGTGGTCCGCCTCGTCGGAGTGGGCAACGTGATGGAGGCGCTGACCTGGGCGGCCGTGGAAGCGCCACCTGTCCGACAGGGTGCCGAGAGGGCCGACAGGGCCTCTGACCAGGCCTTTTGATTTGCTGAGGCGGGCCGGTGCGTGTTATTCTCTGGGTGTCATCCGCCGGTCCCGACCACCGACTCTAGGGGGTTCTGTGTTCCGAAAAGGCGACACGGTTGTGCATCCGGAACACGGAGCAGCAGTCATCGAAGAGCTGTGCGTTCGGGAGTTCCTTGGAGAGAAGCGCAAGTACTTCAAGCTCCGGGTCTCCTACGGCGACCTCATCCTGATGGTCCCGATCGACAGCACCGAGGAGGTCGGCCTGCGATCGGTCGTTGGGAAGAACGAGGTCAAGAAGGTCATGAACGTCCTGCGCGAGGAAGAGTCGCAGATGGCAGCCAACTGGAGCCGCCGCTTCAAGAACAACATCGAGAAGCTGCGGTCCGGCGACATCTACCAGGTCGCCGAGGTCGTCCGGAACCTGTCGATCCGCGAGCGGGACCGCGGCCTGTCCGCGGGTGAGAAGCGGATGATCATCAAGGCGAGGCAGATCCTGGTCTCCGAGCTCACGTACGTGACCGTTGGTGGCGAGGAGAAGGCCGAGGCCATGATCGACAAGGTCCTGGACGAGTCCCACGGGGCTCGGGAGTTGGCCAGCACCTAGCCGCGCCCCCAGGAGCCGCTGCTGCCGCGGCTCCCGTCATGAGAACCCGCGCACCCGGGTCAAGTCTGCCCGGCGAGCCGTCGAGGCATCTGGAGAGATGCTCGCGCACGAGGCCCGTTCGTGGCGCGCTCGCAGGCGTGCTCACGAGGCTGCGCCGTCCCCGAGGGGTCGGCTGGTCGAGTTCGTCCGCCTGATCTTCGTCGTGTTGTTCGCCGCCGCCGGCTACACGGTGGCCACGCGCCTCGCCCCCACGACCACCACGAAGACGCTCCTCGGCGTGGTGCTCGGGACCTCGACCGGGTTCGTCCTGGGTGGCGTGCTCGGACGCCAGACCGCCACGGCGGTCAAGACGATGGAGCAGGATCTCCGCAAGGTCCCGGCGGCAGAGATCGTCGCCGGTGTCGGGGGCCTCATCGCGGGCCTCGCGATCGCCGCGCTGCTGTCCGTCCCCGTCTTCCGGCTCCCGCCGCTCGCCGCCTGGACGAGCGTTGCGTTCATGTACGTGACGCTCGGGTACGTGGGGTTCCGCATCGGACGGACCAAGCACGAGGAGCTGTTCACGCTGATCGGGCTGAAGCCGCGTGCGGCGGCCGCGAAGGGCCGGGCCTTCGTGGTCGACACGAGCGCGCTGATCGATGGACGCATCCTCGACCTCGTGCAGACGGGCTTCGTGTCCGGTGACGTCCTCCTGCACGGTGCCGTCCTGCGCGAGCTCCAGTCGATCGCCGACTCCTCCGACCCCCGGCGCCGCGGTCGCGGCCGGCGGGGCCTCGACACGGTCGGGGAGCTCCGGCGTGCCGCGACGATCGAGATGCACCTCGTCGAGGAGGATGGGATCTCCGACGTCGATGCGGCGCTCGTGAAGCTCGCCCGGGAGCGGGGGGCGTCGCTCATCACGACCGACCACAACCTGTCGAAGGTGGCCCAGGCGGTGGGCGTCGCGGTCCCGAGCGTGAACGACCTCGCGACCGCGTTCCGGATGCCGGTCGGCGTCGGCGACGAGGTCGGCGTCCAGCTCGTGAAGGAGGGGCGCGAGAGCGGACAGGCGGTCGGCTACCTCGACGACGGCACGATGGTGGTCGTCGAGTCGGCGCGCGACGAGATCGGGTCCGAGGTCTCGGTGGTCGTCCGCAACGTGATCAGGACGACCACCGGGCGGATGGTCTTCGCGAACCTCCAGTAACCTCGCGCCGTGGCCGGCGCCGTCGCGATCGTGCTCGCCGCGGGACGAGGCGAGCGGTTGGACCCGACCCTGCCCAAGGCGCTCGTCCCCGTCGGCGGGCGCGCCCTCGTGGCTCGGGGCGCCGAGGTCGCGTCGGGATGCCGAGGGATCGATCGGGTGGTGGTCGTCGCGCCGTCCGGTTTCGAGGAGCGCGTCGCGGAGCTCGTGCGGCCGTTCGGCGTCTCGGACGTCGTCGCCGGGGGAGCGACCCGGCAGGCATCCGTCCTGGCGGCGCTCGATGCCGTCCCCGCCGGGGTCCGGGTCATCGTCTGCCACGACGCGGCCCGGCCGTTCGCGACCCCGGATCTGTTCGCCCGGGCGATGGCCGCCCTGGACGGATGGGACGGCGTCGTGCCGACGATCCCGGTGGTGGACACCCTCAAACGCCTTGCGGGAGAACGGGTCGAGGGGACCGAGCCGAGGGACGCGCTCGGGCTCGCGCAGACGCCCCAGGTCTTCGGTGCCGACGCCCTCCGAGCGGCGCACGCCGCCGCGATCCGGGACGGCATCGAGGCCACGGACGATGCGGCGCTGCTCGAGCGGGCCGGTTTCCGGATCCGGGCGATCGACGGCGAGCGGCTGAACCTGAAGATCACGACCTGGGATGACGTCCGGCTCGCCGAGGCGATCGGTGGCACGACGTGACGGGCCCGCGCGTCGGCCTCGGGTTCGACGTCCACGCGTTCGATCCCGGACGGGTCCTGCGGCTGGGCGGCGTCGTGTTCGAGGAGGCCGTGGGTCTGGCGGGGCATTCGGACGGGGACGCCGTGTGCCACGCGGTGGCCGATGCGCTGCTCGGCGCCGCGGCGCTCGGCGACCTCGGCGAGCACTTCCCCGACACGGACCCGACGTTCGCGGGGATCGCCGGGCTCGAGCTGCTCCGTCGCGCGGTCGGCCTCGTCGGCGACGCCGGGTTCCACCCCGACTCCGTGGACCTCACGGTGATCGCGGAGCGGCCGTCGATCGCTCCCGAACGAGGCGCGATGCGTGAGCTGCTCGCCGAAGCCCTCCGGGTCCCCGTGGCGAGGATCTCCGTCAAGGCCACGCGGCCAGAGGGCCTCGGGCTGTCGGGCGACGGGATCGGCTGCCTCGCGCTCGCGGTGTTGACGTCGTCGTGACGAGAGGCCCTGCCGAGGGGATCGTCGGAGGTCGCCGCGTGGTCCTCGAGGCGGTGCGTTCGGGCCGCGCGGTCGAGGTGCTGGTCGCGCGGGGCGCCCGCGCGCACGCCCGGGATGCGCGACCTCCTCGAGGCGTGTCGTGGAGCGGGGGTCGAACCGCGCGAGGTCCCGCGCGCCGAGCTCGATCGCGTCGCGCCCGGCAACCACGGCGTCGCGGCTCGGATCCGCGCGCCCGAACCGATCGGCGAACGCGAGCTCGCGTCGTGGCCGTTCGGCGACCGGGACGTCGTCGTCGCGCTCGACGGGATCGTCGACCCGCACAACCTCGGCGCGGCCGCGCGCTCGGCCGAGGCGGCGGGCGCCGCGATGGTGATCACCCGCCTCCGCCGGGCCGCCGACGTCACGCCGGCGGCCGTCGCGGCGTCGGCGGGCGCGTTGCTGCACCTGCCCCGCGCGCGGGTCGCGAACATCCCGCGCGCACTCGCGCGATTGCAGGAGGCAGGATTCACGGTCGTGGGGCTCGACGAGCGAGCCGAGCGCACCGTCTACGAGGAGCCGTGCCCGGACGGACGGATCGCCCTCGCGATCGGGTCCGAGGGCTCGGGACTGGCCAGGCTCACCCGTGAGGCATGCGACCTGCTCGTGCGCCTCCCGATGCACGGGCGCGTCGGCTCGCTGAATGCCTCGGCATCGCTCGCCGCCGCGCTGTACGCCTTCGTCCTTCCGTCCCGGGCAGGCGGCCGCGCGTAGACTCGCTGATGCGCCGGCGTAGCTCAGGGGCAAGAGCAGCTGTCTTGTAAACAGCAGGTCGTCGGTTCGAATCCGACCGCCGGCTCCACTCGAGGACCTTCAAGCTCCGGAGGCATGGGTGCCGATGCCTTGACCATGCGCAGACGCTCGCTCGTCAGGGTCGTGCTCGTCGCGGCGTTCCTGGCTCCGCTGAGCCTGCCCTCGGTGGCCCGTGCTGGGGTGCCCGGGACGGCCTGCTCCGTCTTCCCGGAGACGAACATCTGGAACACGCGGGTGGACTCGCTGCCGGTCCACGAGATGAGCGACACATGGCTCGCGTCCGCCGACGCCGGCGCGACGGATCTGCATCCGGACTTCGGCCCGCCCTCGTACGGGCTGCCGTACGACGTCGTCGGGCGACGGCATCCGAAGGTCCGAATCGACTTCCAGTACGCCGACGAGAGCGACCGGGGGCCCTATCCCTTCGACGCGCGAACGCGGATCGAGGGAGGCTCCGACCGGCACGCGCTCATCGTCGAGCGAGGCACCTGCCGCCTGTACGAGCTCTTCGCCGCAGAGTGGAACGGCGGTGATCCGCACGCCGGCAGCGGGGCGATCTTCGACCTCGACTCGAACCGGCTCCGGCCGCGGACGTGGACCTCGGCCGACGCGGCCGGTCTCCCGATCTTCGCCGGGCTCGTCCGCTGGGACGAGGTGAAGGCCGGGAGCATCCGGCACGCGATCCGCTTCACGGTGGACTGCACGACCGACGCCTACGTCTGGCCCGCCCGCCACGAGGCCGGGGAGGACGACCCGGACTGTCCGCCGATGGGCGCGCGGTTCCGGCTGCGCGCCGGCTTCGACATCTCGGGGTTCTCGCCGCGGGCGCGGACGATCCTGCGCGCGATGCAGCACTACGGGCTCATCCTCGCGGACAACGGGTCGAACTGGTACTTCCAGGGCACCCGGGACGGACACTGGACGAACAACCTGCTCGACCAGCTGAAGACCGTGCCCGCGTCGGCCTTCGAGGCGGTCGACGTGAGCGGGTGCATCGTCGACGTCGACAGCGGCGAGGCCGACTGCCCGTAGACCGAGGCGCGTGCCGTCAGGACGCGATCGGGCCGAGCCAGATGCCCGACGTGAGGAAGATCGCCGGGAGCACGAACAGGATCGCGACGAAGACCCACAGACGCCGGTTCGACGCGACGACCCAATCGTCGAGCGCCAGGATCCACCGCTTCATCGGGCCGAACAGGAACGCCAGGTAGATCAGCGAGACGATCGTGACCCCGATCGCCTCGGCGAGGACGATGTGCACGGCGACGGCGTTGCCGAGCACCATCGCCGCGACGAGCGTGTCGGCGAGCGTCGTGATGTTCGCGCCCATGATGTACGGGATCGACTCCTCCCGGCGGATGTAGCCGCGAGCGGCGAGCGGGACCAGCACGGTGAGCGCGACCGACACCGACAGCGTGAGGGTGGCAACGATGCAGCCGAGCGCGAACATCGGCCACGGCCGGCGAAGCCAGTCGGCCCGCTTCCCGTGGGCGCGCTCGCCGTCGAGCTGGGGCAGCACACGGTCGAGGAAGCGGAACGAGATCAGGATGATGCCCAAGCCGAGGGGGAGCAGCGTCCACCCCGGAAGAGCGGTGAGCAGTTCCAGCGCCGGGCCCCAGATGTAGTCGATGAGCGACAGGACGTCCTGCGACGCGTTCAGCTTGATGCCGTCGAGGATCCCCGCCTTCAAGATCCCGTACCCGAGCAGCATCCCCGGCACGTACACGATCGCCGTGAGCGAGAGCGCGAGCACGCCCATCCCGATCGACTCGCCGCGGTTCCGGCCGCCGTGCCGAACGGCGTAGAGGAACCCGACGAGCAGCACGACGAAGGAGGCGCCCAGACGCGAGCCGGAGAGCATCGTGAAGGTCTGGAGCTCCGTCAGTGCGCCCCCGACGTACAGGCTGAGGGCGACGGCCGCGATCGGCGAGCCGGACAGGACGATGTAGGCGCCGAGCCAACCGGCGCCAAGCGTCGAGATCGCGTTGCTGAACAGCGGGCTGTCGGAGAGCGAGGGCGCGATCTCCTTCGCGCCCTCCTTCATCAGCTGGATCGCGAGGACGAACAGGAACAGCGCCAGCGCGAAGCTCGCGATCTTCCCGGCGATCTTGAGCCAGTCGCGACCGGCCGCCGTCTGCTCCGGGATCGTCTGCTCCGGGATCGACTCCGTGGCGACCTCCGCAGACGGCGGCCCACCCCCGTCGCCGGCCGCCTCGACCTCGATCGTCGGAACGACCGGGTCGCGGTGCGGGTCTCCGGCCATGCCGGTGGTCTCGTCGCTGGACATCGGGACTTCCTTCGGGGGGAGGGCGGCGGCCAACGCTACCGGCCAGCACTGGCGACAGCAACCAGCGGAGGCACCAACGACCGCTCGGCGTGACGGGTCACCGGCCGGCTAACCCTCGGCCAGGAACACGCGGAACGAGGCACCACCGCCCGGCCGGTCCTGGACCCATGCCCGACCGCCGTGGAGCTCGGCGAAGCGCGCGACCAGGGACAAGCCGATGCCGACGCCGGGCGAGGCGCTCGCCGGGCCCGGACCCTGTCGGAACGGTTCGAAGATCTGCTCCTTCAGGTGGTTGGGTACCCCGTCCCCCCCGTCGTCCACCAAGAGCAGCACCCCGTCATGCTCCCGCTGCACCCGGACCCAGATCCGGCTCTCCGGAGGGGTGTGCCGCGCCGCGTTCGCGAGCAGGTTCTCCACGATCCGCTCCACCTTCGCGGCGTCGACCTCCGCGATCAGCTCATCCGCGGCCACGTCCACGCGGCGCGCGCCGAAGGCCTCGTACTCGCGAACCGCCGCTCGCACCAGTCCGCCGACGTCCGTCGGCCGGCGGTTCGGCTCGATGATGCCGCGCTGGAGCCGGTCGAGGTCGAGCAGGTCCGACAGCAGGCGTTCGAGCTTGCGGGCGTTCGACGCGACACGGCGCAGCAGATCGAGCGCGTCCTCCCGGGGCATGTCGAGGCCGGCCTGCTCGAGGGTGACCGCGGCCCCGAGGATCGTGGTCAGCGGGGTGCGGAGGTCGTGCGAGACGGCCTCGAGGAACGTGTTCTTCATGTCGTCGAGCGCCCGCAGCTGCTGCGTGGCCTCGCGCTCGCGGTGGAACGCCTCCGAGTACTTCTGCTCGCTCTTGCGCAGCGCCTGCTCCGCGTGCTTGCCCTGTGTCACGTCGACGATCAATCCGCGCACCACCGGGGTCCCCCGGATGTCCGTGGCCACGTGCACGATGTCGCGCAGCCACAGGGTCCGCCCCTCGGGTCCCCGGGCGCGATACTCGAGGTCGAGGTCGTCGCCGGGACTCCGCACGGCCGCGCGCAGCTGCGCCACGACGCGGTCGCGATCCTCCGGATGCACGTGGTCCCCCCAGCGCGCCGGGAACTGCTCCCGGCCGGTACCGCCGTCGTCGTGCGCGCCGAGCACCGCCTCCGCGCGTCGCGAGAGGAACGTGAACGCGAGGGTCGCGTGGTTCGCCTCCCAGAAGATCGCGTCGAGGGTCTCGGCGAGCTCCTGGAATCGCTCCAGCTCGCTCACGCGCCGCGCGCTCCCGAGCGCGAGGGCGGCGATGTCGGCGATGCCGCGGGCGAGGGAGAGGTCACGCTCGGAGAACGAGGGCTTGGCGATCGGCGCGAGCACGATGAGCGCGCCGAACCCGTCGGGCTCCCACCGCATGGGGGCGACCAGGGCGTCGGTGACCTCGTCCACGATCCAGTACTCGGGGGGCACCTGCCGCGCGATCTCCGCGGCGATCACGAACGGCTCGTCCAGGGTGGCGAGGAACGTGCTTCCGAGCTCGGCCGGGACCGGCCGCGTCGCGGCGGCTCGTATCGGATCCGCGCCGTGGTGGTCCACCAGGACGAAGTCGCCGGAGTCGGGATCGCGCCGGTAGGCCGCGACGGCCGAGGCCTCGATGATCGACGGCACCACCGCCACGACCCGCTCGAACACGGTCGAGATGTCCCGAACACCGGTCAGCGACTGCGAGAGCGCGAGCAGCGCCGACGCGGTCTGGGCGGCCGACCGCTCCTTCTGCAGCAGGCTCGCGTTCTCGTAGGCGACCGCGGCGTGCGAGGCGAGCACCTCCAGGACGCGCTGATCCTCGGTGTCGAACTGATCGACCCCGAGGTTCGACAGGACGATGACCCCGGTCACGCGGTCGCCGATCTTCATCGGGACGGCGAGCAGTGACTCGTCGATCTCGTCGGTCCCATCGATCTGGAACCCGCGCACGTCGTGCAGCGCATCCGGCGAGTAGTAGGTCTCGCCGACGAGCGCGGCGTAGCCCGTGATGCCCTCGCCGACCTGCGACACGAGCTCCTCGTGGGTCTCGGACTCGTACTCGGTCAGCTCGCCGCGGAAGGTCACGGGCCACAGGGTGACCCCATCTGCCTGCAGCCGGTAGACGCGGCAGTTGTGATAGTCGATGAGCGTCTTCAGCTCGGCGGTGATCGCCTCCCCGATCTCGTCGGGGTCGTCGAGCACGTTCAGCCGCGAGGCGAACGCATGCAGCATCCGAAGCTGCGCGACCGAGCGCAGCTCCCGCTCGCGCGTGCTCCCGTCCATGCGGTGTACGGCTTCGACCATGCCTGGGAAGGGCTCCTCCCGATCGCCGGATCCCTTCTTGAGTCGGCTCGCCGGAGGCCGGAGTAAAGCCGCAGTTCAGGGCAGAGAACAGGCACGGGTACCATGTGCCCGTGAGCACCACGGACGAGGCCACCGGGGGCGTGCCGGGCCGGGTGCTGGACCTGATCGACGCCCGTGTCCCGCCCGATCGCGCCGAGATGGTGTTGGCGTTCGCGACGGCGTTCACGCGGCGGTTGACCCGGGACGAGCTCGAGCGGTCCAGCGCGGACGAGCTCGCGGCGATGGTCCTGGGGGCCTTCGATCTCGCCGACCGACGATCGCCGGAGGAGGTCGCGGTCCGGGTCTTCTCCCCGACCCGCGAGCGCGACGGCTACGAGGTGCCGGGAACCGTGCTCGAGACGAACGCGGCGGATTCCCCGTTCCTGCTCGATTCCATCAACGAGGAGCTCGCGGCGCGCGACCTCGACGTCCGTTCCGTGATCCACCCGGTCGTCGGTGTCGAGCGCGACGCGGACGGCCGGGTCGCGAAGATCCTGCATGTCCGGGAGGCCGCGTCGCGCGAATCGGTGATGCACTTCGAGCTCGAGCGCCGGCTCTCCGAGCAGGAGCGGGCCGAGCTCGAGGACACGGTCCGCGCGATCCTCGGGGACGTCCGTCTGGTGGTCCGCGACTTCGACGGGATGAAGTCCGCCGTCCGGGGCATGATCGACATCGCGAAGGGCGGCGCGGTCCTGTACCCGAGGGACGAGGTCGACGAGACCGTGGCGTTCCTCGACTGGCTGCTCGACCTGAACTTCATCTTCCTCGGGTACCGCGAGTACACCCTGATGGACCCGCCCGAGGGTCGCGCCCTCGTCGCCGTCGAGGGGAGCGGCCTCGGGATCTTGTCGAAGACCGGCTGGTCCACGTTCGAGAAGCCGGTGCTCCTGGCCTCGGTCGATCCGAACCTGCGGAGACGCATCGAGGGCGGGGACCTCCTCATCTACTCGAAGACGAACCGCCCCTCGACCGTGCACCGGCGCGCCCGGATGGACTACATCGGGGTGCGGCGCGTCTCCCCCGACGGCCGGATCATCGGCGAGGCCCGGATGGTCGGGCTGTTCACGTCGAAGGCGTACATGGAGCCGGCCGCCAACACACCCGTGCTGCACCGCAAGCTGAAGCAGATCCTGGAGGCGGAGGACCTGTTCGAGGGGTCGCACGACTACAAGGCGGTCGTCTCGATCTTCGAGAGCTTCCCGAAGGACGAGCTGTTCGCGGCGACGACGGAGGAGCTCCGCCACCAGATGATGGGGCTGCTCTACCTGCAGGAGTCGCACGACATCCGACTGTTCGTCCGCCGGGACCTGTACGACCGGAGCGTGTCGCTCCTGGCCGCGATCCCGAGGGACCGGTTCAACGCCGAGGTTCGCCAGCACCTGCAGGAGCTGTTCCTCGAACGCTTCCACGGGACCACGGTCGACTACCACCTGTCGCTCACCGAGAGCGAGCTCGCGTACCTGCACTTCACCGTGCACGTCCCGCAGGGCCAGATCCCGACGGTCCTGTTCGACGAGCTCGAGCGCGAGGTGATCGAGATCGCCCGCACGTGGGACGACCGGGTGCTCGAGCTCCTCGAGGAGCGGAACGGCCCCGGGCGTGGGCGCGAGCTGTTCGAGCGGTGGGCGGGGCGCTTCCCCGAGTCCTACAAGGCCTCGACCCGTGCCGAGATCGCGGTCGAGGACATCGCTCGGTTCGACGAGCTCGCCCAGACCGGCGAGCCCTTCCTGATCGGCCTGCTGAACGAGGGCGAGGGCGACGACGTCCTCACCCGCGTCCGGCTCTACAAGGTCGGGGGCCGCGTGGAGCTCTCGGAGTTCGTGCCGACCCTCGAGTCCCTCGGCTTGCGCGCGGTGGAGGAGCTGCCGACCGCGCTCCTGGAGCAGGACGGCCAGGAATGGTTCCTGCACGACTTCGGGGTCCTCGATGCCCGACACCGGCCGCTCGATGTCGACGGCACGGGCGCCCGGATCGCCGAGTGCATCGCGGCCGTGTGGCGGGGGGCCTGCGAATCGGACTCCCTGAACCGCCTGGTCGTCACCGCCGGCCTCGACTGGCGGCAGGTCCAGATCCTGCGGGCGTACCGCAAGTTCCATCACCGCGTGAACGCGAGCTTCCCCGTCGAGTACAAGAACGAGGCCTTCGCGGAGCATCCGCAGATCGCGAGCCAGCTCGTGCGGCTCTTCGAGCTCCGGTTCGACCCCTCGTTGCCGAAGGACCCGGAGGCGCAGGAGGCGTTGCGCGCGCAGATCCGCGCGGACCTGGACGCCGTGGCCTCCCTCGAGCAGGACCGGATCCTCCGCAACGCCCTCGGGGTGGTCGACGCGACCGTGCGGACGAACGCGTTCCTGCCGGCGCGCCCGGCGATGTCGCTGAAGTTCCGCTCCGAGGCCGTCCCCGAGATGCCGAAGCCGACGCCGCTGTACGAGGTGTTCGTCTACTCGACCGACATGGAGGCGATCCACCTGCGCGGGGGAAAGGTCGCGCGTGGAGGGATCCGGTGGTCCGACCGACGTCAGGACTATCGCAACGAGGTGCTGGGCCTCATGAAGGCGCAGATGGTGAAGAACGCGGTGATCGTCGCGACCGGCGCGAAGGGTGGGTTCGTGCTCAAGCGGTCGGTGCCGGACCCGGCCGAGCTGCGCGAGGAGGCGGTGAGGCAATACGACACGTTCATCCGCTCGCTCCTGGACGTGACCGACAACCTGGTGGACGGCACGGTCGTGCACCCCGAGCACGTCGTGATCCACGACGAGGACGATCCGTACCTCGTCGTCGCGGCGGACAAGGGCACCGCCAGCTTCTCGGACCGGGCGAACGCGATCTCGGCCGAGTACGGCTTCTGGCTGGACGACGCGTTCGCGTCGGGCGGCTCGACCGGGTACGACCACAAGGCGCTCGGGATCACGGCGCGCGGCGCGTGGGAATCGATCAAGCGGCACTTCCGCGAGATGGGCACCGACGTGATGAACGAGCCGTTCACGGTCGTCGGCATCGGCGACATGTCGGGCGACGTGTTCGGCAACGGGATGCGGTACTCCGAGCAGATCTGCCTCGTCGCCGCGTTCGATCACCGCCATGTGTTCCTGGACCCGACGCCCAGCCCGGCGGCGGGGTCTGCGGAGCGCCGGCGGCTGTTCGAGCTCCCGGGCTCGAGCTGGGACGACTACGAGCGTTCGACGATCTCCCCGGGCGGAGGCGTCTGGCCGCGGACCGCGAAGTCGATCCCCGTATCGGCGGAGGCGCGACTGGCGCTCGGGATCGAGGACCAGGAGCTCACGCCGAGCGCGCTGATCTCGGCGATCCTGCGGGCCCCGGTCGACCTGCTCTACAACGGCGGGATCGGCACCTACGTGAAGGCCTCGACCGAGACGAACGCCGAGGCCGACGACCGGGTGAACGACGAGGTGCGGGTCGACGGACGGGATCTGCGCTGCCGCGTCGTGGCCGAGGGAGGGAACCTCGGGTTCACGCAGCGTGGGCGCATCGAGTTCGCGCTGGGCGGTGGGCGGATCAACACGGACTTCATCGACAACTCGGCCGGCGTGGACACCTCCGACCACGAGGTGAACCTGAAGATCCTGCTCGGGCTCGCGATGCAGCGCGGCGAGCTGTCGCATGACGAACGCAACGCGCTGCTCCACGAGGTCCAGGACGACGTCGTGCGTCACGTCCTGTACGACAATTTCCAGCAGGCCCAGATCCTGTCTCAGGAGGCCGAGCTCTCGCCGCATCGGATGGAGGCGCTCGAGGACCTCATGCTCTCGCTCGAGGCCGAGGGCACGCTGGATCGGGAGCTCGAGGCCCTGCCGAACGCCGAGGAGATGACCGAGCGACGTCGCTCGAGCCGAGGGATGACGCGACCCGAGCTCGCCGTGCTCCTCGCGCACGCGAAGATGAGCCTCACCGACGCCATGCTGTCCTCGGCGCTTCCCGATTCCCAGTACCTCGAGCGCGATCTCCGCTCCTACTTCCCGCCGCCGGTCGTCAAGCGGTTCGGACCGCTGCTGAACGAGCACCCGCTGCGGCGTGAGCTCATCGCGATGCTCGTCGCGAACGACGTCGTCAACTCCCAGGGGATCACGTTCGTGTCCCGGGTGGTCACCGAGACCGGAGCGGAGGCGGCGGACGTCGTGCGCGCGTACCGCATCGCCCGGGACGTGACCCGGGCGGTGGGCCGGTGGGAGGCGATCGAGGCCCAGGTGGGTGCCCTCGAGCCGGCGTTGCTCGACGAGCTCATGGCCGGCATCGACCGTCTCGTCGAGATCTGCGCCCGCTGGTACCTGGAGCACGCGCCGGGGCAGCTCGGGCGCGCGATCGAGGCGCACGAGGGACCGTTCCTCGAGTTCGAGGAGGCCGTCTCGACCGTCGCACCCGAGGACTGGCGAGCCGAACGCGAACGCGAGGCGTGGAGCCTGATGGACCGCGGCGTGCCCGAGGAGATCGCTCGCCGGCACGTGACGCAGGTGTTCCTCGTGCACGGGCCGAACGCCGCGAGCGTCGCCCGGGCGACCGGCCGGAGCGTCGAGGACGTCGCCCGCGCGTTCTTCCTCGTCGGCGAGGCGGCGCACCTCGACTGGCTCGAGTCACGGTCCACGGCCGTGTCGGCGAAGACCCGTTGGCAGCGTTGGGCTCTGCAGGCGCTCGAGGACGACCTGCGCCTCCTCCGACGCCAGGTGGCCGAGCGCTCGCTCGCCGATGCCGACGGCATGCCTCCGCGGGAGGCCGTCGAGGCGTACCTGGAGGCGCACGGCGACGTCAGGAGTCGCCTGGAGAAGTTCATGCGCGGCCTCGCGCTCGAGGAGGCGAACGACCTGGCCGCCCTGCTCGTCGCCGTCCGCCAGGTCCGGGGGCTGGTCGGATAGCCGCGGTCTGGCGACCCCCCCAGGGCCCGTGCGGCGTCATCGGCAGCGGCTAGGCTCGGGCACGTGGCAGCCTCGGCGAGCACCCACGTGGAGGGCTTGGACGAGCGGACCCGGTGGGTCCTGGACTTCGAGCGCTCCTGGTGGACACAGGGCGGACCGAAGGAGCGCCGCATCCGCGAGCGGTTCGGGGTCTCGACGACCCGCTACCACCAGCTCCTCATGCGTGCGATCGACCGGCCGGAGGCGCTCGGCTACGACCCGATGCTCGTCCGGCGGCTCCGACGGCTCCGGGACGATCGGAGGCGCCGGCGCCTGGCGCGTCGGCTTGGGTTTCCCTCGTAGCCCGGGGTAGGATGGGCACGCACGAACCGCCGACCAACAGGAGCTTCTACCTCTCCTTGGCCGCCAGCACGATCCGTTTCGTCATCGTCGTCGCCCTCGTGGTCGGGGGCATCGTCGTGATCGACCAGGCGTTCCGACCCGTCGCCTCCTCCGGCGACGACGCGACCCCGCCGCTCGACGACGGCGGCCCCACCGCCTCCGAGTCGCCCTCACCGGAGCCGACCGGCCCGACCGGGCCGGCCGACACCGCCCCGCCCACCCCGACCGCCGGGACGCGGATCGCCGTGTTCAACGGCGCGGGGGTGACCGGCCTCGCCTCGGAGACACAGATCAAGCTCGAGAACAAGTACGGCTACGTCGCGGCCCAGGATCCGACCGACGCCCCCGCTCCGCTGCCGACCACGACGATCTACTACCGCGCGCCGCGGGACCAGACCGAGGCCGAGGCGCTCGCCGGGACCTTCTTCCGGCGTCTCGACAGCGTCGAGGTCGTGCAGCTCGAACCCGGGATCGCCGACATCGACCGTTCGGCGCAGCTCGCGATCTTCCTCGGCAACGACTACGCGGTGCTCACGGCTGACTGACCTGAACCCACTGCGCGGACTCGCGCACGAGGCCGGCATCCTCCTGGACTTCGACGGCACGCTCTCCGAGATCGTGGACCGGCCCGAGCTCGTGCAACCCGTCGACGGCGCGGCACCCGAGCTCGCGCGCCTCGCCGAGCGGTACCGGTTGGTCGCGATCGTGACCGGCCGCCGCTCCGAGGAGGTCGTGGAGCTCCTTGACGTCCCGCACCTCGTCCACGTCGGCCTGTACGGCTTCGAGGACGACGCCCCCGAGCTGGTGACGGCGATCGTGCCGCGCGTCGAGGCGGCGGCGGCCGTCGTGCCCGAGGCCTGGGTCGAGGACAAGCGCGTCTCGTTCGCCGTGCACTACCGGCAGGCGGCCGACCCTCGCGCCGCACGCTCGGCGTTGCGGGCGGCGCTGCAACCCGTCGCGACCGAGTCGGGACTCCGCCTGGTCGAGGGCAAGATGGTGCTCGAGCTCGTCCCGTCCGATCGTCCGATGAAGGGGAGCGCGGTCGAACGCCTCACCCGCGAACACGGGCTGCGTGCCGTGCTCTACGCGGGCGACGACGTCGCGGACGCCGAGGCGTTCCGAGCGCTCGACGATCTCGAGGCCGAGGGGGTCCACGTCGTCCGTGTGGCCGTCCGTGGCGAGGAGACGCCGCGGGCGCTCGTCCAGGCGGCCGATGTGGTCGTCGAGGGCCCCGCGGGACTCGTGGAGCTCCTGCGGACGCTCTGACGTCGGTTCAGCGGCGCCGGCGGCGAGCCCGCTCGAGATCCTCGAGCTGCCCGCCGACCCAGCGCGAGGGAGGGTTCGCGAGCACGAGCCGCGAGAGCCCGCGCGCGCGCCTCGTCCGTTCGTCCGGCGGCATGTCGAGCGCCCGGGCGATCGCCTCGGCCATCTCGTCCACGTCGAACGGGTTGACGCCGAGCGCGTACCGCCCGAGCCGGCCGTAGGCCCCCGCGGTCCTCGAGAGCACCAGGACGCCGTGGCGCCGGTTGAGCAGCGGGCCCTCCATCGCGACGAGGTTCATGCCGTCGATCACCGGGTTCACGAACAGCAGGTCGTACAGGCCGTAGGCGGCGAGTGCGCCCTCGTAATCCTCCTGCAGCCGCAGTTCGATCGGCGCCCAGCCCGGCGTGCCGAGCTCGGCGTTGATCCGCTCGGCCTCCGCGAGGCACGCCTCCGTGTACTCGAGGTATTCGGGAATCTCCTGGCGCGACGGCGAGAGCAGCGCGAGGAACCGGACCCGCTCGAGCCACTCGGGGTTCCGCTGCAGGAACAGCTCGAACGCCTGGAACCCGCGGACGATGTTCTTCGTGAGCTCGAGCCGGTCGACCCGCAGGATCAGGCGATTGTTGCTGCGCCACCGGTTGAGCTCCCGACGAAGCCCGCGGATCTCGGGGCTCGCAGCGGCCTCGCGCATCGCGCGCCCGTCGACCGAGATCGGGTGGATCCGGACGACCACCTCGCGCCCCTCCACGATGACCCGCGACCTCGCGAGGTCGACACGGATCCCCGGCAGCTGGCGCGCCGACAGCAGGAAGTTCTCCGCCCACATCGGGGAGTGGAAGCCGATGACGTCCGCGCCGAGCATCCCCAGGAGGACCTGGTCGTGGATCTGGGCTGGCAACATCCGCAGGTACGTCGGTCCCGCGATCGAGGTGTGCGAGAAGTGGCAGATCATCGCGTCCGGGATCAGGTCGCGGAGCAATCGGGGAACGAGCGACAGGTGGTAATCCTGGATCAGGAACACGGCGTCGCCGCCCTCGCTCTTCGCCTCCTCGGCGAGCGCGAGCGCGAACCGGCGATTCACCTCGACGTAGGCCTCCCAGATCGTCCGGACGTCCCGGCCGAAGGTCGGTGACCGCACCGTGTCCCACAGGTAGTGGTGCGCGAACCACAGCATGCCGTTGGAGATCCCGTTGTAGTAGCCGTCGTAGATGTCCGGCGGGATGTCGAGGTAGCGCAGCCGATACTTCACGTCGCCCTCGACGTGATCGATCCTGCCCCGGTGGGACAGCGCCACCATCTCGCGGTCGCCGTCGGACATCGCGGCGGCGACCCAGATGCCCTCGGCCTCCTGCAGCGAGCCGGAGAGCGCTGTGACCAGCCCCCCGGCGCCTCGGCGCGCCACCAGGGACCCGCCCGCGTCCCGCTCGAACGACAACGGGCCGCGGTTGGAGGCGATGAGCAGGGAGCGGCTCATGTCGCGAGTTCGGCGATCAGCTTCATCGTGTCCTCGATCTCCCGCAGGCAGAGGAAACGCTCCCGGACCCGCTTCCGCCCCGCTTCGCCCATCGCGACCCGGCGGGCGGGGTCCTTCAGGAGCTCGACGACGCGCTCGGCGCAGGCGACGACGCCGTCGACGAGGTGGCCGGTCTTCCCCTCGACGATCTGGAGCCGGATCCCTCCGACGTCGCCGCCCACGACGGGCTTCCACTTCCACATCCCCTCGGCGACGACCAGGCCGAATCCCTCCCGGAGCGACTTCTGCACGATGATGTCCGAGGCCCGCTGGATGGCGTTGACGGCGCTGTCCCCCACCCCGTCGAGGTTCGTCAGCAGGTGGATGTCGGGGTCGCCCGCGGCGTGCTCGCTCGTCAGGTCCAGGTACCGGATCCCCTCCGGGTCGTCGTGCGCCAGCGAGCCCACCATCACGAGCTGGACGTCGGGGACCTCCCGCCGGACCAGCCGGAACGCGTCGATCACGCCGATCGGGTCCTTCCACGGGTCGAAGCGCGAGACCTGCGAGATGAGCGGGCGCTCGGGGTCGATGCCGAACGGCCGCACCACGGCGTCCCACGCCGGCTCGAGCAACGGCGCGTTCTTCGGGCTCAGCGGGTCGATCGACGGCGGGATGAGCGCGCGGACCGGGTCCGTCACGCCCGGCTGGACGTACTCCTCGGCGGTGAAGATCGCGGCGTCGAACCGGTTCACGATCGGCTCGAAGAAGTCCCAGACGGGGCGATACGGCGCCGACAGGTCGATGTGGCACCGCCAGATCCATCGACCCTTCCGCTCGCCCACGTCCTCCAGCACCGCCAACATGGCCGCCGGCTGGGGGTCGTGGATCAGGACGACGTCGAAGTCCCGGGGCAGCTCCGCCGCGTTCGCTCGGATCCGCTCCCAGTACGCCGACTGCATCCCGTCCTCGATCTGCGTCTCGGCGCCCTGCAGCGCGTTGTGCATGGCCTTCGTGACCGCGAAGAACGAGTCGGATCCCTCGATCAATGCCCAGGTCGTCTCGACGCCGAGGTCGTTCATCAGCGGGACCTGCGTGTGGAGCAGCTCCGCCACGCCGCCCCCGAAGGCCGTGCTGTTCACGTGCAGGACGCGCAGGCCTCGGAGGAGACGGGCCTGCTCGACGAGCCGGTCCACCGCCTCCTGCCCCGCGGCCTCCGCGTACTCGGAGACATGCTTGGGCTGCACCGGGACGATCGGGAGCACGCCCCGAGTCTACCGAGGGGTCAGGCTGGGTCCCGAACCAGGCCGGAGGTGGGGTGCTTCAGCCGCTGAGGCCCATGCAGGGCCTGCTCGCGATGCGCCGACCGCTGCTTCTTGGACATCCGGTGCGTCCGGTCGACCAGGCCGACGAGTTCGATGGGCGAGAACGGCTTCGTCATGTAGCCGGCACACCCGGCCACCCAGGCGGCGCGGCGATCCTCGCGGTGGGTCTTGGCGGTCAGCAGGATGACCGGGACGTCCCGGGTCGCCTGGTCTCTCGCGAGATCGTCGAGCACGGCGAGCCCGTCGATCGTCGGCAGCATCACGTCGAGCACGACGAGGTCCGGACGCTCCCGCTGGGCCAGTTCGAGCCCATCGCGCCCGTTCGACGCCTCGAGCACCTCGTGCCCGGCACGCTCGAGGTTCATCCGGCACAACATCAAGACGTCGGGTTCATCGTCGATCACGAGCACACGCATCGTTGCGTTCCTTCCCAGGCCGGCGTTCCGCACTCGAACACCTTGGGTATCGGCGCCGGATGCGTCGGAGCGCATGGGCAGACGAGACCATTCTTCGCATCGCCTCCTCGAGGGAACGACCCCGAGGTCGGCGCCGGTCGAGCGGGGCTCGGACCTAGGTCCTGCGGCCGAGACCCGGGTCGTTCAGCGGGGGCCTGTTGACGGGTGTCGTGGTACCAGGCCCGGTCGGCGGTCATTGACACCCCTCGGGCGCATTCCTACATTGGCCCGGGGTGCCGGCAGGATGCTGAAGATCTCTCAGAAGCTCGAATACGCGATGCGGGCGATGATCGAGCTCTCCCTGCGCCGTTCCGAGGAGACCCTCGTGCCTGCCCGTGAGATCGCCCGGGCACAGCAGATCCCGGTCCGGTTCCTCGAGCAGCAGCTGGGCGCCCTCCACAAAGCCGGGCTGGTCGAGAGCTTCCGAGGCGCCGGCGGCGGCTGCAGGCTCGCCCGGGACCCCGCCCGGATCACGGTGGCCGAGATCGCCGACGCGATCGAGGGTCAGCTCTACCCGATGTTCTGCCTGGAGCCCACCGACCACACGTGCTTCGCAGACTCCCGGTGCGGCCTCCAGGGGTTCTGGGGCGAGGTCGCCCGGGCGATCGAAGGCGTGTTCCAGCGCACGACCGTGGCCGACCTGGTGGAACGGCATCAACAGACCGCCGGTCCGACGGTCTTCACGTCCGAACAGCTGCTTTCGCGACTGAACTAGGCGCCGGAGAGGTCTCGCCGGGCGCCGCGCGGCCCGGTCCGCTGCCGGTCGTGTTCGGTGCCTACGTTGCGGACTTGCCCAGGATCCGCATGACCTTCGTCCCGCACTTCGGGCAGATGCCCTGGGCTGCCTTCCGTCCGTTCTTGAGCTCGACCACGGTGCCTTCGAACTTGACCTTCTCCCGGTCCTTGACGCAGTACCCCTCGTACTCCACGCGGTTCTCCTTCCCCTGATCGGGCCCCCGAGAGGGCCCGAGGCCGCTCCTGGCGGCCCCGCAGGCACGATGCTGGTGCCTTCCAGGCACGGATGCAAGCACATCCGTGCCTGTTCCCGGGTGGCCCGTCCCGGCACGCTGGGCCGTACGATGCGGGCCCCGACCCCCGAAGGAGCCGTCCGATGTCCGAGGTCGAGCCGAACATCGCATCGCTCCTGTCCGAGCACCGCGTCTTCCAGCCGCCGGAGGACTTCCAGGCACGAGCCATCGTCCGTGACCGGTCCATCTACGAGCGGGCGGAGGCGGACCACGAGGCCTTCTGGGCCGAGCAGGCCGAGCGGCTGTCGTGGTCCCGGCCGTGGGACACGGTCATGGAGTGGACCCCGCCCTGGGTCAGATGGTTCGCGGGCGGGCAGCTCAACGCGTCCACGAACTGCCTCGACCGGCACGTCGAGGCCGGCGGCGGCGACAAGGTCGCCTACCACTGGGAGGGCGAGCCGGGCGAGGAGCGGACGATCACGTACCGCGAGCTCCTCGAGGAGGTCTGCCGGTTCGCGAACGCCCTGCGGTCCCTCGGCGTGCGCAAGGGCGACCGGGTCGCGATCTACCTCGGGATGATCCCCGAGCTGCCGGTCGCGATGCTGGCGTGCGCGAGGATCGGCGCCGCGCATTCGGTGGTGTTCGGGGGGTTCTCGTCCGAGTCGCTGCGAGACCGGATCAACGACGCCGAGGCGACGGTCCTGATCACCGCCGACGGGGGGTATCGGCGCGGGGCGGTCGTTCCGCTCAAGGCCAACGCCGACGAGGCGCTGAAGGAGTGCCCGACGATCGAGCACGTCGTCACCGTGCGTCGGACGGGGACCGAGCACGCGTTCACCGAGGGCCGCGACGTCTGGTACCACGACCTCGTCGAGGGGCAGGACTCCGAGTGCGAGCCCGAGCCGATGGACGCGGAGGACCTCCTCTACCTGCTGTACACGAGCGGGACGACCGGCAAGCCGAAGGGGATCGCGCACACGACCGGCGGGCTACCTCACCCAGGTCGCGGCCACGCACCGGATGATCTTCGACATCCACGACGACGACGTGTACTGGTGCGCGGCGGACATCGGCTGGGTCACCGGGCACTCGTACATCGTGTATGGGCCGCTCGCGAACCACACCACCGGGATCATCTACGAGGGCGCGCCCGACTGGCCGGACAAGGATCGACTCTGGCAGATCGTCGAGAAGTACCGCGCGACGATCCTGTACACGGCGCCGACGGCGATCCGCGCGTTCATGCGGTGGGGGACGGAGTACCCCGAGAAGCACGACCTGTCGTCCCTGCGGCTCCTGGGGTCGGTCGGAGAGCCGATCAACCCGGAGGCCTGGATCTGGTACTGGACGTACATCGGCGGGGAGCGCTGCCCGATCGTCGACACGTGGTGGCAGACGGAGACGGGCGCGATCCTGATCACGCCCCTGCCCGGCATCACGCCGCTGAAGCCCGGCTCGGCGACGTTCGCCCTTCCCCGGCATCCTGCCCGACGTCGTCGACGAGCGCGGCGCGTCCGTCCCGCCCGGCGGCGGCGGCTACCTGGTGCTGAAGCGCCCCTGGCCCTCGATCGCGAGGACGATCTGGGGCGACCCGGACCGGTACGTCGAGACCTACTTCTCGAAGTACGGGCCCGAGGTGTACCTGGCCGGTGACGGGGCTCGCCGGGACGAGGACGGCTACTACTGGCTCCTCGGCCGGATCGACGACGTGATGAACGTCGCCGGGCACCGGCTGTCGACCTACGAGATCGAGAGCGCGCTCGTCGACAACCCGAAGGTCGCCGAGGCCGCCGTCGTCTCCCGCCCCGACGACGTGGTGGGCGAGGCGATCGTCGCGTTCGTGACGCTGAAGAGCGGGTACGAGGGCGACGATGCGGTCGCGGCGGAGCTCCGGGCGCACGTGTCGGACAAGATCGGGAAGATCGCGCGCCCGCACGGGCTCATCTTCACGGGCGACCTCCCGAAGACGCGGTCGGGCAAGATCATGCGTCGGCTGCTCCGCGACGTCGCTCGCGGACGGCCGCTCGGCGACGTCACGACGCTCGCGAACGCGGAGGTCGTGGAGCAGATCCACGAGATGGTCGAGACGGGCGGCACCGGCGACGAGTGACCATCGCCGGGCATGGCTCCCGCTCGTGGCTCCGCTCGTCGCGCTCGCGATGTCCTGGCCGGGCATCCCGAGCGCGGAGCGAGCCTGCCGGCGCCTCGGTCGGCCTCGGCTCCTGCACGATCGTCGGGACGAACGGCAACGACAACCTGCGCGGGACCCCGCAGGACGACGTGATCTGCGGGCTGCACGGGGACGACGCGATCGTCGGCCTGGGCGGCGACGACGTCATCACGGGCGACCGGGGGAACGATCGGATCGACGGCGGCGGCGGTCGCGACTCGGTGAACGGCGGCCGCGGTGCGGACCTCGTCAGCGGCGGTCCCGGGCCGGACGACGTCGAGGGCGGTCCCGGGCGGGACGCGGTGAACGGGGACGGTGGCTCCGACGTCGTCCAGGCGGGCCGGGCCCTCGACTTCTGCGTGGCCACCGAGGACGGGGTCGGGGGGAACGACGTCGCGAACGGGGGTCCGGGCAGGGACACGTTCGACGCCGATCCGGGGGACGTGCTGGTGAGCGTCGAGACCTCCTCCGAGTGCGCCGGGGCCCAGGCGGCCGCCGCCTGAGGTCTTCCTCGCTGCCTGAGGCGCCGCACCGATCCGTCCCGTCTTGCCACCGGCCCGGTCTCGTGGGTACGATGCGTTAGCACTCACAGCATCCGAGTGCTAGCAGTCGGTACCGGGAACTGCGGACGAACGAGGAGGAGGAGCCGGATGGCAGCCAAGACCATCTCGTACGACGAGGAGGCACGGCGGGCTCTCGAGCGCGGCATGGACCAGCTGGCCAACGCCGTGAAGATCACGCTCGGGCCCAAGGGTCGCAACGTCGTGCTGGAGAAGAAGTGGGGGGCCCCCACGATCACGAACGACGGCGTCTCGATCGCCAAGGAGATCGAGCTCGAAGAGCCGATCGAGAAGATCGGTGCCGAGCTCGTGAAGGAGGTCGCCAAGAAGACCGACGACGTCGCCGGTGACGGCACGACGACGGCGACCGTCCTCGCACAATCCATCGTCAAGGAGGGACTGCGCAACGTCGCCGCCGGCGCGAACCCGATGTCGATCAAGCGCGGCATCGAGCGCGCCGTCGAGCTCGGCGTCGAGAGCATCAAGAACCAGTCGAAGGAGGTCGAGCAGAAGGAGGAGATCGCTCACGTGGGCGCCATCTCCGCCGCCGACCCCGAGATCGGTGAGCAGATCGCCGAGGCCGTCGACAAGGTCGGCAAGGACGGCGTCATCACGGTCGAGGAGTCGAACACCTTCGGCATGGAGCTCGAGCTCGTCGAGGGTATGCGGTTCGACAAGGGCTACATCTCGCCGTACTTCATCACCGACCCCGAGCGCATGGAGGCGGTGCTGGACGAGCCGCACATCCTGTTCGCCAACCAGAAGGTCTCGGCCGTGAAGGACATGCTTCCGGTGCTCGAGAAGGTCATGCAGGGCGGCAAGCCGCTCCTGATCATCGCCGAGGACGTCGAGGGCGAGGCGCTCGCGACGCTGGTCGTGAACAAGCTGCGCGGCACGTTCCGCTCGGTCGCCGTGAAGGCGCCCGGGTTCGGCGACCGCCGCAAGGCGATGCTCCAGGACATCGCGATCCTCACCGGGGGCACCGTGATCTCCGAGGAGGTCGGCCTGAAGCTCGAGAACTCGACGCTGGACCTGCTCGGTTCGGCCCGCAAGGTCGTCGTCACCAAGGACGACACGACGATCGTCGAGGGCGCCGGCAAGGAAGCGGACATCAAGGGCCGCGTGAACCAGATCAAGAACGAGATCGAGAAGACCGACTCCGACTACGACCGCGAGAAGCTGCAGGAGCGCCTGGCGCGACTGGCCGGCGGCGTCGCCGTGATCAAGGTCGGCGCGGCCACCGAGGTCGAGCTCAAGGAGAAGAAGCACCGGATCGAGGACGCCGTCCAGTCCACGAAGGCGGCCGTCGAGGAGGGCGTCGTCCCGGGCGGCGGCGTGGCGCTGCTGAACGCGCAGCTGGCCCTGGACAAGGTCGACCTCGAGGGCGACGAGCTCACCGGCGCGGCCATCGTGCGCCGGGCGCTCGAGGAGCCGCTGAAGCAGATCGCGGCCAACGCGGGCCTCGAGGGCGGCGTGGTGATCGAGAAGGTTCGCGCCCTCGACCTCGGGCACGGCCTCGACGCGGCCACGGGTGAGTACGTGGACATGATGAAGGCCGGGATCATCGACCCCACGAAGGTCACCCGCTCGGCGCTGCAGAACGCGGCCTCGATCGCGGCGTTGTTCCTGACCACCGAGGCGGTCGTCGCCGAGAAGCCGGAGAAGACACCGGCCATGCCCGCGGGGGGCATGCCGGGCGGCGGGGACATGGACTTCTAGTTCCCACCGACGTCTCACGCTCGAGAAGGGGCCCTCCGGAACGGAGGGCCCCTTCGCATGGTGATCCGGCGGACGCGGTGCGACGAAGGGTGGCTAGGAGCCCCCTCTCTCGAACGAAGGGCCCGGAGCGACGCTCCGGGCCCTTCGTCATCCCCGGCCGCCGTGTCCCGTCGACGCGGGTCCCCTAGTATCGGGCAGCCCGCCGGGCGGCGGGAGTCGCAGGGGGGCCGGTGGATCGATCCTCGCTCGAAGGTCGCGTCGCGATCGTGACCGGCGCGAGCCGGGGGATCGGGCGGGCGATCGCGGTCGCGTTCGCGGACGCCGGCGCGACCCTCGCGATCGTCGCCCGCTCGCAGGACGCGCTCGAGGCCACCGCCGCGGAGATCGCGACGCGCGGCCGGGATGCGGTCGCCGTGATCGCCGACGTCGCCGATGCGGCATCGGTTCGGGCCGCCGTCGATCAGACCGTGGAGACGTTCGGGACGGTCGACATCCTGGTGAACAATGCCGGCGCCGCACCGTTCCGCGCGTCGGTAGTGGACTCGGCGATCGAGGGGTTCGAGAAGTACCTGCGCGTCAACTTCCTGTCCGCGCTCTACGCGATCCAGGCGGTCGGACCCCTGCTGCTCGCGAAGGGCTCCGGCTGCGTCCTGAACGTGGCCTCGATCGCCGGGCTCGCGGGCGCCCCGGGCGTCTCGTACTACGGGGCCGCGAAGGCCGCGATGATCAACCTGACGAAGACGACCGCGGTGGAATGGGCCCCGAGGGGGGTGCGGGTGAACGCGCTCGCGCCCGGCTGGATCGAGACGGACATGACGTCCAGGCTCCGCGAGGACCCGGCCACCGGCGAGCGGATGCTGTCCGACATCCCGATGGGACGGTTCGGGTCCCCGGACGAGGTGGCCGCCGCCGCCGTGTTCCTGTGCTCCGACGCGGCCTCGTTCATCACGGGCGCCGTGCTGGTGGCCGACGGAGGCGAGCTCGCACGCGGCGGCGGTTCGCCGTGGCCGAGGGGAGGGGCGACGGCGTGAGGGTCGGTGTCGGGCTGCCGAGCATCATCCCGGGGATCCCGGCCGGCCTGCTCGTGGAGTGGGCGGGGCGGGCGGAGTCGGGTCCGTTCACGAGCCTCGGCGTGCTCGACCGGATCGCCTACGACAGCTACGACCCCTTCGTGTCCCTGGCCGCGGCGGCGGCCGCGACGAGCCGCGTCGGCCTCGTCACGATGGTGGTGATCGGACCGCTGCGGCCCGCCGGGACGCTCGCGAAGCAGGCCGCCTCGGTGGACGCGCTCTCGGGCGGGCGGCTGACGCTCGGTGTCTCCGTCGGAGCCCGGACGAGCGACTACGAGGCCGCCGGCGTGCCGGTCGAGGGCCGGGGAGACCGTCTGGACGAGCAGCTCGCGGCCCTCCGGGTGGCGTTCGCGGACGGGACCGTCCTGCCCGAGGCGGCGCGACGAGGCGGGCCGACGCTGCTCGTCGGGGGATCGTCGGGTCGCTCGTTCGCCCGCATGGCGAGGTTCGCGGACGGCTACGTGCACGGCGGCGGACCGCCGAGGGCGTTCGCGAGAGCGGCGGAGCAGGCGCGGGCGGCCTGGTCCGACGCCGGCCGCCCCGGCGTGCCGGCGCTGTGGGGGCAGGCGTACTTCGGGCTCGACGACGAGGTGCGGGGCGCGGACTACCTGCGCGACTACTACGCCTTCACCGGGCCGTTCGCGGAGAAGATCGCGGCCGGCAACCTCACGACCCCGCAGTCGGTCATCGACCTGTGTCGTGGCTACGAGGAGGCGGGCTGCGACGAGCTCGTGCTCCTGCCGACCGTCGCCGATCTCGGGCAGCTCGACCGCCTCGCCGACGTGCTCGCCTCCCGGGCGTAGGAGCGCCGTGCGGATCGAGGTCATCGGGGCCGGGCCCGCGGGGCTGTACCTCGCGCTGTTGGCCAAGAAGGCGGACCCCCGTCACGAGATCGTCGTCCACGAGCGCAACGCGCCCGATGCGACGTTCGGCTGGGGCGTCGTGTTCTCCGAGGAGACGCTCGGGTCGTTCCGCGACGCCGACCAGCCGACCTGGGCGGAGATCACCGAGACGTTCGCGCGCTGGTCCGCGATCGACGTGCACTTCCGGGGCGAGACCGTCCGGTCGCGTGGGCCACGGCTTCTCCGGGATCGCGCGGAAACGGATCCTGGACATCCTCCAGCGACGGTGTGCCGCGCTCGGCGTCGACCTTCGGTTCCACGACGAGGTCCCGAGCGCCGCGCTGCCCGAGGCCGACCTCGTCGTCGCGGCCGACGGCGTGAACAGCTTCGTCCGTCGGCAGGCGCCCGAGGCGTTCGGCGCGAGGGAGCGGGTCCACGAGACCCGCTACATCTGGTTCGGCACCGACCTGGTCTTCCGCGCGTTCACGTTCGTCTTCCGCGAGACCGAGCACGGGATGTTCCAGGTCCACGGCTACCCGTTCGACGCCGATCGGTCGACGTTCGTCGTCGAGTGCCGCGAGGACGTCTGGTTGCGCGCGGGCCTGCGAGGACGCGAGCGAGGAGGACTCGGTCGCGTTCTGCCAGAAGCTGTTCGCCCCCGAGCTCGCCGGCCACGACCTCCTGTCGAATCGATCGATGTGGATCAACTTCGTGACGCTCCGATGCGAGACGTGGCACCGGGGGAACGTCGTGCTGCTCGGCGACGCCGCGCACACGGCTCACTTCACGATCGGCTCCGGAACGAAGCTCGCGATGGAGGACGCGATCTCGCTCGCCGGTGCCCTCGAGCGGCATCCGGCCGACCTCGAGCGGGCGCTGACGTCGTACGAGCTGGAGCGGCAGCCGGCGGTCGAGCGGACGCAGCGGGCCGCGCTCGACAGCGCCGCCTACTTCGAGAACGTCTCGCGGTACGCGAGCTTCGAGCCGGTGCGGTTCGCCGTGAACCTGCTCACCCGGAGCGGTCGGATCTCGTACGCGAACCTGACACAGCGGGACCCGGCGCTCGTGGAGCGGTCCGACGCCGCGTTCGCGGTTGAAGCCGGTGACGACGAGGTGCGGCTCGCGCCACCGCCCACCTTCGTCCCGTTCGCCGTCGACGGTCTACGACTCGCGAACCGCGCGGTGGCGTCGCCGCCGAGCCAGGACGACGCCGAGGACGGGACGCCGTCTGCAGCGTTGGGCGAGCGGCTGGCCCAGGCCGCCGTGTCCGGTGTGGGCTTGATCGTGTCCGAGTTCGTGTCGGTCTCCGCCGATGGCAGGATCACGTCCGGAACGCCGGGGCTCTACGAGGACGCGCATACGATCGCCTGGCGGGGGATCGCCGATCGTGTGCACGAGGCGCGGGCCGCGTTCGGCGTGCGCCTCGGACACGCGGGGCCGCGTGGCGCGACGAGGTCACGCCGGCTGGGCATCGACCTACCGCTTCTGCATCGGTGGCCGCTGCTTCTGCCGAACGAGATGACGCAAGCCGACATGGATCGCGCCCGCGAGGACTTCGGTCGAGCCGTATCGGCGGCGATCGAGGCCGGTGCGGACCTGCTCGAGGTCGACGCGGCGCACGGATACCTCCTCGGTTCGTTCCTCTCGCCGCTCTCGAACGCACGGACGGACGCGTTCGGCGGCTCGCTCGACGCCCGGATGCGCTTCCCGCTCGAGGTGATCGGCGTGGTTCGAGGGGCGTGGTCCGGCCCGATGTCGATCCTGGTACCTGCGACCGATTGGGCTCGTGGAGCATCCGACATCGACGACGCGGTCGCCTTCGCGAGGGCCGTCCGCGACCTCGGCGCCGACCTCATCCACGTCGCGAGCGGTTACGCGCCTCGAGCGAACCCCGACGTACGGGCCCGGCTACCTCGTCACGTACGCCGATCGGATCCGGAACGAGGCGGGCGTCAACGTGATCGTGGAGGGGCGACTGTGGACGCTCGACCAGGCGAACACGATTCTCGCAGCCGGCCGCGCCGACCTCGTCGTGCTCGACACGTGATCGCTTGTACGACGCTCGGAGCGGCGCTCATCGCGGCGCGGCTTACTGAAGCTCGGCGAGACGCGCTTGCGTGCGCTGCGTTGAAACCAGGTTCCCCTTGTGCTCGTAGCGCTCGAGGGCCCGCCCGAGTGCTTCGGTCGCTTCCTCCGCGCGGCCGGCGAGCAAGAACACTTCCGCGAGGTCGGCGTACACGTCTCCCTGCGCGTCGAGCATGTCGGTCTCATCGCAGATCGCCACAGCCTGGAGGGCGAGGCGCTCCGCGGCGACGTGTTCGCCACGGCGCGCGAGCACCTTCGCCCTGACCCGCCGCCAGATCATCTCCTTGCCGGCGTCGTCGCTCGAGCCTAGTTCCTCCGCGCGGACGGTCCAGTCGTCGGCATCGTCGAGCCGGTCGAGCGCGTAGAGCGCCTGCGCCAGGTTCGCGGCTGCGGCCGACAGGAAGCCCTGTTCGCCCAACTCCTCGTGCAGCCTGAACCCTTCTGCTCCGTACTCGGCTGCTGCGGCCGGATCGTCGGCCCAGAGCTCGACCCAGACGGACTCGAAGGCGGTGATGTTCGCGAGCAGGATCCCCCTGCCTCTTTCGGCCAGTTCCGCACGCGCTTCGGCGAGGATCGCGCGCGCCTCGTCGAAGCGACCGAGCATCGCAAGCGCGCCGGCTCGGTAGGCGCGGAAGAAGTGGTCCCGTCCTTCTCGAGCCTCGTTCTCATCGAGCCACGCAAGCAGTTCCGGCACCGGTGTCGTGCCGGCGAAGCGACAATAGGCGCGCATTCCGAAGACCCCGGGCGGTGCGTGGCCCGCTTGCCGAGCGTGGGCGTACGCCCGCTCGTGGGCCTCCAGCCCCGCGTCGATCCTTGCGCGCGTTGTCTCCATTTCCGCGAGCGCGCTGTAGGCGACGTACAGAGCGAGGTCGTCGCCAGCGGCCCGGAAGACGGGCAAGGCCAGTTCGAGGAGCGCGGCCAGCTTCTCGGTCCCGCCTTCCCCCCCGAGGTAGATCCTGACGATGCCTGCTTGGACCCTCCCGCAGAGCTCGGCGACGCGATCGCCGGCCGTAAAGGCACGCTCGGCGAGGGCATCCGCGCGCCTCAGCGCATCGTCGGCCCTGCCTGTCCAGACGAGGGCCTCGCCAAGTTCGGTTTCGAGGGCGAGGTCGAACTCAGCCGGCGGTACGAGCGCGGCGGCGCGCTCGAACAGGCTCACGGCGGCGCCGTAGTCCTGACGGAGGTTCGCGCGGAAGCCGGCCGCGGTCAGGCGCCGTTGCGCCGCTGCGGTCAGCTCGTTGTCGGCGGACAACCCGAGTTCGCCACGGTAGCGGCAAGCTTGCTCCAGGTGGTAGCCCAAGACCTCGTCCAGCTCGACGAGCTCGGTCCCATGCTGTTCCAGCCAGGATGCGAAGCGCTCATGGAGGTCTGCGCGGGTCGACTTCGGCAGCCCTTCGTAGGCCGCGTCACGGATCAGCAGGTGGCGGAAGCGGAAGCCGTCCTCGCGGGCGAGCTGCGGCTTGTCCGGCGTGATCAGCTCCTTGCGGACGAGCGCCGCGAGATGCGGGGTCACCTGGGTTTCCGCGGCTGCGAGAGCCTGGACAGCACCCCGATGGAAGATCTCGCCCTCGATCGCGCCACGCTCGAGCACGCTCCGCTCGGCCGCCCCGAGCTGATCCAGGCGCGCGGCGAGCAATGCCTGCAGCGTGGGAGGAACGATCACCTCGCCGTCCACATCGCCAGCCATCGCCAGCATCTCTTCGATGAAGAGGGGGTTGCCGCCTGCGGCGTGAGCGATCTTCATGCGCAACTCCCCTGGGACGCGCTCCGCGATGAGCTCCTTGACGTCCTCGTCCCCCAAGGGGTCGAGCTGGAGCGTTACCGGCCAAGCGGGGCGTCGCTCCTTGAGCTCCGGTCGCGCCATGCAGAGCAACAGGATCGAAGCGCCCGAGGACAGGAGCGCGACGTGCTCGATCAGGTCGAGGAACGTCTGCTCGCCCCACTGGATGTCGTCGAACACGACCACCAGCGGCCGCTCCGCCGTCGCGTGCTCCAGCGTCTTGCGGAACGCCCATGCGATCTCCTCCGCCGAGGTCGTCGCCTCGCTCTGGCCGAGCAGGGTTCGGATCGCTACCGCAACGATCTCGTCGGGAGGCGACACGTCGAGCTGCTTCAGCACCTCCACGACGGGCCAGTACGTGATCCCCTCGCCGTAGGGGGGCAGCGGCCGACGACGATCGTCGTCCCGATCGATGCCAGGAACTTCGCCACGAGCCGGGACTTTCCGACGCCGGCATTGCCGATCAACGTCACGAGCTCGCAGCGCCGCTCGGTCTGCACGCGCTCCCACGCTTCCCGGACGAGCGCGAGCTCGCGCTCACGTCCGACGAACCGCGCTTCGTGCCGGCGCTCCGGCGCGTCACGCACGCGCACGAGCCTGAATGCCGGAACCGCCTCCGCTTTCCCTTTGAGCTGGAGGGGTTCGATGGGCTCGACCTCGGCCGCGTCGCGGACGAGGTCGAGCGTCGACCGCCCGATCAACACGTCGCCGGGCTGCGCTGCCTGCTCCAGCCGAGCCGCGACGTTGACCGCGTCACCGGTCGCGAGCCGCTCCTCGGTCCCCGTCACCACCTCGCCCGTCATGACGCCGATCCGCCCCTGGAGTCCCAGCTCGGGCAACGCATCCCGCATCTCTATGGCCGAACGCACCGCGCGCAGCGCGTCGTCCTCGTGCAGCACCGGCACGCCGAACACGGCCATCACGGCGTCGCCGATGAACTTCTCCACGCTTCCGCCGTGCCGCTCGACGATCGCCTGCATCCGCTCGAAGTAGCGCGCGAGCAGGGCTCGTAGCTGTTCAGGATCGAGTGACTCGCCGAGCGCGGTTGAGCCAGTGAGGTCGCAGAACAGGACGGTGACCGTCTTGCGCCGTTCTCCGGATGGCGTCGCGGCGATCGTATCCGCGCCGCACTCGGGGCAGAACTTGAACCTGCCCTCCGACTCGAAGCCGCACTTCGGGCAGGTTGGCACCCGGTCAGTCTAGGTTGCCCTCAGGCGCCGACGTCGTAGAGCTGGCCGGGCTCCATGTCGAGCCCGTTCGCGACCTGCCAGAGCGCGGCGAGCGCCTTCTTCGCGTTCGACCTCGCGAACGGCGGTAGCTCTTCACCGCTGCTCGCGGAGCGTCGACGCGAGCCGCTCGTAGCACTCGACGAGGCTCGCCTCGGCCGGCGTGAGCTCGATGCCCATCGCGTTCTTCATGTCGCCCTCCGCTCGTCGTCGGTGCCGATCACGATCCGCTCGTCGAGCAGCGCGTTTGGCCTTCAGCTCGAACCGCGGCAGGCTCCCGTTCTCGACCTGCCGGACGCCGAACCGCAGGTTCTCGTGCGCGTCGGCGAGCTCCCGCAGCAGGTCGCCGATGATGCGCGCGCCGTCCACGTCCGGATCCGGGATCTCGACGAGCACCTCGATCTCGTCGCGGATCCCCTCCTCGGTGAACAGGTGGATCTGGAACTCGTCGATCTCGGGGTGCTCGCGCACGATCGCCTCGACCGCGCGCGGGTAGACGTTCGTCCCGCGGACCAGCTTCATGTCGTCGACGCGGCCGCGGAGCCCGCCCTCGTAGATGTCGAACGTCCGGCCGCAGTCGCACCGGTCGTGCGGGACCTTCACCACGAAGTCGCGCGTCCGGTACCGCAGGACCGGGATGAAGCCGCGCCCGAACGACGTGACCACGCGTTCGCCCATCTCGCCGTACGGGACCGGCTCGTCGGTCTCGGGGTCGACGACCTCCTCGATGTAGTGGTCCTCGATGATGTGCGTCCCGCCGGGCTGGCGGTCGCACTCGAAGACCATGATCGTCCCGAGCTCGGTCATCCCGGCGGTGTCCGCGGCCTTCGCGCCCCACTGCTCCTCGATCAGCTTCTTCGTCGCCGGGATCGAGCCGGCCGGCTCGCCGGACAGGATCAGCCGCTGCACCGGGCCCGTTCGCGAGGTCGATGCCCAGCGACTTGGCCTCCTGCGCCATCCGGAGCGCGTAGGTCGGCGTCGAGGCGACGACCGTCGCGCCCATGTCCATGATCGCGTGGACGCGGGCATCGGTGGGCATCGCCCCTCCGGGCAGCACGAGCGCGCCGATCTTCTCGCACGCGTAGTGGAGGCCCCAGAACCCGATGAACGTCGCGTAGCCGAACGCGATGAACACCGAGTCCGCCGGCCGGACGCCGAAGCCCCACAGCCCGTAGCACCACATCTCGGAGATCCACTCCCAGTCCTTCATCGAGTCCAGGACGCGGATCGGCGTCTTGCCCGGTGGTGCCCGACGTCATGTGGTACCGGATCGCGCCCTCGGGTTCGGCGGCCAGGATCGTGCCGTACGGCGGGGCCTCGAGCTGCGCCTCCATCCACTCGTCCCGCGTCATGAACGGGATCCGCCGGATGTCCTCGAGCGAGCGCGATCGAGTCGGCGGTCACGCCCGCGTCGCGGAGACGCTTCGAGTGGAACGGGACCCTCGCGTCCGCCCACTCGACGAGGTTCCTGCAGCTTCCGCAGCTGCAGCGCCTCGAGGTGTTCTCGAGGCAGCGTCTCGTGCGCAGGGTTCCAGTAGGGCGTGTCCACCATCGATCCCCCTTCGAACGCCAGCGTCATCATGGGTGAGCGAGGGCTCGACGAGCAAACCGCTGCTCGGCATAGAGTGCCGGTCGTGGACCCCCGCGCCTTCCGGCTCTCGGCCGAGCAGCAGCGGATCGTGAACGAGGCGCGGCTGCTGGCGGAACGGATCCTCGAGCCGATCGCGCAGGCGGGCGAACCGGGAAGGGTGAACCGGGAGCTCGTGCGCGCGCTCGCCTCGAACGGGTCGCTCGTGCCGATCTTCCCGGTGGATGGCCGCACGTCCGCGCTCGAGCTCTGTCTCCTGCGCGAGGGGCTCGCGGCCGGCTGCACCGACGCCGAGACGGCGCTCGCGCTGCAGGGGCTCGGCGCCCACCCGATCGTGATCGCCGGATCCCCGCACCTCGTCGAGCGGTACGTGGCGCGGGTCGCGACGGGCGAAGCGGTCGCCGCGTTCGCGCTCTCCGAGCCGACCGCCGGCTCGGACCCCGGCTCGATGGAGCTCGCGGCCGTGCCCGACGGCGACGGGTTCCGCCTCAGCGGTCAGAAGGCGTGGATCTCGAACGCGCCGGACGCCGATCTCTACACGGTCTTCGCCCGGACCACGCCCGACGCCGGTTCCAAGGGGATCACCGCGTTCGTGGTTCCCGGCGACGCCGCAGGTCTGACCGGGGAGCCCATCGAGCTGCTCGGCTCACATCCGGTGGGGCGTCTGCGCTTCGACGGCGTTCGGGTCCCCGCCGACCACGTCCTCGGTGAGGTCGACCACGGTCTCCGGGTGGCGTTCGCGACGCTCGACCTGTTCCGCCCGAGCGTCGGCGCCGCTTGCATCGGGATGGCGCAGGCCGGGCTCGATGCCGCCATCGCCTACGCGGCGGAGCGACGCGCGTTCGGCAAGCAGATCCGCGAGTTCCAGGCCGTCTCGCACCGGCTGGCCGAGATGTCGACCCGCGTCGACGCCGCGCGGCTGCTCGTGTACCGCGCCGCCGCGATCCTGGACGCCGGCGAGCGCGCGACGAAGGAGGCCGCGATGGCCAAGCTCTACGCGACGGAGGTCGCGCAGCAGGCGATCGACGCGGCGATCCAGGTGCACGGCGCGGTCGCGCTGGAGCGCGGCCACCTCCTCGAGCGCCTGTACCGGGAGGTGCGCGCGACGCGGATCTACGAGGGTACGAGCGAGATCCAGCGAGAGATCATCGCGCGGGAGCTGTTCGGCTCAGCCTGAGGTCTCCTCGGGGATCACCGCGATCCCCAGGAGCTCGACCTTCGCGTGCCGCATCGAACAGCCCGGCGACCTCGAACAGCGCCATCGCCGGATAGTGCCGCCCGAAGTGCCCGCGCCACGCCTCGCCGATCGGCTCCAGCGACGAGCGGTACTCCTCGGCGTCGGTCACGAAGATCTGCAGCGACACGAGATCCTCCGTTCGCGCACCCGCGGCCTCGAGCGCGGCGGCGACGTTCGCCGCGGCGTGGTCGAACTGCTCCACGATCGTGATCCCTCGGAGCTCACCGTCGGGGCCATGTGCCGTCTGCCCGCCGAGATACACCGTCCGGCCCGGCGCTGCGATCACCGCGTGCGAGAAGCCGCGCGCGGGGGGGAGCCGCTCGGAGTCGCGGACCTCGTGCCGCATCGAGGTCACCGACCGGTCCATGCCGGGTCGCGGCCCTGCTGGAACGCGGCGTAGAACTCGGCGTGGTCGGCGCCGCGCAACAGGAGCGCCTGCGCGATCGCCTCGAGCTCGATCGCGCCCGCCAGGCTCATGTCCTGCTCGTGCGATAGGAGCAGCTTCGTGACGGAGTACGCGAGCGCCGGGCCTCCGGCCAGCCGGCCGGCGAGCGAGGCGGCCGCCGCGGCGAGCGCGTCGTCGTCCACGACGTCGGTCGCGAGCCCGATCTCGAGCGCCCGATCCGGTGAGACGTCCTCGCCGAGGAGCAGCAGCTCGGTCGCCCTGCCGAGGCCGATCAGCTTCGGCAGCAGGTACGCCGAACCCATGTCGGCGCCCGCGAGGCCGACCTTCGTGAACAGGAACGCGAACCGCGCCGAGCGCGCGAGCAGCCGGAGATCGGCCGCGAGCGCGATCACCGCACCGGCCCCGGCTGCCACGCCGTTCACGGCGGCGACGATCGGGAGCGGGCACTCGCGCATGCCCTTCACGACCGCCCCCGTCATCCGCGTGAAGTCCAGGAGCGTGCGCTGATCGGCGTCGCGGAGCGCGCCGATGATCTCGTGCACGTCGCCGCCGGAGCAGAAGCCCCGGCCGGCGCCCGTGATCACCACCGCTCGGACGTCGTCGCGGTGCGGGAGCTCCGCGAGCACGTCTCGGAGGTCCGCGTAGGCGTCGAACGTGAGCGCGTTGAGCTTCTCGGGCCGATCGAGCGTGACGGTCGCGACCCGGTCGCCGATCTCGACACGGACGTGCTCCCACGACTCCGTGAAACCGGCGGAGGCCCGGAAGGGGGGCACGTCAGTCGTACTCGTAGAAGCCGCGACCGGTCTTCCGGCCCAGCCGACCGGCGGCGACCATCCGCCGCAGCACCTGCGGTGCCATGTACCGCGCATCGCCGTACTCGCGGTACAGGACGTCGGCGACGTGCACGACCGTGTCGATCCCGATGAGGTCCATGAGCGCGAGCGGGCCCATCGGATGTCGCAGGCCGAAGAAGACCGCGGCGTCGATGTCCTCGCGGGTCGCGAAGCCCTCGTCGAACAGCCGCGCGGCGTCGTTGAGGAACGGACACAGCAACCGGTTCACGATGAACCCGGCATGATCCTTGGCCACCACGGCGGTCTTGCCCAGTCGCTCCCCGAACGCCCGCGAGAACTCCAGCGTGTCGCGCGAGGTCGTGATCGCGGGGATGAGCTCGAGGAGCGCCATGACCGGCGGCGGGTTGAAGAAGTGCATGCCGATCACCAGTTCCGGCCGCCCGGTGGCCGTCGCGAGCTGCACGATCGGTAACGAGGAGGTGTTCGAGGCGAGCACGACCTCCGGTCGCACGATCCCGTCGAGCTTGCGGAAGACGTCGATCTTGGAGTCGAGATCCTCGGTGGCCGCCTCGATCACGAGGTCGCAGTCCGTCAGCGCGTCGAGCTCGGTCGCTCCGGAGATCCGCCCCAGCACGACCGGGGCATCGGCCCGTTCGATCTTCCCGTGTTCCAGGGCCTTGTTCACCGAACGCTCGATGCGGCCGCGCCCGGCATCGACCAGCTCCTGAGTGGGTTCGACGTACGTCACCTCGCATCCGGCTCGGGCGCAGACCTCGACGATCCCCGATCCCATGAGGCCGCACCCGACGACCCCCACCGACCGGACGTCCTCGGCTCGCACGAGCGAAGCCTAACGTCCGGCGCACCGGTCCGGCGCCGGCGGTACCCGTGGCAAGATGAGCGCCGTGCCGAACGCCAAGCTGCACCTCACGTTCCCGGAGGACCTCGCCTCGGAGCCGGTCGTCCAGCGCGTCGGCTCCGAGTTCGGTCTGGTGACGAACATCCATCGTGCGAACCTCGGGGAACGCGGGGGGTGGATCATCCTCGAGGTCGAGGGTGAGGGCGAGCGAGTGTCGGCCGCGATCGCGTGGCTGATGGAACACGGGCTCCAGGTCGACCGGATCGAGGACTGAAGCGACGCGATGGGAGCGACCCTCGAGAAACGGATCGAGATCCGCTGGCGGGATGTGGACGCCTACGGACACGTGAACAACGCGGTCTACCTGAACTACCTCGAGGAGGCGCGCGACGCGTGGGTCGAGCGGGTGGTGGGCCCCGTCTCCGCCAGCACGTGGGACTTCGTACTCGCCCGCGTGGCGATCGACTTCAAAGCCGAGCTCACGCAGTCCGATGTCGCGGTGATCGTCCGGTGCGAGCTCGCGTCCGTCGGACGTTCGAGCTTCCAGACCGCCGAGGAGGTCCGCAAGCAAGACGACACGATCTCCGCCGTCGCCACGTCGGTGGTCGTCGCTCGCGATCCGAAGACCGGTCGCGCCAGGCGCCTCACGGGACCGGAGCGTTCGGCACTCGATGCGGAGCTGCCGGCGACCTGACCGGCGCGGCCTCCGTCAGCCGACGACGTGCCGCGCGTGGACGAAGTGCTCCTGGTACCAGTTGTCGAACACGTAGGTGATCGTCACGCCGGCGTTGCTGCCCCCGGAGTCGATCGCCCAACCGTTGCCGATGTACGTGTCGACGTGGTCGACGGTCCCGTCGTTGTTCCCGTCGTAGAACAACAGATCCCCGGGTTCGATCCACTTCCACTTCACGCGTCCGATCGACGCCATCTGCGCCGAGGTGCGCTGCGGGAGCGCCCAGCCCTCGTACGGCCGAGGTGGCGTGTTGTCCCAGCCTGCGTTCGCCGCCTTCACCAGCCACCACGCGAGGCCCGAGCAGTCGAACCCGCCGACGGGCTGGGAGCCACAGCAGTACCCGGACGGAGACGGCTCGTGCCACTCGCCACCCCACACGTACGGCTGGCCGACGTACCGCACGGCGAACGCCACGACCTGCTGCAGCTTCTTCGTCAGGTTCGGGAGCTCCATCGTCGCGTACGGCGCGAGCGAGTCGCGGACCCACGACGGGGCCGTGGCCGCCCGGTACAGCGACCAGGCCACCTCGGCCCGGGGGAGCGGCGTGTCGGGGGCGACGTCCAGCGACTCGTCGCCATGGTTGTAGCGCAAGCCGAGCCGCATCCCGATCAGCAGGGTCCCGAAGTCCTTCGGCACGTCGATCGGCGTCCCGTTCTGGAGGTGCAGGGCCTGCGCGCCGGCCGCCAGGTCCTGCAGGCCGAGCGCGGTCACCAGCGCCAGATGGACCTCGTGGGTCGTGACGGGAGCTCCCGGGCGGAAGGCACCGTCCGGACTCGCCTCCATCCAGCCGGCCGCGACGGCGTTGGCCGCGAAGCGGAAGAAGCGGTCGCCGCCCGGCAGGTCCGAGAACGCGAGCGCGGGATCGGGTTGGACCGGCGTCCCGAACGCCCGGAACAGCGCCCGCGCCCAGAGCTTGCGGCTCTCGAGCCGGTCGGGCTCGAACGCGTACCTGCCCTGTTCGTCCGGCTTGCGATCGAGCATCCAGTCGTTCGCCGCGCCGACGTAGTCGATCGCCCTGCGTGCCCAATGTGTGCGTGGGACGTCGGACCATCTGATGCCGTTCGTGGACGACACGGCGAAGGCCGACCAGGCCGGCGGTCCGGACGAGCGATCCCCTTCCGTCGGTCTGGCGACAGACGACGACGCGACGGCCTGCGGTGAGAGCAGGCATGCGGAACACACGAGGACGGCGACGACGCGCCGCAGGGGCCGTGCGGGCATGTCCCCGATACCCTCGGCGGGCGCCGCCCTGCTCTCAAGTCGGTCGGTTGGGGGGTCCCCGTCCTCCCTACGGCTCATGCATGAGCCATGGGCGGCTACCCTCATCAGGTGCTCGGTCAGCAGGAGGCCGTCGTGGTCGAGGTGAAACCGTGGGACGTCCACGGCGTGGGCTACGTGGACGTGACCGTGGTGTATCCGGACCGGGTGCTTGAGACCGCGCGCCTGGGGCCAGAGAGTGTCCCCGAGGACCTCGAGGCGGGAGAGCGCGTCGTCGTGAGCAAGGCCGTGAACATGATCGTGGCGATCGCCCGCCCGTGAAGTTCGGCTGGAACTATCTCGACGGGTCCGGCGACGAGGTGGGGCGTTCCCCGTCCTTCGAGGACCTCGAGTCGGCCGAGGACTGGATCGGGACGTCCTGGCGCGACCTGCTCGACAACGGGATCGAGGCCGTGGTGCTCTACGATCATGAACGCGATCGCGCGGTGTACCGGATGGGCCTGGACTCCGAGTAGGTCGGGCCTCCGGCTAGGAGGAGGACGTCGGCCCTTCGCCGCGGACCTTCTCGACCGCCGTCAACGCCTCCCGCAGGTCCGCGAGCCACTCCTCCTGCTTGCTCGAGACCAGCCGCACGCACCACGCGAGGGCGTGACTTCGCGAACGCGCGACGCCGGCGTCGACGAGCGTGTCGAGCACCCGGCGCTCGTCCATCCGCAGGCGGGTCATCGCGGGGACGCTGACCGTCGTGAACAGCTTGGTGACCTCGCCGCACCGAGCACCCCAGGACACCCGCCGGCCGAACCGATGCTGGGCCTCCTGCGCGATCCGCATCCGGAGCTCACGCGTGTCCTCGCGGAAGCCGTCGACCCGAGCCACCCGGGCGGCGGTCACGGCCTCCGGCGAAGCGTCGCTCGGCAGTTCCGGGTCGGCGAGCGTGCCGACCACGAGGATCTCCTCGCGATCGGAGCGGACGTCGGCCGGCCCGGCGAACAGGTCGGAGGGAAGCCTCCCCGCGAACCAGCCCGACAGCTCCTGGTCTGAAGTTCGGTCGTGTGTCACGCGGGCATGATTACACGATTACAGGTAATCGTCAACCGCGTTGCTCCCCGGTCCCGGAACGATCGCGACGGATGCGCTCGACCCGACACCGGCCCGATGGAAGGATGGCGCGGCCCGGCGCCATCGCCGGCGAACGGAGGGACGATGGAACGGTCCGGAACTTCACGCGCTCCGATCGGAGCGATCCTGGCGATCGTCGGCGGCGCGCTCTTGATCGCCGGGTCCTTCCTGCCCTGGGCGGAGGTCTCGGGCGGGGGTACGACCGTGAAGGCCACGGGAATCGACGGCTCGGATGGGTATGTGTCGATCGCCACCGGCCTGATCGCGCTCGTTGCCGGCGTCATGCTGCTCCGACAGTCCAAGCGCGTGCTCGCGATCCTCGCACTGGTGGCGGGCTTGATCGGAGGCGGGCTCGGCCTCTACGACGCGGTGACCGCGAAGGACAGCGTGCTCGATGCGGCCGCCGAGGAGCTGGCACCCACCTTCGGTGGGTCCGCGGAGCAGGTGCGGGTGCTCCTGGACGAGGCCATCGACGCGGGACAGCTGTCGATCTCGATGAGCTTCGGGATCTTCATCGTGATCGCAGGAGGCGCGCTCGCCGTGGTGGGAGGGTTCCTCTCGATGCGCGGCTCGGACGAGGCAGGGGCCGCCACCACGTCACCGGCCGAGGGCTTCACGTCCGCGCCGGCGACGGCCATGTCGGGACCCCCGGCGGCGACGCCGCCACCGGCCGTGCCGGAGGCTCCACCACCCCCGAGCGAACCCGGCGGCTCCTAGGTCGCCGTGCGAACGACCATCGCGGCCGCGCTCGCCCTGGCGGGCGGCGTGGCCGCGATGGTCGGCTCATTCCTCCCGTGGGCCGAGATCGCGGCGGGTCCCTTCGCGGAACAGGCCACCGGCATCGAGGGCTGGGAGGGGAAGGCGACACTCGTCGGCGGCATCGTCATGGCCGCGGCCGGTGTCCGCGTGTTCCTCGGCTCCGACGATGCGATCTCGCGGCTGCGCGTCGGGGGCGCGCTCGGGGGGCTGGCGACCTCCGCGATCGGCATCTTCACGGTGCTGACCGCGCGCGACCAACTCCTGGACTCGGGAGGAGCCGAGGTCCCCCGCGCGCAGCTCGAGGCCGCGCTCGATGCCGGCGTCCTGGAGTTCGCGATCGGGGTGGGTCTCTACGTGGTCATCGCGGGCGGCGTCCAGGGGGCGATCTCGGCGCTCGTCGCGTGGAGGGTGCGCGACGAGCCGCCCGCGCCCTCACGGATCGGGCTCACCGGGTGGTCCGTTCCGACACCCCCTCCGCCACCACCACCGGGCTCTGGGGAAGGACCCCGTTGAACACCCACGAGCACGTCCTCGATACGCGCGACCGCCAGGTGCTCGACGTGACGGACCTGGTGGTTGCGTTCTCCGCCTCGGACGGGCGTTCCGGTCTCGTGCACGTCTTCGTGCCGCACGCCACGGCCGGCGTCGCGCTCATGGAGACCGGATCCGGCTCCGAGGAAGATCTGCAGGAGCTCTTGGAGCGGCTGTTGCCGCGTGACGACCGATACGTCCACCGCCATGGTCCGCGTGGCCACGGGGGCGATCACCTGCTTCCCGTGCTGGTCGCCCCCTCCATCACGATCCCGGTACTGGACGGTGAGCCGATCCTCGGCACCTGGCAGCGCGTGGTCGTGGTCGATCCGAACCGGAGCAACCACGAACGTCGGCTACGGCTCTCCTTCGTTCCGGTCTGACCGAACGCCGACCGCTGGCTAGAGGTACTGGCCGGGCTGGCGTTCCCTGCCGTCGGGGGACGACACCGCCTGCACATCGCGCTCGCGCAGCAGCAGGTAGTCGTGTCCGTCGAGCTCCACCTCGAGACCGGCCTGTGGCAGGTACAGGATCCGGTCCCCGGTCTTCGCCGTCCGCACGTCGGGGCCGACCAGGATCACCTCGCCCCAGACGCATCGTTTCGGAGCCGGAACCGCCGTCGCGGGGATCAGCAGCCCGCTGTGCGACGTGCGCTCGCCGTTCTCGGGGTTCTCCACGACGATCCGGTCGCCGGTGAGCCGAACGTCGCTCGGACGCTCCGCGGACCTCCGCCGTTTGGGTTTGGTCGCTCGGGTCTTCGGACGCTTCGGTGCGGCCTCGGCCATCTCGGCGATTCTAGCGGGGCACGCTCGCCCGCTCGCAGGAGTCCGACGGGCTGCGATGAGGCTCGGCGGGTAACATCCTGCGCCGATGAGAGCTTCCGTGCTGCTCGCCGACGCGGTGGAGACGCTTCGCGATTCCCCGGCGATCGATCACTGGCAACGCGGGCGTGAGCGGATCGAGGCGGAGGACCTGCTCTGTCACGCGCTCGGCGTGGACGAACTCGATCCGCGACAGGACGTTCCGAGCACGACGCGCCGCCGGTTCGATCGGATGATCGCGCGACGGGCGGCCGGGGAACCGGTGCAGCTCATCAAGGGCTACGCGGTCTTCCGAGGGCTCGAGATCTCCGCGCGCCCCGGCGTGTTCGTGCCACGCGACTCGACCGAGTTCCTGGCCGAGCAGGCGATCCGAAGGCTCCGTGGACGCCGGCGACCGACGGCGGTCGACATCGCGACGGGTGGGGGGACGGTCGCGCTGGCGATCGCGAGCGAGGTCCGCGGTGCCCGCGTGTTCGGGACCGACATCTCGGCGGTCGCCGTTCGGGTGGCGCGGGCCAACGCGAGCAACCTCCGGCTGCGCGCGACCTTCCGCGTGGGCGACCTGTTCGGCGCATTGCCCTCGGAGCTGGAGCAGCAGGTGGACGTCGTGACGCTCCACCCTCCGTACGTCCCGAAAGGTGAGATGCGCGATCTCCCCGACGAGGTTCGCAAGTTCGAGCCCGTCCACACCCTGACGGACCGCAGCCCCGACGGGCTCGGGCTCATCGGACGGACGGCCGAGGGTGCCCCGAGGTGGCTCCGCCCGGGCGGCTGGCTGCTGATCGAGGTGAGCCCCGACCGGGCCCGAGCCGTCGCGACGCTGATGCGCCGGCACGGCTTCGGGGACGTCCGGAGCACCGTCGATCGCGGCTTCAAGGTCACGCGCGTGGTCGTCGGCCGGTGGCCGTCCTGACCCAGCCTCGGACGGTCCCGTACGGCGAGTGGCCCTCGCCGATCACGGCCGAACGCGCGGCGTCGGCGGCCGTCGGGCTCGGCGAGGTGTACGTCACCGCGGACGACGTCACCTGGCTCGAGCAACGGCCGGACGAGCAGGGTCGCCACGTCGTCATGCGGGGGACGTCGGCGGCCTCCGCGTTCGACGTCACCCCGGAGGGACGGTCCGCGCGCACGCGTGTGCACGAGTACGGCGGCGGGTCGTACGCGGTGAGCGGTGCGGGCGTGGTCTTCGCGAACGACGACGACCAGCGTCTGTACCGCCATGGGTCGGGCGAGGATCCGGTGCCGATCACGCCGGATCCCGAGCGCCGTCGAGCCCTTCGCTACGCGGACCTTGACGTCTCGCCGGACGGCGGCCGCGTGGCCTGCGTGCGCGAACGTCACCCGGCGGAAGGGCTCGCGGTCAACGAGCTCGTGGTGCTGCCGATCGACGGCGCCCACGAGCCACTGGTGGTGGCCGCCGGCCGCGACTTCTACGCCTTCCCAAGGTGGTCACCCGACGGCGAGCGGCTCGCGTTCATCGCGTGGGACCTTCCGCGGATGCCGTGGGACGGGACCGAGCTCCACGTCCTGGACGTCGGGAGCGACTCGAGCGCGGGAGCGATGCGACGCGTCGCCGGCGGCCCCACCGAGTCGATCTTCCAACCCTCGTGGGATCCGACGGGTCGCCTCCACTTCATCTCGGACCGGACGGGCTGGTGGAACCTGTTCGCCGCGGGCGACGATGAGGCTGCCGTGAACCGCACCCCGGTCGACGCGGAGTTCGGCGTGCCGATGTGGCTCCTCGGGTACTCGACGTATGCGTTCCTCGGGGACGGACGGATCGCCTGCGTCTATCGGGGCGGCGGCGTGCACCACCTTGGGCTTCTCGAGCCGGGCTCCGATGAGCTCCTCGATCTCGACCTCCCGTACAGGAGCTTCGACCCGTACCTGCGCGCGAACGGGACGCGATTGGCGTTCGTCGCCGGCGGTCCGAGGATCCCGCTCCAGGTCGCGACGCTCGACGTCTCGACGAACCACCTCGAGGTGCTCCGGGCGGCCGAGGACCTCGAGCTCGACCCCGCGTATCTCTCCGAGCCCGAGCCGATCGCGTTCCCCACGACCGACGACCGAACCGCGTACGCCTTCTACTACCCACCCTCGAACCCCGCCGCGGCCGCGCCCGAGGGCGAACGACCGCCGCTGCTGGTGCACATCCACGGCGGGCCCACTTCGGAGGTCGCGCCCGAGCTCGACCTGGAGCGGCAGTTCTTCACGAGCCGCGGCTTCGCCGTCGTCGACGTGAACTACGGCGGCAGCACCGGGTTCGGGCGGGCGTTCCGCGAGTCGCTCTACGGCCGGTGGGGGGTGGTCGACGTCGACGACGCCATCGCGGCAGCCGGGTCGCTCGTCGAGCGCGGACTCGCCGACCCGGATCGCCTCGTCATCAGCGGCGGGAGCGCCGGCGGGTGGACGACGCTCTGCGCGCTCACGTTCCGCGACGTCTTCGCCACGGGGGCGAACTACTTCGGCGTCTCGGACCTCGAGCCGTTCGCCACGTTCACGCACAAGTTCGAGCTCCGGTACAACGACCAGTTGGTCGGTCCCTTGCCCGAGGCGTCGGAGCTGTGGGCGGAGCGCTCGCCCGTCCGCCACGCCGATCGGCTCTCCCGGCCGGTCCTCATCCTGCAGGGGGACGAGGACGAGGTCGTGCCTCCCTCCCAGTCCGAGCTGATCGTCGACGCGCTCGCACGCCGGGGCGTGCCGTACGCGTACCTCCTGTTCGAGGGCGAGCAGCACGGGTTCCGGAAGGCCGAGAACGTCGCGAGAGCGCTGGAGGCGGAACTGACCTTCTACGGTCGGATCCTAGGGTTCGACCCCGCCGACGACCTTCCGCCGCTGGACATCCAGAACCTCGGCGACTGAACCGGATCCGCGAGGGGGGCGCGGGGGATCGGGCCCTTCGACCCGACCCCCCGCTCATGAGAGGGGCGCGTCCTCTCGTGGCGGGGGCACGTTATCGGCCGTCCGTGACGTCCCGAGGAAGCCGGGATGACGGCCGGGTGAACTCCTCCCGGAGTTCGCTCGGCTCCTACAGGCTCAGTGCTTCACCGGCCACTGGGCCGCGGCCATGGCCGCACGGCCGAACTTGCGGACGAAGGTCTGCCTCGAGGCCACCTTCGCTCTGCGGGTCGAGCGCGCCAGACGATCGGCCTCGGCGTCGCGCACCCGGTCGGCGATCTGGTAGCGGGCCATCTCTCCGTTCAGCATTCCGCACCTCCCTGCGAGTCTTCGGTCACCCTACGGGCGCACCGGGCGCCAGGTAGTGATGGGCCACACCGGACGGAGGTGACCTGCGACACACGTTGCGCCGCGGGGCCCGGCGGTCGAAGATGCCCGCGTGAGGCGAGCACGGAGGGTCGGTGCCTGGGTCCTCGCGCTCGCCGGGATCTCGAGCGCGTTCGCCCCGGGCGTCCTGGCGCAGGTCACGCCGAGCCCGACACCCCGGACGGCGACCGTGACCGGAGGGGTGACGGGGGCGCTCACCTCGGGCTCGACCCTCTCGATCTCGGTCGACGCCACGTTGCCCGGGGGTGGGAAGGGCTCCACCTCGTGGAGGTCCGGGTGCTGGACGGCTCGCAAGAGCTCGAGCACCTGGTCTTCGACATCGAGGACAACCAGCTCACGGTCGGGGACGAGAAGATCGCCGTCGGGACCGGGGCCGTCGCCGACGGGGAGTACCTGGGGGTGAGCGGCACGAAGGTCGTGGTCACGACGGGGGCGGGGAACCTGTCCTTCGGCGTCGATGCCTCGGTGATCCGGACGATCCCCGAGACGGCGCGGTTCGAGCTCAGCGTGACCGACGACTTCGGGGCGACGTCCCGGACCACGGAGCGGCTCGCCGAGCCCGACGACGGCGGCCTGACCTGGGGAACCGTGATCACGGTCATCATCATCGCCCTGCTCGCCGGCGGGTTCGTCGGGAACCTGTTCGCCTCGCACCGGCGTCCGCCCGCGCGGATGTCCGTCTACGGGACGATCGCGAAGCGGATCGACGCCGACCGCAAGCCGGCGGCGCGATGACCGAACATCTGCCCGGGGGGGTCTACGCGCGACTCGCCGAACGGCTCGACGAGGACGAGGATCGTCGGGCTGAGGAGCGATGGCGCCGGCGATGCTGGGACGAGCTTGCCAGGCGCGGTCGACCCCGCGCCGCGCGTACAAGCCCCGGCTGCGAGACGACGTGGAGATCAAGATCTTCCGGCTGAAGTGGGGCAACGACTACGCGATGGTGGCCAACCCCACCGACCTCGTGCACTACCAGGTCTCCGTCGAGGACGCGGAGGCTCTCGCGCTGCATGGACGGGACGCAGAACCGTCAAGGAGATCCTCGTCGAACGGCTCCAAGGATCGGGCGACCTCGAGCTCGATGAGTTCGCCGAGCTCGTGAGATGCTTCGCGCAGGGCAACTTCTTGTCCGATGGCTACGTCGATACGACCGAGATGGTCCGCAAGGCCGCCGACCCGGTCTCGACGGCGCGGGCGAAGGCGCGCGAGTTCGCGAAGACCCTCTCGATCGAATGGAGCGGCGCCCATCGACTGGTCGACTGGTTCTATCGCATCGGCGTCACGCTTCTTCTTCCGGCCGCCGGTCGCCGTCGCCGCCGGCCTCGTCGCCGTCCTCGGATTCATCGCGTTCGTCTCCGTCCACCTGAGCGGGCGGTTCGAGCTCGGCGGCCAGAACGCGGCGGCGCAGACGCTCGTGCTGCTGGTGATGGACTACATCCTCACGTTCATCCATGAGCTCGGGCACGCGGTCGTGCTCGTGCACTACGGTCGTCGAGGTGAAGAGCGCGGGCTTCATGATCTACTTCGGATCCCCGGCGTTCTTCGTCGAGTCCGCCGACGGGCTCATGCTCGAGCGCAGGCAGCGCATCCTGCAATCCTCCGCCGGACCGTTCGCCGAGCTTGTCGTGTCCGGGATCGCGGCCATGTATCCTCTGGGCGTTCCCGGACATCGGGATCGCCCGATTCCTGTACACCTGGGCGTTGCTGAACTACTTCGTCGTGTTCCTGAACCTGGTCCCGCTGCTCGAGCTCGACGGGTACTGGATCTTCTCGGACCTGATCCAGGTTCCGGACCTGCGTCCACGCTCGCTCCAGTTCATCCGCTACGACCTGTGGCGCAAGCTCCGTGGCCGCGAGCACATCACGAAGCAGGAGATCGGCCTCGCGCTGTACGGGATCCTTGGCGTGGCCTTCACGATCCTGTCCCTCTACACCGCGTTCTTCTTCTGGGAGACGATCTTCGGTGGGCTGATCTCCGAGCTGTGGAACGGCGGGCTCGTCGGCAAGGTGCTCCTCCTCGCGCTGGCGCTGTTCCTCGCTGGACCGCTGCTCCGCGGGGCGATCGCGTTGGTCCGCTCGATCGCGAGGAAGCTTCGGAGCGTGTTCGACGCGATCAATTTCAAGCTCCAGACCACGCTGGCGGGTCGAGGCCGCGCACCTGATCGATGCGTCGCCGATGTTCGACGACCTGCCCGAGGACGTGCTCTCGGACCTCGCTGGCCGCGTGAGGCTCGGGCGGTATCCGGCAGGCAAGCCCGTCTTCCGGCAGGGCGACCGCCCACACGCCCTGTACGTCGTGCGGACCGGCGCCCTCCAGGTGATCGAGGAGGATGTGGAGACCGGCAAGGAGCGCGTGATCCGGACGCTCGGACGAGGGGACATGTTCGGTGAGCTCGGGCTGATCGACGGAGCGCGGCGGAGCGCGACCGTCCGTCCAGTCGAGGACGCGCAGCTGTTCGAGGTGGACGAGAGCACGTTCGACCGGCTCCTCGCCGACATGGTCCATGTACCGGACTTCGCGCCCACGCTGCAGCGGGCCGCGGAGCTCCGGACGCTCGGGCCGTTCGCCGGCCTCTCCGGATCCGACGTCTCGCTGCTGTTGGACCACGGCGTCTGGGTGAACGTCCCACCTGGCGAGACGGTCATCACCCAGGGCGAGGAAGGCGATGCCTTCTACGTGGTGGGCGCCGGGCCGTCTCGAGGTCGTCCAGGACGACCAGACCATCGGGACGATGGAGCCGCGGATCGCATTTCGGCGAGATCGCGCTCCTGATGGACGTACCGAGGACCGCGAGCGTCATCGCGAAGACCCCCAGCCGGGTGTTCCGGCTGGACCGCGAGGGGTTCGAGGCCGTCGTCGCGCGCGCGTTCCGCGGCGGGACGCTCAGCGCGCCCACGCTCGTCGAGCGCACCGCGCAGCACTGACGGGTATCGGGAGGAGCGGGATGGACTGCTGGCACTGCCGGAGGACCGCGGTGGGCTCGTGCCGTTTCTGCGGCCGAGGGATCTGCGAGGACCACGTCGAGACGCTTCCGTACGTCCTGGAGCTGTTCAAGTCGAAGGATGTGACGCATGCCCTCGTGGTCGAGGACGCCCTGTTCTGCGGAGCATGCACCCCGCGGCCCGACCCGCTCTCGCTCCCGGAGCTCGACGAGCAGGTCGAGGACGCGTGTGACGCTCGTCACATCGCGCTGGGTGACCGACGGCACACGGCCTCGGTGACGGCCGGCACAACCTGGCGGTGTCCGGGGCGACATCATGCGTCAACGAACGAGAACCGGACCCAGCCCGAGAGGGCACGATCATGGGGGAGGTGATTCGGAGATGGCGGAGACAAGAAGGTGACGCCGAAGGCCGCGAGGGGCAAGGCGGCGAAGTCCGGAACGCAGGCCGCGACGCGGGTGACCAAGCGGGCCAAGCGTCGAAGAAGGCACGAAGCGGGCGAAGAGAGCGGTCTAGAGAACCTGAGATCAGCACCGTGAACGTTCACGGGGCTCGGCCGATACGGCCGGGCCCCGCTCGTTTCTCGGCTCGCGGAGGGGAAGGCCAATGGCTACGCTTGCGGCGACGATGACCGACTCGGCGCTTCCGGCTGGGCTCGTCGAGCAGATGGCGCGGACGCCGCTGTTCGAGGGGGCCTCAGACCAGACGATCTCGAACCTCGCCCGCCGGGGCAGCGTGCGCCGGTACCGGCGGAACACCTACCTGTTCCACCAGGGCGACGACGCGCCGGACGTGTTCTTCCTCCTCGAGGGGCGGGTGGAGATCAGCTCGGACTCGGCGAACGGGCATCGGCAGCTGCACACCACTCTCGACATCCCTCAGTTCTTCGGCGAGCTCGGGGTGCTCGGCGAGATGGCCAGGACCGCCTCCGCGCGTCGCGCTCGAGGAGTCGTCGGTCTGGGTCGTGCCCTCGGAGGCGTTCGTCGAGTTCATCGCGGACGAGCCGGTCGCGTCGCGCTCGATCCTGCGGGCGCTCGCGCGGCAGGTGCAGTCGTCCGAGGCCTTCGTCGAGGATCTGCTGTACCTGGACCTGAAGGGACGCGTCGCGAAGCGCCTCCTGCAGCTCGTCGCGCCCTCCCTCGACGACCTGCCCGAGGACGGTGCCGTCCTCCCGTCGATCGTCACCCACGCCGACCTGGCCAGCCTGTGTGGCGGCAGCCGCGAGAACGTGACGCGGATCCTGTCGGACTTCCAGCGGCGTGGCTTCGTCGAACGCGACGGGAAGCGGTTCGTCCTGTGGAAGATCTCGGGTCTCGCCAAGCTCGCGAGGCTCTGAGCGCCGGATGAGCTATCGGACCCTCCGGCGCCGCCTGAGCCAGGCGACGGCGGCGCACGATTGGCTCGAGGGATTCTCGACGGCCCTCGGTCTCCTGTTCCTCGTGGTGGCCGCGCTCTGCGTGTGGGGGGTCGTCGTCGCGATCGCCACCCTCGGTGACGACGACGCGGCCTTCAAGACGACACCGGGGTTCATCCAGGCCACGCGTGGGTTCGGGATCGTGTTCTTCTCCGTCTTCGCGCTCGTCGCGGGCGCGGTGGGCTGGTTCTTCGCCGGCGACGCGATCCGCCGGCTGTGGCGGCGCGTGCGCCGCCGAGCCTGAGGCCGGCCTAGCCGCCGATCGCCGACATCGAGCGCTCGGGCTGGACGAAGTCCGGATGGTTGATCCGGTGCCCCGACCACTTGCGCCAGACGTTCGTTCGGATCAGCTGCCTCGAGCTCGTCGTCGGACGCACCCGCGCGCATCGGTCCCCGGAGGTCGGTCTCCTCGAGCGCGAACAGGCACGCCCGGACCTGTCCCTCGGCGGTGGTCCGCAGCCGGTTGCAGTCGTCGCAGAACGGTCGGGTGACGCTGGCGATGATGCCGATGCCGCCGGGCGCGCCGTCGGCGAACCCGTAGCTCGTGGCCGGCTCCGCGTCGGGGCCCTGCGCCGCGAGCGGGAACGCCGCGTCGATCGCCTCCAGGATCCTGGCCGAGGGCCACACCTTCGCCCGTTCCCAGGCGTGTTGCGCGTCGAGCGGCATGTACTCGATGAAGCGCACGACGTGACCGTGCTCGCGCGACCAGCGAGCGAACTCGACGACCTCGTCCTCGTTCGTGCCCGCGATGACGACGCAGTTGATCTTGACCGGCAGCAGGCCGGCCTCCTCGGCGGCGCGGATCCCGGCGAGGACCTTGTCGAGCCCGTCGCGGCGCGTCATCTCCTCGAACCGGTGGCGCAGCAGCGAGTCGAGCGAGATCGTGACCCGGTCCATGCCAGCGTTCGCGAGCGGGATCGCCGAGTCGGTCGAGCAGGACGCCGTTCGTGGTCATGGACAGATCGATGTCGGGCGCCACCTCGCGGAACATCCGGACGAGCGTCGGGAGGTCGGCTCGAACGGTGGGCTCGCCCCCGGTGACCTTCACGGAACGGATCCCGAGCCGGTGGACGAAGACCCCGAGCAGCCGAGTGAGCTCCTCGAAGGTCAGGATCTCGTCCTTCGGCAGCCAGACGAGGCCCTCGGCCGGCATGCAGTACGTGCAACGGAAGTTGCAGCGATCCGTCACCGAGACGCGCAGGTCGTCGGCGACCCGGCCGAAGGTGTCGACCAGGGGACCCTCCGAGGGCGGAGGTGAGGAAGGCGGTTCCCAGCGCTCCATCTGGACCTTCAGCCTACGCCTTCGCGTCGGATGCGCCCTCGGGCACCGGCGGGGGGAGCAGGCGCTCGAGGTCCGCGAGCACCGTCTCGAACGCCTCGGCGCGGTCGATGCCCCGATCGACGCTCCGACCGACCGCCGAGCCGACGAGGAAGGCCGCCAGGGGCGTCATCTTGCGCTCGACGCGATGGGCGACGTCGCGCGAAGCCGCCAGGAGGCGGGTCGCCTCGGTCTCGGACGGCGACTCCTCACCGAGCGTTGCCGCGAGTCGATCGATCCACGCGTGCATCGTTGATCCTCCCGTCGTGCGTCGGAGCACACCGTAGTACGACACCGGACCCGGGCGGTGCCCGAGCCCGTCTGGCAGGATGAGCGCATGAGCCGACCGGGCGTCCGCGCGGCCGTCGTCACGGTCTCCGATGGCGTCACGCAGGGCACCCGAGCCGACGGCTCGGGCGATCTCGCCGAAACGATCCTGCGCGATGCGGGCTTCGAGGTCGGCCGGCGCGAGGTCGTCCCCGACGAGCGTGGCCCGATCGAGTCGCTGCTGCGCGAGCTCGCGGACGGGGGGCGTTCGGTCTGGTCGTCACCACGGGTGGCACCGGGTTCGGACCGCGCGACGTCACGCCCGAGGCGACGCGCGCGATCCTCGAGCGCGAGGCGCCGGGTCTGGCCGAGCTCATGCGCCGGGTCGGGCTCGACGCGACGCCCATGGCGGCCCTCTCGAGGGCGGTCGCCGGCTCCCGGGGTACCACCTTGTTCCTCAACCTGCCGGGGAGTCCGAACGGGGTTCGCGAGAGCCTCGAGGCCGTGCTCCCCGTCGTCGGGCACGCGGTCGAGCTGCTCGGCGGCGCGACGGGCTCGCACCCGACCGGACATCGAGCTGAGGCGCCGACCGCCGGGGAGCCGGCGGCTCCCGCCGAGGTTCGTCCCGACGTATCCATCGAGGCCGGCTGGGTCGAGGCGAAGGCGACGAAGGTGCATGGCGACCCGCCGTGCCGCGTCGGGAACACGATGCGGATCGTCCCGGGCGGTGAGGTCCATGGCACGCTCGGGTGCGCCGAGTTCGATGAGGCCGCCGTCCGCGACGCCGCCGAGATCCTGGGGTCGGATCGACCGCAGGTGCGCACGTACCACCACGACGACGGTGACGTCGAGGTCTACCTCGAACCGCACCGCGCGCTGCCGGCGCTCGTGCTCGTCTCGGCGACCGACGTCGCACGCGCGCTCGTCCGGCACGGGCGGACCCTGGGGTTCGCTCCGGTGCTCGTCGAGTCGCGCGTCGAGCGGGTGACCGCTCGGGACCGTGGCGACGCGACGGTCGCGCGTTCGATGGACGAGGTCCTGCTGCGCGAGGACACGCGGGTGGTCTTCACCGACCACGACGCGCCCGAGGTCGCCGATGCGCTCGCCCGCGTCCTTCGATCGCCGGCGCGGTTCGTCGGGGTGATGGGGAGCCGCAGGCACGTGGGGCCCTACGTCGACGAGCTGCGGTCGATGGGGTTCGAGTGAAAGCGACCTCGCGCGGATCCGCTCGCCGCTCGGCGTCGACCTCGGGGGCCGTCGGCCCGAGGAGATCGCGCTGTCGATCGCCGCCGGCCTGATCGCCGACTCGAACGAGCGAGACGCCGGGTGGCTCGACCGATGAGCGAACCTCGGACGCCCGCCCTTCCCCGGCATATCCGGGTGAACCGCGCGAGTTGGAACCGCACGGCCGACGAGTACCAGCGCGAGCACGCCTCGCAGCTGAACCGGTTCGACCGCCCGGCGTGGGGGGTGTGGGAGATCCCCGAGTCCAAGCTCGGCATCCTCGGGGACGTGGCGGGCAGGGACGTGCTCGAGTTCGGCTGCGGCGGCGGACAGTGGTCGATCGCGCTCCGGCGGCTCGGCGCCCGTCCGATCGGCCTGGACCTGTCGATCAACCAGCTCGGGCACGCGCAGCGCCTCATGGCCGAGGCCGACGCCTCCTTCGCGCTCGTGAACGCGAACGCGGAGCGGACGCCGTTCGCCGACGCGAGCTTCGACATCGTGTTCTGCGATCACGGCGCGATGACGTTCGCCGATCCCCTCTTGGCGGTCCCCGAGGTCGCGAGGGTCCTTCGGCCCGGCGGGCTGTTCGCGTTCAACATGGCGAGCCCGCTGATCTGGCTGTGCTGGGGCGACGGCGAGGAGCCCCCGGGCGCGGAGCTCCTGCGCGACTACTTCGGGATGCACCGCGGCACCTGGGTCGACACGATGGAGTTCCAGCTGCCGTACGGGGCGTGGATCCGCCTGTTCCGCGAGCAGGACCTCGAGGTCGAGGACCTCGTGGAGCTCCGGCCGCCCGCTCGCCCGCGCACCACCTATCCGGACTTCGCGCCCGTCGAGTGGGCTCGTCGCTGGCCCGGCGAGAACATCTGGAAGGTTCGGAAGTCCGCGTGAACGTCCTCGGCGAACGTCCCGAGGTTCGATGAGCGTTCGGGTCGCCGTCTCCTCGGGCCTCGCGGTCGCCGCGATCGCGTCGAGCGTCGCGTTCCTCCCGGAAGTCGGCGCCGGGGTGGTGGAGGATCGCCCCAACGTCATCGTGATCGTGACCGACGATCAGTCCGCGGACACGATCCCGAGGCTGCCCGCGGTCATGCCGTTCCTCCAGTCACGCGCGCTCGACCCGCAGGACCACTGGGTGGTGTTCGAGCGAGCGTTCGTGAACACCCCGATCTGTTGCCCGTCGAGGGCCACGATGCTGACCGGGCTCTACGCCCACCACACGGGCGTGCTCGACAACGACGACGGCGACGTCTTCGACGAGACCTCGACGCTCGCGACCTGGATGCGTGATGCCGGCTACCACACCGGCCTCGTGGGCAAGTACCTGAATCGGTACCCGTTCGGTCGTGATCCCTTCGTGCCGCAGGGGTGGGATCGGTGGTGGGGGAAGATCCACGGCCCGCCGACGTCGCTCTACTACGGCTACACGTTGTTCGAGCAGGACCACACCGTCGACTACGGGAGCGCACCCGCCGACTACTCGACCGACGTGCTGGCGTCCAAGGCCGTCGAGTTCATCCGTGAGTCGCCGCTCGACCGTCCGTTCTTCTTGTGGTTGGCGCCGACCGCGCCGCACCCGCCGGCGACGCCCGCCGAGCGACACGCCGGCACGTTCGACGACCTCGTCGTCCCGACGGCGCCGTCGGTGGGCGAGCCCGACGTCTCGGACAAGCCCGCCTGGGTGCGCGCGCTCCCGCGCCTGGACGCGCAGGACATCGAGGCCCTCCGCCGCGCTCGCCGCCGGGCCTCCGAGACCCTGCGGGCGGTGGACGACGCGGTGCGGCTGATCGTCGCCGAGCTCCGGTCCCGGGGCGAGCTGGACGAGACCGTGATCGCGATCACCTCGGACAACGGGCTCGCGTTCGGCGAGCACCGATGGACGCGCAAGAGCTGTCCGTACGAGGCGTGCCTGCGCGTGCCGTTCCTGGTCCGTGCTGCCGGGCGTCGAACACCGGGTCGAGCGGACGGTCGTCTCGGCCGCCGACATCGCGCCCACGATCGCCGACCTGGCCGGCGTCTCACCGCCGCTCACCTTCGACGGCGTGAGCCTCGTGACCCTGCTGGAGACCGGGTCGCGCACCGGACTCCCCGGGGTGGTGTTCGCCGAGCTGGAAGGGGACCGCCGGATCCCGGCGTGGTGGGAGCTTCGAGGCAGACGGTTCGCGTACGTCGAGCTCGTCAACCGGAGAACGGGAGCTGTACGACCTGCGGGCCGACCCCTTCGAGCTCGTGAACGTCGTCGACGACATGCGCTACGCCGACGACGTCGAGCGGTTGGCCGCGGCGCTCGACGCCATCCGGAGCGCGTGAGGCGCCGGTCGAGCATCGCGCTGAGCGCGTTGCTCGCGATCACCTCGGTGCTCGCGATCACCCCGGCCACCGCGAGCGCGCAGGAGGCCACGCCAGAACCACCGGACGTCGTGCTGATCGTCACCGACGACCAGCGGTTCGACACGCTGTGGGCGATGCCCGTCGTCTCCGAACGTCTCGTGGCCGCCGGTGTCTCGTTCCCCGACGCGTTCGTCGTGAACCCGCTCTGCTGCCCGAGCCGCGCGAGCATCCTGACCGGGAACCACTCGCACACCCACCTCGTCTACCGGCAGGCACCGCCCTTCGGCAGATTCGAATGGTTCGACGACGACTCGACGCTCGCGACGTGGCTCGATGCGGCCGGGTACCGGACGGGTCTGTTCGGCAAGTACGTCGACGGCTACCAGCATGCGGCGCTCACGGGCGTACGTGCCGCCCGGATGGGACCGGTGGGTCGCGTTCGTTCGAGCCGCAGCGTTCGACTACGCGCTCACGATCGACGGCGAGGTCCGGCGGTTCGGGAGCGCGCCCGAGGAGCACTCGTCGGTGGTCCTCGCCGACCAGGCCGTCTCCTTCGTCGAGGACGCCGCCGGACCGCTGTTCCTGGTGTTCGCGCCCGCGTCGCCGCATGCGCCGGCCACGCCCTCGCCGGAAGACGCGGACGCGTTCGCCGATCTGCCGGACGCGCGACCGGCGTCGTTCGACGAACCCGACGTCTCGGACAAGCCGCGGTGGGTCCGCGATCTGCCGCCGCTCTCGAGCGAGCGGGAGGAGGCGATCGACGAGCTCCGGCGACAGGAGTACCGGTCGCTGCTCGGCGTCGACCGGGCCGTCGGGCGGATCCTGGACGCGCTCCAGGCGACCGGCCGGCTCGAGAACACGCTCGTGATCCTCACCTCCGACAACGGCCTCCTGCACGGCGAACACCGGTGGACGAAGAAGGAAGCCCCCTACGAAGAGGCGATCCGCGTGCCCCTGGTGCTGCGTTGGGATGCCGCGGGCTGGCGGACGGGGACCTCGCTGCCGGGCGTGTTCGCGCTGAACATCGACCTCGCACCCACGATCGCCGACGCGGCCGGCGCGCAGCATCCCGCCACGGAGGGTGTGAGCCTGCTCGCCCCGCTCGACGGGGATCTCGCAGGATGGCGGGAGGACTTCCTGATCGAGCACATGGAGGGGACGAATCCGGTCCCGACGTACTGCGGTGTGCGCTCGGCCCGTTGGAAGTACGTGCGCTACGCCACGGGTGAGGAGGAGCTCTACGATCTCGCCGCCGATCCGTTCGAGCTGGACAACCTCGCGTCAACGGCTCCGCCCGCCGGCGTGCTCGATGAGCGGCGGGCCCGGCTCCGCGTGCTGTGCTCGCCTCCGCCGCCCGGCTTCGACGACGATGGGACATCGGGCGTGCTCGTCGCGGTCGGCGCCCTCGCGCTGCTGGTGCTGCTCGAGATCGTGTCCGAGCGCCGGATGTCCGGCCGACGCCGGAGCGACCGGTAGGCTAGCCGCCCATGAGCGGCAGACCCGGACCGGGCTCGCGTCCACCGATCCCTCGCGGTGGCGCCCGGTTCGCGAGGCGACGTGCGGCCAAGCGGCGCGGGTTCGTCGTGTTCATCGCGATCGTGGCGATCGTGACGGGGGCCCTCGCGTGGGCCTCCAGCAACGGAGACGACGAAGACCTCGCGGGGACCGGGCCCACGGGAGCGCCGACGGGCCCCGGCGGCGAGACGGGCCCGAGTGGTGGGACCGGCGCCTCGCCGAGCCCCGATCCCGGATCCACGATCGTGCCCGGGGAGACCCCGATCGAGCACGTCGTGTTCATCGTCAAGGAGAACCGGTCGTTCAACAACTACTTCGCGACGTACCCGGGCGCCGAGACCGCGACCGAGGGCGGAACGATCCGGTGCAACGAGAACGGCTGCCGGGACGGCCCGGTCGTCCCCCTCACGATCGGCCCGGACATCTACGAGCACGACCTCACGCACTGCTTCCGATGCGGTCTGGTCGCGATCAACGACGGGAGGATGAACGGGTTCAACCGGATGAACGGCGTGATCCCGCAGTCGGAGAACGCGGACCTGTACGGCGCCGACCTGTCCGGCTACTCGTACCTCGGGCGCGAGGGCGTCCCGAGCTACTGGGCCTACGCGGATCGATTCGTGCTCGCCGATCACTTCTTCACGTCGATGTACGGCCCGACGCTGCCCGAGCACCTGTTCACGGTCGCCGCGCAGGCGAACTGGATCGTGGACAACAAGTCGACCGCGGACACCCCGGGCAGCTACTGCGACGACTCCACCGAGTTCGCAACGCGGTTCAGGCCTCGCGACGTGCGCGAGAACGAACAACGGATCCTCCAGCTCGAGCGCGAGATCACCGCGAACGGCACGAACACGTACGACCTCGCGGACTACTGGGGGAGCATCCGGCTGTGCTTCGACATCGAGGTCCTGCCGGACCAGCTCGAGGAGGCCGGGATCTCGTGGAAGTACTACGCCAACGAGAACGCCTGGATGAACGCCCTCCAGATGATCCGCCACATCCGGTACGGCCCGATGTGGGACAAGGTCGTGGGACCCTCTGACTTCGTGCAGGACGTGCGGCGGGGGGAGATGCCCGCGGTCTCGTGGGTCATCCCCGACGAGTCGTACAACGAGCATCCCGGCGCCGGGAAGAGCACGTGCGCGGGCGAGAACTGGACCGTGCACCAGGTGAACGAGATCATGCAGAGCGAGTACTGGCGCTCGACGCTGATCGTGATCGTCTGGGACGACTTCGGCGGGTTCTACGATCCGGTGGCGCCGCCGATGACCGACGTGATGGGCCTCGGCCCGAGGACCCCCGCCCTGATCATCTCGCCCTACACGGTCCGCGGCGAGAACGCGGACGGAGGGCACGTCGACGACACGGAGTACGAGTTCTCCTCGGTGCTCGCGTTCATCGAGCGGCTGTTCGGCCTCGACCCGATGACTGAGCGCGACGCGAACGCCGACCCGCTGTCGGGGGCGCTCGACTTCGAGAACCCCAGGTTCAAGAAGCTCGTTCTGCCGCTGCGAGAAGACTGCCCCTACGGCACGAGCTTCGCGCATTTCCGCGCGTCGTGGCCGTTCCTTCGGTCGATGGGCACCCGCCGAGGCTGACGCGTCGGATCGTCAGACGGGCTGGAGCGCCCGGCCCTGCTCCTTCGCGAGGAACTCGCGCCAGTAACGCTTGCCTTCCTCGGGGAGCGTCGAGATCGGGTCGTAGTACGGGTACTCGCGCGTGAGCGCGTCGGGGTCCTCGTCCTCGATCCCGGTCCGGTAGTTCTTCCTCCATGACGAGATGCCCGTCGTCCGGTCGTAGCCCGAGATCATGTGCACCCAGCGCTTCCCGACGAACGGGACGTCGCAGACGAACCTCGGCGTGGCGAACCCGGGCAGGTACCCCATCACCGCGAACTGCAGCTCCTGCGCTTCCCAGACCGCGAGGCGCCAGTGTTCGGCGTTCGGGATCATGTCGCACAGGTAGAAGTAGTAGGGCATGACCTTCGCGTGATCCAGGAGCATGAAGCACAGCTCGAGGATCTGGTTCGGCGTCGTGTTCACGCCGCGCAACAGGACCCCCTGGTTCCGAACATCTCGGTAGCCCATGTCGAGGAGCCTCCCGACGGCGGCACCGACGAGCGGGGTCACCTGCTGGGCCGCGTTCACGTGCGTGTGGATCGCGACCTCGACGCTCCGCTCGTGCGCGCGCTTCGCGATCGCGTCGTAGCCGGCGAGGACCTCGTCCTGCAGGAAGTGCTGGGGGATCCCCATCAGGCCCTTCGTCGCGATCCGCACGTCGCGGACGTTCTCGATCTCGAAGAGTTGGAATAGCCACTCCTGCAGCCGCTTGATCGGAACGTTCGCCATGTCGCCGCCCGAAACGACGACGTCACGGACGCTCGGGGTCGCGCGCAGGTAGTCGAGCATCGCCTCCCAGCGCTCGTTCTGCTTCATCTCGAACTTGTACTTCAAGATCTGCGTCGTGTCGTTGCCGACGAGGTCCATCCGCGTGCAGTGCCCGCAGTACTGCGGGCAGGTCGGGATCAGCTCGGCGAGCACCTTCGTCGGGTACCGATGCGTGAGCCCCTCGACCGCCCACATGTCGGCCTCATGCAGCGAATCCCGCGACGCCATCGGATGCGAGGGGAACTCGTCCGCGCGGTCCGGCAGCGCCGGCACCATGTAGCGGCGCACGGGATCGGCGCGCAGGTCGGCGACGTCCATCGTGTTCACCATCTGCGGCGGAAGGAGCATCGACATCGTCGCCCGCTCCTGCTGGTCGCGCTCGATGTCCGCGTACAGCTCGTCGTCCAGCAGGTCCCCGAGCGCCCGTTTCAGCTCGACCAGGTTCTTGATCGTGTGGGCGCGCTGCCACTGCGCGGACTCCCACTGGTCCTTCGTCACGTCCCGGTAGCCGGGGAGGCGGGTCCAGTCCGGCTCGACGAACTCGCGCCGAAGCGGGTACTCGAACGGCTGATGCGCGGCGTGCGCGCGACCCGCCTCATGGATCGGGCGACCGCTCGCGTTCCCCTCCTGCTCGGTCATCTTCCATCATCCCCAGGTTCAGCGAGGTCGATGGACGGATCGACCCTTCGCGTCATGATACCCGCGGTTCATCCGGTGAGGAAAGGCGAAAACCGAAGGATGTTCGGTCTTGGCGTGCTAGCGGCGACCGCGCGGGCCGCCGCGGAACCCGCCGTCGCGGCGGGGACGTCGTTCGAACCGCCCCTGGTCCTTGTCCGGCCGTGGCAGCCGCAGCCTGAGGGGGGTCGGTCCCGTCCGCTCGTAGCGGACCCAGAGGTGGTCGACCTCCGGCCGGCGCTCCATCTCGCGCCAACCCGCCGCGAGGAGGTGCTTGTGCCGTCCGGCTGCGTTCTTCCGCAGCTTGTCGGTGTTCGGCACCTTCAGGTACAGGCGCTCCACCCGGTTCTCCTTGTAGTCCGCCACGCGGGAAGGGTAGCAGGGCGAAGGTGAACGGCCCGTTGGTGCTTGCGCGTGCCCGTCGAGGGAACCGTAGACTCGGGTGGACCGAAGGAGGGGACCGATGCCCTCGGCAGAGGAGTGGAACGAGCTGGCGGCGCAGCTCGGCGTCGACTCGATCAGGTGTTCCACGGCCGCCGGGTCCGGTCACCCGACGTCCTCCCTGTCTGCCGCGCACCTCCTCGCCGTCCTGTGGTCCGATCACCTGCGCTACGACGTCGCGGATCCGAAGAACCTCGCGAACGACCGGTTCGTCCTCTCGAAGGGCCACGCCTCGCCCCTCATGTACTCGGTACTGAAGGCCGTCGGCGCGATCAACGACGAACAGCTCCTCACCTACCGTCGGTTCGGCTCGCCGGTGCAGGGGCACCCGGTGCCGCTGCCGGACATGCCGTGGATCGACGTCGCGACCGGTTCCCTCGGACAGGGCCTGCCGATCGCGCTCGGGATGGCCCTGGCGATGCGGATCGACGGGATCGACGCTCGCGCCTGGTGCCTCATCGGCGACTCCGAGGCCGCCGAGGGTTCGGTCTGGGAGGCGATGGCGAACGCCTCGTACCACGGTGTGGACAACCTGATCGCGATCCTCGACGTCAACCGGCTCGGTCAGCGAGGCCCGACGATGCTCGAGTGGGACGTCGAGACCTACGCCGCGCGCGCGCGCGCCTTCGGATGGCACACCGTGATCGTGGACGGGCACGACGTGGAGGCGATCGACGGCGCGTACCGGGAGGCCGAGGGCGCGCGTCGTCCCGCGATCGTGATCGCGAAGACGGAGAAGGGCCACGGGGTCTCGTTCCTCGAGAACGCGGAGGGCTGGCACGGCAAGGCGCTCTCGCCCGACGAGGCCGAACGAGCGATCGCCGAGCTCGGCGGTCCGCGTGATGACTTGATCTCGGTCCGCAAGCCGGAGGCCGCGGTGGCGCCCTCGGTGAACGGCGGCGCCATCCGGCTCCCCGAGTACGCCGAGGCGATCCCCACCCGCAAGGCGTTCGGTGAGACGCTCGCCGCGCTCGCCGCTCGCCCGGACGTCGTCGTGATCGACGCCGAGGTCTCGAACTCCACCCACACCGAGGACTTCCAGGCACGGGCTCCCGAACGGTTCATCGAGGGCTACATCGCCGAACAGAACATGATCGGCATGGCCGTCGGCATGCAGGTGCTCGGCAAGGTCGCGTTCGCTGCGACGTTCGCCGCCTTCTTCACGCGGGCGTACGACTTCGTCCGGATGGCGGCCATCAGCCGCGCGAACCTCCGGCTCTCGGGCTCGCACGCCGGTGTGTCGATCGGCGAAGACGGGCCGTCGCAGATGGGCCTCGAGGACCTCGGGATGATGCGGGCGGTTCACGGCGCGACGGTCCTGTACCCGTGCGACGGGAACGCGACGGCCAGCCTCGTGGCGGCCATGGCGGACCTGCCCGGGATCTCGTACATCCGCACCACGAGGGAGAAGACCCCGATCATCTACGGGCCGGCCGACGACTTCCCGATCGGCGGGTCGAAGGTCCTGCGATCGGGCCCGAACGACCGTGTCACCCTCGTGGGAGCAGGGATCACGTTGCACGAGTCGCTCAAGGCCGCCGACGCCCTGGCTGCCGACGGGATCGAGGCCCGAGTGCTCGACTGCTACTCGATCCAGCCGATCGACGGGGAGACGCTCCGGACGGCGCTCGCCGAGACCGGCTTGATCGTCACGGTCGAGGACCACTGGCCGGCGGGAGGGCTCGGCGACGCGGCGCTCTCAGCGCTCTCGGGCGAGGGCGAGCTCTCGGGCCGGGTCGCGAAGATCGCGGTCACCGAGATGGCGGGCTCGGGTTCGCCGGAGGAGCTGCGGGACTGGGCCGGGATCTCGGCCGCTCGGATCGCCGAGCGTGTCCGGGTGCTGCTCGCCTAGCAGGCGTTGGCCACCGGACGTTAGCATCCACGTCCATGGCGGACGTCTTCGATGAGATCCCGAAGGTCGAGCTCCACTGCCACATCGAGGGGACGATCCGAACCGCGACGGTCGCCGAGCTCGCGCGGAAGAACGGACGCGCCCTCCCCGTCGAGGACGTCGAGGATCTCTACGTCTACGACTCGCTCGACGGGTTCCTGAAGATCTTCTGGTTCGTCCAGGAGTTGCTCGCGGACCGCGATGACTGGCGACGGATCGCGCACGAGTCGGTCGTCGACGCCGCACCGCACGGCCTGCGGTACCGGGAAACGTTCTTCACGCCGGCCCGACATCTCCGAGCGGGTCAAGATCTTGCGGAGATCGTGGCCGGACTCACCGAGGGTCTCGAGGACGCGGAGGCCGAGACCGGCGCACGCGCGATGCTCATCTGCGACATGGATCGCGCGTTCGGAGCGCAGGCTGGCTTCGAGTTGATCGAGCGACTCGTGGAGCTGAGACGAGTGGGCGCGGCCGATCGCGTGATCGGCGTGGGGATGGACTCCACCGAGCTCGGGGTCGACCCGCGCGCGTTCGCGCCGGCGTTCGAGCTCGCGGAGCGGGTCGGCCTCCGGCGCACGGCGCACGCGGGAGAGGACACCGGTCCCGAAAACATCACGGCCGCCCTCGACGCGCTCGGCATCGAGCGCGTCGACCACGGGCTGTCCGCGCTCCAGGGTTCCGAGCTCACGAAACGGCTCGTGGGGGAGCGGATCCCGTTGACCGTGTGCCCCAACAGCAACGTGGTCATCGCGAACAAGGTGCGGACCCTCTCCGAGCATCCGTTCCGCCGGATGCGCGAAGCGGGCCTCCTCGCGACCCTGAACACCGATGATCCGGCGATGACGGACCTCGATCTCGGCAAGGAGTACCGCTCGGTCGCGGATGCGCTCACCATGTCGTTCGACGACATGACGCAGGTGGCGCTCGACGGGATCGAGGCGGCGTGGTTGGACATCTCTGATGAGCGCGCGCTCCGCGCCGACTTCGAGGAAGCGTTCGCCTCGCTTCGTTCCGCCTGATCCGCGAAGTTCCGGCTCCGCTCGAAGCGGATGCAGCCGGTACCATTGGGTCACTTGGCCAGAGCCCTCCCCCTTCCCAAGCCCCGTCTCCGCGGCCGGATCCACCAGGTCGCGTTCTGGGTCTCGATCCCGGCCGGGGTCGTGCTCGTGCTCGTTGCGAACGGGCCCGCGCAAACGATCGTGGCAGCAACGTACGCGGCGAGCCTGGCCGCGGTCTTCGGGACGAGCGCCGCCTACCACCTCGGCTCCTGGTCCGACGGGGCGCGCCGATGGATGCGCCGCCTGGACCACTCGTTGATCTTCGTGCTGATCGCCGCCAGCTACACACCGGTGAGCGTCCTGGTCCTCGACGGCCCGTGGAGGGCGCTGCTGCTCTCGCTGGTGTGGGCGGGTGCGGCGCTGGGCGTGACGATCAAGATGCTGCGGCCCGATGGGCTTTCGGTCACGAGCGCCTTCCTCTACCTGGGGCTCGGGTGGCTGGCGTTGATCGCGCTTCCACGGCTGGTCGAGGAGATGACCACCGCGGAGGCGGTGTTGATGATCCTCGGAGGCATGCTGTACACGGCCGGCGCCTTCGTGTTCGCGATCCGCCGCCCAGATCCGCGGCCGGAGACGTTCGGGTACCACGAGATCTGGCACGCGTTGATGGTGTCGGCCGCCATCTGCCACTACGCGATGATCATGCTCGTGGTGCGCTCCGCCTGATGAGGCGTGGTATCGTGATCGGCAAGGACGGCGACGCCGTCCCGTGAGGTTCTGATCCCTCGTTCCTCCTTGTGACGTTGTGGCGGTCCCGGGGCCCGAGAACCTCCCCAGGCAGTCGCGACCATGTGGTCCCGGCCCACAACCCCATAAGGAGTCCCTGTGACCCGCAGCTTCGCCGAACTCGGCGTATCGCGCCCCGTGACCGAGGCGCTCCGATCCCGAGGCATCAACTCCCCGTTCCCCGTTCAGTCGCTCGTCCTCGACGATGCGATGTCAGGGCGCGACGTCCTCGCCCGCTCGAACACCGGCTCGGGCAAGACGCTCGCGTTCGCGCTCCCCATCGTCGAGCGCCTTCACTCCGACGGCGCCACGCCGGCGGCGCTCGTGCTGGTCCCGACCCGCGAGCTCGCGCAGCAGGTGTCGGACGAGTTCGTCGACGTCGCGAAGGCCAAGGGTCTGCGCGTGAGTGTGGCGTACGGTGGCACCAACGTTCGGGAGCAGTCGCGGGGGGTCGGGCGCGCGCACATCCTCATCGCCACGCCGGGCCGCCTGCAGGACATCGCGGAGCGCGGGCTCGTGAAGCTCGGACAGGTGCGGATCCTCATCCTGGACGAGGCCGACCGGATGCTCGACATGGGGTTCCAGCCGCAGGTCGATCGCATCGTGCGACGGATCCCGAAGGACCGCCAGACGATGTTCTTCTCCGCGACGCTCGATGGGGCCGTCGGCAACCTGGCGCGCGCCTATACGCGCGATCCGGTCCGCCATGAGGTGGAGTCGGAGACCGAGACGGTCGAGGGGGTGGACCACCGGTTCCTCTCCGTGTCGGCGCACTCGAAGGTGGACGCGCTCGTCGAGCTCCTCGAGCACGACGACGGGCTCACCCTCGTGTTCGTCCGCACGAAGCGCGGTGCCGACCGGCTCGTCCACAAGCTTCGCGCCAAGGGGGTGCGTGCCGAAGCCCTGCACGGCGACATGCAGCAGCGTGCGCGGCAGCGAGCGCTCGAGCGATTCGAGGCGGCCAAGGCCGACGTCCTCGTGGCGACCGACGTCGCGGCCCGAGGGCTCGACCTCGAGGGCATCAGCCATGTCGTGAACTACGACCCGCCGCAGGACGACAAGGGGTACGTGCACCGCATCGGGAGGACCGCCCGGGCCGGCAACACGGGGACCGGGATCACGCTCGTCACGGCGGATCAGCAGGGCGACGTCGGCCGGATGGCCGCTCGCCTCGAGCTCCACAAGGCCTTCGAGGAGGACGGGATGAAGGTCGTTCCTCCTCGCGTCGTGTTCTCGGCCTCGGCCTCCGGCCGACGTTCGGGACTCCGCAAACCCCGCCGCAGAACGATCTGAGCGCTAGTCGGCTGTGAAGCCGACCCGCATCCCCTGCTGGTAGTGGGAGATGGTCTCTTCTCCCTCGCCCTGGACGATGTTGCAGACGAGCACATAGCCACTGGCCTCGAGCGCCACCGTCGTCGACATGGTTTGGCCGACCGGGATGTCCTCGATCTCACCGATCAGCTCGATGCCGGCGCCCGTCTCATCGACGGAGCCGTTCGGGTTCGTCGGCAGCGCGTCGGGCGCAAGGTCGGTCGCGAAGACCACGAATTCGTGGATCTCCTCCGGGCCGGAGTTGGTGACGTCGAACGTCACCTCGCCCAAGGTGCCGAGGTTGCAGCGGGGACGACCGAGAACTCCTGCAACGTCACCTCGACGTTGGCGGCGCCCTGGTCCTCGGGCTCCTCCTCGGGTCCGCACGCGGTTGCGACGAGGGCGATGAGCGTGATCATGCCGACGATGTGCTAGCGGACCGACGCCGAGCCATCCCGCTCTCCCTTCGGGCCGTCCGGTCACAGAGACCCTGCGAGCCATCGTCCTGACGTGGCTCCTGAGCCTATCTGGTTCTCGACGGGCGAGCCGCGATCAGCAGGTGTGCTCGTCGGGCAGGAGTGGCCGGAAGACCAGGCGGTACTGCTCGCCCCCGCTCGTCCACGGCGTGAGCTCGTTCGCCTGCTGCGCGAGGGGGAGCAGCTCGGCGAGGTCGTCGCCGCTCACCACACCGCACCGCGCCTCGTTGCCGTCGGCGACCGGCTCGCCGAACGCGACGAGCGGTTCCGACAGCGGCCATTCGGTCTCGGCCTGCGGGAGTTCGGGCTCACCCTGGTACGGAAGGACGAACACGCGCATCTCGGTGGGCTCGTAGGGCTCCTCCGGTCCGATCGAACCCTCCGGCAGCCAGCTCTGCAGGTCGCCGAGCATCCGGTTGAACTCGGCGAGCTTCTCGCGCGCTGCGGTGTCCACGTCCCCGCAGTCGCCCGGCTCCGTGCCGAGGTCCGAGAGCTCGAGCGCGTACGCGGACACGACCGAGGTGGTCCCGCCTGCGTTCACGGTGAAGACCGTGTCCGCGGCGTCCGCGATGCAGGGGTAACCGTACGAGGCGTCTCCGTCCATCAGCCCGGCGTCCTGCGCGGCCTCGAGGATCGTCTGCACCGCCTCCTCGGTCAGGGTGAACGCGAGCAGGTTCGGGAGCGCGGGGCCGGGGTAGATCTCGATGACGGGTCCCTCGACGATGACGGTGCCGTCCCCGTACAGGGACCAGGAGGGAACCCGCTTCAGGTTGTACTCGTAGGGAACGAACCCACCCTGATACTCGACGCGAAGCACGAGCTGGTCGGCGCCGGTCGGGTGTTCGATGCCGCCGTCGCTGCCGCTCGAGCCGGTGGTCCCTCCGTCGTCGCCGAGGCGGCCACAGGCGCCGACGAGCAGGGCGGTTGCGAGCAGAGCCAGGCCGATCCGCTTGCCGTGCATCTCGAGCCTCCGTTGATCGACGTTCCGGGCTTCGACGGATGGAACGCGTCGCCAGGTTCCCGCGGGGAGCATCCCCACCCGGGTGGAACGCTAGGCTGGCGCGGATGCGAGCCCTGCGCAAGACCGCCGGCCGGCCCGGCGCCGAGCTCCAAGACGTTCCGGTGCCGGAGCCCGGTGAAGGCGACGTCCTCGTCCGGGTCCATGGTGCGTCGATCTGCGGCACCGACCTCCACATCAACGACTGGAACGAATGGGCGCAGGGCAGGGTCACGCGCCTTCCGATGACCTTCGGCCACGAGGTGGCGGGGACGGTCGAGGCCGTGGGCTCCGAGGTCCACCACGTCCAACCCGGAACGTTCGTCGCCGCCGAGACCCACATCGCCTGCGGTGTCTGCTCGACCTGCCGGAGCGGGCGCGCACACATCTGCCGCAACCTGAAGATCCTGGGGGTCGACACCGACGGCGCGTTCGCGGAGTACGTCGTCGTGCCGGCCGAGAACGCGTGGATCGTCGGCGAGGGGATCCACCCGGACCACGCGTCGGTGATGGAGCCGTTCGGCAACGCGGTCCACGCCACGTTCGGCACCGAAGGGGGCGAGGACCTGCTGACGAACCCGGTCGCCGTGATCGGATGCGGGCCGATCGGCCTGTTCTCGGTCGGGATCGCTCGCGCCCTCGGCGCGTGGAAGGTGATCGCGATCGAACCGAACGACGAACGGCGCGTGCTCGCCGCGAAGATGGGCGCCGACCTGCTGGTCGATCCGAAGGCCGAGGATCCGGTCGAGGTCGTGCTCGGCGCGACCGACGGCGCGGGGGCCGAGGTGGTGCTCGAGATGTCGGGCAACGCGCGCGCGATCGACCAGGGCACCCGGATGCTCGCTCGCGGCGGCCGGATGTCGTTGCTCGGACTGCCGGACGGGCCGGTGACCCTCGACCTGAACGACCAGGTCATCTTCAAGGAGGCCCGGATCCTCGGCATCACCGGGCGCGAGATGTTCCGCACATGGCAACAGACGACCACGCTGCTGTCGACGGGCCGCGTCGACATCTCGCCGGTCATCACGCACCGGTTCCCGCTCGACCGCTTCGACGAGGCGTTCGAGACCGCGGCGTCGGGTCGCGCCGCGAAGGTGTTGGTCTTCCCGAACGACCGCGATCGCGATCCGCAGGCACCGCCCGGCTAGAGGTAGCCGGCCGTCCCGGTCTCCGGCGACGTCGATCGGGTCCGGTGCGTGGCCGCCTGCACACGGAAGGGAAGGATCTTCAGGTCCTCGCCGTCGATCGAGACCACGACCCGATAGGCGCCGGGGCGTGGCAAGGGGAGGCCGTTCAGGTTCACCGCGATCGGCACGAGTTGCTCGTCCTCACCCCCGGCGGTGAATTCGCCACTGATCCGTTCGATCGGACCCTGTGCCCCGGAGCCCAGGACCAGCTCCTCTCCGGAGGTCCCCAAGACCCGGATCTCGAACCGTCTCGCCCGGGGGGTCGCGGCCGGGGGGATCCGGAAGAGCAGTCCAATCGCGATGCGATCGTGCCGGGCGGGGAACATCGCGACGGTGATCCGGTTCCATCCGGCCCCGAGCGCATAGAGTTTGCCCTGGACCGCCGACACCGAGTCCGCCAGGAACCCGTCGAGACCGATCTCCTCCACGCCGCCCTCCGCTTCGACACCCTACTGTCATGCGCTAGCGTGATGCTTCGATGGATGGGGCACTCGACTTCCTGAAGGAGCGGCTGGCGGAGCTCCACGAGCAGGGGCTCCTCCAACGGGAGCGGACCCTCGAAGGACCGACGGGCGCGAGGGCGAGGTTCGACGGGCGCGAGATCATCAACCTCGCGTCGAACAACTACCTGGGTCTCGCGAACCATCCGAGGATGAACGCGGCCGCCTCGCGCGCGGCCGCCGAGCTCGGCGCCGGGTCGGGCGCGGTCCGCACGATCGCGGGCACGATGACGATGCACCGGGAGCTCGAACGGCGGTTCGCCGGGTTCAAGCACGCGGAGGACGCGCTCATGTTCCAGTCGGGGTTCACGGCCAACGCCGGGACCGTCGCCGCGATCTTGGAGAAGGAAGACGTGATCGTGAGCGACCGGCTGAACCACGCGTCGATCATCGACGGCGCCCGACTGTCCCGGGCCGAGATCAAGGTGTTCGAGCACCGCGACGCCGACCATGCGGACCGGCTGCTCGAGGAGACGAAGGCGCCCGGGCGCCGACAGCTCCTGATCACCGACGGCGTGTTCTCGATGGACGGGGACATCGCGCCGTTGCCCGACCTCGTCGACGTCGCGGAACGGCACGGCGCGATCATGATGATCGACGATGCCCACGCCACGGGCGTGCTCGGTGCCGGCGGTGCGGGGACCGTCGATCACTTCGGGCTCCGCGGCCGTGTGGACATCCAGGTCGGCACGCTGTCCAAGGCGATCGGCGTCCTCGGCGGGTTCATCGCGGGGCCGACCCATCTCATCGAGTGGCTGCAGAACCGGGGGCGTCCCTACCTGTTCTCGACGAGCACGCCGCCGGCGGTGACCGCCGCATGTCTCGAGGCGCTCGCGATCATCGGCGACGAGCCCGAGCGCCTCGTACGTTTGTGGGACAACACCCGAAGGTTCAAGGCGGGACTGCAGGAGCTCGGGTTCGACACCGGGGCGAGCGAGACCCCCATCACCCCGGTGATCACTCGGGATGAGGAGGCGACGCAGGCCTTCGCTCGCCGGTTGTTCGACGCCGGCGTGTTCACGCCCGCGATCGTGTTCCCGACGGTCCCGAAGGGGTTGGCGCGCGTCCGAACGATCGTGACGGCCGATCACACGGCGGACGACCTCGGCGAGGCGCTCGGCGTGTTCGGGCGGGTCGGCTCGGAGCTCGGGCTGCGTTAGGGGTCGTTGGCGTTCACGACCTGGCCGCGGACCCGCTCCAAGACGCCGCGGATCAGGAGGTCGAGCCCGAACTCGAACTGCTCGTCCGGGGAGCACTCGGCGAAGAAGGGGTCCACCGCACGCAGGGCCTCGAACTCCTCCGGCAGCTCCGAGGTGATCAGCTTGTGCCCTTCGAGATGGCCCTGGGTCGTCCCACCGGCGATCGAGCCCTGCTCCATGATGACGAACCCCTGGATGTATCCGCCGAACGCGTGGAACGCCTGAGCCGTGTCGCGGTCGGATAGGCCGGCTTCACGGAACAGGCGTAGCGCGTACTCCATCGGGCGCATCGAATCGATCGACGTCACGGGCCCTCGCTCCTCGGCGAACAGGCGCATCACGTCGGGATGGGCCCTGAGGAGCTGCCGCCAGGCGCGTGCACCTCGCCGAGCGTTCTCGGCCCAGTCGGGTCCGGACTCCGGGAACTCGAACTCGGACATGACCCGTTCGCAGATCCCGTCGAGGATGTCCTCCTTGTCCTCGACGTGGTTGTACAGCGACATCGCCTCCACGCCGAGCTCCCGGCCGATCCGGCGCATCGTCACGGCCTCGAGTCCCTCCGCGTCCATCACGCGCAACGCCGCCTCGATGATCCGCGCCCGCGTCAGGGGGAGACGTTGGGGCGGGGCTTCGTTCCGTGTTCCTGGCTCCTTCACGTTCATCTCGTGTCCATCTCCGTTCGAGAGTCTTTCTGGCTGCGGGAAGGAGTTCCTCTCCGCCGGGGTTGACACCTTACATCGTACGCTTATACTCCGTACGTTGTAAGCATATGGTGTAAGTTCGCTCGGGGCAAGCCTCGGGCACGATGCAAGGGGGATGGGATGAGGCTGAACCCCGAGTCGATCGCGAGGGCGAGCAGCAGGCACCCCTGGCGAACGGTCGTCGTCTGGCTCGTGATCTTCGTGCTGGCTGGGGCCTCGAGTTCGGCCCTGCTGGGGTCGGCACTCACGACCGACATCGACTTCACGAACACGCCCGAGGCGAAAGAGGCCCAACAGATCCTCGAGCAACGTCAGCTCGAGCAAGACCTCGTGACCGAGAACTGGGTGATCGCCGGTCCCGGTGAGGGCGCGGTGGACGATCCGGCGTTCCTCGAGACCGTGAACGCGGTCCTCGAGGACCTGAACGCGTTGGGCCCGGACATCGTGACCTACGCCCCGCCCGCCTTCCCGCTTCCTGCCGAGGTTGCCGAGAACCCGGAGACGGCGCCCCTCGGGCCGATCCCATCCGAAGACGGACGAGCGGTCCTGTTCACGGTCGTGATGGCCGGGGACATCGACGACGCCGCGGAGCACGTCGACGAGCTCGAGACGATCCGCCAGGAGGCGAGCGCTGGCGATCAGCAGGCCTACATCCTGGGCAACGCCACATCCACCGAGGACTTCCGGAAGGTCTCCGAGGAGGACCTGCGCTTCGGAGAGTCGATCGGGGTCGTCGCCGCGATGATCGTGTTGATCGCGGTCTTCGGGGCGCTCATCGCGGGCGTCACGCCGATCATCATGGCCATCTTCGCGATCTCCGTGACCCTCGGGATCGTCGCCGTGATCGGGCAGCTCTGGAAGTTCACGTTCTTCGCCCCGAACCTCATCTCGATGATGGGTCTCGCGGTGGGGATCGACTACTCGTTGTTCATCGTGTCCCGGTACCGCGAGGAGCGGCGCAAGGGCGGGGACAAGCTGCGTGCGATCGGCCGCTCCGGCGCGACGGCGAATCGCGCGGTCTTCTTCAGCGGCCTGACGGTCGTCATCGCGCTGTCGGGCATGCTCCTCGTTCCCACGACGATCTTCCGGGGCCTGGCCGGCGGCGCCATCATCGTGGTGCTGGTCTCGGTCGCCGCGTCGATGACGCTCCTGCCGGCGGTCATGAGCCTGCTCGGCAAGCCCGCGAAGCGGGTCGGGTTGGATTGGCTCGACTGGCCGTGGATGTCGAGGATCGCGAACGCACTCGCGCTCCTCGGGATGATCGTGGTGGCGGGGGCGGTCGCGACCATCGCATCCGCCGTCGGAGCTCCCGGTGGTCTCGCCGGGTTGGCGGGTTTCCTCGGGTTCGTCGGGGCAGCCATCGTCCTCACGAAGTGGCTTCGCAGGGAGTCGTCGTGGGTCTCGCGGCGCATCCGGCACGTTCAGATCGAGCAGGGCCGGCCGGGCGGATTCTGGGATCGGGCCAGCCGCGCCGTCATGGCTCGCCCGGTGATCAGCCTCGTGCTCTCGGCGAGCTTCCTCATCGTCCTGTCGCTCCCGTTCTGGCTGCAGCCCCAGCCGGATGGTGAGGGTCGAGGGATCAAGCAAGGCCTGGCCGGCGTCACGACGCTGCCGGACGACGTCCAGACCAAGCAGGCGTTCCTGGCCCTCGTCGAGTACTTCCCGAAGTCGGGGGCGAACTCCACCGCGCAGGTCGTGATCCTGGGGAGCGCGGACGTCCCAGAGGTGCAGCAGGGGATCGAGACGCTCACCTCCGAGATCGCCGACGACCCGCGCCTGGGCACGCCGACGGAGCCGCGCACGAGCGAGGACGGAAGCGTCACGGTCCTCGACGTCCCGCTCGCCGGCGAGGCGACCGACGCCCAGAGCGAGGCGGCGGTCCTGGCGATCCGAGAGCTCCGGGGGACGTACATCCCCGAGGCGTTCGACGGTTCCGGCGTCCGGGTGCTGGTGGGGGGCGACACGGCGTTCATCACCGACTTCTTCGACGTCTCGAGCGACTACACGCCGCTCATCATCGTGGTCGTGCTCGGGCTGTCGTTCCTCCTGCTTACGATCGTGTTCCGCTCGTTGGTGGTTCCGGCGAAGGCGATCGTGATGAACCTCCTCTCGGTGGGTGCGGCGTACGGCCTGATCGTCCTCGTGTTCCAGAAGGGCGGCCCTGCGATCGGCAAGACGATCGCGGACGCGTTCGGGTTCCAACAGACCGATGCGATCGAGGCATGGCTCCCGCTGTTCCTGTTCTCGATCCTGTTCGGGTTGTCGATGGACTACCACGTGTTCCTCCTCACGCGGATCCGGGAGGAGTACGACAAGACCCGCGACAACGCCGAGGCGGTCACGTACGGGCTCCGGACGACCGGTGGGATCATCACGGGCGCCGCGATCATCATGGTGGCCGTCTTCGGGGGCTTCGCCGCCGGCCGACTGACGGCGTTGGAGGAGATGGGCTTCGGGCTCGCGGTCGCGGTGCTGATCGACGCCACGATCGTCCGCTCGATCCTCGTCCCATCGGCGATGAAGCTCCTCGGCGACCGCAACTGGTACCTGCCGAGGTGGCTCCAGTGGCTGCCGGACCTCGACGTCGAGGGACACGTCGAGACGCAGCAGCCGGTCCTGGTCCCCGAAGCCGAGCCCGTGGGGGTCCGGGACGAGGGCTGATCCGGGTCGTCGTGGAGACGGAGAAGAGGAAGGGGCTCCAGCGGGAGCCCCTTCCTCGTTGATAGGGTCCGGGCGCCATGGACGAGGCCTTCGACCTCGAACTGCGTGAAGAGCGGGACACGCTCCGGACGTCACTCGGCCGGGTCGGCGTCTGGAGCTTCGTGCTCGAAACCCTCACGGCGAAGGAAGAGGCCGAGGCGGTCGCCGCGATCGAGTCGATGGGCTACCCGGCGCTCTGGATCCCGGAGAGCGTCGACAGCCGCGAGGTTCTCAGCCATGCGGGATGGCTGCTCGCGAGCTCCGAACGGCTTGTCGTCGCGAGCGGGATCGCCAACATCTGGGCGCGAGACCCGGTGGCGATGGCCAACGGATGGCGGATGCTCTCGGACGCCTACCCCGGCCGCTTCGTGCTCGGCATCGGGGTGAGCCACGCGCCGTCGGTCGCGAGGCGTGGGGGGGTCTACGAGAAGCCCCACACCGCGATGCGCAACTACCTCGATGCGATGGACCGCGCGCCGTCCTCTGCGCCGGAGCCGGAGGCACCGCTCCGCCTCGTCTTGGCCGCGCTCGGTCCCAAGATGCTCGGCCTGGCCGGGGACCGGGCGCTCGGCGCCCATCCATATTTCGTTCCCGTCGAGCACACGGCGTTCGCCCGGCAACGCCTCGGGCGCGGGCCGGTGCTGGCCGTCGAGCAGGCGGCCGTGCTCGAGGGCGATCCGGCGCAGGCGCGCCGGATCGCCCGGCGCTTCGCGACGCGCTACCTGCAGACCGAGAACTACGCCCGGAACCTCAAACGGATGGGTTGGACCGCGAGCGACATCGCCTCGGGAAGCGACGCGCTCATCGACGCCGTCGTCGCCTGGGGCGACGTCGACCGCGTGGCGCTGCGCGTCCGTGAGCATCTGGACGCCGGCGCGGACCACGTGTCCGTGCAGGTCCTCGGCGACGACGAGCTCGATCCATGCCTGGCCGAGCTGGGGGAGCTCGCGCCGGCGCTGCTCGAGCTCTAGGACCGTCGGGCGCCCAGCCGAGCCAGGATCGCGGGGCTCTCCAACTCACGGATGGCGTCGCGAGCGATCCAGCGAGCCGATGGGTCGTCCACATCGAGGAGGTATCTCGCCGTCGACACGGCAGGTGGGTGCAACGCGGCGCTGCGCTTGCCGATCTGGCGCAGGGCCCATGAAACGGCTTTCTTCACGTAGTTCCTCGGATCGGTGGCCTGTTCGCGGATCGCGGGGAGGAACGCCTCGAAGCGCCGGTCGGGCTCGGTCTTGCGATGGACGGCCGACCACGCCATGAGCGCGAACCCCGCGCGTTTCGTGAACTCGGGCTCGCGAGCGCTCCACTCGAGCGCCGCGTCGAACCAGTACGGGGTGCGGTCGAGCAGGTTGCCACACAGGCCGTCGCAGAGATCCCACGATCCGACCTGCGCGATCCACCTCTCCATCTGCGGGCGAGTGACGCGCTCGGGCTCGTCCACCATCGTGGCGAGCATCCGCGCCTCGTGGACCCCGGAACGCCAGAGGCCAGTGGCGAGGTCGTGGTCTCGCCCCAGACCGCGCGCCAAGGCTCGGAGGTCGGTTACGCGGATCCCGAGAGCGTGACGCGTGTCGATGCCGAACCGCTCCATCCCCGCCAGATGGGAGTGGTCGCCCATCGTTCGGAGCGTGTCGAGCACTCCCTCGACGGCGGCGGGGTGCGCCTCCTTCGAGGACCGGGTCACGGCCGGTCTACTTGCGCGGCAGGCTGGGGTTCGGACCGTCCTCCGGGCGTACCGGATGGTCGCTCGGGAACGTGCCGACGTCGTAGGCGGTCCGACGCCGGCGGTCCTGGTCGAGATGGGTCTCGAACTCCTGTTGGAACTCGCGCACCTTGCGTTTCGCGTACCAGGACGCGATCCAGACGAGCAGGACCACCGACAGGATGATCGCCAGGACGATCACGAGGACGGCCTCGAGGACGGCGCCGAGGACCCCGGCCGCCGCCGCCACCACCAGCAGGAGCAACAGGACGACGAGCACGCCTCCATGCTACGAGCGTCCGGCCGGAACGAGGGTCCTGCAGAACTGGACGATCCGTCGCGCGAGCACCTCGGGCCGCTGGAGCGGCAGGTCGTGGATCCCGTCGATCCACTCGAACCGGACCGGATCGCCGATCGCTCGGACCTCGTGCGCGGCTCGGAGCTTCTCGTCCATGAACCCGGCCGAGTCCGCCGTGCCCGGCGCGGACCGAACGCCGAGCACCAGCGTGGGAACGGGGACGCGCCGAAGCAGCGACATCGTGTCCTGTTCCCAGAGGGCGTGGAGGATCCGCAGGTGGTTCGCGCGGCTGAGTCGCGGTCGGATCCTTCCCTGCGCATCGACCCGGACGAGGGACCGGATCACCGCCTCGATCTCGGGGGTGACCTCGACCGAGCCGCGCAGCCACGTCCGGGCGCCCTGCAGGAACTCCGAGAGCGGCATGCCCGCGATCGGCGGTGGCGACAGGACTTCCTTCGCGGTGCGCCAGTCGAACCGGTCGCGCATCGAAAGGAACCCCCCGTCAAGCAGGACGGCGCCGCGAACCGCTCGTGGGCTGCGGACGGCGAGCTCCAGGACGACGTTCGCGCCCCACGAGTGCCCGACGACGACGGGTGCCCGCATCCGGGTCGCACGGGTCACCGCTCGGGCGTCGGCGGTCGTCCGGTCGAACCTATAGCCGGACGAGGGTTTGCCGGACCGGCCATGGCCTCGCTGGTCGTACGCCACGACCCGCAGTCCGGCCTTCGAAAGCCGCGGCGCCACGAGGTCCCAGATGTGGGAGGACGAAGCGAGGCCGTGGAGCAGGAGCGCGCCGGGATCACCGCCGGGCCACGATCGAACCGACAGGTGCACACCATCGTCGCCGTCCACCCACCGTTCGGGGGTCGCGTCCGCAGGCATCCGGCGAGCCTACCCGCGCGTCGTATGCTCGCGCGCACGCGATGGGCGAAGGAGGTCGGCGATGTACGGGACCCTCGGCAAGATGCGACCGAAGCCGGGCAAACGGGACGAGCTCGTCGAGCTCCTGCGTACCCCGCCCTCGGGCGCGGCCGCGAACGGCTACCGCAACGCCTACCTCCTGAAGGCCGACGAGGGCGACGAGGTGGTGGTGGCCGTGATGTACGAGGACCGGGACGCCTACACGGCGATGGTCCACGACCCCCAGACCGATGCGAACTTCGGCACGATCATGGCGCTGCTCGAGGAGGAGCCGTCCTGGACCGACGGGGAGTGGATCGCGTCGTAGCCGGGCGCGCCGTCCGTCCGGAGCGGGCCGGGTTGGACCGGAGTATGCTCCGCGCCACATGGGTGGCGGAGAGGTCAACCTCGTCGACCTGGTGAAACGATACGCCGACGTGACGGCGGTCGCCGGCATCAGTCTCGCGATGCCATCGGGCGAGTTCTTCTCGCTCCTCGGGCCCTCGGGCTGCGGCAAGACGACGACGCTGCGCATGATCGCGGGGTTCGAGCGGCCGGACGAGGGTCAGATCCTGCTCGACGGGGTCGACATGGCGCAGACGCCGCCGCACAAGCGCAACGTGAACACCGTGTTCCAGAACTACGCGCTCTTCCCGCACCTGACCGTGGCCGAGAACGTGGGCTTCGGCCTGCGGTACCAGGAGGTCTCGAAGCAGGAGGCGAAGAGGAAGGTCGCCGACGCCCTCGAGCTGGTCCAGCTCTCGGGGTTCGAAGGCCGGCGGCCGTCGCAGCTGTCGGGCGGCCAGCAGCAGCGCGTCGCGCTCGCCCGCGCGCTGATCCTCAACCCCGCCGTCCTGTTGCTCGACGAGCCGCTCGGAGCCCTCGATGCCAAGCTGCGGAAGGCGCTGCAGATCGAGCTGAAGGCGCTCCAGGAGGAGATCGGCATCACGTTCGTCTACGTCACGCACGATCAGGAAGAGGCGCTCACGATGTCGGATCGCCTCGCGGTGATGAGCAACGGGCGCGTCGAGCAGCTCGGGACGCCGTCGGAGGTGTACGAGGAGCCGACGACCACCTACGTTGCCGACTTCCTCGGCGTCTCGAACCTGATGGACGCGGACGCCGGCGGGGTCGGTGGCGACGGGAAGGCGAAGCTCCGTCTCGGGGAGTTCGATCTCTCGGCATCGCAGGGTGATACGGACGCCCGCGGCGCCGTGAAGGTCGTGATCCGGCCCGAGCGTGTGCGGCTCGAGTCTTCGGAGACGAGGGGCGAGAACCGGGTGCCCGGCATGGTCGAGCGGGTCGTCTACGTCGGTTCGATCATGCAGGTGATCGTTCACCTCGCGCCCGGGCAGACGCTGCAGGCTTGGGTGCAGAACCTCGGTGAGGAGCTCCCGTACCGCCAGGGTGAGGCGGTGTCCGTGCACCTGCCCGCCGACGCGCTCCGCGTGCTGATCGACACCTCCGGCCCACCGGCGGCGGAGATGCAGGAGGCCGTGGCCGAGTAGCGTCGGCGGCAGAACGGGTGCTGCTCAGAGATCGACGAACGACGCCTTCTCGCCCCGGCTCCCGGCCACGCGCTTGTAGATGATGAACGCGATCGCGATCGCGGAGAGCGTCGCGATCAACATCACGGTCGCCGCCGCGTTCACCGCGGGCGTGGGTGACGACCGAGCGGCGGCGTAGATCTTCACCGAGAGGGGTTCGGTCGGCGCCTGGGCCGACAGGTACCGCACGGTCACGAAGTTGTCGACGGAGTCCGCGAACACGAGCGCGACGCTCGCCAGGATCGCCGGGCCGAGCATGGGGAGCAGCACCTTGCGAAGCGCCTGGTTCGGCGTCGCCCCGAGGTCCATCGCCGCCTCCTCGAACTCGGGACCGATCGAGAGCAATCGCGCTCGAACGATGATCACCGGGTAGGACAGCTGGAACGTCACCAGCCCGAGGATCTGTGCGGTCGTGCCGAGCTTCACGACGTTGTCGAGCAGGCTGGTGAACAGCAGGAACAGCGACGTGCCCAGGATGATCTCAGGCATGACGAACGAGAACAGCATGAAGAAGTTCGCCGTGCTCGCGGGCCTGCCGCGCCAGCGGTCGATGCCGATCGCGAAGGCCGTTCCCAGCGGGACCGCGATCAGGACCGTGAGGATCGAGAGCTTGAAGGTCTGGACCATCGCCTGGCGGAGCGCGGGGTTGGTCCACAGGGAGTCGAACGGGTCCTGGTACCACCACCGCATCGAGAAGCCTTGCCACGTGCTTCGGGATCGGCCGGAGTTGAACGAGAAGATGATCGCGATCACGACCGGCAGGATCGACCACGCGATGTAGCCCCAGGTGATCGCCTTCAAGAACCGCGGTTTGCCCCACGGGTTGCCGAACCACCCGGTCGCGGTCCGCGCGGTGGGTGCCGTCGCCGGCGCCGGCCGGGTGAGGGTCGCCTCGCTCACGCTCGTCCCTCCGCGGCGCGGCGGGTCGCACGGAGGTAGTAGAGCATCGGGACCATGACGATCGCGATCAGGAACAGGACCAACGCCCCAGCCTCCGGGGTCTGCCCCTGCGTGTTGACCGAGAAGTCGATGAGGTTCCCGTACATCGAGGTCTTGTCGGTCCCGAGCAGGTCGTTCGTGTAGTAGTCGCCGAACATCGGCAGCGACACGATGACGAGCCCCGCAAGGATCCCCGGCTTGGAGAGTGGGAGCGTGACACGACGGAACGTGCGGGCCGGGCTCGCTCCGAGGTCCCGTCCCGCCTCCAGGACGCTCTGCGGGATCCGGTCGAGGAACCCGAACAACGGCAGGATCATGAACGGGATGTAGCCGTAGACGAGGCCGAGGATGACGGTCGCCGGATTGCCGGCAAGCCAGTTCACCGGAGCGACGCTGAAGACGCCGAGGATGTCGTTGATGTACCCGTCCGGCTGGAGCAGGCTCTGCCAGGCGTAGATCCGCATGAGGTAGCTGATCCACAGCGGCGAGATCAACAGGACGAGGACGAGCCCGCGCCACTTGCCGGCGTGGCGAGCCGTGTAGTACGCGACCGCGTAGCCGAGGACCAGACAGATGAGGCTCGCGATCCCGACGTACAGGAGGGTTCGCACCAGCGGGTCGAGGTAGATCCGGTCGCCCGCATAGAACCGTCCGAGCGTGTCGGTGAACGTGTCGAGGCTCCACCACCACGGCTGGTACACGGGGATCGGGGTGCGGAACAGTTCATCGACCGTCCCGAACGTGACCGCGACCACGACGATGAACGGCAGGAGGAAGAAGACGCCGAGCCAGATCAGGCCGGGAAGCGTGAACGACGGCCAGTACCAGGACGGGTACCAGGCACCTCGACCGGTGGCGCTGACGCGTGCCTTGCGACCGCGGCGCGGCCGCGGCCCGGGTGCCTCGCTAGCCACCGGTCTGGATCTCGCGCCAGGCGTCGAGCCAGATGTCGTCGGCCTCGATCGACAGCTCCCCCTGGAGGTATCCGAGGGTGAAGTCCTTCTCGCCGAGCACGGCGGTCGACAGGCTCTCTGGGACCACGCCCTCGTCGACCAGGCGTCCCGGCTTGATCGAGGTCATCGGTGGCTGATAGCCGTTCCAGTCGCGGAAGTTGACGTACCCCCACTCCTCGTCCGCGAGGAAGTTCAGGAACTCGTGAGCGAGGCGGGGGCTTTCGGCGGTCGCGGGGATCGTGATCAGGTCGTTGCCGATCAGCCCCTTGTTGTCGGGCGGGTACCAGTAGCCGAGGACGTCGACCGACACGTCCTTCGGTAGATAGAACTGTCCGCCGACGATGTCGCCCGACCAGGACTGCGCCACGGAGAACTCGCCCTGTGGCAGCCGGTCGTACGCTCCGTTCGTCGTGAGCCGCGCCCCGTTCTCGTTGATCAGCTCCAAGATCGCGTCCTTCGCCGCGTCGATCTCGGCCTCGTCGCCGGAGTTCGCGTCCGTCTCGCCGTTGCGGAGCAGCATCATCCCGAGCGCGTCCCGGTAGGAGTCGTAGTAGCTCACCTCGCCGTTGAACCGCGGATCGAACAGCAGTTCGTAGCCGGCCGCCGCCGCCTCTGCGTCGTCGATCCGGTCCCGGCGGTAGGCCACGCCGGTCGTGTAGATGACGTAGGGGATCGTGTAGCGCCATCCAACGTCGTAGTACGGCCCCGGGTCCGAGAACGAACGCCAGAAGTTGGCGGGGACGTTCGGGATCAGGTCGTGGTTGAGGGGCTGGAGCAGGTCGCGCTCGACCAGCCGGGCGAGGTAGTCGGTCGTGGGGAAGAAGACGTCCGCCTGGACCTGACCGGCGACGAGCTTCTGGATCCCCTCCTCCATGTTGTTGAACGTGGTCCACTCGACCGTGACGTTGTACTGCTCCTCGAACTCGCGGAGCACCCGCTTGTAGAAGTAGTCGCTCCAGTTGTACACACGGAGCGTTCCCGACTCCATCGGCGTGTCCGTCGGGATCGGATCCCGGAACAGCGGCAGCGTGACCGGCTGATCGGGACGGGCCAGGACCCGCTCCCGGGAGCCTCCGGGGGTCGAGCCGGGCTTCGCGCAGGCGGCGAGGATCGCCGAGGCGCTCGGGAGCAGCGCGGCGGATCCCAGCGAGGTCTTCAGGAAGGATCGCCGTGACATGCCTCTGCGCGCCGCGCGCGGATGCGTCATGCTCCCCCTTCTTCGCCGTTCGGGAGTCCGTACGACCGTACGAACCTGAGTAGCACAGGGGCTTCGCCATCGCAACCCGCTCGGTTCAGACCGACGTCGACGTCGTGGTCGCGGGGGCCGGATTCGCCGGTCTCGCGGCAGCGCTCGCGCTGCAGGACGCCGGCCTCTCGACCGTCGTCCTCGAGGCGCGAGCGCGCGTGGGCGGCCGCGTCTGGTCGGTCGAGCTCGAGAACGAGGTGATCGCGGAGCTCGGCGGCGAGTGGATCATGCCGGACGACGAGGTCGTCCCCCAGATCTCGAAGCGGCTCGGACTCGAGCTGGTGGAGTCCGGCGTCGACTACCTGCGCCGCGAACCTCGAGGGGAGGGGGCCGTCACGCTGGAAGAGCTCGACGCGTTCCTCGAGGCGGCGGACGTGTCGCTCGCCGAGCCGGATGTCCCCGAGGCGCCGCTCGGTGCGCTGCTGGATGCGGTGCCGGGCGACGATCGGGTGCGGGCGGTCGTGCGATCTCGACTGCAGGGGACGTTCGCGACCGATCTCTCCGGCGTCGCGTGGCGTTCCGGATGGCATGCGGGCCGTCTCGCGGCGACGCCGGCCGTCTATCGACGGGTCGCCTCCGGCAACCAGGCGATCGCGAGGGCCGCGGCCGACGCGCTTCCCGACGTCCGGCTGGGTCGAACGGTCACGGCCGTCGAGCGGGCCGGCGACGGCGTGGCCGTTCGGAGCGGCGACGAGACGGTTCGAGCCGCGGCCGCGGTGGTGGCGTTGCCCGCCCCGATCGCGGCTCGGCTCGCGTTCGACCCACCGCTCGACGACGGCCAACGAACAGCGCTCGAGGAGCTGCCGATGGGCGTCGCGTCGAAGCTGGCCGTTCCGCTCGCCGGCGACCCCGAGCGGTGCGCGGTGCAGTGCGCGGACGCGCCGTTCTGGTTCTGGGTCGGGAACGGCGGCGACGGTCGTCCGCGACCGGTGGTGACCTCGTTCGCCGGGAGCGAGCTGGCGCAGCGGGTGCTGGCCACGGCGACCGGCGACCCAACCACATGGATCCGCCGGATCGCCTCGCTCGCGCCGGAGCTCGCGCTCCACGGTCCGTCGCGCATGCACGTGTGGGTGGACGACCCGTTCGCACGCGGTGCGTATTCGGCGTGGGATGCGCGATCCGTCGCGCGCACGGATGTGTTCGCGCGGCCGCACGGAGCGGTCGCGTTCGCGGGTGAACACACCGCCGGCGATCACGCGGGGACGATGGAGGGAGCGCTCCGGAGCGGTCTGCGAGCCGCCGCGCAGACGCTCGAACGGCTCGCGCGTTAGGTCGATCCTCACTTCGAAGAGCCGTTCGATCGCGTGTGTATCATGCGCCGGACCGGCTGAGGGGGATCTGCGGTGAGCGATCAAGTGGACGACGAACCCGTCCTGCTGTCCGAGGATCTCGGTCAGGTCCGCCGCCTCACGATGAACCGCCCGCGTTCACTGAACGCGTTGAACGGCGAGTTGATGGACGCGCTCATGTCGGCGTTGGACACCGCCTCAGCATCCGACGACGTCCGGGTCGTGATCCTTCGCGGGGCAGGGAGAGCGTTCTGCGCCGGCTACGACCTGAACGAGGACGCCGACGCGGGCGTGATGGACGCCGACCGCTGGCGCGAGGAGCTCGAACGTTCGACGACGCACATGCTCCGGATCCTCGACCACCCGCAACCCGTGATCGCGAGCGTGCACTCGTACTGCCTGGCGGGCGGGACGGACCTCATGCTCGCGTGCGACCTTGCCGTCGCGGCCGACGACGCCATGTTCGGGTACGTCGACATCCGGTTCGGGTCCGGAGTCGTGACGATGCTCCTGCCGTGGGTGGTCGGGGCGCGCCGGGCCAAGGAGCTGTTGTTCACCGGCGAGGACCGCGTTCCGGCGGGCGAGGCGCTTCGGATCGGGATGGTGAACCGGGTCGTGCCCCGCGACGAGCTCGACGACGCCACGCTCTCGCTCGCCGAAGACATCGCGAAGAACGAGCCGTTCGTCGTGCAGGCGACGAAGCGCTCGGTGAACCGCACGTGGGACGTCGCCGGGTTCCGGGCCTCGATGGAGGCGAACACCGAGATCGACGTCGAGATCGAGACGGCGAACCTGCCCGACCGTGAGGAGTTCCGCCGTCTCACGCAGGAGGAGGGCCTGAAGGCCGCGATCGCCTGGCGCGACGCGCGCCACCGAGGCACCGCGTGAGCCGGCTCCATCGAGGCCCCTCCGCCGGCGTCCCGTGATCTACGGACTCGCCGCGGCGATCGGGTGGGGGCTCTCGGATCTGTGGGCAGCGGTATCCGGGCGCCGGATCGGCAGCTTCCGAACCGTGGTGCTGGCGCAGATCGCGGCGGCCGCCGCGCTCACCGTGACCGTCCTCGTGGTCCGTCCCGACTTCTCACGCCTCGATACCGTCGTCCCCTGGCTCGTCTTCAACGGGTTCCTCGGAGCGATCGCCTTCGCGACGTTGTATCGAGCGCTCGAGCTCGGACCGATCGCGATCGTCTCGCCAGTCCTGGCGACCTATGCCGTGGTGCCGGTGGTGCTGTCCGTCGTCCTTCTCGATGAGTCGCTCGGGACCTGGGAGATCGCCGGCACCTGCGTGACGATCCTCGGCGCGGTCGTCACCTGCACGGACGTCCGCGCGATCAGGGCGGGGACGCGGACCCGCCCCCCGGGGTTGCCGTTGGCCCTCGTCTCTACGCTCGTCTTCGGCGTCGCGACGTACGTGCTGGGGTGGGCCGCGAAGGAGGCCGGGCCGCTGCCCTCCCTGTGGTTCGGCAGGCTTGCCACGACCGTCGTGACCCTCCTCGCGTGGTTCGTGGTCCGGGCGCGCGCGAAGACGACCGAGAGGTCGGACCGCCTGTTCGGAGCTCCGATCACCCTGGCCGTTCTCGTCGGGCTCGTCGAGCTCCTGGGAACGTTCGCCTACGCGCGCGGATCCGAGGTCGGGCTCGTCTCGATCGTCACGGCGGCCTCGGCCACCTACCCGTTGATCCCGGTCTTCGGCGGTGTCGTCTTGTTCCGTGAGCGTCCCGCTCCCACCCAGTTCATCGGCGTCGCGATGGTGATCGGGGGTCTGATGCTGCTCGCGGTGTCCTGAGACCGCCGGTCAGGCGGGCGGGGCGCCGCGATGGCGGTAGAACCCGACGTGTTCGGGCGGCAGCGGCTCGTTGCCCAGGATCAGGTCGGCGGCCTTCTCGGCCACCATCATCACCGGCGCATAGATGTTGCCGTTCGTGATGTACGGGAACACCGACGCGTCGACGACGCGGAGCCCCTCGAGCCCTCGGACCTTCATCGTGAGCGGGTCGGTCACCGCCATCTCGTCCGTACCCATCCTGCACGTGCACGAGGGATGCAGCGCGGTTTCGGCGTCCCGACGGACCCACTCGAGGATCTGCTCGTCGGTCTCGACCGCGGGGCCGGGCGACGTCTCCCCCCGTTGTAGGGATCCATCGCCGGCTGCTCCAGGATCCGGCGCGCCACGCGGATCGCCTCGATCCACTCGCGGCGATCCTGGTCGGTCGACACGTAGTTGAACCGCAGCGCCGGGTGCGCGCGCGCGTCCAGGGTCGTGATCTTCACCGATCCTCGCGCATCCGAGTACATCGGGCCGATGTGGACCTGATACCCGTGCCCGCCCGCCGGCGACGAGCCGTCGTACCGGACCGCGATCGGCAGGAAGTGGAACATGAGGTTCGGGTAGGCGACCTCCTCGTTGCTGCGCGCGAACCCGCCGCCCTCGAAGTGGTTCGTGGCGCCGGGCCCCGAGCGCAGGAAGAGCCACTTGAAGCCGATCCACGGGCGGTAGCGCCACTTCAGGTAGGGCTGCATCGACACGGGCTGCGTGCAGGCGTACTGGACGTAGACCTCCAGATGGTCCTGGAGGTGCTCGCCGACGCCGGGGAGATCCTCGACGACGTCGACGCCGAGCGCGCGCAGCTCGTCGGCGTTCCCGACGCCCGACAGCTGCAGCGTCTGCGGCGAGTTGATCGCGCCGCCGCACAGGAGCACCTCGTTCGCCGAGATGCGCTCGGGCGTACCTGTTCCTCGCGCCACCTCGACGCCGACCGCCCGCGTCCCGTCGAACAGGATCCGAGTCACGAACGTGCGCGTGCGCACCTCGAGGTTCGAGCGCCTGCGCACCGGGTGCAGGTATGCGCGGGAGGCCGACAGGCGGCGCCCGCGGTGGACGTTGCGGTCGAACGGCGCGAACCCCTCCTGGCGGTAGCCGTTCACGTCGTCGGTGAGCTCGTAGCCGGCCTGCTTCGCGGCCTCGAAGAACGCGCCGAACAGCGGGTTCGTCGCCGGACCGCGCTCGAGCACGAGCGGGCCGTCGTGGCCGCGGTACGGATCGTCCGCGTGGGCCGCGAGGCAGGTCTCCATCCGCTTGAAGTAGGGAAGGCAGTGCGCGTAGTCCCAGGTCTGCATCCCCGGATCGGCGGCCCACCGCTCGTAGTCGAGCGGGTTGCCGCGCTGGAAGATCATCCCGTTGATGCTGCTCGAACCGCCCAGCACCTTCCCACGTGCGTGATAGACGCGGCGGCCGCCCATGTACGGCTCGGGCTCCGACTCGTACTTCCAGTCGTAGAAGCGGCTGCCGATCGGGAACGTCAGGGCTGCCGGCATGTGGATGAAGACATCCCACGGATAGTCGGGGCGTCCCGCCTCGAGGACCAGGACGCGGTTCGAGGGGTCCGCGCTCAGCCGGTTGGCGAGCGCGCTGCCGGCCGAGCCGCCCCCGACGATGATGAAGTCGTACGTTCCGGTCACGCTGCCGCAGTCCCCCTCGCGCGGCAGATGCTAATCCGCCTCGCGCCGGGATGCGTCCCGACGGGGCGGGCGGCGAGCGGGTCCGGTTGCCCGCCCCGCAACTGCTGTCTTGCGCGATGCCGCGGCCGGGCACAAGATGCGCTGGTCGGCGGACGCGCTCGGTTCGAGCGCGCCGTACTGCGGGAGGGGGTCTCTGGGGGTGCCCGAGGCACAGACCGAGGTGACGGTGTCGTGCCGCGGCGTCTGGAAGGTCTACGGGCCACACCCCGAGCGCATCGTGGGCTCGCCCGATGCGGACCTTCCCCGGCCCGAGCTCCTCGAGAAGACCGGCTGCGTCGCGGCCGTGAAGGACGTCTCGTTCGACGTCGCGCAGGGCGAGGTCTTCGTGGTCATGGGGCTGTCGGGCTCGGGCAAGTCCACGCTCGTCCGGGTGCTCAACCGGCTCCACGACCCGACGGTCGGCGAGATCGTGATCGACGGCGAGGACGTCCTGAAGGTCGGGGACGAGCGCTTGCGCGAGATCCGCCGGCACAAGATCAGCATGGTGTTCCAGCACTTCGGATTGCTGCCGCATCGGCGGATCGTCGACAACGTCGCGTTCGGCCTCGAGGTCCAGGGCATCGACCGCGAGGAGCGCGAGCGCAAGGCGGAGGAGATCCTCGAGGTCGTCGGGCTCGGCGGCTGGGCACAGCACTACCCCGACGAGCTCTCGGGCGGGATGCAACAGCGGGTCGGCCTGGCTCGGGCGCTCGCGACGGACCCGGAGATCATGCTGTTCGACGAGCCGTTCAGCGCGCTCGACCCGCTGATCCGGCGCGACATGCAGGACGAGGTCATCCGGCTGCAGCGGGATCTGCGCAAGACGATGATCTTCATCACCCACGACCTCATGGAGGCGCTGAAGCTCGGCGACCGGATCGCGATCATGAAGGACGGGGCCTTCGTCCAGATGGGCACGCCGGAGGAGGTCGTGGCGAAGCCGGCCGACGACTACGTGGCCGACTTCATCCGAGACGTTCCACGGGCGCACGTGCTGACCGCGCGAACGATCATGGCTCCCGCGACGTCGGGTGATGGCCGCGAGTACGGGGGAGAGGTCCCGCCGGACACGATCGTCCAGAAGCTGCTGCCGCTCGTCGTGAACACCGACCTCCCGCTGCGGGTCGTCGAGGACTCCAAGACGCTCGGCATCGTCGATCGCACCGCGGTCATGTCCGCGTTGATCGAGGAGCGCGTCTGATGGCGATCGACGTCGGCCCTCGCAAACCGTCCCCGGAGGTCCAGGAGCGAGCGGGAACGCTCGAACCGAAGGTCATGCATCGGCCGCCGAACCCGTGGCCGAGCCGACTGCTCTGGCTGGCCGGAACGGTCCTCGCGGTCGTCGTCGGGCTCGCGGTCTTCCCGCCCGGGTTCCCCGAGGACTGGGTCGTCGACGCCGGGGCGGCGTTCGAGGACGTCGAGTCGTGGGTCATCGAGAACGACGACACCTACTGGTTGTTCGTCTACGTCATCAACCCGCTTCGGACCTTCACGAACGACGCGTTCGACGTGATCGTCGACGTGCTTGTCCAGGCTCACGTGGCTGGGCGCGATCACGATGTTCGCCTCGATCGCCGGACTCGTCGCCGGCTGGCGGATGGCCGTGCTGACGGCCGGCGGGTTCGTCCTGATGGGCGCGCTCGGCCTGTGGGAGGAGAGCCTGGAGACCCTCGCCCTCGTCGTGATGATGGTGCTCGGAGCCCTGATCATCGGCATCCCGCTCGGGATCTGGGCGGGACGGAACCGGACCGTCGAGAAGATCCTGCGCCCGATCCTGGACGGGATGCAGACGATCCCCGCGTTCTCGTACCTGCTGCCGCTCGTCCTGATCTTCAGCATCGGGACGACGCCCGCCCTGATCGCCGGGATCATCTTCGCGCTGCCCCCGGCGGTCCGGCTGACCGACCTCGGGCTCCGCGGCGTCCCGCCGAACACGCTCGAGGTCGCCGATGCGTTCGGCTCGACGCGATGGCAGCGGCTGTTCCGGGTGCACCTGCCGCTCGCGAAGCCCTCGATCATGCTCGGCGTGAACCAGACGATCATGATGGCGCTCGGCATGGTCGTGATCGCGGCCGTGGTGGGGTTCGGCGGGCTCGGTCGCGAGGTCTACAACGCGCTGCAGCATCAGGACGTCGGCGATGCGCTCAACGCGGGCATCGCGATCGTCATCCTGGCGATCGTCCTCGATCGCGTGTCGTACGGGTGGAGCCAGCGCGACATGCGGGCCTGGAAGGCGCCGCGGATCGCCGGTGTGCGGCTCTCGCGCCGCCGGCTCGTCGTCCTCGCCATCGTCGCGACGGCCGCTCGGGGTCGTGATCGGCCGCGAGGTCCTGCGCCAGCAGGACTTCCCGCAGGAGTGGACGTTCTCGATCGCGGGTCCGACCGACTCGGTCGTGGGGTGGTTCGAGGACAACCTGCGGTTCCTCACGGAGCCGATCAGCAACGGGATCATCCGATGGGGCCTCGAGCCGCTGAAGGACCTGCTGCAGGGTCTCCCGTGGTGGATGGTCGCCGGTGGGGCGGCGCTCATCGGGTGGCGAGCCTCGCGACGACCGGGCCTGCCGATCCTGGCGTTCGCTTGCCTGGCGGGGATCGGGGTGCTGGGCATGTGGGACATCGCGATGGACACGCTCAGCCAGGTCGCGGTGGCCGTCGTGCTCGCGGTCCTGGTCGCGATCCCGATCGGCATCCTCGCGGCGCGCAGCGACGGCTTCCAGAAAGGGCTCAAGCCCCTGCTCGACGCGATGCAGACGATGCCGGCGTTCGTCTACCTCGTCCCGGTGATCGCGCTGTTCCACGTCGGGCGCGTGCCGGGGATCATCGCCGCGTTCATCTACGCGATCCCGCCGTGCATCCGGCTGACCGACCTCGGGATCCGGGGGGTGCCGAAGAACACGACCGAGGCGGCGCTGTCGTACGGCGCGACGTCGGGACAGATGCTCCGGAAGGTGCAGTTGCCGCTCGCTCGCCCCTCGATCCTGCTCGGGGTCAACCAAACCATCATGATGGTGTTCTCCGTAGTCATCATCGCGGGACTGATCGGGGGCGGAGGCCTCGGCCTGGAGGTGATCTTCGGGCTCACCCACTCGGAGGTCGGGCGCGGCGTGGTCGCCGGCATCTGCATCCTGCTCCTCGCGATCGTGATCGACCGGATCACCCAGGCGTTCGGGATGGCCCCTCGCTCGCTCCGGGGCCCCGTCGGGACCGGCGGGATGTGGTGGACGCGGATGCGCGCGATGGCGGGTCCGAAGGGTCAGAACGGTGCTCGAGACGGTGGTCGAAAGGAGGACGGATGAGCAAGCGGACGTTGTGGGTCTGCGCGGTGCTCGCGTCGCTCTCCCTGTTCGCGGCGGCCTGTAGCGACGTCGACGAAGGTGGAGGCGACGGCGAGACGGCGGCAGGCGGCGGTGAGACGGCGGCAGGCGGCGGGGCGGCGCAATGCGCGGGCGACACGATCTCGATCGCGGTCAACCCGTGGACCGGGTCCGCCGCCAACGCGAACGTCGCGAAGGTCATCATGGAGCAGGAGATGGGGTGCACCGTCGAGCTCGTCGAGATCGACGAGTTCGCGCAGTTCCCGGCCCTGTCGACGAATGAGCTTCAAGCGACGCTCGAGGTCTGGCCCTCTGGGCACGCGGAGGACTACGCGACGTACATCGAGGGCGGGCAGGGCGTCGTGGACGCCGGCGAGCTCGGTGTGATCGGGAAGATCGGGTGGTACGTCCCGACGTACATGGTCGAGGAGAACCCGGACCTCGCCACGGTCGACGGCATCGCCGCCAACGCGAGCATGTTCGCGACGGCGGAGACCGGCGACAAGGGGCAGTTCCTGGGCGGCGACCCGAGCTTCGTCCAGTTCGACCAGCAGATCATCGACAGCCTGGGTCTGGACCTCCAGGTCGTCTACGCGGGGTCCGAGGCCGCGTTGATCACCGAGCTCGAGACCGCGTACGAGAATCAGGACCCGCTGTTGTTCTACTTCTACAAGCCGCATTGGGTGTTCGCGGACTACGACCTCACTGAGGTCGCGCTGCCGGAGGTCACGGCCGAGTGCACGGAGGCCGCGGCCGGCGACGGGGCCGGGTACAACTGCGACTACCCCGAGGACGTCCTGTACAAGGCGTTCAACGAGGGGTTGGCGGAGTCTGACCCGGCGGCGTTCGAGTTCCTGTCGAACCTGAGCTACACGAACGAAGTGCAGGAGGCGATCGCGCACCTGATCGACGTGGAGGGGATGGCGCCGGAGGACGCGGCCGCGCAGTGGGTCGCGGAGAACGAGGACGTCTGGTCGGCCTGGGTGCCGACGGCCTGATCGTCGGAACTCCGAGGCTTCGAGGGGCGGCCCGAGGGGGGCCGCCCCTTCCTCGTTCGGCGGCGCGCACCATGGTTGCGGTAGGCGCAACGTTCAACTTCGTGGCCGCCGCGACACCGGGTAGCGTGAGCCCCCTCGTGGGCATGCGGACAGAGGGCGGGACGTAGGGATGGCGGGCGAGCTTCCCGAGGGCGCGCAGGCCGTCGTCGTCGGCGCGGGCATCGTCGGCAACAGCATGGCGTTCCACCTGACGCGTCTGGGCTGGGGCCCCGTGGTGCTGATCGACAAGGGACCGATGCCGAACCCGGGCGGCTCCACCGGCCACGCCTCGAACTTCATCTTCCTCGTGGACCACTCGAAGGAGATGACCGCTTTCACGCTCGACAGCGTCCAGCAGTACCGGGAGCTCGGCGTGTTCACCGAGTGCGGGGGGATCGAGGTCGCCCGGACGCCCGAGCGGCTCGAGGAGTTCAAGCGCCGGGTCACGTCGGCGAAGTCCTGGGGCATCGAGCCGGTCGAGCTGCTGAGCGCGGCCGAGGTTCGAAAGCTCGTCCCGTTCGTGGACGATCAGGTCATCCTCGGCGGCTTCCACACGCCGGGCGTCGGCGTGGTCGACTCGCTCCGAGCCGGAACGCTGATGCGCGAGCTGGGCCAAGCGACCGGCGCGCTCACGATCTCGGCGAACAACGAGGTCACCGGCATCGATGTCGAGCGAGGCCGGGTCGCAGGCGTGCGAACGCTCCGAGGCGACATCCGCACGGAGGTCGTGGTGGTCGCGTGCGGCGTGTGGAGCCCGCGGATCGCGGCGATGGCGGGCGCGTCGATCCCGCTCACGCCGGCGGTGCACCAGATGATCGACGTCGGACCCGTGCCGATGTTCGCCGACAGCGTGGGCGAGATCGAGTTCCCGATCATCCGCGACGTGGACACGAACATGTACCAACGGCAGCACGGTGGCGAGCTCGAGATCGGCTCCTACGCGCACCGCCCGATCCTGATGGACGCGGACGACATCCCGTCCATCGAGGCGTCCGCGATGAGCCCGACGGAGCTGCCCTTCACGCAGGAGGACTTCGACGCGCAGATGGAGGACGCGCTCGAGCTGATGCCGGAGATCGTGGGCGACGAGCGGGTGGGTGTGAAGTACGCGATCAACGGCCTGCTGTCGCTGACGCCCGACGGCAACCCGCTCCTCGGCGAGACGCCCGAGGTGCGGGGGCTGTGGTCCGCGGCCGCGATCTGGGTGAAGGAGGGGCCCGGGATCGCGAAGACGATCGCCGAGTGGATGACCGACGGCCGTCCCGAGATCGACCCGCACGCCTCGGACATCGCGAGGTTCTACGAGCACCAGCGAACGAGGGCCCACATCCGCGCTCGGACGGAGGAGGGCTACAACAAGACGTACGGCATCGTGCACCCCGCCGAGCAGTGGGCCTCGAACCGCGCGGTCCGCGTCGGGCCGTTCTACGACCGGCAGCGGGCGCTCGACGGCGTGTTCATCGAGGGCGGCGGGTGGGAGCGGCCGCACTGGTACGGCTCGAACGCTCCGCTCGTGGAGGAGTACGGCGACCGTGTGATGCCGCGCCAGGCCGGATGGGACTCGCGCTGGTGGTCACCGATCATCAACGCGGAGCACCTGGCGATGCGCGAGCGGGTCGGCCTGGTGGACCTGTCCGCGTTCGCGATCTTCGACGTGTCGGGCCCGGGCGCGCTCGGCTTCCTGCAGGGGGTCGCCGTCGCGCAGATGGACGTCCCGGTCGGCCGTGTCGTCTACACGTCGTTCCTCAACGAGGCCGGCGGCGTCCGGGCGGACCTCACGATCATGCGGCTGTCCGATGACCGGTTCCGCGTCGTGACCGGCGGCGCGTCGGGCCGGATCGACCGGAAGTGGCTCCTCGACCACCTGCCGACGGACGGCTCCGCGCACCTGGACGATCAGACGTCGGCGTGGTCGACCATGGGCCTCTGGGGTCCGCGAGCCAGGGACGTGTTGTCATCGGCGACCGACGACGACGTGTCCAACCCAGGCTTCGGGTTCGCGTCGTGCCGGTGGATCGATGTCGGGACCGTGCACGTGCTCGCCTCGCGCATCTCCTACGTGGGCGAGCTCGGATGGGAGCTGTACGTCCCCTTCGAACAGGGCGGCCGGTTGTGGGACACGTTGTGGGAGGCGGGGCAGCCGCACGGCCTGCTCCCGGTCGGCGTGGGTGTCTACCTCACGACGGGCCGGCTGGAGAAGAGCTACCGAGCCCACGGCAACGAGCTCGAGCTCGAGTACGACCTCGTCGAGGGCGGCATGGCCCGGCCGAGGGTCAAGGACGACCCGTTCATCGGTCGAGAGCCGTACCTGCAGCAGCGGGAACGGGATCCGGTGACGGTCCTGTGCACGCTGACGGTCGACGACCCGACCTCGTCGACGGGGATCAGGCGCTACATGCTGGGGAAGGAGCCGATCCTGACCCGCGATGGCGATCCGATCGGGGATGCGCGAGGCCGGCGCTCGTTCGTCACGAGCGCGGGGTCCGGGCCGTCGGTCGGCAAGCACCTCCTCATGTCGTACCTGCCGCCGGAGCACGCGCGGGCCGGGAACGAGCTCGCGGTGGAGTACTTCGGCGAGCGCTATCCGGTGACGGTCGCGGTCGTGGGGAGCACCCCGCTGTTCGATCCGACCAACGAGCGGATGAAGTCGTAGCACCGTGCGGATCCTCGTCTGCGTGAAGCGCGTGCCGATCACCGGCGGTCGCATCGTGTTGACCGACGACGCGAGAGGCATCGAGACGCGGTTCCTCGGGTTCACGGTGAGCCCGCACGAGGAGTGCGCCGTCGAGGAGGCGGTCCGGCTCGTCGAGGCGCACGGTGGCGAGACCGTGGTGCTCACGCTCGGTCCTGCCGAGGCCGAGGAGCAGTTGCGAGACGCGATGGCGATCGGCGCCGATCGCGGGATCCTCCTCGAGACCGACGGGTCGGAGTGGGACCCGCAGGCCACGGCCCGGGCGATCGCCGAGGCGATCGGCCAGCAGGAGGAGCCGTTCGACCTGCTGCTGTTCGGCAACGAGGCCGCCGATTCCGGTGACTACCAGGTGACCGTCCGGGTCGCGCAGGCGCTCGGTCTGCCCTGCGTCACGGGCGTGAAGTCGCTCGAGGTCCGGGACGGCGGGTTCGTGGCCCGTCGTGAGGCGGCCGGCGGTTGGGAGGTCTTCGAGCTTCCGATGCCCGCGATCGTCGCGGTCCGCGAGGGCATCAACCTGCCGCGGTTCCCCTCCGTGCCGGGGCGGCTCCGGGCGAAGAAGAAGACGGTGGTTGCCATGGCGGTGAAGCCGGAGGCCGGCGGTCAGGAGATGGCGGTCCTGAAGCTGCCGGCGGGTTCGGGCAAGCAGGCCGAGGTGCTGGGGACGGGGCCCGAGGCGGCCCCGCGCGTCGTCGAGATCCTGCGCTCACTGGGGTTGGTCTCGTGATCCTCACGCTCGTCGAGCACGACCGCGGAGCGCTGAACGAGCTGTCATCCGAGGCGCTGACGTTCGGGCGGCGGCTCGCGGAGCGACTCGGCGTCGAGCAGCACGCCCTGCTGGTCGGGGAGGACGCCCGTCCCATCGCGGGCGACCTAGCGGCGTTCGGCGTCGCCCGCGTGCATCTCGCGGCCCACGACGCGCTCGTCGACTATGCCCCGAGGGCGTGGGCGCGGTCGGTCGTCGCGCTCGCGGGCGACCTCGGGCCGGCCGCCGTGATCGGCTCGGCGAGCGATCGCGGCTCCGAGGTGATGGCGCACGCCGCGGCGATGATGGACCTGCCGCTGGTCGCGAACTGCACCGACGTCGGGGACGCTGCGGACGCGGACGTCTGGACCGTCGTCCGGCAGCGGTGGGGTGGAAGCCTCCTCGAGGAGGCCCGCGTGTCCGCACCCGTGAAGCTGCTTACGGTCGCACCGCACGCGGTGCTCGCCGAACCCACCGATCCGGTGGCGGACGCGGAGGTGACCACGTTCGCGCCCGAGCTCGACGAGGACGACCTTCGGGTGCGCGTCACCGACCGGGTCGAGGTCGGAGGGGGCTCCGTGTCGCTCTCGGAGGCGAAGGTCGTCGTGGGCGGCGGTCGCGGTGTGGGCGGCGCCGAGGGTTTCGGCCAGCTCGAGGAGCTCGCGGGCCTGCTCCGCGGTGCGGTGGGGTGCTCGCGGGTCGTCACGAGCAACGGATGGCGTCCGCACACCGACCAGATCGGTCAGACGGGGACGCGGATCGCACCCGATCTGTACATCGCGTGCGGGATCAGCGGCGCGACGCAGCACATCGTCGGATGCCGCGCGGCGAAGAAGATCCTCGTGATCAACACGGACGCCGAGGCGCCCATCCTGTCGCAGGCGGACTACGCGATCATCGGCGACCTGCGTCAGATCGTGCCCGCGATCAGCGCGGAGATCCGCAAGGCCGGCGGCGCGTGAGCGGTCCGCGGGCGATGCGGTCGGAGAGGAAGGAGACGGAACGATGGCGGTGATCGACGACCCGGGGATCCTCCTGTACACGAGGATCCGCAAGTCGCCCTACTTCTACGCGTCGAGGCGGCACGGCGTGCAGCGGTACAGCGTGTACAACCACACGTATCACCCGCGCCACTACGGCGATCCGGTGGCCGAGTACTGGCACCTGGTGAACGGCGTCACGCTCTGGGACGTCGGTGTCGAGAAGCAGATCCAGATCAAGGGCCCCGACGCGTTCGACCTCACGAACACGATCGTCCCCCGAGACCTGCACAAGTGCGCCGTGGACGAGTGCAAGTACGTGTTCATCACGGCGCCCGACGGCGGGATCCTGAACGACCCGGTCCTGCTCCGCGTCGAGGAGGACGAGTTCTGGCTCTCGCTCGCCGACTCCGACGTGAACCTGTACGCGCTCGGGGTCGCGGCGGCGAAGGGGATGGACGTCACGGTGCAGGAGATCGACGTCGCCCCCGTGCAGATCCAGGGCCCCAACGCGAAGAAGGTCCTCGTCGAGCTGTTCGGCGACCGCGTGCTCGAGGTGCCGTACTACGGCCTCATGAAGGCGGAGCTCCAGGGCATGCAGGTGGTGGTCTCCCGCACCGGCTACACGGGCGAGGTCGGGTACGAGATCTACCTGCGCGACGCCTCGCAGCACGGCGTCAAGCTGTGGGACACGGTGCTCGAAGCGGGGAAGCCGCACGGGCTCGAGGTCATCGGTCCGTGTCACATCCGGCGCATCGAGGGAGGCATCCTCGCCTTCGGCGCGGACATGTGGTACGAGAACAACCCGTTCGAGGTCGGGTACCACTACACGTGGATGGTCGATCTCGAGCAGGAGGCCGACTTCATGGGGAAGGCCGCCCTCGCGAAGATCAAGGCCGAGGGCGTGCGGCAGAAGCTCGTCGGCGTCGACATCGAAGGTGCGTCGCTCGGCTCCTACATCGACAACGAGATGCTGGACTTCTTCCCGGTGTCGGTGGGTGGAACGGTCGTCGGACGCGTGACCTCCGCGTGCCACTCGCCCAGACTCGGGAAGAACATCGGCTTCGCGATGCTGCCGATCGAGCACACGGAGCTCGGGACGACACTCGAGGTCGAGACGCCCGGCTCGGGCCGTGTCGCAGCGACGGTCGTCCAGATGCCGCACTGGGACCCGAACAAGGACATCCCGAAGGGGTAGCGATCGCTCGGTCCTCGACGCCCGATCGAGGGCGTCACCGTGACCGTGGTGGTCAGGGGCTCGCGTCCTCGGCGAGCTCCCGACGCTGGGCATCGGCGATGGCGCGAGCCTCGAGCAGCTCCTCCATCGTCCATCGTTCGAACTCCACGGGACCGGGCCGAACGACCGGAGGGGGCTCGGCCGCGACGGGCGGCCTCGGCTCGACCACGCGGTCGTCGATCGCGCGGTCGTCGATCGCGCGGTTGGACCACGCGAAGAACGTCAACACCAGCGCGGTGAGGACGACGAGGACCCCAACCGAGACGCCGTATCGGATCGGCGCGGAACCTGCCCTGGCACTCATCGTGCACCTCCTGCCTCGAGACCAGTGCCGATCGTGGTCCGGCAGCCAAGGCGCCGCGGTGGTCGCCGGCACGGCGTCGGCGTGACGTCGGGCACGCACCACCGGGACGGTGGTTCATCGATCCGCCTCTCGGTCCAGTTTGGTGATGGCGGCGACGTCGGCGCCGAGGGTTCGGATCAGATCGCGACCGCGCACGTGCACGTTGACGCCGTGCGCGCCGCCGCCGATCGCGACGCGTTCCAGCCCCGGGATCTCGGCATCTGCGATCACCGGCCAGAGGTGCTCGGAACCGAACGGCGTGATCGCCCCTCGTTCGTATCCGGTCGCCGTCCGGGCCTCGTCCGCGTCCGGGAGCGACAACCTGCTGACGCCGAGGTGCGCGCGGAGCTTCGGCCAGTCGATCTGTCGTCCGCCGGGCACCAGGACGAACACGTAGTCGTCCTTGCCGCGTCGGACCACGATGGTTCGGAGCAGCTGCCCGAGCTCGATCCCCTGGAAGGTCGCGCTCTCCTCTGCCGAGCGCGCCCGTTCCGTCCGGACGACGTCGAACGCGAGGCCCGAATCCTTCGAGGGCTCGGAGGGCGGGCGTGTCGATGTCCATCCTGACCGGAGCCTATCCGCGGCCGTCCGGGCTCAGGGCGCCGGGGACGCTCCGTCGTCGAAGGCCGCGACCAGTCGCTTCGGCGCGGTCAGCCGCCACGCCTCCTCGACGAGCTCCGCCATCTCCTGCCGATCCGCGTTGGCGATGTGGACGCCGATCCAGCCGCTCGGGCCGACGTAGGGCGGGAAGAAGAAGGTCTTCGGGTACATCGCGATGAGCGCCTGCTGCTCGTCGGCGGTCGACTTCACCCACGCGTCCCGCTCGCCTTCGGAGAACATCGTGAAGATCTTGTTGCGCACGCGGAACGTGGCCGTTCCCCAGGTTTCGCGCTCCTCGGCCTCGGGCAGCGCGAGGGCGATCTTGCGAACGGTCGAGGCTCGCACGATCGCAGCCTCGCCGCCGACGCGACCCAAGGTCAAGCCCCGTCCCGCTCGGAGGAGCGAGACGGGGCTTCGGCCCGAAGAAGTGCCGAGAAGCGTGGCTATCCGCGAGCGAACAGCTGCAGATACACCGTCGGGAACGAGTCGTTCGCCAAGACCCGGAAGACGTGGTTGCACCTTCCGCTGTTGCCGAGTCCACGCAGGATGAACCGGAAGCGCCCGCCTCCGTCCGACCACGTGTCCTCGAAATGGTCCCCGTTCCTGCAGTTGACGACGACTTCGACGTCGATCCGCGTTCCCGCGTGGTCGGCGATGAAGGCGACCTGGCTGTAGTTTCGCGTCCAGGCGCGGAGCGTCACGCGGCCGTGCCCACTCCGGTCGTGGATGAGGTCCCAGCCGCCACCCGCCCAGGCCGTCTGCGCGACCATGATGAGTAGCACCGAAACGATCACCGACACGAGCAAGGTCTTCCGAACCATTCCCTACCTCCCTCCGAGCGACTCCGCGGAAGATACGGACTCGGCTCCTCGGTGACAAGGCAATGGAGGAGGGTGATCTCTACCGCACTTGGGGGTTGACCGGATCGGACCGCCGCGCCTACCGTCCGGGCCCGACCCCGTTGCGCTATGCGAGACACCGACACCGACGGCCTCCGCTCCGTGAGCCGCGCCCTGCGCGCGCTCGAGCTCGTTGCCGAGTCGGGCGAGCTCGGGGTGACCGAGCTCGGCCGCCGGCTCGACGTCCACAAGGCGACCGCATCCCGGCTGGCCTCGACCCTTGCAGCCGGCGGCCTACTCGAACGCGACCCCGTGACGGACCGGTACCGGCTGGGGTTCGGCCTGGTCCGTCTCGCGGGGGCGGCGATGGCCGGCCTCGACCTCGTGAGCACCGCCCGGCCGGTCCTCGGCGACCTCGCCGAGCGGACCCGCGAGACGGTCACGCTCGGGGTCCTGTCCGGCGACGAGGTCGTGTCGATCGACCAGGTGACGGGGACGCGATCGATCGTGAGCGTGAGCTGGGTGGGCCGCCGGACGCCGCTGCACACGACCTCGACCGGCAAGGTCCTGCTCGCGGCGATGGACGACTCGGAGGTCGCTCGCCGCGCCGGCCGGCGGCTCGAGCGCTCGACCCCGAACTCGATCACCGACCCGAAGGAGCTGCGGTCTCAGCTCGAGCAGATCCGCCGGCAGGGATACGCTCAGACGCTCGAGGAGCTCGAGGAGGGCCTGAACGCCGTCGCCGCGCCGGTCCGCCAGGCCGACGGCACGGTCGTCGCGGCACTCTCGGTGTCCGGGCCGGCCTTCCGCGTTCGGCCGGTGGACCTGCCTCGGGTGGGCAGGCTCACGATCGAGTCGGCGGAGACCCTGTCGCGCCGGCTCGGACACCTCGAGCGCCGACCAGCCGGCTGATGACCGCGCCGTCCGCACGTGCGGGAGTGGGCGCACGGCTGGGATGCGGCCCGCGCAACGGGCTTGCGCGCCTCTTGAACCGTCGGTCAAACTGACGCATGGAGCGCCCCGAGACGCTCGTCTGGGATGCCTCCGCCCGCGCCCTGCCATCGATGCTCGACGCGGTGGGCCGGACCCCGCTCGTCCGCCTGTCGAGGGTCGCCCCGGAGGGGGTCGGGATGCTCGCCAAGGTCGAGTGGTACGGCCCGACCGGCTCCACGAAGGACCGGATCTATCGGTTCATGCTCGAGCGGGCCGAGGAGCGCGGCGACCTCCGTCCGGGGATGACGATCATCGAGTGCACGACCGGCAACGCCGGCATCGCGTGTTCGGCGGTCGCCGCGATCAAGGGATACGCCTGCGTGATCGTGATGCCGCGCGGGATGAGCCTCGAGCGCAAGCGCATGATCGAGGCCTACGGCGCCGAGCTCGTCCTCACGCCCGGCGGCGGCTCGGACATCGACCTCGCGATCGCGAGGATGCGCGAGATCGTCGCGACCGACCCGGAGGGGTACTTCTTCCCCGGCGAGTTCGAGAACCCCGACAACCCGCAGGCCCAGACGATCTCGGGCGAGGAGATCTGGCAGCAATCGGGCGGGCAGGTGGACGCGGTCGTGGCGGCACAGGGGACCGGAGGGTGGATCACCGGCGTGGCCCGCGCGCTCAAGTCGTACGACCGCGCGATCCGCGCGTACGCGGTCGAGCCCGCCGAGAGCCCGCTCATCTCCGAACAACGATGGGGGACCCACGGCGTTCCGGGCATCGGCGACGGGATCGTCCCGCACAACCTGGATCTGTCGCTCATGGACGGGATCGTGACGGCCTCGACCGAGGAGGCACTGGAGATGGCGCACCGCCTGGCGCGCGAGGAGGGGATCCTCGGCGGACCGTCCTCCGGCCTCAACGTCGCGGCCGCCCTGAAGGTCGCCGCCAAGCACCCCGAGTACGCGACGATCGTGACCGTCGTCCCCGACACCGGGCAGCGGTACCTGTCCGGCGAGCTGTTCGGCGAACGCTCGGACGAGGAATCGCCCGAACGGGATCACTCCGTCGACGCCGACTCGCTCCGGCAGATCGAGGCGAACCGCGACCGCCTCGAGTTCATCTCCTGAACCGGTGAGCACCTACCCGCTGTCCGACGCCGACCGGGAGATCGCGGAGCGGGCCCGGCGGTTCGTCGACGAGGAGCTCATCCCGCACGAGGTCGAGGCCGAGATGCACGGCGGCCGTCTGACCGACGAGCTCCGTGCGCGGCATCACCGCCAGGCGATCGATCTCGGCCTGTACGCGATGAACATGCCGGTCGAGCTGGGCGGCGGTGGGTTCACGATGCTCCAGCAGGTGCTCGTCTCCGAGCAGATCGGGCGGGTGACGAACGGTCTCGGGTGGTGCATCGGCACGCCGGCGGCCTGGGCGCCGAAGGTCATGAGCGCCGAGCAGCTCGAGCGGTGGCTCGTCCCGACCGTCCGTGGGGAGCGGCAGGAGTGCTACGCGATCACCGAGGAGGGCGCGGGCTCCGACGTCGACGCGATCGAGGCGACCGCGCGCCGCGACGGCGACACGTACGTGCTGAACGGGCGGAAGATGCACGTGACCTCGTTCAACACCGCGGACCACCTCTTCTTCCAGGCGAAGATCGACGGTGGCCCGCACGCCGGTGCCCACGCGTTGTTCGTCCTCGACACGGACACCCCGGGCGTCCGCCTCGTCCGCGAGCCGAGGTACACGCACACGTACGCGGAGACGCACGCGGTCGTCGCGTTCGAGGACGTGCGGGTGCCCGCGTCGCAGCTCATCGGCGAGGAGGGCGACGGGCTCGCGTTCACCTACGAGTGGTTCCGCTACGAGCGGCTGATGATCGCTGCGCGTTGCTGCGGCGCGGCCGAACGCCTGATCGAGGAGGCGACGGCGTTCGCGAAGGAGCGGGTGCAGTTCGGGCGCCCGATCATCGAGAACCAGGCGATCGCCCACATGCTCGCCGACTCGGTCACCGAGCTGTGGGCGGCGCGCCTGATGACCTACGAGCTCGCGAGGAACATCGACCGAGACGTCGACGTGAAGGTGCAGCACGCGCAGTGCTCGATGGCGAAGCTCTACGCGAGCGAGATGGCGAACCGCGTCGCCGATCGCGCGGTGCAGATCTTCGGCGGCCGCGGCTACATGCGCGAGAACGTCGCCGAGCGCTTCTGGCGCGAGCTCCGGGTCGACCGGATCTGGGAGGGCACCTCCGAGATCCAGCGGAACATCATCGCCGACCAGCTCGCCAAGCGCGGTGCGCGTATGCTCTCGGGCTGATGGAACGGCAGGACCTTCTGGACCGCGAGGCATCGTCCTGGGACGCGTTCATGGCCGCCGTCGGTCGCGTGTCCGCCGAACGCCGGACCGAGGCCGGTGTCGTGCCGGGATGGTCCGTCCACGATCTCGTCTGGCACTGTGGCTTCTGGGCCGACGATGCCGCCCGGAAGATCGAGCTCATCGCCGCCGACCACCAGGAGCCTGAGCGGCCGGAGGCCGAGTGGCAGGTGACGAACGACGACGTCGCCGAGCAGTCCAGGGGCATGTCATGGGATGAGGTCGTCGCTCGCTCGGAGGCGGCGAGGGAGCGGATCCGCGCCGCGCTCGCTTCGCTGGCCGAGGTCGGGACCGCCGCCGAGTCGGAGTTCGTCGAAGAGACCTTCGAGCACTACGACGAGCACACGGCCGAGATCGAACGGTTCGCCTCGGGTCCTCGCGGCGTCTGAGAGCGGGTGGCTCAGGCCTTCGCGGGCTCGAGCACGAAGCCGAGGAGCTGCGCGGCCACCTCCATGCACGTGCGATGCATCCGCTCGGCCGTGACCTCGGAGTCGTTCAGGATCACCTGGATCGCCAGGCCGTCGATGAGCGTGGCGATGCGGAGCGAGAGCTCGTCCGCGTCTTCGGTCGTCGCGAACTCGCCCGAGTTCTGGCCGCCACGCACGATCTCCGCGATCTGCGCGCGCCAACGTTGGTCGAGCGCCTCTCGATCCTTCGCCATGTCGGCGTCGCGGAGCGCCCGAACCCACACCTCGATCCAGAGCGCCCACTCGTCGAGCCGGTCGTACTCGGCAAGGTAACCGGGGACCGACAGGTCGATCAGGCGACGCAGCTGCTCCGAGGCCGAGGGGATCCGCCGGATCTCGCGCGAGGTTCGGAGGTAGAACTGGTCGTTCGCGAACGTGAGCGCCTCCGCGAGCAGCCGGTCCTTCGAGTCGAAGTAGTACAGGATCAGCCCGGGCGAGACGCCGGCCTCCTCGGCGACGTCCGAGATCCTCGTCTCGGCGAGACCGCGCTCGGTGATCACGCGCGCGGCGGCATCGAGGATCTGCTGATGCCGGTCCTTCATCTGCTTGGGGGTTGCCGAGCTCACGCGACCTCCTCGAGCCTTGAACGCCGGCCAATCGCAGGCGCTTCAGCGTCGACGGCTGGATCGTGGTTCGGCGAACACTACGCCCCTGACCTGCGCTGTCAACACGCGATCGGTCACCGCTCCGGTTGACCGGCGATTCAATCGCTGGGAGGATGTGCGCGTTCCCGGATCGAGGAGACGCTTCGCAACCATGGCCAACGTCTACGACGCGATCGTCATCGGCGGCGGACACAACGGGCTGACCGCCGGCGCGTACTTCGCCCGAGCCGGCGCCCGCACGGTCGTCCTGGAGGCGCGCAACAAGACCGGTGGAGCCGCCGACACGAGCGCGCCGTTCCCCGACCACCCCGAGATCAAGGTCACGACCTACTCGTACGTGATGTCGCTCATGCCGCCGACGATCATCAAGGAGCTCAACCTGAAGCGGCACGGCTACGACGTGACGCCGTTCGGCCCGTACTACCAGGCGTTCCCCGACGGGACCTCGATCACCGTGTACGCGGACGACGCGGCGAAGAGCTACGAGTCGATCGCGCGGATCTCGAAGAAGGACGCGGAGACCCTGCCGAAGTGGGAGGCGTGGATGCAGGAGGTCGCCGACGTCATGGGGCCGCTCCTCCTCCAGAAGCCGCCGAAGGTCGGCTCGATGGCGTTCGGGGATCTCGTCGAGAGCATCCGCGCGGCGTGGAAGATGCGCAAGCTCGGCGTCCGGGGTGTCGGCGACGTGACGCGACTGTTCACGATGAGCGTGACCGATCTGGTCGACGACTGGTTCGAGTCCGACGCGATGAAGGGCATGCTCGCCGTGAACGGCGTCATCGGCACGTGGGCCGGACCGGACGAGCCGGGCACCGCGTACGTGATGCTCCACCACTCGATCGGGGACGTCGGCGACGGGCACCTCGGGTCGTGGGGCTACCAGCAGGGGGGCATGGGCGCGGTCTCCGACTCGATCCGCCGCTCGGCGGAGTCGTTCGGCTGCGAGGTCCGGACCGATGCCCGCGTGCAGCGGGTCCTCGTCCGCAACGGCCGGTTCGTCGGCGTCGTGCTCGAGAACGGCGACGAGCTGCGCGCGCCGATCGGCGTCACCTGTATCCATCCGAAGATCGCGTTCCTGGACCTGGTCGGCCGCGAGGAGCTGCCCGCCGACTTCGTGTGGGACATCGAGCGCTGGAGGACGCGCTCGGGCGTCGTGAAGATCAACGTGGCGATGTCCGAGTTGCCGGACTTCATCGCCGACCCCGGCAAGGAGCAGCAGGAGCACCACACCGGCTCGGTCGAGCTCTGCTTCTCGACCCGCTACGCGGAGGAGGCCTTTCAGGACGCCCACATGGGTCGCAAGGCCGCCGAGCGGCCGTTCGTCGACGGCGTGATCCCGACCACGCTCGACAAGCAACTCGCCCCCGAGGGCGTGCACGTGTTCTCGATGTTCAGCCAGTGGGTGCCCGACGACTGGAACCTCGAGCCGCACCGCGACGAGCTCGAGGCGTACGCCGACCGGATCGTCGACCTCTATACGGAGCTCGCGCCGAACTTCAAGAGCGCCGTCATCGACCGGCAGGTCCTCGGGCCGTACGACATGGAGCAGGAGCTCGGGCTGATCGGGGGGAACATCTTCCACGGCGAGCTCTCGGTCGATCAGCTGTTCCACATGCGCCCCGCGCCCGGCTACGCGGACTACCGGACCCCGATCCGCGGCCTGTACCATGGTTCGTCGGCCACGCACGCGGGTGGCGGCGTGAACGGGATTCCCGGCTGGCAGGCGTATCGTGCGGCCGTGCGGGACCGGGCGATCAAGAAGACGCGGTGACCTCGGCAGAGGTCGCCGATCCGTCCTCCGCGGATCGGGGTGCGCTTCAGCGCATGCTCGAGGCGACGTCCGTCGCGGTCGTGGGCGCGAGCGTTCGAGAGGGTTCGGTCGGGCACCAGAGCATCGTCGAGCTCGTCGAGGGGGGGTTCGAGGGCCGGATCGTCCCGGTGAACCCGAAGTATGGCTCCGTCTTGGGGCTACCGGCGGTTCGTTCCATGTCGGATATCGATGAGCCCGTCGACCTCGCGATCCTCGCGGTGTCGAACGCCCTCCTCGAAGAACAGCTGCGGCTCGCGGCCGATGCCGGCGCGGCGAGCGCGGTGATCTTCGCGAGCGGGTACGAGGAGCCCCGCGAGGACGCCCCGCCACTGACGGAGCGACTCGCAGCGATCGCTCGCCAGGCCGGGATGGCCGTGTGCGGCGGGAACTGCATGGGGTTCGCGAACCTTCAGCGGCGCTTGCGAGCGCTCGGCTTCTACGAGCCGAAGGACGCGCCGGTCGGCGGCATCACGTTCCTATCGCACTCCGGCTCGGCCTTCAGCGCGATGATCCACAACGACCGGCTCCTCGGACTGAACCTCGCGGTCTCGGCGGGTCAGGAGTTCGTGACGACCGTCGCCGATTACCTGCACTACGCGCTCGGGCTCGAAAGCACGAAGGCCGTCGGCCTGTTCATCGAGACGATCCGCGATCCCGAGCGGTTCCACTCGGCCCTGGAGATCGCCGCCTCGCGTGAGGTGCCCATCGTGGCCCTGAAGGTCGGGCGCGAGACCCTCACGCGCGAGCTGGTGGCGGCGCACTCGGGCGCACTCGCCGGTGAGGACGGCGCCTACGAGGCGTTGTTCGACGCGTACGGCGTGTCGCGCGTCGAGAGCCTCGACGAGATGGCCGACACGCTCGCGCTGTTCGACGCGGGTCGGCGCGCCGGGCCGGGTGGTCTGGCGAGCGTCCACGACTCCGGTGGGGAGCGGGCGCTGCTGGTCGACGCGGCGGCGGCGGTCGGGGTCCCGTTCGCGAGGATCTCGCCGGCGACGATCGACCGCCTGGCGGCGCTGCTCGACCCCGGTCTGCCACCAGTGAACCCGCTCGACTTCTGGGGGACCGGGAGGGAGGCGCACGAGATCGTGACCGGCTGTGTTCGGGCGTTGCTGGAGGACGAGGACGTCGCGGCGCTCGCGTTCAGCGTCGACCTCACGACCGAGGAGCACGACGCGCTCGGCTACGTGGCGATGGCGAAAGAGACGTTCCCAGAGACCTCAAAGCCGTACGCGATGCTCTCGAACTTCGCGGGGGGGATCGACCGGACCGACGCGAAGGTGCTCCACGACGACGGCATCGCGGTGCTCGAGGGGACGCTCACGGGCCTCGCGGCGTTCAAGCACCTGTTCGCCTATCGAGACCACCGGGCGTTGGAGCCGGTCGTGGGATCGACACCCGTGGACGGCACGGTTCGAGCTCGGTGGCAGGTCCGCCTGTCGGGCGGAGAGGACCTCGACGAGCTGGATGGGCTCGAGCTGCTCGCCGCCTACGGTATCCCTGTTCCGAAGGCCGAACGCGCGTCAACCAGGGAGGAGACCCTCGCAGCGGCCGGACGGGTCGGCTTCCCGGTCGCGCTGAAGACCGCCGAGCCGAACATCCAACACAAGTCGGACGTCGACGGTGTGAAGCTCGGACTCGCCGACGTGTTGGCCGTCGGGACTGCGTACGCAGACCTCGCGGAACGACTCGGTCCGAAGGTCCTCGTGGCGGAGATGGCTCCACCCGGCGTCGAGATACACGTCGGGATAGTGCGCGACGTGCAGTTCGGACCTCTAGTGCTCGTCGCCGCTGGAGGCCTCCTCGTCGAAGTGCTGCGAGATCGGCGCCTCGCGGTGCCACCGTTGGACAGGGTTCGAGCGAGCCGGCTGGTCGACGGCCTGAAGACGCGCCCGCTGCTCGACGGCGTCCGAGGTCAACCACCGGGCGATATCGCTTCGCTCGTCGACGCGATCGTGGGGCTCTCCTGGCTCGCCCATGATCTGGGCGAGCATATCGAGGCACTCGACGCGAATCCCTTCATCTGCTCACCGACGGACTGCGTGGCCGTTGACGCTCTGCTGATCCCGCGCCGCCGATAGTCAGGAATCCGAAGCCTCGGGGCTTGGACCCGCGAGGATTTCCTCGGCGGGTCCGCGGAGAGTGCTCGCGAACAGCAGGTCGTCCGACGGCCTGTCGTGACGTGCGCTGTTAGGCGTGATCCGAGACCGCCGCCCAGCCCTTGCTGCATGTCGTGGAGCCTGGTGCGGCGTCCTTGGAAGTCGCTCGGAACCCGGCCCTGGAGGCGCGGAGGGGCGAACATCGGTGGCTCCGCTCGAAGAGCGAACCGCGATCACTAGAGCTCCACTAGCCGTCTGCAGCAGGGCTCCATGAGCCCGGGTCGACCGTGGCGGCATGCGCACGATCACCCGCCTCGCACTCGCCCTCGCCACCGTCGCTTCGGCGCTGCTCGGCTGGCGGCTCGGATCGGTCGAGGCCGCCACGGGCGTCGCGATCCGTCCGGGGTTCGTCGTCGTCGACGCGGCTTTGGAGCAGCGCCAGATGGCGCGCTGGGCGGCCTGGCGCTTCGAGATCGCGGAGCTGGAGGTGCCCGAGGTGGAGGTCCACTTCCATCAGGATCTGTCAAGTTGCGGCGGCCACCTCGGCTACGCGAAGGGCGGGCGGATCGATCTGTGCATGTCGGAGGTCGATCCACCGGCGCGTCGCGCCCTGCTCCACGAGATGGGCCACATCTGGCTCGATGAGAACGTCACCCCGCTCGCCCGGCCCCTGTTCCTCGGGCTCCGCGATCTCCCCTCGTGGAACTCCCTGAACGACCCTTGGAACCTGCGCGGATACGAGCAGGGGGCCGAGGTAATGGCGTGGGCTCTGGGCGAGGGGATCATCACTCCCTCGATCCCCGACAACGAGGCAGAGAAGTTGGAGCTGGCCTATCGGGCGCTCACCGGTCGCGAGTTGCCAGACCTCCCGTCTGGTCTCGCCGAGTCCGGTCTCTAGCCGTCGGGCCAGGCGGCGTCGAGGCCCGCGAGGATCGCGTCGAGGCTCTCGGGGCCCTCGCGGACATACCGCATCATCGAGTCCCAGAACAGGCCCGCGCCGATCTCTGGCGGCATGAGGTCTGATGCGTCGAATCGGAACGTGTCGGCGGCCAGGGCGGCGTTGATGAACTCGGCCAGACGGCGTTCGAACGGCTCGTAGGTCGAGACGTCGAACCGGCGGTTCGGCGAGATGTAGGCCGACGATTCCGCCGAGACGACTCCCGTACTCGGGGCTGAGCATGTACCGGACGACCTCACGCACCTCGGGCCGGTCCGAGAAGATGCCCATCATGTCGCCGGCCCCCATGACCGCCGATGACTGGGCTCCGAGGGAAGGGAATGCGAAGACGTCGGTCGTTGTCCCGACCCAGCTGGGCGGCTGGTCGAGGCCCTCGGCGAGAACGCCCGCGGCGAAGTCCGGGAACTGGTAGAGCCAGCATCCCGGGGGATCGCGGTCGACCATCGGGAACTGCGCTTCTTCGAAAGGGCCTTCGATGGCACCCGCGTTGACGTAGCCGTCCGTGAACAGGACCTGCCCCAGGCGGTCGAAGGCCTGGCGCACCGGCGCGCTGTCGAATGGGATCTCGTGGAGTGTCCACTGGTCGTACACCTGTGGGCCGGCCTCCTTCAGCAGCAGGTTCTCGATCCAGTCGGTCCCCGGCCACCCCGTTGCGGGGCCCGACCCCCAACCGATGCACCACGGTGTGTGGCCATCACGAACCAGTCGATCGCTCAGCGCGATGAGTTCGTCCCACGTCCGAGGGGCGGAATAGCCCTCGTTCCTCGACTCCGGCTTCGGATACCACACGAGGCTCTTGAGGTTGATGCTCACGAACGCGCCGTAGGTAGCCCCCTCCGAGGCCGGCCATGATCCGTCGTCGCCAACCGTCCCGAGGGAGACGAGGTAGGCACTCTGGTCGTTCCTCAGGGCGTCGAGGTCCAGGTACGTGCCGAGATCGATGAGGTGACCTTCGCGAGCCAGGTCCAGGATGGCGCCGGGCTGAGGCGCGACGGCGATGTCGGGTGGGTCGCCCTCGGCGACGCTCTCGGCGACGTAGTCGCCGGCCAAGGGGTTCCCGACGATGCGGACATCGATCCCCGTTCGTGCTGTGAACGACCGGAACTCTTGCTCGAAGATCGCCACTCGCTCCGGGTCGTTTCCTCCGAAGAGCGTGACCTGGGTGCCGAACAGCCGCTGATCCTCCGGATATGGGATCGGCTCCAGAGGTTCCGCTTGGAGGTCGAGCGGGAAGGTCCTCGGAAGGGGTGGACACGTCGGGCTCCCGAAGAACCGTCCACATTGCTCGGGCGTAAGCGTGTTCGTGATCTCATTCCGAGCCGCCGTCGCGAGGATCGGGAGCGGTAGGTCGAAGATCCCCCTCACCCCGAGCGGCCCGGCGACGAGCCTCCCGCTGTGCGACGCGCTGATGGAGGCGGGCGTGGCGCCGCCCCTCACCGGGTATTCGATCGCGGCCTCGTGCATCGCCCAGTGGAGAGCCTTGACCGTCTCGCTCGGAACAGGTTGGTCGATCGAAGCGCTGAGGCTCACCGCGTGCAGCGCCAGGAGGACGCTCGTCTCCGGGTCGATGTTGAGGTTCGAGAGGGAGGCAGACGTGAGCGCTGCGACCGTGGATTCGTCGCTCCGTCGTTCGGCCTCACGGCTCCTGCCGATCGAGACGGCCGTCAGCGAGGCGGCAAGGACCAGCGCCGCCGCCAGCACGGCAACCAGTCCGCGAAGGCGTGTTCGGGCGCGGCGCTCGAGGATGAGCTCGCGCTCGTGACGCATGCGCTCGGCGACCGCTCCAGCATCGCGGTGGGCGAGGCTCGCTTCGAGGTACTCTCGCTCCTCCTCCGTCAGCCGGATGGACTCGTCGTGCACCACCTCCTCGGCCTGCGCGAGCCGCGTCCCCGTCAAGAGGTACTCGTCCGTCTGATCTGCCTGTTTCCACTCGGTGGTTGCCGCCGAGATCTGTGCCGTGAGACGCAGCCCGTCCCTGGCCTCCTCGATCCATTCGCGGAAGCTCGACCACTCGCGCAGGAGCGCCTCGTGCGCGATCTCGACCGTCGGCTCGCGACTGTCGGCGTCCCGGTCGAACGATAGGAGCCGGTGCCTGCCGAACGTCTCGATCACGCCGTCCATCGCGCGGGCCTCGGAGAGCGAGCCCGCGAGGGACTGCAGGTCCGAACGCCGGACGCGACGTCGCGTGTCTTCCGTTCCCTCGCCGAGCGCGACGAGCCGCAGGAACAGCTGCCGGCAGGCATCGCGCGCTGTCTCGTTCGACTGCTCGAAGAGCTGCTCCGCGCGTCGGGCGAGCGCGCCCGAGACGCCGCCGATGCGCCGGTAGTCATCGAGCGTGAGCGCGCCGCCCTCGGCGTGCTCCGCGAGCTCGGTCAGCGCGTATTGGAGCAGCGGCAGCGCACCGGGCCGGTCGGCGACCTCGGTGACCATCGCGGCGACGAGGCCGGGCTCCACCTGCAGCCCCACGTGTTCCGCAGGCCCAGCGATCGTTCGCTCGAGCTGTTCCGGAGACATCGGTGTGATCGCCTCGGTGTGTTCGGCCAGCAGGTCGCCGAAGCCGCGCACCGAAAGCGGCTGGTCGAAGAAGTCCGCCCGGAGCGTCGCGACGAGACGGACGCGGCTTCCGGGCGCCTCGGCGGCCGCTCGAAGGGCGTCGAGGAAGCGCGATCGTTCGGCGTCGTCGTCGACGAGCGTGAACACTTCCTCGAGCTGGTCGAGCACGATCAGCAGATCGGCGTTCGGGTCGGGCAGCACGCGATCGACGGCCCGGACCAGCCCGAGCTCGTCGCGTTCGAGCTCCTCGAGCAGCGACGGTGGGGGGTCGACCGCGATCCCGAGCAGCGCGGACTCGAGCTGGCGCATCGGGTGGGCTCCGGGTACTAGCTCAGCCACGAACCAGTGCTCCGAGCCGAGGACAGCTCCTCGCCGCAGCGCCGGAACCAGCCCCGCACGAACCACCGACGATTTGCCCGAGCCCGACGGCCCAACCACGCACAGGAACCGTGTCCCCGGACCCCGCTCGGCCACCCGCTCGACGAGTCGACGGACGAGCGTCTCGCGCCCGAAGAAGTCCGCGGCGTCCGCCTCGAGGAAGGAGCGGAGCCCCTTGTACGGATTCCGGAGCTCCCCGGCGGCGGCAGCGGCGGACGGCGTGGTTCCTTCGGCGGCCGCCCGGAACTCGGCTGCGAGCTCCTCGGCCTCTGCGAAGCGCGCGTCCGGATCCTTGGCCGTCGCGCGTGCGATCACCGCGTCTACCGCAGGCGCGAGCTCGGGCCGTGATCCGGCGGACCGAGGGGAGCGACTGCTCGAGGTGCTGATCGAGCAGGCCCCGGAGCGAGCTCCCCTCGAACGGGTGCTCGCCCGTGAGCATCTCGTAGAGCACGATGCCGAGCGAGTAGATGTCCGAGCGGGGCGTGATCGGTTCGAGCAGTATCTGCTCGGGCGAAAGGTACGCGGGCGTCCCGCGGATCATCGTTCCCGTCGTCTGCTCGACCGAGCCGGCCCCGAGCGCGACGCCGAAGTCCGACAGGTAGGCGTTGCCTTCCTCGTCGAGCAGGACGTTGCCCGGCTTCACGTCGCGGTGGACGATGCCCTGGCGGTGCGCCGCGCCGAGCGCCGACGCGGTGTGGTCGAGGATTCGGGCGGTCCGGTCGACGTCGAGTGGGCCGGCCTGCAACAGTTCCTCAAGCGTGCCGCCGCGGAGGAAGCGCATGATGAGGTACGCCGCGTCGGGTTCGCGCCAGTAGTCATAGAGCGGGACGACGTGCGGATGCTCGAGGAGCGCGACCAGCTGCGCCTCGCGCTCGAACCGCCGGACGAAGTCGGGCTGGTTCGCCAGGTCCGGGTGGATCGACTTGACGGCGACCTCGCGTCCGACGTGCGGCTGGACCGCCCGGTAGACGGCCCCGAACGCGCCCTCGCCGATCTTCTCGAGGAGCCGGTACCCGCGGAGCGGTTCCCCCTGTACCTCGAGGTCGTCATCCTGTCGAAGGATCCGCTCGTGGAGGCGTTGGAGGTCCGGCGAGGGATCGACGCCGAGCTCGTCGGCGAGGGTCTCGCGGGCCCGCTGGAAGGCGGCGAGCGCGTCGGCCTGTCGTCCCGAGCGGTAGAGCGCGAGCATGAGGAGCGACCACAGTCGCTCCCTGAGCGGGAACTCCCGCGTGAGCGACTCGAGCTCGCCCACGATCTCGACGTGCCGGCCCGACTCGAGGTCGGCGGCCAGGCGCTCCTCGGTGGCCTGGATCCGGAGCTCGTCGAGCCGGGCGATCTCTCCCGCGAGGCCGTCCCCGACGAGGTCGGCGAACGCCGGCCCGCGCCACAGCTGCAAGGCCTCGCTAAGGAGGTCCCGGACCCGGTCGGGCTGGCCGTCGGCGGCCCTCGCCTCGCGCACGAGCACCTCGAACCTGGCGGCGTCGAGCTCGTCGGGCTGGACGTGGAGGACGTACCCGGGTGCCCGTCCCTCGATCCGTTCCGCCCCCAGCGCCTTGCGAAGGTGGGAGATGTAGGTCTGGATCGTGTTGCGCGCGCTCTCCGGGGGCTCGTCTCCCCACAGATGATCGATCAGGGATCCGGCCGGCACGACCTGGTTCGGGCGAACGAGCAGGTGCGCGAGCACGGCACGCTGTTTGGGGCCGCCGAGTCCGATCGGGCCGTCCTCTCCGGCGACCTCGAGTGGACCGAGGACCAGGAACCGCATCCCGGGACCGTACGCCGTCGCGCTGCCTGCTGGGAAGGTTCGATCGCCTCGAACGGATCGTCATGCGTGAAGGCTGAACTGGCGCCCCTTGAAGCTCGCTTGAAGCCTCGATCCTTCATGCGGTCTTCAAGCCGCCCACACCCGAGCCTCACGAGCACGGCTCCACGATCCGGCCATGCGGATCTCACGAGGGATCGGATCGGTGCTCGTCGCGGTGATCGTGGCCGGGACGATCGGCTCAGCTTCGCCGGCCGAGGGCAGCCTGACGGTCGCCGGCGGTACGGTCGATCAGCGCTCGATGGCGGACTGGGTCATCGGGCGCTTCGAGGCCGGCCGGGCTGGAGCTCCCGCCTCTGGAGGTCCGCTTCCACGCCGACCGGGACAGCTGCCACGGGCGGATCGGCTACTACGACGCCGAGGTGGCCCACCTGTGTCTCATGCGGGCCACCACGGACTCGAGCCGGACCGCGCTCCACGAGATCGCGCACCGCTGGCTCGAAGTCAATGTGACCGGGATCGAGCGGGACCTGTTCCTCCAGCTCCGCGGGCTCCGAACCTGGAACGACAAGGGAGCCGGTTGGGAGGAGCGCGGGTGGGAGCAGGGAGCCGAGATCATCGAGTGGGCCCTCGGCGAGCAGGGCGACGGCACAAGGCTTCCGTCGATCCCGAACAACGATCCGGTTCAGCTCCGAGCGGCCTACGAGCTCCTGACCGGCAACCCGATGCCGGCGCCGCAGGTGTGGGGGCACGCCAGACGACCGACTGAGCCCGGGCCGCCCGTCAGACGAAGTGGCTCTCCTCCGGCTCGGTTCCCTCGGGCCAGCCGGGTAGTCATCGCCGGGGTACTCGAAGGGGTCGCCGTAGCACGCGTCGATGGGCGGCGCCGGCCGTGCGTCGGTCCGCGGGTTCCGTTCGAAGTCGAAGACGTGCTCGAAGTTATGGGTGCGCTCGATCCGTGAGGTGAGGTAGGGAAGTCCCCAGTTGTCCTCGATGAACTTCAGCGGGCTCGAGAACTCGCCCTCCGCGTCGTCGACGTAGCCCTTCCTCGCGAACGGGCTGATCACCAGCGTCGGCACGCGGAACCCGAACCCGAGGTCGTCGACCTCGGGCGGCGGCACGTGATCGTAGAACCCGCCCCACTCGTCCCACGTGAGGAACACCGCCGTGTGCTCCCAGTCGTCGCTCTCCATCACGGCGTTCACGACGTCGGTCAGCCAGTTCTGCGCGAAGCAGGTGCTCTCCGGCGGGTGGTCGGAGAGCTCGAACCGAGGCGTGACCCACGTGACCGCCGGGAGGCGGCCGGCTCGGATGTCCTGCGGCAGGCGGTCGACGGCCCGGATCCGTTCGGGGCGCCACAGGTCCGTGTGGAAGACGCCCTCGATGCCGTTCAGCGCGTTCCAGAAGTAGCCGCTCTGGCCCGGCTCGGCCGCGTAGTACGCCCAGCTCACGCCGGCGTCCTCGAGCTGCTCGGGCACCGTTCGGAACGTGAAGCAGCTGTCGTGCTTCGTCGTGTTCCCGAGGTCGTCCTTCACGAGCACGAAGACGTCCTCGCCGACCGCGTCGCAACCCCACGACTTGAACTGACGTCCGTCCTGCATCTGCCGGGTCTCGATGTTCTCGGGATTGTCGATCGCGCCACCGGCCTGCCCGGCCACGAAGAAGAAGTGGTTCGGATAGGAGGGGCCGGCGACCGAGGCGAAGAAGTTGTCGCAGAGCACGTAGTCACGCGCCCATGACCAGTAGTTGGGCACGCCGGCCCCGTCGAACGCCGTATACGCCCACGGGTCCCCGAACTGCCCGACCGCGAACCCGTCGTACGCGCCGCCGTTCACGGCGTTCAGGTGCGCGGCACGGTCGTGCGGGAGGTCGCCGGGCAGCCACGCGGGGCACGGCGCGAGCGGCACCTCCTGGCCGAACTTCACGCCCACGTCCGTGCCGTTGGCGCCGGGGAACCGCCCGAAGAGGTTGTCGAAGCTGCGGTTCTCCATCATCAGGTAGATCACGCGCTTGATCGGCCAGCGCGTGTCGACCGAGACCGCCGACGCGGTCGCGGTCGGCCCGGCCACCGGCAGCTTGCGACCCCCACCGGTGCACGCGTACAGCGATGCGCCCGCGAGCGCGAGGCCCGAGGTACGCAGGAACCGCCGGCGCGAGAACAGCGGCGAACGATCGTGATCGGGCCGCTGCGAGCCCGGCGTGTCGGGGTGGTGATCGTGCGGGGTGTGCACGACCGTCGAACCTATCAAGGAAGTTCGCGAACGATATCCTGCCCGGGCCCTCCGACCTGCGAGAACGACATTGCATCTCAACAAGCGTCCCCCGGCAGCGATCCTGCTCACGCTCGTCCTCGCGGCGTCGTGCACCTCGGGGGACGGCGGGGACGGCGACGGCGCGACGCCCACGACACCGCCACCCCCGGTCACGGCCGTGACCGGGCCGCTCCCGACGGTCTCGCCGACCCCGCCGGCGCTCCCGGACGAGCCGCCCGCCACCCGTGGAGTCGTGGACGTCGACTGCGTGAACGGGTGGAAGACGCCCGCGGAGGGCTCGGCCCGGTTCGCGCAGCCGCTCGAGGTGGTCCGGCGGCAGGCCGAGGTGGAGGGCGACCTCGAGGTCGTGGACATGCGCTTCTTCACCGGCCCGGAGTCGCCCCCGTCGGACAAGGGGTACCTGCTCGAGGTCGAGCGCTGGTACGTGAAGGCGTTCGCGCCGGACGACCTGTCGTTCCAGGGCCGGTTCCTCGTCGAGTCGCGCGCGTTCGGCGACGGGTTGGTCGCCGTGGCCGCGTACGACACGAACGGGTTCCGCTCGCCCGACTGGGTCGGGTTCCAGTTCGACAGCGCGGATCCCGAGCCGCGGCTCCTACGAGGGGCTCCCCGGGGAGTGGGCGGGCATCCCGTACGACTTCGTCGGCGGGGGCGGCGGTCTCGAGATCCCCGGCCTGCCGGAGGAGGTCACCGGCTGCCTCGACGCGACGTGAGCGGGTCCTAGGCCCCCGCGAGCACCGCGGCGCCGACCGCTCCGGACAGGTCCCCGAACTCGGTCGTCAGCAGCTTCGGCGGTTGGTCCGGAACGAACAGCAGGGGCTGCATCTCCTCCTCGATCCGCCTCACGAACGGGGGTCCGAGCCGGTCGCCGAGCCCACCACCGATCACGATCGCCTCGAACGCGAGCAGGTTCTGCACGGACGCGAGCCCGATGCCGAGCGCCCAGACCGCGTCGTCGATGAGGTCGACCGCCATCTTGTCCTTCCGCTCCAAGGCAGCGGCGATCACGCCGCTGGACACGCGGGTGCGACCCTTCTTCTCCATGAGCTCGAACAGGATCGTCTTGTGACCCTGCTTGACGCGCGCGCGCGCCTCCACCTCGATCTGCCCTCGACCGGCGTAGGCCTCGAGGTGGCCCTTCCGGCCGTCCGAGCACACGCGCCCGCCGGCCTTGACGATCGTGTGGCCGATCTCGCCCGCGGCCCCTTCACCCTGATAGAGCTTGCCGTCGAGCACGAGCCCGCCGCCCACGCCGGTCCCGACCCAGACGCCGAGCAGGTTGCGGAAGCCACGGCCCGCCCCGCGTTTCCACTCGCCGAGGATCGCGACCCGAACGTCGTTGTCGAGCTTGACCGGGACGCCGCCGAACGCCTCGGACACCATCGACGCGAGCGGGACGGGTTCGCCCGACTTGAACCCGGGGAGGTTGGGGGAATGCGCGACCGTGCCGGTCTCGGTCTCGATCGAGCCGGGGAACCCGATCCCGACGCCTCCGACGTCCGAGCGATCGGCGCCGGCATCCGCGAGCGCCTTCGACGCGGCCTCGGCGATCGCCGACGTGACGTCCTTCGCACCGGTCTCCGGCGTCCCGAGCCGGTGCGCCCCCGCCACCTTCCTCGAACGCATCGCGACCGCCTGGACCTTGGTCCCGCCGACGTCGATGCCGATCGTGGTCCCGCTCATCGCGGGCTGGCCCAGGCGCCTCTCGTCGCGGCGCGGGCGAGGATGAGGCGAACGGCGAGGCTGGATGCCGACGTCGCGGCGATCGCCGCGAGTGCCACCAGGGGCACCCCGAACACGCCGCAGATGGAGACGATGAGCAACCGAGCGTCGCGCCCGCCCATCAGCCAGCCGATCCAACGTTCCGGAAGGGGTGAGATCCCGAGCGCCGCGATCCTGTCCTTCGCGGCCATCGACAGCATCGCTCCGGTCGTTGCGGCGACGGCGAGCACCGCAGCGAGCGCCGGGTCCGCGTTCAGCGCCAACGCCCAGACGGTGATCCCGGCGATGATCGCGGCGTCGGCCAAGCGGTCGAGGACGCCGTCGAGGAGCGCTCCCGCGGGGCTGGCGCGGAGGCGGAGACGGGCGATCTCTCCGTCCACACCGTCCAGCACCGACGACGCGTGGACGATCAGCGCGCCGACGATGCCGAGCCCGGCGCCCAGTGCCCACGCTCCGGCCAGGGCCATCAGGAACGCGATCAACGAGACGACGTCCGGATGGATCGGGAGGTGTGCCAGCGTCATCGACATGCGCGTCGAGATCGGCCGGTTGAGGTATCGGGAGACGGGTCCGTCCACGGGCTTCGTGAGCGAACGCCGGAGGCTGGTTGCCCCCCGTCGCAGGTCCTCGGGGGTATCGACGTCCTGCCACCAGGAGCCGCGGGGGAGCGAGATGGCCTCGAGGGGTTCCGTTCTCGCGAGCTCGGTCACAGCGCCCGCAAGCGTTGCGTCGCCCCGCGCGGCGATGCTGCCGCTGTGCGGCGAACACCGACCTCGGGAGCAGGAACGCTCCGCAATCGATCGATGGGTCGCCGAGGTCCTTGGAGAACGCGACGACCCGCTCATCGTGCAGGCGGACGCGTGTGCCTTCGGCCCATGCCTCCGGATCCGGGGCATGATCGACGAGGACGCCGGGTCTGCCGGCGACCAGCAACGGCTCCATCGCCCCGTGGCCGAAGACATGGTCCATCGTCACGAGGAGGAACAGGTCCTCCTCGGCGACGTAGGGCTCGGCGGCCGCGAGGGAGGCCCCGTTGCCCTCCTCCCAGCGCTCCGCGAACGTCGCCTGGACGTGTCCGGGGGCGATGCGGTTCACGACGGCCCCGACGGGACCGGCCTGATAGCCGACCACGACCACGACGTGCTCGATCGCGCTCGAGAGCAGCGTGCGCACCGCGCGTTCGACGAGCGAGAGCCCACCGACGCGGATGAGGGCCTTCGAGCCTCCGCCGGTCAGCTCCGCCAGACGCTCGGATCGGCCCGCGGCGAGCACGACCGCGAGGCGCGGGATCCGGGGCCCCGCTGCCTCAGTGGCGCGAGGCCGTTCGGCCGGGAACCGATCGGACAAGGTCTCGGACACACGCACCCCCCTGTTGCTCCACCCAAAGGTTGACCGGGAGGCCATCGCTTGGCAACTCGCGTCCCTACCCCGGCCAGCCCGTGTAGACGTCCGGGCCCGCGCTTGCGGAGCTCGTTGCCGATCACCGCTCGCTGGATCTCGGAGGTCCCCTCCCAGATCCGATCGACGCGGAGCTCGCGCCACAGGCGCTCGACCGGTTCCTCGCGCATGTACCCGCGGCCGCCGTGGATCTGTACCGCCTTGTCGACGACCCTGCCGGCGGTCTCGGAGCAGACGAGCTTGACCGCCGACGCCAGCGCGTGGAGCTCCTTGCGGGAGGCACCGCCGCGCGCCGCCTGCCACGCGACGCGGTAGAGCATCGACTTGGCCGCCATGATCTCGGCGGCCATGTCGGCGAGCATGAACTCGATCGCCTGGAACTCCACGATCGGCTTGCCGAACTGCACGCGGCCGTTCGCGAACGCGAGCGAACGTTCGAGCGCGCGCGTCGCGGCACCCATCGTGCGGGCGCCGATCATGATCCGTTCCTCGACGAACCAATCCTTCGTGAGCTCGAACCCCTGACCGACCTCGCCGAGGACCGCGTCGTCACCCACCCGCACGCCGTGGAACGCGAAGATCGGGTGCTCGAACACGAACGTGTGCGAGTACTTCGGCGTGCGGACGATCTCGACGCCGGGGAGGTCCTTGTCGACGATGAACACGGTCGCCTTCGCCGCGTCGCCGTCGACGTGCGCGTGGACCATCAGGAAGTCCGCGATGTCGCCGGCGGTCACGTGCCACTTCTCGCCGTCGATCGCCCACCCGTCGCCGTCCCGCTTGGCGATGGTCTCGACCATCGTCGGGTCCGACCCGGCAGCGGCCTCCGTGATCGCGTAGGCATCGCGTCGCTCGCCGCGGCAGGCCGGACGGAGGTACCGCTCCTTCTGCGCCTCGGTCGCGACGGCGAGCGGGATCGACGGCCGCCACGGGATGTCCCACAGGGCGTTCGTCGCCCTTCCCCACTCCTGCTCGACGAGGACCTGCTGGAGCGTGTCGAGGCCCTGGCCGCCGTCGTCCGTCGAGTGATTGATCGCGTTGAAGCGATCGTCGAGGACCGCTCGCTTGGCCTGCTCGAAGCGCTCGGGCGAGCAGGCCCTCGTGCTCCTCGCACTCGAGCTCCAGCGGGATCAAGACGCGGTCGGTGAACGCGCGAGCGCGCTCCTGCAGCTCGCGATCCTCGGAGGTGAGGCGGATGTCCACGTGATCCCTCCCGACGGGAACGCGCAGTGTAGTGGGCGGTCGCTACGCCGGGCAGCCGGTGCCGACGATCGCGAGGGTCCGCCGTTCGAACTCGACGTCCTTGATCCCGACGGCGAACACCGTCCCGTCGGGCAGCGCGTCGACGGCGGTGAGGCTCTCCGAGCCCGCGACGCCGGGGCCGTCGATCGGGGCCCACCGGCGGCCCGCGTATCGGTAGACCGAGGCGCGGAGCTGGTTCGCGGCCTGCGCGGAGCGGGAGCCGACGGCCCAGATGTCCGCGGCCCCGACGGCGGCGATGTCGACGAGCTCCGCGCCCGGGCGGACGATCTCGGCGGCGGTCCACGCCGTGCCGTCGAACCGCTGGATCGGCTCGCCGACGGTCCACACCTCACCCGTCGCGAAGGGCTGAACGGCGTTCGTCGTGCCCCGCACCTCGGTCGGGCTTCGGCTCCATTCCGATCCGTCGAACCGCAGGATCAGCGGCTGGAAGTGGTGGTAGCCCACGACCCACAGGTCGGTCGCGGACACCCACCCGATGTCGAGCAGGGCCGCCTTGCCGCCGCCGATCGCGCGTCCGACCTCCACCACCGCCCATGCCGAACCGTCCCAGTGCAGCACGAGTGCGCGTTCGAGCGACGCCGCGGGATCGCCGACGTACCCGACCGCCCACACGTCCGTCGGAGCGATCGCGGCGACGCCCGTCAGGACCCCGTCGATCTCCTCCGGGACCTCGACCTGTGTCCACTCGGTCCCGTCGAGATGCACGACGAGCGGGTCGTCGCCCGATCCGCTCGAGGTCCGACCGACCGCCCACACGTCGTTCGGCCCCGACGCGTCGACCGACAGGAGCTCGTTCGCGGACGTGCCGGGACTCGGCCCCTCCACCGCGGTCCAGGTCGTCCCGTCCCAGCGCTGGATCGCGACGGCCGTCGGCGAGCCGGGGATCCCGATCCCACCGACCGCCCACGCCTCCGTGGCGGTCACCGCGACGACGCCGAGCAAGGTGGTCGGCGCCTCCCCCGGGTCGGCGCTCGGGACGACCTCCCAGGTCGGGTCGCATGTGGGCGTCGGCGAGGCGCTCGCGCTCGGGGAGGGCGAACCGTTGGCGCTCGTCGTCGCCCTCGCTGCTCGCGACGGCGACGACCGCCGACCCGATCGCGAACGTCGCCACCGCGGCGATCGCTCCGTTGATCAGGCCCCGGCGCTGCGCGCTGCTCACGCCGACAGGACGGACCGGGAGCCCGGAGCGGTTCCCGCCGCACCGCCGCAACCACCGGCGTTGCGGCGCGCTGCGGGCGACCGGTACCCTCGCGCTTCCGTGGGCGTGTTCGAACGCGATGTCGTCATCGTCGGGGGAGGCCACAACGGCCTCGCGTGCGCAGCGTACCTTGCGAAGGCCGGTCTGGATGTGCTCGTCCTGGAGAAACGCGACCTGCTCGGCGGCGCCGCGGCGACGGAGGAGCCCTGGCCCGGCTACCGCGTGTCGAGCGCCTCGTACGTGGTCTCGCTCATGCCGCCGCAGGTCGTCCGAGAGCTCGACCTCAAGCGGTACGGCTACGAGGTCTCGATCATCACCCCCGACTACTTCGTGCCGTTCCCGGACGGGACGTCGCTGACGCTCTGGGGCGACGTGGCGCGCGACGCCGCGAGCATCGCCCGGTTCAGCGAGCACGATGCCGCCGCGTACGTCGAGTTCGACCGCTACTTCGATCGCGTCGCTCGGCTGGTGAAGGACCTGCTGTTCGTCGTGCCGCCCAACATGAACGTCCGCGACCTGCCGAAGTGGGCGGCGACCGCCGGTCGCTTCCGCAAGTGGAGCGGGCGCGATGTCCACGAGGCGATCCGGCTGTTCACGATGAGCGCGGCCGATTTCCTCGACGAGTGGTTCGAGGACGAGCGCGTGAAGGGCGCGCTGGCGACGCAGGCGATCATCGGCGCGTGGTGCGGTCCGATGACGCCGGGCTCCGCGTACGTGCTGATGCACCACTGGATCGGCGAGATCGACGGACACGCCGGCGCGTGGGGGTGGGTGAAGGGCGGCATGGGCGGTGTGTCCGAGGCGATGGCGCGCGCCGCCACCGCGGCGGGCGCCGAGGTCCGCACGGGCGCCGAGGTGGACCGCGTGGCGATCACCGCGAGCGGGCGAGCCGTGGGCGTCGCGCTCGCGGACGGCGGGTTGGTCCGTGCGCAGCGCGTCGTGTCGAGCGCGCATCCCGTCACCACGTACCGCGCGCTCGTCGGCGAGGAGCGCCTCCCGGGCGACGTGCTCCGCGACGTGAAGCGGTTCCGGTCGCGGTCGGGCTCGGTGAAGCTGAACGTCGCGCTCTCCGAGCTCCCCGCGTTCCCGTCCTGGGATCAGGACGGCGAGCTGCATCGTGGCCTCGTCGCGGTCTCGCCGTCCATCGAGTACCTCGAGCGTGCCTGGGACGACGCGAAGTACGGGCGGATGAGCGAACGGCCGTACGTCGAGGTCGTGTTCCCGACCGCGCACGAGCCCGATGGGCTCGCGCCCGCAGGCAAGCACCTCATGCTCGCGTTCAGCCAGTACGGGCCGTACGAGCTCCGCGACGGATCGTGGGACGAGGGCGGTCGCGAGGAGTACGCGGCCCGGGTCTTGAAGGCCTTGGGGGAGTTCGCGCCCTCGCTCGGATCCTCCGTCGAGCACCTCGAGGTGCTCGCGCCGAAGGACATCGAGGAGCGGTTCGGCCTGGTGGGCGGCAACATCATGCAGGGGGAGCTGACGCCGGATCAGCTGTTCAGCTTCCGGCCGATCCCCGGTCACGGCGACTATCGGACGCCGGTCGCGGGGATGTACCTGTGCGGCGCCGGCACCCATCCGGGCGGGGGCGTGATGGGCGTCGCGGGGCGGAACGCGGCGTCGGTCGTCCTCCGCGACCACAAGCGCGGCGAGTTCGTGGGCCGGCTGAAGAACCTCGGCCGCTGATGCTCTCCGAGCTCGCGCGCGCGGTGCGCGAACGCCGCGTCTCGGCGGTCGAGCTCGTGCAGCGATCCCTCGATCGCATCGAGCGGCTCGATCCGGCGCTCGGCGCGGTGACGATGACGGTTCCCGAACGCGCGCTCGAGCGCGCCCGGGCGCTCGACGAGCTGGGTGCCGAAGGTCCGCTCGCCGGCTTGCCGCTGCTCGTCAAGGACAACACCGACGCCGAGGGCATGGTCACCACGTTCGGCTCGCGGACGATGCTCGAGCGGCCGGCGGCGACCGCGAGCGAGATCACGGTCGAGCGGATGGTGGCGGCCGGCGCGGTGATCGTCGGCCGGACGAACGTCCCCGAGTTCGCGTTCCAGGGCTACACGGACAACGACGTGTTCGGCCCGACCCGCAACCCCTGGGGGCTCGAGTGGTCGCCGGGGGGCTCCAGCGGTGGTTCGGGGGCGGCGATCGCGGCCGGTCTCGCGCCGCTCGCGACCGGGACGGACGGCGGCGGTTCGGTCCGCTCGCCCGCCGCGTTCTGCGGGCTGGTCGGGCTCAAGCCGACGAACGGGCTCCTCGGGCGCAGGCCGATCCCCTCGTGGATCGACTTCTCGACGCAGGGACCGCTCGCGACGAGCGTGGACGACACCAGGCTGCTCCTCGAGGTGATGCGAGGGCCGGTCGCCGGCGACCCGTCCGCCACGCCAACGTGGACGTACCGGGGCGGGATGCCCTCGCGCGTGATCGCAACGCCTCGAACGCGTGACTTCGGGCCGCTCCCGCCCGAGGTGGAGACGCCGTTTCGCTCGGCGCTCGACGCGATCGAGCGCGACCTCGGGCTGCCGATCGAGGAGATCTCGCCGACGGAGCTGTTCCCCACGGCCGGCGTCGAGGGGGCGGGATCGGCGGATGACTGGTACCTGACCGTGGCGGTCGAGGAGCTGCACTGGCTCGGCATGGACTGGGTGCGCGCGCACATGGGCGAGTTCAGCGCGGCGTTCCGAGAGGTGATGGAGACGGCGTTCGGCTTCTCGCTCGCCGATTACCTCGGGGCACGGCAGCGACGGTTCGAGCGGGTCGCCGACATCGACGCGCTCCTGGGGCACGACGCCGTTCTCGTCTGCCCCACCCACGGGTACGAGGGCTGGCGTCCCGACGGCGTGGTGCCCGGCCTCGATCGTCCCGCCTACGGTGAGGGGTTCAACCAGGGCGAGTTCAACATGACCGGACACCCGTCGCTCTCGGTGCCTGCGGGGCTCTCGCCGAACGGCATCCCGTTCGGCCTGATGGTGACGGGGCCGAGGTGGCGGGACGACCTCGTGCTCGAGTTCGGCGCGGCATGGGAGCGCGTGCATCCGTGGCCCGAGGTGGCCCCCGGCTACGAGCCGTTCGCGTCTTCCTCAGGCCCGAGGTTGTAGCCGAGCCGGCGCGGCAGGTGCGCGACGAACCGGGTGAGCGGCCCCACGCGCCGCCCCGCGTCCTCGAGGTCGTCCTTGCGACGGATCGCCGTGTTCGCGATGAACGTCCCGGGCGATCGGATCGGTTCGGGCGGGAACCGTTTCGGTTCTCGGGTCACGACCGCCAGGCGCGTGAACCCGTCGTCGGCGTGCAGCGCGAGCGCGGCCAGGATCTTGCCGCCGAGGTGCGACGGCCCGACGCCGTTGCCCGTGTAGCCGAGGCCGTAGTGCACGTTGCCACGTCCGAGCGATCCGAAGAACGGGAGCGTGAAGCCGGACACGTTGATCGGTCCGCCCCAACCGGCCTCGATCGGCACGCCCTCGAAGGTCGGGAACATCCGGTACAGGTCGTCGGCCACGCGACCGGCGAACCGCGCGTCGTAGTCGTACCGGCGATCGATGCGCCGCGCGAAATCCGGCTGCAACCCGCCGAGCCCGAACGCGATCCGTCCGTCCCGTGTGGTCCGCAGGTAGTGGATCGAGGCGCGGAGATCGCGGATCGCCTCACCGCCCGTCCATCCCAACGCCTCGAGCCGGTCGGGCGACGGCGCGGTCACCACCATGTACGAGCCGCGGATCGTCAGCCTCGGCTTGAACGCCCTCCACCACGTCGCCCACGCGCCGAGCCCGATCACGGCCTCTCGGGCCCGCACGGTTCCGCCCGGCGTCTCCGCGATCGCCGGCGCGCCGAGGCCGAGTCGCGTGACCGTCGTCCCCTCGTGGATCCGGACACCGAGCTCGAGCAGGACCCGCCGGAGGCCTCGGGCGAGCCGGGCCGGATGGACGGTCCCGGCATCGTGGATCAGCAGCCCGCCCCCGAAGCGTGGGGAGGCGCATCGCCCACGGACCTCGTCCGGGTCGAGGAGGCGATACTCGCTCTCGACACCGAGCGCGCGGGCCGCATCGAGGGTCCGGTCCCATCCACCCTCGTGCCGGGGGTTCGTCGCGACGGCGAGGTCCCCCCCGCGGTGGAACCAGGCGTCCACGCCGTTCGCGTCGCACCACGCGCCGATCTCCTCGGGCGATCGGCCTGCCGCCATGAGGAGCTCCATCGCGTCGGCGTCGCCGTACGTTTGCCGGAGGTCCCCGATCCGGTCCCACCAGCCGTCGCAGAACCCGCCGTTGCGACCGCTCGGACCGCCGCCGCAGATGTCGGACTCGAGGAGCACGATGTCGAGGTTCGGTTCGCGTTCCCGCAGGAACCACGCGGTCCACATCCCCGTGTAGCCGCCGCCGAGGATCACGACGTCGGCCGTCGTGTCGCCCTGCAGCGGAGGCGCCGGCGGACCCTCGAACTCCGGATGCGCGAGCGCCTCCTCGAGCCACCAGGAGCGTTCGGCCGGCCGGGGCGCGCGGGACAACGGACCTCCCTTCCTCGTGCATGTGGCTGCGGTATCGTGCGAACCCATCCTGACACGGCTCCCGGAGGTCCCGTGAGCTCCGATCCGAAGCGCCCGCGTTCGTGGCAGGTCACCGAGGGGCCCGCCCGCGCCCCGGCGCGCGCGATGCTGCGAGCCGTCGGCTTCTCCGAGGAGGACTTCGGCAAGCCGCAGGTGGGCGTCGCCTCGAGCTGGAACGAGGTGACCCCCTGCAACTACCACCTCGACAAGCTCGCGGCGCTCGCGAAGGAGGGGGTTCGTCAGGGCGACGCCGTGCCGATCGAGTTCACGACGATCGCGATCTCCGACGGCATCGCGATGGGCCACGAGGGGATGAAGGCATCCCTGATCAGCCGCGACGTGATCGCCGACTCGGTCGAGCTCGTGATGCACGCGGAACGGATGGACGCCCTGGTCGGGATCGCCGGGTGCGACAAGTCCGAGCCGGGCATGCTCATGGCGATGGCGAGGCTGAACCTGCCGGCCGTGTACCTGTACGGGGGCTCGATCCTCGCCGGCACCTATCAGGGGCGCGACGTGACGATCCAGGACGTGTTCGAGGCCGTCGGGGCGCACGCGAAGGGCACGATGAGCGACGAGGACCTCCTCGGCATCGAGCGCGCCGCCTGCCCGACGACGGGTTCGTGCGCCGGCATGTACACGGCGAACACGATGGCGGCGGCCGCCGAGGCGATGGGGATGTCGCTCCCCGGCGCGGCGTCACCGCCGGCCGTCGACTACCGCCGCGAGGTGTTCGCGCGCGAGTCGGGGATCGCGGTGACCAAGGTGCTCGAGGCCGGTATCCGTCCGCGCGACGTCATCACGAGGGAGGCGCTCCTGAACGCGATCGCGGTGACGATGGCGCTCGCGGGTTCGACGAACGCGGTCCTGCACCTGCTCGCGATCGCGCACGAGGCGGGCGTCGAGCTCGAGCTCGGCGACTTCGATCGCATCAGCCGGGAGGTCCCGCACCTGGTCGACGTGCGCCCCGCCGGGAGGTTCGTGATGACCGATCTCGACCGCGTGGGCGGCGTCCCGGTCGTCATGCGTGAGCTGCTCGACGCCGGCATGCTGAACGGCGACTGCCTGACCGTCACGGGCAGGACGATCGCGGAGAACCTGGCCGAGGCGAGGCCGCCGGTTCCGGACGGCGACGTGGTGCATCCCGTGTCGGACGCGATCCATGCGGAGGGGGGCACCGCGATCCTGTTCGGGTCGCTTGCGCCCGAGGGTTCGGTCATGAAGATCGCGGGGGCGGCGTCGCTCGAGTTCCGGGGCCGCGCGCGGACGTTCGACTCCGAGCAGGAGGCGTTCGACGCCGTCACGTCGGGCGCGATCGTCGCGGGAGACGTGATCGTGCTCCGCTACGAGGGACCGAAGGGTTCGCCGGGCATGCCCGAGATGCTGGCGGTCACGGCGGCCGTCTCGGGGGCGGGTCTCGGCGCCGAGGTCGCGCTCATCACCGACGGCCGCTTCAGCGGCGCGTCGAAGGGGTACAGCGTCGGGCATGTCGCCCCCGAGGCCTTCGTCGGTGGTCCGATCGCGCTCGTTCACGAGGGCGACGAGATCGTGATCGACGCGGCGAACCGGCGGATCGACGTTCTCGGTGGACGATGCCGAGCTCGAGCGCCGGCGTTCAGGTTGGAACGCGCCAGAGCCTCGATACGTGAGCGGAGCGCTCGCGAAGTACGCCCGCCAGGTCGGCTCTGCCTCCAAGGGCGCCGTGACCTGGTGACGTCCTCCGGGTGACGTCCTCCGCCGCCCGACAGATCCGCCCGGCCGATCCTCAGAACCCCTCGTCGAACTCCTCGTCGGTCACCGGATCTGCCCATTCCGGGGGTCCCAGGCCGTTCACCGCGACGTGCACGAGCGGGGCCGTCCGTGAGCCGCCGTGGAAGTGCCATTCCCCCGCGCCGACGTGGACCACGTCGCCGGGTTCGAGCACGTGGCCGGCCTCGCTGCGCGAGCGGACCCGGCCGCGACCGGTCACCCCGAACAGGAACTGCCCGCCCGGATGGCGATGCCAATGCGTCCGCGCGTCCGGCGCGAAGTGCACGATCCCGATGTTCGTGCCGTCCTCGGTGGACACGGTCGAGCGGAGCCACACCTCGCCCACGAACCTCGCCTCGTCGCCTCTCGTGAACGTGCCGTCCGTCGCACGGGCGATGTCCATCGAACCTCCTCGGTCTGGACCGTTCGGGAACGAGCGAAGGTATCATCGCTCGACCGTGCCCTCGCTCACCTACGACACGAAGACCGCGCTCCTGGTGGTCGACGTGCAGAACGACTTCGCCTCGGCGGGCGGCAGCCTGTACGTGAACACCGGGGAGCAGGTGGTTCCGGTGATCAACCGCGAGATCGAGCGTGCGAAGGCCTCCGGCGCCTTCATCGTCTACACCGCGGACTGGCATCCGGAATCGACGCCGCACTTCTCCAAGGACGGCGGGATCTGGCCGGTGCACTGCGTCGGCGGCACCTGGGGGGCGGAGTTCCACCCCGATCTCGTGGTCCAGGGCCCGATCGTGCACAAGGGCGTGAACGGCGAGGACGGATACTCGGGCTTCACGACGCGCGATCCCCTCACCGAGCAGGACGTTCCGACAGAGCTGCCGCGGATGCTCGCGGACTCCCGCGCAGCGAGGGTCGTCGTGGTGGGCCTCGCCACCGACTACTGCATCCGGTCGACGGTGCTCCACGCGCTCCAGCAGGGGTACGAGACCACGGTGCTCGCAGGCGCCGTCCGAGCGGTCGATCTGCAGCCCGGCGACGGGGAGCGCGCCATCGACGAGATGTGTTCGGCGGGCTGCGTCGCGGTGGCCGCCTCGGACTAGCTCGCTCGGTCCCCGATCGCGACCGGTCGGACCGGTGGCGGGGTGTTCCTGCTCTTGGCGAACCGCGGCGTCCCGTCGATGACGGCCACGGCGACGGCCGGCGTGTCCCCGATCGCGAACGCACCCAGCGCGTCCGTGGCCTGCGAGCCGAGCGGCGCATCGACGACGAGCAGGTCGGCCTGGCGCCCCTGCTCGATCACCCCCACCGGGAGCTCGTGCAGCGCGGCGACGTTGCCGGTCGCGGCGGCGACGGCGCGCCCGGGCTCGACGCCGCCGAGGGCTGCGACGAACGACACGGTGCGGAGCATCCCGAGCGGCTGGACGCCCGAGCCCGCCGGGCTGTCGGTGCCGATGACGAGGCGGTGCAGCTCGTCACGTCTCGCGACGAGCGATGCGACCTCGCCGGCCGCCTTCACGTTGCCGTTGTGGACGACCTCGATCCGGGCGTCGGTCTCCTCCAGGATCCGCTCGACGTCCGCGAGCGGGAGGGCGGTCGGCCCACCGTTCGTGTGCGCCGCGACGTCGGGGCGGACCGCGATGACGAAGTCGGCGCCGATGATCCCGCTCCCGGGGATCGAGGCGCCCCCGGTGTGGACCATCACCTTCATCCCGTTCGCCTGCGCCCAGCGGGTCATCCGCCCCGCCACCTCCGGATCCTTCACGCCCGAGATGCCGATCTCGCCGACGAGGCGAACGCCGGCCGCGGCCATCTCGGCGAAGTCGGATCCCGTCAACCCTTCCTCGAGCAGGACGGCGCCGGCGTGGACCTTCACGCCCGACGGGCGCAGGTTCGCGAACGATCGGTGCGCCAGGATCGCGAGGGCCTTCACCCCGGCCGGGTCGGTCGGGCGTCCGGGCAGGTGCGGCTCGCCCGCCGAGAGCATCGTGGTCACGCCGCCGTGCAGGTAGGAGTCGATGTAGTCGAGCTGCTGCTGGCGCGGCGTGTAGTCGCCGAGGACCGGGTGCGTGTGGTTGTCGCACAGGCCCGGCATCACGGTGGCCCCCGCCGCATCGATCTCGGCCGAGATGCCGGAGGCGTCCATGTCCCCCTCGGCGCCGACGGATGCGATGTGACCGTCGCGGACGACGATCGTGTCTCCCGGGAGGATCGGGGCGGCGACGTCGCCGCTCGCGATCGTCCCGATGTTGCGGATGACGAGATCGCTCACCGGCTACCGGAGCCCGTCCTCGCCGACGACCTCGGACACCTGCAGGCCGCCGATCCGCGGGAGCGGCCGGCCACCGTCGGTCACCGCCACGGCGATGACGAGCTCATCGTCGGCGGGGGCGTCGACGATGCGGATCTCGACCGCGTCGAAATGGCTCCGCACGAACGCGGCGTCCTTGTAGTGGAGCGGGACGTCGAGCGTCGCGCCCGGGCCTCCGCGCTTCTTCGCCGACGGGATGATCGCCTTCCCCCCCCGGACGCCTCGCGGAGGGGTGCCCCGAACTCCGGATGGAGCATCGCGGCCACGTGCTCGAGCTCGCCCTTCGCGCCCACGATCCCGCCCTTGCCGTAGCTGTGGACCGGCCTGCCTTCGAGCGCCGCGACGGCGATGGCGGACAGCGTCGCGGACAGGCCGACGCTCGCCGCCACGAGCTCGCCCAGATCCTCGACGTAGCGTCCGGCGAACGGGTTGCGGAGCACCGCCGCGGTCGCGACCCGGCGCACCGGAGGGTCGACCGGCCGGTCGGCCTCGGTCCGGATCTCCTCGACGGTCGTGACGATCTTGCGGATATCCGTCATCGATCGCTCCTCCCGGATCCGGGCGAGACCGTTCCCGATATCGCCGGTGCGGCGGATGGTCCGACAGCCGCGGACGCTACCACGGGCCCGGCGAGCGTTACGCGGCCCCGGAGGCACAGGACCGCCGCGACGATCAGGCCGAGCGAACGCAGCCGCTCCGCCTCCGCGTGCCCCGCCCCGAGCGCCGTCCGGACCTCGAGCTCGGAGAGTCGGCCGACGCCGGTCGTCACCGGCCGTTCACCGAGGTCGGAGTCCGGTTCGAGCTCCGCGGCGGGCGTCCGATCCACCGCGGCATGGCCGGGCAGGTCGACCGCGTTCGCAACCACGGTCGCCGCCGCGTCCGCCCGTGCGGCATCGGCGGCGAGGATCGTGACGGCGTCGGCGATCCCGAGCGAGAAGCTGCGCCCGTGCCGGCCGCTGGTCGCGACCCCGCGCACCGGGTCGCCGCCGCGAACGGTGGCCGTGCCCACGAGCGCCGGCCGGTCCGGGACCGGCACGAGACCGACGTGGAAGCGCTTCCCGGGCGACAGGAACAGGGCGATGTCACCGCCGTCGTTCACGTAGGCGCGCTCCAGGTCGCACCGGAGCATCTCCGCCAGGATCTCGTCGGCGACGGCGCCGGCCACCGCCGCCATCGGCGTGATGAACGCGTCCGAGAGCGGCGCCACGGCCGCCGCCATCCGTTGAGCGACGGGTCCCGAGAACGCATGACCGCCCGGCGGTCGTCGCAGCTCGGCAAGCTCCTCCACGAGCTCGTCCAGGACGAACCGGAACCGCTCCCACGCGAACCGGTACGCCCGGGCGATCTCGTCTCGCGCACCGAACGCCTCGACGATCAGGTCGATCGGCCCGTGCTGCAGATGCAGACGCCGGCCGTCGGGCGTCATCGCGGCGAACGGTCCGGCGGAACCGGTGACCACGGGGGCCGGGTGCGTCATCCCGACGGCTCGATCGGCCAGGGGTTGTCCGGCAGGCTCGAGATCGCCCGCAGGTCGGGGCGCGACAGCACCTGCTCGATCGGCACGACGGCGTCCAGGTGACCGCCGAGCTCCGCGTAGTCCGCGAGCGGCATCGTGAATTCGAGCGGCGCGACGATCGCCGGCGTCGGCACGTAGCCGAACGAGCCCGGCGGCACCTTCGTGACGTCCACCATGAACGTGATCCCGCCTCCGGGCCAGACGAACACGGGCGCGCCGCCGCAGGTCACCCTCGTGAGCGTGGCGCCGACCGAACGCGTGAGGGCCACGGGGTTCACCGTCGCGCCGGCCCGCAGCGAGCCACCCGCGCCGGCCATGAACAGCACTGAGGTGGTCGCCGGCTCGCAGTTGTCCTGGATGCGCTCGACCGATGCCCGCAGGTCCTCGGGGAGCGGGGCCGGTATGGGTCGGAGGTCTTCGTCCAGTACGAAGTACGCGTGATGCTCGCCCGTCGTGCCGATCATCAGGAGCGTGAGGCCCGGGCGAGCCACCTCCGGGTCCCAGGGCTCGAGGATCTCGAGCGGGTCCTCGATGTCCGTGCCGCCCCAGGACGTTCCCGGATGTGCGACGTTGAAGTAGCGCCCGGGCGTCGAACGCCGTCCTTTCAGCCGGATCCCCGTCGGCGGGATCTGCAGGTATCGCCCCGCCTGGTGCTCGGAGAGCACGCCGGTGATGTGGTCGTCCACCACCACCACCTCGTCCACGTGTTCGAACCACTGACGGGCGAACATGCCGATCGTCGCCGAGCCGCACCCGACGCGCATCCGCTCTTCGACGACCCCGTTGATGACCGGCGCGGCGCCCGCCGCGATCGTGAGCGAGGATCCCGCATCGACCGTGAGGTCGACCGCCTCGCCGCTGCAGAGCGCGAGCAGCGTGCGCATCGTGACGACGCCCTCGCGCTTGGACCCACCGGTCAGGTGGTTCACGCCACCGAGCGAGAGCATCTGTGACCCGTACTGGCCGGTGGTCACGTGTCCGACGGCCTCTCCCTCGGCGCGGACGACCTGCTGCTCGGCGCCGATGTGCCGGTCGGTGTCGATCTTCACGTTCACGCCGCAGTAGCTGAAGATCGCCTCGGTCACGACGGTGACCATGTCGACCCCTTCGACCGAGGCCGACACGATGAACGGCGCCGGCTTGTAGTCGGGGTAGGTCGTTCCCGAACCCGCGCCGGTCAGGAACAGGTCCTCGCCCGGCACGAGCTCGCCCTCCCAGTCGCCCTCACGCGCGCCGAAGGGCACGAGCGCGCCGCCCTGATCCCGGGCCCGCTGCAGGACGGTCAACGGGTCGACCCGGACGAGCACGCCGTCCGTGTTGCCGTAGCGATCGCACGATCCCGTCCGGCCCGGCTTGATCACGCATCGGATCGGGCATGCGTCGCAGGTGACCGTGTCCGTCGCCGGTTCGCTCATCGGTGCCCGCTCCCCGCCGCGATCGCCGCCAGCACCCGGTCGGGCGTGGCCGGGATCCGGCGCACGCCCGCGCCCACCGCGTCGCGGATCGCGTTCAGGATGGCCGGGGCGGTCGGGACCAGCGCGTGCTCCCCGATGCCCTTCGCCCCGTACGGGCCGACCGGGTCCCCCGACTCCACGAGGATGCTCACGATGTCGGGGACGTCGCCGATCGTCGGGATCAGGTAGTCGTGGAGGTTCTCGTTGCCGCCCGGGATGTACTCCTCCATGAGTGCCATCCCGATCCCCTGGGCGACCCCTCCCTCGATCTGGCCCTCGATCAGGGTCGGGTTCACGGCCCGGCCGACGTCGTGCGCGGCGGTGATCCGGACCGGGTGGACGGTCCCGAGCTCGAGGTCGACCTCGACCTCCGCGAGATGCGCGCCGAACCCGAACTGCGCGTACGGGTTCCCCTGCCCATCCCCATCGAGGGCGGTGGTGGGCGGGTCGAAGGTGGCGCTGGCCTCCACCACGAACCCGTCGGCGTCGGCCTCGAGGGCGGCCAGCTCGACGACCCGCGTTCGCCCGCGGTCGTGCGCGATGAGGCGGTAGCCGTCGAGCTCCAGGTGCGCGTCCTCGGACGCGCCCGCGAGCGCGAGCATGCTCGCGCGCAGCTCGAGCCCGGCGAGGTACGTCGCGTTGCCCGAGACGAACGTCTGTCGTGAGGCCGAGCTCTTGCCCGCGTCCGGCGTGGTGTCCGTGTCCGCGCCGAGGGTCCGGATGCGCGACATCTCGATGCCGATCGCATCCGCGCAGATCTGCGTCATCACCGTGTTCGCGCCCTGCCCCATGTCGACCGCACCCTGGAACAGGACGACCCGGCCCTCGCGATGCAGGCCGACGCGGATCGTCGACGGGTTCGGCAGCGCCGTGTTGCCGCAGCCGTACCACATGCCCGCGAGGCCCACGCCTCGGCGCCGAACCGCCGCCGCCACCACCGCGTTGAACGCCGCCGCGTCGGCCCGGGCGCGCTCCCACTCGGGCCGCAGCGCCTCGAGGCATTCGCGGTACCCGACGCCCGAGTCGAAGACCTGTCCGGTCACGCTCGGCACGCCTTCGGTGAGGGCGTTGCGCAGCCGGAACTCGAGACGGTCGACCCCGACCGCGTCGGCGAGCTCGTCGAACAGGCATTCCTGCGCGATCGTGGACTGGGGCACGCCGAACCCGCGGAACGCCCCCGAGGGCGGCCCGTTCGTGTGCACGGCGACCGTCCGTGCACGGTAGGCGTCGTAGACGTAGGGACCGCCGGCATGCACCGGGACGCGGTTGGCGACGGTCGCGCCCCACGAGGCGTACGCACCGGTGTTGAACTCGCCCGTGAAGTCCATCGCGACGAGTCGACCGTCCCGGGTCGCGCCGACCCGCGCGCGCATCCGCGACGGGTGGCGCTTCGTGGTCGACATCATCGACTCGGGTCGCGTGTACGTGATGCGCGCGGGACGACCGAGCACCCATGCCGCGAGCGCCACGTACGGCTGGACGGACAGGTCGAGCTTGCTGCCGAAGCCGCCGCCGACCGCCGTCGGCCGGATGCGGATCGCGCCCGGCGGCAGATCGAGGATGGCCTCGAGCTCCTCGCGGTCCATGTGCGGTGATTGCGTCGTCACCTGAACCTCGATCCGGTCGCCGATCCGTTGCGCGTACCCGGCCTCGGGCTCGATGTACGCGTGCTCGATGAAGCCGGTCTCGAACTCGCCCTCGACGACCACCTCGCTCGCCTCGAACGCCCGCGCGAGGTCGCCGGTCCGCACGTTCCCACGGATCAGCACGTTCCCCGCACGCGCCGCGTGGACGAGCGGAGCGCCATCGGCGGTCGCCTCGTCGATCGACACGAGCGGTGCGTGCTCGCGCCACGCGACGGGGAACGCGTCCAGATCGAGCGACGCCATCGCGGAGGGCTCGCCCACCACCATCGCGATCGCTTCCCCGCGGAACCGGACCGTCTCCTCGGCGAAGACGGGCTGGTCGGCCGTTGCGGGGATCACGCCGAAGCAGTTGCGCCCGGGGATGTCCGCCGCGGTGAACACGGCCACGATCCCCGCGTTGGCCGAGACGTACGCGTCCAGTTCTCCGATCCCGAACTCGGCCCGATGGAACGGTGAGCGGATCACCCGCACGACGAGCGCGCCGTCGGGCGGTTCGTCGTCTCCGAAGACGTCGGTGCCGCGAACCTTCGGCAGGCCGTCGACCCGAGTCACCCGAGCCCCCACGGCCTTGCCGACCGGCGGCTCCGGAACGTCGGCCTCCTGACCGTGGGCCGTCATCACGGCCGACACGATCTTCCGGTAGCCCGTGCACCGGCACAGCACGCCCCCGAGCGCGTCCTTCACCTGCTGCTCGCTCGGCGCCCGGGTGGCGCGCAGCAACGCGGCGGAGGCGACGAGCATGCCGGGTGTGCAGATGCCGCACTGAGCGGCGCCGTGGCGAAGGAACGACCGTTGCAGCCCGCCGATCTCGCCGGTCGCGTCGAGGCCCTCGAGCGTCTGGACGGCACGGCCCTCGAGACTGCCGACCGACGTCATGCACGCGCTGACCGCCTCCCCATCCAGCAGCACGGTGCAGGCCCCGCAGTCTCCCGCATCGCACCCGACCTTCGTGGCGGACAGACCCAGCTCCTCCCGCAGGACCTCGCTCAGCCGCCGGGCGGAGCGCGCGGCTTCGACCGGCGCCCCGTTGACCTCGAACGTGACCGTGCTCAAGGCCTGCCCCCACAGCTCGAAACCGCGCGGCGCACGAGGTGCGTCGCGGCATCCAGCCGGTACGCGGCCGTGCCGCGCACGTCGTCGATCGGACGGAGCGTCGACAGCAGTTCGGGCCGCACGATCCGGGCGAGATCCTCGTCCACCGAGCGCCCCTCGAGCTCGGACTCGAGCGAGCGCAACCGCACCGCGACGGGCGAGCAGGCGCCGACGGCGATCCGCGCGTGGACGATTCGATCGTCGGTCCCGACGACGAATGCGGCGGCCACCATCACGATGGAGATCACCAGATAGCGGCGGAGGCCGAGCTTGAGGAACCCCGAGCGGGCGCCCAGCAAGCGCCCGGGGATCAGCACCGCGGTCAGCAGTTCGTCCGGACGGAGCGCCGTCTCCCGGTACCCCGTGAGGAAGCGTTCGAGCTCGAGGACCCGGTTCCCGGCCGGCGAGGCGAGCTCGACCGAGGCGTCGAGGGTCAGCAGTGGCGGCACGCCGTCCGCGGCGGGCGACGCGTTGCAGAGGTTGCCGCCGACCGTGCCCGCCTGTTGGACCTGCACCGAGCCGACCTCACGGGCGGCGGCGCGGAGCCCGTCGAAGCCCGCCGGCAGCGCCGCCGCGGCCACGTCGGCCCACCGGGTCAGCGCGCCGATGCGGTACCCGTCTGGCGTCGCGCTGATCCCGCGCAGCTCGTCGAGGCCGCCGATGTCCAGGACCGGACCCCGGAGCGCCCGGCCGACGTGGGATGGATAGAGGTCGGTCCCCCCGGCCAGTACCGCACCACCGCGGGTCCGCATCTCGACGGCGGTGGCGACGTCGTTCGGAACCAGGTAGTCCACGCGCTGCGCTCCCAGCCTCGGCCGAAGCTTACCGACCGTTGCCCGTCATCTGTCGGTCGCCGCGCTGAGGTCTCGGATCGACACGATGCCGACGACGCGTCCGTCCTTCGAGACGGGGAGGTGCCGGAACCCGCGCTGCAACATCGTGCGGAGGGCCTCGCCGGGCGACGTCTCGGGCGACACCGTCTCGGGGTCCGGGGTCATCCAATCGGAGACCGGATGCCCGGCGGCGTCGAACTGCTGCCCGAGCGCTCGCACCACGTCCCGTTCGGTGAAGATCCCGATCAACGCATCGCCCTCCATCACCAGGGCGGACCCGGATCCCCGCTGCCCCATCATCGTGGCCGCCTCGGCCACCGTCGCCGACGGGGGGACGGAGATGAGGTCCGTGGTCATGATCTCGCCGAGGGTCGCCATGGCGCGCTCACCTCCTAGTCTGCGACGCTCGGAGCGCCACGGCGAATCCGCTCGTCGGCGCGCTCGAGCCGCCCACCGGGAGCGGCCGCGGCCGCCGGTGTGAGCGGCGGTACGATTGCGCCCGCGTGCGGCCGGGAAGGTACGCACGCGAGGGAGCTGCATGCGTGCTCGCGCGGTGATCGTCGTCGGTCTGCTGCTCATCCCGGTCGCGGGGCTCGTCCTGTTGCTCGCCGTCCCGGAGCTCGACGTGCAATGGGAGCATCACCCGTCGCACTTCTGGCTGGTGCTCGCGGTGGCGGGCGTGAACATGGTGCTCGCCGTGCTCACGAGCGAGGCGGCCACACAGCGGAACGATCCACGACTGTTCCTGGTGTCGCTCGCGCTGATCTCGAGCGCGGGGTTCCTCGCCCTGCACGCGCTCGCGACGCCCGAGATGCTCCTGAAAGGTCCCAACCAGGGGTTCTCGATCGCGACGCCGGTCGGCCTGGTGATCGCATCCGTCTTCGCCGCCGCCTCCGCGCTCGTCGGCGACGAGCGGAGCGCGATGTCGCGCCGAACGATGCGGTGGATGCGGGCGGCCCTCATCGCCGTGATCGTGGCCTGGGCGATCGCGTCCCTCGCCGAGCTCGAGATCCTCAGCCGTCCGCCCGGCGTCGAGACCCCAGCGGAGCTTCGCTTCATCGCGCCGGTGGCGATCGTGCCGTACCTGTTCGCCGCGGTTCGGTACTTCGGTCTGTATCGTCGCCGGCACGCGACCCTGCCACTCGCCATCGCCATCGCGTTCGTGCTGTTGGCCGAGGCGATGGCGGCCGTGGCGTTCGGTCGCAACTGGCACGTGACCTGGTGGGAGTGGCACGTGCTGATGGCGGTCGCGTTCGGCTCGATCCTCGTCGCCGCCCGTCACGAGTACACGCGGACCAGGTCGCTGACGGCCGCCTTCGGGAGCCTCTACCTCGAGCGGACGCTCGAGCGCGTCGACCAGCGACACTCGGACGCCCTGGCGGACCTCGTCGTGGCGATCCGCACCGGGGGGTCCCTGACCCCGGTGATCGAGCGTCTGCGCAGTGAGGGATTCACGACGGAGGAGATCTCGTTGCTGGAGCGGTCGGCCGGGGAGCTGTCGCGGGTGGACGCGCTCTTCCGAAGCTACGTGGGGCCACGGCTCGCCGAGCGGCTGCACGAGGAGCCGTCGTTCGCGCGGCTCGGCGGCACGGAGATCGAGGTGTCGGTCTTGTTCGCAGATCTCGAGGGGTTCACGACCTTCTCACAGGGGCGCACTCCTTCCGAGGTGATCGACATGGTGAACGCGTACTGGGAGGCCGTCGTGCCCGAGGTCGTCGGCAGGCACGGCGGACATATCGAGCGCTTCGCCGGCGACGCGATCATGGTGGTCTTCAACGCCCTGGACGATCAGCCCGATCATCCGGTCCGAGCCGCGCGAGCCGCGCTCGCGATGCGCGGCGCGACCGAGAAGGTGTCGGCCGAGCGATCCGACTGGCCGCGGTTCCGGATCGGGCTCAACACCGGGCCGGCGGTGATCGGGAACGTCGGAGGCGGTGACCAGCGGAGCTTCTCGGCGCTCGGCGACACGACGAACGTCGCCGCGAGGCTCCAGTCGGCCGCGGAGCCGGGGCACGTGCTGATCAGCGCCGCGACGCGGCAGGCCCTCGCCGAGGAGGCGAAGGTGGAGCCGCTCGGCCCGATCGTCCTGAAGGGCAAGGACGAGCCGACCGACGTCTACGAGCTCGTGGAGCTCGCCGGCTCGAGGTCCGGATAGCCGAGCGTTCCACGCGTGTGGTGCGCCGGGGTTGGGTAGGACCCGGATCTCCGACCCGAGGAGGTCACCGTGAGGCGCGAGATCGGCGATCCCGACCTACGGCGCACGCCGGGCGATGGCGCGACGCGGACCGATGCTCGCTACGCCTGCCGGAAGTGCGACGAGGCGTTCCGGTTCCAGCACGAGCTCGACAAACACGAGCGCGAGCAGCACCCGGCCGACGCGCCGCCGGACACACCGATCGGCCAGCGGTAGGCGGGGTTCACCCGTTCGTTGCTGTTGCCTCCCGGAGCGGGCCGACGCGATGATGCCTTCTCGAGGGAAGGAGGCGACATGCGGAGCAACACACGGACCGTCGTCCTCGCGATGACGGTGTGCGCGTTGGCGCTCGTGATCTCGTTCGCGACCGTCTCGAACGCGGGGTCGGGGATCCAGCGGATCGCCGTGATCGAGCACGCGACCACGGACACCGTGGTCGATCTCACGGCGAACGGGGACTCGACCGGCGACCTGCTGACGTTCCACAACGAGCTCTTCGACGCGACGAACACCGAGGTCGTGGGCTCGAGTCACGGCGACTGCGTTCGCATCGAGGCGGGCGTGAGCTGGGAGTGCCGCTGGATCAACACGCTGGAGGACGGGTCGATCACGGTCGAGGGAGCGTTCCTCGATGCCGCACCATCGGCCTTCGCGATCACGGGTGGGACGGGGGCGTACCGCGGCGCCCGTGGGAGCATGCGGCTCGTCGCCCGGGACGATCTCGGAACCGAGTTCGACTTCATCTTCCGGGTCCTGGTCGACTAACGCGCGGTTTGCGCAGCCGACCGGAACGGATCAAGATCGCGCAGGTTCGTTCACCTCCCTGAGTGAGGGATCGGGGCGACGCGTGGAGCAACCGCTGCCGGCGGAGCGCCATCGGAGGATCCAGGAGCTGCTGCGCGAGCGCCGGGTGGTCCGCGTCTCCGTCCTGTCCGAGATGCTGGGGGTCTCCGAGGTGACGATCCGTCGCGACCTCGAGGCGCTCGAGCGCCGCGGCATGCTCGAACGGACCCACGGTGGAGCGGTCGCCACCCAGTGGCTGCGCTCCGAACCGGCCTACGTCGAAGCGATCTTCAGCAACCCCGAGGAGAAGCGCTCGATCGGCGAGGCCGCGGCCGCGATGGTCGAACCGGGCGACGCCCTGTACCTGAACGGTGGCACCACCACGCTGCAGGTCTTCCGCCATCTCCGAGCTCCGGGCCTCAAGGTGGTGACGAACCACATCGGCATCGCGCTGGAGGCCGCGGACCGCGACGCGGAGCTCCTGCTGCTCGGCGGTCACTTCCGCGCACCGAGCAACTCCGTGGTCGGGCCGTTCGCGACCGAGGCGCTGCGGCGGACGCACGCCACGAAGGCGTTCATCGGGGTCGAGGGCATCAGCGTCGGCTCGGGGCTCTCGACGCCGGTGGCGGCCGAGGCCGAGATCGCCCGGGTGATGATCGAGCAGACTCGGGGGCGCGTGTTCGTGGTCGCCGACCACTCGAAGATCGGAACGGTGGCCGACTTCGTCATCGCCCCGCTCGAGGAGGTGGACGGCCTGATCGTGGACGCGGGTTGCCCCGAAGCGTACCGCCAGCGTTTGACCGAGGCCGGCGTCGAGGTCATCGTTGCGGCGGAACGGGCCGCGGTGGCGGCGAGTGAGGGGTGACGGACCAGGGAACGACCGCTCGAGGAGGGGGGAACGGATGTCCATGAGCGACCAGGCAGCGCGGGACGCCGCCGACCTGGAGAAGTTCGGCTACAAGCAGGAGCTGAAACGTGGTCTCGGGACGTTCAGCTCGTTCGCGGTGGCGTTCGCGTATATCTCGCCGTCGACCGGCATCTTCACGTTGTTCTTCCTGGGGATGGCGGCGGCGGGTGCCTTCTTGTTCTGGACGTGGCCGCTGGTGGCGCTCATGCAGTTCATCGTCGCCATGAACTTCGCCGAGCTCTCGAGCCACTTCCCGGTCGCCGGCTCGGTGTACCAGTGGACGAAGTACCTGGCGGGCCGCGGATACGCCTGGTTCACGGGCTGGTTCTACGTGATCGCCGGCATCCTGACCGTGGCATCGGTGGTGGCGACCCTGCCGCTCGCACTGTTCCCGATGCTCAACACGATGTTCGACTGGAACCTCACGGCCGACTTCAGTGGTGGGGGGCAGCCGGACCAAGCGATCGCCGGCCTCATCACCTTGGCGCTCATCACGATCCTCAACATCTACGGCGTGAAGATCGTCGCGATCGTCAACAACACGGGCGTCTTCTTCGAGATCCTCGGGATGGTGGTCTTCGCGATCTTCCTGGCGATCGCGCACGACAACTCGGGTCTCGGCGTGATCTTCGACTCTGGCGCGACCGGCAACTTCGCCGAGTTCCCCGCGCCGATCACGCTGCCGTTCTTCCTCGTCGCGATGTTCATGAGCCTGTACGTGATCTACGGTTTCGACACGGCGGGCACGCTCGCGGAAGAGATGCATAACCCGAGGCGAGAGGCGCCCAAGGCTGTGCTCGCGGCCGTTGCAGGTGCGTTCGTGATCGGCGCGATCTTCCTCTGGGGCATCCTGGTCGCCGTGCCGGACATGGGCGAGGCGGTCACGGGCTTCTTCTCGCCGCCGGTCATCCTCGGACAGGTCCTGTCCGAGGCGCTGTTCGTCCTCTACCTGTTCGTGGTGGTGGCGTCGATCTTCATCTGCTGCCTCGCCGTGCAGACGTCGACGATCCGACTCGCGTTCGGGATGGCGCGCGACAACCAACTTCCGTTCTCGCGGGCGATGTCGAAGGTGAATCCACGGCTGCACACGCCGGTCGCGACCTGCATCATCATCGGCCTGCTCGCCGCGATCCCGTTCATCCAGTTCGCAGGGGCGGGGCTCATCGCGATCGGGGCGACGGCCTCGATCTACCTCAGCTACTTGTTGGGGAACCTGGCGTTCATGCGTGCGCGCATGCGCGGGTGGCCGAAGACGAAGGCTCCCTTCTCACTCGGGGCCTGGGGCAAGGTCGTGAACATCGTCGCGATCCTGTGGGGCCTTGCGATGCTCGCGAACTTCCTGACGCCGTCCGGCGCCGAATCCGGACTGGATCCGGGCAGCGCCTCGCCCGCCTCGTACCTGCGGATCAACACGAACCCCAAGCCGATCCAGACCGACTACTTCGTGGAGGGTGAGCAGCTGCTCGACTTCAAGATCGACTTCCTGAACGAGATCCCGATCATCTGGACCGTGTTCGGGGTCGTGAGCATCGTCGGGGCGATCTACTACCTCACCGTCCAACGCAGGAAGCCTGCCGAGGTGGTGGTGCTCCCCGACACCGAGATCGCCGAGACGGCTCCGGCCACGTAGGAACCTGGCCCGCACGCAGGGGCGGCCACGGCCGCCCCTCGGGGTCCTCCATGGCATCATCGGCGCGATGAAGATCGTCGTCTCCGCGGGTGCCGCCGACTTCATCTCGGAGCGTGGCAAGCAGGTCTGGATCTGGCTCGATCCCCATCGGGGGCTCGTCGGCTCGTACGTCTGGCTCGAGGCGCACTGCGAACCGCCCAGGACGTCACGGAAGACCAAGTTCACGCGGGCCTCGCGGCGTCCGCATCGGTTCCGGACGCTCGAGACCGACGGCTTCGTCCTGCACTACGACTTCGGCCGCATGGATCCGCCGCAGGAGCTCCACCTGGACCGGAAGGGATGGCGCACGGGAACCCATCGGCTCGAGGCCTATTGGAACGGCTCCGTGTTCGTGGGCGACGACATCCCGGTTCCGGGGGAGTGAGGCTCGGTCAAGCCCGGATGCGATCGCCCTTCGGGTCGAACAGGGGATCCGCGGACACGGTTGCCTCGACCCGCTCGCCGAACACGTCGATGGACAGCGACGCGCCGGGCGCTGCGAGCTCAGGCGGCAGGTAGGTGAACGCGATGCTCGCGCCGATCGTGTAGCCGATGCCCCCGGACGTCACGCGCGAAACGACGCGGTCGTCGGCGAACACGGGCTCGTTGCCGAGCGTCATCGACCGTGGGTCGGCGAGCGTGAGGCAGGAGAGGCGCCGAGTCACGCCGTCGCGCTCGGCAGTCGAGAGCGCGTCCTGGCCGATGAAATCGACCGACTTGTCGAACGCGACGGCGAAGCCGAGGCCGGCCTCGAGCGGCGTGTCGTCTCCGGTGACGTCCGAACCCCAGGCTCGGTACCCCTTCTCGAGCCGCAGCGAATCGATCGCGCGGTAGCCCGCGGGGGCGAGGCCGTGCGGTTCGCCGGCCTCCACCAGCGTGTCCCAGAGCTTCGCGCCGAACTCGATCGGGGGATACAGCTCCCACCCGAGCTCGCCGACGTACGTGACGCGCAACGCGACGCACGGCACGTCGCCCACCGTGACCTCGCGCGCGCTCATGAATGGGAAGCCGTCGTTCGACAGGTCGTCGAAGCACACGCCGCCCAGGATCTGGCGCGCCCGGGGACCCCACACGCCGAGGCACGCGAGGCTCGAGGTCACGTCGCGGATCTCGACGCCGGGAGCACCGCCGAGCTGCGAGCGGAGCCAGGCGAGGTCGTGGCTGCCCGACGCGGTTCCCGTGACGATCCGGAACCGCTCGCCGGCCAGGCGCGTGACGGTGACGTCGGCCTCGATCCCTCCTCGATGATTCAGCATCGGCGTGTACACCACGGTGCCGGGCGGCCGGTCGACGTCGCCCGCGCAGACGCGCTGGAGGAAGTCGCACGAGCCGGGACCGGACACCTCGATCTTCGCGAAGCTCGTCGCGTCGAACAAGCCGGCACGTTCGCGCGTCGCCCGGTGCTCGACCGCGATCGCGGTGGACCAGTGCTCGCCCGCCCATCCCCGCGGCCGAAGCTCCTCGTACCGCTCGTCTTCGTTCGAGGCGAACCAGTTCGCGCGCTCCCATCCGGCCTTCTCGCCGAACGCGGCGCCGAGCGACTCGAGCCGCGGGTACGTGGGCGACATGCGGAGCGGCCGCCCCGCAAGGAACTCCTCGCCGGGGTACTTCACGTCGTAGTGCGTCGAGTAGATCTCGACGGCGCGCGCGAGGGCGTACCCGCGGCTCCGGTAGTGCGGGCCGAACCGGCGAACGTCCATCTTCGACAGGTCCATCGAGGGCTCACCCTCGACGATCCACTCGGCCGTCCACCTCCCGACGCCGGCCGCGCCCGTGACCCCGTGCGCACAGAACCCCGCGGCCACGAACAGGCCCCGCACGTCGGTCTCGCCCAGGAGGAAGTCGTCGTCGGGTGTGAAGGCCTCGGGCCCGTTGATGAACCGATTGATCTCGGTGGTCTGTAGGGAGGGGATGAGGGCGAACGCACCTTCGGCGATCGCCTCGAACCGAGGCCACTTCTCTTCGAGCAGGGTGTGGTTGAAGTCCTGCGGGATCGGGGTGTCGACGTGCCAGGGATCCGGGTTCCGCTCGTACCCGCCGACGACGAGCCCGCCGACCTCCTCGCGAACGTACACGAGGTGGTCGGGGTCTCGGAGCGTCGGGAAGTCCGGGCGGACCCCGTCGATCGGCCGGGTGATGAGGTACTGGTGCTCCATCGGGACCACCGGGATCTCGACGCCGGCCATCCGGCCGAGCTCGTGCGCCCAGATCCCGCCGGCGATGACGACGACCTCGGCCTCGACGGCGCCGCTGTCGGTCACGACCCCTGCCACCCGGCCGTCCCGGACCGAGATCTCCACGACACGCGTGCCCGGCGAGATCCTCGCGCCACCGCGCCGCGCACCCTCGGCGAACGCGTTCGTGAGCCCCGACGGGTCGATGTGCCCGTCGGTCGGCACGAACGCGGCCCCGAGCACCCCCGTGGCGTCGATGAGCGGGAAGCGATCGTGTGCCTGCGTCGCCGAGACGATCTCGATGGGCAGTCCGAACGACTCCGCCCACCCGGCCATCCGGGCGAGCGCCTCGAGCCGGTAGGGCGAGGTCGCGAGGTGCAGCGTGCCGACCTCGTGCCAGCCCGGATCGACGCCGGTCTCCCCGAACAGCTTCGGGTACAGCTCGACGCCGTACATCATCATGCGGGTGTGGCCGACCGAGTTCCGCAACTGGGCCACGAGCCCGGCCGAGTGGAACGTGGAGCCGCTCGTGAGCTCGGATCGGTCGACCAGCACGACGTCGGTCCACCCGAGCCGCGTGAGGTGGTAGGCGATGCTCGCGCCGGCGACGCCGCCGCCGACGATCACCACCCGCGCGCGGTCATCGCTCATGTCAGGCGTCGCCCACGAGGTCGTGGAGCCAGACCTCGAACCTCGCGTCGGCCATCGTCCGGGACAGGCGCTCGAGGTGCTTGTCCGCGTACGCGACGTAGTCGATGTCCAGGGTCGAGAGCCCCTGCTGCACGACGCCCCACATCGCCTCCCGGAAGTCCGACATGATCCGCATCAGCTGCAGCCGCGCCCGATGTGCATCGGTCACCTCGCCGAGGTACCACTCGAGCAGGCGGCCCTGCGCTTCCTCGGACAACCCGTTGTTGATCGAGAGGTTGCCGAGGTCGAAGAACGGGTCGCCCATCCCGGAGTACTCGTAGTCGACGAGCCACATGCCGCCGCCACCGCGCAGGAAGTTGTCGGCGAGCAGGTCGTTGTGGCACGGACGCCTCGGCATCGGTGCATCCGCGAACGCCGCCTCGATGTCGGCCGCCCGGGCATGCGCCTGCTCGTACGCGGCGGGGATCTCGACGCCGCGCTCCGCGGCGATCCGCCGGTAGTCCTCGACGACCCGGAACGCGTCGAACGTCGACGGGAGCTCGGGCCCGGCATGGATCGTTCGGACCAGGCCGACGACGTCGGCGAGGACCGCCTCCTGCTCCATGTCGCCCTCGGCGAGGGGCTCGGCCGGCACCCAGCGCGTGACGAGGCAGCCCAGCTCGGGGATGTACGCGATCACCTCGGGGCCGACGCCGGCCACCGCCGCGGCGGCGGCGGCCCGGTGTTCCGCCTCGCGGTCGATGCCGAGGAGCCGGGTCTCATGGTCGGACAGCCGCAGGAAGTACGTCTCGTCGCCGACCACCACCCGGAAGTTCCGGTTCGTTCGGCCCGCCTCGATCGGGGTGACGACGGTTTCCCGTCCGTCCCAGGCGCCCACGGCCTCCAGGGCGGCCGCCACGCGCGGATCGACCTGCGAACCGTCCACCGACGAGGAACGCTAGTCCTCACGATCGTTTCGGGTCAAATCTGACCGGTTCCGACCGACTATGCCCCGACGGGCTGCGCGTTCGTGTGCGGTCACCCATCCGGCGGGTTGACACGTACGGCGTCGTCCGTAGACTGGCGCGACCATGTTCGAACAGACGAGGAACCGACCGCACGCCCTCGTACTTATCGCGTAGGCGCGGCCGGGCCGGAACAGGCCCGGGACCCGCGCCAGATGCCCCTCGCCCGGCGAGGGGCTTTCGTTATCCCAGGGGCGAGCGGAAGGCAACCGAGAGGAGACGGTCATGCGGTACGAGTTCCGGCGGGACGGCAGAGCGGTGGCGAGTGTGCTGTGGGAGGGACCGGGCCAGGTCACGGTCACGGTGGACGATCCCGCGGAGCGTCCACGGTTCGACCGCTACTTCGCCGAGGAGGTCGCGTACCTGGATGCCGGGTTCGACTTCGGCGGCGGGATGGACGAGGCGGGGATGACGACGCGCCGCAGGGACTGGACGCCCTGGGAGTTCGAACGCTCGGCGCGCAACCTGGCGCATCGTCTGGGATGTTCGGTCCGGCGGGTCGAGACCGGCCCCGTCGAGGAACCCTCGACGGAGGTGGTGGCGCGGTGAAGGTCACCGGTGCCCAGGCGCTGTTCCGGTCCCTCGAAGGCGAGGGCGTCGACATCGTCTTCGGCATCCCGGGTGGGGCGATCCTGCCCGCCTACGACCCACTGATCGACTCGTCGGTCCGCCACGTGCTCTGCCGGCACGAGCAGGGCGCCGGCCACGCCGCCGAGGGCTACGCGTGGGCGACCGGCAAGGTCGGGGTCGCGATCGCGACCTCGGGACCCGGCGGCTGCAACCTCGTGACGGCGCTCGCCGACGCGAAGATGGACTCGGTCCCGGTCGTCGCCATCACCGGGCAGGTCCCGACCCCGGTCGTCGGCAACGACGCCTTCCAGGAGGCCGACATCACCGGCATCACGATGCCGATCACGAAGCACAACTTCCTCGTGAAGGACGCGGCCGAGGTCGCCGGCACGATCCGCGAGGCCTTCCACATCGCATCGACCGGCCGGCCCGGGCCGGTGCTCGTCGACATCCCGAAGGACGTCCTGCTGCAGGAGACCTCGTGGCGCTGGCCGGACTCGGTCGAGCTTCCCGGCTACCGGCCGACGACGAAGGGGAACCTGCGGCAGGTGCGTTCGGCGGCGACGATGATCATGGAGTCGAAGCGCCCGGTGCTCTACGTCGGCGGCGGCGTCATCAAGGCCGAGGCGAGCTCGGAGCTGTTCAAGCTCGCGACCGAGGGGCGTCTCCCCGTCACGACCACCCTCATGGCCCGCGGCGCGTTCCCGGACACGCATGAGCTCGCGCTCGGGATGCCGGGCATGCATGGTGGCTACACGGCCGTGACCGCGATGCAGAAGGCGGACCTGCTGGTGGCCCTCGGCGCGCGGTTCGACGACCGCGTGACCGGCCAGCTCTCGAGCTTCGCTCCCGACGCGAAGATCGTCCACGTCGACGTCGACCCGGCCGAGATCGGCAAGAACCGCGTCGCGGACATCCCGATCGTGGGCGACTGCCGGGACGTGATCGCCAAGCTCCTGGCCGAGATCCGTCGCCAGCAGGAGGAGACGGGCGGCGTCCCGGACCGGCGCGAGTGGCTCGGACAGCTCGACGAGTGGAAACGGCGCTACCCGTACGCGTACGACCAGCCGGCGGACGGGCCCGCTGAAGCCGCAGTACTGCATCGAGCGGCTGCGCGACCTGGCCGGCGACGCGATCGTCGTGGCCGGCGTGGGGCAGCACCAGATGTGGGCCTCGCAGTTCTGGCGCTTCTCCGAGCCGCGGACCTGGGTGAACTCGGGTGGTCTGGGCACGATGGGGTTCGCCGTGCCCGCGGCCCTGGGTGCGAAGGCCGGCCGCCCCGATCGGCGCGTGATCGCGATCGACGGAGACGGGTGCTTCCAGATGACCTGCCAGGAGCTCGCGACCTCCACGGCAGAGGGCATCCCGTTCATCACCGCGATCATCAACAACGCGCACCTCGGGATGGTCCGGCAGTGGCAGGAACTGTTCTACGAGGAGCGCTACTCGCAGGTCTACCTGTCCTACGACGTTCCCGACTACGTGAAGCTCGCGGAGGCGTACGGATGCGTCGGCCTGCGCGCCGAACACCCGGACGAGGTCGACGCCGTGGTCGACAAGGCGCTGTCGGTCACCGACCGCAGCGTCGTGATCGACTTCCGGGTAGACCCGAAGGAGATGTGCTTCCCGATGGTCCCCGCGGGTGCGAGCAACGACGACATCATCGTCGGCCCCGAGGGATTGCAGCCCGTGAACGATCCCGCCGAGGCTCCGGTCGCGTGAGCGCGGTGAACCTCCACACGCTCTCGGTGCTCGTCGAGGACAAGCCCGGCGTGCTCACGCGTGTCGCCGGGCTGTTCTCGGCGCGCGGGTTCAACATCGACTCCCTCGCGGTCGGTCCCACGAGCGACGACGGGCTGTCGCGCATGACGATCGTCGTGCAGGTGGACAAGAAGCCGCTCGAGCAGGTCACGAAGCAGCTGAACAAGCTCGTGAACGTGATCAAGATCCTCGAGCACGAGCCGGGTGAGGCGGTCGAGCGCGAGTTGATGCTCGTGAAGGCCCGCGCGAACGGGGAGCAACGCCAGCGCGTGATGGAGATCGCGTCCGTGTTCCGGGCCAACGTCGTGGACGTCACGCACCGGACCCTCACCCTCGAGGCGACGGGGAAGCCGGACAAGCTCGAGGCGCTGCTCGAGCTCCTGGGGGACTTCGGGGTGATCGAGCTGTCGCGGACGGGGCGCATCGCGCTCGCGCGCGGTGACCGCGGGATCCGTGAGCGGACCAAGCGGGCGCGCGCGCTGGCGGCGGGCGCCGAGGAGTACACGGGCGGCGGCGTCTGAGGGACGCCGTCGCCGGACCCGGCGGAACACGACGGGCGTCCGGCCCGGCCGACGAGCGAGGTGAGAGCGGTGGCACGGATCTATCACGAGGGCGACACGGACCCGACGTTGCTGTCGGGACAGCGGATCGCGGTGCTCGGGTTCGGCAGCCAGGGACACGCGCACGCACTGAACCTCCGGGACTCGGGGCAGGACGTTCGCGTGGGGCTGCGCGAGGGATCCGCGAGCTGGACGAAGGCCGAGGAGGCAGGCCTGTCCGTGCGGCCGGTCGGCGAGGCGGTTTCCGAGGCCGACGTCGCGATGGTCCTGCTGCCCGACACGGCGCACGCGAAGGTGTACGCGGCCGAGATCGCGCCGAACCTGATGGCGGGCGACATGCTGATGTTCGCCCACGGGTTCAGCGTCCACTTCGGGACGGTCCGGCCGCCGGGCGACGTCGACGTGACGATGATCGCGCCGAAGGGGCCGGGTCACCTCGTGCGTCGCACCTACACGGAGGGCATCGGCACGCCCGCGCTCGTGGCCGTCCAGCAGGACGCCACCGGTAGGGCACGCGAGCGAGCGCTCGCCTACGGCGCCGGGATCGGATGCGCGCGCGCCGGGATCATCGAGACGACGTTCACGGAGGAGACCGAGACCGACCTGTTCGGCGAGCAGTCGGTCCTGTGCGGCGGGATCTCCACGCTGGTCGAGGCCGGGTACGAGACGCTCGTCGAGGCCGGCTACCAGCCGGAGATCGCGTACTTCGAGTGCCTGCACGAGATGAAGCTCATCATCGACCTGATCTACGAGGGCGGGCTGTCGTGGATGCGGCACTCGATCTCCGACACGGCCGAGTGGGGCGATTACCGCAGCGGGCCGCGTGTCATCGACGAGGGCGTGCGCGACCGCATGCGGCGGATCCTCGACGAGATCCAGGACGGCTCGTTCGCGAAGGAGTGGATCGGGGAGGCCGACGCCGGCTTCCCCCACTTCCTCGCCCTGCGGCGTGAGGCCCGCGCCTCGCAACTCGAGACGGTGGGCCGTGAGCTCCGGCCGATGATGCCCTGGTTGCACTCCGAGGAGAAGGTGATCCCCGATGCCTGACACGAACGACCCCGACGTCGTCCGGATCTTCGACACCACCCTGCGCGACGGCGAGCAGGCTCCCGGGATCGCGCTCACCCGCGCCGAGAAGGTCGAGATCGCCGAACAGCTGGCCCGCCTCCAGGTCGACATCATCGAGGCGGGCTTCCCCGTCTCCAGTGACGGCGAGTTCGAGGCCGTGCGCGAGATCGCGACGAGCGTGCGCGGCCCGGTGATCGCGGCGCTTGCCCGCGTGGTCCCGGGTGACATCGAACGCGCCGCCGAGGCGCTCGAGGGTGCGGAGCGGTGGCGGATCCACACGTTCATCTCGACGAGCGACATCCACATGACCGACATGCTGCGGATGAGCCACGGACAGGTGCTGGACTCGATCCGCGAGGGCGTGAAGCTCGCGGTGGGGTTCACCGAGGACGTCGAGTTCAGCGCGCAGGACGCGACGCGGACCGAGCTCGACTTCCTGCTCGAGTGCTTCCGGGTCGCCGTCGACGCCGGGGCCACGACGATCAACGTCCCCGACACGGTCGGGTACGCGATGCCCCATGAGTTCGGCGAGCTCGTCCGCACGGTCCGCGAAGCGGTGCCCGACCAGGTCGTGATCTCGACCCACTGCCACAACGACCTCGGCCTGGCGGTCGCGAACTCGCTCGCCGGGGTCGTGAACGGCGCCCGGCAGGTCGAGGTCGCGGTGAACGGCATCGGCGAACGCGCCGGCAACTGCTCGTTGGAGGAGATCGCGATGATCGTGCGAACGCGGACCGAGGCGCTCGGCGTTCGGCACGGCCTGAACCTGAAGGAGATCACGCGGACCTCGCGCCTGGTGAGCATGACCACCGGCTACAACGTGCAGCCGAACAAGGCGGTGGTGGGCTCGAGCGCGTTCGCGCACGAGAGCGGCATCCACCAGCACGGCGTGCTCTCCAACCGCGCGACCTACGAGATCATGGATCCGCTCGAGATCGGCCTCGAGGGCAACCGCCTCGTGCTCGGCAAGCACTCCGGGCGGCACGCGTTCGCCGACGCGCTCGACAAGCTCGGCATCGAGCTCGAGCCGGACCACCTGAACCGCGCGTTCGCGCGGTTCAAGGAGCTCGCCGACCGCAAGATCTCGCTCACCGACCAGGACCTGGGCGCGATCGTCTCGGAGGAGCTCGGCGCGGCCGACGAGGACCTGTTCGTCCTCGAGGCCCTCCAGGTCGGCGGGGGCACGGCCTTGTCGCCGACGGCCAGCGTGCGCCTGCGACGCGGCGAGGAGCGGATCGAGGAGTCGGCGATGGGCGACGGCATGATCGACGCCGCGATGGGGGCGATCCAGCGGGCGGTCGGCGTCGAGGGACGGCTCGTCTCGTTCAACGTCTCGGCCGTGACCGGCGGGACCGACGCGCTCGGCGACGTCGTCGTGCAGCTGGATGTGGAGGGGCGGCGGGTCACCGGTCGCGGCGTGGCCACGGACGTGGTGGAGGCGAGCGCGCGCGCCTACCTGGCGGCCGTGAACCGGGCCCTGCAGATCTCGACGGCCGACGGCGAGGGTCAGGACGACACGCCGTGACCCCGGACCGCCATCGGGTCGGGGTCATCCGCGGCGACGGCACGGGTCCCGAGGTGATCAGGGAAGCCCTGAAGGTCCTGGATGCCGCCCGCTCGCTCGAAGGGTTCGAGGTCGAGCTCGTCGAGTTCGACCTCGGGGCCGATCGGTACCTGCGGACCGGCGACGTCCTGCCCGACGAGGAGCTCGCGGGCCTGCGGTCGATGGACGCGATCCTGCTCGGTGCCGTCGGCGACCCTCGGGTCCGGCCGGGGGTCCTGGAGCGGGACCTGCTGCTCCGGATCCGCTTCGAGCTCGACCAGTACGTGAACCTCCGTCCGGTGATCCGCTTCCCGGGTGTGAAGACGCTCGTGCCGAGCCACTCCGAGGACGACGTGAACCTCGTCGTCGTGCGCGAGAACAGCGAGGGCATGTACAGCGGCGCCGGCGGCTTCCACCGCAAGGGCACCCCATCCGAGGTGGCCGTGCAGGAGTCGATCAACACGCGCCACGGCGTCGAACGCATCGTGCGGTACGCCTTCGAGCTCTCGATGCGACCGGATCGCCGGCGCAAGGTCACGCTCGTGCACAAGACGAACGTGCTGATGTTCGCCGGCGACCTCTACCAGCGCGTGGTCGACGAGGTCGGTGCCGAGTTCCCCGACGTGGAGCGCGACTACGTCCACGTCGACGCGGCGTGCATCTACCTGCTCGATCAGCCGTCGCGGTTCGACGTGATCGTGACCGACAACATGTTCGGCGACATCGTCACGGATCTCGGCGCGATGATCCAGGGCGGGATGGGGATCTCCTCGGGCGGCAACATCAACCCGGCGGGGGTGAGCATGTTCGAGCCGATCGGCGGGACGGCGCCCGACCACACCGGCCGGGGCACGATCAACCCGCTCGCGGCGATCGGGGCGGCGCAGATGCTGCTCGCAGCGCTCGGCCAACAGGAGGCGGCTCGCCGGGTGGACGCCGGGATCCGGTTCGCGTGCTCGAAGCTCGCCTCGATGCGCGCCGGCGAGATGGGCTTCTCGACCACGGAGGTCGGCGACCTCGTCGTCGAGGGGGCATCGTCGTGACGGACGCCGCGCGCGCGCGGGAGGTCGAGCTCTACGACACGACGCTCCGCGACGGAGCGCAGGGGACGGGCCTGTCGTACTCGGTCGAGGACCGGATGCGGATCCTGCACAAGCTCGACCAGCTCGGCGTGCCGTACATCGAGGGCGGCTGGCCGGGCGCGAACCCGCGCGAGACCGAGTTCTTCCGGCTCGCGTCGAAGGAGACGCTGCAGCACGCGACCCTGACGGCGTTCGGGATGACGCGGAAGGCCGGCGAGCGCGCCGACGGCTCCTCCGTCCTCCGCGATCTGCTCGACGCCGGGACCGAGGTCGTCTGCCTGGTCGGCAAGGCGTGGGACCTCCACGTGACCGAGACGCTCCGCACCGACCTCGACGAGGCCGTCACGATGGTCGAGGATTCGATCGCGTTCCTGGTCGGGCAGGGACGACGGGTGTTCTTCGATGCCGAGCACTTCTTCGACGGCTACCGGAGCGATCCGTCGTTCGCGACGCGTGTGCTCGAGGCCGCCGAAGCTGCCGGGGCGGAGCGACTCGTGCTCTGCGACACGAACGGCGGGATGTTGCCGCACGACGTCGCCGGGGTGATGGACGCCGTCGGTCCGCGCTTCGAGACGCCGATCGGCATCCACGTGCACAACGACGCCGGGTGCGCCGTCGCGAACTCGCTGGTGGCGGTCGACCACGGGGCCTTCCAGGTCCAGGCGGTCGTGAACGGCTACGGCGAGCGGACGGGCAACGCCGACCTGATCCCGATCGCCGCGAACCTGGCGCTGAAGATGGGCGCCGCCTGCCTGCCCGACGGCTCGATCGAGCGGCTCACCGAGGTCGCGCACTACGTCGCGGAGGTGGCGAACCTCGCGCCGGACTCACGCCAGCCGTACGCGGGACGGTACGCGTTCACACACAAGGCCGGGCTGCACGCGAGCGGCGTCGAGCGGCTCTCGCGGGCGTACGAACACGTCGATCCCGAGACGGTGGGCAACCGCCGGGGTGTCGTGGCGTCCGACCTCGGCGGCGCCGCCACGCTGCGGATGAAGGCGGGGGAGTTCGGCCTCGACCTGGGCGGCGACGCGGTCGCGCGGTTGCTCGCCGACCTGAAGGTCCGGGAGGCACGCGGCTACACGTTCGAGGTGGCCGACGCGTCGCTCGAGCTGCTCATGCGGCGCGCCGACGGATGGCGCCAGCCGTTCTTCGAGATCGACAGCTACCGCGTGCACGTCGAGGAGCGCGTGGGCGACGACGAGCCACCGCTCGCGGAGGCGACGGTGAAGGTCGTGACGAAGGGGACACGCCACATCGAGAGCGCCGAGGGGCAGGGCCCCGTCGGGGCGCTGGACAACGCCCTGCGCAAGGCGCTCGTGAACGACTACCCCGAGCTCGAACACATCGCGCTCGAGGACTTCCGGGTGCGGGTGCTCGACGAGACCACCGGGACCGGCGCCGTCGTCCGCGTCCTGATCGACACGTCGAACGGCCAGCGGGAGTGGACCACCGTCGGCGTCTCCGAGAACATCATCGAGGCCTCGTGGGAGGCGCTCGTCGACGGCTACCTGTTCGGTCTGCTCCACCCGCGCGAGGCCGACGAGACGTAGACCGGGCCGACGTCCCGGCCTCAGGCGAGCTTCGGACGATGCGGCACGGGTTGCCGGCCGCCACGACGCCGGCCGGGACGTCCCGGATGACGACGCTTCCGGCTCCCACGATCGAGTCGCGCCCGATCGTCACGCCGGGACAGACGATGACGCCGGCGCCGAGCCAGGCGTTCTCCTCGATCGCCACGGGGCGCCCGAGCTCCATCCCCGCGGCCCGAAGTTCGGGCTCGCGCGGATGATCGGCGGCCAGGAGCTGCACGCCCGTCGCGATCTGGACGCCGTCGCCGATCGTGACGTATCCGCAGTCCAGGATCGTGCAGTCGAAGTTCACGAAGACCCGCTTCACCGATCCGGATGTAGGAGCCGTAGTCGCATCGGAACGGCGGCTGGATGAAGCTCGACGGCCCGATGGACCCGAGGAGCTCTCGGAACATCGCGGCCCGGTTCTCGTCGTCGACCTCGGCATCGATGTGGCGCAGGAGGCCCCGGCATCGCTGCCGAGCCGCGACGAGCTCCGGGTCGTCCGCGCGGTACAGCTCGCCGCTCAGCATCTTCTGGCGTTCGGTCGCGACCACGGTCCCACTCTGCCACCCCGTGTGGGAGGCTGTCGCGGTGCGGATCCGCGAGGCCGTGCCGAAGGACGCCCGAGCGATCGCCGAGGTGCACGTCGCGTCCTGGCAGCACACGTACCGAGGGCAGCTCACGGATGACTTCCTCGACGGCCTCACCGTCGACGACCGGCTGGAGCAGCATCGGCGCAGCCTCGAGGAGCCTCGCGCCGAGTGGCGGACCTGGGTGGTCGACGACACCGGCGTCCTGGCCGGCTTCGCCGTGACCGGCCCGAGCGAGGATGCCGACGCCGAGCCCACGACCGCCGAGGTGTACGCGATCTACCTCGACCCCGACCGCGTGGGGACCGGTGTGGGGCGACGGCTGTTCGAGCACGCGTTCGCCGACCTGCGCGATCGCGGGTTCCAGGCCGCGACGCTCTGGGTGCTCGAGACCAACGACCTGGCCCGGCGCTTCTACGAGGCCGCGGGCTGGTCGCTCGACGGGACGGTCACCAGCGAACGCGTCGACTGCGAGATGCGCCCGACCGTCCGGTACCGCGCCGACCTGTCGGCCGGCTAGGCCGGCGGTCCGACCGAGAGCTGGCGCTCGCGATGGGCGAGCGTCTGGCGGACCGACAGCAGGTCGTCGATCCCCTCGAGCGGCAGCGGCCGGGCGAAGTAGTACCCCTGGCCGAGGTCGCACTTCAGCGCGCGCAGCTTCTCGAGCTGGTCCGCCCGCTCGATGCCCTCCGCGACGGGCCGGAGCCGCAGGATCCCGGCGAGCTCGATGATGGCGGCGGTGAGCGCCGAGACCTCGCCACCCTCGTTCACGCTGTCGACGAAGGACTTGTCCACCTTGAGGATGTCGACGGGGAACCGGCGGAGGTAGTTCAGGCTCGAGTAGCCGGTCCCGAAGTCGTCGACCGCGAGCTTCACGCCGAGCCCCTTCAGCTTCGAGAGCCGCTGGATCGACAGGTCCATGTCCTGCATCATCACCGACTCGGTGATCTCGAGGACCAGGCTCCCCGGGTCGAGGCCCGTGTCCGTCAGGACGTCCGCGATCTCGCCGACGAGCTCGTGGCGCTGCAGCTGTCGAGCCGACAGGTTCACCGACATGTGCAGCGGCGGGATCGAGGGGTACCGCTCCTGCAGCCGGCGTGCCTGCGTGCACGCCTCCGCGAGGACCGCGTGGCCGATCGGGACGATGAGGCCCGTCTCCTCGGCGAGCGGGATGAAGTCCAGGGGCGGGACGACCCCCCGGGAGGGGTGCATCCAGCGGACGAGGGCCTCGAACCCCTCGATGCGACCGGTCTCCAGCTCGATCACGGGCTGGTAGTGCAGGACGAACTCGTGGCTGTCGACGGCGCGCTGGAGGTCCGCCTTCAGCTCCAGCCGCCGCAGCGCCGTGTCGTGCATCGCCGGCTCGAACAGCTGGTACCGGCCCTTGCCGGCCTCCTTCGCCATGTACATCGCGACGTCCGCGTTGCGCAGGAGCTCCTCGGCCTCGTCCGGGCCGATCGCGCTCGTCGCGGAGTCGGCGCTGGCGATCCCGATCGAGGCGCGCACGAACACCTCCTTGCCCTCGAGGTGGAACGGGCCCTCGAGGGACGCGAGGATCCGCGTGGCCACCTCGGCCGCCCCGAGCGCACCCGCTCCCTCCTCGAGCAGGATCGCGAACTCGTCACCGCCGAGCCGCGCGGCCGTGTCCGCCGCGCGCAGCGAGCCCCGGAGCCGGTCGCCGACCTCGGCGAGGAGGTGATCGCCGGCCGCGTGGCCGAGCGAGTCGTTGATCGTCTTGAAGTCGTCCAGGTCCATGAACATGACCGACACGGGACGCCCCTCCCGCGCCTGGCGGGCGACCGCGTGCTCCACGCGGTCCTTGAACAGCGCCCGGTTCGCCAGGCCGGTGACGGCGTCGTGGAAGGCCTGGTGCGCGAGCTGCTCCTCGAACGCCTTGCGCTCGGAGACGTCGCGGGTGTTCAGGACGATGCCCTTCACGTTCTCGTCGTGGAGCAGGTTCGTGCGCACGGACTCGACGTGGAGCCAGAACTCGTCCCGGTGGCGCATGCGGAACTCGGTGAGCCCCGGGTGGGGGTCGCCGTCGCGCGCCCCGGTGGCGAGGAACTGGAGCACGCTGGCCCGGTCCTCGGGGTGGATCAGCACGGTGAGCTTCGTGCCCTCCAGCTCGAACGACTCGTGGCCGAGGACCCGGTCCACGGACGGGCTCATGTACCGGATCGTCGAGTCCGCGTCGACGACCATGACCACGTCGGAGGAGTTCTGCACGAGCGAGGAGAACCGGGCCTCGCTCTGACGTCGCAGGAGGACCTCGGTCGTCAGCGCGCTGTCGAGCGCGAGTGCGACCTGCGACGTCAGCGACTCGAGTGAGTCGCGGATCTCCCGCGGGACGCCGGCCGGCCCGGCGACCATGAGCAGCCCCTCGAGCTCCTCCTTCATGAACAAGGGAGAGGTGAGCACGAAGGCCGCGGTCTGCGGCATCCCGAGCAGCGCGGCGAGCTCGGACTCGGCGATCGGCACCTCGTACGAGTGGTGCGACTGGAGCCGGTCGCGCTTCCACTGCGGGAGCACCGACAGCGAGATCGTGCTGCCCTCCACGTTGCGGATCCCGCCCGCCGACGCGACGACCAGGAACCGGTTCGGGTTGCGATCCTCGGTCGCGACGAGCAGCCGGATCCCGGCCTCGTCGCCCAGGAGCGCGCGCGCCGCCTCCAGGGTCGCGCTGTAGATGCTCTCGCGGCTCGTCGCCGTGACGAGCGTGGCACCGACGGTGCGCAGTGCCTTCTCGCGGACGGCCGAGAGCTCCTCCCGCGTCACGAGGTCCGCCATCCGGATCACGACGAGGATGAACAGCGCGACCGACGCGCTGATCAGGATCGGCATGTCGACCGTGAAGTTCCGTTGGTACTGGATGAACATCACCGCCGGCGCCATGAGCGTCGCGCTGGCCAGCAGCAACAGGCGCACCCGTGACAGGCGGCGCTCCCCTTCGGGCGCCTTGTCCGAGAGCATGCGCATCGATGGGTGCAGGGCCGCCGCACCCCACAGGAGGTAGAACAGGCCCCATCCGGCCTCGAGGTAGCCGGTCTGGTTGTACACGAGACCCTGGACGGAGATGTACGTGTACAGCGTGTCGGCGAGGAACAGCGCTCCCGCCGCCGACAACATCAGGTGCAACGCCGGTGCCTTGCGACCGCCCCCCATCGCGAGGCGGAGCACGATCATGAACAGGACCAGGTCCATGAACGGGTAGGCCATGCCGACGAGCTTCTGCAGCAGGGTGGAGACGGAGTCGTGTGCCACCGGCGACATCAGGAACACCCACTGCATCGTCCCGACACCGATCGCGACGATCATCGAGTCGATCACGCTGTCGCGGTCCCGGCCACCGGGGTTGCGCCGGCGGTACAGCATGAGCAGGCCGCCGATCAGGCACGGGTAGACGAGCAGGTTCGCGACGTCGCCGATCGAGGGATAGGGGAGCTCGGACCCGAAGATGAAGCTGTAGTTGTACGTGATGAGGTCGCCGACGAGGAACAGCGACTGCGCGACGGCGAACAGGATCCACGGTGCCGGCACCACGGGCTTCCACATGCGGATCGCGACGACGATCGCGACCGGCGACGACAGCGAGATGAGGATGAAGATCCACTCCTGCCGCGTCCGCTGCGTGAACAGGAACGCGACCAGCGCGGCCACGCCGACGCAGAGGTAGAGGAGCCATACCCGGCGTTTCATGTCTGCTCCTGGTATCGGGTGCGACCCGAGGGGAGCTTGAATGGCACGGCCTCTGACCTGCGGGAACGGCTTCCTTCCGTTCCGGGCTACGAGAGCGAGGGGAGCCGGGCCGGGCGCGAGCCCTCGAACGCATCGATCGCGGCTTCGTGGGCGAGCGTCAGGGCGATGTCGTCCAGTCCCTCCAGGAGCCGCCACCGCGTGTACGGGTCCATCTCGAACCGCTCGTCCACGGCGGGGGCGCTCACCCGCAGCGAAGTCGAGGTCCACGACGATCTCGGTGACCGGATCGTCGAGGACCGCGTCCATCAACGCTCGAACGGACTCCGCGGGCAGTTCCACCGCCAGCAGCCCGACCTTGGTGCAGTTGTTCCGGAAGATATCGGCGAAGCGATGGGGCGATCACGGTTGCGAATCCCGCCTCCTCGAGCGCCCAGACGGCGTGTTCGCGGCTCGAGCCGCACCCGAAGTTGGGGCCCGCGAGCAGGATCGTCGCCCCCTCGAACCTGGGGTCGTTCATGACGAACGAGGGATCCTTCCGCCAGTCGGCGAACAGGAAGGGTCCGAACCCGGTGCGCTCGATCCGCCTGAGGGCGCTCGCCGGCGACGATCTGGTCGGTGTCGACGTCGGCTCGATCGAGCGGGAGCGCTCGGCCCGTGTGCGTCGTGAAGGGCTGCATCAGTTCAGGTCCTGCGGGGTCGCGAAGTGCCCCGCGACCGCGGTCGCGGCCGCGACGGCAGGAGAGACGAGATGGGTTCGGCCACCGGTTCCCTGCCGGCCCTCGAAGTTGCGGTTGGAAGTCGATGCGCACCGCTCTCCGGCCGCCAGCTTGTCGGGATTCATCGCCAGGCACATCGAACAGCCGGCATCCCGCCACTCGAACCCCGCGCGCTCGAACACCACGTCGAGCCCCTCCCGCTCGGCCTGCTGCTTCACGAGCATCGAGCCCGGCACCACCATCGCGCGCATCCCTGGCCGCACGTTCCGTCCGTCCAGGACCGCGGCCGCCTCCCGCAGGTCCTCGATGCGGGCGTTCGTGCACGAGCCGATGAACACGGTGTCGGGGCGGATCTCGCGGATCGGCGTCCCGGGCGAGAGCGCCATGTAGGCGAGCGCGCGCTCGGCCGTCTCGTCGGCCGGCTCGGGGACCACGTCGTCGATCGTGACCGTCTGCGCCGGGTTCGTCCCCCACGAGACGTGCGGCCGGAGCGTGTCCGCATCGATCCGCACCTCGCGCTCGAACGTCGCTCCCTCATCGGTGGGGAGCGACCGCCAGTCCTCGACGGCTTCCTCCCACGCCGAACCCTTCGGAGCGTGCGGCCGTCCCTCGAGGTAGGCGAACGTCGTGTCGTCGGGGGCGACCATGCCCGCTCGGGCGCCGGCCTCGATCGACATGTTGCAGACGGTCATCCGCCCCTCCATCGAGAGCGAGCGGATCACGCTTCCCCGGTACTCGATGACGCGGCCGATGCCCCCGCCGGTCCCGATCGTGGCGATGATGCCGAGGATCACGTCCTTGGGCGCCGACGCCGGCCGAGAGCTCCCCATCGACGGTGATGGCCATGGTGCCGGGGCGCCGTTGCGGGAGCGTCTGGGTGGCGAGGACGTGTTCGACCTCGCTCGTCCCGATGCCGATCGCGAGCGCGCCGAACGCGCCGTGCGTGCTCGTGTGGGAGTCGCCGCACACGATCACCAGCCCCGGCTGCGTGAGCCCCATCTGCGGCCCGATCACGTGCACGATGCCCTGGCCGATGTGGCCGGTCGGGAACAGCCGGATGCCGAACTCGGCGCAGTTGCGTGCGAGCGCCTCCATCTGCCGCTCGCTCACCGGGTCCTCGGGGCCGGGGGCGGTGGGGACGTTGTGGTCCATCGTCGCCACGGTCAGGTCCGGTCGGCGAACGTGACGCCCCGCCATCCGGAGGCCGTCGAACGCCTGCGGGCTCGTGACCTCGTGCACGAGGTGGAGGTCGACGTAGAGCAGGTCGGGCTCGCCTTCGCCGGCGTGGACGACGTGCCGGTCCCAGACCTTCTCGGCGAGCGTGCGCATCGTCGTCCCAGTGTGCAGGAGGGGGGTCGCGCTGTCGACCCCGAGTTCCGCATGTCGGCACTGAGTTCCGTATGATGGAACAGTCTGCACGCGCCCACTTGGTCCGCACGCAGGGAGGTGACGATGCTCGAACGGACGTCCGACGTCGCCGTGCTCGATCGCGCCGTCAGCGTCCTCGAGGCCGTGGAGGAGGGGGCCGATCGATTCACCGCCATCGTCCGGCGGACGGGCCTCAGCCGCTCGACCGCCCATCGCCTGATCAAGGCCCTCGAGGATCACGGCTTCCTCGCGCGGTACGGGGGTCTCGGCTACCGCCTCGGTCCGCGGCTCCTGCGGCTCGCGTCGGAAGCGATGCGCGAGCTTCCGCTGCGCGATCTGGCGCACCCGGTCCTCGAGCGGCTCGTCCGGGTCACGGGTGAGAGCGCACAGCTGTTCGTGCGTTCGGGGGACGTCCGCGTCTGCATCGACGCGGTGGAGTCCCCGAACGAGCTGCGGACGATCGTTCCGCTCGGGGCATCGCTCCCGCTCACCGCGGGGTCGGCCGCGAAGCTGTTCCTCGCGCACTCCACCAGGCCCGAGCGGCTGATCCGCAAGGCGGACGACCCCGAGCGGTTCGCGCACGAGGTGGAGCTCGCGCGGGCACGCGGTTGGGCGTCGAGCGCGGGTGAGCGACAGCCGGGCGTCGGGTCGGTGAGCGCGCCGGTCATCGGACCGTACGACCTCCTCGTCGCCGTCGTGTCGGTCTCCGGGCCGGCCTCCCGGATGGGCAGGATCACGGCCCGCCGCTACGTCCCGGCGGTGCTCGAGGCCGCGAAGGAGATCGAGCGCGCGGCCGGGCTGGGTCTCGACGAGCAGCCCTAGAGCTCGCGCTCGAGGATCCGAACGATCCGATCCTCGATGTCGGAGGCCACCGACTTCGACATCCCGCGACACAGGATCGAGAACTCCACCCAGGTCCGGGCGTCGTCGGGGAACACCCATCCCGAGAGGGCGGACACGTCGGTGAGCGTTCCCGTCTTCGCCCGGAACTGGACGTTCCGCATCCGGTGCCGCAGCGTTCCCTGCCCGCCGGTGGGCAGCGCCCGCCGAAGGTCGGGACCCCAGGGCTCGTCCTCGGCCGCCCACAGCGCCCGCACGATCCCCTCCGCCGTCACGCGGTTCGCATAGGACAGACCGGAGTTGTCGTGCAGCGTGAACCCGGCGTTCCGATCGTCGGTCCACGCCTGGATCGCCGCCGCCCCCTTCGCGATCGTGCCGGGCGGCCCGCGGGTCTCGACGCCGAGCCGCTTCCCCAGGGTCTCGGCGATGAAGTTGTCCGACGGCCGGAGCATCTTCGTCAGCAGCTGCTGGAGCGGGTCCGACCCGACGGACGCGACGGCCTCGAGCCCGTTCGGCGGCGAACCCGCGCCCGGTGCGCCGCGCACCACGACCCCGAGCCGCCGGAGCTTGGCCGTGCAGGACCTCCGCCGCCCGGCGCTCCGGGGCGGAGGCATCGTTGCCCTCGAACGACAGGGCGGTCGGAAGGTTGACGTAGTCGCGGGCGTCGTCGTCCCAGCCGACGGCGTCCCAATCGTGCCGGAAGTACCCGGTGCTGCCGAGCACCCGGCCGCGCACCCGCGTGATGCCCGCGTCCACGACCTGCCGCGCCAGCTCCGCGAGCGCGCGTCCGTTCATGCGGGGATCGCCTCGCCCGAGGATCCACAGGTCGTTCACGACGCCGTCCTCGCTCACCTTCGTCGCCGCGGCGCTCGTCCGGATCCGGTACGACGGACCGAGGACGTCGAGCAGGACCATCGAGAGCAGGAGCTTCTCGTTCGAGGCCGGGGTCCGCGGCGCCTCGTCCGCCCGGCGGTAGAGGAACCGGTCGTCCTCGCCGACCGCGACGGAGACGCTTCGCGAACCGATCGCGTTGTCGATCGCCCGCATCCACGCGGCCTTCGTCACCCGGAAGGCGACCACCGGCGACGAGCTCGTCTCGTTCAGCGTGTCCTGCGCCACCCACCGGACGCGCAGGCGCACCGGCCCGAGGTCGTCGAACGTGAGGCAGGCCTGGGCCCGGGCGTCCGAGGCGTCGTCGAGCGTGACGCGGTCGATCAGGCTCCAGGCACCGTCGATCCGGCGCTGGAGTTCGACCTGCTGACCGGGCCGCTCCGGACGGACCGACGCCGACAGGACGGGACACGCGCCCGCCTCGGTGGAGCCTGTGATCTCGGCGACGACCTGCGCACGGACGCGCACGAGGGCTTCGTCGGAGGTCGAGGCGGGACAGTCGCCCTGCTCGGCGAGCCTCGCCCGATATCGGCCCGTGTTGGGCTGCGACCGCTCGAAGCTGAAGGCTCCGTCCCCGCCGGTCGTCCCCGTCGCGACCGTCGTGAACCCGGGCGCGTCGGCGGCCCTCCACTGGAGCATGACCTCGCGCTGCGCCGTGCAACCGGGTCCTTCCGTCACCGTCCCCGACACCGTGACCCCCTCGCCGAGGTCGAGGATCGGGGCCGAGACCGAGATCTCCGTCGTGGCCGTCTCCGCGAGCGCGGCCGGCGCGAGCGGCACCACGAGCAGGATGAGCGGCACGAGGCCGATGCGGCGGAGCCAGCGGCGGAGGCCGGTGCGGGCGATGATCGGTGGTCCCCTCTCCTCGGCGAGTGGTGCATCGTGCCCTCTGTGGGCGCTCCGGGCAAGCCCTCGTCGGCCGGGGTGACACCGGCGCCGTTCGGGTACCAGACTGTGGCGGTGAGTCACGTCGCCTACCGGTCCCGACCCGAGCTGACGCGTCCCGCGATGATCTGCGCCTTCACCGGATGGAACGACGGGGGCGAAGCGGCGACCACGGCCGCCCGGGCGCTGCGGACGCAATGGGGCGCCCGGCGCTTCGCCGAGATCGACCCGGAGGAGTTCTACGACTTCCAGGTGAACCGGCCGACCGTGCGGCTCGAGTCGAGCACCACGCGACGGGTGGAATGGCCGGCGAACCGGTTCTCGTCGGCCCGCATCAACGACCGCGACGTGATCGTCTTCCTCGGTGTCGAGCCGAACGTGCACTGGCGGACCTACACGCAGGCGATCCTGCAGGTATGCGCCGACATGGACGTCGGGCTCGTCGTGACGCTCGGATCCTTCCTCGCCGACGTTCCGCATACGCGCCCGGCGCCGGTGAACGCCGCGAGCGAGGACCCGGCCTGCCTGACCAAGCCCGGCGTCGTGCCCGCCCGCTACGAGGGACCCACCGGCATCGTCGGCGTGCTGAACTCGGCGGCCGCGCAGGCCGGCGTGCCGGCACTGTCGCTGTGGGCGGCGGCTCCGCACTACCTGCCGCAGTCGCGCAACCCGAAGGTCGCCCTCGCGCTCCTCGAGGCGATCCGGGACCTCACCGGGCTCGAGGTCGACACCGGCGAGATGGAGCTCGCCGCGCGGGTGTTCGAGCGCGAGGTGACCGACGCGATCGAGGAGGACGGCAACCTCGCCGTGTACGTGAAGCGGCTCGAGGAGGCGGCGGAGCACATGGGCTTCGAGGACCTCCAGGACGAGGAGCACCTGTCCGCTGCGACCGGCGAGGACCTCGCCGAGGAGCTCGAGCGCTTCCTCCGCGAGCACGACGGTTCGACCGAGGACTAGGCGCCCGCGGGCGGGTGGAGCTCCGGGCGTTCGGCGCGACCGGCCTGCGTGTGCCGGTGATCGGACTCGGCACCTGGAACGTGTTCGACGTGCCGCCGCGCCGCGAGGACCTCGTTCGCTCGGTCCTAGGTCGGGCGCTCGCGACGGGAACGCGACTCGCCGACACCTCGCCGATGTACGGGCGTGCGGAAGGTGCGCTGGGCAGGGCGATCGCCGACGCCGGCGCGCGTGACCAGGTCGTCGTGGCCACGAAGATCTGGTCGCGGTCCGTCGAGGAGGGGCGCGCGCAGCTCGACGCGCAGCGGTCGTTCTTCGACGGGCGCGTCGAGATCGAGCAGGTGCACAACCTGCTGGCGTGGCGCGAGCACCTGGACTGGCTCGAGCGGGAGCGGGACGCCGGCCGGATCGGGCTCCTCGGGGCGACGCACTATCGACAGGACGCGTTCGAGGAGCTCGTGACCGTGATGCGGACGGGGCGCATCGCGTCGATCCAGGTCCCGTACAACCCACTGGAGCGGCGCTGCGAGCAGGTCGTGCTGCCGCTCGCCGAGGAGCTGGGGATCGGCGTGATCGCGATGCGTCCGTTCGCCGAGGGCGGGCTCCTCCGGCGGACACCGACCGACGAGGGCGTGCTGCGAGCCCTCGGCGTGCGGACCTGGACGCAGGCGCTGCTGAAGTGGACGCTCTCGGACCCGCGCGTCCACGTGACGATCCCCGCCACCTCGCGCGAGGACCACGCGGTGTCGAACGCGGAGGCGGGCGAGCCGCCGTGGTTCGATGCGGAGCAGCGAGCGGTCGTCGAGCGCATCGCCACGGCGTAACGTCGGCACGTGCGAGCGATGGTGCTCGAAGCGCCGGGGCGCGCGCTCGAACTGCGTGAGCTCCCCGACCCGGAACCCGGCCCGGGAGAGGTGCTGGTCGACGTCCTCGCGTGCGCCGTCTGCAGGACGGACCTGCACATCCTGGACGGCGAGCTCGACCGGCCGAAGCTTCCGCTCGTGCCGGGCCACCAGGTCGTCGGCTCGATCGTACGGGTGGGCGGCGACACGTCGGGGCTCGAACCCGGTGCGACGGTCGGCATCCCGTGGCTCGGGTGGACGTGCGGGCGGTGCGTCTACTGCTCGAGCGGCCGCGAGAACCTGTGCGCCGAGGCCCGGTTCACGGGCTACGACCTCGACGGCGGGTACGCGGAGCGGATCGTGGCCGACGCCCGGTTCTGCCTGCCGCTGCCGAGCGGTGCGGATCCCGCCGGCACCGCCCCGCTGCTGTGCGCGGGCCTGATCGGCTTCCGAGCGCTCCGGTTCACCGGCGACGCCGCGCGCCTCGGCCTCTACGGGTTCGGCAACGCCGCCAGGCTGGTGGCGCAGGTCGCGCTCAACGAGGGGCGACGGGTGTTCGCGTTCACCCGCCCGGGCGATCGGGAGGCGCAGCGGCGGGCCCTCGATCGCGGGTGCGCGTGGGCCGGGAGCTCCACCGACCTCCCGCCCGAGCCGCTCGACGCCGCCATCCTGTTCGCCGCGGTGGGCGAGCTCGTCCCGCTCGCGCTGCGGGCGGTTGCGCCCGGCGGAACCGTCGTATGCGCCGAGATCCACATGTCGGACATCCCCTCGTTCCCGTACGAGCTGTTGTGGCGCGAACGCGTCGTGCGATCGGTCGCCAACCTCACGCGCCGCGACGGCACGGAGCTCCTGGCGCTCGCGGCGGAGATCCCGCTGCGGACCGACGTCACTGCGTTCGCCCTCGAGGATGCGAACGAGGCGCTCGAAGCGGCGCGGTCGGGCGCGCCTTCGACGCCGGTGGTCCTCCCGCGGTAGCCGGGCGGCCCGATGGGGTTGCATCGGCCGGCATCCGCCGTCACCATGGGCAACGCGCCGAGAGGAGAAAGAGATGCTGCGGGCCTACATCCTGGTCCAGACCGATGCCGGCTCGGCATCGAAGGTCACGAACGAGATCGGCTCGGTGGGCGGCGTCCGCCTCGTACAGTCCGTGACCGGCCCGTACGACCTGATCGCGCGCGCGGAGGTCGCAGACATGGACGCCCTCGGGGCGATGTTGAGCGACATCCAGCAGATCCCGGGTCTGACGCGGACCCTGACCTGCATCGTGAAGCACACGTCCCAGTAGGGCCCTACGCGGCAGGCTGCGGAAGGCCCTTGATCGTCGCGCCCGTCTGGAATCGCCGCGCCTCGCCACCCGCGATCACCGTCACCCCGGCCGCGCCGAGCGCCTGCCACGAACCGTCCCGCCACACGGCCCCCGTCCGCTCGTCGACCCCGAGCAGGATGACGTCGCCCTTCGGCGCGGCCGCCAGGGCGCTCTCCACCCATCGATGCCCGAAGGTCTCGAAGTGGGGGAGGACGGCGACCCTCGGGAAGAGGCCGAGCGCCGGCAGGTAGCGCCGCCGATCGTCGCCCGGCATGCGCTCGCGCACGAGCGTCCACTCGCCGAGCGCCATCGCGCCGGCGGACGATCCCGCGAGCGCCGCGCCGCCGCGCCACGCATCGACGACCGCGTCCCACAGCGGTGTCCCCGCGAGCGTCTTCGGGACGAGTCCCGGGTCCCCCCCGACGAGGTAGAAGAACCTGCCGTCACGCGCTCGTGCCGCGTTGCTCGCCGACGTCGCGTGTGAGCGTTTCGTCGCGGGCAGCTCCTCGACGCTGAGCCCGAGCCCGGCGAACCAACGGACGGCGTTGGCCACCGCCTTGGGTGCGCCCTGCCGGGCCGCAGCGGTCGCGAGCACGAACGCCGGCCCACCCTCGGCGGCCCGCACCAACAACTCGTCGACCGGCTCGTTCCCGGGCATGAGCTCGGCGCCGCCGACGAGCGCGAGCGGACCCGGAGTCGTCACGCCGGGCATCCTCGCACGCCCTACCCTGTACCGAGCCATGCGTTGTCCCGCCTGCACGACCGAGAACCCGGACCCCGCGCGGTTCTGTCTGAACTGCGGAACGCCCCTCGCGGCCGCTGAGGCGCGTCGGAAGGAGCGGAAGTTCGCGACCGCGCTGTTCGCCGACCTCGTGGGCTCGACCACGCTGGCCGAGCACGAGGACCCCGAGGTGGTGCAGTCCGTCGTCGGGCGGGCGTTCGATCGCCTGGCCGAGGCGGTCGAGCGGTACGAAGGTCTGCTGGAGAAGTTCATGGGCGACGCGGTGCTGGCGGTGTTCGGCGTCCCGAAGGCGCATGAGGACGATCCCGAGCGAGCCGTCCGAACCGGCCTGGAGATGCAGGCCGTGCTCTCCGAGCTGAACCGAGGTTTCGCGGCCGAGGGACGGCCGCAGCTCGCCATGCGGATCGGGGTCGAGGCGGGCGAGGTGCTCGTCGACCTCGAGCGAGCGAGCGGACCGCGCGACCGGATGCTCACCGGCGACGCGGTGAACACCGCGGCGCGTCTGCAGACCGCCGCGGAGCCCGGTCACGTCGTCGTGGGTCCGGCGGTGTACGCCGCGACGAAGGAGGTGATCGACTATCGCGAGCTCCGGCCGCTCGAGCTGAAAGGGAAGGCCGAGTCGGTGCCCGCCTGGGACGCCCTGCGGGTCAGGGCGCGTCGCCGCGGCGAGCGGGCCTCCTTGGGTCTGGAGGCACGGCTGATCGGGCGTGACGAGGAGTTGGCTGTTTTGAAGCAGACCCTTCACCGCGTCGAGTCCGAGGGGCGGCCCGCGCTCGTCACGATCGTTGGACCGGCCGGCGTCGGCAAGTCCCGCCTCACCCACGAGCTGCTGGACCACGTCGAGGGCCGTCCCGACTTCGTCTACTGGCGCACGGGGCGGTGTCTCGCGTACGGCAACATCTCGTATTCGGCGCTCGCCGACGCGTTCAAGGCGCAGTGCGAGATCCTCGAGGACGACCCGGCGGAGGTCGCTGCGGCCAAGGCCGACCGCGCGGTCACGGAGCTGTTCGGCGACGACGATGTGGCGCCGCAGGTCCGCGCGCTCGTCGCCGGTGACACGTCCCGCCCCTTCGCCAGGGAGGAGCTCTTCGAGGCGTGGCGACGGTTCCTCGAGCGGATGGCCGCGCGGTATCCGCTCGTCCTGGTGCTCGAGGACATCCATTGGGCCGACGACGGATTGATCGACTTCATCGACCACGTGGCGGACTGGGCCCAGGGTCCGATCCTCCTGCTCACGATGGCGCGACCCGAGCTGTTCGACGTTCGACCGATGTGGGGCGGGGGCAAGCGCAATGCGGCCTCGATCTACCTCGATCCGCTCACCGACGACGAGGCGGTCGCGATGATCGAGGACCTGTTGCCCGGTGCGATCACCGAAGGCGTCCGCCGGCTCATCGTCGAGCGGAGCGAGGGGAACCCGCTGTACACGGAGGAGATCGTCCGCGCCCTGATCGAGGACGGGGTCCTGCGCGCAACGGAGGCCTCGGGGTGGGAGGTGGCCAAACGCGTCGAAGAGATCGAGCTGCCGCGATCGATCCAGGGACTCATCGCCGCGCGGCTCGACGGCCTCCCACCACAGGAGAAGGCGGTCCTGCAGGACGCGGCCGTGATCGGGAGGGTGTTCTGGACCCAGGCGGTATCGCGGCTCTCGGGTCACGACCCGGCGGAGGTGCGCGACGCGTTGGGCCGGCTCCGCATGAAGGAGCTCGTCGTCCCGCAGGAGCCGTCCAGCTTCTCGGGGGAGGACGAGTTCGCGTTCCGCCACAACCTGATCCGTGACGGGGCGTACGACTCGCTGCCGAAGTCGCTCCGCGCCGAGAAGCACGCCGGTGTGGCGCGCTGGGCCGCCGAGCGCGCAGGCGATCGGGCCGCCGAGATCGCCGAGCTCCTGGCCACCCACCTCGTCGAGGCGCTGCGGTACGTCGACGAGCTCGGCGACCCGAGCATGCCTCGCGCCGATCTCGAGTCCGACGGCTACCGATGGGCTCGGGCCGCGGGCGACCGCGCGGCGACGTTGTGGCAGCAGTCCGCGGCGATCCACTGGTACCGCGAGGCGCTCCGATTGGCCGAGCCGGCGGGCGTTCCAACGCGGGAGCAGGCCGAAGTGGCGCGGGCGCACGTGCTCGCGAGCTGGGGGACGGCGCCGATCGTCGAGCTCGAGGCCGCGAGCCGGCAGGCGCTCGATCTGTTCGAGGCGATCGGGGACGAGGCGGGTGCGGGCTGGGCGGAATCGCGGATGAGCTGGGCCCTGTTCCCGGCCGGCAGGGACGAGGAGGTCGAGCTCCACTCGAAGCGCGGGATCGGGCGGCTGGAGGCGCTCGGCGACAACCGAGAGCTCGCCGACGCCCTGCATACGCTCGGCTGGTTCTACTGGCGCCGCGGGAACCTGGACGAGGCCGAGCCGCTCCTGCGGCGGAGCCTGGCGGTCGCCGAACGCCTCGGCGAGCGGACGCTCCACGCGCAGGCGATGCACACCCTGGCGCTCGACCTGCTGAACCGCGGGCGGCTCGCCGAGGGCATGGGGATGCTCCTCGAGAGCTTCCGGCTCGCCAAGGAGCTGGGGGAGTTCCAGCTCGTCGCCAGGATGTACAACAACATCCCGGCCAGTCTCTCGGAGTACACGTCGGACTACGCTCGGGCGGAGGAGGTGGTCCGCGAGGGGATCGAGGTGGCTCGGCGAGCCGGCGCCCGACAGAACCTCGGATGGCTGCTCGGGACGCTCGGTGATGCCCTGTTCGAGATGGGGCGCCTGGCCGAGGCGGAGGCGATCCAGCGGGAGGCGCTCGATCTCGCCACGACGGTCCGAGACGAACCGTTGACCGGCCAGCGGACGGTCGTCCTCGCGAGGATCCGGCTGCTGCGCGGGGACCTGGCCGAGGCTCAGGCGTTGTTCGACCGCGCCGACGGCATCCTCCTGGACAACCGGGAGCCGCAGAGCGAGACGCTGGTCCAGCTCATCGGGGGCCAGATCGATGCGGCCCGCGGACGCGACGACCTGGCGATCGCCCGGTTCGAACGCGCCCGGGAGGTCGGGCGGACGCATACGGATACGACGTCGGCCGAGGCGTCGTACGAGCTGTCACGGGCGCTCGTTCGAGCCGGGCGCCTCGAGGAGGCACGGGCCACTCGGATGGAGTTCGCCGGCGAGGTCTCACCCGCGACGGTCGCGTACGCGAGCGCGATGCGCGGTCTGGCCGACCCGGATCCGACCGAGTCCGTGTCGGGGCTCCGCGACGCGGCAGGACGGTTCGAGGCCCTCGGCAAGAAGGTCGAGGTCGCTCGGACGCTCCTCGATCTCGGTCGCGCTCAACCGCTCGTGCGCGAGGACGCTCGGCCGTCGTTCGAACGCGCGTACGAACTGCTCGTCGAGTGCGACGCGAGGTGGTACCTGCCCGAGGCCGATGCCCTGCTCGCGACCGCCCGTGCTACGTGAGCAGCAGCGCGGTCACGACCTCGACGAACGCGGCCGCGTGGATCCGGATCGCGCTGCGACTCAGGTTCTCCAGCGTGTCGCAGGGCTGGTGGTAGCACGCGTCGAGCGGATCGTCCGGGGTCCCGCCGAAGCGCTCGGCCTGCTCGTCCGTCTTGATCTCCTGCGAGCCCGAGTACAGGCCGCCGGTCGGGACGCCCACGTCCGCGAACGCCGCATGATCGGATGAACCGTGCAGGTTCAGGAGCTCGCTCTCGAGCCCCGCGTCCTCGAGCGACTCGACGAACAGATCCTCGACGAGCCGGCTCACGGGATCGTCGTCCGCCTCGTAGACGAACGTGACGAAGTTCGGTGAGGCGATCATGTCCATGTTGATGTAGACCTCGATCGCATCCCGGTCCTCCGAGGGCAGGCGGTGCGCGTAGTCCCACGAACCCCACAGCCCCTCCTCCTCGCCGGCCCAGAACGCGAAGCGGACCGCGGCCTCGGGCTCGGCGCCGGCGAGCCACCGGGCCGTCTCCAGCAGGAGCGCGGTACCCGACCCGTTGTCGTTCAGGCCCGGCCCGTCCATCGCCGAATCCAGGTGGCCGCCGAGCATCACCACGTCGCCGCGTCCGCCGGGCAGATCGGCGATCACGCTCTCGACGTCCTCGTAGTGCGTCGAGGCGCGGACGCGGATGTGGACGAGCGAGCCCTCCTCGATCTGGGCGCCGAGGTCCGAGGTCACCGAGATCGCCGGGATCGCGATGCCCTCGGGGTACACGAGGGTCGGACGCAGCGGGGACCCGGTCCCGGTGCGCCCGACGCCGATCAACGCGGTCGCCTCGGCGCCCTGCGCCAGGCGCACCTGATCGCGGCGGAAACAGTCGCCCGGAACGACGAGCGCGACGTCACCGGCCGGGAAGCCTGCGAAGTCCGATGCGGCGCAGCCGGTCCCGGCGAAGGAGACGCGACCGCGGACGTCGCCGCTCGGCGAGAAGAGCATCGACCGGAAGTCGACGCCGTCGACCCATCGACGTGGGTCGGGCGAGGTCCGCTCGAACACCGTCGGTCCCTCGAGCTCGAACACGGGCACCTCGGTGGAGACCAACCCGACCTCGTACCCCGTTTCCCGAAGGACGTCGGCGACGTAGCGGACCGAGGCGTCGTATCCGGGCGAGCCCGAGACCCTCGTGCCGTCGTGCTCGTCGGCGATGTCCTGGAGCGCCTCGAGATGATCGATGACGCCGTCGACCGTGACCTCCTCGACCGGTCCCGAGTTCGCCTCGACCACACCGACCGGCGCGGCGACCGAGGGTTCGACGGACGTCGTGGGTGCCGGCGGCTCCGGCTCAGGGGCGGCGGACGATGTCGAGCAGGCGGCCAGCAGCAGCGCGCACGAGACGGCGAAGAGCATGAGCTTCCTCACGGAAGCTCATGCTCTCACCCGCGGACGAGCTACGGGACGACGACGATCGTTCCGCACCCCTCGATCGCCTGGCCGCCGGTCAGGTTCCCGGTCAGGCACGCCTGCGTGTCGCCCATGTCGATGCCGGTCTGCGCGATCTCGTACCGCAGGACGAAGTCGAGATCCCCGTCCCGGTCCACGTCCAAGGCCTGACCGCGGTTCCCCCTCGGCGTGCAGTCCCGTTGGGACGGCTCCTCGGCGTCGCCGAAGCACACGCTCAAGGGGTCGACCTGGGTGGCGTCGAAGGTGCTGGTCGTGATGATCGCGACCGGCACGATCGCGACGGAAAGCTTCACCTTCTTCTGCGGACCCGGGATCACGTCGACCCCGACCTGGATCGAGTCGGCGCAGTCCGGGTCCTCGCCGTCGATCAGGCCATCGCCGTCGTTGTCGATCCCGTCGTCGCAGATCTCCTGGTCCGCCACCGGGTCGACCGTCACGTTCACGATCGCGGTGTCGGTCCCCCCGTGTTGCCGTCGGAGATCATGTAGGTGAAGGAGTCCGTCCCGTTGAAGTTCGCGTTCGGCGTGTAGGTGCAGGCGCCGCCCGCCGTGCATGTGACGGACCCGTTCGCCCCCTGGCTGTTCCCGGTCACCGTGAGGGTGTCGCCGTCCGGGTCCGTGTCGTTCCCGAGGACGCTCACGGTCCCGGGCGCGTCCTCCTGGGTCGTCAGGGCGTCGTCGACGGCGTTCGGCTGATCGTTCACGGGCGTCACCGTCACGTTCACGATCGCGGTGTCGGTCCCTCCGTCGCCGTCGGAGATCGTGTAGGTGAAGGAATCCGTCCCGTTGAAGTTCGCGTTCGGCGTGTAGGTGCAGGCGCCGCCCGCCGTGCATGTGACGGACCCGTTGGCCCCCTGGCTGTTCCCGGTCACCGTGAGGGTGTCGCCGTCCGGGTCCGTGTCGTTCCCGAGGACGCTCACGGTCCCGGGCGTGTCCTCCTGGGTCGTCAGGGCGTCGTCGACGGCGTTCGGCTGATCGTTCACGGGCGTCACCGTCACGTTCACGATCGCGGTGTCGGTCCCTCCGTTGCCGTCGGAGATCGTGTAGGTGAAGGAATCCGTCCCGTTGAAGTTCGCGTTCGGCGTGTAGGTGCAGGCGCCGCCCGCCGTGCATGTGACGGACCCGTTGGCCCCCTGGCTGTTCCCGGTCGACCGTGAGGGTGTCGCCGTCCGGGTCCGTGTCGTTCCCGAGGACGCTCACGGTCCCGGGCGTGTCCTCCTGGGTCGTCAGGGCGTCGTCGACGTGCATCGGGTTGACCGGCACCCTGCCACGTCTTCGTCGCGACGGCGATCGCATCACCCGTGTCGCATGTTCCGCTCGTATCCGCGTCGTAGCACGCGGTGATCGAGTCCTCCCCCGCCGTGCTGCCCAGGTACGTGAAGGTGGCCTCGCCGTTCTGGTTCGTGGTTGCCGAGCCGATCGTCGCGTTCGCGCCTTCCACCGTGAACGAGATCTCCGCGTCCGGGACCGGGGCTCCGCTCACGGTCTCGGTGAGCGTCGCGGTGACGGTGTGCTCGCTGCCGACCGGGTTCGTGGCCGTCTCCGGCGAGAGCGTCAGTTCGAAGTTCCGCAGGACCGCTCCCGGTGCGCACTGCGTGTCGGGGTCCGGGAACGAACCCAAGGACGAGGTTGTCCAGGAACACCGCCGAGTCGAGGATGTGGTCACCCTGGTCGAAGATCGAGAGATAGAGGGTGTGCGTGCCCGTCGACACCTGGGCCGATGCCGACAAGCGTGGCGTCGCCCCGTCGTAGGTCGTGCCGGCCGCCTCGCCAGCTGTCATCGCCGCGACACCGCTCGAGTTGATGCTGACGACATCGCCATTCTGATCGAACGCGAAGTTGTGGGGAGCCGTGATCGTGCTCCCCGCGGTCGCCCAGTCCGAGGTATCGAGCTCAGCGATGAAGGCGTCGTTGAACTGAGGTCCCAACGAACTCCGGATACTCCTCGGAGAGGAACTGGAAGTCGATCGTGAGGCAGTTCGCCGTGGACGGGACGTTCAGATCGATGGCGAGGATCGTGACATCGAAGTCGGTGTTCCCACGGACGCTGGCGCCGCCGATGTCCTGCCCCGAGCTGCCGGAGTCGTTGGGATCGTCGGCCAGGTTCGCGTCGCCGCTCGTGAGGAGCCCGAAACTCGAACCGTCCGTTGGGAAGCCCCCGAGGACACCGGGCACCACGGCATTCGGCGTCCCGGACGTCGGGACGGCGTCGAAACCCGCCCCCGTGATGGTCGAGGGATCGGTCGTGATGGCGGCTGCGATGGCGGCAGCACCCGCGTCGTCGTTGGTGACGGTCTCGGGGAGGTTCACCAGGACGGTCACAGCGACGGTGCCCGTGTCCGTCTCGGTGCCATCGCTCACCGTGTAATCGAAGCTGTCCGGGCCGACGTAGCCGGTGTCGGGGGTGTAGGTGCAATCACCGAACTCTTCGCAGGTCACCGTGCCGTGCGCCGGGTCGGTGTTGCCTGTGACTGTCAGGGGATCGAAGTTCGGGTCTGAGTCGTTGTCGAGGACGAAGACAACACCAAATGTGTCCTCGGCCACGGTGAGCTCGTCGTCGACCGCGACGGGCGGCGAGTTCGCAACGACGGTCACAGCGACGGTGCCCGTGTCCGTCTCGGTGCCATCGCTCACCGTGTAGTCGAAGCTATCCGGACCGAGGTAGCCGGTGTCGGGTGTGTAGGTGCAATCACCGAACTCGTCGCAGGTCGCCGTGCCGTGCGCCGGGTCGGTGTTGGCGGTCACTGACAATTCGTCGCCGAGCGAGAGATCAGGATCATCATCGTTGCTGAGGACGAAGACGGCGCCATTCCGTTCCTCGACCACGGTGAGCTCGTCGTCGACCGCGACCGGCGGCGAGTTCGCAACGACGGTCACAGCTACGGTGCCAATGTCCGTCTCGGTGCCATCGCTCACCGTGTAATCGAAGCTATCCGGACCGAGGTAGCCGGTGTCGGGTGTGTAGGTGCAATCACCGAACTCGTCGCAGGTCGCCGTGCCGTGCGCCGGGTCGGTGTTGCCAGTGACAGTTAGAGGATCGAAGTCGGCGTCCGAGTCGTTGAAGAGGACGAAGATACTGTGAGCCGTGTCTTCGACCACGGTGAGCTCGTCGTCCTGGGCGATCGGCGGCGCCGCGTAGGCTGGAGGCAATCCCAAGAGTAGTGTGGCCCCGATGACACCGAGTGCGAGCATGGAACGCACGATCGCCCACGGAACAGCAGCCCACCTGCCGGTTCGTGAAACGGACGGCCTAGCTCCAACTGATCTGCGCGCGCGACTCCGACTCATCCCGACCCCTCCCTCGTCGAACTGCATGCAGACGAACGTTCCGAGATCCAACCTGCGAATACGACCACTGCTGCCGCTGGAGCGATACGTCAAACGAACGTAGCTTTCATACGCGGAGCCTTTGCTTGACGGAATGGACGCCTCGTTGCCGAGTTGCGTGAATGTGGTATGCGGCAGCACCGAACGCGAATGATGAGACGTCTCTCATCGAAGCCTGCGATCGGCTCTGTCTAGAGGACTCTTCAGGCATCTGGTCACACCAGCTTCCGTTCCTATCGACGACAGACAACGACACAAGGGTGGTCTCGAATGGATCGGGCTGCTGTCACGGTGCCGACATCGGGCGTGTCGGGTGGCTGACACTCCGAGTCGCTTGCATCGGAGGCGAGTTAAGAGCACGTCGCGACAAAACGGCCAGTTCGTGAGGGAGCTGGCGGCTCCGGTGACGATCGGCTCCGCGAAGCCGCAGGTCGTGGTCGAGACCGGAACCACTCCTCTTCGCCACACTTCGAGGCAGCTCGGCCACTATCGCCGCTGCTGGCGTGCACCTAGCCGCGGCGGAGGCGCTGGCTGAACGACAAACCTCCGGCGGATGAACCCGCTGTTGGGCGAGCGCGCAACCCGAGTGCGCAGGAAACGTACGTCAGCCGGGACTATCGCTCGATGGCTTCGGCGAGATCGCGGATCGATCGCTCGGTGATCGGACTCAGCACGAGGATCACCTCGTCGGCGCCCGCCTCGGAGAGCGCGCGGATCCCATCGGCGATCCGCTCGGAGGAGCCTTCAAGTGGAACGACTCCATCACGGACCTCCCGCTCGCCGGCGTCGGGGTCGAGTACGACGAGCGCGCACGCGCTCCGCTCGACCTCCTCGGGCCTGCGGCCGACATCTTCGACGAGCGCCGTGATCCGCGCGTTCAACTCGGCGAAGCGCTCCGGACGGTTCCCGAACGCGGTGTACCACGTGTTCCACGCGTCGACGTGAGGGAGCGTGGCGCGGAGGACGCGCTCGCCGGTCGAGCCGACCATGAGCGGTGTCCGGCGAGCCGGCTGGGGGAGCAGCACCGCGTCCTCCATTCGGTGGAACCGGCCGTGCACGGTGACGCGCTCGCCGGCCAGCAGGCCTCGGACGATCTCGAACGCCTCCTCGAATCTGGCGACGCGTTGGTCGAACGGGATGCCGAACGCGCGGAACTCGGTCTCGTTCCACCCCGCGCCGATCCCCAGGACGAACCGCCCGCCGCTGATCTCGTCGATCGACGCGGCCATCCGCGCGAGGATGCCCGGCGGGTGGAACGCGGCGCACGCGACGAGCGGTCCGAGGCGCACGCGCTCGGTCGCGGCCGCGAGAGCCGCGAGCTCGGTCCACGCGTCCCATGGCCCGCGTTCCGGCACGGCCGTCCCCGCGATAGAGCAGGTGGTCGCCGGTCCAGACGAGTCGAAGCCGACCTCCTCGGCCGCGCGCGCCATCGACACGATCTCGGGCCAGCGCACGTCGCGCTCGACCTCGGGGAGCTGCACGCCGACGCGGACCGGCCGGGTCACGCCCGGAGTCTATGGGCGGGCGCTCGCTCGGGACGAACCGACTAGACCTCGACCTCGCAACCGCGAACCGTGTCGTTCGGGTCGACGTAGCAGACGTCCATGCCGCCGCCGGCACGCACGGTGTCGGCATCCCCGCCGATCGCATCGATCAGATCGGATCCGACGCCGGCGACCAGCTGGTCCTCCCCGGGTCCACCGAGGAGCGTGTCCCCGCCTCCACCGCCTCGCAGCGTGTCGCCACCGGAGCCGCCGATCAGCAGGTCGTGACCCCCCTCACCGAGCAACGTGTCGCCACCGGCTCGGCCGGCGAGGCGATCGTTCCCGCCCCGCCCGCACAGGACATCCGGCCCGCTGGTGCTCGGCAGGCTGTTGGCGTTGTCGTTGCCGGTCCGAGTGCAGACCGGCTGTGCCCCAACCGGGATCGGCTGGACCGCGACGGCCAGCATCCAGAGCATCGCGAACGCGACCACGACTCGAAGCTTGTGCATGGCCCCCTCCCGTCCCCTCGACCTTCCTGACGACACTATTCCCCGAAACCATTGCGCCGGAACCGCCAAGAGTCTTCGCCCGATCTCCCTACGATCGGCGCGTTAGGGCACGGCCGCTACGGATGGATCGGTATGTGAAGGGTGTTACGCGCCGGTCGAATCGAGCGCGGCGAGCAGCCGTTTGACCGGGCCCCGCAGGCCGAGCTCCTCGGCGAGCTCGCCGAGCGCCGCGTCGTCCCGCTCGCCGTGCCACCGGTCGAGCGGGGCGGTCGCGTTCACGGGAACGATCTGCTGCATGGTCGCGATGTAGTCGGCCGCATCGCGGAGGCGTGCACGCAGTGCGGGTTTGCCCTTCATCGGCCCGGGCTTCGGTTCGTCCGATCGCGCGTCGTCGAGCATCTCCTCGAGCGAGGCGTAGGTCTGCACGAGCGCCCTCGCCGTCTTCTCGCCGACCCCGCGGACGCCCGGCAGGCCGTCGCTCGCGTCGCCCCGCAGGATCGCGAACTCCGAATAGCGAGCCGCGGGGATCCCGTACTTGTCCAGGACGCCGGCCTCGTCGAGCTCGAGCAGGTCCGAGACGCCCCGGACGGTGAATAGGAACTTGACCGCCGGATCGTGTACGAGCTGGATCAGGTCCCGGTCGCCGCTCACGATCTCGATGCGGTCCTTCGGATCCGCGATCGCGCAGAGCCCGCCGATCGCATCCTCGGCCTCCCATCCCTGGGTCATGGCCTGCTGCATCCCGGCGAGATCGAGCACCTGCCGGAGCATCGGGAACTGGTCGGGCAGGTCCGGCGGGTCGGGTTGCCGGTTCGCCTTGTAGCCCTCGTACAGGTCGGTGCGGGCGACCGGGCGCCACTCGTGATCGTAGGCGTGCACGACCTCGTCGGGCCGGCGCGAGACGATCAGGCGCACGAGCATGTCCAGGTACCCATGCACGGCGCCCACCGGTCGTCCGCCCGGCGACCGGAGCTCCTGACCCCACGCGAAGAACGCCCGGTACATGAGGCTCGAGACGTCGAGCAGGATCCGGTGCGCCACGGTCCGAAGACTACGCCGACTACGATTGCCGCCGGTCGCTCACACGGCCCAGGTCGGTTCGAAGGGGGAGGGAGATGCTTGCAGCCGAGGCGTTCGAGCTCGTGTTCCGCGTCATCCACATCATGTTCGGGGTGGCGTGGGCGGGATCCGCCTTCCTGTTCACCGTGTTCATCGAGCCGGCCGCGGCCTCACTCGGGCCTGCCGCGGGGCCGTTCATGGAGGAGGTCGTGGGCCGCCGGAAGGTCCCGGAGATCATCACGGTGGTCGCGGCGGTGGCCGTCATCGGCGGCTGGGTGCTCTGGTTCAACGGCTGGCAGGACTTCGGGAGCCTCGGCGACTGGGTCGGGAGCAGCTACGGGCTCTGGCTCACGATCGGCGGCGTCGCGGCGACCGCCGCGTTCCTCGCGGGGGTGATCGGCATCCCGCCGAACCTCAAGAAGCTCACCGCGGTCGGCACGGAGATCCAGGCGTCGGGCGGGCCACCGACCCCGGAACAAGGAGCTCGGATGCACGCGATCCAGGGACGCATGCGGCTGATCGGACGCGTGGACCTGGGGTTGCTCGCGATCTCGGTGTTCGCGATGGCCACGGCCAGGTACTGGTAACCGGCGGGCTCAGCCGGAGACCTCGGTCAGCCCTCCTTCGGTCGCGATCCCCAGGCGCTCGGGCTCCACGCCCCATCGTTCGAGCACGTCGTCGCGGATCGACTCGAGCTCGGGGTCCGTGTGCATCGGGTCGTGGTGGAACGTGAGCAGGCGGTCGACCTCGGCTCGTTCCGCGAAGGTCGCCAGGTGCGAGACGCTGGAGTGGCCGAAGCCGAACCGCGTCTCGTACTCCTCGTCCGTGTACTGACAGTCGTGCAGGAGGACGTCTGCCCGGGAGGCGATCGCGTACCCGGAGATCCACTCCGTCGGCATCGCACCGAGGTCGGTCCCCAGACCGGGCTCGTGGTCGGTCAGGTACGCGAGCGCCGCGCCGTCGGCCTCGATCCGGTAGCCGACGGTCGAGCCCGGATGGAGGATCTGACGCGAGGAGATCGTCGCGGAGCCGATCCGCCACGAACCCGTCGGCGCGTCGTGGAACTCGCAGCGCGCCGGGACCTCGGCCAGCGTGAGCGGGAACAGCGGCGGGGAGAAGTACTTGGCCAGACGGTCGTCGAGCGTCGCGACGGGCGATGCCGGTCCCCAGATGTGGAGCTCCGTCTCGGCGCGCCAGATCGGTTCGAACGCGCCGAGCCCCTCGACGTGGTCGACGTGCAGGTGGGTCAGGAGCAGGTCGATCCGGGGCGGGAGGTCCTCGACGAGCTCCAGGCCGAGCGCCCTCGCACCCGTGCCGGCGTCGAGGATCAGGAGCGACCCGTCGTCCAGGCGCACCTCGACGCACGAGGTGTTCCCGCCGTAGCGAGCCGTGTCCGCCCCCGGCGCGGCGATCGAGCCCCGACATCCCCAGACGCGGATGCGCACTACCCCGCCTCCGCGCGCTCCCAGAAGATCGCGATCGCACCGACGGCCTCGCCCGCGTGGGCGAGGAGGGGGAACGCCGTCGCCTCGATCGGGCGGACGACGCCGTCGGCGCCGCGCAGCGTGAGCTCGGCGTGGGCGGGCTCGAGCTTCGAGAACGCGAGCCCGAGGGGCGTCTCGAGCACGGGGATGCGGTTGCCCTGCGGGTCGGAGGGTTCGAACAGCTTCGTGTACTCGACCGCCGTCATGCCGTGGCCCTCGATGAACCGCTGACCGAGCAGCCGTTCCGCCGCCTCGTTGAAGTAGATCACGCTGCCGTCGGCGTCGACGAGGAACACCGCGGTCGCCAGCCGCGAGGCGAAGCTGCGCGCCAGGATCAGGATGAGGCTCCGCTGCGGGGCTTCGCTCACGTCCCGAGCCTAGTCCTCCCCCTGCGGAGCCGCTCCGCCTCCGTCCGAATCCGGTGAACGAGAGGCGCCGACTCGCGCCGGCGCCTCTCGTCGTTCGATGACCGATCTCGGGTCACGGGATCTCGGTGCTCGTGTCCCCCTCTCCCGCGTTGAAGTCGGTCGCGGTGTCGTTCCCGTTGCCGCCGATGAACGCGTCGGCTCCGGGGCCGCCGGTCAGGGTGTCGTCGCCGTTCCCGCCCGACAGCGTGTCGTCGCCGGGGCCGCCGCGGATCTGGTCGTTCCCGTTGCCTCCGCAGAGCAGGTCGACGCCGCCGATGCCGTTGAGCCGGTCGGCGCCGTTCGCCCCGAGGAGCACATCCGGCCCCGACGTCCCGGTGATCGTGTCGGCCCCGCTCCCCCCGGCGAAGACGTTGATCTTGACCGATGCGCTCGCGCCGGTCGCGTCGGTCGCGGTGACGGTGATCTCCGCCCTGCCGGTTCCTCCGCTCGTCGTGATCGTCAACGTTCGATCGGATCCACTCCCGCCGAGGACGAGACCGCTGTTCGGAACGAGACCGGTGTTCGATGAGGTCGCGGTCAGCGAGAGCGTGTCGATCTGGTCGTCGGTGACGTTCAGGTTGATCGTGGCGCTGGTGTTCGAGTTGCAGGTGCCGCCGGGCACGACCGTGACCTCGGGCGCCGCGTTCAGGACACACAGGAACACGCGCACGTCGTCGACGTACCAGCCGTCGATCCCGGTGCACCCGTCCATCCCGAAGTCGAACTGCAACCGGATCGTGTCCCCGCCGGTGACGCCGAGCGCCGCGAGGTCGAGCTGGGACTGCCCCCAGCTCCCGCCGAGGCTCCCGCCGTCGGTGCCCGACCACCCGTCCTGTCCCGCCAACGGGTTCGTGTTGCCCTGCGCGGCGGTGTTGAGGGTCGGGACGTTGTAGCTGTTGAACGTGTAGGCGGCATCGGGCGGGACGAAGAACGAGCCGCCGTTGATGCTGATCTTCAGGTTGCCGCCGTCCCAGCCCGCCTCCGTGGCCACGTAGTGGTCGAACGCGAGGCGCGGCGTCGTCTCCGCGATGTCCGGGATGAGGATCGTGGCCGCTCGTCAGCATCATGTGCCCGGACACGTCGCCGGCTCCGCCGTCGCAGTTGCCCTCCTGGAGGTTCTCGCCGAAGGCGGCGGCCCCGGGACGGCCTCCCGGCAGGGTCGTGGCCTGGACCCAGTCGGTCCCCGGCCAGCCGGCGAACACCCCTTGGTTCGTGGGCGTCCAGCCGTCGAGCCCGTCCTCGAAGTCCTCCGTGTAGACGTCCTTCGGCTCGTTCGGCGTGTCGGAGCACAGGCCGGGCGCGCCCGGCTGCAGGATCGGCTGGAAGTTGCACTGCTCGGACGGATCGACGCGCAGCTCGACGGCCGCGATCATCTCGTCGACCTGGGCGCAGTCCGCCGCGGTGATCGACTCACCGGACGGACCGGCCGGCACGTCCGTCGTGCTGAGGCCCTCGAGCCCGACCCCGATCAGGTCCGCGCACGACGCCTGGAGCGCGTCGGCGTGGTCGTTGAAGTTCGTCGACGGCGTCTGGTAGACGGACTGCGCCCGGTAGTACAGGTGCGCAGCCTTCACGAAGCCGATCGAGCTGACCCCGTGTCCGTTGTAGATGCCGCCGTCCACGAGCAACGCGAACCCGTGGTTCGGAACCCCCGAGTTCGTGTGCACGCCACCGCCGTCGAGCGTCGAGCAGAAGTACTCGCCGTCGGTCACCCGGCCTGGATCGTTCACGCACCTCGGGTTCCACATGTCTCGGATCGCGTGCTGTCCGGAACCGGGCGCTCCGAACGCCGTCGCGTCCTCACCGACCAGCCACCGGACGTTGTCCTGCGCGATGGACGCCGGCAGGCCGAGCCGCATCGTGACGTTGACGGCCTCCGTGCCGAGCGCGGCCTTGATCTGGTTGCCGCTCTGCAGCGTGATCCGCACGGACGGGATCGTGATCGTCGGGTCGACCCCGCCGAGCGGGATCCGGCGGACCCCAGACGTTGTCCGCGACGAGCACGCCGGTCGCCCCCGCGGCCTGCGCGTTGGCGACCTTCACGGTGAATCCGCACGTCCCGCGGTCGACGAGCGCGATGTTGCCGGCGACGGCCGCTGCGTTCACGAACGGTCCACACCCGTCGCTCGCCGGTGCGACCCCGTCGTCGGCCAACACCACGTTGCCCGTGACGCCACTCTCGGTGAGGGCGGGCCCGAACTGGGCGGCCCCCGCGTTGCAGAAGCCGGCGATGCTCGCCGGGCTGTTGATGAGGACGAATGCCCGGAGCAGCGAGTGCGTGGTGCATCCGCCCTCGTCGCGAGGTCCGTCGAGGCTCGTCCCGCCCGGGGCGTCCGTCCCGTAGCCGTTGATCATGTCGACGACCTCGCCCCAGATGTCCGAGTAGGACTCGTTCAGGGCGCCCGACTGCCATTGGTAGATCAGGTTGTGGGTGAACTCGGTGTAGGCGTGCCCCCACTCGTGCGCGACGACGTCGTCGGCCGTGACGCCGTTGCAGTAGTTCGTCGTCGCGCCGTTCCAGTTGGCGTTCGGACACGCGATCGTCGGGTCGTTGTTCACGGAGCGCATGAAGGCGCCCGCGCCGTCGTACGAGTCACGGCCGAAGGCGTTGAAGAAGTGGAAGTAGGAGTGGCCGCTCGCCGTGACGATGTTGAACTGATCGGCGTTCAGGCCGGAGGTGTCCTGGCCCTCTTCCCAGATCGGGGGCGTCGCCGCCGAGATCTCGTAGAGCACGCGATGCAGGTCATCGTGTACGCCCGAGTAGCGGTTCAGGATCTTGCCCCGGTGCGCGTGCACGAAGACGAACTCGCGGACGCTGGAGCCGTTCGTGACGACCACCTCGTACGCGAGCTGGTTCGCACCCGCGACGTTCCGCACCAGGCCGGTGCGGTAGACGAGCAGCCTGGCGGAGGCCGCGGAGAGATCGCCGGCCGACATCCGAGCCGCCCTGCCGTTCTGGTCGAGCGGGGGATCGGCCGCGACCTCGGCGATCGCGCGCGAGATCGCCTGCGCGCGGGTCAGGCCGGCGGTCGTTCCCAGCGCGATGTCGGGGACGAAGACGCCGTTGACGGCCGTCAGCTGATTCCGGGCATCGAGGTGCGCCTTCAGGACACCGGCGAAGACCGGCAGCCCGCGGTACACCTGTTCGTACGTCAGGTGCGTGGCCCCGTACGAGTCGGTCGAACGGGAGACCAGCCGCAGCTGTGACGCGTCGCGGACCCCGAAGGCCTCGCCGAACCGCGCGAAGAAGCCGCGTGCCTTCGAGCCCGGCGCGCGAGCATCGTTCGCCGGCAGCAGGTCCCCGCCCGGCGCGACGCGGACGAACCCCGCCACCCCGGTGCTCTTGCGCACCGAGACGAAGACGGCGCCGTCGGCGGTCCGTCGGAGGGCATCGACCGATCGTTCGCTCAGCCGGGCGGTTGCGTTCCGCTCCCGCGCGGACGCCCCCGGCGCCGCGGCGTCGCCACCTGGCGCCCCGGTAGCCGCCGTCAATGGCTGCGCGACGACGAACAAGGCGGAGAGCACGACCGCGACGCGAACACGCGTCAGCCGACCCATCCTGATCCCCCCTCTCCCTCTCGCCGGGTTCGCCGGTCGAGAGCTCATCTCCTCTCGCCGGGTTCGCCGGTCGAGAGTCAACCCACGGGTCTATCGGCGGTGCATGTGGGATGTGATGGGATGGAACCGCGAACCGATGGTTCGGCCGGCGTGGAAGAGCACGGGCCGATGACTCCCTCGCATCAGTTGGACACTAGGCACCTTGTGATGCCCCCGTCAATCCTGCAAAGGAACGGTTCTGGGCGGCTGGCTGCCGTCCTCACTCCCACGGGTCGTAGTCGACCTCGAGCGCCTCCTGGGGCGGGCGCTCGTCCTCCGGGACATGCCGGAGGTTGACGCGGATCCGTGTCCAGGTCGTGAAGCGGCCACGCATCGCGTCGATCATCACGTCGGAGGGCTCCAGGTACGGAGACACGCCCGGGTGACGCGACCGCCAACGCTCCAGCCCCGTCTTCGCCTCGGCCTCGGTCGCCGCGCGCGCGATCTCGATCAGCGGAGCATTCGTCCGGCGGCGTCCGGTGGGGCCGACCTTCTTCCCGGGAGCCGGCGGCGGGACGACGCCCTCCGGCTCGGTCGGGCCCGACATCCTCCGCTTCGAGGGCTGCACACGCGGCGGCTCGCCCGCTGCCTTCGCGTACTGCGGCGGCCACGGCGCGTCGCCGAAGCCCGCGGCCTCGTGTTCGGCCGAGAGCTCGAGCAGCCGCTCGAGCGATCCGGCCCCCTCGTCGATCCCCTCCCACGGGTCGCCGATCGACGCGAAGCGCGTCGGCACGGTCGCGAGCGTGAACGCCGACGCGTCGGCGTCGGCAACCTCGTCCCATGACAGCGGGGTCGAGACCCGGGCGTCTGGGGTCGGCCGGACCGAATACGCGGAGGCTACCGTGCGGTCCTTCGCGTTCTGGTTGTAGTCGAGGAACACGCCGTGCCGTTCCTCCTTCCACCAGCGGCTCGTCGCCAGATCGGGCGCCCGTCGCTCGACCTCGCGCGCGACCGCGAGCGCGGCGCGTCGAACCTCCGGGAAGGTCCACCGCCGCTCGATCCGCACGTAGACGTGGATGCCGCGTGAGCCGGACGTCTTCGGCCACCCCATCAGGCCCAGGTCCGTCAGGACGTCCCTCGTCACGATCGCCACATCTCGGATCTGCGGCCACTCGATGCCGGGCACCGGGTCCAGGTCGACGCGCAGCTCATCGGGATGGTCCAGGTCGTCGGCACGCACCGGGTGGGGGTTCAGGTCGATGCAGCCGAGGTTCGCGATCCAGATGAGCTGTGCCTCGTCCGAGATCACGATCTCGTGCGCCGTCCGGCCCGAGGGGAACCGCAGCTCGACGGTCTCGATCCAGTCTGGGCGGGAAGTCGGCGCGCGCTTCTGGAAGAAGAACTCGCCCTCGGCGCCGTTCACGAACCGTTTCAGCGCCATCGGCCGGCCGGAGACACCGCGGAGCGCTCCGTCGGCCACCGCGAGGTAGTACCGGACGAGGTCGAGCTTCGTGTGGCCGGCCTTCGGGAAGAAGACCTTGTCCGGGTTCGAGACCTTCACCTCGCGCCCGGCGACGTTGATGGTCTCCGTGCGAGCCGCCACGGGCACACGATAGGGGAGTGAAGGGCGCCGGCTAGCGGGATCCCACGGACGCAGCCGTCGCCGGTTCGGATGCGGGTGCCGCGGAGGTCGCCGAGGGTCGCAGGTCGAGGCCGCGGAGCAGCATCGCGTTCACCGCCACCACGATCGTCGACACGCTCATGGCCAACGCTCCCACGGCGGGCGCAAGCACGAAGCCGACCGGCGCCAGCACCCCGGCGGCGAGGGGGATCGCGACGACGTTGTATCCGACCGCCCACACGAGGTTCTGACGCATCTTCCGGTAGCTCGCACCGGAGAGCCGTCGCACCGACAGCACACCGCGCGGGTCGTCGCTCGCGAGGACGACACCCGCCGATTCGATCGCGACGTCGGTTCCGGCGCCGATGGCGATCCCGACGTCCGCGCTCGCCAGCGCGGGGGCGTCGTTCACGCCGTCGCCGACCATCGCGACCCGGAAGCCGCGACGGTGGAGATCCGCGACGGCGTCCGCCTTGTCCTCGGGGAGGACCTCTGCCATGACCTCGTCGACGCCCAGCTCGGCGGCGACCGCCTCCGCCACCTGCCGCGCGTCGCCCGTGATCATCGCGACGACGATCCCCTCGGCCTTGAGCGCGCGAACGGCCTCCGCGGACTCCGGCCGGACCGCGTCCTCGAGCGCGATCGCCCCGACGACGCGGCCGTCGCGGATCACGAACAGGACCGTCGCACCTCGCGCGCGCCACCTCGAGACGTCTTCCGCGAGCTCGGTCGCCTCGTCGAGCCCCCGTTCCCGCAACAGCGTGGGGCCACCGACCGAGACCGTCGAACCGTCCACGTCCGCCTCGACCCCGCGGCCCGGCATCGCGCGGAAGCTCGTCGCTGCGGGCAGCGGACGGTACGTGTCCGCGGCCGCCGCGAGGATCGCGCGCGCCAGCGGGTGTTCGCTGTCGGCCTCGACCGCCGCCGCGAGCCGCAGAACGTCCTCCTGAGTGATGCCCGCCCCTGCGATCTCGCGCACGGCCGGCCGGCCCTCGGTGAGCGTGCCGGTCTTGTCGAACAGGACGGCATCCACGGACCGCATGCGCTCGAGGGCCAGCCGGTCCTTCACCAGGATCCCGGCGCGGGCCGCGATGTCCGTCGAGATCGCGATCACGAGGGGGATCGCCAAACCGAGCGCGTGGGGGCACGAGATGACGAGCACCGTCACGGTCCGCTCGACCGCCTCACCGGTCTCCCCGATGAGGCTCCACACCGCGAAGGTGAGGATGCCGGCTCCCACCGCGACGTAGAACAGGATCGCCGCGGCGCGGTCGGCCAGCGCCTGCGCCTTGGAACGCGAGGACTGCGCCGCCTGCACGAGCCGGCGGATCCCCGCGAGCGCCGTGTCCTCGCCGACCGCCTGCACCCGTACCCGTACCGAGGTGTCGGTGGTGATCGTTCCCGCGACCACGCGGTCGCCGGCGTCGTGACGGACGAGGCTCGACTCGCCGGTGATCATCGACTCGTCGAACTCCGCCGATCCCTCTTCGATCAGTCCGTCGGCGGGTACGCGCCCACCGGGGCGGACCAGCACCAGGTCACCCGGCCGGACCTCGGCGAGCGCGACGGCCTGCGCGTGCCCGTCGTGGAGCACCTCGGCCTCGTCGGGAAGGAGCGCGGCGAGGGCCTCGAGCGCGCCGGACGCGCGCCCGAGCGCCTGCATCTCCTGCCAATGCCCCAGCAGCATCACGTCGATGAGCAGGGCCAGTTCCCACCAGAACTCGAGATCGAGGGCGTCGAGCTCGGACGCGATGCTGGAGACGAAGGCGACCACGATCGCCAGCGAGATCAGGAGCATCATCCCGGGTTGCCGGCCACGCAGCTCCGCCCAGCCGCCCTGGAGGAAGGGCAACCCTCCGTAGACGAACACGACGGTGCCGAGGATGGCCGGGATCCGATCGGAGAGCGGGAACTCGGGCGCCGTGTACCCGAGCCACTCCTGGATCATCTCGGACCAGATCAGGATCGGGATCGTGAGGAGCACGCTCAGCCAGAAGCGATCGCGGAACATCGCGACGCTGTGGCCGTGGCCCATGCCACTCGTGTGCCCATGTCGGCCATGCGCCCATCTCGCCGTGCGACATCTCGCCGTGCGACATCTCGCCGTGCGACATCTCGCCGTGCGAGGCGTGCCTCCATGTCTGGTGCCCGTCGTGGCCGTGATCCATCAGATCGCCTCGTTTCACCTTACCCACCGTGTCCGCGAGCGCCTCGACCGAGGTCGCGTTGCGCGTCGAACCGTTCGAGCGCCTCCCGCGCGCGGTCCGCGGCGAGGTCGACGACGGGGCCGAGCGGCTGTCGGCCTTCCACGCGTAGCATCGAACGCGATGGCCCGTCGGGTGCTGCTGTTCGTCGCGCCGATCCTCCTCGTCGCCGCGTGCACGTCGGGTCCCGAGCCGGCCGGCCCGACCCCGAGCGCTGCTCCCGGCGTCGAACCGCTCACGCTCCGGGTGATGGAGTTCAACGTCGAGTACGGCGGGACCGGGGTCGATTTCGACTCGATCCCGAAGGTCGTCGAGGCGAGCGGCGCCGACATCGTCGCGATCGAGGAGGGCTACGGGAACATGCCGGCGATCGCCGGATCGGTCGGGTGGTACTTCGACAACCGGTCGCAGGTGATGTCGCGATTCCCGCTCCTGACGCCGCCCGGCGATCAGCCCTTCGTCTACGTGGAGGTCGCACCCGGCTCCGTCGTGGCCGTCGCGAACGTCCATCTGCCCTCGGTCGCCTACGGTCCGTTCAAGATCCGCGACGGCGCGAGCGCCGAGGAGGTCCTCGATGTCGAGGAGCGCAAACGGGTCGCGGCGCTCGCTCCGACGCTCGCGGTGGTCGAGGGGCTGGCGGCGGACGGCGTGCCCGTGTTCCTGATCGGGGACTTCAACGCCCCGTCGCACCTGGACTGGACCGACGCCGCCGTGGGGATCCGCGACCACGTCCGGTTCCCGCTCGCGTGGCCCGCGAGCGTGGCGGTGGAGCAGGCGGGCCTCGCCGACTCGTATCGCGAGGCGAACCCCGATCCCGTCGCCGACCCGGGTCTGACCTGGCCGGCGGACCGGCCGTTCATCCAGGGCTACAACCCGTATCAGGCAGGCGCGGCGGCCGACCGGATCGACTTCGTGTACGCGGGCGGCCCGGCAGAGACGATCGACAGCGAGCTCGTCGGCGAGGAAGGAGGCGAGGGCGTCGACATCGCCGTGACCCCGTGGCCGACCGACCATCGCGCGACGGTCTCGACGTTCGAGGTGGAACCCGCGCCGGCGCCGACGATCGTGTCCGTCGACCAGCGGCTGGTCACGGTGGGCGAGGAACTGGTCGTGCGTTACCACGCGACTCCGGATGCGGTCGCGATCGCCGTCGTCCCGGCTGGGGCGGACGCGGCGGACGCGACGGTCGAGTACCTCGCCCGCGAGGACGAGGTGACCGTCCCAACGGCGACCCTGCGGCCGGGTGCCTACGAGGTCGTCCTGCGCTCCGAATCGGGTGCGGAACTCGCCCGTGCGCCGTTCTGGGTGCAGGCGGCCGGCGGCGAGCCGGAGATCGGGACGGTTCGACCCTCCTACGGGGTCGGCGAGCCCGATCGAGGTCGCGTGGCGCCTCACGCCGGGCAACCGCTGGGATTGGGTCGGCATCTACCGGCGCGACGCCGATCCGAACCGAGCCTCGTACCTGACGTGGGTCCGAACGGACGGCACCGTGGAGGGGTCCGCGGTCTTCGACGCCGATGCCCCCGGCGCCTGGCCGCTGGAGCCGGGCGCCTACACCGTCTACCTGCTTCGAGACGACAGCTACGTGGCGCTCGCGAGCGGCGACTTCCGCGTCGAGTGACGGCCGATCACTCGAGGCGGTCCTCGATCTCCCACGTGTGGTCGAGCACATGCCACGCGGAGCGGCGCACGAAGTAGCGGGGCGCCCAGCGTTTGCCGCCGCGGGGAGCGGGAGGCACGCCGTCTCGCGCCACCGCGGTGAGCGCCTCGAGCACCGTCGCGCGTTCCCGAGCGATCCGTTCGTCCTCCGGACCCTTCGGGACCTTCCATCCGATGCTCCGCAGGTACCCGTCGCCTTCGGCGCCGATCACGTGCTCCACGATCTTGTCGAGGCTTCGGCCTCCGCCCCGCGGCCCCTTCCGGAGCTCACGGCCCTCGGCCGCCTCCACCGCTCTGTCGAGCGCACGCCAGCACGCCCGGAGGATCTTCTCGAGGCGCTCGAGCTCGGCGGCGTCGATCGGCTCTGCGTCCGTGGACGTCGGCACGTCCGGGGCTCCGAAGTCGGTCGTCGTGGTGCCTTCCAGCCGTTCGACGACGCGCATGCCCGAGACGGTCGCCGGCGCTCCGAAACCGACCCGGGAACGCCCGACCACCCGCGCGTAGCGCGGGGCGTATGCGAGCAGCGACTCGAGCGCGGATGCCTCGTCGCGCCCGCTCCGCGCCCACCCGGGCCAGTCGACCGCGCCCGCGAAGATCCGCTTCGTGCCGACCTCGAGGTAGACCGCGACCTTCGACGGACCCTTCGGCATGCGGTCTGGATGGTACGCGGATGGAGCTACGGGCTCGGAGGGATGCGCTGCTCGGACCTTGAACAGGAGCCGCCACGTGAGCGGGCCGAAGTAGCCGTCGGCCTGGCTCTGGAGCCTCGGCTCGGACTCCTCGAACGCCTTCACCGCACCGCGCGTCAGCGGACCGAAGTCGCCGTCGATCGGCCGGGATCGAAGCCGAGCTCGAGTAGCCGCTCCTGGGCCGAACGCACCCGCTTCGAGATCTCTCCGTAGAAGGGATACGGCACGGGTTCGCCCAGGCCGAGCTCGCGCTTGGCTCTCGTCGTGTGGGTGCGGGCGTCGTCGCGGGTGCCGAGGAACTCGTAGTGCATCGGGTCCTTGATGCTCTGGTACCAGCCACCCCAGAAGAACCCGTACTCCCACCAGAGCGTCGGCATCCACGGCGGCATGTCGCAGACGAACTCGGTCCGGTATGGGTTCGTCGGCGCGTTGATGTCCACCGCCAGGCCCCATGAGTGGTTCGAGGCCGTCTCCGTCCCTCGGATCGCCCGGCACGCGAAGCCCCACGTCTGGCCCACCTTGACGTCGTACCCGCGACGCTCCGTCTCGTCGATCAGCAGCGTGACCAACTGCGCGATGCCTTGATTCGTCGGCAGCCGGAGGCCGTCCTCGCGCGTGACCGTGACGAGCCGGTCCTGCTGACACTGCGGCCACCCGGTGCCCCACCCGCGCGCACTCGCGGCGGTCCGGGAGACGCCTGGGGGCGACGGGTAATCGCGGAGCGGAGGCGACACCGCTAACCCTTCGCCTCGGCGGGCTCTTCGTCCTCGAGCTCCGGCGGCGGCGCCTCGTAGGCGTCCAGGTCGAAGTCCTCCAGGTCCCAAGCCCCCGGGCCCGACGCCACGCCGGTGTCCCCCTCAGCGGGCGAGCCGCTCGCGACCCCCACAGGCTCCCGGAGGTCGACGACCGCGTCGCTGCGGAACTCGGCGAGGTACCGATCGAAGTCCCATCCACGCAGGAACTCGGTCGCCGCCCGCCTGCCGCTGCTGAACAGCATGTCCTGCATCCCCTCGTCGATCTCGAAGTCGGTGGCCCGGACGCCCATCGTGTCGACGAACATCGTCCGGGCGAGCGTCGAGGGCTCGTCGATGTGGATCTGGTCGTGGAAGCTCGTCATCGTCCCGACCATGGCCCGGGCCAGGCTGAACGTCCCGTGCACCTCGTACTTCTGGCGCTGCGCCGCATCGGGTCGCGCCGACAGCTTGATCCCGAAGGTCGGCCACCGCGGCGCTTTGCCGTCCGTGCGGTCGAAGACATCGACGGGGAAGTTCGACAGCATCCCGCCGTCCACCATGAACGAGACGGCCTGCTTGCCCTCGGCATCGCGGCCGGTGAACCGGACCGGCTCGTAGAAGAAGGGGATCGACATCGATGTCCGGACGGCGTCGGCGACGAGCTGCTCGTCGGGGTCGAGACCGTACTGCGGGTAGTCCCAGGGGAGCCGGATCAGTCGCGCCCTCGTCACGTCCGATGTCATCACGACGAGTCGGTACGCCCGTTCGACCGGGAGCGACCCGCCCGGGTCCTCGAGCCGGAGGTCGCCGAAGGTCCGGACGCCGAGCGACGCGAGCCGCTCGTCGAGCCACGTCCGCAGGTACCTGCCCTCGTAGATCCCCTTCTCGAACAGCAACGACAATCCCTTGCCGACGAGCGTCAGGTGGTCGAGGAACCCCTTGTCCTCGAAGCGGCCGTAGTCGATCTCGCGCATCTCGCGTTGCAGTTCGTCCGGGGACATGCCGGCGGCGATGAGCGCGCCCACGATCGCACCGGCCGAGGTCCCGGCGATCCGGTGGAAGGTGTACCCGGCTTCGTGCAACGTCGTGTACGCGCCGGCGAGCCCGATGCCCTTGACGCCGCCGCCCTCGAGGACGAGGTCAGCGTCGATCGGCGACCTCCTCCGGGATGACCACCCGTTCGCCGTGCCATCCGGGATCCGGCGGAACCGTCGACAGGTGGAACTTCGACGTGAGCTTGCCCCACTGTCGCTCGCCGATCGCCGGCGACTCCTTCGCGTACCGGTCCATCTTCTGGCGGGCGTCGTCCAGGTCGCGATCGGGAGCACCTCGGACCTCGCGCGGGATCGCCAGCGTCTTGGCCATCTCGCGGCGGAGCGATTCGTAGCGCAGCGCCGCGATGCGATGTCCCTCGCCCCGCGTCGCGTAGCGCAGGAAGGTCTGGAGGCTCGACAGGACGGCGGCGAGCACGCTGATCAAGCCGACGATGAGCAGGATCGTGTTCGAGTCCACCCCGGAGGTCGTGATCGAGTCGGACCGAGAGTTCTGCATCGAGGCGAAGGCGCTCGTGCCGACGAGCGTCGTGAGCACGACGACCGGGATCCCGATCAGCAGATGTCGTCGCCGCAGTCGGTCCGCCATCAGTCGATGTCCGTGCTCGGCAGCGGCGACGCGCCGATGCCACGACTCGTAGAGATGCTCGATCTGGTCGTCCCACACGAACGTCGGCGCGGGATCCCTCGCCCTGCGTGTCGGCGTCGATGCCACGGCCACCCCTCTCGATGGACATCGCCGTTGCCGGACTCGAAGGATGCACCGCCGCGTCCGGCGACGGGAGGGGCGTTCGGGCTACGCGGTGAGACGCCCGTTCGGGCTACGGCGGTGTCGCCGATCCGTAGGGCACGCGGAAGAACGCGAAGACCGCCGGCCCGGCGGGAGATGTGATGATGGTCGTGGGCTCCGAGGGGTCGGCGAGGCTGAGCGAGAGCGTGACGTCGTCCGAACGCGGGTGGTTCGGGTCGTACAGGCGCAGCGTCAGGTGGGTTCCCAGGAGGTCGTACCCGTAGGCGAGGACCTGGTGGTTCCGCTTGAGTTCGAACGGGTCGGTCGATCTCACGCGGATGAGGCCGAGGGCCGAGGGGTGCCCCGCGTGGATGTCCTCGCGTACCTTCGGCCACTCCTGCTTCAGCATGCGATGCGCGCGCCCGTGCGGTCCGATCCCGAGCCGGCTCCAGAAGGTCTCGCCGTCGGGGAGCAACGGGTGCATGAGCTCCAGGTAGCGAACGGGCCCGACCGGCAGGTCGAAGCTGTCGAACAAGCGGTCGACCAGGTAGTCGAACAGTTCGCCTTCGCCCGGCGGCTCCTCGACCTCGGGTGGGGACCGGCCCGCTTCGAAGTAGTCGCGGGCCGCGAAGGCCATGCCCCCGCACAGCCCGTTCGACGCGTCGCCGATGGGAACGCTGATCACGCCCGGGATCCCGATCCGGCGGACCGGGACGTTCGGGAACGCGTTCGCGAACCGGAACCCCGACGTACTCGGGAGGAACGCCGGAACCATGCGGGTCGTCATCGACAGGGATAGGAACCGACTTCCGACCTATTCCCGCCATCGGCTGGTCGCCCTACGGTGTGGGGAGTATGGGTGAGTGCATCGGCGACCCGCGATCGAACCGGTGAAAACGCTCTCGTACGGGTGCGCTCGGTGCGGCGGGCTCACGACCAACGTCGGCACGGGACTCTGCGACCACTGCGAGCTCATCCAGGTGATCCGCTCCCAACGTCGGAAGCACGTCCGCGAGGAGCGACCCGCCGCGGTGCCACGTCGTCGCTGATGCGTGGCTACGCGTCGTGCGGCATCGCCCCATCCCTCGTGGCCGCCCGCTCCTCGCACCTTCGGCTTCGGATGCTCCCGTCCTGCCGTTCCCCCGACCTCCCGACTGCGCCCCGGGCCCGGGCGTGCAAGGATGCGGGCGATGGCGGTCATCCAGCGGATCGGGCGCCCCGACACGCGTCCCTACGTCATCGCGTGGGGTCGGCTCACCGAGGAGGACGAGGATCGGCTGCGAACCCGGCTTGCCGACCCCGCCCATCTCGATGCCACCGTCGACCTGCGTGAGGTCGAGGAGGTCACCGACGAGGGGTGCGGTGCGATCAAGAGCGTCGCGGAGCAGATGAACGGGCGAGGACAGCGGATGGTCGTGCTGTACCTGCCCGATCGCGAAGCCACGAGGTCGTTGGAGCGGACGGGGCTCGTCGACGACGACTTGATCGTCTTCGTCTCCTCGCAGGACTCGCTCAAGGACGCGCAGAGCGTTTAGGCGCCGACCGCGGCGAGGGCCCTCGGTACCGTGTCCTCCGGCGTGACCGGTGACCAGGCCTGCTCGATCCGGCCGTCGGGCCCGACGAGGAACGATGATCGGATGAGGCCGACAGAGGTCTCGCCGCCCTCCCTGGTCTTCTCGCCCCAGGCGCCGTAGGCATCGGCGACGGAATGGTCGGGGTCGGACAGCAACGGGAACCCGAGCTCGTACTTCCGATCGAACGCGAGCTGCTTGTCGGGAAGGTCGGGCGAGATCCCGACCACGTCCAGCCCGATGCCGGCGAGATCCTGTCGGTGGTCCCGCAGGGAACACGACTGCCGGGTGCAACCCGGCGTATCGGCCTCGGGGTAGAAGTAGACGAGGACCCGGCCGTCGAAGTCCCCGAGCCGAACGGTGTTCCCGTGCTGGTCCAGCAGGGAGAACGCGGGTGCCGGATCTCCGGGCGCGAGCTTCGCCACGGCAACTACCCTACCCGGGTGCCTCCCACCGGCTCCGCCACCGCCTCGCAGGCCTACGGCGGGCAGACCCTGGTCGAGCCGCTGCGTCGGGTCCTCGTCCGTACGCCCGAGCGAACCGACCTCTCCCGGTGGCGCGAGTTCGGCTGGCTCGGCGAGCCGGACGTCGTGATCGCGGCGCGCCAGCACGAGCGGCTGCGCGAGATCCTCCAGGCCGCCGGCGCCGAGGTCTTGTGCGCGCAGGAGCTCCTGCCGGGCGACCCAGACGCCCTCTACACGTGCGACCCGGCGATCATGTCGGATGCCGGGGCGATCGTGCTCCGCCCGGGGAAGCCGGGGCGCCGCGTCGAGCCCGCGGCGATCGCCGCCGAGATGCGGACGCTCGGTGTACCGGTCGCCTCCGAGATGCGGGAGCCTGCCACGGCCGAGGGCGGCGACACGATGTGGCTCGACGAGCAGACGCTGCTCGTCGGGCGCAGCTATCGAACGAACGAGGCGGGCATCGCGGCGCTCCGCGCCGCGATGCCCGCCGTCGACGTGCTCGCCTTCGACCTCCCGCATCGAGACGGACCCTCGACCTGTCTGCATCTCATGTCGCTGCTCTCGCCGCTCGACCGCGATCTCGTCGTCGCGTTCGTCCCGCTCCTGCCGGTCCGCCTCATGGAGCTGCTCGCCGAGCGCGGCATCGAGATCGTGCCGGTGCCGGACCAGGAGTTCGCGGGCATGGGCCCCAACGTCCTCGCGCTCGCCCCGCGCGTGGCCGTCGCGGTCGAGGGCAACCCGGAGACCAGGCGACGCATGGAGCGCGTCGGGGTGGAGGTGCACGTCTACGACGGTTCCGAGATCTCGCACAAGGGCGAGGGCGGGCCGACGTGCCTGACCCGATCGGTGCTCCGGGGGGGCTGAGCTGGATCGCCGCCCGCCCACGGCGAGCCGTACTGCCCGCGAGCTAGGGAGGACGACGGACGGAACCGTGACCGCGTTCAGGCGTTCGAACTGGGTGATGGCGCTCTCCACGCTGCTCGCCGCCGTCGTGCTGTCGGCCTCGATCTCCGCTCCGGTCGCCGAGGGGATCACCGCCGGTGCCGCGGCGATCGCCGGTCACGCCCGGGCCCCGGCCTTCTCGGCCGCGTTGGGACAGCCTCCAGGGGCCGTGCCCGGGATCGACGTCTCGCATCACCAGGACACGATCGACTGGCCGGACGTCGCGGCCGCCGGGCATCGCTTCGTGTTCGCGAAGGCGACCGAAGGACGGAGCTTCGTCGACCCGCTGTACGCGATCAACAAGTTCAACGCGCAGGCCGCCGGGCTCGTGTTCGGCGCCTACCACTTTGCCAGACCCGACGATTCGGCGAACGACGCGGTGCGCGAGGCCGACCATTTCGTCACCACGGCGCAGCTGACCCCCGGCAACCTGATCCCGGTCCTGGACATCGAGCGCACCGGGGGGCTCTCGCATGCCGGGGTGACCAAGTGGATCCTGACCTGGCTCGGGCGGGTCACCGAACGCCTCGGCGTGCGACCGATGATCTACACGAGCCCGAGCGGGTGGGCGACGCGGACGGGTGACACGACGGCGGTCGCCGAGGCCGGCTACACGGTGCTCTGGGTCGCGCATTGGGGCGTCGAAGAGCCGCGGCTCCCGGCGGACGACTGGGCGGGGCACGGCTGGACGTTCTGGCAGTTCACGAGCCAAGGCTCGGTGCCGGGGATCGAGGGACGTGTCGACCTCGATTGGTACGAGAGCGACGACTTCGGTCCCGTCACGATCCCGAGCCCCGACGTCACCGCGCCGGTCGCGAACCTGACGCTGCCGGCCGGCGTGTCCGACCCGATGACGGTGTCGTTCAACGAGGTCGTGCGGCGGATCGACGCGAGCAACGTCCTGATCCGGGTGGCCGAGACCGGGATCGCCGTCGAGGCCTCGACGACTTGCCGGTCGGGTCCGGGCGCCGAGGTCGACTGCGCGACCGGGAACGTCCGCCGTGTCGACGTGCAGCCGCTCGCGCCGCTCGTCCCGGGCGAGGGGTACGAGGCGGTCGTGAACCCGTTCGGCATCCCGGTGCCGGTCGTCGATCGCAGCGGCAATGCGGCACCCGAGACCGTGGTGCCCTTCGCCGCTCCGACCGACGTGGAGGAGACGAGCGACGCCACCTCCTACGCATGGCGGACCGTGCAGAGCCCTCGTGCCCGCGGGGGGTCCTACGCGGTCGAGCGCTCGAGAAGCGCGACGGCGACGTTCGCGTTCACCGGCGGCTCGGTCACCTGGTACACGACGGTCGGTCCCGCGATGGGTCGCGCTGCGATCGCGATCGACGGCGTCGGACGGGGCACGTTCGACCAGTACGGGAACCGTCTCAGGTTCGACGTCGCCCACCGGTTCACGGGACTCGGGCCCGGCCCGCACACCATCACCGTCCGCGTGCTCGGCAGGGGGTCGTCGAACGCGACGGACACCCAGGTGGCGGTGGACGCGTTCGCGGCGGCGGGCGGCGTGGTCGCCGGCCCCGAGCTCGAGCTGTCGTGGGCCGGCGTCGACGCGCAGCAGGCATCGGGCGGGAGCCTCGCCACGAGCGACCTCGCGCGGGCGAGCGTGACGTTCACGTTCCGCGGGACCGGGGTCGACTGGTACACGGTGCGCGACCCCCGACAGGGACGGGCCGAGATCTACGTCGATGGCGTGCTCGTGCGAACGGTCGACAACTACGCGGCGAACCCGGCGTTCGGAGTGACACGGCCGGTGGGCGGGCTCATCGACGGCGTCCACACGGTGCGGATCGTCGTCCTCGGTGCCGGCCGGCCGGCGGCCGACGGGACGTTCGTGTCGGTCGACCGGTTCGTCGTGCACGGCTGAGGCACGGCGCCGGTAGCCTGGCGCCGTGGTGCGCGTCGACAGCCACTTCGAGCCGCTCGTCACGGAGCGGTTGCGGCTTCGCCGATCGACGCCCGAGGACGCCTCGTCGATCTCCGCGTACCGGAGCGACCCGGACGTGCACCGGTATCAGGGCTGGGACCGGCTCGATCCGGAGGGGATCGGAGAGCAGATCGAGGCGATGACCGCCCGGGCGCCGGGCGAGCCCGGTGGGTGGGTCCAGTTCTCGGTCGAGGAACGGGAGGGTGGGCGGCTGGTCGGGGACGTCGGGCTCAGCCTCGCCGAGGGCGAGGAGGGCGTGGTCAAGATCGGATACACGATCGCGCCCGTGTTCCAGGGACGCGGGTATGCGACCGAGGCGGTGGGGGCGCTCGTCGCGTACGTCTTGGTGACGCTGGGCGCCGAGGTCGTGCGGGCGTACGCGAGCTCGGAGAACGTTCCCTCGATCCGGGTCGCCGAGAAGGTCGGGATGCACCTGGTCGAGCGGATCGAGCGCGACCGGAAGCGGTTCGTCGTTCGGTACGAGATGCGACGAGCGTCTAGTCCAGGGCGATCAGGGTGAACCCGCTACAGGCGCACTCGGTGTACAGGCACCGGCGAGCGTCGAAGTCGCCGTGGATGAACTCGGAATGGTCGCATCGTGAGCAGAAGATCCGGAGCGGCTCGAGCTGTCGCCGCTGCATCACCTGCTTGACCGGGAAGACCGCCATGCCGTTACCGTAAGGCGTCCGGGGGACATCGACATCGGCCGAACGTCCGCTCCTATCGGCCGAATGGCTGATAGTGATGAACTTCTCACGCCCGATCGATCGCGAACCGCCCGCTCCGTTCCTTGTTAGCGTCCGTTCATGAGGACGCAGCGGTTGGGGCGAGACGGGCCCGAGCTCTCGGCCGTGGGGTTCGGGGCGTGGGAGGCGGGCAAGGGCTCCGAATGGGGAGAGGCTCCACCCGACGACCAGATCCGCGCGGCCATCGACGCCGTCTTCGAGACCGGGGTCGACTGGATCGACACGGCGGAGGTCTACGGACGCGGCACCTCCGAGGAGTTCGTGGGGCAGGCCGTGGCCGGCAGGCGCGAGCGCATCCGGATCGCGACGAAGGTCGCGCCGCGGCCCGCAGGGAGCGGCTTCCGCCCCGAGGAGGTCGCCGCGGCCTGCAGGAAGAGCCTCGGGCGCCTGGACACCGATCACATCGACATCTATCAACTGCATTGGCCCGACGAGACGGGCATCCCGGTCGAGGAGACCTGGGGCGCGATGGGCCTGCTCGTCGAGCAGGGGCTCGCGCGCGCGATCGGCGTCTCGAACTTCGACCAGGAACTGATCGAGCGCTGCCTGGCGATCCGCCACGTGGACTCGCTCCAACAGGAGTTCTCCATGCTCGTGCTCGAGGACCGGGAGCTGATCCGCTGGTGCGGCGAACAGGGTCTCGGGGTCCTCGCGTACGGGCCGCTCGCGTACGGACTGCTCACCGGGGCGATCACCATGGATACGACGTTCGCGAAGGGCGACTTCCGCGGGAGCCGGGGAGAGGCGTATGACGCCCTGTTCACTCAGAAGGTGCGGCGTCCAGCGCTCGACGTGGTCGAGGGCCTGCGACCGATCGCCGAGCGACTGGGGTGCACGCTCTCGCAGCTCGCGCTCGCATGGACGTTCCACCAACCGGATGTGACCGCCGCCATCGCGGGGAGCCGCGATCCGGCGCACGTCCGCGACAACGCGGCGGCCGGCGACATCGAACTCGACGAGACGCTGTTGTCGGAGATCGAGACGGTCCTGCGTCTGGGCCCGGGGTTCTCCGGCTAGACGGATCTCGCGCCGGCGCCCCGACGTTGCGCGTCCCGATGGGGGACGCATAGGGTCTGCTCACCGTCTGGGCACGCGCTGCTCAGTCCGAGGAAGGAGGACGGATGTCCGCGACCTTCGTGGGTCTGCTCAACTGGACCGAGCAGGGCGTGAAGAACTTCCGCAACTCACCCGAGCGCGCCGACGCCGTCGCCGAGCTGGCGAAGAAGTACGGCGCGACCGTCAAGGCGCAGTACTGGACGCTCGGCGAGTACGACATCGTCGTGGTTATCGAGGCGCCCGATCCCGAGACGTTCACCGCGTTCGCGCTCGAGCTCGGCTCCTTGGGGAACGTGCGCACGGTGAGCCTTCGGGCGTTCGACCAGGGCGAGATCGAGCGGATCATCGCGAAGACCGGCTGAGCGTTCGGCCGTATGGATGGGCGACGCGGGGACACGGGTGGGGCGGACCCGGCTTCTCTTGCGGTCCGGCCGGGCCGTGCCTTGAGCCGAGGGGAGAGCCCCGAACCAGTGTCCCCGGTCGCGAGTGGATGGTAGGCACCGGTGCGGGCCCGCACATCCGCCGACGCGCGTAGACCGGATACCGCGCCCGGCTCACCCCGAGTCGGGATAGCCGCGCTCACGTTGCTGATCGCACTGCTCGCCACGACGCACGCGTGGGCGGGATCGAGCGTCGACGAACGCCAGACGCTCGGCGAGTCGTTCGAGGGGCGGTCGATCGACGCGTACCATCGCGGCGACCCGGACGAGGTCCGTGTCCTCGTCGTCGGCTGTATCCACGGCGACGAATGCGCGGGGATCCGGATCGCGAGGCGGTTGCGGATGGGTCCGCCGCGGCAGGTCATCGACCTGTGGATCGTTCCGAACCTGAACCCGGACGGCCGTGCGCTCCACGCACGACAGAACGCGCGAGGCGTCGACCTGAACCGGAACTTCCCGTTCCGGTGGCGACCGGCGCCGCGAGGTCGCTACTACCCGGGCCCCCGCCCGGCGTCCGAACCGGAGACGCGCATCGCGATGCGCCTCATCCGGCGGATCGAACCCGACGTGACGATCTGGTTCCACCAGCCGCTCGCGCTCGTCGACGCGTCCGGCGACGTTCGGATCGAGCGCCGATACGCGCGCCTGGTCGGTCTACCCCTGGCGCACCTCGCCCGGCTCCGCGGGACGGCGACCTCCTGGCAGAAGCATCGTCTCCACGGGTCCGAGGCGTTCGTGGTTGAGCTGCCCCCGGGCGCGCTCCGGCCACGGGACGCCCGTCGGTACGCGCGTGCGGTCCTGCGCCTCGCCGTCCCAGCTCGTGCATCGGAAGCCGTCACGTCGGCGATGCGAGCGCGGCGAACTCGATAATGTTTGCGACGCGGATCACGAGGAGGACTCGGCTCTGTACGAGTGGCTGGTGCTCGTCCACATCCTGGGCGTCCTTGGGTTCATGTTCACGCACGGCGTGACCGCCGCGATGGCGCTCCGACTGCGTCACGAGCGCAACCCCGATCGGATCCGGGTGATGCTGCAGGTCTCGAGCTCGTCGCTCGCCGTGCTCTACGTGTCGATCCTCCTGCTGCTCGTCGGCGGCATCTGGGCGGGCTTCAGCGGCCACTGGTGGGGGAACGGATGGATCTGGGTGGCGCTCGGTGTGTTCCTCGCGAACCTGGTCTTCATGTACGCGGTGCCCGTGCCCTACTACAAGAAGATCCGGGAGGTGATGACGATCGAGGAGTCCGGCAGTTCCGCGGTCGGGCCCGAGCAGCTCGAGGTGATGCTGCGGTCGAACCTGCCGATCGTGGTCCTCGCCGTCGGTCTGCTCTCGATCGCCTTCATCGCGTACCTGATGGTCCTGAAGCCCTTCTGATCTCCGAGGAGGATGAGATGCCCTACGGAGCGATCGTCGTCGGAACCGACGGGTCCGAGACGGCCGCGATCGCCGAGGGCGTGGCGGTGGAGCTCGCGAGCGCGACCGGCGGTCGGGTGCTGTTCGTGTCGGCCTTCGAGGATGCGGATGGCGAGAAGCGCGCCGCGGATGCCGTCGAGACCGCGCGAGCGCGTGCCGAGGCCGGCGGCGTGCCCGCTGAGACCGAGCTCGTCGCCGGGGAGCCGTCCGCGGTGCTCGTGGAGCTCGCGGATCGCCGGGACGGCGAGCTCATCGTCGTCGGTGACGTCGGGATGGGGGAGCGCCGGAGGCTCCGGACCGGCGGGGTGCCCGACCGAGTCTCCCACGGGATGCCCTGCGACCTGCTGATCGTTCGCACCTCCAAACCCGATCGCGCCCACGCGCCCGGTGAGTACGGCAGCATCCTGATCGCCACCGACGGCTCGCCGACGGCCGACCGTGCCGTGCGGGTCGGGGCGGAGTTCGCTCGCCTCCTCGGAGCGGGGATCACGCTCGTGCTCGTGGGCGAGGCGCCGGTCGGCGAGATCGTCCTCCGCGACACCGCCGAGCGCCTCGGCGACCCGGAGGTGCCGGTTCGGCTGCTGAGCGGAGACGCCGGCGGCGCGATCTCGGAACTCGCCGCGACGGAGGGCCACGACCTGGTCGTCGTCGGGAACAAGGGGATGAGCGGAGCGCTGCGGTTCTTCGCCGGCGCCGTGCCGGACGCCGTCTCGCACGGCGCCCCGTGCGACGTCCTGATCGTCAACACCGTCGGTCGGTCGGTCGAGGAACTCGAACCCGGCGAGGGCGCGATCGTCGAGGTCGAAGGTACGAAGGTGGCGGCGTTCCGCGACGAGACCGGGGCGCTCATCACGCTCTCACCCAAGTGCAAGCACCTCGGGTGCACCGTCGGGTGGAACCACCGAGCCAAGACGTGGGACTGCCCGTGTCACGGCAGCCGGTACGAGAGCGACGGCGCGGTCCGCAACGGTCCGACCCGTCACCCGCTGGACCCGGTCGAGACGGCCCCGACCTGATCCGGGCCTCGGTCAGACCCGAAGTGACGTCCGCGGTCGGGCCCCGCCTCGCGCGGCCTTGCGCAACGAGGACAGCGCCGCGATGGCGAGCACCCACGCCAGCGCGACGGCACGTCCCGAGATCTCGTCGGTCGATCTGATACGCATCCCCTCCAACATCGGAACGTCGATGCGTCTGCCTGAGTCGGCCGAGCGGCCGATGCGGCCGCTCACGATTCCGGAGAGAGCATCTCCGTGATCGCGCCGTCGCGCTCGTCGTTCTCGAGGAGGAAGTGGAACGTGATCACGTCGTCGAGCGTGAGCACCGCGGCATGTGGATCCGGGCTCCGGTCCTCGGGCGGAAGGGTTCGGTCGCTGGTCGACGCCTCGTCGCGCGCCCGGACCGTCTCGACGCCGACGGCGAGCAGGAGGGCCACCGTCTCCCGGTTGGCAGGCCGATCGATCTCCGAGCGGCAGTGGGGGCAGGTGAACCGGTACGCACCTCTCGCTCCGGACGGGTGCAGGTGCAGGGAGATCTGCTCCGCTGAGAGGTCCACGACCCCGCAAGCGAAGCACTGTGCCCGGATCGCCGCCATGTCTCCTTATATCGGGTGCGCGGTTCGAAGGGCTAGGGAACGAGGCAACGACGGGGCTAGTCATTTGGTGTAGTTCTTCCTGGGCCGCCCGATCTCAGGCGTCGGTCGACCACACGGGGCCGGGCGTCTTCGCGCCGCCTGCGCCGCACGCCGGTATCCTTCGGACGATGGCGTCGTACGAGTACCTGTGCCTGTCCTGCGAGCACCACTTCGAGGATCGGCGTCCGATGACCGCCTCGGTCGACACCGCGCTCGCCTGCCCCTCGTGCCGGAGCGAGCGGGTGCGACGGCGGTTCTCGTTCGCTGCGAACACGGGAGCAGCTGCCTCGTACGATCCCTCGCCACGGTCGGGCGGGTGCGCCTGTGGCGGGGCGTGCGCCTGCCGCGGCTGACCGCCCCGGCGTCGCGCTCAGCCACGCTCGTGTTTGGTCGTCTCGCGCCGCTCGAGGCCGATCGCCGCGCGGAGCTCCCGGATGTCTCGTCGCAGGTCTTCGTCGTCCGCGCGCTCGGCCAGGTGGCTCATGAGGTCCGCGAGGCCGTCGGCGACCGCGTTGAGCTTGTGCTGGATCGCCCGGTCGCTGCGGGTCTGGCTGTTCTGCAGGAGCGCCACGAGCAGGAACGTGATGATCGTGGTGGTCGTGTTGATCTGCAGCTGGTAGCTGCCACCGAGGAACGCGGACGGTCCGTCCGATGCCACGCGGATGGCCCCCTCGACGAGCCAGAAGGCGACCAGCAGCAGGCAGAACGCGAAGAACGGCGCGCGGCTCACGATCCCGCTCGCCCATCCCGCGAAGCGATCGAAGAAGCCGATCCGGCCCGACACCGCGCTCGGGTACAGGGAACCGTCGTCCATCGACATCGTGCTCGACCCCTTTCCTCGACCGGAGCTACGGGATGAAACCGAACACCGTCCCGGGCGCCCCGGAACCGTTCGCGTTCCTCGGGCTGCCGAGGGCGATCCACGCCCCGGTCGCCGGCAGGGACCCGAGGTCCGTGAGGTTCTCGATCGTCACGCGATGGCGGTCGAGCGTCAGGTACGACGGTGTGAACGACGCGTCGGACGACGGGTCGGGCCCGAACGTGTCGGTACCGAGCGCGCCGCGCTTGCCGAGCACATCGGTCTCGATCAGCCAACGCACCGCGTTCCGCGAGAAACCCGGCTGGTGCACACCGGACATGCCCGAACCACAGTTGTAGTAGTTCGGCTCGCCGTCGGTGTCCCCGTCGGCCCAGAACCGCGAGCACCCGGTCCACAACAGGACGGCGGCACCCTCCGGCATCTGGCCGAACGTGTCCTCCCACGCCCGCAGGTCGGCGACCGTCACGACGTGATCGGGATCCGCGGACGACCTGTTCGCGCACATCGATCACGACCGCCGGCAGCACGAGGTCGGCGGACGAGAGATCGTCCATGCACCGCGCTCCCGCGCGGAAGTGACACGGCGCGCTGTAGTGGGTGCCGCTGTGCGTGCCCTCGTGCACGACCTCGAGGAAGAAGCCGTCGTGGTGCACGGTGAACACCGTCTCGATACGGAACCGCGGGTCGCCGGGGAACAGCGGTGTCGTCTTCGGCGCGTTGCGGTGACTGAGGATGACGACCTCGCTGAAGCCCGGCAGCGCCGTCGGAGCGAGGTCGTCGCCTTCGTCACCGGCCGCCGCCGAGCGGAGCGAGGCGGAGGCCATCCCGCTCGCGAACAGGCCGACACCGCACGCGGCGGCGAGGAACCGACGGAGGACCCGAGAAGTCGACATGGCCGAACCCCTTTCCCGATCGGGTCCGGGCAGGCTAGCCCCGGCCCGGCCCGGCGCTCATCGTGATAGAAGGAACGCTCGCCGAGGGAGAGGGCGGGTTCGATGAGCGGAACGGTCATCTGCTTGGGGCTGTACGGGGACATCGCCGCCGCCGATCGCGCCTTGGAGGCGGTCAAGGAGCTCGGAGACGGCCAGCACATCGACCTGCACGACGCCGCCGTGATCGTCCGCCGCGACGACGGCACGGTGGACATCAGCGAACGGACCAAGCACCACGGGGCGGCCCTCGGCGCGATCTACGGGACCGCGGTCGGGTTCTTCGCGGTCCTGGCCCCCCCGGTGGGCCTCGCGGCGCTCGCGGCGGGGGCGGCCGGCGGGGCGGTGGTGGGTGAAGTGGGTTCACTGCTCACCCGTGGGTTATCGGAGCATGAGGCCCGGGAGCTCGGGTCGTTCCTGTCGAAGGGCGAGATCTCGCTCGTGGTGATCACCGACGCGGACTCCGAAGCCACGGTGCTCGACGTCATGGATCAGGCAAAGGAGAAGGTCAGCAGGACCTCAAAGGTGTCGAAGGGGTCGCTCGAGGGGGCGCTCGAGGCGGCTCGAGCGTCGGGCGAACCGGGGGCACCCTCGTAGCGCACTGGTCGAACCGACGTCACCCAACCCGGTGAGGGGGGTGGCGATCCCAGCGGGAACCGTTCGAACGGGCATACGATCGTGCACAGCACGTGGTCGCGTGCAGGGTCGAGGGAGGAGGCGGGCATGGACGAGACGACGACGCCGGAGAGCCTGACGGATGCGGACATCCGAACGGTCGCTTCGGGGATCGGCTCGGCGGAGACCGAGCGTCCAGGGGACCAAGACGGCACGGACGCGCAGGACCAGGACGGCACCGATACGAAGGACGACCAGGACAGCACCGACACGAAGGACCAGGACGGCACCGATGCACAGGATGCCGACGGGACCGACATGACGGACGCGGACGGGACCGACCAGGCCTCGTGACCTCCGTCGTCGAGCTCGAGCGCGCCGGCGCCGAGCGCGACTCCGCCCTCGTCCGCTGCACCGGCGATCCGACGTCGTTCCTTCGGAACGCGTGGGGCCGCCGTGCGCTCGTACGCGACGGCGGCGACCCCGGCGGGTTCATCGACCTGCTCACACTCGACGACGTGGACCGGATCCTCTCGACGACGTCGGTCCGGACGCCGTCGTTCCGTCTCGTGCGGGCCGGTGAGCAGATCCCGGAGTCCGCCTATACGCGCTCGGGTACGACGGGATCGAAGCCGGTGAGCGGGATGGCCGATCCCGCGCGGATCTTCGAGCTGTTCCGGAACGGGGCGACGGTCGTGTTGCAGGGGCTGCACCGCTACTGGGAGCCGGTGACGCGCTTCGTCCGCGATCTCGAGCTCGATCTGGGACATCCGTGTCAGGTCAACGCGTACATCTCACCGCCGGGGGCGCAGGGTCTCGCCCTCCATGCCGACGCGCACGACGTCTTCGTGCTGCAGGCGTTCGGCCGCAAGTCGTGGGAGGTGCACGCGGCTCCCGGCGAACCGGAGCGCGGGCCGATCATGGCGGAGCTCGCTCCGGGCGACGCGATCTACATGCCGGAAGGCACGCCGCACGCGGCGTCGACGCAAGACGACGCTGTCGGGTCACCTCACGGTCGGGGTGAACGTCATCCGGTGGCGCGAGCTGCTCGATGCGGCCTGGAGGCGGACCGCGGGCGATCCGACCCTGGACGACCCCCTGCCGGCCGGCTGGAACCGAGCGCTCGGGGGCCTCGCGGCGGAACTCACCGCCCGGCTGTCGACCCGCGGCGACGCGCTCGAAGGCGTGGATGCGCAGGAGCTCGTCCAGGAGCGAGCGATCGCGTTCGGCTCCACGCGGGCGTCGCTGCTCCGCGGCGTCCTCGCCGACCAGGCGGAGCTCGACCTGATCGAGGACCGGACGCTGTTGGAACGCAGGCCGGGCGCCGTGTGCGAGGTCGTGCGGCGAGCCGACGTGCTCGTCGCGCTGCTCGGGGATCGACGGCTCGAGATGCCCCTGTGGCTCCGGTCCGCGATGGATCGGATCGCGTCGAACGCACGCTTCCGCGTCGAGGAGCTGAGCCCGGAGATCCGCGATCCGGCGAGCCGCCTCGTGCTCGCCCGCAGGCTCGTGCGTGAGGGGCTGCTTCGCCCCGTACGCTGACCGCGTGTCGCCGGATCCGTTCCGATGCTCCGCCGCGAGCGCGACCCGAGCCGAACCGATGGCCGGCACGGCCTCGACGGTTCGGTCGTGGCTGCTGCTCGAGCACCCCGGTCCCTGGGGGATCGACGCGTTCGTCGACTCCCGGTTGCCGGAGGGCCTCGGTCGGGAGCTGCTCGCCCGATGCGCGGTCGCGAACGTCCGACCCGTGTTGATCCGGCGGATGGCCGGTACCGATGCGTCCTCCGGAACGACGGCGTTCGCGATCCGATCCGGTCCGGAGCCGCCGTGGATCGAACGCGCGCGCCTCGGGCACATCCGGGATGCGCTCGGGATCGATCTCGAGGCACTCGGCGCGGGGGAGCGGCCGGGCCTGGAGCCGCACGAGGCGGCGCTCTTCCTCGTGTGCACACACGGACGTCACGACACCTGTTGCGCTGAGCGGGGCCGCCCGCTCGCCAGATCGCTCACCGACGCGTTCCCGGAACCGACCTGGGAGTGCAGCCACATCGGCGGGGACCGGTTCGCGGGCAACGTCGTCGCGTTCCCGCACGGGTGTTACTTCGGACGCGTCGATCCCCCGGACGCAGAGCGGGTCGCGCGCGCGTACCTCGATGGGCGGATCGCGCTCGACCGCTACCGAGGGCGCTCCTGTTCCTCGATGGCCGTGCAAGCCGCCGAGCATGCGCTCCGCGCGGAGCTGGGCCTCGATCGCATCGACGACGTCGAGCTGGGATCCGCGAGCGGGACGCGTGACGAGGTGGTGGCGATGTTCCGGACCGTCGCCGGACGCTATCGGGTCGGGGTGTCGCTCGCCATGACGCTCCGGCACGTCCTCACGTGCCGGAGCACCGGCGAGGCTCCGGTCCCCTCGTACCGAACGACCGTGGAACCCGTCCCGCGATGATCTGCTCTGCCATCCGCCGCTTCCGGACGATCGAGTCGAGCTCACGTCGACCGGTCGACGACACCGTCACGCGCAAGATCTCGGAACATCGCGGACGCGCGATCGTTCAGGAAGACCACGCTCCGGTTCCCGACCCGTCCGGTCCCACCGGGCGCGACCGCGTTCGTGACCCGCGGCGGTTCGAACGCCGAGGCAGCCAGCACCAGCTCGAACACATCGGTGGGCGATAGGTCCGTGCGCAGATGTCGGACGCCGGCGAGCACCCACGGAAGCATGGCCGCTCGGTCGTGCGCGATCTGATCCCGCAAGGTAGCGAGCGCGGCGACCATCACTCTTCCCTGGTTCAACGAACGCCCGAAGTCGCCGCTCGGTAGGTCGTGTCGGGCCCGCGACAGCGCGAGCGCTTCGCGTCCGCCGAGGTGCTCGGGCCCCGGCCGGAACCGGGCATGCGCGAGCCGGTCGTCGATCGCATACGGGATCCGGATGTCGATCCCCCCGACCGCGTCGACGAGGGTGATGAAGTCCTCGAACCCGGCGACCACGTACGCGTCGATCCGCACCCCCGACAGGCGTTCCACGGTGTCCACGAGGAGCTCGGGACCGCCCCGGACGAGCGCGGCGTTGATCTTGTCGGACCCGGCCCCCGGGATCGTCACCCACGCATCCCGGGGGATGCCGACGATCGATGCCCGGTTGCGCCGTGGGTTCACGCCGACGATGTGGATCGAGTCCGCTCGCGTCCGGGTGACGGACTGGCCCGGGCGCGCGTCGGAGCCGATCACCAGGACGAACGTGGGATCGCGGTCGGGCAGCAGCCCGGGCGCGAACGCCACCTCGGTCCGCCGCTCGGAGACGCGCCGGTGCACCTCGAACGACATGATCCGCCAGCCGTCGGGGGACCGCCGGAGCACGTAGTCGCCCCGCTGGACGATCCGCACCGGACCCTCGGGCCGCATGGCTCGGCCTTCGAACGAGGACGTCGGCGAACGCGGCCTCCGCGCGTCGCCGGGCGTCGGCGAGGAACCGGAGCTTCAGGACGGCTCGCTCGGGCTCCATCGGTCCGAGGAGCAGACGGTCGACGCTCCGGCGCGCCTGCTCTCGGGCCGATGCGGCGAAGTGCTCGAGCACGGACCCCGGGGTCCGCGATCGCGTCTTCGTACAGGTCCTCGAGCGTGCGTCGGATCGCTTCGGCGGGCTCCGCGAGGCGTCGGGGACGGACCGTTCCCCGAACGCCTTCGCCGGTCGTCTTCACGAGCCGCAGGTTGCAGCCCGACCGGTGGCGTCTCCCCCGTCGGACCGGAGGCCGCCGGACCGGAGGCCGAGGAACCGGATGGGGGCGCGGTGCCCGGACCGACCGCGGGGTCGCTCGTGCAGGCGGCGGCCAGCAGCGCCAGGACGAGCGCGGATCGGAGGGAGGGTCGTCGCACGGAGTCGGCCCAGGGTACCGGGCGAGCCGCACGACGGCCGGGCCGATCCGAACAGCGGCCGTGCCGACCGTTCGCACTAGTCTGAGCGGGCCACCCCATCTCCGGGAAACACGGTATGGCCCGCCAGGCACGCGCTCCCTAGCCTTCGAACGGGAGCGATGGCCGTGCAAACACATCAGCGACGTGCGCTCGAGAGAGCGATCGATCGGGGCATCAGCCCCGCGGATCCGCGTTCCGAACGCGGAGCGGTCGCCGTCGAGTTCGCGCTCATCCTGCCGCTGATGTTGATGCTGATCCTCGGCATCATCGAGTTCGGCTTCGGCTACCACGCCTGGGACTCGACGCAGAACGGCGTCCGCGAGGGCGCGAGGCTCGCGGCCGTGGATCCGAACCAGACCAACATCGAGGCCCGCGTGCGCGGCGCGTCGAGCTTCCTCGATCAGGCCAACCTGACCGTCGTGATCGAGTGCGCGCCGGCCGGCAGCACGATGTTCACGAGCTGCGGGTCGGCCGTCGACTGGGATGCGGGCGACATCGTCCGCATCACGTCGACCTACAGCTACGACTACATCACGCCGCTCCCGGGATTCGTCGGGCTCGGCGCGGACATGTCCATGACCTCCAGGGCCGAGGCGAGGTTCGAGGGCCAGTGAACCGCCCGCGCGTGCTGGCACGTCTCGGCCTCGCGCGACTGAACGACGAGCGCGGGGTCGTGGCCGTCGTGGTCGCGCTCATGCTTACCGCGCTGCTCGGCTCCGCGGCGGTGATGTTCGACATCGCGCGCCTGCGGCACGAGCGGCACATCCTGCAGGCGGCCGTGGACCTCGGCTCGCTCGCGGGCGCGGGGCTCATGCCCGTCCAGGGTTCCACCGCCGGGGGCGCCGCCGAAGCCACCGCGCGACAGGTCGCCGAGGCGAACGGTCCGTCGGCCACCGGCTCGTCCTTGATCATCGAGTTCGGCTGCGTCGTCTCGGACCCGGACGGCGACGGGGGCCACGACAGCCCCGATCTCCTCTTCGCCTGCGGGCCCGTGACCGCAGGGACGTGGTCGGGCGGGTGGACGAGCCGGGCCGGCCGCGCGTACCACGTCTGCAACCCGTACGGCGGCGATCTCTGCAACACGATCAAGCTCACGGCGTCGAGCACGGTGCAGTACCTGTTCGCGCCGATCCTCGGGTTCGATTCCGGCACGACGGGCGCGGTCCGCGCGGCGGCGTGCAAGGGGTTCTGCGGCCAGGCGTCCTCGCCGCTCGACGTCGTCCTCGTCGTCGACCGATCGACGAGCATGAGCGACGCGGACATCGCCAACGTGAAGGCCGCGATCTCGAACTCGTCCGCCGCGAGGGACTCGATCCTCGAGTTCTACGACCCGGACGACGTGTCGATCGGCCTGGTGGCGCTCCCGTACCACCGGACGAGCCCGTTCGTGAACCTGTGCGACACGCAGCCGACCCAGACGTACCCGAGCGTGCCCAACGCGGCAGGGGACCGCTGGAGGCTGGTCGAGCATCACGAACGACTACCAGAACTCCGACGGCACGCTGAACAGCGGCAGCACGCTCGTCAGCACGGTGAACTGCCTGATGCGGGCCACCTCCGTCAACAACGTGACGCCGACCGGCGCTGGCCACACGAACCACGGCGACCCGCTGCACGCCGCGGCGAACATGCTCGCCGGCTCGAGGGTCGACGTGCCGGACGTCATCGTGTACTTCGCCGACGGCGAGGCGAACCAACCGCGGTTCAACCAGCCGTGCCAGTACGCGATCACCCGCGCAGCCAACGCGAAGGCGAACGGGGTGCTGATCTTCACGATCGCCTACGGCGCGTCCGGCGCGCGCTGCGGGTTCGACACCACGGCCAGCCCGTACGGACCTCCGCCCTCCGGTGGGGACTTCGCAACCAGGTTCCTGGCCGACATGGCGAGCCCCCCGCCGGCCGGGGTCGTCGGTGACAACACGCCCGGGGGGTGCGACACGGTCGCGAACCCGCTGACCGAGCAGACCGACAACGACTTCTACTTCTGCGAGTCGCGCGGCACCGACCTCGAGGCCACGTTCCTGCGGATCGCCGTCCAGTCGATCCAGCAGACGAGGCTGCTCAACTTCTGACGCTCGGGACCTGGACATGCATGCCTCCACCCTCCGCTCGGCGCTCCGGCGGATCTCCGGCCGGGCACGTGGAGAAGCGGGGGCGGTGGCGACCGAGTACGGCCTGCTCCTGCTGCTGATCGCGCTGGCGATCATCCTGGCTGCGACCGCGTTCGGAGCCTCGGTCGCGGGGCTGTTCGACCAGGGAACGGGCGGGTTCCCCTCCGGCGCAGGGTCCTGACGACCCTTCCGACCCCCGGATATCCGACGAGTCCTCCCTAGGCCGAGCGGTCCGTTCGCCACCGGGGAACGTGGGATGGCTCGCCGCCCCCAGAATCCCTACGCTGGAGACGTTTCCGGAAGAAGGACCCTGGCGATGAACGTTTCGAGACTTCGATCCGCGCTCCGGCGGATGTCCGGGTGGGCGTGCCAGGAGGCGGGAGCCGTTGCCTCCGAGTACGGCCTGATCCTGACGCTGGTCGTCCTCGTGACCGTGTTCGCGCTCACGGTGTTCGGCGCGTCGGTCGCGGGCCTGTTCGACCAGGGGACGGCCGGGTTCCCCGCCGGCGGCAGCGGCAGCTAACCCTCCGGGCCCTCCCCGATCCGCTCCGATCCTTCGGGCACGTCCGCGCGCTCGTCGAGCACCACGGCCGTCTCGCACCCCATCCGTGCGAGCCGGAGCATCGGCTCCTGCCCGACGTCGAACGTCGCCTGCGGGTCGAACTCGCCGGCCTCGTCCTTGTCCTCCACGGCGTCGGAGATGAGCGCGATCGCGCCGCCGCGGAGCCCCCAGATCCTCGTCAGGACCATGAGCACGCTCGCCTCCATCTCGGCCGCGAGCGCCCCCGTCCCGCCGATGTCGGCGTACCGCTCGCGCCACGCGGATTGCTCGAACCCGCCGAACGCGGAACCGGGCTCGGGCACGTAGAACAGGTCGGTCGAGAACGTCGTCCCCACGTGCCACGGCGTGCCGAGCCGGCGAGCCGCCTCGATCGCCGCGTCGACCACGTCGTGATGGGCGACCGCCGGATACTCGGGCGGCGCGTACAGGGCCGAGGCGCCGTCGGCTCGGATCGCCGAGTCGAAGATCGCGATGTGGCCGACCCTCGCGTCGCGTTGGAGGGCTCCGCACGTCCCGATCCGCAGGAAGGTCGTCGCTCCGACGCGTGCGAGCTCCTCCAGCGCGATCGCGGTCGAGGGTGCTCCGATCCCCGTCGAGGTGCACGAGATCGGCACGCCGCGGTACGTCCCCGTGAACGTGACGTACTCGCGGTTGCGGGCGACCTCGCGGGCCTCGTCCCAGAGGCTCGCGACGACCGGGACCCGGCCCGGGTCGCCGGGAAGCAGCACGGTGGGGGCCACGTCGCCCGGCGAGAGCTGGACGTGGTACTGGAGGCTCACGTGATGGCCGTGTCGGGTCCGGCCGCGCGGCTCGCCGCGTCGCGTTCGGCGAGGATCCGAACGGTCTCCGAGCCCATCCGCGCGAGCCGCTCGATCTCGTCGCCACCGTGCTCGAACTGGTCATCGGGATCGAACCGGCCCTCCTCGCCCGAGACCTTCAGCACGTTGTCGAGCACGACCGCGACCCCGCCGGCCCGAAGGCCCCACACGCGCGCGAGCACGAAGATCACGCTCGCCTCCATCTCGGCCGCGACGATGTTGAGCCGCTTCAGGTCCTCGAAGTGGTCGCGCCAGCTCGACTGCCAGTAGCCGTTGTAGCTCGAGCCGGGCCGGGGATGCATCGCGTAGAAGGTGTCGGCCGAACGCGTCGTGCCCACGTGCGTCGTGTACCCGAGCTCCCGGCCGGCCTCGATCGCGGCGCCGACCACGTCGTGGCTCGCGACCGCCGGGAACTCGATCGGCGCGTAGAGCCGAGACGCCCCGTCGTACCGCGCCGCCGAGTCGAAGATCGCGATGTCCCCGTTGGCCACGCGGTCCTGGAACGTCCCGCACGTACCGATCCGGACGAACGTCGTCGCCCCGACGCGCGCGAGCTCCTCCATCGCGATGGCCGTGGAGGGGCAGCCGATCCCGGTCGAGGTGCACGAGATCGGCACGCCCTTGTACGTGCCGGTGAACGTGACGTACTCGCGGTTGCTCGCCACCTCGCGCGACTCGTCCCACAGGCTCGCGACCAGCGGCACGCGACCGGGATCGCCGGGCAGGAGCACGTACGGCGCGACGTCACCCTCGCGCAGCTGCACGTGGTACTGGAGGCTCACGTCGCGTTGTCTACCACTGGTGGGGTCATCTCCGCTCGCACCCCGAGCAGTCGGACCGGGCGGTCGAGCTCGAAGCGCTCGAGCGCGCTCCCGGCGGCCGCGTCGATCTCGGCGGCGTCGGCGGTCGGCTCGGGCAGCTTCACGCCGTGGGTCGAGGTGAAGAACGACGAGGTCCGAACCTTGACCACGATGCGCCCGGCGACGCGGCCCTCGCGCTCGAGGTCGCGAGCGACCTCGAGCGCGAGGCGAGCGACCTCGCGGCGGATCTGGTCCTGGTCGGTCAGGTCCTGCTGGAACGTGCGCTCGCGGCCCCGGCCCTTGGCGACCCACGCCTCGGCGTGGACCTCGTCCGAACCTTCGCCGCGCCCGAGGCTCGCGAGCCACGGCCCAGTGTTCGGCCCGAACCGCTCCGCGAGCGCGTCCTCGTCGGCCGTGGCGAGGTCGCCGATCGTTCGGATCCGCAACTCGGCGAGCTTGGCCGCGGTCTTGGCGCCGACGCCCCACAGCTCGGACGCTGCCAGGCCGAACATCGTCTCGGGCCAGCCGGCGGTGTCGATCCGGAACACGCCGCGGGGTTTGCCGAACCCGGTCGCGAGCTTGGCCTGCAGCCGATTGTCGCCGATGCCGACGGTGCACCACAGGCGGGTGCGTTCGCGCACGCGACGCTGGATCTCGCGCGCGAGGCCCTCGGGATCGTCGGTCTCCGCGCCGAGGAAGGCCTCGTCCCACCCCGCGACCTCGACCACCGCGTCGAGCGTCCGCAGGGTGTCCATCACCTCGCGCGAGGCGGCCAGGTACGCGTCGGCGTCCACCGGCAGGAACACCGCCTCCGGGTTCCGCTTGAACGCGGTTCGGAGCGGCATCGCGCTGCGGATGCCGAACCGGCGTGCCTCGTAGTTGGCGGTCGACACCACGCCGCGTTTGCTCGGGTCGCCGTCGCCCCCCACGACGACCGGCTTGCCCTCGAGCTCGGGACGCCGGAGCACCTCGACGGCGGCGATGAACTCGTCCAGGTCGACGTGCAGGACGAAGCGTGGGCTCACCCGAGCAGGCTAGCGGCCGCGTCCGTCCGGGCGGTCCATACTTCGGGCGTGCGCGCCGCGGTGCTGTGGGAGGTCGACGACCTGCGGCTCGAGGACCTCGAGCTCGACCCGCCGAAGGCCGGCGAGGTGCAGATCCGGATGGCGGCCTCAGGCGTGTGCCGCTCGGACCATCACGCCGTGCACGGCATCCATCCCCACGCGATGCCGATCGTGCTCGGGCACGAGGGCTCGGCGGTCGTCGAGGCCGTGGGTGAGGGCGTCGCGAACCTGTTGACCGGCGACCACGTCGTCTGCTCCTGGTTGCCCTACTGCGGATCGTGCCGGCGGTGCGCGTCCGGCCGGCCGGTCGTGTGCGAACGACAAGCCGTCTTCGACGCGGGCTTCCTCGCCGATGGCACGACGCGCTTCCGGCATGGGGCGACGCCGATCCACCACAACGTCCCCTCGTCGTTCGCCGAGCGTTCGGTCGTCCCGGCCAACACCGTCTTCCGCGTCGACCCCCTGTTGCCGCTCGAGCAGGTCGCGCTCCTCGGCTGCGCGGTCGCGACCGGCGTGGGCGCCGTGCTGAACACCGCCCGGGTACGACCGGGAGAGTCCGTGCTCGTCCTCGGGTGCGGCGCCGTCGGTCAGTCCGCGATCCAGGGCGCTCGCATCGCGGGGGCCGCGGCGATCGTCGCGGTCGACGTGGTGGAGGCCAAGCTCGAGCTCGCGAAGGAGCTCGGTGCCACCGAGACCGTCCTGTCGGGCCGCGACGAGATCCCGGGCGGGTTCGATCACGCGATCGAGTGCCTGGGCCGGCCCGAGACGATCGAGCAGGCGATGGAGGCGGTGGCGCCGGGCGGAACGACCGTCCTCGTTGGCATGGCGCGTCCCGAGGTTCGAGCGCCCCTTCACGCGCTGCGCGCGACCACGAAGGAGCTCACGGTCGCCGGCTCCTGGTACGGGAGCGTGGTCCCGGCTCGCGACTTCCCGCTCCTCGCGCACCTGCTCGCGTTCGGCGAGCTGCGGCTGGAACCCCTGATCTCGCGCACGATCGCGCTCGACCAGATCCACGCCGCGCTCGAGGCCTTCGAGCGGGGCGAGGGGATGCGCTCGGTGATCGTCTACTAGGCGGACGGCTCGGGCGCCGGCGCTGCGGGCTGCGGCGGCGCGAACCCGAGGCCCCACGCATCCGCTCCGCCGTCGACCACGATCGTCGTGCCCGTGATGTACGCGCCGCCCGAGGTCGACAGGAACGCGATCACGCTCGCGACCTCCTCGGGTGTGGCGATCCGACCGAGCGGCGCCGTCCGCTCCGCCTCCTGCACGAACCCGTCGCCGTAGGCGCGGAACGCGTCGGTGTCGATCGCGCCCGTCGAGACGCACACGGCGCGGACCCGGTATCGGCTCCACTCGATCGCGAGCCCGCCCGCGAGGTTCTCGAGCGCGGCACGAGCGGCAGACGAGTGGACGACGAACGGGATCCCCCGACGCGGACTGAACCCGATGAACACGACGAGCCCGCCACCGTCCGGGATCATCGAACGCGTCGCCACCGTGCGGGTGAGGTCCCACACCGCGTCGCCGTTCAGGCGCTGCACCGCCCGCCAGCCCTTGGCCGTGATGTCCTCGGGCGCCGACAGGAACTGCCCGCCGGCGTTGTTCACGAGCACGTCGATCCGCCCGAAGCGCTCGAGGACCGCGTCGACCAGCGCCGTCACCTGTTCGGGTTCGCGGACGTCCGCCGGGAACGCCAGCGACGCCGTCCCGGAGGCTTCGAGCTCGGCACGCGCCTCCTCGAGCGGCTCCGGGCGACGGCCGGCGATCGCCACGCTCGCTCCGGTCCGCGCGAACTCCCGGGCGATCGCGCGTCCGAGCCCGGTCCCGCCGCCGGTCACCAGGGCGACGAGCCCCGCGTTCGCGTCGGGCGCGAGGGGCGATCGGTACGGATCGGTGGCGGCCATGGCGGGCCAATGATGACAGAGGGTGTAGCGTCGCCGAGCAGTGAGCCACCGCCTCGAGGAGCTGGCGCGGGCCACTCCCGCCACGCGCGATCGCTACGTCGACTTCCTGCGGGCGGCCTCGATCGTCGCCGTGGTCTTCGGCCACTGGTTCATCTCGATCAACCACTTCGAGCGAGACGTCTTCTCGACGACCAGCGCGGTCGGCGTGACCTCGGGGATGTGGCTCGCCACGTGGGTGTTCCAGGTCATGCCGGTGTTCTTCTTCGTCGGCGGGTTCTCCAACCTCGTGACCTACGACGCGTTCCGCCGCCGCGGGGAGCCGACCTCCGCGTTCATCCGCAGCCGGCTCGAACGCCTCCTGCGGCCCTCGCTCGTGTTCCTCGGGTTCTGGCTCGTCGTGCAGGTCGCGCTCCACCTGCTCGACGTCGGCGGACCGACCGGGCCCGAGCTGCCCGGGGACACTCGGCTGCTCCGCGGGATGTACCCGCCGGCTGCCACGTTGCCGTTCGGGCCCCTGTGGTTCCTCGCCGTCTACCTCGTCGTGGTCTGTCTCGCGCCCGCGACGATCCGGCTGCACCGGCGGTTCCGTTGGCGGGTGCCGGCGGCCATGGTGGCGGGGACGATCATCGTCGACGTCGTCGGGTTCGGCGCGGACGTGGACCCGCTCCGCTACCTGAACGTCGTCTTCGTGCTCCTGCTGCCACATCAGCTCGGGCACTTCTACGCGGACGGGACGTTCGAGCGGCTGCCGCGCCGGGCGTTCTGGGCGATGGTCGCGGTGGGGCTCGGCGGCTTGGTGCTGATGACCAACCCCTGGCTCTTCGAGCCGCTCGGGAACGCGCGCTTCGACTGGTTCCCGGGGATCGGGCACTACCCGAAGAGCCTGCTCGGCACCGACGTCGAGGTCGTCTCGAACGCCTACCCACCGACCGTGTGCTTCCTCCTCGCCGACATCTGGTCCATCGGCGCCGTGATGCTGCTTCGACCGCCCCTGTCACGGTGGCTGCAACGAGCGCGGCCCTGGAGGATCACGATCGCGTTGAACAGCGTGATCATGACGCTGTTCCTGTGGCACATGACCGCCTACTTCGTCGTGCTGCTCGCGCTGTGGCCGCTGGGGGTCGGCCGGGAGCAAGACAGCACGGCGGCCTGGTGGCTGCTCCGGCCGGTGTTCATCGGCCTGTCCGCGGCGGTGCTGGCGGGGATCGTCGCGCTCGTCGGCCGGTTCGAACGGCCGCCCAAGCCGTAGGTCCCCTCAAGTTCCGACCCCCATGATGCCGATACATGGGGAGAACGTCTGTCAGTGAAAGGACCACCGCGATGGCGCGCAAGATCGTGTGCATGGCGGTGGGGGTGGCCGTCGGGCTCGCGCTCCTCGCGACGCCGGCCGTGGCCACGTCGGAAGCCGCGACCAAGATCTGGTTCAAGCTCCACGAACACGAGGTCGAGGCCGGCGACGACGTCGTCGGCACGGTGCTGGTCCTGACGAAGGGCCGCTTCCTGTGGTGGCCACTTCCGAAGGCCTCCCTGACGATCTCGGTCGACGGGGTGAAGGTGGGCTCGGCGACGACGAACTTCCTCGGGCTCGCCAAGATCAGGGTTCCGGCCGGCTCGAGTGGTGAGCACGCGATCGAGGTCTCCTACGCGGGGGACCCGAAACATGCCCCCTCGGCGGCAGCCGAAGCGTTCACGGTGCTCGGAGAACCCACGCCGGGCGTCCCGGATGCCCCGGTCCTCGACCCGGTGGAGAGCGGGGCGCTGGTCCCAGGCATGAACTACCTGCAGTGGGTCGTGCCCGTCGCCGACAACGGCTCGCAGATCACCGGCTACCGGGTCTACCGGCGGGTGGGTGGTGAACCGTTCGTGCTCCTGCTGACCAAGGGCCCCGCGGCGTTCAGCGCCGACGACGTCCAGGTGACCTCGGGCACGACCTACGTCTACGTCGTGACCGCGGTCAACGTCGTTGGTGAGTCGGTTGGGTCGAACGAGGTGACGATCACCGCGCTGTAGCGTCGTACCCTGGTCGGGATGGCGCAGACAGCTCCGGTCGAGGTCGACCGACCCACGGGTGAACAGGACGTCACGCCCGACATCCCGTGGATCGTGATCGTCTGGAACGACCCGATCAACCTCATGTCGTACGTGGTGTTCGTCTTCCAGAAGCTGTTCGGCTACCCGCGCGAGAAGGCCACGAAGCTCATGCTCGACGTCCACCAGAAGGGCAAGGCGGTCGTGGCCGAGGGTCCGCGCGAGCGCTGTGAGTTCGACGTCGCGAGGCTCCACGCGCACGGGCTCTGGGCGACGATGCAGAAGGATCGCTGACGCGGTGGCCGTCCGCCGCGTGAAACGCACCCGCTCCGGCGAGTTCATCCTGCGGATCCCGCCCCCGGAGCGTGACGTGCTGACCGGGCTCCCGCAGATGCTCCGCACGGTGCTTGAGCGGGACGACCGATCGGATCCCGTGGTCAAGCGGCTCTTCCCATCGGCCTTCCTGGACGACGAGCGGTCGACGATCGAGTTCGACTCGGTCGTGCGCGATGACCTCATGGCCGGGCGGCTCGCGGCGATCGAGACGATGGAGCGGACGCTGCAGGCCGTCCGGCTGACCGAGCAGGAGTTGGAGGCGTGGCTCGCGGCGATGAACGACCTGCGTCTCGTGCTCGGCGTTCGACTGGCCGTCACCGAGGAGAGCGCGCCGGAGGACTTCGACGACGACGAGGAGTCAGGTGCCGCCTACGCGCTCTACGCCTACCTCTCGTACCTGGAGGAGGACGTGGTCCAGGCCCTGTCGTCCGGATGAGAACGCCTTCAGCCGACGCCGACCAGGAGGTTCGAGGTCCCGGTCGCCGCCCGGTCACGCGGTAGGCTGCCCCGATGATGAGGTCAGGAGGCCGAACGATGTCACGACGTGTCCGCACCTCCGCTCGGATCGGGGCGGTCGCGGTCCTCGCGCTGCTGCTCTCCGGGTGCGTGAAGCTCAACATGGACCTGTCGATCAACTCGGACGACTCGGTGAGCGGCACGATCCAGGTCGGGATCCAGAAGGAGCTCGTCGAGCTGACCGGTCAGTCGATCGACGACCTGCTCGGTACCGAGGTCCCGCTGCCCAGCGACGTTCCCGGGGTCACCGTCGAGCCGTTCGACGACGGCGAGTTCGTCGGCCAGCAGTTCGTGTTCGAGAGCGTGCCGATCGGGGAGTTCGCCGGCACCGGTGCGGAGGAGATCAACATCAGCCGTTCCGGCGACACGTACGTCGTCACCGGGACCTTGGATCTGTCAAGCGGCCTGTCCGGCGCCACCGGGCTCACGGGCCTCGGCGTCAGCGGTTCGGAGCTGTTCGAGAGCGCGGACCTCAGCATCGCGTTCACCTTCCCGGGCGATGTGATCGAGGCCAACGGTCAGGTCGACGGGAACACCGTCACCTACACGCCGGTCTTCGGGGAGCGACTGGAGATCAACGCGACCGGGAGCGCGATCGAGGACGGCGACGCCGGCGCGGCCGGTGGCGACGACGGGAGCTCGAACCTCGTCCTGATCCTCATCATCGTCGGTGCGCTGATCGTCGCCGCGATCGTGATCTTCCTGATCGTCCGCAGCCGTCGGAGCGGCGGTGGCGGGGCTCCGTCGCCCGGTTTCGGCGAGGCGCCGGTGACGGCACCGGTCGGCGACGCACCGCCGGCTGCCCCTGCCGCGCCGCCCGCGGAGCCACCACCGCCGATGCCCCCGGCCGCCCCGCCCCCGCCACCTCCCGACGCCTGAGCTCAGACGTCCGCGTCGGGCTCGATCTGGGGGTGGGCGGAAAGAGTGCGGCCCGGCATGCGAGGGGGGACCCGGCCTGCCGGACCGCGAGAACGGTGGGTACCCGGCCGACCCAGTTCGGAAACGTCAGGGACGGCGGTCGATCTCGAACCACACGGTCGTCGTGCGAGCCGACGAGACGCCCCATCGATCGGCGAGGCGGTCGACGAGCATGAGCCCCCAGCCGGCGGTGCGCTCCGACCGTGTCCGGATGGACCGGTGGCTCGAACCCCCGGCCGGCGTCCTCCACCTCGACCCGGACGCGGCGCTTGTCGACCGACACCCGAAGCTCGACGATCTGGCCACCCGGGCCGTGCCGGATGCTGTTCGTCAGCACCTCGCTGACCAACAGGCGGAGATCCTCGAGCAGTGACTCCTCGACCGAGTCCTCCAGGCGGTCCAGCACGTGCCGCGCGAGCGGGATCGAGTCCGGGAGCGAGGGGAGGGCCAGCGTGATCTCAGGCATCGGCGCCCCCGATCGCATCGGCCGAATCCGCGAACTCGAGGCGGTCCTCGAGGAGCGCCAGACGGAAGACGCGGTGGACCTGCTGCGGCCCTCGCACGATCACGAACCGTCGGTCGTCGCCGCTGGCTCTCGCACCGGCCGCGAGCACGAACCGAAGGCCGGTCGAGTCCATGAACACGAGCCGTTGCAGGTCCAACACGATCGTCGCCGTGTTCGGATCGTGCTCGATTCGCATGAGTGCGGCCTCCGCTTCGGGCACCGTGGCAAGGTCGAGCTCCCCGCGCAGCCGCAGCACGCCCCGGCCCCGCTCCAACTCGGCGGCGACGCCGAGGTTCACGCCGACACCTTCAGGACCAAGATCGCGATGTCGTCGCGGGGGTCGCCGGTCCGGAACCCGACGACGGCCTCCAGTACGCCGTCCGCGATCTCTCGTGCCGAGCCCGCGCCGAGCGTGCTGAGGACGTCGTAGAGGCGGTTCTCGCCGAACTCCTCGTCGTCCTGCCGTTCGTCGGTGACGCCGTCCGTATAGAGGACGAGGGCGTCCCCGGCCACGAGGTCGACCGCATGGTCGGTGAGCACGGGATCCTCGAAGACGCCGAGGATCGTGCCTGGTGATCCCACCACGTCGATCGCGCCGTTCTCGTGCAGGACCACCGGGAGCGGGTGCCCGCCGGTCGAGACGGTCATGCGTGTTCCATACCCCGATCGGCGGATCCGCACGCAGCACGCCGTGCAGAATCGATGCTCCTTGGTCTGGCGGAGGAACGCCTGGCTGAGCGTCCCAAGGATGCGGCTCGGGCGGCCCTCGGCGAAGGCTGCCGTTCGGACCGTGTAGCGCGCGAGCCCCATCATGGCGGCCGCCTGCGGGCCCTTCCCCACCACGTCGCCGATCACGGCGAGCCAGTGGTCGTCGTCGGTCGCGAACACGTCGTAGAAGTCACCGCCGATGTGCGCGCCGCCCTCGGAGACGGGGAGGTAGCAGACGGCGATGTCGATGCCGGGCACGTCGGGGAACTCGGGTGGCAGGAGGCTGCGCTGGAGCGTCTCCGAGATCGAATCACGTTCCGCGTACAGGCGGGCGTTGTCCAACGTGATCGCCGCTCGGGTGGCGATCGTGATCGCGAACGAGACGTCGTCCTCCGCGAAGGGTGGCCACGCGTCGTCGCGGACGAGGGCGAGGGCGCCGAACGTGCGTCCTCGCGCGGTGATCGGTACCACGATGACCGACGCGAACCCGAGCTCCCGCGCGAGCTCGAGCTGCTCACCGGGCGCCATGACGCGTTCGAGCCGCTCGGGGGGCACCTCGGGGATCAGGATCGGCTCACCCGTCTTGATCACCTGTGCCGCAAGGCTGTCCGGGCTGTCGATGTCCGGGAGGTGGGCGCGCGCCATCCGCTCGACGACGCCGTATCGAGCGACGTCTCGATGGGCGCCGACCGCGTCGACGATCCGGTCGTCCGAGCCCAGGACGAACGCGACGCTGTAGTCGCAGATCCGTCGCGACGCTCCGCCCGTGAGGGCCCGCAGGATGCCCGGTTCCTCGAAGCTCGCAGACATCGCGGCCCCGGCTTCGAGCAGGATCTGCAGGCGCGCCCGCGCGTCGCTCTCCCGCAGGCGCGCGTCCCGTTCGAGCTGGAACAGGCGCGCGTTCTCGAGCGCGACCGATGCGCGCCGGGCGAGGTCTTCCGCGAGGGCGAGGTCGGCGTGCGCGTACCGTCGGCCGGACTCGGCCCAGACGAAGGTCATCGCGCCGAACACCCGGTCGTTGCCGGCGAGCGGAACCACCATCGCCGAACGGAGGTGGAGATCCCGGATCAGGCCGGCGACATCCGGGCGCTCGGCGAGCGCGCGCTCGATGAGCTCGGGCGTGATCTCCTCCATCAGCTCCGACCGGCCGGTTCGGAGCACGTTCGGGACGCCCGTCGGTGCGTCCGGATCCGGGGGATACCGCCGGCGCAGTTCCCTCGCCATCTCGACCTTGGCCGGGTTCACGTGGGCGAGCGCGACGAGTTCGATGCCCCCGTCGTCGTCGACCATGTCGATCGAGCACCAGTCGGCGAGGCGCGGCACGGCGAGGTTCGCGAGCTCCTCGAGCGTCTCGCTCGGGTCGAGACTGACGGCCAGGACCTCGCTCGCCTCGGCGAGGAAGGCCAACCGTTCACCGGCGGCCGCGAGCGCGGTCAGCGCGAGCCGTTCGGCTTCGGGGACGTCGCCGGGCCGCGACGGCCGGTCCGCCTCGCCCGCGTCGTCGCGACCGCGCGGGACGCCGGGCCCGGCGGACGCCTCGTTCATCGACGGCCCCCCGGGCCCGGAGGCGATCCCCGGGCGCCCGCGCAGGACCTATCGACGGGCGCTCGGATGGTCAGGTGGCATCGCTCGCAGCCGTGAATCGCAGCACACCGCCGCCGTCGCGGTCGTGGCGTGCGGCGTCCGGGAACAACGCCTGGATCAGCGCCCAGCGCCGCACGCCTTCGCTCGAGTCTTCGTCATCTCGCTCGAAGGTTCCGACCGGCTCGATCTCGATCATGAGCCGGTCGCCCTCGAGCCAGATCCGCAGGTCGATCCCGTCGGGAGACGCACCCTGCTCGAGCGCCTCCCCGCAGGCCTCGGTTACCGCCAGACGCAGGTCGTCGATCGTCTCCTGCGGACATCCGGCGGACCGGCCGATCGCGCCGACGAACGAGCGCACCGATGACGACGTGCTTGCTGTCGGGCGGGATGTGCATCGAACGGACGTCGATCGCGTCGACCATCGTCCTCGGGCTCATCGCGGTCGGGAGCTCTGCCGTCGAGTCCGACGAGCTCGAACACGCGGTCGAGGCCCGTCAGGGTCATCACCTTCATCGGTGGTCCGTCCAGACCGACGAGCGTCAGGCGGCCGTCGGCCTCGCGCAGGCGTTTCAGGCACGTGATCAACGCGCCCAGACTGCTGGAGTCCATGAAGTCGACCTTCGTCATGTCGACGGCGATCCGCGAGGTACCTCGCTCGATCAACCCGAGCAGATGGTCGCGGAGCGCGGGGGAGGTGTGCAGGTCGAGCTCCCCCGCAACCACCACCACCGTCCACGGTCTCCTCGGTGCGAGTCTCGACGATCACGTCCATCTCGGATGCCCTCCTATGGTTCGGGTCTCGAGCTCCCTCCGGGCCGTGCCCCGAAGGGTGCGGCGATGCGCGGAGCGTTCCTAGTATAGGAAGCGCCGATGGAGACCTCGCCAACCGACGACATCCGGGTCACGGTTCCAGCTCGAGCCGAGTTCGTCCACGTGCTGCGCGCGGTGACGGCGAACGTCGCGTCCCGCGTGCCCGTGTCGTTCGACGGGATCGAGGATCTCCGTCTCGCCGTCGACGAGGCTTGTGCCCAGCTGCTGGCGCTCCCCGGAGCGACCGAACTGACGCTCGCACTGCGACCGCTCTCGGATCGCCTCGAGAGTGTCGTCCGCGTCGACGCGCCCGCGAACGGCTGGCCACCGCCGGCGCTCGAGGACACGCTCGGCTGGCGGGTGTTGACCGCGCTCGTCGACTCGGTCGCGCTCGATGTCGATGGGGCCGCCCCGACCATCCGCTTCACGAAGCGAGCGCTCGAACCCTTCGCGTCGCCGGGTCCCCGATGAGCCCGGGTCGCCGGTCACTCAGCCCGATCGATCGCGAGACCGAGCTCGAACTGTTCCGGCGGCTCCCCGACGCCGCCGCTCGCGAGGAGCTCGTACAGATGTTCTTGCCACTCGCCGAGTACCTCGCTCGCCGGTTCGACGGACGCGGCGAACCGCTCGACGACCTGAACCAGGTCGCGAGCCTGGGACTGCTGAACGCGATCGACCGGTTCGACGTCGCCCGCAACGTCCAGTTCTCGACGTACGCGGCCGTGACGATCGTGGGGGAGCTCAAGCGACACTTCCGCGACAAGGGCTGGGCGATCCGCGTCCCCAGGCGTCTCCAAGAGGTGGGGTTGCGGGTGAACGCCGTGTTGCCCGCCTTGTCGCAGGAGCTGGGGCGGTCGCCGACGATCGAGGAGCTCGCGGCTCGGGCAGAAGCCTCGTCCGAAGAGGTGCTGGACGCCATGGAGGCGGTGCAGGCGTACTCCACGTCGCCGTTGGAGGCCCCGATCGGGGATGAAGGGACGGCCCCGATCGACGTGCTTGGTGAAGAGGATCCCTCGCTCGAACTCCTCGAACGGTGGGCGTCCGTCGCGCCGGCCGTGCAGGGCCTGTCCTCACGCGAGCGTCGGGTGCTGCACCTGCGGTTCTTCCGGGGCCTCACGCAGTCCGAGATCGCCGAGCAGATCGGGGTCTCACAGATGCACGTGAGCCGGATCCTGTCGCAGACGCTTCGGACCCTCCGCGACGAGGTGGCCGAGAACGGTGCGATCCCCGAGGACGAACCTCGGGGATCGCGCCCGAACGACTCGGGCTCGCCGACGCGCGAGCGCTAGCTGAAGATGCTCACGCCACCCGGGCCGATGAGCAGCCCCACGATGATCAAGACGACGCCGGCGAGCACACCACCTCTGATCAGCGTGACGATCCCGGCGATCACCAGGATCGCGGCGATGATCCATAGCAGCGTCGCGGCGTTCGAAGCCGCAAGCATGAGTGCAAGCATGACGCCCTCCCTCGCGTACTAGTTGTTGAACTGCGGGATCACGTACCAGGCCAGGAAGGCCAAGATCGCGAGCACGATCACCACGATCGCCGTGTACTTGATCGCGGCGAACCCCGTCATGGAACCGTGATCGGGCTCGTGCTCGTGGTACTCGGTGTTCTGGTGGGACATCGACATCTGTTCCACCTCCCGGGGCCGCACCCTGCGACTCCAGGCTTCCGTGTACCCGGCGGATCGCGCCGTCAAACGCCGCCCTCGCGGTCGGAACGTTGCGCGCGCCCGGGGGTCCCGATCGCGGGGCCGGGGTTGAGGCCGGTCGTGCTCGCCGATTCGGAGATCCCCGACAACGCCTCGCCGACGATCCGCTTGGACGCGAGCGCTACGGCGACGTCGCCGAGAGACACGATGCCGACGAGCTTGCCGTCCTTGAGCACGGGGAGGCGGCGGACCTTGTGACGCTCCATGAGGTCACGCGCCTCGTGGAGCTCGGAGTCGGGAGAGACGGTGACGACGTTCTTCGTCAGGATCTCACCCAGCGTCAGGGCCTCGGGATCGCGCCGTGCCGCCAGGACCCGCACCACCAGGTCCCGGTCCGTGACGATCCCGACGCAGGTCTCGCCGTCGACGATCGGGACGGAGCCCACGTCGTGGTTGGACATCAGTCCCGCGGCATCGCCGGCGCTCCTTTCGGAACTGAGGGTCTTCGGCTCCTCGGTCATCGCGTGACGGACCAGGACGGCCATGCGGATCGCCTCCGATCGGGACGGATATCGCGTGCCTACCCTGGGCACGCACAGGGGAAACGATTGTTTCACGTGACCAGGCGTGGTACCCCAGGGTCGTGGGAGGGTCATCGGACGGTCCGGAGCACGGTTCGAGCGGCGCGCCGGGCGAGTCCCGTGACGAGCGGCTCAACCGAGAGCTCATCGAGCTCCTGAACGAGCTCCGGGTCGCGCTCCCCGGGGTGCAGGTCCTGTTCGCCTTCCTGCTCACCGTCCCGTTCAGCAGCCGCTTCGAGTCGCTTGGCAGCGGGCAGCGAGCGCTCTACTTCGCGACCTTCGTCGGCACGGCCGTCGCAACCGTGCTGTTCATGGCGCCGGTCACGTATCACCGGATCCGGTTCCGGCAGCGTGACAAGGAGCAGTTGATCCGGACGTCGAACCGGTTCGCGATCGCGGGGACGGTCTTCCTGGCGCTGTCCATCACGTGTGCCGCGAGCCTGATCACCGAGCTGCTCTTCGGCCCGCCGGCCGCGTTCGGCGTGGCGGCGGCGATCTTCGTCCTGATCGCGTGGCTGTGGTACGCGATCCCGCTCAGCCGCCGGGTCCGCGACGACGAGGTTTGAGCACGCCTCGTTCGGGAAGACACCGCGCATGGGCGGCAGAACCGGCCGTCCGGCTCATCGGAAGGAGGCGAAGATGGAAGGTGCGAAGGATCGTATGGAAGGGACCTGGGACGAGGCGAAGGGGAACGTGAAAGAGACGGTGGGCGACGCCACCGGCGACGAGCGTCTGGAGGCCGAGGGGAAGAAGGACCAGCTGAAGGGCTCCGGCAAGAAGGCCTGGGGCGCGACGAAGGACGCGGCCGACAAGGTGAAGGACGCGGCCGAGAAGACCAAGGACGCGGTGAAGGACAAGCTCGACGACGACTGACCGTCACTGCAGGAAACGAGCGAGCGCCGCATCGGTTCCCGATGCGGCGCTCGCCGTTCCGCCGACTGTAGCTTCGCGTTCCATCGCGCGCGATCGACGCCGTTCCAGCAGGTTTCGTCCTGGAGGTGTGCGGGCATAGCAGCCGCGCCATGGTGCGACTGCGTCGGGTCTCGAGCGAGGATCCAGGTCTCGGGCGTGTCCGGCGTGGCCGTGGGTTCTCCTACGTGGCTGTGGACGGCTCGCCGGTCACGGACGAGGAGACGCTCGTACGGATCCGGGCCCTCGCGATCCCACCGGCGTGGATCGACGTCTGGATCACGCCCGATCCCCTCGGTCACCTTCAGGCGACCGGTGTCGACGCCGCGGGCCGCCGTCAGTACCGGTATCACGACCGCTGGCGCGAGCGCCGTGACGCGCAGAAGTTCGACCGGATGTTGCGGTTCGCGCGTTCGCTGCCGGAGCTCCGCGCCCGGGTGGATGCGGACCTCGAGCTGGACGGGCTCCCTCGCGAGAAGGCGCTCGCCGCCGGCGTCCGACTCCTCGACATCGCCTCGTTCCGCGTGGGCTCCGAGTCGTATACGAAGCAGAACGGGTCGTTCGGCCTCGCCACGCTGCGGCGTGAACACGTTCGCGTGTCGGGCGATGTCCTGCGGTTCGACTACGTCGCCAAGAGCGGCAAGCGCCGCGTCCAGGACGTGATGGACCCCGGACTGGCGCCGGTCCTTCGGCGTCTGAAGCGCAGGCGAGACGACAACGCGGAGCTCCTCGCGTACCGCGAACGGTCGGGGTGGCGGGACATCCGCTCGGGGGATGTGAACGACTACCTGAAGCAGCTCGCGGGGGAGGAGGTCTCGGCGAAGGACTTCCGGACCTGGCACGCGACGGTGCTCGCGGCGGTGTCCCTGGCCTCGGAGGAGACCCCGGATGCCGCGCGCGGGCGGCGGCGCCAGATCACGGAAACGGTGAAGGAGGTTGCGGGCTACCTCGGCAACACTCCGGCCGTCGCTCGCGCCTCGTACATCGACCCGCGCCTACTCGAGCGCTTCGAGGAGGGCCGGACGATCCGCGACACGCTCGACCGCCTGGGCGACGACGACCTCACCGACCACCGCGTGCGAGACGTGGTCGAGGCCGCCGTCCTCGAACTGCTGGATGACGAGGATGAAGGGCGCGCCGCGGCCTGACGCACGTTCGATCGTCAGCCGCGGGAGGTACGGCTCGGTTCGAGCTCCCGCACGATCTGGCGGATCTCGTTGACCGCCTGCTCGATGCGATCCGTCCCGTCCTTCGACTCGGCGCTCCCACGATGGATCAGCACCGCCGCGAGCACCACGAACGAGAACAGCTGCAGGAACTCCGATTGCCAGTTCTCCAGCGTGGATTGGCCGAAGGCCACCCAGAACTCCGAGAGCCTCGCCGGCTCGCCGTGCGTGGCTCTGCTCGTCGACGAAGGCCTGCCATTCCGTGATGGCCTGCGCGATCCAGCTGATGAGGAACAGTGTCGCGAAGGTCAGGCCGAGGCCGAAGTTGCGCCAGATCCTTCGGACCCGGGAACGGCGGCGCTCCGTGACGATGTTGTGCACGAGCATGCCCAGGAGGAAGCTCGAGATGCCCACGAGGACGACGACGGTCGTCCAGATCGCCACGGTCTCCGTCTCCGCCCTCCGGGTCGCCAGCCGGCGGATCTCCTCCCCCGAGTCGAGTCGTGGGTACCCGGGGCCAAGCCCTCGCACACGTGTGATTGGACCGTCATCCGGGTATGGCAGCACAGGTGGATCGAACCGGAAGGGGTGTTCGACATGCGCGATGACCGGACCATGGAGATCGCGGCACCGGTTGCCTCCGCGAGCCCGCAGCGCATCCGGTGGGGCGCGGTGTTCGCGGGCACGGTGCTCGGGCTGGCGCTGCTCGCGCTGCTGACCACGCTCTGGCTGGCCCTCGGGTTCAACTCGGGCGTCGAAGACATCCGTGCGAACATCGAGTGGTACATCGGCGGTACGGCGGTCGCGTGCCTGTTCCTCGGCGCGCTGTTGGCCGGATGGCTCTCGGGCGTGCGAGGTGCCGGCAGCGGGTTCGTGAACGGCATCACGATGTGGGGGCTGATCTTCCTCGTGGTCCTTGCGGTCGGGCTCCCGTCGATCTTCAACGTGTTCAACCTCGGTCGCGTGAGCTCGATCGTCGAGGGGACCACGCTGCTCGACACGAGCGTCGACGGCGCGCTCTGGGCGTCGTTCTGGACGATCCTCGGTGGCTTCGTGGCCGCCGGGCTCGGCGGGCTGATCGGTGGAGCCATCACGAAGCCGGCCAACGCCCAAGTGCAGCCGGTGGGACGGATCGAACGCGATCGCACGGACCGCCCTGTGGTGATCGTCGAGGACGACCACACGCCCGATCACGGCCGCGATCGGGACCGCGAGGTCCACGCGTCCTGACGAGCAGTAGCAAGACGCCCTGGGGGACGGCCCGGCGAGCGCTGAGGCGAGCCGGGCCTTCCTCGAGCATGGGATCGCGTTTGCCGGCCCCGGCGCTCGGGTACGCAGGGGGCGGAGCCGGATGAGGAGGGACGACTGATGAGGGACACGACGGCGATCCTTCCCGACGCGGAGACGCCTCGTTTGTCGGGTAGCAGACCCCTGACGTCGGGCCCCCGAGCCAGGACGTATGCGGCGGGTCGTGTGTGTGGGGCCGACGGATGCCGGACGGTCTTGTCCCGATACAACGGGACCGAACGCTGCTGGCAGCACGAACCTCGGCGGCCCGTCGGCAGGGCCGTTCGTGGCCCCCGACCGACCGACGTCGACATCCGAGACGTTCTCCTTCAGGCGTCGTAGCGCGAGCCTCGACCGCCCGACGCTCGGAACGGCGGGTCTCGAGGGGTGCGGAAGGCCCGGACGCTCGTGGCGCCCGGGCCCTTCAGATCCTGATACCTAGACTTCGTCCGTCGCGAACGTGAACGTGCAGACCGTTGGCGAGGTCTGCACGAACGTGAGGTTGTTGTTCGCATCGTCCAAAGCGGACTTCAGCGCCTCCTGGTACGTGCGGTTCGGGTCCCCGGACGGCGTGTATCCATCGGCGGCCAGGGCCGCATCGGCCTCGGCGATGATCGCAGCCACCGTGGCGAAGCCGGCCGCGTTCGCGCTGTTCGTGCCCGGCGCGAAGATCAGGGCGCTCGGGCTCACGAACCCGTTCAGCACGTTCAACCGCATAGCCGCGAGCATCGCAGACAGCTGATACGACATGTTCACGGCGTTCCGGTTGGCGAGCCACGTGTTGAACGCGGCGTAGTTCGCAGGGTTGAAGGCTGAGCCGTCCGCGTTCCGCAGGTTGAGCGCGACGACCGCGGCGAGGTCGTCCGAGCCGAACAGCTTCTGGCCGTTCTTGTTCCCCCAGAAGCCTGGTGTCAGGCCGCCGCCGGCGCCTGTGCACACGTTCCCGAAGTACAGCGTCTTGTCGTCTCCGGAGGCGACGGTCACGTTCACGACGGTCGATGTCGTGTGGGTCCAGTTCGTCTCGATCGGGTCGAACTCCGTCACGACGTAATCGTCCGGCGCGACGGTGATGTCGACGGGGGTGAAACGGATGAAGTCGATGTTGTCCTGGATCCGGAACTTCCAACCGTCGAGGAGCTGTTCACCGGCGTCGAACACCCCGTTCATGTTCGCGTCGTAGAACTTACGGATGTGCAGCTGTGATTTGTCGGCCTCCCCGGTCGCCTTGAAGCCGTCGCACTTGTGCCCGACGGTGTTCGGGGTGAGCGAGATACACACCCGGTAGGCGAACGACGCCGAGCTCGTCGTGTCGAAGCCCGGAGTCTGGTCGCTCGCGCGGATGACGATCGATGCGAGCTGGTAGCACAGGGCGAACTGCCCGTTCTGGACGACGACCGGCGTCTCGTTCGTGCTCCCGACGCTCGTCCCGAGGGTCGTTCCGCCGATGTTCGCCGGCTCGGTCACGAGGACGTAGTAGGAGCCGTCCGGGACGATGCTGTTCCCGTCCAGATAGACGTCCTCCTTGTTCTGGAAGACGGTGATGTCCTGGTCGGTACAGGTGCTGTCGGTCGTGAAGATCCCGATGGGCACCGCCAGGGCGGTCCCCCCCGCAACGAGCACGAACGACATGGCCAGCGCGACGGCCAGCCCGAGTTTCCGAAGCGGCGAGCTCTGCATGTCCCCTCCTGCCTAGGTCACGCGAGCCGTGGCGACGTGCCCGGCTCGATCCTGTGTTTCTGCGCGAAACATAGGGGGACGTCCTTCGCCTGTCGTCGGTCATTCGGTGTACGTCGGCTGCAACACCTGAACGAGCCGTCAGGCTCCCGCTGTTTGACATGTGACTAGATAGTCACCTATTCTCTGCTCCGTGACCGACGACGACCGGGTGTTCAGGGCCCTCGCCGACCCGACGCGGCGCTTCCTGCTGGATCAGCTCTTCGCGCGTGACGGCCGCACGCTCACGGAGCTCGACTCCGCGCTCGAGATGTCGCGCTTCGGCGTCATGAAGCACCTACGCGTCCTGGAGGATGCAGGTCTCGTCGTCACGCGCCGGGCGGGTCGGGAGAAGCTGCATTTCCTGAATCCGGTACCGATCCGGCTGATCCACGACCGGTGGATCGACAAGTACCGGGAGCGCCAGGTGTCGGCGCTCGCGGAGCTCAAGACCGAGCTGGAGGAGGGGATCGCATGACGACGGACACAGAAACGACCGTGGCAACGCAGGTGTACCGCGTCTACATCAAGGCGACGCCCCAGGCGATCTGGGACGCGATCACCAAACCCGAGTGGAACGCGCGGTACGGCTATCCGGGGCGCTTGGAGTACGACCTGCGTCCGGGCGGTGGCTTCCGGGCGGTTGCCCCGCCTGAGGCACAGGCCATGGGGATGCCCGAGACGCTCGCCGACGGCGAGGTGGTGGAGACGGACCCGCCGCGAAGGCTCGTCCAGACGTGGCGGTTCCTCTACGAGCCCCTCGTGGCGGAAGGGTTCACGCGCCTCACCTGGGACATCGAGGAAGACGACGGCGGGGTCACGAGGCTCACGGTGACCCACGAGCTCGAGAACGCCCCGATGACCGCGGAGCAAGTCGCCAGCGTGTCGCGCATCCACGAGGGCGGCGGTGGCTGGGCGCTCATCCTCAGCGAACTGAAGACGCTGCTCGAGACCGGATCGCCGTTCGACTCGGAGGGCTGAACCGGCAAGGAGGAGTCCACTGCGGAGGCCCGGTGCCCTTCCGGGCGGGGCCTCCGCTGCGGCACGCGTGACTCACACCTCGATGACGAGCTTGCCGCGTGCGTGTCCGGTGGCGAGCTCGCGGATCGCCTCGGACGTCTCGCTCAGCGGGTAGGTGTGCCCGATGACCGGCGTAACGGTTCCGGCCTCGACGAGCTCGGTCACCGCCAGCAGGTCGTCGGCGTTCATCTTCGAGTTCAGGCCGCCGAGTCGCTGACCGACGAAGAGCGACATGAGCGGTCCGCGGAGCATCCCGCGGAAGAACCCGCCGGTCCAGCGCCCACCGCCGTCGCCCCCGACGATCACGAGGGTCCCCTTCCTGGTGAGAGCGCGACGGAGCCGTCGCAACGCGCGTCGCCCCGCCGTGTCGACGATCACGTCCCATGTGCGCGACCCGTCCGTGAAGTCCTCGCGCGTGTAATCGAGGACGTCGTCCGCGCCGATCGACCGAAGGAGGTCGAGCTTCGATGAGCTGCCCACACCGGTCACCTGCGCGCCGAGGGCCTTCGCGATCTGCACCGCGAGGGTTCCCACTCCTCCGGCCGCGCCGACGACCAGCACTCGCTGCCCCGGATGCACGTGCGCCTTGTCGCGGAGCGCCTGGAGGGCCGCCACGCCCGAGACCGGAACGGCCGCTGCCTGCTCGAACGAGAGGCCGGTCGGCTTTCGGACGATCTTGTCCCGCTTCGCGATCGCGTACTCCGCGAAGGAACCTCGGGCGACTCCCATCACGTCGTCGCCGGGCCGGAACCCGGTCACGGCGGAGCCGACCGCCACGACCGTCCCCGCGACATCCCATCCTCGGGTCCGCTCCTTCGGCCTTCGGAGGCCGAGCATCAGCCGCGCGAAGTAGGGCTGCCCGGTCATGATGTGCCACACGTCCGGTCCGGCGCCGGCCGCGTGCACGCGGATGAGCACGTCCTCGTCTCCGACGACCGGTTCCTCGACATCGCGCAGCTCGAGCACGTCCGCCGGGCCGTACGTCTCCTGGGTGATCGCCTTCATGGCCTCTCCTCCTCGCTCGTGTTGCCGATGGTGTACGCCGTACACCCTCCTCCCACACCGTAGGTGTACGTCGTACACTCTGTCAAGCCCGACCGGAGGAACCCCGCGATGGCCACGAAGATCGACGAGACGGCACGACCCAGAGCGCCCCTGAGCAGGGAGCGGATCCTCGGCACCGCCGTCACCGTGGCCGACGAGGGTGGGGTGGAGTCGCTCAGCATGCGTCGGATCGCGCTGGAGCTCGGCGTCGTCCCGATGGCGCTCTACAAACACGTCACGAACAAGGACGAGGTGCTCGACGGGATGATCGACGTCGTCGTCGGCGAGATCGACCCGCCCGCTGAAAGCGCCGGCTGGAAGACGGCGATCCGCGAGCGGGTGCTTTCGGCGCGTCGAGCGCTCCTGCGTCACCCCTGGGCCTCGGAGGTGATCAAGTCGCGGACCGACCCGACGCCCACCGTGCTCGGGTACATGGACTCGATGATCGGGATGTTCCGGACCGGAGGCTTCTCGATCGACCTGACCCATCACGCGATGCACGCGATGGGCAGCCGCCTGTTGGGGTTCTCGCAGGAGCTGTTCGAGGACTCGGTCGTGATCGCCCCCGAGCTTCGAACGGCGATGCTCGAGCAGATGGGTGCGACCTACCCGAACATCGCGCAGATCGTGGCCGCGATCACCCACGACGACGCGTCCGTCATCGGGTCGGGGTGTGACGATCAGTTCGAGTTCGAGTTCTCGCTCGATCTGCTGCTGGACGGCCTCGAGCGTCTCCGGGCCCATGAGACGCCGGCTGCGTCTGTTCATCGAGGGAGGCTGCGGGACCCACCGCTGACGTGATCACCCGAGCGGAGCGCCCTCGGTCGCAGGTTCGACAGCATGCTGAGCCTCCGGTCTCGGCTACCGATGGATTCGGATCGAACGTTCAACCGACCGGCGGCACGGAACTCATCGGTCGCACGAGGCGACACCCGGAATGGTCGCATCAGTTGTCCCAGCGGACGACGATCCGCTCCTCGAGACCGGAGAGCGGAAGGGAGTCCGCCTCGGCCTCGACCGCACCGCGTTCCGGGCGCGAAAGGCGCCGCCAGGTCTGGACCGTCACCGTCCCCAGCGCACGCCGCCATGTGCTGTCCTGCAGGCCGGCCCACGCCGCACGCTGGAGCGAGCGCCGACCGCGCGGCAGCCGTTCGTCGAGCGCGCCGACGTGCCGTCGGAACGCAAGGGTCTGTTGCCGCGTGAGGTCGAGCCGCGGCGTCTTCACGTCACACCTCACCGAAGACGTGCACGCGTCGGTCTGCTCGCTAGAACGCGTCCAAGCCGGTTGCGAGGGTCGACTGCACGTACTGCATGCCTTCGGTGAACCTCGGATCCGCGAGGCGCCGTGCGACCTCGTCCGCGTCCGGCTCCTCGAGACGCTCCTGGATCCACCAGATGTTCCCGAGCGGGTCGCGCACGCGCCCCACCCGGTCGCCCCAGACCATCTCGGTCAGCCGGGTCACCGGCGTGGCCCCGGCCGTCCACTTGTCCTCGGCGAAGTGAACCAGGTCCCGGCCGATGCCCTCGCCCGCCGCGGTTGGCAGGATCTCGATCGACGGCATCCCCGACGATGATACGCACGCGTCGTTCGTCTCTGCGGCCATGAGAGCATGTCGGGATGCTGCGGATCCTCGTCGCGACGCGGGATGGTCTGCACACGCTCGACGAGCGCGGGCACGAAGGGGCCACACATCACGCGGGCCGACCGGTGACCGCGATCGTCCGCGACGGACCACAGCTCTGGGCGATCGTCGATCGCGCGGAGGTCTGGCACGCCCCCGAGGGGGAGTGGCGTCACATCGCGACCCTCGACGGGGTCGCCGCCACGTGCATCGCCATGACCGATGCGATCCATGTCGGTTCGACCGAGGCTCGCCTCTTCCGTCTGACCGACGGCGCGCTCGAGCCAGTGGAGGCGTTCGACGTCGCCGATGGACGCGACCGCTGGTACACGCCGTGGGGCGGGCCCCCCGACACGCGATCGATCTCCGAGTGGGGGGACGACGTCTACGTGAACGTGCACGTGGGTGGCGTCCTGCACACGGGCGATGGCGGCGCAACCTGGAGCCCGACGATCGATATCGATGCCGACGTGCACCAGGTCGCGACGGGCGAGGGCCTCGTCCTCGCGGCCGGCGCCCGAGGGCTCTCGACCAGCACCGACAGGGGCGTCACGTGGTCGCAGCGCAGCGATGGACTCGAAGCCGCGTACTCGCGAGCCGTGGTGGTCTGTGGGGATCGAGTGCTGCTGTCGGCCTCGGAAGGGCCGAGGGGTGGTCACGCGGGCGTCTACCGTGCGGATCTATCGAGCGGCGCGTTCGAGCGATGTCGTACCGGACTCCCCGAGTGGTTCGACGAGAACATCGACACGTACTGCCTGGACGCGCTGAACGACGGCTCGTACGCCGCATTCGGGACCGCCGACGGGCGCGTGTACACCTCGGATGACGGCGGCCTGACGTGGCGCGAGCTCATCACCGGGCTCGGATCGGTGCAGCACGTGCTTCTCGTGCCCGACTGAGGTCGACGGGCGCGGCCAACTATGGTGAGGGTCGTCGCGAGAGGGAGCGGGCATGGCCGGAGGCAAGGCGCGTTTACCACCGCGATGGTTCGTCGTGACCGCCTGGCATGTGCACCGGATGATCGTCCGGGCGAGCGGGAGGCGTACGGGGCTGTGGCAACCGCGGCCGGGCAAGTGGGGTGCCCTGCGGCTCACCACTCGTGGTCGGCGCAGCGGCGAGCCGCGAAGCGTGATCGTCGGCTACTACGAGGATGGGCCCAACGTGGTCACGTTGGCCATGAACGGCTGGGGTGCGGCCGAGCCGGCCTGGTGGCTGAACCTGCAGGCCCACCCTGAAGCGATCGTCGAGCTGGCCGGTGGGATCCGGCGCGAGGTGGTCGGAAGGGCTGCGGTGGGCGAGGATCGTGAACGGCTCTGGCAGCGCTGGCACGAACTGGACAAGAACCTCGACGACTACGCCGCGCGACGCCCGCGAGAGACGGCCGTGGTCGTCCTCGAGCCGCACGCGGCGGCGGGATGAGCTTCGCGGCGAGCGACCTCGTGAACGATGGTCAGGGGGCCCCCTGGCAGGAGTCGAACCTGCGACACGCGGTTCAGGAAGTCCCGTGAGTCCGGAGATCGCGATCGACTGAGAAACGTTCATGCTGGTGGAGGTGTCGGGAGTACCTCGTCGGTGTGGATGAAGGTGCGCCACTGACCGAAGACTGACCGCACCAGGGAGGGGGCTGATGTTCGGTGGCCCGTCCGATCCTCGAGGCGCGCCGTCCACGGCGTGACCGAGCAGGCCGCCAAGGCCGACGATCTCGTCGACGAGGTCTCACACCGGTCTTGCTGGCCGTCCAGATTCGGTCGACACTCTTACGGTCCTGTTCACGGGCCGAGATCGCAGGAGGCGAAGAACATGCGTAAGCGGTCAGCCATCGCGATCGCGATCCTCGTCGGCACCTTCATCCTCGCTACCGCGCTCCCGGCGCACGCCGCTACCAGGGTTCGCGTCTATAGGGGGAAACATCCCAGGGGCACCCCATCTCGTTCCGCGTGGCCAAGAACGACGCAGGGCGATTCGTCACGTCGATGGGCCTGATGTGTCACGTTTACTTGCGAGGACGCGACGACGCCGGAATGGGGGATCGGCTGGGGCTTCGGAAATACTGGGAGTGTGCCGATCATGGACGGAGCGTTCACATACGACGACGTGGGTGATTCCATGGCTACTCACTTCGAGGGACGGCTTGGGCCGCTGCGCGGGGACGGTACTGTGAGAATCGCTGTACCGCTTCTCACCCCCGACGAGCAGGCTCAGACGTGCATCACGGGCGACCTCACGTGGGAGGTCGAGTTCGTCCGGATCATCACCCGCCCAAGGCTCGCAGCCGCTGAGAGTCGCGCCGCCTAGCATCCAGTCGTGGAGCTCGAAGCCTTTGGTCCCGCTCCCCGCGCCGAGTTGCTCCACGTCCTCCTGCTCCCGACTTCGATCGAGCTGGCCGGATCGGCGGGATCTACGGGAACGAAAAGACCCACCTTCGCCCAGCTCGTGATCGACTGCGAGGAGGACCGGACGCTCCGGGCCGTGTTGGTGGGGATGCTGCGGGAAGGCCGACCGGAACGCCTAGGGCGTCACATGGCCGCGACGGCCGAGGGATCGCTTCCAGGGGGATGGCTCCTTGTGTCCCTCTAGAGCCTCGTTTCGCGGCTGTGCTCTTCCGCGATCCGGTCGATGTCTTGCTGGGAGTGCTCGGGCTGAAGGCTACCGGGGGTAGGAGTTGGGGTATCGCGGTGGGACGTCTGGGTACTCGGGGCTGGTGCCGCGTTCGTTACTCACGCTCGCCATCATGCGCTGTGCCCGCGCCGCACGGCGAGCCTGCCGTCTACGACTTGCGGCGCCAGAACTGCCACCAGCGACGCCGAGGAGGCCGACGTTGGCGAGCGAGCTCGCCACGCAACTCGTCCGACTTGCCATGTGCGGCCGAGGACCCCTGCCCGGCGATCGGAACGCCGCCGTGGTGTTCTGCACCTCCGACGCCGCCGAACCCGCTCATGCTTGCGAGTGTATCGCCGGTTCGTGCCGAGGCGTCTGAACTACGCCGTCTCGCGTTCGACCATGTCGATCAGCGGCTTGAACGCCTCCGGCACGAGCGCGAATCGCTCCTCGTCCTTGTTGGACGATCTTGTTCTTCGCGCATCGCACCGGGAGCCCGCGCCGCGCGGCGAGCCGGCACCTTCGCCGAGCTCCTGATCGACTCCGAGGAGGACCGGGCGCTCCGCGCGATGCTGGTCGGGATGCTGCGGGAGGCAGACCGCCAGGAGCCGAACTAAGGCCCCGCCCTCGGTGTCGTCGGCAGGAAGGAACGTAGCGGCGGCGCTGACCGCAACAACGCCCTCCTCGATCGGGACGGGGAGGGCGTTCGTGCAGGTAGATCGCGTGCCCCCTGTCAAGTTCCACCTGATGCTAGACGTTCCGTATCCGGTTGATGCTTGACATGCAGTGCATCCGCCCGGACCTTGCGGACCCTTCCGCTGCCTGAGCGCGCGACGGTCTTGATCAGATGGTTCTTGCTCCAGACCTGGATCGTGGTCTGGTCTACGAACACGTCGACGAGCTCGGTCTTGAAGGCGTTGCCGACCGAGAACATCTGGCCCTCGACCGAGACGATGCCGTTGGAGGCGACGCGCCGTAGCACCCACTGACCGGGATGGTCATCGGCAGCGTCGACCGGAACGGAGATCTGCTCCTTCGAGAGCGGTTCGAGGCGGAAGCGCTCGGACGGCGTGGCCATCTCGAGCGCCTGGTGTGGCCTGGCGGTGTTGTAGTCGGTGATCCAGGCGTCGAGCTCGGCCTGGGCTTGTTCGATCGATCCGAACGTCCGATCGGCGAGGAACTCCTTGCGCAGGCTCTGGTGGAACCGCTCGATCTTGCCGGTCGTGGTCGGTGAGCGGGGTGCGGTGTGGCGGTGGGAGATGCCGTTCTCCCGGCAGATCCTGTCGAACAGCACCTCCACGGGCCGGGGACCGAACCGGCCGGTGAAGACCTTGCCGTTGTCGGTCAGGACTCTCATCGGGGATCCCGTGGCGGTGCAGCGCCGCGGACAGGACCTGGCAGACCGCCTTGGAGATCGCCCTGCGGACCAGCCCGGCGGCCACGCAGAACCGGCTGTGGTCGTCGATCCCGGTGACCACCTTGAGCTCCGTGCCGTCGGCAAGGAGCACGCCTCCCATCACGTCCATCTGCCACAGCTGCATCGGACGCTCACGCTCGAACCGGCGGAACTCGTCGCGGCGCTTCCGACGCCGTCGCAACTCGATCAGGTGGTGGCGCTTTAGGCACCGATAGATCGACGAGCGGGACGGGACGGGGTCCAGGCCGAACCGAGCCAGCTGGTGCTCGATCCTTCTTGGTCCCCAGCCCGGATGCTGACGGCGGAGCTCACAGATCTGCGCCTCGGTCTCCGGATCGATCTGATGAGGGCAAGATCCAGGCCGGTGCGACCGATCGGCCAGCGCGGACAGACCGCCGGCCTGGTACCGAGCGATCCAGGTGTGGACGGCCTGACGGGACACACCCATGCGCTCGGCGACCTCGACGACCCTCCAGCCGTCCTGGATGACCGCGAGCACCGCTTGGTACCGCTGCTCCATGACCGACAGCTCCACCAGCACGACCCACCTCCTGCTCGAGATGGGCGGTGTCAAGCATCAGCCGGAGCCACCGTCTAGGATCAACCGGAGCCGGTGTCAACGATCAGCCGGAGCTCCGTCAAGGATCAGGTGACGCCGGAGCGTCCAGCATCACCCGAAACTCGACAGATCGCGTGCCCCCGGCAGGAATCGAACCTGCGACACGCGGTTTAGGAAACCGCTGCTCTCTCCACTGAGCTACGAGGGCTCGCCTCCGGCCGTTCGGCCACTGCAAGTCTAGGCGCGGCACGGAGGTCGAGCGATCCTGCGCTCCTCCGACCCCGGGGGGCGCTGACGGTCGCCCCGGGACATGTGAGAGAGGGCGGGTCCCTCTCTGCGAGGGACCCGCCCCGTGGTTGCTCGGTCCGAGGACGACCGATGCAGGCTAGGCGCCCCCTTCCTCGAGGGTGACCTCGATGGGCGTGAAGTCGTTCCCGTCGACGTCGACGCCCAACTCCTCGAGGTTGCCGATGGCCTCGGTCACGATGTCGTTCGTGAACGCCTCGGCATCCGGCTCCTGTGTCAACACGGTGGCACCTTCGAGGTTCGGCGTCTCGAGGGCGATCTGGACCGTGCGATCCCAGGCGGCCTGGTCGATGAAGCCGACACCGCTCTCCGCCGGCCAGATCAGCTTGTTGGTCTCGTTCATCTGCCACAGTTGGTGGCTGTTGCCGAGCTGTGAGCCCTCGGCGACGATGATGTCGCGGCATGACTCGGGGTTGTCGCGGCAGTACGCCCACCCCTGGAGCGAGGCCGTCACGAAACGAACCGCGATGTCGCGATAGGCGTCGTCGCTCTCCAGGCGATCCCCGTCGGCCCAGATGGCGTCCTGCAGCATCCCGACGCCCACCTCCTCGTAGGAGATGACCGTGAAGTCCTCCGGCTGATACAGCTCCCCGGTGTCCGGGTTCACGGCCTCGAGCACCTGGGCGTACTCGTTGTAGGTCATGGCTTCGGCCGCGTCGATGTCGCCGGACAGCAGGCCCACCATGTCGAACTGCTGCGCAACCAGATCGACGTCCGAAGCGGGATCGAGACCCGCTTGACCGAGTGCGGCGAAGACCTCGTACTCGTTGCCGAATCCCCAGTTGCCGACGGTCTTGCCCTCGAAGTCGGCCGGCGTCGTGATGCCCGCGTCGGCGAACGACACCTGCAACGTCCCGGAACGCTGGAAGACCTGCGCGATGTTCACGATGTTCGCGCCCGCCTCCCGCGTGGTCAGCGCCTTCGGCACCCAGGCGATCGCGAAGTCGGCCGCGCCGTCGGCCAGCTGTTGCTGCGGCACGATGTCGACGCCGCCCTCCACGATCGTGACGTCCAGGCATTGGTCGGCGTAGAAGCCCTGGTCCTGCGCCGCGAAGTAGCCGCCGAACTGCGCCTGGATGAACCACTGCAGCTGCAGCGTGACCTCGTCGACCGACTCGCAGTCGGCGGCGTCGGCGGTCCCTCCGTCGGCGGCCCCTCCGTCGTCCCCACCGCAGGCGGTCGCTACGAGTGCGAACACCACCAATCCGGCAGCGAAGTTCCTGCGTCGCTTCCCCCTCATGCGCTGCCCCCTTCCCCCTGGGTTGCCCCGTCGTTGCCTGCTCCTCGCGACCCGTCATCATGCCGCATCGCGTACGTATCTGCCGACCCCGCCCGGGTGTGAACACGCGCTCGAGGCCGACGGCCGCGAGGTAGAACGCCAGCCCGAGCAGGCAGGCCCCGAGGACGTACCCCCACGCGGCGGCGTTGTTCGAGATCGCGATGTTGCTGGTGATCCGGCTCCCGAGCCCGTTCTGGGATCCCCCGAAGTACTCGGAGACGAACGCGGTGATCACCGAGGCCGGCGCCGCGATCTTCAACGCGGTGAACAGGTACGGGACGGCGTTCGGGACCCGCACCTTGCGCAGGATCGCCACCTCGGTCGCCGCGTACGAGCGCATGAGCTCGAGCTGGATCGCCTGCACGTCGCGCAGTCCGCGAGCGACGTTGACGAGCACGATGAAGTACACGACGAGCGTGACCATCAGCCGCCGGGGCACCTCGCTCGTCACCGAGAACATGTTGTTGAACACCGAGACCAAGACGAAGATCGGCACGGCGTTCAGGCCGATCGCCAGCGGCGACACGAGGTCGTTCAGCAACCGGAAGCGTGCGAGCAGGAAGCTCATCGCGATGCCGAGCGCCGCACCGACGAGGAGCCCGATCAACGCATTCAGGCCGGACACCCGCGTCGCCTCCCAGATCAGGGTCGCGTTGGCGCGGAACTCGGCCCAGATCGCCGACGGGGCGGGGAGGAAGTACGGCTGGAAGTCGAACACGTTCACGGCCGCCTCCCACAGCACGAGGAACGCGATGCCGAACACGACCGGCGGCCACACGCTCGCGACCACCGACCGGGAGGTCGACCTCACCGGTCCTCGACCCCCAGCGCCGGTTCGGCCTCCAACGTCGGGTCCGGCGCGTCCATCCCGCGCAGCGCCTCCCGCACCTCAGTGATCTTCCGGAAGAACGCATCCGCCTCCCGGGTGTCGACGTCACGCCGGTCGCCGAGGTCGACGTCGATCACCTCGGTGATGCGTCCCGGACGAGGCGACATCACGACGACCCGCGTGGACAGGTACACCGCCTCGGGGATCGAGTGGGTGACGAACACGACCGTCGTCGAGGTCTCCGAACAGATCCGCAGCAGCTCCGCCTGCATGTGCTCGCGGGTCATCTCGTCGAGCGCGCCGAAGGGCTCGTCCATCAGCAGCAGCGGCGGGTGCGCCGCTAGCGCTCGCCCGATCGCGACGCGCTGCTGCATGCCACCCGAGAGCTGCCACGGGAAGTGCTCGGCGAAGTCTCCGAGCTTCACGAGGTCGAGCATCTCCAAGGCGCGCTCGCGCCTCCTCGCCTTGTCCCAGCCCTTGAGCTCCAGCGGGAGCTCGACGTTCTTGGTGACCGAGCGCCAGTCGAACAGGCCCGCCTGCTGGAACGCCATCCCGTAGTCCTGGTCCAGGCGAGCCTGGCGGGCCGGCTTGCCGTTCACGAGCACCTCGCCGGTCGTGGGTTCGGTCAGGTTGGCGATCAGGCGGAGCTGCGTCGACTTCCCGCAGCCGGACGGACCGATGAGCGAGACGAACTCGCCCGGAGCGATCGTCAGGTCGATGTCGACGAGCGCCTCGACGGCGTTCGGCCTGCCCGCGTTGAAGATCTTGGAGAGGTTGCGGACCTCGACGGCGTTCATTCGGCCGCCTCCCGGGGCCGGTTACGCATGAGTCGCAGGTCGGTCGCGGCGACGATGCCGACCATCAGCAGGCCGAGGGCCGCGGCCGCGAAGACCGCCGTGTACACCTTCGCCGGGTCGCTCGTCGTCTGGCGGGCGTACTCGATGATCAACCGTCCGATCCCGCCCGCGAGCCCGGTCGAGATCTCGGCCACCACGACGCCGATCACCGACGCGGTCGCCCCGAGCTTCAGGGCCGGGATCATGTACGGGACCGCGGCGGGGAATCGCACCTTGAACAGCGTCTGGCGCCACGAGGCCGCGTACGAGTCCATCAGCTCCAACGACGCGTGCGGCACCGAGGTCAGTCCCTTCAGGGTCCCGACCGCGATCGGGAAGAACGCGAGGAACGCGCCGATCACGGCCGCCGACAGCCACCGGGGCCACTCGAAGCCGCCGATCGACAGCTTGCCCCCCCAGCTGACGACCAGCGGCGCGAGCGCGATGAGCGGGACGGTCTGCGAGATCACGAGGTAGGGCAGCAGTCCTCGTTCGACGACCTTGAACCGCGCCATCAGGACCGCGAGCCCGAGCCCGACGAGCGCACCCATCGCGAACCCCGCGAGGGCGAGCCGGAAGGTGAACCACGCTCCGGACAGGACCGCGAACAGGATCGGGACGTTGGACCCTCGCCGCTCGGGCTCGGCGTACCGCGAGAGCATCTCCCACACGTGCGGCATCGCCTGGTCGTTGGCCCTCGGCAGGATCGACCAGCCGAGCACCTCGCCCCCGTCCTGCGGGCCGACGAGCTTGTACAGCTCCCACAGGGCCGCGACGAGCACGAGCGCCAGCACGAACAGCCACGCGCGGCGTGTTCGGGCGTGCAGGTCCCCGGGCGTCGTTCCCGTCACGTCTTCGCGAGCACCGTGTCGGCGATGGCCGGGATGACCTTCTCGCCGTACGCCTGGAGGGTCTCGTCCTTGGCGTCGTGCTGCAGGTAGACGGCGAACTGGTGCACGCCCAGGCTCTTCAGCTCCTCCAGGCGGCGCACGTGCTCCTCGACCGGCCCGAGGATGCAGAAGCGGTCGATGATCTCGTCGGGGACGAACTCCGTGTGGACGTTGCCGGCCTGCCCGTGCTCGTTGTAGTCGTACCCCTCGCGACCCTTGATGTAGTCGGTGAGCTCCCGGGGGACGGCCGCCGTCTCGCCGTAGCGCGCGACGATGTCCGCGACGTGGTTGCCGACCATGCCCCCGAACCACCGGCACTGATCCCGCGCGTGCGCGAGGTCGTCGGTCACGTACGCCGGCGCGGCGACGCAGATCATCACGTCGTCGGGGTCGCGTCCGGCCTCCGCTGCCGCCGCGCGGACGGCGCCGATCGTCCACTCGGTGATGTGTGGGTCGGCGAGCTGGAGGATGAACCCGTCGCCGACCTCGCCGATCAGCTTGAGCGCCTTGGGCCCGTAGCCCGCGACCCACACCTCCGCCCGGCTCCGAGACGCCCACGGGAACCGGATCTTCGAGCCTCGGTACTCCGCCGTCCGGCCGTTCACGAGCTCGCGGATCACGTCGACGCTCTCACGAAGCGTGGCAAGCGTCGTGGGCTTGCCGTTGATGACCCGCACCGCGGAGTCGCCGCGGCCGATGCCGATCACCGTCCGGTTGCCGAACATCTCGTTCAGCGTGGCGAACACGCTCGCCGTCACCGTCCAGTCGCGCGTCGCCGGGTTCGTCACCATCGACCCGACGATCACCTTGCGCGTGTTCGCGAGGATCTGGGTGTAGATCGGGAAGGGCTCCTGCCACAGGATGTGGCTGTCGAACGTCCACACGTGCGTGAAGCCGTAGGTCTCCGCTTTCGTGCCGAGGTCGACCACCCGCGCGCTCGGCGGGGTGGTCTGCAGCACCACACCGATGTCCATCGGTGCCTCCCTTCCCCGCCGGCCTAGCGAGCGACGATCGGGTCGTACGCGTCGGGCCGCCGGTCGCGGTAGAACGCCCACCGGTCCCGGACCTCTCGGACCTTCCCGAGATCGAGGTCGCGCACGATGAGCTCGGGCTTGTACGCGTCGCCCACCTCGCCGACGAACTGCCCCTCCGGGTCGACGAAGTAGCTCTGCCCGTAGAAGTCGTTGTCGCCGAGCGGCTCGATCCCGACGCGGTTGATCGCGCCGACGTAGTACATGTTCGCCACGGCTGCCGCGGGCTGCTCGAGCCGCCAGATGTACTCGCTCAGCCCGCGGTGCGTGGCCGAGGGGTTGAACACGATCTCGGCGCCGTGCAGGCCGAGGATGCGCCACCCCTCGGGGAAGTGGCGGTCGTAGCAGATGTAGACGCCCACCGTTCCGACCGCGGTCTCGAACACCGGGTACCCCTCGGTCCCGGGTGCGAAGTAGAACTTCTCCCAGAACCCCTTCACCTGCGGGATGTGCTGCTTGCGGTACTTCCCGAGGTAGGTGCCGTCGGCGTCGATCACGGCCGCGGTGTTGTGGTACAGCCCGTGCTGTACGAACTCGTACATCGGCAGCACCATCACCATCCCGAGCTCCTTGGCCACGCTCTGGAACCGCTTGGTCGTGGGCCCGTCGGGGATGGGCTCGGTGTAGGAGTAGTACTCGGCGTCCTGCACCTGACAGAAGTACGGCCCGTAGAACAGCTCCTGGAAGCAGATCACCTCGGCGCCCTGGGCGGCCGCCTCACGTGCGGCCTCCTCGTGCTTATCGGTCATGGACTCCTGGTCGCCGGCCCAGTCCGTCTGCAGGAGCGCTGCCTTCACGATCGTCATGGCGACTCCTCCTCTATGTGGTCCTCGGACGGCGGTCTCGTCTCGCCGTCCGAGGCTGACCCAGGTCGAATGCTACTCACACCTCGTCTGCCTGGCGAGGGTGCGTGGAGGCGGGCTGTGGCATGAGCACGATCGTGTTCCGCACCCAGCTCACCGAGCGCGACTTGGTGCGGGTCACCTCGCAAGGCGAGGGCCAAGGGGCTAGCGTCCTCGAAGTGAGGATCGCGATCGGGGTCGACGTCGGGACGACCGGATCGCGCGCCGTCGCGGTCGACGAACGCGGGGACGTGATCGACGTGCGGGCCGCCGAGTATCCGCTCCTCACGCCCCGACCGCAGTGGACCGAGCAGGATCCGGCCGAATGGTGGCGAGCCACGCGCGAGGTTCTGGGCGCGACCGTGGCCGCATGCCGCGACGCGTTGGGTGAGATCGTCGGGATCGGCCTCACTGGCCAGATGCACGGATCGGTGTTCCTCGACCGCGAGGGCGAGGTGATCCGTCCGGCGCTGCTCTGGAACGATCAGCGCACGGGCCGCCAGTGCGATGAGATCACCGACCGGGTCGGCTCGAAGCGGATCGTCGAGATCACGGGCAACCCGGCGCTCACGGGGTTCCAGGCCCCGAAGGTGCTTTGGCTCCGCGACGAGGAGCCGGCGAACCATGAGCGGGTCGCGCGCGTCCTGCTCCCGAAGGACTACGTTCGCTACCGGCTCTCGAACGAGTTCGCGACGGACGCATCGGACGCTGCGGGAACCCTGTTCCTCGACCTGCGCTCGCGCAGGTGGTCGTCGGAGGTCCTCGAGGCCCTCGAGGTACCGGAGGAGTGGCTCCCGGAGGTGTTCGAGAGTCCGGAGCCGACGGGGACGATCGCTGACGATGTCGCGGCCGAGCTGGGGCTGCCGGCGGGCGTGCCGATCGCGGCGGGCGGTGGCGACAACGCCGCCGGCGCGATCGGCACCGCCGTGACCAGCGACGGCCTCATGTCGAGCTCGATCGGAACGAGCGGCGTGTTGTTCGCGCATGCGGATGACGTGGCGGTCGATGACTCGGGTCGGATCCATGCGTTCGCGCACGCCGTCCCAGGCCGCTACTGCCTGCTCGCGGTCACGCTCGCGGCCGGCGGGTCCTTGCGATGGTGGCGCGACGTCTGCGGGCTCAGCTACGACGAACTGATCGCCGAGGCGGAGCACGTCGCACCCGGGAGCGAGGGACTCGTGTTCCTCCCGTACCTGATGGGGGAGCGCACCCCGCACCTCGACCCGCGCGCCACCGGCGGCTTCATCGGGCTGACCACGCGCCACACGCGTGGGCACATGACGCGCGCCCTCATGGAGGGTGTGCTGTTCGGTCTGCGGGACGGCCTCGAGATCATGCGCGGCCTCGATCTGCACCCGACCGAGATCCGGGCGATCGGCGGGGGGTCGTCATCGGACCTGTGGCTGCAGCTGCAGGCCGACGTGTACGGCGCCCCGGTCCATCGACTCGCCGTCCAGGAGGGCGCAGCGTACGGCGCTGCGTTGCTCGGTCACGTCGTCGCGGGGACGTTCGGCGACGTCGGTGAGGCCACGAGCGAGGTCCGCACCCTGGACGAGGTGACGGAACCGGATCCGGTGCGGGTCGAGGTCTACGAGGAGACGTATGAGGTGTACCGGTCGTTGTACGGGGGCCTCCGACGGGCGATGCATGAGCTCGTCGAGCTCGCGGCCGACCGATGACGCATCACGATCCGTCTCCCGAGGGCGCGGCGACCGCGACGTGCGTGCCCGGACCGACCGGCCGTCTACGCTCGGCGGGATGAACGGGGAGGAAGCCCGGGAGCGGTTCGCTTCGGCTCGGATCGCGCGGCTCGCCTCCGTCAGGCCCGACGGAGCGCCGCACGTCGTCCCGGTCGTGTTCGTCCTCGACGGTGACACGATCTGGCTCGTGATCGACGAGAAGCCCAAACGCCATCGCCGGCTGCAACGCCTGACCAACATCGCCGGGGAGCCACGGGTGAGCCTCCTGGTCGACGCGTACGAGGAGGACTGGACCCGGCTGTGGTGGGTCCGCGCGGACGGCCGGGCGCGGTTCGTGGACGATGGTCCCGAGCTCGAACGAGCGGTGCGACTCCTCCGCGAGCGGTACCCGCAGGAGCCGGAACGCCCTCCGCCCGGCCCGGCGATCGCGGTGACCGTCGAACGATGGGCCTCCTGGACCGCGAGCTGACCGGCTCGGTTTGCCGGTGCGTGCACCACCGTCGGATGATGCGAACTTCGGACACGACCCGAGGAGGCCGAGCGTGAAGACGCTCATCAAGAACGGCACGGTCGTCACGGCGACCGAGACCACGAAGGCCGATGTGGTCGTCGAGGACGAGAGGGTCGCGGCGATCGGCATCGGCATCCCGGTCCAGGCTGACGTCGAGATCGACGCGACGGATCGCTACGTGATGCCCGGCGGCGTCGACGTGCACACGCACATGGACCTCCCCTTCGGCGGCAGCTTCTGCTCGGACGACTTCGAGACCGGGACGCGCGCGGCGGCGTTCGGCGGCACGACCACGATCGTGGACTTCGCCCTGCAGGACTACGGCGAGGGTCTGCGGCAAGGCCTCGACCGCTGGCATCAGAAGGCGCAGAAGGCGTGCACCGACTACGGGTTCCACATGATCGTCCGCGAGGTGAACGACCAGGTCCTGAAGGAGATGGACGAGCTCGTCGGGGAGGGCGTGACCTCCTTCAAGCTCTTCATGGCCTACCCGGGTGTGTTCATGCTCGACGACGCGTCGATCTTCCGGGCGATGCGTCAGGCGGGGAACTCGGGCGCGCTCATCATGATGCACGCGGAGAACGGCGGGCCGATCGACGTGCTCGTCCGCCAGTTCCTGGATGAGGGGAAGACCGATCCGGTGAACCACGGTCTCACCCGCCCGTCGGTGATGGAGGGCGAGGCGGTGCACCGCGTGTTCAAGCTCGCCGAACTCGCGGATACCCCTGCGTACATCGTTCACCTCTCGTCGCGAGACGCGCTGAACGCCATCCGCGAAGCGCGCGACCGCGGCCAACCCGCGTACGCGGAGACCTGCCCCCAGTACCTGTACCTGTCGGCCGACGATCTGGGCAGGCCGGGGTTCGAGGGCGCGAAGTTCGTGTGCTCGCCGCCGCTCCGGCCCGCCGATCACCAGGAGGAGTTGTGGAAAGGCCTCCAGGGCAACGACCTGCAGATCGTCTCGACCGACCACGCGCCGTTCAACTACGCCGGCCAGAAGGACCTGGGCAAGGACGACTTCTCGAAGATCCCGAACGGCCTGCCATCGGTCGAGGACCGGTTCACGCTCCTGTACGGGGGCGTGGAGGCCGGGCACATCGACCTGAACCGTTTCGTCGAGCTCGTCGCGACCGCGCCGGCGAAGATGTTCGGGCTCTACCCTCGGAAGGGAACGATCGCGCCCGGGTCCGACGCGGACATCGTGGTGTTCGACCCGGCCGTCGAACGTGAGATCTCGGCGTCGACGCATCATATGAACGTGGACTACTCGGCGTATGAGGGCCGGCACGTGCACGGGCTGCCCGAGATCGTCCTGCAGCGCGGCCGGGTCCTGGTGCAGGACGGGACGTTCCACGGCGCCCCCGGCCAGGGGAAGTTCCTGCCGAGGAGCCGGATCCCGGTCTGACGGGGCCGCCCGCTCAGGCGAACTCCAGGAGCACCTTCCCGATCTTGCCGCGCGACGCCAGGCGGTCGAACGCGGCGTGGACGTCGCCGACCACGAACGTCGAATCGATCAGGACGCGCGCGCGGCCGTCGGCGAGCAGGGGGACCACCCCGCCTTCGAACGCGCGGACGGCTGCCGCCTTCTGCTCGAGGGGACGCGCGCGAAGGGTCGTCCCTCGCAGCGTCGCCCGGCTCCGCATGAGCGCGCGGAGGGGGAGCGTCACCTCTTCCCCTGCCCCGACCCCGACGACGAGGATCCGTCCCCGGTCCGCGAGCGCGTCGAGGTTCGCGGGGAAGTGCGGGGCACCCACGAGCTCGAGGATCACGTCCGCCCCGCGGCCGCCCGTGAGCTCGAGCACGCTCGGGACGAAGCCGTCGTCGGGCACCACCTCCGCGCCCAGGGCTCGAACGGCCGAGGCGGCTCGGTCGGAGCGGACCGAGCCCAGCACGTGTGCGCCGGCGCCGATCCCGATCTGCACGGCCGCCGACCCGACGCCGCCGGCGGCGCCGTGCACGAGCAGGGTCTCGCCCATGCGGAGTTCACCCTGGGTCATCGCGGCGTCGTGCGCGGTGATGAACGCCTCCGGTGCCCCTGCGGCCTCCGCGTCCGACACCGTGTCCGGGACACGCGCGAGGCATCGTTCGTGCACCGCCACGCGGTCGGCCAGCCCGCCGCCGCCGACGAGCCCGAACACCCGGTCCCCCACGGCCCATCCCGTCACCCGCTCGCCGACGGCGATCACGCTCCCGGCCACCTCCAGGCCCGGCACGTCGGGCGGGCTCCCGGGCGGGGCGGGGTAGCGCCCCTCGCGCTGGAGGAGGTCGGCGGGGTTCATGCCCGCGAAGCGCACCGCCACGAGGACGTCGTCGGTCCCGAGCAGCGGATCGGGACGCTCGAGGACCTCCACGACCTCGTTCCCACCCGCGCCGTCGAACGTGACCGCTCGCATCCTGCCCTCCGTTCGCGAGGGGAAGCAGGCTATCCGAAGGTCAGAACGCGGGGGTCCAGCCGGCGGCCGGGACCGGGTCCGGCGGCGCGATCCGGTACCCGACCCCGCGCTCGGTCTGGACCCAACCCGGGCCGAGCTTGCGGCGCAGGTACCGGATGTAGACGTCGACGAGGTTCGAGCGCGGGTCGAAGTCGAGCGACCAGACCTCCGCGAGGAGCTCTCGACGCGTGATCGTGCGGTCCGGGTGTCGCATCAACATCTCGAGCAGCGCGAACTCGCGCGGGGTGAGCTCGATCATGCGATCGCCGATCCGAGCTCGACGCGCGATGAGGTCGAGCTCGAGGTCGCCGACGACGAGCCGCACGGCGAAGTCCGCGCGAGGCCGCAGCCGGGCGCGCAGGCGGGCCGCGAGCTCGTCGATCGCGAACGGTTTCGGGACGTAGTCGTCGGCCCCGAGGTCGAGCCCGCGCACCCGATCCGCGACGTCGCTCCGGGCGGTGAGGATCACGACCGGCAGCCCGCTCGCGCGCGCCCGGAGCTCGCGGAGGACCTCGACGCCGTCGATGTCCGGCAGCCCGAGATCCAGGACCACGACGCCGATGCCATCGTCGATCGAGCCGAGCGCCTCGCCCCCGGTCGACACGCGCCGCACGTCGAACCCGCGGTCGCCGAGCCCCTTCTCGACGAAGGACGCGATGCGGTCCTCGTCCTCGACGAGCAGGACCGTCAGTTCGGGATCAGTATCCAGAACGTCGCTCCTTCCCCTGGGTGGTTGTCGACCCCCGCCTCGCCGCCGTGGGCCCTCGCGATGCTGCGAACGACGGCCAGACCGAGCCCCGAGCCCTTCGAGCCGGCCCCGCGGACGAACCCCTCGAACGCGCGCTCCTCCTCACCCGGAGCGAGTCCGGGCCCGCCGTCGTGGACCGCGAACATCCACCACGCGCCGGCGTCGACGACCTGGAACTCCACCGGCGCGTCCTCGGGCGTATGGACCGCGGCGTTGTGCAGGAGGTTGACGAGGGCCTGTTGCAGCCGGCGTGGATCGGCCACGACGCTCCCCGCGGTCGGGACCTCCGGCATCCGGAGCCGGCCGTTCAGGAGGGGGCTCGACCTTCTTCGCCACCTGGCGAGCGAGGTCGTTCACCGGAACCGCCTCCCGGTGCAGGAACGACGGGTCGCCGCCGCGCACCATCGTCGTCACGTCGTCGACGAGACGGCTCATGCGGTCGAGCTCGTCGAGCACCAGCTCCGCCGTCGCCCGGACCTCCTGCGGCCCGGCCGCCGGGTCCAGCACCTCGAGGTGTCCGCGGCAGATCGTGATGGGCGTCCGAAGCTCGTGCGAGATCGTCGCGAGGAACGTCGTCTTGAGTTCGTCGAGCTCCTTCAGCTGCCCGGCGATCTCGCGCTCGCGATGGAGCGCCTGCTCCGCCAGCGCGAGCCGTTCCGCCCCCCACGCGAGCGTCTCACCCACCATGACGCAGGCGGGGATCGCGACCACGGCCGAGGTGATCCCCATGGCGACGTCGCCGGGCAGGAAGTAGATGGGAACGACGTAAGCGACCGTCGCGAGCGGCGCCATCGCGAGCGACGTGCCTCTGCTGTGGGCGACGCCGATCCAGACGAACGTGACCACGAAGAAGATGCCGTACGTGTAGAGCCCGGCTCCCTGATAGAGGTTGTAGAAGGCGATCAGCGCGAAGGCCGGAGGCACGAGCGCGAGGGTCGCCAGGCGCGGCCAGCGATCCCAGGGAAGGATCAGGCACACGCAGCCGATCGTGATCGCGATGAACGTGACCGTGACCATCCCCGCGATGTGCGCGCCCGCGGAGACCAGCGGAAGGGTGGAGAGCGCGATCGCGCCCGACGCCACGTAGAAGATCCCGGCGAGCCTGCCCATGACCAACCGACGACGACCGTTCGCGGTCGCCGTGTCGGGCGGGACGGTTCGGTCGGCCCCTTCTCGCGGCTCGGCCGGCGCATCCCGCCACCCCACGGGAGGCCGAGCAGTCACGACAGGGGTTCGCAGCAGGTGGCGGCCCGGATCAACCGTTCGAGCGAAGGGCGGCCGGGGTCGCCGGGAAGGTGCGCGGGCCGGGCGGCGAGGGTCGCCCGGCCCGCGCGGAGTGACCACCGGCCGGTCCTTCGACGGCCCCGCAGGGGTCGCCGAAGGATCGCGCGGTCGTCGAACGCGGTCTCGTCGCAAGGGTGGGATGAGACCCACGGGTCGCCGGCAAGGTCGAACCGGATGGACGCCGGACCCGGGGAACGACGGACAGCAACCGATGGCCCCTCTCTGTGTCGAACCCGTCGACGATCGCCGGTGGGTTCGCCGCCTCCTGGAAGGTTCGCACGTGGGAACGACGTGGACGATGAGAGTCCGTTCATGTCGCGGAAGGTCTGGATCGGCGCCCGCAGGCGGTCGATCGGGACGCGTCAGCCGCGACCGAGGGCCGCGGCCACCGCCTCGATGTCCTTCGGCGTCGTTCCGCAGCAACCGCCGATGAGCCGCGCTCCGGCGTCGCGCCATTCGGCCGGACGCAGCGGCGGACGGGCGTCCTGTCGTGGCGGGTCGGTCCAGGTCCTCCGCATCGGATCCCAGAAGGACCCGCGGTTCGGGTAACACACGACCGGTCGATCCGTCCGCGCGGACACGATCTCCACGAGGCTGCGGACGTGGAGCGGGGGCGTGCAGTTCATGCCGACGGCGATGACGTTCGATGCAGACGTCACCGCGTCGACCGCGTCCACGATCGGCGTCCCGTCGCACAGGTGCGCACCGTCACGACAGCTGAAGCTCACCCACGCCGGGGTCTCGGGCACCCGACCGAGCGCCGAGGCGAGCGCGCGAGCCTCAACGATCGACGGGATCGTCTCGACCGCGAACAGGTCCGGTTCGGCTTCGGCGAGTGCCTCCATCCGGGGGACGTGGAACTCGACGAGCTCGTCCTCGCCCTTGTCGTAGTCACCCGTGTACTCGGCGCCGTTGCCGAGCATCGCGCCGTACGGACCGATCGACGCCGCGACCAGGCGATCGTCCGGAGCCGCCTCACGTGCGAGCTCGACGCTCCGGCGCATGATCCCGGCCGCCTCCTTCTCGTCGGATCCACGGCCCGACAGGCCCTCGAAGGTCGCCTGGTAGCTCGCGGAGATCGCGACGTCGGCTCCCGCTTCGAAGTACGACTCGTGGACCGCGCGGATCGCGTCGGGGTCTTCGACGAGCACCTTGGCCGACCACAGCGGGTCGTGCAGGTCCGCGCCACGACGCTCGAGCTCGGTCGCCAGGCCGCCGTCGAGCACAACGGTCCCGTGCGTCTCCAGGAGTGGGGCGAGGGGATCGTGCATCCGTGCAAGACTACCGGCGTCCATGTGGGCCGCGTCTTCGGTGCGGGGGCAGAGGCGCCGGACGGGAGGGGAGGACATGGTCGCGACGAGCATCTACCTGATCGTGTTCCGGGTCCTGCACGTGGTCTTCGCCATCGCGTGGGGAGGAGCGGTCTTCCTGATGGTGTTCTTCCTGCAACCGACGGCGAAGGCGATCGGGCCCGCGGCTGGGCCGTTCATGCGTGAGCTCCTCGGCACGCGCAAGCTCGTCGACTGGATCCTGCGGCTGGCCGGGATCGACGATCGTCGCCGGCGGCTTCCTGTACTGGCACGACCTGCAGCTGTTCGACGACTTCGGCGACTTCCTCGGAAGCGCGTTCGGGCTCTGGCTGACGATCGGCGCTGTGTCGGCGCTCGTCGCGTTCGCGATCGGGATCTCCGCCACCAAGCCCACGATCGAGCGGTCGCTCGCGGTCGGCGGCCAGATCGCGCAGGCGGGGGACGCGCCGCCTCCCGAGCTCCTGCAGGAGCTCGCGGCCTTGCAAGCACGAGGGCGCACGCTCGCGAAGTGGAACCTGACCTTCGTGACGATCGCGGCGTTCGCGATGTCGACGGCGCGCTACTGGTAGCTCCGCTCCCGGTCGGAGGGTCGCGTCGTAGGCTCGGTCCGTGTCCACCGTCTACGACCTCTCGCTCGAACAGCTCACCGCCCGCCTCGGCGAGTGGGGCGAGCCTCCCTTCCGCGCGCGTCAGGTCTACCGGCACCTGTGGCGCCGGGCGGCCACGTACGAGCAGATGCCGGACATCCCGAAGACGCTCCGGGAGCGGCTGGAGGCCGAGCTCCCGCTCGGGGTGGAGGTCCTCGAGGAGCGCGAGGCCGACGGCGGCGCCACCCGCAAGGCGCTGCTCCGCCTCGGCGAACGACACGTGATCGAGACGGTCCTCATGGGGTACCGGGACCGGGTGACCGTCTGCGTCTCGACGCAGTCGGGGTGCGCGATGGGGTGCGGGTTCTGCGCCACCGGGCAGATGGGCCTGCGCAACAACCTGACGGCGGGGGAGATCGCGGCCCAGGCCGCCTGGGCGCGCCGAGAAGCACCGCGGCTCCCGGGGTCCACGCCACGGCGCCTGTCGAACGTCGTCTTCATGGGGATGGGGGAGCCGCTGGCCAATGAGCGGCAGACGTTCGGAGCGCTCGACCGGCTCACCGACCCGGACGCCATGGGCTTGGGCGACCGTCATGTGACCGTCTCGACCGTCGGCGTCGCCCCGGCGATCCGCCGGCTCGCCGACGCCTACCCGCAGGTCGGGCTCGCGGTGAGCCTGCATGCGGCGGACGACCGGCTCCGCGACGAGCTCGTCCCGGTGAACCGCCGATGGCCGCTCGAGGAGCTGCTCGACGCCGTCGCCGCCTGGCGTGAGCGGACGCACCGCCGCCCGTCGATCGAATGGGCGATGATCGACCGGACGAACGATTCTGACGAGCAGGCCGAGCGGCTCGCGCCGATCGCGCTCCGGCTCCGCGCGCACGTCAACCTCATCCCGTTGAACCCCACGCCCGGCTGGCCGTCGAAGCCGAGCCCGCGGGCGCGCATCGACGCGTTCGTCGCGATCCTGGAGGACGCGGGGGTCGCCGTGACCGTGCGCGACACGCGCGGCCGCGAGATCGAGGCCGCCTGCGGGCAGCTCCACTGGGAACACGAACGCTCGGCCGCTCGCGGATAGGTCGCGCTGCTACGGTTGGTCGCCGATGGGGTTCATCGAGCTCACCGACGTCGCCTACGCGCTGCCCGGCGGCTGGACGCTGTTCGAGGGCGTGAACTTCCGCGTGTCCGAGGGTGAGCACGCCGCCCTGGTGGGCGCGAACGGCATCGGGAAGTCGACCCTGCTCCGCCTCATCGTCGGCGACGAGCGCCCCAGCTCGGGGTCGATCCAGGTGGACGGACGGGTAGGCCTCATGCGTCAGTTCATCGGTTCGAACGCGCGCCCGTCGACGGTCCGGGACTTCCTGCTCGCCTACGCGGAGCCGCGCGTCGCACAGGCCGCCGAGCGCGTCCGCACGGCCGAACGGTGGCTCGCCGATCACCCCGGGGAGGAGGCCCAGTTCCGGTACGCGGATGCGCTCGCGCAGTGGGGCGAATCGGGCGGGTACGACGCCGAGGTCGTGTTCGACCGCTGCACCCACGCGGCGTTCGGACAGGGCTATCCGGAGTGCGCCGAGCGCAGGATCGAGACGCTCTCGGGCGGTGAGCGCAAGCGGCTCGCCCTCGAGGTGATCTTCCGTTCGCCCTTCGAGACGATCCTGCTCGACGAGCCCGACAACACGCTCGACATCGAGGGCAAACGCTGGCTCGAGGACACGATCGCGGCGAACGCGAAGACGATCCTGTTCGTGAGCCATGACCGCGCCGTGCTCGACCGCGCCGCCCACCGCATCGTGACGCTCGAAGGACGAGCGACATGGACCCACGCGGGCGGGTACTCGACGTACGCGGACGCTCGAGATGCGCGCGTCGAACGGCTCGACGAGGCGCACCGCCGGTACGAGGAGGAGCGTCGCCGCCTCGCCGACATGGTCAAGGAGATGAAGCGCAAGGCGGCGTATAACGACGGCTGGGCCGCGAAGGCGCGCTCGGCCGAACACCGGCTCGAGCGGTACGAGGAGCGCCGAGCGCCGCCGGACAAGGCCGAGGTACAGGACGTCCGCATCCGGATCGCGGGTGGACGCACCGGGAAGGTCGCGCTCCGCGCGCGCGGATTGGCGATCGCCGGGCATCGTGGGTCCGTTCGACGCCGAGGTCTGGTTCGGCGAGCGGCTCGGGGTCATCGGCCCGAACGGCAGCGGCAAGTCGCACTTCCTCCGGCTGCTCGCCGGGGAAGACATCGCGCACGCGGGGGAGTGGAAGCTCGGGGCCCGGGTCGAGCCCGCGTTGTTCTCCCAGCTGCACGAGCGGCCCGACGTGGCCGACCTTCCGATCGTCGAGGTGCTGCGCAAGCGAGGCATGACCCTGACCGAGTCGATGTCGGCGCTCCGCCGGTACGAGATCGATCAGGTCGGGCGCAACCCGTTCGAGCTCCTGTCCGGCGGACAGCAGGCGCGTTTCCAGCTGCTCCTCATGGAGGTCGACTCGCCGACGATGTTGCTGCTGGACGAGCCCACGGACAACCTCGACGTCGCGTCCGCCGACGCGCTCCAGGAGGCCGTGCGCCGGTACGAGGGCACGGTCGTCGCCGTGACGCACGACCGTTGGTTCATGCGCATGATGGACCGGCTCCTGTTCTTCGAGCAGGACGGCTCGGTGCGGGAGCTGCTCGAGTCCCCCTACGAGGACGTCGCCACGATCGGATGAGGCGCACGCTCGCCACGCTGCTCGCGATCGGTCTATCGGCCGCCGCGGCGTGCAGCCCGAGCACGAGCTCGCCGGAGGCGAGTTCTGCCGGCGCCCCGGCTTCGCCTGCGCGGACCGGCGCCGCGATCCCGACGACCGACGATCCGCGGACGCCGCCATCGCCGGAGGCGCCGATCCCCGGGGGAGCGTCGAGGCTCGCCGTCGAGCTCGCGGCGAGCCGGACGGCGCGGCGGGACGCCGTCGCCACGTGGGTGGCCTCGGGCGGCACGGCGACCTGGCCGCCCCCGGAGGAGGTCGAGCTCCTCGTCCTGCACGAACAACGGATCTATCGGACGCTCGCGTCGCGCCCACGTCTCGCGGAACGCGTCCTCGAGCTCGCCCCGGCCGAGGTCCTGGCGGAGGCACGAGCCAACGTCCGTGCCGGGGATGCCCTCTTCCGCCACACGACGCCCCTCTCGACCCTGCCGGACTTCCGGACCCGCGCGCCCGAGCCTGCCGACACCCTGCGCGGGTACTTCGAGTCTGCGGAGCGGCGGTTCGGGGTGGGGTGGGAGGTGCTCGCCGCCGTGATGCTGATCGAGACGCGGATGGGCCGAGTCGTGTCGAGGAGCTCCGCCGGCGCGCAGGGGCCGATGCAGTTCCTGCCGTCGACCTGGGAGGCCTATGGGCTCGGCGGCGACATCCACGACGAGGCGGATGCCGTGGCCGGGGCGGCGAACTACCTGCAGGCATCGGGTGCACCGGGCGACTACCGGGAGGCGCTCTACCACTACAACCCGGTCGATGCGTACGTGACCGCCGTCACGCAGTACGCGAAGGTCATGCGCCGAGATCCCGCCGCCTTCTACGCCTACTACAACTGGCAGGTCTTCGTCCGGACCGTCGACGGCGACGTGAGGCTGACCGGTCCGGGCTCCTGACGGCCAGTAGGCCTACGGCCGACACGGCTGACCGGCCCTCCCCCATTTCACCGAGACGCCTAAACCAGACCCCGGAACCGCCCGATGACGTCATGACGCTTCCGAACGCGAAGGAGAAACGAAATGCTCCGAAGGATCCTGGTCATGTGCGCGTTGACCGCGCTCATCCTGGCCGGTGGAGGCCTCGTGCAGGCCGCAGCCGGGCGCGAGAAGACGGTCGGTTGCTATGACAAGCAGACGGGCGCGGTCCGGCTTATCAAGGTCGGCAAGCTGCCCCAGAAGTGTCCGAAAGGCTGGGTGAGGTTCGACTGGAGCATCGTCGGGCCGGCCGGACCGACCGGTCCGCAGGGCCCCGCCGGCGTAGCGGGTGACATGGGCCCGGCCGGTCCCGCCGGTCTCGACGGGGCACCCGGCCCCGCAGGTCTTCCCGGCATGACGGCTCGACGGCATCAACGGTGTCGATGGCTCGCCCGGTCTTCCCGGAGCCGACGGGATCGACGGCATCAACGGTGTCGATGGCGCACCGGGTCTTCCCGGGCCGACATCAACGGTGTCGATGGCGCACCCGGTCTTCCCGGTGCCGATGGTGTCGACGGCGTGGACGGGATCGACGGCGCCGCTGGCCCTCCCGGCACGCCGGGTGCTGACGGTCCTCCCGGTCCTCCTGGCGCCGATGGCGTCGATGGGATCGACGGCGCCGCTGGCCTCCGGCACGCGGGTGCTGACGGTCATCCCGATCTCCTGAAGCCGACGGCGTCGATGGATCGACGGCGCCGATGGCATCGATGGAACTGATGGCGTCGACGGAACTGACGGCATCGATGGCGCACCCGGCCCTGCCGGCCCACCGGGGATCTCCGGCCTCAGTCTGTACACGGCGAGTTCGGTTGTGAGCAACGCTGACGTCAAGAGCGTGACGATCACCTGCCCGGTTGTCGGGCAGAAGGCGCTCGGAGGTGGCGCGCTCGTCGTGGCAGGTACCACCACACCTGCGCAGCTGCAGGATGTCGCCCTGGCCGGGTCCTACCCGAACGCGACCTACACGGCTTGGAACGCCGTGGCTTGGGAGACTGACAGCGTCGGCCAGACCTGGTCGGTCACGGTCTACGTGCTTTGCGCAACGGTGGCGTGAGGGCTCGAGGGGAGCTGGTTCCCCGCTGAGATAGGCTCGCGGGGCGATGCAGCCCGCGTGCTCGATCCGGGAGCGTTCGCCCTGGGCGCGTCGATCGCGTCGTTCGCGCTCGTCGCGTTGGTCGCGGCGACGCCGGGCTCGCCGTTCACCCCGGTCCTGCACGCGTCTCCCTCCGGCCCGATCCGATGGGTCGCCGAGCTGGTCGGCCTCGACGCCGTCCATGGCTCCGCGCTCGCGGTCGTCGGGGTCGTGGCCGTGGTCCTGGCCGCCGGCGCGTTCCTGCTCGTGCTCCGCGCCTGCTGGAGGGGTGAGATCGCGCCTCGCACGGTCCTCGTGCTGACCGTGGCGTACCACGCCGTCTTGCTCCTCCTGCCGTTGCTGTTCTCGCGCGACGTGTACTCGTACGCGTACTACGGCAGGATCGCCGCCATCTATCACGCGAACCCGTACATCGCGACGCCCTCCGAGTTCCCGCAGGACGCGCTCGCCGCGTTCGTCGGGCCGAAGTGGGTCGGCACGCCGGCCGTCTATGGGCCGCTGTGGACGCACGTATCGTCGCTCATCGCCCGCACCAGCGACGACGTCGGTGCGTTCGTCGACGCTTTCCGACTGATCGCGATCGGCGCGAGCCTCGCGACCGCGCTCGTCGTGATGCGCCTCGTCCGTCGCGTCCGCCCCGACCGCGAGGCGTTCGCGGTGGCGCTCATCGGCCTGAACCCGGTCGTGCTGTTCCAGAGCGCGGCGAGCGGACACAACGACCTGCTCGTCGCGTTGGCGGTCGCGGGCGCGCTCGCGCTGCTGTTCTCGGGTCGCGAACTGTGGGCGACGGCCGCACTCGCGCTCGGCGCGTTGGTGAAGGCGACCGCGGCGGTGCCGCTGCTCCTCCTCTGGGTCGCGGTGGCCGTCCGCCGGCCGCGGGGCGAACGCCTCCGTGCGCTCGCGCCGCATGTCGGGCTCGCGGCCGGGATGGCGGTGCTCGCGGCGGCGCCGTTCGCGAACACCGAGGATCCGACGCTCGGCATGGCCGAGCTCGCCACGCACGAGGGCTGGCTCGCGCCGTCCCGCTTGTTCCGCCGGGTGTTCGACGCGGTCTCCGGGGACACCCTCGGGTTCGTGCCGCGGATCCTCGTTCCCGCGCTGCTCATCGGCGCGCTCGTGTTGATCGCGCGGGCCGTGGTCCGGCGCGGACCCGACGTCTCGTCCGCGCTCGCGGGGGCCTCGTGGGGATGGGGCCTGCTCTGCCTCCTCCTGCTCGGCCCGGTCCTGTTGCCCTGGTACGTGACCTGGGCGCTCCCGCTCGGATGGCTGCTGCCCACCGTGCCCCGGACGGTCCTGATCGGGACCGGGGTCGCGCTCATCCTTTCGCAGTGGACCTCCGAGCCGGCGTTGTTCGAGGCCGCGTACGACGCCAACCTCCTGTTCGGCCACTACGTGGTGACGCCGTTGGTGATCGGACTACTCGGTTGGTTGCTGCTCGACCTGTGGCGACGGACGCGGTCGGACGCGCCGCTCGAGGACGACCCACGTCAGGTACCCGCCACCGCCGGCGATCGCTGACGCGGCGACCGGGCCCGCCGTCCCGCCGAGCGACAGGCCCACGGCATCGAGCGCGACCGCGACGAGGATGAGGCCGGCGGCGCCGATCGCCGGGGCGATCGCCGCCGCGGCGGCGGGCATCGGACATCCCGGTCCGCGCCCACCCGTACCCCACGGCCAACAGGAGCGCGAGCGAAGCGACCGATGCCCATGCGATCCCGCCGGCGGACGACGGTTCGAGCGGGTCCGTCGGCTCGGCGGCCGCCGGCATCGGGCGTGACGACGATCGGTGCCGTCCGGCGGTCACGGTCGACCTCGTCGAACGGTGTGAGCACGAACACCACACCGGGTTCGCCGGAGGCCTCCTCCGCGGCCGCCCGGTCCCGCGCCGTGAGTCGCTCCAGGGCGCGGCGTTCCGGCCCCGCGTCGCCCTCGAGCGATGGCACCAGGACGACGACGTCGCGGATCCGGTTCGGCGGCACCCCGGCGCGGATCACGTTGCCCGCTCGGGTCGCGAGGAAGCTCACGGTGTCGTCCGGCTCGTTCACGAGGAACACGAGCGGTGCTACCCGTCGGGCATTCGGGCCGCGACGCCGTTCGCGATCGTGACCGCTCGGACCTCTTCCTCCGACAGGAACGGCTCCTGCCGGTTCCATGCGATAGCGGAGCCCGCGAGCATCGCCACCATGAGCGCACCGGTCACGAGGACCGCCACGGCGCGCCGACGTCCGAGGAGCCGGGAGAGACGGACGAGGCCGAGCGCGGCGAGGATCGGGACCGCGAACCCGAACGTGACGAACCGGTCGGCGGGCAGCCACCCGGTCGCGAGCGCGAGCGCGACTCCCGCCACGGTCGTGACGAACCAGGCGCGCAGGATGCGCCCCGCGGTGCCGGCCCCCTCGCCGAACCCGACGATCGCCAGCGGGACCGACACCCATTGCACGTATCGCGTCCACCGATGGACGAACCGCTCGAGGTACGCCGAGCGCAGCTCGGACGCGAGCCCGGCCCGCCGCAGGAAGGCGTCCTTCGACGTGTCGACGTCGAGCGGTGAGGGCCCGACGCCGGCGACGAGCAGACCCAGACCGACGAGCGCTCCGCCCCCGATCGCCGCCCCCGAGAGACGAGCGGCCTCGCGGCGATCGCTCCGCCACGCGGTCGCCGCGGCGACGAGCAGGATCGCGGCGGAGAGGAGGAAGAACAGCGGATGCGCCAGCCCGCCGCCCGCCAGGACGAGCGCGGCGAGCACCGCCGAGCGCGCGCGGGCCTGGTCGAGGAGCGCGCAGCACGCGAGGAACGCCGCGACGATCGCGAGGTTCGCGAGGTACCCGGCCGCGAGATGCACGGCGAACGTGCCGCCGAGGAGGCCGGCGAGGAGCCATCCGGCGGTGGTCGTTCGCGCCCGGACGAGCGCGGCCGAGGCCAGCCCCACCGTCACCCCGAGCGCCACCTCGATCGCGGCGACCGCCTGCACGACCGACAGGCCGAGGGTCCCTTCGAGGACCAACGCGAGGCCCGGTGCCCCCGGTCGGTCGCCGACGGCCGACAGCCCCTCGACCCCCGCGATGCGGGACCACCAGAGGTAGACCGGCCCGTCCGGGCCGACCGGGAAGCGTCCCCCGGTGAGGAACGGCCACAGGAACCAGCCGATGAGCACGATCGTCAACGCGACGAGCGCGAGCGTCTCGCGAGAAGGGCTCGCGCGCCCCCCTCGATGTGGTGTCACGTCCGTGCGCTCATCCCCGCGCGGAGAACGAACCGGTCGCGTTCACGGTCTCGCCGTTGCCGCCCGAGAGGTCGCTGCAGGCGAACGATCCCTCGATCCGGTCGGCGTCCGCGACGTCGATCGTGATCGTGCATTCGCCGGCCGAGGAGATGAACGTCGAGATCGCCCCTTCGGTCTGCACCGTCAGCGTCAGCGAGAGCGAGGGCGCGGTCGCACTCGAGCCGACGAAGCTCGACCCGCCGATGCCCAGCGTGCTCGCGTCGGTGCCGCCCGCCGTCCACACGAGGACCATCCCACCGGGAGGGTTGGCGTACACCGCCGAGATGAGCGTCGACAACACCTTGTCCGCCTGCATGTCCCCGGTCACGTTGAACGTGACCTCACCCTCCGACAACGTGCCGGTCCCTTTCCCCGGTGACGCCGTGGGAAGGATGCCGGTTGCGCCGGACCCGCCCGTCTCGCCGGTCGAGCCGGTCGCGCCCGTCGCGGGGAACGCGGACGAGGGCGAGACGCCCGGCGACGGCTCGTCGTCGCTACACGCGCCGAGGAGCGTGCACGAGGCAACGAGCGCGATCAGCGTGCAGCGTCCCCGCATGTGGGTTCGCGCGAACGCTAGCACGAGGGGTCCGGACGCCGGTCGCTGCTAGCATCGCGCGATGCTCGACCGTGACCTCGCAGCGGACGTCCTGCGGTCGGCTCGCGCCCGCGGGGGTTCGTTCTCCGAACTGTTCGTCGAGGAACGGATCGGGCTGTCGGTCCGGCTGGACGACGGCAAGGTCGAGGAGGTCACGACCGGGCTCGACCGCGGCGCCGGCGTCCGCGTCGGCCACGGCACGTCCTTCGGCTACGCGTACTCGAACCGGCTCGATCGCGACGCGTTGCTCGAGGCCGCCGACGCGGCGGCGAGCTCGGTGACGGGTGCGGGGCCGGGCAACGTCCAGGACCTGACGACGCTCGAGCCACCCGTCGTGCACGAGGCGACCCGCGCGGCCACCTCGGTTCCCTCGGAGGCGAAGGTCGCGTGGGTGCGGGAAGCCGACGAGACCGCCCGAGCGTTCAGCCCCGAGGTGCGCCAGGTGACCGCCGTGTACAACGATTCCCTCCAGCGTGTCCTGATCGCGACGAGCGACGGCCGGTGGGTCGAGGAGCTCCGGCCGCGCGTCCGACTCGTCGTCACGGTCGTGGCCGGCCGCGACGGGACCATCCAGACCGGGTTCCACGGGCCCGCCGGTCTCGCGGGCGTCGAGTTCATCGAGGCGAACCCGCCCTCGGCGACCGCGGAGGTTGCGGCACGCCGCGCCGTCACGATGCTGGACGCGACTCCCGCTCCGGCGGGTGAGATGACCGCGGTCCTCGCGCCGGGCATGGGCGGCGTCCTGTTCCACGAGGCGGTCGGCCATCCGCTCGAGTCGGACATCGTCGACAAGGAGGCGAGCGTGTACCGCGGCCGTGCGGGGGAGCGGCTCGCGTCGTCGATCCTGTCGGGCGTGGACGATGCGACGGTGCCGAACGCGTGGGGTTCGTTCTCCTTCGACGACGAGGGTGCGCCCGCGCAGCGGACCGTGCTGTTCGAGGAGGGCGTCCTCCGCGGCTGGCTCTACGACCGCCTGCGCGCGGAGAAGGACGGTGTGGCCTCCACCGGGAACGGGCGGCGGCAGTCCTACTCGCATCCCCCGATCCCTCGGATGACGAACACCTACATCCTGAACGGGACCGCCACCCCCGAGGAGATGGTGTCCGGGACCGACCGAGGGGTGTTCGTGACCGCGCTCGCCGGTGGCCAGACGAACCCGGCGACCGGCGACTTCGTCTTCGGATGTTCGGAGGCGTATCTGATCGAGCGCGGCGAGGTCACGACGCCGGTCCGAGGCGCGAACCTGATCGGCCGCGCCATCGAGGTGATGTCGAACGTCGATGCGATCGCGGCCGACTTCGACATCTGGCCGGGCATCTGCGGCAAGGACGGCCAGGGCGTGCCGGTCGGCAGCGGCTCGCCCACCCTGCGCATCTCGAGGATGACCCTGGGGGGGACCGGTGCCTGACCTGATGGAGCTCTGCGAGGCCGCGATCGACACGGCGGAGGACGGCGAGCACCTCGAGGCATACGCGGAGGAGCACGCGAGGACCGAGGTCGAGGCCCATCGCGGTGAGGTCGAGGGGCTCACGTTCGCCGAGTCGCGCGGCGTCGGCGTCCGGGTGATCGGCGACGGGCGTCTCGGGTTCGCGTGGGCCGCCGACCCCTCCGTGCACGAGGTCCGCGAGACCGTGGTCCGTGCGAGGGAGAACGCGCGCCTCGCGTCGCCGGACCCGTTCAACGCGCTCCCCGAGGCTCGGGACGCCGACCCCCTCGACGGCCTGTTCTCGGAAGCGCTCGCGGCGATGACGACCGCGGAGAAGGTGCCGATCGCGCTCACGATGGAGCGACTGGCCACGACGTCGGACCCTCGGGTCGGCAAGACCGAGGCGATCCGCTACGGCGACGCGATCGGCCGGGTCGCGATCGTCTCGACCGAGGGCGTCCGGGCCGAGCAGCGGGCGACCGGCTGCTGGTGCGTCGCGGTCACGCTGGCCGAGCAGGACGGGGACACGCAGACCGGTTTCTCGTTCCGACTCGCGCGCCAGGTCGACGACCTGGATCCCGAGGCGGTGGTGGCCGAGGCGGTGGGGCGCGCCGCCCGGATGCTGGGCGCCGCCAAGCCCGAGTCGGCCCGCGTGCCGGTGCTCCTCGACCCGTTCGCCGCGTCGTCGTTCCTCGGGGTCCTGGTCGGTCCGCTCTCCGCCGAGTCCGTGCAGAAGCAGCGGTCGCTGTTCGCGCCGTTCGTCGGGGAACAGGTCGGATCCGAACCGTTCACGCTCGTGGACGACGGGCGGCTGCTCGACGGACCGAACGCCGGGCCGTTCGACGGCGAGGCGGTGCCGACCGGTCGCACGGAGCTGCTCTCGGGTGGCGTGCTGAACGGGTTCCTGCACAACACGTACACGGCCCGTCGAGGGGACACCGCCTCGACGGGCAACGCGACGCGCGGGTATCGCGGCACGCCGGGCGTGGGCGCGACGAACCTGTACGTCGAGCCCGGCGACCGATCGGTCGACCGGCTGCTTCGAGACGCCGAGGGGGGCGTCCTGATCCAGGACGTGACCGGCGTGCATTCGGGAGCGAACCCGATCAGCGGGGAGTTCTCGGTCGGCGCGACCGGTCTACGGATCCGTGACGGCGCGCTCGCCGAACCCCTGCGCGAGATGACGATCGCGAGCACGATCCCCGAGATGCTCCGCGGCGTCGTCGCGGTCGGGAGCGATCTCCGATGGTTCTCCGCGCTCGGCGTGCCGTCGATCCTGATCGGCGAGATGACCCTGGCCGGCGTCTAGCCTGCGGTCTCCCGCGGTCAGTCGACGCGGACGACGATCTCGTGATGTCCGGTGGCGCCGTCGGGGAACGGCTCGACCCGCTCCGAGGTCTGCGTGAGGCCGGCGGCATCCGTTGCCCGGACCTCGAGCCGGTGCTCCCCGGGTGATGCGTTCCACCGGTAGACCCACTGTCGCCAGGTGTCGACGGTGTCCTGCTCCGCCAGTTCCGCCGCGGACCACGGCCCGCCGTCGATGCTGACCTCGACCCGCTCGATGCCGACGTGCTGCGCCCACGCCACGCCTGCGACGGGGATCTCGCCGGGAACGAGGTTCACGGACGGCGAAGGGGTGTCGATCCTCGACATCGTCTTGATCGGCGCGCGCTCGGCCCAGCCACGCTGGATCCAGTACGGGTCATACGCGTCGAACGTCGTGACCTCGATGTCGACGAGCCACTTCATGGCCGAGACGTAGCCGTACAGGCCCGGCACGAGCATCCGCACGGGGAAGCCGTGCGCGATCGGCAACGGCTCGCCGTTCATCGCGACCGCGAGCATCGCATCGCGTCCGTCCGTCGCGATCGCGGTCGGCGTCCCGATCGTGAACCCGTCGATCGATCGGCTGACGATCTGGTCGGCGCCGGAGAGCGATCCCGCCTCTTCGAGGAGATCTCGGAGCGGCGCGCCGATCCATCGCGCGTTGCCCACGTATCGGCCGCCGACCGGGTTCGACACGCACGTGAGGGTGATATCTCGTTCGATCAGCGGCCGCTCGAGCAGCTGCGCGTAGTCGAGCGTGAGCTCGCGCTCGACCATGCCGTGCACCCGCAGCCGCCAGTCCTCCGCCAGCACCGCCGGGACGAGGAGTGCGGTGTCCACCCGGTAGAAGCGGTCGTTCGGGGTGAAGAAGGATCCCAGCCCGCGGACGTCGAGCTCCGCCCCCGCGGGCGGCGGGGCCGGACTCGCCGGTGTCGGGATGCGGACCGCCGCCCTGGACTCGTCCGCTCGGAACCGGCGGGCGAACAGGTTGCCGACGCCGCCCGCCCCCATCGCCGCCACGATGCCAGCGGCACCCGCCAGCAGGAACCGACGGCGATCGATCTCCCAGCCGTCCGGGCTCCCGGCGACCGAGGGAGCGGGGCGGACCGCACCTCGCAGGACGATCAACGTCATCACGCCGGCCGCCGCGCCGACGATGGAGGGGAGCGCGTCCACCGCGGTCGCGGTGGGCCGCGTGAGCGCGGCCGCGACACCCAACGCGCCGAACGCCACGAGGCCGCCCATCGCGACCCGGGGGCGCCGGATGCTCGCGACGCCGAGGCCGACCGCCACCACCAGGAGCACGGCGCCCATGCCTCCGAGGAGGACCGCCTTGTCGTTCTCGCCGAACGTCCGGATCGCGAAGGCCTTCAGCCATTCGGGCGCCGCGTCGATCGCGCTCTGACCGACGACGAGGACCGGCGACGCCTGCGGGTTCACGATCCCCGAGGCGAGATGTGCGGTCCCGATCGCGACCCCGGCCGTGATCAGCCCGATGAGCGCACCGACGCCCGTGCGTCGCGTCCAAGCACGCCAGCTCGTTTCCGCGGAGCGCGATGCATCGATCGCGTCAGGCCGGGCGGCCAGGCTCCGAGGCTCTGGCATGTCTCGAGGGTGCATCCGTCGCCCCTACCGCTTCGTCCCGTTCACGCATCCCATGATGCACCCGTGGTTGCGGAAGCCACGGCGTATCCCGAAGGTCGGATCGACGCGCCCGGCGCTCGGGCGCCGCTTGCGTCGGAGCGGCTCAGATCGTCGCCGAGCGGATCCCGGCGGCGATGACGCCGAACACGACGGCCGCCACCGCGATCCGGAACCACAGGAAGATCGCGAAGTCGTGACGCCGGAGGTACTGCAGGAGGAACGCGATCACGAGGAAGCCACTCACCGCGGAGGCCGCGATCCCTGCGAGGAACGGCCCGGTCATCCCCGGCGGCAGCCCGTTGCCGGCCACATCGACGCCGGCGTAGATCGCCGCGCCCGCGATCACCGGCAGCGACAGCAGGAACGAGAAGCGCGCTGCGGTCTCGCGGTCGAACCCGATCGCGCGCGCGGCCGTCATCGTCACACCAGAGCGCGAGACGCCCGGCTGCAGCGCCAGCGCCTGCGCGACGCCGAGCAGGAGTCCGTGTCGCACCGTGAGGTCGTCCAGGTGCCGCCGGCTCGACGCGACCCGGTCGACCGCGTACAGCACGATGCCGAACACGACGAGCATCACCGCGATGAGCCAGGGCTGCCCGAGCTCGTCGGTGATGAATCCCTCGAGGGTCGCTCCCACGATCACCGCCGGGATCGTGCCCACGACGAGCGCCCACGCGAGCCGCTGGTCGGTCGTCTCGATCCGGCGGGCGGAGATCGAGCGCACCCACGCTGCGAGGTACCGGGCCACGTCGCGGCGGAAGTACACGAGCGCGCCGGCGAGCGTGCCGATGTGCAGGGCGACGTCGAAGGTCTTGTTGAGCTCCGGATCGGTCAGGATCGGCCAATCGAACAGCCAGGGCACCAGGATGAGGTGCCCCGAGCTCGAGATCGGAGCGAACTCGGTCACGCCCTGCGTGATGCCGAGGACGATCGCCTGCAGGATGGTCAGGGCGCCGATGCTACGCGAGCGGGGCCACGGTCACGGCGATCGAGGCGAACGCCGATGCGTGCGCGAGCCGCTCGGCGGTCTCGGGGTCCACGAGCAGGACGAGCGAGGGGCCGGACGGCCCGGCCGCTTCGAAGGTCCCGCTCTCGTCCTCGACGATCGACAGGACCTCGAGCGCGCTCCCGACCGTCTCGGTGTAGGGCCGCGGTCCCCCGAACGTGGCGATCACGTCGACGAGGTCCCCGGGCTCCAGGACCCCGCTCGGGATCCCGGCGGTGACGACGAACGCCCGGAGCCCGCTCGTGACCCTCGAGGCCACGGGACCGCCGCCGCCGGCCACCCGCGTCTCCGTCACGGGTTCGCCCTCGGCCAGGTCCGAGACGAGCGTGCGTCCCGCGGCCCGGGCGAGAGAGCCGATCGCACCCGGCGGGGCGTATGCGGACGGGATCCGCTCGATCCGCAGCATGTCTTCGATCGAGCACGGTGCCGCGACCGAGCGCCTGCGCGGCGACGATCACGGGGATCGGGTCGCCCGTCGAGGGGCGGAGCGCATCGACCTCGGCCGCGTAGCCGCGAACGAGCGTGAAGGAAGCCGCGCCCGCGACCACGGCGAGGAGCCCGAAGACCTTCGAACGGAGGGACCAACGTCGAAGGATCACCTGCCTGCACCTCCCGCGTGCGCCCGGGGGAGGCGTGGAACCGAGGACGTTACTCGTTCGCGGTGATCTCGGCTGTGAACCGCGTCACACCGAGCGAGGGTTCCTCGACTCCTTCGGGGGCGTGAGCGGCATGACCCGCACCCGGAACTCCTCGAGGGCTTCGCGCCCGACGATGAGCGACGCCGATTCCCGAACGCGCTCGCCGAGCTGCTCGGGATCGTCCTCCGTCGCGAACCGAAGCTCGATCGTGACCAGCACCTTCTCGCTCATCACGGGACCTCGAAGCGAGCGTTCGCGAGCGCCGTCGCACACTCGCAATCCCGCGCGGACGGGATCGCGGGGATCACGGTGAACAGCAGCTCTCGCAACCTCGCGTTGTTGTCGGCGAACACCCGGACGACCTCCTCGTGCGTGACCGGGGGAGCGCCGGGCACGCCGACGTCGTAGTCGGTGATCAGCGAGACGTTCGCGTAGCAGATCTCGAGCTCTCGGGCGAGCAGGACCTCGGGGTACCCGGTCATGTTCAAGGTGTGCCAGCCGACCGAGTTGAACCACGAGGACTCGGCCCGCGTCGAGAACCTCGGCCCCTCGATCACGACCATCGTCCCGCCGTCGTGCACGCCGATGTCGAGCTCCCGACCCTTCTCGACGATGACGCCACGCATCGTGGCGCAGTACGGGTCGGCGAACGAGATGTGCGTCGTCACGGGACCGTCGTAGAACGTGTGTGGGCGCGAGCGGGTCCGGTCGACCACCTGGTCGCACACGACGAACTCCCCGATCTTCACGTCGGTCTGGAGCGACCCGGCGGCGCAGGGCCCAACGATGCGCTCCACCCCGAGTTCCTTCATCGCCCACAGGTTGGCGCGGTAGTTGATCGCGTGCGGAGGGAACTGGTGCTTCACGCCGTGTCTCGGGATGAACGCGACGCGTTCGGGCCCGATCGAGCCGACGACCGGCGTGGCAGAGGGTTCGCCGTAGGGGGTGTCGACCTCGTGGGTCTCGGGATCGTCGAGGAACGAATAGAAGCCGGATCCCCCGAAGACGCCGATCCGAGCGATGCTCATGACGCGTCCTTCGAGGCGTTCGTGTTCTTCGAGCTCTTCGGGTCCTTCGAGCCGGTGCCGGAGCCGGACGAGGCCGGTGAACCCTCGGACGGCGAGCTCGATCGTTCGGAGGACGAACCGCCGTCCGAGTTCCCGGAGGACGCGGACGACGAGGTTCCGGCCTCCGAGCCCGCCTTCGCCTCCTTCGCCTTTCCTTGGGCTTCGAGCGGCTGTCCGTGGCGTAGAACCCGGAACCCTTGAACACGATGCCCGCGGGATGGAAGACCTTCCGCAAGGTCCCGCCGCAGACGCCGCAGACCGTCAGCGGGTCCTCGGAGATCCGTTGGAAGACCTCGATGTGCTGACCGCACGCGGTGCATTCGTACTCGTAGGTCGGCATGGCCGGAAGTGTAACGGCGCCGCTCGCGCTCGCCGCCGATGAACGGCGTGTTGCCCCGAAGGGGTACACTCCGGCTCCCCGCAGCGGAGGGCGCGCCATGACGAAGGTACGCAAGGCCGTCATCCCGGCGGCCGGACTGGGAACCCGGTTCCTGCCCGCGACCAAGGCGCAACCCAAGGAGATGCTGCCGATCCTGGACAAGCCGGCGATCCAGTACGTCGTCGAAGAGGCCGCCGGAGCGGGCATCACCGACATCATCATCATCACGGGGCGTGGCAAACACGCGATCGTCGACCACTTCGACCGCTCGTTCGAGCTCGAGCACTTCCTCGAGGCGAAGGGGAAGTTCGACGAGCTGAAGCAGGTGCGCGAGATCTCGGACATGGCGACGTTGCACTACATCCGTCAGCGCGATCCCCTCGGCCTGGGTCACGCCGTCCAGGCGGCCGAGGGACACGTCGGCGACGAGCCCTTCGCCGTCCTGCTCGGAGACGACCTCATCACCGAGAGCACGCCGCTGCTGCGGGAGATGCTCGTCGCGCACGAGCGGTACGGTCGAAGCGTCATCGCGGCGATGGAGGTCAGCCGCGACGAGATCTCGTTGTACGGATGCATCGAGCCCGAGGTCGTCGAGGACGAGCACCTGGCCCGCGTGCGCTCGATCGTCGAGAAGCCCGCAGCCGACGACGCGCCGTCGAACCTCGCGGCGATCGGGCGTTACGTCCTCACGCCGGAGATCTTCGATTGCCTGCGCCGGACGCAGCCGGGCGTCGGGGGCGAGCTCCAGCTGACCGACGCGATCAACCTCCTGGCGCAGGAGCAGGCGGTCTACGCGTACGTGTTCGAAGGCGGTCGGTTCGATGTGGGCAACAAGCTCGACTACCTGAAGGCCACGATCGAGCTCGCGATCGAGCGCGAGGACATCGGCCAGGAGATCCGCACGTGGCTGGGCGACCTCGTGGAGCGCAAGCGACTCCTCTGACCGGCGATCGGGACGACGCCGATAGACTGGCCCGCATGGCCGCCTCCGCGCACGTGCACGACCACGACAGCGGTGAGGGGCTGGTCCCGGTCGATGAGGCCCGGGAGCGGGTCCTGGCCAGGATCAAGGTCCTGCAGCCGATCGACCTCCCGCTCACGGAGGCGTACGGCTGCGTGCTCGCCAGCACCGTCTCCGCCGAACGCGACATCCCGGAGTTCGCCTCCTCGGCGATGGACGGGTTCGCCGTCCGGTCCTCCGAGGTCGCCGACGCATCACCCGAGCGGCCGGTCGAGCTCCGGGTCGTCGGGCGAGCGTTGATCGGCGAGCGCCCGCAGGGGACGGTGGGCGGCGGCGAGGCGTTCGCGATCGCCACCGGCGCTCCCGTACCCGCCGGGGCCGATACGGTCGTGCCGATCGAGAACTGCCAGGTGCTGAACGGCACCGTGCACATCCTCTCGGGCACGGCCGAGGGAAAGCACGTCCGGCCGAGCGGAGAGGACGTCCGCGCCGGCGACACGCTCGTGCAGGCCGGCCGGCGTCTCCAGGCGCCGGAGCTCGCCCTGCTCGCCACGGCCGGCGTCTCACATCCGCAGGTGCATCCGCGCCCCCGCGTGGTGGTGCTCTCCACGGGCGACGAGCTCGTGCCGCCGACTCAGCGACCGGAGTTCGGACAGGTTCGCGACTCGAACGCGTACCTGCTGTTCGCCGCGCTCCGAGAGGCCGGCGCCGTCCCGATGCTCGCCGGGATCGTCCGCGACGACGTCGACGCCTTCAAGGAACTCGTCTTCTCGCACCTGTTGCAGGCCGACGCGTTCGTGTCCTCGGGCGGGGTGTCCGTCGGCGAGCGCGACGTCGTGAAGGCGGCGTTCTTCCGTCGCGGAGAGGTGGACTTCTCTCGGGTGGCGATGCAGCCCGGCATGCCGCAGGGCTTCGGTGAGGTGGAGGGCAAGCCGTACTTCGGCCTGCCCGGCAACCCCGTCAGCGTGTTCGTGAGCTTCGAGGTGTTCATCCGGCCCGCGCTCATGAAGATGATGGGCCGCCACCAATTGCTGCGTCCCGAGGTGCCCGCGCGCCTCGAGCGAGACATCACCGGCCCGAGCGGGAAGACCCAGTTCGCGCGCGTCCGGGTCCGACGGACCACGGACGGATGGGTCGCGACCCCCACCGGCGGACGGGGCTCGAACCTGATCGCGACCGTCGCCAAGGCGAACGGCCTGGCGATCGTGCCGCCCGGCGTCGAGACGGCCGAGGCCGGCGACGAGGTCAAGGTCATCCTGTTCCGCTCGATGGAGGAATGAGCCGGGTGGAGACCGCGGAACCGGCGCGGATCGTCGAGGTGGGCGCGAAGCCCGTCACCGAACGTGAGGCCACCGCCGAGTGCGTGGTCTCGATGACGCCGCAGGCGTGCGCGCAGCTGGTCGCTGGGACGCCGAAGGGAAACCCGATCGAGGCGGCGCGCATCGCCGGCCTGATGGGCGTGAAACGGACGCCCGATCTGTTGCCGTTCTGTCACCCGATCGCGGTGACGGGCGCCGATGTACTCGTCGAACCCCACACCGAGAGTGGTCGCATCGCCGTGAAGACCACGGTGCGAGCGACGGATCGCACCGGGGTGGAGATGGAGGCGCTGACGGCTGCCGCCGTCGCGGCGCTCAGCCTGTACGACACGGCGAAGGCGTTCGACCGCGCGGCGCGGATCGACGGACTTCGATTGCTCCGCAAGAGCGGGGGCAAGAGCGGCGAGTACGTCGCCGAGTGACGGCGCGGGTGTTCGAACGAGGAACACGTGTTGCCCGAAGGTGTTTGTAGCCCCACATCTCGGGTGCTAGGTTCCGTGGCCAGCCCACATCTTGTGGCGGACCGGGGATCCCGGCACGGAGGGCGTTGGCGCGTGGGGTGGCTGTTGCTCGCGGCGTTGGGCATCATGTGGGCCGCGTTCCTCCTCCCATCGCGGGGAAGATCAGCGAACAAGAGCGTGAAGGATTTCGGGCGGGACATGGATCTGCTTGCGGACGCGGAAACCCAGGGGCGCTGGATCGTCACGCCTCGAAAGGGGGTTTCGTTCATCGGCCCCCGGGCACGAGCCACACGTCCGAGCGCGCGAGCGCCGTCGCCGGGTCCTCATCGTCCTCGTCGAGAGCGTCGTGCTCACGGGCCTCATCGGCCTGGTGCCGCCGCTCCGGGCGATGTGGTACGCGACGGCGATCCTGGTGGGCCTCCTCGGTCTGTACGTGTGGATGCTCGTCTCCATGAACGCGCACCGGGGGAACCGGCGAGACGTCGCCCGCGTGCGCAAGGCGGCCGCGCCGGAACGAGCGCGGCCCGTTCGCCATCGGTACGCGGCCGATGCGGGGGGCCGCACCGCACGTCCGGCCATCAATGGTCTCCCGACGGTGGCCGACGAGGTCGCCCGGATCTCCGTGAAGCCGGCCCGCGACGTCGCCGTCGCCCGAGTCTGACATCGGCCGAGCACGGGACCCCGTCCCTGCTTCTCCTGCGCGCGTGGAGCCCGACGAGCCGTCGGAGGCGATCCGACACCGGTTCGACGAACGGATGCACGCCCGTGAGCGCGCGTTGCCGGCGTCCCGCAAGGCGATCCGTTCGTGCGCGAACGCGATCCGAGCGCTCCACCGCGGCGAGATCGACCTCGCGCACCGGTTGATGGACGAGGCCCGCGCCGCGATCGACGACGGGCTCAAGGCCGTCGCGGGCCATCCAGAGATCCGGTACGCGGGCTACCTCCAGGACGCCCAGAAGGAATACGCGGAGGCTCGGATCACCGAGGCGATCGTCGCGCGAACGGACGTCCCGACACCGGCAGACCTCGATGTGGAGGACGCGCCCTACCTGAACGGGATCGCGGAGGCGATCGGCGAGGGACGCAGGTACGTGCTGGACCTGTTGCGCGCGGGGCGGGTGGCACAGGGTGAGGACGTGCTCGGCGTCATGGACGACCTCTACTCGGTGCTCGTGACGATGGACTACCCGGACGCGATCACGGGGAACCTGCGCCGCTCGACCGACGTTGCACGCAGCCTGATCGAGAAGACGAGGGGCGACGTGTCGGTCGCGCGCGTGTCCCAGGACCTGCACGATGCGCTCGACCGACACGCGCGCGACGTGCTCGGCAAGGGGGAGTGAAGGTGGCCGTCCGCAAGGAGACGATCAAGAAGCAGTTCCACGAGGCCCTGCCGGCGGTGCTCGAGCCCGGCGAGCAGGTGCTGGGCGGCGCCTACGGCGTCTCCGGACCGAACCCGCTCCTGGCGCAGGGCCTCCTCCGGCCTGATCGGGTTCCTGATCTTCAACATGCGCTACTACTACGTGGCGCTCACCGACCGGCGCGTGATCTTCATGAAGGCGTCCTTCTGGACCTCGCGCCCGGCCGGGCTCGGCTGGTCCGATCCGAGGGACTCGATCACGATCTCGGACCTGCAGACCGACGCGAAGCTCTGGAACTGGTGCAAGTACTCGAGCCCGACGAAGCAGAACTTCCGTGTGAACTTCCACGCGTTCTGGCGCGACGAGACGAAGGCGATGGGAGACCTGCTCGCCGATCGGATCGTCGGTCCACGACTGGGCGACCGGGCCGCGGGCGCGACTCCACCCGCCCCGCCGCCCCCGGCGACCGCCGGAACGCCGCCACCACCACCGCCCGCTCCTTGACGCTTTGGCGTCGCGAGCGACTGTTACGCTGAGCCGGCTCCGGGGGGTGTAGCTCAGTCCGGTAGAGCACTGCCTTCGCACGGCAGGGGTCAGGGGTTCGAATCCCCTCACCTCCACCAAGCAGATCCGCAGGAAGAGCTTCGCTGCCGGGAGCGAGGGAAGGTGCCGTTCGGGGAATACCTCCTGGCCTACTGCGAGCGACGGCGTGGCACGACGTTCTCGTTGGGATCTGGCGCCTGACCCGAAACCTCCCCGATCGAGTAGCCGACGAGCGCTGTGGGCGAACCGCCCGGGGCGCCGTCCTTCGGCCCGTGGAGCTCGGTGGGACCCAAACGGCCCTCCGAAAGGGGTGGGCAAGGGACCCGCCGCCGAAGCCCTCGTGCCTTCCCTTGTCCCCGGGACTCGGCGTACGGTTCGGACGCCATGGAGTTCCGGATCCTCGGCCCGCTCGAGGTGTCGATGGCCGACGGCCCGTTGCCGCTCGGCGGCAGGCGTCAGCGCCTCGTGCTCGCGCATCTCGTGATCCGCGCGAATGACGTCGTTCCGACCGATGTGTTGATCGACGAGGTGTGGGGGGACGAGCCGCCGGACTCGGTCCGCAGCACGCTCCAGGGCTACGTCTCGCACCTGCACCGAGTGCTCGGACAGCGACTCGAAGGACGTGCGCCCGGCTACGTCCTCAACGTCGAGGACGACGAACTGGACGCCGCTTCCTTCGAGAGGAAGCTCCGGGAGGCGAAGTCGGTGCTTCCCTCGGCGCCGGCCGAAGCCGCCGTCGCGTTCGCTGAGGCGCTCGCCCTCTGGCGCGGGCCGGTGTTCGCCGATCTGGCCGACGAGGCGTCGCTCCGCGGCGAGATCGCGCGTTTGGAGGAGCTGCGGCTTGCGGCCACGGAGCACCGGATCGCCGCCGAGATCGGGATCGGCGGACACTCGACGGTCGTCTCCGAGCTCGAGGCGCTCACGGTCCGGTACCCACTCCGCGAGCGGATGTGGGCGAACCTGATGCTCGCCTTGTACCGGCTCGGCCGCCAGGCCGAGGCGCTCGCGGCGTACCAACGGGCCCGGCAGGTGTTGGCCGACGAGCTCGGCACGGAGCCGTCACGGGAGCTCCAACGCCTCAACGAGCAGATCCTCCGGCGCGATCCCTCGCTCGGCCTCAGCGAACCCGCGCGGCAGGCCGTCCGACCGAGCCGCGTGGACCTGCAACCCGGCACGGAGGTCGGCAGCTACCGCATCGTCCGCACCCTGGGTCGCGGCGGCATGAGCGTGGTCTACCTGGCCGAGCACGACTGGCTCCAGCGCAAGGTCGCGTTGAAGGTCCTGGCTCCGCAGCTGGCCGATGACGAGCGGTTCCGCGAGCGATTCGTCCGCGAGTCTCGGCTCGCCGCCTCGCTCGATCACCCCAACGTGATCCCGATCTACGAAGCAGGCGCCTCGGGCGGAGACCTGTTCATCGCGATGCGGTTCGTGGAGGGCTCGGACCTTCGGACCATGCTTCACGAGGAGGGAGCGCTGGAGCCCGCACGGGCGATCGGGATCCTCCGCCAGGTCGCGGCCGCCCTGGACGCGGCGCACGAACAGGGCCTCGTGCACCGCGATGTCAAGCCGGCGAACGTGCTGCTGGCCCGAGCGCGCAGCTCCGAGCCCGTCGAGCACGTCTACCTCTCGGACTTCGGTCTGACGAAGCGTTCGGCGAGCGATTCCGCCGTCACCGGGACGGGACAGTTCGTGGGCACGTTCGACTACGCGGCGCCCGAGCAGTTCAAGGGTGAGGCGCCCGACGCGCGGACCGACGTGTACTCGCTCGGATGCGTGCTGTTCGAGTGCCTGACCGGCCGGCCTCCGTTCCGATCGGAGAACGAGGCCGGCCTGATGTACGCCCACCTCCAGCAGCCGCCTCCTCTCGTTACGAGTGAGCGGCCCGATCTCCCGCACGAGATCGACCGGGTGGTCGAACGCGCGATGGCGAAGTCGCCGGACGACCGTCCACGCTCGGCGGGCGAACTCGCGGAGGGCGCCGCCCGAGCCCTCGGCGCGGAGCTGCCGCCGCTGGTAGCGATGTTGAATGAGCCCCGCGAGGGCACCTACCCAGCGTTGCTCACGCAGGGCTTCGACCGCGCGATCTCCGAGTTCGACCTCGACGCGGAGAAGGTCCCCACTGCCCTGGACCTCTTTGATCAGGAGTTGCGCCGGCTCTCCGAAGACGGTGTCGACCTGATCCTCGCCCCGGGAGCCACCGTCGACGTGAACGCGGTGGCGGCAGACTTCCCCGACACGCGCTACGTGGCCATCGACTTCACGGGCCGACCCAGTCCAAGCCTCTCGAACGTGTCGTACGTCTCCTTCGCCCAGAACGAGGGCTCGTTCCTGGTGGGCGCCGCAGCGGCCCTGAAGAGCCGCACCGGGCGGATCGGGTTCATCGGCGGCATGGACATCCCCATGATGCACGAGTTCCAGGCCGGCTACGAGGCCGGGGCCCGCGCCGTCGTCCCGAGCATCGAGGTGCGGACGACCTACCTGACCGCCTACTACGACGTCAGCGCTTTCAGCTCTCCGACGTATGCGCTTCACGTTGCCACGCGCATGTATGAGTGGGGCGCCGACGTCATCTTCCATGCCGCCGGCGACTCTGGACGAGGTGTCTTCCAGGCGGCCGCCGAGATCCGGGACAGGCATGTGTGGGCGATCGGGGTGGACGTCGATGAGTATCAGGAGATCGCAGCGATGGACCCCAAGGATGCGCCGCCGGAGCTCCACATCGCGGCCTGGCCGTCGCACGTGCTCACCTCGATGGTGAAGAGGGTGGACGTCGCCGTCTACGAGGTGCTCCGAGACCACTCGCAGGGCATCTTCACGTCGGGTGTCCGGCGGTTCGGCCTGGCCGAGGGCGGCGTCGATATCGCCCACAGCGGCGGATCCATCGACGACATCCGCCCGCAGATCGAGGACCTGCGAGCGCGGATCATCGCTGGCGATGTCGTCGTCCCTTCGAAACCTGCCAGGGCTTGAGCGCTGCGTGAAGCGAAGCGCACCGGCCTAGTCCTTCGGCATGCGTTCCTGAACGGTGACGTCTGCCACCTCGCGGACGACGGGATGACCGGTGACCTCCTCGAGGAAGTCCTCGCGTTCGAGCGCGAGGAGCGTCAGGGGCGTCTTCGCCACCACCGTTGCCGTACGCGGGATGTGTCGAAGGAGCGCGATCTCCCCGAAGGAGTCGCCGGGGCCGAGCGTAGCCACGGGCTGCCCGCCGCGGTTGACCTCCACCTCGCCGTCCTCGATGACGTAGAAACGGGTGCCCGGTTCTCCTTCGCGCACGATGAGGGCACCGGGCTTTGCCGCGGTCTCCTCCAGACGAGCGGCAAGCCCTTCGAGCTCGTGGGCGGGCAGTGAAGCGAACAGGTCCACCGAACGGAGGATCGCGAGCTCGCGCTCGGGGATGGGCATCGCACGATCGTCCAGGCTGCGGATCCGGCTCCTGAGGAGGAGGATCGCCGTGGGCAACAGGAGCCCGACGACGAGGCTTCCTCCCCGTATCCCGAAGGCGGCCACGAGGAGCGGCGCCACGGCGGACCCTGCAGCGACGCCCGCCTGATGCAGTCCTTCGAGCACGCCGAACACCCGAGCGAGGATCGGGTCGGGCACGATGCGCTGGAGGAGGGTCCGTCCGGCCATGTCGGCGAGGGCATGCCCGGACCCGGCGCCGACGAGGATCGCGAACGCCATCACCGCCACCAGGGCGAGTGAGAGAACAGATATCCCGACCCCGTAGATGAGCAGACCCAACGCGAGCGCGGCGGCGAGGCGGGGCCTGCCCACGAGCCGCAACCCCCACACCGCCCCGAGCAGTCCTCCCGCGCCCAGCGCCGAGGAGAGGAATCCAACGGCCGAGGACGGCAGCTCGAAGAGCTCGAGCGCGACGACGACCACCAGCACATCCACCGCCCCGCGGACGAACGACTGGGCCACGAGGAGGCCGACCACCAGTCGCTGGTCCGGCTCGCGGGCGACGGCGCGGAACCCGGCGGCGGATTCGTGGAGGGGATGACCACCGATCCGTGCGGACGGTGGATGCGGCTGGAGACGGAGGACGAGCAGCGCCGACATCGTGACCAGTCCGCTGAACACGGCCATCGCGAGTCCCGCTCCGCCGAGGGCGAGCAGGACGCCCGACGTGACCGGGCCGACGAACGCCATCGCGGCGGAGATCGACCCGGCGACCACGTTCGCGGCGACGAGCTGGTCGGGTGCATGCGCGAGTTGTGGGAAGAGCGCCGACTGCACGGGGCGCGTCAGGGTCATGCATCCCGTCGCGACCGCGGCGAGTCCGTAGACGATCGCGACCGGAGCGTCTGTGTAGATCGCTCCGGCGGTTCCCGCCAGGGCCACGGCTTGCGCCGCGTACCCGGCGAGCAGCGCCCGTTCCCGGCGGAACTCGTCGCCGATCACCGACGCCATCGGAGCGACGACCGCGGCAGGCACCTCCAGGATCACCGCCACGAGGCCGGTCTCCTGCACCCCGCCGCGCTCGTACGCGAAGACGAGGATGGAGACCCGCATCCCCCACCTCGCGATGTAGAACAGCAGGTAGGCGAGCTCGACCCGACGCAGTTCGAAGTTGGCGAAGACGGCCCGCACGGCGCCGAGGGACCTTGACCGACTTCTTCGCCCCACCCCGCGAGGATGCCACAACCCTGCACGGTGCTCGAGGGCGCTTCCAGAGGCTCCCCGCGGTTCGCGTGGGAGCCCTCCCGCGTCAGCCGGTGTACCCCTCCACCGTCTTCTCGTCGCGGACCCGCGCCTCGTCCGGGTCGAGCCCCGCGGACCTGCGAGCGCGTCGCTGGTGGAGGAGGTCCCAGCACTGATCGAGGGTGACCTCGAGGCGCTTCAGCCGCTCGCGGTCCGTCTCGGAGGCCTCCCCGACGGACTCCTTGCCGAACAGCTGGTGCTCCTCGGTCGCCAGCTCGTTGATCCGGTCGATGATCTCCTGGTCGTCCATGACGGCAACCATACCGCCGGGCTCCTCGCGCGAACCGTCCGCAAGCGGCGGGTCGACTACGCTCCCTCCAGATGGATCTCGCGCGCAACGCGATCCTGTGGGCCGCGGACAACCGGTTGCTCCGCGAGCATCTCCCGAGGTACCGCTTCGTCCGTCGGAGCGTCGCCCGGTTCATGCCCGGTGAGACGCTTGACGACGCGCTCGAGGCCGCCCGCCGTCTGGACGAACGCGGTCTCCCGTCGATGTTCACTGCCCTGGGAGAGAACGTGACCGAACTCGACGAGGCGCGCCGGGTGACCGAGCACTACCTCGACGCGTACGACCGGATCGGCACGAGCGGGCTCGACATCGAGATCTCGGTCAAACCGACGCATCTCGGCCTCGAGCTCGACCCGGGGGCCGCGCTCGCGAACCTCGAGGAGCTTGCCGTCTCGGCCGAGGCGCACGCGAACTGGCTCTGGCTCGACATGGAGTCCGCGCGGTTCCTCGACGGGACGCTCGAGCTCTATCGTGCGCTCCGCGTCGGTCATCCGAACGTCGGGATCTGCCTCCAGGCGTACCTGAAACGGACGGCGAACGACGTGGACGAGCTGATGCCGCTCGACCCGACGATCCGGCTCGTCAAGGGCGCGTACCGCGAGCCCGAGGAGCTCGTGTTCCGCTCGCGCAACGTGATCGACGAGGCCTATCGGCGGCTCGCGCTGCTGATCCTTGCCACGAAAGGACCGAAGGGGCGTCTCGCGCTCGGCACGCACGACGTCGACCTGATCCGGATCATCGAGGCGAACGCAGGTTCGCGCGACGCGTTCGAGGTGCACATGCTGTACGGGATCCGACAGGCCGACCTCCTGCGGTTGCGAGCGGACGGGTACGCCGCGCGTTCGCTCATCGCCTACGGCTCGTATTGGTACCCGTGGTTCATGCGCCGGATCGCCGAGAAGCCGTTCGGGAACACGCTGCTGGCGCTCCGGAACCTGGTCTCGCGCGGCTGACCGCCGTTCGTTCCCTACCCGAGGATGCGCGCGTCCCCGTAGCCGGAGTCGAGCGTGGTCGCCTCGAGGAACCTCCGCGGGTGGAACTGCTCGAGTCCGGGGTCGACCTCGCCGCCGGTCACGAGGTCGGCGACGTGGCGGCCGAGCGCCGGCGCGAGTTTGAACCCATGGCCGCTCGTGCCGGCGTCGACGAATACCCCCTCCGCGATCTCACCGATGACCGGCTGCCAGTCCGGCGACACGTCGTACAGGCTCGCCCAGCCTCCTCGTGCCGTGGCGTGTTGGAGCCCCGGCACGCGTCGCACGGCTCGTCGCCCCATCTCCTCGGACTCGTCGGACCCGAGCCGTTCGTCGACGGTGTCGGGGTCGGTCTGCGGTTCGGGGTGCAGGGGACCCATCAGGAACAGCTCCTCGCCCTCGGGACGGAAGTAGTAGCCGTTCGGTAGGTCGCCGTGGGCCGGAACGCGGATGTCGTCCCCCCACGCGAACGTCGCCACGATGTGGCGCTCGACGGTCAGCGGGAGGTCTTCACCCAGCTGCATCGCGAGCGGGCGCGTCCACGGCCCGGCGGCGATCAGCACGCGTTCCGCCTCGAGCGTCGTGCCGTCGTCGGTTCCGAGCTTCCATCCCTTCGAGTTCCGTCGGATCGTCGTCACCCCCGCGCCGAGCCGGACCTCGGCGCCCAGCTCTCGGGCCCGGTCGAGCAGTCCTGAGGTGGTCAGCACCGGATCCGCGTAGCCGGCGTCGTGCTCGAACGCCGCGACCTCGATCCCGGTGAGGTCGAACATCGGCCAGGTCTCGAGGACCTGGTCCGGCGTGAGCAGGTCGGTCGGGATCCCCTGCTCGGACAGGCGGGGCACCACCTCCCGGACGGAGGCTTCGTCCTCGGGCGGGTGGAGCACGAGCAGGCCGGTCTCCCGGAACCCGGCGTGGCGGCCGGTGTGCGCCTCGAACTCGCGGAACATCGCGATCGAGTCTCGGGCGACCGCGGCGAGGAACGGGTTCGTGTAGTACGCGCGGCAGATCGCGCTCGAGCGGCCGGTGGGTCCGCCCGCGGGCGCCGTCTTCTCGACCACGACCGTTCGGACCCCTCGGTTCGCGAGGTGGAACGCCGCGCTCGCACCGTGCACGCCGGCGCCGATCACCGCGACGTCGTAAGCGTTCATCGTCGCGCGAGTCTACGAGCCGCTTCTGAGTTGCTGCGTTGTGACCTGGTTCACAGACAAGGGTTGCACGGGGCCCTAGGCTCGAACACATGTTCGACGACATCGACGCGGCACATGCCAGGGTCGGCGCTGCTCACCTCGAGCTGCTGCGGCTCGTCGTCGAGGTGGATCGCTCGAACGCCTGGAAGGACCAGGGCGCTCGCGACGTGTCCCACTGGCTGTGGATGCGCTTCGGGATCTCGAATTGGAAGGCACAGCGCTGGGTCGTGGCGGCCCACGCACTGGAGCGACTGCCCCGGCTGTCCGAGGCCCTCGCCCGCGGCGAGCTCGGCATCGACAAGGTCGTGGAGCTCGCGCGATTCGCAGGACCGGAGACGGAAGCTGCGCTCATCGCGTGGGCGAAGAACGTGTCCTGCGGAGCCATCCGGCGTCGGGGCGACCTCGCGATCCGCGCCTCGCGCGAGGAGGTCGCCGAGGCCGAGGCGGACCGCTCCGTCTCGTGGTGGTACTACGAGGACGGGCTTCGGTTCGGCCTCGAGGCGGTGCTGCCCGCCGCACAGGGCGCCGTCGTTGCGCGGGCGCTGGATCGGCTGGCCGCGACGATCCCGGCGATGCCGGGCGAGGAAGACGCGGATTTCGCGTCCGCGCGGCGAGCGGATGCGCTCGTGGCGCTCTGCTCGGGTCGGGACGAGAACGCGGAGCCGGACCGAGCCACCGTCGTCGTCCACGCGCAGCTCGCCGGTCTGACGGATGAGACAGGCGGTTGCGAGGTGGAGGGCGGATCGGTGATCCAACCCGAAGTGGCTCAGCGACTGCTCTGCAACGCCCGACTGCAAACGGTCGTCGAGAACGAGGTGGGCGACGTGGTCGGCCTCGGTCGAACATCGCGAGAGCCCTCGGCGTGGATGCTCCGCCAGATCCGCTACCGGGACCGGGAGTGCCGGTTCCCCTGCTGCGGAGCTCGCCGGTTCACCGAGGCCCACCACATCGTGTGGTGGCGCCACGGCGGACGGACCGACCTCGACAACCTGCTGCTGATCTGCTCGTTCCACCACCGGCTCGTGCACGAGCATGGTTGGTCGATCCGTCGCGAGATCGACGGCGAGATCACCTGGTTCCATCCCAACGGCGTGAGATATCGAGCGGGCCCACCAAGGATCGCAGCCGTCGGCTAGCGACTCGCCTGAGGAAGCGGATGCATCGTCCAAGGGGTCTTCCACCTGATGGCTGGGCGGTCAGTGGCGTCACCGTCCGGGCTGCGTTCGAAGCTGGACGGATGAAGCCATGCACGGTGGTCGCATGGATGCCTCAACGGACACTGGGCGCGTGCGAACCGCTCGCCAAAGCGAGCCCGCTGCCCCGCCTTGTCGCGTAGCCTGGTTTCAGCGTGTTGAGCAGTCTGCTGATCGGTTTCGCTCTGGCGCTCGCTTTGTGGCTGCTCGCCCTCGGCGTCCTGGCTGCCCTCGGTCGAAGGTCGCCGACAGGCATGGATCAGGGGGCAACCCGCCGGGAGCGCGCCTTGCGAAGCGCCGTCCTCGAGAAGGAGCGCGACGAGACTCAAGGCGGCAGCATCTGGAGGTCCGGGAAGGGCGGCTCTCATATCGGCTGACCTATCGCTGGTGTCGCAAGCCTGCACAAGTGGGTAGAGCAGGTGGTGGACCAGGCTAGCGGGGGGGCAGTCAGCTCTGCGTAGCGGAAGCAGTCGAGTGTGTGATCTTGAACCAAACCGCAGGCCTGCATGAAGGCGTCCGTGTACGGTCGGGTGACCGGGGTGACGCGCCCATCCCCCCGCTGACTCGGGCGAAGGCCAGGCTCGCGCCCACGGCGACGCCCACGAGCTCGTTCAGCATGCCGGTGCGGCGTAGAGTGTTCTCGGTCGATCGGAGGCTCTCATGGGTTCAGGGCCGGTGAAGCCCAGGTTCTTGAGGCTGCCCAGGACCAGGCTCGGCACCGTCGTCATCGTCCTCGTTGTGGCCGCGGTCGGGGGCCTCCTCCTTTTGCGAGTGATCCGCGGCGATCTGCCGACGGAGGCCGAGAAGGCCGAACAGATCGGGCGCCTCAAGGCCACGGTCCTGCCCGTCCTCGAGGACCTGAAGGTCGAGTACTTCATGGACGCGGCCGGGTGCGCCATCCTCACCTACCCGCGCGGCGATTTCTTCGACGGAGACCCCGAGGACTGCGGTGGCTTCACTGACCGCGCGGTCCAGTTCGACGACGTTGCGCGCGCCGACCACCAGCTGATCAAGGCCGCCCTGGCGGCGTCCGGGACCCCCATCGAGCGGGTCGGTGGCACGTTCTTGAGTGATGGCCGCGTCAGGTGGGCCTTTTTCATGTCCACCCACGGCGCGCCCTTCGCGACGTCGTGGTCGCTGGAGTACGACCCCCAGGGCACGCGCTCGCGGGGGCCTGCGGGCGTGACGCTCGCGCCCGTCGAGGGCGAGCAGGACTGGTGGTTCGCCTGCTGCGCGGACTGACAATCGGAGCCGTCGTGCGGGGTAACGATCCGAACTGACAACCCCGAACTCCAACGAGTTCATCAGGACGCGTGGCTGCACCGCCCAAGACGTAGTCGGCAATGTATGCCGAACGCATCGTGACCGGCGTCACGCGCCCAACCACCCGATCGACGCGCCGCCTCGGCCGGTCGACGTGAGCCCAGACTTGGTCCATTTGAGCTAGGAGTGCGACGATGCTCGCGTGCTTGCACTCACTCTGCTCGGGTTCCTCGGTTGGCTTGGGATGCTGCTGCTTGCCATCGCGGTCGTAGTCGGCCTTGTGCTTCTGTTCGCGCACGGCCCCGGTGGTGGAGGCATCGACATCGACCTGTAGCTGATCGAGGCCATGTACATTCGCGAAGAGTGACCGGGGTGACGAAGCCTCCTGGGTCCGACGCCCGCACCGTTTGACCGCGGTGAGGCGGTTGCTAGTCGGTCCCGCCGTGGATCTTCACGCGCGTCTAGGCTGGGTCGCGGAGACGACGAGCGAGGGGATGCAATGAGCGAACCGATCGGATCCGCCCGCTTCCACGAGGTGGGATGGCGGGTCCTCGCGTACACCGAAGCCACGCACTTCCGAACCGGATCGCTCGCGGAGGGGGCGGCGCTGGCGGAGGCGATCTGCGCGGTCGCACGCACCGCGAGCCGGCAGCCGGACATCGATCTGCGGTCGAAGGGCGTGACGGTCCGACTCCAGCGCGATGAGAGCGGAGAGCTGACCGAGGCCGACCTCGCGCTCGCAGGTGCGATCTCGAGCAAGGCGAGCGAACTCGGCGCAACCGTCGACTTCACCGGCGTGCAGAGCTACCAGGTCGCGATCGACGCGCTCGTCATCCCCGACGTGCTGCCCTTCTGGGAGACGGTCCTCGGGTACGAGCGCTTCGGCGACGCGCTGATCGACCCGCAGTCCGAGGGGCCGACGTTCTGGTTCCAGCAGATGGACGCGCCGCGCCCGCAGCGCAACCGGATCCACATCGACCTCTACGTCCCCGAGGATCAGGCGAGGGCCCGCGTCGACGCGGCGATCGCCGCGGGTGGCCGCATCGTCTACGAGGACCGCGCGCCGTTGTGGTGGACACTCGCCGATCCCGAGGGCAACGAGGTGGACGTCGCTTCCTGGCCGGATATGGACTGAGAACCGGACGACGGTCACGGGTCGTCTCCGAAGTTCGACGCGGACGAAGGTGAGCCCGGAACTTGGGAGTTCGCCCCGGGGAGAGGCGGTTGGTTCCGGAGGGCAACCTTCCGTCAGGAGCGTAGTAAGGCACACATACGTTCTCGAAAGTGTGACCGGCGTCACGCGTCCATTCACTCACGTCCCGCCAAGCGCCCGGTAGCGGAAACAATCTGCTACGTGCGCATTGACGAATCCGCACGCCTGCATGAACGCGTAGCACACGGTCGGTCCGACGAATCGGAACCCGAGACGCTTGAGGTCCTTGCTCATCGCTTTGGACTCCGTCGTCTCCGAAGGGATATCGCCGAGGCCGCGGAACCTGCCGACGAGTGGCGAGCCGCCGACGAAGGACCATAGGTACGCATCGAGCGAGCCGGTCTCGGCCTGCACGTCCAGCACCCGGCCGGCGTTGTTCACGGTGGACTCGACCTTCATCCGGTTGCGGACGATCGCCGGATCTTGGAGCAGCTTCTCGACGCGCGCGGGCGTGAACCGCGCGACCTTGGCCGGATCGAAGCCCGCGAACGCCCGCCGGTACCCCTCGCGCTTGTGCAGGATCGTGGACCAGGAGAGGCCGGCCTGGGCGCCCTCGAGCGTGAGCATCTCGAACAACCGGATGTCGTCGTGGACCGGCGTCCCCCATTCCTCGTCGTGGTAGGCGAGGTATGCGGGATCGTCGAGCGGCGCCCACTCGCACCGCCTCAGCGCCTTCGGCATCGAGCGGAACGCTAGCATCGGCCCCCGACATGACGACTCCGTGGTGGTCGAGACCGGGTCTCGAGGTGCGCCATGGCCGGCTGCTCGTCGCCGGCCGCGACGCCGAGGCCGTCGCTCGGGAGCAGGGGACGCCGGCCTTCGTGTACGACCTCGTCCGCATCGAGGAGCGGGCACGCGCGCTCCACGGAGCGTTCGAGCATGCGGGCCTCGATCTTCGCCTGCGCCTCGCCCTGAAGGCGCAGCGCGATCCGGCGGTGCTCGCGTTCGTCCGCGGGCTACGAACGGTCGGGATCGACGCGTGCTCGCCGGGAGAGGTCCGTCACGCGCTCGAGCACGGATGGACGCCGCGCGAGCTCTCGTTCACCGGCACGAACCTGTCGGCGCGCGACGTGGACGCCCTGCTCGAGACGGGCGTGCACGTGAACCTCGACCTGCTCGGACAACTCGACCGCTGGGGGAGGCGAGCTCCGGGGTCGACCGTTGGGATCCGCGTGAACCCTCGAGCGGGCGCGACGTGGGGCGGCCTCCCCGCGGCCGAGGGCGAGTCCCTGTACGCCGGAGCGAGGCCGACGAAGTTCGGCATCCTCGAGGAGCAGCTCGACGACGCGCTCGTGATCGCCGAGACCCACGGGCTCTCGATCGACACCGTGCACGTGCACGTCGGCGACGGGTTCTTGACCGACGGTCTCCCGAAGCTCGAGGTCGCCGTCGAGCGGGTGGCCCGGATGGCTCGGCGCGTTCGGGAGGCAGGCCACGAGCTCGTCGAGGTGAACGCCGGCGGCGGTCTCGGCGTCCCGCAGCGGCCGGAGGACGAGCCGCTCGACGTCGACGCGTACGCGGGGCTGCTGGCGGAGCATCTCGGCCCGCTCGGGGTCGCCGTCGGGTGCGAGCCCGGCGACTACCTCTGCAAGGAGTCGGGCGTGCTGCTCGCCGAGGTCGTGAGCCTCGACGAGCGTGACGGGGTGACGTTCGCGGGGGTCGACGCCGGGTTCAACGTCGCGCCCGAACGGTTCATCTACGACGCGCTCGTCCCGATCGTGCTCACGCGAGCCGTGGATGACCCACCCGAACGCGCGTACACGATCGCCGGCAATATCAACGAGGGCGATGACCTGTGGGGGGAGGACGTCCCGCTCTCGGGGGTGCGCGAGGGCGACGTGCTTGCCCTCCTGCTCGTCGGCACCTACAACGCGACGATGCACATGGACCACTGCCTCCGCCCGCCGGCACGGACGGTCGCGTTCGCGGACCGAGTCGTTCCGAGCTGAGGGCGCGCTACCGGGTGCGCGGGAATCCGAGGTCGACCGAGCTCGTCGCCGGGTCCGGCCACCGAGCCGTCACGACCTTCGCCCGCGTGTAGAACTGCACTCCTTCGGGGCCGTACATGTGGTGGTCGCCGAAGAGCGACGACTTCCATCCGCCGAACGAGTAGTACGCGACCGGCACGGGGATCGGCACGTTGACGCCGACCATCCCCGCCTCGGCGTCGAAGATGAACTGGCGGGCGGCGCCGCCGTCGCGGGTGAAGATCGCGACGCCGTTGCCCCACGGGTTCTCGCGGACGAGCCGGACCGCCTCGTCGTACGTCCCGGCTCGGACCACCGACAGGACCGGCCCGAAGATCTCCTCGCGGTAGGCGTCCATGTCCGTCGTGACGTCGTCGAGCAGCGACGGGCCGAGGAAGAAGCCGGGGCTGTTCGTGTACGTGGCGTGCTGCCGGCCGTCCGTGACGACGCGGGCACCCTGCGCGGGGCCGCTGTCCAGATACGACGCGACACGGTCCCGATGCTCCCGGGTGATGAGCGGGCCCATCTCCGACTCCGGATCCAGGCCCGGGCCCACCTTGATCCTCGGGATGCGGTCGGCGATCGCGTCCACGACGTCGTCCGAGACTGGCCCGACGCTCGTCAGGACCGAGACGGCCATGCAGCGCTCGCCCGCCGAGCCGTACCCGGCCGAGACCGCGGCGTCGGCCACCATGTCGATGTCGGCATCCGGCAGGACGATCATGTGGTTCTTCGCCCCGCCGAGCGCCTGCACGCGCTTCCCGTTCGCGGTTCCCGTGGTGTAGATGTAGCGCGCGATCGGCGTCGACCCGACGAAGCTGACCGCTCGGATGTCCGGATGCTCCAGGATCGCGTCGACCGCCACCTTGTCGCCCTGCACGATGTTGAACACGCCGTCGGGCAGTCCGGCGTCCGCGAACAGCTCGGCGAGCACGAGCGTCGCGCCCGGATCCTTCTCCGAGGGCTTCAGCACGAACGTGTTGCCGCAGGCCATCGCGTTCGCACACATCCAGATCGGGACCATGGCCGGGAAGTTGAACGGCGTGATCCCGGCGACGACCCCGAGCGGCTGACGGATCGAGTAGACGTCGATGCCGGTCGAGACCTGCTCCGAGAAGTCGCCCTTCAGCAGGTTCGGGATGCCGGTCGCGTACTCGACGTTCTCGAGCCCTCGCTGGACCTCACCCACGGCGTCCGAGAGGACCTTGCCGTGCTGGGACGTGAGGACCTTCGCGATGTCGGTCTTGCGGGCGTCGATGAGCTCGCGGATCCGGAACATGATGTCGGCGCGCTTCGACAGCGAGGTCGCGCGCCACGCGGGGAACGCCTCGCGCGCGGCGTCGACGGCCTTGCCGACCTCACCCGCGTCCGCGAAGTCCACCTCGTGGGTCTGCTCGCCAGTCGCGGGATCGAAGACGGGTCCGGTCCGTCCCGACTCCCCAGGGATGTGTTTGCCGCCGATGTAGTGGCCGATCCGCTCCATGAGGGGCTCCTTCCAGCGCGACCGTTCGCACGGGCTTCGACGTCGATGGTACCCCTGGGCGGATGTACCGGCGTTGGGCGTAGCATCGCCGGCGTGCGAGATCCCGCGAGACGCCCGTGAGCGACCCCCACCTCGAGACGCCGTCCGGCAGGCCTCGCGCCCGGGCGCTCGGCATCCCCTTCGCGGGCGAACCCGACCGCTTCAACGCGATCACCGACGTCCCGGGCGTGGAGGTCGGGTTCGTCTCGCTGACGTCGGGTGACGCGCGGACCGGCGTGACCGCGATCCATCCCCGCGGCCGGGGCAACCCGGGCGACCCGTACGCCGCCGGTTTCCACTCGCAGAACGGTAACGGCGAGATGACGGGCGTCTCCTGGATCGAGGAGTCGGGGACCGCCGCCGGGCCGATCGCCATCACGAACACCCACGCCGTCGGGATCGCGCACGCGGCGACGGTCGCCTGGACCGCGAAGCATCACCCCGAGGTCGCCGAGGCTTGGCTCCTCCCGGTCGTCGCCGAGACGTGGGACGGGTACCTCAACGACATCAACGGCGGCCACGTCACGGTCGAAGCCGCGATCGAGGCACTCGAGTCCGCCTCCGGAGGTCCGGTGGAGGAGGGTTCGGTGGGCGGCGGTACCGGGATGAACTGCTACACGTTCAAGGGCGGCTCGGGGACCGCGTCGCGCTCGCTCGCGTACGGCGACGATCGGCACGTCGTGGCCGTGTTCCTGCAGACGAACTTCGGGTCCCGGCGCGAGCTCTCGATCGCCGGCGTGCCGGTCGGCGAGGAACTGCTGGGCGACGACCCGATCGACGAACACTTCTCGGCGCCTCCGGGGGCCGGCTCGGTCATCGCGGTGGTCGCGACCGACGCACCGCTGTTGCCCGACCAGTGCGACGCGCTGGCCCGGCGCGTCACGCTCGGTCTCGCCCGGACGGGGACGGCGGGCTCGCACTTCTCGGGCGACCTGTTCCTCGCCTTGTCCACCGGGAACCAGGGTGCGTTCAGCCGGGGCGCGGACACGTTGTTCGGTCAGAGATACGGGATGTATGACGAGCTCCGGTTCGTCCCCTGGGGACACCTCGATCCCTACTTCGAGGCGGTCGTCCAGGCGACGGAGGAAGCCGTTCTGGACTCGATCGTCGCCAACGAGGAGATGGTCGGATTCCGTGGGCATCGCTCGCCGGCCCTCCCGCGGGACCGGGTGGTCGAACTGCTGCGCGAGCGCGGCATCGCCGTCGCGGGGTGACGCGCGGAACTAGACTGCCTGCTCCGGAGACGAAGGGGACCGGCATGAGCGAGCTGACCGCCGACGAGATCGTCGACCTGTGTCTGCGCCACACGCTGTACGACTGGCAGCAGCAGGGGTCGACCCGACCGATCGCCGTGGCCTCCGCCGAGGGGTGCGAGTTCTCCACCGTCGACGGCAAGCGCTACCTCGACTTCAACAGTCAGCTCATGGGCGTGAACATCGGGCACGCGGATCCGCGCGTCGCCGAGGCGATCGCGGACCAGGCACGGACGCTTCCCTACATCAGCCCGTTCATGGCCACCGAGGTTCGAGCGAAGCTCGGGCGGAAGCTCGCCGAGCTGCTGCCCGGCGATCTCGACAAGGTCTTCTTCACGCTCGGCGGGGCCGAGGCCAACGAGAACGCGATCCGGATCGCGCGCGCCGTGACCGGCCGACAGAAGATCCTCGCGCGCTACCGCTCGTACCACGGGGCCAGCTACGCGACGATCTCGCTCACCGGGGACCCGCGCCGATGGGGCAACGAGCCGACGATGCCGGGCGTCGTGCACGTCCTCGACCCGTACCACGGGACGCGACGCGCGGTCGACGACGCGGGGACCGCGCTCGACTACCTCGAGGAGACGATCACGCTCGAGGGACCCGAGACGATCGCGGCGTTCATCCTCGAGCCGGTGACCGGGACGAACGGGATCCTGATCCCGCCCGACGGCTACCTGCAGGGGGTCCGCGAGCTCTGCGACCGGTTCGGCATCCTGCTGATCGCCGACGAGGTGATGTCGGGGTTCGGCCGGACGGGGGAGTGGTTCGCCGTCAACCATTGGGGTGTCGTGCCGGACATCATCACGATGGCGAAGGGCCTCACGTCCTCGTACGTGCCGCTCGGCGCCGTGGGCCTTCGCCCCGGCGTCCACCGGTTCTTCGACGACCACGTCTTCTGGGGCGGCCTCACGTACAACTCGCATCCGCTGGCGCTGGCGGCGGCGCTCGCTGCGATCCGTGTGCTCGAAGAGGACGGGCTGATCGAACACTCGCGCAAGATGGGCGACGTCATGGCCCGCCACCACCAGGAGCTCGCCGAGAAGCACCCGTCGGTGGGCCTGGTCCGCAACATCGGGCTGTTCGGGATCCTCGAGCTCGTCCGCGACCGCTCGACGATGGAGCCGCTCGCCCCGTTCAACGGCGCGAGCGACGAGATGAAGGCGATCGGGAAGTTCCTGGACGAGCGGGGCCTGTTCACGATGGTGCGGTGGAACGGGATCATGACGAACCCGCCGCTGCCGATCTCCGAAGAGCAGCTCGCCGAGGGCTTCGGAATCATCGACGAGGCGCTCGCGATCTCGGACGCCGCCGTCACCGGCTGAGCCAGCGGTGCCCGAGCGTGTCGGCTTCGTCGGGCTCGGCCTCATGGGCAAGCCGATGGCGCACAACCTCCTGGGCGCCGGCTTCCCGCTCACGGTGCATTCGCGCTCGGCGCCGCCCGTCGACGAGCTCGTGTCCGAGGGCGCCGCGCGTGCCCGGTCACCTGCCGAGGTCGCCCGTGTGTCCGACGTGACGATCACGATGCTGCCGGACACCCCCGACGTCGACGCGGTGCTGTTCGGTGCCGACGGGGTCGCCGAGGGTGCCACCGGCGGCTCGCTCGTCGTCGAGATGAGCACGATCGACCCGATCGCCACGCGCGAGATGGCGAAGCGGCTCGCCGAGGATGACGTCGCGATGCTTGACGCGCCGGTCTCCGGCGGCGAGGTCGGAGCCGTTGCCGGCACGCTCTCGATCATGGTCGGAGGTCCTGATGACGCCTTCGAACGCGCCAAGCCGATGTTCGAGGCGATGGGGTCCACGATCGTGCACGTCGGAACCTCCGGCGCCGGGCAGGTGACGAAGACGTGCAACCAGCTCGTCGTCGGCTCGGCGGTCGAGGCGGTTGCCGAGGCGCTCGTCCTCGCCGCGCAGGCCGGGGTCGATCCGGCGAAGGTCCGTGAGGCGCTCCTGGGCGGGTTCGCCGGCTCGAAGGTGCTCGAGGTGCACGGCCAGCGCATGCTCGACGGGGCGTTCGAGCCCGGGTTCCGAGCCGCGCTCATGGCCAAGGACGGCCGGATCGTCCTCGAGGCTGCCGAGCGCCTCGGGGCGCCGGTCCCCGCCTTCCGAGCAGTTTCCGAACGGCTCGAGGCGATGCTCCCGGCGGGCCGGGGCGAGCTCGACTACGCCGCGCTCGTCACCCTCCTCGAGGACGAGACCGGCCGGACCCTGCGCTCCGCGCGCTCCGAGCAGTGAGCCGCGAGCTGCCTGCGGGGTACGAGCTCGACGACGACCCCGCGCGCGTCGATCTCGACGCCGTCTGGGCGTTCCTGTCCACCGAGGCGTACTGGGGCCGCGAGCGGCCCCGCGAGCTCGTCGAACGGCAGATCACGGAGGCCGCCAGGGTGGTCGGGCTGTACCGCGACGAGCGGCAGGTCGGCTTCGCCCGGATCTGGAGCGACGGTGACAAGGCCTACCTGGCCGACGTGTACGTCCTGCGCGAGCACCGCGGCCGAGGGCTCGGCGTCGAGCTGGTGCGTGCAGCGGTGGACGAAGGTCCCCACGCCAACCTCCGCTGGATGCTGCACACGAAGGACGCGCACGGCCTGTACGCGAAGTTCGGCTTCGCGCCCCCGAGCGATCGCTTGCTCGAGCGCCCACCCCGGGAGGCGGAGCGCGATGCCCTCCGGGAATACCCGTGAGTACCCTCGTGTTGCCACTTTGCTCGTGGGAGAACCGGGAGGAGAGCAGATGACGCAGGATCTGGTCGGAGAGAGGCGCGCGGGGTTGCCGCCCGCGGGGACCTGGGTGTTCGACAAGGCCCACACACGGATCGGGTTCGTGGCTCGCCACATGATCTCGAGGATCCACGGTCGGTTCGCTTCGTTCGAGGGGAAGGCGGTGATCGCGGAGCGCCCCGAGGACTCCCGCGTCGAGGTCGAGATCGAGGCGGCGAGCATCGGGACCGACACGGAGATGCGAGACAACCACCTCAGGAGCGGTGACTTCCTCGAGATCGAGACCTACCCGACCCTGATCTTCCGAAGCACCGCGCTGCGGCCGACCGGCGACACCACGTTCGAACTCGTCGGCGACCTCACGATCAAGGACCTCACCCGGCAGGTGGTCCTCGATGCCGAGTTCCTCGGCTGGGGCGCCGGTGCACAGGAGGATGCACCGCCCCTCGCCGCGTTCTCGGCCAAGACCGAGATCGATCGCGAGGACTGGGACATGACCTGGAACGTGGTCGTGGAGACGGGCGGCTGGCTCGTCGGCCGGAAGGTGCAGATCGAGATCGACGCGGAGCTCAACCTGGTGGAGTGATCGCGCCACGCACCTAGGATGTCGTCCGTGAAGGTCGCGCTCTGCCAGACCAACTGCGGTGACGACGTCGCCGGGAACGAGGAGCAGGTGTTCGGGCTCCTGGAGGAGGCGGTCGCCGGTGGACCCGACCTGATCGCGCTCCCCGAGGTCTGGCCGTGCCAGGGATCTGCCGCGCACGTTCGAGCCGCCGCCGAACCCGTCCCGGGCCCGCGGACATACCGGCTCGCCGAGTTCGCGCGCGAACACGGTGTCTGGGTGCACGGCGGGAGCGTGCTCGAGATGAGCGAGGAGCGCGTCTACAACGCGAGCGTGCTGTTCGACCGCGCCGGTGAGCTCGTCGCGACCTATCGCAAGATCCACCTGTTCGACGCGGATCCGCCCGGGGCCGTCCCGAGCCGCGAGTCGTACGTGTTCTCGCCGGGCGACCAGGTCGTGACCGCCGGGTCCGAGTTCGGGCGTCTCGGGATGAGCATCTGCTACGACCTGCGGTTCCCGGAGCTGTACCGAACCCTCGCCGTGCAGGGGGCGACGATCCTGTTCGTCCCGGCGGCCTTCCGGTACGAGACGGGCGTCGACCACTGGGAGGTCCTGCTCCGCGCCCGAGCGATCGAGGACCAGGCCTTCGTGGTGGCATCGGCCCAGTGGGGGCCCTGGGGGCCGCCGGGGAAGGAGCGACGGAACTACGGCCACAGCCTGGTCGCCGATCCGTGGGGGCGCCTGCTGGCCGAGGCCCCGGACGGGGTCGGGGTCACGTTCGCCGAGCTCGACCTGGCCGAGGTCGGGCGCGTGCGTGAGATCCTGCCGTCCCTGCGGCACCGCACGCTGGGCCCGGTCTGCTAACGCATCCGTCGTAGGACCTCTCCCAGTCCCCCGATCCGGCTAGTGACCCGGGCCTATTGCGGCCAGGTATCCGTCCCCTGCAGGCTAAGTTTCTGGCCCCCTACGGCCGATAACAAGCCAAAGGGTTGGTCCCGAGAAGGGCAAACCGCCGGGAACGGCGGGACGCAAAGCTCCGGGCCCCATCGCTCACAAGGAGCGCGGGCGGCCGAGCTGCCGAAGGACCGGGCCTCCACCCGGAGCCCGAGCCTGTTGGGACCCTGACGCAGGAGGCGGGGGTGACGATCTCGGTCAGCCGGAGCTGGCGCCGACCGGCGCTCGCGCTGGTGCTCGTCGCCGCCTTCTTCACGTCGGGGATCGTGACCGACGGATCCCGAGCGGACGCCGCCCCCAGGTGGCGCGCGGAGATGCTCCAGCTGACGAACGAGGACCGTGCGGATGCCAACCGCGATGCCCTCGAGCTGGATCTCCAGCTCTCCCGGTACGCCAAGCGTCACTCGCGTGACATGGCCGAGGACGGAGAGCTGTCGCACACGGCGAACCTCGCGGACAAGCTGAAGAACGTCGACTGGTCGTTCGGGGGCGAGAACGTGGGAGTGTGCTCGGCCCTGTCCGAGGTCCAGGATGCGTTCATGGCGTCCAAGCCGCACCGCAAGAACATCTTGCGGAGGGAGTACGACCATGCGGCGATCGGGGTCTTCAAGTCAGGCGGGGACCTCTGGGTGACGGTCATCTTCTACGGCTAGCCCCTCCCGACCTAGCTGTAGAGACGGGTCACCCCGGTCGCTCCTCGCGACCGGGGTGACCCACATCTAGGCCGGTTCCAGGTCCTCGCGAACGTCGACGTCGACGGGCGCGTCCTCGTCGAAGGCGACCCACCGCACGCGATCGGGTTCGGCGTCGAAGAGGGCGCGTGCTCCCGCGTCCCCGGTGAGCGTCATCAGCTCGGGCCACACGGAGCGCGCGAGCAGGGCTGGACCCGGCCCGTTGCGGAAGCGGATGCGTAGGACGCTTGGAGCCTCGTCCCGATAGGCGGTGGTGAGCGCGCGCACGTGTTCGGCCTCGATCCCCGGCTGGTCCGCCATGAGCACGACGGCCGCCTCACTCGACGGGTCGAGCGCTGCGAGCCCGGTCGCGAGTGATGTGGACTGTCCCTCGGCGTATCGGTCGTTGACGATCACGCGAGCGTGAGACGGCAGCTCGAGTGCGGCTTCCACGCGCTCCGCATCGTGGCCGAGGACGACGACGATCTCGTCGACCTCGGCGGCTGCGGCGTCGACCGCGTGCTGGGCGAGCGGTTTGCCCCGAACGATCTCGAGCTGCTTCGTCCCGCCGAACCGCCGGCCCTCGCCCGCGGCGAGGACGACCACCGAGATCATCCCTCGCGCTTCCCCTTGCCGAACAGGCGGCGGAAGAAGTTCGCGATCGCAGCCCAGACCGCCGACAGGCCGAGCCGGATCCCGCCGATCGGCTTCGATCGGGCCGCCGGGGCCGGTGTTGCGGCCGGCGCCGGGACCTCGGCGGTCGGGGCGCTCGCCGCTTCGGCGCTGGGGGTCCCCGCCGGTGCCGCCTCCGGTGCCGGTGCCGCGACGGTCACGCTCGACTCCAGGCAGTCCGCGAACTGCTGCGTCAGCTTCCGGCTGACCTCGGGCAGCAGCCCGCGGCTCATCTGCGCCACGGTGCCGGTCAGGTGGATGTCCGCCTTCATCTTCACGGTCGTCGCGTTGCCATCGGGCTCGAGCCAACTGGTGATGCTGGCGTTGGCCGCCCCCTTGCCCTTGGCCTCCATCCCCTTGGCGACGAGCACGACCCGTCTGGCCGCGTCGTCGCGCTCCTGCATCGTGATGGTCCCGGCGAACGAGAGGGAGACGGGGCCGAGCTTCATGTTCACCTTGCCCTTCCAGTTGCTCTCGTCGATCGTCTCCGTGAGCTCAGCCCCGGGCATGCAGGGCGCGACACGCTCGACGTCGAGCAGGAACGCCCAGAGCTGTTCGATCGGCGTCGCGACGGTGAACTCGTTCTCGATCTCCACGCGATCTCCCTCGGCTCGATGCTCGCGCAGCCTACCGTGCGACATCGTTCGAGGTCTCGACCAGCGGGCACGATCGCCGGGCGACCGTCACCCGCTCGCTCACCGATGAGGTCCGGGGCCGTTCCTGCATCCCGAGTCCCGCCTCGCCGAACGGTCTATCCCCAGATGTCGCCGAGCACGAAGCCCTCGGGGAACGGATCGGTCGCGTCGAGGACGTAGTCCGCGAAACCCGTGATCCAAGCCCGCCCGCCGAGGGTCGGCACGACCGCCGGCCGATCGCCGACGGCGGTCTCCTCGACGAGCCGTCCCACGAAGCGAGTGCCGAGGATCCCCTCGTGGACGAAGTCCTCATGCAGGCCGAGCTCGCCCTTCGCGTGCGACACGGCCATCGCCGCACAGGTCCCGGTCCCGCATGGGGACCGGTCGATCGCGCCGGTCCACGTCTCGGGGCGATCCCAGTCGAGCGTGCCGGTCGAGACGACGACGGCGTTCCTCCGCGTCGCCGCCGGGTCGTGGGGCGGCCCCGAGAGCTGGGAGATCGAGATGCCCTCGATCGCCGCGTTCTCGGGATGGACCACCGGAAGCTGTTCGCGAGCGGCCGCCTTGATCATCTCGCCGATCCGTGCGATCCGGCCGCCCTCGTCGGGCACCAGGTGGAGTCCGAACGTGGACGCGTCGGCGATCACGTAGAACATCCCGCCCCAGGCGACGTCGACACGGACCGCCCCCAGCTCGGGCACGTCCACGACGGCGTCCAGGTGGACGGCGAACGCCGGGACGTTGCGGAACGTGACCTGCATGACCTTCCCGTCCTCGACGTCGGCGGTGACGCGGACGAGGCCCGCGGGCGTCTCGAGGACCAGCTCGGTGACCGGCTCGGTCGCCGCCACGATCCCGGTCTCGATGAGCACGGTCGTCACGCAGATCGTGTTGGTGCCCGACATCGGCGGGTACTCGGTCTGCTCCATGATCACGAACCCGGCGTCGGCGGCCGGGTCGGTGGGCGGGAGGAGCAGGTTGCAGTTCGCGGCCGGGTACCCGCGCGGTTCCCGCAGCATGAGTTTGCGGAGACCATCTCTCTGTCCCTTGAGGTAGACCATCTTGTCGAACATCGTGTCGCCGGGGACGTCTGGCACACCGTCGACGATCACCCGTCCGGGTTCACCACACGCGTGTGCGTCGACGGCCGTGATCCGTTGGGTGAAGGCCATCTCGTCTCCAGGAGGCTAGCTCGTCCGGGCGGTCGCCCCGGGGACGGAGTCCATCAACCGTCGCGTGTACGGATGCGTCGGCCGGGAGAGGACCTCGTCGGCGGGACCGCTTTCGACGACCTCTCCCCGGTACAGGACGTAGATCCGGTCGGCCACCTGACGGACGACCGCGAGGTCGTGCGTGATGAACAGGTAGCCGATCTGCAGCTGCGCCTGTAGGGTTCGGAACAGGTTCAGGATCTGTGCCTGCACGGACACGTCGAGCGCTGAGACCGGCTCGTCGCACACGAGGAGCTTCGGCTGCACGGCCAGGGCACGAGCGATCGCGACGCGCTGACGTTCGCCGCCCGAGAGTGACGCGGGCTTGCGGCGGACGTAGTCGCTGGGGAGCCCGACCTGGTCGAGGAGGGCCGAAACGGCGACCGCCCCGGAGGCCTGCTTGCCGCTCACGTCTGAGCGCTGCAGCGCCTCCGTGAGGGTGCGTCCGACCGTGTGCCGCGGGTTCAAGGTGGAGTACGGGTCCTGGAAGATCATCTGCACGATGTGCCGCAGCCGCGCCCTCGCCGCCTTCGACAGGGCCCCGTAATCGGAGGCGTCCACGGCATCGATGTCGATCCGTCCCGACGACGGCGTCTCGAGGCCGACGAGGCACCTGCCGAGCGTCGTCTTGCCCGACCCGGACTCGCCAACCAGACCGACACACTCACCGGGCGCGATCACCAGCGACACGCCCTTCAGTGCTTGCACCTCGCGCCCTTTCCCGAGAGCGAAGGTCTTCGCGACGTTCCCCACCGTGACCAGTCGATCATCGGCGACACCCGGAGCGCTCTCCGCCGCGAGCGTGAGGACGCGATCGCGCAGCTCCCGCATCTCCGAGCGGATCTCCGGCAACCGAACGCATGCGCTGAGCCGCCCGGGTGCGAACTCCACGAGCGACGGCCGGCCCGTCCGGCACGCGTCGTGGACCCAGCGGCACCGCGGGGAGAACGGGCATCGGTCGGCGACATCGTCGGCAGCCGGCACCGAACCGGGGATGGCCGCGAGCTCGCCGAGCTTCTGCTCGACCGAAGGTTCGGACAACAGGAGCCCAAGCGTGTACGGGTGCAGCGGCTCGCGCTCGAGCGCCTCGGCCCGTCCGACCTCCAGGAGCGAGCCCGCGTATAGGACGTACACACGGTCGCACGTCGTGAAGGCAACCCGGAGATCGTGGGTGATCAGGATCAGACCCATCCCGCGTGCCCGCTGCACCGAGCCGAGCAGCTCGAGGATCTCGGCTTGGGTGGTGACGTCCAGCGCGGTCGAGGGCTCGTCCGCGATCAGCAGGTCGGGGTCGCGTGCGAGCGCGGCGGCGAGGGCGACACGCTGACGCATCCCTCCGGAGAGCTGGAACGGGTAGCGCTGGGCGACGAGCGGGTCGTCGATGCCGACCTCGGATAGGCGCCGCAGCGTCTCGTCCCGTACACGACCTCGTGATGCACGTTGCCCGTCGGCCGAGATCATCTCCGCGATGTGCTCCCCACAGCGGAGGAGGGGGTTCAACATCGTGAACGGGTCCTGGAACATGAGCGAGACGACGCCCCCACGAAGCTTCCGCATCTCCTTCTCGGGCAGGTCCATCAACTCGCGTCCCCGGTATCGCACGCTGCCGTCGGCGAAGACCCCTTGCGGGAGCAGGCGGGCGACGGCCCGCGCCGTCAGGGACTTGCCCGACCCGGACTCCCCGACGATGCCCACGCTCCGTCCGGCCCCGACGGACAGATCGGTGCCGACGGTGATCGTGCGTCGCTGCCGACCGGACCCGGACCAGATCGCGAGACCTGCGACCTCGAGAAGTGCGTCGTCCTCGCTCACCGGGCGGACATCCGCTCGTACGTCCAGTCCCCGATGATGTTGATGCTGGCGGCCGTGATGACGATCGCGGCCGCGGGGAGCAGCGCCGCCATCGGGTTGGTGAGCAGGATCGTCCGGTTCTCGAACAGCATCCGGCCCCAATCCGGAGATCCCGGTGGCACGCCGAGGCCGAGGAAGGACAGCGCCGCGAGGCTCACGAGCGCGAACGCGAAGTCGAGGACGACGTATGCCGCGATGAGCGGGAGGATGTTCGGGAAGATGTGCAGGAACATGATCCTGCGCCGGGAGATCCCCAGGGTCCGCGCCGCCTCGATGTACGGCAGCGGGCGCTGCTCGAGCACCGCGCTTCGGACGATCCTCGTATCTGGGGCGGTGAACAGGACCACGAGGACCGCGACCGCGGTCCAGAACCCTCCGCCGACCACCCCGACGATCACGATCGCGATCAGTGGGCCCGGCAGGGCGAACATGAAGTCGACCCACCGCATGACGACCGAATCGGTCGCGCCCCCGACGTAGCCGGCCATCAGGCCCAGGATCGTTGCGATCGCGAACGCGCCAACTGCCACGACGGCGGGTCCGACCAGCGCGGTCCGAGCACCGACGATCACGCGCGACAAGACGTCGCGTCCGAGCAGGTCCGTACCCGCCCAGTGCTCGGCGCTGGGTGGCGTGTCGCCGAGCAGGAGGTCCTGCTGGTTCGCCGGGTAGGGCGCGATCTGCGGCCCGAACGCGGCGCAGATGATCGCGATCGCGACGAACCCCATCGCGATCCAGACGGTGACCGGGGTGCGACGCCTGCGGCCGGCCGCGGGCTCGACGATGGACGAAGGGATCGCCGCCGATGAGACGGCCTCCTCGAGCTTCACGCCTCCACCCTCCCGAACCGGATCCGGGGATCGATGACCGTGTACAGCACGTCGATCCCGATATGCATCAGCACGATGAAGATCGCCAGGATGAGCACGACCCCCTGGATCACGGGGAAGTCGCGGTAACTGACGGCGCTGACCAGCAACGAACCGAGTCCCGGAAGACCGAACGTGACCTCCACGAGGACGGCGCCGGTCAGCAGTCCGACGACGATGAGGCCTGCGGCGGTCACGACGGGGATCAGCGCGTTGCGAAGGACGTAGGAGGTCGTGATCCGCCGGCTCGCGAGGCCGCGAGCTCGCGCGAACGCCACGTAGTCTTTCTGGAGCTCCTCGAGCATCGCGGCGCGCGTGATCTTGATCACGAGCCCCATGACCGTGAAGCCGAGCGCGATCGCGGGCAGCGTGAGATGCCAGAGATGGCCGAAGAAGCCTTCTCCTTGTCCGAAGATCGGGAACCATCCGAGGTACACGCCGAACACGTAGAGGAGGAAGATCCCGGTCGCGAACGCCGGCGCGCTCACGCCGATCACGCCGATCGTGACGACGCCTCGGTCGACTTCGGATCCGTGTCGGTACGCGGCGATGACCCCGAGCGGGATGCCGATCCCGAGCGCGATCAGGCTGCCGTACAGCCCCAGGAAGATCGTCAGCGGCAGCCGCTGCCAGATCATCGACGTCACGAGCTCGTTGCCCTGGATCGAGCGGCCGAGGTCCCACGTGAGGACCTGTCGGAGCCAGATCAGGTATTGAACGACGAACGGCTCGTCGAGGTTGTACTGCTCCCGGATCGTCGCGAGCGTCTCCGGGCTCGCTTGGCGTGAGCCCAGGAGCGAGCGCGCCGGGTCTCCGGGAGCGAGGTTCACCAGCGCGAAGACCCCGAGCGAGATGAGGAGCAGGAGCGGGATGGCGACGAGTAATCGCCGCAGGACGTAGACGGGCAAGCCTCCGTCGTTCAAGCGCGACCCTCGAGGAACCGCTCGAACCAGGCGATCGTTCGACGTTCCGCGTCGGCCGCGTGCTCACGCTCGCGGAACCCGTGGCCCTCGCGCGGATAGACCACGAGCTCGGTGGGCGTCCCGTTCAGGACGAGGCCCTGATAGAGCTCCTCGGCCTGTCCGAGCGGTGTGCACTGATCCTCGGATCCGTGCAGGATCAGCGTGGGCGTCTTCGCGCCGGCGACGTGGGTGATCGGGGAGCGTTCCATGAACAGCTCCAGCGATCGCGGATCCCGATGGTCACCCGCGCAGATGAACTCTGCGAAGGCGTGGTTGCACGTGAGGTGGCAGCTGAGGTTGTCGACGATGCCCGAGACCATCACGCCGGCGGCGAATCGATCCGTCGTGCACACCGCCCACCCGGTGAGGTAGCCGCCGTAGCTCGCGCCGGTCACGCCGATCCGATCCGGCGCCGCCAGACCGAGATCGATGCAGTGGTCGACGCCGAGGAGGATGTCGTCGAACTCGGCCCCGGCCGGATCGCCCACGTTCATCCGTGTGAACGCCTGTCCCCGGCCCGTGCTGCCGCGGTAGTTCGGGAGGAAGACGGCGAACCCGGCGGCGGCGAGCGGGAGCGAGTACCCGGGGTCGAACGCGTGCTTCCACGCCCACGTCGGCCCGCCGTGGATCGTGACGACGGTCGGGAAGGGTGGTTCGCCCGAGGGGAGGAGGAGCAACCCGCCGATCCGCAACCCGCCTGCGCCCTGCCACTCGATCTCCCGCACCTCGGGGTATCCGTCCAGCTCGTCGGGAAGGTCGTCGTTGAACGTCGTCAAGGCGCTCCAGGATCCCTCGGCGCCGGTCGCGCGGAAGACCACTTCCGGCGGTTGCCGGACGGACTCGCGGATCGCCACGAACCCGCCATCCGGGGTCGGTGCGATCCGAGCGTGGAAGCTGGTCGGTCCGATGATCGCGTCCTCGCCGACCGTCCATCGGACGTCGCCGTCGAGACCGATCGCTCCGAACCGTGAGCCGAACCTGTCCCAGCCGGCGAACCACAGGACGTCGGGGCCCAGCCACCCGACCGACGTGATGTCGCTGATCCCAGGTTCGAAGGCACGGAGCTCGCCCGAGGTGAGGTCGACGATACGGATGTCGCCGGCGACGAGCCCTCGGTCGCTCGACCATCCCTCCAGTAGCGCAACCGTGGAACCGGAGGGATCGGCTACGGGACCCTGCACCTGACGGTCGGGGACCCACAGGTCGCGTGCCGACCTCGCGTTCAGGTCGAGGAGCGCGAGGCGGGCCCGGTACCAGCCGCGCTCCGACGGGTCGCCGGACACGAGGGCGACCGCCGTCGACCCGTCGACGAGGTCGAATTCCCAGGCGGCCATCCCCTCGGGTCCGACCTCCTCGGTGGCTCCGCTCTCCGCGTCGATCCGGAAGAGGCGCCGCCACCCCTGGTCGGGCAGGAAGACCTGCGGGTCTGGCCGAGGTTCGCTCCAGCTGAGCCGCACCGCGCCGTCGGTCGCGGCCCCGAAGCCTCCCTCGTCTACGGCGAGCGCGACGACAGTTCCCCCGTCGCCCGACCAGGCCGCATCCTGGACCGACCCCTCGATCCGACCGAGCGGTGCGGGTTCCCCTCCCGGGCGCAGCTCGAACAGCGACATCCGGCCCGCGACGGGGGCTTCGGAGGCGAAGACGAGCCGGTCGTCGACCGGGGACCACCGAGGCGTCGTGTCCGTGCGCGGACCGAACGTCAGCTGCTCGGTACCGCCATCCAGGCCGACGCGCCAGATGCGGCTCTCGAAGCTCGCCCCGGCGTCGCGGTGGGCAGGGAAGACCGCGACGGCGATGGACCGTCCGCGCTGATCGAACGACAGATCGGCGGAGTATCGGACGCGGTCGAGGAGAGCCAGCATCCGCTCGGCTCGGTCACGATCGGCCATCGATGCTTGCCCCCTCGGCCCGTCCGGACGAGCACCCGGCGGGGCCGAGAAACGCGGAGCGCTCGGATCCGTCCTAGGCCGTGCCGAACCCTCGGGTCGCCCACGGGATGTTGTACCAGAAGGCGTTGTAGCCATCGAGACGCAGATCGGAGCTGATCGCCATCGCCGAGTCCGGCCAGTGGATCGGCACCGTCGCCACCTCGGCGTTCGCCTGCGCGATCACCTGTTGCAGCGCCTCCGCCCGTGCGGCCGTGTCGGTCGATTGGAGCGCCTCGTCGATCTGCGCGTCCACGTCCTCGTTGCGATAGTTCGACCCGTTCATCCCGTTCGCGACGGCGTTGCCGCTGTAGTAGAAGAGGTACGGGTAGTTCGCGGGATCGGCGTAGTCGGGGAAGTACGACATCATCTGCGCGCCGAGGTCCTCGTGGGCGAAGTACACGTCGAGCCACTCACCGGGATCCACCTGCTCGACGTTCATCGTGATCCCGATCTGCCCGAGCGTCTCGGAGATCGCGAGGAACGTGTTGATCGCCACCGGATCGGTGTTGGGCACCGGGATGGAGAACTCGAAGCCGTCGGGGACCGACGATTGCGCGAGCTCGGCCCTGGCCGCATCGAGATCGAAGGCGTACGTCGGGATCGTGTCGTAGAAGGTGTTGACGGAAGCCTCGTCGAGCACGCCGCCCCAGATCCCCGGTGGGTTGATCGCGAGCGCGGCGGCTCCCTTGCCGTTCAGCACGGCCTGGACGATCCCTTCCCGATCCACAGCCAGCGCGATGGCCTTGCGGACGTGGATGTCGTCGAACGGTGGGGTCTCCTCGTCGAGGATCAGCTGATACACGCCGTTCGACGGCGCTGTGATCACGGTGACGCCGTCGAGACCCTCCCACTGGTCCACCTCGGAGATCGGGACGTCGAACGTCCCGTCGATCTCCCCGCTCTGCATCGCAAGGAGGCGCGTCTGCGAGTCGGGGATCTGGCGGATCACGATCCGTTGCGCGGCGCCGGGCTCACCCCAATAGTCCTCATAGCGCTCGAGGGTGACGTGGTCATCCGGGACGAACTCCACGAGCGAGTACGGACCGGTGCCGAGCGGCAGCACGTCGGGCGTGCCGAACGTCTCGCCGGCCGATTCGAGCTGCGCCTTGTTCATGATGAAGCCCGACATGTGGGCCATCGAGTATTGGAACTGCGCGTCCGGCCTGCTGAGCGTGACCGTCACCTCGTTGTCGCCGGTCGCCTCCACGCTCTCGACGGAGGCGAAGAACGCGGCGAGCTGGGAGGCGTTGTCCGGGTCCATGTTCCACTCGATCGAGAAGACCACGTCCTCGGTCGTCAGGGGACTGCCGTCGTGGAAGGTGACCCCTTCTCGGAGCGTGAAGACGTAGTGCGTGGGGTCGACGGCCTCGAAGCTCTCGGCGACCGCCGGCTGGAGGCTCAAGTCGTCGCCGAAGGCGAGTGCCCCCTCCTCCACGAGCGACATGACGGCGCCCGAATACGTCGTCCAGTCATGCGGGACGAGCAGCACGTCGGGGAGGTCGGGAAGTGCCCAGGTCACCTCATCGATCGTGCCGGTGCCTGTGGTCGTCGCTCCGTCGCCCTCGCCCTCTTCGCCGCCATCGCACGCGGCTGCGATCAGCGACAACGACAGGAGCGATGCTGCGAGCAGCGTGCGAGCGTGCGTGCGCCGTTCCATGCCCGTCCTCCTGTTCCGAAGGCCGCCCGCGCGTGGTCGGCGAGGTTGATATTCATCTGGTTGTCTTACGATGTCAAGACAACCGAGCGGGGGGCATTGCGTGGACGATCGGAGGTCGCGTGCGCGTCCGGTGTCGACCTACTCGATCGTCGCACGCGGTGGCTCCGGAGCGCTCGGGATCGCTGTGCAATCTCATTGGTTCAACGTCGGAGCCGTGGTCCCGTGGGTGGAGGAGGGGGCGGGGGCCGTTGCGGTCCAGTCCATCACCATCCCCGGGACCGGCACGCGAGCGCTCGACCTCCTGCGCTCAGGCATGCAGGCGGATGCCACGCTCGTGTCCCTCCTGGAGGGCGATGAGGATGCGGCGTACCGGCAGATCGCGATCGTCGACGCACACGGAGGCGTTGCGAGCCACACCGGCTCGCTATGCATCGCCGAAGCGGGGCATCGAACGGGCGCCGGGTACTCGGCCCAGGCGAACATCATGGACCGGTCGAGCGTGTGGTCGGCGATGGGGAAGGCGTTCGAGCGGTCGGGCGGGGACCTGACCGACCGCCTGCTCACCGCACTCGAGGCCGCCGAAGCCGAAGGGGGCGATCTGCGAGGGCGCCAGTCCGCCGCCATCGTCGTGGTGCCGGGCTCCGCGGGAGGTCCCGGCTTCGACCTGCGGGTGGAGGACTCGCCCGATCCGCTCGGCGAACTGCGTCCCTCGTATCGCTGCAGCGCACGTACATCGAGCTCAACCGCGGTGACCTTGAGATGGCCGGCGCCGAGTTCGAAGCGGCGCTGGCGGCCTACGAACGTGCTGCCGAGATGGTTCCCGACGAGGCGACCGGCGGCGAGGCCGCGTTCTGGACCGGGGTGGCGTTCGCGAGCACCGGGCGTGTCGACGAGGCGGCGTCGTTCCTTCGGCGGGCCGCCGCCGTGGACGATCGATGGTCGCGGCTCCTCCCTCGCCTGGTCAGGTCGAAGATGTTCCCCGACGACCACGCCCTGCTCGAGCGGTTGCTGCGGACGATGAAGCGCTAGCTCGTGAGCTCGTGTCGGACCCCGTCGAGGGAGAGATCGGCCGTCCACGACAGGTGCGAGGACATCGCTCGACGCGCATCGGACGCAGAGCCCTCGCCGATCGCCATGAAGATCGCTCGATGTTCACGCGTCGAACGCTCGACGCCCGAGGGTCGGTTGAACAGGCTCATGGTCCTGGCGGCGAGGAGCGCGGGCTCGATCGAACGGAGGAGGCTGCGGAGGGGTCTGTTGCCGGTCGCGGCGAGGATCGCATCGTGGAATCCGACGTCGATCGCAGCGAACGCGGCGGCGTCGCCTCCCACGTCGCGCATCGCCGCGATGAACGTCTCGATGAGGGCGACGTCGTCGGCGGTCGCGCGCTCGGCCGCGAGTGACGCGGCTTCGATCTCGATGATGCGCCGGACCTCGAGGAGATGGATCAGGAACTCGTCCACGCTCTGAAGCTCACGTCGCGCCTCCAGGACCTCCGGAGCGAACTCGTTCCAGTTCTCGTACGGGAGGACCTCGGTGCCGCGACCCTGCCGGCTCCGGAGCATGCCCAGCATCGTCACGGACTTCGTGGCCTCTCGGACGACGGGTCGGCTGACCCCCAGCTGATGGGAGAGCTCCTCTTCGGTGGGGAGCAGGTCTCCGGGTCGGTAGTGGCCCTCGATGATGCTGCCGATGATCTCTCTCGTGATCTTCCGTGAGAGCGTTTCCGTCGCGACGGACGTGAAGCGATGTGGCGAGTCGTCCTCTCCGGACCGAGGAGGCGAGCCCTTCCGCTCGACGTCGCCGAGCGCCGGCCGAGCGTGCTTTCCGGACACGGGCTCCCTCTCTGTTGGCGCCCGCAGCGTACGATTCGTCAGCTCGTCAGACAAGTGGTGGTGAAGCGGGGTGGGGGGTCGGCGGGCTAGGAGCGGTCCTCGGTGAGATGGCACGGTCGTGGATCGGACCGGGACGGTCCTTCAGGAAGCCGCCGCCTCGACCTCGCTTGATGGCCACGATCTCGGCGACGATCGCTGCCGCGATCTCGTTCGGACCCTCGGCTCCGAGATCCAGACCGGCCGGTCCGCGGATCCGCGCCAGGTCGGCCTCCGAGATGTCCACGCCCTCCTCGCGGAGCTCGGCGAGCAGCCGGTTCGTCCGGATCGATGGACCGAGCATCGCGATCAGCCGCACGGGTGAGGTGAGCAGCGAGCGGAGGTAGTCCTTGTCGCGCAGGAAGTTGTGCGACATCACGACGACGAACGTGCGCCCGTCGATCGGCGCGATCTCGGCGACCTTGTCGGGCCGTTCGAGAGACACGAAGTCCGCGGCGTTCGGAAAGCGTTCCCGGTTCAGGAACTCGGGACGGTCGTCCACGACGACCGGACTCCAGCCGAGAGCCGCCGCGGCATCGACGACCGGCACGGCGTCGTGTCCAGCCCCGCAGATCAGCAGCCGGAGCGGCGGCTCGAGCACCTCGATGAACGCGCGCGCCTCGCCCGCCACGGTCGCGAGGTCGCGGATCTCGCTCCGCTCCGCGGCGAGCTGCTCGAGCGCCGCCTCGCGCGCCGCGGCCTGGAGCGCCGCGTCGCCGAGCGAGCCCCCGATGACGCCGTCGGGTTTCACGAGGAGCCGGTCGCCCTGTTCGACGTTCGCCACGCTCGAGTCGAGCACCGTCACCATCGCGATCGGGCGCTCCTCCTCGAGGGCCATCCGGAGCGCGCCCGCGACCTCGGCGGCCTTCGCCGCGGGCTCGACGAACAGCTCGAACGCGCCGTTGCACCCGAGCCCCCACCCCCAGACCTCGTCGTCGTCGGCGGTGAGGTCGAACGACACGATGCGCGCCATCCCCTCCCGCATCACGATCCTCGCGACGTCGGCCACGTCGTTCTCGAGGCATCCGCCCGAGATGTTGCCGACCATCTCGCCCTCCTCGGGGACGAGCAGCCTCGCGCCCGGCCGGCGATACGTCGAACCTCGGACGGCGACGATCGTCGCGAGCGCGAGCTTCTCGCCGCGCGCCGAGAGCGACTCGATCGCCGACAAGACGTCGGTGAGCTCGCTCATGGTTCAGATGGTACGCGCGAGCGGGTTCAGGCGGGTGCCGCCGCGAACCGTGCCGGTTCGGCCTCGAACCGCTCGAGGCAGCCCGCCGAGCAGAAGTAGTAGGTCGTGCCGTCGAACGCCGAGCTGTACCTGGCCGTCGCGACGTCCACGGTCATCCCGCAGACCGGGTCGAGGGCCTCGTGACGGGGGATCGCGGCCGGCGCGGCAGCGGCGAGGTTGCCGGCGGCACGTTCCTTCACGAGCTCGGCGAGGATCGCCACGGCGATCTCCTCGTGCGCGACCCTCCCGAGGTCCAGGCCGGCGGGCGCCCGCACGCGGGCGAGCGACTCGTCCGGCACGCCGCGATCCCGCAGGTACCCGATGACCGCCTCGGCGCGCTTGCGCGAAGCGACGAGGCCGACGTAGGGCGCGGGCGTGGCGAGCGCCGCCTCCAGCGCCGCCTCGTCGTAGTGGCCCTGGGTCGCGACGACGACGATCGAACGGTCGCCGACGTCCGCGGCCCCGAGATCGAGCGTCGTGATCACGCGCCCCGCGCCGGGGTAATCCTCGGCCGCCCCACCGTCGTCGACGACGATCGTTCGCCATCCGAGCGCGCCGGACATCGAGGCGAGCACGCCGACGGCGGGCGATCGCCCGATCACGACGAGCTGCGGCTGCGGCAGGACCGGTTCCACGTAGACCTCCAGGGCTCCCTCACTCTGACACGCGATCGGGACCGTGACGACGCCCTCGCGGCCACGGGCCGCGAGCTCCTCCGGCGGGCCGAGGAACAGCAGACGCGGCGTTCCCTCCTCGAGCGCCTTCAGCGCCTCGCGGACCACGGTCGGCTCGGCGCACGCACCGCCGAGCCATCCGCGTACCCGCCGGTCGGGCGTGACGAGCGCGGTCGAACCCTCCTTGCCGGAGGACGGCGCGCGCCGCCAGACGACGGTGGCGAGCACGAACGGCTCGCCGCGGTGGGAGAGCTCGGTCGCGAGCTCGAGGACGTCCGGCTTCACGGTTCCAGGGTACGCGCGCCTACGCGTTCGCCTTCGCGGCCTGGATCGCGTCCCAGACGCGGCCGCTCGTGAGCGGCATGTCGATGTTGCGGACGCCGAGGTGCCACAACGCGTCGATCACCGCGTTCACGTAGGCGGCGGGCGAGCCCACCGTGGCCGACTCGCCGACCCCCTTCGCGCCGATCGGGTGGTGTGGCGACGGCGTGACGGTCGCGCCGAGCTCGAACTTCGGGGTCTCCCACGCGGTGGGGAGCAGGTAGTCCGTGAAGCTCGAACCGATGCAGTTGCCCTCCTCGTCGAACGTGATGAGCTCCATCTTCGCCGTGCCGAAACCCTCGCACAGGCCGCCGTGGATCTGCCCCTCCACGATCATCGGGTTGATCCGCACCCCGCAGTCGTCGACGGCGACCATGCGGTCGACCTTCCAGTCGCCGGTCTCCGGGTCGACCTCCACGACGACCGCATACGTGCCGAACGGGAACGTGAGGTTCGGCGGGTCGTAGTACGTGACGCCCTCGAGTCCGGCCTCCATGCCCTGCGGGAAGTTCGTGTACGCGGCGAACGCCACGTCCTGGATCGTCTTGGCCTTGTCGGGCGCGCCCTTGACGAAGTAGCGCCCCTTCTCGAACTCGACGTCCTCCTCGGACACCTCGAGCAGGTGCGCGGCGAGCTTGCGGCCCTTGTCGCGAAGCTTGCGCGCGACGAGCGCCGTGGCCGCACCGACCGTCGGCGTGGACCGGGACGCGTAGGTCCCGAGCCCGTACGGCGTGTTGTCCGTGTCGCCGTGCATCACCTTGATGTCCTCGGGCTGGATCCCGAGCTCCTCCGCCACGATCTGGGCGAACGTCGTCTCGTGGCCCTGGCCCTGCGTCTTCGAGCTGATCTTCAGGATCGCCTTGCCGGTCGGATGCACGCGCAGCTCGGCTCCGTCGTTCATCTTCAGGCCGAGGATGTCGTAGGTGTGGCTCGGACCGGCCCCAACGACCTCCGTGAAGCTCGCGAGTCCGATCCCGAGCAGCCGGCCCTGCGCACGCGCCTCCGCCTGCTCCTTGCGGAGCTGCTCGTAGCCGACGGTCTCGAGCGCGAGGTCCATCGCGCCGTGGTAGTCGCCCGAGTCGTACTCGAAACCCGTCACGCTCTTGTACGGGAACTGGTCCTTGCGGATGAAGTTCTTCCGCCGGAGCTCGGCCGGGTCCATGCCGAGCTCGTACGCGGCGTTCTGCACGAGCCGCTCGATCATGTACGAGGCCTCGGTGACCCGGAACGAGCACCGGTACGCGACGCCGCCTGGCGCCTTGTTCGTGTAGGCCCCGTCCGCGCTGACGTGCGCGGCGGGCAGGTCGTAGGAGCCGGTCACGATGTGGAACAGCCCGACCTTGAACTTCGAGGGCTGCGCATCGGCGTGGAACGCGCCCTCGTCCGCGAGCAGCGAGACGCGCAGACCCTTCATCGTCCCGTCCTTGGCCAATGCCATCTCGCCGTGCATGTGGAAGTCGCGCGCGAACCCGGTCGAGATCAGGTTCTCGTACCGCTCCTCGATCCACTTCACCGGCCGGCCGATCAGCAGCGAGGCCGCGGTCGCGACCACGTACCCTGGGTAGACCGGCACCTTGTTACCGAACCCGCCCCCGATGTCCGGCGAGATGATCCGGATGTTCTCCTCGGGCAGTCCCGTGACGAGCGCGAAGACCGTCCGGATCGCGTGCGGCGCCTGCGAGGTCATGTAGATCGTCGCCTGGCCGGTCGCGGGGTTGAGGTCGGCGACGCACCCGCAGGTCTCCACGGGCGCCGGGTGCGACCGTGGGTAGAACGTGTCGAGCGAGACCACGGTGTCGGCGCCCGAGAACGCGGCGTCCGTCGCGTCCTTGTCGCCGCTCTCCCAGTGGTAGATGTGGTTGTCCTTCTGATCCTCCTTATCGGTCCGGATCACGGGCGCGTCGTCCTCGAGCGCACGTTGCGGCGTGACCACGGCCGGCAGCGGGTCGTAGTCGACCTCGATGAGCTCGAGCGCGTCCTTCGCCGTGTACGGGTCCTCGGCGACGACCCCGGCCACCTCCTGTCCCTGGAACCGGACCTTGTCGGTCGCGAGGACCGCCTGCGTGTCGCCGGACATCGTCGGCATCCACGCGAGGTTGTGCTGGGCCATGAGCTCGCCGGTCACGACCGCGACCACGCCGGGGAGCGCCGACGCCTTCGAGGCGTCGATGCCGTTGATCGTCGCGTGCGCGTACGGGCTGCGCAGCAGCGACAGGTAGAGCATCCCCGGCAGCTTCACGTCCTCGATGTAGGTGCCCTTGCCCTGGATGAACCGGTCGTCCTCCTTGCGCCGGACGCTGTGTCCGATGCCGCGGATCTCCTCGGCTTCCGTCGCCATGTCGCCTCCTAGCTTCCGGTCCCGGCGGTCGATGACTCGCGCATCGTCCGGCCCGCGGTCTGGATCGCCTTCACGATGTTCATGTAGCCCGTGCAGCGGCAGATGTTGCCCGAGATCGCCCAGCGGACCTCGTCGTCGGTCGGGCGAGGCGTTCTCGTCCAGGAGCGCGGCGCCGGTGAGCATCATCCCCGGCGTGCAGAACCCGCACTGCAGGCCGTGTTCCTCCTTGAACGCCGCCTGGATCGGATGGAGCTGGCCGTCCTGCTTCAGGCCCTCGACCGTCGTGACCTGCCGACCGTCGGCCTGGACGGCGAACATCGTGCATGACTTCACCGGCGTGCCGTCCAGGAGCACCGTGCACGCGCCGCAGCTCGTCGTGTCGCATCCGACGTGCGTGCCCGTGAGCTCGAACACCTCGCGCAGGAGGTGGACCAGCAGCATGCGGGGTTCGACGTCCGCCGATCGCTCGGCGCCGTTGACCGTGACCGTGATCTGCATCGTCGTCCTCCTCCTCAGGCCGCCCGGGCCATCTCGACGGCGGTCGCCAGTCCGCGCCGGACGAAGACGTCGGCCACGTGGCGCTTGTACTCGGTCGAGCCCCGGACGTCGGCAACCGGGTTCGCCGCCGCGGCCGCGAGCCGGCCGGCCTCGGCGAACGCCGCCTCGGTCGGTTCGGCGCCGGCGAGCGAGGCCTCCGCGTCGGTCGCATGGACGTTGGTCGGGCCGACGCCGGTGAGCGCGATCCCGGCGCGGGCGATCGTCCCGTTCGACAGCTCCACCTGCACGGCGGCTCCGACCGTCGCGAAGTCCCCGATCTTCCGTTCGAGCTTCAGGTACGTGCCGCCGCTCGAACCCGAAGGCTCCGGGACCTGCACCTGCGTGAGGATCTCGTCCGGCTGCAGCGCGGTGGTGAACACGTCCACGAGGAACTCGTTCATCGGAAGTTCACGCTCTCCTCGCGTGCTGCGAACGATCACGCTCGCGCGAGCTGCGAGCATCACGGCGCCCCAGTCGCCGGCGGGGTCGGCGTGGGCGAGCGAACCGCCGACCGTCCCCAGGTTGCGGACGATCGGGTCGGAGATCTGCGGAGCCGCCGCCGCCAACATCGGGTATCGAGCGATGGTCTCGGAGGCCACCATCTGGTTGTGCCGCACGAGGGCGCCGATACGCAGCGAACCCCCGTCCTGCTCGATCGCGTCGAGCCCCGGCACCCGGTTGATGTCGACCAGGTGCTCCGGCGCGGCGAGCCGCAGCTTCATCACGGGGATCAGGCTCTGCCCGCCCGCCAGCACCTTGGCGTCGTCGAGCTCCGACAGCAGTCGCAGTGCCTCATCGAGCGATCCGGGCCGGTGGTAGTCGAACCGGGACGGCAACATGCAGTCCTCCTCGTTCCGAGCCGGCGGGCACGGCAGGGTCTGTTGGGCGGCGTCCGGAGCTATCCAATCGCTGCGCCCGCGAACGGTCAAGCCAGTGGCGGGCGCGGCGCCCGCTACCCTCGTGCCGTGCGGCGCAACAATCGCGGCTTCTGGCTCGTCATGCTCGGGCTCGGTGCCGGCGGCGCGCTGCTGGTCGTCCTCGTGATCGCGTTCCGGCCGGTCGCCCGCTCGGGCGCGATCGCCTTCGCGCAGCTGAACCTCCGCACCGTCGCGGAGGTGGCCGAGCGGGTCGGCGTCGAGGAAGGCTCGTTGTCCATCGCGACCCGTGCGCGGCTCGCGGAGGAGCCCCAGCTCGGGGACATCCTGCTGATCGACCCCGATCAGGGCTCGAACGACCCGGAGGTCGTGAGCGTCTTCGCGACCGACGAGGCATGGACGGGAACGACCCGGGCCGAGACGGGCGAGTGCTTCTGGATCCGGATCGAGGCGCGGGGGGTGACCGTCCGGGGAACCGGGACGGATTGTTCGGCCGAGCGAGCGAGCGCGGCCGAGCCGGGCGCATGGCCGGATCCCTGAAGCGCCGCACACGGATTCGCGCGTTCGCGCACCCAGGACTAGCATCGGGACCCTTGTGGTGAGTGGAACGTCCTCACGCGTTCGAAAGGAGGACCTGTGACCCACGTCTCGGTCACCGTCAACGGGGCCGCGCGCGAAGCCGACGTCGAGCCGCGCACGCTCCTCGTGTACTTCCTCCGGGAGGCCCTCGGGCTCACCGGGACGAACGTCGGTTGCGACACGTCTTCGTGTGGCGCGTGCACCGTGCTGCTGGATGGCGAGTCCGTGAAGTCGTGCACGTTGCTCGCGGCGCAGGCGGACGGCCGCGAGGTCACGACGATCGAGGGGATGGCCTCGAACGGAGCGCTGCATCCGCTCCAGGAGGCGTTCCATCGGAACCACGGCCTCCAGTGCGGCTACTGCACGCCCGGCATCATCATGGCGGCCGCGAGCTACCTGAAGGAGAACCCGAGCCCGACCGAGGAGCAGGTGCGGCTGTCACTCGAGGGCAACCTCTGCCGCTGCACCGGGTACCACAACATCGTGAAGTCGATCCTCGACGCCGCCGGCCAGACGGCCGGGGCGAAGGCGTAGGAGGTCGAGATGGCGATCACCGAGAAGTTCGTCGGGCAGCCGGTGCTCCGCAAGGAGGACGCGTCGCTGCTGCGAGGGCTGGGCAGCTTCGTCGACAACATGACCGTTCCGGGGATGGCGCACATGGCCATGGTCCGGAGCCCGTTCGCGCACGCCCGCATCGTCAACGTCGACGTCTCGAAGGCGCTCGAGATGCCGGGTGTGGTGGGCGCGTGGAGCGGCGACGACCTGGCGGACGAGTGGGCCGGGCCCCTGCCGATGGTCTGGCCGATCACCGAGGAGATCAAGGCATCCGACCACTGGCCCCTGACGAGGGACAAGGCGCGTTTCCAGGGCGACGGCGTCGCCGTCGTCGTGGCCGAAACGAGGGGTCAGGCGGATGACGCGGCCGAGGCGATCGACGTCGAGTACGAACCGCTTGCGGCCGTCCTCGACGTCGAGACCGCGATGAAGGACGACGCTCCACTCGTCCATGACGAGCTCGGGACGAACAGCGTGGTCCACTGGAGCCACGGCGGGGGAGGCGACCAGAGCCTGTTCGACTCCGCGCCCGTCAAGCTCAAGCTCCGGTACGAGGCGCCACGCAACACCCCGAGCCCGATCGAACCACGCGGCGCCATCGCGTCGCCGGTGCCGGCACTCGGCGAGTTCACCCTCTGGACCTCCACACAGATCCCACACATCGCCCGATTCACGCTCGCGGGCACGACCGGCATCCCCGAGCACAAACTCCGGATCGTCGCGCCCGACGTCGGAGGTTCGTTCGGCGGCAAGCTGAACGTCTACGCGGAGGAGGCGCTCTGCCTCGCGCTCGCACGCACGACCGGTCGCCCGATCAAGTGGATCGAGAGCCGCTCGGAGAACTACTCGGTCACTGTCCACGGTCGCGGGGTGATCCACGACGTGCAGGTGGCCGCGACGGAAGAGGGGAAGATCCTCGGCTTCCACGTGGTCGAGATCGCCGACATGGGCGCGTACCTCCAGCTCCTCACGCCCGGGATCCCCGAGCTCGGCGGCTGGGTCTACATGGGGCCGTACGACACGCAGGCGTACTGGTACGAGTTCACCGGCGTCATGACCAACATGACCCCGACGGACGCGGTCCGGGGCGCTGGCCGGCCGGAGGCGACCTACGTGGTCGAACGCGCGGTGGACGCGCTGGCGTCACACCTCGGCAAGGATCCCGCCGAGATCCGTCGCATGAACTTCGTGCCGAAGTTCACCGAGGACCGGCCGTCGCTGATGGGCCTGAACGTCGATTCCGGCGACTACCTGCCGGCGTTCGAGCGCGCACTCGAGCTCGCCGACTACGATCAGTTCCGCAAGGAGCAGGCGGCACGCCGGGGCAACGGCGAGACACGGCAGATCGGGATCGGACTCTCGAGCTACATCGAGATGTGCGGGCTCGCTCCCTCGAACATCCTCGGCGCGCTCCGGTACGCGGCCGGCGGCTGGGACGCGGCACAGGTCCGGTGCCAGCCGAGCGGCAAGGTGACGCTCTACATCGGGACGTCGCCGCACGGCCAGGGCCACGAGACCGTGTGGGCGCAGATCGCCGCCGACGAGCTCGGCGTCACGCCGGACGACATCGAGGTCCTCCACGGCGACACGTCGACGACCCCGCTGGGCATGGACACGTACGGATCGCGCTCGATCGCGATCGGCGGAGCCGCGCTGTACTACGCCCTCGAGAAGATCAAGGCGAAGGCGCGAACGCTGGCGGCGCACGAGCTGGAGGTGGCGGAGGACGATCTCGAGTTCGAGAACGGGTCGTTCAAGGTGAAGGGCGCCCCGGACAAGGTGCGGACGATCCCGGACCTGGCGGTCTCGGCGTGGCACGCGCACGACCTGCCGGCCGGGTTCGAACCCGACCTCACGGCCACCGCCACCTGGGATCCGAAGAACTTCACGTGGCCGTACGGGACGCACGTGTGCGTCGCGGAGGTGGACACGGAGACCGGGGCGACCGAGCTGCTTCGGTACGTGGCCGTCGACGACTGCGGGGTCGTGATCAACCCGGCGATCGTCGACGGGCAGGTGCACGGCGGCGTCGCGTTCGGGATCGCCGAGGCCCTGTACGAGGAGGTGCTGTACGACGAAGCGGGCAACCTCGTCACGGGGACCCTGACGCAGTACCTCGTGCCCTCGGCCGCGGAGATGCCGTCGTTCGAGCTCGATCGCACGGAGACTCCGTCCCCGTCGAACCCCCTCGGTGCGAAGGGCATCGGCGAGGCCGGCACGATCGCAGCGCCCCCGGCGGTGATCAACGCGGTCGTCGACGCCGTCTCGCATCTCGGGGTGACCGAGGTCGGGAAGCCGGCGACGCCCGAACGCGTCTGGAACGCCATCCAAGCGGCGAAGGGGGGTGCGGCATGATCCCGGCTCCCTTCGAGTACCGCAGGGCGGGCTCCGCCGACGAGGCGATCGAGGCGCTCGGCACCGATCCGGACGCGAAGCTGCTCGCGGGGGGTCACTCCCTGCTGCCGCTCATGCGGCTGCGACTGGCCCGGCCGTCCCTGCTCGTGGACATCTCGAGGATCGCGGATCTGAAGTACGTCCGCGAGGACGGCGACCACATCGCGATCGGCGCACTCACCCGGCACCACGACGTCGCGAACAGCGGGGTTCTCCAGCAGCTCTGTCCCATCGTGTCCTACGCCGCCGGCGAGATCGGCGACCCGCAGGTTCGCCACGTAGGCACGATCGGCGGTTCGGTCGCGCACGCCGACCCGGCGTCGGACATGCCGACGGTGCTGCTCGCGCTCGGGGCGGAGATGGTGGTTCGGGGGCCGAACGGCGCGACGAGGACCGTCGAGGCGGGAGGGTTCTTCAAGGGGCTGTTCGAGCCGGACCTCGCTCCGAACGAGGTCCTCACCGAGATCCGCGTGCCGAAGACCGCGGGTCGCGGCTGGAGCTACCAGAAGTTCCACCGCCGGGCGCAGGACTGGGCGCTCGTCGGCGTGGCGGCGGTCGCAGCCAACGGGAGCGGACCGGCCGTGGCGCTGACGAACATGTCGGATCGTCCGATGCGAGCGGCCGGGGTCGAGGAGGCCCTGGCGGGTGGTGCCGATCCCTCGGCCGCCGCCGAGCGGGCCGCGGAGGGCACGAGCCCGCCGAGCGACGCGTTCGCGAGCGCGGGGTACCGGAGCGAGCTCGTGAAGGTGATCACGCGTCGCGCGCTCGAGGAGGCGATGGGGTAGCAGGTCGTCTTTGACGCCCGACCGCCCGTCTGCGTAGATGGGCGGCATGCTCGCGTTCCTCGAACGAGGCACATGGCTGCGAGACAGCGGCGTGCCGATCCTCATCACCCTGGTCGTGGCGATGGTCGCGACCGTCGTGCTGCGCGCGGCCGTGCGACGGTTCCAACGCAAGCTCGAGAACGCTCCCAGCCTGACCCAGGCGGGCAACCTCCAGCGCGCGGCGACGCTGGCGCACGCGCTCTACGCTACGGTGACCGTGGCGATCTGGACGGTCGCGATCCTCATCGTGCTCGGCTACCTGAACGTGAACCTGGCGCCGCTGATCGCGAGCGCGGGGATCGCGGGTGTCGCGCTCGGTTTCGGCGCGCAGAGCATCGTCCGGGACGGGTTGAGCGGCTTCTTCATCCTGCTCGAGAACCAGTTCGGGGTGGGGGACACGGTCGAGGTGCGGACCCCGGCAGACCCCGTGCTCGGACGGATCGAGTGGTTCACGCTGCGAGCGACGGCGCTCCGCGCGTACGACGGAACGCTGAACATCGTGCCGAACGGCAACATCACCGTCGTCAGCAACAAGTCGCGTGGCTGGGCGCGCGCCATCGTGGACACGCCGGTCGCGTACCAGCACGATCCGGAGCACGTGCGGGAGGTGCTCGACGAGCTGTTCGATGAGCTCCGGGCCGGCGGGACGATGCAGGACTCGGTCATGGACGGCCCCACGGTCCTCGGGGTCGAGACGACCAGTGACACCGGGGTGGTCATCCGCACCGTCGCCGAGACCCGACCGTCGAAGAAGCCGGACGTCGAACGCCTCCTCCGGGCGAAGATCACCCAGCGGCTGGCGGAACGAGGGATCCGCTCGCCGGCCGGCGCGGTCCGGCCGAACGCGCCTCCTCCGTAGCCGGCCGGGTACGCTCAGACCGGCATGGGCCGACTTCCGTTCGATTCCGTCGAGGAGCTCACGGACTCGCTCGCGCGCGAGCACTACCTCGCCGACCGAGGGCTCGCGACCGCGATCACGCTCGCGGTCTCGCTCGACAAGCCGCTGCTGCTCGAAGGCGAGGCGGGCGTCGGCAAGACCGAGGTGGCGAAGGTGCTCGCCTCGCTGCTCGGACGCGACCTGATCCGGCTCCAGTGCTACGAGGGCATCGACGCGTCGCAGGCCCTCTACGAGTGGAACTACTCGAAGCAGCTGATCGCGGTGCGCGCGATGCAGGACGGCAGCGCCGAGACCAACGTGCAGGACCTGTTCGGGCCCGAGTTCCTCGTCGAACGGCCGCTGCTCTCGGCGATCCGCGCCGGCTCGAAGGCCGTGCTGCTCGTGGACGAGCTCGACCGAGCCGACGACGAGTTCGAGGCGTTCCTGCTCGAGGTCCTGTCCGAGTTCGCCGTCACGATCCCCGAGATCGGGCGGATCGCCGCCGAGGAGCCGCCGGCCGTCGTCGTGACCTCGAACCGCACCCGCGAGCTCCACGACGCGCTGAAGCGCCGGTGCCTGTACCACTGGATCGACCACCCGGCGCTCGACCGCGAGATCGCGATCATCCGCGCCCGGGCGCCCGAGGTGCCCGAGGCGCTCGCCCGCGACGTCGCGACGGCGGTGAACCGGATCCGCGGGTTCGACATCGCGAAACGACCCGGTGTCGCCGAGACGATCGACTGGGCGAACGCGGTGGCGTTCCTCGGCGTCGAGCACCTGGACGAGGAGACCGCCGGCGCGACCCTCGGCGCGGTGCTGAAGGACCACGACGACCAGGAGCACACGGTGTCGCGCCTCGCGGAGGTCGTCGGTGACGGCGGCGTCGACGCCTGAGGCGGAGGCGCTCGAGCGTCTGATCGGCTTCGGCCGCGACCTGCGGCGCCGAGGGTTGCCGGTCGGGACCGGGCGCATCGTCACGTTCTGCCGCGCCACGGCCGCGCTCGGGGCGCTCGATCGCACCGACCTGTACTGGGCGGCTCGCGCCTCGCTCATCTCCCGACCGGAGGACGCCGAGGCGTTCGACGCGGCGTTCGACGCGTGGTTCCGCGAGGGCCTTCGGGTCGAGCTCGGCGTCCCGGGTCAGGCGGACGAGACGGGACTCGCGGAGCCCGCGGATGCGCCGATCGAGGGGCTCGAGATCGTGGAGGATCAGATCGTCGCGAGCGAGTGGCACGCGCTCGAGGAGGACGCGGAGGCCGAGGGCGAGGCGGCGATCCGGATCGTCGCGAGCGCGATGGAGGTGCTCCGCGACAAGTCCTTCGCCGACCTGACCGAGGACGAACGCCGACGGATGTCCAAGCTGATCCGCCGGCTCGCGGTCCGGGTGCCGGTGCGCAAGACGCGACGGTTCCGGTCGGCGCCGGCCGGTCCTCGGTTCGACGTGCGCCGGACGCTTCGCCGCTCGCTCCGTACGCAGGGTGAACCCTTCCACCGAGCGTGGCGGGCGCGGGGGAGCCGTCACCGGCCGCTCGTGCTGATCCTCGACATCTCGGGCTCGATGGCGCCGTATTCGCGCGCGCTCATGCAGTTCGCGTTCGCCGCGATGGCCGCCGGCCGCCGGGTCGAGGTGTTCTGCTTCGGCACGCGGCTCACGCGCGTGACCCGCACGCTCCGGACGAAGGATCCCGACCGGGCGCTGCACGAGATCGGCCGCATCGTCGAGGACTGGGAGGGCGGGACACGGATCGGCGTCTCGCTGAAGGACCTGCTCGACGGGTGGAGCCAGCGGGCGGCGATCCGGGGGGCCGTCGCCGTGATCTGCTCGGACGGGCTCGAGCGCGGCGAGCCCGACCTGCTCCGCGATCAGATGGCGAGGCTGCGGCGGCTCGTGCACAAGATCGTCTGGGTGAACCCGCTGAAGGGGAGCCCGCACTACGAGCCGCTCGCCCGCGGGATGGCCGCCGCGCTGCCCTCGATCGACGAGTTCCTGCCGGGCCACAACCTCGAGAGCCTCGAGGCGCTCTCGCGCGTCCTCGCGGACTAGGATTCGGCTCGTGGACGAGGCCGAGGACCGGCCGGGGAAGGTCAGACGGATGGGCCGGCTCACCGAGCCGGCGGAGGAAGGCCTCCTCACGTACGGCGGGTATCTCGCGCTCCCCGAACTCCTGTCGTTGCAACGGCTCCTCTCGGACCCGCCCGTGCACGACGAGCTCCTGTTCATCACCGTGCACCAGGCGTACGAGCTCTGGTTCAAGCAGGTCGTGTTCGAGCTCGAGGCGATCCGAGATCGGATGCTCGAGGGCGACGCCGAGCGCGCGCGCCACTACCTCACGCGCGTGCACGCGATCGAGCGCGTGCTGATCGAGCACATCGAGGTGCTCCAGACGATGAGCCCGCAGGACTTCCTCGAGTTCCGCTCGTTGCTCTCCCCTGCGTCGGGGTTCCAATCGGCGCAGTTCCGCGAGGTGGAGTTCCTCTCGGGCCTCAAGGAGCCCCGGTACCTGAAGGACCTCGCCGCCACACCGGAGGAGCTGGAGCGGCTCGCACGCCGGCTCGAGGAGCCCACGGTGTGGGACGGTTTCGTCTCCCTCCTCCAGGACAACGGGCTCGACATGCCCTCAGACGACGAGGCCGCGCGGATGGACGGCCTGCTCCGCATGGCACGGGAACCGAAGCACGCCGTCCTGTTCGCCGTATCGGAGGGGTTGCTCGATCACGACGAGGCGTTCGCCGAGTGGCGGGTCCACCATGTCCTCATGGTCGAGCGGCAGATCGGGGCGAAGACCGGGACCGGCGGCTCCGGGGTGAAGTACCTACGTTCGACGCTGGACAAGCGCTTCTTCCCCGAGCTGTGGGGGCTCCGATCCGAGCTGTAGGGATGCTTACGAACGCTTCGACGGGGACGTGAGCGGTCCGATCCTTCGTCCACTCGCCGAGTCCTCGATCAGCGTGGCGAGCCGCCGCTCTCGCGTCTCCTGTCGCTTGGCGCTCATGACCCAGTAGACGGCGGTCGTCCGGTACCCGTTGGGCTGGGACTGGAACCAGTCCCACGCGGTGCGCTTCGAGCGGAACCGTCTCGCGAACGCGGGAGCGAGCTTCGCCTCGTGTCGTTGCTCGTACGAGTAGGTCGCGGTCTTGTCCGCGCGACGGCGTTCGAACACCTCGAGACCGGCCGGCCGCATGCGGCCCTCCTTCGTGAGCTCACCGACACGCCGCACGTTCACCGCGCTCCAGTTGCTGTTCGGTTTCCTCGGCGTGATCCGGTTCATGTAGCGCTCGTCGTCGATGCTTCGTCGGACGCCGTCGATCCAGCCGAAGCACAGCGCCTCGTCCACGACCTCCGGCCAGGTGATGCTCGGGCGTCCGGAGCCCTTCTTGTAGAGCCCGACCCAGAGCTCGGTTGCCGTCGCGTGATGCTCCTCGAGCCATGCTCGGAGCTTCTCCGGCTTCGCGAAGAACCGCGGTTCCATCGGCCGCGATGCTATCGGCTTGACGGCGCGGTCCGGAGCGGGATAGGACCATCAGGCGAACGACGACCAGAGGAGGACGCGATGGCGACGGATCTGTCGATCTCGCTGACCGACGAGCCGGGTGGGCTCGCGAAGGCCGCCGAGGCGCTCGGCGCGGCCGGCGTGAACATCGAGGGGCTCGCCGGGCTCGGTGGCGGTGGACACGGGCACGTGCACCTGCTCGTCGAGGATGGTGCCGGCGCGCGCTCGGCGCTCGAGGGCGCCGGTTTCACGGTCGAGGGGGAGCGCGAAGCCGTCGTGATGGACGTGTCGAACGAGGACCGCCCCGGCACGCTCGGCGAGCTCTCGCGCAAGATCGCGAACGCCGACGTGAACCTCGCCGCCTGTTACGCGGCGACACGTTCGAGGATCGTGTTCTCCTCCGACGACCCGGCGGCACTGCGCTCGGCGCTCGGCGCCTAGCTCGGCGAGCTCTCGGAGGCGGCATAGGCGTGATCGAGGAGCTCGATCGGATGGACGACCGGCACGTCTGATCCGAGCTCTCGCAGACCGGCCACGATCTGCATCGTGCAGCCGGGGTTCGCGCTCGCCACGGTCGCCGAGCCGGTGGCGGCGATCGCCTCCGCCTTGCGGCGCCGGAGCTCGGACGACATCTGGGGCTCGAGCACGTTGTAGAGGCCGGCGGCGCCGCAACACACGTCGCCGTCCGCGATCTCGTCGATCTGGAGCCCGGGGATCGCGCGGAGGACCTCGCGCGGCTGGGAGCGGAGCCTCTGCGCCCGGAGCGCGTGGCACGCGTCGTGGTACGCGACCCGCACGTGGCCGGCTGACGCGGGCGCTTCCGACAACCCATCGTCGTGGAGCAGTTCCATCACGTCACGCACCTTGGCCGAGAGCGCGTGCGCCTCGGGTGTGCCGAGCAGATCGCCGACATCCTTGAGATGCGCGCCGCACCCGGCGGCGTTCACCACGACGACGTCCGCGTCCGCGAACGAGCGTGTCGATCGCTCCGCGAGCGCGCGGGCGGTGTCGAGACGTCCGTGGTGAGCAGCCAGCGCTCCGCAGCACTGCTGCGACCTCGGGACGACGACCCGCCAACCGTTGCGCGCGAGGACTCGGATCGTGGCCTCGTTCACGCTCCGGAACCACCGGTCCTGCACGCAGCCGCTCAGCAGGGCGACCGTTCCGCGGGGGGAGCTCGCGGCACGGTGACACGCGGAAGGCGCCGGAACAGCTCGGATCGTGGAGGGACGAGGTCTCGCGTGCGCCGAGGGAGGAAGATGCGTCCCACCGGCTGCAACGCCGCCGCGAGCCAGAGCAGCTTCTTCCTCGGCAGCACGATCTCGAGCCCGAGCCATCGCAGCAGGCGCGCCCGTCGGGACCGCAGCGGTTCGATCTGGACCCGCGCGCGTTCCATCATCCGGCCGAAGGGCACGTGTGACGGGCACACGTCCTCGCAGGCGCGGCAGACGAGACAGAGGTCCATGAACCGCGCGAAGGTCACGTCGGGTTCGGCGCGGCCCTCGGCGACGGAGCGCATCGCGGTGATGCGGCCACGCGGTGACGCCGACTCCTCGCCGGTCACTCGATAGGTCGGGCAATGCGGCAGGCACAGGCCACACGCGACGCATGCCGCGAGATCCTCGTCGGCCGGCGCGTCGAGCGGGAGTCGCCATCGTGGCTCGAGGCCGAGGGTCGGGCCGATGAACCGCACGCCCTCGGGCATCTCGGTACCGAGGGGCTCCTCGCCTCGGCCTGGGTGGTCACTGTCGGTCAACACGCCGCACCGATGGTATCCCGCGTCGACCCGCCGACCGAGGTGGCTATCATCGGCGGTCCATGTCGAACATCCGGCCGTCGCAGCGGGCCTCGTCGTTCACCGAGTCGGTGATCCGCGAGATGACACGCCTCGCGAACGCGCACGGCGCGATCAACCTCTCGCAGGGGTTCCCCGACTTCCCGGCGCCGCAGGAGCTGAAGGACGCCGCGCGCGAGGCGATCGCGGCGGACATCAACCAGTATCCGATCACGTGGGGGGCCGAGGGGTTCCGCCAGGCGATCGCCTCGGACTACCGCTCGCGGTACGGGATGACGTGGGTCGACGCGCAGCGGCACATCACGGTCACGTGCGGATCGACCGAGGCGATGATCGCCGCGATGCTCGGCGTGCTCGACCCCGGCGACGAGGTCGTCGTGTTCGAGCCGTTCTACGAGAACTACGGGCCGGACACGATCCTGTCGGGGGCGGTCCCTCGCACCGTGAAGCTGTCACCGCCGGACTGGTCCTTCGACGAGGCCGAGCTGCGTGCGGCGTTCAACGAGCGCACGCGCGGGATCGTGATCAACACGCCGAACAACCCGACCGGGAAGGTCTTCTCGCGCGAAGAGCTCGACGTCGTCGCCGACCTGTGCCGGCGATGGGACGCGGTCGTCTTCACCGACGAGATCTACGAGCACATCGTCTACGACGGGTTCCACCACATCCCGCCGGCCGTCGTCCCCGGGCTCGAGGACCGCACGGTGACGATCAGTGCGCTCTCGAAGACGTACGCGGTCACCGGCTGGCGCGTCGGGTGGATCGTGGCTCCCGAGGCGCTCTCGGGGGCGATCCGGTCGGTGCACGACTTCCTCACGGTGGCCGCGCCGGCGCCGCTGCAGGAGGCGGGGGCGGTCGCGCTCGCGATGCCGGAGTCCTATCACGAGCGGACCGCGCTCGAGTACCTCGAGCGGCGCGACACGCTGATGCGGATCCTCGCCGAGACCGGGTTCGAGGCCGACCCGGTGCGAGGCGCCTATTACGTGATGGCCGACGTCTCGCACCTCGACATGGGCGACGACGTCCAGGTCGCCCGACGGCTAACCGAGGACGTGGGCGTGGCCGTCGTCCCCGGCTCGTCGTTCTTCTCGCGGCCGGAGCTCGGGAGTCACCTCGTGCGCTTCGCGTTCTGCAAGAAGATCGAGACGCTCGAGGAGGCGGGGGAGCGGCTCCGCAAGGCGCTCACGTAGCATCTCGATCGCGCACGTTTTGACAGCTCCACGACTCCTGTGGAACGGTTCCAGGAGCCATGGGTGGAGCCGAGTCGAACCGTGGCTCGTTCGATCCGCGTCGGGCAGGCACGTCGGCCCCCGGCGGCGGTCGAGACCCCCCGTCCCGCGATCCGCAGAGGTGACGAGCTCTCGCGTCCGTTCCAAACCGTCGTTCGACCGACCGGTCGGGAGGTGTTCCCCTTGCAGCCACGACGAACGAGAACCTCCAGGACCTCGGCGTCGATCGCGCTGGCGCTTGCCCTCGCGGCGGCGACCGTCGCGCTCGCCACGCCCGCCAGCGCACAGCTCGCTCCCCCGTGGGACGGCAATCCCATCTCGGCGGGGCTCGGACCGACGTACGGTGAGCCGTGGTGTGCGGAGGCCGCACCAGGTTCGAGCATCGCGAACCAGCAGGACTTCGACGGCCCGGCGTTCCAGGACACGCTCGCCCTGCTCCCACAGGAAGCGATCGCGTGCACCCTGGATCAGATCATCCAGGAAGGTGCCGACGCGGGCCTCCCGTCGCGCATGACGTACTCGGTGATCGGGACGACCGACGCGGGGCGCGACCTCTATGGGGTGGTGGTCAACGCGCTGGAGACCCCGGAGCAGCAGCGCGACTACGACCGCTGGGTGCAGCTCCGCCAGCTGATGTTCAAAGACCCGGCCCGCGCGCAAGCGCTGCTCGACTCGTTCGGCGAAGACGTGAAGATCCCGATCTTCATCGAGGCCAACATCCACGGCGGTGAGGAAGAGGGCGCCGACGCGATGATGCAGGTGGTCCGGGACCTCGTGACCTTGCCGTACGGCACGAACGCGTCCGTCGACGACCTGCTCGATCACGCGATCCTGATCCTGATCCCGAGCCAGAACCCCGATGGGCGCTTCCTGGGCACGCGAACGAACGGCAACGGCTTCGACATGAACCGGGACTTGCTGGTCCAATCGCAGCCGGAGATGCGGGCCAACACCGCCCTGCAGCTCGAGTGGCTCGCCCCGGTGATGCTCGCGATGCACGGCTACGTGAACCCGACGCTGATCGACGGGCTCACCAAGCCGCACAATCCCGGCCTGGAATACGACCTGTTCCTGAACTGGAACCCGCCTCGCCTCGACGCGAACGAGGCGGCCCTCGCGGCGGTCCAGCAGGGGATCACCCGGCCGGTGGACGACTACGGCCCGAACGGTGGCCAGGCCGCAGACATCGAGACGACCGGGGCCACGCAGACCGGCACGACGGTCACGATCACCACCGATGACGAGCACGGTCTGGCCGTCGGGCAGGAGGTCGAGATCGCCGGCGTCGGCGTCTGGGGCTACAACGGCACGTTCACGATCACGTCGGTGCCGACCCCCACCACGTTCACCTACGAGACGGCCGAGGGACTCGCGCCCTCCGGGTTCGGGGTCGTGTTCACCGGCAACCCCGAGATCGCGGAGGGGTGGGACGACTGGGGGCCCTTCTACACGCAGACCTACGGCGCGTTCTTCGGCGTCGACGGATCGACGCTCGAGATGTGTAGCAACCAGGTGTGCGGGGGCAGGTTCGGGTCGAAGCGCGCCCAGTACATCGGGTTCTACTCGTCGGCCGGATACTGGACTTCGAACCGGCGAGCGATCCTGGACGACCAGCTCGAGATCTTCCGCCGGGGCGTGACCGAGGCGCCGAGGTCGAACTGCTGCGACGACGTGCTGGTCGCGGAGCGAGGGTTCACCGAGACCCAGCACAACTGGATGATCCCGTACCCGGAGGCGTTCGTGATCCCGTCGGGCGCCAGCCCGGTTGGATCCCCGCTCCCGTTCGAGGACGGGCAGCGCAGCCAGGCCGAGGCGAACCGCCTCGCGCGATGGCTGCTCGACAACGGCATCCAGCTCCACCGCACCACCAGGGACTACGAGTACGGGGGCCAGACCCTCGCGAAGCAGTCCTACGTCGTGTTCATGGACCAGGCCCTCCGAGGCTTCGCGTACACGGCGCTCGCCGCCGGTCAGGACATCTCGGACCGGATCACCCAGCTGTACGCGCCCCCGGGTGCGTGGAGCCACGGGCAGCTGTGGGGCGCCGACACCTTCGAGGTCCCGGTGGGCGCAGGGTTCGCCCCGCCCGTCCAGCCGATCGGCACGGTGACCCCCCTGGTCGGCGGCGTGCGTACCGGTGGCCCGGCCAAGTGGTACGCCCTCGCGATCAGGGGAGCCGCCGAGGTGCGCGCCGTCCTCGGTCTGCTGCGTGCGGGCATGGACGGTGAGGTGGCCGAGGCGTTCTTCCAGAGCGCATCCGCGGGCGCGATGCCGGCCGGTTCGGTGCTCTTCCCACGGACGACCGCCAACGTCGCCGCCCTGAAGGATGCGGGGCGCTCCGCCGGCGTCTACTTCGAGCGGGTCCTGGACGCGGCCAAACCTGCGACGACGGACCTCACCGAGGCGCCGAAGATCGCCGTCCTGGTCAACAGCGCGGCGCCCACGATCAACGACACGTTGTGGTCGCTCCAGCAGATCTTCGGCGCGGACGCGCAGTTCGTCTCGGTCGTCAACGGGACGAACTCCCTGCAGAACGCGGCCGTCGATCCGCTCGCGGACGTCGACGTGATCTACAACACCGGCCAGCAGTACCCGTCCGGGACGAACCCGATCGCCCAGCAACGGCTCCAGGCGTTCTTCGCCCGAGGCGGTGGGTACATCGCCACCGGCGTGTCGGGCAACAACGCCACGTTCCTGACGGGGGCCGGTCTGGTCGGCGGTTCGTTCACGCTCACGAACGCCTCGGCGGGCGGCGGGATCGGCCGGTGGGACAATGACGGGGGCCTGGGAAGCCCGCTGACCGGCGCGTACCCGGCGCAGGACTTCCTGTATCTCCCATCGAACATCAACTACTTCTCCGCGATCCCGACGGGAGCCCTGGTGGACGGCACCTACCCGTCGACCGATTCCGAGTTGTTCATCGCGGGGCTGTGGAGGGACCGGACGACGCCGGCGTCGCTCGCGGCGCTGAACGCGACGGTGATCCTCCACGGCGACACGCTGGTGGGCAGCCGCTATCTCGGGCTCGCCGTGAACCCGTTCTCGCGGGGCGACGCCGAGCGCGAGTGGGCGCTGATCGGTCAGGCGGCGCTCTGGTCGAACCTCACCGACGAGGTCTAACGCGCGGGAGGCGGGACGAGCGGGCGGGTGGCCGCCCGCTCGTCCCGCCTCACGACCGTCCCCAGAACCGGCCGGGCGCGAGGACGCCGTTCGGATCGAACGCCGCCTTCAATCGGCCGTGGACCTCGGATGCGGGCACCGTGTCCTCCCCGAGGCCACCCGGCCCACGGACCACCGGCGCGATCCCGCCGGCCGATCGTGCCCGTTCCCGCAGTGCGCTCAGCACATCGTCCGCCTGCTCGATCCCGACCCACGCGATCCCGACGCCGGCGAGCGCCCCCCAGGCTTCCCCGGTGACCACGTCTCCGAGCCTCGACGGTGGGACCGCGACCTCCGCCACGACGGGCATCGCTTCCCACGGAGTCTCCGAGGGGAACGGGCCGTCGTCGAACGCCTCGACAGGCTCCGCGACCCGACCGGCGCTCGCGGTCTGTTCCCCCACCTCCTCGGCCCAGCCTTCCAGCCGCAGCTCCACCGTCTGAGCCATGGCGAGCACGCCCGCCGCCCCGGGGACGGCGCCGAGCAGCGAGCGCGCGAGATCGAGGCCGCCGTCGAACCGCAGCGTCCTCCTCGCCTCCGCGAGCGGCCGCACCTTGATCGCCACCTGGACGACGACCGCGAGGGTCCCGAGGGACCCGGCCACGAGCCGATGCAGGTCGTAGCCGGTCACGTTCTTCACGGTTCGCGCCCCGCTCCGGACGAACCGACCGTCGCCGGTGACCAGCTCCGCCTCGACCACGCTGTCCCGCACCGCTCCGAGCTTCAGGCGGCGAGGGGTCGACGCCGCGCTCGCGATCACCCCGCCGACGGTCGCGTCCCCCGGCAGGTCCGACATCCACTCCTGGTCACCGCCGGCGAGCAGCTCGTTCAGGGCGCCGACGCGCATCCCCGCCCCGACGACGGCGATCATCTCGGCCGGCTCGTAGGCCACCACGTCGTTCAGCTGTGTCGTCCACAGCTCGGCGTCGACCTCGGACGGGTTCCCCTTGTCGGCGTGCCGGCGGCCGCCGATCAGCAGCAGCCGTTGCGCACCCGCGTTCGCGTCCCGGACCGCGTCGACGACCTCGCGCTTCGACGTCGGGTGGATCAGATCCACGCGCCCTCCGGGAGGTCGGCCGCCACCCGGGCGGCATCGTTCCCGCGTGCCATCGCGAAGTCGCCACACCGCGCGCCGTCGGGCAGCACCTTCTGCGGGTTCATCACGCCCGACGGGTCGAACGCCGACCGGACGCACGCCTGCGCCGCGAGGTCCTCCGCGGAGAACACGAGCTGCATGAAGTCCCGCTTCTCGAGGCCGATCCCGTGTTCGCCGGAGAGCGTGCCGCCGACCTCGACGCACAGGCGGACGATCGCCTCGCTCGCGCGCAGGACGCGTTCCAGCGTGCCGGGGACCCCGCGGTCGAACGACAGGAGCGGATGGAGGTTCCCGTCGCCGGCATGGAACACGTTCGTCACGACGAGGTCGTGCCGTTCGGCGATCGCGTAGACGCCCGACAGGACCTCGACGAGCCTGGTCCTCGGAACGACGCAGTCGTGCAGATGGTAGTGCGGGGCGATCTGCGCCACCGCCCCGAACGCGGACTTCCGTCCCTTCCAGATCAGCGCGCGCTCGGCCTCATCCGCCGCGACCCGCACGCTCCGCGTCCCGTTCGCGAGCGCGGCCGCCTCGACCGCCCGCGACTGCGCCTCGACGGCCGCGGGCGTCCCGTCGACCTCGACGATGAGGATCGCGGCGGCGTCGGTCGGGTAGCCGGCGTGCGCGAACGCCTCTGCGGCCACGACGATCCCGCGGTCCATCATCTCGACCGCCGCGGGGACGACGCCGCGGGCGATGATCGCGCTCACCGTTGCGGCGCAATCTTCCACGCGCTCGAAGTCGAACAGGGTCGTTCGGACGGCGAGCGGCAACGGCGTCAGTCGAACGCAGGCGGCCGCGACGATCCCGAGGGTCCCCTCGCCGCCGACGACGACGGAGCGCAGGTCGTAGCCGGCGGCCTCGGGCCCCTCGGATCCGAGCCGCGCGACGCTGCCGTCGGACAGGACGACGTCGAGCGCGACGACGTGGTTCGAGGTCACGCCGTACGCGAGGCAATGCGGCCCGCCCGCGTTCGTGCTCACGTTGCCGCCGATCGACGATGTCTGCTGCGACGATGGATCGGGCGCGAACGTGAAGCCATCGCTCCGGAGCGCGTGCGCGAGATCGAGGTTCGGGACGCCGGGCTCGACCCAGGCGAGCCGGTCCTCGGGCCGGACCTCCAGGATCCGTGTCATCTTCGACGTCACGACGACGAGCGCGTCTCCGATCGGGCTGGCGCCGCCGGCGAGCCCGGTGCCCGACCCTCGGGGGACGACCGAGAGCCCGTGCTCCGCCGCGATCCGCACGCATGCGACGACGTCCTCCGTCGAACGCGGGAACGCGACGAGCGCACATCCGCCCTCGACCATCGAGGCGTCCCTGGCGTACAGACGGAGCGAGAGCGGGTCCGAGAGCACCTCGTCCGTTCCGAGCGCGTCTTCGAGCGCGCGGCGGGCGGCCTCGACGTCGGCCATGGTTCGCTCAGGCTCGCGCGAGCGGGCGGTCAGACGACGCGGCCCGCGTCGCCGTCCGGCGTGGTGAGGGGACGGCCCTCGGCCTCCCACTCCTCGAGACCGCGGCCGAGGTTGTAGGCCTCGAACCCGCGCGCCTGCAGCATCAGGGTGGCGAGTTCGCTCCGGCTGCCGGAGCGGCACACGACCACGGTGGTCTTCTCGGCGTCGAGACCGCCGACCTCGCCCGCGAGGAGCGTGTTGAGCGGCAGGTGGATCGAGCCCTCGATGCGTCCCGCCTGCCACTCGTACGGCTCGCGGCAGTCGACGACCTGGACGTCGTCGAGGTGCTCGGCCAGCCCGCGGGACGTGGTGAGATCCGCCGTGACGTCGCTCATCGCAGGAACGATGCTAACAGTGGCGTTCGCAACGGCTACGGCGTGCCGAGCGCGCGCTCGAACGCCTCGTACGCTTCGCGCCCGAACAGGACGAACCGAACCTCGGCCACGGCGGTGTCGGTGGAACCGATGGCCGCGATCGCGACCGGCGCCGCCTCGTCGAGCGGGTATCCGTACACGCCCGTCGAGATGGCGGGGAACGCCACGCTCCGCGCGCCGAGCTCGTCGGCGACCCGCAGCGACTCGGTGTGGCAGGAGGTGAGCAGCGCGGCGGGATCGTCCGCGGCCGCGTAGACCGGGCCGACGGTGTGGATCACCCAGCGCGCGGGGAGGTTCCCGGCCGGCGTCGCGACCGCCCGGCCCGCGGGGAGTCCGTCCGGGTACGCGGTGCGCCGGAGCTCCCGACATGCGGCGAGGATGGCCGGGCCGCCCGCGCGATGGATCGCGCCGTCGACGCCGCCGCCTCCGAGGAGCGACGGGTTGGCGGCGTTCACGATCGCGTCGGCGTCCTGCTGCGTGATGTCGCCCTCGAGGAGCGCGATCTCGGGCACGTGCGTCATCGTAGTGGGAGCATGCGTCGGTGGTTCCGGACGCCGCCCGCCGACCTCGGCGCGACCGTCGTGGCCGCCGTCCTCGGGCACCCCAACGTCCGAGCGGTCGAGCTCGTGGGCTCGCGCGCGGTGGGGACGCCCGTGCCGCTGTCCGATTGGGACTTCACGATCGAGGCGAACGACTTCTCCCTCGTCGCCGCCGACCTGCCGGACCTGGTGTCGACGCTGCAGCCGCTCGCCCAGCAGTGGGACCGGCTCACGTCGCCCTCGTGCTACATGCTCATGCTCCGCGGGCCGGTGAAGGTCGACCTGATCTTCCCCGGCGTCCCGCGAGACCTGGAACCGCCGTGGACCGTCTCCGCGGACACGGTCGAAGCGATCGAGGCACACTTCTGGGACTGGATCCTGTGGCTCGCATCCAAGCAGCAGCGGGGCGATGACGAGCGGGTCCGTTCGGAGCTCGGGAAGATGCACGAGCACCTGCTCCGGCCCATGGGCGTGGACCGGGAGCCACCGTCGGTTCCGGAGGCGATCGCGGCCTATCGCGGGGCGCGAGATCGACTCGAGTCCCAGATCGGGTTCACCGTCTCGAGGCGGCTCGAGCTCGAGGTCCTGCCCGCCGTCTCGGGTTCCTGACCTCGGGCCCGTCCTCCGGCTCGACCGCCCGAGGCTGCGTACGGTTGAATGTGGGTATCGACCTCCAGGAGGGGACCGCATGGCCGAGATCGTGATCGACGAGGTCTCGAAGGTCTACACGGACGGAACGACCGCGATCTCCGACCTCAGCATCGATATCCGAGACGGCGAGTTCATCGTCCTGGTCGGTCCATCCGGGTGCGGGAAGACCACCGCGCTCCGGATGGTCGCCGGGCTCGAGAGCATCAGCAAGGGAACGATCCGGATCGACGAGCGCGTCGTGAACACCGTCCCGCCCGAAGGAGCGGGACATCGCGATGGTGTTCCAGAACTACGCGCTGTACCCGCACATGAACGTGTACGACAACATGGGGTTCGGGCTGAAGCTCCGCAAGCTGCCGAAGGACGAGATCGATCGTCGCGTGCGCGAGGCGGCGGGCATCCTGGGTCTCGAGGAGTTCCTCGAGCGCAAGCCGAAGGCCCTGTCGGGCGGCCAGCGGCAGCGCGTGGCGATGGGCCGCGCGATCGTTCGCGAGCCGAAGGCGTTCCTGATGGACGAACCGCTCTCGAACCTCGACGCCAAGCTGCGGGTCCAGATGCGCACCGAGATCGCGCGGATCCAGCAGGAGCTCGGCGTCACCACGCTGTACGTGACGCACGACCAGGTCGAGGCCATGACGATGGGCGATCGCGTGGCCGTGATCAAGAAGGGCGAGCTGCAGCAGGTGGACACGCCGCAGACCCTGTACGACGAGCCGGCGAACCTGTTCGTCGCCGGCTTCATCGGCTCCCCGGCCATGAACATGGTCGAGGTCGACCTGGTGCGTGAGGACGGGGGCGTGTTCATCGCGTTCGGCGGGCATCGGCTCCGTATCGACGATGACTTCCTCGCGCGCCGTCCGAAGGTCGCGGCGTTCGTGGGCAAGCGTGTGATCGTGGGCATCCGGCCCGAGCAGATGGAGGACGTCTCCGTCTGGCCCGACGCGCCCCCGGACCGGCGGATGAATGTCCTCGTCAAGCTGCGAGAGGCCCTCGGGTCGGAGGTGCTCGTGCACTTCGCGGTGGACGCGCCGCCGGTGGTGACCGAGGACACCCGGGAGCTCGTGGCCGACGCCGGAGCGCCGGTGGAGGAGCTCGAGGCTCGGGCGAGCGCGGGCGGGTCCACCTTCGTCGCGAGGCTCGACCCGCGCACGAACGCGACCGAGCTCGAGCACCTGGAGATCGCCGTGGACACGTCGCGCCTCCACTTCTTCGACCCGGACACCGGCCTCGGCATCTACGGGGACTGATCCCGCCGCCGTTGGCCACGTTCCCGGACCGGTTCCTCTGGGGCGTCGCGACGTCCGCCTACCAGGTCGAGGGCGCCGTCGACGAGGGCGGGCGCGGCACGTCGATCTGGGACACGTTCTCCAGGACGCCGGGCAGGGTCACGGGCGGCGACACCGGCGACCGTCGCGTGCGACCAGTACCACCGGTACCCGGACGACGTGGCGCTCATGGCGGACCTCGGGATCGGGGCGTATCGGTTCTCGGTCGCGTGGCCGCGCATCCAGCCCGAGGGCTCCGGCACGCCGAACCAGGAGGGGCTCGACCACTACCGCCGCCTCGTCGACGCGCTCAACTCCCACGGCATCGCCCCGGTGCTCACGCTGTATCACTGGGACCTGCCGCAGGCGCTCGAGGACGTCGGCGGGTGGGCGAACCGCGACACGGCGTCGAGGTTCGCGGAGTACGCCGAGATCGTGCAGCGCTCCCTCGCCGGCGAGGTCGCGCTCTGGATCACGCTGAACGAGCCCTGGTGCTCCGCATGGCTCGGCTACGGGTCCGGCATCCACGCGCCCGGGCAGCGACGACGTCGCGCTCGCGTGGGCCGCGACGCATCACCTCCTGCTGGGCCACGGGCTCGCGATGCAGGCGATGTCCGGCGCTGGTCAGGTCGGCATCGCGCTGAACCTCGCAGCCGACGCGTCCCGCCACCTACGGACCTGCCGACGTCCGAGCCGCCCGGCTCGCGGACCTGCAGATGAACGCGCTGTACCTCGACCCGCTGTTCGGTCGGGGCTACCCGGCCGATCCTCGTCGAGTACTACGCGGACGAGAGCGATCCGACGTTCGTCCACGAGGGCGATCTCGAGACGATCGCCGCTCCGATCGACTTCCTCGGCGTGAACTACTACCGGCGCTTCACCGTGGCGGCCGATCCGGCGCGCGGCGCGGAGGAACTGCCGGGAGCCCTCGGCTGCGTGGTCCGTGATCCCGCCCGACGTCGAGGTCACGGCGATGGGGTGGCCGATCGAGCCGGACGGGCTCGCCGAGGTGCTGCTGCGCGTGCACGGCGAGTACGGCGTCGACCGCATCTACGTGACCGAGACCGGAGCGGCGTTCGACGATGACGTCGAGTGCCGACGGGCGCGGTTCAGGACGACCGGCCGGATCGCGTTCCTGCAGGACCATCTGGCCCAGGCCCGCGCGCGCGCTCGACTCGGGCCTGCCGCTCCACGGGTTCTTCGTCTGGTCCCTGCTGGACAACTTCGAATGGGCCGAGGGGTACTCGAAGCGGTTCGGACTCGTCCACGTCGACTTCGCATCGCAGCGGCGAACGCCCAAGGCGAGCGCACGTTGGTATCGCGACGCCATCGCTCGGTTCACGAGCCCTGAGTCACGCCTGGACGAGTGGAAGCGCTCTCAGATCGCTGGCTTGACAGCGCCCAGGTAGTCGGCCTAGAGTGAGAGCGCTTCCATCACGCCGGAGAGGGGAACGTGCTCGTGGCCAGGACCCTGGACGAGGTCGCGACGCTGAGCGGTGTCTCGCGCGCCACCGTCTCGCGGGTCATCAACGGCGGCCCGGTCGCCGAAACCACCCGGCAACGGGTCACCGGACGTGCTCGAACGCACGCAAGTTCCGGCCCAACGCGGCAGCGCGGACCCTCGCGTCGGGTCGTTCGGGAGTGGTCGGCGTCGTGATGCACGTCCTCCCCCGACTATCTGTTCCAGGACCCGTACTTCTCCCGGCTGCTGCGAGGGCCTCACGGACGGCCTGTCGGAGCAGGCTGCCGGGATGATGCTGTGGCTGGGGAGCCGAACCAAGGAAGAGACGCTCGACCAGGTCCTGTGGACGGGTCTCTTGGACGGGGTCGTCGTGTCGGCCGACCCCCTCGAGGATCCCCTCGTAGACGGGCTGCTCGCCTCCGAGCTGCCGACGGTGCTCATCGGACATCGCCGAGGGGACCGCACCGCGAGCTACGTGGACGTGGACAATCTGCAGGCCGCCGACGACCGTCACCACGCATCTCCTGAAGCTCGGCCGCAGGCGTGTGGGCCACATCACGGGCGGCGTGGCACCGTGGCCGGAGAGGACCGGCTCACCGGATACCGGCGGGCGATGGATCGGGCGGGGCGCACGACCGACGGCCTGGTCGTGGAGGGGGATTTCGGCAAGGCGGCCGGGGCGGCCGGCGCGACCGACCTGCTCGAGCAGGGGCGTCGACGCCATCTTCTGCGCGAACGACGCGTCTGCCGACGGCGCGCTCGACTCGATCCTCGGGCACGGGCGCGGGTGCCCGAGGACGTCGCGCTCGCCGGATTCGACGATGTGGAGTTCGCCGCCCATCTCGAGCCACCCCTGACCACCGTTCGCCAACGTATCCAAGAACAGGGTGTGGAGGCCGCGCACACGTTGTTCGAGCTCCTGCGCGATCCAGCCGGTGGACCGCGCCGCGTGATCCTGCCGACGGAACTGGTGATCAGACGGTCCACGATCGGGCGCCGTGGCGGAGATCCGGGGGTGGCTCCGGACGGCACGGAACGAGGTTCGTGAGGCGCGTGAGCTGCGGCTTCGTGTTTCGCCGAGGGCGAAGGAGGGGATGCGATGTGAAGACGAAGGTTGGCCGCGGCCGGTGGGTGCGGCGACGAGTTGCACGGAACGAGTACGGATGGGCGAGAATCGGGCAAGGAGACAGGGGGGTGCTGGGATGCGACGGTGGAGCAAGCTGTTGGTGCCGTTCGCGGCGCTGGTACTGATCGCGGCCGCGTGTACGAGCGACGACGACGGCGGCGGCGGAGGCGGGGGCGGAGAGGCAACGGCGTGGCGCAGGAAGAGGACACCGGCAACGTCAACGTCCTGAACGCGACATCGGCCGAGGAGAGCGAAGCCCTCCAGGCTTCGTCGACGAGCTGATCACGCCGAACGTCGAGTACACGCCGAGATGGAGTCGTCGGACCAGTTCGAGGAGCAGTTCCAGATCCGGTCCGAGGCGGGGACCCTCGACGTCATCCTGCTGCCGCAGCCGGGCGCCGTGGCGGATCAGGCAGCATCGGGGAACGCGATCTCGCTCGAGGACCTGGGCTTCGACATCGCGGAACTCGAGGCGACGTTCGGCGAATACTTCCTGTCGCTGGGCGAGTACGAGGGCGAGCACTACGGCCTCCCACCAACTCGAACTACAAGAGCCTGATCTGGTACCCGAAGGAGGACTTCGACGCGGCCGGGTACCAGATCCCGACGACGTTCGACGAGCTGGTCGCGCTGTCCGACCAGATCGTGGCCGACGGTGGGACGCCGTGGTGCGTCGGCTTCGAGAGCGACACGGCGACCGGGTGGCCGGCCACCGACTGGGTCGAGGACATCATGCTCGCGACGGCGGGCCAGGACGCCTACACGCAGTGGGTGAACCACGAGATCCCGTTCAACGACCCGGCGGTGGCGGAAGCGGTGCGGCATGTTCGGCGACATCATGTTCGCCGATGGATACGTGCTCGGTGGCGCCGACCAGACGCCGGCGATCGCGTTCGGCGACGCGCCGCTTGCCGATGTTCGACGACCCGCCCGGGTGCTGGCTGCACCGGCAGGCGACGTTCATCAACGCCTTCTTCCCCGAGGGCACCGAGTACGGCGTGGACTACGACGCGTTCCCGTTCCCCGCGATCGACCAGCAGGGGGCGCTGTTCGCCGGCGAGCTGGCGGTGGCCTTCCGGAACTCGCCCGAGGTGATGGACTTCCTCGAGCGGTTCAGCGGGCAGGAAGTGCAGTGCGCGATGGGCAGCGATCCGCGGCTCAGCCGACTCTCGCCGAGAACGTGACGTCGGGACGGACTGCTACGCGAACCCGGTCCTCGCGGACGCGTCGGGTCCAGCTGACCGCCGCGCTCGGGGGCGAGGGCGAGGCCGGTTTCGACGCCTCGGACCAGATGCCGCCGGAGGTCGGTTCGGGCTCGTTCTGGACCGGCATGGTGCAGTACATGCAGGAAGGACCGGATTCCCTCCAGGGGATCCTCGACGAGATCGAGGCGAGCTGGCCCGACCGGGTAACGGATCGGGCGCGGTTCCGATGAACGAGTCGAGGGAGCGGCCGCGAGGCGGTCGCTCCCCCGACCATCGACGAAGGGGGCGGCGTGGGCGCATCGACCGGTGACGGCGCCGAGGTGCTGGCCGGGGCTCCCCCAACCGGTGGTCGCGGGATCTGGACCTTCGTCCTTCGCGTCGCGACGGCGCTCTCGATCCCCATCGTCGCGTTCGGTCTGCTGTGGGCTGACGTTCGACTTCCTCCGCGACGAGAACGCCAATCGTCTCCTCGTCGTGGGCGTGGCGATCGTCGTGGGCGTCGGCGGCGTCTTCTTCCTGTACTGGGCGATGAACCGGGTCGTCGACCTGTTCCCCGCGCGATACCGGGAGGGCGTTCGTCCGTACGTGTTCGTCGGTCCCGCGCTCGTGATCCTCGGCGTCTTCCTCGTCTATCCGGTGATCAACACCCTGCTGATCAGCTTGAAGGACTCACGCTGCGAGGAGCTTCGTCGGACTCGAGAACTTCACGTTCGTGTTCACCGACGAGAGCATGCTGCGGGCGATCCGGAACACGCTCGGGTGGATCATCGTGGTGCCCGTGTTCGCGGTCAGCATCGGCCTCGCTCTTCGCCACCCTCGCCGACCGGCTCCGTCGCGGCGAGGCGGCGGCCAAGTCCCTGATCTTCCTCCCGATGGCGATCTCGTTCGCCGGCGCCGCGATCACCTGGCGGTCTGATCTACAGCTTCCGGCCGGAGGGGTTCGGCTCGAACATCGGGCTGCTGAACGGCGTCATGGTCGGGCTCGGGCAGGACCCGATCGCATGGCTGCAGCAGCAGCCGTGGAACAACCTGCTGCTCATGGTGATCATGGTCTGGATGCAGACCGGGTTCGCCATGGTGGTGCTCTCGGCCGCCATCAAGGCGATCCCGGACGAGATCATCGAGGCCGCTCGTATCGACGGGGCGTCGGAGCTGCAGGTGTTCCGCCGCATCATCGTCCCGAGCATCCTGCCCACGATCGTGGTGGTGGCCACGTACATGGTCATCAACGCGCTGAAGGTCTTCGACATCGTGTTCGTGATGGGGAGCGCCGAGACCAACCAGACCGAGGTCATCGCCGAACGCATGATCGACTGGTTCTTCATCTCGAACCACGACGGGCGCGGGGCGGCGATCGCGGTGATCCTGTTCTTCGCGATCATCCCGGTGATGATCTGGAACGTTCGCCGGTTCCGCGAGCAGGAGATGATCCGGTGAGCGCCCCTGCCCGTCCCCGCCGACGACCTCCGCGCCGCCCGGAAGGCCGACGAGGCCCTCGGTGTCCGCAAGGGCGGCTGGGTCGTGCGGATCACGATCCTGCTCATCGTCATCCTCTGGCTGATCCCGACGATGGGTGTGCTGATCTCGTCGTTCCGACCCGAGGCGCTCGTCGACACGACCGGATGGTGGACCGTGCTCGCGCACCCGTTCCGAACCGACGGAGTGGACGCTCGAGAACTACCGGCTCGCGCTGGATGCGGGCGGGATTCGGGAACGCGTTCCTGAACAGCCTCGCGGTCACGATCCCGTCCACGGTCATCCCCATCACGATCGCGGCGTTCGCGGCCTACGCCTTCTCGTGGATGGAGTTCCGAGGGCGGAACTTGCTGTTCATCGTCGTCGTCGGCCTCATGGTCGTCCGATCCAGATGACGCTCATCCCGTTGCTCCGCCTGTTCAACAACGGCGCCACGATCGGCCGGCTCATCGTGTTCCCGGACCTGGATCTGAACGGGACGTTCCTCGGGATCTGGCTCGCGCACGCGGGGTTCGGGCTCCCGCTCGCGATCTATCTGCTCCGCAGCTACATCGGGCTCCTTGCCGTCGTCGATCATCGAGTCGGCGAAGATCGATGGCGCCGACCACTTCACGATCTTCTGGCGGCTCGTCGTCCCGCTGTCGGTGCCGGCGCTCGCCGCGTTCGCGATCTTCCAGTACCTCTGGGTGTGGAACGACCTCCTGGTCGCGTACGTGTTCCTGGGCGGAACGGCGAGACCCGGGTGCTCACGATCGCCTTGGCAGGCCTGGTCGGCCAGCAAGGCGAGAACTGGCACCTGCTCACGGCGGCCGCGTTCATCTCGATGCTGCTGCCGCTCATCGTCTTCTTCGCCTTGCAGAAGTACTTCGTCCGCGGGCTCACCGCGGGTGCCGTCAAGGGCTGAGCCGTGGCGCTACGGACGCGTCGAACGACCTCGCAGCGCGGTGGAACCCGCGTCGCCCCGCCGTATGTGGCGGGCGATCCTGCTCTCGACGCTGTTGCTCGTCCCCGCGTATCTGGCGCTGCTCACCGGGCTCGTGTCCGTCGCGATCGACGACAGCCGAGGGGTTCCGAACCCGGGGCCGTACATCGCCTTCGGCCTGGCGCTCGTGCCGTTCGTCTTCGTCGCCCTCGCGTTCCTGTCCGCGCACCCGCGTGCGCCCGCGGCCGTGGCGTGGGCGATGGCGCTCACGCTGGCGGTCGGCGATCCCCATCTCGGCGCTCGCCGCGGACGCCGTGACGGGGTTCGTCGCGGGCATCGGCGCCGGCGGGATCGTCGCGATGCGGGCCGACCTCGTCCGCTCCTGGAAGGCTCGAGCCGTCGCGGTCCTCGTCGCGACCGTGTGGGCCTTCGTGACGATCCGCGTGATGCCCGAGGCGGCCCTGCTGCTCGCGCCCATCCTCCCGTTCACCAGCATCGGGGTCGCCGACCACCTGCTGGAGATCAGGAGGGAGCGACTCGCAGGACCGCACCCTCCCATGGGCCGAGGCTGAGCTCGCCTTCGACCCGTTCGCCGTCGCGCGTCCGGTCGGTCCCGATCAGGACGGTGCCGCGATCGACCGGAACGGCGGTCCGATCCGCCGAGGGGTTCACGGCCACCACCGTCTCGCCTCCGCGTCGCCACGTCCAGACGCCGGGCGGGGGCGGGCATCGCGTGTAGTCCCCCGATCGAAGATCGGGCGTCCGACGACGCAGTGCGAGCAGGTCGCGCGTCAGGTGCAGGATCGAACGCGGGGTCCTCGCGCTGCCCGTCGACGTTGCGAGATCCGGCGTCGCCGATCGGGAGCCACGGCCGTCCGTCGCCCGCCGTGAACCCCGCCCCGGCGCCGGCCTTCCACTGCATCGGGGTCCGTGCGCCGTCACGGCTCGGCTGCGCCGTCCCGCCTCGGCCGACGAGGTCCAGGAGCTCGTCCTCGGGCACCGCGACGTCGGTCATGCCGATCTCGTCGCCGTAGTACAGGAAGGGCGTCCCCCGAAGCGTCAGGAGCGTCATGAGGGCGCACCGGGACCGGTCGTCCCGGTCGTCGCACCACCGCGTCGGGAACCGCGATACGTCGTGGTTCGAACCCGTCCACGCGGGTTGCGCTCCCGGCGGGAGCGCGTCCTCCGTCGATCCCACGATCGCCCGCAGCGCCCCCGCCTCGAACGCGGAGAAGACGAACGCGAAGTTGAAGCACAGATGCAGCTCGTCGTCGCCCGTCCCGTAGAACCGCGCGAGCTGCTGGGGCTCGAACACCCACGTCTCGCCGACGAGGACCCGCTGCGATCCGTAGCCGTCCACGAGCGTTCGCCAGTCGCGGTAGATCTCGTGCGACTCCGGGCGGTTCAGGTTGTAGACCTGCCGCTGACCGCGCCGCCGGACCTCGGCGGGGTCGTCGTCCGTCGCCGGGGGATTGTCGCGGAGCTCCCGATCGTGGATCAGCCCGTTCGCCACGTCGATCCGGAAGCCGGCCACGCCCCGGTCGAGCCAGAACCGCAGGATGTCCTCGAACTCGCGACGGACCTCCGCGTTCCACCAGTTGAGATCCGGCTGCTCGACGAGGAAGTTGTGGAGGTAGTACTGACCGGTCGAGGGGTCGAGCTCCCATGCGCTGCCCCCGAACACCGACCGCCAGTTGTTCGGCGGGGATCCGTCGGCGCGTCGATCCGCCCAGACGTACCAGTCGCGGTGGGCCGCCTGTCTCGAGGAGCGAGCGTCGACGAACCACGGATGGCGGTCGCTCGTGTGGTTCGGAACGAGGTCGAGCACGATGCGGATGCCGCGCGATCCGGCCGCGGCGACCAGCTCGTCCAGCGCCTCGAGGTCCCCGAGGTCGGGGTGGACGTCCCGAAAGTCCGAGACGTCGTACCCCCAATCCAGGTTCGGCGAGGGCGTGATCGGCGACAGCCACACACCGTCGACCCCGAGCCACTCCAGATGATCGAGATGCTCGATGATCCCTCGGAGGTCGCCGACGCCGTCGCCGCTCGCGTCGGCGAAGGAGCGGACGTAGATCTGATACAGGACGCCCTCGCGCCACCACTCCCGATCGCTCGCCGGCTCACGCACGGCTCCCAGTATCTCGCGGTCGATAGGCTGCTCCGATGACCGCCGCGGCCGTCATCGAGCCCGAACCCGCGTCCGTCAGGTGGGCGAGGTGATCGTCTGCGTCGCGGCGAACCCCTCGATCGACAAGCTCTTCGAGGTCGACCACCTGCAGGTCGGTGAGATCCACCGGCCGAACGCCTTCGTGACCGTACCGGGCGGGAAGGGCCTGAACGTCGCTCGCGCCGCGCACGCGCTCGGGGCGAGCGTCCATGCGACCGGGATCCTGGCCGGTCACGCCGGCCGGTGGCTCGAGGAGGCGTTCGCCGCCGAAGGGGTCCCCGCCACGTTCGCGTGGAGCGACGGCGAGACGCGGGCGTCGCTCTCGGTCGCCGACGCGGAGACGAAGGGACTGACCGAGTTCTACGAACGCGGGGACGACATCGGACCGGGGGGCTGGGTGCGGCTCGAGGAGGTCGTGCGGGGCCTGCTCCCCGGGACGGGCGGCTGGATCACGGTGTCGGGCAACCTTCCGCCGGGGGCGCCCGAGGACGGATATGCCCGTCTCATCGGGTTCGCTCGCGACGCCGGCGTGCGGACGGCGCTCGACGCGCGCGAGGCGGCGCTCCAGCGGGGGGTCGGCGCACGTCCGAACCTCGTGAAGGTGAACGTCGAGGAGGCCGGCTGGCTCCTCGGGACCGAGCTCGCGACGGAGGGTGAGTGCCGGGCGGCGGCGCTCGCGATCCGGGACCGGCTCGACGACGATGCCGTCGCGATCGTGACGCGAGGCGCGGACGGTGCGGTGGTCGCGATGCCCGGCGCCTCCGTGCTCGTCGGGCGGTTGTACGAGGAGGGGCCGTACCCGGTGGGGAGCGGCGACGCGTTCCTGGCCGGGCTCGTCTCGTCGCTCGAGCGGGGCGACGACTGGGTCGATGCGATCGCCCTCGCGCTCGGCGCGGCGACGGCGAACGCCGAGCTGCCGGGCGCCGGGCGGCTGGATCCGGACCGTGCGCGCCGGCTCGCCGAGGCCGCCGAGGTGCGGCCCGCGTGAGCGCGCGCATCCGGATCGCGGAGCCGGCGGACTGGGGGCGGGCGCGCGACCTTCGGCTGCGAGCCCTCGCGGATGCCCCCGATGCGTTCGGTTCGACGATCGAACACGAGCGCGTATACGACGAGGCGCGGTGGCGCGAGTGGATCCACGGGTGGAAGGAGCGCCACGAACCGGTTCGTGGTCTTCGAGGCGGACGGCGAGTGGGTCGGGATGGCGGTCGGCTCGCGCACGATCGGCGAGTCGGACGCGCACCTGTATGGGATGTGGGTCGCGCCGGACCGACGTCGCCAGGGTATCGGCGAGCGCCTGGTGCGCGAGGTCATCGCATGGGCTCGATCACTGAGCGCTCGGTCGGTGATCCTCGGCCTCACCGACGGCAACGAGGGAGCCGAGGACTTCTACGAACACCTCGGGTTCGTGGACACGGGGGAGCGCCATCCGCTCCGCGAGGGGAGCGAGCTCGTCACCAGGGTGCTGCGCCTCGAGCTCTGACCCGCTGCTACGGTTCCGCGATGCGCTCGCAGATCCGCCCGGCGGTCGCGGTGCAGGTGCTGTTCATCCTGTTCGGGATCGTCATCGCGGTCTTCTTCCCGTTCCTGTCGCTGTTCCTGGACGACAAGGGTCTCAGCGCGGCGCAGATCGGCATCGTCATCGCCGGGATGGCGGTCGCCCGCCTGCTGCTCGCGCCCCTGTGGGGGCATCTCGCGGACACGACGATCGGGCGGCGACGCGCGCTCCAGATCGGCGCGGTCGGGGGTGCGGTGTTCGGTCTCGCGCTGTTCGCGGTCGGCACCTACCCGGCGATCGTGGTGACGGCCTTCGTGTTGGCCGGGGTGAGCGCTTCGATCGCGCCGAACGTCGACGCGATCGCCCTCGAGCACCTCGGGGACGAACGGATGCACGAGTACGGGCGGATCCGGGGTTGGGAGAGCCTGTCGTACGCGTCGACGTGCCTGATCGCCGGGATCGTGCTCGAGGGTGCCGGCGTGCGGTGGGCGATGCCGATGTTCGCGTTCGGGCTGGTCCTCGTGCTCGTGTGGTCGGTCGTGGCGATCGCGCCCGACCGACCCGAACATCGGACGCGGCACGGTCGTCTCGGGGCCGTCGGCGCCGTGTTCCGCCACGCGCCGAGGTTCTGGATATTCCTCCTCGCCGTGCTGTTCGTATGGACCGGCTTCAACGCCGCGTGGAACTTCATCGGGCTCAAGATCGCGCGCGGCGGTGGCGGCCCGCTGCTCATCGGCATCGGGGTGGCGCTCGGCGGGCTGGTCGAGGTGCCGATCATGCGGATGTCCTCGCGCCTGTCGGTGCGGTTCGGCCTGCGGTCCGTCTACGTCGCGGGCTGTGTCGTGTACGCGACGGGGTTCCTGCTCTGGGGGCTGGTCGAGGACCCCACGATCCTGTCGGCGTTGACGATGTTCGAGGGTGCGGGGTTCGCGCTGTTGTTCACGAGCGCGGTCGTCGTGATCGGCCGGATGGTGCCGTCCGAGCTGTACTCGACGGGGCAGTCGCTCGCGGCCACGGTGGGGTTCGGCATCGCTCCGATCGTCGGCGCGGGGCTCGGGGGGATCGTCTTCGACCGTTTCGGACCGGGGACGCTGTACGTGGCCGCGTCGCTCCTGACGCTCTGCGGGGGAGCGATCGCCTGGGTCGCCCTGTCCACGCCGACGCTCGCGGCGCCGATCCCCGGAGCCGAGGCACCCCCCGCGGTGGAGCCCGTCCCCGGCGCCGGGCCGGTCCTGTGAGGCCTCGACCCACGATGGCCGGCGCCGGTTCGCGCGACGTTCGGCCGTTGACTACGATGAGGTGCACTTGACGAGGAGGTCGACGTGGTCAGCGCGTACATCCTGATCCAGACCGAGGTTGGGCGAGCCAGCAACGTGACCCGGGAGATCAGCGGGGTCACCGGCATCGTCACCGTGGACCCCGTGACCGGCCCCTACGACGTGATCGCGAGAGGGGAGGCGGCAGACCTCGACGAGCTCGCCAAGGCGATCGTCATGCCGATCCAATCCGTGGAGGGCGTGACGCGCACGCTGACCTGCCCGGTGCTCTCCTTCTAGGCCGCCCATCGCGCTCGGCAGGTCCCCCGGAACCCTCGCGCGCCCTCATCCGCTACAGGCTGCGAGGACCGCGGCCGATGACCTCGACGGGGTCTCCGTTCGAGATCCTCGGGGGGTAGCGACGTGCGTGCGGAGCGTGGATACGTCGGGATGCGGGTCCTCGCTGGACTCGGGCTCCTCGTCGCCCTCGTGTGGGTCATCCCGGTCTTCTTCCTGAGTCGCCATCAAGCGGAGCGAGCCGCCGAGCTCGGCGGTGGTGTGCCCACCACCGCGACGGGTGTGACGGCGGGCGTCCCGGTCGAGCCCGCGGAGCCGACCGGGTCCACCGGCGGCCTCGCCGGTGCGACCGGTGCGACCGGTGCGACCGGTGCGACCGGTGCGACCGATGGTCCCGCCGGTCCGATCGGGCAGGCGAACGACCTCGAGGCGCAGAGCACGCTGAACGACGCGATCCGCATCGCCCAGCTGTACGCGGCCGAGAACGGGTCGTTCGAGGGGTTCACGCCCGAGGTCGCCGCCGAGTTCGACCCGTCGATCGCATACGCGGAGGGCGTCCCGGTGCCCGACACGGTCGCGATCGCGGTCACCCCCACGGGCGTCGTGCTGGTCACGGTCGTCGACGGCGGAGGGGGCTACCTCTGCATCGCGGCGATCGGCGACGTCCTCACCACCGGTCGCGTGAACGCGACCAGCCCCGAGCAATGCCAGGGCGGCTGGCAGTAGCGGTCGTCCTCCGTCGCAGGCGGGTAGTGTCCGGGTGACCGGCCGCCGCGAGGGACTCGATGGGGATCAAGATCCGGCACGACGACGAGATCTCCGACGTCGATGGAGGATGGTTCCGCGCGCGGTGGCACTACGCGTTCGACACCTACCGCGACCCCGAGTACACGAGCTTCGGGACGTTGCGGGTGTTCAACGACGACCGGTTGGTTCCCGGCGCGATCTGGCCGATGCACCCGCATCGCGACATCGAGGGGCTGACGTACGTCGTCGAGGGGACCTTCCGTCACCAGGACGATGTCGGCGGATCACCCGGTCCGCTCCCGGCCGGATCGGTGCAGCGGATGACCCTCGGGAGCGGCGCCAACCACTCCGAGCAGAACGCGTCGGCGACCGAACCGATGCGGTTCATCCAGATGTGGATCATCCCGAACGAGCGAGGGCTCCCACCCGGCGTGGAACAGAAGATCTTCACGGAGTCCGACCGGACGGACCGGCTGCTGAAGGTGATCAGCGGCGACGGCGGCGACGCCGTGCTCGTACGCGAAGACGCCCACGTGTACGTCGCCCGCCTGCGCCCCGCGACGACCGTCGTGCATCCGCTCGGCGAGAGGCGCGGCGTCTACCTGTACGTGATCGAGGGCGAGATCGACGCGAACGGTGAGCCGATGCGGACCGGATCGGCGGCCCAGGTGACCGACGAGGACGAGCTTCGGATCGCGGCGCACGGCCACGACCGAGCTCATCCTCGTCGACGTCTCGCTCGTCTGAGCGACCGCGCCGTCTCCGGATCGACCGACGTCCCGCGCGGACGCCGAGGGCCGTACGCTTGCCCGATGCGCGGTCAGGCTCGGCTTCCTCTGCCCCGGCGGACGCTCGCCGAGGAGACGCTCGTCGTCCTGTCGCTCTCCCTGCTCGCGAGCGCCGTGTTCGCCGTCCTCAGCCTCCTCGATGCGCCGCTTCGGGGCGTCACGGTCGCCTCGGTCTCACAGAGCACGCAGCTCGCGCGCCAGGTGTTCGGCTCGCTGTTCGCGCTCGCGCCCGTGTGGCTCGTCGCCTACCTCGTCCGCCGGAGCGGCGAGGGGCTCGTCGGGATCGGCCTCGCGTGGGATCGCCCCCGGCAGGACCTCGTTCGCGGCGTGGTGCTGTTCGCCATCGTCGGGGTGGCCGGCATCGGCGTGTACCTGGGAGCGGTCGCGCTCGGCGTGAACCGGTTCGTCGTGCCGGTCCCGCCGATCGGTCATTGGTGGACCGTCCCGGTGTTGGTGCTGAACGCCGCGGAGGCCGCGCTGCTCGAAGAGGTGGTCGTCGTCGCGTTCCTCGTCACGCGACTGCGCCAGCTCGGGTTCACGGAGATCGCGGCGGTCGGTGCGAGCGCCCTCCTCCGCGGGAGCTATCACCTGTATCAGGGATGGGGTGGCTTCCTCGGCAACGTGGCGATGGGCGTGTTGTTCGGGTTCGTCTTCTCGCGCTCGCGACGGGCGTGGCCGATCGTGATCGCGCACTTCCTGCTCGACGTCGCCGCCGGCATCGGCTACCTGCTCTTCCGCGAACACCTGCCGGGGTTCGCGTGAGCGGTCCCCTCGTGCGGCGCTCGCTCGCTCGCGCGCTCGCGCTGACCGCCGCGCGTGGCGCCGCCCACGTGGACGGCGCCCTGGAACCGGCGTTCCTGCGCGGAGTTGTGGCGGGAGATCGGGGGCGGCCCGCTGCGCTCGATGACGGGGACGTTCGGGAGGGCGGGCGTGCGGATGGAGATCGACGGGTTCGACGTCGTCGCTCCGTTCGAGGGGTTCCCCCGGCTCCGGGAGCTCGCCGACGCCTTCACCGGCGCGTCGTGTCCGACGGTGCGAGCGTGCGGGGCCTGCGCTCGTGGCGCCCGAACGAGGCCGGGGTCGGCGTGTACCGGCCCGGCTCGATCGGCATCACCGCGCATCTGGACGGGCACCGGTACCGGCGGCTGGTCGCCGTGTTCACGCTGGTCGGTTCGGCACCCTTCGAGATCCGGGCGTCGCGCGAGGGGGCCGTCGAGCAGCGGTGGCAGGCGCGCGCCGGCGGGGTGACGCTCCTGCGCGGTCCGGGACTCGCCGGTTCGATCGACGGGAGACCGTTCCACGCCGTGCGCGGTCCGGCGCGCGGTGTCCGGTGTTCGCTCGCGCTGCGGATGGCGGTGCCGGATAGGTCTTCCGGTCCCGGAAAATAGGCCTTCCGACCCATGCTGTTCCGTGCACCTCCCTGCCTACACTCGCGGTGCATGGCTCGCCGCAGGTGGCTGGTGGCAGGTGGCAGCGAGGGGGAACGATGCCGTACGTGATCGACTACCTTCAGGGTCGGGGGGCCGAGTTCACGGTCATCCCGCATCCGCACATGCCCGGGGCCGATCCCGACACGCCGGACGTCCTCGACGAGCGGCTCGCGAAGACCTACGTGATCATGGCGGACTTCGGGCCGGGGCTCGTGGTGATCCCGGCGTCGCGAGCGCTCGAGATGGACGTGGTGGCGGAGGCGGTCGGGGACGACCAGGCCCGCCTCGCGACGGACGAAGAGCTCGACCGGCTGTTCCCGGAGTACGAACGCGGTGCGCTCCCACCGCTCGCGATGATGCTGCTCGTTCCGGTGTTCGTCGATCCGGCCGTCGCCGAGCAGGACGAGGTCGAGTTCGCGGCGGGACGCCAGGACCTGTCGATCCGCATGGCGACGCGGGACATGTTCGGGAGCGATCCGATCGTGGTCCGCTCGCTCACCCGCGACAGCCGAGCCGCGTCCGCATCCTCCTGACGTTCGGCGAGCGTCGGTCGCTCCTCACTGCAGGTTGCGAGGGATGCGCCGTTCGATGCTGCGCGACCATCTCGGCACGCCGTCCTGTTTCGCGTCGACATCGAGCCGGACGTGATACGTCTCCGCGTCGCTCTCGATGCGGGTGCGCGCTTCGGCCGAGACCGTCGCTTCTGGCCACGTGATCGTGTAGGTCGTCGCCGCCTCGACCCATGCTCGCCCGGGGTCGTCGATCGATACGCCGACGGTGCCCTCGTACCGCTGATCGACCGCCGGCGTCACGTCGTCCGCGTGGGTCGCGCCGCCGAACCGCAGGAGCGCACGGGTTTCCCGACGGTCGAGATCGTGTTCGACCGTGGACGTCACGCCGTCGGTCTCCCACGCCTGCGACCGACGCGGTCGGGGCAGCTCCGGTACCTCCTCGATCGGTGCGGGAGACCCAACGCCCGGCAGCACCAACGACGAACGCGACCGGTCGATCGTGAGCGTCACCGGGGTCGGCGGGGGCCAGCAGTTCGGCCAATCCGTTCCGGCCAGGTCCAGGCGGATCCGATGGCCGGGTTCGAACACCCATGAGGTGACCTCCAGCTCCAGCGTCACGTCGTACGCCCGCCCGGGTTCGAGCGCTGCGGGGGACTCGCGCGAGTCCCGGTGCGAGAGGTTCAGCAGTCCGCGTGTCACGAGCTGTGATGTTCCGTCGGGGTGGACGTCGCAGAGCTTCGCCGAGAGCGAGGCCACCGGTGCGGACGACACCACGCGCGCGTGGACCACGGGATGGCCGAGGATCTCGAGGTCGTCCGGTGGCGCAGCCCAGTCGTAGCGGAGCGAGAACGCCTCGTCCGGCCGCTGATCCAGCGGCTGGCCCCAGGGTGGCGCGGCGGCGCACGAGAGCCAGGCGGTCCATCCGACGTCGCCGCGGACCTCGAGCACGTCCGGCCCGTCCCCGGGTCGTTCGGCGCGCGCGTCCGAGAGTTCGAGCCGCACGTCGTGGCTCCGTTCGGACGGCCAGCCGGCCTCGAAGCGCCATCGGCCTCGGTACTCGGGGAGGTCCCATGCCGGCGGGGTCGCTCGCCGCACGAAGACGACGATCGGCGGCTCACGGTCGATGCCGTTGTCGACGCCCTTCAGCCAACGGTCCCACCAGCGCGCGAGCTCCGCGACGAGGTCGATGTTCGGCCCGGGCCGGCCGGTCTCGGCATCGGCGTGGCTCCACGGGCCGGCGAGCAGGCGTCTCGGACACGCCAGCGCCGCCATCGCGCGCAGCGAGATGTTCGTGTAGCCGTCGGCCCACCCGGTGACGAGCATCGTCGGCGCCGTGATCGCCGCGTAGTCCTCGCGGAGCGATCCGTGCTTCCAGAAGGCGTCGTACGTCTGGTGCTCGAGCCACTCGACGAGCCACGAGTGCGATCCCGCGAGCCGCCGGTCCCACGCGCCGCGCCATCCCTCGCCCACGATCCGCGGGACCGGAGGCAGGGCGTTGAGCGCCTCCATGTAGAGCGGGTAGTCGACCAGGTCGAGCTGCTTCAGCATGCCGCCGAAGTAGTGGACGTCGTCGGCGTACCGATCGTCGGACGCGAAGATCGAGCAGATCGCCTTCAGCGCCGGCGGGCGGAGCATCGCGACCTGCAGTGAGTTGAAGCCGGACCACGAGGTCCCGTACATCCCGACGTTGCCGTTCGACCAGGGACGCTCGGCGAGCCAGGCGATCACCTCCGCGATGTCCGCGTGTTCGTCGGCGGTGTACTCGCCCGTCGCGATCCCCTCCGACGAACCGGTCCCGCGCACGTCGACCCGGCAGACGGCGTAGCCGAACTCATCGGCGAACCGGTGGTACTCGTCTCGGTAGCCGGCGGTGACGTCGTCCTTGCGGTACGGGAGCGCCTCGACGAGGCACGGCCACGGACCCTGCTTCTCCGGCCGGTACAGGGTGGCGGCGATCCGCACGCCGTCGCGCATCGACAGGAGGACGTCGTCGGTGGCGGCCACGACGGGCGATGCTACCCGGACGGGCACGCCGCCGGGGCGACGCGTCAGACCCAGCTCGTGAACCAGTACCGAAGCTTGAACGCCGCGTCGGTGAGCGGCGCGGCCGTCAACGTCGGCCAGAACCAGGCGAACAGCAGGACCGAGGCGACCACGAAGCCCGCCGCGACCGGGAGGTACGGTCTCGAGCGCGAACCCGCGACGTGCACCTCGGCGAGGTCGCGGATCGCGTAGACGCAGGCGAGCACCAGGAACGGGGTGATCGGCGTCGCGTAGAACAGGAACTGCGGCCGCGAGACGAGGAACCACGGCAGGTACAGGCCCGCGATCGCGACGACGACGAAGCCCGCCCGCCAGTCCCGCTTGCGCAACCACGCGTACGCGACGTACGGGATCGCGAGGATGCTCCCCCAGAAGATCGCGGGGTTGCCGTTCGCGTAGATGACCTGGCGGACGCCGTCGCTGCCGTAGTCGGCGTAGTAGTAGACGGGGCGGCGAAGCAGGATCCACTGCCAGGCCGGGGACAGGTACGCGTGGGTCGGCTGGCCGCTCGCGTCCACCGTCGGCAGGTCCGCGTGGAAGCTCGCGATCGCGCCCTGCAGCTCGGCCCACCCGCCGAGATCCCATCCGAAGTGCGCGAAGTACCCCGTGTACGACAGGAAGTACACGACGGCGGGAACGATCAACAGGAAGATGACGAAGCCGAACCCCTCGGCCGTGAGCGCGCGCACGATCGGGGACCGCATGCCGGCGCGCCGGCGTCGCGTCACCTCCCACAGGAGGCCGAGGGCGATCACGGTCACGATCGCGGTGATCGCCGACCACTTCGTGGCGATGCCCGCCCCGAGGGCGAGCCCCGCCGCGAACCGGTACGGGCGCCAGAGGGGCGCCGGCACGCTCGCGGCGTTCCGCGAGCACCTGGTCGCCGGTCTCGGAGGCTTCGGGAGGGTCCGGCATCCGGCGCTCGATCCATCGTCGATCGAGCAGGAGGAACAGGAAGCCGAGCACGATCCAGAAGGTGACGAGGATGTCGAGCGTGGCCGTCCGGGACTGGACGACGTTCAGGCTCTCGGTCGCGAGCAGCAGACCGCCGGCGAAGGTCCAGATCGGGCTCGCGAACAGCAGCTGGACGATCACCGCGAGCAGCACCACGGTCGCGGTCCCGCTCGCCGCCGACGCGACGCGCCAGCCGAACGACTCCGTCCCGAACCCGAGCTCGCCGAGCGCGATCATCCATTTCCCGAGCGGCGGATGCACCCACGAGCCGGTGTCGTTCTCGTTCTCGCGCCAATACCGTTCGTCGGCGCTGTTGATGTCGCACCGTTCGTTCGAGTAGCCGAGGTAGATGCACGCGGACTTCGGGTAGTAGTACTCATCGAACACGCGCCGCTCCGGATACCCGAGATGCACGAACCGCAGGTATCCGGCGATCAGGCCGACGGCCAGGACGGCGACGACGGGCCGGTTGAGCTTCGCGAGCGCGGACATCGCCCGATGGTACGGCAGGCCTCCCGTTCGGAGGGGTTCATCGCGCGGGACGATCCTTCAGCCGGTAGACGAACTGGAGCCCTTGGTACACCGTCGTCGATCGACGCGGACTTGTTGTCGACGAGCCCTCCCCGAAGCCCGAGACCCTGCACCGCTCCGAAGGTCAGGTCGGTGTCCACGCGGGAGGCCTTCTTCGGCCATGCCACCCACAGCCTCCCTGCGGGGTCCAGCGCCTTCGCCAGGGTTGGGAACCGTCGCCGCAGCTCGACCATGCGGGTCGCGAACACCAGGACCACGTCGAGCGGGCCTCGGGCGGCGTTCGCGATCCGCGTTCCGGTCGGGAGCGTCCCGAGCGAGAAGCCGTCCGGTGGGCCGACCACGAGCACCCGCGAGCCTTCACGGATGCCGAGCTTCCTCGCGAGCGGGGTGGACGAGGAGTCCGTGTGCGGCTGCCCGGGCATGCGGCGTGACTCTAGTGCCCGCGGGGTCCGGGCCTACATCGTTCGGCCCTATCACCCCGACACGCGCCGTGGCAGCATCGTCGTCGTGAGCGGCTTGCTCCACATCGTCGGGACGCCGATCGGGAACCTCGCCGATCTGAGCGATCGCGCGCGTGAGACCCTGGCGAACGTGGACATCGTGGCCGCCGAGGACACGCGTCGAACGGGCCGGCTCCTGCGTCACCTCGGGATCACCGCGCGGATGGTGTCGCTGTTCGACGCGAACGAGCCCGCGCGGACCGAACTGCTCGTCCGCGAGCTCCGGAGCGGCAAGGACGTCGCGCTCGTGTCCGACGCGGGGATGCCGATCGTGTCCGACCCGGGGTTCCGCCTCGTCCGCACGTGCGCCGAGGAGGGGATCGAGGTCCGCGTCGTTCCCGGCCCGTCCGCGGTCACGGCGGCCCTCGTCGTCTCGGGCCTGCCCGCGAACCGCTTCGTGTTCGAAGGGTTCCTGCCGCGGAAGTCGGGGGAACGGCGCGAACGACTGCGTGCGCTCGCGAGCGAACCTCGCACCGTGGTCCTGTTCGAATCGCCGGTCCGCCTCGCCGCCCTGCTCCGGGACCTGTTGGCGGAGTTCGGCGACCGGCGGATCGCGGTGGCGCGCGAGCTGACGAAGCTCCACGAGGACGTCGTCCGAGGCCCGGTGTCGCAGGTGGTGTCTGCGCTTGCAGACACCACGACGCGAGGCGAGGTCGTCGTCGTCGTCGAGGGTGCGGCGGAGCCCGCGGCCGAGGAGCTCGAGGTCCTCGTCCGGGAGGCGCAGCACTTGGTCGAGTCGGGGACCCGGAGACGTGACGCCGCCAGGTCGGTGGCTCGCGAACGCGGTGGATCGGCGAACGAGATCTACGAGGCGCTCCTGCGGTCGAGGACCGATGGACCCGACTGAGCTTCCCGCGCCGCCGGCCGCTGCGGCGCCCGTCGTGCCCGCGAGGCTCCCCCCGCCGCCGCCGGGCGGCCGCGTCAGCCGGCGGTCGCTCGTGGCGATCGCCCTCACCGTCTCCTTGATCACCCTCGCCGGCGGCACCGCGCTCGCCGCGTGGCCGCAGGGATCTCGGGATGCGGCACGGGCCTCGGCGCCCGGCGCGGGCCCGCACGCCTTCATCGGGCGGTCCGCGGACGGCGAGCCGTACCGCTGGGACCCGTGCTCGCCGATCCGGTATCAGGTCGACCTCGGGTCGATGCCCGAGAGCACGCTCGAGGACGTCCGCGAGGCGATCCGGCGTACGAGCAACGCGACGGGGCTGCGCTTCGAGTTCACGGGGCTCGTGAACGAGTCGCCGATCCACATCGTCAACGCCGCCGACTTCGTGGACCCCGTCCCGATGGAGGGCCTCAGGTGGGCGCCGGTGACGATCGCGTTCGTCTCCGACGACGTCGTGCGCAAGCTCGGAGCCGGGCGCGCCCTCGGGGTCGCGTTCCCGGTGACGACGCGGATGGACAACGCGCAATACGTCAGCGGGCTGATCCTCATCAACGTCGATTCCGGCATGGTCCCCGGCTTCTCGCCCGGCGGCCTCGGCCCGACCATCCTGCACGAGCTCGGTCACATCGTCGGCCTGGCCCATGTGCGCAACCCGTTCCAGCTCATGAGCCCGGCCCCGATCCGGGTCGACTGGGGCGACGGCGACAGCGCCGGGCTTCGCGAGCTCGGGCAGGGCCCCTGTCTCGACGTCCCGACCGCGGAGCTCCTCGCCATCACCTTCCCGTAGGTCCGACCGAGGAGCGCCCGGCGTCCGGGCTCGTGACCTCGGATCCTCGAGCCGCCGCTAGGATTGCCCGACGATGGGCCGGGACGTCTTCTACATCACCACGCCGATCTACTACCCGAACGACGTGCCGCACATCGGCCACGCGTACAACGCCGTCGCGACCGACTTCGTCGCCCGGTACCACCGGATCCGCGGCGAACGCGTCTTCCACCTGACGGGGACCGACGAGCACGGCCTGAAGCTCCAGCGCGCCGCCGAGGCGGCCGGCATGGATCCCCAGCGCTGGGTCGACGAGATGGAACCGAGATGGCGAGAGGTGTGGACGCGGCTCGAGATCTCGAACGACGACTACATCCGAACGACCGAGCCCCGGCACGAACGGGCCGTCCAGCGGCTCCTGCAGGACGTGTACGAGAACGGGCAACAGGACATCTACGTCGGGCACTACGAGGGCATCTACTGCGTCTCGTGCGAGGCCTACTACACGGAAGACGAGCTCGTGGACGGGATGTGCCCGATCCACGGTCGCCCCGTCGAGCTCATGCGGGAGGAGAACTACTTCTTCCGGCTCTCCGCCTACGCGGATCGGCTCCTGGAGCACTACGAGCGGCATCCGCAGGCCGTCCAGCCCGAGACCCGCCGCAACGAGGTCCTGTCGCTGATCCGCGGAGGCCTCCAGGACTTCTCGATCAGCCGCACGAACTTCCGCTGGGGGATCCCGCTGCCGTGGGACCCGAACCACGTCTGCTACGTCTGGTTCGACGCGCTCACGAACTACCTCACGGCGGCCGGGTACGGCTCGGACGCGGAGCGGTTCGCGAGCGTGTGGCCCGCCGACGTCCATCTCATCGGGAAGGACATCCTGCGGTTCCACGCCGTGTATTGGCCGGCGATGCTGATGGCGGGCGGGGTGGAGCTGCCGCGGCAGGTGTGGGCGCACGGGTTCCTCACCGTCGGCGGGCAGAAGATGTCGAAGACGAACGCGACCGGCATCCATCCGTTCGAGCTCCTGGACCATTTCGGGGTCGACTCGTACCGCTACTACTTCATGCGGGAGATCACGTTCGGCGCGGACGGGAGCTTCTCGTGGGAGTCGATGGTCGACCGTCACAACGCCGATCTCGCGAACGGTCTCGGCAACCTCGCGAGCCGCGTGCTGGCGATGCTGGCGACCGGGTTCGAGGGTCTGGTTCCCGAGCCCGGGAGCGCGGGCGCCGAGGACGACCTCCCGGCCGTGATCGAGCGGGCGGCGCTCGGCTACGACGACCACATGTCGACGCTGGCGCTCACCCAGGCGCTGGCCTCGGTCTGGCAGGTCGTCGACCGAGCGAACGGCTACCTCGTCGAGAAGGAGCCGTGGAAGATCGCGAAGGACGACGGCCGCAGGGACGAGCTCGCCGGCATCCTGTACGCGTCCGCCGAAACACTCCGGGTGCTGGCCGTCATGATCCGGCCGATCATGCCGGCGGCCGCGGCGCGCCTGTGGGAACAGCTCGGCATCGCCGATCCGATCGACGCGCAGCGTCTCCCCGCCGCCGCGAAGTGGGGTGGCTTGGCCGTCGGCACCAAGACCTCGAAGGGCGAGGCCCTGTTCCCGCGCCTCGACTCCTGAGTGAAGGTTCGCGTCGACGCGTTTCACGTGGCACCCACTGGCTCGAGTTGGGCTCAACAGGGTGTGGAAAGCCCTCGGAGGCTGTCGAGGTTCGGGCTCGACCAGCGTCGAGTCCAGGTGGAGGATCTCCAACGAACGCGTAGCCTGAGCGCCGCGTGGACGAGCCCAACCTTGAACCGGCGGTGCAGACGATGGCGGTCGACACCCACTGCCACCTGTTCCTGCTCGACGAAGACCCTGGCGAGGTGGTCGCACAGGCCGCCCAGGCGGGCGTCGGGACGCTCGTCTGCGTCGGGATCGATCCGGCGACCAGCCGGCGATCCCTCGAGCTCGCGCGCTCCCACCCCGGCGTGTTCGCGACCGCCGGGATGCACCCACACGATGCGAGCGACGATGGGCCCGGCGGAGCTCGCCGAGATCGAGCGGCTCCTCACCGAGCCGCGGGTGGTCGCCGTCGGGGAATGCGGGCTCGACTTCTTCCGCATGCATTCGCCCCGGGAGGTCCAGCTCCGGGCGTTGCGGACCCAGATCGACCTCGCACGTGCATCCGGGCTACCGCTCGTCCTGCACGTCCGAGACGCGTGGCCCGAGATCCTTCGAGTGCTCGATGAGGGTTCGGTCGAGCGGGCCGTTGTGCATTGCTTCAGCGGTGACGCGGCGATCGCTCGAGGATGTGTCGAACGTGGATGGTTCCTCTCGTTCGCGGGCAACGTGACGTACCCGAAGAACGCGCATCTTCGAGAGGCGGCCGCCGCGGCGCCGCTCGACCGCATCCTGGTCGAGACCGATAGCCCGTTCCTCTCGCCGCAGCGACTGCGTGGACGAGACAACCGACCCGCGAACGTCATGGACGCGATCGAAACCATCGCGACCGCGCGATCCGAACCCGTGGAACGTGTGCGGACGGCCACCGCGACGAACGCGAAGAGGGCCTTCCCGAGGCTCGGATAGGCCGAACGGTCGTTCGGTTCTCAAGTTTGCAGTCAGGGTTGAGGGTTTGGTAGGTTCCGAGCCGCAGTCGTTGAAAGGCTTCGGTCCGGCCCTTCCGCCGTTTCCCCCCGAGGTCTTCTTCCGACGGGGGAGAAGGATGTCGGTTCGTCCGACGCGGGTTCGGCGTCTTCGGATCCGCAGGGTGATGGGGAACGCGGCCCTCGCAGGTGTCGTGCTCGTGGGGGGCGGTCTCTACGTGGCGGTGCAGAAGACCGTCACCCTCATCGTGGACGAGGGTCGACCCGAAGCCGTTCGGACGATGAGCGCGAGCGTCGGAGATCTGCTCGTCGCAGAAGGTGTCTCCGTCGGGACCGGGGATCTGGTCTCGCCGCCGGCGGTGACCTCGCTCCAGGACGGGATGACCGTCGTGGTGGAGCGCGGCGCCGTCGACTGGATCTGGGGGACGGCTTCGCAGGATGTGGGGGTCTGGGTGATGGACGGGGCGACCGGGTCGCAGCAGATGCTCGCGACGTGGTACGCGGAGGACTGGTCCTCCGTGGGAGATCCCGCCGGGCGATCGCAGGTGGTGTCCGCCAGCGTCGTGGTGAAGGGGAAGGACCACGACGTGATGACCAATGCGGGCACCGTTCGCGAGCTCCTCTCGGCCATGGGGATCGCGCGCGACGGGAACGACCGCGTTCGTCCGTCACCCAGGACCCCCCTTCACGACGGGCTGCGGATCCGCTACGACGAGATCCGATCCGTCACACGCGACGTCCGCCTCCCGGTCCCGTACACCACCTACAGCCGGTACACGGACGAACTCGAGCCCGGCGAGATCCGGTTGATCAGCCCCGGCGTGGACGGACTGATGGTCGAGCGGACCCGGATCACGTTCGTCAACGGCCGAGCGGTCAAGCGCGTCGTGTTGTCGCGGACCGTGCTGGAGGAGGCGATCGCGGCCGAGCGCCTCGTCGGCCGCGAGCACGCCACGCAGGGGACGCAGGTGGGGGAGGCCAGCTGGTACGGGTTCGCGCCCGGCGACGGACTCACGGCTGCCCACCCGTGGTTGCCGTTCGGTACGGTGGTCACCGTCACGAACCTCGGGAACGGCAGCACCGTGCAGGTGGTGATCAACGATCGGGGACCGTTCGGCGGGCGCATCATCGACCTCTCCAACCAGGCCTTCGCGCGGATCGCCCCGCTCTCCCAAGGCGTCTGCCAGGTCCGGCTCTCCTGGTGACCCCCGGAACGGTCTCGGCCGTTCCGCGTTGAGGGCCCTCGCCGCTCGACACGACGTCCGTCCCTCCAAGGCGCTCGGTCAGCACTTCCTCGCCGATCCGAACCTCGCCCGCGCGATCGTGCAGGACGCGGCGGTCGGGCCGGGGGACCGCGTCGTCGAGATCGGGGCCGGGTTCGGTTCGCTCACCGTGGCGCTCGCGGCGGCGGGGTGTCGCGTCCTGGCGCTCGAGACGGATCGGCGGCTCGTCGTCGCGTTGCGGGAGGTCGTCGCCCCGTTGTCCGATGTCCGCGTCGAGCAGGTCGACGCGATGCGCGCCGACTGGGCGCGGCTGTTGGATCCGTCCGAACGGTGGGCGATGGTCTCGAACCTCCCGTACAACATCTCGACCCCGCTGGTGATCGATCTGCTCGAACGCGTTCCCGCGATCGACCGGTACCTCGTGATGGTCCAGAAGGAAGTGGGCGAGCGTCTCGTCGCGGGGTCCGGCGACGAGGCGTACGGAGCCGCGAGCATCCGCGTCGCCTACCGGGCGGACGCCGCGCTCGTTCGACGGGTCCCGGCCGAGGTGTTCTGGCCCCGTCCGAAGGTCGACTCGGTGCTCGTGCGGCTCCTTCCACATCCGCCGCGCGTGGGCATAGATCCCTCGGCGCTGTTCCGCGTGGTCGACGAGGGGTTCGCGGAGCGGCGCAAGACGATGGCCAACGCGCTCCGCCGTCTCGGCCTCGACGCGAGCGCCTCGGCCGACGTCATGCGGGAGGCCGGGTTCGACGCCCGGACCCGCGCCGAGCGGCTCGCGCTCGAGGACTTCGCGCGGATCACGGAGTCGTTGGTCGCGAGGGGCTGGTCCCCGTGACGCCGCGGACGATCCGTCGCGTGGCGAACGCGAAGATCAACGTCTTCCTCCGCGTGATCGGTGATCGCGATGACGGCTACCACGAGCTCGAGAGCCTGGTCGTCCCCATCTCGCTCGCGGACGACGTGCGGGTCCGGGCGTCGGCGAAGCTCCGCGTCAAGGTGCACGACGAGCCCGCCCTGGCCGGCGACGTCCCGGTGGGCGGCCTGAACCTGTCGCTCGTCGCCGCGCTCGCGGTCGCCGACCGCTGCCCGGAGGCCGGGGGGGCGCTCATCGAGATCGAGAAGCGGATCCCGGTCGCGGCCGGCCTCGGAGGTGGGAGCGCCGACGCCGCGGCCACGCTGGATGCCGTGAACGAGCTCTGGGGGTGCGGCCTCGATGCCGCGACGCTCGTCGAGCTCGGCGAGCGCATCGGGTCGGACGTCCCGGCGATGCTCGCCGGCTCATCGGTCCTGATGTCCGGGCGGGGCGAGCGTCTCCAGCCGGTCGAGGTCGCGTCCTTCGACTGGGTGCTCGTCCGGTTCGGCTTCGGCGTCCGGTCGCCGGACGCCTACCGTTGGTGGGACGAGGCGGGTGGGTCGACGACCGCCGACCCCGGGCCGTTGCTCGCCGCGGCCGCGGCCGGCGACCCGGAGGCCCTCGGTCCGCTCGTGTTCAACGATCTCGAGGCGCCGGTGGTGAAGCGGCACCCCGAGATCGCGAAGGCGAAGGACCGACTGCTCGAGGCCGGGGCGCTCGGGGCCGTGATGAGCGGGAGCGGCGCCTCGGTGGTCGGCCTGGCGCGCGACCGGAGACACGCTCAGGAGCTCGCTGCCGTCATCGAGGGTGCGGTCGCGATCGTTGGCCCGCCCCGGAGCAAGGGATAATCGGGAGCCGGTCCGGGGTCGTCTAACGGCAAGACGCGGGCCTTTGGAGCCCTCGATGGAGGTTCGACTCCTCCCCCCGGAACGACACCTCCACCTCGATGCCCTCGAGGAGGGAACAGGCTGAGCGATCCCATCTGTCCGACGTGCGGCGCGACCAACCCCGACCGCAACCGCTTCTGCGGCGCGTGCGGCTCGTCACTCGACCTGCCGTGCGCGGCCTGCGGCGTCATGAATCCGCCCGGCAACCGCTTCTGCGGATCGTGTGGGACGGAGCTCGTTCCGCCGGTGGCGGCGACCGAGCCGGTCTCGATCGAGGAACGCAAGGTGGTCACGATGCTCTTCGCCGACCTCACCGCATCGACCGAGATGGCTTCGCGCCTGGACCCCGAGGATCTGCGCGGAGTGCTCCGCCCGTTCTTCGACGCGATGAGCGAGGAGATCGCACGGTTCGGCGGCACGGTCGAGAAGTTCATCGGCGACGCGGTGGTCGCCGCCTTCGGCGCTCCGGTCGCCCACGAGGACGATCCCGAACGCGCGGTGCGGTGCGCGCTGGCGATGCAGCGTCGCCTGATCGAGCTGAACACCGAGCTCGCCGCTCGCGCCGGCGCTGACCTCGCGATGCGGATCGGCCTCAACACCGGCGACGTCATCTCGCACGGTGTCGACGAAGGCATCGTGACCGGAGAGGCCGTGAACATCGCCGCGCGATTCCAGGCGCTCGCCGAACCCGGTCGCGTGGTGGTCGGCGAACGCACGTACCAGCGGACCGCCCATGCCTTCGGCTTCTCCGACCTCGGATCGGTCGAGGTGAAGGGCGTCGAGCGTCCGCTCCGAGTCTTCGAGGTCCAGGGCGAGATCGCGACGGTGCGCGAGACGGGTGCGGCGCCGGAGACGCCGTTCGTCGGTCGTGGACCCGAGCTGGAGGTGCTCCGGCTGCTCTTCGAGCGCGCCGTGCAGCAGGAGCGGCCGAACCTCGTCACGATCGTTGGCCCCCCCGGGATCGGCAAGAGCCGGCTGTCCCAGGAGGTCGTCCGCTCGCTCGGGGGCGGCCGTGTGGTCCGCGGCCGGTGCCTTCCCTACGGCGACGGGCTCACCTACTGGCCGCTCGCCGAGATCCTGAAGACCGACGCGGGGATCCTCGACAGCGACGAGCCCGCCACGATCCTCGAGAAGGCGCTCGCGCGCCTGGATCCGCGGTTCCCGGGGGACGAAGGCATCGGCGTCACGGCCGTCCTGCTCTCGTCGATCGGCGTGGAGGTCCCGTCGGACCCGCTCGCCGGCACCGACCCGGGCGCGGCGGTTAGGGTGATCGCGCACGCGTGGCAGCGGTACCTCGGGTCGATGACGGCTGGCGGACCGATCGTCGCCCTGATCGAGGACATCCACTGGGCCGACCCGAGCCTGCTGGAGCTGATCGGATCCGTGGCCGACCGGATGCGAGGTCCGGCGCTGATCCTGTGCATGGCCCGGCCCGACCTGTTCGAGCGGCGGCCCGATTGGGGCGGGGGGTTGTCGAACGCGACGACGATCTCGCTCACCCCCTTGTCCCCCGCGGACGGGACCGAGCTGATCCAGCACCTGTTGGACGGCGGCGCGCCGGCGGACGTCGTCGCGGCGATCCTGCGTCGCTCGGAGGGGAACCCGTTCTACGCCGGCGAGCTGCTGCGGATGATGGTCGAGGACGGCACGCTCGCCCGGCGCGACGAGGGATGGGTGCTCACCCGCGAGTTGCCGACGGATCTGCCCGACACCGTCCACGGCGTCATCGCCTCGCGGCTGGACATGCTCCCCGCGAACGAGAAGCGCGCGGTGCAGGACGCGGCCGTCATCGGCCGGGTCTTCTGGAGCGGGGCCATCGATCATCTGGGGGGACCGGGCGGTGACGACACGATCGACGGCCTGATCGCGAAGGGGCTGGTCCGCGAGGGCGATGCATCGACGATCGCCGGCGAACGGGAATTGATCTTCAATCACATCCTCACGCGCGACGTCGCGTACGCGAGCATGCCGCGCGCCCGCCGTGCCGAGACGCACCTCGCCGTCGGCGCGTGGGTCGAGGAGGTGACGCGAGGGCGGTACGAGGAGTTCGCGGAGATCCTCGCGTATCACTTCGAGTTGGGCGGCGACGCCGAACGGACCGCCCGCTACGCGCTCCTCGCCGGCAACCGTCATCTGCGGGTGTTCGCGGTGGACAAGGCGATGGAATGGTTCGAGCGAGCGCTCGCGGCGGTGCCGAAGGACGATCCGCGGACGCGCGCTCGGATCGGTCTGGCTCGCGGTGAGGCGTTCGAGGCGACCGGGCGTTTCTCCGATGCGTTGGCGGCGTACGAGGAATCGCTGGCCGACGCCGACGACTCCGACGACGCGGAGTCGGACGCCCGTGCCCTCGCCGCCCAGGCGCACGTGCTGTGGCTCTCGGATCGATACGACGAGGGCCAGGCGCTCCTGCCGGTCGCGCTCGCGCGCGCACGGCAGGCCGGGCTCGCCGACGTGGAGGCGCGCCTGCTCTACACCGCCGGCACGATCCGGTTCGGACGGGGCGAGTTCGCCGACGCGCTGCCCCTGCACGAACAGGCGCTCCAGGTCGCGATCGAGAGCGACGACCTCGAAGGGCAGGCGCTCGCACATCACGGTCTCTGCGAGACCTACTTCTTCACCTGGCCGATCGAGACGGGCTTGGAGCACGGGCAGATCGCGGACCGCATGCTCCGCGAGCTCGGACAGCGCTCGATGGTGGCGCACAACGCGTACATGGTCGCCTGGGCACTCGGGTTCCTCGGGCGGGGGGAGGAGGCGAAGGCGCTCGCCGATGCCTCGATCGACACGTCGTCCGAGGTCGGCAACCCGCGCGACGAGGCCTTCGCGCTCCAGAACCGCGCGATGTTGCTCCTGTCCGCGGGCCGGCTCGACGACGCCTGGCGGGACGCCGAGCGGGGGCGGCAGTTGTTCCGGGAGCTCGGCCTGCCCAGAGGCGAGATCGTGGGTTGCAACATCCTGAACGAGATGGCGGCCGAGGCGGGCGACCTGGAGCGACTGGCGGAGAACGCGCGGGCCGCCCTGGAGCTCTCGGATGCGCTCGGCAGCGCGTTCCAGCGGGAGCTGGTCGACGCGTTCGCCGGATGGGCGGCCCTCGCGTCTGGCGACCTCGACACGGGTGAGCGCCTGCTCGAGCGGGCCCGGTCGAGCGATGCGGGGCTCGGCGTCGCCTGGCCCGCGGTGATCGAGGTCCGGGCGCGCGAGTGGGCTCGAGATCCGGTCCGGCTGCGCTCGATCGCCGCGCGGATCGATGAGACGGTCCTGCCGCACTCGCGGTTCTGGGGTGTGTGGGGTCTGTACGCGCGGGCGCTCGCGGACCTCCTCGACGGGGACGCCGCAGAGGCATACGCCGGGGCCGTGCCGACGATCGAACACGCGCGTGCCGTCGCCGAGCGACGGGTCGAGTGGCGCGCCTGCCGGGTCGCGTGGGTCGCGCTCGAGGCGCTCGGGCGGCAGGACGAGGCGAGCAGCCACCGCGAGGCCGGGACCCGGATCGTGCGGGACCTCGCCGCCCATGCGTCCGGCGGCCTGCAGGAGGCCTTCCTGGCCCGGCCGGACGTGGCCGAGCTGCTCGCCTGACCGAGTCTTGTCAGGAGGGCCGCCCGCCGATACAAAGGAGGGCCTCCGACCCCGAGAGGAACGCGTGCCCAAGGAGAGCTCACTCACCGCCGTCGTGCTCGCCGCCGGGAAGGGCAAGCGGCTGCGCTCGGCCTCCCAGAAGGTCCTGCACCCGATCTGCGGCCGGCCCGCCCTGTGGTGGGTGTTGCAGAACGCGCGCGCCGCTCGGCCGTCGAAGATCGTGATCGTCGTCCACCACGGCGCCGACGACGTGCGTGACGCCGTTCGCTCCTGGGACATCGTGCCCGAGCCCGTGTTCGTCGAGCAGGGCGACCCCCTCGGCACCGGCCACGCCGTGATGGTCGCGGAGCGGGCCGTGGGCCGAGCGCGGGAGGTGCTGGTGCTGGGCGGGGACTTCGACCCGATCGAGCCGGCGCACGTCCGAACCCTCCTGGGCGTCCACCGCCGGACCAAGAGCGCCTCGACGATCCTGACGGCCGAGGTGACCCAGCCGGGCGGCTACGCGCGCATCGTCCGCGACGGCACGAGGCTCGTTCGCATCGTGGAGGGGACCGACGCGCCGGCCGAGATGAAGGCGATCCGCGAGGTGTCGCTCCTCGTGTTCGCGTTCCGCCGCGACGACCTCTTCAAGGCCCTGCCGCTCGTCGGGCGCGACAACCGGCAGCGCGAGTACTACCTGAACGAGGTGTTCCAGATCCTGATGGACAAGGGGGAGCGCGTCTCGGCCGTCCGGGTGGACGCGGGCGGCGCGATGGGGATCAACTCGCGCGGTGGTCTCGCCGAGACGACGCGGGTGGTCCGCGACCGGATCAACGCGCGGCACCAGGCCGCCGGCGTGACGCTCGTCGACCCGGCGACCACCTACATCGATGCCGACGTCCGCATCGGCCGCGACACGGTCGTCCACCCGCTCACGTTCCTGTCCGGCGCCACGCGTGTCGGGGCAGGATGCGAGGTCGGTCCGTCGACGCGGATCGCCGACTCGACGGTGGGCGAGGGGGCCGTGGTGCAGTTCTCGGTCGTGCGGGGCTCGAAGATCGGGGCCCGGGTCGAGGTGGGCCCGTACGCGCACGTGCGGCCCGGCACCGTGCTCCGGGCGGGCTCCCGGGCCGGCGCGTTCGTCGAGATCAAGGCCTCGGACGTCGGCGAAGGCGCCAAGGTCCCGCACCTGTCCTACGTGGGCGACGCGAAGGTCGGCCGTCGCGCGAACCTCGGTGCGGGGACGGTGACCGTCAACTACGACGGCTACTCGAAACATCGCACCGTCGTCGGCGAAGACGCCCGGGTCGGTTCGGATACGATGCTGGTGGCGCCGGTGAAGATCGGCCGACGCGCCGTGACGGGGGCCGGATCGGTGATCACGCAGGACGTTCCGGCGGGCGCCCTCGCCGTGGAGCGGTCGGAGCAGCGCGTCGTGAAGGGGTACCGCAAGCGCAAGGACGCGGAGGCCCAGGGTTCGGGCAGGGGGGCGCACTGACGTGGAGATCCTCACCAAGAAGCACATGCTGCTGTTCGCCGGGACGACCCACCCGGCCCTGTCCGACGAGGTCGCGGAGAACCTCGGGATCCCGATCTCGCCGTGCGTGATCCGCCGGTTCGGTTCGGGCGAGATCTACGTCCGTCCGGAGGATTCGGTCCGAGGCGCGGACGTGTTCGTGGTCCAGACCCACGCGGACCCGGTGAACGAGTCGATCATGGAGCAGCTCGTGATGATCGACGCGATGAAGCGGGCCTCCGCCAAGCGCATCACCGCCGTGATCCCGTACTACGGCTACGCGCGTCAGGACAAGAAGGTGCTCGCGCGTGAGCCGATCAGCGCGAAGCTGCTCGCCGACCTGCTGACGGCCGCGGGCGCGAACCGCGTGGTCTCGATCGACCTGCACGCGGGGCAGATCCAGGGCTACTTCGACTTCCCCGTCGACCACCTGACGGCGTTGCCGGTCCTCTCCGGATACCTCCAGAACGAGCTCGGGCTCCACGGCGACGACCTCGTGGTCGTCTCGCCCGACGCGGGCCGCATCAAGACCGCCGAGCGGCTCCGCGAGTACCTGCACGCGGACCTCGCGTTCCTCTATAAGCGGCGATCGCGACGCGAGGCGCACAAGATCGAGGAGATGGCCGTCGTCGGCGAGGTCGAGGGCCGTCCGTGCATCATCGTCGACGACATGATCGACACGGCGAGCACGGTCGCCAAGGGCGCCTCCGTGCTCGCCCAGCAGGGGGCGGGACCGATCTACGCGGCGGCGACCCACCCGGTCCTGTCGGGCAAGGCGGTGCAGAACCTCGAGGAGGCGCCGATCTCCGAGGTGGTCGTCACGAACACGATGCCGATCCCCGAGGAGAAGCGGTTCGGCACGTTGAAGGTGCTCTCGATCGCGCCGCTCGTCGCCGATGCCCTGCGCGCGATCTTCGAGGAGAGCAGCGTCTCCGAGATCTTCCACGGCGAGAACCAGTAGCCGGTCGCGAGCCCCTCGCGGTCGCCGGCTACGCGGGAACGGTGGTCCGCCGAACCGTTTCGGCCGATGGATCGCTCGCCGGCTCGCCCACGCCCGGCTGCGGGACCCAGAACTCGACGGTCGTCCCGGCCCCCGGCCGGCTCTCCAGGCGGCACGTCCCGCCGGCCATCTCGGCGCGTTCCCGCATCGACGTGAGCCCGAGGTGCCCGCGCTCCGAGCGCAGGGAGGCCGGCGCAGGGAAGCCGACGCCGTCGTCCTCGATCCGCAGCAGGAACCCGCGACGCCGGTGCTCGAGCAGCACGTGCACCCTCGTCGCGCTCGCGTGTTTGCGGACGTTGTTCAGCGCTTCCTGCGCCATCCGATACAGGACGACACGAAGCTCCGACGGCGGCTCGTGCTCGAGTCGATCCTCGACCGAGTGGTCGAAGGCCGCCTCCAGGCTGTCCAGGTACTCGCGCACGGCCGATGCCAGCCCGTCCTCGTCGAGCACGCTCGGGCGCAGGCGGAAGGTGAGGGTCCGCAGGCTGTCGATGGCGTCCGCGACGATCTGGAGGAGCTTGTCGACGTCTTCCAGCTGCTTGGGGTCGGTGAGGTCACGCCGGAGCAGATGGAGCCACATGCTCGCCGCAGTCAACGTCTGCACCGGATCGTCGTGGATGTCGCCGGCGATCCGCTTGCGCTCGTCCTCCTCCACGTGCACGAGGCGGTCGAGCAACAGGCGTCGCTGCTCGTCGGTCACCTTGAGTTGTTCGATGCTGTGGCGCAGGTCGCGGGTCCGCTCCGCGACCTGGACCTCGAGGCCGAGGTTCTGCGCGACGAGTTGCTGCTGTAGGGCCCGGTTCTCGGCGTACCGCTCTTCGAGCTGCTCGCGGAGCCAGGCGTTCTGCAGCGACAGGGCGGCGTGCGCGGCGAACTGTTCGATGACCGTGACCGTCCAGCGGCGGATCGTGCGCCGGCGATCCGGCTGCTCGAGCGCGACGATGCCGAGGCGGTGACCGCCCTCGGGCAGGAACGGCACGACGAGGACGTTCCGCGCGCCGGGCAGCACCGTCGAGAGGAAGGGGTCGGTGGCCGGATCGAGCTCGCGCACGAGCTGTGTCCGACGCTGCTCCAACGCCCGCTCCGCCACCTGATCGATCTCCGGTGCGGGCGCGGACGGGGAGCCGATCCCCCGGTGAGCGAGCACCTCGAGATCGCCCCGGGGTGACGCGAGCACGACCTGGCGCCGGAAGTCGAAGGCGCGACCGAGCGTGTCGAGCAGGACCTCGGGGATCTCCGATGCGCGGGGGTGCCGGTCCAGCTCCGCGACCATCCGCGAGAGCTCCTCGAGATCCGCCTTCTGGGCGCGAACCTCTCGTTCGCGAACCGCGGCGCACGATGCCGCCACGAGCGCCACCGCCCAGATCGCCCCGAGGTAGACGACCACGCTCCGGAGGAAGTCCGGGCCGCCGGGAAGGGCCGACGCGAGACCCTCGCGTACGGGGATCATCGCCGCCGCCTGCGCGTACAGGAACACGAGGAACAGGAGCGAGTGCCAGGCGGAGATCTTCAACCCGGTCCGGGAGGAGGCGAGCAGCGTGACGGCGAGGATGTGACCGAACACCAGGAACCAGAGCACGCTCTGCGTTCCTCCGGTCGCGGCGATCGCCCAGGCGAGGAAGACGCCGTCGATCAGGAGCGTGCCGCCGATGATCAGCACGGCGCCCCTCGGGGAGCGGTGCCACACGACGAAGGGGACCGCCAGGAGCGCGAGGTAGGCGAGCGACCCGGCCGTGAGTTCGGTCCTCGAGGCCGTGAGCTCGGCCGGAAGCAGGACGGCGAACGCCAAGACGACGACCAGGAGGCCGCATCGAACGGCGCCGAGGGCACCCGCCCGCTCCGTGAGCGAGACGAGCTCGCCGGCGGCGGGGCGAGGCGCGGTCGTCGAACGTCCGAGCACGTCAGTCGAAACGCAGCGTGCCGGGCCGGACCGGAGCGAACTCGAGTCTCGGGTCGCGGCGGTCGAGCCGGTCCTGCACCAGCAGGAACGCGGCGACGATGAGGGCGAGGAGGAGCGGGAAGGCGACCGCCGCCGTACCCGTGTCGAAGAGGGTTCCGCCGAACCGGTCCAAGAGACCGCGATCGATCCCGAGCGTGCCGGTGCTCGCGATCGCTCGCGTCGATGGGGCATCCGCGGGGGGAACACCCGGTGTGGCTCCGGCCTCGCCGACCACGACGACACCGGCGTCGACGAGCGTGGACCCATCGAGCACCTCCGGGCCGCTCCCGGGCTCCCCCGGAACCCTGGGGTCCGTGGGATCCGTCGGCGTGGACGGGGTGTCCGGCGGCTGGGTCCCGACGCCGGGCGCCTCGACCGTCGCCGCCGGCTCCTCCATCGGCGCCGCGGCGGGCGCAACCGGGGCGGTCGGGTCCTCGGCTCCCTCGCTCACCTCGTCGACCACCTCGACCACGACGTCGATGACCACCTCGATCGTCGGTTCGACGACCTCCTCGATCACGTCCTCGAGGACCGGTTCCACCACGTCGGTGACGGGCTCGGTCGCCTCCTCCACGACGCAGATCGGATCGAGGAGCGTGCAATCGGCTCGGGCGGGCGGGGCCGAGAGCACGATGGTCCACCCGACGGTGCTCAGGGACAGGATGAGGAATGCAACGCCGCCGCGCATGCGACGCCAGCGCCTTCGGGTGATGCCGGTCATCGGCCTTCGGATCCTCCGCTCCTCGTCGGCACGGAACGTCGTGCGGCGGTCGGGGGTGCCATGCGTCGCGGCCACGTCGATCACTCCTCTGCTCCGGAAACCTTCCGGAGCACACCCCCGCGCTCACTATGGGGTGGATGGGTGTTCGGGGCGACGGTCCGCTCGTCCATTTCCGGGTCACCCGCCCGACGCCGGGTTCGCCGTTCCGAGGGGGCGGGCTCATCCGATGGTCGTCACCCGTCGCGCGGTGAGATCGCGGTCTCCCGAGGAAGAGCCTTAGGTCGTTCTCCTCGAAGAAGCGGTGGCGCGTTTCGGCCGAGGACGAGGAGCGCTCAGGCCATCGTGCCTGCGTGTTGGTACCATGCCGCGCCGGACCACCTTCCGAAGGAACCGAGCCCATGGCCGAACAGAAGCTCGTCGCCGAGCCCAGAGAAGGGACCGGCAAGGGCGTCGCCCGCAAGCTGCGGGCCGCCGGGCGAGTGCCCGCCGTGTTGTACGGGGCAGGGGTGGAGTCGACCCCGCTGTCGGTCGACTCGAAGGACCTGTTCCACGTGCTGCACACGGGCGCCGGCACCAACGTGTTGGTGGACCTCGTCGTCAACGGCGACGAGCACCTGATCATCCCTCGCGACGTGCAGCGCGATCACATCCGCGGCCGGTTCGTGCACGTCGACTTCCTCGCGGTGCGACGCGACGAGCAGCTCCATCTCTCGATCCCGGTCCGGCTCGTCGGCGACTCGGTCGGCGTGAAGGTCGGCGGCGTCGTCGAGCACCACCTGTGGGAGGTCGAGGTCGAGTGTCTTCCGGCCGACGTCCCCGAGGCGATCGAGGCGGACATCTCCGGGCTCGAGATCGGGATGTCGCTGCGCGTGAGCGATCTCGTGGCGCCGAAGGGCACCACGATCCTCACGAACCCCGAGGAGTCGGTGGTCGCTGTGCAGCAGCCGCAGATGGCCGTCGAGGTCGAGGAGGAGGCCGCCGAGGGCGAGGCCGCCGAGGGCGAGGCCGTCGAGGGCGAGGCGGAAGAGGGCGCCCGCGCGGAGGGCTCCGAGGACGCCACCGAGCAGTCCGAGGGCTAGCCGCCCGCACCCAGATGACCTGGCTCGTCGCTGGGCTCGGCAATCCCGGCGAGCGTTACGCGAAGACCCGGCACAACCTCGGCCATCGCGTCGTCGACGAGCTCGCGTCCCGCGCCGGCGAACGCTTCCGGAGGGTGCGTTTCTCCGCCTCCGAGGTCTGTGAACTGACGGAGTCGGGCGAACGGGTGCTGCTCGCCAAGAGCGGCGCGTTCATGAACGAATCGGGTCCCGCGTTCGCATCGCTCGCTCGGAAACGGCATGTGGAGCCCGACCAGCTGATCGCCGTCCACGACGAGATCGACCTGGTGTTCGGCTCGCTGCGGGTGAAGTTCGGAGGATCGACCGCCGGCCACAACGGGGTTCGTTCGCTCGCGCAGGCGCTGCGCACGCCCGACTTCAACCGGGTGCGGATGGGCGTCGGCCGTCCCCCGGGCCGCAAGGATCCCGCGGACTGGGTGCTCGATGACTTCGGCAAGCGCGAGGAGCCCGACGTCACCGCGCTCGTCGACGACGCGGCCGACGCGGTGCTCTCGCTCGTGCGCGACGGGTTGCAGGTCACGCAGGACCGGTTCAATCGGACCGGACCCCGGGCGTAGTCGGCCCCCGCCCGGCTCGATCGAGATACCGGACCGCTTCGCTAGACTCGTCGTGAGGGCCCGCCGCGACGCGGCGAGGCCTGTTCGTGCTGTCCGGAGGAGTTGACGCGTGCTGGAGCGGCTGCTCGACGTCCTGATCGGCTCGGAGGTGTTCGAGCGCCTCCTGCTGGAGCGCGCCCGACCGATCGTGGCTCGGGCCGACGCCGGGCAGGACTACCTGGTCGCATCCATCGCCCGAGGGATCGACGCGCCCGTCCTGCTGGTCACGCCCGGACCGCGGGAAGCCGAGCAGCTCGCGAGCGGCGTCGAGGCCTGGCTCGGGTCGGAGGGTGTGGCGCTCCTTCCCGCCTGGGAGGCGCTGCCCTACGAGGGACTGAGCCCGTCACCGGAGGTCGCGGCCCGCCGCTCGGACGCCGTCCGCCGGTTGCGGGCGGCGAAGGAGCCGTTCGTCCTGGTCGCCCCGGGCCTCGCCGCGATGCAGGGGATCGTCCCGACGCTCGGCGAGGTCCCGCCGGTCGAGCTCGTCAAGGGGGTCGAGCTTCCCCCGGACGCGATCGCCGAGCGCCTCGTGGTCCTCGGGTACCTGCGGGCCGACGTCGTCGAACATCGCGGCGAGTTCGCGGTGCGCGGCGGGGTGCTCGACGTCTTCCCGGGGAACGCACGCCGCCCGGTGCGCCTCGAGTATTGGGGAGACGAGATCGAGTCGCTCCGCGAGTTCGTTCCGTCGTCCCAGATGTCGTCGGGCCCGGTGGTCCGCGTGCAGATCCCGCCCGTCCGCGAGCTCGTCGTGGACGACGCGCTCGCGGCGCGGGCCCGCGAGCGCGCGCCCCGATACCTCGATCGGTTCCGCGACGGCCTCGAGCGCATCGGCGAGGGGCTGCACGCGGAGGGTGCCGAATCCTTCGCGCCGCTGCTGTTCGATCGGCTGGAGACGCCGGCCGAGCTCCTGCCCGACGGTTCGTGGATCGTCCTGTCGGACGCGCAACGAACCCTCGATCGCGCCCGTTCGGCGTTCGAGGATGCCGAGGCGCTCGCGTCCGCGTCGGGCTGGCCCGGTCCGCCGGCCGTCCTTCCGCTCGAGCAGGCCCTGGGCGACCGGGTGCAGCTGCGGCTGAGCTCGTTCACCGAGGGCACGGACCTCGGGTTCGAGGGCTGGGGGAGCGCGCGAGGCAACCCGGCGGAGCTCGCCAAGCGCGCGGCCGCCCTCGCCGAACGCGGCTACCGGATCGTCCTGTCGGCGCGCGGGCACGGCTCGCTCGAACGCGTCCGGGAGGTCGTGCCGGTGCGCGGCGCGGAGGCGGTCGAGACGCCGCTCGCCGACGGGTTCGTGTTCCCGGCCGGACGCCTGGCCGTCGCGACCGAGGAGGACCTGTTCGGATCCCGGCGCCATACGCGGGAGGCGCCGAGGTTCACGACGCGCCGGACCGACGCCGTCGCCGACGAGCTGACCCCGGGCGACTTCGCCGTCCACCGCGTCCACGGGGTCGCGCGCTACGCGGGGATCCGCCGGCGCGCGATCGGCGGTTCGGAGCGCGACTACATGCTGCTCGAGTACGCCGCCGGCGACCGACTGTCGGTGCCGACCGACCAGGTCGGCATGGTCGCTCGGTACGTGGGCGGTGAGACGCCCCGCCTGTCGCGTCTGGGGTCGGGCGATTGGGCGCGGACGACGAACCGCGTCAAGCGTGCGGTCAAGGACATGGCCGGCGAGCTCGTCCGTCTCTACTCGGTCCGGATGGCGGTCGAGCGGCCGCCGTACGGACCCGACACGCCCTGGCAGATGGAGCTCGAGGACGCGTTCCCGCACGCGGAGACCGGCGATCAGCTCACGGCGATCGACGAGGTGAAGGCCGACCTGCTCCGGCCCAGGCCGATGGATCGCCTGGTCTGCGGCGACGTCGGGTTCGGCAAGACCGAGATCGCGGTGCGGGCGGCGTTCAAGGCCGTGATGGAGGGCAAGCAGGTCGCCGTGCTCGTGCCGACCACGCTGCTCGCCGAGCAGCACCTGATCACGTTCGGCGAACGGTACGCGCCGTTCCCGGTGAAGCTCGCGATGTTGTCTCGGTTCGTCTCGAAGACCGAGCAGGCTCGGATCGTGGAGGACCTCGCGCGCGGGGCGATCGACGTCGTGATCGGGACGCACCGGCTGTTGTCCAGGGACGTCGCGTTCAAGGACCTCGGCCTCGTCGTGGTCGACGAGGAGCAGCGCTTCGGCGTCGCGCACAAGGAGCGGCTGAAGAAGCTGCGTGCGCAGGTCGACGTGCTCACGATGTCGGCCACGCCGATCCCTCGCACGCTCGAGATGGCCCTCACGGGCATCCGCGACCTGTCGACGGTGGACACGCCGCCCGAGGACCGGCAGCCCGTGCTGACCTACGTCGGCCAGTACGACGAGGGGCTCGCGATCGGCGCCGTTCGCCGCGAGCTGCTCCGCGAGGGACAGGTGTTCTGGGTCCACAACCGGGTGGCGACGATCGACCGGCAGGCGGCGTGGCTCCAGGACCAGGTGCCCGACGCACGGATCGTCGTGGCGCACGGACAGATGGACGAGGAGGCGCTCGAGCGACGGATGATGCGGTTCTGGGACCGGGACGCCGACATCCTCGTTTCGACCGTGATCATCGAGTCCGGTCTCGACGTGCCGAACGCCAACACGCTCGTGGTCGATTCCTCGCACCTGCTGGGGCTCTCGCAGATGTACCAGCTGCGCGGCCGCGTCGGGCGCAGCCACGAGCGAGCCTTCGCGTACTTCTTCTTCCCACCGCAGCGCGAGCTCACGGAGGAAGCGCACGAGCGGCTCACGACGATCGCGCGCCATCAGGCGCTCGGCAGCGGGTTCCAGATCGCGCTGCGAGACCTGGAGATCCGTGGGGCCGGCAACGTGCTCGGCGCCGAGCAGCACGGCCACATCGCCGCGGTGGGGTTCGACACTTACGCGAGGCTGCTGCAGGAGTCGGTCGCCGAGCTGAAGGGCGAGCCGCTGGCGGAGGAGAAGGAGATCCGGATCGACCTGCCGGTGCGCGCGTTCGTGCCGCCCGGGTGGCTCGAGCAGGAGGCGCTGCGGCTGGACCTGTACCGGCGGATCGGGTCGGCCGGCGACCACGAGCTGCTCGCGCGCGTCCGCGAGGAGTCGATCGACCGGTTCGGCCGCCTGCCGGAGGAGGTCGAGACCCTGTTCGCGGTCGCGTCCCTCCGGCTCACCTGCGCCCGGCTCGGCGTCGAGGAGGTCTCGACCTACCGCCAGCAGGTGCGCGTGAAGCCGCTCGATCTTCCCGAGGCGCTCGAGGTCGACCTCCCGTCCCGCGTTCCCGAGGCGAGCTTCCATCGAGCCACCTCGACGTTGAACCTCGACTCCGGCACCGTTGCCGGGGTCGAGTTGCCTGCCGTGATCGAGCGCGCGCTCGTGCGGGCGACGAGCGATCACGACGACGTTGCTACCATGCCTGCGTGATCCCGCTCCGGTTCCGTTCTCGCATGCTCGCCGTCCTGCTGGCCGCGACGCTGCTGTCGCTCGCCGGCTGCTCCACGACGGGGTCGAGGACGGGGTCGAACGCCGCCGTCATCGGCGACGAGACGGTCACGGTGGAGGAGCTCGAGCGCGACGTCGACCTGTACACCTTCCTCACCGGGATCTCGGGATCGACCTGTGGGCAGCCGGTCGACGGTGAGTCGCCCGACGCGGCGTGCGCACGCTTCGCCCTGACGACCGACATCCGCGAGGAGCTCGCGAAGGACTACGCCGCGGAGCACGACCTCGCGGCCGATCCTGCCGAGGTCGACAGCGCGATCACGCAACTCGAGAGCGGTCTGGGCGGACCGGAGGCGCTGGCGAGCCAGCTCCAGGGAGCCGGGCTGACCCGGGCCCAGGTGGTGACGCTCGCCGAGCGGCTGCTGCTCGTGAACGTCGTGCAGCAGGCGGTCGTCGACGAGCGTCTGGACGAGGAGGCCCTGCGTGCGTCCTACGACGCGCAGGCCGAGACGTTCACGACCGTCGAGGTGGCGCACATCCTCCTCGAGGATCGGGCCGCGGCCGAGGAGATCGCCGGGACGGTCACGCCGGAGACCTTCGAGCGGGTCGCGCGCCGCGAGTCGATCGACCCGAGCGCGGCGGACAACGGTGGGAACCTCGGCTCGTATCCGAGGGCCGAGTTCGCATCGCAGTTCGACGGAGACTTCGTGGCCGGCGCGCTCGCGCTGGATGCGGGCGAGATCTCGGCGCCCGTGCAGACGCAGTTCGGCTGGCACGTCATCTACATGATCGGTCGCGAGATCGCGCCGTTCGAGGACGTACGCGAACAGCTGCGCGCGTCGCAGGTCGGCCCGCTGTTCGACGCGTGGGTGGCCGAGCAGATCGAGGCGACGAACGTGGAGGTGAACCCGCGCTTCGGACAGCTCGACGCCGAGACCGGGGAGGTGCTCGCGGTCCGGAGCACCGAGGAGGGGCCGGCGAGCTCCACGACGGGAACGACGTCGGGGCCGACGTCCGGGTCGTGACCACGGACGACCAGGACCTGCTCCGCTCCGTCCCCGAAGGTCCGGTCCCCGCATCGGATGGGGGTGCGCGGCTCCTCGACCTCGTGCGGGTCATGGCACGGTTGCGTGGCCCCGGCGGGTGTCCATGGGACGCGGAGCAGACGCACGCGTCCCTCGCGCGCCATCTGCTCGAGGAGGCGCACGAGGCGCTCGACGCGATCGACGCCGGGGACGGCGATCGCCTTCGCGAGGAGCTCGGCGACGTGCTGCTGCAGGTGGTCTTCCACGCGCAGATGGCCGCGGACGAGGGCGCGTGGGACATCGACGACGTCGCGCGGGGCATCGTCGAGAAGCTGATCCGCCGACACCCCCACGTGTTCGGAGACGTCGAGGTCGAGGGAGCCGCCGAGGTCCTCGTGAACTGGGAGCGCATCAAGGCGGACGAGAAGGGCGAGCATGCCCTCGAGCACGACATCCCCGAGACGCTGCCGGCGCTCGCCCGCGCCGCGAAGGTCCAACGCCGTGCGGCCGGATGGGGGTTCGAGTGGCGTTCCGTGGACGCCGCGCTCGAGGCCCTGCGGGAGGAGGTCGACGAGCTCGAGACGCACACCGACGCCGACAACGCCGAGGAAGAGATCGGCGACGTGCTGTTCGCGACCGTCTCGGTCGCGCGTCGCCTCGGCGTCGACGCCGAGAGCGCGCTGCGCCGGACGATCCGCGGGTTCGCCGATCGCTACGAGCGCTTCCGAGCGCTCGCCGCCGAACGAGGGCTCGAGCTCGACGCGATGTCGGAGTCCGAGATCCGCGAGCTGTTCCGAGCCGCTCGCAGCGGCTAGGCCGCGGACCGCGCGGCGGAGCTGCACCACGGCGGCGACGCCGATCGCGCATCCGGCCCCGAGCAACGAACCGGCGACCACGTCCGAGAGCCAGTGCTCGTCCAGGACGGTGCGCGACACGGCCATCGCGACGGTCCAGGCGACGGCGACGAGCCACCACGCGGTTCGCTTCCGCCACGGGCTCGTGAGGACGAGCACGAGCCCGAACGCCACCTGGGCCGCCGTCTTCGCATGGGCCGAGGGGAACGACGAGGCGTCGCTGCCGTCGGGACGGACGCGGTCGATCGAGGGCTTGAGCACGAACGTGAGGAGGTCGGCGATCGCCCACGCGAACAGCCACGCTGCGAGGTCGTAACGGCGCCGCCGGGCAACGAGCCACATCGCGACCGCGATCCGGAGCGGGACCATGACGAGTCCGGATCCGAGGACCTTCAGCGCGCGGCTCACGCTCTGGAACCAACTGGGTGCGTCGAGCGCGAGCTCGCGCCCCGTCCGGTCGATGCCGCCGACCAGCGGAGGGGAGCCGGGATCCACGGCGACGAGCGCCGTCAACACGCCCGCCACTCCGAGCAAGGCGAGCCCGACGGTGAGCGCTCGAGGCGGCGATCGGACCAGGTCGCCGTCGCGCCGCTCACGTTCCGTTCCGCCGCGTCGTCCACTCGAGCGAGGCTATCGGTCGGTCCTTGCCGGTCGTCATTGCCTCGTGGGTGCTGGCGTAGTCGAAACGTGCCACGATGTCGTATGGACTTGGCCTCCAGGTCGTGGGCATGCTGAGGGTTCCGGTCGACTCGTCGGGGGGGCCGAAGGGAGTTGACGGCATGAACAAGCGCACCTGGACGTGCGTGATCCTCGGGCTCGTGTCCGCAGCCGTCGTGATGGGCGTCGGCGCCGCTTCGGCCGCCCCGAACCCACCCGGCAACAACGGGACGGTGAAGGTTGACGGCGTGCCGTTCGACGACCACCCGAACAACGAACCGCACGTCGGATGCGTCTTCCAGATCGACTTCTACGGCTTCGACGAAGGTGATCTCTTCGCCGACGTCACGTTCGAATCGCACCCGCCGACCGGACCGATCGTCGTGCTGCTCACGGACACGGTCTTCATCGGCGAGGACGACAACTCGGGGGGTGGGAGCGAAGCTGGCCTGGACGCATCGGAGACCTACACCTTGGACTTCACCGGCATCGAACCACACGCCCAGGGCTTCCACGTCCGGCTCACCGTGAACGCTGACGGATCGCAGGGCGCGGACAAGAAGCACAAGGTCTTCTGGGTGACTGGGTGTGTGCCGACCACGACGCCGCCACCCACCACCACGACGAAGCCACCCACCACCACGAAGCCACCGACGACCACGACGAAGCCCCCAACAACCACGAAGCCACCGACGACCACGACCAAGCCGCCGACCAGCACGAAGCCGGCCGATGTCAGCACCGCCGGATTCGCCGGCGGAGGCATCTGGATGGGGCTCGCAGGGTTGGTCGGCCTGTTCGTGTTCACCCTGATGCTTCGAGTGACCTCGGCTCGCGCGAAGAAGTAGTCGCCGGGTTCAGCGCGTGTAGACGGCGAGCTGCCACACGACGCGTCGGCGTTCGCGCCGGTGCAGTCGGAACCCCTCGGCGCGCACCCGCTCGTCGATCGCGCCGAGGTCGTGGATGTACACCTGGAACCCGCCGTAGGTCCGTGGCCGCAACCGGTACCAGGCGTTGGCGATCGCGGCGCGGACGCGCTCGTACCGACCGATGATCCCGCTCGAGCTGGGGACCGATGAACGCGTAGACGGACCCCGCCGCGGCCAGGGACCGTTCGAGCAGGCCGCGGACGTCCGGGTAACAACAGAAGACGCGATGCAGCGCGACCACGTCGGCCGCGGGGAGCTCGGCGGTCGACGCGTCGCCCACCTCGAACGCCGTCCGCTCGGCCACGCCGCGCTCCTCGGCCAGCGTCTCGCGCCGCCGAGATGGCCTTCGGCGACAGGTCGTATCCGCGCGCGCTCGTCGCGCCACGCTCGAGCGCCGCGATCGACAGGTCGCCGATCCCGCACCCGAGATCGAGCATCGTCCGATCGTCCAGCCCTGCGTCGTCGAGCGCCTCGAGGAGGTTCGACGTCAGCCGGCGCGCCACGCCCTTCCTCCGGGCCTGCTTGACCCAGTCGTCGACCCAGTCGTCGAAGCAGCAGTGCTCGGGTTCGGGCTCCATGTGGCCCACGCTACCTGACCGCAGATGTTCGGTTCGGGCCGGGACCGGCCGTAGGATGTTGCCCCCCATGTCCCTCATCGAGGCCGTTCAGGCGCGCGAGATCCTCGATTCACGCGGCAACCCCACCGTCGAGGTCGACGTGGCGCTCGTCGACGGTGCCTTCGGACGGGCCGCGGTCCCGAGCGGCGCATCGACCGGCGAGCACGAGGCCGTCGAGCTGCGGGACGAGGACCCGAAGCGCTTCGGCGGCAAGGGCGTGCTCCGGGCGGTCGCGAACGTCTCGGAGGTCATCGGGCCCGCGCTCGTCGGGCTCGACGCGCTCGATCAGCGCGAGGTGGACCGGCGCGTGCTCGAGCTCGACGGGTCCGCCGATCGGTCGAACCTCGGCGCGAACGCCACGCTCGGCGTCTCGTTGGCCGTCGCGCACGCCGCCGCCGATTCGCTCGGATTGCCGCTGTATCGCGCGCTCGGTGGTCCGAACGCGCACGTCCTGCCGGTCCCGCTCATGAACGTGATCAACGGCGGGGCGCACGCCGACAACGAACTCGAGCTGCAGGAGTTCATGCTCGCGCCGGTCGGCGCCGCGTCGCTGTCCGAGGCGCTCCGGTGGGGCTCCGAGGTCTACGCCGCGCTGAAGGCCGAGCTCCGCTCGAAGGGCCTGTCGACGGGTGTCGGAGACGAGGGCGGGTTCGCGCCCGAGCTGGCGACGGCCGCGGAGGCGCTCGAGACCCTGGTTCGGGCGATCGAGGCGACCGGACTCGAGCCCGGCGACGAGGTCGCCCTCGCGCTCGACCCCGCGTGCAGCGAGCTGTTCGGGGACGGGTCGTACCGGTTCGAGGGCGCGGCGCGGTCCGCGGCCGACATGGTGACGTACTGGAGGGGTCTGCTGGACGGGTTCCCCATCGTCTCGCTCGAGGACCCGCTCGCCGCAGGACGACTGGGAGGGGTGGTCGCTGCTGACGTCCGAGCTCGGGTCGCGATGCCAGCTCGTCGGCGACGACGTGTTCGTGACGAACCCCGACCGCCTGGCCCGCGGCATCCGAGAGGGAGCCGGCACCGCGATCCTCGTGAAGCCGAACCAGATCGGGACGCTGACCGAGACCCTCGACACGATCGAGCTCGCCGCCAGGAACGGGTACGGCCAGGTGATCAGCCATCGATCGGGCGAGACCGAGGACACGACGATCGCCGACATCGCGGTCGCGACGAACGCCGGGCAGATCAAGGCCGGCGCGCCGACCCGAAGCGAACGCACGGCGAAGTACAACCGGCTCCTGCGGATCGAGGAGGAGCTCGGGGAGCAGGCGCGGTACGCGGGCCCGTCGGCGATCCGACGGAGCGGCCGATGAAGGCCGCGAACGGCACGCGCCGCCCGCGGATCGAGCGCGACCGGCCTCGCCTCACGGGTCGCGCCGCGGTCCTGCTCGTGGTGCTGACGATCCTCGGGTTCATGGCGGCCGTTCCGGCGCGCCAGTACCTGGCGGAGCGAGACCGGATCGCCGAGCTCGAACGCACGGCGACCGAGCTCGAGGAGCTGAACGCGGATCTGCGCGTCCAGATCTCGAGCCTGCGCGATCCCGCCGAGCTCGAGCGCCTCGCCCGGGCGTGTCTCGGGATGGTCGCGCCGGGCGAGGTGCTGTTCGTGACGCCCGGCTCGTCGGCCGCTGCGAGCTGCTGAGCGGCCGCCGACCTGCTCGGATTGACGGCCCCGACGAGCCGATGGGACACTGACCGCCCCCGGCGGTTCGCCGGGGAGACGGAGGTGGAGATCCTGGCAGACCTCGAGGTCGGTGCGGTCATCGATGGGACCGTGAGCCGCATCACCCCGTACGGCGCCTTCCTGACGCTGGAGGGCGGCAAGGTCGGGCTCGTCCACATCTCCGAGATCGACCGGAACTACGTCAAGGACGTCCACGAACACCTGCGGGAGAACGACGTCGTCCAGGCGAAGGTCATCGCGATCAAGGAGGACGGCAAGATCGACCTGTCGATCAAGGCCCTCCAGGATCCGGCCCCGACCCGCCAGCGCCGCGGCTCCGATCCCGGTTTCGAGTCGATGCTGAAGAAGTTCATGCGCTCCAGCGAGGAGCGGCAGGTGGACTACAAGCGGTCGATCGAGCACAAGCGCAAGTAGCGCCCCGCGTGGGCGAACTCCGCGGGAGCGACCGCCTCATCGTCGCCGAGCAGCTGGGCCGCGACCCCGTCGTCCCGTTCACCGTGGTCGCTCGATGCGGGGTCGGACATCCGCTCGTGACGCGCAACGCCCCCTTCGACCCGGACGGCAGACCGTTCCCGACGTTGTTCTGGCTGACGTGTCCCGATGCGGTCCGCGCCGTGTCCACGCTCGAGGCCGAGGGGTGGATCGGTCGACTGAACCGGCGAGCGGAGGACGAGCCGGACCTCGCCGACGCGATCGCCCGCGCCCACGAGGGATACGCGCGCGAACGCGCACGCGGGCATCCGGCGGCGAGGTCGTTCGGCGGCGTCGGCGGCACCCGGACCGGCGTGAAGTGTCTGCACGCGCACTACGCGAACCACCTGGCGGGCGGGGACGACGTCGTCGGCGCGTGGGTCGCGGAGCGGGTGGAGCCGGTCCACGCCGAGCGCGACGGGCGGCTGGCGGCGATCGACCAGGGGACGAACTCGACGCGGCTGCTGGTCGCCGAACCGAGGGACGACGGGTTCGAGGACCTCGCGCGCGACATGGTGATCACGCGGCTCGGACAGGACGTCGACCGGTCCGGCGCGATCGCGCCCGAGGCGTTCGATCGGACGCTCGAGGTCATCGAGCGGTACGCGCGCCGCGCGCGAGCCCTCCACGCCGGCACGATCCGCGTGGGGGCGACCGCGGCGGTCCGCGACGCCTCGAACCGGGACGCCTTCGCCGGCCGCGTCCGCGAGCTCACGGGGTCGGACCTCGAGGTGATCACCGGTGAGCGCGAAGCGGCGCTGTCGTTCCTCGGCGCGACGAAGGGCCTGGGGGCGGAAGGCTCCGGGGCACCGCCCCCGTACCTGGTCCTCGACATCGGCGGCGGGTCGACGGAGTTCGTGGTGGGGTCCGACGGTCCGGTCGCGTCGATCTCGACGCAGATGGGGAGCGTTCGGCTCACGGAGCGGTTCGTCCGAGACGATCCACCGCGGGCCGAGGAGCTGGGCGCGATGCGCGAGGCCGTCGACGAGATCCTCGACCGGGTCCGCTCGGCCGTCCCGGTCGAGGACGCCCGAACGCTCGTCGCCGTGGCCGGAACCGCGACGACCGTGCAGGCGATCGCGCTCGGCCTCGACTCCTACGATCCCGAACGGATCCATCGGACCCGGCTCGGCCGCGCGGATGCGGACGGGCGTCCTGGAACGGCTCGCCGCGATGCGCACGGCCGAACGCGCGGAGCTTCCCGTCATGGCTCCCGGGCGAGCCGACGTCATCGTCGCGGGGGCGGTGATCCTCGTCGAGGTGATGGGCCGGTTCGGGTTCGACGACGCGCTCGTCTCCGAGACCGACATCCTCGACGGCCTCGTGCTGGAGATGCTGGGGTAGACCGATGTCCTCGCCGATGGCCGTTCGGTAACCTGGGCGGCCGTGCCGAAGAACACCCGGAACCGCCACCTCGCGAAGCACCACGCCCGCCGTCAGGAGCAACGCCGCCAGGAGCAACGCCGGCGTCAGACCAGGACGATCGCGGTCGCGCTCGTGATCGCACTGGTCGGTGGGATCGCGGCCTATCGTCGCGTTCGTGCCCGGAGACGACGAGCCGTCTCCCGCGGCCACCGGAGGCACGGCACCGACCGGTTCCACGGGGCCGACCGGGGCCACAGCCCAGGACCCGGGGAGCCAGATCGGGACCGTGCAGCCCGAGCCCGGGCCCGAGGAGGTGGCGTGCGGCGGTGAGCAACCGCCGAAGGCGCTCCGACCGAAGCCCCAGTTCGCATCACCCGGCGAGGTGGTCGAGCGCGGACGGACCTACACGGCCGAGATCGAGACCTCGTGCGGCCCGATCGTGGTCGAGCTGCTGGCGGGCGACACCCCCGAGACCGTGAACTCCTTCGTCTTCCTCGCGCAGCAGGGGTTCTTCGACGGGCAGCGGATCCATCGGCTGGACGGATCGCTCGACGTGGTCCAGGGCGGGGATCCGACCGGGACGGGAACGGGCGGACCCGGGTACACGATCCCCGACGAGCTCACGGGCGACGAGGTGTACGAGGCCGGCGTGCTCGCGATGGCCAACAGCGGCGCGCCGGACACCGGTGGGAGCCAGTTCTTCTTCGTGACCGGCCCGGGCGCCTCGGGTCTCCCGCCCAGCTACACGATCTTCGGTCGCGTGACCGAGGGCCTCGACGTGCTTCGCGAGATCCTGCAGGTGCCGATCCTCGACCCCGAGGGCGGCATCGCCGGTCAACAGCCGTCGGAGGCCGTCTACCTCGAGAAGGTCAGGATCCGCGAGGGACGCTAGGCGCTACAGTCCAGGAAGGCGACCGTGGTTGGAGGTTCGAACTTCGAGCTCATTCGACATGTCGGGATGGATCGTTGAACGACCAGCTGATCCCGCTCGAACTCGACCACATCAACGGGAGAGCGATGATAACCGTCTCTCGAACCTGAGGCCCCTCTGTCCGAATTGTCACGCTCAGACCTCGACCTACCGGGTCGGAACATCGGCGCAGCAGGCTATCCTTCGCAGAGCCCGGGTGGCGGAATGCAGACGCATCGCTCTTAAAAAGCGAGGGCTGAAAAGCCATGTGGGTTCGAGTCCCACCCCGGGCACGATCGTCGGAGCGCCGCGCGTTCAACGCGCTGCCGCTGCTCGGCGCCGTGCGCGCGGGTTCACCACGAACGCCGAGAACGCCCACAGGCCGAACACGGTCACGACGCCGATCGCGAACAGCAGGTCGTACCGCGGGAAGGGCCGGTACCGGAAGGCGACGGTGTGCCTTCCCGGAGGCACGGCGCGCTCCGACGAAGCTCGGCGCCACCATCTGCGGCTCGACCACGTGGCCGTCCACCTTGACCTGCCACGCGGGATCGAAGGTCGACCGGAGCAGGACCACGGCGTCCCGGTCGGCGACCACCTCGGCGATGAACTCGCCTCCGGAGATGTCGACGCTCTCGGTTCGGACGACCCCCGCCGGTCCTTGTGCAGACGAACCCTTCTCGAGGGTGGGCTCCGCCGCCGGCCGCCCGGCGAACGCGATCGTCGGGTACCGATCGTCACGCAGCAGGTCCGAGGTGAGGAAGGACTCGGCCTGATCGTGGAGCGTCACCTGATCGGCCTCGATCGGAGGACCGACCGTGTCGACGACGTCGAGGTACCCGTTCCCCTCGATCTCCCATAGGACCGCATCCCTCCCGCTCGTCGAGCCGGGTCGCGACCACGGGAGGCTCACGGCCGGACGGCAGGATGAGGTACCGGACGCCGAGCAGCTCGTAGTGCTCCGGGTCCGAGTCGTCGAACCCGTACTCGAAGTCCGACGACAGCGACGTGGTGTGGAACAGGAACCCGATCGCATCGGCGTCGTAGCCGAGCAATGCCAGGTACAGCGGGACGTGCCCGAGCCGCGTTCGACGTCCCCAGTTGGACAACAGCCCCGAGTAGATCCGCCCCGGACCGTTGCGCTCGGCCTCGTCGATCATCGCCCGGAACGGAGGACCCTCGACGGCCGTGAACGCCCGCTGCTCCCGGAGCCACGTGCCTCCGAGGTGGGCGTGCGCGGCCCGCTCGGCCCACGCGGGTGCGAGCAGCGAGCACAGCAGGACGACCACCGCCGTCGTCGCGAGGGCCGGGGCGGCGTTCGGCGTGCGCCGGCGAACGGCCGAGGCGAGACCCTTCGCGGCCCACGCCAAGCCGACGCCCGCGAGCAGGGTGCCGGCCAGCTGGACGCCGATGACGTAGCGGTGGAGGAAGAGCCCGTCGCTCCCGGGGAGCAGCCCGATGAGCGGGCCGAACGTCGGGCGTCCCGAATACAGGATCAGGCTGAGCCCCATGACGCCGAGCAGCGCGCGGGCGCGTTCGTCCCGCCGGAAGCGAGCGACGCACACCGCGACACCGATCAACATGAAGGCGGTGATCACGGGGATCCTCCCGGCGTCGAGGATCTGTCCGGTGACGAGCCACGTGAGGACCTTCGGCGCACCGTAGGAATCGAAGAAGTTCGACTGCTCGCCGTGCCAGAACGCACTCTGGCTCACCCACTCGGCGTCCTGGAGCGCGGGGACGACGACCCAGGAGATGATCAGGAGCGCGCCGACACCCAACAGCGCCGCGCGCCCCAGGCGCTGTCGGAGCTCGCTCGGCCGGATCAGCACCCACACGCCGAGGGCGAGGAGCGTGAGGTACGCCGTCAGGAAATGCAGCGCCGCGGTCAACCCGACGACGAGCGCCGTCGAGGCATAGCGGGCCGGCGTCCGTCCGCTCACGGTCCGCCACGTCAGTCCCCACGCGATCGGCAGGAGCCACATCGCCCACAGCTGTGTCCACAGGCCCGGGCCGCGGAACAGATAGCTGTGCAACTCGTAGCCGTAGCTGTGCAGCTCGTTTGCGAAGGCGCCGTCCGCGACGCTGACGAGGAGCGGTGAGACGGCGGCGGCGGCGGCCGCGACCCATCGCTCCCACCCGAGCAGGCGGGCGCCGAGGTAGACGCTGATCGGCCACGTGGCGAGCAGGACGTAGAGCGATCCGGAGTACGCGCGCTCCGGGCCGATCACCGCCCCGAGGCCCGCCGTCACGATGTGCGGCAGGCTCTGGTAGTGGTGGAACCACGAGGACCCCAGGCCCAGGTACGGGTACCAGGCGTCGAACGGGAGGTGGCCGTCCTGCATGCGCTCGAGCGCCAGGCGGACCATCGACAGGTGCATCCCGCCGTCGTTGACGTACAGGACCGGCAGGATCTCGGCCCGCAGGATCCACAGGTTGAACGCGACGGCGATCGCGACGAGCCCCCAGGGAGCGAGGTGGCGATCCGGGCGGTCGGGCGGGAGCTCCTCGAGCCGGCGGCGGGCCCGGGTCGGCCATGGGTCGATCTCGGGAGCGACGTCCTCCGCGAGGACCTCCCCGCCGCCCGCCGCGTCACGCCCAGGGGCGATGAGCTCCCGATACTTCATCCCAGCCCCTCGCTCGTTCCGTCCGTCGTCCCGGTCCCGGGACGCGTGCGTCTGCGGCTCTGTGGCCCCACGCCCCGAATCGGCACCCGCGCCGAGCACCTTGAGCAGGGGTCAAGCGCGAGACCGCGGCGGCCGTAGTTACCATGGACGCCCATCCCTGGATGGAGGCAACGGGTGCAGACGCGGTACGACGAGAAGTTGCGCAGGCTCGAGGCTCGGTTGCTCGAGGGGCCGGGTGCCACCGCGCCCGAGACGCGACGCTCGGCCGCGGACGGCGATCCCGTGGGCGATCCGCTGGTCGACGCCTACCTGGAGAAGATCCGCCTCCATGCCTACAAGATCACCCAGGCCGACATCGACGCGATGACGGCCGCCGGCTGGGACGAGGACCGGATCTTCGAGCTCAGCATCTGCGCGGCGTTCGGGGCGGCCAGGGCGCGCCTGCGCGCGGGGCTCGGGGCGATGGCGGCGGCGCGAACCTCCGAGGCCCCCGCTCCGTCGCCCTCCGGGGACGGGGGCTGAACGATGCGGCTCGCGAACGTACGCCGAGGGAACCGCTGGCCGAACCGCGCGTTCATCTGGATGATCGGGCGGAAGCGACCCGCGCCCGATGTCGTTCGCACGATCCACTACCGGTCCGGCTTCTGGGGCGGACCGTGGAGCTCCCCCCTGCAGGACGTGATGCGCGGACCGTCCGAGTGGAGCATCGGCGAACGCGAGCTCTTCGCCGCGTACACCTCCTATCTCAACCAGTGCCCGTTCTGAACGGGCGCACACGGCGCGGTCGCGTCGTCACAGCTCGGAAGGAAGCTCACGCAGGCCGTCTTCGATGACTACCGGACCGCGCCGGTCGCCGAGGGCCTCCGTGCGGCCCTCGGCTTCGTGAACAAGCTCACCCTCCAGCCCGACGCGATCGGTCCCGACGACGCGCGAGCGGTCTACGACGCGGGCGTGAGCGAGCAGGCGCTCATCGACGCGATCGCGGTCTGCTTCCACTTCAACATGGTGGACCGTGTCGCGGACTCGCTCGGCTTCGACACGCTCGACGCCGCGGGCTACCGGATGAGCGCGAAGAGCCTCCTGCGCTTCGGGTACGACCTGCCGGCGCCGCTCCGCCTGCTCGCGCGCCGGCCGAACTGGTAGCGACCGCTACCCTTCCTGCGAGGCGCGCGATCGACCGACGCCTTCGATGAGGTCGGCCGCGCGCTGCTTCCCGTCCTGCGTGCGGATCGACGCGCCGAGCGCTGCCGTGCGCGCCCGGAGGTCCTCGTCGGCGAGCAGCCGGTCCACCGCTCCCCGAAGATCGTCGTCCTCGAACGCGTAGGTGGGCAGCCGGACGCCGAACCCGAGCTCGTCCACGCGTTGCGCGTTGTCGTACTGGTCCCAGAACAGGGGGAGCACCACCATCGGCTTGCCGAAGTGCAGGGCCTCGGTCGTCGTGTTGTTGCCGCCGTGGGTGATCACGAGGTCGCACCGGGGGATGATGCTCGTCTGCGGCAGCCGAGGCTCCCCCCACATGTTGCCGGGCAGCTCGAGCTCGTCCGCGCGAGGGCCCTTCGACACCACGTAGCGGTGCGGCGTGTCCGCCAGGACACCCACGAGGCGACGCATGAGCTCGATGTCGGCCGACCCGAGCGAGCCGAGCGACAGGTACACGAGCGACCCCTCGCCTCGGAGCTCGTCCGGGACGTCCCAGGGCTCCTCGGTCTCGCGCACGCTGGACTCGAGGCGGTGCCACGTGGCCGCCGGCGCGCGCGATCGCGGGTAGTCGGCCGCCTCCGGGTACACGTACAGGTTCAAGACGTCGGACTCGTGGATGAACTCGAGGTCCGGCAGGCGCGGCGCGCCGTGCTCGACCACGAACTCGTTGTACTTCTCCCACGTCGAGCGATGCGTGCGCTCGTACTCGGCGCGGAACGCGTCCCAGCCGTCGGGGTCGCCCGTCGGGTACCCGCTGAAGGTCGGCGGGAGCGCGGGGTCCTTCAGCTCGAGCGGGTTGCAGCTCATGATCCGGACCCACGGCGCGCCCTGGGTGAGCAGCGCGGGGAACGCGTTCACGTTGTCCTCGACGATGACGTCCGGCTTCGTCCGATCGAGGATCGCCTCGAGCTGCGGCTGGCAGTAGGTCGCGCCGTCGATCAGCGAGGACCACACCGGCTCGATGAACGACGAGAGCTGGTCGATCGTCGGCCTGCGGAACTCGGGGGCCGTCTCGGTGACGAAGTCGACCCAGAACTGCCCGGCGTCCTGCTCGCCCTCCTCGCCCTCCGCCGGAGGCGCGAGGTCCACGAGATCCTCCTCGAACCCGAGCGGCTCGAGCTTGCCCTTCCACGACGCCTCCGCGGCGAACACGACGCGGTGTCCCCGGCGTTCGAGCACCTTGCCGATCCCGACGCAGTTGTTCGTCGGGCCGTAGGCGCTCTCGGGCATGAACACGATCGTCAGGCGGTCGCGCATCGTGAGACGGAGCCTAGTCGGCCGCTACGGCCGGGGTGTGACGATGCCGACCCGCTCGGAGCCGATGCCCGGGAACACACCCGAGACCGACCCGGCGCGGCAGCGCTTCTCGAGGACCTCGGCGAGCAGCGCGCGGTAATCGGTCGTCGCGTTCACGTCGCCGTCCAGCAGCGACCCGGGCGCGAGGCCCGGCCACGAGCCGTGGACCTTCCCGCCCACCACGCCGCCGCCCATCGCGAGCACGACCTGCCCGTGCCCGTGGTCGGTCCCGCCGGAGCCGTTCTCCTCGACGCGCCGGCCGAACTCGGTCAGCGTGATGAGCGTGACGTCGGACATCCGCGTTCCGAGGTCGGTGGCGAACGCCGACAGCGCGCCCGAGAGCTCGGTCAGGTGGTCGCGCATCCAGCCGCCGTCGACGCGTCCCATGCCCGCGTGCATGTCCCAGTCCCCGTAGTCGACCGCGGCGACCTGGAGCCCGACGCCGGCCTTGATGAGCCTCGCCACGTCCTTCAGGGCGTCGCCGAGGTAGGTGTCTGGATAGCCGGCGCCGTTCTCCGGGAGGTAGCCGGCCTCCTGGAGCTCGGACGCGGTGGCGAGGGCGCCGAGCGCGACCCTGGCGGGCTCCCCGAGCGCCGACGGCGCGCCCTCGTGGAGACCTCGGAGCGCGGCGTCCCAGAGCGCCCGCTGCTCGGCGTCCCATGCGGCGTCGATGCCGAACGAGTCGACCGACCACATCGCGAGCTCGGGGGAGGGGCCGAGGAAGGCGGAGGCTGCCATGTTGCTCCCCACCTGCGTGCCCTGGAACGGCGTGCCTCTGTCGCGGAGCCCGAGCATCCGGTCGATCCATCCGGTCCGCAGGGACGTGCCGGGCGCCGCGCGCTCCATCAGGTCCATCGCCTCGAAGTGCGAGCGGTTCGGCTCCGACATGCCCACCGCGTGGACCGCGCCGAGCGTGCCCGCGTCCCACAGCGGCTTCAGCGGCGCCATCGCCGGGTGCATCCCGAACATGTCGTCGAGCTGGATCAGCGCGCTCGCGGGGATCCCGACGTTCGGCCGCCAGGTCGCGTAGTCGGGGTCGGCCGCGGGCACGATGGCCTGGAGCCCGTCGAACCCGCCGCGGAGCGACAGGACGACGAGCACGTCGCCGTCGTAGGGCCCCGCGGCGAACGCGAGCCGAGTGGCGAGCCCTTCGGACACGAGCCCGGCGAGCGCGCCGGCGGCCGTCGCGATGCGCAGGAACGATCGGCGGGACAGCCCGTTGTACTCGGGGCAGCCGCAGTCGCGGGTCCGTGGCTCCGGTCGCGGCCGTGGCATCGGTGTCTGTGCGTCGTCGGTCATCGCGTCCTCGGTCATCGGGTCACCGGACCATGTGGTACGGGGAGTCGAGGATCAGCGAGACGAGGTACGGGAGGCGCCAGCCCAACGCCTCGTCGTCGCCCGAGAGCGGATCGCCGGGACTTCGACCGATGAAGTCGAGCACCGCCTTGCGGTGCGAGGCCGAGAGCGTGCGGAAGACCAGACCCCGAGCGAGCGCGTCCACGAGCGCGCCGTGCGTCTTCGGGAGCGGCTTCGGGACGAGCGCGTCGAGCTTCGGTGCCCGAAGGTCCTCGGGCCACCAGTGCGCGGCCAGCGACATGTGGCTGTTCCAACGCGAGAGCATCCCGCCCGCCGATCGCCACGCGTCGGCGACGTCCGGGTACCCGTCCGGCTGGGTCCACGCGAGCGGCGCCTGGCCGAGGCCCTCGACCATCCAGTACAGGGCGATGAGGCCGTCGGTCCCGTTCGCGTCGGGTCCGACCCCGAGGGTCCGCACGGTCGCGGCCAGGTCCTCGAGGGGACGGCGGACCTTCTCGCCGACCGCCCCCTCGAAGGTCTTCGAGCGGAAGAGCGCGCGCAGGACGGGCACGATCGCGGTCCCGTTGTCGAGGTAGACCTCGGCGAGCGACTCGACCAGCCCGCGGGGCGGATCGTCGCTCACGAACCGCCGCACGAGCTTCGTCGCGAGGTGCCGGGCGGTCGACGGATGATGCGCGAGGTAGTCGACGTAGTCGAGCCCCACGGCCTGCCCGTTCCGCCGGCCGTTCTTCGAGCGCCAGCCCATCACCTTCAGTGGGCCGACGTGATGGGCCCAGGGGTGGTACTCGTACGTGCCCTCGTCCCAGTTGATCCCGAACCCGGTCATCACCAGCGCCGAGTTGCGCATGTCGTCCTCGTCGTAGCCGCCGTCCACGCCGACGCTGTGCAGCTCGAGCAGCTCGCGTCCGTAGTTCTCGTTCGGCGACTCGTAGGTGGACTCGGCGTTGTTCAGGTACAGCAGCATCGCCGGGTGGCGCGCCGACGCCGCGAGCATGTCGGAGAACCTGCCGAGGGCGTGCCGGCGGATCACGTTCCGGTCGTAGTCGTGGCGGGAGAACCACACCATGTCGCTCGGGTTCGTGACGTTGAGGTGGTTCGACCAGAAGTCGACCATGACCTCGAACAGCTGCCGCTCGCTCCACGCCGCGCGGGCGAGCGTCGACACGCCGAGGTCGAACATCAGCTGCCAGCTGCCCTCGAGCCGCTGGAGCGCGGTCGGGATGCTCCAGTCGAGGTCCGGGAAGCGGCGCACGATGTCGTCGCCGATGCGGTCTGGGATCCGCTCGGGATGCAGCTGCCGGTCGAGCCACTCGTCGCGACCCAGTCGGCGCAGCTCCTTCAGCGTGGCCCTGGAGGCGCCGAACGTCGCCCGCCGGAGCAGGTGCAGCTCCTGGTCGCTCGAGACGAACCGGGCACGAGCGGCGGCGGAGGCGGGAACCGCGGAGACGATGGAGGGGAGCGCGCCCGAGGCGACGAGCGCGCTCCCGGCCGCTCCGGCCTTGAGCACGGTTCGGCGCGGAACACGCTGACCACGGGTCTCCACGGCGGAGCGGCTCACTGGATGTGTATCGGCGGAGCGGGCGGCCGGGCTTGAACCGCGTCCGCGCCGATGGCGCGCCCGATGGGGTTACGCCGTGCTACTCGACGACGATCGTGCCCCGCATCGTCGCGTGGATCGTGCACCGGTAGGCGAAGGTGCCCCGCTGGTTGAAGCGGCGACGGAAGGTGTCGCCCGGGTCGAGCACCCCGGAGTTCCACCCGGACCCGGTCGACGTGTGGTCGCGGTTGCCCGTGTTGACCCAACGGACGGCCGTGCCTCGGTCGATCGTGACCCGGTTCGGACGGAACCCGTTGTCGATGATCCTGACCCTGGTGACGTTGCCGCCCCCGCTCGCGGGCAGTGCGAGCCCGACGGTCGCGATGAGCACCACGAGGAACAGGACGGGAAGCGAGCGGATCGTACGTCTCACGGGGGACCTCCCGGGTGTGCGCGGACGAACCATCATCCTAGCCCAGGGTCGTTGAAAGGGCCCGACCCCTGTCCTACGGTCGTGTTCGACGGAGGGGGCCGTACCTGTACGGCATCGACGGACCGAGACGGACGCCGAGACCGGCTGCGCTTCCGCCGGACGAGGTCGTCACGGTCGTCGCCAGCGCCGCGCTCGGTCGATGTGCGCGAGCGGTGGGTCGAGGAATCGGATGCCCGCGCCTCGGCAGCCGCGGCGGCGCCGCTCGTGGTCGTGATCCCCGAGGCGCCGGCCGACACGCCGGCCGACCCACCGCCCGAGGAGCTCGCCCGCGTGCTCGCCGATCTCCGGTCCGAACTTCGGTCCGACCTCCGCGTCGACCTTCACGCCGAGGTCGCAGCCGCGGTCGCGCAGATCCCGACGTTGATCCAGACGCTTCGCGAGACGTTCGCCGAAGAGATCGAGGCGCTCCGGTCCCTCAACCACGAGGAGGCCAAACGCATGCGGTCCTCGAGCGGCGAGGAGCAGGTCCGCACCCGCGTGGCGACCACCGGCGAGCTCGAGCGGATCCGCGACGCCATCGAGGCCGGTGTCGACCGGCTGTGCGCCGTCATCGAGGGTGAGCTCGACCGGATGTGGTCGGCGAACGACCTGGAGCTCGAACGCATCCGCTCGACGGGGACCGAGCGCCTCGAGGAGGTCCACGACCTGCTCACCTCGGAGCTCCGACGTGTTCGGGCCGCCGCGCCGCACACGGTCGCGTCGCCGACCCGCAGGCGCCTCCGCCGGAGCCGTCCCGCCGAGCGGTAGCTCAGCAGACGAGCATCAAGAAGTCGTACGGGTCGACGGCCCTGCCTTCGCCCGGGTGCCACTCGAAATGCACGTGCGGCCCACTGGCGTTCCCGGTCGTCCCGACGTAGCCGACCACGTCGCCTCGCTCGACCGGCCCCAGCTGACCGTAGTGATCCAGGTGCGCCATGTACACGTAGCCGAACTCGCCGTACACGTTCACCGCCTTGCCGCCCATGCTGTTCTCGGACGCGACGGCGACGCCGTCGAACACGGCGACGAGCGGCGTCCCGAAGGGGGCGGCGATGTCGTTGCCCTGATGGACGTGGTTGCCGCCCTGCTTCTTCGGGTGGTGATGCCAGATGCCGAAGCCGTCGCCGACCGCGTGGGGGCCGTCGACCGGGCAGGCGCCGAACGGCCGGAGGCGCGAGATCTCCGCCTGGATCTCCTCGACGTGCACCTGCAGGTTCGCCACGAGCTTGCGGGTCTCGGCCATCTTCCTCTGCAACGCATCGCGGTCGGCCTCGATCAGCTTGAGCCCGACGTCGATCTCCATGTGCGCCCGGCCGATCGCCGCCTGGAGCTCCGCGCGACGCGCGCGCGTCGCGGCGACCTTGTCCGCGAGCTCCTCGTCGCGCCGGTTCAGCTCCTCCAGGAACGAGAGCCGGGACGCCGCCTCCGCCGCCGAGGTCGCCGTCAGCAGGTACAGCACCTCGTTGCCGGCGGTCATGTACGCCTCGCGGTTGCGGTCGTTGAGCTGCTGTTCCAGCGTGATCAGCTGGAGCGAGAGCGAGACCATCTGCTTGCCGAGCCGTTCGATCCGGAACTCCGCCTCGACCAGCTTCGCCTCCGTCCGAGCGATGCGGGTGGCGAGCTGGTTCATCACGCGCTGGTTCATCTTCAGGCGCTGGTTGCGCGCGCGGATGCGCGCCTTCGCCTCACGGAGCTCCTGCTTGGTCTCCTTCAGGTCGTCCTCGGCGGAGGCCGGACGGCTCGAGTCGACGAGGATCGGAACGCAGACGAGCAGCATCGCGAGGATGATCGCGACGACGGTGTTCCGTTGGCGCGTGCGGAGCGTTCCCATGTGTCGTGGGTATCGGCCTCGCATACCGCTCACGCCAGAGGCCGCGCGCAACTACGGCGCATGGACCTAGGCCTCCCGCGCCGACGGGCGACGGATGACCTCCCGTGTTTCCCTGAGCGGATCTGCGTGATGTGGGGGATACACTCGAACGCCGATGAGGCGCCTTCCCCGTTTCCGCCTCGGCAGCGTTCCCGTGCGCTGGTTCGCGATCTGCGCCGGGGTCGCGCTCGCGCTCTTCGCGCCCGCGCTCGCGCTCGCCCCGGCGGGTGATCGCGGCGCCGATCCGGCGGCCGGGTCCGCCGCGGAGACCCGTCTCGCGACCGGCGCGCCCCGCGCCGGCGACCGAGCCCGAGGCCGAGGGCATCTTCGAGCTCGACCACCTGATCTTCATCGTGCAGGAGAACCGGTCGTTCGATCACTACTTCGGGACCTATCCGGGCGCCGACGGGCTGACGCTTCGGCGCGGCGAACCCGTGGAGTGCGTGCCCGACCCGGTCCTCGGTCACCCGTCCTGCATGTTCCACGCGACGAGCGACCGCTTCCTCGGGGGGCCGCACGACCGGCCGGCCGCGATCGCGGGGATGGCGGGCGGCGCGATGGACGGCTTCATCGAGGCGCTGCCGGAGACCGACCGCTGGTGCACGGATCGCTCGTCGGCGGCCTGCGCCGAGTTCGTCGGCCCCGAGCTCCAGCCGGACGTGATGAGCTACGTCGACCGGCGCGACATCCCGAACTACTGGGCGTACGCGGACGCGTTCGTCCTGCAGGACCAGATGTTCGCGCCGACCGACAGCTGGACGCTGCCCGCGCACCTGTTCCTGGTCTCCGCGTGGTCGGCGAGCTGCCTCGACCCGGGCGATCCGATGTCGTGCGTCTCGGACGTCGACCTCAAAGAAGAGGAGAACCGATTCGACTACGGCGAGGCGCCCGTCTACGCCTGGACCGACATCACGTGGCTGCTCGATCGCGCCGGCGTGTCGTGGGCCTACTACGTGGCGCCGGGCACCTGCTCGTTCCCGCCGTGCGACGACGACGACGGTTCCGAGGGCGGCACGACGCCCTCGACGAAGAACCCGCTCCCGGGGTTCGCCACGCTGCACGAGACCGGACAGCAGGCGAACATCCGGACGCACGAGGACTTCCTGCGGGCCGCGGCCCGAGGGACGCTGCCGTCGGTCTCCTGGATCGTCCCGGGCAACGCCGTGAGCGAGCATCCGCAGTCGAGCCGCGGGATCGCCGCCGGGATGGCGTACGTGACCCGGCTCGTGAACACCGTGATGCGCGGCCCGTCGTGGGAGTCCTCCGCGATCTTCCTCACGTGGGACGACTGGGGCGGGTTCTACGACCACGTGCGTCCTCCACTGATCGACGAGAACGGCTACGGCCTGCGTGTGCCCGGGTTGCTGATCAGCCCGTACGCGAGGCAGGGGTACATCGACCATCAGGTGCTCACCTTCGACGCCTACCTGAAGCTGATCGAGGACCGGTTCCTCGGCGGCCAGCGCCTGGACCCCGAGACGGACGGCCGCCCCGACTCGCGAACCACGGTTCGCGAGGAGGTCGCGATCCTCGGCGACCTCGCGCTCGCGTTCGACTTCGAGCAGGAACCGCGCCCGCCCCTGATCCTCGATCCCACGCCGTAGCTCCCTACGGAGGCGCCCGATCCTCCTCGAGCGGCGATCCGTCCGGTCGGCGGAACACGGGGCGGCCGTCGAGCAGTTCCAACGAGAACCAGCGCGGCCGGTGGATCAACCGGTGATGGCGGCGGCAGAGCAGGAGGAGGTTCTGCACCGCGGTCGGCCCACCGTCGGCCCAGTGCACGACGTGGTGCGCGTCGCACCAGGCATGCGGCCGGTCGCAGCCCGGGAACCGGCAATGACGGTCCCGAACGATCACGGCTCGCCGCATCGCCGGCGGAACGACCTGTGTCCGCCTGCCGACGTCGAGAGGTTCGGAACGCCCGGCCATCACGACGCGCCGGATCGAGGCGTCGCAGGCGAGCCGCCGCGCCATGGAAGGCGAGACCGGGCCCGAGTGGTCGAGCTCCGCCTCGCCCGATCCCGTGCGCAGCGCGTCCGCGCCGACGGTCACCGTCACGTGTGGACGCTCGCCCGCGACCGTCGGCCGGTCGGCGAGGTCGAGCCACTGACGGCAGATCTCGACGAGCGCATCGGCACGCCGTTGCGGGGGCGTTCGGTGATCCTCCGCGCCGCGTGAGCGCGCCTCGGCGTCGAGCACCGCTCCGAGGGCGGTCAGCAGCGTCTCTCCACCTTCCGGGTCGAGATCGAAGTCGCCCCGCACCATCCCGAGGAACGTCGTCGACGCGTGGAGGCGGCGGCGGAGCGTGAAGCTGCTCCTCGCCGTCCATCGCGCGATCCTGTTCGACGGTCTGCCGCCAGAACGCGGTCACCCGATGGAGGTCGCCGGCCGAGTGGATGCGCGCGGCCTCCACCAGTTGGCCCTCGGCGCGGCGGAAGGCTTCCGGGTCCACGTCGTGAGCGGTCGCGAGGATCCGAACCGCCGACATCGAGACCTCGCCCTCCTCGAGCGCGCGCTGCGCGACCGGCATCTCGTCGAGCGCCCGCGCGATCCGCACGTGCTCTCGCGCCACGCCCCACGCCACCTTGAACCTCGAGGCGAGCCACGCCGCGGCCGACAGGAACCCGTCGCGCTCGTGGAGGCCACGCCGCTCGATCTCGGCGAGCCGTCGCAGCCGCTCGACCTCGAGCAGCTCCATCGAGCGGTGGAGCTCCTCGAAGTCCTCCTCTATGCGGGCGTCGGGGAGCTCGGTGAGGATCTCCGCCCGGAGCGCGTCGGCAGCGGAACGCAGCTCGCTCATACGAAGGCGCCACCGACCGAACGCATGTTCGAACGCTACATCCAGCCACTGACATCCCAGGCAGCTCGCCAGGCAGGGGAACGAGGGCCGCGTGTTACCCTCGGTCAACGCCGGGAACACTCTTCGTGTTCGGGCTCAACAACCGAAGACGCTTCCCCGACGTTACACAGGAGAAGAACGTGGTCATCCGGGTTCCCGACCAGCGCAAGGCACAGGGCGCGTACGAGCGCCTGGACGACCGCATGCTCGTGCTGGACTTCCAGGCCGGACACCCCGAGGCCTACGTCGAGATCCACACCCGGTACAGCCCGCTCGCCCGCCGCGTCTGCAGCCGCTTCCTGCGCAACCAGCAGGACGCGGACGAGGCGCTGCAGGAGACGATGATCCGTGTCTTCCAGGGCCTGCACCGGTTCAACGGCCGGTACGCGCTGTCGCCGTGGGTGGCGAGGATCGCCAAGAACGTCTCGCTCGACATCATCCGCAGGCAGGGGCGCCGGCCGCTCGAAGAGGACGAGGGCACCGACGCCCCCGAGCTGAAGGACGAGGGCGACTCGCCCGAGGCGGCCTACGAGCGCCTCGTGGAGCGCGACCTCGTCCTCTCCGTGCTCGAGGAGATGCCGGCGACCCACCGCGACGCGCTCGTGCTCCGCGAGCTCGAGGGCCGGTCGCACCGGGAGATCGCGCACGAGATGGACATCTCGACCTCGCAGGCCAAGGCGCTGATCCACCGCGCGAAGGCGAGCTTCCGCCGGCGCTGGCTGGTCGCGGTCACCGAGAAGGGACGGCTCACGGCGATCGCCGTGCTGCCCGCTCCTGTGGGCCGCCAAGGTCCTGGACATCGGCAAGCGGGTCGTCGAGCGCGTGGGGCACGCGACGCACCTCACGCAGGCCGCAGCTTCGCCCGAAGTCGTGGCGGCGGCCTCGGCCTCCTCGGCGGCGCCCGTCGCCGCGGTCGGGATCAGCGAGCGCGTGGTCGCGGCCGGCATGACGATCCTGCTCGCGGGAGGCGTCACGGTCGGCGCCGCGAAGATCGTCGAACACCGGTCGGACAACAACCGCGAGGCCGCGGCCGCGATGGCGCCGGTGGTCGAGGACATCGCCGAGGGGCTTGCGTCCGTCGACGAGCCCGCAGAAGTCCCCGCCGAGCCCGTCGTCGAAGGGCATCTCCCCGAAGACGAGCCCCTGCCCGTCCCGATCTCGAAGGAGGTTCCGCCGGCCGAGCCGAGCCCCGCCGCGGAGCCGAGCCCGAGCGAGGATCCGGTCCCGAGCGAGGAGCCGTCTCCGTCGGGCGATCCGAGCCCCACCGACGATCCGCCCATCACGGATCCGCCCGTGCCGCCACCGGCCCCCGCCTGGTCGTTCGACGTCACGTCCTCGACGAACTCCGTGGAGGACTGCCTGTGCTCCGCCGATTCGGAGCTGATCGGCTGCTCAGGTGGACCACACCGAGGGCGGCTTCACGTTCTCGCAGGTACTCAGCGGAGGAGCCAGCGATGCCGCCGGCGATGTGGCGTGGTCCTACGCCCTACAGCATTGGGGGGAGGTCGCACCCGAGGGTGGCAAGATCGACTACCGCCTCACGCTCATCTCCGGGGCGGGCACGTACCTCTACGGCGGCTCGGCGATCCTCGCCGAGACCACCGAGCTCGAGAGCGGAGCCATCGTGTATCGCTTCGAGGGAACCTTCGACCTGGTGAACCACCGACAGCCCGTAGCGGGACTGCCCTGGAGGGGCTTCGTGAGCGCCACTGTCGGTGTCTGGCCCGATGGATCGATCTTCACCGGTTCCCTCGCGCTCGAAGACGCTGCTTCCTGAAGCCCCGAAAGCAACCTTTCGGCCGCGGGTTCGTTATCTAAGCAGGAACAAGAGCCTTGAGAGGGGACGAAAGGAGGGGAGCGCTTGCCTTCGTGGCATCCGGGTGGATGGCGGAGGCGGGAAAGGACGGGCCGAGTGTTGACTGCCAGTCGTGAGCGACATAGCATCTGCCCGTCTTCCCTGGCAGGGCCGTCTGTCCCTGCATGGCTATAGGTATCCGTAGTTGGAGGAGAGAAAGGAGCTCGAATGAGCCTCCGTAGTAGAGGAGTACAGCGCCGAGGGAGGGTAGCGACAGTCCTGACGACCATCGGGGCGCTCGCGGCCTTCCAGGCGCTGGCGATCGTGGGTGCCGGGGCCGCGTTCGCGGCCGGGACCTGCGTGTACAACCCCGTCGACCGACACGGTCAACATCGCGATCGACCTCGGGACTCCCGTGGCCGTCGCGGTCGAGACCGGCCGGCGGCCAGACCTGGATCCGGCGGCGGCTCCGGGTTCGATCCTGTTCGACGCAGACGCGGGCGCCGCGACTTTCCTGGCGTGTGGCAGCGCGTCGAACTCGAACACCGTGTCGATCGTCGTCCTCGGCCAGCCGAGCGGCTACCGAGCAGTTCGTCATCGACGAGGCGATCGGCGATCCGTTCAACACGGCGATCGTGTGGAACATCGACCTGGGCACGGGCGCAGGCGACGACCTGACGTTCAACCTGAACGACGATGTGGACAACACAGTTGTCCTCACGAACACGACGTTCACCCTAAATGGCGCCGCCGGCGAGGTCCTGGGCGGCTCCGCCGGGGACGAGTGGAACGTGAACGGCGGTGCAGGGGACGACGTGCTTGACGGGAGCGCCGTTACGGCCGTGTTCACCGATCTCTCCGGCGCCCGCGGCGACGACGTCATCTCGCCGGGCAGCTTCCCTGGTGACTTCCTGACAGGCGACGGCGGCACCGACACGCTGAGCTACTCCACCCGCACGACCCCCACGGCGATCGTGAATGGCGTCGCCGCGGGGACCGACGCCAACGGCGACGGTGACAGTCAGGATGTGGGCGACGAGAATGACGTCGGCACCGTTGGTGGCCCCCTTCGACTGCTTCGAGGTCCTCCAGACCGGTACGGGCAACGACACGCTGAACAACGATGCATGTGGGTCGGCCACGATGATCCCGGGTGACGGCGACGACTTCGTCGAGGGCGGCGCTGGCGCCGACTTCATCGATTGGTCGAGCTCGACCACCGGCATGGTGATCGACATCACGAACGAGTCAGCGACCGGCCAGGGCACCGACACGTGGGACGACATCCTGAGGTTCGTTGGCTCGGGCTTCGACGACACCATGCTCGTCACGGCAACGCGCCTGGTCCAGGCGTCGCCGAGTTCTTCGGCGGTGCCGGGGTCGACACGGTTGACGCAGTCGGCCGCAGCCGCCGGTGTCAACGTCGAGCTCGACGTCCTCGACCCGTCGGGCGCCGACGACCTCGAGAACCTGATCGGTAGCGCCTTCAATGACAACCTCGAGGGTAACGACCTGCGCAACGAGATCACCGGAGGTGCCGGTGACGACTTCCTTGACGGCCAGCCGGGCAACGACACGCTGCTCGGTGGCGAGGGCAACGACACCTTCCTCGGTGGCACTGGGGCCGACCGCGTCAGCTTCGCGGGCTCGCCGGCCGGGGTGAACGTGGACCTGAGCCTCGGCTTCGCGATCGGTGAGGGCGACGACGGCTTCGCCGACCTCATCGAGATCATCGTCGGCTCGCAGTTCAATGACACGGTCACAGGTGGCCCGTTCGCCGGTGGAGGGACCGTCAACTTCCTCCTCGTCGGCAAGGCGGGCAACGACACGCTGACCGGGTTCGCCGGCAACGACACCCTCAAGGGTGGCGGCGGCCAGGACGTCCTGCGGGGCGTCGGCGGCGACGACTCGCTGAAGGGTGCGGCCGGGAACGACCGGATCTTCGGTGGCGGCGGCGTCGACATCGGCAAGGGCGGCGACGGCCAGGACCGCTGTAAGGGCACCGAGGTCACGACGAGCTGTGGTACGCAGCAACAACCCAGCAGCTCGTCCGGGTGCCTCGAGGGCTGCTCGTCTGGTCTAGTACCTCAGGCGAGACCGCCTCATAGCACCAACGGAACCGGCCCCCGCAAGGGGGCCGGTTCCGTTTCTCCTGTGTCACGGAAGCGCTCGGTCGAACGTGGCGAACCTTCGATCGATGAAGAGGTCGCGACGTCGGCGATGCGCCCGCGCATGGTCTGGAGCTGACGCGCTCGCAACCGCGATGAGCCGAACCTGAGTAGACGCTGTAGGTCGCTCGGAGGTTCCCATCCGGCCTTCTTGATTCTGCAGGTCACCCTGCATAAGGTTGGCGCCTCGGCCGGGCTGCCGCGGGGGCGCCCTGTCTTGAGCGGGGAGGTACAGGATGCTTCGATCACGCACGTCGATCCACTCCCGAGCGGTCCGTCGGCTCGGGGCCGCCGTATCCACACTCGTGCTTGCGGTCTTCGTGGTCGGTCTGACCGCGACGCTCAGCTTTCGCCGCGGTGACCTGCAATCATGATCGGGTAGCGACTTGACGATACCATGGGCGCCAGTGACCGTCAGTTCTCGAGTCGGACGGGGATATCATTGTCGTACGACACGATCGACAGCCGTGCGACTGCGGAGTGGCGCGCGAACATCGACACTCGATCGACGTCAACGGCACGGTACGGGCAGCGACGATTGACGATCGACGACAGGAGGGTGCCTTCGACGATGACGACGACTTCGACATCGACCTCGGGGTGGAACCGGCGACTCGCTGACGATCACGGGTCAGCCGGGCGTCGACACCATCACCTTCACGCCGTTCGAGGTGAACGGCTCCGACATCACGCAGGCGGGTGTCGAGAACTTCACCGTGAACGCCGGCGCGGGGCGGACTCCGTGAATGGCGGGACGTTCGCGACCGCGCTCACGATCGAACGGCGGCGACGGCGGCGACACGCTCACCGGCGGGAGCGGCAACGACACGATCAACCCGGGACGGACAACGGCAACGACACGGTGAACGGCGGGGCGGGCACCGACACGCTGCTGTACACGGGCATCGACCGCGGCCCTCACGGTGAGCCTGGCGACGACAGGCGGCGCAGAGACACGGGCGCCGCCGGCAGCGACACGATCTCGAACTTCGAGAACCTCACCGGGGGATCGGGCGGGGACACGCTCACGGGTCGACGGGGGCGAACACGATCAACGGCGGCGCCGGCAACGACACGATCAACGGTGGCGACGGCGACGACGTCCTGAACGGCGGCGACGGGGACGACACGCTCCGCGGCGAAGGCGGCAACGACACGGTCGACGGCGGCGCCGGAACGGACACCGCCAGCTACTCCACCACGACCGCGGCCGTGACCGTGAGCCTGGCGGTCACCGCGGCCCAGAACACGGTCGGCGCCGGGACCGACACGATCACGAACACCGAGAACCTGACCGGTGGCGCCTCATCGGACACCCTGACGGGCAGCACCGGGAACAACGTCATCTCGGGAAGCGCCGGCAACGACGCGCATCACCGGGCGGTGACGGCAACGACACCCTGAACGGCGACGACGGCGACGACACGCTCATCGGAGGGGCCGGCAACGACGCCTTCAACGGAGGGAACAACGTCGACACGGCGAACTTCGCGGCCGCGACGGCCGGCGTCACGGTGAACCTGGGAGCCGGCACGGCGACCGGGGAGGGCACCGACACGCTGGCGACCGTCGAGAACGTCACCGGGTCCGGGTTCGACGACACCCTGACGGGGGACGGCGTGGCCAACGTCCTGACCGGCGGCGGCGGGAACGACGCCCTCGCCGGAGGGGCCGGCGGCGACACGCTCAAGGGCGGGGCCGGCGTCGACTCCCTCAACGGACAGGGTGACGCCGACACCGTCAACGGCGGAGAGAGCGGCGACAGCCTGAACGGCGGCGGCGGCAACGACCAGGTCAAGGGCGGAGGCGGCAACGACACCCTCGGAGGCGGAGGCGGCAACGACAACGTCGCCGGCGGGAGCGGCAACGACGACGCCTCAGGCGGCGGCGGCAACGACGACGTCCTGGGCGGCAACGGCAACGACGACCTGACCGGCGGCGCCGGCAACGACCAGATCAAGGGCGGAGCCGGCAACGACGACTGCAGCGGCGGCTCGGGCAACGACGCGATCTCGGGCTGCGAGAACTAGCGCTCGAGCGGAACCGAAGGAGCGGCCCCCGATCTCCGGGGGCCGCCGTTCCCGCTTGTCGTACCCGCGTGCTAGCGTGGACGACCTGATGGAAGCAGTGGCCTGGACCGCCATCGGACTGCTCGCCGCCGTAGCGGTTCGGCAGCTTCTTCTACCTCGGTGGGAGGATCGATGCTCTGGCGGCGCGCCTGGATGCCAGGATCGATGCCAGTGGCTCGGACCTGGGCGCCCGCATCGACGCGCAGGGCGCTCGTACCGGAGCTCGGCAGGCTGGAGCTCGCATCGACAGCCTGACCTCAACGCTCGACGATCACGTCCAGCATCACGCCGGCTGAGGCCTCCTCGAACGCTCCTACGGCTCGTCCGGGTCCGGCCCCGGCAGGACCAGGATCGCGTTGCTGATCAGGCGCTCGCGGCCGTCGGACGGACGGTTCACGACCTCGCCCTCGACCACCATCTCCGACGACCCACCGCCGTCGAGGTTGAGGGCGGTGACGGCCCCGAGGTCGCGCATGATCCTCGTGAACTGCTCCACGGTGGTCCCGACGGACCACCGTCGTTGCCTCCCGTCGACCACGACGAGCAGGATGTTGCCGTTCGCCGTGACGCCCACCCCCGTCCGCGGCTGTATCCCGCACCCCGAACGACAGATGCCGACCGGCTGGCCGTCGCGAAGCAGGAGGGGGGCGCCGCCGACCGCGTCGAACACGTTGGCCCATCCGAACGTCCAGTGCAGCCGCATCGGCGTGCCGGGGACGAGCGCGAGCAGCTCCGTCGCCTCGTCGGTGGCGGGGGCGGTCGAGATCACGATCCCGCCGCTGCGGGTGAGCGGCGCCTCCGAGCACTCCACGGCGTCCACGACGTAGTCGCGTTCGACACCGTCCGGCTGCGCCACGCGCGGCGGGCCGTCGGGGAGGAGGCGGGCGGAGCACGCGAAGGGCGGCGGAGCCTCGAGCGTGCCGCCGAGCGGCGAGAACCCGACGAACTCGCCGGGCAGCGGGCCGCCCTCGTTCCAACGCTCGATCGTGAACACGCGCCCGGTGGCGGGGTCGGTGACGCTGACCTCGACCTTCGGCTTGCCGAAGAACGTCGTCGACTCGTCGCGCGTGACGGCGAACAGCGTTCCGGCCGCGTTCGTCGTGTGCAGGAGCTCGCCGTCCTGCGCGAGCGGGTGGTCCGGGTTGCCGAGTCCGCTGTAGTCGCCGTTCACGCCGGCGAGCGCGTCGGCCCGCCGCACGATGTCGGAGAGCGCCTCGCGCGACGGCAGCGCGTCGTCGGCGATCGTCACGTCGAGGCTCGCGGCCTTGCGTGAGGTCGATCTCGAGCACGAACGTCCGCCGCGGGATCCGCTTCTGCGTGATCTTCGTGTACGTGACGCCCGGGGCGATCCGTCGGGTCTTCTTCACGAACGAGGGTCCCGCGACCGGGTCCCGCGGGTCGCCGGACCGCGCGCCTGCCCGCGCCCCATCGGTCGTGAGGCCGCTGAGCAGCAGCGATGCCGCCACGGCCACACCCAAGAGGAGCGCGGGCAACCGGATGATAGGTTGCCGTGGTTTCACGGGAGCACATCCTATCGGGGGTCGCATGCGGAGGTCGGCGTTCGTCGGGGCCATGGCGGTCGTGCTCACCGGGCTGCTCGCGGGGCCGTTCGCGGGCCCGGCGGCCGCGCAGTCCTCGGTCTGGCCCTCGAGCAACGGTCTGCTCGCGTTCCGGTCCGATCGGACGGGGGAGCCCGACGTCTTCTCGCTCGACGCGACGGGCGGGACACCCGACGAGGCTCACGACGGGGACGAACATCGCCGAGCTCCAGCCGGCTTGGTCGCCGGAGGGCGGGCGGATCGCGTACGTGCGCCGTGGCAACCTCACCGGTCGTCCCGACCTGTTCGTGATGACCGCGGCCGGGACCGGTCGCACGAGGCTCACGACGACGCCCGTCCCCGAACGCGACCCCTCGTGGTCACCCACGGGCGCCCGGATCGTGTACTCGGCCAGGACCCACGCGACCGGGCCCTTCCGCATCTTCGTCGCGAAGGCGGACGGGTCGGGGCGCGCGCAGCTCACCACGCAGACCGCCGGGACCGCCGACCGCGCCCCGGCATGGTCCCCGGACGGGACGCGCATCGCCTTCATCTCCGATCGCGACGGCGGCTTCCCGGAGCTCTACCTGATGAACGCCAACGGCTCGGGCATCGATCGGTTGACGTCGAACGGGTTCGTGGACGGCAACCCGTCGTGGTCGCCCGACGGCACGAGGCTCGTCTTCGAACGCTGCTGCAAGAACGGGACCTCGGACCTGTTCTCGCTCGACCTGCTCACCGGGACCGAGACGAACCTCACGGCGTCCACGTCGCACCAGGACTTCGACCCGGCGTGGTCGCCGGACGGAACGCGGATCGCCTACGTCTCGTTCGAGGTCGGGCAGGGCAACGTCGACGTCTGGGTGATGAACGCCGACGGCTCCGCGCAGACGCGGCTCACGCAGGAGGCGGGCCTGGACACGTCGCCGGACTGGCAGCCGCTGCCCACCTGCACGATCACCGGGACCGACGGCGTGGACGACCTGCTCGGGACGGAGGGGAACGACGTGATCTGCGCGCTCGCGGGGCACGACGAGGTGAGCGCGGGGGGTGGGCACGACCTCGTGAACGGCGACCGAGGCAACGACGTCGTCGAGGGTCAGGACGGCGAGGACCTGCTCCTGGGTGAGGGCGGGGACGACACGCTCGGCGGCGGCGCGCGACTACGACGTGATCGACGGGGGAGCCGGGACCGACACCTGCAGCGCGGGAGCCGACGGAGCCCTCCGCCGCCTCTGCGAGCTCTGACCTCGGCCGGCTTCAGCGTCCGCAGGACCGCGTCCCGCTACCGGCAGGTCGAGCCGATCCGGCATCCAGAAGTCGATCGCGCGCTCTCCCGCGCCGAGCAGCTGCGCCCGAGCCGGCGTCACCAGGTGCAGGAGGTCGGCCCGTACCTCGAGGTCGTCTCGGGCCCGCACCCAGCGGAACGTGTAGGCGAGGAACAGCGCCTTGCGCGTGATCGCCGAGGCGTTCGCGCCCTCGCATGTGCCACAGGCGGCGGTCGAACAGGACCGCGTCACCGGCTCGAGCGAGGATCGGGACGGCGCCGGGCATCTCGTTGTCGTCGTCCGGCGGCCGGTCGATCGTGTTCGCGCGGTGGGACCCGGGCAACACGACGAAGTTGCCGCGGCCGGGTTCGGAGACGTCCGAGAGGAAGTACGCGAGCTTGACGGCGAGTCGGGGCCGCGGACTCCCCTCGAGGTCGCGGTTCACGATGCCGCCGTCCTGGTGCCACATCCACGGCCGTCGCTCGCCGTCGGGTTCGGGTGGATGGACGTCGAGGTGGCAGTGGTACATGAAGATGTTCGGCCCGAGCAGGTCGACCACGAGCGGGAGCGTCGCCGGGTGATCCAGCAGCTCCAGGAAGGCGGCCTCGCGTCCGCAGAACGCCAGCAGATGGAGCGGACCGCCGTCGGGCCGTTCGACCCGGTGGACGCGCTCGACCGCCCCGGTCAGCCGGCCGAGGTCACCTGGGAGAGGGCGCCTTCGAGCACGACGTAGCCGTCCCGCTCGAAGGCCTCCCGAGGGTTCGCGTCGATCGCCCTCGCGCGTGCCTGTGCTTCCCGAACCGCCATCCCGCCTCCCGGTTCCACCGGTCGCACACATGACGGGAGGTGGGGTCGTGCGGTTCCGAGCCGCGTTCGCGCCGCTCAGTCGGAGATCTCGACGCGCTCCAGGACCACATCGGAGGCGGGCCGGTCGTTCGCGCCGGTCGGGGCCTTCGAGATCGCGTCCACGACCTCGAAGCCCTCGGTGACCTCGCCGAAGATCGTGTGCTTGCCCGTCAGCCAGTCGGTCGGCGCGACCGTGACGAAGAACTGGCTCCCGTTCGTGCCGGGCCCGGCGTTCGCCATCGCGAGCAGGCCCGGCCGGTCGAACCGTGGGCCGTCCGGCGGCACCTCGTCCTCGAACTGGAAGCCCGGCCCGCCGGTCCCCGTCCCGAGCGGGTCACCGCCCTGGATCATGAAGTTGCCGATCACGCGGTGGAAGATCGTGCCGTCGTAGAGCGGCTCCGTACGCGCGGTTCGGTCCCGAGGGTCGGTCCACTGCTTCGTACCCTTCGCGAGCTCGACGAAGTTCGCGACGGTCTTCGGCGCGTGCCCGGGCATCAGCGAGACGGTGAACGAACCCATCGAGGTGACGAACGTGGCGGTGGTCATGGCGGCCTCCCTCTCGGTCGGAGGAGCCGGGCAGTCTACCGCCGGGCTCCTCGGCGCCGCCCCGGGAACGCGGGCGGGACGTAGTGGACGTCGTCGTATCGGTCGGAGGACCACGGCGCCGGCGGCGCCATCGTCAGGCGCGCGAGCCCGACGAGCGCCGCGTCGTAGTTGACGCGCCACCCCGCGAAGTCTCGCCACCCCCGCTCGCGGTCCTCCCGCAGCGGAACACCGACATCCCGCAGCCGCTCGTAGGCTTCGTCGAACTCCTCGCGCGTGACCGAGATCGGGTCGTCGGGCCTCGGGTCGTCCTCGACCGGGATCCGGAAGAAGGTCGCGAGGTGCCGAAGGCACAGGTAGCCGGAGCGGATCATGAACTGCGGCTCGGGGATCCTCGGGACGTCCACGACCGAGTCGAACAGCGACGCGGCGTCCAAGACCGCGCCGGCCGCCGTGATCCAGGACTCCTCCGGGTGGGGCGACCGGAAGTGGGCGAGCGCTGGGAACGACCCGTGGCTCTCGTCGACGTCGGTGAACCAGTCCTCCCATTCCGTCCAGAGCTCGGGGAGGTTCTCGAATCGTCCGACACGCCACGCGAGGTCGATCAGGTACACGCCGCTCGGCGGCGAGCCGGCGCGGACCTCGAGCTTGCTGACCCCGCGCTCCCGTCGCTGGAACGCGACGTACGTGGCGGGGAGGTAGGTGATGAACAACGCGAGGACGGTCAAGCCGACACCGGCAGCGACGAACGACAGGGCGACGGAGGGGAGGTCGTCGCGGCTCGCGAAGCCGAGGGTGAACAGCGACGAGCCGGCGATCGCGAATGCCTCGAGGCCGCTCACGTCCTCGATCGCGAAGAACATCATCGTGAACGCCCCGAGCAGGATCGCGACCCAGGAAGCGAGCACCACCACCAGCCCGACCGGCGCGTAGAACGCCATCACCCGGTCCCGCTGCGCGTAGTCGTGTCGCTCGTTGGCTCGGAGTCGGAAGATCCGGCGCACGAGGACGAACACCGCTCGCGCGAAGTACGTCCGCAGCGGGCGAGGTACGACGAACGTCCCGATCACCGAACGGACGACCAGCACGACGATCGCCGCGCCCACGAGGAACAACACCACCCGGAGCGCGATCACGACTCGACGAGCCTAACCCCCACGGGCCCGGCTTCGCGGCCGGCGCGCGGCGCGCTCAACCGGACGGCGCGGACGGCCGAGGTAGGAGTCGAGCCGTTCACCGAGAGGGAGCCCATGGTTCGAGGGACATCCGACACGCCGGCGGGGTCGCCGCCCGGCGCCGAGGAGCCGCACCACACCCTCGGCCTCGAGGTGATGTCCGACGCGGTTCGGTACCGCCGGTACCTCCTCGACCTCCTCGAGCCGCACCTCGGACCCGCGATCCTCGAGGTCGGCTCCGGGCTCGGCGATCTCGCCGGGGGCCTCGATGGGTACGAGCGCCTCGTCGTCACCGACGTCGACCCCGACTGCCTCGCGGAACTGGCGAGGCGGTTCGCCGGCCGTCCGGACGTCGAGGTGAAGCCGTTCGACCTGCGCGAGGACCGGCAGGTCACGGCGCCGGTGGACACGGTGCTGGCCGTGAACGTCCTCGAGCACATCGAGGACGACGTGACGGCCCTGCGCCGGATGACGGCCGAAGTCGTTCCCGGTGGCTCGGTCGTCCTGTTCGTCCCGGCCTACCCGAGCCTGTACGGGCCGCACGACCGGGCCGCGGGTCATGTCCGGCGCTACACGCCGCAGACGCTCCGCGCGGCCGTCGTCGCGTCCGGCCTCGCCGTCGAGGTGCTCCACCCCGTGAACTTCCTCGGCGGGCTCGCGTGGTGGGTCGCGGTCCGCGTCGGCGGATGCGCGAGCCCGAGGAGCAACCTGGTCGGTGTGTACGACCGGTTCGTGGTCCCCGTGGTTCGGCTGATGGAGCGGAGGTGGAAGCCGCCGTTCGGTCAGTCGATCATCTGCGTGGCTCGGGTGCCGAACGACGGCGGCGCCTCGGGCGAGACGTCGCCCGGCACGTCGGTTCGGTGACGGCGGAGCCCCAACAGGCTCAGGAAGAAGCTCGCGAGCACGATCTGGGCGCCGAGGAGCAGCGCCGTCAGCGAGGGGATCACGATCCGCATCGCGCTCGAGACGTCCAGCGCGCCGAACGACACCTCGCTCCACCGGACGAACGCGTAGATCGAGCCGGCGGCGCCCGCGAGGATCACCGCGAGGCCCGACGACGAGGCCCACCTCGACCTTGAGGTACGGGAACCACCTCCGGAAGCGGTCGCCGGCCGGCAACAGCCCCTCGTTCCACGCGAACATCTTGCCGAGGACCGAGAACAGCACCGCCTGGAACCCGATCGCGATCGTCATGCACGCGAGCAGCAGGGTCTGCACGTCGAACGTGATCGCACCCACGACCCGCGGCCCGGGGAGCAACCAGACCGTCGCGGCGGCGCCGAGCGCCATCAGGACGAGCCCCGGATACAGGAAGAGCCAGCGCGGGCTGTAGGCGAGCAGGAACCGGAGGTGCCGCCAGCCGTCGCGCCACGGCCGGAGGTTCGAGGCCCGCCGTTCGTCGCCGCGCGACAGGGTGGTCGGGACCTCGGTGACGGCCAGCTCGTTCAGCGTGGCCTTCACGACCATCTCGCTGGCGAACTCCATCCCCGTCGTCTGCAGGTCGAGCCCGAGGATCGCGTCCCTGCGGAAGCCACGGAGCCCGCAGTGGAAGTCGGCGACCGGACTGCGGAAGAACAGGCGGCCGAGACCCGTCAGGATCGGGTTGCCGATCCATCGGTTCTTCCACGGCATCGCGCCGTCGGCGATGCCCCCGGCGAACCGGTTGCCCATCACGAGGTCGTAGCCCGCTCGCAGCCGGTCGACGAACGGTTCGATCGCCTCGAAGTCGTACGTGGCATCCGCGTCGCCCATGATCACGAACCGTCCGCGCGCCGCCGCGATGCCGCCGAGGAGGGCCGCGCCGTATCCCTTCTCCGCCACCGGAACGACCCGCGCGCCCAAGCGCTCGGCGATCTCGATCGAGCCGTCCGAGCTGCCGTTGTCGGCCACGACGATCTCGCCCTCGATCGCGAGCCGCTCGAGGGCCGACCGGGCGGCCTCGATGCACGCGCCCAGCGTGCCGGCCTCGTTCAGGCAGGGGAGGACGATCGAGAGCTCGATCGCGGTCGCGGGCGCTTCCTGTGGGAGGCCGCCCGCGTCCGCATCGCGGAGGCCGCGCTGGGTGACCGACATGTCCTTTCCTATCGGTCACGCGGTGAGGTGATTTGAGGGTGTCGCTACGCTTCGGGCGAGCGCGGTGTGGGGTACCGCGTGTGCGGACCGCGACGGCCCTCCGTGTGCCGATCTGCGGCTCGTGCGCGGAGTTCGCGCGCGCGAAGTGTCGACAGCTCGGTTCCGATCAACGCGTGCATCACGCCACCTCCCGTTCGACTGCCTCCTGGAAGCGCTCGAGGTTGTAGACCCACCCGGCGCCGTAGCCGGCCCTCGCCCGTTCGGCGAGCCCGCCGAGGCGCTCCCAGCCGCGGTGCTCGAGCTCGACGAGCGTCCCGGCGTCCTCGGGGGAGAAGCGGACCTCGACCTCGGTCGGCGGGTTCTCCGTCGCGTTCGGCTTCCACGCGAGGACGAGCCGGGAGGGTGGCTCCCAGACCACCACCTCGGCCCACGGCAGCACCTCGCCGTTGGACAGGTGCTCGAGCACGTGCCCGCCGACCCCGTGCTGGAACTCCACGCGCTCGACCTTGACGTCCTCGCCCTCGAACTCGTCCACGGCCCGCGAGTACCGCTCGACGGGCCACCAGCCGCCCATCACGTCCGTGAAGAGCTCGAACGCTCGAGCGGGCTCGGCCTTGACGGAGATGCTCGCGCGGATCGGCTCGATGGGGTTCATGTGCGCCCTCCTCCTTCACCGGCCGGCGCCTGGGCGTCGGCAGCCTCCTTGAACGCGGCGAGCGCCGTGTCCCAGTACGACTCGAGGTACTCGCGCAGCGCCGACAGACCCTGCGTGTCCACGACGTACAGGCGCCGGGTTCCGTCTCGACGGTCGCGCACGAGCCCCGCCTCCTTCAGGACGCGAAGGTGCTGCGAGACGGCCGGACGGCTCACGGGGAGATGACGAGCGATCTCGCCGACCGGCTGCGCCCCGCCCCGGAGGATCTCGAGCACCGCTCGCCGCGTGGGATCGCCCAGCGCGTCCAGCACCTGCGCGGTGGCCTCTTGGTAACTCATGACTTACCGTAAGTTACTGCTTACCGATTGGAGTGTCAAGCGTGCGGCTAGGCCGAGAGCTGCTCGACCAGCGCCTCCCTGGTGGTCACCGGGAGCGTGCAGACGAAGCGCTCGCATACGTAGGCGGTGGGCCTGTCGTCGAGTTGCGGCCGATCGCGCAGGAGCGCCACCGCCGCCGACGACGCGGGATCCTCGGGCGAGGCGACCGCAAGGACGTGGTTCGGCAGGAACCGTTTCGACGTCACCTCGGCCGCGAGCGCTCGGGTCGTCTCCTCGTCGGGGTCACCGACGACCGCGACCTCCTTGACGCCCGACAGATACAGGTCCAGAGCGCCGAGCGCGTGTCCGAAGCCACCCGGGGCGCCGGCCATCGCGTCGCGGACCAGTCGGAGCGCACCGACCGCCCCGCGTTCGTACGCGTGATCGCCCGTGAGATGGTCCAGCCGCAGGAGCACGTCGGCGGCCGCCGAGTTGCCGCTCGGCACGGCGTTGTCCGTGAGCTCCTTCGGCCGGACCACCAGCGCCTCGGCGTCCTCGCCCGTCTGGAAGAACCCGCCGCGCTCCTCGTCGTGGAACCGGCGGAGGAGCTCGTCCGCCAGTTCCCGTGCCCGCTCGAACCACGGGAGTTGCAGGGTCGTCTCGTACAGGGTGAGGCAGGCCTCGGCCATGAGCGCGTGGTCGTCCGCGAACGCGTGGGTCCCCGCCCGCCCCTCCCGCCAGGAACGCACGAGCCGGCCCGAACCGTCGCGCAGCTCCGACAGGACGAACGAGGCGGCCTCGATCGCGGCGTCCACGAACCTCGGTTCGCCCGTCGCCCGCCCGACCTCGGCGAGCGCCGAGATCGCCATGCCGTTCCAGGCCGCGAGGACCTTGTCATCGGTCGCCGGGCGGATCCGCCGCTCCCGGACCTCGAACAGATCGGCGCGGGCGCGCTGGATGTCGGAGGCAAGCTCGCCGGGGTCGACCCCGCGCTCGGCTGCCACGTCCTCGATCGGGACCGGTCGCCAGAGCACGTTCGTGCCCTCCCAGTTGCCCTCGGGGATCGCGCCGAGCGCCCCCGCGACCGTCTCGCCGGCGATCTCGACGAGCTCGGCCCACGACCAGACGAAGAACCTCCCCTCGACACCCTCGCTGTCCGCATCCTGGGAGGAGGAGAACCCGCCGCCGGGCTGCCGGAGCTCCCGGAGCAGGTACTCGCAGGTCTCGACGGCGACGCGGCGGTACCGCTCGTGCCCCGTGACCTGCCACGCGCGAACGTACAGGCGGGCGAGCAGCGCGTTGTCGTAGAGCATCTTCTCGAAGTGCGGCACGTGCCACCCGGCATCGGTCGAGTACCGATGGAAGCCGCCCCCCAACTGGTCGTACATGCCGCCGGCCGCCATCCGGTCGAGCGTCCGGGTCACGATCTCGAGTGCGTCCGGGTTCCCCCGCAGGTGCATCCGCAGGAGGAACTCGAGCGTCATCGGCTGCGGGAACTTCGGGGCGCCGCCGAACCCGCCCCAGCGTGGGTCGAACGATCGCCGCAGGTACGAGACGGCGCCGGTCAGGATCTCCTCGGTGAGCGGCTCGGGAGAGGCCGCGAGCCGGGACGTTCGATCGATCGCTCCGACGATCCGCGCGCCCTGCGTCTCGATCTCGTCGCGGCGGTTCGCCCAGACGTCGGCGATCGAGGTGAGCACCGTCCTGAACGCCGGCATGCCGTGCCGAGGTTCGTCCGGGAAGTACGTGCCCGCGTAGAAGGGCCGGCCGTCGGGCAGCAGGAACGCCGTCAACGGCCATCCTCCGCTCCCGGTCAACGCGTGGACCGCGTCCATGTAGATCGCGTCCAGGTCCGGGCGTTCCTCGCGGTCCACCTTGATCGAGACGAAGTGCTCGTTCATGAGGGCGGCCGTCTCCGGATCCTCGAAGGACTCCCGCTCCATCACGTGACACCAGTGGCACGCGGCGTAGCCGATCGACAACAGGATCGGGCGGTCTCGCTCCCGGGCTCGCCCCAGCGCCTCCTTCCCCCAGGGGAACCAATCCACCGGGTTGTCCGCGTGCTGGAGCAGGTACGGGCTGGTTTGGTCGGCGAGCCGGTTCATGCGATCGAACCCAGTCTAGGTGCCTCGCATCGAAGGGCCTCCCCGGCACTCAAACCACGGGGGAGAACGGCCGATGCTTCACACGAGAGGATGAGCCAGCCCGCAGGTGTGATCCGTGTGCTCGTGGTCGACGACCACGAGATGTTCTCCGAGGCGCTCGGCCTGCTGCTCGGCCGGCAGCCGGACATCCGGCTGGTCGGCTCGGCGCAGGACGCCGATCAGGCGATGGAGATGCTCGGTGAATCGCCGGACGTCGTCCTCATGGACCTGGACATGCCCGGGACGAACGGGATCGAGGCCACCCGGCGGATCCGCGAGGCCGTGCCCGAGGTGAAGATCGTCCTGCTCACGGCCGTCCAGAGCCCCGAGATCATCGCCGAGGCCCTCGCCGCCGGCGCGTGCGGCTACGTCCCGAAGACCCGCGCCGTCGAAGAACTCATGGACATCGTCCGCCGCGCCGCGGCCGGCGAGATCGTCATGCCCGAGCGGGACCTGGCGGCCGTCGTCGAGCAGCTCCGCGGGCCTCGGATCTCGCCCGGCGAGGCCGCGCTCCGCCGGCTGACGCCGCGCGAGACCGAGATCCTCCAAGGACTCGCGGCGGGGGAGACCGCGTCCGAGATCGCGGCGTCGCTCGGCATCAGCGCCCTGACCGTGCAGAGCCACGTGAAGAGCGTCCTGGCCAAGCTCGGCGTGCACTCGAAGATCGAGGCCGTGACGCTCGCCTGGCGCCACGGGCTCGCGACCACGAGCAGGCCGGCGTGACGACCGCGCAGCGCGATGCCGCCGCCGAGCTGCACCGGGACCGAACCCCCGCTCGCCGTCTCCCGGGTCCTGATCGTCGAGGACCACCCGGTGCTCCGATCCGTGATCACGATCGCGTGCGATCAGGCCCCCGACCTGGAGGTCGTCGGCGAGGTCGAGGACGGGACGACGGCCCTCGAGATCTGCCGGCGGGTCCAGCCCGACCTCATGGTGCTCGACCTCATGCTGCCCGGCGAGATCCAGGGGCTCGAGCTCGCGCGCATCGTTCGGTCCGAGAAGCTCCCGATCAAGATCCTCGTCCTTACCGCCCGGACCGACGACGAGACGGTGTTCGACAGCGTGGCGGCCGGCGTCGACGGCTACCTCGAGAAGACGGCCGGCGTCCGTTCGATCGCCGAGTCGCTCCGGCGGGTGGCGAGCGGCGAACGCGCCTTCAGCCCCGCGCACCAACGAGGTGCGATCGCCGAGCTCGGCCGCCGAGCGCACGAGGCGCGGGAGCGCACGGCGGGGGTGGACGTGACGGCCCGTGAGCTCGAGGTGCTCGAGCAGGCCGCCCTCGGGCTGACCGTGGGCCAGATCGGGACCCGCATGTCGCTGTCGCCGCGAACCGTCGAGACGCACCTCGCCAACGCCTACCGGAAGCTCGGGGCCCGCAACCGCGTCCAGGCGCTCGCGCGGGCGTCGGTGCTCGGACTCATCCGGATCCGGTGACCGGACCGATGGGCGCGCTCGAGCTGGACCCGCCGCCACGACGCGGCGTCGTCCTCGTCGAGCCCCTCCCGCTGGTCCGTGCCGGCCTCGGCAAGTTGATCGAGGGCAGCGCCGGCTTCTTCGTGCTGGCGGAGGCGGGGGACGCCGACGACGCGCTCCGGTCGATCGATCGCGTGCGACACGACGGCGCGATCACGGTCGTCGGCCTCGGCCTGGAGGGGGCGCACGACGCCTACTGGCTGATCCGCGCGCTCCGCGAGCGGTACCCGAGCCAGGTGGTGTTGGCGTGCGGCGCCCATTCGGACGCGATGTCGATCTCACGGGCGCTGTTCTGCGGGGCGGACGGGTTCGTGGACAAGAACGTCGAGCCGCGGGTGTTCCTCGAGTCGCTGGCCGAGGCGGCCGGTGGCGAGATCGTCCTCGCCGGGCCCCCGAGCGAGTGGGTGGCCGAGATCGCGAGCGGACTCGAGCGCCGGCGCCAGGCCGAGGACCGGCTGACGCATCGCGAGCGCGAGGTGCTGAACGTCGCCGCCGAGGGTCTCACGGCCAGGGAGATCGGCGACCGTCTCGGGGTTCGGGAGCGAACCGTGACGACGCACCTTTCGCGGATCTACGGGAAGCTCGGCGTCCGCACGCGTGTCGCGGCGGTCCGCGTCGCGACGCTCTCCGGTCTGGTGACGGCGGATGCGTCCAGATAGTCCTGTCAGCGGGTTACGTCGAACGACGTACATGGTCTCCGTGGAACTCGGAATAGCGGTGCGGACCTGCTCACCCGTACCGTTCGTTCGTGGAGTCGGCCACTGGGCCGGCGGCGATTGACGGGAAGGAGGTGCATATGCTCTCGATCCTCTACGCAGGCGTGAACTACGTCCGCGCTCGGTTCCCCCGTGAGGACGGTGCGGTGGCCACGGAGTACGGCCTCCTGCTCGTTCTGATCGCGCTGGCCATCGTGCTGGCTGCGACGGCGCTGGGTGCCGCGATCTCAGGTGTCTTCAGTGACGCTGAGACCGAACTGTCGGGTGTTGGTTCGTAACGAACTCCGAAGCAAGAGCGGCCTTCGTCGGCCGCTCGCTCTTCCGGCGGGAGGGAGGAGCGAGGGGCCGACGAGTGTTTCTCCAAGCCCCGTCATTCGGGAGTGAACGCTGTTGGGAGGTCCGACCGGGATGGGCGGACGAGCGATCGGTGATCGGGGCACCCCCCGGGATCCCGCCTCCAGGCCATCCGCCCGGTCCGAACCCCTTCACGGCGGGCTCAAGGGAGCTTCGGACGGGTCGATGAACAGATGAACAGAGCGAACGGGAGGTTGCCGAGATGAGGTCTCGAGGGCTGGTCGTGGTGCTGGCGCTCATCCTCGCGACGATCGCGACGGCGGGCGTGTTCTTGTATTCGCGCGGTGTGAAGCAGGAGGCCATCCAGGGAGGTGACCTGCAGGACGTCATCGTCTCGAAGGTGGACATCGCCGCGAACGCTGACCTGGACCGGCTCCTCTCCGAGGGCAGCTTCCAGATCATCCAGGTCCCGTCGGAGGCCCTCGTCGAAGGCGCCGTCTCGGATCTCTCGCAGCTGCGGGGCCGAACCACGAGCGCCTACATCTTCGCGGGCGAGCAGATCCCCGAGTCCCGGATCCAGGGAGGGCTCATCCCCGGCGGCGTGCTCGGGATCCCCGAGGGACACCAGGCCATCTCGGTCTCGCTCGCCGGCCCACGCGCCATCTCGGGCGCGCTCGCGGGCGGCGATCGGATCACGATCTACGCGACGTTCGAGGGCATCAGCCTGCTGCTGCTCGACAAGAACTTCTTGAAGAAAGCGAACGACCCCTCGCAGCTGGCGCAGCTGAGCGAGGCCAACGTCCCGGTGTTCGACACGACCGTCGTCCTGGTCCCGGAGGTCGAGGTGCTCCGCGTGTCCCAGACGGTGAACGAGGACGGGACCGTGTCGGCCGCGACCGGCGGCGATGTCCTGCTCACGCTGGCGTTCCTGCCGGACGAGGCGCAGCAGTTCGTCTTCGCGCTCGAGAAGGGGCGCGTGTACACGTCGCTGCTGCCGCCCGATGAGGCCGGCGTGGATCTCGCGCCGCTGACCGTTGCCCAGCTGTTCCTGCCCGAGAAGACGAAGTAACGATGCTGCAATCCGTCATCGCCGTCGGCACGCCGCAGTCGTTCCGGACGACCCTGGCCAGGGCGCTCGAGGTCGAGCCGGAGGACGTGGGCTTCGTGCAGTCGGTGACGGCGGCCGAGGAGATCCTGGTCGAGTCGAACGATACGATCGACGTCCTCGTGTTGTCGCCCGAGGTGAAGGACCCCGACGCGCTCGGCCTGGCCGAGTTCGTGGGGCGGACCGCGCCGATGGTCGCCATCGTCGCGGTCCGCGACAAGTCGTGGAACGGACTGCTGTCCGCCGCCATGCGCGCCGGGATCCGGGACGTCGTCGACCTGTCGCAGGGGAGCGAAGAGCTCCGCGACGCCGTCGAGCGGGCGATCACGTGGGCGACGAACCTCCGCCAGGCACGGGGATCGAGCAACGGCCAGGCCCGCCACCGCGGCACGGTCATCTCGGTGTTCTCCTCCAAGGGGGGCGCCGGCAAGACCTTCCTGACGACGAACATCGCCGCCGCCGTCGCCGACCTCTCGGGGCGCGACACCGCCGTGGTGGACCTCGACGTCGACATGGGCGACGTGTTCAGCTACTTCGGGCTCGAGCCCAACCGGCAGGTCGGCGACCTGATCGCGCTCGGCGAGGGCGCCGACAAGAAGACGATCTACGAGAGCGCGACCCAGGTCTCGGAGCACCTGTACGCGTTCGGCGGCGTGGCCGACCCGGCCATGGAGGCGCCCGGCGGCGAGGCCGTCGGCAAGTACCTGCGCGTGCTCCGCAACAACTTCGCCTTCGTGGTCGTGGACGCCTCGGCCGACTACACGGACCTCGCGCTCGCGACCTTCGACCTGTCCGACGCGATCTGCCTCGTGACGGGCCTCGACGTCGTCGGCGTCAAGCACCTGTCGAAGGCGCTCGAGACGCTCATCTCGATCGGGCTGCCCCGCGAACGGTTCCGCATCGTGCTGAACCGCGCGGACAGCAAGGTCGGGCTGGACGCCGGGGACGTCGAGCGCGTCATGAAGGTGCAGGTCGACACGATGATCCCGTCCAGCCGGCTCGTCCCCATGTCGCTGAACAAGGGCCGGCCGGTCTACCTGGAGGAGCCGAGCTCGGACGTCTCGAACAGCATCCGCAAGCTCGCCCACCGGTTCATCGCGATGCAGAGCGACATGCACGAAGAGAACGGAACGAGTGGAGAGCTCGTCACCGCAAACGGGAAGCGCCGAGGCCTGTTCCGGCGTCACTGAACCATCAGGGAGGAACGATGACGCTCGCAGACCGACTCGCAAAGGCACAGCAGCGGGACCGGATCGCCGAGATCCGGACCCGGGTCCAGGACCGGCTCGTCGAGGTGCTCGGCCCGAGGCTGTTCGACGCCTCGATGTCCGACACCGAGCTCGAGGGTCTGGTCCACCAGCGGCTCCGAGAGCTGCTGGACGACGAGGAGTCCGGGCTCTCCGCGCAAGAGAAGCTGCTGATCGTCCGGCAGATCGGCGACAGCGTGATGGGGCTCGGGCCGCTCGAGCCCTTCGTCCGCGACCCCGAGGTCACGGAGATCATGGTGAACGGCTGGGAGTCGATCTACGTGGAGCGCGCCGGCAAGCTGTACTGGACCGGCACCAAGTTCCACGACGAGGGGCAGCTGCGCCGCACGATCGACAAGATCGTCGCGAAGGTCGGCCGCCGTATCGACGAGTCCTCGCCCTACTGTGACGCGCGTCTGCCCGACGGCTCACGTGTGAACGCGATCATCCCGCCGCTCGCGATCGACGGCCCGGCGCTCACGATCCGGAAGTTCGCGGCCGACCCGTACCAGGCCGAGGACCTCGTGTCGTTCGGAACGATGACGCGTCCGGTGGTCGAGCTCCTCGATGCCGCCGTGCGCGGACGCCTCAACATCCTGGTCTCCGGCGGGACCGGCGCCGGCAAGACGACCACCCTGAACGTGCTCTCGTCCTTCCTTCCCGAGGACGAGCGCATCATCACGATCGAGGACGCGGCGGAGCTCCGGCTGCAGCAGCCGCACACCGTGCGTCTCGAGTCCCGCCCACCGAACATCGAGGGCCGGGGCGAGGTCGCGATCCGAGACCTGGTCCGCAACGCGCTGCGCATGCGCCCGGACCGCATCGTCGTCGGAGAGGTCCGTGGCGGCGAGGCGCTCGACATGATGCAGGCGATGAACACGGGCCACGACGGTTCGATCAGCACGATCCACTGCAACTCGCCGCGCGACGCGCTCGCCCGCCTCGAGACGATGGTGCTGATGTCCGGGATGGACATCGGGGTCCGGGCGGTTCGCGAGCAGATCTCGTCGGCGCTCGACCTGATCGTGCACCAGTCGCGGCTGAAGGACGGGACGCGGCGCATGACCCACGTCACCGAGATCGCGGGGATGGAGGGCGACATCATCACGCTCCAGGACATCTTCCTGTTCGACTACAGCGCCGGCATCGACGAGGAGGGCCGGTTCCTCGGAGGCCTGAAGTCGACCGGCCTTCGCCCTCGGTTCGTCGACAAGCTGGCCGAGCGCGGCGTCGCGATCGCTCCGGAGGTCTTCCAGCTCGGAGGACGGCCGGCGTGATCGCGGAACTGTTCGCCGGCTCCAACGTCACGCTCCTCGTCGCCCTTGGAGCGGTCTTCTTCGGCGTCTTCATCCTCGTGTCGTTCCTCATGGGCGTCCGCGCCCGGACGAAGCGACGCCAGGCGCTCGAGCACCGGATCGGGCGCAAGCGCGGTGGATCGAAGGGCGACGCCGCGCCGGTCGTGACCTCGTCGTGGGTGCCCGACTCCTTCGCGCAGGTGGGCCACCGGTTCGCCGAGGTCACGGGGGTCGGCGCCCGGCTCGACGCGAAGCTCGAGCAGGCGGGCATGCCGATCCTCGCGGGCGAGTTCATCGCGGTCATGGTCCTGTGCGTGCTCATCGCCGGCATCGTGGCGGCGATCTTCCTGCAGAACATCGTGTTCGTCCTGCTCATCGCCGGGTTCGCGAGCTTGATCCCGTACGTGTGGATGGGACGATCGCTGCGCAAGCGGCAAGAGGCCTTCGTCGACCAGCTCGCCGACACCCTGTCGGTCCTGGCCAGCTCGCTGCGGGCCGGGTACTCGTTCCTGCAGGCACTCGACACGGTCTCGAAGGAGATCGGGGAGCCCTCGGCCGGTGAGTTCCAGCGCGTCGTGGCGGAGATCCGCCTCGGACGTCCGATCGACGACGCGATGACGGCGATGGCCGAGCGCGTCGGCAGCGAGGACCTGAAGTGGGCCGTCATCGCGATCAACGTCCAGCGTCAGGTCGGCGGGAACCTCGCCGAGGTGCTCGACATCGTGTCGAACACGGTCCGCGAGCGCGCCTACATCCGCCGACAGGTTCAGGTGCTGTCCGCCGAGGGACGGTTGTCCGTGTGGATCCTGTCGTGCCTGCCCTTCGGGATCATGGTCTACATCGCGATGGTGAACCCCGAGTACATCGAGCCCCTGTTCTCGACGCTCCCCGGCAGGGCGCTGCTCATCGCCGGGGCGTTCTGGATGGGGCTCGGCATCTTCGTCATGTCGAGGATGGTGAAGATCGATGTCTAATCTCTGGTTGCTCCTCGCGATGGCCGGCACGTTCATGGGCGTGCTCATGGTGTTCCTCGTGGCGGACATGCGCGCGCGCGAGCGGAACCGCCCGGTGGCGCTGCTGCAGTCCCAGATCGGTCCGGTCGAGGGGAGCTACGACCTGCGGAAGAACCAGCTCGAGGGATCGGCGGTCAACCGCGTCCTGATGCCCGCCGCGAAGAAGGTGGGTCGCGGCGTGGGACGGCTGCTCCCCTTCAACCTGGCCGACCGGATCGAGGAGAAGCTCGTCCTCGCGGGCAACCCCGAAGGTTGGGACGCCGAGCGGGTCGTCGCGATGAAGATCATCGGCGCGATCGCCGGCCTGGTCGGCGGCGCCCTCATCACGACGATGCTCCCGATCCCGTCGATGTTCCGGCTCATCACGATCGTGGTCTTCGCGATGCTCGGGTACACCGTCCCGAGCGCGCAGGTGAACGCGCTCGCGACCAAGCGCCAGAAGATGATCCGCAAGCAGCTGTCCGACGTCATGGACCTGCTCACGATCAGCGTCGAGGCCGGGCTCGGGTTCGACGCCGCGATCGCCCAGGTCGTGAAGAACGTCCCCGGGCCGCTCGCGGACGAGTTCGCCCGGCTGCTCCAGGAGGTGCAGATCGGCGTCTCGCGGACGGACGCGTTCCGCCACATCGGCGACCGCACGAACGTGCTCGAGCTCCAGGGGTTCGTTTTGTCGATGATCCAGGCGGACATGTTCGGCGTCTCGATCGCCAACGTTCTCCGTGCCCAGTCGAAGGAGCTGCGGACGAAGCGGCGTCAGCGAGCCGAGGAACAGGCCCAGAAGATCCCGGTGAAGCTGCTGTTCCCGATGATCTTCATGGTGCTGCCCGCGTTGTTCATCATCATCCTGGGCCCCGGCGCGATCCACATCTACGACCAGTTCTTCGCCTGACCCGTCGGACCGGACCTCGTTCCGACCCGTCGATCGGGCCTCGCTGACCTCGGCGATCGGGACCTCGCTGTTACCCTTCGCGGATGTCGAAGGTCGCCTATCAGGGTGAACCCGGCGCGTACAGCGAACGCGCGGTCCGCGCGCTGTTCCCGGACGCGGAGCCGCTGCCGTGCGAGACGATCCGCCTGACCTTCTCCCGCGTCACGAGCGGTGAGGCGGACTTCGGCGTCGTCCCGGTCGAGAACTCCCAAGCGGGCTCGGTGAACGAGGCGTACGATCTCCTGCTGCGCTCGAGCCTCGTCCAGGTCGTCGGTGAGGTCACGATCCGGGTCGACCACGCGCTCCTCGGCCCGCCGGGGGCACGCCTCGAGGGGATCACCCGCGCCTACTCCCACTGGCAGGCGCTCGCGCAATGCGAGGAGTTCCTGTCGACCCACCACATCGATCCCGTGCCGGTGCACGACACGGCCGGAGGCGCCCGGCTGGTGGCCGAGGCGGGCCGGACCGACGAGGCGGCGATCGCCAGCGTCGAGGCCGGCGCGAACCTCGGGCTGACGGTCCTGGCCGAGCACATCCAGACCTATCCGGACAACTTCACGAAGTTCGGCGCGATCGGAACCCGTGATGCGGGGCTCGGACCCGCGGACCGGACCTCGCTCGTGATGGCCGGCGACGACCGGCCGGGCTCGTTGTTCCGCTCGCTCCAGCCGTTCGCCGACCGCGGCGTGAACCTCACGAAGCTCGAGTCTCGGCCCCGCCGCGGCGCGCCGTTCGAGTACGTCTTCTACATCGATCTCGACGGCTCGATCGAAGACCCGAACGTGGCCGCGGCGCTCGACGAGGTCCGCCGGCACACCTCGATGCTGAAGGTCCTTGGCTCGTATCCGGCCTCGAAGGGCCCGATCTAGCGGCACCACGGGTTCCGCAGAGGCCCGTGGGATGATGCGCGGGATGTCCCAGCGGCGCCGAGCGCGCCATGCCACCCGTTCACGCATCCCCCCCGGCGTCCCGATCGGGTTGCTCGCGTTCGCGCTGCTCGGGGTGCTCGCCTGGAGGCTCGAGCTCTGGCCGTTCGGCGCGTCCGAGGGCGCCCAGGCGACGCCCTCCCCGGCCCCCCCGGCCGCCTCACCGGTTCCGACGCCGTCACCGATGCCGTCGGCGCCCAGCCCGACGCCCGAGCCGAGCCCGGAGCCCGCGAACACCACGTTCGACGGGATCACGACCTTCCGGGGCAACGCGTCCCGTTCCTACTACGGGCAGGGACCGGTCCCGACGGACCCGAGGATCCTCTGGCGGTACCCGGCCGAGGGGAACCTGTGCTCGAACTCGTCGGACGAGCACGGCGTGCGCTTGTGGTGCGGGACCGGCTGGACGGGCCAGCCGAACGTGCTCGTCGGCGACGACGGCGAGATCGAGGTCCGGATCAACGCGTACGACGGCGCGTACCACTTCCTCGACGGCGGGAACGGGGAGCCCGTCCGGCCGGCGCTGCAGACCGGCGACCTGGCGAAGGGCTCGGCGACGAGCGACCCCGACGGATATCCCCTCTACTACGCGGGGTCGCGCGACGACTTCCTGCGGGTGATCGCGCTCGACCGGGCCGAGCCGACCGTCCTGTGGCAGCTCGACGCGAACTCGAGCGTGCCGAACCCCGTCTGGAACAACGACTGGGACGGCGCGCCGCTCGTCGTGGGCGATTACCTGCTCGAGGGCGGCGAGAACTCGTGGTTCTACGTGATCCGCCTGCACCGGGGGTACGACGACCGGGGAAGGGTCGTGGTCGACCCGAAGGTCGTGCTCACCGTGCCCGGGTTCGACGACGAGCTGCTCGCGGCCCTGCCGAGCTCGAACGTCTCCATCGAGAACTCCGTCGCGTTCCGCGACGGCGTGGCGTACTTCGCGAACTCCGGCGGCCTCGTGCAGGGCTGGGACATCTCGCGCGTCCTCGACGGCGGCCGGCGGGCGCGACGCGTGTTCCGCTTCTGGACCGGAGAGGACACCGACGCCTCGGTCGTCATCGACGAACAGGGCGACCTGTTCGTCGCGAGCGAGCTCGAGCGCTTCTCCTCGCGGGCGGAGGAGGTCGGGCAGCTCATGAAGCTGGACCCGGATCGCCGCAGGGACCCGCTCGTGTGGTCGTTCGCGATCCCCGAGCGCGGGTCCGAGGGAGCGGGTGGCGCGTGGGCCACCCCGGCGCTGTACGGGGAGATGGTCTACATCGCCACGAACTACGGGGACCTGATCGGGCTCGAGGCGGCGACGGGTCGCGAGCGCTGGCGGATCCACCTCCCGGGACCGACCTGGTCCTCGCCCGTCCCGGTCGACGACGTCCTGCTCCAAGGCGATTGCGGGGGGACGCTGCACGCCTTCGACATCTCCAAGCCGTTCCGGGAGCCACCCGAGCTCTGGTCGCTCTCGCTCGGGTCGTGCATCGAGTCCACGCCGTCGGTGTTCGACGGGATGATCTGGGTCGGGACGCGCGGCGGCGGGGTCTACGGGATCGGCGACCGGCGCGGCTGACCGGCGGGGAATCGCTGCCGGGCTACAGGCCGAAGAGGGTTCGGATGTCGTTCGTCCGCCACACCACGACCGCCACACCCACCCCGATGAGGGTCAGGAACCCGAGCGCCTGGACGGCGCGACGCTGGCCCGCCGACCCGATCCCCTCCGCCGCGTAGCCGGCGAGGAACCCGACGACGAGCCCCCCGAGGTGCGCGCGCCAGTCGATCCGCGCGAACCCGAACGCGAGCAGCAGGTTGAGCAGGATCAGCGTCATCGCCATCCGGAGGTTCGCGGCCGCGAGCGCCAGGTGGCGCCGGCGGTAGTTGTAGGCGATGAACGCCCCGAAGATCCCGAAGATCGCTCCCGACGCCCCGACGCCGAGCGCCGAGATCGGCCCGAACGCGTAGGAGGCGACCGTCGCCAGGAACCCGGAGACGAGGTAGATCAGCAACATCCACGTCCGGCCGTACGCCGACTCCACCTGGCGTCCGAACAGCCACAGGGCGTAGGCGTTGAAGCCCAGGTGGAGCAGGCCGGCGTGCAGGAACATCGCCGTGAACAGCCGCCAGAACTGTCCGGCGGCGATCGCGGGCGGGAACATCGCGCCGAGATCGAACAGCGCCTGCTGGTCCGGGCCGGTCAGCAGCGAACCCGGACCACCCACGACGACCTCGAGCACGAACACGCCGAGGATCACGGCGAGCAACACCTGGGTGACCCCGATCCCACCGCGGAGGGCCCGGCCGGGGCCCGACTTGAACTCGCGGCGCGCTTCCGCGACGCACTCGGGGCACTGGAAGCCGACCGGCGCCTGGATCATGCAGTCGGGGCAGATCGGGCGCCCGCAGCGCGTGCAGTGGACCCGGGTCTGGACGCCGGGGTGCCGGTAGCAGACCTCGACCGCGGGCGCGGGTGCGGCGGGGAGCGGCTCCTCGGACATGGTGGCCATCCTACGGGTGCTTCGACGTTCCGCCGGGACCGGTTCGGGGGCTCGGCCCGATCGCCCGGGGGCGGCTAGGCGTCCATCGGCGGGAGCGCCTCGAGCGCGGCCTCGACCTCGGCCTCGCTCCACATCGAGCTCCACCGATCGACGATCGTCCCGTCCGCACCGATCAGGAACAACCACGGCTCGACGAGCGAGCCGTCGGGCAGCTGGAGCCACTCGAGCGCGGCGTCGTTGACGACCTGGTTCTGGTAGTCCAGGAAGATCTCGACGTGGATGAACACCGCTCGATCGGGGTACCGGTCCGCGAGGTCCTCGACCATCTCGGTGACCGGTCCGCAGAACCGGCTCACGCAGTACACGGGCGTCGCGAACGCGACGAGGGCCGGGCGGCCCTCCTCGATCGCCCGCGCGATCGTCCACTCGTGAAGCTCCGGGTCGGGGACCACTCCCCGGGTCGCCGCCCGCGAGTCGATGGCCGCGAGCGGGACGTCCTGCGAGTCGACGGTCAGGTTCTCCGTCGGCATGGCCGGATCGCCGGGCCCGGGGATCGCGGGTGCCTCCGCCACGGTCACGGTGGCCTCGGCGCGCTGCACGCCCATCCCCTCGACGTCGAGGGTGACCGTCGCGGTCCAGAAGCCGGCCTCGTCGAAGACGACGTCGGAGGCCTGGTAGACGCCCCGGCCCTCCGAGCCCGTGGTGACGCGAGGCCCGCCGTCGCGGTCGGGCGAGCCGTACGTCGGGATGAAGGTGGCGGACGCGCTCGGGCCCGGCCGCTGCTCGGTCGACCCGGCGGCGGTCCCGACGAACGCGAAGTCGAACTCGCCGGTCCCGAAGCTCACGAAGCCGCCCTCGTGCGTCACGATCCCGAGCGCCACCCGCTGCGGGTCGCCGACGTACAGGTCCGCGCTCGCCGGGATGGCGACGATCGCGGATGCCGGAGCCGTCGGACCGGTCGGCTGCACCGGATCGTCGCCGTTCGAGCATGCGGTCGCCGCCAGTGCGAGGGCGAGCGCGAGCGCGGGCACGACCAGACGGCGGGGGATCACGCCTCCCATCTTCCCGCGGCGACCGAGTTTCCGTCAGCCGTTGCAGCCGGGATCGGTCAGCCCGAGCAGGACGACGGCCTCCTGCGTGACGCTCAGGAGCCGGTCCACGTGCTCCCCGTAGCCGGGAGGCGGGGCGGCCGCCTCGAGATCGGCCTCGACCAGCTGCTTGGCCTCGAGCATGGTTCCCGCCAAGGCGGCGTCGATCGGCTGCGCCTCGGCCGCGATCCGGTGCAGGCGTTCGTGCACGCGGTCGTAGAACACGGTCCGTCCGGCGACCGGGTCGTCGCGCATCTCGCCCGACATCCGGCAGAGACCGCCGATCATCGCGTCCGCGTCGGCCTGCGAGACGGACGAGGAGGTCGGTCCGGCCGACGGGGGCGAGGCCTCGGATCCGCAGGACGCCGCCAGTGCGGCGATCGTGAGCACCGAGACGAGGGAGCCGCGCCGCACGGTGCATGTTCGCACGGCCGCCTCAGTCTCCGAGCGCTCCCTCCAGGCGGAGCAGGAACTCCTTGCGCCACTCGTCCCCGCCGTACTTGCCGATGCCGCCGCCCGTGGGCACGACGCGGTGACAGGGGACGACGATCGGGATCGGGTTGTCGTGCAGCGCGTTGCCCGCCGCCCGCGCCGCTCGCGGGCTGCCGGCGCGCTTGGCGACGTCGCCGTACGTGGACACCGACCCGAACGGGATCGCCGCCGTCTCCTCGAGGACCCGTCGCGAGAACCCCTGGGGTGCGAGCGACCAGTCGAGCGCGGTCCGGAACCGGCGAACCCTCCCCTCGAAGTACGCGTCGAGCTGCCGGCGCGCCGGCTCGGTGCGAGAGGCGTCTTCGATCACCCGCGGCGAGAGCATGTCCGACAGCTCCTCGAGCACGTCGTCGAGCCCGTCGTCGAGGTACTCCAACCGCACGAGGCCCGCGCGGGTGCTCGCGACGAGCAGCGGGCCCACCGGCGAGTCGGCGACGGAGTACCCGACGTCGACCAGACCCGCCCTCCGGGCGCGCGCGACCGTCGCGTCCACCGCCCGCCTCGAGGCGAGCTCCAGTGCTTCGTCCCACTCGATCGTCGGCTTCATCTCGTGACCTCCTGCATCTGACGGAGCTTCCTGCGGCCCTCGTACGCGTTCGCTCGAGCCGCCTCCTCGGAGCAACCGAGCGCGAGCGCGACCTCCGCGTACGACAGGTCGAGCACGTACCGATGGATCACCGCCGCCCGCTGCATCGGCGGGAGCGTTCCGACCGCCCGCCAGAGCCCGCGATCGCCGTCCGCACGTTCGGGGGCCGCGTGGTCGGGGATCCGCTCGACGGGGATCGGCCTGCGCCGCTCGGTTCGCCAGTGGTCGAGCGTCTTGCGCGTGGCGATCGTCAGCAGCCAGCCCCGCAGGTTGCTCGCGTCGCGCAGGCGCGGGTAGGCGCGCAGCGCCGACAGGAACGTCTCCTGGAAGCAGTCGTCCGCCGCCTGCCGGCCCACGGCCGCGACGAGGAAGCGATACACGTCGGCCCGGTGGTCGTCGAGCAGGCGTTGGAACGGCGGCAGGCTCGAGCTCGGATGCCTCATCTGCGGGGAACAACGGCCCGGCGCGGCCGGGCGTGAGACGGGAGGTGCGGGGAGGTCACACGACCGGCCACGGGACCGCCCGGCCGGGTCCCGGTTCGGGGAACCGCCCCGCGTCGCTGAGCGATCCGAGCCGGTCCTCGGTGGCGTCGACCTCGGCCGGCGTGAGCAGCTCGAGGAGCCGGTCTCGGACCGCGCCCGCGTGCACGAGCGGTGTGAGCGAACGCAGGTCCTCCGCGAGCGGCTCGGGGATGCGCTCGCCGCTGAAGTCCCAGATCACCGTGCGGAGCTTCGGCTCCTCGTGGAAGCACACGCCGTGGTCGACGACGAACACCCCGTCGGGCCCGAGCAGGCAGTGGCCGGCCTTCCGGTCGGCGTTGTTCACCACGACGTCGAACAGCGCGATCTTCCGGAACGTGTCCGGTCGCTCCTCGCGCATGGTGAGGTAGTGCTGGTTCGGGTCGAAGGAGACGAAACGCTGGACCGATCCCGGGCCGTGCGGCCCGTCGCGGAGCACGGTGGGAGGCACGTACGGCCAGCCGAGGGCGTCCGCGACGACGTAGGCGGCGACCTCGCGCTCCGCGAGTGACCCCTCGGGGAAGTCCCACAAGGGTGCCTCGCCCGCATGGGGTTTGTACACCGCGAGGGTCTGGGCGGCGCCCTCGTGCACGCGGGTGAGGAAGGTGAAGTTCGACGCGCGGGGAAGCAGGCCAAGGACCTCGAGCTCGCCGCGCTGCAGGAGCGCGAGCGCCTCCGCGTCGGACGCCGGCTCGACCGGTTCCGGGCGCGCCGCACCGGGCCTCACCGTCCCGCTGCCTCCCGGTGGCCGTTCATGGCCGGGCACATGTGGCCCTCGGGATCGATCGGGTTCCCGCAGAAGCGGCATCGCGGACGACCTCGCGCCACCACCGCCGCGCCGTGGCGCGCGAGGGCGAACATCTGCTCGCGGGTGGCCCAGATCCTGACGCGGGCCGCCTCGGGCGCGTCGGCTCGCGTTCCCTCCTCTTCGGCCCCTTCGGCCTCGGGGTCGTCGCCCGCGGGATCGTCGACGAGCTCCTCGAGCTCGAGCAGCAGCAGGTCGCGATCCTCCGCGTACCCGATCGACAGGCGTCCGGCCCGCCAGAGCGACTCGATCGGGGCCTCGAGATCGAGCTCCTCCTCCGGCGGGCCCTCGCCGGTCTCGCGACCGACGGTGGCCAGGATCTCCAGGATCGAGGTGCCGAGCAGCTCGACCTGCTCCTTCTCCACGGCGATCGTGATCAGGCGCTCGCCGGCGCGGGCCTGGACGAAGAACGCTCGCTCGCCGGGTTCCCCGACCGCGCCGGCCGTGATCTTGTCGACCTGTTCGAGCTCCACGAACCTATCCTCGCACCTGGGCGCCCCGCGTCCGTCGTCCCGGGAGCTCACCCGTGTCGTTGATGCGCAGCAGGCGGGGGATCCCGTCGCCGAGCGCGAACACCGTGACCGACGCCGGGTCGATGACCAGGCGGTGCAGGTGGTCGGCGTGCATGCCCGTCAGATGGGCGACGAGCAGCCGGATCACATCGGCGTGCGAGATCGCGACGACCACGTCGCGCGCGTGTGCCTTCGCGATCCCCAGGATCTCGGAGACCGCCCGGTCCTGCACCTCGAGCAGGCTCTCCCCGCCGGGGAAGCGCACCGTCGACGGGGTGGCCATGACCTGTCGCCACAGACGGGTCCGTCGGAGTGACGAGATCGACCGGCCGGTCCACTCCCCGTACCCGACCTCGGTCAGGGCTCGACGGACGCGGACCGGGACCCCGCGGGCCCGGGCGAGCGGCGCCGCGGTCTCTCGGCTGCGCTCCAGGGGGCTCGAGTAGATCGCCCGGATCGGCAGGCCGTCGAGCCGCTCGACGAGGCGCGCCGCCTGGGTCCGGCCCGCGATCGTTCAGGTGGACGCCCGGCGCCTGCCCGGTCAGACGCTTGCCGGCGGCGTCGGTCTGCGCGTGCCGAACGAGCACGAGGGTCGTCATGCGGGCAGCCTACCCGCGGCGGGTCAGCCGGCGGCCGGCAGCCGGACCTCGAACCGCGTCCCGCGTCCGAGCTCGCTGCGGACCTCGACGCTGCCGCCGTGGTTCTCGACCACGTGCTTCACGATCGACAGGCCGAGCCCGGTCCCCCCGGTCTCGCGCGACCTGGCTCGGTCCACCCGATAGAACCGCTCGAAGATGCGGGGGAGGTCACGGGTCGGGATCCCGAGGCCCGTGTCCTCGACGGTGAGCACGACCGCCCCGTCCTCGGGGATCAGCGAGACGTCCACCCGGCCGCCGGGGCGCGTGTACCGGATCGCGTTGTCGACGAGGTTGCGGACGAGCAGCGCGAGATCGCGCGGCGACCCCACCACCCGGGGGATGGGGCCGGTCTCGATCGTGAGCGCGACGCCGGCCTCCGCGGCCGGCTCCTCGAACCGCTCGCTCTCGTCCCGCAGGATCGCGTCGAGGGCCACCGCCTCGTCGAGCACGCTCCCCGACTCCAGCCGCGACAGGTCGAGGAGGTCGGAGACGATCCGGGACAGGCGCGCCGACTCGCGCTCGAGCTGGGCCGCGAAGCGGGGGATCACCGACGGGTCGTCGAGGGCCGCCGTGCGGATCGTCTCGGCTGCGGCCTGGATCGAGGCGGCCGGGGTCTTGAGCTCGTGCGAGGCGTTGGCCACGAAGTCCCGCCGGACCTGATCCAACAGCCGCGTCTCGGTGATGTCGCGGATCACCAGGACCACCGAGCCGTCCTCGGTGCGCACGGCGGACCCGCGCAGGTACCGCGTGGGGGAGCCCCGTTCGGCCTCGGTCGTGACCGGCGTCTCGGACGACACGGCCCTGCGGACCGCTTCCTGCAGGGCGAGGGGGAGGAGGCCGTCGATCGTGGCCGGCTGGAAGCCGAGGTGACGTTCGGTGGCCGGGTTCGAGAACCGCACGCGGTCGTCGGTGCCGAACAGGAGCACACCCTCCTGCATCGACGACAGGATCAGCGCGGAGGAGCGCCGTTCCTCCTCGGAGACCTCCGCCATGGCCCGGAGCTCGCGCTCGGTCCGAGCGCCCGCCGAGGCCGTCTCGCGGAGCCTGGACCGATCGCGCGCGGCCAGCGCCAGGCCGACCACGCCGAGCACGACGCCCCCGACCGCCGCCAGGACCAGGAGGGCGTCCATCGCGTCGGAAGTGTAGATGCGCTCCGCGGGCGTTCACCCTCGGTTCGCGCACCGTTCCCGCGTTCGACTCGATCGGGGAGCCGCGTCTCGGTCCGTTCACACGCCGGCCCTCGTTCACCGCGCGTTCACGTTGGCGCCGGGGGTCGTTCACGACCGGCCGATAGCGTCCGCGCGGATGCCTGTGGGGCGAGGTCCATCGGCCGGATGAAGGGGAGGACCGGATGGGGAAGGGCAGGAAGTGGTTCATGCTGGTCGCGGCGGCGATGTCGCTCGCACTGGTCGCCGCGGCGTGCGGTGGGGATGACGAGACCGGGGGCGACGAGATCACCGGTTCCTTGAACATCTCGGGCTCGTCCACGGTCGAGCCGATCACCTCACTGGTGGCCGAGAGGTTCCAGAGTGCGAACCCGGGCGTGACGATCGCGGTCGACGGACCGGGGACCAGCGATGGATTCGAGCTCTTCTGCAACGGTGAGACCGACATCAACGACGCCTCCCGTCAGATCGACGAAGAGGAGGTCGCGGCCTGCTCGGAGAACGGCATCGCGCCGATCGAGATCGAGGTCGCGCTCGATGCCCTGTCGGTCGTGGGCAATCCGGCGAACCCGCTCACCTGCCTGAACTTCGGTGACCTCTATGCCCTGTTCGGGCCCGAGTCCCAGGGCTTCGAGAGTTGGTCGGACGCCGATGCCCTGGCCGCCGAGGTGGGTGGGAACGGAGGCTTCCCCGATCTCTCGCTGACGATCGTGGCCCCGGGTGACGAGTCCGGCACCTATGGCTCGTTCATCGACATCGTCGGGACCGACGACCTGGCCGAGGAGCGTGGCGTGGAAGAAGATCTGGCCGGTGGGCTCAGTCTCGACTACCAGCCCTCGGCCGACGACAACGTGATCATCGACAACGCCGCCGGGACCGAGGGCGGCCTCGGGTTCGTCGGCTTCGCGTTCGCGGAGAACGCGGGTGACTCCATCAAGGAGTTCGAGGTCGACGGTGGCGAGGGCTGCGTGGCTCCCTCGGCCGAGACGGTGATCGACGGGTCCTACCCACTCGGGCGCTCGCTGTACCTCTACGTCAGCGACGTCGCGCTCGCCGAGAACCCAGCGCTCGGCCCGTTCGTCGACTTCTACCTGACCGACGAGGGACTGGCATCGGTGGAGGAGGTGCAATACATCAGCCTCCCGGCCGATCGGATCGACGCTGCGCGCTCGGCGTGGACGACCGCGGCGGCGTAAGGTCCCGTTGACGACGGGAAGGGCCGGGTCACCGGCCCTTCCCGAGCACGATGGACGCGGTCCTGGGCTGCCCGGGACTCAAGGAGCCACCGAACAGGGGACGAGCGGAGTGTCACAGGCGGTCGTCAGCGAGAGCCGCGGGCTGACCCTGGCGGATCTGACCGGGGCGAAGGCTCGTCGCCGACGCGAGCGCACGATGCGGGGATTGTTCCTCGGGGCCGCGCTGCTGTCGATCGTGATCAGCGTGGCGATCGTCCTGTCCCTCGCGGGCGGCGCGTTCGAGTTCCTGCGGCGGGTCGAATTCGGCACGCTCTGGTCCGATGGGTGGTTCCCGCGTCGGAACATGTTCGACATCAAGACGATCTTCGCCGGCACGCTCATGGTCTCGATCATCGCGATGTTCGTGGCGGCGCCGCTCGGCCTGGGGGCGGCGCTGTACCTGTCCGAGTACTCGAAACCGAGGGCGCGGCGCTTCCTCAAGCCGATCCTGGAGACGCTCGCCTCCGTCCCGAGCGTCGTCATGGCCTTCTTCGCGATCCGCTTCATCAGCCCGGAGATCATCCAACGGTTCTTCGGGAGCGACCAACCGCTGTTCAACATCGCCGCCGCGGGCATCGCCGTAGGCCTGCTGGTCACCCCCCTGGTCGCATCGGTCGCAGAGGACGCCATGCATGCGGTACCGCAGTCGCTCCGGGAGGCGTCGGTGGGCCTCGGCGCCCGGCGGCGGACCACCAGCATCCGGGTGGTCATGCCGGCCGCCGTCTCCGGGATCTCCGCGGCGTTGCTCCTCGGGATCTCCCGCGCGATCGGCGAGACGATGATCGTGGCGATCGTTGCCGGCGGCACGGGTGGATCGCTGTTCTCCATCGACCCCCTGAAGGGCGGCCAGACCATGACCGCGGCGATCACCTCGCTGGCGACCGGCTCGGATCAGGTGCGCGGGACCGGGCCGGCCTACTACAGCCTCTTCTTCGTGGGGATGCTCCTGTTCCTGCTGACCCTCGCGCTGAACACGATCTCCGAGTCGTACGTCCGTCGCGTCCGGAGGCAGTACTGATGGCCGCCCGGGTCGAGCGAGCCTCGTCCGCGGCCACCGACCAGGTGCGACGAGCCCTTTCGGGTCGGAGGGCGGACGTCTGGGGCATCGTGTTCCAGGCGCTCCTGTTGTTCACCCTCGTGCTCGCGCTGGCCGTGCTGCTCGTCCTGCTCCTGGACGTCGCGCGCACGGCGATCCCGTACCTGCGCGAACGCGGAGGCGAGGTCTTCTCGTCCGCCTATTCCTCCCTGCCCGCGAATGCGGGGATCAAGTACGCGCTCCTCGGGTCCCTCTACATCGGTGCGTTCGTGATCGTGATCGCCCTCCCGCTGGGGGTCTGCGCCGCGATCTACCTGGAGGAGTACGCGAAGGACTCCCGGCTGACCCGGTTCATCACGACGAACATCCGCAACCTGGCGGGCGTCCCGGCGATCGTCTACGGCATCCTCGGCCTCGCGATCTTCGTTGAGCTGCTGGGCGGGTTCACGGGCCCGGGCTCGGTCGAAGGGCGAAGCCTCCTCACCGGTGCGCTGACGATCGCGATCATGGTCCTGCCGATCGTGATCATCACCACGCAAGAGGCGCTTCGAGCGGTCCCGAAGAGCATCCGAGAGGCCGGGTTCGGGGTCGGAGCCACGCGGTGGGAGGTCATCCGGAGCCACGTGCTTCCGTACGCGGCGCCCGGCGTCCTGACCGGTTCGGTCCTGTCCACCGCGCGGGCGCTCGGCGAGACGGCGCCGCTGATCATGGTCGGGGCGGTCACCGGGTTCCTCGCCACCGAGGGTGGCGTCGTGGACTCCCTCCAACAGCGATTCACCTCGTTGCCGACGCTCGTGTTCGCGTACATCAAGAAGCCACAAGAGGAGTTCCAGCAGCTGGCGGCCGTTACCATCCTGGTGCTGATCGTGTTCATCTTCGTGGTGAACCTGACCGCCATCCTGTTGAGGAACCGGTATGAGCGAAAGTGGTGACTCCATGGACCTGACGCAGGAGACCCAGGACGTCGACGTCGCGGAGACCGGGCATCAAGGTCAGACCCGGATCGAGATCCCGGCCGCCCGGGTCTCGGTCGCCGAGGACGCGGCCAAGGAGGTCGTGTTCGACGTCCAGGACGTCTCGGCCTTCTACGGAGACTTCCGAGCCGTCCGGAACGTGACCCTCCCGATCCTGAAGAACGAGATCACGGCCCTCATCGGCCCCTCGGGATGCGGGAAGACCACGTTCATCCGATGTCTGAACCGCATGAACGACCTGATCGAGGGCGCTCGGATCGAAGGGGTTCTCCTGTACCACGGGGTCAACCTCTACGACCGCGCGGTCGATCCGGTCGAGGTGCGCCGGCGGATCGGCATGGTCTTCCAGAAGCCGAACCCCTTCCCGAAGTCGATCTACGACAACATCGCGTTCGGCCCGAAGATCGCAGGGTTCAAGGGGAACATGGACGAGCTCGTGGAGGAGTCGCTCCGGCGAGCCGCCCTCTGGGACGAGGTGAAGGACAAGCTGAAGGAGTCGGGCCTCGCGCTCTCGGGCGGCCAGCAGCAACGCCTGTGCATCGCTCGCGCGATCGCGACGCGTCCGGACGTGATCCTGATGGACGAGCCGTGCTCGGCCCTCGATCCGATCGCCACCCAGCGCATCGAGGACCTGATGCAGGAGCTCGTCTCCGAATACACGATCGTCATCGTCACGCACAACATGCAGCAGGCCGCGCGGGTCTCCGACCGGACGGCGTTCTTCACCGTCGAGGTGCAGGAGGAGACGGGACAGCGGACGGGAACGGTCGTCGAGTTCGATCAGACCGAGACGATCTTCACGAACCCGAACGATCAACGGACCGAGGACTACGTCACGGGGAGGTTCGGCTGATGCCCCGCCCGCCCTTCCACGAGGAGCTCGAGCAGATGGAGCTCCGGCTCCTGACGCTCGGCGAGCTCGCGGGGACCGCCGTCGCCAACTCGGTGCGAACGATCGTGGAGCACGACGACGCGGTCGCCGAGCAGGTGGTCGCCGGCGACGACGAGATCGACCGGATCTACCTCGAGCTGGACCAGGGCATGCTGTCGCTCCTCGCGTTGCAGTCGCCGGTGGCCGCGGACCTGCGGCTCATCTCGGTGATCATGCACTCGAGCCTGCACCTCGAGCGGATCGGCGACCAGGCGGTGAACGTCGCGAAGATGTACCAGTTCACCAGGGACCTCCCGAGCCACGCGACGATCGTCCAGCAGATCGCGGAGATGGGCGACATCGCCGTCGAGATGGTACACGTCGCGATGGACGCGCTCCGCCGGCGCGACATGGAGCTCTGCACGCGTCTGCCGAAGATGGACGACCCGGTCGACCGGCTGAACCGCAACATGACCTTCGAGGTGGCCAAGCTCGCGGACGATCCGCGCGCGCTCGACTGGGGGATGCACATGAACCTGGCGGCGCGGGCCCTCGAGCGCGTCGGCGACAACGCGGTCGACATCGGGGAGCAGGTGTCCTTCCTCGTGACGGGCGAGTTCCACGAGTTCACCGACGCGTCCCACCCCGGGAGCGTCGGCGCCGATGCCGACTAACGGCGCCCGGATCCTCGTCGTCGAGGACGAGGAGGCGCTGGCCGACTCCGTCCGGTACAACCTCGAGCGCGAGGGGTACGCGGTCTCCGTCGCGACCGACGGCCGCCGCGCGCTCGAGCGCTTCCGGGCCGAGACCCCGACGCTCGTCATCCTGGACCTGATGCTGCCCGAGCTGTCCGGTCTGGACGTCTGCCGGATGCTGCGTTCCGAGTCCGACGTCCCGATCATCATGGTGACGGCCAAGGACTCCGAGGCCGACAAGGTGACGGGGCTGGAGCTCGGCGCCGACGACTACGTCACGAAGCCGTTCTCGATGCGCGAGCTCGTCTCGCGCGTCCGAGCGAACCTCCGGCGCACCCTCGTGCACGTCCCCTCGACGCCGGTCGAGGACGTGCTTGCGGGCGGCCCCGTCCGGATGGACGTCGCGCGCCACGAGGTCTCGGTCCGGGAGGAGTCGGTCTCGCTGCCGCCGAAGGAGTTCGAGCTGCTCGAGGCGTTCCTGCGCCGGAAGGGACGCCTCCTCACGCGGGACTTCCTGATCGAGGAGGTCTGGGGGGCGGATTACTTCGGGGACACGCGGACGCTCGATGTGCACGTGAAGCGGTTGCGGCGCAAGCTCGAAGGAGATCCCCACCGCCCGGTGCACCTGCTCACGGTCCGGGGCCTCGGGTACAAGTTCGTCGACTGAGGCACGCCGCCGGGCCCAGCCGGGCCCGGGCACGTCCGGGGCTTGGACTGTGGAGCCGACTGGTGGATAATCTCGGTCCCTGCCCGTCCGCTGCCCCGAAAGAGCTTGGATCGAGATGGACGCTTCCCCAACCGACGATCTGGCCCATGGTTCCCGCTATCTGAACCGGGAGCTCTCCTGGCTCGAGTTCAACGCCCGCGTGCTCGCGCTGGCCGAGGACGCCGCGCTCCCGCTGCTCGAGCGCGTCAAGTTCGTCGCGATCTTCTCGAACAACCTCGACGAGTTCTTCCAGGTCCGGGTCGCCGGGCTGCAGGAGCAGGCCGAGGCGGGGGTCACCAAGGCCGCCCCCGACGGCCGGACCCCGGCCGAGCAGCTCGCCGAGATCCGCGAGCGTTCGCAGGAGCTGTGCCTGCGCGCCGCCGAGTTGTACGGGACCGAGCTCGTCCCCGCGCTCGAGAAGGAACGGATCAAGCTCGTGCGATCGCCCGAGGGCCTCGAGGCCCCCGAGCTGGAGTTCCTCGAGCGGGAGTTCACGGAGTCGATCTTCCCCGTCCTCACGCCGCTGTCGGTGGATCCGGCACACCCGTTCCCGTACATCTCGAGCCTCTCGCTCAACCTGGCGGCCATCGTCCGCGACCCGATGACCGGCGAACGCAGGTTCGCGCGCGTGAAGGTCCCCCCGCTGCTGCCGCGCTTCGTCGAGCTGCCCGGCGGTGAGCGCTTCGTTCCGCTCGAGACGGTGATCGCGGCGCACCTCGACCATCTGTTCCCCGGGATGGAGATCGTCTCGCACCACGCGTTCCGCGTGACCCGGGACGCCGACGTCGAGGTCGAGGAGGACGAGGCGGCGGACCTGCTCGAGGCGATCCAGACGGTCATCCGCCGACGGCGCCGCGGCGCGAGCCCCGTCCGGCTCGAGGTCGACGAGACGATGGGCCCGGAGGTGCTGGACCTCCTCCGTCGCAGGCTCGACCTCGAGGAGGCCGAGGTGCTCGTCACGCCCGGGCTGCTCGACCTCGGCTCCCTCTGGTCGTTCGTCGCGCTCGACCGCCCGGAGCTCAAGCACGAGCCGTGGGCGCCGGTGACGCCGCCGCGGCTCGCCGGGGGCGACGACCCGGTCGACGTGTTCGCCGTCCTTCGTGCGGGCGACGTCCTCGTGCATCACCCGTACGACTCCTTCTCGTCCTCGGTCGAGGCGTTCGTCGACCAGGCGGCGCACGATCCCGCGGTGCTCGCGATCAAGCAGACCCTGTACCGGACGTCCACACAGGAGAGCCCGATCCTGCGCGCGCTCGTCCGCGCCGCCGAGCTCGGCAAACAGGTCGTCGCGCTCGTGGAGCTGAAGGCGCGCTTCGACGAAGAGGCGAACATCACGTACGCGCGCGAACTCGAGAAGGCCGGCGTGCACGTCGTGTACGGCGTGGTCGGTCTGAAGACGCACGCGAAGATCTCGCTCGTGGTTCGGCGCGAGGAGGGGGGATCCGCCGGTACGCACACGTCGGGACGGGCAACTACAACCCGGTGACCGCCAAGCTGTACGAGGACATCGGGCTGCTCACGGCCGATCCCGAGATCGGGGCCGACCTCACCGACCTGTTCAACCTGCTCACCGGCTACAGCCGCCAGCGCGAATACCGGACGCTGCTCGTCGCGCCCCACTACCTGCGCGCCGACATGCTCGAGCTGATCCGCGAGCAGGCGCACGAGGGCGGTCGCATCGTGTTCAAGATGAACGCCCTGGTGGATCCCGACATGGTGGATGCGCTCTACGAGGCATCGCAGGCCGGCGCCGATATCGACCTCATCGTCCGCGGGATCTGCTGCCTGCGCCCGGGCATCCCGGGCCTGTCCGAGCGGATCCGCGTGCGGTCGCTCGTCGGCCGCTACCTCGAGCACTCGCGGATCTACCGCTTCGGCGAGCACGCCTCGGAGCGCGCCCACTACATCGGCTCCGCCGACCTGATGCAGCGCAACCTCGACCGCCGGGTCGAGGCGCTGGTCCCCGTCTCCGATCCCGCGCTGGCCGGCCGGCTGGACGAGAGCTTGGACGTGCTCCTGCAGGACGACACCTTGGCGTGGACGCTCGGCCCCGACGGGGCGTGGACGAAGGTTCCCGGCGATCGGGGGCTCGACGCCCAGCAGCGCCTGCAGGAGCTGGCGGTCGCGCGCTCGCGCGGCGAACGCCCGTGAACCTCGAGCGGGAGACGAAGCTCGCCGCGCCTCCCGGCTTCCGGCTTCCGGCTCTTTCGGGGGACGGCCTCCACGCCGGCGAGCAGGAGCCGGAGCGTCTGGTCACGGTCTACGTGGACACGCCGGATCTTCGGATCGTCCGGTGGGGGGCGAGCCTGCGCCAGCGCCGGGGCGAGGGGTGGACGGTGAAGCTGCCGGCGGAGGAGCGTGGGATCGCGCTCGTTCGGCAGGAACACGGGTTCGAGGGCGAGGACCCGCGCCGGCTCCCGGTCGCTGCCGCCGACCTCCTCCGCGCATACATCCGAGGCGCCGACCTCGGGCCGGTCGCGCGGCTGCAGACTCGCCGAACGCGGGTGGACGTGACCGACGAGCTGGGGCGTCCGCTCGCGACGGTGACCGACGACGAGGTGTCGGTGATGGAGGGACGCCGGGTGGCTTCGCGGTTCCGAGAGGTGGAGGTGGAGCTGGCCGAGGCCGCCCCGGAGGAGGCGCTGGAAACGGTCGTCGAGCGCCTGCGTGCGGCCGGGGTCGGGCCGGTGGACAACGTGACGAAGCTCGTCCGCGCGCTCGGGCCTCGAGCGCAGGAGCCGCCCGATGTCGTGGTCCCCGTTCTCGGGAAGGACGCGACGGTCATGGACGTGGTCCGTCACGCGCTCGCGGCATCGGTCGAGCGTCTCATGCGGCATGACGCCGGGGTTCGGCTCGGGGACGACCCCGAGGCGGTCCATCAGGCTCGCGTCGCCACCCGCAGGCTGCGCTCGGACCTGCATACCTTCCGCGACGTCGTCGACCCCGCCTGGGCAGGCCGGCTGCGCGACGACCTGCGCGGGCTCGGTGGTGAGCTGGGAGCGGTGCGTGACGCCGAGGTCCTGCGCGACCGCCTCCGGCACCGGATCGACGAGCTGGATGCCGCCGATCGAGATGCCGGGGCGCGGCTTCTCGAGGGCCTCGACACACGCCGAGAGCAGGCGCGCGATCGGCTCCTGTCCACGTTCCGGGCGACGGCGTACACGTCCCTGCTCGACGAACTCGTGGACGCCGCCAACGAGCCGCTGGTACTCGAGGAGGCCGCGTCGCTCCCCGCCGCATCCGCGTGCCGGTCGATGCTCGACGGGCCCTGGAAACACGTCCAGGCCGCGGCGCAGCAGGCGAAGGACGATCCCACCGATGTCTCCCTGCACGCCCTGCGGATCCGCACGAAACGGATCCGGTACGCGGCCGAGGCCGTCGCGCCGGTGTTCGGCAAGCGTGCCGACGGCTTCGCGAAGGCCTCGGCCGAGCTCCAGGAGGTCCTGGGCGAGCATCAGGACTCCGTGGTTGCGGCGGCGTGGCTGCGCGAGGCCGCTTCCGGTGACGGTGACCCGTTCGTGGCCGGACAACTCGTGGCGATGGAGGCCCGGGCGGCGGCCGAGGGTCGAGCGCGATGGACCGCAGCCTGGAAGGCGCTGTCGCGCAAGCGACTACGCTTCTGGACGTGACCGAGCTCGTTCGAGCGGCGGGGGGCATCGTGCTCCGCACGAACGGGTCCGGCCCGCTCGTCGCGCTCGTCCACCGCCCCCGGTACGACGACTGGTCGTTCCCGAAGGGCAAGTTGAACGACGGTGAGGACTTCGCGACCGCGGCCCTGCGCGAAGTCGAGGAGGAGACCGGCCTCCGGTGCACGATCGTGCGGAGCGTCGGGGCCGTGACCTACCTCGACCGGCATGCGCGGCCGAAGGTGGTCCGGTACTTCGCGATGGATCCCGACGGTGGGACGTTCGTCCCCGGCGACGAGGTCGACGAGCTGCAGTGGGTCCCGGCGGCGGACGCCGGAGATCTCCTGACGTACGACCACGACCGGCGCGTGCTCCGGCGGGCCATGACCCAGGTGACGTCCGGGGTCGTCTATGTGTTCCGTCACGTGAAGGCCGGGCGTCGGCGCTCGCCGCACGACGGTCCAGACGAGGAGCGTCCGCTCACGCGTCGCGGGAGGCGGCATGCGCGCCGGCTGGTCGAGCGCATGCAGGGCGTCGACCTGGAGCGGATCCTCTCGAGTCCCTTCACGCGATGCGTCCAGTCCGTCGAGCCGCTCGCGCAGGCTCGCGGGATCGAACTGGAGATCGCCCCCGAGCTGGCAGAAGGTCGGCCCGTGGATGAGGTCGATCGACTGATCCGCTCGCTCGATCCGGTGCCGACGCTGCTCTGCGCCCACGGGCCCGAGATCGCGGGGCTGATCGACGGCCTCGAGGCCGTCGGCGTCCCGACCGGGGGGACGCGCGGTCTCGCGAAAGGCTCGACATGGGTGCTCGAGCGCGCTCCCGATGGGCGGGTCCTCTCGGCTCGGTACGAACCGGCTCCCACCGGTCGTCCGTGACCGTCGCTCGGTTCGCGGTCCTCGATCTCGGCAGCACCACGTTCCAGTTGCTCGTCGCCGACGCCGATGCGGCCGGGTCGCTCGTCCCGGTGTTCCGCGATCGGGTCGTGCTGCATCTCGCCCGGGTGCTCGCCGGTCGCGGTCGCATCGCGCCCGAAGACGCCGCCCGTGCCGCCGAGACGGCTCGTCGGCTCACCGATCTGGCCGTGCGCATGGGGGCCGACCACCTCGTCCCCCTCGCGACGAGCGCGCTCCGCGACAGTCCGAACCGTCGGGACCTCGCACGTGTGCTCGACGAAGCGGTCGGGACCCAGGTGCGATTCATCGACGGCCGCGAGGAGGCCGCGCTGACGTTCGCGGGTATCGCGGCGAGTGTCGCGCTCGGCGAAGGTCCGACGCTGCTGCTCGACCTCGGGGGCGGGAGCCTGGAGGTCGCCCTCGCCGATCCGGGAGGGTTGCGATGGGGACGCAGCCTGCCGGTCGGCGCCGGCCGGCTGACCGAGCAGCTCGTGGCATCCGACCCGCCCGGCCGCGCCGACCGCAAGGCGGTGAAGGCCGCGGTCGAGGCTGCCGTGGCGCCGCTCGTCGATGAGGTCTCGGCGGCGCGGCCGGTCCGCTGCATCGCGAGCGGTGGGACCGCGGGCGCCCTCGCGAGGGTGATCGCCGCCCGTCGCTGGAGCGACCTCCCCGCGTCGCTCAACCAGTACGAGGTCTCGCTGTCGGAGCTGCGAGAGGTGACCCGCCGGCTGGCGGCGCTCCCCCTGGAGGAACGACTCGGGACCCCCGGGATCGACGAGCGGCGTGCCGGGCTGCTCCCGGCGGGTGGCTGGATCCTGACGTCCGCGGCGTCCGCGCTGGGCGCGAAGCGCCTGGTGCACTCCGAGTGGGGGCTGCGAGAAGGAGCGGTGCTCGAGGCGCTCGGCCTGGCCGGGGGACCGGTGCCGGAACCCGCCTCCCTTCGGCGGCGATCCGTCGATCTGCTCGTTCGAGCGTGGGGCGAGGATCCCGCGCACGCCGAGCTCGTGTCTCGACTCGCGGTCGAACTGTTCGACGCCTCCGCCCCGCTCCACGGCTTGGGCGAGCTCGAGCGCGAGTGGCTCGCCCACGCCGCCCGGCTGCACGAGATCGGGACCCGGATCTCGCCGGCGCGGTTGCACAAGCACGGCGCGTACCTCGTCGAGCACGGGGGACTCCGGGGGTTCTCGCCGCGCGAAGTCGCCGCGATCGCCTCACTCGTTCGGTTCCACCGCGGGAAGGATCCGCGACCCGTCTACGCGCCGTTCGCGGCTCTCGAGCCTTCCGACCAGCAGGCGTGCGTCGTCCTCACCGGGATGCTCCGCATCGCCCACGCGATCGGCCGGGGGCCAGAGGACGACGGGCTCGCGGTGACGACCGAGCCGCGACCCGGGAGCCTCGACATCGTGATCGCGGGGTCCGGGAACCCCGATGCCGCGGCCACCGAGGCCGGGCAGGCCTCCGGCCTGCTCCGGCGAACGCTGCACGTCGAGGTCCAGGTGCTCGTGGCGCCGCGGACGAGCGCCTCGCCGCGTCTGGCGCCGCTCTCAACCGATCGGTGAGAGCCAGCTCGCCAGGTGCCCGGCTCGCTCGAACCCGACGCGTTCGTAGATCCGGACCGCGTCCGCATCGGGCTCGGCGAGCAGGTAGACGCGCTCCGCTCCCGTAGCGGCGGCCGCGAACACGGAGGCGCGCGTGAGCGCCTCGGCGTGTCCCCGACGGCGCGCGTCGGGGAGCGTGACCACGTGGTCCAGGTACCCCACGCCCTCGAGGACGATGAGGCCGGCGAACGCGTTCGGCCGACCGTCGCCCCGCCGCTCGTCTCGCCGGAGGAACCACCGCCTGCCCGCGGGGATCATGCGGTCCCGCTCGATCGCCTGGAGCTGGTCGAGGACCTCCTCGTCGTGGATGTCGAACAGCCCTAGGGACGAACGATGCTCCGACCAGAACGCCGCGTCGAACGCGGCGACCTCATGCGCGTCCGCGACGGGGCCGCCGGACGCCGCCTCGATGACCATCACGAGGTCGAAGGTGATCCGTTCGCCGCGGGTGCTCGCCTCGGCGATGAGGTCCGTCTGCGCGTCCGGGTGGAAGACGACGACGTGCGACTTCGGGCTGTGGCCGCGGGCGAGCGCGGGCAGCAGCGTGGCCTCGATCTCGGCGAGCCCGATCGGCTCCGTCGCCTCGACGCGGGCGTAATTGGCCTCCTGGACCGCGGGGTAGCGGGCGTCGGAGACGACCGCGCCCCACCACGCGGGCTCGACGCGTTCGAACAGCGCGTCCTGGGCGCGCCAGAAGGCCATGAGCGGTTCGAGGTGCTGCACCGGCCCATGTTCGCAGCCGTGGGCGGAGGGCTGCGATACGCTCGCGCCGCCGTGATCACATGCCGCGTGGTCCGCGACGGGACGCTCGAGGACCAGATCCCCTTCGACGCGGCCGTGGTCGCCACCGCTCGCAACGATGGGCACCGCGTGTGGCTCGACGTCGTGGATCCCACCGACGCCGAGCTCCGCACCCTGCAGCACGAGCTCGGCCTGCACGAGCTCGCCGTGGAGGACAGCCGGAACTGGGGCCAGCGGGCGAAGGTGGACTTCTACCCCGCCCACCTGTTCCTCGTCGCCCACGGTCTGGGGATCGACGAGGCGGGCGAGCTCGTCGATCGCGAGGTGCATCTGTTCGCCGCGGAGAAGCAATTCCTCGTCAGCGTCCGGCGTGAGCCGCTGTTCGACTTCACGAAGGTGCAGGGGAGGCTGGGTGTCGAGAGCGAGGTTGCCGGCGAGGGCATGGGGTACCTCCTCTATCTCCTGCTCGACGAGATCGTGGACGGGTACCTCGACACGATCGATCGGCTCGAGGAGCATTCGGACGACATCGAGGACGCGGTGGCCGAGCAGGAGGACGGGAACGACGCCGAGGCGACGCGGCTGCTCGCCCAGCGGATCTTCCGTCTCCGGCAGAAGGTCGTTCGGATCCGCCGGCTCGCCGCGCCGATGCGCGAGGCGGTGGACCTGATCCTCGAGTCCTCGACGATCGCGACGCCGCCGCTCTTGCCGTACTACCGGGACGTGCTCGACCACGTGATCCGGGCGCTCGAGCTCCTCGACAACGTGCGCGACCTGCTGACCTCGGCTCGCGAGCTGCAACTCGCCCAGGTCTCGAACCGACTCAACGTGGTGATGAAGCAGCTGTCGGCGTGGGCGGCGATCATCCTGATCCCCACCCTGATCGCCGGGATCTACGGGATGAACTTCGAGCACATGCCCGAGCTCGGCTGGTTCTTCGGCTACCCCTTCGCGCTCGCGGTCATGGCGGCGGCCGCGTTCGTGCTCTACCGCACGTTCCGGAAGCGTCAGTGGCTCTGAGCGTGTGTACCGCGCTCCGTGTGCTGTGCGTCGCCGAGGACGCCGGCGGACTGACCGAGCTGAAGCACGCGTCGGTCTCCGCGGAGTGGGAGCTCGCTCCCGGCGCGACGGACGAGGCCGAGGCTCTTCGGCAGCTGCGCGAGGAGCAGGTGCACGTCGTGGTCGTCTTCGGCCCGTTCGAGGCGTTCGTGCGGCGCGCGCTCGCAACGCTGCCCACGCTCCGGGTGGTGGCGGATCGCCCGGCTGCCGGGGGTGAGCGTGGTCGTCGCTTCCCTCAAGGACGTGCGAGGCGCGGTCCTCGGGAGGCCGGGGAACGGAGCAAGCGAGGCCTAGGGACCACCCGGGTCGGGCGGGCCGCGCCCGACCCGGTGGTCGCCGGATCACCTCATCCGCAACCTGCCCACGCGCTCCACGAACCGAGCGCGCGGGCCATACGGACCGAGACGATGATGTTGGCGCGGGCGTTGAACACCGAACGATCGGGCTGACCCCACCGATCGGCACGCTCCGGCCAGTACCGGGTGGACTGCTGGAACAGGCCCGCGTACCCGCTCGGGTTGTACGCGCCCGGCCGCAGATGCGACTCGCAGCTCGCCACCTCCACCGCCTTCGCCGGGGTGCCGGGGCTGTCCCAGCGGCGGGCTGCGCATCTGATGAGCCTCTTGATGTGCCAGGTCCCCTGCCTCCAGTCGATGTCGCAGACCAGACTCGGGACCCCATCGGCCTCGGCCGCCACGGCCGCGTGAGCCGGGGACAGGAGCGAGGCGCTCGCGAGCACCGCGACGAACGCGCGGCGCGCCATATGACGTCGGATCATGCATGGTTCCACCCCCGCGGTGGCTCCCGGCTGGCGGCCGGGTCCGTGCCGGTCTCGAACGTGCTCGCCGAGACGACCCGCGGCAGGTCATGGGTGCTGATCACCTCCTCGAACTCGGACACCGTGTGACCTGTGGCGTCTCCGCTCGCCGCGTCCCTGAGCCCCGGCCTCATCGGCGTGCTCCTTCCACCGGGCGTGGAGGAAGACGCTGAGGAGGCGGGGGGATCGGACGAGGCGTCCGGATACGTCGTCGGCCATCCTACCGATGGCCTACGACACGGAAGTGACCAACGGTCACCGAGGAGCCAGCGGGTACGATGACTGCGTGCCCACCACGGTGCTCCTGGCCGCCCCACGCGGGTACTGCGCGGGTGTCGACCGCGCGGTCGACGCGGTCGAACGCGCGCTCGCGACGCACGGCGCGCCGGTGTACGTCCGCAAGCAGATCGTCCACAACCTCCACGTCGTCCGCGATCTCGAGGCGAAGGGCGCGATCTTCGTCGAGGAGGAGACGGAGGTTCCCGAGGGTGCCGTCGTGGTGTTGTCGGCACACGGGGTCGCTCCCGAGGTCTACACGAACGCATCCGAGCGACGTCTGCTCGTGCTCGACGCCACCTGTCCGCTGGTGACGAAGGTGCACCTGGAGGCCCGGCGGTTCGCCCGCGACGACCAGACGATCCTGCTGATCGGCCACGCGGGGCACGAGGAGGTGGTCGGGACCACCGGCCAGGCTCCGCAACGCACGATCTTGGTCCAGGACCTCGAGCAGGCCCGGACGGTCCGGGTGCCCGATCCCGAGAACCTGTCGTACCTGACCCAGACCACGCTGTCGGTCGACGAGACGAACGCGATCGTCGGCGTCCTCCGAGAGCGGTTCCCAGCGATCCAGGGACCGCCGCGAGAGGACATCTGCTACGCCACGCAGAACCGGCAGGACGCGATCAAGGAGATCGCGCGGCGCGCCGACGTCGTGCTCGTGATCGGCTCGGACAACTCATCGAACTCGAACCGACTCGCCGAGGTCGCCCGCGAGCTCGGGACGCCCGCCCACCTCGTCGACGACGAGACGGAGGTCGATCCGGCATGGATCGAAGGCGCCGACGTCGTCGGGCTCACGAGCGGGGCCTCCGCGCCCGAACGCCTCGTCGACCGGATGCTCTCGTGGCTCGCCGAGCAGGGAGCCACCGAGGTCCAGGAGGTCCGCCTGACCGAGGAGCACCTGCGCTTCTCGGACGTCCGGGTCTGAACGAACGCTCAGCCTGCGGCCGGCGCGGGGATGCGACAGCGGGCCTCGAGCGCCTCGGCACCCTCCTCGGGACCGACGGCGATGATCCGGTCCCCGGCACGCAGGACGAACGTTCCTCGGGGCCGGTAGATCCACCTCGGGCCGCGCTGCACCGCGAGGACGAACATGCCGGTCTCGGTCTCCAGGCGGAGCTCCTTCAGCGACCGCCCGTCGGCCGGGGTTCCGGCGTCGACGACGGTCTCGGCACTCGTCTCCTCCGTCTCCTCGAGCGCGAGCTGGATGACCGGGTGCAGCGGCTCGCCCCGCTCCACGTACCAGGTGAGGTCCCGGGCCGCGTCGCACATCGATTCGCTCGCGCTTCCGAGGCGCAGCAGACCTCGCAGGTCGTCCACGTTGCGCGCCTCCGGAGCCGCCCGAAGGACCCAGGACTCGAGCTCGTCGTGCAGGATGTCGCTCCGCGCCTCGAGCGCGCCGACCTCCGCGGCGAGGGCGCGGTTGTTGAACAGGATCGACGAGTACGCCATGCCGACCGCGGCCTCCGACAGATCCTTCAGCTCGATGAGCAGATCCACCGCCCGGTCCAGCTCGGACAGCGGGGGAAGGTCCTCGTCCGGCGGCGCGGGCATGGGTGAAGCCGCCGCGAGCTCGCGCAGGAGCGCCACGCCCTCCTCGGGCCCGCGGACGAGGAGCACGTCGCCCTCGGACAGCACGTCGTCGGGCCCGGGATCGAACTGCCACTCGATCCCGCTGCGGATCGCCATGACCCACATCCCCGTCTCGGTGGGGAGCGAGAGCTCGCGGAGCGAGCGCCCGATCACCGCGGCGCTCTCCCGCACCTTCACCCGAGCGGTCATCTCGTCGGCGTGGCGGAGGTCGCGGCGCAGCGCGTCGGGGATCCCGAGCCGCGCCTCGACCACGCGAGCGATGTCCGAGGCCGCGTCGCCGATCTTCTCGACCGCGTCGGCGATCCACAGCACGCCCGCCATCCCCTCGGCGTCCTCGGGGCTGCGCGCGGCGAGCATGGCGACCTCGCGGAGCCGGCGCAGGTGGCCGTCCATGCGCTCCTCGAGCCGTTCGACCTCTCGGGCGAGCTTCTCGTCGTCGAAGAAGACCGCCGCGTAGGCGAGGTCGACCATGAGCTCGGAGGCATCCTTCGCCTCGACGAGCAGGTCCTTGACGCTCTTCGGTTGTTCATCCATCGATGGAGACCCCCAATAGTGACATAGCGGCTACGAAGGCGACGATGCCGGCCAGGTCCATGAGGCCGGTGCACAGCGGAACGGTGTGGTTGTCCGGGTCGAGCCCGAACCGCTCCGTGCCGATCGCCAGGTAGTACCCGACGAGCAGGATGACCGGCAGGAGGAGGAACCCGGCGAGTCCCGTGCCCCAGACGGTGATCGCCACCGCGGGCGCCGCCTCGCCGATGACCTCGGCGAGCCCGGCGCCGAACAGACCGATGAACGTGAAGATCGCGATGCCGAAGGCGACGACGAGGGTCGCGTCCACGACGGCCGGCGCCTCGGGCAGTCCCCTCGGGGTGATGACGCCCAGCCGGAGCTTGGACGACAGCCGCGAGGACAGGATGCCCCCGAGCGCTCCCGCCTGCGAGATGAACGGCGGGATGAGCAACAGCAGGCCGGGGTAACGGAAGAACCGCTCGGACTGCGACTCGAGGAGCGTGCCCGCCAGGACGTCGAGGATCGGAACGACGAGGAGCACGCCCGTCATCTCGGCCAGCGTTCGGCGGATCCCGGGTTCCGCTCGGATGCCGAGCACGATGCCGGCGAGCGCGGCCACGAGGCACAGGAACGCGGTGAGGTTGCTCACGAACTCCGAGCGCACGAGGAACGTGGCGAGGAACAGCGCCGGCAGCGTGACCATGTCGCCTACGGCCGTGATGACGGGCGTCGCCACGACGTCGAGGTCGTAGCCGCGTCGGAACGACACGACGGCGAGGCCGATCGTGGCGACGAGGACGAGGACCGCGCCGATCGCGCCGCCCACGACGGAGATCGTGACCAGGTCCGTGAGGGGGATGCCGGGTTCGTGGAACACCACGGCAGCGAGTCGCGCGAGCCCGGCGATGTACAGCGACGACGCGAGCGTCAGGACGACGCCGACCATCGCGTTGTGACGCAGGACCCCGCCCCGACGCCAGGAGACCTCGAACAACCCGGTGGCGATGCTCGTGCCCAGGCGGGCGCCCGTCGCGCCGGAGATGACGCCGCGCATGCCGACGGCGGCGGGGATCAGGATCAGCAGTCCCGGGAGCTCCTCGAGCGTCCCGGTGATCGCGCTGAGGGTGATCCCGGCAGCGAACGCCGCGAGGGTCGACAGGACGAGCGCGACGAGGCCCTGCCGTCGCGTCCGCCGTTCGGCGCGCCAGAACGACAGCAGGCTCCGCGCCCGCCGGCGCAGGGCGACGTCAACCACGGGTCACCCCGAACGCCGACATCGCGACGAGGAGGGCCGCGATGCCCGACAGGTCCATCACGCTCGTGATGATCGGCACCCCCGCGTTGTCGGGATCCAGACCGTGCCGCGTGGACAGGATCGCGACCGCGTAGCTCACCACGATCGTGAGCGGCAGGGTCATCGCGCCGGCGAGCACCGTCCCGCCGATCATCCGGCCGGTGCCGGGACCCGCGAGATGGGTCGCGGCTGCCAGCGCGGACGCGATCGCGCCGATCAACGTGAACACCACGAGGCCGAAACCGACCACCAGCGATGCGTCCAGGAGCGCGGGCGGCTCGGGCCGGGCGAGGGGGCGGATCACGCCGAGTTCGAGCTTCGAGGCGATGCGCGAGGAGAAGATCCCACCGAGCGCCCCCGCCTGCGATACGAACGGCGGGACGATCAGGAGCAGGGCGGGGAGGGCGAGCAGCTTCGGCTCGTGTGCCTGAAGCAGGCCGCCGGCGAAGACGTCCAGGATCGGCGTGAGGAGGATCACGGGCGTCATCTCGAGCACGATCCTTCGGACGCCGGGGACGTCGGCGCGGTACGAGCGGATCGTCGCGTACAGGGCGACGACCAGACACACCGCCGAGGTGACGGCGTTGACGGTGGGGGCCTCCAGCAGGAGCGACGCGAGGAACAACGTCGGCAGGGTCGCCACGTCCCCCAGCGCGGTGACCATCGGGGTCGAGACGGCATCCAGGTCCCACCCACGACGGAAGGACAACACGGCGAGCACCACCGTGACGAGCAGGATCACGGCGGAGCCGAGCAGCCCTCCCACGACCGAGATCGTGACGAGGCCCCAGATCGAGATCGACGGCTGGCCGAACGCGGCGCTCGCGATCTTCGCCAGGAGGGCCAGCCACAGCGCCGAGGACAGGGTCGTGACCACCGCGACGTAGGCGTTGCGGTACAGCGAGCCGGCCCGCTCCAGGTTCGGGACGAAGGTGCCGGCCGCGCTCGCGGTACCGAGGCGGGCTCCCATGGCTCCGAAGATCGTCCCGCGCATCCCGACGGCGGCCGGGATCAGGACGATCAGACCGGGGAGCTGTTCGAGCCTGCCGGTGAGATGCGCGAGCGTCAGGCCGGCGACGAAGCCGGCCAGCGTGGACAGGACAAGCGCGACCAGGCCCTGGCGGAGCGTTCGACGCTCGGCACGCCAGTAGGCGAACACGCTTCGAGCGGGGCGCGGGAAGGCCATAACGGTTCGCTCATCGGGTCCTTCCAGGCTGGTGCGGTCGTCCGAGCAGGGCTGAGGGCCCGGGGAAGTATGCGCCGCAGTCTCCTCGGGGACAACCCCCTCGATCCGGGCCCTCGGGACCCGGCTTCGCCTCAGTCGACCCAGTCGCGCGTGAGGAACAGCCAGAAGGCCAGGCCGGCGTGGGGCCCGTACCGTCGGAAGCGCCGAGCGATCGTCGCATCGGTCACCGTCCGCCTTCCGACCTTCTTCGCGTACGTCGGTCGCGTCCACGAGTCCAGGATCAGGCGGTGGTACCGGCCGAGCGTCATCATGACGTGGGCGGCCGCGTACGGCCCGACGCCCGGGATCTGCAGGAGGCGCGCCTCGAGCTCCGCGTCGGGCAGCTCCTCGGGTGTGGCACGCGCGAACCGCTCCAGGTCGAGCTCGCCGGCCGCGACCGAAGCGGCGAGGGACGCGAGGTACCCGGCCCGGTAGCCCGCGCGCGCGACGTCTCGGTAGAAGGCCTCGCCGGCGGCGGCCATCGCGTCCGGCGTCGGGAAGGCGCGGCCCCACGGGCCGTCCGAACGAGCGCCGAGGGCCGGTTCGCCGAGGTGCTCGACGATGGCGTGCACCATCCGGATCGTCGCGGACCACGCGCAGTTCGTGGTGCAGATCGTCTTCACGACGTCCTCGAACACCGTCGGGCTCTGCACCATCCGTCCCGCGCCCTCGGTCGCCCATGCCAACTCGGGATCCGCGGACGCGGTCTCGTAGAACCCGGACAGGTCGGCATCCAGGCGCAGGACGTGCCGAACGGTCGCCTCGAGATCGCGCGCGACGGCGCTCGAGGCCGCCGGCCCCAGCACGGTGAGCCTCGCGTGCCCGCGCCGCCCTTCCTCGAGCCGCACCGTCCTCGGCCTCCCTCGCCGGGTCCGCAGGGTGAGCTCGACCGAGCGGTAGTCCGCAGCCGGGCGCATCGGCGGGAGGTCGACGAAGCCGTGCGAGTTCAGGGTTCGAACCAGGTCCACCGGCTCCCCACCCCCGCCGCGCAGGCGAAGCTCGAGGGAGGTCACGCTTCGGCGCGCCGCCGCTCGCGCCAGGCGCGGACCTTCGCTCGGTTCCCGCACGTCGCCATGGAGCACCACCGGCCGGAGTGGTTCTTGGAGCGGTCGTAGAAGATCGCGCGGCACGTCTCGTCCGCGCACAGGCGCAGGTGTTCGAAGGACCCGTCGAACGTGCTCACGAAGGCGATCGAGACCATCGTGCCGAACGCTGCGGCGACGCCGGAGCCGCTCGGCTCCAGCGTGGGGGGCCGACCCGCGTGGAAGTGCGGGTGCAGGGTGGCGTCGACCGCGATCTCGTCCAGCGTCTTCGCGTGCCGCTTGGACATCGGCGCGCCACCGTCGGCCTCGATCATGTCTCGGATCGCGCCGCGGAGCCGCAGGTAGGTCTGCCGGTCCGCTTCGGTCACGCGTTCGCCGTCTCGCAGGAGCCCTCGTTCGACCAGGAACGCCCGGAGCATCTCGAGCGGGGGGTCGACATGACGGTCCTGCTCGTCGTGGACGTGCAGGTTCAGGAACCGTTGGAGGAGCTCCAGCTCGCCCGGAGCCGAGGGAGCGGTGTCGTGCCGGGTCAGTTCGGAGATCGCCACGGCCCGAAGTGTACACCGGCGAAAGCTGTTGACAAGTTACCCTCGGGGGGCGGTGGGGCGACGGAGGACTCCGTACGATGGGCGCACGATGGCGCTCGCGTTCACCGACTGGGCCGTCGAGATCCTCCGGCGGTCGCACGAGGCCGCCCGCCGGTTCAACCCCGACGCGACCGTCCGCGTGCGGCGGCACGGAGATCGGGTCGAGTTCGAGCTCACCGACGAGCGGCGCGACGACGACGTGCTCGTGGAGCACGAGGGGTTCGAGATCTGGGTCGAGGCCGGACTCGAGGGCACCGTGGACATCGTCGAGCCCCACGACCAGCTCATCCTTCGGCCCCCCGGCGATCCGCAGCGAAGCGTTCGTCCCAGCTGAGTCGACGACCTTCGTCCACGTACACTTCGTCCGTGACGCCTGCCCATGAGCCCTCCGGTCCCGTGCTCCGACCCCTCGGCGGAGCCGGCCCGGTCATGCTGATCGGGGGAGCCGAGGACAAGGTCCGCAGCCGCATCATCCTGTCGCGGTTCTCGGCCTTCGCCGGTGGGGCGCAGGGCGAGGTGGTCGTCGTGTCCACCGCATCCTCGCTCGGCGATCTCGCCACGGAGCGCTACCGGGAGCTGTTCGGCGAGCTCGGGATCGACCGGGTCATCGGCGTGCGGCCCGAGGAGCGCGAGCAGGCGGAGGATCCCGCGGTCTGGAAGCCGTTGGACCGAGCGACCGGGGTGTTCCTCACGGGCGGGAACCAGCTGCGCTTGTCCTCGGTGGTCGCAGGCACGCGTCTGGCGGACGCGATCCATCGCGCGCACGACCGAGGCGCGGCGCTCGCCGGCACCTCGGCGGGTGCGAGCGCGATGGCGGCGCACATGATGGCGTTCGGCCGCCCGGGTGAGACGCCGAAGAACCGGATGGCGCAGCTCGCGGCCGGCCTGGGGGTCCTCGACGGCGTGGTCATCGACCAGCACTTCGAGCAGCGCGGACGCTTCGGCCGGCTGCTCGCGATCGTCGCGCAGTCACCCTCGCTGATCGGGGTGGGGCTGGACGAGGACACGTGCGCGATCGTCTACGCGGACCGGACGATGGAGGTGGTGGGCAAGGGGGCCGTCACGCTCCTGGACGGCTCGCGGGTGCTGACCGACGCGCATCAGGCGAAGGCGCACCGGCCGATCATGGTCTCGGGGGCGATCGTCCACTCGCTGCCGGACGGCGCGTGGTTCGACCTGCGCGCTCGGACGCTGCTCTCGGGCGCGCCCGGGGAGGAGCGGGAGGCATCGGAGTGAGCGAGAGCCGGACCCGCACCCGCGCGGATCGGCAGCGGGCGAAGGGGGAGCCGGTCCAGGACAAGCGCCCGCTCGCGCCGGATCTGCGCATCGTCCAGGCCCAGGTCTTCCGCGGCCCGAACTTCTGGTCGTACGACCCTGCGATCCGGCTGCTCGTCGACCTCGGCGCGCTCGAGGACTGGCCCTCGAACACGATCCCCGGCTTCGTCGATGGCCTCTTCGAGATGCTCCCCGGGATCGCGGAGCATTCGTGCTCGCTCGGCAGGCGAGGCGGCTTCGGTGAGCGCTTGCGCGAAGGAACCTGGGCGGGACACGTCGCCGAGCACATCGCGATCGAGCTCCAGCGCGAGTCCGGCGCGCACGTGTACCGCGGCAAGACGCGCAGCGCCGGCGACCCCGGCCGCTACAACGTGATCTACGGGTACTGGGAGGAGCGCGTCGGGATCGCGGCCGGTGAGCTCGCCGTGCGGCTGGTGAACCATCTCGTCTCGCCCGAACGAGACTTCGACTTCCTCGCCGAGCTCGAATCGCTGATCCTGCTCGCCGAACGCCGTGCGTTCGGCCCGTCGACCCAGGCGATCATCGACGAGGCGGCGAGCCGCGACATCCCGTGGATCCGCCTGAACGAGGCTTCGCTCGTCCAGCTCGGCTGGGGCCGGTACCAGCAGCGGATCCGCGCGACGATGACATCGAAGACGTCGGCGCTCGCGGTCGACATCGCCGGGGACAAGGACGTCACGCGGCAGCTCCTCGCCTCCGCCGGGCTCCCGGTCCCACGCGGCGAGATCGTCCGTTCCGAGGACGAGGCGATCGCCGCCGCCGAGCGGATCGGCTTCCCGGTCGTGACGAAGCCGCTCGACGGCAACCACGGCCGCGGCGTCGGTCTCGACCTGCGCAAGCGCGGCGACATCCGGGCCGGCTTCAAGCGGGCCGTGGCCGAGGCGCGGCGCGGGCAGGTCGTCGTCGAGGGCTACGTGACCGGCAGCGACTACCGGGTGCTCGTCGTGGGCGGTCGGATGGTCGCGGTGGCCGAGCGGGTCCCCGCACACGTGCTCGGGGACGGCGAGCACACCGTCGCCGAGCTCGTCGAGCTCGCGAACAAGGACCCGCGCCGCGGCATCGGGCACGAGAAGGTCCTCACGCGGATCAAGGTCGATGACGCCGCCGTGGACCTGCTGCGCAAACAGGGGCACGCCCTGGACGACGTGCCGGCGGAGGGGGCGTTCGTGAAGCTCGCCGCGACCGGCAACATGTCGACCGGTGGGATCTCGATCGACCGGACGTGGGAGGCGCACGAGGAGAACGTCGAGATCGCGGAGGAGGCCGCCCGCGTGGTCGGCCTCGACGTCGCCGGGATCGACTTCCTCGTCCCGGACATCTCGCAGCCCGTGCGGGAGACCGGCGGCGCGATCGTCGAGGTGAACGCCGCACCGGGCTTCCGGATGCACACGCATCCGACCGAGGGCGAGGCCCAGTTCGTCGCCAAGCACGTCGTGGATCTGCTCTTCCCCGCCGGCACACCCTCGCGGATCCCGATCGTGGCCGTGACGGGCTCCAACGGCAAGACCACGACGACACGCATGATCGCGCACATCTTCAAGGGCATGGGCCGCTCGGTCGGGATGACGACCACGGACGGGATCTACATCGACGAGCGCCTGGTCAAGCGCGCGGACGCGAGCGGTCCGAAGTCCGCGCAGATGGTGCTGCAGAACCCGCGCGTGGACTTCGCGGTGTTCGAGACCGCGCGGGGCGGGATCCTGCGCGAAGGGCTCGGATACGGCCGGAACGACGTCGGGGTCGTCATGAACGTCACGGGCGACCACCTCGGGCTGAAGGGCATCGATTCGCTCGAGCAGCTCGCGGCGGTGAAGCAGGTCGTCGTCGAGGCGGTCCCGAAGACCGGTTACGCGGTGCTGAACGCCGACGACCCCTTGGTCATCGAGATGCGCAAGGCGTGCAGCGGCTCCGTGATCCTGTTCTCGATGCAGGAGAAGCACGACTTCATCGAGAAGTGGGTGCGGCGCGGTCGCAAGGCCGTCACCCTCGAGCGGGGGCCGCTCGGCGAGATGATGGTGATCCGAGAAGGGCGCCGGACGATGCCGATCGCGTGGGTGCACACGCTTCCGGCGACGTTCGAGGGGCGCGCGCGGATGATGGTGCAGAACGCGATGGCCGCCGCCGCGGCCGCGCATGCGGCCGGTGCCCACCTGCACGACATCCGTCAAGGCCTGCGGTCGTTCACGACCTCGATCTACCAGGCGCCCGGACGCCTGAACGTGTTCGACATGAACGGCGTGCGGGTCATCATCGACTACGCGCACAACGCCGCGGGGCTGGCGACGCTCGGGGACTTCGTCGAGCGGCTGACCAGCGATGCCCCGAACGGCGGACGTCCGGGCGAACCCTCGTGGAGCGCGAACCTGCGCCTGGCCGTGGTGGCGACCGCCGGCGACCGGCGCGACGAGGACATGCGCGAGCTCGGAAGGGTCGCGGCCCGGCACTTCGACGACGTGATCATCCGCGAGGACCGCAGCACGCGGGGTCGCGAGCGCGGCGAAACGGCGGCGCTCGTGTTGGAAGGCATCCGAGATGCCATCGCGACCGGAGCCCGCGTCGGCAACGCCGAGATCGTGACCGACGAGATGGAGGCCACGCGCCGGGCGCTCGACCGCTCGCGGCCGGGAGACCTGGTCGTGCTGTGCGTGGACCACGCGACCGAGGTCTACAAGGAGCTGGAGGATCGCCGCTCGCTCGCGGCGCCCACGATCTTCGCGACCGGCGGCGGGAACGGGCACCTCGAGTCGGCCGGCGGCGACCCCGACCTCCTCGGCGTCTGAGCGATGGTTCCTGCCGAGACCCGCGACGTGCTCACCCGTGCCCGAGACGGGCTCCGCTCCGAGCTCGACGAGCTGACGGCCGCGCCCCGCGACCCGATGGCGGCGGTGTCGTTCGGCAAGCGGGTCGGGGAGGGCACGACCCAGGCGGTCGAGCGGATCGCGCAGGTCGACGCGGCGAAGCACCTGGACGCGAAGCTCCGCGACGTCGAGCGGGCGCTTGCGAAGCTCGAGGAGGGGACCTACGGGAGACTGCGACGTCTGCGGCGCGCCGATCGGGACCGAACGGTTGGAAGCGATCCCGTGGGCCGTGCGATGTGTGGGGTGCGCTCGGGCGCGAGCGTGAGCTCGCCTCACTCGGCCGGGTCGAGCACGGCGATCCACAGCGACTCGCTCGATCCGTGGACGGCCACCGCCACGAGTGGTGCGCCGACCTCGATCGGCTCCTTCGGCGCCGGTCTGTGGATCCACTGGGTAGATCCTCCCGTCGCTGCTGGTCGGCGATCCACGCCGTGCCCAGGCCCACGGCGATGGCCGACGGCTCCGGCCCGACGCGGATGGGATCGCCCACCGCCCCCGTCTCCGGATCGATCTGGACCACGGTGCCGGCGAGATCGTCCAGGACCCACACCCCCCCGTCGCCGGCCGCGACGTCCTCGAGGTTGCCGCTCACGTCGATCCGGCGGACGGTCGCGCCGTCTGTCGGATCGATCTGGACCACCTGGTTCCCGAGCTGGTCCAGCGCCCACAGCGATCCCGCCCCGAACGCGAGCTCGTCGGGTGAAGCGCCGAGCTCGAGCTGCAGCAACTCGTCGCCGGTCAGCGCGTCGTACGCCGTCAGCGAGCTCGGCGCCCGAGCCGACCCACAGGACCTCTCCGCCAAGCACCAGATCGGTCACCTCGCCGCCTTCGACCAGGACCGGGGGGAGTGGCTCCAGGGTGGCCGGATTGATCCTCGACACGCTGCCGGTTTCCACGCCGCCGGTGAACCAGACCGTGCGATCGGCTACGGCCAGTGCCATCCCCCCGAAGGACGTCGGACTGACCGCGATGCGGTCACGAACGGCGCCCGTCGTCTCGTCGATCGCCGTCAGGGATGGACGGGAATTCAGGGCCCAGGTCAGCGCCCACACACCGCCCTCGCCCACCCCGAGTGACGGGTCCACGGTCCTCGTTGCCCCGAGCCCGCTCACGCCGTTGGCGGTGAGCGTCACCGCTCCGGTCGTGGGATCGATCCGGTTCACCGAGCTCGGTGGTGGCGGCTGACCGGGAGCGACACCCGACGCCGACGCGCTCGGGTTCGTCGAGGCGGGGCCGATCGGGGAGTCCTCGCCGAGCGTGAGCACCGCGAGGGCGATCGCCGAGACCGATACCGCGAGCGACCGCCGCGATCGCGCGAGCCAAGCTCGTCGTCTGCCGGCGCGGGGCGGGAGCCCCAGGCGATCGGCCGTCGCCGAGGCTCGTTCGAAGGGCGATGGACGAGGTCGCCCGCCCGTGCGAAGCGGCGATCAGGCTGCTTCGCCATGGCCCGTTCGATCACGGGGTCGACGGCCGGGGGAGCTCCGGACGGAGTGCGGATGCGCTCGGTGGCGGCTCGTGCAGGTGCGCGTGCATGAGCGCTGCGTCCTGCTCTCTTCGGAAGGGCGGTACGCCCGTGAGGCATTCGAACAGCACGCAGCCCGAGCGAGTACACGTCCGTGCGTGCGTCGAGCGTCCCGCCCTCGAACTGCTCGGGCGCCGCGTAGTTCAATGATCCGACGAACACCCCGGTCCCGGTCAGTCCCGAGTCCGACGCCGCCCGCTTGGTCAGGCCGAAGTCGGTCAGGTAGACGTGCTCGGTCGGGACCGAGCCGTCGGCTCCGAGGCGCGATCAAGCAGGTTCCCTGGCTTGACGTCCCGGTGGACGAGGCCCATGCGGTGCGCGGCGTCGAGCGCGCTCCCCGACCTGCCCGACGATCGTCGGCGACCCGGCTCGGCTCCAGCGGACCCTCGGACGCGAGCGTCGTCTTCAGGTCGCTGCCTGGGACGTACCGCATGGCGATGAACAGGACGCCGTCCTGCTCGCCGGCCTCGTAGATCGGGACGATGTTCGGATCGTCGAGCGAGGCGGCGAGCTGCGATTCACGGATGAAGCGATCGCGGAACCGCGTCGTCCGCGGCGAGTTCGGGAGGCAGGACTTTGAGCGCCACCTTGCGCTTCAACCGAGCGTGCTCGGCGAGGTAGACCACGCCCATGCCGCCACGGCCGAGGACCGTGTCGATCCGATATCCGGCGAACTCGCCGCCGGGAGCAGGGAAGGTGCTCATCGCGACGACCGTTCTACACGTTCGGCGAGGGTGGCACGAACGGCCCGCGATCAGGCGGGCCGCCAACCGTGCGTCAGCGGCTCGAGACGACCCTCCCGGTCCGGGCGCTCTCGAGGGCCGCCTCGATGATCTCGAGCACCGCCACGCGCCTCACGAGGGTGCACGGGAGGAGGATCGCCCGCACGCAGCGCTCGCGCCACCTCCGCGTAGTAGACTCGGGTAGGCACCGGCCTCGGTCTCGACCGAGCGCACCTGTTCGCCGTCCGAGAGCCGTCCCCACCGTTCGGCGGGCTCGCGACCCCAGGCCGGATCGTCCAGGCGCCGTCCTTCGCCGAGCGCCTCTTCCTGCCCATCGAGTCCGTCTTTCTCGTACGCGGCGCGGAGGCCGAGTACCCGCATCCTCGGCCCCGGGATCGCAGTCAGGACGCTCATCCACAGGTGACTCCTCACGCCGCGCGCATGGCTCAGCGCAACGAAGGCGTCATCGTCGACCTCGGCGCCGGGTCGGCGGCGGTCGACCTCGGCGTACACGCTGCGCGGAGGCCCGAACAGCTGGACCGCCTGATCGATCAGGTGGCTTCCGAGATCGAAGAGCAGGCCTCCCGCTTCCTCCGGATCGCCGCGTTCGCGCCACGCGCCCTCATGCAGCGCCGGCCGCCACCGGTTGAAGCTGGATTCGAACCTCACGACCGGACCGAACGCCTCCTCCGAGAGCAGCTTGCGTACGGTGAGGAAGTCTCCATCCCATCTCCGGTTCTGGAAGACGGACAGGAACAGCCCACGCTCCTCCGCCGCGGCGATGAGGCGCCTCCCCTCGTCCGCCGTGGGAGCCATCGGCTTGTCGATCACGACCGGCAGACCCGCTTCGAGCGCGGCGAAGCTGAGCGGCACGTGGGATCGGTTCGGAGTCGCCACCACGACGAGGTCAAGGTCGCCCGGACGCTCCCAGAGCGGCTCGGCCCGATCGTGGATGCGGACGTCCGGATACCGGCCCTTCGCCTGCGCCTGCCGCTTCGGATCGCTCGTCACGACCGAGTGCAGGGCCATCCCAGGTGTCGAGGCGATGAGGGGCGCGTGGAACACGGCTCCGGCCAGGCCGTATCCGATCAGGCCCACCCTGATCTCATCCGTCTCGTGGATAGACACGTCACGCTCCTCCTTCCGTGTCTGGCCTCGGTGGCGCCTCACGCACGATCATCGGCGAGCGTTCGCTCGGGTCTGCGGTCCGTCGCGAAGGGGCCCCCGAGCGGATCTCCATGCACACTCGGCGTCGCCACGCGCGTGTTCGGCCACGATGGTGATCGTCACCGACCGGGTCCGTCGATCCGGACCACCCTCATCGGTCGCTCGCATCCGGCGCCAACGCATGAGCGCTCCGCCGTTCGGCGTCCCTTGAGGTCGCCTCAGTGCAGCTCGGCTATGTCCTTCTGGGTCACCTCGCCCGGCTGCTTCCCCAGGATGATCATCGCCAGGACCTCGTCGACCGTCACGTCCTCCTTGTTGACCGTCCCGACGAGCTTGCCCTGGAGCATGACGCTGATCCGGTCGGCCAGGTCGTACACGTCGTGGATGTCGTGGCTGATGAGGAAGATGCCGATCCCCTCCTGCTGCAGCTGCTTGACCAGCTCGGTGACCTGCTTCGTCTCCGCCGGTCCCAGGGCTGCCGTCGGCTCGTCCATGATCAGGATCCGGGCATTGAAGTGGACGGCGCGGGCGATCGCAACGGATTGACGCTGGCCGCCCGAGAGCGACTCGACCGGAACGACGAAAGTCTTGAATTTCGGGTTGAGCCGGTTCATCAGCTTGCGGGTCGCATCCTCCATCGCGCTGTCGTCGAGGTTCCCGAAACGCGTCGTCACCTCGCGTCCGAGGAACACGTTGCCGGGAGCGTCGATGTTGTCCGCGAGCGCCAAGCGTCTGGTAGATCGTCTCGATCCCGAGGGGCTTGGCGTCCCTCGGGCTCGAGATCGTCACCGGTTCGCCGTTGATGAAGATCTGCCCCGAGTCGGCCGGTTGCGCGCCCGAGAGGGTCTTGATGAGCGTCGTCTTGCCGGCGCCGTTGCCGCCGACCAGGCCGACGACCTCGCCCGGGTAGAGGTCGACCGTGACGCCGTCGACCGCGTGGACGCCGCCGAAGGCGACTCGGATATCGCGCAGCTCCACGAGGGGCACGCGTTCGGGCATGGCATCCACCCCTTACCTCCTCACCTTCCGACGCCGGTTGATGGTGTCGAAGGCCACCGCGGCGACCAGGACGACACCGGCCACGATGTCCTGGATCGGCGCGGACAGGCCGATGAAGCTCAAGCCGTAGGCGAGTGACGACATCACCAGCGCGCCCAGGACGGCTCCCGGGATCGTCCCGATCCCTCCCGCGAACGACGTGCCGCCGATCACCGCCGCCGCGATCACGTAGAGCTCGTATCCCTCACCGAGATCGAGGGTGGCGCCGTCGAGCCGAGCGGTGGCGATCGCGGCGCTGATCGCACAGAGCACCCCCATCAAGATGAAGGTCTTCATGATCGTCCATTTCGTGTTGATGCCGGCGAGCTCCGTGGCCTCCGGGTTGCCGCCGATCGCGTACACGTACCGACCGAACCGTCGGCGGGTCGCGAGGAAGGTCATCACGATGACGACGCCGATCAGGACGATCACGGGCCAGGGGACACCCGCCGGAAGTCCGCCTGCGGGGATGGTGGTGCCGGTCTCCTCGGCGTGCCGTTCGGCCAGCGCCTCCGGCCACTTGTAGGCGTTGAAGATCCAGATCAGGCCCAGAACGGCCGCACAGCCGAAGCCCGCGACCAACGTCTCCGCCCACATCGGGCGCAGCGGGAAGCCGAACCTCCGCCGTTGCCGCCGGTTCACCACGACGAAGACGACGATCGCGGCGCAGAGCACGATGCCGAGCACCCAACTGAGGGTCCCGCCGATCGAACCCTCGGGACCGCCGCCGAGCAGCCGGAACGTGGGGTCGACCGGCGAGATGGTCACGCCCTTGGTGACCGCCCACGTGGCGCCGCGGAAGGCGAGCAGGCCCCCGAGGGTGACGACGAACGAGGGGACCCCGACGTACGCGATGATGAACCCCTGCAGTCCGCCGATCGTGGCGCCGAGCGCGATACCCGCAGCCAGCGCGATGATCCACATCAGCGGATGATCGAAGCCGATCCACCCGGGCAGCCAGGTGTGCATCAGCTGCGCGTAGACCATGCTCACGACCCCGACGAGCGACCCGACCGACAGATCGATGTTGCGCGAGACGATGATCAGGGTCATCCCGGTCGCGATGATCGCGATGGATACGGACTGCACGGCCAGGTTCACGATGTTGACCGGTTCGAGGAACCTGCCGTTGGTCTTGATGCCGAAGCCGATGAGGATCACGGCAAGCGCAAGCACCATCCCGAAGACTCGGAAATCGATCTCCAGATCCCCGAGGAGGCGGCCGAACCGCCGAGGACCCCCCTCGCCTTCGCTTCCGGCCTCGGTGAGGGTGGCGCCGGGGGCGTCAGAGACCTGGGTCATGGGCCCACTCCCGCATCGGGCGCACGCGTACGCCCTGCGCCGAGGCTACTCGACGCAGGGCGCACGGTCGACTATCTGTCCTCGTACTACCCGCAGACCTCCACCGTTCCGGCCGAAACGCCGGCGCACAGGACGTCCGTTGTGATCCAGCCGAGATCGACCACGAGGTTCAGGTTCTCGAGCGTGATCGGCGTCGGCTTGAGTACGATCGACTGCACCTCGAGCCCGCCCGGCGTGGTGAACGGCTGCGCCTCGACGCCCGCCTCCGGGGCGACGTGGTCCTGGAGATCGTCCGGAGCCACGATGTCTTCGAGGGCGACGCCATCTGCGAGCTGGACGGCGACCTCACCCGCGGTCTGTCCGAGCGCGAACGCGTCCTTCCACACCGACACCAACTGCGTACCGAGCGCCACCCGGTTCAGCGCGGGGTCGTCACCGTCCTGACCGGTGACGGGCACGGTGCCCGCCAGACCCACCGCGTCGAGCGCGGCGACGACGCCGGTCGCCATGCTGTCGTTCTCGGAGATGACCGCGTCGATCTCATTGTTGTTCGCGGCCAGGCAGGCCTCCATCATGGCGAGCGCGTTCTCCGTGGCCCAGTCGTCGTTGTAGTCCTCGCAGACGATGTCGATCCCCGGGAACTCGTCGAGGACCGGCGTCATCCCTCCGCGCAGGAAGTCGGCGTTCGGGTCGGCGGAGTGTCCCTTGACGATGGCGTAGTTGCCCTCGGGCACCACCGCGGTGATCTCCTCCGCCATGATCGTCCCGACCTGCTCGTTGTTGAACGTGATGTAGAACGCGTTCTCGTCCTCGATGAGCCGGTCGTACCCGATCACCGGGATGCCCGCCTCCGTCGCCCTCGTGACGGCCGGAAGGATGGCTTCGGCGTCCTTCGCGAGGAGGATCAGGACGTCGGCACCCTGGTTGATCAGGCTGTCGACGTCTGCGAGCTGCTGCTCCGACGAGTCGTTGGCGTCGGTCTCGATCACCGTTCCGCCGGCGGCCTCGACCGCCTCGATGATCGCCGGCCCGTCGGCCTTGGCCCAGCGCGGCTGAGCGTAGTTGTTCCAGGAGATGCCGACGACGAGATCCTCCTCGCCGCCGCCGCCTCCTCCGCCTCCGTCGCCATCGTCGCCCCCACAGGCAGCCAGGACCAACATGGACAGGGCGAGGATCGCCCATACGCGGCGTCTCAACACGTACCCCCCCTTCCGGATGGCATCATCCGATGAGCGCCATCCCTCACCTCCACGTACGACCGAACGTGCCGTCGTGGCTTCGCTAGCGTAGACCGACTCGTCATGTTGTGTGTCGGCCCGCGTCCGCCGATCGTCGGGCTGGGCCGCGGGCCACGATTGCACAATTCACCGGAGGGCGCAACAAAACGAGGTGCGCAGCGACGACACCGATCCAGCCGGAACCTGCGAGGCCCCCGGAGTTCCGTTTGCGCGTGTTCGACACGCTCGATACGCTGCGTTCCCGGTGAGGTTGGAGGGCGCCGGTCTCCCGCGGCACACGGGTTGACCGCCCACCATCTTGCCCCGAACCCGACGGAACAGGTGCGAACGTGGAGTCCCCAACAAATCCGCTCGTCGGCCAGGACGGCGGCGGGACCCCGATCGGCGCTGGTGCCGGCCGGCGTCGGGGGGTAGCCGCCGATGAGCTCCGGCGACACAACCTCGCTGCGGTGGTCGAACCCCTTCACCTCTCGGGTCCGCTCTCGCGATCAGAGCTGGCGGGCGCGACCGGTCTGAACCGGTCGACGATCGCCGATCTGCTCGGCGAGCTCACCAACCTCGGCTTGGTCGAGGAGCGCGCCGGGCCGGCTCCGACCGGCCCCGGACGGCCGTCGCCGACGGTCCACGCGAAACCCGAGGGCGCGACCGCGCTCGCCGTCGAGCTCGCCGTGGACTCGATCGCGGTCGCGACGGTGGGGCTGGGTGGACACGTGTCCAACCGGCTTCGGGTGAGCCGACCGAGGGCGCGTTTCACTCCCGAAGAGACGTCGCAGGACGTCGCCAAACTGGCGGGACCCCTCCTCGACTCGCTCCCGGCGCAGAGCGTCCTCGTCGGCGTCGGTGTGGCCGTCGTCGGCATCACGCGCCGGGCGGACGGCTTCGTCCATCTCGCCCCCAACCTGGGGTGGCGCGACGTTCCGCTCGCGTCCCTGCTCGCCGGCGAACTCGCGCTCGATGTTCCCGTCCTCGCGGCCAACGAGGCCGACCTCGGCGCATTGGCGGAGCATCGTCGGGGCGTCCACGCCGGCATCGAGAACCTGATCTACGTGTCGGGAGAGGTTGGGATCGGCGCCGGAGTGATCGTGGACGGGAAGCCCTTGCTCGGGTCAGCGGGATATGCGGGCGAGGCGGGGCACATGGTGGTCGACCCCAACGGGGCGGAGTGTCGATGTGGAGCGAGGGGCTGCTGGGAGGCGGAGGCCGGGGAGGGGGCGTTGCTGCGCCACGCGGGCATGCGTGACGGGACCGGCCGCATCGAAGACATCGCCGAACGTGCGGCCGCTGGGGACGCGCCCGCCCTTCAGGCCGTCGGCCAGATCGGACGCTGGCTCGGCATCGGCATCGGCAACCTCATCAACCTGTTCAACCCGGAGTTGGTCGTACTCGGCGGCCTCTACCATCGTCTCTACGGATCCCTGGAATCGTCCGTGATCGAGGGCGCCCGGCTCGTGACGCTGGATGCCCCGGGCGGGATGACGACGATCGCCTGCAGCGGGTTGGGCTCGGACGCCCCTCTGATCGGTGCGTCCGAGCTCGTGCTCTCGGGCGTGATCGCCGACCCGGCGCGGGTCGACGGTCGGAGCAGCGGGCGCGTGTGATGACCGGAACCAGGAGAGGACGATGAGCGAACAGACCGAGCACCACGACGGCACGGTGGGATGACCGGGGCCGACCGGGGTTCGGGTCGACGCTCCTCCGGTGTGACCTGGCTCGTCCTCGGTCTCGCCGGCGGGTCGCTGGTCGCGATGGCGGCCGTCTGGGTCGCCGTGGGTCTGTTCGGGCCCGACGGCTCCGCGACGACGATGGCTCCGCCGCGCTTCGTCGAGGAGGCCGACGCCGCGGGCATCCATCACGTCTACGACGGCGATTTCGAGTTCTTCGTCGGGGGAGGCGTCGCGGCGTTCGACTGTGACGACGACGGACGACCGGACCTGTACTTCGCCGGCGGGTCGAACCCCGCTGCGCTGTACCGGAACGAGAGCGCGGTGGGCGGGGCGTTGCGATTCGCGCCCGTCCCGGATCCGACGACCGACCTGATCGACGTCGTCGGCGCGTATCCGCTGGACGTCGACGGCGATGCGATCACCGACCTCGCCGTCCTTCGGTTCGGCGAGGACGTGTTGCTTCACGGCACGGGCGACTGCCGCTTCGAACGAGCCAACGAGGCATTGGGGTTCGACGGAGGCGACGCGTGGACCGCTGCCTTCAGCGCCACGTGGGAAGCCGACGCGGAGCTGCCGACCCTCGCGTTCGGCAACTACCTCGACCTGCGTGACCCCGATCACGCGACGTGCGCCGACAACCAGCTGGTCAGGCCGAAGGAGGGCGCGTCGGTGTACGGCGATCCGATCTCGCTCAGCCCAGGCTGGTGCACGCTCTCTGTCCTGTTCAGCGATTGGGATCGGTCCGGGCGGAGCGATCTGCGGATGACGAACGATCGGCACTACTACGTGGACGGTGAGGAGCAGCTGTGGCGTGTGGAGGACGGCGAGGCGCCTCGCCTCTATGCCGCCGACGACGGATGGCAGCACCTCGAGATCTGGGGCATGGGCATCGCGAGCTACGACGTCACGGGCGACGGCCTGCCGGAGGTGTACCTGACCAGCCAGGCCGACAACAAGCTCCAGACGCTGGCCGCCGGGCCCGGTGAACCGAACTACCGGGACATCGGGCTGCGGAGCGGGGTCACGGCGCACAAGCCGTACACGGGGGGCGACACCTTCCCGTCCACCGCATGGCATCCCGAGTTCCAGGACGTGAACAACGACGGGTTCATCGATCTGTTCGTCTCCAAGGGCAATGTGGAGGCGCAGCCCGACTACGCGGCCAAGGATCCGAGCAATCTCATGCTCGGCCAGGCGAACGGGACGTTCGTCGAGAGCGGGAAGACCGCCGGCATCGTCTCGTTCGCTCGGGGTCGCGGCGCGGCGCTCGCGGACTTCAACCTCGACGGGATGCTGGATATCGTCCTCGTCAACCGGCGGGAGAACGTGTCCCTCTGGCGGAACGTGGGATGGGGCGACGCTGCGCAGCCGGAGCCTATGGGCAACTGGGTTGCGCTTCGGCCCGAGCAGCCGGCGCCCAACGTCGACGCGATCGGATCCTGGGTCGAGGTGCAAGCGGGGGGCCGGACGATCCGGCGCGAGGTCACGATCGGCGGGGGGCACGCCGGGGGGCAGCTCGGGTGGATCCACTTCGGGCTCGGAGCCGTGGACGGTGCTCGTGTCCGCGTCGTGTGGCCCGACGGTGAGGTCGGTCCGTGGCTCGAACTTCCCGTGAACGGGTTCGCCACGATCGAGCGCGGCGCGCCGGAGCCGCGTCCGTGGTTCCCCGACGGGACGAACGGGTCATGACGAGGACCGCACGACTGTCCGAGATCACCCTCCCGGACTTCGGCATGCCCGAGGCCGCGCCCGAGATCCCGGCCGCGATCTACCGGGATCGGATCGAGCGGCTCCGAGCCCGCGCGGACGAGCACGGCTACGACCGACTCCTCGTGTATGCCGACCGTGAGCACAGCGCCAACCTTGCCTACCTGACCGGCTTCGACCCGCGGTTCGAGGAGGCGCTGCTCGTGGTCGGCACGTCCGGCGACCCCGCCGTCCTGGTCGGGAACGAGTGTTACGGCACGGCGGGGGCCGCGCCCCTCGCGATGCGGCGCCACCTCTTCCAGGACTTCAGCCTGCCGAGCCAGCCGCGAGACCGGTCCCGGTCGCTGACCGAGATCCTGGCCGAGGAGGGGCTGGGAGCGGGCCGGAGGATCGGCGTGATCGGCTGGAAGGAGTTCGCCGACCGCGGGCGGATCGAGGTGCCCGCCTACCTCGTCGACGCCGTGCGCGCGATGGTCGGGACCGGCACCGTGGAGAACGCCGGGTTCCTGTTGACCGATGCCGCCGACGGCCTGCGCGTGATCAATGAGGTGGAGCAGCTCGCGGTGTTCGAGCACGCGGCGTGTCAGACCTCGAACGGTGTCCGGAACCTGATCTTCGGGCTGCACCCGGGCCTCCGCGAAGACGAGGCGGTGCGGTTGCTCGAGTGGAACGGCTCACCGCTCTCGTGCCACCTGATGCTGACGAGCGGCGACCGTGCGTCGCTTGGACTCCTCAGCCCGCGGGACCGACCGATCGAGCGCGGCGACCGCTTCACCGTCGCGTTCGGGATCTGGGGTGCGCTGAATTGCCGCGCCGGGTTCGTGGTGGAAGACTCGACCGAGCTCCCTACGGAGATCGGCGACTACATCGGACGGCTGGTCGGTCCGTACTTCGACGCCGTGGCCGAGTGGTACGAAGCGCTGCACGTCGGCCAGGCTGGCGGAGCGCTGCACGAGGTCATCCAGCGTCATCTCGGCGACCCGTTCTTCGGCATCTTCTTGAACCCGGGGCACCAGCTCCATCTCGACGAGTGGGTGAATTCCCCGATCGGCCCCGGTTCGACGGTCGAGCTCCGCTCCGGCATGGCTCTGCAAGTGGACATCATCCCCGCGACCGGGACCGCCTACTTCACCACCAACATCGAGGACGGCATCGCGCTCGCCGACGAGACGATGCGGGCCGAGGTCTCCGCGCGGTACCCGGACGCGTGGCGGCGCATCCAGGCACGAAGACACTTCATGGCCGACGAGCTCGGGATCGAGCTGCATCCGGACGTGCTGCCGTTCTCCAACATCCCGGCGTGGCTGCCGCCCTTCCTCCTCGACCCGGACCGGGCCATGGCGATGGCGGCGTGATAGAGATGGAGGTGGAGGTGCGATGACGTACGAACCGAAGGCCGAGCACCGGTTCACGTTCGGGCTGTGGACCGTCGGGAACATCGGGATCGACCCGTTCGGCGAGCCCGTCCGGGAGGTTCTCTCGCCCGTCCAGCTCGTCGAGCTCCTCGCCGAGGTCGGCGCGTGGGGGGTCAACTTCCACGACAACGACCTCGTGCCGATCGACGCGAGTCCCCACGAGCGCGATCAGATCGTCTCCGACTTCCGCAAGGCGCTGGACGCGACGGGTCTCGTGGTGCCGATGGCCACGACGAACCTGTTCCGAGATCCCGTGTTCCGCGACGGCGCGTTCACGGCGAACGACCCGAAGGTCCGCGCGTACGCGCTGCAGAAGACGATGCGGGCGATCGATCTGGGCATCGAGCTCGGCGCGACGACGTACGTGTTCTGGGGTGGCCGCGAGGGCGTGGAGACGGACTCCTCGAAGGACCCGCTGGCGGCGCTCGGCCGGTACCAGGACGCGATGAACTTCCTGTGCGCGTACGTCAAGGATCAGGGCTACGACCTGCGCTTCGCGCTCGAGTCCAAGCCGAACGAGCCTCGGGGCGACATCTACCTGTCGACGACCGGGGCGATGCTCGCCTTCATCGCGACGCTCGACCATGCCGAGATGGTGGGCGTGAACCCGGAGGTCGCCCACGAGCACATGGCCGGCCTCAACTTCACGCACCACGTCGCCCAGGCGTGGGCGATGGGCAAGCTGTTCCACATCGACCTCAACGACCAGATCCCTGGACGCTACGACCAGGACCTGCGATTCGGGTCTGCGAACCCGAAGGCGGCGTTCTTCCTCGTGAAGCTCCTCGAGGACGTCGGGTACCAAGGGAGCCGGCATTTCGACGCGCACGCCTACCGGACCTCGGACTACGACGACGTGAAGGCCTTCGCACGCGGGTGCATGCGGACCTACCTGATCCTGAAGGAGAAGGCCGAGCGGTGGAACGCCGATCCGGAGATCCAGGAGCTCGTGGCGCGGATCACACAGGACGACGGTTCGGTGTCGTCGCTGCTCGGCGCGTACACACCCGAGCGCGCGAGAGCGCTGGGGGAGCTCGACCTGGACCGCCGGGCCATGGCCGCGCGCGGCCAGCCGTACGAGCGCCTCGACCAGCTCACCGTCGAGCTGCTCCTCGGCGTGCGGTGACGCTCGAGACCGAGTCGCTCGAGGGCTACGAGTGCGTCCGGTTGATGGGGGAGTGCTCGATCCTCTTCGTCACCTGAGGCATCAGCCGCTCGGCTCGAGCGTGGGTTCGCCGAACGGCAGCGTCCCCATCGTCAACCACCGGCCCCCGGTCGGACGGCTGAGCATGAACGTGGTCTCCAGCGGCTCCGTGCGGGTGCCCGTGCGTTCTCCGTCCTCGAAGGTCACGATCTCGACCGTGCCGCGGGCCTCGAACCCCAGGCTCAGGCCGCTCTGATCGCCCGGCGCGAAGATCGGGACGAGGTGGAGCTCGTCGAACGTGTAGCGACGGACGGTCGTTGTGCCCGAGGCCAGCGCGTCGTCGAGCTCAGCGCGTAGCTCCGCGAGCCGATCGCCGTAGTCGACCGCGGTCAGCAGGCGCGGGTCGGCGTTCAGCAGCGCCTGCGCCTCGGACTCGAGGTTCTCCACGAGCGTCGCCGCCAGGTCCTGCGCCGCCGGGCCTTCCGCGAGCTCCAGGCTCAGGTCGGCGATGTCGGGGTCGACGGTTACGGCCGGAAGGGACGCCGGGTCGACGTGCGCCGTGACCTCGGGCGGCGCCTCCGCGAGGGTCGTATCCGCCGCCGGCTCCCGCGCGGGCGTTCCCGCAAGGACGATGCCGGCGCCCAGAGCGACCACGACGAACCCCCCGAGCGCGCCCACCGCGAACATGCGAGCGGGGTGGACCTGCTCGGACGCCGAGCCGAGGAGCCGAGCCGTCGAGCCGCGGAGCGCGTCCTCGTCGGTGTCGACCGCCGGCGCGAACCGGACCACGAGCTGACGGACGATGCACAGAACGACGAGGCCTGCGAGCAGCGCGACCTTCGCGGAGAACTCCGTCGTCTGCGGCGCGATCAAGAGGGTCGACACGACCGCGACAGCGGCGCCGAACGCGATCCGCGCGGTGCGCCCACGCGGCGTGGTCTTCGGGTCCGTGATCATGAAGAAGAGGAAGATCAGGATCTCGGGGGACAGGGCGACGATCCACCAGAACCGCGCGCCGCAGACGGGGGCTGCGGACCAGCGAGCGGTGATGCAGTGTCCCGAGGCGGCCAACACGCCGAGCCCTGCCGCGAACGTGACCCAGAACGCGGCCGACATCCCCAGCAGGCGCAGGCGCGACGTGATCAGCAGGCCTCCGGTCAGGATGATCGCGTAGGCCAGGATCAGCCAGACGTCCAGTGGGCCCCACCAGAAATCGAGGGGCTCGACGCGCGCGCTGCCCAAGAGCAGGAACGCCGCGACCAGGCCGACGTTCGATGGGTTGAAGACGTGGGTGCCGCGGTACTTGATCACGTACTTCGTTAGCAGCGACACGCCGGCGACCGCCGCGAACGCGTACCAGCCGTGCCAGGTCCAGTGGTCGCCGGGCTCGGTGCCGGCGACGCGCAGGATCAGGGCGACCCCGCTGCCGGTCAGTATCGCGCTCGCGGGCCACACGAAGGCACGCGTGCGATGGAACGTCCAGAGGACCTCGATCACCGCGCACGTGAAGATCGCCACGAGGATCTGCGGAACCGACACTCGGAAGTGAAGGCCGAGCTGCCCGAGGATGTGGATCGAGATGATCACGCACGCGAGGTGCAGCCGCGGATCCCGGAGGCTGGGCAGGAACAACGGGTAGTGCCGGGCGCCCAGGCGGATCGCGCGAGCGGGAGCGCTCGCGGGGCCGGGGTGCGCGGGTGCGTCGAGCGTCTTCATCGGTGGAGTTCGATTCCGGATGATGCCATGGCGCGAGGCCGGTCGTGGGGCTGGCCGGTCGCGGGTTGGCTTCCCATATCCTTCGGCGCACATCTCGAGTCTGACGGGAGGGAGCTCGTGTCGATACCCACCGAGCCGATCGGGAGCCTCCCCCGGCCTCAGGCACTGGTCGATGGCATGGCCGGGGTACGAGCGATATCGCAAGCTCGATCCCGCGCTCGCGCCCACGTTCCACGCCCTTCCTTCCGAAACCTGAGCCTGTCCACCCCCGCGGCCGTCAACCCACCCGGAAGAGCTCCTCCATCACGCGGAGGTTCGCGACCGCGTCGTCCGGTGGGATCGGGACCGGGCCGCCGTCGAGCACGGCGGCCGCGAACCGCTCGGTCTGGACCGTGTACGGATCCGCAGGCGCGAACGTGAGCACCTCCGTGTCGGGCCGGACCGGTGGATCTCCGCCCGACGTGACGAAGACGCGCGTGGGAAGGTCCGGCGGGATGTTGAACGGGATCTCGAGCGAGATCCGCCCCCCCGTGCCGTACACGTGCACGCGTTGGTCGGGCTCGGTCCGCGTCGAGCACGTGAACGCCGCAACGCCCCGGGAGAAATCGAGCATCCCCGACGTCAGCACGTCGATCCCCATGGCGGGGTCGCGCACGACCGAGCCCCGGACGCGCACCGGTTCTTCGCCGAAGAGCATCCGCGACAGGTTCACCGAGTAGCAGCCCACGTCGTACAGGGCACCCCCGCCGGCCTCGGGGATGTTGCGGATGTTCGCCGGGTCGTCGTTGAAGTACGAGAACCAGCTCTGCACCGCCCGGAGCTCGCCGATCCGGCCCGAATCCACGAGCTTCCGCACCGACTCCCACAGGGGATGCAAGCGGTACATGAACGCCTCCATCAGGAGGACGTCCGCCGCGCCGCACGCTTCGATCATGCGTTCCGCGTCGGCCGCGGTCATCGCCAAGGGTTTCTCGCACAGCACATGCTTGCCCGCTCGAGCGGCCTCGATCGTCCACTCGGCGTGCAGGTGGTTCGGCAGCGGGATGTAGACCGCGTCGACCTCGGGGTCCGCGATGAGATCCCGGTACGAGCCGTGCGATCGTTCGATCCCGAGCTCCGACGCCGCTGCCTCGGCCCGCTCCCGGTCGCGGGAGGCGATCGCGACGACGTCGCAGCGAGCCGCCGCTCGCGTGGCGGGGATCACCTTGCGCACTCCGATGTCCGCGGTCGAGAGGACCCCCCAGCGGAGCGTGTCGCCCGTCATCCCCACGACCCCTCGGTCATCGGCCGGAACGCCACCTCGAGGATGCGGTGCGTGCGCGGCCTCGTGAGCACGAACAGGACCGCCTCGGCGACGTCCTCGGCCGACATCATCCCGGCGAGCTCGGGCATGTCGGGGGTGCGGCCCCGTCCCAGCGCGAACTCGGTCGCCACGCCCCCGGGGCACACGTTCGTGCAGCGGATCCCCTGCGGACGCAACTCGTGATCCAGCGCGCGCGTGAACCCCACCTGCGCGAACTTCGACGCACAGTAGACCGCCTCGAGCGGCAGGCCACGGCGCCCGGCCTCGGAGGCGATGGTGACGACGTCGGCCTGGCCGCTGCGGAGCAGGTGTGGGAGCGCGGCGCGAACGGTGTACAGCGTCCCTTTCACGTTGACGTCGATCATCTCCTCCATGTGCGCGGGGTCGAGCTCGAGGAACGGACCGTACGCGCCCACCCCCGCGTTGGCGATCACGATGTCGAGCCGGCCGAACCGTTCAACGACACGCTCGACGAGCGAGTCGACCGCCGCCGGGTCGCGCACGTCGCAGGGCGTGGCGACCGCCTCGGCGATCCCGAGGTCGTCGCCGCGTCGCGAGGCGAGCCCCAAGCGGACGCCCTCGCGGGCCAGCGATCGCGCGATCGCGGCCCCGATCCCGCCGCTCGCGCCGGTCACCAGCGCGACCTTGCCGTCTACGTCGTCCATGACGCATCCCTTCGTCGTCGGATCGCGAGAGCATCGCCGAGGTGGCGGATCGACGCGAAGTCCCAGGTCCACGGTCGTTCCGGAGAGTGGCCGGGGGCCGGCTCGCCCGATCGGAGGTCCGGTGTTTCACGCCCCTCGCGGGGTCCCGACCGGCGCGCTCGCGAGGCGAACGAGTCGCTTCACGCGCGCGGGCGTGATCGGCCTCGCGCCCGCCTCCTCCAACCACGCGAACAGCTCCGAACGCATGCCGAGCGCGGTGACGCCGACGACATCGCCCCGCCTCGACCGGCCGAGGATGCCCCGCAATCCGGCGAGCTCGTCCGTGTACACGTCGATCTCGGTCGCTCCGCCCTCGCGAGCGCCCGCGGTGAGGCGCTCGATGATGTCGAGCGGCTCGCGGCCGCGCAGGTAGCGGTGGAGCTCGGCGATCACGACGTGGTCGCAGCCGCGTGCCGCCCGGTACGAGAAGTCGTGCAGGATCTTGTCGGTCCGGTCCCCGGCGGTGCAGATCGCGAGCCAGACCTCGGACTCGGGGCGACAGAGACCGTTGCAGATCTCGGTGAGGCCGGCCATCCCGGCCTCGTTGTGCGCGTAGTCGAGCACCACGATCCGCCCGTCGATCTCGAACAGGTTCGCGCGACCGGGGTTGCGATCCGGGTCCATGACGAACGAGCGGAGACCTCGGACCACCGCGCGTTCGGGCAGCCCGATCCCGAGCGCGGCCGAGGCGCCCTGCAGCGCGTTCATCACGTTGTGGCGAGAGATCCCCGCGATCGTGACCGGCACATCGAGGAGCTGCACGAGCGGCCATGACCTCGACCCGGAGAACACCGTCATCCAACCGTCGAGCGGGACCGTGGCGCGGCCGCCCCCGGCGAGCGCGTCGCGGATCGCCGGGTGGTCGGGATCGAGGGAGCAGAGCCACGGCCTGCCCGTCGCGCCCCGGCGCATCGCGAGCACGCGGGGGTCGTCCGCGTTCAGCACGCCCCAGCCGTCCGGCCGCGTGATCCTCGTGACCGTGGCCTTCACCTCGGCGAGCTGATCGAGCGTGCGGATCCCGTGCAGGTCGAGGTGGTCCTCGGAGACGTTCGTCACGACGGCGACGTCGTTGTGCAGCACGCCGATCCCCCGGAGCAGGATCCCGCCGCGAGCGGTCTCGAGCACGGCGACGTCGGGGCGCTGCTCCAGCGCCTTCGCGGCGCCACCGAACCCCGAGTAGTCGCCTTCCTCGACGAGCTCGCCATCCCCTCGGTAGACGCCGTCGGTCGACGAGTACGCGACGCGTCTTGCCCGCCGAGCGCACGAGGTGGGCGAGCAACCGAACCGTCGTGGTTTTGCCGTTCGTGCCGGTGATCGAGATCGTCGGGATCGCCGGGTCGGGCACGGTCGGCTCGTCCCCGGCCTTCGCCCGCGAGACCCGCGCGGCCGCCTCGGAGACCGATCGGTCGACCGAGCGCCGCCCGTCGAGCGCCGCGTCCAGCAGCCGGGCGACCTGGCTCGCGGCGGCCTTCGCGGTCCCGAGCCGCCGCCACGGGAAGGACACGACGACCTGATTCGGCTCCGGCCCCGGCCGGCTGCGCACACCGAGGCGGATGTCGCTCGCCCCGGCGAGGCGTTTCGTCAGGTGCGCGGCCATCCGCGCGACGGCCCTGCGGCGCTGTTCGCTGTTCGGTTCGCCGGTCCGCCCGCCCGAACCGATCCGCTCGACGGCCGCGGCGAACCGGTCCGTGTCCATCGCGAGCCACGGCTCGACGCCGAGCGTCAGCTTGATCGCGGGGCGCGGGAAGTACAGGTTCGGTCCGTCGAGCACGCGAACCTCGTCGACGACGACGCGGGAGCGAGCCACGCGGCGAGCATAGTCAGCCCGGTTCGCCCGCGTGGTACCGGCGGAACGCGGGGACGCGCCACGCGACGAGCCCGGCGCCCGCGATGCAGAGCAGGCCGCCCGAGATCACGGACACGGTCGGGTTGAAGGCCGCCGCCACCAGACCGGCCTCGAGGTCGCCGAGCCGCGGACCGCCCGTCACGACGAGGATGTGGATGCCGAACAGCCGGCCGCGCAGGTGCTCCGGCACGGTGACCTGGAGGATCGTGTTGCGGAACACGGCCGAGATCACGTCCGCCGCTCCCGCGACCGCGAGGAAGAACAGCGCCAGCCACAGGTTCGAGTCCACCAGCCCGAACGCCGTGATGCCCGCGCCCCACACCACGACGGCCCAGATCACCGCGAGGCCCTGGTGCCGGACGCGACCGACCCACCCGGTGGTCGCCGCCCCGATGAACGCGCCCACGGCGGGAGCCGCGAACAGCAGCCCAACGACCTCCGCGCCCTCGTCGAACTGCGCGAGCGCGAGCACCGGGAACAGCGCGCGAGGCATGCCGAACACCATCGCGATGATGTCGATCACGAACGTCGACTGCAGCACCTGCCGCCCCTTGAGGTAGGCGAACCCCTCACGCACCGCCTTCCAGCCCGCAGCGACCCGCTCGCCGGCGGCGGGCGGCATCGGGCGGACGGCCGCGGACGCCGCGAGCAGCAGGAGGATCGAGACGAGGTCGATCCCGTACGCCCACGCGAACCCATCCTCGCCGCCTGCGGCCAGGACGATCCCGGCCAGCGCGGGTCCGATCAGGCCGGCGCCGTTCCAGGTGAGTTGGTTCAGCGCGGCCGCGGCGGGCAGCTGTTCGGTCGGGATCAGCCGCGGGGTCATCGCACCCCGGGTCGGACCGTCCAGGGCGGTCGTCGCGGCGATCCCCGCGACCGCCACGTAGATCAGGGCCAGCGGCGGGTCCCCGGCGAGCGCGCCGGCGAAGAGGAGGCCCGATGACATGAGGTACCCGAGCTGCGCCCCGAGCAGGATCTTCCGTCGGTCGACGGCGTCCAGGAACGTCCCGCCGGCGAGCGTCCCGGCGACGAGGGCGACGAACCCCACGAGGCCGAGCAGCCCGACCGCGGCCGCCGATTCCGTCAGATCGAAGACCTGGACGTACGTCGCGACGATCGTGAACTGCGACCCGAACGTCGAGGCGAGCAGCCCGAGCCACAGCAGCCGGAAGTCGCGCGAGGTGCGCAGCGGCGTGAAGTCGATCGCGATCCGACGGACGGCCGCGCCGATCCTCGCCCGGCGGTGCTCCGCCTCGTGCCGTTCGGTCGGTTCGCCGGGCGGCTGCGTCTGCTCGTCGGCCACGCCGCCGACGGTAGCAGCCGGCTGCTCGCTACCCGCTCATCGCGTCGTCGAGGATCCCGAGGCCGTCCTCCAGCAGGTCCTCGTCGATCGTGATCGGCGGCAGCAACCGGATCACGTTGTCGTAGGTTCCCGCCTTCAAGATCACGACGCCGTTCTCCAGGCACCGCTGCACGATCGCGCTGCCGCTCGGGCCGTCGAGCGACTCCTTCGTCTCGCGATCGCTCACGAGCTCGATCGCGGTCATCATCCCGCGGCCTCGCACGTCCCCGATCACCCGGTGCCGGTCCTGCATCTCGTGCAGGCGCCCCAGCACCTTCTTCCCGAGCGTGCGTGAGCGCTCGAGCAGGTCCTCGCGCTCGATCTGGTCGAGCACCGCGAGCGCGGCCGCCGCCGCGACCGGGTTGCCGCCGTACGTCCCACCGAGCCCGCCGACGTGCACGGCGTCCATGACGTCCGCGCGTCCGGTCACCGCGCTGATCGGCAGGCCGCCGCCGAGCGACTTCGCGCTCGTGATGAGGTCGGGCACGACGCCCTCGTCCTCGATCGCGAACCATCTGCCGGCGCGACCCATCCCGCTCTGGATCTCGTCGGCGATGAACTGGATACCGTGCTCGGCGCAGAACTCCGCGAGTCCAGAGAGGAACCCGGGCGCCGGGACGATGAACCCGCCCTCGCCCTGGATCGGCTCGACGATGACGGCGGCGATGTTGTCCTCGCCGATGTGCTTGTGCATCTCCTCCCGCGCGTACGCGAGCGCCTCCTGGGCGCAGCGCTCCGGGCCGGTCGGCCACCGGTACGGGTAGGCGAACGGCAGCCGGTAGACCTCGGGGGCGAACGGGCCCATGCCCTGCTTGTAGGGCATCACCTTCGCGGTGAGCGACATCGCGAGCAGCGTCCGGCCGTGGAACGCGTGGTCGAACGTGACCACGGCCTGGCGACCCGTCGCCCTTCGGGCGATCTTCACGGCGTTCTCGACGGCCTCCGCGCCGGAGTTGGCGAACATCGTCTTCCTCGGGCCGTCTCCGGGAGCGAGCGCGTTCAACCGCTCGGCGAGCTCGATGTACGGCTCGTTCGCGGTGACGTGGAAGCACGTGTGCGTGTCCAGCTCGAGTTGTCTCTGCGCGGCCTTCACCACGTCTGGCGAGGTGTGGCCGACGTTCAGGACCGCGATCCCGGTAGCGAAGTCGATCAGCCGGTTGCCGTCGACGTCCTCGATGATCGCGCCCGATGCCCGGGCGGTGACGATCGGATGGGTGTTGAACACGCCCTGGGGGACCGCCGCCGCCCGCCGTTCGAACCACTCGCGCGACCTCGGGCCCGGGATCTCGGTGACGAGCTTGCGCTCCTGCGGGATGTCCATGCCTCGCGCCCTCCTGTTCGCGGTTCGGGTCGTGGGCCCGGTCCACAGTCTGGCACGCGCCGGAGGAGGGCGAGGACCCGACCGGGACGCCGAGCGCTACCGCTTGCGGCTCGCCGCGGCCTCGGCCTCGCCGACGATGTGCGTCACCGGGATCCCGAACGAGGACCGCACACGGTGGGGGAGATCGACCTTCAGCCACTTCGACAGGCCCGGCGGCAGCGTCGAGAGCAGGATCTCGTCGAAGGGGCCGTGGTCGCGGATCGTGTCCCCGATCGCGAGGACCGGGTTCCCGTCGCCGACCTCACCGTCCACCTCGGCATCGAGGGTCGCGAGACGCGCGAGCGCGGCGTCCAGCCTCGTCTTCGCGGTGGCCCGGGCTTCCCCCTCGGTCCAGACGTGGTCTCGGGGAGGCGTTGCCGGCACGACCAGGTGGAATGAGCTCGGGCCGGCACGCGCCAGGTCTCGGATCTTCGAGGCGAGCGGCTCGCCCGCCAGGGTCTGGTTCGCGACGACCAGGTAGCGCCGCACGGGCACCACCTCCACGACGATCGTACGCCCCGATGCGCGCTCGCGGAACCCCCGGGACGCGGCCACCCTCCGGAGCCGACCGGGGCCGATCGTCGCCGCTTTCGTCATACTTGGGCAACGTGCCCGGGCGACGCCGCGTGGGGACCGCCGCGGGGATCGACGAGAGCTGGAGGAGCGATGGCCGACCTGAAGACCTACAAGATGTACGTCGGGGGCGAGTGGGTCGACGCCTCCGACGGGAACACCCGCCAGATCGTCAGTCCCGCGAACGGCGACGCGATCGCCGAGGTCCCCGAGGGCACCGCCGAGGACGTCGACCGGGCCGTGCGGGCCGCGAAGAGCGCATTCGAGGAGACCTGGTTCGACGCGACGCCCGGCGAGCGGATGCGCGCGCTCCTGAAGATGGCCGATCTCGTCGAGGAGCACGGCGAGGAGCTCGGGCGCCTCGAGTCCGAGAACGTCGGCAAGGTGCTCGCGCTGACGATGTCCGAGGAGATCCCGGTCATCGCGGACCAGTTCCGCTTCTTCGCCTCCGGCGCCCGGTTCCTCGAAGGCCTGGCCGCCGGCGAGTACATGAAGGGCTACACGAGCATCCTTCGGCGGGAGCCGATCGGCGTGGCGGGGCTCATCGCCCCGTGGAACTACCCGCTCTACATGGCCGCATGGAAGATGGGCCCGGCGCTCGCGGCCGGCAACGCGATCGTGATCAAGCCGGCCGAGAACACGCCCCTCACGCTCCTGCGGTTCGCGCAGCTGGTCGCCGAGGCCGAGATCTTCCCGCCCGGTGTGTTCAACGTGGTGACCGGGGACGGCGTGCCGGTCGGCGACGCGATCGTGAAGCACCCTGATGTCGGGATCGTCTCGCTCACCGGGGAGAGCACCACCGGCAAGCTGATCGCGAAGAACGCCGCCGACACGCTGAAGCGGGTGCACCTCGAGCTCGGAGGCAAGGCGCCGGTGATCGTGTTCGACGACGCCGATGTCTCGGCGGCGGCCGAGTGGATCCAGGTGGCCGGCTTCTTCAACTCGGGCCAGGACTGCACCGCCGCCACGCGCGTCCTCGCCGGTCCGAAGGTCTACGACGACCTGGTCTCCGAGGTCGTCTCGAAGGTCTCCGAGATGAAGGTCGGCGACATCTTCGACGACGAGGCCGCGATGGGCTCGGTCGTCTCCGACGCGCAGCTGGAACGGATCCGCGGGTTCGTCGACCGCGCGCGCGAGGCGGGCGCCACGATCAACATCGGCGGGGAGGTCATCGACCAGCCGGGCTCGTGGTATTCGCCGACCGTCGTCACCGATGTCGGACAGGACGCCGAGATCGTGCAGAAGGAGGTGTTCGGGCCCGTCGTGACGATGCAGCGGTTCAGCGACGAGGACACCGCGCTCGCCTGGGCGAACGGCGTCGAGTACGGGTTGGCCTCCTCGGTGTGGACCCGCGACGTCGGCCGGGCGCTGCGGATGTCGCGCAAGCTCCAGTTCGGCACGGTGTGGATCAACACGCACATCCCGCTCACGCCCGAGATGCCACACGGCGGCTACAAGCAGAGCGGGTACGGCAAGGACATGTCGATCTACTCGATCGAGGAGTACACGAACGTCAAGCACGTGATGGCGTCGCTCGACTAGCTCGACCGGCGACACGGACGGTGGCGAGCCCGCTGCCCGTGGACGGAAGGAAAGAGAGGCAGCCATGTCCGTACGTCCGTACCTGGTGAACGGCGAGTGGCGGACGGGCGAGGGATCGTTCGAGGTCCGGAGCCCCTACGACGAGGCCGTCGTCGCCGAGATCGGCGTCCCCACCGCGGACGACGTGGAGGAGGCGGTCGCGACCGCCGCCTCGACGTTCGAGGAGTCCAAGCACCTGCCCGTGCACGCGAGGGCCGAGGCCCTGATGCACGTCTCGAGGCGCCTCGGCGAGACGATCCCCGAGAACGCCGAGCTGATCGCGCGCGAGGGCGGGAAGCCGCTCAAGTGGGCCACGGTCGAGGCGACGCGCGCCGGCTCCACGTTCCGGTGGGCCGCCGAGGTGATCCGCCACGGTGACGACGAGCTCATGCGCCTGGACACGGAGGCCTCGCTGGGCTCGAGGATCGGGCTCCTCCGCCGGTTCCCGATCGGGCCGGTGCTCGGGATCACGCCCTTCAACTTCCCGCTGAACCTCGTGGCGCACAAGGTCGCGCCGTCGCTCGGCGTCGGCGCGCCGATCGTCGTGAAGCCGGCCTCGACCACGCCGATCGGGGCGCTCCGCCTCGCCGAGTTCTTCGCCGAGACCGACCTTCCGAAGGGCATGTACCAGGTGCTCCCCGTCCCCTCGAAGGTGGCCGACGGCATGGCGAGGGACGACCGGTTCCGCAAGATCTCGTTCACCGGCTCGAGCGAGATCGGCTGGTACCTGAAGGGTCTGGATCCGCGCAAGCGCGTCACGCTCGAGCTCGGCGGGAACGCCGGCGTGATCGTGCACTCGGACGCCGACCTGGACCTCGCCGCGCAGCGCGTCGCCTTCGGCGGGTACTACCAGGCGGGGCAGAGCTGCATCAGCGTGCAGCGGGTGCTCGTCCAATCCGAGGTCTACGACAACTTCTCCGCGCGGCTCGTGAAGCAGGTGGAGAGCCTGAAGGTCGGCGACCCGATGGACCCGACCGTCGACGTCGGGCCGGTCATCCAGCGCAGCGAGGTCGAGCGCATCGGCGAGTGGGTCGACGAGGCCGTGTCGCAGGGCGCAGTCGTGCTCACCGGCGGCACCGGCGAGGGACCGTTCTTCCAGCCGACGTTGATCTCGGACGTGCGGCCGGAGATGAAGATCTGCCGCGAGGAGGTCTTCGGCCCGGTCGTCACGATCAGCCCGTACCAGACGTTCGACGACGCGATCGCGACCGTGAACGACTCCCGGTTCGGGCTCCAGGCCGGCGTGTTCACGAACGACATCAACCGCGCCTTCCAGGCGCACCGCGACATCGAGGTCGGCGGCCTCATCGTGAACGACGTGTCGGCGTTCCGCGCGGACCAGATGCCGTACGGCGGGTCGAAGGACTCGGGGTTCGGCCGTGAGGGTCTGCGGTTCGCGATGGAGGAGATGACCGAGACGCGGATCATGGTGCTCTCGCACGTGCCCCTGTGACCGCGGAACGACACACGTGAGCCGGATCGCCGTCCTGGGCGCCGGCGCGATGGGCAGCGCCGCGGCCGTCCTGCTCTCGCGGCACCCCGACGTCGAGCTCCTGGTCATCGACGTCGACGAGGGTCGCGCTGCGCGGGTCGCCGAACGCGCCGGCGCGCAGACGCGCGGCTTCGACGCACACGCCGGCGAGCTCCCCTCGGTGCTGAAGGACGTCTCGGCGGTGGCGGCGTGCCTGCCGTACAAGCTGAACGTCGAGGTCATGGAGGCGGCCCTCGCGGCGGGGTGCCACTACGCCGACCTCGGAGGTCTGTACCACGTCACGCTGAAGCAATGGGAGCTCCACGAGCGGTTCCGCGACGCCGGGATGTCCGCGGTGATGGGGATCGGGTCGGCGCCGGGCATCACGAACGTGCTCGCTCGGCTCGGCGCGGAGATGCTCGACGGCGGATCGGTCCGCTCGATCGACCTCGTGAACGGGTCCGTGGACCTGTCCGAGGGTGGCGGCGAGTTCGGCGTGCCGTACTCCGCCGAGACGATCCTGGACGAGTTCACGCTGCCCGCCGTCGTGTTCGAGGACGGCGAGCTGCGGGAGGTGCCCGCGGGTTCCGGCGTGATCGACTGGGAGTTCCCCGAACCGGTGGGCACCCAGCCGGCCATGTACACCTTGCACTCGGAGCCGGCCACGCTTCCGCGGACGATCCCCGGCGTCCGCGACGTCCGGTGGCGGCTCGCGCTCCCGCGGCCGATCCACGAGGGCTTCGCGTTCCTCGTCCGGGTCGGGCTCGCGTCGCGAGATCCCGTCCTGACGACGAGCGGTCCCGTCGTGCCTCGTGAGGTGTTGGTCGCGGTGCTGGATCAGCTGTCGGTGGCCGAGGTGGAGCCCGCGGACCGTGAGGTGATCGACGTTCGGGTCGCCGGTGCCAGCGACGGGACGTCAGCCGTCTACCGGGCGCTCGCGAGCTTCCGTCCTTCGCCGGAGGGGCTGTCTGCCGGAGCGTTCGGCACCGCGATCCCGATCGCGGTCACCGCCCGGTGGCTCGCCGACGGCCGCGTGGCCCCGGGCGTGCACCCACCCGAGACCGCGTTCGAACCGGGTGCGTTCGTGGCCGACCTCGAGCGCGAGGGCGTCGAGGTCGAGGGCTCGCTGATCTAGGCCGTCGAGGTCGTACCCTTTGGGCATGGGGACGCTCTGGCTCATCCTCATCCCCGCGGTCCTGTTCGTCGCGGTCGTCCTGGTCGTGTTCACGCTCCGGCGTGAGGCCGCGGTGCGCCCGACCCGTCCGTGGTGGGGCAACCCGGCGAGTTGGATCGTCGTGACGATCCTCGCCGTGCTGCTCGGCGGGTACCTGTTCCCGCGGTTGCTCGGGTTCACGTTCCTGTTCCTGCCGTTCATCTGGATGCGGGCGCTCGGCCGCCGGCGTCCGAACGATCGCAGCGGCGGCGAACGCTAGCCGGCGCGCACGCGATCGGCGAACGACGCGACGATCGCCGCTGCCTCGCGCTCCCGGCGCCACAGGTAGTGGTCCGTTCCCGTGACGATCACGACCTCCGCGTCCGGCAACGCCGCGGCGAGTGCGCGCAGGTCCGCCTCCGGCGAATAGGCATCGTGCTCCCCGGAGAGCAGCAGCACCGGACGGCGGCACACACGAAGGTCGGCCGGGCCGGGCGGGGGTGGGATGTCGAGATCGTGCCGCAGCGGGAGGCCGATCAGAGCCAAGGCCTCGACCCGCGGGTCGTCCAGCGCCTCGCGGAGGGCGACGTTCGCTCCGAACGACCACCCCACCACGACGGTCGGCCCGTCCGTCGCCTCGCGCACCCGCTCGATCGCGGCCGCCACGTCCCTCGTCTCGGCGTGGCCGCCGCCGTACGTCCCGGCACTGCCCATCGTGCCGCGGAAGTTGAAGGCGAGGACGGCGGATCCCCGATGCGCGAGCTCGTTGCGGATCGCCCACAGGATCGGATGGTCCTTGCTCCCACCGTGGCGAGGGTGCGCATGACACAGCACCGCCGAAGCGTGAGCGCCGCCCTCCGGCATCCGCAGCTCGCCCTCGAGCGACACGCCGTCCTCGGTGCGGAATCGAACCGGCTCCATCGATCGACGATGCCAGTCCCGAGCGACCGGCGGCAACCGGACGGCCCTTCGTGGCGAGAACCCATGCCGGGCACGTAGACTGAGGTTTGCAAGGTCTACACCGTGTCGACAGGGAAAAGGAGCACGGAGCCGATGACCTACACGATCTGTGAGCCCTGCATCGACGTGAAGGACCTGGCCTGCGTGGACGAGTGCCCGGTGGACTGCATCTACGAGGGGCCGAGGATGCTGTACATCCACCCGGATGAGTGCGTGGACTGCGGCGCCTGTGAGCCGGTGTGCCCGGTGACTGCGATCTTCTACGAGGACGACGTCCCCGCCGAGTGGAAGCGGTTCACGCCGATCAACGCCGAGTGGTTCAACGACGACGTCAGCGGGGTCGGTTCTCCGGGCGGCGCCGCCCAGGTCGGACCGAGCGGGGTCGACCATCCGGTCGTGGCCGCCTGGCCCGCCGCCGGCTGATGGCCCGGCACCCGGACAGCGCGCGCTAGCCGGCCGTTCCGACCTCGGCCGCCGTCGTGGGGCCGTCGGCGAGTTCGACCTGGAACGACGCGCCGCCGCCCAGGCGATCCTCGACCCACGCCCGACCGCCCATCAGCTCGGCGAACCGCGCGACCAGGGCCAGCCCGATGCCGACACCCGGGTCGTGCTCGGGGGCGCCCGGCCCCTGTCGGAACGGTTCGAACACGGCCTCGCGCATCGCCGGTGGGACGCCGGGACCCTCGTCCTCGACGCGGATCAGCACACCGGTCTGCGTCGGTTCGACGACGACCCACACGCGCGCGCCGACGGGCGTGTGGCGGCCGGCGTTCGCGAGCAGGTTCTCGACGATCCGCTCGACCTTCGCGGGGTCCACGCCCACGGTCACCGGTGCCGCATCGACCTGCACCCGCCCCGCGACCGACAGCTCCGACTCGGCGACGACGCGGCGGACGATGGCGCTCACGTCGGTCGGGAGCAGCTTCGGCTCGACGATCCCCCGCGCGAGCCGATCGAGGTCGAGCAGGTCGGTGACCAGCCGATCCAGCTTCCGCGCGTTCGCCGCGATCCGGCGAGCGAGGTCGTGCATCTCCTCGGCATCGAGCTCGACCTCGGTCCGCTCGAGCGTGACCGCGAGCCCGAGGATCGCCGCGAGCGGTGTCCGAAGGTCGTGCGAGACGGCCTGCAGGAACGTGTTCTTCATCTCGTCGAGCCCACGCAGGCGATGCGTCGCCTCGCGCTCGACCTCGAGGGCGCGGGCGAGCTTGGCCTCTGCCTCCTTGCGGCCCGTGACATCGAGCATGAAGCCCTGCCACGATCGCCGCCCGGCGACCTCGACGAGCGTCGCCACGTCCTGGACCCAGACGATCCGTCCGTCCTTGTGCACCATTCGGTACTCGAGGGTGAAGTCATCTCCCGACGTGTTGGTCTCGCGGTCGCGCGACAGCACCCGCTCCCGGTCCTCCGGATGCACCAGGCGCGTCCACAGCGAGGGATCTGCCTCGACCTCCTCCTGCGAGTACCCCACGAGCGCCTCGTTCGCGGGTGAGAGGTACGTCGTGACCGACGCCCCGGTGTCGGGATCGACGTCCTGGACGTAGATCACGAACGGGCCCCGCTCCACCAGGAGCCGGTAGCGCTCCTCCGCCTCCTCGAGCGCGGTTTCGGCCCGCTTGCGCTCGGTGATGTCGAGCAGGAAGCCCTGCCAGAAGCCGCCGTCGGCTCGTTCGACCAGCGTGGCCTCGTCGTGGACCCACCGGTACGACCCGTCGGCGTGGCGGAACCGGTACTCGATCGTGAAGGCCCGGTGCGTCCGGTTCGTCTCCTCGTCGTGGGCGAGGACGCGGTCGCGATCGTCGGGATGGATCCGGTCGCTCCAGAACCGTGGGGTCCACGTCCACTCCTGGGGCGCGTAGCCGAAGACCTCCTGGAGGCGTGGGCTGATGTAGAACTCTTCGGGCGAGGCCCGCAGCGCCTCCCGGTAGGCGACGGCCGGCAGGTGCTCGACGAGCGCTCGGAACACCTCCTCGGCCTCGCGCAGGCGCGCCTCCGCCTCCTTGCGCTCCGTGATGTCGAGCATCACCCCCTGCCACAGCAACGGCCGCCCGTCCTCGTCGCGGATCCGCACGGCCTGGTCTCGGAACCAGACGATCCGCCCGTCGGCGGCGATCATCCGGTACTCCTGGCTGTAGGCGTCGCCCGTGCGCCCGGTGCGCTCCGCCTCTTCCACCACGCGGCCGCGATCGTCGGGATGCATGACCTGCGTCCAGAACCCAGGGATCTGCTCCCAGTCCTGCGGGGTGTAGCCCAGGATGGTCTCGATCTGCGGACTCACATACAGCACCGAGCCCGCGTCACCGTAGTCCTTCGTCAGGTCCTCCTGATACGTGATCGCGGGCGTCGTCTCGACGATGCGGCGGAAGCGTTCTTCCGTCTCCCGGAGCTGCCGGTCCGACCGCTCGCGGATGATCGCGGACGCGAGCGTCCCCGCGATCGCGCGGAGCGCGTCGATCTCCACCTGGGTCCACTCCCGCTCCCGCAGGCAGTCGTCGAACCCGATGTAGCCCCACCAGGAGCCCTCGACGAGGATCGGCACGACGAGCACCGACCGGATGTCGTGGTCGGCGAGCGTGTCCCGCTCGGTCGTGGGGAACGACGACGCCGTGCCGGCGACGACGTCCCCTCGAGACAGCATCGTCACCCAGCGCTCGAACCCCGTGTAGTCGAGCTCCTCCCCGATCTCGACGGTGCTGCCGATGTCCGGGCCGAGCCACCGGGCCCGGATGCTCGTGACGAGCGTCCCCTCACGATCGTGGTTCTCGTTCACGTACGCGCGGGACACCTCGACCGCCTCGCCGAGACGACGCAGGACCTGGCCGATGCTCCGCTCCCAGGACGGTTCCTCGAGGAAGCGCTGCGCGGCGAAGGCGAGGGCCTCCAGGGTCGCGTCATGACGCAGCGCCGCCTCAGCTCGTGCCCTCGCGGTATCCACCTGACTCCCTTCGGGCGCGCTCCGGATCTCGAACGCGCGCCTCTGGATTATGGGAGGCGCGGGGTCCCCGTTGAAGGTGCCGGGCCCACGGGACCGGGCCCCGGCCTCATGCGCCCTTCGGCGCGGGGGCGTCCTCGGGCAACGTCCCGGGGGATCCCCATCCGGTGTCCGGCAGCCAACGAGACCTGGACTTCGCGGACAGCTTGGCCATGAGCGAGATCGCGGCCTCGTCCTCCGAGCCGGGCCGCCATCGGACCACCCCGTCGGCGACCGCCCGGTCCCACAGTTCGCGACCCTTGTCCGTCCGGATGATCGTGAGCGTCCAGCCGTCGCTCTGTCCGAGCCCGCCGAACGAGATGTCCGCGTGCTCGGCCGCGAAGTCCGGGCAGTGCAGGCACCCCGGTCGCGTGAACTCGTGGGCCTGCTTGAGCGAGTATGTGAGCTCCTCTCCTTCCTTCGTGTAGAAGAGCAGCTTGCCCTTCACGTTCACCCGGACGAGGTCGTCGAGCTCGATGCCGAGCCGATGCTGCGCGATCTCCACCATCAGCCCGTCGTACGTGAAGCTCTTCGAACACAGCAGGCCGAAGGTCCACGCGATCTTCTTCGCCCACTTGTTCACCCGGCGCGCGGCGAGCGATCCCGTGACGCTCGCCTGGCAGGACATCCCGACGAGCGCGAGCTTGGAGAGGCCCATCTCGGCCGCCTTGATGAGCGCGAGCGGATTCGCCGAGTACGTGTACCGCGAACCGGCGGTGGCCAGGACCCCCTCCGCATCGGTCACGACCGCGGGCTCCGCGTCCCACGGCCGGTCGTCCGAGAGCTTGGAGGTGAGCGCCCCGTCGATCTCCCCGCTCTCCAGACCCCACAGCAGCAACGCGGAGACGACCCCGCCGTCCTGGCCGTGCGCGAGCGCCTCGGCCTCGGTCGCGCGGGCGAGCACGATGTCCTGGTACTTCCCGATGACCTCCTCGGGGGAGCGCGTCTGGCCGAACAGGAGCTGGTCGATCTCCGACTCCCAATCGCGGAACCGAGGGCAGGCGAGCGTGCACAGCGAACACCCGCGATCCCCGTGTGAACAGAGATCGGGGCCGTCCTCCTGGAGCTGCACCGGGATGTCGTCCTCGTACCCGAGCACGTGGAAGGGGCACGCGACGATGCACGCGGTGCAGCCGGTGCACAGGCCCGTGGCCACGACCTCGTGATACAGGTGGTTCCACTGGGTCTTGTCGGCGCTCGTGGGCATGCCGGGCGGCAGTCTATCCGGCATCGGCGTGAACCCGGTCGACCGCGCTCGAGGGATCGGGTCCCGCTATCTCACAGCCTGTTCTAGGGTGGTCGAAGTCGACCGGTGGAGGTGGCGATGGGGAAGCGAGGATGGTTCCGAGTGGTTGCCGTCGTGTTCGCGCTCGGCTTCGTGCTCGCCGCGTGCGGCGGAGACGACGACGGAGGCGGGGAGGAGACCGGCACGACCGGCACGACCGGCACGACCGGCACGACCGGTACGACCGGCACCGAAACGGGTGCGGGCGGAGCCGTGGCGATCTCGATCGCGGACTTCGCCTTCGATCCGAACACGATCAGCGTCTCCGGTCCGACCGAGGTCACCATCACGAACGACGACGATGCGGCCCACACGTTCACGCTGGATGACGGCAGTGTCGATCAGGAGATCGCGGGGGGCGAGTCGGCCACGGTCACCGTGGACGTCTCGGCTTCGACCGGGTGGGTCTGCCGGTTCCACCCGACGATGACCGGTACCGTGGAGGTCGCGTAGCCGCAAGGCTCAGATCGCGAACGAATCGCCGCACGCGCACTCGTGCTTCGCGCGTGGGTTCAGCATCTTGAGACCGCCGCCGAGGAGCGCGCCGTTGAACTCGAGGGTCGAGCCCTCGACGATCGGCGCGCTCCTGGGGTCCACGAGCACGCGGACGCCCTCGGCCGCCGACACCACGTGGTCGTCCGCGACGGGTCCGTCCTCGAACCCGAGCACGTAGGAGAAGCCGGAGCACCCGCCGGCCACGACCCGGACGCGCAGCACCGGCTCGGAACGCCCCTCACGCTCGGCCAGCTGCCGGATCTTGGCGGCCGCACGATCGGTCACCGAGATGACGGTGGCGGTCTGCTCCATGGCTGCAAGGATACCTCCAGGTCCCTCAGTCTCGGTCCGTCAGCTGCTCGAAGGCGCCTTTCACGCTCTCGGACAGGGTCGGGTACGCGTGGATCGCGTCGCCGACCTCCGTGAACGAGATGTGGCCGGCCATCGCCGCCACGACCTCGTGGATCATCGCCCCGGCCTCCTCGCCGACGATGTGTCCGCCCAGCAGCGCACCCGAGCGGGCGTCGGCGACGAGCTTGACCAGGCCGTGGGTCCGGCCGTCGATGTGTGCCCGCTCGTTGTCGTCCAGGCGCAGGACGGCGGTCCGGACGTCGATCCCCGCCTCGCCCGCCTCGCGTTCGGTGAGGCCGACGCTCGCGATCTCGGGGTCGCAGAAGGTGACCCGCGGGACGACCCGATAGTCGCGCGGCCGCGGGTTCCCGAGGATGTCGTCGACGACCAGTGCCGCCTCGTACGAACCCACATGCGTGAACAGGAGGTCGCCGGTGGCGTCGCCGGCCGCCCAGACGTTCGGGGCGGTCGTCCGCAGCGTGTCTGACAGGACCGGGCTTCCCGAGTCGTCGAGTTCGACGCCCGCCGCCTCCAGGTCGTGCACGTCGAACACGGGCCGCCGCCCGGTCGCGACGATGAGCTCGTCGACCTCGATCGACGGCTCGCCGGCGACCTCGAGCCGCCAGCGGCCCCCGGCGTGCTCGGCCCGCTGCAGCTCGGAGCCCGGGAGCAGCCTGATCCCCTCCTCCTCGAGGGCGGGGACGAGCGCGGCCGCGGCCTCCTCGTCCTCGGCGGGCAGGATCTGCGGGAGCGCCTCGATCGCGGTCACCCGCGATCCGAAACGCGCATAGATCTGCGAGAACTCGATCCCGATCGCGCCGGTCCCGATCACGCCGAGCGAACGCGGGACGGCGTCGGGGCTCCAGATCGCTTCCCGATTCGTCCAGTACGGCCCCTCGGCAAGACCGGGGACCGGCGGGAGGGTGGCCTCGGATCCCGTCGCCAGGACGACACGCGCCGCCTCGATCTCCGTGCCGTCGGCGAGCTCGAGCCGGTGCTCGCCGACCAGGCGAGCCTCCTGGAGGAACACCGTGATCCCGGCCCCTTCGAACGGCCGCGCTCCCTCGCCCGACTGGTCCTCGATCACGTCGCGTACCCGCTGGCGCACCGCGGCGAAGTCGACATCTACCTCGGGGATCCGGACCCCGTACCGCCCAGCATCGCGAGCGAGCCGGGCGATCCTCGCGCTCCGCAGCATGACTTTCGTCGGCACGCACCCGTAGTGGTTGCACTCGCCGCCGAGCTTGTCTCGCTCAGCCATCGCGACCCGGAGCCGCGACTGCCGGGCGATCCGGAAGGCGATCTCCGACCCGGTCCCGCCTCCGCCGATGACGAAGACGTCGAACCGTTCCATCACGACGGCCGGAGGAAGGCGCGGAAGACGCGCGCGTAGATCCTCGCCGCGGTCACGAGATCGTCGGTCGCGACGGACTCGTTCGCCGTGTGGGCGACCCCGAGGGAACCGGGTCCGAGCAGCACGGCCGGGATCTGGGCATCGTTCAGGTAGAAGCGCGCGTCCGTGATGCCGGTGAACCCCTCGTCGGCAGGCTCGATCCCCAGCTCCTTCCCGATCGCGGTCCGGCAGGCGACCGCGATGGGTGATCGCGGATCTGCCTCGGCGGCGTCGGTCCACAGGTGGATCTCGAACGACAGGTCCAGGTCGGGATGCTCGGAGCGGATCTCGTCGGCCACGCGCTCGAACGGCGCGAGCACCGCCTCGGGCGAGGTCTCGCCCGGGACGATGCGCCGGTCGATCTCCACCGTGCAGCGGTCCGCGACCACGTTCGGCGCGCTTCCGCCCTCGATGATCGCTGCGTTGACGGTCGGCCGGCCGGCGAGCGGGTGCTCGATGTCCGGCAGGACCTCCTGGATCCGCAGGAGGAACCTCGACATCGACGTGATCGCGTTCACGCCGAGGTGCGGACGCGAGCCGTGCGCGGCCCGTCCTCGCGCCGTCGCGCGGATCCAGGCGCCTCCGCGCTCGGCCAGCGCGAGCCGGAGCTCGGTCGGCTCGCCGACGATCGCGGCATCCTGATCGAGCAGACCCCGCTCGAGGAGCACCTTCGTGCCGTGCAGCCCGGCCATCTCCTCGTCCGCCACCAGGTGCAGGTCGAGCGTGCCCGCCAGCTCGGTCCGGGACCTGCGGATCGCCGCGACCGCCGCGAGGGCGCTCGCGACCGCTCCCTTCATGTCGACGGCGCCACGCCCGACGAGGCGCCCCTGTTCGATCTCGGCCGCGAACGGCGGATGCCGCCAGCTCGTGGGGTCGCCTGCCGGGACCACGTCGAGGTGGCCGTTCCAGGCGAGCCGCGGGTGCCGGCCGTCACCGATGCGCGCCACCACGCTCGGGCGGCCTTCGTCCCCGCGGACGATCTGCGGCGCCGCTCCGAGGTCGTCCAGGATCGAGGAGGCGACGGCGGCCACCTCGTCCTCGGTCCCGCCGGGGTTCTCGCTGGGTGTTCGGATGAGCGCCTGGGCGAACCGCAGGACCTCGTCCGGGTCGACGGCATCGGCGGCGGCATCCCCGGCGGCGTCCGCCGCACCGAGCTCGCCCGCCGCAGCGTCCGAACCCCCGGGATGAACGACGGCCTCATCTACCATGGCGGCGAATGTACCCGAGCGAGCTCCGTGAGCGCCTGCCCGCGCTGCTTCCCCCGCGGCCGGATCCGGAACCCGCCGCCGGCGACCGCCTCGCGGCCGTCCTGCTCCCGGTCGTCGAGGGGGGCGGGCTCGTGCTCACCAGGCGCACCGAGCACCTCCCGCGCCATGCGGGCGAGATCTCGTTCCCCGGCGGGCTGCGTCACGACGAGGACCACGACCTGGCGGCGACCGCGCTGCGCGAGACCGATGAGGAGCTCGGGGTGCCGCCGGACGCCGTGGAGATCCTCGGGTCGATGGCGCCGGTCCACACCTTCGTGTCCTCGATCCTGGTCGTGCCCTTCGTCGGCGTGCTCGACGAGGGCGTCGTCTTCCGGCCGAACGCGGGGGAGATCGCCGAGGTGCTCCGCTATCCGATCGCCGAGCTGGACGCGCTCGAGACGACCGTGGAGTGGCCGAGGGACGGTCACGTCTACCGCGGCTTCGCCTATCCGATGACCGATGGGAACACGATCTGGGGTGCGACGGCTCAGATCCTGCACGGCCTGCTGGACGTCCTGCGCACCGGGGTCGCGGCATGAGCGACGTGGATCCCGAGCTCGAGCCGTACCTGCCGAACGACACCGAGCTTCGCGAGATCTTCGGAGACGCGCAGACGATCGCCGTCGTCGGGCTGTCCTCGAACCCCGAGCGGTACTCGAACGAGGTGGCGGCCTACCTGCAGGCGAGGGGCTACCGGATCGTCCCGGTGAACCCGAACGAGACCGAGGTGCTCGGCGAGCGGACGTACCCGGCGCTCGCGGATGTTCCCGACCGGATCCGGATCGACGTGGTCGACGTGTTCCGTCGCGCCGAACACACGCCGGTGATCGCCGAGCAGGCCGTCGCGCGTGGCGCGAAGGTGCTCTGGCTCCAGGACGGCATCGTGAACGACGACGCGAGGCGGATCGCCGAAGCCGGCGGCCTCACCGTCGTCATGGGCGTGTGCATGAAGCGAACGAAGCGACGACTGGAGGGAGGGTCCTGATGCAGAGCTGGGAGTACTTCGTGGCCCCGTTGCTCGAACACAACCCGGGCGAGATCTTGAACACGTTCGGCGAGGACGGCTGGGAGCTCGTCTCGGTCGCCCAGATCCAGAACCCGATGGGGGGGCAGTCCACGGTCGCGTACATGAAACGCCCGCGGGGTTCGAGTACCGGCTAGCGCTGGCGCCGGAGCAGCCGGGTCCGGAGCAACAGGAACCCGCCGATCAGCAGCCCGAGCACGATGACCCCGGCACCACCCAAACGTCCGGTGCCGGCGGCCGGTGATGGAGACGCCGAGGCGCCGGTCTCGGCGGCACCCGTGGCGATGCCCCCCGTCGCGGAGCCGGACGACGTCTGCCCAGGGGCGGGCACGAGGCCCTGCATCGAGCGGTAGATCGCGTTCGGCGTGACGACCCAGATCGTCCCGTCCGGCGTGGCGGCGACGTCGGTGATCCCGCGTTCGAACGTCGCGACGATCTCGTCGCGCGGCGTCGGGTCGGCCGCATCCGCCGGGATCTGCATCCGGTGGAGGTTGCCCGTGTACCCCTCGCCGAAGTACAGGTGGCCGTCCGCGACGGCGCATCCGGTGATCACGATCGGTTCGCGGAAGTTCAAGACCGGGTCGACGAACTCGGGCTCGCCTCCGGGGCCGAGTTGGACGGGCCATCCGTAGTTCCCACCCCCTTCGATGAGGTTGACCTCGTCGTCGGTCGACGGGCCGTTCTCGGTCTCCCAGAGCTCGCCGCTCTCTGGGTCGAAGCAGACCCCGAAGGAGTTCCGGATGCCGTGGGCGAAGGTGGGATTGTCGGGACCGAACGGATTGTCCTGCGGTACCGTGCCGTCGGGGTTCAGGCGAAGGACCCGCCCGCCGAGTCCGTCCTCGAACTGCGCGAGGGCCGCCTGGTGACCTTCGCCCACGGAGACGTAGAGCTTGCCGTCGGGTCCGAACGCCAGATCGCCTCCGTTGTGCCAGCCGGCATCCGTGGGAAGCAGGTCGAGGAGATCCTCCCGCTCCACCGCGCCGGCGCCGTCGGCCCGGAAGCGCACGAGACGGTTCCGCTCGTCCGTCGCGTCGGAGTAGTACGCGTAGACCCACGGTTCCACGGGGAACTCCGGATCGACGGCGACGCCGAGCAGCCCCATCTCGTTCACCGGGCTGTCCGCGTCCACCGTGGCGAACGGTTCGGGCAGGATCTCCCCGTCGCGAACGACGCGGATCTCCCCCCGGTCCTTGTCGGCGACGAACATCGTGCCGTCGGGGGCGAACGCCACGTTCGCGGCGAATCCGAACCCGTCCACGGCCAGCTCGAAGCCCTCCTGCGCATGCACACGCACCGGCAGGGATGCGAGGGCGATGACGAGGATCGCGACGGGTCTACGGAGCACCCGACGAGTCTAGGGCCGTGCCTCCGCATAGGGTGGGCGCGTGCTCCGGCTCGATCACGTCGTCTACGCCGTCCGCGATCTGGACGCGGCGGGAGAGCGTTTCCGCAAGGTGTTCGGGCTCGACTCGTCGGTCGGTGGACGGCACCCGGGGTGGGGGACCGCGAACCGCATCGTGCCGCTCGGCGACCAGTACATCGAGTTGATCGCGGTGGTCGATGCGGACGAGGCCGAGCGGACCGTGTTCGGACGGCAGGTGCTCGAGTGCACCGCCGACCGGGACGGCTGGTGCGCGATCGTCGCGGCCGCAGACGACGTCGGAGCGGTCGCGGAGCGACTGGGCCTGCCCGTGCACGCCGGCACCCGGCAGCGCCCGGACGGCGAGGTGCTCCGCTGGCGGATGGCCGGGCTCGAGGATCCGGTCCGCGAGACGTGGATGCCGTTCTTCATCACGTGGGACGTCCCGGCGGAACAACATCCCGGCCGTGTCCGGGCGGGTCACGGTGTTCGCGCCGAGGCGATCGCCCGGGTCGAGATCGGCGGCGACGAGGCGCGTCTTCGCGAGTGGCTCGGCGGGGACGAGCTCCCGATCCGCGTCACGGGCGAAGCACCCGGGATCCGGTGCGTCGCGATCGCGACGTCGGGAGGGGAGATCGTGGTCGAGTAACGCGTCAGCCGAGCGCCTGCTCAAGGTCGGCGACCAGGTCGTCCGGGTGCTCGATCCCCACCGAGAGCCGGATCAGCGTATCGGGCACCTCGATCGGGGAGCCGGAGACGCTCGCGTGCGTCATCGGCCCGGGGAGCTCGATCAGCGACTCGACTCCGCCGAGCGACTCGGCGAGGAAGAACAGCTCCGTGGACTCCGCCACCCGGATCGCCTCGTCGCGGGTGTCGACCTCGAAGCTCACCATCCCGCCGAAGTCCTTCATCTGTCGGGCCGCCACCTCGGATCCCGGATGTCCGGGCAGTCCCGGGTAGTGCACCCGCGTGACCCTCGGATGGGTCTGGAGGAACCCGGCGACGGCCTTGGCGCCTCGGCAGTGGGCCTCCATGCGCAGCGCGAGCGTCTTCACGCCCCGGAGCGCGAGGTAGCAGTCCATGGGACCGGGGACGGCGCCCGCCGCGTTCACGAGGAACGAGAGGCGTTCGGTCAGCTCGTCGTCGCTCGTGACGAGCGCGCCACCGATCAGGTCCGAGTGGCCGCCGAGGTACTTCGTCATCGAATGCAGCACGACGTCGGCGCCGAGCTCGAGCGGCCGCTGCAGGTACGGGGTCGCGAACGTGTTGTCCACGACGCACCGCGCGCCCGCCTGGTGCGCGAGTTCCGCCACGGCGGCGATGTCGACCACCTTCAGGAAGGGATTCGTTGGGGACTCGACCCATACGAGCGCCGTGTCCTCCCGCACCACCGCACGGCATGCGATGAGGTCCGTCATGTCCACCGTGTCGAACGCGAGGCCCCACTGATCCATCACGCGGGCGAGCAGACGGTAGGTGCCGCCGTACACGTCGTCCGAGATCAGCACGTGGTCGCCCGGCTTCAGCGTGAGGAGGAGCGTCGTCGTCGCCCCGAGTCCGCTCGAGAAGCACAGACACTTCGAGCCACCTTCGAGCGAGGCGAGCACCTGCTGCAACGCCTCGCGCGTCGGGTTGCCGGCCCGCGCGTAGTCCCATGCCTTGGGCTTGCCGACGGCGGGCTGCGCGTACGTCGAGGTCTGGTAGATCGGGACGTTCACCGAGCCGAACTCGGCATCGGGATCCTGGCCCACATGGATTGCGCGGGTCTCGAACCGCATCTCGCCGGCGTCGTCGCTCATCGCATCTCCGGGGGGATCGCCCAGCCGCGTTTCGTCAGCTCGTCGACCGCCTCCTGGCCGTCGCGCGCGAGCTTCCACAGGGCCGACTTGCGCTTCGCGTCGTGGCCAGGCGCGAACTCCCGTCCGGTGAGCGATGTGCACGTGGGCTCGCCGCATGCGCAGGCCGCGAGTCCGGGCAGCGAAGGCTGTTCGCGGGTGCGCTCGGGCGTCGCGCCACGACGGTAGGGGTTCGCCGGCAGCGTCGCCGCGGGGAGCACGATCTGCCCCTCGCGCGGATCACCCGGGGCGCTGAACCGCCGCTCGAGGGCGAACAACCCGGTGAGCGCCGCGAGCGCCGCGTCCACCTGGTCGGCCGAACGCAAGGCGGACGGTTCCACCCGCTGCGCGCGAAGGACCCCGCGCCTCCACGCGTGCGGGGTGACCCCCCGCGGGGGAAGGCAACCCGCCAAGACGACGGCGGCGGCGTGCGGGAAGACCTCGATCGCCGAGCCCTTCGCGGATCCGCCGCGGTAGCGCGGGTACGTCTCCTCGATCGCGCGGAACGCCGCGAAACCGATCGTCATCCACTCGTAGAAGGGGTGTTCGGCCATCCGTTCGTCCGACGGCGTGTTGAAGCACTGGATCCCGAACCAGCGGAGCTCTCGCTCCGTCAGGCGCGAGCGGCCCGCCGAGGCCCAGGTCGGCGGCGCATCGATCGCCACGACGTCGGGGTCGAAGTCGGGGACCAGCTTGTGCAGGTCGTCGACCGAGACGCGCCGCGCCGTGTCGAGCACCTCGCGGTCGCCGTCGAGCAGGACCAGATCGAGGCCCTTGCGAACGCCGACGTCGATCCCCAGCGAGCGCACGCGGCCTAGACGCGAGAGCGATGGGCGAGGAACTCGAGCAGATCGCTGCGGGTGAGCACGCCGAGCACCTGGCCGGCCTTCACGACCAGGACCGCGGGGCCGTGCTGGAGCGTCTCGAACGCGAGGTCGATCGGCGCGTCGAACTCGACCATCCCGATCGGCGGGCCCATGACCTCGGCGACGTCGGCCTGCAGCGCGTCGGGGTCACGGAAGATGCGGTCGAGCAGCGCGTTCTCGCGGATCGAGCCGACGAACTGCGCGACGTCGTCGCTGGACCCGCGGACGACGGGGGCCTGCGAGATGCTGAAGCGCTGCAGCACGTCGATCGCCTGTCGCACCTTCTCGTGCGCGTTCACCGTCACCAGCGACGGGATCTCGCCGTGCTTCGCGTGCAGGACCTCCTCGACCCGCACGACCTCCGGCCGCTCGAGCAGTCCGTACTGGATCAGCCACGAGTCGGAGTAGACCTTCGACAGGTAGTTGCGTCCGGTGTCCGGCAGGATCACGACGACGGTCGCCCCCTCCGGGAGCCCGGTGGCGACCTCGAGCGCGGCGACCACCGCGGTCCCCGACGAAGATCCCACCAGGATGCCTTCCTCGCGCGTGATCCGGCGGGCCATCCGGAACGCGTCGCGATCGGAGACGCGGATGTAGCGGTCAACGAGGGACGGATCGAACGTCGTCGGCCAGAAGTCCTCCCCGATCCCCTCCGTCAGGTAGGGATGCACGTCGCCGGAGTAGATCGAACCCTCCGGGTCGGCACCGACGACGAGCAGGTCCGGCTTCTGCTCCTTCAGGTAGCGCGCCACCCCCGTGATCGTGCCGCCCGTGCCGACGCCGGACACGAGCACGTCGACCTCCCCGCCGGTCTGTCGCCAGATCTCGGGTCCGGTGGTGTCGTAGTGGGCGGCGGGGTTCTCCTGGTTGAAGTACTGGTTCGGCTGGAATGCCCCGGGGATCTCCTCGGTGAGGCGGTCGGCGACCCGGTAGTAGGACTCGGGCGATTCGGGCGGGACCGCGGTCGGACAGACGACGACCTCGGCGCCGTAGGCCCGCAACAGCGAGATCTTCTCCTGGCTCATCTTGTCGGGCATCACGAAGATGCACCGGTACCCGCGGATCGCCGCCGCGATCGCCAGGCCGTGGCCCGTGTTGCCGGAGGTCGGCTCGACGAGCGTTCCACCGGGCTTCAGCCTGCCCTCCCGTTCGGCGACCTCGATCATGCGGAGCCCGATCCGGTCCTTGACGCTGCCCCCCGGATTCAACATCTCGAGCTTGGCCAGGACCGTCGGCTCGACGCCGCGCGCGACCTTGTGGAGCCGGACGAGCGGCGTGTCGCCCACCGCGTCCAGGAACGTATCGAGCACTTCCACGCGCGCGCCCTCCAACGAGCCGTGCCGGGGCGCCATCCTCCCACGAACGCGCCCGGTCGGTCCTCGGTGCTCGGAGCTCGGACGCGCGAGCCCTACACCCGAACCTCGAACGTGCCGATTCCAATCCTCGTGGAAGCCGAGACGCTCCGGACGCCCACCCGGGAGCCTGGAGGCCCCGCGGTCGCAGCGTCCCTCATCGTGGTCGATGACGACCGGTTCATCGCCCGCCTGCTCGAGATCGAGCTCACGGCGGCGGGGTACGACGTGCGCGCCGCCAACGACGGCGAGCGCGCCTTCGAGCTCGCTCGGGAGCGCTGTCCCGAGCTCGTCCTCGCCGACGTCATGATGCCGAACATGGACGGGTTCGAGCTCACGAGGCGGCTGCGCGAGGACGAACGGACGTCCTCGGCCAAGGTGATCCTGCTGACGGCTCGGGGGCTGTCGGCGGACCGGCTCGCCGGCTTCTCCGTGGGCGCCGACGACTACGTCGTGAAGCCATTCGACACGCCCGAGCTGCTCGCGCGGATCGCCGACGTCCTCGCGAACACGCCGCCACCCGGCCCGGAGGCCCTGGGCGAAGCGACGTAGGCGTCCGTCGATCCGGCGGGGGCCCGTCCGGCACTATCATCGCGACGGGATGTGGTCGGCGTGAGCGCGCGCGAGATCCGAGCGCCGCGCGGGACGACGTTGTCGTGCCGCTCGTGGCCGCAGGAGGCCGCGCTCCGCATGCTCATGAACAACCTCGACCCCGAGGTGGCCGAACGCCCGGAGGACCTCGTCGTCTACGGCGGCACCGGGCGAGCGGCGCGTTCGTGGGAAGCGTTCGATGCGATCGTGCGGTCGCTCCGGGAGCTCGGCGACGACGAGACCCTCCTCGTGCAGTCGGGCAAGCCGGTGGCCGTGTTCCGGACGCACGACCAGGCGCCGCGCGTCCTGATCTCGAACTCGATGCTCGTCCCGAAGTGGGCCGACTGGGACACGTTCCGCGAGCTCGAGGACGCGGGGCTGACCATGTACGGGCAGATGACGGCGGGATCGTGGATCTACATCGGAACGCAGGGGATCCTCCAGGGGACGTTCGAGACGTTCGCCGAAGCGGCGTCCCAGCACTTCGACGGGTCCCTCGCCGGGACGGTGACCCTCACGGGCGGGCTCGGAGGGATGGGCGGGGCGCAGCCGCTCGCGGTCACGATGAACGGCGGCGTGGCGCTGTGCGTCGAGGTCGACCCGGCGCGGATCGAGCGGCGGGTGAAGACGCGGTACCTCGATCGCGAGACCGACGACGTCGATCAGGCGCTCCGGTGGGTCGAGGAGGCCAGGCGGGCGCGCGAAGCGAGCTCGATCGGCCTGATCGGCAACTGCGCCGACATGCTGCCCGAACTGCTGCGACGCGGGTTCCGCCCGGATCTCGTGACGGATCAGACGAGCGCGCACGATCCGCTCGGCGGCTACGTGCCGTCGGGGCTGTCGCTCGAGGACGCGTCGGCCCTCCGCGCATCAGACCCCGCGGCGTATCAACGCCGCGCCTACGCGTCGATGGCGGCGCATGCAGATGCGATGGTGGGATTCCTGGAGGCCGGCGCCGTCGTGTTCGACTACGGAAACAACCTGCGGGCCGGTGCCCAACAGGGTGGCCTGGACCGCGCGCGCGCGTTCGCGTACCCGGGGTTCGTCCCGGCGTTCATCCGTCCGATGTTCTGCGAGGGCAAAGGCCCGTTCCGTTGGGCGGCGCTGTCGGGCGATCCCGAGGACATCTCGAAGACGGACCGCGCGGTGGCCGAGCTGTTCCCGCGGAACGACCGTCTGCTCCGATGGCTCGAGATGGCCGAGGACCGCGTCGCGTACCAGGGCCTCCCCGCGCGGATCTGCTGGCTCGGGTTCGGCGAACGCGCGGCGGCGGGTCTGCGATTCAACGAGATGGTGGCGAGCGGCGAGCTCTCCGCGCCCGTCGTGATCGGCCGCGACCACCTCGACAGCGGCAGCGTCGCGAGCCCGTACCGCGAGACGGAGGCGATGCGGGACGGGTCCGACGCGATCGCCGACTGGCCGATCCTGAACGCGCTCGTGAACACCGCCGCGGGCGCCCACTGGGTGAGCGTGCACCACGGCGGCGGCGTCGGGATCGGGTACTCGATCCACGCGGGGATGGTCGTCGTGGCCGATGGGACCGAGAACGCCGCGGCGCGACTGGAACGGGTGCTGACGTCCGATCCGGGGATGGGTGTCGTCCGTCACGCGGACGCCGGCTACGAAGCGGCGCTCGCGATCGCCGCCGACCGCGGCGTCCGACTCCCGTGGCGCGAGAAGTAGGGCCGGCGCATCCGATCGGTCACGTCGCTCGGCGGCCGCCGTTGCCCCCCGCACGATCGGCGGCCTCCCGGTCCTCGTAGTCCGGGCTCGTCCGGTCCACGAGGTGGTCGACGCCGGCCCAGATCGTCTTCGAGAACGGCCAGAAGAGCAGCGGGAACAGCGCCGCTACGGCGATCGACACGATCGTGAGCGCGGCCACGTGGAGGTCGGGCAGGTCGATCACCAGCCACACGACGAGCAGCGTCAGCCAGACGAGGGCGGTGGCCACGTAGCTGATCACCATCGCGCCGAGGAACCCGCCCTCCTCGCGCTCCAGCCGAAGCCCGCAGGTTGGGCAGCGCGGCCGGATCTTGAACCAGCCGGCGAACAGGCCGCGAGATCCGCACCGGGGACATCGGCGCGACAGACCTCGTGCGATGGCGACGAACGCGCCGGGCTCGCCCGGCCGACGCGCGCGTCGGGATGTGCCGCCGACGCGGGAGCCGGGTGCCGGTGGCGCGACCTCGTCGCGGGCCGAGTCGGGGTCGAGGTCGTCCCACGGGTTCGCCATCCCGGTCCAGGGTACGGCCGTCCCCGGCGCGGGGGGAACCGGCTTGCCGGGCTGCGGGCGCCTCCGTAGCCTTGCGCCGTGCCGGTCAGCGTCGGGGAAGCGCTCTCGCTCGAGGACGTCATCTCGGTCGCGAGAGGCGCGAAGGTCGATCTGGGAGCGGCCGCCATCGGCCGGATCGGCGCCGCCCGCGAGGTCGTCGAGCGGGCCGTCGGTTCCGGGGCCACCGTCTACGGGGTCACGACCGGGTTCGGGTCGCTCGCGAACGTCCGGATCGAGCCCGACCAGGCCGACACCCTCCAGGAGGGGATCGTGCGATCGCACGCGACCGCCGTCGGGGATCCCCTGTCTCGCGAGGAGGCGCGAGCGATGCTGTTGCTGCGCGCGCACGTCCTGGCGCTCGGCCATTCGGGGGTCCGGCCCGAGATCGTCGAACGGATGGTGGAGATGCTGAACCGCGATCTGATCCCCGTCGTGCCGCAGCAGGGGTCACTGGGCGCCTCGGGCGATCTCGCCCCGCTCGCGAACCTCGCGCTCCCGCTGCTCGGTCGCGGTGAGGTGCTCGTGCACGGCGTCGCGACCGCGGCCGACGAAGCGTTGCGTACCGCGGGCCTCGAGCCGATCGCCCTGAAAGCGAAGGAGGGCCTCGCGCTCGTGAACGGGACCCAGGGCATGCTCGCGGTCGGCATCATGGCGGCCGACCGGGTCGAGCGGCTCGCGAGGACCGCCGACGTCACGGCCGCCATGAGCGTCGAGGGTGCCCTCGGCTCGGACCGGGTGTTCGACGAGCGACTCGCGGCGCTCCGGCCGCACCCCGGCGTGACGGCCTCCGCTTCGAACCTCCGCCGCCTCCTGTCCGGGAGCGCGATCGTCGCCTCGCATCGCGACAGCACGCACCTCGTGCAGGACGCGTACTCGCTGCGGTGTTCACCGCAGGTGCACGGCGCGACGCGAGAGGTGCTGCGCTTCGCGCGCGGGGTCCTCGAGACCGAGGCGAACGCCGTCTCCGACAACCCGATCGTCCTTCCCGAGGACGGCGAGGTGCTCTCCGGCGGCAACTTCCACGGGCAACCGGTGGCCGCGGCGCTCGACGCGCTCGCGGCGGCCACCGTCCCACTCGCGAGCATCGCCGAGCGCCGTCTCTACCGCCTCCTCGATCCCGTGCGCAACAACGGTCTCCCGGCCTTCCTGGTCGCCGAGAGCGGACTGAACTCGGGCTTCATGCTCGTCCAGTACACGGCCGCGTCGCTCGTGTCCGAGTGCAAGACGCTCGCGCACCCGGCCTCGGTCGACTCGATCGGTTCGTCGGCCGGTCAGGAGGACCACGTGAGCATGGGGATGACCTCGGCGCGGCACGCGCGCGACGTCGTCGGCAACGCCGAGCTCGTGATCGCGCTCGAGGCGCTCGTCGCCGCCCAGGCGATCGATCTCCGGTCGCCGCTCGAACCCGCCGCCGGGACCCGGCGCGCCCGCGACGCGATCCGTGGGCAGGTGGGCTTCCTGGACGCGGACCGAGAGCTGGGTGCGGACATCGGGGCCGTCACCGAGCTCGTCCGGTCGGGTGCGCTGCTCGAGGCCGCGGAGTCGGCGGTCGGGCCCCTGGACTGAGATGTCGTGGGTGCCTGGGCCCACGAGACCTCAGCCCCACGAGACCTCAGTGGTAGATCACGACGGGCGTGCCGTAGTCCGCGAGCGCGAAGACCCACTGCGCGTTCCAGTACGGGATCCGGACGCAGCCGTGGCTCGCGGCATAGGTCGGCACCTCGGTCCAGCCGTGCAGCGCGCGGAGGCCGTCGAAGTAGCTCGGGTAGTAGAGGCGGTTCGGCGAGTAGCCGGCGAGCTTCCGGTGCACCCGGAAGCTCCCGTCTCTGGTCGCCCCGCCCGCCCCGGTCGAGACGTGCAGCACGTTCGTGATCTCGCCATCCTCCACCGTGTAGAGGACCTGGCGCGACTGATCGACCTCGAAGTGGAAGCCGTTCCAGTCGCGCCGAGGATGCGGGGTGCGGGGGCGCGCCAGGCGCCGCCAGGTCGCCTCGCGGACGACGAACACGCGCTCCATGCCCTGCACCTTGTGGAACGCGACGACGGCGTCGCCGGTCCGGAAGTCGAACGTTCGGTCCCTGGCGTCCGCGAGCCGATAGTGGAGCTCGACCAGTCGTCGTTCGAGCAGGCCGACGAACACGCCGCGATCGCCGGCGGACAACGTCGGCAGCGGCGTCGTGTCGGCCTCGGTCCTCGCCCGGGCGCGTACCAGGTCCGCTGCCGCGAACGAAGCCGTCGCCCGATGGGTGCCGGCGCGATCGATCGGGAACGTCGCCCGGAACACCCCGTCCGCGCGGACCGCGACGGTTCGGCGCGCCACCGTTCGCCCGCCTGTGGTCAGGGTGACCTTCACGCGCTCGCCCGGCCGGGCGGGCGCGACCGTCCCTCGAACGATCACGACGTCGAAGAGCCGCACCGGCGACATCCGCACGGTCAGGAGGGCGCGCACCTGCACGGTGACCGCCTCGCTCGTGGCGTCGCCGAGCCGCGCGCGGTAGCTGTCGGTCCCCTCCGGCGAGATCGTCGCCTCGAACGCACCGTTCGCGTTCATCGCGTCGCTCGCGACGACCGTGCCCGCAGCGTCCACGATCTCCACGGTCGCGCCGGCGAGGGCGGCGGACGACGTGCCCGACAGCGTCACCCGCTCGCCGAAGTCGATCCTGCTCGCCGACGCGGTGAGCGTGAGGGTGGGCGTGGTCTGTGCCGCCGCGGGGGTCGGTAAGCAGGACGGCCGCGACGAGCGCGAGGACCAGCACGGGCATCCTCCTCATCGTTCCGCGACCCTCTTCCCGTCCACGAACGTCCGCCGGACCGGGTTGTGTCCGGGCCGGTACGGCACCTGCCGGAAGGCATCGCCCTCGACGACGACGAGGTCGGCGGGCCTGCCCGGGGCCAGGGTACCGCGCTCGTGGAGTCCGAGTGCGCGGGCGGCGTTCGCCGTCGCGCCTCGCAGCGCCTCGAGCGGCGAGAGCCCGTAGAGCGAGCAGGCCGTCGCGATCACCTCGGGCATCGAGAGCACGGGCGAGGTGCCCGGGTTGCAGTCGCTCGCGATCGCGACGACCGCGCCGGCGTCGAGCAGCGCGCGCGCGTCGGGCGGCGACGAGCGCAGGAACAAGGTCGAGGTCGGCAGGAGCACGGCGACGGTCTCGGGTGCGGCGCCGAGCGAGGCGGCACCATCCGCCGAGACGTGGTTCAGGTGGTCGGCGCTCCGAGCCCCGAGCGCGACGGCGGCCTCGGCCGCGCCGGACGGACCGAGCTGGTCGGCGTGACATCGGAGCGGCAGGCCCGCGGCCGAGGCCGCCTCGGCTACCGACGCCAGGTCGTCGAGCGAGAACGCGATGTCCTCGACGTAGATGTCGACGGCGTCGGCAAGGCCCTCGGCCGCGGCGGCCGGGATCAGCTCGGCGCAGGCGGCCTCGACCCATGTCGAGCGCTCCGTCCCCTCCGGGACCGCGTGGCAGGCGAGCAACGTCACGGTGCAGGTCTGCGGCGCCTCGTCGGCGAGCCGGCGCGCGAGCCGGGCCTGTCGCAGCTCACCCTCGACGGAGAGCCCGTAGCCGGTCTTCAGCTCGAGCGTGGTCGTCCCGTGTTCGGCCATCTCCCGCACGAGCGGGCGGCAGAACGCCAGGACCTCGTCGTCCGCCGCCTCGGCGAGCATGCGCGCGCTCCGGTAGATCCCTCCCTCGCCGTGGAGGTCCCGGTACGACACACCGGACAGTCGCGCCTCGAACTCGTCGGCCCGCCATCCGATGAACGGCAGGTGGGTGTGACAGTCGACGAACCCCGGTGCGATCGTGCAGCCCTCGAACCACTCGGGCTCGCCGCCCGGCAGCCCCGCGGCCGGTCCCACGTAGCTGATCACGCCGTCGGTCCATGCGACGGCCGCATCCGAATCCTCGAGCGCGGATCCCCCGTCGAGCGCGGGCGTCGCGAGGCTGGTCGCGGCCACCGCGCCGCTCGTCGCGTCGGGCATGTGGCCATCGAATCGCACGGACCGGGTGCGGCGCAAACGCCTCGGTCCACCGCGAGGACCCACCCGTAGACTGCGCGGCGTGAGCGGGGCGGAGAAACTCGGCGTCCGGGAGATCCTCCGTCTCCCGGAGATCCGAGCCGCGATGCTCGGGACGTTCGTCATCATGCTCGGCTTCGGCATCCTCGCGCCGGTCCTGCCGAACTACGCGAGGAGCTTCGGCGTGGGCTACGACTCGGTCGGACTGCTGATCTCTGCGTTCTCGTTCACGCGGTTGGTCGCCGATCCGTTCGTCGGGCGATACATCGACCGGTACGGGGAGCGCGCGATGGCGACCCTCGGCGCCGTCTGGGTCGGGGTCTCGTCGGTCGGTGCCGCGCTCGCGCCGACGTTCCCGTTGCTCGTGATCCTGCGGGCCGCGGGCGGCGTCGGCTCCGCCCTGTTCTTCGCGGCGCTGCTCTCGTTCCTGCTGCGGACGGTGCCGACCCAACGCCAGGGGCGCGTGATGAGCGTGTACTTCGCGTCGTTCAACATCGGGTTCATCGCGGGCGGCCCGCTCGGAGGGCTCATGGCCCGGTGGTTCGGTCTGGTGAGCCCGCTCTACATCTACGCGGCGGCGTGCTTCGTCTCGGCCGTGATGTTCTGGCGGACGATCCACGATCCGGGTCGGCACGAGGACGAGGTGCGGCGCGGCGGGATCCGGCGTCTCCCGTGGAGCCGGCCCTTCGTCACGGTGCTCGTGGTGAACGGCGTCTACCTGTGGATGATCGGCGCCATCTTCCAGACCCTCGTGCCCTTGTTCGGGACGGAGGAGCTCGGGCTCACGCTCAGCGGCGTCGGCCTCGGTCTCGCGATCGCGACCGCCACCGAGCTCGCGGTGCTGTATCCGGCGGGTCACGCGACCGACCACCGGGGACGGCGCGCCGTCCTGATCCCGGCGCTGATCGGCCTCGCGCTCTCGACCGCGGCCTTCGGGCTCACCTCGACCACGATCACGTTCATGATCGCGATGGGGGTGCTCGGCGTGGCGAGCGGCTTCGCGGGCGTCCCCCCCGCTCCGATGCTCTCCGACGTGACGCCCGCCGAGATGAAGGGCTCGGCGGTCGCGGCCTTCCGGTTCGCGGGAGACCTCGGGTTCGTCGTCGGACCCCTCATCGCCGGTTGGTCGGCCAACGCGTTCGGCTTCGGAGCCGCGTTCGCGATCAGCGCGCTCCCGGCCGTCGTCGCGCTCGGGCTCGTGCTGTCCATCCGCGAGACGATGACGAGGCTGCCGAAGACCGGCGAGGCCGCGGGCCTGTAGTCGCCGCGATGCGCGTCCGGGCCTCGGCCGTGTTCGCAGCCGAACCCGAGCGCGTGTGGGCGGCGGCGATCCGTTGGGAGGAGCAGCCGCGGTGGATGCAGGACGCCGTCTGGGTGCGCGTGGTCTCGTCCGAACGAGAAGGTCTCGGGACCCGGATCCGCGTGAGGAACCGCGTCCTCCACGTCCCGCTGTTCGCCGAGGAGCTCGAGGTCACGAGCTGGGATCCTCCGACGCGGCTCGAGATGCGGCATCGGAGCTTCGTTCGGGGCCTCGGGACCTGGCGGCTCGAACCGGGGCGGGGCGGCACGCGCTTCACGTGGACGGAGGACCTCTCCCTGCCGGTGCCGCTCCTCGGCGAGCTCGCGTTGCTGGCCTACCGACCGTTCCTACGGCGGCTCATGCGCCGCGGGCTCTCCCGCCTTCAGCGACTGGTCGAGGCGACGTAGGCGCGGAGATCCGCCAGATGCGCGGCCGCGTGGGTGAAGCGGCCGGCCTCCGAACCGAGCAACGACCCGATCCGGTCGCCCACGGTGGCTTCGTCGGGGTCGAAGGGGTACGCCCGTCGCCCACGCCGCCTCGTCCATCGCGGCGATCGCCCCGACGATCCGTCGGTGACGCTCCTCGAACCGGGCTCGAGCCGCCCCGGGCTCGACGTCGAGCTGCAGGTTCACCTGTTCCTCGTTCAGCCGGTCGGTGGCACCGTCGTGCCCGAGCGCGTCCTCGACCGACGGTCGTTCGCCCCGCCCGAGTTGCTCGAGCGTCTCGAGCGCGAACAGCTCCCAGGACCCGAGGTGCAGGGCGAGGTCCTTCGCCGACCACTCGCCGCCGCCGATCGTGCCGCGTCGGACGAACGCGTCGTCCGCCAGCTCCTCGAGGAGACCCGAGACGTCGGCGTGTTGCTCCTCGAGGAGACGGATCGCGTCGTCCCGGCCGATCACGTGCGCATCGTAGCGGGGTAGCATCGAGGTTCGAAGCGGGGGAGTCCGGGGAACCGGGCTGAGAGGCCGGCTGGGGCTCGGGCGTCGCGGATCACCGACGAACCGACCCGCCGCCGGCGACCCTTCGAACCTGATCCGGTTCACGCCGGCGGAGGGAGCACATGGCCAGCGTTGCCCAGCGCCTCGAGCGGCTCTTCGATCGGGAGGCGCCCACGTGGGGCATCCGCCCGGTCCCAGCCGAGCTCCGACGGTTGCGAGGTTTCGACCTCGGCGTGTTGTGGTTCGACTTGTCCGTCGGACTCCTCGTGCTCGTGACGGGCGCGCTGCTCGTCCCGGCGCTCGGTCTCGGCATGGCGCTGCTCGCGATCGTGGTCGGCACCGCCCTGGGGTGCATCCCCCTCGCGCTGGTCGCCCGCGCGGGACAGCGCGAGGGCGTCCCGACGATGGTGCTGTTCCGGCCGGTCCTCGGCGCGCGAGGTTCGTACGTCCCCTCCGCCCTGAACGTGGTGCAGCTCATCGGGTGGACCGCGGTCGAGTTCTGGGTGATGGGCGAGGTCGCCAACGTTGCCTCTCGGCGGTTGTTCGGGTTCGAGTCGCGACCGTTCTGGCTCGCCGTCGTCGCCGTCGTGTGCACGGCGCTCGCGATGGGTGGGCCGGTGCTCGTCGTGCGCCGGTGGCTCGAGCGTTTCGGCATCTGGGTCCTCCTCGGTACCGCGGCGTGGATCTCGTTCGAGGTGCTCCGCGCCGGCGACGGCCTCGGCGAGATCTGGGGCGTCCCCGGGCAGGGCGGGCTGCCCTTCTGGCTCGCCGTCGACCTCGTCATCGTGATGCCGGTCTCGTGGCTGCCGCTCGCGGCCGACTACAGCCGGTTCGCGGATCCCCGCGCGCGCGCCGGACTCGGCACGTACGCCGGCTACGCTGCCGGGAACGCCTGGTTCTACGCGCTCGGCGCGCTCCTGGTCCTGTCCGCGGGCGCGAGCGCGGACGTCGTCGGTATCGGCACCGGGATCGTCGCGGTCGCCGGCGGGGGCATCGTGCTCCTGGCCCTGTTGGTCGGCGAGAGCGACAACGCGTTCGCCGACATCTATTCGGCCGCCGTGTCGACCCAGAACGTCGCGCCGCAGGTGCCGCAACGCGCGCTCGCCGCCGGGGTCGGCCTGGTGGGGTTCGTCGTGGCGCTCGGGTTCAGCATCGAGCGCTACGAGGTCTTCCTGTTCCTGATCGGCTCGGTCTTCGTGCCGCTGGCTGCCGTGCTCCTCGCCGACTACCACCTGCGCTCGGGGGGACGCTACGGCGAGCGGACGCTTGTTCGAGCCGGACGGCGTCCGGTGGCTCGCGTTCGTGCCGTGGCTCGCCGGGTTCCTCGTCTTCCACTGGAGCGTCCCGACCGGGCCGCAGGGATGGGTGGACGCCGTCCGGGGGGTCTTCGAGGGGCTCGGGCTCCCGTTCCCGCTGCTCGGCTCCCGCTTGGGCGCGAGCATCCCGAGCTTCGCGGTCGCCTTCGCGCTGACGTTGCTGCTCCCGAGGCGCCCCGCTACTCCGTGATCGCGCGCCGGACCGGCGGCGGCGCGGCGACGACGAGCACCACGGCCGGGTCTCCCGTCGCGTTCGTCACCGTGAGCTCGGACCCGGCCGGCACGATGGAGGTCTCCCACTGCTCGAGCCGCTTGCGCCCGCGGTCCACCTGCACGACGACCCTGCCGGTCACGACGAGCACGAGCGCGTCCGAGTCCGGGTCCGAGATCGGGCCGACGATCTGGTTGCGATCCAGGCACACCACCTCGGACCACAGGTGCGCCGACTCGAACAGCGTCTCGTGGCGCGGAGCCGTCCTCGTCGAACCGGACGAGGTCGCGCAGGTCCTTCGCGTGCATGGATCGCCAGCCTACCCGCGAACGGAACCGTGACCGGCCGGCGTTCGTCCCGCGGAACCGGGCCACCCGCCGCCGGTAGACTGCGACCTCCCGGAGATACAAGGAGCCGACCGTGCCGACCTTCGCACCTTCGACCGAACGGCCGACGGACGTGGCCGTCGACGTGCTCGTCCTGCCCGTCTTCGAGGGCCCGGAGCCCGGCCCCGGCGTGAGCGACGTCAAGGGGCTCGACCTGATGGCGTTGTACGGAGCCTCGGGCGCCAGCGGCAAGGCCGGCGAGTTCCTCCTGGTTCCGAACACCGGCGTGAAGGGCCTCGCGGCGACCTCGGTCCTGCTCGTGGGGATCGGCAAGCGCGCGGAGGCCGACGCCGACACCTGCAGGCGCGCGATCGGGCGTGTCGCCGGTCAGCTCGCGAAGCGCAAGAGCGTCGCGACCACGCTCCCACAGGTCGCGGGCGACGTCGTCCGCGCGACCCAGGCGACGGTCGAAGGGGTGCTCCTCGGCTCCTACCGCTTCGGGCGATACAAGTCGAAGGACGACGGCGCCGGGCGCAAGCTCGCGAAGGTGACGATCCTGGCTTCCGCCAAGGCCGACGCGAAGGCCCTCAAGGACGCCATGAAGCAGGGGCAGGTCATCGCCGAGTCGCAGGCCTGGGCCCGCGACCTGGTGAACACCCCCGCCCTGGATCTCCCGCCGGCCGAGCTCGCGAAGCAGGCCCAGGCGATGGCGAAGCAGGTGGGGCTGACCTGCCGGATCTGGACCGACGCGGAGCTGAAGAAGGGCGGGTTCGGCGGCATCGTGGGCGTGGGGCAGGGCAGTGTGCGCCCGCCGCGGATGATCGAGCTCCGGTACGAGGGCGGCGGATCCGGCCGGCCGATCGGACTCACCGGCAAGGGGATCGCGTTCGACTCGGGCGGCCTGTCGATCAAGGACGCCCAGGGGATGGAGTGGATGAAGTCCGACATGGGCGGCGCCGCCTCGATCCTGGCGACGATGCGCGCGATCGCGCTCCTGAAGCCGAAGGTGAACGTCATCGCGGCGATCCCGACCGCCGAGAACATGCCGAGCGGCTCGGCGATCCGCCCCGGCGACGTCCTGCATCACCGAGGGGGCACGACCTCGGAGGTGTTGAACACCGACGCGGAGGGACGCCTCGTGCTCGCCGACGCCCTCGCCTACCTGGTCGAGAAGAAGCCGCGCGTGATCATCGACACCGCGACGCTGACCGGGGCCTGCATGGTCGCGCTCGGCACGGATCTGTGGGGCGCGATGGGCAACGACCGCGAGCTCATCTCGGACGTGCTCGAGGCGGGGGAGGCGGCGGGCGAACCCGGCTGGGAGCTCCCGATGCACGAGCCCTACCGCAGACTGATCGACTCGGACGTCGCCGACATCAAGAACATCGGGAAGCGATACGGCGGCGCGATCACCGCCGCGATGTTCCTGCGGGAGTTCGTCGGCGACACGCCATGGGTGCACCTGGACATCGCCGGTCCCGCGTTCGCCGAACGTGCCGGCGACTACTGGCCCAAGGGCGCGACCGGCTCGCCGGTCCGGGCGCTCGTCGGCTACGTCCTGGGTCAGGCGGACGGGGCGTCGAAGCGGAAGCGGTGAGCTCGGTCGGCTCGAGGCGCCGACCCGCCTAGGGTTTCGTCCCGGTGGCGAACATGACCTCGCGGAAATCGTTCACGGGATCGGCGAACCGCTCCGCGAACACCGCCCGGGCGCGCTGCTCGAAGGCCTCGTAGCCGGGTCCGCCGAGCATCGAGCGCACGAGGCGCCCGGTCGCCCACGTCCCGAGGCCGTCCACGTACTCCTCGAGGCCGTACCGGAACCGGTAGCCGGCGGACCTCGGTGCGGACCTGCCGGAGGCCCGCCTCGAGCAGCGCCTCCTCGAGCGGCTGCCGGTGGCGGAACCGCTCGCGCCACGGGAGACGCTCGTCCATGGCCGAGTTCAGCACCTCGCGCGGGATGACGGACTCGACGAGCTCGGTCCAGGTCCGCTGGAGATCGTCGGGTGTGTCCGCCCACGCCGTCAGGGCCATCCGGCCGCCCGGTCGCAGGACGCGGAGCATCTCGTGCAGCGCCGTCGTGTACTTCGTGAAGTGGGCGATGACGAAGCTCGCGATCACGACGTCGAACGCGCCGTCGCGGAACGGCAGGTCGATCGCCTGTGCCGCAGCGAGCCGCAGATCGCCGTTCGGGTTCGAGCCGCGAGCGGCGAGCAGCATCCCGTAGGCCTCGTCGATGCCGACGACCTCCGCGCTCGCGGTCTTCGCCTCGACCGCGGCCACACCGGTGCCGGTCCCGACGTCGAGCACCCACGCGCCCGGCTGGACGCGCGCGAGCGCGACGAGGTCGCGTGCGGGCTCGGCCAGTCTCGACGCGTGGACCCTCGCGTAGGTCTGCGCGACCGAGTCGTAGGAACGCCAGTCCATGGCGCCCAGGGTACCGGCAGCACGCGTCGTCCGGGGACACGGGCCGCGCGGAAGGCGCGGGTAGGCTTGCGAGCGTGGTGATCCCGTGAGCGGCCCGGCCGGCGTGACGGCGCTCGTCCTGGCCGAGACGGTTGCGGGAGGCCTCGTCCTGTTGTTCCTGACGCCGCTGTGGGACGAGGTGAAGCGCGGGTTCTTCACGCTCACCGGGTCGATCCTGTTCGCGCTCTCGCTGGCGGCATGGGGATCCGCGGCGGCGGCACTCGTCCCGGGCAGCGATGCCGGCCGGTGGTCGGTGCGGACGGCTGCGGCCCTCGCCCTCGTGAACGTGATCTGGGTCGGGCTGCTGTTCGCGAAGCGCCATGCCGCGGCCCGGGCGGTCGGCGTGGCATCGGTTCCGGTCGCCGTCGCGGTGCTCGCGACGATGGCCGGGACGGCGGAGGGCTCGTGGATCGTCGCGTTCCTGCAGCTGCTCGGGGGCGCGGCGTTCCTCGGCGCCGTGATCTCCGGCCTGCTGCTCGGGCACTGGTACCTCACGGACCGCGGCCTCACGCGGGGGCCGATCAACCGCACGACGAACCTGCTGTTCGCCGGCGTCGTGCTCGAGGCCGCCGCGTTGCTGATCGGCGGGTTCGGCCCGACGGACGGTTCCTCGGAGTTCAACCCGCTGCTCACCTCGGCCGGTCTCGCCTCGTGGATCGCGCTCGGGATGGTCGGAGCGACCGCGTTCATCGCCGTGATGATCCGGCTGACGCTTCGGACCGATCGCTCCTCGGCCGTCCAGGCGGCGACCGGGTTCTTCTACCTCGCCGTGATCACCGCGCTCACGGCCGAGTTCGCCGCCAAGGTCACGTTCCTGCCGTAAGCCCGATGGAAGCCGTCGTGATCGTCGCCGGGCTCGTCGCGGAGATGATCGCCTGGTGGCGGGTCTCGCGAGGAGGGAACGTCTGGACGCACATGACGCCGACGCTTGCGATCATGGGCGTGGCCGCGCTGCTGGTCGGGCCGCCCGAGTGGTCGCCGGACGTCTCGAGCGGCGTGGCACTCGCTGTCGGACTCGCGCTCGGCGTCGCGTTGTACGTCGCCACGCGGGTCGCGATGCTCGTCTTCAGTCGCTGGTCGGTGTTCGAGCGTCACTCGGTCCAGATGTACGAGCGTCAGGGCGGGCTCTCGCTCGGCCTCGCCCTCGCGCTCTCGCTGGCGCTGTCGGTGCCCGGCGAGGAGCTGTTCTGGCGGGGGCTCGTCCAGGAGGAACTGGCATCGGCGCTCGACGGACGGATCGCGGTCGCCGCCGTCGTGGCGTGGGTGGCGTTCGTGGTGGCCAACCTGCCGAGCGCCAACCTCGCGATCGCGGCAGGTGCGGTCGTCGGGGGAGCGGTCTGGGGTGCGCTCGCGTGGTGGACGGGTGGCGTGCTCGCACCGCTCGCGTGCCACATCGTGTGGACCGGGCTCATGATCGCCCTCCCGGTCGTCCGCCGGCGCCGGCCGAGCGTTCGATGAGCCAGGTGCCGGCACCGCAGGTCGTCGACGTGCTGCGGCGTGGTCCCTTCTGCCACGTCGCGAGCTCGACGCCACAGGGTCCGCACGTCACCCCGATGGTGTTCGCCGAGGCGGGCGGCCGCGTGTGGGTCACGACGTCGCGGGGATCGGTGAAAGCGCGGGCCTGGAGGCGCGATCCGTGGGTCGCCGGGCTCGTGCGATCGAGCGCCGGGTCGGTGGCGTTCACGGGCTCGGTGCGGACGTACGACCTGCTCGACCGGGAGACGTGGGGTCGCTCGATCGCCGAGAGCCCCGCGCTCGCGCTCGCCGCGCTGCGGTTCACGCGCAAGAACGCCAAGTTCTTCGCCGGGTACGCGGTCGATGCCCATCGCGTGCCGCTCGCCTGGACGCCGCCCGGTCGGGTGTTCGCCGAGCTCCGGCTCGAACGCGCGGCCGTGATCGAGGACGGCCGGATCTCCGGTACGTGGGGAGCGTGGAGCGACCGGGCCCGAGGCGCCGATCGCTTCCGGGCTGCGCGGACAGGCGTCGGCCCGCTCGAACGGCTGCCGGACGAGGTCCGCCGCGATCTCGGCGTCGGGGGGCAGGCAGCGCTCGCCCTCGAGGGCGACGAGGGTCTCGTCGTGCTGCCGTGTGTCTGGACCGTCGACGGCGCCGCGATCTACGCGGCGACCCGCGCGGAGGAGCTCGCGCTCGCCGGGGTCGAGGGGATGGCCCCGACGGCGCTCGGTGTCGACGACCCGACCTCGTGGCGGGCGCGGGCGATGGTGGGTGCGATGATCCGCGGGCGAGGAGAGGTCACGGTCGGCGCGCAGCTGTCGTCCGGCGCCGGGTCGTTCGAACGGATCGCACGATCGGCCGGCGTCGAGCCGTCCGACGGGGCGGTGGTGCGGGTGCGTCCGAGCAGCCTCGTCTGGTGGCGGGGATGGACGTCCGGCACGGTGGCCGCATGACGCAGGCGGAGTTCGACGTGGTGATCGAGGCCCCGCCCGAGTCGGTGTGGGAGGTGGTCTCGGACCCGCGGAACCTGCCGCATTGGGACAAGCACATCGTGCACGTGGACGGGGTCCCGCCCGACGGGTTGCGGGAGGGGATGCGCTACACGACCGAGATGCGGTTCTTCGCGTTCCGTACGAGGGTCGACGGCGAGGTGCTGGAGTGGGATCCGCCTCGGGGTTCGACCATCCGTCTCACCGGCCTGCTCGACGCGACGGTGACCTCGACGATCGAGCCGCTCAGCGCGGGGCGCAGCCTGCTCGAGCACATCGTCGACTACCGCTTCCGAGGCGGACCGTTCGGCGACGTGGCCGCGCGGAGCCTCGCGCGGGTCGGGGGCGCCCACCTGGCTCTTCGCCGAGGGACCCTGGCGCAGAAGCGCGAGATCGAGGACCGATACCTACGAGGATCGAGCGGTTGACCGTTCCGATCTAGTCGTCGTCCGCGCGTCGTTCGTGCCGGCGGAGCACCCGACGCTCCTCCTTCGAGGGCCGGCCGACGAAGTACCCGAGCACGAACCCGAGCCCGGCCGAGATCACGATCACGGTCACGAGTCGCGCTTCGGAGTCGAAGAGCAGGAAGCTGACGTTGACGGGGTCGAAGTTCGCGATCGCGAAGGCGATGAGGACGATCGCGACGATGCCGATGACGATCTGTCGCGGCCTGATGCCCGATCGGGCCGGCTCGAGGGGTTCGCTTCGGCCTCCGCCCGGGTCGCGCCCCTGCTCGAAGTCGTCGCCCTCCTTGCGCATGGCTTCCCTCCGTACCGCGGATGTCCGTATCCTCGCACCATCATGCCGGTGCACGCGCGGTCGGTCGTTCGTGGGGTGGCGCTCGCGGGAGCGGCGCTCGCCGTTGGGGCGTGGAGCTCGGCTGGGCGCGGGCGCGAGCTCGACGCCGAGGTCTTCCGGGCGGCGAACCGCGACCGCGGTCCCGCCGCGGACGGGTTCCATCGAGGCGTGACCGAGCTGGGCTCGATCTGGGCGTCGGTGGGGGCGGCAGCGGTCCTGGCGTCCGCGGGCCGCCGCCGGGCAGCGGCCCGCGGCCTGTTCGCGGCGTCGCTCACGTGGCTCGCGGGACAGGGCCTGAAGCAGGCGTTCGGCCGCCCGCGGCCGTACGACGCAGAGCCGGGCGATGTGCACCTTCGGATCGGCAAGCCGAACGGGACCTCGTGGCCGAGCAGCCACCCCGCGGTCCTGCTCACGTTCCTCACCGTGGCCGCGAGGGACATGGGGGCGGGCCGGCCCGCGCGGCTTGCGTTGGGCGCGCTCGCCGGAGCGGTCGGCGCGTCGCGCGTCTACGTCGGGGTGCACTACCCCGCCGACGTCGTCGGCGGCGTCCTCGTCGGCAGGGGGGTCGCGGCGGCGTTCGACGGCGGCGCGGGACACCGTCGATGACCGACCGAGCTTCGTCCGACCGCGGCTAGACTCGGCCCGTGCCCGGCGTCCTCGCGGAGATCGGCTGGCCCGTCCTCGACCGGATCCAGCTGTTCGGCGACCTGGCGGTCAGCCCGCACGGCATCGGGATCGCGATCGGCTTCCTGTTCGGAACCTGGATCCTGCAGCACGAGGGACCCAAGCGCGGCCTGACGGTAGAGCACATCAACACGATGGTGTTCTGGGCGCTGATCGGGACGATCATCGGCGCGCGCCTGTTCTACGTCATCGGTCATTTCTCCGAGTTCGACGGGATCGGCGAGATGCTCGCCCTGTGGAACGGGGGACTGACGCTGCTCGGCGGGATCGCCGGCGCGATCCTCATCAACGTCCCGCTCATGCGCAGGTACGGCTACTCGTTCTTCCAGGTGATGGACGGCGCGGTCATCGGCATCGCGTTCGGGATCGCGTTCGGCCGGATCGGCGACCTCATCATCGGCGACCACCTCGGCACGCCGACGAGCTGGGCACTCGCGTTCGGGTACGAGGGGGGTCAGCCGGCCGGGTTCTCCTGCGTCGCCGAGGTCTGCCGGACCACGCTCGAGGGCGGCCAGGTCCTCACGATCGAGCGCGGCAGCGCGACGCTCACCTCGGCGACCGGCGAGCTCCTCGGGAGCGGCGTCGGCGTGCACCAGACGGCGCTGTACGACATGTTCTTCGCCACGTGCATCTTCCTCGTGCTGTACGTGCTCTCGCGGTCCCCGAGGCGACTCGGGATCCTCACCCTGACGTTCGGGGCCGCGTACGGGGCAGCGCGGGTGCTCGAGGACTTCCTGCGCGTCGACAAGCGGATCTTCGGGATGACCGGGTCACAGTGGACCGGCCTCACCGTGTCCGTGATCTGCACCGTCACGCTGATCGTGTGGGCGATCCGCTCACGCCCATCCGGCCGGCCGCCCGACGATCGCGAGGCCGGGGAAGGCGCGCTCGCAGCCTAGTCAGTGCGCATGGCCGTGGTGGCCGCCGGCCGCCGCGGCGGCGCCGGGCGTGGCCATGAGGGGCAACGGCCTGCCGACCTTCGAGCGCGTGAGCCGGGCGAGCTCTCGAGCCGCGGCGCGCAGCGCCTCGCTCGCCGCGGCGTCGGGGTCGTAGACCACGATCGGCGTCCCCGCGTCGCCGCCCTGACGGAGCGTCGGCATGAGCGGGACCTGTGCGAGCAGTGGCACCCCCAGCGTCTCGGCGGCCTCGCTCCCACCGCCCTCGCCGAAGATCAGCGTGCGCTCGTCGCAGTGCGGGCACGCGAACCACGACATGTTCTCGATGACCCCGACCGGCCGAAGGTTCGTCCGCTCCGCCATCTTGCCGGCACGTTCGGCCACCTTGCGGGCCGCCTCCTGCGGCGTGGTCACGACGAGCATCGACGCGCCCGGAAGGAACGACGCGAGGCTGATCGAGACGTCGCCGGTTCCGGGCGGCAGGTCGCACAGCAGGAAGTCGATCTCGCCCCAGTACACGTCCCCCAGGAACTGCTCGATCGCCTTGTGGAGCATCGGGCCCCGCCAGATCACCGGCGTCTCCTCGGGGACGAAGAAGCCCATCGAGATGACCTTCACCCCGTGGGACTCGAGCGGCAGGATCATGTCGTTGAACCCGACCGGCTTGCCGCTCACCCCGAGCATCCTCGGGACGCTGAACCCCCACACGTCCGCGTCGAGGATGCCGACACGGTGCCCCTCGGCCGCGAGCGCGCACGCGAGGTTCACCGTGACGCTGGACTTGCCGACGCCGCCCTTGCCCGATGCGACCGCGATCACCGTCGTGTCGTCGTTCGTGAAGAACGTCTTCTGCTGAGGTGGCTGCTGGTGCGGCGCCGCGCCGCCGTTGCCGCCGCGAAGCGTCGCGACCAGGGACGCCCGCTGCTCCTCGCTCATCGGGGCGAGCGAGACCTCGACCCGCTCGACCCCGTCGATCGGCGAGAGGGCGGCCGTGACGTCGTTGTTGATCCGATCCTTCAGGGGGCAGCCCTCGATCGTGAGGAGCACGTACACGCGGACCAAGCCGTCGGGCTCGATCTGGATCCCTCGGAGCATGCCGAGGTCCTCGATGGGACGGCCGATCTCGGGGTCGAGGACCGATCGGAGCGCCTCGCGGACCTGCTGCTCTGTGACCACCGGACCTCCCCGAGATTATCCTGGTCGACACGGTGCGAACCGTGCGTACTCCCATGGTACGGCCAGGGGACGGCGTCGTCGATGCCGGGCCCGGACCGAGGCGCGACGATGCCGCCGCGTGAGCCCACGCCGCTCGAGATCCACAAGGCGCTCGCCGACGACACCAGGTTCCGGTTGTATCGGTACCTCGGGCTCTCGGGGCGGCCGGTCGCCGTGCGCGAGCTCTCCACGCGGCTCTCGCTCCACCCGAACACGCTCCGGCCGCACCTGCGGCGCCTGGAGGAGGCGGGCCTCGTCCGGCGTGAGGTGCATCGGGCGGCGACGGTGGGCAGGCCCCAGACCCTGTACGTCGCCGTCGAGCGCGCCGACGGCGACACGCGCGACTTCCGCTTGCTGGCCGAGATCCTGGCCGGGCTCGCGACCGGCGCGAGGGCCCGTGCTCGTGCCGTCGGCCTGGCGCGGGAGTGGGGTGAGTATCTGGCCGTCCGTGGCGGTCCGAAGCCTGGGACCCGCGCGGCCGGCCGGCTCGGCCTCGCGGTGCTGCAGGAGGCGATGGCCTCGGCGGGGTTCGACCCGCGCTTCCGGCGCGGCCACGACGGCTCGGTCGAGGTGACCCTGCGCGACTGCCCGTTCCGCGAGCTCCTCGACGACCATCGCGAGCTCGTCTGCGCCGTGCACCGAGGGCTCGTGGAGGGGATGCTCGCGGCGCTGAAGCCTCCGCTCGAGCTGCGGTCGTTCTCTCCGCTCGCCGAGCGGTCGACGTGCCGGCTCGAGGCCGGCGCGCGAGCCTCCTGACCTCGTTCGCGATCGCACCTCAGGGCCACCGTCGGACCGGCCGATAGAGCAGACATCCGACCGCGCAGGAGCCCCGAACGTGCTCGATCCTCAGCAAGACCGGCCGCCCGAACGCGAGATCCGTCTGGCGGACCTCGACGCCGGCAACGTCACGGGCATCGTCGGCGAGTTCAACGGATGGCTCGCCGAGCTCCTGCAGCGCAAGGGGTCGGATCTGCACGTGAAGGTCGGGGCGCCGCCGAAGTTCCGTGAGGCGGGCGCGCTCGTCCCGCTGGACCGCACCCCGCTCACGCACTTCGAGACCGAGGCGATCGGGAACGCGATCGTGCCGAGCGATCGGATGGAGCGGCTGCGGACCACCGGCGAGGTGGACTTCGCGTACTCCCTCGCCGGCGTGGGGCGGTTCCGCGCCAACGTCTTCCGCCAGCGGGGATCGATCTCCGCGGTGCTGCGCAAGCTCCGGTTCGGCGGGCCGTCGTTCGAGGACATGGGGCTCCCGGACGTGATCCGCCGGCTGGCGGATGAGGTCCGAGGCCTCGTCCTCGTGACCGGCCCGACGGGTTCGGGCAAGACCACGACCCTGGCGGCGATGATCGAGCACGTGAACCACACGCGCCAGTGCCACATCGTCACGATCGAGGACCCGATCGAGGTGCTGTTCCGAGACGCCGTCGCCTCGATCAACCAACGCGAGGTGGGCAACGACACCGAGAGCTTCCTCGCGGCGCTCCGGGCGGCGCTCCGCCAGGACCCGGACGTGATCCTGATCGGCGAGATGCGCGATCCCGAGACCGTGCGCACCGCACTGCAGGCGGCGGAGACCGGACATCTCGTGTTGTCGACGCTGCATACGCTGAACGCCACCGAGACCGTGAACCGCGTCGTCGATTTCTTCCCTCCGACGCAGCAGGGCCAGATCCGGCTCACGCTCGCCGGGGCCCTGCGCGGGATCGTGTGCCAGCGGCTCGTTCCGACGCCGGACGGTGCCCTGATCCCGACCCACGAGATCCTCGTGAACAACGGCCGCATCGCGGAGCGGATCGCCGACGCCGACAAGACGGCCGAGGTCCACGATGTGATCGCCGAGGGGGAGTACTACGGGATGTGCACGTTCGACCAGAGCCTGCTCGGGCTCGTCCGCGGGGGCAGGGTCACGGTCGACGCCGCTCTCGCGGCCTCCTCGAACCCCCACGACTTCACGCTGCAGCTCCAGCAGGCCCGGATCCCGCTCCCGGGCGAGTCGGCCTGAGCTCCGACCCGAGCCGCTGGAGCCGCGCGGGGCGCGGTTACGCTGCGGTCCGTCCGCCTCGCCTGGCGAGCGCCGCGATGCCGATCCCGATCGCGAGGCCGATCGCGCCGCCCACGACCCATCCGATCGCGATCGGGGCGCCACTGGCCTCCTCGGTGACCGTTCGGACCTCGACGACCGGGGACGCTGCGGCCGGCTGCTGGAACGCGGCGACCGACACGGCCTCGCCGTTCCCGGCACCCTGGCCGGAGCCCACGACGATCGCACCGGTCATCCCCTGGTGGTACGAGCAGGCGTACGGGTACACGCCCGCCTCGTCGAACGTGGCCGTGAACGCGTCGTGCAGGTTCATGTCCTCGTAGTTGCCCCACTCGTTCCCACCGACGTTGTGGGTGATCTCGTCGAGGTTCACGAACGTGACGCTGTCGCCCGGATCGACCTGCAGGATCGACGGCGTGAAGCACGCGTCCTTGAACTCGACCGTGTCCCCCTCGCCCTGCGTCGCGCCCGAGTGACAGCCGCCGCCGGCGAGCGCCGCCGACGCCGGGAGGAACAGGGCCACGAGGAACGTCGCGGCCAGAGCGGTTCCGATCCGACGGGCCATGAAGCCCTCCTTCCCTCGAACCTGCGTTGACGCGTCTACACCGCTCGGGAGCGTCCGGTTCCCTCCGCTCAGCGGACCGACTCGGCCACCGAGATCGCGGCCCCGCGGCCGAGCGAGGTCTCCAGCCGGTAGGCGATGTCGCCCACGTGCCAGATCAGGACGTTCCCGGTGACCGAGAACGTCTCCGCGCCCCGTTCGGTCTCGAACACGATCTCGTGCGGGACGGTGATCCAGTACGCGCGGTCGCCGTTCACCCGGACCTCATCGACGTTCTCGAAGCGCTCCACGGTCTTCACGACGTGCTCGTCGTCGCCCTGGAAGGCCATGAGCAGCTGCCCCCAGTCGGTCCCGTCGATCCGCGGGTACCGCTCGCCGGGCCGCCACGCGAAGACGAGGCCGGGATCTCCGAACGGGCTGTCGACGACGTAGATCTCGTCGGGGGCCGGCCCGGCAGGCAACGGCGGGTCGAACCCGGCGATGGCCACGGCCTCCGCCGAAGGGCGTGGTTGCCCGAGCACTCCGGGGTCGACGGGCGGCAACGAGACCGACGGGGTCACGTCCGGCTGCACGCGGATCTCGAACGCGCCGATCGTGAGTCTGGCCGCCGCGGCGAGTCCGAGGAGCGCCAGGAGCCCGATCGCGACGAGTCTGAGCGTCCGCCGACGACCCCAGAGGGCCATGCGGGGGAACGCGGGCCGGGCGCGCCCCGCGCGGTCGGTCTCGAGGCGGGCGGTGACGGCGGACACGAGGGCCGGGGTCGCCGGGTAGTCGACCTCGTGGCCGAGCGAGGTCAGAACCTCGGCGAGCGGCTCGTCGCTCATCGGGCGCGGCTCATCCATCGTCCGTCGTCTCCGTCGTCTCCATCTCGCTCCGCAGCCGGTCGAGTGCCCGCGAGAGCCGGGACTTGACCGTGCCCGGTCGGATCCCGAGTGCGCTCGCGGTCTCCGCCTCCGAGAGCTCGAGCAGGTACCGGTAGGCCACGACGAGCCGGTCGCGATCGGGGAGCCGCTCCAGCCCGGCGAGCAGGGCCTGCCGCGCCTCCCGCCCGAGCACCGCGGCCTCGGGGGACGGGGCCGCGCCCCCCGAGCCGGGGTCGTCCGCGAGGCGCAGCGTCAGCCGTTCCCGCCGGCCCGCCGAACGTCGTCGGTTCTTCGCCTCGTTCGAAACGATCCGAAGGATCCACGGCCGGAACGCCTCTCCTTTCCGGAACCGGGCGAGCGCGTAGTACGCCTTCACGAACGCGTCCTGCGCGGCGTCCTCCGCATCCGCCGAGCTCCGGGTGATGAGCCACGCCGTTCGGAACGCCACCTCCCGGTACCGCTCCACGAGCTCGCCGTAGGCGTGGACGTCGCCGTCCCTCGCCCGGCGGGCGAGCTCGACGTCCTCCAGTGGACGGCCCTCCACTCGGTCGGTCACCCCGCTCTACACCGGTGCAAGGTGATCGGTTCCGAGGCGTCGCTACGCGGCCCCGTCCCCCGTGCGGCCGTTGCCGAACGTCCGCTCGGCGTAATCCGTGATCCCGGAGAGCAACTGCGTGAACTCCATCGGGATCACGAACTTCGTCGAGGGCGAGGCGCCGATCTGCTTCAGTGCGTCGAGGTACTGCAGGCTCATCGTCTTCCCGTCGACGGCCTGCGCCGACTCGTAGATCTTCGTGAGCGCGAGCGCGAACCCCTCCGCTCGAAGGATCGCGGCCTGCCGGTCGCCCTCCGCGTTCAGGATCGCCGACTGCTTGTTGCCCTCGGCGACGGTGATCGCGGCCTGCTTCGCCCCGTCGGCCTCGGTGACGACCGCGCGGCGCGTGCGCTCGGCGGACATCTGCCGGGTCATCGCGTCCAGCACCTGGGGCGGGGGGGTGACCTCGCGGATCTCGACGTTCGTGACCTTCGTGCCCCACCGTTCGGTCACCTCGTCGAGCTTCGTGCGCAGGATCTCGTTCATCTGCTCGCGCCGCGCGAGCACCTCGTCCAGCGCCATGTCGCCGACGACCGATCGGAGGGTGGTCGAGGCGATGTTCTGGGCCGCCCCCGCGAAGTTCGCCACCTCGATCACCGACATCGCGGCGTCGACGACGCGATAGAAGACGATGAAGTCGATCGAGATCGTCGCGTTGTCCTCCGTGATCGCGGTCTGGTGAGGGATCTCCAGGTAGAGCTCGCGGAGGTCGACCATGACGCCCTTGTCGACGAAGGGGATCAGGAAGACGAGCCCGGGTCCCTTCGCACCGATCGACCGACCGAGGCGGAACACCATCAGGCGTTGGTACTCGCGAACGATCCGCAGCGCCTGGGGCAGGATCAGGATCAGCAGCAGCAACACCACGCCGACGCCGATCGGCCAACGGGATCCAGTCCACGGTCTCTCCTCCTATCCGCTCGTCATCGACTCGGCTCTTCCGCGGCCGCCGTCGCCGGCTCTTCCGCGGGTTCGACCTTCAGCTTCAGCCCGTCCAACTCCACGACCCGGACCCGGTCGCCCGTCACGAGGCGCCCCCCGAACGGCCTCGGCCGTCCATTCCTCCGAGGCGACCTGGACGACGCCGGTCGGGCCCAGGTCGCGCACGACGACCCCCTCACGCCCGACGAGCTGCTCGTCGCGCGTGATCACCTTGCGATGGCGCAGGCGCAGCGCTTGCCGGGCGACGACGAGGAAGAAGAACGCGGCGAACCCGGCGACCGGCACGATCAACAGCGGTGAGACGGCGACCCCTGGGACGGACGTGTCGAACAGGAACAGCCCGCCCAGCACCACGCAGATCACGCCGGCGATCGCCGGCAGCCCCACACCCGGATGCAGCAGTTCGAGGACGAAGAACACGATCGAGGCGACGAGCAGCACGACGCCGATCAGCTGGACGGGCAGCGTTCCGAGCGCCACGAGCGAGGACACGAACAGGATCACCCCGAGCGTGCCCGCGATCCCGCCCGGCACGAAGAACTCGAGCACGATGAGCGCCAGCCCGAGCCAGAAGAACAGGAACGCGAGGTTCGGGTCGAGCAGGGCATGCAGGACGCCGGCGAAGAAGCCGAGCTCCTCCTGGCGCACCGTCGCACCGGTGAGCTCGAGCGTGACCTGCTCGCCGTCCGCGAGCTCGACGACGGTGCCGTTCACCTCCTGCAGCAGCGTCGGGACGTCGGGCGCGATGAGGTCGATCACGCCGAGTTCGAGCGCCTGCTCCGCGGAGATGCTCTCGGCTTCGCGGACCGCCGACTCCGCCCACTCGGCGTTGCGTCCGCGCGCCTCGGCGATGCTCACGATGTACTCGGCGGCGTCGTTCACGGCCTTCTCCGACGCGACGGCCCCGGAGAGGCCGACCGGTTGCGCGGCCCCGACGTTGGTGGCCGGCGCCATCGCGGCGATGTTCGTCGACAGGAGGATGAACGTCCCGGCGGAGGCGGCTCGAGCGCCCTGCGGCGACACGTAGCCGATGACCGGCACCTCGGCGTTCAGGATCGCCTGGGTGATCTGCCGCATCGACGAGTCGAGCCCGCCCGGGGTGTCGAGCGTGAGGAGCACCGCCGCGGCGCCCTCGTCCTGCGCCTGGGCGATCCCGCTCTCCACGTGATCCGCGATGAACGGGTCGACGACCCCGTCGATCCGAAGCTCGATCACGACCGGGCTCGCGGACTGCGCGACGGCCTCGGGTGCCGACGTCGCCAACCCGGAGACCGCGAGGGCGGCGAGGGCGAGGCCACGTCGAAGGTTCACCAGGTCACCGAGACCATCATCGCACCGGCGTGGGTGGATGGCGCGTACGCTGGGCCTCGTGCGACGCGGGGTCGCGCTCGGGTGCTTCGTCGCGGTCCTGGTGGCCGCCGTCCCGGTGGCGGCCGGTGCCGGCGAGCCGTTCGTTGGGTCGGTCTCGCGGATCGATCCCGAGACCAGGGACCTCATGACCGGGTCGTCGTGGCGCCCGGGATGCCCCGTCCCGCTGCGGAACCTTCGCATCGTGCGGCTCACGTACGTCGGGTTCAACGGCGAGACGCAGCGGGGCCGACTGGTCGTGCATCGAGGATGGGCCGACGAGATCCTCGAGGTCTTCCGGCACCTGTTCGACCGCGGGTTCCGCGTCCACCGGGTTCGGCTCGTCGACCGCTACGGCGCGGACGACCGCGAGTCGATGCGCCACGACAACACGTCGGCGTTCAACTGTCGCTACGTGGCCGGGACGACCACCTGGTCGCAACACGCCTACGGACGCGCCATCGACATCAACCCGGTCGAGAACCCGTACGTCGACGGCGATCGGGTCTCGCCTCGGAGGGGCCGCAGGTACCTCGACCGCTCCGACGTCCGCCCGGGGATGGTGGTGGACCGCGACCCGGTCTGGCGTGCCTTCCACCGGGCCGGCTGGGAGTGGGGCGGGAACTGGTCGACGGTCAAGGACTACCAGCACTTCTCCTCGAACGGCCACTGACCCGAGGCAGCAGGCGGCGTCGGCTCGAGCGCCTACTGCAACGTGATGAACCTCGCGGGTGGAGGCACCGAATGAGGTCGAGCGTGGCATCATGTCGATGACGTCTCGCCAAACTTGGCGCGGCGCGCTGGTCGTATACCGGGAAGGAGACCGGGTGGGCACTCGGCCCGACGGACCGCTCCTCGCCCGCGAGGAGCAACAACTCGTGGAGGGGCTCCTTGCCGGCAACGAAGAAGCCGTGCGCGCGCTCTACGCGCGCTACGCGCGTCCGATCTTCACGCTGGGCCTGCGGCTGCTCGGGCAGCTCGGAGGCGGCGGAGGAGTTGACCCAGGACGTCTTCCTCGCAGCATGGCGCAAGGCCGCTCGGTTCGACCCCTCCCGCGGTCGCCTGTCGACGTGGCTCATGACGATCGCGCACAACCTCGCGGTCGACCGGCTGCGACGGGAGACGGGCGTGACGCGCCCGCACCTCGTGCTCGTCGACGAGGTGCCGGAGATCGGCGGCGTGGACGAGGAAGAGCCACTGATCGAACGCGACGCCGCGATCCGGGCGCTCGAATCCCTCTCGGACGCGGAGAAGCGATTGCTCGGCCGGGCCTACTTCGGCGGGCTCACCGCCCGCGAGATCGCCGAGGCGGACGGGATCCCGCTCGGAACGGTGAAGACTCGGCTGCGCACCGCGCTCATCAAGGTCCGCCGCGCGAACCAGGACAAGGAACGGCCGTGACCTGCCTCGACGTTCGGGAGCTCCTCCCGGAGCTCGCGGTCGGGGTGTTGTCCGTCGACGATCGCGCGGGGGTCGAACGTCATCTGCACTGGTGCGCCGGATGCCGCAAGGAGGCCTCGGATCTCGGACAGGCGGCGGCGACGTTCGGGTTCACCCTCGCGCCGGCTCCGGTCCCGCAGGGCCTCGGCGAGCGCGTCGTCGCCCGGGTGCGCCGGTCGGCGGGTGCGCCGGGAACCCACAGGCGCGCTCGGACCGCCGCGGCCGCGATCGTGGCCGCGATGATCGCCGTCGCGAGCCTCGGGTGGGGCGCGGTCATGGCGGGTCGCGCGGACCGGTTCGCGGATCGCGCGATCGTGGCTGAACGGAATCAAGCAGCAGCACTCGAACGGTTCCAGAGGACGATCGCGCAGCTCTTCCCCGGTCGGGCCGTTTCGGAGAGCGACATGCATCTGGCGCCGCTCTCGCCGGTGGCCACAGGAACCGGCGGCGGGTTCGCGCTGCAACTCGTCTCCACGCGGCTCCTGGACTTCTCGATGGTGATCGTGAACGGACTCGATCCCGCCGCGACGGAGCGTCTCCCGTACCGGGTCCGGCTCGTGAACACCCGCACGGGCAAGGAGCTGCGCGCGGGTCGGATCGATGAGCTGGACGCGGACGGCGGCGCCGAGGCGTTCCACGAGTTCAATCGCGCCGACCTGTCGGGCTTCACCGACGTGGTGGTGGTCGACGCGTCCGGCGAGGTCGTGCTGTCGGGGACCGTCGACCAGTCGGCCTAGCCGACCAGGGTCACACCGGCCCGGCTAGGGCCTCGGCCAGGAACGCGAGCGAACGCGGGTACCGATACCCGATCGACATGTGACCGGCGTCGAACAGCTCGAGCGTGTGCTCGACGCCGATCGACTCGAGCTGCTTCGACACCGCGACGGTCCCGTTGTCGAGGTACCACTCGTCCTTCGTGCCCGCGTCGAGCCAGACGCCGCGCAACGCACGCAGTTCGTCCGCGTGCTGCGGAACCATCCGGACCGGGTCGAGCGCGAGCCACCGCTGCCACACCTCGTCGTTCAGCGCGCCCGTCGAGACGTCGAACGGCAGCCGAACCGTCCCGTCCTCGTCCGCCGAGTAGCACGCCGCCATGCACCAGTCGTTCAGGATCGTGCCGTCGTCCTTCTTCGACATCGCGGGGCGGGAGCGGAAGTCCTCCCAGAACCGCTCGTACGATCCGTCGTAGTGCTCGCGGAGGGCGCGGACGGTCTCGCGGAACTCCGGCAGGTAACACGCCTCGAACAGCGAGTCGCCGGCGTGCGACGCGAGCGCCCCGAACACGTCCGGGCGCAACATCGGTGTGACCATCGCGCCGTACCCACCGCTCGACTTGCCCTGGATCCCGCGGTGCTCGCGATCGGGGAACGTCCGGTACCGCTCGTCGACGAACGCCACCACTTCGTCGCACAGGAAGTCCTGATAGCGCCCCGTGCCGGGCGAGTTCAGGAACTGGCTCCCGCCGATCGAGGTCCAGCAGTCGACGAACGCCACGAGCGCCGGCGGCGTCGAGCCCGAGGCGAACAGCTCGTCGACCATCTCCGGGTAGTTCGCGCGGAACGGCTCGCGGTTGCGCCACATGTCGAGCTGTCCGGTGAGTCCCTGGATCACGTACACGCACGGGTACCGCCGCTCGGGATCGTCGTCGTAGCCCGGCGGCGTGTAGACCCAGAGCGGCCGGACGTGCGGGTCGCCGAGCCGGTTCCCCCGCAGCGCCTCGCTGTCGATCTCGAGCTCGTCCAGCCGGCCCTCGAACGTTCGGCCCCACGGTTGCATGCCTGCCTCCCTCGTCGGTCGTCTCGGATGCCCGAAAGCGAAGACTCCTATCATGGCGGCGTCATGCCGGAGGTGTCCGAGGTCGTCGGGTTCGGTCTTGCCGGTGGGCAGGGGACGCGCGCCCGCCCGCTCACCCTCAAGGCGCCCGGCTACCTGCGCTCGAAGGCCGCGATGTCGTTCCTCGGCCGCCGGCTGATCCGTTGGGTGATCCAGATGCTGTCGAGCGAGGGGATCAAGGACTACTACGTCATCGCGCACGGCAAGGAGAACCGCTACCAGATCAAGGTGTTGATCGGGTACGGGGAGGGCTTCGGCGTCGACGTGAAGTACTCGCCCGTCAAATACGACACGCTGTCGACGGGCAGCGCCGACTCGGCGCTGCGGATGATGGACCACTGGGACGTCACGCAGACCGCGCTCGTGTTCCCGACCGACTCGGTGATCGACTTCGACCTCGCACCCATGCTCGAGGCGCATCGCGCGTCGGGTGCGATCGCCACGATCGCGGCGATGATGCGCGAGCCCGACGAGGTCGCCGAGAAGTACGGCGTCCTGATCGCGGACGAGGACGACCGCGTGCAGTTGTTCGTCGAGAAGCCGACGCTCGCCGAGATCCGTGCGCATTTCGAGCCGGCCACGGAGGAGGAGTTCCGGCGCCTGCCGCTCATGACGAACGCGGGCTTCTACCTCATCGAGACGGGCCGCTTGCGCGAGCTCGCGGCCCATCCCGAGATCGCGCGGTTGCGCGAAGGGCGCCTAGACTTCGGCAAGGATCTCCTGCCGTGGCTCGTCGGCAACGGGCACCGCGTCTCCGCGTTCCCCGTGCGGCGGATCGGCGACCTCGGCAACGTGCGTGACTACCTCGAGACGATGGTCGAGGTGCTCCAGGGCAGGTTCGAATCGGTGGACCGGCTGCTCGGGCCCCCGTTCGATCCCGAGCGCAACGTCTGGATCGCGCCCGAGTCGCTGTCGCTCCGCGATTCGACGAGCGGCGCGACGCTCGCGGAGAAGATCGCGGACGGGCGGGTCGAGATCGGGCCCGCGGTCCGGATCGGTCGCTTCTGCGAGATCCACCCCGGTGTGCGGATACGGGACTCGAACCTGGACGACGACATCGAGGTACACCGCGACGCGTGGATCGAACGCTCCCAGATCCGAGACGGCGCGATCGTCGGGCCGTCCGCCCACCTCTCCGACGCCGTCGTCGGCTCGATGACCGAGATCCGGTCCGAGCCCTTCAACCAGACCTCCATCGAGCGATGGGTGGCGCTCGGCGACGAGGTCCTCGTGTACCCGGGCGTGCACCTGGCCGACGACGTCGCCGTCTACCCGAGGCTGAAGCTCCCGTCCGGGATCCGGATCCCGTCCGGCGTCGAGGTGGCGGGGCCGGCGGACGTGTTGCGCTACCTGTAGGCGCATGCGGGTCGGGCTGGCGCTGCCGCACTACGACTACTCCCTCCCGTCCGGCGCGCCGGTGACGTTCGGGGCGGTCGCGTCGGAGGCGGTTCGTGCCGAGCGCCTCGGCTTCGATTCCGTGTGGGTGTCCGATCACTTCTTCGTGTCGCTCGACCGGCTCGGCGGTGGGACGCGGCGCTACGGGTCGCTCGAACCGATGGTGACGCTTGGGGGACTCGCGCAGATGACGTCACGGGTGCGGCTGGGGACGCTCGTCCTGTCCGCCGGCTTCCGACATCCCGCCCTGGTCGCGAAGTCGGCGTCGGCGATCGACCGGCTCTCCGGCGGCCGACTCGAGCTCGGCCTGGGAGCCGGGTGGTTCGCCGGCGAGTTCGAGGGCTTCGGGTATCCCTTCGGATCGGTGGGCGAGCGCTTCGGGCTGCTCGAGGAGACCGTCGGGTACCTCGCGGCGCTGTTCGACGGCGAGCCGGCGTCGTTCCGAGGCGAGCGGTTCGAGATGCGAGAGGCGTACAACCACCCGAGGCCCGTGCAGGAGCCGCCGCCGCTGCTCGTGGGCGGCAAGGGAGGACCGAGGCTGCTGCGGCTCGCCGGCCGTCTCGCGGACGGATGGAACACCGTGTGGCGGTGGACGCCGGACGCGTACGCGCCTCGCGCGGCGGCCGCACTCGATGCGTGCGAACGTTCGGGGCGCGACCCGACGCGGTTCCGCCTCTCGCTCGGTCTGTTCACGATCGTGGGTGAGGACGAGGCCGACGTGGTTCGCCGGTACGAGGTCATCGGGGAGCGGCTCCCGGCGCACGTGGCGACGCCGCTGGACGAACTGCGGATCGACGGCCTCGTGGGGACGCCGGATCGGGTGCTCGAACGCCTGGAGCGGTTCGCGGCGCTCGGGGTGAGCGAGCTCATCGTGTGCCCCGCCCCGGTCTGGTTCGCGATGCCCGAACCCTCGATGCTCGACGTGTTCGCCGAGGCCGTGCTCCCGGCAGCGCGCGAGCTCTAGATGGAGTTCCTCGAGGCCGTGATCGCCGTGCTCAGCGAGGAGGGCGAGCCGCTGCACTGGACGAAGATCCAGGACCTCGCACTCCGGCGCGGCTACATCGATCCGTTCGAGCAGCCCGAGGTGCGGAAGGGACTGCTCGCGGCGCTCGTCGAGGGCGTTCGGTCGGGCGAGCTCGAGAAGCGGGGGACGGGTGTGTACGTGCTCGCTCCCGGTGACGACCCTGGATAAGGTGGCGTCGGGATGAGCTCCACGACCCTGGCCCTCGCGGCCTCGCCCTCGGCCGTGCGGTCGAGGGTCGCGTGGCGCGTGTTCCTCGCGTTCGCCGGAAGCTGGCTCGTCGCGGCACTCGCGCAGATCCAGATCACCTTGCCGTTCACGCCGGTCCCGATCACGGGGCAGACGCTCGGTGTGCTGCTCGTCGGCGCCTCGCTCGGCTCAGGACTCGGAGCGATCTCGATGCTGCTGTATCTCGCGCAGGGTGCGATCGGTCTGCCCTTCTACTCGGGCGGTGACTCGGGGGCGGAGTTCCTCCGCTTGTCCGCCGTGACCGGCGGATACCTGTGGGGATTCGTGCTGTCGGCGGCGGTCGTCGGCGCCTTGGCGCGGCGGGGATGGGATCGGTCGATCCGGAGCTCGATCGGCGCGATGTTCCTCGGCGAGGTCGTGTTGTACGCGGTGGCGATCCCGTGGTTGATGCAGGCCGCCGACTTCTCGCTCGTCGAGGCGCTCGAGCTCGGGCTTGCCCCGTTCGTCGTGGGGGACACGCTGAAGCTCCTGGCGGCCGCAGGGCTGCTCCCGCTCGCGTGGCGCCTCGTCCGGAAGCGGTCCCGCTAACGCCGGTACTCGATCGGCGAGTACTTCTCGAGCTTCTCGAAGCGATGCTCGGCCTCGACGGTCCGGACGGTCCCCGAACGCGAGCGCATCACGATCGAGGTGGTCGTCGCGCCGTCCGGCCAGTACTTCACCCCACGCAGGAGCGATCCGTCCGTGACGCCCGTCGCGGCGAAGAAGACGTCCTGGCCGGCGACGAGGTCGTCGGTCGTGAGCACCCGATCGATGTCGAAGCCGGCGTCGAGCAACCGGCGCCGCTCGTCGTCGTTGCGCGGATACAGGCGTCCCTGCATCGCGCCGCCCACGCACTTCAGCGCGGCCGCCGCCACGACACCCTCGGGCGTGCCGCCGATCCCGAGCAGCAGGTCGAGGCCCGACCGGCGGGTCGTGGCCGCCGAGATCGCGCCGGCGACGTCCCCGTCGGTGATGAGGTACACGCGCGCACCGGCCTCGCGGACCCGCTGGATCATCTCCGCGTGGCGATCGCGGTCCAAGATCACCACGCCGATCTCCTCGGGGCGCACGCCCTTGGCCTTGGCGACGAGCCGGACGTTCTCCTCCGGCGGCGCCGTCACGTCGATCGCGTCCGCCGCCTCGGGGCCGGTCGCCACCTTCTCCATGTAGACGGCCGCGCCGGGGAAGAACATGGACCCGCGTTCGGCGAGCGCGATCACCGAGAGCGCGTTCGGCTGTCCCATCGCGGTGAGCCTCGTGCCGTCGATCGGGTCGACCGCGACGTCGCACCCCGGACCGTCGCCGGTGCCGACGGACTCGCCGTTGAACAGCATCGGGGCCTCGTCCTTCTCGCCCTCGCCGATCACGACGACGCCGTTCATCGCCACCGTGTCGATCATCAGGCGCATCGCGTCGACGGCCGCCTGGTCCGCCGCCGCCTTGTCGCCTCGACCGACCCAGCGGCCGGCGGCGAGCGCCGCGGCCTCGGTCACCCGGACCAGCTCCTGCGCCAGGTTGCGGTCGGGGCGGTCATCCATCGTCGCGCGTCTCCTGCGGTCGGCCGTCGGGCGCCGGCGGCTGCCGGGCCACCATCCTACGTTCGGGCCCGCCGGCGAGCCGGGGGGTCAGGCCACGCTCCGCGAACCACTCGAGCGTGCGCAGCATCGTGATCTCGACCGGCGTGTACCGCAAGCCGAGCTCACGCACGGCCTTCGAGCCGTCGTATCGGTGTCCGTGGAGCAGGGTCCGCACGGCCTCGCGGCACACGGGAGGGTCGCGACGCACGAGCCGAGCGCCGGCGCCGATCGCCGTGCCGCCGCCCTGGGCGACCCACGCGGGCGCGAAGCGAACGTGCCGGCGAAGGCCCCAGATCTGCCGGAGCAGTTCCACCGCCTCGCGCGTCGTGAGCGTCGCGCCCGACACGAGGTAGCGCTCGCCGGGCGTCCCCCGCTCCGCGGCGAGGACGTGGGCCTCGGTGCAGTCCCCGATGTCCACAAGCGAGATCGTGGTGTCGACCAGGAAGGGGAGTCGCCCGTTCACGACGTCGAGCAGGAGCCGGGCGGATCCCGTCGCGCGCCCGGGGCCCTGCACCGAGGAGGGGTTCACCACCACCACATCGACGGCGAGCGACCGGGCGAGCTGGAGCACGCGCCGCTCGGCCAGGTGCTTCGATCGTTCGTACTCGGACAGGTAGGTGCCGCGGTGGGGCGTGTCCTCGCGGCCGACGGCGCCGCGTGCTTCGCCGATCGCGGAGGAGGACGAGGTGTGGACGACGCGACCCGCGCCGGCCTCGGCCGCCGCGCGGATCACGTTCGCGGAGCCCTCGACGTTCGTGCGGATCATCGGGCGGGGGTCGCGCAGGCACATCGCGTTCACGCCGGCGACGTGGAGCACGGTGGAACACCCTCGCATCGCGTCGGGGAGCGTCGAGGGTTCCAGCACATCGCCCCGTACGGGACGCGCACCGAGGGACCGGGTGGTCTCGGCCGAGTGGTCCGAACGCGCGAGCGCGCGCACGTCGCGGCCGTCGGCCACGAGACGTTCGAGGAGCGCCCGGCCGACGACCCCCGAGCCGCCGGTCAGGAAGACCGGGTCGTTCACGCCGTCCGGTTACCGGTGGTGATGGCGCCGCGGAACCGCACGACGTACTCGATCCCCGAGAGCACCGTGATCGCCGCGGCCGCGATCATGGCGTACTGGTCGATGTACAGGGCGCCGATCGGTTCACCGGGGCGCACGATCGCGAGGAAGATCGCGAGGAACTGCACGTTCGCCTTCGCCTTGCCCCACACGGACGGTTGGACGAGGTCGCCGGTCGAGGCGACCGCGCCCTTCAGGCCGATGATCAGCACCTCGCGACCGATGATGATCAGGGCGATCCACGGCGACACCCGGTCCACCACGAGCAGGCCGACGAGCGCACCGGAGACGAGCAGCTTGTCGGCCGTCGTGTCGAGGAAGTTGCCGAACACGCTCGTCTGCGCCCACCGTCGTGCGAGCAGGCCGTCGACGAAGTCGGTGAGGGCCGCGATCGCGAACAGGACGGCGGCGACGGTGAAGGCGTCCTCGTCGTCCGGGCCAGCGAGGATCAGCGCGAGGATCACCGGGACGAGCGCGACGCGGGCCCACGTCACCACCTTCAGGAAGACTGCGGCGCGGAGGTCGGCGGCGGTCGCCACGGCTCGCGCATCGTAACAGTGGTCGTTCGCCCGTCCGTGCTCACCGCGTCGCGTCCCGAACCGCGGGTCCTTGTCCGCGTCCGGGCGGGGTCGTAGCGTCGGTGTGGTGAACCCGCAGGCCCGCCTGGCCGTGATCGTCGGCGCCGTCGTCGTCTTCGGCGTCGGGCTGCTGCTCGGGTTCCTGCTCGGCGGGACCGGTGACGGCGACGAAGGCTCGGTGGCATCGCCGTCGCCCAGCCCGGAGGCTTCCGCGACCGTCGCGCCGCCGGTGGTCGTGACGCCGACGCCGGGGGAGACCCCGGCGATCTCGAGCGAGGGGCAGATCCTGCAGGAGGGCGACCGGCCCGTGAACCCGGCGCCGTCGAACGCCACGTGCGCCGCGCTGATCGAGCCGGGGACGCTCGGTGGGTGCGGCGAGGTGCTCGTGGGCGGCCAGCGGGTGGTCTGGGTCGTCCAGCAGGCGACCACGCCGACCGGCGCGCCGGCGTTCACGGTTCGGGTCTCCAGCTACGTACAGGACGCGGGCGGGTGGGTCGCCTGGCTCGAGGCGTCGGACCCGACGGGCGAGCGCTGGTCCGACGCGAACGTGCTCGCGACCGACCTCACGGGCGACGGTGTGTCCGAGCTCCTGGTGGGCTTCCGGGTGATCGACGAGGCCCAGACGCTCGAGTACGACATCGTCGGCTACTCGCAGGCCAACCTCCCGGAGGTGCTCGCGCATCCCGACCCCGCCGCCCGCGGCGCGGTGGTCGTGTCCGCGGGCGAGATCTCCGAGTACTCGGCCCAATACCCGAACGGCGAGCCCCCGTGCTGCCCGCCCTCCTACCTGCGCCGCACGATCGCCTTCGAGGACGGGTTCTTCCGATTCACGTCCTCGGAGACGGTGCTCCCGACGGCGGTCCCGACCTCGCAGATCTGAGCCCGATAGGGTTCGCTCGTGGACGACCGTCCCTTCGTGACCGTCGAGGACTACGAGCCGGTCGCGCGCGAGCGGTTGCCGCGCGACGTGTACGACTACTACGCGGGCGGTGCGGGGGACGAGTGGACGCTCGCCGAGAACCGTCGGGCGTTCGAGCGATGGGTGATCCGTCCGAGGATGCTCACGGGCGCCTATCCTCCCGACCCCTCGACCGAGCTGCTGGGATCTCGCGTCGCGATGCCGATCCTCGTCGCGCCCTGGGCGTATCAGAAGATGGCGCATCCGGACGGCGAGCTCGCGACGGCGCGTGCCGCCGCGCACGCGGGCACGATCATGGTGGTCTCGACCACGACGCAGGCCTATCTCGAGGACGTGGCGTCCGCCGCCGAAGGCCCCAAGTGGTGGCAGCTCTACATCTTCACCGACCGCGGGTTCACGGCGGAGCGGCTGAAGAGCGTTGCTGCGTCCGGCTACGCGGCGATCTGCTTCACGGTCGACTTCCCCGTTGCGGGTCTGCGTCACCGCGACACGCGCAGCGGGTTCGAGATGCCGGTCGGCCTGCCGGACGACGATCTCGTGTTCGACCCGAACATCAGGTGGGACGACCTCGCGTGGATCCGTGAGCAGGCGTCGCTGCCGCTGCTCGTCAAAGGCATCATGACGGCCGAGGACGCTCGGGTCGCACTCGACCAGGGCGTCGACGGCATCGTGGTCTCGAACCATGGAGCCCGTCAGCTCGACGCGGTCGCCGCGCCGCTCGCCGTGCTCCCCGAGATCGTGGACGCGGTGCAGGGACGGGTCCCGGTCCTGGTCGACGGGGGGTTCCGACGTGGCAACGACGTGTTCAAGGCCCTGGCCCTCGGCGCCTCGGCCGTCCTGGTCGGACGGCCGACCGCCTGGGGTCTCGCGGCGGCGGGGGAGGACGGGGTGTTCGACGTCCTGCGGATCCTGCGCGAGGAGCTCGAGAACGTGATGACGCTCGCGGGGACACGGACGGTCGCGGACATCACGAGCGCCTCCGTCGCGCCCGCCTGACGGCCGCCGGGTCGTCTGCGAGCATGACCCGCGATGCCCGGGATCGACCTGCACACCCATTCGTCCTTCTCCGACGGGACGTTCACCCCGCCCGAGCTTGTGCGGCTGGCGTCGGCGCGCGATCTCGACGTCGTCGCCCTGACCGATCACGACACGACCGCCGGCCTCGACGAGGCGCTGGCGACGGGGGCCGAGGTCGGGGTCGAGGTCGTTCCCGGGGTCGAGCTCTCGGCCGAGTACGAGCACACCAGCGTCCACGTCCTGTGCTACTGGATGGACACCGCCGACGACGCGCTGCAGCGTGAGCTGCACCGGCTGCACGACGAGCGGTTCCGTCGCGGGGAGCTGATGGTCGAGCGGCTCCGGGAGCTCGGCGTGCCGGTGACGTTCGAGCGCGTCCGCGAGATCGCGGCCGGCGACAACATCGTGCGGCCGCACATCGCACAGGCGATCGTCGAGACCGGCGTGGTCGGAACCGAGCAGGAGGCGTTCGACCGATACATCGCGGACGGGCGCCCGGCGCACGTCCCGAAGCACGCGCTGGATCCCGTGGCCGCGGTCGGCCTGATCCGCGGCGCCGGCGGTGTCTGCGTGCTGGCGCATCCCGGCATGTGGGGGAACGAGCGCTCGGTCCCCGAACCGTTGATCGAGGCGATGGCGGCCGCCGGGATGAGCGGGCTCGAGGTCGACCACACGGACCACACGCCACAGGATCGAGCCCACTACCGGGGCCTGGCGGACCGGCTGGGCCTCGTGGCGACCGGCGGCTCGGACTGCCACGGGACGCGGTACGAACCGATCCGGCTCGGGACGTCGCTGTGCGCGCCCGCCGCGTTCGAACGGCTCCGCGCGCTCGCCGGACCCTGAGCGGCCGCAGGGCCGCCGGCGACGAGCCGTCCCGCGTCGCCGCGTAGCATCGAGGCGTGACCGGGCAACGGATCCTCGTCGTCGGCGCCGGCTTCGCGGGGCTGTACGCGGCGATGCGGCTCCGTGGCGCCGTCGCGCTCGGCCACCGCGTGACGGTCGTCAACCCGGAGAACTTCATGCAGTACCAGCCGTTCCTGCCCGAGGTCGCCTCTGGAACGATCGACCCGCGCGCGGTCGTCGTCCCGCTCCGCCGCGTGCTCCGGCACTGCGAGGTCGTGATCGGCGAGGTCGAGCGCGTGGACCACGCATCCCGGCGCGCGTCGGTGCGGTTGCCGGACGGACGGGAGACCTCGCTCGACTACGACGTCGTCGTGCTCGCGGCCGGGTCGTGGGCGCGCGTGCTCCCGATCCCCGGGCTCGCGGAGCGTGCGGTGGGGTTCAAGACCGTCCAGGAGGCGATCTGGCTGCGCAACCGGGTGTTGTCGCGCCTGGACCTCGCCGAGGTGGCGGACGATCCGGAGCGCCGCCTCGCGGCCCTGACGTTCGTCTTCGTCGGCGGCGGCTACGCGGGGGTCGAGGCGCTCGGCGAGCTCGAGGACCTCGCGCGCGACGCGGTGCGGAGCTACCGGGGTCTCCGGCGTCCCGAGCTTCGGTGGGTGCTCGTCGAGGCCGCGGACCAGATCCTTCCCGAGCTCGGACCGGCCCTGGCCGACTACGCGCGAGCGCGGCTGGAGGAACGCGGGATCGAGGTGCTGCTCCGGACCCGCCTCGACTCCGCGGAGGGCGGGGTGGTCCGGCTCTCGGACGGACAGTCGTTCCCGGCGGACACCCTCGTGTGGACGGCGGGCGTCAAGCCGTCACCGCTCGCGGCTGCCTCCGGGTTCCCCGTGGACGGGGACGGCCGGGTCCGGACCGACGTCTACCTCCGTGTCGAGGGCGTCGAGGACGCGTGGGCGGCCGGGGACGCGGCGGCGGTCCCCGAGCTCGGAACGGGTGGCACGATGCCCCCGACCGCGCAGCACGGGATGCGCCAAGGCACACACCTGGCGCGCAACCTCCTCGCGACGCTCGAGGGGACGCGGTTGGAACCGTTCGACTACCGGGGCATCGGATCGGTGTGCTCGCTCGGACGGTACAAGGGCGTCGCGACGATCTTCGGGGTCCGGTTGCGCGGGTTCCCCGCCTGGTTCGCGCATCGCTCGTACCACCTGCTCGCGATGCCGACCCTCACGCGGAAGGTGAAGATCGCCGTCGACTGGACGGTTGCGCTGCTGTTCCCGCGCGATCTCGCGCAGCTCGGCTCCCTCGAGCATCCGCGCGGGCCGTTCGAGCGAGCCGCCGGCTCGACGCCGGCGGATCCCGGCTGAGGCTACTGCGCGCGGTTGACCTCGGCCGCGGCGGACAGCGCGGTGTGGCTGCGTTCGAGGTCGGGCAGCTCGTGGCCGGACGTGAGCTCGTGGACGGCCCAGTTCGTCAGGTCCCGGATCGAGATGATCCCGGCGAGCGCTCCCTCCTGCACGACCGGGAGGTGACGGATCTTCAAGCGCGCCATGTGCTCGGCCGCCTCGGCGATGTCGGTCTTCGGCTCGACGGTGTCGAGGTCGCGCGTCATGCGCTCGCCGACCGTCGTGGCCTTCGGGTCGCGCCCCTCGGCCACGATGTTCACGAGGTCGCGCTCCGTCACGATCCCGACGAGGCTCTCCTCGTCCAGGACGACGACGGACGAGATCCCGTGGTCGTGGAGCATCGTCGCGACGTGCTCGAACGTGTCGCCGGGGGAGGTCGTCTTCACATCGGTGTGCATGATGTCGCGGACCTGCATCGCCGGTACCTCCGATCGTGGGAAGCGGCGTCGGAGAGTCTATCGCCGCCTCGTCCGCACCCGCCCGGCGGCGCCGCTAGTGGTCCGAGCGCCCGCTGAAGTTGAACGAGGAGATCTTGAGCGCCGGGACCCGGCTCGCCGAGAAGAAGAACTCGCTCGCGAGCTCCGTTTCCCGCCCGATCATCTCGATGTTCGACAGCGCTTCGACGATCGACTGGGTGAAACGGAAGTTCTTCACCGGCCCGGTGACCCGCCCGTCCTCGATCAGGAACGTGCCGTCGCGGGTCATGCCGGTGATCGTCGACTCGACCGGGTGCACGACGTTCGTGTAGTGGAACCGCGTGACCAGGAGCCCGCGGTCCGTGGCGGCGATCATCTCGCTCAGGCTCGATCCGCCCGGCTCCATGAACAGGTTGAGCGGGAAGGGACCCTCCGGGTTCGGCGGGGGCAGGGCGTGGCCGGTCGTCTGCGTGCCGGCCGACTTGGCGGTCCGCAGGTCGTAGACGCCGCCGAGGAAGACGCCGGCCCGTATCAGGTCGACCCGCGATCTCGGCACGCCCTCGAAGTCGAACGGGAGGCCGAGCGTCCCCTCCGCCGCGGCGTCGTCGTAGATCGAGACCGCCGGAGCCGCGACCTGCTGGTCCTGCTTGCCCGAGAAGCACGAGCGTCCCTCGTGCAGCGCCCGACCGCCGAACCCGACCCAGGCGAGGAACCCGACGAGCGTCGAGACGGCCGCGGGCTCCAGCACGACCGGGTACCGGCCGGGCTCGAGGTCGCGAGGCGCGCGTGAGGCGACCGCCTTGTCGGCGGCCCGTCGACCGATCGCCGCAGGGTCCACCTCGTCCACGCCGGCCGCGAACACCTCCGCGAACCCGTTGCCACCCCCGTCGCCGCTCACCACGGTCGTGACGGAGGCCTGTGAGGACGGTGCCCAGCAGAACTGCCCGTTCGAGTTCGCGACGGCGACCTCGCTGGCCAGGGTCTCGAACGCCCCGGCGGCCGTGAACCCCTCCGGGCACTGACCGACCAGCTCGGCGACGCCCTCCGCCCGCGCATCGGGCGACGTCGTCGCGGTGGCCTCGTCGAACCGGTCGAGCTCGGCGACAGATGTTGGCGGGGCGAGCCCGGGGAACAGCGGGTCCGGCGCCGCGACCTCGGCCATCTCGAGCGCGCTCTCGGCCGCGCGGCGCGCGCCGTCGGGCGAGAAGTCGTTCGAGCCCGCGACGCCGATCCGTCCGTCCGAGACGACGCGCACGCGGATGCCCGTGTCCTCCCGGTGCGTGCTCTGGTGGATCGAGCTCGAGGCGAACCGGGTGAGTCCGCCCCATTCGTGCATGAACAGGACCTCGACCTCGGCGCCCGGAAGCTCCAACGCGGCCCGCGCGACCCGTTGCACCTCGTCGGGCCCGATGATCCCCGGCATCAGCCGCGGACCCCGATCTGGACGTTGCGGAACCTCGCGGGGACCGCGCCGTGGCCGACGCGCGCCACCTGACCGGGCTGGCCCTTGCCGCAGTTCGGCGTGCCCCAGAGCGTCCATTCCTCGCGCCCGCCGACCGCGTCGCACGAGCCCCAGAACTCGGTCGTGATCCCCGTGTAGTTCGGGTTCCGGTACATCTGCGTGAGCCTGCCGTCCTCGATCCGCCACGCGACCTCGCACCCGAACTGGAAGTTCACGCGATGGTCGTCGATCGACCAGGAGGTGTTCGTCGAGAAGAACATGCCGTCCTTCGTGTCGCCGATGATGTCGGCGAGCGATCCCTCGCGAGGCTCGATCGAGATGTTCGTCATCCGGATCAGCGGGTAGTGGGCCCACCCGTCGGCCCGCATCGCGCCCGAGGACGGCTGGCCGAGGACGCTCGCCGTCTCGCGGCTCGAGATGAAGTTGTGGAAGATCCCGTCCACGATGATCGGGACCTGCTGCGCGGGCACGCCCTCGTCGTCCCAGCCGAACGAGCCGAGGCCCCCGGGCAGCGACGCGTCCGCGGTGATCGACACGAGCGGGCTCGCGTACCGGAGGCTCCCGCGGTCCTGCGGCCGGACGAACGAGGATCCCGCGTACGCCTCCTCCATGCCGAGCACGCGGTCGAGCTCGACCGGGTGGCCGATGGACTCGTGGATCTGGAGCTCGACCTGTCCGGAGTCGATCACGAGCGTCGTGACCTCGCTCGGGCAGTCCGGGGCCTCGAGGAGCTCGACGGCCTCGGTCGCCGTTCGCTCGGCCTCCTCGATCAGACCGAGCTTCTGGATGTGCTCCCACCCGTGGGCGGCGATGTGCCCGCGGAACGAGTTCGGGTACGAGCGGCGCTGGAGCTCGCCGTCGCCGACCGCGGTGGCCTCGATCCCGGCGCCCGACTGCACCGTCGTCTGCTCGACCGCGGTCCCCTCGCTCGTCGCGAGGAACGTGCGTCGCCGGAACAGGTCGAGACCACCCTCGGCGAACGACAGCCCCTTCACGGACTGCATCCGGTGGCTCGCCTCCATGAGGAGCGCGATCTTCTCCTCGAGCGGGACGTTGAACGGGTCCTCCTGCATCGGCGAGTGCCAGGTGCCGGTGGCGGGCTCGACCTCGGACAGGCGCACCGGCTCCATCGGCAGTCGGGCGGCCGCCCTCGCGATCTCGACGGCGAGCGCCGCGGTGGTGTCGATCTCGGCGGGTTCGAGGCGCGCGGTGGCCGCGAATCCCCAGTAGCCGTTCACCAGGACGCGGATCCCGACGCCCTGGGAGGAGGAGCGGTCGATGCCCTCCATCTCCTGGTTGCGAACGGTGAGGGACTCGGTGTCCTCCACGACGATCCGACCGTCCGCGTAGTCGGCCCCGGCGGCGATCGCCGCGTCGACGGCTTGTCTGGCGACGTCGAGCACGCTGCCACGATCCTTTCCCACGGTTGGTCGATCCGAACCCCGGTCCGGCGGAAGCCTACCCGAGCCCGGTGGTCCTCCGGGAACGCGGGCCGCCGAGCCACGAGATCCACGGCGGCTCGCCGTAGACTCGCCGCGGTGAGACGTGTGCTGTCCGCCCGCTCGATGCTCCTGTTCCTCGTGGTGTTCGGGTCCGCGTGCGCCTCGTCGGTCGCACCGGACGCGACCGGTGGCATCGGTTCGCCCGCGGCGAGCGGTTCCACGTCCGGGTCACCCCAGCCTTCGGCCTCGCCCGGCGAGCCCGCGGCCGTCCCGGAGATCCTCGACTTCCGGGCGCCGCTCGTTGGAGGTGGCACGTTCGACGCGGCGGAGCTCGCCGGCACGCCGGTCGCGATCTGGTTCTGGGCGCCGTGGTGAAGCACCTGACGGGGGGAGGCCCCCCTGGTCGCGCAGTTGGCGCGAGACGACGAGACGCAGATCCGGTTCCTCGGCATCGGATGGCGTGACACCGAGGATGCGATGCAGGACTTCATCGGCGGGTTCGGCCTCGACTCGTTCCCGCATCTGAACGATGCCGACGAACGGCTGTTCGCGCGTTTCGGCGTGCCGTTCCAGCCGGCATGGGTCTTCATCGATTCGAAGGGGAACGCCGCCAGGGTGCTCGGTTCGGTGCCCGAGGAGCAGCTGACCCAGATCCTGGAGGACCTCGCGGCCGACCGCCTCCCCTCGTAGCAGGCACCGCGGGGGGCGTGTCAGACCCCCTCCCTACCCTCGGTCGAGCGATGGACGGAGGCGAGATGACGCTCGTGCTGGTCGTGGTCGCGCTCGGCATCGGGACCGCGTTCGGTGTGCTCGCCGCGCGGCGCCGGCCGGCGGGGTCGGCGGACGGCGTCGAGGCGCGGCTCCAGCTCCAGGCCGCCGAGATCCGCCGGCTGGCCGACCTGGCCGCGGCGCGTGAGGGTTCGGCGGAGCACCTCCGTTCGGACGTCGCCGGAGCCCGGCGCGTGCTCGAGGCGCTCGCCGTGCGCGACGAGGAGCGCCGCGAGCGCGAACGGGAGTCCTGGGAGGTCGTGACCCGGCTGTCCACCGTGCTCGCGGGAGGCACCGCGAAGGGTCGGGCCGGCGAGAACCTGCTCCGCGAGCATCTCGCGCAGCTTCCTCCAGGGATGCTCGTGACGGATCTGCGCGTGAACGGGCGGGTGGTCGAGTTCGGGTTGTTGCTTCCGGACGGGCGCCGGCTGCCGATCGACTCGAAGTGGAGCGCGGTGGCAGAGCTCGAGGCGCTCGAGGGCTGCGACGACCCCGGGGAGCGCGAGACGTGGGCGCGCGAGGTCGAACGCCAGGTCGCGCTCCGAGCGCGAGAGGTCGCCCAGTACCTGGACCCGGCGCTCACGGCGCCCGTGGCCGTCGCGGCCGTTCCCGACGCCGCGTACGCGGTGCTCCGCCGCGCGCACGCGGACGCGTTCGCCCGCGGCGTCGTCGTCGTGCCCTACTCCACCGCGATGCCGGTCCTGCTGTTCCTCTACAGCATCGCCGACCGGTTCGGCGACGCCGGCGACGCGCAGGGCTGTATCGCGGAGGTCGCCAAACTGCTCGACGTCATGGAGTCGGTGATCGAGAACAAGATCGCCAAGGCGTCCACGATGGTGGCCAACGGTGCCGACGAGTTGCGATCGGGGATCGGCAAGGCGCGGGCCTCGGTCGCACGGGGCCGGCGCGGCCCGGCATCGGCCGACGGCCCCGAGGGCGTGCTCCGAGCCGTTCCATAGACTCCGGGCATGGACTTCGAGCAGGCGCTCCTCGAGCAGGGGTTCCGTCCCGGCACCGGCCGGTCACAGCGAGGCGTCCGCACCTTCGTCGCGGAGCCCAACCCGTTCCTGACGTACACCGTCCACGCGCTGGACGAGGGAACGGCGCTCTTCTCCTGGGAGTTCGCCGTGGGTGAGTTCCTGCGGACGAAGGGGATCCAGTTCGGGTCGGACGAGACGCTGAACCAGTTCATGTTCCCGCGCGAGGACGACCGTGGGCCGCAGGACGGCGACTGGCTCACCCAGGCCGTCGAACGGGCGCGTGCCCAGCTCGGATCGCTGCGGTTCCCCTCGGCCGGCGAGGGGGAGGATGGGCAGGACGGCCGCGTGCGCGTGCTCGAGGCGAACCGCCACGATGGGCTCCCGTGGGAGGTCATCCCCACCGGCGAGGGCGATCCGAACCCGCCGGGAGAGGAGGTCGTCGTCTTCCGAGCGGGCGACGCTCGGTTCAGCTTCGGACTGTGGCGCCGGGAGCCCGAGACCGGCCCGATGGAACCGCCGTACCACGAGATCGCCGTGCTCATCGAGGGCGAGGTCGAGGTCACCGACCGCGATGGCACCGTCCACCGCGCCGGACCTGGCGACGTCCTCATCACGCCGAAGGGTACGAAGGCCACGTGGAGGGCGCTCGCGCCCGTCAAGAAGTTCTGGGCGATCTACAAAGAGCCCTAGCCGATCGGCTTCTCGTAGACGTCCCAGCCTCGGACCGCCCGCATCCCAGCGCGTTCGTACACGCGCATCGCCGTCGGGTTCTCGAAGTCCACGTTGAGCAACACGCGCGACAGGCCACGCTCTGCGAACGTGGCGAAGGACCGCCGGAGCATGGCCGAACCGATCCCGCGGCGTCGCCAACCGCGAAGGACGGCGAGCTCCCCGATCCACCCACGGTCACCGAACACCGTCGCGTTGAGCGCGCCGACGGGATGCTCGCCGTCGCTCGCCAGGAGCCACAGCGACACATCGGATCCAGGGACATCGACTTCGAGGGCGCGCCATTCCTCGAATGGGATCACCCGGTACCCCCATTCGTCAGCGAAGGCCTCGACGAAGATCGCGTGCGCGCGCGCGAGGTCCGTCTCCGGATCGATGCGTTCGATCTCGATGCCTGTGGGCGGCGTGCCCGGATCCGCGAGGTCCGCCGAGATCGATCTGCATGTGACGGAAGCTCCGGACGAACGAGAACCCGCGGGCGACCAGCAGGGCTCGCGCCGCCTTGTCCACGTCGTTGATCGCGTGGTGGAGCCTCGCGCGCTCCAGGCCCGTGAGGCGTTGGAGGGCCCGCGCCTCGACCCGGTCGAGCAGGGCGGAGCCGATCCCGCGTCCCCGATGCTCGAGATGGACCACGCCCCATGACTTCACCAGGTCCGGGCCGTCGGGCATGACGTTCGCATGCGCGATCGCCGTGCCATCCGGATCGAGCACGACCCAGGCGTCGGTGGCGAGGTCGAAGCCGGGGCTTGACCACTGATCGCGAACGAAGTCTGCGTCGTAGACGGAGAGTCCAGCATCCGCGAGGTCGTCGGCGAGCAGCACCTCGGCGATCGCCTCGACGTCATCGAACGTCGGGGCCCGGATCGCGAAGCCGTTCGGCAGGGAAGCCATGCGTTCAGCGTACGGCTTGACTCGCCCCGCGGGGCGGGCCTATAGTTCGAGTAGGTCTAGTTCTAATTAGACTATATAAGGAACGATCATGGCGACACCCACGACGAGGATCCCCGACACCGCGTTCGGCGTCCTCGGCATGCTGACCTTCGGCGAGTCCTCGGGCTACGACCTAGCCAAGGCGATCGAAGGCTCGATCGGCTTCTTCTGGGCGCCGGCGAAGAGCCAGCTGTACGCGGAGCTCCGCCGGCTCGTCGAGCTCGGCTGGGCGACCGAGCGTGAGGTCGAGCAGACGGACCGGCCGGACAAGCGCATCTACCGCATCACCGACGAGGGCGAGCTGATGCTTCGCGACTGGCTGAACGCCGACCCTCCCCAGATCGAGCCGGTCAAGAGCCCGTTCCTGCTCAGGCTCTTCTTCAGCCATCTCGCGGGCCCGGACACCACCCGTGAGCTCGTTCGCGGGCACCGCGCGCAGCTCCAGGAGCTCCTTGGGGTGTTCCGCGGGATCGAGCGCGAGCTGCTCGAGGAGGACGTCGACCGCGACCTCACCCTCACGTACGGGCTCGCCTACGTCCGTGCGGCGATCCGGTGGTGCGACCGCACCGAGCGTGAGCTCGATGGCTCCGGACCCACGGCGGGCGGACGATGACGGCCGCTCGCGTCGGGGACGGGTTCGCGGTCGAGGTCCACGACCTGGTGAAGGAGTACCCGACACCGGACGGCGCGACGCTCGCCGCCGTGGACCACGTGTCGTTCGACGTGCGCCGGGGAGAGGTGTTCGGCTTCCTGGGACCCAACGGCGCCGGCAAGACGACGACGCTCGAGATCGTGGAGGGCCTCACCACGCCGACCTCGGGCACGACGCGGGTCCTCGGGATGGACTCGGTCACGGACCGAGACGCGATGCAGCAGCGGATCGGCGTACAGCTGCAGTCGAGCGCGTACTTCGAGTATCTGACGCTCGAGGAGATCCTCGACCTGTTCGGCTCCTTCTACGAGCGCTCGTCGCCGCCCGAGCGGCTCCTCGAGCGGGTCGCGCTCCTCGAGAAGCGAGGGTCGCTCGTGAAGCATCTGTCCGGCGGTCAGGCCCAGCGGTTCTCGATCGTGGCGGCGATGGTGAACGACCCGGAGGTCGTGTTCCTCGACGAGCCCACGACCGGCCTTGACCCGCAGGCCAGGCGGAACCTCTGGGACCTGATCGAGCGCATCAACGGCACCGAGGGCACGACGGTCGTGATGACGACCCACTCGATGGAGGAAGCCCAGGTGTTGTGCGACCGGGTGGCGATCATCGACCACGGTCGGGTCGTGGCGCTGGACACGCCGCTCGGCCTCATCCGCGAGCTGCCCGCCGCCTATCGGATCCAGTTCGCGACCCGGAACGGCGTGAACGCGAGCGAGCTGCACGCACTGCCCGGGGTCCACGAGGTCGCTCCGATCCAGCTCGGCGGGTTCGACTACGAGCTCCGGGTCGCCCAGGCGGGCGAGACCCTTCCCGCGTTCCTGGATTGGGCGAGGTCGAGGGACGTCGAGATCGACGACGTGCAGGTCGTGCCGGCGACCCTCGAGGACGTCTTCCTCTCGCTCACCGGCCGGAGCCTGCGGGAGTGAGCATGGCCAAGCTGTTCACCGCGAGCGTCCGCATGATCTACCGGGACCGGCAGGCGCTGTTCTGGGCGCTCGTCTTCCCGATCCTGTTCGCCATCGTGTTCGGCCTGTTCGGCTTCGAGGACGCGCCCGAGGTGGAGATCGAGCTGCAGGGAGACCGCGGCGCCCCCCTGTACCGGGCGATCGAGGACGGGCTGTCCAGCATCGAGTCGTTCACCGTGACCAAGAGCGACGACGCCGCGGCGGCCGCCGCGAACGTGCAGGACGGGGAGACCGACATCGTCGTGGCCGTCGAGGGGACCGCGGTCGACATCCGGTACAACCGGACGAACTTCGAGACGAACCGCTTCGCGCTCGCCGCCATCGACCAGGTGGTGGGCGATGCGAACCTGGAGGCCGCCGGGATCACGGAGCCCGCCGTGTCCGTGGAGGCGACGGCCGTGGCCGGCGCCGACGTCACGTACTACGACTTCCTGCTGCCGGGCCTGGTCGCGATGGGGCTGATGAACGCGTCGATCGGCGGGATGGCGGTCGCGATCTCGCGGTTCCGGGAGCAGAAGATCCTGCGCCGGATCCTCGCGACGCCGTTGGACCCGAACCGGTTCCTCGTCGCGCAGGTCGGCGCCCGGCTCGTCCTGGCGATCGTGCAGGCGGCGCTGATCCTCGGGGTCGGCGTGTTCGTCTTCGACGCCACGATCCACGGCGACGTCGTCTGGTTGTTCGTGCTCGCGGTGTTCGCGAACCTGATCTTCCTGAACATCGGTTTCGCGATCGCCGGGCGGGCGAGGAACCCGGACGCCGCGGACGGGATGGCGAACGCGATCGCGCTGCCGATGCTGTTCCTCTCGGGCACCTTCTTCCCGACCGACACGCTGCCCGAGGTGCTCCAGAGCGGTCGTCGCGTTCCTGCCGCTCACGCCGTTGCTCGAGGCGATGCGCATCGTTGCGGTGGACGGCGAGCCGATCTCGGCCGCGGGTCCCCAGATCGCGATGCTCGCCGCGTGGGTGCTCGTCGTCGTTCGCGATCGCGAGGAGCCTGTTCCGCTTCCAGGAGGTCTGAGATGGTGGCAGCTGCGGCGGATCCGCGTCCACCGGGTCCGAACCTGTCACCGTTCGCGTCGGTCCGCGCGTTCCGTCGCGATCCGCTCGGACTGCTCGAGCGCCTCGCGAGCTACGGCGACGTCGTTCACCTCCGTGTCCCTCGACGGGATGCCTACCTGCTGAACCACCCGGACCTGGTCCGCGACGTGCTGGTCACCGACCATCGATCGTTCCGCAAGGGCCCGACGATCCAGGCCGCGAAGATCCTGCTCGGCGAGTCGCTGCTCACGAGCGAGGGCGAGCACCACCGCCGGCAGCGCCGGCTGATCCAGCCGATGTTCCACCACGAGCGGATCGCCGCCTACGGCGAGACGATGGTCCGGGTCGCCGAGCGCACGAGCGAGCGCTGGAGCGAGGGCACCGAGCTCGACGTGCATGCGGAGATGGGCGCGCTCACGCTCGCGATCGTCGGGGAGACGCTGTTCGGGGCCGACGTCGACGAGCATCGGAGCGCGACCGTCCGGCGGGCCCTCACGGACAGCCTCGGCATGTTCGACCGCGCGTACTCCCCGCTGTTCCGGCTGCTCGTCCGTCTGCCGTCGCCGACGATGCGCCGTTTCCACCGGCTCGAGGCCGACCTGGACGACGTGATCGCCGGCATGATCGCCGAGCGGCGCGCGGGCGACGGCGCCGGAGACGACCTGCTCTCGCTCCTGCTGCGGGCCGGCGAGGGCGGGGTCGGGATGACCGACCGGCAGGTGCGCGACGAGGCGCTCACGCTGTTCCTCGCCGGCCACGAGACCACGGCGAACGCGCTCACCTGGACGTGGTGGCTCCTCTCGGGCCATCCGGACGCGGAGGCGCGACTGCACGCGGAACTCGACCGCGAGCTCGCCGGAGACCTTCCGTCGGTCGAGGGTCTCCCGAAGCTCGCGTACACCCGGGCGGTGCTGTCCGAGTCGATGCGGCTGCGCCCGCCGGCGTGGGCGATCGGCCGGACGGTCGTGACCGAGCACCGCGCGGGGGAGTACCTCCTGCCCGCGGGTTCCACGGTCGTCGTCTCGCCGTGGCTGCTCCACCACGACCCGAGGTGGTGGCCCGACCCCGACGCCTTCCGGCCCGAGCGGTGGCTCGACGACGCTTCGGAACGTCCCCGGGCGGCGTTCGTGCCGTTCGGCGCCGGGCCGCGCATGTGCATCGGCGAGCCGTTCGCGCGCCTCGAGGGCGTCCTGCTGCTCGCGACGATCGCGCGGGGGTGGAGCCTGCGCGTGCGGAACGGGTTCGAGCCGGTGCTCCAGCCGGTGATCTCGCTGCGTCCCCGCGGCGGGATGCCGATGCGCGCGGAGCGCCGCCGAGCCGCGACCGAGGCCCGCGGCGCCGATACAGACGCGCGGTAGGCTTCGGTTCGTGGTGTTCGCACGCGCGCTCGTGATCTTCGCCCACCCCGACGACGGCGAGTTCCTGTGCGGCGGCACGATCGCCGCGTGGGCGAAGGAGGGGACCGAGGTCCACTACTGCGTCGTGACCGACGGATCGGCCGGCTCGAACGAGCCGGGGGTCACGCGCGAGGGGCTCGTTCCCATCCGGGAGGCCGAGCAGCGGGCCGCGGCCGAGGTGCTCGGCGTGACAGTCGGTGTCGTTCCTCGGGTTCACCGACGGCGAGCTCGAGGTGAACCTCGAGACCCGGCGAGCCGTCACGCGGGTCGTCCGCCGGGTCCGTCCGGAGGTCATCGTCGCGCAGGACCCCTCGGCCCTGTGGTTCCGCGAACAGCTACATCAACCACTGGGACCACAAGCAGGCGGGAACGCTCGCGCTCTGCGCCGTGATGCCGGACGCGCCGAGTCGCCCGCAGTTCCCCGAGCTGCTCGAGGAGGGGCTGGAGCCGTTCGAGGTTCCGCACCTGTGGCTCGGCTCCGAGGAGCCGGACACGTTCGTGGACATCTCGGACACGATCGAGACGAAGCTCCAGTCGCTCGCGTGCCACGTCTCGCAGGGCGTCGAGGACGCCGAGGGATGGGTCCGCAAGCGCGCCGCCGCAGCTCGGCGAGCTCGGCGGGGTGGCGCTCGCCGAGGGGTTCAAGGCGTTCGACCTCCGTGACGAGGACCAGGACTGATGGAAGAGCCGCGAGGAGGAGCCCCAGGGCGACGACGAGCGCGAGACCTTCGGGCTCGAGCCCGGCGAGGAGGACAACGTCCGGGCGGACCTCCTGGACCTCGCGGGATGCGGCGCGACGTTCCAGGGCCAGGGCGTGAAGGGCGTCGTGATCGCGTGTCAGGACTGCGGCGAGAACCACTTCTACGAGTGGGAGCTGCTCCAGGAGAACCTCGATCACATGCTGCAGACAGGCGAGCCCAGGATGCACGAGCCCGCGTTCGAGGTCCGCGAGGACGAGTACATCCAGTGGGACTACGGCAAGGGCTACATCGACGCGTTGGCCGACACGGGGCTCGAGCCCGACAACCGCATCCAGCTCACACGGTGCCCATGGTGCGAGACGCCGGTCGAGGACCACTTCCAGTACTGCCCGCGCTGCGGGCGTTCGCTCGGCGCGGTGCGGATCTACAAGGAGCTCGTGCGATCGCGGCATCGACGAGCGCGAGGTTCGAGCGATGCTCGTGCGCGCCGGCTTCGAGCCGTTCTGACCGGCGCGTAGCTAGCGCTTCGCCCCGCGGCCGGCTATCGCGCGAGGCCGCTCGAGGATGCAGTCCTCGGGCGCCTTGTCGTCGCGCATGCCCTTGAAGGACGGGGCGCGCATCTTCTTCGTGCTCTTCGTGATCTCGAGGTACTCCACCTCGCACACGAGCACGGGCTCGACGAACGTCGCGCCCTTCACCTTGGCGACCTCGGGGTCGTCGATCGGCGGGGTGGTGCGGACGAGCGGCTCGAGCGCCTCCATCAGGCGCTCGAGCGTCTGGTCGCGTGAACCCAGTGCCGACCTGACCGATCCAGAGCAGCTCCCCGTCGTCGTAGGCGCCGACCAGCAACGCCCCGAACGTCCCCGCGCGCCCGCCCTGGCCGGGCGTCCACCCGAGGATCACGCAGTCCTGCGTGTTCGTGAGCTTGATCTTGCGCCAGTCCGGCGATCTCCGGCCCGGCTGGTACTTCGAGCCGAGCCGCTTCGCGACGACGCCCTCGAGCCCGAGGTCGCGCGCGATCTTGACGAACCGCTGCCGTCCGCCTCGACGTATGTGACCACCTGCAGGCGGTGGTCCTGCTCGACGATGCCCTCGAGCAGCTCGCGCCGCTCCTGCAGGGCGAGCCCGGTCAGGTCGCGCCCGTCGAGCCACAGCAGGTCGAACGCGACGAGGGCGACCGGGATCTTCTGGGCGATCCGCTTGATCTCGCGCTGGTTCGCCAGGTTCATCCGTTGCTGGAGCGCCTCGAACGAGTTCTTCCCGTCGTCGTCGAAGGCGACGATCTCGGCGTCGAGCACGGCGTTCACCTGGTTCACGAGCTCGTGGACCATCTTCAGCTCCGGGTACTTGTCCGAGACGTCGCGCGCGTTGCGGGTGACCAGCTGCGTCGAGTTCGGTCGCCATCGTCGTGATGGCCCGGATCCCGTCGAACTTCGGCTCGAACCACCACGCGGGGTCGTCGAACGCCTGCCACCCGCCCTCGGCGAGCATCGGTTGCATCGCGGGGGACGAGGCGAGCATCGGGGCCTGCTGGTGGGAAGCGAGGAACACCAGCCAGTCGGTCCGTGTCTTCACGAAGTGGTACTCGAGGCCCGGGTACCGGCGCCCGTGCAGGCCGGAAGCTCACCTTCTTCTCGGTCCACTCGAGCGGCTCGTACCAGCCGTCGTCGAAGATGCGGACCTCGCCGGCGCCGTAGTGGCCCTCCGGGATCGTGCCCTCGAAGGAGCCGTACTCGAGCGGGTGGTCCTCGGTGCGGACGGCGAGCCGCTTGTCCCCGGGCCGCGTCGGGAGCCCGCGCGGCACCGCCCACGAGGGCAGCGCTCCGTCCCGCTCGAGCCGGACGTCGTAGTGGAGCCGGGTCGCCCGGTGCTTGTGGATCACGAACGAGTTCCCCGGGCCGGACGCGTCGCCCGGCGCCGGCTCGGTGGTCCCCTCCGGTCCGAACGTGCGCTTGCGCAGGTACTCGCCGAGTTGCGGGTCCTTCGAGGCGGCGATCACCTCCTCGGAGGTGCGCCGGTCGGGGCCCGACATCGACGGTCTTCATCGACGGCAGCTCGACGGCCTCGAGGGCGGGGGCGAGGTGCTGCGGCTCGGTGCGCACGCCTTCGAAGCGGTCGCCGAGCGTCTCGAAGCGGCTCCCACACGTTGTCGATCCGGAAGTCCTGTGGGCGTGACGCCGGCCTCCACCTCCTCCCAGGTGAGCGGCGTCGAGACCGTGGCGCCCGGTTCCGGCCGGAGCGAGTAGACGGCGGAGATGTTCGCGCCGCTCCGGTTCATGTTGTGGTCGATGAACACCTTGCCGGTGCGCTTGTCGATCTGCCAGGCCATCGTGACCCGCTCGCGGTCGGCACGCTCGATCATCCGCCCGACGGTGCCGACGAAGTCCCGCACCTGGTCGTAGGACCAGCCGGGTTCGACCGGGACGTAGATCTGGATGCCCGTCGCGCCCGAGGTCTTCGGGTAGCTCTCGAGCTCGAGCGTCTGCAGCGCCGCGTGCACGTGGAGGCGAGACCGCGAGCACGTCCTCGAAGCTCGCGCCCATCGGGTCGAGGTCGAAGAACAGGTAGTCGGGGGTCTCGACCGAGCCGCAGCGCGAATGCAGCGGATGCATCTCGATGCAGCCGAGGTTCGCGACGTACAGCAGCGTGGACAGGTCGTTCGACGGTGAGGAAGCTCGATCACGCCGTCCTTGCTCTCGGCGCTCTCGACGGGACAGCGGGCGACCCAGTCCGGCGTGTGCGAGGGCGCGGTCTTCTCGTAGAAGAACGGACCCGAGATCCCGTCCGGCATCCGCTTCATCGTGAGTGGGCGTTCGCGCAGGTGCGGCAGGATCAGCTCGGCGACGTTGAAGTAGTAGCCGAGCAGGTCGCCCTTCGTGTAGCCCTCCTCGGGCCAGAAGACCTTGTCGAGGTTCGACAGGCGCAGCTCGCGCCCGTCGGCCTCCATCCACCAGGCGTCGCCGTCGTCGCTCGGCCGGCAACGCCTCCGGGAACTCGACGGTGAACGGGCGGCCTCCGGAGCGCTTCTTCCTCGCCGGCATCCGGCCAGCGTAGCCGTCGGGCTCGGCTCGGCACCGTCCCGCGCCGGGACGATCGGAGGGAAGTCGGCCTCGAGGACTAGAATCGCTGTTCCCCAGGTCCCCGCTCGCGGACCGGGACCGATCACACGGGAGGAGACGACATGCCACCCAGGTCGATGTGGAAGGGGGCCATCTCGTTCGGCCTCGTCACGATCCCGGTCGCCGTCTACCCGGCGACCGAGGAGAAGAGCCTGAAGTTCAACCAGCTCCACGAGCCGGACATGGGCCGGATCCGCTACAAGCGCGTGTGCTCGGTCGACGGCGAAGAGGTGCGAGTACGACGCAGATCGTGAAGGGCTACGAGGTCGAGAAGGACCGCTACGTCATCCATCACGGAGGACGACCTCGACGCGGTCCCGATCCCAGTCGAGCCGCGCGATCGACATCCAGCAGTTCGTCGAGCTCGAGGAGATCGACCCGATCCTGTTCAAGAAGTCGTACTACCTGGTCCCCGAGGAGACGGGCGCCAAGGCGTACGCGCTGCTCCGCAAGGCGCTCTCGGAGCAGGGCAAGGTCGGGATCGCCAAGGTGAGCTTCCGCGACAAGGAGCACCTGGCGGCGCTGCGGTTCAAGGACGACGTCTTCGTGCTCGAGACGATGTACTGGCCGGACGAGGTCCGCGCGGCGGACTTCGACACGCTCGGCTCCGACGAGAAGGTGCGCGAGAACGAGGTCGACATGGCGCGTTCCCTGATCGACAGCCTGACCGAGCCCTGGCATCCGGAGGCCTACACGGACGCGTACCGGGAGGCGCTGCTGGAGATCGTCGAGAAGAAGCTCGCCGGCGAGCCGATCGAGGCGCCGGCGGAGGAGGCGCCCGCGAGGGTCGTCGACCTGATGGAGGCGCTCAAGGCATCGGTGGCGGCCGCCAAGTCGAAGACCCCCTCGTCCTCCGGGGCGAAGCGGTCGAGCGCGCGCAAGCCCTCGGCGCGCAAGGCGCCCCCGAAGAAGCCGGCGGCGGCCAAGAAGGCGGCGGCTCCGCGGAAGAAGGCCGCCGCCGGGTAAACCTCCCGACCGGCGGATGACTAGGCTATGCGCCCCCGGCGGGTCGCACGAGGAGCGCGTGTCCGGTGAAGATCGTCGTCGCGATCATCAAACCGCACCGTCTCGACGAGGTGAAGGAGGCCCTGCGCGACATCGGGGTGGACGGGCTCACGTCCACCGACGTCGAGGGTTTCGGACGCCAGCGCGGGTCACACCGAGGTCTATCGGGGCGCGGAGTACCAGGTCGACTTCGTTCCGAAGGTGAAGATCGAGGTGCTCTGCGACGACGACCAGGCCGCGGGCGTCGTCGACGCCGTCACGAAGGCGGCTCGCACGGGCAAGATCGGCGACGGGAAGATCTGGGTGACGCCGGTCGAGCAGGTCGTTCGGATCCGGACCGGCGAGATGGGCCCCGACGCCCTGTAGCGATGGCCGAGCCCACGGCCGTGCCGAGGGCCGAGCGTCCGGCGCCGGTGGCGCGGCTCCTCGACGAGCTCGGAGCGCTCGACCGCGCGTATTCGCTCGGCCATCACGGCCGCTGGTCGGGCGCCCGCCGCGCGGAGCTCGTGGACGCATGCCTGCGGGAGCTGTTCGAGGACGCCCGGCCTCCCGAGGGCGTCGCGCTCGTCGCGGTCGGCGGATACGGGCGCGCGATGTTGTCGCCCGGCTCGGACATCGACCTGCTCCTCGTCCACGACGGCCCGGCACCGGACCGGATGGTGGCGCTCGTCGAACGGCTCCTGTACCCGTTGTGGGACGCGGGGCTCCGCGTGAGCCATGCGCTCCGAACGCCCGAGGAGTGCCGGTCGGTCGCGGCCGGGCACCTCGACGCGACGACGGCGATGCTCGACGGCCGTGTCCTGGCCGGGTCGACGTCGGTCTGGGACGAGGCGCTCGAGCCGGTCGTGTCCGACGTCCGGTCCGACGCGCGGGCGTTCGCCGACCTGGCTCCGCGCGGACGCACTCGCGCGGCTCGAACGCCACGGCCCCGTCTCCTCGCTGCTCGAGCCCGACCTGAAGGACGGTGCCGGCGGGCTGCGCGACGCGCAGGCGCTCGGGTGGCTCGAGGCCGCGTTCGGCGAACCGCTGGAGGACGCCGGACTGCTCCGCGCAGCCGAACGGCGGGCCGTGGCCGATGCCGAGGAGTTCCTGGTCCGCGTGCGCAGCGCGCCTGCATCTGGAGACCGGCCGCCCGACGCAGCGGTTGCTGCTCGAGCACCAGCCCGCGATCGCCTCGGCGATGGGCTTCGAGGACGAGCCCGGCCTCATCGCGGTGGACGGGCTCATGCGGTCGGTGTTCGAGCACGCGCGCCAGCTCGAGCACGTCGGGTCGGTGCGTGTTCGATCGAGCCCTGCGGTGACGTCACCGACGCTCCGCCCGTCGACCCCTCGGCCGCCGGGATCCTCCGGGCGTTCACGACCGTCGCCGGGCACGGCGGCGTGATGCCGGCGGTCTGGCTGGACGCGATCGACGCCGCGGTCGTGCCCCCCGAGGATCGAGTGGACCGACGACGTGCGCGACGCGTTCCTCGCGCTGCTTCGGGCCGGCCCCCAGGCGACCCGCGCGCTCGAGACGCTCGACCGGCTCGGCCTGCTCGCGCGCTACCTCCCGGCGTGGGCCGCGGTGCGGTGCCGGCCCCAGCGCGATCCGTACCACCGGTCGTCGGTCGACGTGCACCTGCTCGAGACGTTCGCGCACGTCTCGCGTCTGCTCGAGGACCCGGACGACGACCCGCTCGCCGCCCGCGCGGCCGAGGCCGTGGTCGATCGCGACGCGGTGCGGCTCGGTGCGCTGCTGCACGACATCGGCAAGACGGGCGAGGGGAACCACGTCCCGAACGGTGCTCGGATCGCGCGGGAGACGGTCGACGCGATGCGCCTGCCGGCCGCGACCGGCGACCTCGTGGTCTTCCTCGTCGACGAGCACCTGTTGCTCTCCGACACGGCCACCCGCCGGGACCTCGAGGACGACGATCTGGTGCTCGGCGTCGCGGCGCGGGTCGGCACGCCCGACCGGCTGGCCGCCCTGTACCTGTTGACGATCGCGGACGCGCACGCGACCGGGCCGCTCGCCTGGACGCCGTGGCGCGCCACGTTGACCCGCGAGCTCGTCGCGAAGGTCCAGCGCGTGCTGGAGCGGGGGGAGGCCGGGACGGAGACGGCGGAACGCCTGGCCGCGCGGTCCGAGGCCGTCCGTGCCGCGCTGCGCGGGGAGGATCCCTCCGCCGTCGAGCGGTTCGTCGGCCGGATGCCGCGGGCCTACCTCCTCGGCGTCCCGGCCGAGCGGATCGCCCGGCACTTCCCGCTGGTGGACCCGCCGCTCGGAGCCGCAGGAGATCCGCTCGGCGTCCGCGGAGGGATCGCGGGCGGGCACCTACGAGCATCACGGTCGTGGCGGCGGACCGGCCGGGCCTGCTCTCGCTGATCGCGGGAGCGCTGACGCTCGCGCGGCTGTCGATCCTGTCCGCGCAGGTGTTCACGACCGAGGACGGTGTGGCCGTCGACCTGTTCGAGGTCGAGGGCGCGTTCGAGACGGAGGTGCGCGAGGAGCGGTGGCGCGAGTTCCGCACCACGCTCCGGCGCGCCGTCGAGGGCCGCGTCTCCCTCGACCATCGGGTCCGGGAGAAGCGACGCCACTATCCCGCTCCTCGCATCGGCGCTTCCGATCCGCGTGGAGGTGGACAACGGCGCCTCGGACTTCTTCACCGTGATCGAGGTGCGGGCGCCCGACCGGATCGGGCTGCTGTTCGACGTGACGAGGACGCTCGCGGACCAGCGGGTCGACGTGCACATCGCGAAGGTGGCGACGTACGCGGAGCACGTCGTGGATGCGTTCTACGTCCGGGACGAGCTCGGACGACGGGTCGAGGACCCGGAGCGGGTCGCGGCGCTCGAGGACGCCGTGCGCGCGCGCCTCGAGGGTTGACGGAACGCGTGCGGACCTAGCGGGGATCCGGACCGTAGATCGCGTTCCACAGGATGCGCTGCGTGCCCTGCGTCAGCCCGCGGAAGTTCATGTCGAACGGGAACAGGACCACCCGCCCGTCGCCGAACGCCTCGTCGACGGCGGCGGGCTGACCGGCCAGCCCCCGGGTGTGGAGCGACAGGCCCGAGGTCGCGAACCCGTCGGCCCGCGGGTACCGCAGGGGGGCGAGGCTCGGTCGAACGCGGATCGTGTCGTCGCTGGAGAACATCGCCCAGACGTCCCCACCGACCCCGTCCGCGAGCGGGCTCGAGCGATCGACGCGCACCCGGATCAGCGTGCCCTCGACCTCGTACGGGCGACTGCCGGAATCGAGCGGTCGTGATGCCGATGTGATCGGCGAGCAGCGCGCCGCCGAACTTGTAGCCGACGTACCTGCCCCCGTCCCCGACCCACTCGACGAGTCGCTCGACACCGGCCGGTCCGAGGTTGCGCCGGCCGACGACGAACCCGCCCGAGGGCACGACGAGCACGTCGACGCCGTTCAGCGCCCCGCGGCGGACGTCGTCGGGCGAGAGGACCTCGTAGGGCACACGCCACACCGAGTCCATCAACCAGCGGAGCTGTCCCTGCCCCTCGAACGCGTACACGGCCCTCGACAGCGGGAGGATGCCGACCCGCGGCGAGCCGTCCGCGTCGCCGTCCCAGGTCGGGCTCGTCGACGGGTGGGACGAGCGAGGCGGAGGGCGAGAGCCTGCGCCCGGAGGATCCACCGTCGAGGTTCATGAGCAACGGGCTCGACCAGCCGGTGATGTCGTACGTGCGACGCACCGGGACGTACGTGTCCTCGTTCAGCATCAGCTGGATCCAGTGCTTCTGCGCCTGGGCCATCGGGATCCAGTAGGTGCCGGCCGGGAGCGTGCGCGCGACCGGTGACCTCGCGTACGGCCGGTAGTCGGGGACCTCGAGCGGGGCGTCGAGCCGGTAGACCTGTACGTCCATCCGCTGCAGGCGGCGCACGAGGAACGCGGCCTCGAACGCGCGCTCCGGCTCGTCGAGCACGAAGTAGTGCCGCACCCGACGGTCGGGGAACCTCCGCGAGCAGTTCGCTGCGTGGGTTCGACAGGCCGTTGGGCTCCAGGATCCCGCGCCGACCCTGCTCGACCGCTTCCACGTAGGCGCTCGTGTTGCTCGATCAGCAGCCGCTGCCGGTTCCGGGCGGCGATCGTGAGCAGGAGCCAGAACTGCAGATGCGTCTTGCGCTCGCGGACCTCCATCGGCGCGCCGTCGTAGTGCTCGAGGGTGAAGGCGGCCGCCATGAACCCGTTCGCCGGGACCGTGTCGCCGTACCCGGGCATGAAGAAGTCGTAGCCGCCGTAGTTGAAGAACCCCCAGTCGCGCTCCCGGAACTCCCTGGCGAGCGCCGGCGCGTAGAGGTCGTTCATCCATCCGAGGACCGGCTCCGGCGCGTCGTGGTACACGGGGTCGTCGTTCGGCGCGAAGAACGACCGGTAGTAGCCGAACTCGTGGGCGTCGACGAACAGCAGCGGCGGGTAGCGTCGCAGGAGCTCGACCTTGCCATCGGTCTCGGGCTGGGTGCGCGCGAACCAGTCGCGGTTCATGTCGAACGCGTAGGCGTTGCGTCGCGTCTCGGCCTCGCGTCCGTCCGGGTTCTGGGTCGGCAGGATGAACACGATCGCGTTGTCCACGATCCGCATCGCCGCGCAGTCGGTGCGATCCGCCAGGTCGTGGAGCACGTGGAGCGACGCATCGGTGCCGGACTCCTCGGTCCCGTGGACGTTGCCCGCGATGTACAGGAACGCGGGGGTCGAGGCGGCGAGCTCGGCGACCTCGTCGGCCGGGGTGTTCGGATCGCGCATGCGGACGATCGCCTGCCGGATCGCCTCGAGCCCGTCCGCCGAGATGTGGTCGGGGTGGCCGACGATCGCGTACCGGAGCGGGCGGCCCTCCACGGACGTGCCGAACGTATCGGTGCGAACGCGGTCGCTCGCGGCGTCGACGGCGTCGAGGTACGCGTCCGTCTCGCCGACGGTCACCTCCCGCTGTCCCAGCGGGAACCCGATCACGTCCGAGGCCTCGGGCACGGTCCCCGAGTACTCGGGCGTGCGGTCGAAGGGACAGGGTGGGCCGGCCCGCGCGACCGGCGAGATGACGGGCCATGCGATCGGGATGATGACCAGCGCCAGCGCGGCACCGAGGGCCGCTCGGAGCCGCGACGGACGCGCGTCCGCGGACCGTTCCGTCGACGCGGCTGCGGCCGCCCGGCGGACCGCTCACCGCGGGGACGGCTCGACCATCGCCCGGAGCCGATCGGCCATCTTCGTGCTCTGCCCCTCGTCCTCGTGCTTGAAGTAGCAGTAGACGTCGTTGCCCGCCTCGAGGGCGGGACGGATGCGCTCGGTCCAGCCCGCGAGCTCGTCATCGGTGTACTCGGTCTTGCGCAGGCGCAGGAACCCGAACGGCTCCCACGAGAGGTCGTCGGGACCCGGATCCTTCTCGTCGGTCTCGGCGACGCACCAGGCGATGCCCTGCGAGAGCAGGAGCTCGCGGGCCTCGACCCACGACGGGTGGCGGAACTCCATCGCGGCGCGCGGCGAGCGGCGGCAGGTACCCGACGAACGCCTCGATGAGCGCCCGGTCGTACTGCAACGTGGGCGGGCACTGGTACAGGATCGTCCCGAGCCGCTCGCCGAGGAGCCCCGCGAGGTCGAGGAAGGCGCGGACGTCCTCGTCGACGTCGGTGAGCCGCTTCCAGTGCGTGATCCGCTGGTTCGCCTTCAGCGTGAAGCGGAACGACTCCGGCGTCTCGGCCCTCCAGGTCGTGAGCGACTTCTCGGTCGGGTACCGGCGGAACGTGTAGTTGATCTCCACCGAGGGGAACCGGCTCGCGTAGTACGACAACATCTCTCGGTTCTTCAGCCCTTCCGGGTAGAAGACGCCGTGCTTCCACTCGTCGTAGGAGAACCCCGAGGTCCCGAGGTAGAGCGTTCCCGCCATCTGACAGGATTCTAGGCATGACGACGCCGGAGACCCGAGCCGAGCTTCCCGTCCCCGCGGGCACCGTCTCGACGGTGCTGGATCGCGCCCAGGGGCGCCGAGGCGACGCTCGTGGTGGCCCACGGGGCCGGCGCCGGCATCGATCACCCGTTCCTCGCCGGCTTCTGTCGCGCGATGGGCGAGGCGCGGGTCGCGACGCTCCGGTTCAACTTCCCGTACCTCGAACGCGGCCGTCGTTCCCCCGACCCCGAGGGCGTCCTGCGAGAGACGCTGGCTCGCCGCGTTCGGAGCGGCGACGGACCGGTCGAAGGGACGGGCCGTGGTCGCCGGCGGGAAGTCGCTCGGCGGGCGGATCGCCTCGATGTGCGTGGCCGACGGGATGCCGGCGGCCGGGCTCGTGTTCCTCGGGTACCCGCTGCATCCGCCCGGCAAGCCGGAGCGCCTGCGGGCGGAGCACCTGGAGCGGATCTCGGTGCCGATGGTGTTCCTGCAGGGGACGAGGGACCCGTTCGCGCGCACCGAGCTGCTCGCCGGTGTGCTCGACGCGGCTCGGCGACCGGGCCACGCTCGTGCCGGTCGAGGGCGGCGACCACTCGTTCCGCGTGCGCGGTCGGAAGGCGGACGACGGGGAGATCGGCGCCGCGCTCGCCGGCACGGCAGCGCCGTTCGTCCGCGGTCTCGCCGAGCGTCGCTGATGCCACGCAAGAACCGGCGTGCTCCCGAGGAGTCGTCACCCTCGCTCCGCAGACCGGACTCGACGGCACCGGGCTGGGCGCTCACCGCCGGCTTCGAGGTTCGCACGGTGCACGGGGACAAGCCGTACCGATGCCCCGGCTGCGATCTCGAGATCCGTCCGGCGACCCGGCACCTCGTGGTGGTGCCGGACGGCGCGCCCGACGAGCGCCGGCACTGGCACGAGGGGTGCTGGAGGGTGGAGCTCAACCAGACGCGCGGTCGTCACCGGAACCCCTGAACCGGGTCGCTCGGCGTTCTACGATGCCGATCGATGGAGACGGACCTCGTCGACGCCGGCGCCGGTCGATCGCGGACGCTGAACCACGATGCGCCTCCTCGGCGCCGTCGAAGCGTCCGGCCTGCGACGTGTGCGGTCATCCGATGGAGCCGGAGCACGCGCACCATCGCTGCCCGGCGTGCGGCTACATCCTTCCGTGCTGCGGCTGGTAGCACCGGCCCCTTGAACGACGGGGCTATCATCCCGCCGTGCCGCCGGCCCGAGCCACGATCCACCGCGACTCCGAGGTGTGGGTCGGGCGCCTGGGCGCACGCGAGGTCCGCTCGGGCTCGCGCGGCGGGTGCGTGCGGGGCCTCCGACGCCTGGCGGGTGGGCGGGAGCTCCTGTTGATCGAGGTCACGCCCGAGCTCGTGGGGGTGAGCGAGGCCGCGTCGCTGCTCGGCTGGGACCGCCGGCGTGTGGTCACCTACGCGGAGCGAGGCGCCTTCCCCGAACCGGTCGCGTCGCTCGCGTCGGGCCGCGTGTGGCGACGCGAGGACGTGGAGGCGTTCGGCCGGGACCGAGCCCGGCGACCTCGACGCAGGATCGTTCGGTGACCGAGCGGATCCTCTACCTGATCCGTCACGGCCGGGCCGACTACGACAACGACGAGTTCATCCCGACGCCGCGCGGACGCCAGTACGATCCGCCGCTGTCCGAGGAGGGCCGCGACCAGGCGAGGGTGCTCGCGCGGCGACTGCTCCTGGCCGAGGAGCCGGCGGCCGTCGTGAGCTCGCCGCTCCGCCGCGCTCGAGAGACGGCGCTCGCGTACGCGGAGCCGGCCGGCCTGCCCGTCGAGTACGACATGGACCTGGCCGAGGCGTTCATCGGCGGGTGGGAGAACCGGTCGTTCGAGGAGATCATCGCGACCGACGAGACCCTGCTCGCGAAGTATCGGAACCACGACGCCTTCTGGCGGCACGCGCCGGGGGCCGAAGACCTCGACACCTTCCGCGAGCGTGTGACCCGCGGGATCGATCGAGCCCTCACCGCGCACCCCGACGGCAACGTCTACGTCTTCTGCCACGGCGGCGTGGTGAACGCGTACGTCGCACCCCTGTTCGGCCTGGAGCAGGAGATGTTCTTCCTGCCCGAGAACACCTCGCTCAACGTGCTCTCGGTCGACGGGACCCGGCGAGCCGTCCGGTTCCTGAACGATGCCCGGCACCTGTCGGAGCCGAACCTGTTCGCGGACGCACCCGGTCCGGCCGCCTAGACTGCCGCGGACCACCGACACCTCGAGGAGGACGTATGTCCGTCCAGTTCCTCTCCCAAGCGTGGACCGCCGAGCTCGAGCAGCGACTGAACGCCAGCGAGGCGTTCCGCGCCGCGGCCGGGGCGGCGAACGTCACGATCCAGAACGTCATCAACGCCGCGGACGGGCCGAAGCGCTACTGGATGCGGTTCGAAGCAGGATCGGTCGCGATGGGTGCCGGGGACGCCGAGAACCCGGAGGCGACGATCGAGCAGGACTACGACACGGCGGTGGCGCTCGCGAAGAGCGAGCTGAACCCGGTCACGGCCTTCATGACGGGGAAGATCCGCATCAACGGCAGCATGATGCTCCTCATGCAGCTCCAGGGCGCGTTGTCCGAGCTCGCCAAGGAGATGCAGGAGATCGACGTCGACTACTGAGCCCGCCGGTCCGCTCGGTCCGGACCGCCGGTTGGCTCATCCCGAAACCTCCATCCCGCCGAACCTTCTGCACCGTACCCTCGGTGGGGCAGTCGTTTGACGGCCCCATCCCGGCGACGGGAGAATCAACGGCCGTGCCCCGCGGGCGGGGCGCACACGATCCAGACAGGAGGGGGGAAGGATGCGCTCTTGGAGAGCGAAGACCCTGATCCTCATCGCGATCCTTTCCGTGGTCGCCGCGGCGTGCGGCGGCGACGACGAGGGTGGAGACGGTGAGACGGGAGGCCCCACAGGTGGCGACACCGGGGCGGCGGCGGAATGTAACGCCGACATCCGGGTCGGCATGGCGTTCGACATCGGCGGTCTCGGCGACAAGTCGTTCAACGACGCGGCGGATGCGGGGCTGCAGCAGGCGATCGCCGACGGACTGGTCTGCGAGGAGAACGTCGTCACGAACGAGGCGAACTCGACCGGTTCGGACCGAGACCAGAACGCGCAGGCGCTGGCCGACGCGGGCTTCGACCTCGTGATCGGGGTCGGCTTCGCGTTCTCTCCGGGCATCAACACGATCGCGCCGGACTACCCGGACACGAGCTTCATGATCGTCGACGGGTTCGCGACCTGCGGGACGGCGTGCGGGCTCACGAACGACGCCGATGCGATCCCGAACGTGGCCGACTACACCTTCAAGGAGCAAGAGGGTTCCTTCCTGGTCGGCGCCGCGGCCGCGTTGAAGTGCGGGTGCGACACGATCGGGTTCCTCGGCGGCCAGCAGGGCACGGGACTGATCGAGAAGTTCCAGGCGGGCTACGAGGCGGGAGCCGCCGCGATCAACCCGAACATCGAGGTGCTCGTCGAGTACATCGGCGACGACACGACCGCGTTCAACGACCCCGTGCGGGGCGAGGCGCTGTCCACGTCGATGTACGACGGTGGCGCGGAGATCATCTACCACGCGGCCGGGGCATCGGGCGCCGGTTTGTTCAGCGCGGCGGTCGACGCGGAGAGGTACGCGATCGGCGTCGACTCGGACCAGTGGCAGACCGCGAGTCCGGAGCAGCAGCCATGGATCCTGACGTCGATGCTGAAGCGCGTCGACACCGCCGTCTACGGCGCGATCGAGGCGGTCGGCGCCGACACGTTCGGCGGGAGCGTGGTGTTCGGCATGGCCGAGGACGGCCTCGACTACTCGCAGGCGAACACGGAGGCGCTGACGACGGACATCGTCGAGCAGCTCGACGCGTTCAAGGGACAGATCATCGACGGCACCATCACCGTGCCGGACACGCCGGCCTGATCCGGGACGGCGGCACCGTGACGAGCGGCGACGGGGCGGGGGGCAACGGCTCCCCGCCCCTCGTCGTACTCGAGCGCATCACGAAGCGGTTCCCGGGGGTCCTCGCGAACGACGAGGTCGACCTCGAGCTGCGAGCCGGCGAGGTCCACGCGCTGATCGGCGAGAACGGCGCGGGCAAGTCCACGCTCATGCGTGTCCTCTACGGGATCTACCCGCACGAAGGGGGCCGGATCCTCGTCCGCGGATCGGAGGCGAAGATCGCCTCGCCGCGCGACGCGATCGCGCTGGGGATCGGCATGGTCCACCAGCACTTCGTCCTCGTGGATCCGTTCACCGTCACCGAGAACATCATCCTCGGCGAGGAAGGCGGGGCGGTGCTGGACGTCGAGGCCGCGCAGAAGCGGGTGGCCGAGCTCGCGGACCAGTACGCGTTCCGCGTCGACCCGTCCGCCGTCGTCGAGGACCTGTCCGTCGGCGAGGAGCAGCGCGTCGAGATCCTGAAGGCGTTGTACCGCGGTGTCGACATCCTGATCCTGGACGAACCGACCGCCGTCCTGACGCCCGGGGAGACGCAGGACCTGTTCGGCAACCTCCGGCGGCTGCGCGAGGCCGGGCGCACGATCGTGTTCATCAGCCACAAGCTCGACGAGGTCATGCAGATCGCCGACCGGATCACGGTCCTGCGGCGTGGGCGGGTGGTGGGGGAGACCACGCCGGCCGAGACCTCGAAGGCCAAGCTCGCGGAGATGATGGTCGGCCGGCCCGTGCTGTTCCGGCTCGAGAAGCCGCTGGTCGAGATCGGCGAGCCGATCCTGAGCATCGAGGGGCTGACCGGCGAGGGCAAGCTCAACGGCGTGGACCTGCAGGTACGCGCGGGCGAGATCCTCGGCGTCGCCGGCGTGGAGGGCAACGGCCAGCGCGAGCTCGCCGAGGCGCTCATCGGCCTGCGCAAGCCGGCGTCGGGCAGGATCCTGCTCGAGGGCAACGACATCTCCGGGCAACACGTGAGCGAGATCCGCAAGATCGGCGTCGGGTACATCCCGGAGGACCGGCACGAGCAGGGCCTCGTGCTGTCGATGACCCTGTGGGAGAACACACTGCTCGGCAGGCAGGATGAGCGCGAGTTCGCGAGCGGGGTCGGGGTTCTGCTGATCCGCAAGATCAAGGCACTCGCGGCGCGCCTCGTGAAGCTGTTCGACGTACGGACCCGCAGCGTCGACGTTACCGCATCGACATTGTCGGGGGGGAACCAGCAGAAGCTCATCCTGGCGCGCGAGCTCGAGACCGATCCGAAGCTCCTGGTCGCCGCCCAGCCGACCCGGGGCCTGGACGTGGGAGCGATCGAGTTCGTCTGGAAGCAGATCCTCGAGCAGAAGGCCGCGGGGCGGGCGGTCCTGCTGATCTCGGCCGAACTCGACGAGATCTACGCCCTGTCGGACCGGATCGTGACCCTGTATGAGGGGAGGATCACCGGCGAGTTCGCGCCGGACGCCCCTCCCGAGCAGATCGGCGTCGGCATGCTCGGCCGAACCGCTGAAGAGGTGGCGTAGTGGCGACCGAGGGGATGGCCGCCCCGACCGCCGCGGCTCGAACGCGTCCGGCGTGGCTCGAGACCTTCGTCGGCCAATCCGTCGCGCTGCTCGCCTCGCTCGGGATCGCCGTCCTCGCCGGGTCGCTGTTGATCTTCGTGTACGGCGAGAGCCCGATCGAGGTCTACTCGTCGATCCTGGAGGCCTCGGTGGGATCGGCCGACGGGATCGGGTACGTGCTCGCGATCGCCACGCCGTTGATCTTCTCGGCGCTCGCGGTGTCGGTCTGCTTCAAGGGTGGGCTGTTCAATATCGGCGTCGAGGGCCAGTACCTCGTCGCGATGGTGGCGGCGGCGTGGGTCGAGGTGTCCCTCACGTCGCTCCCCGGCCCGATCCTGGTCCCGCTCACACTGCTGGCGGCCATGCTCGGCGGGATGATCTGGGCGGCGGTCCCCGGGATCTTGAAGGTGAAGACCGGCGCGCACGAGGTCGTCACGACGATCATGATGAACGGGATCGCCATCAGCCTGGTCGCCTGGGCGATCAACTTCCCGCTCCACTTCAACGACGCGCCGGAAGGCGCGTTCGTGGACCTTCGAACGAACGAGTTCCCCGAGCAGGGGCTGGTCGGCGAGATCGGCCAGTACTTCGACATCACTCCGGGAGCGCACCTGTCGTGGCTGCTCTTCCTCGCGATCGGCGCCGCGATCGTGGTGTGGTTCTTGTTCCGGCGCATGCGTCTCGGCTACGAGGCGCGAGCCGTCGGTTCGTCCCCCGGCTCGGCGAAGACGGGAGGCATCTCGATCGGCGCGACGCAGCTCAAGCTCTTCCTGATCTCGGGCGCTCTGGCCGGTCTGGTCGGGATGCAGCTGATCCTCGCGGACCGCGGACATCTGCCACAGAACTACGTCGTATACCTCGGGTTCACGGGTATCGCCGTCGCGTTCCTCGGGCAGAACAACCCGATCGGGATCATCTTCGCGGCGATCCTCTGGGGGATCCTGGCCCGTGGGGAGGTCGCGCTGCAGATCCAGAGTGAGGTCCCGCGAGAGTTCATCATCATCCTGCAGGGCCTCCTGATCCTCTCGGTCGTCATCACGTACCAGATCGCCAGGCGGCGTCTGGCTGCCCGGCAGTTGCAACGGGCCGGCGCGGCGGGTGAGCTCGTGGACTCGGCCGGACCGGGGGAAAGCGCGGGACCGCGGGGTCCGGAGGATAAGGGTACCGAGGCGTTCGAGCCCGCCGACGAGAAGAGGATCTGATGGATCTCACCGACATCGGCGCCGCGATCCAGATCTCGTTCATCTATTTCACGGTCTTCTATCTCACAGGTCTGGGAGGCCTGTTCAGCGAGCGCGCCGGGATCGTGAACATCGGCCTCGAGGGGTTGATGATCATCGGGACGGTGTCGGGCGCGTTCGGCGCGCGGTTCTTCACCGACACGCTGGAACTCGGGCAGCCGTTCGGACCGATCCTCGGCCTGCTGTTCGGGGCGCTGATCGGGATGTCGTTCGCGGGGATCCATGCGGTCGCGACGATCTCGTTCCGCGTCGATCACATCGTGTCTGGGGTTGTGATCAACCTCGTCGCCATCGGCCTCGCCCGCTTCCTGTCGTCGACGTTCTTCGACGGCCAGTCCACCCAGTCCGACCCCGGCGGGCCCCACCTGACCACATTGGATCTCCCCGGGTTGTCATCGCTGCCGGGGCTCGGCAGAGCCTTCCAGAACCTCTCACCGATGGTGTTGATCGCTGCGCTGATGGTCATCCCGGTGTGGTACGCCCTGTATCGAACGCGTTGGGGTCTGCGGCTGCGCTCCTGTGGGGAGAACCCGGAGGCAACACGCTCCCTCGGCGTCAGCGTGCCTCTGTACCGATATCAAGGGGTCCTGCTCTCGGGGGCGTTGGCCGGTCTGTCGGGCGCGTTCCTCGCCTCGGAGATCATCGGCAACTGGCGCGAGGGGCAGACCCTCGGACTGGGGTTCATCTCGCTCGCCGCCTTGATCCTTTCGAACTGGAATCCCGTGAGGTTGATGTTCTTCGCGTGGCTGTTCGGTTTCGCGATCGCGATCCCGCTGCGGCTGGATGACGCGCCCGTGATCAACCTGCTCCCACCCCAGTTCATCCGGATGATCCCGTTCGTCGTGACGATCGTCGCGATCGCGGGGTTCGTCGGTCGGGTTCGGCCGCCGGCGGCCGCCGGTCGCGCCTACGAGGGCGGCGGAGGCGTCTAGGAGCGACGGTCAGGTCCCGAACAGTCGGTCCCCGAAGTCTCCGAGGCCCGGGACGATGTAGCCGTGCTCGTTCAACTGCCGGTCGATCGCGGCGGTGAAGATCGGGACGTCGGGGTGGTCCGCCTCCATGCGCTCGATGCCCTCCGGGGCCGAGACGACGCACACGAACCGGATCGATGCCGGTTCGCCCTCCTTCACCGCGGCGGTGGCGGCGGACCCAGACCCGCCGGTCGCGAGCATCGGATCCAGGACCAGGACGTGCCGCCCGCGCACGGGCGGAAGCTTGCGGTAGTACGACTGCGGCTGCAGCGACGCCTCGTCGCGTTCGAGGCCGATGTACCCGACGGCGACCTCGGGGAACAGCTCGGTCACGGCCTCGAGCATGCCCAGCCCGGCACGCAGGATCGGGACGGCGACCAGGTCGCCGAGCACGCGCCCGCTCGTCTCCTCGAGCGGTGTCCGCACCGCGATCTCGGTCGTCGGCAGCTCCCGGATCGCCTCGAGCGCGAGGGCGAGCGCCAGTCGCTTCGCGAGGGTGCGGAACACCGGGGGCGACGTGTCCTGCGATCGCAGCTGCGCGAGCAGGTGGCCGGCGAGCGGATGGTCGACGAGGGTCACGGCCACGCGCGCATCCTATCGAGGGACCCGTGCCGGGCTCGCGCGGTCCGCCTTGCCAGGACGCGACGGGGCTGCCACGATGGGGAGACCGATGCAGGGAACGTTCGGCTTCCGGTGCTACTTCGGGCGCAGCCCGGCGTAGTCGCCTGAGCCGAACGGAGCAGGGGACCCCGGGCCAGGAGCCCGGGGTTCTTCGTCTCCGCAGGGGCCCCCACGGGAGGGAGCGCCATGGTCGTGGTGATGCAACGCGAGGCCACCGACGCCGACGTCGAGGCGGTCGCGGAGCGCGTGCGTGCCGCCGGTGGAGAGGCGTTCGTCTCGCGGGGGGCGGTGCACACGATCGTCGGCCTCGTCGGCGATACGGATCGCTTCCAGGCGATCGACTGGCGCCAGATGCCGGGCGTCGACCGCGTCATCCAGATCGGCAAGCCCTACAAGATGGTCGCCGCCGACCTGCATCCCGTTCCGACCACCGTGCAGGTCGGTCCGACGCCCGTGGGACGGGCGACGTTCACGATCATCGCCGGGCCCTGCGCCGTCGAAGGCGAGGACCAGGCGATGATCGCGACGAAGGCGGCGAAGGCCGCCGGCGCGACGATCCTGCGCGGCGACGTCTACAAGCCTCGGACGTCGCCGTACTCGTTCCAGGGGCTCGGCGAGCGCGGCCTCGAGCTGCTCGAGGAGTGCCGCCGCCAGACCGGTCTGCCGATCGTCGTGGAGGTGGTCGACGTGTCGCACGTGGGTCGCGTCGCCGAGGTCGCCGATTGCATCCGCGTGGGAACGCGGAACGCGCAGAACTTCGAGCTCCTGAAGGAGGTCGGTCTCACCCGCAAGCCGGTGATGCTGAAGCGCGGACTCGCGATGACGATCGACGAATGGCTCCAGGCCGCCGAGTACATCGCCCAACGCGGGAACTCCTCGGTCATCCTGTGCGAGCGCGGCATCCGCACGTTCGAGCCGTCGACCCGCAACACCCTGGACCTGGCCGGGATGGCCGTTGCGCAGGCCGAATCGCACCTCCCGGTGATCGTCGACCCGTCCCACGCCGTCGGCAAGCGCCACCTCGTCGCGCCGATGGCCCGCGCGGCCCTCGCGGCCGGAGCCGACGCGGTGATGATCGACGTCCACCCCGATCCGGAGCGTGCGCTCTGCGACGGGCCGCAGGCGCTCACGCCCGACGAGATGCTCGATCTCGGCCGCGACCTCGAGCAGCTCGCGGCCGCGGTCGGCCGCCCCTTCAACCGTCCCGAGTAGCCGCCTCGGTCGATTCGCGCGTTCGACGAGGTTCGCCTAGGCTTCTTCCGGCGTTCGCGCGGCCCCCCCGGAACGGTCCCGCGGACTCCATCCGCAGCGCGCAGGCTGGACCGCTGGGGGATCCCCCGGCCCGGTGGAAGGAGGCTGTCGTGCTCAGTCGGAGAAGCTCGATCCTGGTCGCGCTCGCCCTCGTGGCGGCGCTCGTCTCGATGGTCCCGGCGCAGGCCGCCAAGCCGAAGGCCGCGTCGGCCGCGGGAGGCGCCGAGAAGGTGATCCTGTTCGCCTCCGACGGCATGCGGCCCGACCTCATGGAGGGCTACGCCGCCGAAGGGTTCATGCCGACCTACGCCGACCTGATGGCGCACGGTGTCCGCGGCGACAACGGGTTGATCCAGGCCTTCCCGCCGAACACGGGCGTCGGCTGGTCCACCCTCGCCACCGGGACGTATCCCGGCGAGCACGGTTCGATGAACAACACGTTCCATCGGATCGGCGAGGGGACCTTCAACAACCGGACGTCCTTCGCGACGACCAGGACTGTTGCAGGCCGACACGATCCAGCAGGCCGCGGAGCGAGCCGGGAAGAAGATCGCCTCCGTCGAATGGGTGGGCTCGCGCACCATCGCGCCCGCGCTGGCCGGGCCGGTCATCGACTTCCGCAACTTCTTCTCGACGCGCGGCGTCCTGACCTTCCCGTCGATCCCGAGCGAACAGGCGGGCGCGACCACGTTCGGGCTCTCCTACCAGGTCGCGTCGTTCGTCCCCGCCGTGGGCTGGAGCAATGCGCCGACCGGCGACGACAGCGTGAGCCCGCCGCAGGAGTCCGTGTTGACGGTCGCGACCACGTTCGCCGCGCAGAACCCGAACCGGACGTACGACGTCTACGCGTACGACAGCGTGGTGGACGGCGTGTCCGCGTACGACCGCGTGCTGCTCGCCCGGACCGGCGTGGCCAAGGACGCCGCCGAGGCCGCCGCAGACCTCGGCATCGGGGACTGGGTCGACGTCCGGCTCACGGGCGACGACGGCCTCATCGGCACGCGGGCCGGCCAGACCGCGGGCTTCTACGTGAAGCTGATCGGCCTGGACGGGTCGGGCGGCACCATCGAGTCGTTCAAGCTGTACTTCACGTCGGTTGCCCGTGCGATCGCCAACTGCGCGTGCGATCCGAACTTCGAGAGCACGCTCGTCGACCAGTTCCCGACGAGCACGGCTGCGGACTTCGCGCCGCTCGAGGCCGGGATCATCGACGAGGACACGTACGTCGAGCAGGGCCTCATGTGGGCCGACTTCCACTGGGCCGCCCTCGAGTACATCCTCACGGTCGTCCAGCCCGACACGGACATGCTCTTCCTGGGGAACCCCGTCACGGACGAGTTCTCCCATCAGTTCATGGGGCTCGTCTCGCCCACCGACATCGACGGCGACCCGAACCCGTACTTCGACGACCTCACGAACGACGACGTCCCGGACGGGCGGGTCGAGATCCGTGAGGGCTACATCCGCTCGGCGTACGCGGAGGCGGACCAGACGCTTGGCCTCGGCAGGTCGCTCATGGGCGTGGACGAGACCACGGTGTTCGCGTCCTCCGACCACGGGTTCGCGCCGCAGTGGTTCGCGGTGAACGCCGGGAAGGTGCTCTGCGACGCCGGCCTGCAGTGCAACGGCGCCGGGCAGCCCACCGTCGAGGTCTTCAGCAACTGCCGCGCCGGGCTCGGCACGGGCGCCGATCAACATGGCGAAGGCCTGCTGGGCGGGGGGCACCGCGCAGATCTACATCAACCTCGCCGGGCGCGACCCGACGGGCCCACCCATCACCGGAACGGCCTGCCCGTGCATCAACCAACCGCAGGTCCCCGCGGCTCGATACGAGGCCGTGCGGAGCCAGATCGTGGCCGCGTTCGAGAACCTCACCGACCCCGCGAACCCGGGCAAGCAGGTGGTCCTGGACGTCCTGCTGAAGGAGGAGCTCCGGGACGTCGACGGCAGCGACTCGCTGCATCCCAGCCGGAGCGGGGACGTCGTCGTGGTCCTCCGGCCGCCGTATCAGTTCGACGCGGCGACCGCCGGTCAGACGATCGCGTTCTCGCAGTTCTTCGGCCAGCACGGGTACTTCCCGGACCTGGTCGACCTCGAGAACAACGTGAACATGCACGGGGTGTTCGTCGCCTCGGGTCCGGGCGTCCGCCAGCGGGGTCCCGTTGCCGGGGTCCGCGCGATCGATGTCGCCCCGACGATCGCGTTCCTGATGGGCATCCCCGGTCCGCACAACGCGCGCGGGCAGGATCCTGACCGAGATCGTGGAGACCGACGGACCCCTGAAGGTCGTCACGATCCTCAACATCAGCGACTGGCACGCGCAGCTCACGCCGCTCACGGAGGCGGCGGACAACGTGTCCGGGTCGGGAGCGGTCAACCCGGTCTTCCCGATCGCCGGGGCGGCGTTCCTGGACACCTGGTTCGACCAGTACCGTTCGGAGGCTCCGAACGGCACCCTGACGCTGGCCGGCGGTGACTCGGTCGGGGGCGCCACCCCGCCGATCTCGAACTTCTTCGGCGACATCCCGTCGGTCGGGATCATGAACATGATGGGGTTCACGGCCGACGTCATCGGGAACCACAGCTTCGACCGAGGTCAGCAGTACCTCCGGACGGAGCTCATCCCGCTGGCCGACTTCCCGTTCCTGTCCTCCAACGTCATCGATCCGAAGACGGGCCGCACGCCCCCGGCGTGGAGACCCTCGGCCGTCTTCAACGCCGGAGGGGTCCGGATCGGGGTGGTCGGCTTCACGACCGAGGCCCTGCCCGTCGCTGATCTTCCCCGGCAACCTCGATCCGTTCACCGTGACGGACCCGACGGACGCGGTGAACGCGCAAGCGGCGACGCTGCGCTCGAGGGGCGTGAACACGATCGTCGCGATCGGGCACGAGGGTGCGAACGCCGGGACGATCTCCGACCCGACGGGACCGCTGATCGACATCGCCGACGGGCTGCAAGGGGTGGACGTCGCGATCGGCGACCACAACGACATCCAGGTGATCGCCACGAGGCCGAACGGCGTGCTCGTGACGGAGAACCGTGGGAAGGGGATCCGGTTCACGCGGATCACCCTGGTGATCGACGCGCGCACGAAGTCGGTCGTCTACAAGACCGCGGATTTCCACAAGCCGTGGAACATCGGCGTGACCCCGGATCCGGAGATCCAGGCCGTCATCGACGATCTGACCGCGCAGCTGGGTCCGATCTTCAACACGCAGATCGGTGAATCGACGGTCCCCGTCCCGCGGGCGGATGCGTGCGGCAACGAGGTGGGTCGGACCTGCGAGTCGCTGATCGGCAACACGACGACGGACGCGATGCGTGAGGCGTACCTCACGGACTTCGCGCTCACCAACTCGGGAGGTCTTCGGGCGGATCTGACGTGCCCGACGACGGACAACCCGAGTGACTTCTGTCCCGCCTTCACGCCACCGCCGTTCCCGATCACGCGGGGGCAGGTGCTCGGTGTCCTGCCGTTCGGCAACATCGTCGTCACGGTGGACATCGACGGTGCAGAACTGAGGACGATGCTCGAGAACGGCGTCTCCACGATGCCCGCGGTCAACGGGCGGTTCCCGCAGGTGTCGGGTCTCTGCTTCACCTACGACATCTCGGCGCCCGCCGGGAGCCGGGTGACGGGTGCGGTGCGGCAGGCCGCCGACGGGAGCTGCACCGGCGATCCGATCGACCTCACGGCCGCGGCGACCTATTCGATCGCGCTCAACGACTTCATCGCGGCCGGCGGCGACGGGTACCCGAACGTCTCGTCCCGAACCGTGAGCCAGAACATCATGGACCAGGTGCTCGCCGACTACGTCACGGCGAACACGCCGATCTCACCAGCGGTCCAGGGGCGGATCGTCTGCACCTCGTCCGGCTCGACGGCCTGCCCGGTCGTCGTGCCGTAAGGCGGAGGAGGACGGCGAGGGGCCGGCGACCGCCGGCCCCTCGGCCGTTCCGTGCTAGCCGGGGATGACGGGCGTGAGCTCGGCGATGTCGCAGTTCCCGCGCCACCGCGCGATCGACTCGCCCGGCGGCCCCGCCCGGCTCTTTCGCTTGTCGGCAAGGGCCTTCGCGGCCTCCTCCCACTCGGCCCCCTGCAGGATCCGCATCGACGCGGGGAACTCGTGCAGGGCCGTGTCCCGGAGCTTGCGTCGGGTCACGACGAGCAGTTCGGGCGCGCTCGGCACGCCGGGGATCGTCTGCTCCTCGGAGCCGGGCGTTCGCTGGGACAGGACCAGGATCTTCCCGTTCTTGTAGGCGAACCAGGCGGGGATGAGCTTGCGGCGACCGTTCGCCTCGACGCCCGCCCAGATGACGTCCGACTTGCGCAGCCCGTCCTCGTACTCCTTCGGCAGCTTGGCCGGGGCCATCTGGACCAGGACCGGGACCTCGATCTCGCCGACGATCTCCTCGTCCAGGACGAAGGAGGCGACGAAGGTCCCCGTCTCGTCCAGCCGCGCGTCCTCGATCGTGTCGGTCTCGACCGTGAGGTCCATGCTCCCGAGCATCCGTCGTACGGCGGGTCCCCATCGGTACACGAGGCGGCCGGAGGGACCGAAGAGGTGGACCTCCTCGTTGACCACGCCCGTGGCGACCTTCCAGGCCCGGTACACGACGAACGGAAGGGCGGTGCCGGGCGAGCCGAGCAGGTAGATGCCGGCAGGCGACTCAGGGCCGGACGACTCCCACACGCGGCGGTCCACGACGTTCGCGAACACCAGCTCGCCGACGGTCATCGCCGCGAGAGGATACCCGACGTCGGAGCGCGGCTGGGCCGGCTCAGACCGTGCGCGCGAGCCACAGCCGCGGTTCGTCCAGCTCCGGGAGCGAGGGCAGCGCCTCCGCCGAGTCCCACATGCGTGCGAGCGTCGCCTCGTCGGTCGCGGCGACCACCGCGTCGCAGAACGCGCGGCCGAGGCGGTACTGCTCGCGCTTGACCTCGATCCCGAGCAGTCGCTCGAGGACCGGGTCCGTGCGTTCGCCCTCCCGGTACCGGCGCATCGCCTCGTCGATGCGCGCGTACGACGGAAGCATCCGCTCGCCGAGCTCATGCATCACGTGGTCGCCGTACCCCTCCGCCGACGCCATGAACGCCTGGATCCGCCCGAGCTTCAGGCGCTGCTCGTCGTCGAGCTCGGTTCCGAAGAGTCCCTCGTCGCCGGCGAACATCTCCTGCATCGCCTCCGGGTTCGACGGGTCGACCGACTCGAGCCGTCGCTGCAACCCCTCGACGTCCAGTCGGACGGTCGAGGTGAAATCCTCGAGCAGCTCGCGGAAGCGCTGTAGCGCCCAGGGGCGCGCGAACTCGAACCGATGCGTCACCTCGTGGATCGCGATCCATGTCCGGAACTCCATGAGGTCGAGGCTCCAGTCCCGCTCGAAGGCGGCGATGTTCGGGACGACGAACAGGAGGGCACCCGTGCCCTCCGGCCTCGGGACCGCGATGTCGTACTGGCCGAGCACCTGCTGCCCGAGCGCGCCGAGCACGCTGCCGACCTGGGCGCCGAGCAGCAAGGGGGACAGCTGTCCGAGGAGCTGCGCGACCCCCGTCTGCGCCTGTTCGGGGAGGGCCTCGCGCTGGGCGGCGCTCACCGCATCGCCGATCCTGGCCGCGGCTGGCTCGAGCACGGCGCGCAGGCCCTCGAGGTTCGCCTGCACCCACGCGGCGCGCCGGACGGCTTCGACCTTCGGGAGGTCGGTCGGCGGCTCGAGGCCCGTGAAGCCGGCCACCTGCAGCTCTGCGACACGCACCGCCTCTTCGAGGCCGGACCGATCCTCGTCGGACGGCGCCGGGTCCTCCCCGCCCCACGTCGCCGAGGCGATCCCGACCTGTCGCGCGAGCTCCCAGTTCACCGGGCCGCTGGACGAGAGCAGGACCCGCTGGATCTCTCGGAACAGCGGGACGTCGTTCCAGATATCCCCGAGCGGGACGCCGGACGGGTGCTCATCGTCGGGATGGCTCACACGGCCATCCTACGGCCGGCGCTCGTGTACGCCGTCCCAACATCGCACGCCCGGCGTGAGGGAATGCCTCGACCCGGGCGGCGTCCGCCCTCGATAGCATGAGCCGCATGCCGGAGCAGCTCCTCGTCCGCGTCACCGACGGGCCCCTGGCCGCCGAGGAGGCGGTCGCGTTCGTCACCGATCCCGGCGCCGGGGGGACGTGCCTGTTCCTCGGTACGGTCCGAAAGCGGTCCGATGCCGGCGACGTGACCGGCCTCACCTATGAGGCGTGGGCCGAGCTCGCGACGCGCCGCCTCGAGGAGCTCGCCACCGAGATGCTCGAGCGGTGGCCGCTCCGCAAGGTCGCGCTCCTGCACCGGACGGGCGAGCTCGGGGTCGGGGAGGTCTCCGTCGTCGTCGCCTGCTCTGCGCCGCACCGCGCCGAGGCGTTCGAGGCCTGCCGGCACGGCATCGAGCGGTTGAAGCGCGACGTCCCGATCTGGAAGAAGGAGCACCTGGTCTCCGGTGCGTCCGGATGGGTGATGGGTTCGTGACCCTGCCGGCGACGAGGCGCTGACGTGGGGCGCGACCTGGCGATCGACCTCGGGACGGCCAACACGCTCGTGTACCGCCAGGGCGACGGGGTCGTCTTCGACGAGCCGAGCGTCGTCGCCGTGAACGCGTCCTCGGGCGCGGTGGAGGCGATGGGCGAGGAGGCCTGGCAGATGATCGGCGGCCGTTCGGGCAACGTCCTGGCCGTGCGGCCGCTGCGGCAGGGTGTGATGACGGAGTTCGACATCACACAGCGCATGATCCAGACGGTCCTGCGGCGGGTCGGCGTGGGCCGGTTCCCGAAACCCCGCGTGCTCGCGTGCATCGCGAGCCAGTCCTCCGAGGTCGAGCGTCGCGCGGTCGAGGAGGCGATCCGCGTCGCGGGCGGCAAGGGGGTCGTCCTGGTCGAGGAGCCGCTCGCGGCGGCCGTGGGGGCGCGACTGCCGATCCACGAGCCGATCGGCAACCTGATCGTCGACATCGGAGGCGGGATCACGGAGATGGCGGTCGCCTCGATGGGCGGGATCGTCTCGGGCGTGGCGATCCGGATCGGCGGGTTCGATCTCGACGCGGCGATCCAAGCGCACATCCGCACCCGGTATGCGGTCGCCATCGGAGAGAAGTCGGCCGAGGAGATCAAGATCGCGATCGGCTCCGCGTTCCCCGGTCCTCGGAACAAGGCGGCGGTCGTCACCGGCCGCGCACTCGCATCCGGAGCGCCGCAGGAGGTCCGCGTGACCGAGGACGAGGTCCGGCACGCGATGTCGGAACCGGTCGCTCGCATCGTCGAGGCCGCGCGCAAGACCCTCGAGGAAGCGCCCCCGGAGCTGACGCACGACGTCCTCGAAGCCGGCATGTTCCTCACGGGCGGAGGCGGGTTGCTCCGAGGGCTCGACCTCCTGCTGTCGCAGGAGTGCGAGGTGCCCGTCCACCTCACCGAACGGCCGCTCGAGACGGTCGTCCTCGGGCTCGGGGCCATGCTGGAGCATCTCGACGACTATCGATCGTCGTTCCAGCTCGTGCGGCGGCGGTGATCGCGGCCGGTCGCGGGCTACTCGAGGAACGCCTGGATCGTCTCGTTGATGAGATGGCCCAGCTGGTACACCGCGAAGGCCAGCAGCGCGGCCGAGACGCCGACCAGGAGCACCACCCCGAGCAGGCCGAGGATGCGGTCCTGGAGCGCCGGACCGCGCGTCGAAACCTGGAGGTAGGTGTAACCCGGGCGAGGGCCGCCCGCGACTTCGGAGCCACCGGCGGTGTCCTCGTCGCCGAACCCCATCGCCGGTGCCGGGTCGGGAACGGATCGCACGGTCACCAGGTACGCGGCGGCCCCGACGAGGATCGCCAGGACACCCACGAGCAGGTAGGCCATCGTGTGGTGAGCGTACCCCTGCGCCGACATCCGTAGGCGCAGGTTGCCCGTACCATCGATGCGTGTTGGGCCTCGGTGGGTTCCGCTGGAAACGGTTCCTCGTCCTCGTGCCGGTCGCGGCGATCGCGTTGGCGGCGATCACGCTCTACCTCCCGTGGTACGCGCTCGGTCCGGGCCCGGCTCGCGCGGTGCAGCCGTTGATCCGGTTCGAGGACCACGAGCGCTTCGAGTCCGAGGGGCGGTTCGTGATGACGACCGTGCACTACTCGCAGCTCACCGGATTGGAGCTGGTCCTGGCCTGGCTCGATCCGCATCGAAGCGTCGTCCCGCGTTCCGATCTCTTCGCCCCCGGCGAGGACGTGGAACGTGAGCACGAGCGTTCGATCTCGCAGATGGATACGAGCAAACTGGACGCCTCCGTCGTCGTGCTGCGCGAGGTCTCGGAGTACCCGAAGGAGCACGGCGAGGGCGTCCTCGTCGAGCAGGTCGTCGAGGGATGCGCCGCCGACGGACGTCTGTACCCGGGCGATCGGATCCTCGAGATCGACGGCGAGGACGTCGACACCGCTCGGCAGGCGAGTCGCGCGATCCAGGCGGCGCCGTCGGGGGCGGCGTTGACGTTCGACGTCTCGGTCGACGGCGAGCCCGAGACCGTACGCCTCGTCCGCGAGCCGTGCGGCGGAAGGCCGGAGCCGCTCGTCGGTGTCTCGTTGATCAACAGCTTCCCGTTCGACGTCAGCATCTCGAGCGGTGACGTCGGAGGGTCTTCCGCCGGGCTCATGTGGGGGCTCGGCCTGTACGACCTGCTGACCCCGGGCGACCTCACCGGTGGTCGAACGATCGCGGGGACCGGCGTGATGGGCCTGGACGGGACGGTGCTGCCGATCGACGGGATCGACTCGAAGATCGTCGCGGCCGCCGACGCGGGCGCCACGGTGTTCCTGCTCCCGGAGGGCAACGAGGCGGCGGCCCGCGCCGTCGACGTGGACGGCCTCGAGCTCGTGCCGGTCGCCTCGTTCGACGACGCGCTCGCCTACCTGGGCGGCGCGTGAGCGGCCGGGTCCGGAGGGACGGATGCGCGGAGCGGTGGGGCCTCCGAACCGGGCCCTGTTCCGCGAGGCCCGATGATAGGCTGACGCGGCTCCCGGACCCCATCGGATACGGACACATGGTCGTACGCGTGCCCTCGGCGAACCCGGTCTCGCGCCGTCGACGATTGCTGATCATCGTCGTCGCGGTCGTGGCGGCGCTCGTCGTTGCCTTCACGGCGCTCTCGGGGTTCTTCGTCGACGTCCTGTGGTTCCGTGAGGTCGGGTTCTCGGACGTGTTCTGGACCGTGCTCCGGACGCGGGTGCTGCTCGGGCTCGTGTTCGGTCTCGCGTTCTTCGTGCTCCTGTTCGTGAACCTCGTCATCGTGCGGCGGACCACGCCGAGGTACCGGCCGCTCACCCCCGAGCAGGAGATCATCGACCGCTATCGGATGCAGTTCGAGCCGTACGCGAAGTGGCTGCTTCCCCTGTTCGCCCTGGTGATCGCCTTCTTCGTCGGACTCGGTGTGTCCACGCAGTGGCAGTCGTTCCTGCTGTGGCGCAACGGTTCGGACCTGACGTTCGGGACGCCCGAGCCGCTGTTCGGACGTGACCCGGCCTTCTACGTCTTCAGCCTGCCGTGGTTGAAGTTCATGCAGGGGTGGCTGTTCTCGGCGCTCGTCGGCGTGACGCTGCTCACGGCGCTCGCGCACTACCTTTGGGGCGGGATCCGTCCGCAGGCGCAGGGTCTCGGCGAGAAGGTGTCCCCGCAGGTGAAGGCCCACCTGTCCGTGCTCCTCGGGCTCATCATGCTCACCAAGGCGTGGGGCTACTACCTCGGACAGTTCGACCTGTTGACGTCGACGCGAGGGGTGGTCGTCGGGGCCTCGTACACGGACGTGAACGCACAGCTCCCGGCGCTGCGGATCCTCACGTTCATCGCGATCGCGTGCGCGATCCTGTTCCTCGTCAACATCCGGATGCGCGGGTGGGCGCTGCCCGTGATCGCGGTGGGCCTGCTCGCGCTCGTCTCGATCATCGCGGGGGCGGCGTTCCCCGCCTTCGTGCAACGGTTCCGGGTCGCGCCGCAGGAGTTCCAGCGCGAGCAGCCGTTCATCGAGGACAACATCGAGGCGACGAGGAGTGCCTTCGAGCTGGATGGGATCGTGAGCACCTCACAGGCGCTCGGTCCCCAGGTCACCGCCGAGGACATGCAGGAGAACGATGCCACCGTTTCGAACATCCGCCTGTGGAGACCGGACGTGCTCGCGGACAACTACACGTCGCTCCAGCGCTTCCGCTCCTACTACGAGTTCAACGACGTCGACGTCGACCGGTACCTCATCGACGGCGAGCGGCGCGTCCTGATGCTCTCGGCACGTGAGGTGAGTCAGGGCGGGATCCCCGAGGGCGGGAGGACATGGCAGAACGTGCACCTCGTCTACACGCACGGCTTCGGAGCGGTGGCATCGCAGGTGAACACGTCCACCGCGGAAGGGCAGCCGCTGTTCACGCTGCGCGACATCCCGCCGGTCGGCGAACCCGCGTTCGAGGGCAACGGCCAGCGCGTGTACTACGGCGAGGGCGCGGCCGGCGACGCCGCGTTCGTCCTGGTGAAGACCGGCGCGCAGGAGCTCGACTACCAGGGCACCGCCACGGACGACCAGGAGCAGATCAGCTTCGAGTACGACGGGGACGGCGGGATCCCGATCGGCGGGCTGTTCCAGCGCGCCTTGTTCGCCTGGCGATTCCGAGACGTGAACCTGCTGATCTCGGGCCTGATCGAGGGCGACAGCCGGATCATGATCCACCGCGACATCACCGAGCGCGTGCCGAAGGCGGCCCCGTTCCTGCGATTCGACGCCGACCCCTACTCGGCCGTGGTGGACGGGCGGCTGGTCTGGATCTGGGATGCGTACACCACGACCAACCAGTACCCCTACTCCGACCTGGTCGACCTCGCCGAGGTCTCGACCCAGCCCGTCCAGGAAGGGGCCCCGGGGCTCGGCGGAAGCGCGAACTACCTCCGCAATTCGGTCAAGGTCGTGGTCGACGCCTACGACGGCTCGATGACCTACTACGTGGCCGACCCGGAGGATCCGATCATCCAGGCCTGGTCCTCCGCGTTCCCGACGCTCTTCACGGACCTCGCGGATGCGCCGGACGACATGCTCGCGCACTTCCGCTATCCCGAGAACCTGTTCCAGGTCCAGGCGGCCCAGTTCACGAACTACCACGTCACCGACCCGGATGTGTTCTACGGCAAACAGGACTTCTGGGCCCTTCCGGTCGACCCGACGATCTCGAGCCAGAACACCGAGTTCCAGATGCGCCCGTACTACGTGCTGATGCGCCTGCCGGGGGAGACCGACGAGTCCTTCGTGCTGATCCTGCCGTTCACCCCGCTCGATCGCCAGAACATGGTCGCGTGGATCGCGGCGAAGTCCGACCCCGGCCCCGACTACGGGGACATGGTGAGCTTCCAGTTCCCGGCCGGCGTGAACGTGGACGGACCGACCCAGGTCTTCTCCCGGATCAACCAGGACGCGCGGTTCTCGGCCGAACGGACCCTCCTCGGCCAGGGCGGCTCGAACATCGTCTTCGGTGATTTCCTCGTGATCCCGCTCGACGACTCGTTGTTGTACGTCCAGCCGGTCTATGTGGAGTCGAACCAACCGAACGCGATCCCCGAGCTGAAACGCGTCGTGGTCGTCAACGGCACCGAGATCGGGATCGGCAACAACCTGCAGGCTGCGCTCGCGGACTCGATCGGCGAAGCGGTCCCGCCTCCCGACGGGGAGGAACCGCCGCCCACGGGGAGCCTCGAGGAGCAGATCCAGATCCTGCTCGACGAGGCCACGCAGCACTTCGCCGCGGCCGACGTCGCGCTGCGCGCCGGCGACCTTGCGACCTATCAGGCCGAGATCGACCTCGCCCAGCAGGCCACCGCGGAGGCGCAGCAGTTGATCGCCGAGCTCCTCGGCGTGGAGCCGTCGCCCGGTCCATCACCCTCGCCGTCCCCGTCGGGCTAGGTCCTTCCGTCGATCCGTTCCTCCGGGGAACCCGGGCGGTCGCCCTGACCGTCCAACCGCGGTTCGCCGACCGGAAGGAGCACCGAGATGCGCCGCTTCCGTCTGCTGTTCCCGCTCACCGCTTTCGCGTTGGTCCTGCTCGTTGGCGCGCCCGCGTTCGCGTGCGGCGGCCTCGTCGCACCGAACGGAACGGTGCAGCTCGTCAAGACCACGACGCTCGCCGCGTACCACGAAGGCATCGAGCACTACGTGACGTCCTTCGAGTTCGCCGGCGGGAAGGGCGAGTTCGGATCGATCATCCCGCTGCCGGGCGTGCCGACGGACGTGATCCGAGGCGGCGACTGGACGCTGCAACGGCTGGTCCTCGAGACGCAGCCGCAGCCCGAGGTCGCAGCGCTCTCGTTCGCGGGTGCCGCCGACGCCGAGCGCGCCACCGTGATCTTGAAGACGAAGATCGACGCGCTCGACGTCGTCGTCCTGGAGGGCGGCGCGACGGCGGTCGGCAACTGGGCGCGCGAGCACGGCTTCCTGCTGCCGCCCGACGCGCCGGAGGTGCTCGAGTTCTACGCGCGGCGGAGCCCGATCTTCATGACGGTGCGGTTCGACGCCGGTCGAGCGGCCGAGCAGGGGTTGGCCGAGGGCGACGGGACACCCGTCCACGTCGTCATCCCGACGACGAACCCGTGGGTGCCGCTCCGGATCCTGGCACTCGGGGCTCCGGCCGACGCGCCCATCGAAGCCGACGTCTACCTGCTCACGGACCGCGATCCGGCGATGTTGCCGGTCCCGCTCACGCCCGGGATCTCGTCGAGGCTCCCGAGTGACGTGCGTCCGGGGCTCGTCCTGGAGGCGAGTCAGCCGGCATCGCGCTCCCTCCTCGCCGATCTCCGCTCCGACAAGGGCATGGAGTGGGTGCCGCGCGACGGGATGTGGCTGACCTACCTGCGCGTGGACTCGCGCGCGGGCGATCTCGACTACGACCTCGCGATCGACGCGAGCGGTGCCGGGCAGCCGGCGCCCAAGGCCGCCGGCCTGGAGCCCGATCCGATCGTCCGCCGGAGCGTGTTCGAGCGCTTCGCGCCGGCGGCGTGGACCGCACTCGCGATCCTGGTGACGCTCGGGGTGCTCGGCATGCTCGACCGGCGGCGCTCGAGCCGTCCGGCGATCTGAGGTTCTCGATGCGGCGCGCGTTCGCGGCGACGGCGATCGTCGTCCTCACCGCGTTCGCGCTCGCCGCGTGCACACGAGCCACCGCCGCTCCGAGCGCGCGCACGGTGGTGATCACGATCCATCACTCGGCGTTCGAGCCGGTCGAGCTGGACGTCCGGCCGGGCGAAACGATCCGGTTCGTGATCCGCAACACGGATCCGATCGATCACGAGTTCATCGTCGGCGATCGCGAGGTCCAAGATGTGCACGAGCGCGGGACCGAGGCCTCCCATCCTCCGCGTCCCGGCGAGGTCACGGTCCCGGCCGGGCAGATCGTGCGGACGTCGTTCACCTTCGGCGAGGACGACCTCCTGTTCGGTTGCCACATCCCCGGCCACTGGGCCTATGGGATGCGCGGGATCGTGCTCGTCGGTTGAGGTTCGGTGGATTGGCACGGGTGGTTCCGTTGGGTAGCATCCGTCTGCGGGGTGGAGCAGTCCGGTAGCTCGCTGGGCTCATAACCCAGAGGTCACGGGTTCAAATCCCGTCCCCGCGACGAGAGGAACCGCAGGTCAGTTGGGGGTGCCGGGCAACCGGCACCCCTTCTCGTTGGGCCTCATCCCCCCAAGATTCCCCCGCAGCTGGATCGGGGGCGCTTCGGGCTAGCGCGCGACGCGGTAGCGGAGGTAGACGACTCTCGAGCTGAAGGTGCGGGTCTCGACGAGTTCGAGATCCACCCGGCGCTCGCGCCGGGGGAAGAACGGGATGCCACCGCCAACCAGCACCGGGTAGACCATGGCCTGGTACTCGTCGATCAGACCCAACGCGGCCGCCTCGGCGGCGAGCGTCGCGCCGCCGATCGCGATGTCGCCCTCCCCCGGCTCGGCTCGCAACCGCTCGATCTCCTCCCCCAGGCCGACGGAGGCCAGGCGGGCATGGCCCTGCACCGCCGACAGCGTGGTGGAGAACACCACCTTCGGGAGCGGCTTCCAGAGCGCGGCCCACTCGAGGCTCTGAGTCGTCGAGCGACGGATCCTGGTCGGCGGTCTCCCAGTACAGCATCGTCTCGTACAGCCGTCGTCCCAACAGGTGGACGCCGACCCCTCGGATCTCGTCGATCCAGAAGCGAAAGACCTCCTCGTCGAACCCCGGCCAGTCGAAGCCGCCGTCCGGCCCGACGATGTAGCCGTCAAGCGAGACGCCCATCGAATAGGTCACGCTGCGCATCAGACGTCCTCCCCTCGGTGACGGGTTCGACAGTACGACCGCCGGACGCCGCAGGACTCATCTCGGCTCGCAGGATCCCCCGGGCTCATGACCCAGGGGTCACGGGTTCAGATCCCGTCCGCGACGAACGAGGGGCCGCTCGCGAGGGGGCGGCCCTCAGCCTATCGACCAGCGAACCCCGCCTGGCGCCGCCCGCCGATGCGCTCGCGTACTGGGGCGGGTGGATGCCCGGGCCGCTGGGCGCCTCCCGCTCGACGTGGCACGATGAAGCAGGTGACCAGCAGACCCGCCGCGGCACAGCACCTGCGCGACCTCGCGGTTCTGCGTCGCGTCCGCGACCGGATCGACCGGGAGTACGCGCAGCCGCTGGACGTCGAGGCGCTCGCCCGCGGCGCGCACCTGTCGGCCGGGCACCTCAGCCGCCAGTTCCGGCTCGCCTACGGCGAGTCGCCGTACGCCTATCTCATGACGCGTCGCATCGAGCGTGCGATGGCGCTGCTGCGTCGCGGCGACCTCAACGTCACCGAGGTCTGCTTCGAGGTCGGCTCCTCGTCACTGGGCACCTTCAGCACGCGCTTCACCGAGCTGGTCGGCGTGCCGCCCAGCGTCTATCAACGCCAGGCGTCGCAGGCGATGGCGGGCATCCCGCCGTGCATCGCGAAACAGGTGACCAGACCGGTCAGGAATCGAGAAGCGCCGGTCACCGAGACGCACGTAGCATGACGGCTATGGACATCACCATCCACCAGGCCATGCTTCCGCACGACGATCCTGAGGCATCCCTTGCCTTCTACCGCGACACCCTCGGCTTCGAGGTCCGGAACGACGTCGAGTACGGCGGGATGCACTGGATCACCGTCGGCCCCCCCGACCAGCCCGGCACGTCCATCGTCCTGTACCCGCCGGTCGCCACTCCCGGTGTGACCGATGACGAGCGCCGCACGATCGCCGAGATGATGGCGAAGGGCACCTTCGCCAGCATCAACCTGGCCACCACCGACCTCGACGGCACCTTCGAGCGGCTGCAGGCCGGTGACGCCGACGTCGTCCAGGAACCGACCGACCAACCGTACGGGATCCGCGACTGCGCCTTCCGCGATCCCGCGGGCAACCTGATCCGCATCCAGGAGCTGCGCTGAGCCGCATGCACCCGGAGGTCGGACGGCAGGCAACCATCGGCAAGGAGGGACCGTGATGGCTCAGAAGAAGACCGTGACGAAGGGCACCCGGACGTCCCCTGGGCGCACCTCGACCTCGTCCAAAGGATTCACGGCCGAGGAACGAGCGGCGATGAAGGAGCGCGCCCAGGAGCTCAAGGCGGAAGCCGCCAAGGCGGACGGCACGAAGGCCCTGCTCGCGAAGATCGGCGAGATGAAGGGCACGGATCGAGCGATGGCCACGCGGCTCCACGCGATCATCACGGCCGCGACGCCGTCCCTGTTGCCGACGACCTGGTACGGGATGCCCGCGTACGCGAAGGACGGCAAGATCGTGTGCTTCTTCCAGCCTGCAAAGAAGTTCGACGCGAAGTACGCGACGTTCGGCTTCAGCGATGAGGCGAACCTCGACCAGGGCGCCATGTGGCCGACCTCCTGGGCACTCAAGGAGCTGACCGCCGCAGAGGAGAAGAAGATCAGCGCGCTGGTGAAGAAGGCGGTGCGCTGAGGAGCATGGCGACGAAGCGGTCCCCTCGGTCGCCTGAGCTGCCCGCTGCCGACAGCCACGACCTGATCCGCGTGCAGGGCGCGCGTGTGAACAACCTCAAGGACGTCAGCGTCGAGATCCCGAAGCGCCGGCTGACGGTGTTCACCGGCGTCTCCGGCTCGGGCAAGAGCTCCCTGGTGTTCGACACGATCGCGGCGGAGTCGCAGCGGATGATCAACGAGACCTACAGCGCCTTCGTGCAGGGCTTCATGCCCACGCTGACGCGGCCGGAGGTCGACGTCCTGGAAGGCCTGACGACGGCGATCATCGTCGATCAGGAGCGGATGGGCTCCAACCCACGCTCCACCGTGGGTACCGCCACGGACGCCAACGCGATGCTGCGCATCCTCTTCAGCCGGCTCGGGAAGCCGCACATCGGCCCGCCCACCGCCTTCTCGTTCAACGTACCGACGAGGACGGCGAGCGGTGCGATGACCGTCGACAAGGGGAAGGGCGAGCGGATCGTCGTCCGCAACGCCGTCTACCAGGGCGGTATGTGTCCGCGCTGCGAGGGCATGGGCTCGGTCACGGACTTCGACCTGTCGGCGCTGTTCGACGACGGTCTGTCGCTCCGCGAGGGGGCGCTCACGATCCCCGGCTACAGCATGGACGGCTGGTACGGCCGCATCTTCAGTGGCTCCGGCTACTTCGACATGGACAAGCCGATCAAGCGCTTCACCAAGAAGGAGCTGCACGACCTTCTCTACCGTGAGCCGACCAAGATCAAGGTCGAGGGCATCAACCTCACGTACGAGGGCGTGATCCCGAGGATCCAGAAGTCGTTCCTCTCCAAGGACGTCGACGCGCTGCAGCCGCATATCCGCGCCTTCGTGGAGCGGGCGGTGACGTTCACGACGTGTCCCGAGTGCGACGGGACGCGGCTCAGCACGGAGGCGCGGTCCTCGAAGATCGACGGGAGGAACATCGCCGACGTCTGCTCGCTCCAGATCAGCGACCTGGCCGACTGGATCAGGGGCCTCGACGAGCCGTCGGTGGCCCCGCTGCTCGCCGGACTGCAGCACCTCTTCGACTCGTTCGCGGAGATCGGGTTGGGTTATCTGTCGCTCGACCGGCCGTCGGGCACGCTGTCCGGGGGAGAGGCACAGCGCACCAAGATGATCCGCCATCTCGGCTCGTCGCTCACGGACGTCACCTACGTCTTCGACGAGCCCACGATCGGCATGCACCCCCATGACATCGAGCGGATGAACGACCTGCTCCGTCAACTGCGCGACAAGGGCAACACCGTGCTCGTCGTGGAGCACAAGCCCGAGACGATCGTGATCGCCGACCACGTCGTCGACCTCGGCCCCGGTGCCGGCACCGCCGGTGGCGAGGTGGTCTTCGAGGGCACCGTCCAGGATCTGCGCGGAACTGACACCACCACCGGCCGGCATCTGGACGACCGGGCCTCCCTGAAGCGGTCGGTGCGAACACGGTCGGGAGTGCTGGAGGTGCGCGGCGCCAACACGAACAACCTGCAGAACGTCGACGTCGATATCCCGCTCGGCGTCCTCTGCGTGATCACGGGCGTGGCCGGTTCCGGCAAGAGCTCGCTGATCCACGGTTCGGTTTCCGAAGGCGACGGCGTGGTGGCGATCGACCAGGGCGGGATCCGCGGATCGCGACGGAGCAACCCGGCGACCTACACGGGACTGCTCGAACCGATCCGGAAGGCGTTCGCCAAGGCGAACGGCGTGAAGCCGGCCCTGTTCAGCTCCAACTCCGAGGGCGCCTGCCCCGCCTGCAACGGCGCCGGCGTGATCTACACCGACCTCGGCGTGATGGCCACCGTCGAATCAACCTGCGAGGAGTGCGAAGGGAAGCGGTTCCAAGCGTCGGTGCTGGAGTACACGCTGGGTGGTCGGAACATCGCCGAAGTGCTCGCGATGTCGGTGACCGAGGCCGAGGAGTATCTCGACGCCGGCGAGGCACGCACGCCGGCCGCTCACAAGGTCCTCGACCGGCTGGCCGACGTCGGGCTCGGCTACCTGAGCCTCGGCCAGCAGCTCACCTCGCTGTCCGGCGGCGAGCGGCAGCGGGTCAAGCTCGCCGCGCAGATGGGCGAGAAGGGTGACGTCTACGTCCTCGACGAGCCGACCTCCGGCCTCCACCTCGCCGACGTCGAGCGGTTGCTCGGCCTGCTCGACCGGCTCGTCGACACAGGGAAGTCGGTCATCGTCATCGAGCATCACCAGGCGGTCATGGCGCACGCCGACTGGATCGTCGACCTCGGGCCGGGCGCCGGTCACGACGGCGGCCGGATCGTCTTCGAGGGCACACCTGCCAACCTCGTCGCCGCCCGCTCCACCCTGACCGGCCAGCACCTCGCGGCCTACGTCCGCACCTGACCGAGGACCTCGCGGACACGGTAGATGAGTTTCCCTGAGCCTTCAGGCTTGCCCGCGAGTTCGGAGTTCGACCCCTCTCGGCGTCCGCAGGAGGCGGTCCCTGTGCTCCCACCGGATCCGGGCGAGCGCCAAGCTGACGCCGTCAACGGTCGTGACGCTCGTGACGACGCCGGTCTCGACGCCGTCGGCGGCGATCGGTTCGCCTGGTGACACCCTGCCGTCGCCCTCGAGCGCCGCGAGCCAGCGACGCGGATGGCCGAGGTTCCGCATCTTCGCCACGGCCTCCTGTCCGAGGAAGCAGCCCTTGTCGAACGACACGTGGCCCTCGAGCCGCGCCTCCTGCGGAAGGTCGCCGTCGCCGGTGTCCACGCCGATCCTGGGGACGGCGGACGCGATCCTCCACGCCTCCAGTTCGTCGTCCCTCGCCTCCGAGTGCATCGCACGGAGCGAGGCGAGGAGCCGGTCGTGGTCCTCCCCGAGCGATACGAGGTCGACCCCCCGACCGAGGCACGACGGTGCCGACCACTCGGCCCCAGGTGCGTCGGGCGGAACCGTTCGGCCGGGGAAGGCGAAGACCGCGCACGAGCCGGTCCGTTCCTGGAGGCGGACGTCCGCCGAGAGCACATACGGCTCGAGGAGCGACGCGATCGACCGTGGCTGCAGCGGATCCTGGATCAGGAGCACGGTGCCGCCGATCACGGTCACCGTGAACCCGGCCAGGATCCCGCCGGTGGGCGAGAGCAGGAGCGAGTGACGGGCCGAGTCGTGGCCCAGCCCGCCGAGCTCCGCCGAAACCAGATCGTTCAGCCAGTCGACCGCGTCGGAGCCCGACACGGTCACGGTTCGCCAGCTCGACAGGTCGGCGAACGACGTCCCCGTCTCGAGGAGCTCGATCGGAACGGCGGTGTCCATCCCGTGGATCCTTCCAGGATCCGAGGTCAGGCTCCGTCGGCGGCGTCGTCCGCCCGGACCACCAGCCATGGGATCGCGGCGTACGGGAGCACCGTGACGAACAGCGGCCAGGTGGAGTCCACGAGGCTCGCGAGGCCGACGAGCGCGAACCCGATCACGAACAGGACGACGATCGCCAGGCGCCTGCGTCGCTCGGTCACGCTCCCATGGTAGCGGGTCGCATCCGCCGATCCGATCGCGATAGGATCGCCTGCTTCCCGGCGGCCCGCCGGCCGCCGGACCAGGCTGCACGAGGAGGACGAACCACGTGGCCGAGCCGAGCGCCGTAACCCAGATCTCGAAGGTGCCGATCTTCTCCGAGTGCTCCAAGCGCGAGCTCGCCATCATCGCCCGCGCGTCCAAGGTCGTGTCGCACAAGGAGGGGACCGTCATCGCTCGGGAGGGCGAGCGGGGCATCGGCCTGTTCCTGATCCTCGAGGGGCAGTGCAAGGTCTCGATCGGCGGCAAGACGAAGGCGAAGCTCGGCCCGGGCGACTTCTTCGGCGAGGTCGCGCTGCTCGACGGGGGGCCCCGGACGGCCACGGTCACCGCGATGACGCCCGTCCGACTCATCGGGATCACCGGATGGGTCTTCCGCGGCCTCCTGATGGAGCACCCGTCGATCGCGCTGAAGACGCTCGAGTCGGTGGCCGGTCGGCTGCGCTCGGTCTCGAAGGAGCCCGTCTAGGCCTGCGGTTCGGCACGCCGTGGAAGAGGTCCCCGACCAGGTCCGCGCGCTGGCCGCCGAACGGGCGGAACGCCGCGCCGCGAAGGACTTCGCCGCCGCCGACGCGCTCCGTGATCGGATCGCCGAGCTCGGGTACCGAGTCATCGACGGTCCGCAGGGCGCGTCCTTCGAACCCGTCGAACCTCGAGCGCCCGAGCGTCGCAGGCCCGCCGAGGTCGAGAGACTCCTCGACGACCCCCCGTCCGTCGACGTGAGCGTCCATTGGGTCGTCGAGGGATGGCCGGAGGACGTCGTCCGCGCGTTGGCGGGGTTCCGGGCGAACGAGGGGGATCGCGCGGTGCAGTACGTCGTCGCGGACCTGACCGAGACGGACCCCTCACGCTACGGCGACGCGGTGGACGTCGTTGCGCTCGAACCGGGCACGGGCTGGGGCGCGGCGCGGAACGCCGGCCTCGTTCGATCGCGCGGTCGGGTCGTCCTGGCCGTCGACGGCTCGATCGAGCCGACCGGCGACACGTTCGGACCGCTCCTGCGAGCGCTCGAGGACCCGACGATCGGCGTGTGCGGGCCGTTCGGCATCTCGACGAACGACCTCCACGAGTTCCACGACAGCCCCGGGCCGGACGTCGATGCCATCGAGGGGTACCTGATGGCCTTCCGGCGGGACGTGCTGCGCGATGTCGGGTTGTTCGACGATCGGTTCCGGTGGTACCGCACCGCCGACATCGAGTGCTCGTTCCGGATCAAAGACGCGGGCCTGCGGGCGGTGGTGGTCGATGCGCCGGTGACGAGGCACGAGCACCGCGTCTACCACTCCACGCCGCCGGTCGAGCGCGACCGGTTGTCCAAGCGCAACTACTATCGGTTCCTCGAACGGTTCCGCGGACGGTTCGACCTGTTGGTCGAACCCGCGGAGCCAGACTAGGACTGTGCCGGCGGCTGGACGATGATCTCGGGTCCGGATCGCTCCGTGGCTTCGCGCCGGCCGTTGCCCTCGACCTGGCGCCGAAGCTCCTCCTTCGAGGGGATCGGTTTGAGTCCCTCGAAATAGGCGGACAGCTCCGGGCCGTCGATCACCTCCGTCACGATCAGGATCTCGGAGAGCTGCTCGAGCATGCGTTTGTGGGTGCCGAGCACCTCCGTGGCGCGGTCGTGCGCCTCGTTCACGAGCCGGGCCGTCTCCTCGTCGACCAGCGCCGCGAGATCGTCCGAGAGCTCCGGGGCGGAGCCCGGGTACAGCAGCCGACCGGCGGAGCCGCGGAACCCGTCCTTGCCGAACGACAGGGGGCCGATCTTCGGGCTCATGCCGTATTCGGTCACCATCGCCCGAGCGATCTCCGTCGCGCGCTCGAGGTCGTTCTGCGCGCCGGTCGACACGACGTTGTCGAACACGAGCTCCTCGGCCGTGCGGCCGCCCAGCAGCACCGCGAGGCGGTCCTGCAGCTCGGGCTCCGTCAGCAGGTACCGGTCCTCGATGGGACGCTGCATCGTCATGCCGAGCGCCGCGGCTCCGCGCGGGATGATCGAGACACGGTGGACGGGGTCCGCCGTAGCCGCGGTCATGGCCACCAGCGCGTGGCCCATCTCGTGGACGGCGACGCGCTCCTTGTCCTTCTCCGACATCACGCGGCTCTTGCGCTCGAGCCCGGCGACCGTCCGATCGATCGCCTCCTCGAGCTCGACCATCGTGACCGCGTCCTTCTCCCGGCGGGCGGCGAGCAGGGCCGCCTCGTTCACCACGTTCGCGAGGTCCGCACCGGTGAACCCGGGTGTTCGCGCGGCGAGCATGCGCAGGTCGACCAGCGGATCGATCGCCACGCCGCGGACGTGCACCTTGAGGATCTCCTCGCGGCCCTTCAGGTCCGGCTGATCCACGACGACCTGGCGGTCGAAGCGTCCGGGACGCACGAGGGCGGGGTCGAGCACGTCGGGCCGGTTCGTCGCCGCCATGATGATGACGCCCGCGCTCGCGTCGAACCCATCCATCTCCACCAGCAGCTGGTTCAGCGTCTGCTCGCGTTCATCGTGTCCGCCGAACCCCGCGCCGAGCGCACCCCCGCGGCCCTTGCCGATCGTGTCGATCTCGTCGAGGAACACGAGGGCCGGCGCCTTCTCCTTCGCCTGTTGGAACAGCTCTCGGACGCGAGCCGCGCCGAGGCCGACGAACATCTCGACGAACTCGGAGCCCGACATGAAGAAGAAGGGCACGTTCGCCTCACCGGCGACGGCTCGCGCGAGCAGCGTCTTCCCGCAGCCCGGTGGTCCGAGGAGCAGGACCCCCTTCGGGATGCGGCCCCCGAGGCGCTGGTACTTCTTCGGATTGCTCAGGAACTCGACGATCTCCTTGAGCTCCTCCTTCGCCTCGTCGACGCCCGCGACGTCGGCGAACGTGGTCTTCATCTCCTTGCGGTCGTAGATCCGGACCTTGTTGCGACCGAGGTTCAAGGCGGCGCCGGCCTGCGCGCCGCTCATCCGACGCACCAGGAAGAACCACAGCAGGCCGAACAGCAGGAGCGGCGCGACCCATCCGATCAGGAAGCTCTGCAGCCCCGACGGCTGCACGCCCTCGTAGCTGATGCCGGCCTCGTCGAGCCGGTCGGTGAGCGACGTCGTGCCCTGAAGGATCGGGGGGATCGTCGTCGTGAAGCCGACCTCCCCGGTCGAGTCCTCATAGGTGCCGCTCACCGAGGTGGCGGAGATCTCGAGCGTGCCGACGATCCGCCCGCCGTCCACGTGCTCGAGGAACTCCGAGTACGTGATCGCGTTCGGCCGAGGGGACGCGAAGTAGTTGAACAGGACGAGCACGACGAGGAACACCAGGACCCAGGACCACGGGGAGGAACGGATCCTGCGGGGCTCCTTGGAGCCCCCCGCACCGCCGAGATCGAATCCCTGCCAGCGTCCGCGTTTGTCGTTCGTGCTGGGCATCTGGCCTCCCATCTTCCCATCGATGTTCGCCGTTCGACACGGCGAGGATGGCCCGCACGTGGTGGCCCGCGAGATACTGTCGGTCCGGGAGTGCTCGAGGTGGAGGCCGTGTGAACGTGGCGGGAACGGAGCGTACGGATGGCGCGTAGCCAGGCGGCACCGCCTGAGGACCCGGTCCTGCGCGAGCGCTTCGAGCGCGAGGTCCTGCCGCTCCTGCCGAACCTCTACGGGGCGGCGCTGCGTCTCACCCGCAACCCGCAGGATGCGGAGGATCTGGTGCAGGAGGCGTACCTCCGGGCCTACCGAGGGTTCGCCGGGTTCCGGGAAGGGACGAACCTGCGCGCGTGGATGTATCGGATCCTGACGAACACCTTCATCAACTCCTACCGGAAGAAGCAGCGGGAACCCGTGACGGTCGCGGTCACGGACGACACGTCCGATTGGTACCTCTACGACCGGATCGGATCGTCCGGGGCCGAACCCTCGGCCGAGGCCGAGGTCCTCGATCGGATCCCGGACGAGGACGTGCAGCGCGCGCTGGAGGAACTGCCCGAGGTCTTCCGGATGGCGGTCCTGCTTGCCGATGTCGAGGGCTTCAGCTACAAGGAGATCGCCGAGATCTTGGACATCCCGATCGGGACGGTCATGTCGAGGTTGCACCGGGGAAGGAAAGCCCTGCAGCGGGCGTTGTGGGAGACGGTACGGGAGCGTGGACTTGTCGCCGACTGAATGTGAACGCGTGCTGGAACAGATCGAGCTCTACCTCGACGGGGAGCTCGTCGGAGCCGTGCGTCTCGAGGTGGAACAGCACCTCGGGGGGTGCGGCCAATGCACGGGGCATGCGGATTTCCAGCGCAGGCTGAAGGACATGGTCCGCGCCAAGTGCGGGTGTGACGAGGTCCCGCCCGAGCTGGTGGACCGGGTCCGAGCGCTCCTCGAACGGACGCAGCACCAGCCTCCATAGTCGCCGTCCCTCCCAAGCCGGATCGCGAGCGTGGCACCGAACCCGGGAGGCGGGCGCGTCGAATCCGTGACGTGGCCAAGGGAACGCGTCCCGGGCACCTCCCGCCCCCCTCCCGGACGGTGGAGGAGGACCGGAGGTGCGCGCACCCCGGCTGCCGCACGATGCTCTCCGTCTACAACCCCTCATCCGCGTGCTGGCAGCACGCGGAGGTCGTGTTCCCGAACTACCGGGGCCGGAGGATCCGCCGAGACCGGTCGTAGGCGGCACACCGGATCGTCCCGCGCCTCCCTCCCTCGCGCGGGGCTCGGAGAACGGCCCGTCCCGGGCCGTTCTCCTCCATCCCGGCTCCGGTCGCTAGGATGCTCGTGCTCCGCGTCCGTGAACGGGGCAGGGGGTCGGGGATGGACGAGCTCGGAACGATCCTCGGCGTCTGGGCGCATCCCGACGACGAGACCTACCTGGCGGCGGGCATCATGGCCCGCGCGGTCCACAACGGCTCCCGGGTCGTCTGCGTGACGGCGACCCGCGGGGAGGGCGGCTCGATGGACGAGGAGCGTTGGCCACCCGAAACGATGGGGGCCGTCCGTACCGCCGAGCTGGAGCGCGGGCTCGAGATCCTCGGTGTGCGCGAGCACGAGTGGCTCGACCTCCCCGATATCGACATGGACACGGGGTTGCCGGAGCAGGGGTCCGCGCGCGTCAGGGAGCTCGTCGGCGAGGTGCGGCCCGACACGATCCTCACCTTCGGGCCCGATGGGATGACCGACCACGCCGCGCACAAGGACGTCTCGCGTTGGGCGACGGATGCGTTCCGCGAGGCCGGGAAGCCCGGGTCGCGACTGCTGTACGCGACCGTCACGCCGGAATGGGCCGAGGAGTTCGTGCCGATCTGGGAACCGTTCAACGTGTTCCGGCCGGGGACGCCGCCGATCACGCCCCGTGAGGAGCTCGCGATCCACTACGAACTCCCGGACGACATCCTCGCGCTGAAGGTCGAGGCGATCAGCGCGCACGAGAGCCAGGTGGCCTCGATCATCGAGGCGGTCGGGGCCGACGTGTGGTGGAAGGAGATGTCGCTCGAGGCGTTCCGGCTCGGCGAGGCGCTTCCGTGACCGAGCCAGTGCTGGCGTTCCTGGGCTCGGGCGAGTTCGACCCCTGGTCCGATCCGATCGAGCGGTGGCTCCTCGCCCGCAGCCGGAACCCGGACGGGCCGGTCCTGGTCTCGCCCGCGGCGGCGGCCCACGAGGGGGACGCGACCTTCGACATGTGGGCGAACAAAGGCCTCGATCACTACCGGTCGCTCGGGATCGGGGCCGAGGTGCTTCCGTTGAAGACGCGCGAGGACGCGGCCGACGACGGGCTCGCCCGTCGCCTCGACGACGCGTCGATGATCTTCTTCTCGGGGGGCAACCCCGCTCGACTCGCCGCGATCCTCGACGGGACGCCGTTCTGGCGCGCCCTCACGCGAGCGATGCGTGAGGGACTCCCGTATGCCGGGTGCAGCGCCGGCGTGGCGTGTCTGACCGAGACGACCTACGACTCGGACACCACGGACACCGACTCGATCTGGGCGCCGGGTCTCGACCACGTGCGCGACGCACTGTTCGGTCCGCACTGGGACATCGTGGACACGTGGGTGCCCGGCGCGACGGAGTTCATCGTGGCTTCGGTGCGGCCCGGCCAGGCGTTCGTCGGTCTGGACGAGGAGACCGCGATCGTGGGCGACGGCGAACGCTGGGAGGTCATCGGCCGCTCGAAGGTCCACGTCCTGTGCGACGGCGCGTGGGCCAGGTTCGTCGACGGGGACACGTTCGAGCTCGCCCTCCCGATGGCCGACGGGGCGTCGTGAGCCCCGGGGCCCGGGCGGTCGGCCGGGACGCCCCGATCGAACAGCGCGCCCCCGAGATCGTCCGGATCCTCTCGGCGGCCAACCCGGACGCGAAGGTCGCCCTCCGATCCTCGACCCCGCTCGAGATGCTCGTCGCGACGATCCTGTCGGCGCAATGCACCGACGAGAAGGTGAACGAGGTCACGGCCACGCTGTTCCAGAAGTACCGCACCGCGGAGGACTACCTGCGTGTCCCCGAGGATGAGCTGAAGGCCGACATCAAGCCGACCGGCTTCTTCAACCAGAAGGCGTCCCGGATCCGCGAGGCGTGCCGGCGGATCGTCGAGGTCTACGGCGGCGAGGTCCCGAACACGATGGAGGACCTGCTCACGCTCCCCGGCGTCGCGCGGAAGACCGCGAACATCGTGCTCGGCAACGCGTTCGGAATCGTGCAGGGGATCGCGGTCGACACACACGTGCGGCGGCTGGCGAATCGGCTCGGCTTCAGCGAGCACTCCGACCCCGACAAGATCGAGCAAGACCTCATGCGCCTGCTCCCGAGGGAGCGCTGGTTCGACTTCACGTACGTCCTGATCGACCACGGGCGGGCGATCTGCCTCGCCCGCAAACCCAGATGCGAGGAGTGCCCCGTCAACCATCTGTGCCCATCCAGTCTCGTCTGAGCGGCTGGTAGGGTCCGGACGTGCGTGAGCATCGGTTCCCCGACGATGCGTACCCGGTGATCGTCGCCCACCGAGGAGCCTCCTCGACGCACCCGGAGAACACGCTGGCCGCGTTCGATGCCGCGGTGGCGCTCGGAGCCGATGTCGTGGAGCTGGACGTCCGGCTCTCGCGCGACGGCGTCGCGGTCGTGATGCACGACCCGGAGGTCGATCGAACGACCGACGGCTCGGGAGCGGTGCACGAGCTCACGGCGGCCGAGATCCGAACGCTGCACGCGGGGACATCCGAGTTCCCGGCCGCCGTGCCGACGCTCCGAGAGGTGCTCGAGCTCCTCAGTGGCCGGGCCGGCGTCGCGCTCGAGATCAAGAACATCCCCGGCGAGGATGCCTTCGACGGATCGCGCGAGCGCATCGTGGAGGCCGTACACGCGGAGCTCGACCGGTCCGGGTTCGAGGGGCCGGTGCTCGTGGTGTCGTTCAACCCGGCGTCGATCGCGGCGTCGAAGGTCCTCGAGCCGCGGGTCCCCACCGGTCTGCTCACGACCGAGCATGTCGATCCGCGGGAGGCGCTGGCGCACGTGATCGAGCGGGGCCACGACATGGTCATGCCCGGATCGCGGGCGCTGATCCCCGCAGGGGAGGAGTTCGCGCGCGAGGTCCACGACGTGGGTGTGCGCGTCGGGACGTGGACGATCGACGACGCGCCGACGGTGCGGATGCTGCTCGACCGAGGGCTCGACGCCGTCGCGTCGAACGATCCGGCGATGGCGCTCGCCGTGGTCTCCTCCCGCGTCGCCTGAGCGCGTGATCCTCCGACGGAAACGGCTGCCGGCGACCCTGGCCGAGCGCCACGCTGCGTTCGAGGACGTCCTGTCCGAGGTCGAGCACGCGAAGGCCGCACTGACCGAGGCGGTCCCGGGGTCGCGCGCGCCCGGCAGGCCCCTCGCGGAGGCGATGCTGGCGTTCGAGGACGGGCTCCGAGCCGCGGAGTCGGCGATGGACCGGTGGCGGGCACCCGAGGTCGAGCGGGAGTGGTTCGAGGCGTCGGCCGGGCTCCACGCGTCGCTCGCGATCGCCGAGCGCTTCCGGATCCAGGGGGTCGAGCCCGTCGGCTTCGAGGGTCTGATCGGGTCGATCGGCCACATGCTCGAGCCGTTGGACGCCTTCGGGAGCGCGGTCGAGCGCTTCCGCTCGCTCCGCCTGTGAGCGAGCTCGAGGCGATCACCGCAGAGGTCGTCGCGTGCCGCGCCTGTCCGCGCCTCGTGCGATGGCGCGAACGCGTCGCGCGCGAGAAGACCGCTCGCTTCGCCGAGCAGGAGTACTGGGGCCGGCCGGTGCCCGCCTTCGGCGATCCGAGGGCGAGGATCCTCATCCTCGGTCTCGCGCCGGCCGCGCACGGCGGGAACCGCACGGGACGGATCTTCACCGGGGACCGATCGGGCGACTTCCTGTTCGCCTCGCTGCATCGCGCCGGCCTCGCGAACCGGCCCACCTCCATGTCGCGCGACGACGGCCTCCGGTTGCGCGGCCTCTACGTCTCGGCGGTCAACCGGTGTGCGCCGCCGGGCAACAAGCCCACGCCCGTGGAGCGGGACTCCTGTCTGCCGTACCTCGTCCGAGAGATCGAGGCGCTCGAGCGTCTCCGGGTGGTGCTCGCGCTCGGAGCCTACGCATGGGACGGGGCGCTCCGCGCGTTCGCCGCGCTCGACCATCGGGTCCGGCCACGACCGCGCTTCGACCACGCAGCCGAGGTCGGCGTGGGCCCGTTCCGGCTGCTCGGGAGCTACCACCCGAGCCAGCAGAACACGTTCACGGGAACGCTCACAGCCTCGATGTTCGACGAGGTCGTCCGCAGCGCGATCCGGCTCGCGGGCTGATCACTCCTCGGGGGCGGCGAGCGTTCGTCCCCCGCCTCGCCCGCGATCGTGAAGCGGTCCACATCGCAAGGCGAGCCCCTGGTCCGACGGTGGGGATACCTCGTCGCAGGCCGGCCGTATCCTGATGACATGGGCATGCACCGTCGCTTCATGCGCGTCCCCCCCGAGGACGAGGACCGCCCGATCCGGGCGGCCACGGTGCGGCGCGTCGTCTCGACGTTCCGTCCGTACCGGGGCAAGGTCAGCCTGGTGGGGCTCGCGATCGTCATCACATCGGGGCTCGGCGTCGTGAACCCGCTGCTGATCAAGTGGATCTTCGACAAGGGGCTGTTCGGGAACCCGCCCCCGTCGTGCGACGGGGGTGCCTGTCCGCAGCTCCACGTCGTCTACGTCGGCGTCGCGCTCATGGTGGCGATCCCGATCGTGACCGGCGTGATCGGGATCGGACAGACGTACCTGGCCAACTGGGTCGGCCTGCGGGTCATGCAGGACCTGCGGAACTCGCTGTACTCGCACCTGCAGTTCATGCCGCTGCGGTTCTTCACCACCACTCGAACCGGCGAGATCCAGTCTCGCCTCGCGAACGACGTCGGCGGCGTGCAGGCCGTGGTGACGGACACGATGTCGAACATCCTCGCGAACATCGTCGTGATCGTGAGCACGCTCATCGCGATGCTGCTCCTGTCGTGGCAGCTCACGGTGCTGTCCCTGTTCATGCTGCCGTTCTTCGTCTGGCTCACGGTCAAGGTCGGCCGGGCCAGGCGCGAGGTCGCGACGAACACGGCCAAGACGATGGCCGACCTAACTTCCGTGACCGAGGAGACGCTGTCCGTCTCTGGGGTCCTCCTGTCGAAGTCGTTCGGGCGGCAGCGGCACGAGATCGACCGGTTCCAGGGCGAGAACGAGCGACTCACCGGGCTCCAGATGAGGCAGACGATGATCGGGCGCTCGTTCTTCGCGGTCGTCGGCACGTTCTTCTCGATCACGCCGGCGCTCGTGTACCTCGTGGCCGCCTGGGTGCTGTCGGATGACGGTGCGGCCTCCGGCATCACAGCCGGAACGATCGTGGCGTTCACGACCCTGCAGTCTCGGCTGTTCTTCCCGATCGGGTCGATGCTGCAGGTCTCCACCGAGATCCACTCGTCGATGGCCCTGTTCGACCGCATCTTCGAGTACCTCGACATGGATCACGAGATCACCGATGCCCCGGACGCCGTCGCGATCCCGGTGGACCGGTTCCGCGGGCGGGTGGAGCTCGACCACGTGTCCTTCCGCTACGACGGCCCGGACCCAGATCGATCGACGCCGGTGTCGCCCGGCGATCTGCTCGGCGCGAACGCCGCACCCCGGGCATGGACGCTCGAGGAGGTATCGTTCTCGATCGAGCCGGGGCAGCTCGCAGCGCTCGTCGGGCCTTCGGGCGCCGGCAAGACGACGATCACCTACCTGGTGCCCCGCCTGTACGACGTGCAGCACGGAGCGGTTCGGCTCGACGACGTCGACGTCCGGTCGCTCACGCTCGCGACGCTCGGCGACGCCATCGGCGTCGTGACCCAGGAGACGTACCTGTTCCACACGACGATCCGAAGGAACCTCCTGTACGGCAGGCCCGAGGCGTCGCACGAAGACCTGGAGGCGGCGGCCCGAGCCGCGAACATCCACCAGCGGATCGTCGAGCTGCCCGAGGGATACGACACAGTCGTCGGGGAGCGGGGCTACAAGCTCTCGGGGGGCGAGAAACAGCGCCTGGCGATCGCCCGGGTCATCTTGAAGGACCCGAGGATCCTGATCCTCGACGAGGCCACCTCCTCCCTCGACACCACGTCGGAGCGGCTGGTGCAGTCGGCCCTCGTCCCGCTCATGCGGGGCCGAACCACGATCGCGATCGCGCATCGCCTCTCGACGATCCTGTCGGCCGACGTGATCTTCGTGGTCGATCGAGGCCGGATCGTGGAGCGCGGGACGCACGGGGAGCTGTTGGAGCGCGGCGGGCTGTACGCGCGCCTGTACGAGCAGCAGTTCCGGGGCGGGCTCGTCGAGGCCGTCACCGAGGACGGCGTGATCATGTCGACCGGCGAGGTGGTCCGGACCGGGAGCGGCTAGCCAGGCGAAGCCGGGGGGATCGGCTTCTCGTAGTTCAACAGCACGAACCCGTCGGGGAACACGTGGTCGGGCAGGCGTTCGAACCCCATGCCTCGTACATCGCCTGAGCGGCCTGCATCCGCTGGGTCGTGTGCAGCGTCATCCGGGTCCGGCCGACCGCGGCCGCCTGGGTGAAGCACGCCTCGATCAGAGCGCGAGCGACACCTCCGCCCCGCGCGTTTGGGTGCACGCCGAGCATCCGGATGTGCGCCTCGTCGTCCTCCAGCGGTGGGTCGTCGTCTTCGATCCGGTCGCCGAGCTCGAGGGTCGCGCTCCCGAGGACCCGCTCCCCGTCGACCGCGACGAGCACGAGCGCGACCCGGGCTCGACGTCCGACGTCCGCGATCCGCTCGAGGTAGCGGTCCCAATCCTCGCCGTTCGCGAACTCGCGGTACGCGAGCGCCGTCACACGGCCCGCTTCCTCGTACTCCTGCGGACGCACCGGGCGGACCTCGATCCCCATCGTCGTAGGCTAGCGTGCACGCAACGGTCAATGTGATTGACGGATCCGGTCCGGTGGGTCACGATGTGGTCGTGGGGGAGCCGGACCTGGCGCGGTTGCTCCTCGAGGCGTCGCGGAGCCTCGGCGCCGAGGTGATCGCCGGACTCGAGGAGCGAGGGTTCCCCGACGCACGTCCGGGTCACGCGGCGCTCTTCATGCACATCGACCGTCGGTGGGGGACCCGCCTCACCGATCTGGCGAAGCGGGCGCGGATGACGAAGCAGGGGATGATGCTGCTGGTCGACGACCTGGAGAACCGCGGGTACGTCCGACGTGTCCCGGACGCCGACGACTCGCGCGCCAAGGTGGTTCGCCTCACCGCTCGCGGACGGCGATTCGTCGCCGAGGCCCGACGTTCCGTGGCCGCGGTCGAAGCTCGTGCCCGCCGAGAGCTCGGCGAGCGGCGCTACGAGGCGCTCCGCGACTCGCTCGAGTACCTGACCGGCGGCGGGGAAGGACTGGAGGAGTCGTGAGCGCCCGGACGCTGGAGGTGTTGCGGGACGAGGATGCGATCGCCCGGCGCGGCGCCGAGATCGTGTCCGCGTCGATCGAGGAGGCCGTCGCCGAGCGCGGGCGGTTCACGTTCGCGGTGAGCGGCGGGCGGACGCCGTGGACGATGTTCGAGATCCTCGCGGGAGCGGATCTTCCGTGGAACCGGGTCGGGATCTGGCAGGTGGACGAGCGGGTCGCTCCCGACGGGGACCCCGATCGGAACCTCACGAGCCTCGCGCCGATCCTGCCGGCCGATGCCGGGCTCCACCCGATGCCCGTCACCGAGGCCGACCTCGACGCGGCCGCCGCGGGGTACGCGGCCTCGCTGCCGGGGGCGTTCGATCTGGTGCACCTGGGCATGGGGGACGACGGACACACCGCGTCGCTCGTGCCGGCGGACCCCGTCCTGGATGTCCGCGATCGCGACGTGGCGGTCACGGGCGAGTACCGCGGCCGCAGACGGATGACGCTCACGTACCCGGCGTTGGCGCGTGCCCGCTTCGTCGTGTGGTTGATCGCGGGCGCCGACAAGGCGGCGATGGTGCCCCGTCTGCTCGAAGCGGACGCCACGATCCCGGCCGGGCGGGTGGAGGCGCCCCGTCAGCTCATCGTGGCCGACGAGGCGGCTGCCGGGCCGTCGGCGCGGACGCGCACCTAGAGCACGCTGACGCCGAGCAGGGTGCCGACCAGGTACGTGATCCCGGCGGACGCGGCGCCGATCGCGAGCATCCGCATGCCCGACAGCAGCCACGGGCGACCGGTCAGGTACGAGATCGCCGCGCCGACGCCGAACAGCGCGAGGCCGGAGATCAAGGCGGAGGCCACGACCGCCTGGCTCCCCGATGACACGAGGAACGGGAGGAGCGGCACGAACGCCCCGATCGCGAACATCACGAACGACGAGCTCGCGGCCGCGACCGGCGAGCCGAGACCCTCCTTCGGGTCCAGGCCGAGCTCCTCGCGGGCGTGCGTGTCGAGGGCCATCTCGGGGTCCTTCATGAGCTCGGTCGAGAGCCGTTCCGCCAGGTCGCGCGGCAAGCCCTTGCGGACGTAGAGCTCCGCGAGCTCGGCGCGCTCGACCTCCGGCTCCGAGCCGATCTCGTGCGCCTCGAGGTGGATCAACCGCTCGAACACCTCGCGCTGAACGCGCACCGAGATGTATTCGCCCGAGGACATCGAGAACGCGCCGGCGACGAGCCCGGCGAGACCGGCGATGACCACGACCTCGTTGTCCACCCCGGCGCCCGCGACCCCGAAGATCAGGGAGAGGTTCGAGACGAGCCCGTCGTTCAGGCCGAAGATCGCGGCGCGGAGCGCGCCCGACTTCCCGCCCGCCCGAGGCTCGGACGCGCCGATCGGGCCCGGGTGCGGAACGATCCGCCACTGCCGCCCCCGCATCCGGCGCGCGAACGCCGACAGGAGATCGACCCGCGACTTCGTGACGCGGTCGCTCTCCGAGAGGCCGGGCGAGGGCGCGGATCCGCCGGCTGCTAGCCATCGACCCCCCTCGAGCTGATGACGCCGTTCATCCAGTGCTCCTCACGGGTGTCGCGCTCGGATGATAGTGATGGCGGCAGCCGGCGCGCCCGGGTGCGCGCTGCCGGGATGCTCGCAGCGCGCGTAGTACGGTTCGCCGGTGAAGACGGGCGGGGCGCGGAGGCTCGGCGGGCGTGTCGAGGCGCGCCGGGGGGAACCGGACCGCTACGCGTTCCTGCTCCTGATGATCGCGATCTCGGTGATCCTCACGGCCGGTTCGGGGACCGTGGCGAGGGTCGCGTCGGTGGTGCTCCAGGGCGCCGTCGTCCTGTTCGCGCTGCACACCGCGAAGGCGTCACGCCGGACGTTCCGCGCGGCGTTGGTCCTCGTGCCGAGCACGGTGCTGATCGGGGCCATCGGTCACATCTCGGATTCGGATGCCGCGGAGGTGCTGGCGGGGGTGATCATGACCGCGCTTCCGCTCGTGACCATCGTCGTGATCGGCAGGCGTCTCGTGACCCACCCCGAGGTGACGGTCCAGTCGGTGCTGGGCTTCATCTCGATCTATCTGTTGTTCGGGATCCTCTTCGCGGCGCTCTACGCGACGCTCGATGTCAGGACCGATGCGTCGTTCTTCGCCCAGACCGATTCGCCGACGCGCGTCGACTTCCTGTACTTCAGCTACATCACGATGACGACCGTCGGGTACGGCGACCTCACGCCGGTGGAGCCGCTCCCTCGGATGCTCGCGGCCACCGAGGCGCTCATCGGCCAGCTCTACCTCGTGACGGTGGTCGCGGTCGCGGTCACACGCGTGCGCAGGCGGAATCGAGATGAGAGCTAACCGGCAGGTTCGGTTCGACGGCGCACCTTGGACGTCAGGCGGCCCATGAGGCCCTCTCCCTCCCGGACGGCGTCCTTGGCCTCCTCGTCCAGCGGCGGTTCATCCTCCTTCGTGAGCTCGGTCTCGACCACCTCATGCCGTTTCAGGTAGGTGGAGACCGTCGCCTGGATGACCGCCGCTGCCGGGAGCGCCATGAAGGCGCCGATCAGCCCGCTCACCGCTCCGCCAGCGAGCGCGGCACCGAAGGCGACCGCCGGATGCAGCTGCATCGTCTTCGCCGTGATGCGGGGCGCGAGGAGGTAGTTCTCGATCTGTTGGTACACGACGACGAAGATCAGGAAGAACAACGCCGACCACGGGTCGTCGAGCAGGGCCACCAGGAGCGGCACCGCAGCCGCGATGTAGGTCCCGACGACCGGGATGAACTGCGAGACGAATCCCTGCCAGAGGGCGAGCGGTAGCGCGAACGGCACGCCGAGCACCTGCAGGACGATGTAGGAGATGGTGGCGTTGATCACCGCGAGCAATAGGCGCGAGTACAGGTAGCCGCCGGTCTTGTCGATGGCGATGTCCCACGCGTTCAGCACCTCGCGTTGCCGGTTCGGTGGCAGGAGGGAGCACACGGCGCGACGGAACCGCGGGCCGTCGGCTACCAGGTAGAACGTGAACAGACCGATCGTCAGCACCTGGAAGATCAGCCCGAGGACGAACGCGCCGACCGACGCCAGGTTCGCCGCGATCTGCTGGATATCGTCCTCGGCGCTCGCGATGTCCTGCAGGATCGCCTCGCTGGTGAGCTTCGTATCGAACCACCGTTCCGTGTAGACGCTCGCCTCGTCGAGGAACTCGGGCACCTGGTCCACCAACTCCTGCACCTGGTCGATCACGAGCGGCACCATGAGCGCCAGCATCAGCAGGCCGATGAGCGCCAGCCCGAACAACACGGTCGCCGCCGCCAGGCCCCGGCGCCAGCCGTGTTTGACGAGCCAGTTCACGGCCGGCTCGAGCGCGAAGGAGAGGAACAGGGCCGCGATCAGCCACAGCAGGATGTTCTGGACACGACGGATCACGTTGAAGAGCGCGTACGCGACGAAGACCGTCACGACGATCGTGATGAGCAGGCGCGGGATCCACGCCGGCATGCGGCTCGGATCGCGCTCCGTTGGGCCGACCGGCTCGGCGCCTCGTGCCGGCGCGTTCGAGCGGTGACGGGTTCGTCCGGAGCGACGGGGGGTTGGTCCACGCGGTCAGGGTAGCCACCGCGCTGCGGCACCGCCAGCATCGCCGACGGACCGTACGATGGTTCGCATGCGCGAGGAAGCCCGCGGCAAGTCGGGTCGTCCGACCGAGGCGCGGAACAAGCGGGAGCGTCCGAGGGATCACCTCGGGCGACCACAGCCGTGGGACGCCGAGAACCGCTTGGTGCTGGAGCCGTTCGACACCTTCACGCTCGAGGAGAACGACCGCCTGGGGAGAGCGCACCTGAACGCCGGCCGGTACTTCGGGGCCCACGAGGCGTGGGAGACCGCGTGGAAGCAGGCTCGGGACACCGAGGATGCCGAGTTCTTCAAGGGCCTGTCCCAGCTCGGGGCCGGGTACGTGCACCTCATGCGGGGGAACGCCCACGGTGCCGTCCGGCTGCTCCGGCGAGGAGCCGGACGGGTCCGTGCGTATCCCCCCGGCCACCGCTCGATCGACACGGCGAGGGTGGCCGACGCCGCCGAGGCGCTCGCGAGCGCGGTCGAACGCGGCGACGTCGTTCCCGGCGAGGATGCCGTGTTCGAGGCGCCGGTCGTCTGAACCTGCGACGTCCGCAGGCACGAACCGGCGGTCACGGAGGCTCGGATGGTTGACTGTCGAGCCCGCCACCAGGCACGATATCCCCATGCCTGAGACCGCCGGCGAGAACATCCTGCAGTGGAAGGGCCGGACCGGTCCGTTCACGGTCTCGCTCGGGAAGGGGGTGTTCCACCCGACCCATACGAGCCGCACGATCGCCGAGGCGCTCGAGATCGAGCCCGGAGACACGGTGATCGACGTCGGCTGCGGGAGCGGGGTCCTCTCGTTCGTGGCCGCTCGGCTGGGCGCACGACGGGTGATCGGGACCGACCTCTCGGACGACGCCATCGAGGTCGCGAGGGAGAACGCGGTCCGCCTCGGCCTGCAGGATCGTGTGGAGTTCCGGAGCGGGAACCTCCTCGATCCCGTCCGTGAGGAGCAGGCCGACGTCATCATCGGGGACGTCTCCGGCATCCCCGACGAGATCGGCCGGCTGGCCGGCTGGTTCCCGGACGGACAGGCCGGCGGCCCGACGGGTGCGGAACTGCCCGCGGCCATGCTCGAGAGCATCCGCGAGAACGACTGCCTCGCCCCGGGCGGGCGCCTCTACCTTCCGACCGGGACGATCCAGGCGGAGACGACGATCCTCGACGTGGCTCGACGGATCTTCGGTTCGGCGAACCTCCAGTCGCTGCTGTCGCGCGAGTTCCCGCTGCCGGACGTGGTGGCGAAGTCCAAGGCGGTCGCGCAGATGATGAAGGAGGGGATCGTCGACCTCCGGGCCAAGGGGAGCCGTCTCCTGTGGCGGCTGCAGGTCTGGCGCTGCGAGATGCCGAAGGACGGCGAGCTCACGCCGGTCGTGTGACCGTCCCGTCTGCGGGCCGGACCTCGACGACCGACTTCACCCAGTAGCCGGCGGCGCGAAGGTGCTCGGCGCCGCCCCGGTCGATCGCGAGCACGATGATGCCCACGGTGCAGCCGGCCTCCTCGAGCACCTTCGCGGCCCGGTGCACCTGTTGACCGGTCGTCGACACGTCCTCGACGAGCGCCACCTCCGCTCCCGGCGGCGCATGCCCCTCGAGCTGCGACATCGTCCCGTAGGCCTTCGGTTCCCTGCGCACCACGGCGATCGGCAGCCCCGTCTGCAGGGCGACCGCGGCGACGAGCAGGGTCGCGGCGCCCTCCGGAGCCGCCAGGTGCGTGATCCCCTCGGGCATGAGGTCGACGACGCCCGCCGCCGTGTCCTTCAGGAGGTCGGGGTCGGTCAGGAACCGGAACTTGTCGAAGTACACGCTCGATCGTCGGCCGGACGACAGCACGAAGTCCCCGTGCAGCTCGGACGCCGCGATGAGGCGCTCGGCGAGGTCGTCGGGCATCGGCCGTAGCATAGGGCCCCGATGGGCTGGTACCGATCGCTCGTGCGGCCGCCGCTGTTCGCCCTGCCGCCCGAGGCCGCGCACCGAACGGCCCACCTGCTGCTGGGTCTCCCGCTCCCGTGGGAGCGGCTGGGCGGCATCCGGGCGCCCGATCCCACGCTCCGCGTCGAGCTCGCGGGCATCGAGCTCGCGAACCCCGTCGGGCTCGCGGCCGGGTTCGACAAGACCGCCGCCCGCCTCGATGCGCTCGGCCGTCTGGGTTTCGGCTACGTCGTGGGAGGCACCTTCACCCGACGTCCCAGGCAGGGCAACGCGCGGCCCCGGGTCGTCCGATACCGCGACCGCGACTCGATGGTCAACGCGATGGGGCTGCCGAACCCGGGGGCCGAGGCGGCGGCCAAGACGCTCCGGAAGGTTCGACCGATCGGGCCGAGGGTCGCGAGCGTCGCCGACCAGGACCTGGCCGACGTGCTCGAGACCCACGCGCTGCTCGAGCCACACGTCGACGCCGTCGAGCTGAACGTCAGCTGTCCGAACGTCTCGTGGGGACGCGATCGTGACAACGAGGCACACCTCGCGACCCTGCTCCGCGAACTGGGGTCCCGCCGCGTCACGCCGATCTTCGTCAAGCTCCCGCCCTTCCGAACGGATGTCGAGCGCCAGGTCGTGCTCGCGCTCGCGGGGATCGCGCAGCGTGAGGGCGCGAACGCCCTCACCTGTTCGAACACGCTTCCCGTCGACGAGCCCAGGCTGGAGGCCGGCTCCGGCGGATTGTCTGGCCGGGACCTGCTGGACGGGACGATCGCCAACGTTCGGGACGTCCGGCGCGCGACCGAAGGCGAGATGCCGATCAACGCGTGCGGCGGCATCACCACCGCGGCCGATGCCCTCGCGTGCCTGGAGGCGGGCGCGACGACCGTGCAGGTCTACACGGGGCTCGTCTTCGAGGGCCCGCGGCTGGCCGGCGACATCTGTTCCGGCCTGGCCGAGACCCTCCGCACGCGCGGGGTCGACCTCGCCACGCTCGTCTCCGCACGCTGAACGTCTCTGCTGAGGGCGGTGGGTTGCCCGGCCCCCGTTTCCCGTTCAAGATGGCGCGGTTCCGAAGGGAACCGAAACCCCCGGAGGTCGTGTGGTCACGCCGATGACGAGGCTCGACGAGGCATCGGCGTCCATACCGACGGGTTCGGCCGTCTCCCTCGAGCGGGTCGTCAAGCGCTTCGCGGACGTCGTCGCGGTTGACGGCGTCACCTTGGACGTCGCGGAGGGCGAGTTCTTCTCGATGCTCGGGCCCTCGGGGTCGGGCAAGACCACCTGTCTGCGGATGATCGCCGGCTTCGAGGCCCCGACCGAGGGCCGCGTGCTGCTCGGCGGGCAGGACGTGACGGGGCTCGCGCCCTACGAGCGCGACGTGAACACCGTCTTCCAGGACTACGCGCTGTTCCCGCACATGACGGTCGCGGAGAACGTCGAGTACGGGCTGAAGGTGAAGAAGGTACCGAAGGCCGAGCGCCGCGAACGGGCCGCCGAGGCGCTCGCGATGGTGCAGCTCTCCCTGCTCGGCGAGCGGAAGCCCACGCAACTCTCGGGCGGCCAACGGCAGCGCGTGGCGCTCGCCCGCGCCCTCGTCAACCGGCCGAAGGTGCTGCTGCTCGACGAGCCGCTCGGGGCGCTGGACCTCAAGCTCCGCCAGGCGATGCAGATCGAGCTGAAGGAGATCCAGCAACGGGTGGGCCTGACCTTCATCTACGTGACCCACGACCAGGAGGAAGCGCTCACGATGAGCGACCGCCTCGCCGTGTTCAACCAGGGGCGGATCGAACAGGTGGGACCCCCGGCGGACGTCTACGAGCGGCCTGCCACCGGGTTCGTCGCCGGATTCGTGGGGACGTCGAACGTGCTGGAGGGCGAGGCCGCCGTGAAGATCGCCGGCGATCCGCACCCGTTCACGATCCGCCCGGAGAAGATCTCGATGGTCGAGTCCGACTCGGAGGTTCATGCCGACCAGTGCACGGCGACGGGGCACGTCCGCGAGGTCGTCTACCTGGGTGCGGCGACCCGGTACATCGTCACGTTGGACGTCGGCGGTGAGCTCGTGGTCACCCAGCAGAACCTGACCACGTCTTCGATGGAGGCGCTGCAGGTGCGCGGCAAGGTCGTCCGTCTGGTGTGGGACCGCAGGAACAACCGTCCGGTCGAAGCGACCGGGGGGTCGGAAGAGGGGTCGAAGGGCCCAGAAGAGGGGGATGCATGAGGGGCGCACGGATGTGGCTCGCCTCGCTGGCGGTGCTGATGGTCGTCGCCGCCGCGTGTGGCGATGACGGCGACGGCGGCGACGACGGCGACGGCGGCGGAGCGATCGAGCCGGCGGTGACGTTCGGCGAGATCGGCGAAGGCGAGGGCGCGCTCGAGCTGATCGCCTGGCACGGCTACACCGAGGATGGCACCACCGAGGGCTTCGAGCAGTTCGACTGGGTCACGCCCTTCGAGGACGAGACGGGCTGCGATGTCAACGTGACGTACGGCGATACCTCGGACGAGATGGTCCAGTTGATGCGTCAGGGCGGCGGCAGCGTGTACGACGGCGTGTCGGCATCGGGCGACGCGAGCAACCGGCTGATCGCCGGTCAGGACGTGGGCGCGGTCGACCCCGCCCTGTTCGCCGAGATGGCGAACGTGATCGCGCCGCTCAACCCCGACGGCGGGACGAACACGTCGCACTACATCGTCGACGGGAACGTGTACGGCGTGCCGTACATGTACGGACCCAACTTCCTCATGTACAACACGGAGGTCGTGAGCCCGGCGCCGACGAGCTGGGACGTGACGTTCGAAGCCGATTCGCCGTATGCCGGCTCCGTGACCGGGTACAACGCGCCGATCTTCATCGCCGATGGGGCGATGTACCTGATGACGCACAACCCGGACCTCGGGATCACCGACCCGTACGAGCTGGATCAGGCGCAGTTCGATGCGACGGTGGAGCTGATGACGCAGCAGTCCGAGTTGATCGGCAGCTACTGGGCCCTGTACTACGGATGCGATCGCCGGGTTCGTGGACGGCTCGATGGTGGTCGGCACGAACTGGCCGGTCAACCTCACGTACGCGGAGCTCGATGCGCCCGTGGACGCGGTCGAGCCCTCCGAAGGGATGACCGGCTGGGCGGACACGTGGATGATCTCCGCGAACGCGCCGCACCCGAACTGCATGCTGATGTGGATGGACTGGACGTTGCAGCCGGACGTGCAGGCGGAGGTTGCCGTCTACTACGGTGCCGCGGGCAGCAACGTCGGTTCGTGCGACGAGATCCGCTCCTTCCTCATCGATGCCTACGGCGAGGGTTCGGACTCCGCGGTGGACACCCTCCGCTACAGCCACTGCGGCGATGCGGAGTTCCTGAACTCGCTCTACCTGTGGAAGACGCCGTCGGTCGACTGCGGCGACGACCGCGGAGAGGTCTGCATCGACTACTCGGAGTGGACGCAGGCCTGGACCGAGATCGTCGGGTAACGTCGGTTCGGTCTCGATGTGGAGCCCCGGGGGACGGTCCGTTCCCCGGGGCTTCCGTCCTCGTTGATGAGGGGGTGTCGTGGCGATCGTGACCCAAGGTCGTGACCGGGGCGCGGTCCGCCGGACGTCCGCGTTCCTGTTCCGTCACCCGCGAGCCAAGCTCTCGCTCTCGCTCGTCGGGCCGCTCGGGTGGTTCCTCGTCATCTACCTCGGTTCGCTCGTGCTCCTGCTGGCGACGGCGTTCTGGAGCCTCGACGTCTTCACGACCGAGATCGTCCGGGGCTTCTCCTTCACGAACTTCGAGACCCTGTTGGACAACGACGTCTATCGCACGATCACGCTGCGGACGGTGGGGATCGCCGCGGCCGTCACCGTGACCGACATCGTCCTGTCGTTCCCGCTCGCGTACTACGCCGCCCGGCTCGCGACGCCTCGGATGCGCAACATCGTGCTCATCGCGGTCGTGCTGCCCCTGTGGGCGAACTACCTCGTCCGCGTGTTCGCGTGGAAGATCATCCTGACGCCGACGGGGTTCCTGAACTGGCTGGTCGAGCTCACGGGCGCGGGCTCCCTGCAGCTCGGGCGCTCGAACTGGTCCGTGTGGATCGCGTTCGTCTACCTGTGGCTCCCGTTCACGCTCCTGCCGATCTACGCGGCGCTCGAGCGCGTGCCCGACTCGTTCCTGGAGGCCTCGAGCGATCTGGGCGCGCGAGGGTGGACGACGTTCCGGCGCGTCCTGTTCCCGCTGATCCTGCCCGGCATCGTGGCGGGGTCGATCTTCGCCTTCTCGCTCACGCTCGGCGACTACATCACGCCCGAGCTCGTGGGCAACACGCAGTTCATCGGCAACGTGATCTTCGACAACGTCGGGGTGGCCGGGAACATCCCGTTCGCGGCGGCGTACGCGCTCGTCCCGGTGGCGATCATGGCCGTCTACCTGCTCGGGGCCAAGCGCCTCGGCGCGTTCGAGGCGTTGTAGGGGTGGAGACGCGCGCAGCTCGGGTCGCGATCAAGGTGGGTGCGGCGCTGATCGTCGTCTTCCTCTACGTCCCGCTCGTGATCGTCGTCGTCTACGCGTTCAACGACAGCGTCGCGCTGGCCTGGCCGATCGAGGGGCTCACGACGAAATGGTTCGGGATCGCCTGGCGTTCGGCGGAGGTTCGGGAAGCCTTGGCGAACTCGCTCAAGGTGGCGGCGATCGCCACGCTGCTCGCGCTGTTCCTCGGGAGCGCCGCGGCGTTCGCCGTCCACCGCTTCTCGTTCTTCGGGAGGAACTCCGTGTCGTTCCTGTTGGTCCTGCCGATCGCCCTGCCCGGGATCGTGACCGCGATCGCCCTCAACACCACGATCAACAGCTTCGGCTTCCCGTTCGGGTTGTTCACGATCGTGGTCGGCCACGCGACGTTCTGCATCGTGGTCGTCTACAACAACGTGATCGCTCGCCTCCGACGAACGCCGACGTCGCTCGTGGAGGCGTCGATGGACCTCGGCGCGGACGGATGGCAGACGTTCCGATACGTAACGTTCCCGGCGATCCGAACGGCGATCGTGGCCGGGGCACTCCTCGCGTTCGCCCTGTCGTTCGACGAGATCGTCGTCACGAACTTCACGTCGGGGAGCACCCTCACGATCCCGAAGTTCATCTACAACAACCTGCGGCTCCCCCGGAACGCACCGGTCGTGAACGTGGTCGCGATCGCGGTGTTGATCCTGATGCTGATCCCGGTCTACATCGCGCAGCGCCTGGCGGGAGGCTCCGAGACAGCTCGCGGTCGCGTGGGCGCGGAGCCCTAAGCGGCCGGATCGCTAGAGGTACTGGCCGCGCGCGTCGTCGGACCTCGGTCCGGGTTCGTTCCCCGCCGTCAGGCCGCGGCGTCGGAGCTCCTCGAACTGCGCACGTGCGGCCGCCTGCTGCGCGAACAACGCCGCCTGGATCCCGTGGAACAGCCCCTCGAGCCAACCGACCAGCTGTGCCTGGGCGACGCGGATCTCGGACTCCGTCGGCACGCCCTGCATCGGCGGTGCGATCGCCGAGAGCTCCTCCTGGAGATCGGGCGACAGCACCTCCTGGAGTTCGCCGAGCGATCGTTCGTAGATCTGCCGGAGCCGGATCCGTCCGGGCTCGTCGAGCGACGCCTGCCGGGTCTCCTCCAGGAGTTCGCGCACCATGCTCGCGATCCGCAACAGCTTGGCCGGCTGTGTGATCGCCTCCTGTTCGGGCTCGTCCGGCTGGGGCGACGTGGGCGCCGACGGCATCTGCGGCGGGGGCGTGCTGTCCATGTGCCCGAGCCTAACGCGTGTGTCCGACCGACGCCCCGACGACGGGGCCCACCCCGGGGTCAGTGGGTTGCGAGCTCCCCGAACAGGAGCGCCTCGGCCAGGCAGGCGCGTTCGAGGTCCTGCAGGTCGACGCTCTCGTCGACCGAGTGGTACTGGCTCCGCTCGTCCGAGGCGCCGTAGATCAGGATCTCGGCGTCGGGGAACGTCCCGGCGAGCATCGGCACCAGCGGGACCGATCCGCCGCTGCCGCTCTCGATCACCTCCCGTCCGTACGCGGCCTCCATCGACCGGCGCATCGCCGCGAACGCCGGACCGTCGTTCGCGATGCGCAGTCCGAGGCCCGCCGTTCCCGGTTCGACGTCCACCTCCACACCCCAGGGCGCGTGTTCGACGAGGTGTCGGGCGAGCAGCCCGGCGGCCCGGGCGGGGTCGTCCTCGGGCGCGAGCCGGAGGCTCACCTTCGCCGCGGCGACGGGGACGAGTTGGTTCGAGGCCTCGCGCACCCGGGGCGCGTCGATCCCGAGCACGGAGACCGCCGGCGCCGACCACAGTCGCTCGGCGATCGGACCCGAACCGATCAGCCGGACGCCGGGCCGGATCGGCGCGTCCTCCCGGACCTCTTCCTCCGTCATCTCGACGCCTCCCCAGGGCGAACGCGCCAACCCCTCGATCGCGACGTTGCCCTCGTCGTCGTGCAGCGTGGCGAGGATGCGGGACAGGCTCGACAGCGCGTCGGGGATCACGCCCCCGAACGAGCCGCTGTGCACCGCGAGGCCGAGCGTGCGGACCGTGACCCGGCAATCGACCACCCCGCGGATGCTCGTCTCCAGACTCGGGATCCCCGTCCGCCAGTTGCCGCCGTCCGCGACCCCGATCACATCGGCCTCGAGCAGGTCCTTGTTCCCGTCGATCAGGAACGGCAGGTGTTCGGAGGTCGATTCCTCCTCGCCCTCGACGATGACCTTCACCGTGAGCGGCGGATCGCCACCCCACGCCCGGAGCGCCTCCGCGTGGATGACGATGCCGCACTTGTCGTCCGATGAGCCTCTGCCGAACAGCCGGCCGTCGCGGACCTCCGGTTCGAACGGAGGGCTCGTCCACTGCTCGAGCGGACCCTCCGGCTGCACGTCATGGTGGGCGTAGAGCAGGATCGTCGGCGCGCCGGTCGGACCGGCGACCTCGCCGAACACCGCCGGATGTCCCACGCCGTCGGGGAGTTCGATCAGCCGGACGCCGCCGAAGCCCGCCGTCTCGAGGAGCTCCGCGGTGGCGAGCGCGGAAGCGCGCACGGGCGACTCGTCGTAGTCGGGGAACGCGATCGACGGGATCGCGATCAGGCGCGACAGATCTTCGACCGCGCGGAGATGGCGTCGTGAGACCGCCGCGCGAAGCACGTCGACGTCGGTGCGGCTCTGCATCCGGCGCGAACGATACCAGCGCGTTCCCGCACTATGGCCACAGGCGGGTGAGGGACCACCCGTCGGCCTCGCGATCGAACCGGAACCGGTCGTGCAGGCGGTGTTCGCGTCCCTTCCAGAACTCGATCGTCGCCGGCACGAGGCGGTACCCACCCCAGTGCGGGGGCAGCGGGATGTCGTCGGAGGGGAAGCGCCGGGCGACCTCCGCGTAGGCCGCGTCCAGCTCCTCGCGAGAGGCGACCGGACGGCTCTGCTTCGAGGCCCAGGCCCCGATCCGCGCCTCGCGCGACCGAGTCCGGAAGTAGGCGAGCGACGCATCGTCGTCCATCGGACCCGCAGGTCCGGTGACGCACACCTGCCGGTCGATCTCGCGCCAGAGGAAGGCGAGCGCCGACCACGGGTTCCGAGCCAGATGCGCGCCCTTGCGGCTCTCGCGGTTCGTGAAGAAGGCGAATCCCTCATCGCTGACGTCCTTCACGAGCACATGCCGGACGGCGGGGCGACCGTCGGCATCCGAGGTCGCGAGCGCCGCCGCCTCGGGGAACACGATGCCGCCGGCACGGGCCTCCTCGAGCCATGCCCGGAAGCGCGCGATCGGATCCGGGCCGAGGTCGGCCTCGGTCAGCCCCGGGCCCGGATGCCCCGGAGGGTCGTTCATCCGAGCTCGCGTGGCGTCACGAACGACTCGAGCCGGGCGGTTCCCGCCTCGAGATCGCGCCACGGCCCATCGAACCCGAGTACGGCAAGGGCGCCCGTCGGGAACTTCTCTCGGGCGCGGTCCAGGTCCTTGCCCTTGTCTGCGAGCCCGAGCGCGAGGTCCTGGACCCCCGGGTTGTGCCCGATCAGCGCCACCGTGCCGATGTCGTCGGGCACCTCCCGCAGACGTTCGAGCAGCTCGGCCGAGCCCGCCCCGTAGAGACCCTCCTCGAACGACCGCTCCGCCGCGCCGAAGGCCGGCGCGAGGAGGTCGAGCGTCTCGCGCGTGCGCCGCGACGAGGAGCACAGGACGAGTTCGGGCTTGAGGCCCTGCCCTTCGAGATGCCCGCGCATGCGTTCGGCGGCGTGCCTGCCCCGAGGAGCAAGCGGCCGGTCGTGGTCGGCCAGGGCCGGATCGTCCCAGCTCGACTTCGCATGACGGATCAGCAGGAGACGTTTCATCGGCCGGTCCGTCGCTGTGGCGTCCGTCCGTGGTCCTCGGCCGCGGCCCGGAAGCGACGGGGTGCCCTCGGCAGGACTCGAACCTGCGCACCCGGCTCCGGAGGCCGATGCTCTATCCACTGAGCTACGAGGGCTCGCGATCGAGTCTAGCAACGGCCCTCGCTCGACCGGCAGCTCCCGCTCCCCTTCGCGATGTCGGCGACGGGGGGTCGGCTAGGCTTCGGGCGCCGATGATCGAAGACGAACTCTCCGCGCTCGTGTCCGCTGCCGTCGCCGCCGCGGCGACCGAGCTCGATCTGTCCGGCGACCCGCCCGAGATCACGCTGACGAGCACGAAGCAGAAGGAGCATGGCGACTTCGCGACGAACGTCGCCCTCGTGCTCGCCGGTCGCGCGGGCCGGCCCCCTCGCGAGGTCGCCGAGGTCATCCGTCGGAACCTGCCGCCCGCGCCGTTCGTGCGTGCCGTGGACGTCGCGGGCCCGGGCTTCATCAACTTCCGCCTCACGACCGACTGGCTGGTGGACGCCCTGCGCGAGGTCGTCGACCGCGGGCCCGCCTACGGGCGCGCCGAGCCGACCGGCGCCCGCGCGCAGGTCGAGTTCGTCAGCGCGAACCCGACGGGTCCGCTGCACATCGGCCACGCTCGCAATGCCGCGCTCGGCGACGCGCTCGCTCGGGTGCTCGAGGCCGCGGGCTGGTCCGTCGAGCGCGAGTACTACTTCAACGACGCGGGCGGGCAGATGGACCGGTTCGGGGCCTCGGTCGAGGCCCGGTACCTGCAGCTGCTCGGTCGCGAGGCCGACGTGCCGGAGGACGGGTACCACGGGGAGTACGTCACCGAGATCGCGAGGGACATCCTCGAGCAGGAGGGGCCCGGACCCGCCGATCTCCCATCGGACGACCGGCTCGAGCGCCTGCGGGACGAGGGCGCGCGTCGCGTGCTCGTGCAGATCGAGGCCACGCTCGCACGGTTCGGGGTCCGGTTCGACTCCTACGTGTCGGAGCGCACGCTCGCCGAGAAGGGCGAGATCGACGCCGCGATCGAGCGGCTCCGCACGGCCGGCGCCGTCTACGAGGCCGACGGCGCGGTCTGGTTCCGATCCACCGCAGTACGGGGACGACAAGGACCGGCCGCTCGTGCGTTCGAACGGACAGCACACCTACTTCGGCGCCGACTGCGCGTACGTCGTCGACAAGTTCGAGCGCGGCTTCGAACACCTCGTCTACGTCTGGGGCGCCGATCATCATGGCGCCGTCGCCCGGCTCCGCGGGACCGCCGAGGCGCTCGGCTACGGCGCCGACCGCGTGGAGGTCGTGATCTACCAGTGGGTGTCCTTCCTGCGCGATGGGGTGCCGGTCCCGATGAGCAAGCGCGCGGGAACGTTCGTGAGCCTCGACGAGCTGATCGACGAGGTCGGCACCGACGCGGCGCGGTTCCACCTGTTGCTGTTCAGCAACGACGTCACGATGAACTTCGACATCGAGGCCGTGAAGCGCCAGTCGCTCGAGAACCCCGTCTACTACGTGCAGTACGGGCACGCGAGGATCGCGTCGATCCTGCGCAAGGCGGCCGAGCGAGGCATCGAGCTCGAGCCGATCGATCGCGCCGACCTGACGCGGCTGACCGAGGACGCCGAGCTCGAGGTGCTCCGAGCGATCGCGCGCGTCCCGGCCCAGGTCGCGACGTCCGCGGAGCTCCGGGCGCCCCACCGGCTCGCGCACGCCTCGCAGGAACTCGCGGCACGGTTCCACCGCTTCTACACGGACTGCCCGGTCCTGTCCGACGACCCCGAGCTCACGCAGGCGCGCCTGTGGCTCTGCCGAGGCACGAAGCAGGTCATCGCGAACCTCCTCGGGCTGCTCGGCGTGTCGGCGCCCGAGGCGATGGAGCGCGTCGATGGGTGAGGCGTCGCGCCGGGCAGAGGTCGTCCCCCGCGGCGAGATACTGAGGTCCATCGGGCACGACCGGACGATCCGTCGACGCGCGGGTCGACGGGCGGAGGGGGACGGGTGAACGATCGGGTCCTGCACGTCGGCATGCTCGGGTGCGGAACCGTGGGCGCGGCGGTGGTCCGTCTGCTCGTCGAGCACCGGGCGGACATCGAGCGGCGGGCGGGCTGCCGCCTCGACGTCACGCGTGTGGCGGTGCGGAACCCGACCGCGGTCCGCGACGTGCCGCTCGACGCGTCCGCGTTCGTGGACGATCCGATGGCGATCGTGGATGACCCGGACGTCGACATCGTCTGCGAGCTGATCGGCGGTGCGGAGCCGGCGGGCTCGTTGATCCTCGCCGCGTTCGAGCGCGACAAGCCGGTCGTGACCGCGAACAAGGACCTGCTCGCGAACCGCGGGCAGGATCTGTTCGATGCGGCCGACGCCAAGGGTCTGGATCTGTACTTCGAGGCGGCCGTGGGCGGCGGCATCCCCCTGATCCGGCCGTTGAAGGAGTCCCTGTCCGGCGAACGGCTCCGCCGGGTGATGGGCATCGTGAACGGCACCACGAACTTCATCCTCACGAGGATGTCGGAGGAACGGACCGCCTTCGCCGACGCGCTCGCCGCCGCCCAGTCGCTCGGCTACGCGGAGGCGGACCCCACGGCCGACGTCGACGGGCACGACGCCGCGGCCAAGTGCGCGATCCTCGCATCCATCGCCTTCAACGCGCGCGTGACCGCGACCGACGTGTTCCGCGAGGGCGTGCGGTCCGTCACCACCGAGGACATCGAGTTCGCCGCGCGGCTCGGGTACGTGATCAAGCTGCTCGCGATCGCCGAGCTCGGCGCCGACGAACGCATCGCGGCGCGGGTCCACCCGGCGATGATCCCGGCTGGACACCCGCTCGCCGCGGTCCGCGAGGCGAACAACGCGGTGTTCGTCGAGGGACCCAGCGTCGGCGAGCTGATGTTCTACGGGCGGGGCGCGGGCGGCGCCGCCACCGCGACGGCGGTCGTCGGCGATCTCGTGAGCGTCGCGCGCAACCTCTGTCCGGCGCTCGCGGCGTCGGCTGCACCTGCTTCCACGAGCGGACGATCCGACCGATGGAGGAGATGACCGGGCAGTACTACATCCTGTTGCGCGTCGAGGATCGCCCGGGTGTCCTCGCCGAGATCGCGAGCGTCTTCGCTCGCAGCGACGTCTCGATCAAGAGCGTCTGGCAGGAGGGGACCGGAGACGACGCCCAGCTCGTGTTCATCACGCACCGTGCGCGGGAGGGCCGTTCCAGCACGCGGTCGGCGAGCTCCGCGAGCTCGGTGCCGTCGAGCAGGTGCGAAGCGTCCTGCGCGTCGAGGCCGAGGAGTAGCCGTGGCGCGTCCCTGGCGCGGGGTGATCGAGGAGTATCGAGACCGGCTCCCGGTCACGGCCTCGACGCCCGTGGTCACGCTCGGCGAGGGTGGCACGCCGCTCGTGCGCTCGGAGCCGCTGTCGCAGGAGACCGGGTGCGAGGTCTGGCTGAAGTTCGAAGGCGCGAACCCCACCGCTTCGTTCAAGGACCGTGGGATGACGCTCGCGGTCAGCCGGGCGGTCGAGGAGGGCTCGAAGGCGATCGTGTGCGCCTCGACCGGGAACACGAGCGCCAGCGCGGCCGCCTACGCGGCCAAGGCGGGGCTCACCTGCGTCGTGCTCGTGCCGAAGGGCAAGGTCGCGCTCGGCAAGATGGCCGGCACGCTCGCGCACGGCGCCCGGGTCCTCGAGGTCGACGGGAACTTCGATGCCTCGCTCGAGCTCGCCGTCGAGCTCGCCGGGCGGTACCCGGTCACGCTCGTCAACTCGGTGAACCCGGATCGGATCGAGGGCCAGAAGACGTGCGCGTTCGAGATCGTCGACGCCCTCGGCGGCGCGCCGGAAGTACATTGCGTGCCGGTCGGCAACGCGGGGAACATCTCGAGCCACTGGCTCGGCTACTCCGAGTACCTGCGCGACGGCGTCATCGGGGAGCCCCCGCGGCTGTTCGGCTTCCAGGCATCGGGGGCGGCGCCGATCGTCCGAGGCGAGCCGGTGCCGGACCCGCGAACGATCGCGACGGCGATCCGGATCGGCAACCCCGCGTCCTGGGAACGCGCCGTGTCCGCCGCGAGGGAGTCCGAGGGCGCGATCTCGGCCGTCACCGACCGCGAGATCCTGTCGGCGTACCGACGCGTCGCGCGCGAAGGCCTGTTCGCCGAACCGGCGTCGGCCGCCAGCGTCGCCGGGCTGCTCCAGCTGTCGGGGACGGATCGGCTGCCGCGGGGCGCGCGCGTCGTCTGCGTGCTGACCGGCCACGGGCTGAAGGACCCCGAGTGGGCGATCAGCGGTGCGGCGCCACCCGCCCACCGTCCCGGTCGACGTCCACGTCGTCGCGGCGGAGCTCGGGCTCTAACCGTGCGCCTGGTCGCCCGGGTGCCGGCCACCTCGGCCAACCTCGGGCCGGGGTTCGACTGCTTCGGGCTCGCGCTCGATCTGTGCAACGAGGTGACGATCGACACGGACGCCGAACCCGGCGTGCGCTGGGTCGGGGAGGGCGCGGACGAGCTCCCGACCGACGGCTCGGACCTCGTGAGCCGGGCGATCGCGGCGGCCGTCGATCGGCAGCGACGGTTCCATCCCGAGGCGTCCGTCCCTCCGCACGTCCTCCACGGCTCGAACCGTATCCCGCTCGAGCGGGGCCTCGGCTCCTCCGCCGCCGCGGTCGTCGCGGGGACCGAGCTGGCACGGGTCTTGCTCGGCCCCGCCGGCTGGGACGACCCCCACGCGTCGTTCGCGTACGCGGCGGAACTCGAGGGACACCCGGACAACGTGGCGGCGGCCGTCTACGGGGGCCTCACGGTCGTGTCGGACGGGTTCGTTCGAAGGTTCGACGTCCATCCCGGGCTGCGAGCCCGTCGTCCTCGTTCCCGAGGATGCGCGGATCCCGACCGACCGGGCACGCGAGGCCCTGCCGGCGGCGGTGCCGCTCGCCGATGCCGTCTACAACGTCGCCCACGGCGCGTTGGCGGTGGCGGCGCTGACGAGCGGTGATCGCGGACCTGCTGCTCGTGGCGATGCGGGATCGCCTCCACGAGGAGGCTCGACTGTCCCTCGTTCCCGGGGTCCGGGAGGTCTTGCATCGGGTGCGGAAGGCGCAGGTCCCCGCCTGCGTCTCGGGGGCGGGTCCGAGCCTGATCGCGTTCGACCGGGAGGACCATCGCGTCCCCCCTCCCGGTGCCGGCTGGCGGGTCCTGCGTGTTCCCGTCCGGTCCACCGGGGTGGAGATCCTCGAGGTCTAAGGAGCCGTATCACCTGCGACGATGGTTGACGAGATGTCCGTGAACGATCCGAGTCCCGAACCGGAACTGGACGAGAGCGCCCCGCCGGCTCAGACCGCGGAACCACACCCCGCCTTCGATCGCGCGAAGGAGGCCGCGGCGCCGGTCCTCGTCACCGACCTCGCGAGCAAGACGCTCGCGGTCAAGGAGGGGCACACGTTCCTCTACTCGGACCTCGAGGGGAACCTCGATCACGGCGGCGACTACGGGCTCGGGCTGTACGCGCAAGACACGCGGTTCCTGTCGCATTTCGCGATGACGATCAACGGACGCCAGCCGATCTTGCTCTCGTCGTCCGCGGAGCGCGGCTACCTGTCGCACATCGACCTCACGAACCCCGATCTGTTCGACGGGGACGCGCTGTCCGCACCCCAGCAGACGATCAACGTTCGGCGGGTCCGGACGATCCACGGGAACCTCTATGAGCGCATCCGCGTGAAGAACTACAACACGTTCGACGTGACGCTCGAGGTCGAGCTGCGGTTCGGCGCGGACTTCGCGGACATCTTCGAGGTCCGTGGGATGGCGAGCGACCAGGACGAGGGGCCGCCCGTGCCCTCGGTCCGGGACGGGGTCATCGAGTTCGCGCACACGGGACGGGACGACGTCCGAAGGATGACCCGGATCCGGTTCGGCACCGTGCCCGTCCGCATCGACATCGATCGAGACGTCGCGAAGGCATCCTTCCGCCTCCATCTCGAGGCGAACCAGACGAGGCTCCTCACGCTGTCGGTCGAGCCCCTCACGCTCGATGAGGACGGTCCCGAGGTCTCGAGTTACGACCACGTCGTGCACGAGCTTCGAGCGTCGTACGAGGAGTGGCAGCGGGGGTCGACCGAGATCGTCACCGACAACGAGCTGTTCAACGAGCTGCTCGACCGCAGCCTCCGTGACCTCCGCGCCCTCTACACGAGGGTCGACGACGGGGGCGTCCTGGCCGCGGGGATCCCCTGGTACGTCACGATCTTCGGCCGCGACTCCTTGATCGCCTCGCACCAGCTCCTCATGGTCAACTCGCAGCCGGCGCGTGAGGCGCTCGAGCTGCTCGCGGCGAGACAGGGCGTCGAGGAGAACGATTGGCGGGACGAGCAGCCCGGCAAGATCCTGCACGAGGTGCGTCGGGGAGAGCTCGCTCGCGCCGGCCTGATCCCGCACTCGCGGTACTACGGCTCGGTGGACTCGACGCCGTGGTTCGTGATCGTGTACGCGCAGTACCTGCGGTGGACGGGCGACGTCGACTTCGCTCGGAAGCTGCTGCCGGCCGCGGAGGCCGCCCTGTCCTGGATCGATCGCTACGGCGACCTCGACGGCGACGGGTTCGTCGAGTACCTCTGCCGTTCGCCGCGGGGGATCCGCAACCAGGGATGGAAGGACTCCCACGACGCGATCGTGCACGAGGATGGACGTCTGGCCGAGCCGCCGATCGCGCTGTCCGAGGTGCAGGGGTACGTGTACCTCGCGAAGACGCGGATGGCGGACGTGTATCGGACGCTCGGACACCCCGCCGAGGCCGAACGGCTCGAGGCGGAGGCCGAGCGGCTGAAGACGCGATTCAACGAGGCCTTCTGGATGGACGACGAGCAGTACTTCGCGGCCGCGCTCGATGCGGACAAGCGACCGGTTCGCACGGTGATGTCGAACCCCGCCCACGGCCTGTATTGCGACATCATCGACCGGGACAAGGCCATGCCGCTCGCCAAGCGCCTGCTCGCCCCGGACATGTTCTCCGGGTGGGGTGTCCGAACGATGAGCCGGTCGGCGCTCGCCTACAACCCGATGAGCTACCACAACGGATCGGTGTGGCCACATGACAACGCGCTCATCGCGGCCGGGCTGAAGCGCTACCGGTTCTCCCGATCGGCGAACCGTCTCGCGACCGCGCTCTTCGACGCGGCGATCGCGGCCGACTACTTCCGGCTGCCCGAGCTCTACTGCGGGTTCACGCGCCGAACGCCGAACCGGCCGGTGAGCTACCCGATCGCGTGCTCGCCGCAGGCCTGGGCGGCAGGCGCGCCGTTCCTGATGCTCCAGGCGATGCTGGGACTGTCCGCGCGCGCGCACGAGAACCTGCTCACCGTCAACCTGCCGCACCTGCCGACCTGGCTGAACACGGTCGAGGTCCGCAACCTCGCCGTCGGGGACAGCCGGATCAGCATCGTGTTCCGGCGGGAGGCCGAGATCACGTCGTTCTCGGTGCTCGCTCGAGAGGGCGACGTCCGCGTGCTCATGGAGGGCTGAGCGAGGACCCGGGGACGCTCAGGGCCGGATCGACACGGGTGTGCCGAGCCGCAGGAGCGGTCGCAGCCGGTCCAGGACCCGTTCGGAGACCCGCAGGCACCCGTAGCTCGCGGATCGCCCGATCGACGATGGCTCGTTCGTTCCGTGGATCGCCAGTTGGTTGCCGCCGGTCCATCCGGCCGGCAGGTGTGTCTGGATACCCGACAGACCGAACGCGAACGTGCCGTAGATGCTCCCCGCGGAGAACGGCACGCGATCGGAGACGACGTAGCGGCCGACGGGTGTCGGCGTCGAGGGGGCGCCGGTCGCGGCCGGGGCCGAGAAGATCACGTGATCGCCGCGGCGCAGGAACAGCCGGTGAGCGGAGAGGTCGACCCGCACGCTGATCCGGGTCATGCTCGTCCGCAGGCCGCGAAGCCGCAGCCATCCGGTGACCGCTTCGCCCGCGTAGGGAACGGGGATCAGTCCGAAGCGGCCGTCGGGACTCACGCGCAGGACCCACGCGCGGGTCTGGACGCCGTAGTACGGGGAGCGCGCCGGGATGACGCCGACGACGCGGCCGCCGCCCGGGCGAGCCGTCACGCGCATCGCGCGCTCCACCCGAACGAGGAGATGCCGGTCCCCGCGGGTCCGATCCGGGTCGACCCGTCGATCCACCGGGAGCGGGAACCCCGTGGGCCGCGGACGGCCATCGGGGACCGCCGGCTCCCGCGTTCGCTCCAGCGCCGGTGCGTGTGCGCCGGTGGCGATCGCCATGACCGCGGCGACGAGTGCCGCCACGACCGGCATGGTTCGACGCGCTGCGGAGCTCACGCAGCCGGTATCGGGTCACGCGACCGCTCCGTTCAGGGTCGGATCGCCGAAGCCGACCCAGGACGTACTCCGCCGATCACTCGCCCATCGGCCGTCCGGCCGACGCGGGGTCACGGGACGCAGGGCCCCGTGCCGACCTCGTCCGTCTCGCCGAGCGCGTCGTCGAGGACACCCCGGATCTCCTCGGAGGCGATCGCATACCCGATCTCCGGATCGGTCGACGACGCGGCGAACACGACCCCGCCCACGCGGCCGTCCGGCAGGACGAAGGGGCCGCCGGAGTTCCCCGGCCGGATCTCCGCCTGAAGCTCCAGGACGAGGCGGTCCACCTGCCCCTTCCCGTAGATGTCCCGCCCGAGCGCGTCGATCGTTCGTCGGACCGCGGCGCGGCGCGCGTCCAGCGGTCCGTTCTCCGGGTAGCCGAGCACGGCGCCGACGTCTCCGCGTTCGAGCGGCCCGGCCGCCAACGGGAGCGTGGGTCCGGGTGCCTCCTCCACCCGCAGGACCGCGAGATCGAGGCCGGGGTCGAAGAGCACCGTCCGCGCCGCCACGGTGCCCGCGCTCGGCGACTGGATGCTCGGGTCGCGCACGCCCGCGATCACGTGGGCGGCCGTCACCACGTACCGAGGGTCGGCCACGAAGCCGGAGCCCTCCAGGATCTGATCGCAGGCCTGCCCGACCACGCGGACGGTGCTCGTGGCGGCGGCGTCGACCGCGGCGACGGCCTGCGCCTGGGTCGGGGGGTCGACGGGCTCGGCCGGCAGCGGCGGGATGCCGGAGAACACGTCGGGGAAGCCGAAGCGGTTGAAGAGCTGGCGCACCTGCGCCAGCAGTGACGGCGGCTCGGGGAGCGCGGCGTCGAGCGTGCGGACCACGGCCGACCCTCGGATCTGGCTCGCCATCGCCGGGAAGGGCCCGCTCACCAGGTTCAGCGCCACGAACCAGATCGCGAGCAGCGAGGCGACCACCGCGGTGGCCGAACCCGCGACGGCGTCCGCCTGCCCGAACGTGCCCGCGGCACGGTCCCGCACGCGCACGCCGAGCAGCCATCCGATCGCGTTGCCGATCCCTGCCACCGTGAACAGCACGAGCGCGGCGAGCCCGGCCTGCGCCTGCGGCCCACCGGCCAGGCGCGCGACCGTGGGCGCGAGGAGCGCGCCGATGAACAACCCGATCAGCAGTCCGCCGAACCCGAACGCCTGCATGGTGAAGCCTCGTCGGTAGCCGCTGATCCCGGCGAGCGCGAGCAGCGCGACCAGGATGAGATCGAGGGCGTTCACGGGTGCGGCTATCGTCCCACGCGTCTGCGGGGGAACGACGCCCGGGCCCGGCCGTCCGGGCTTCGTGGTTGGGCGCCGCTAAGATGGAGCGGACGTGGTCACGATCGCCCACATCTCCGATCCGCACGTCGGCTCGCCCTACTTCGTCCCCAACCTGATGAACCGGGTGCTCGTCGAACTGAACGAGCTCGAGCCCGACGTCGTGATCTGCAGCGGCGACCTGACGAACGAGGGGTACCGGCAGGAGTACAAGAACTGGGTCGCCTACGCGCAGCGGATCCAGGCGCCGACGTACACCGTTCCGGGCAATCACGACGCTCGCAATGTCGGGTACTTGCACTTCGAGGAGCTCGTGGGGCCGCGCCATTGGGCGCAGGACGTCAAGGGGGTCCGACTCGTGGGGGTGGACTCGAGCGAGCCCGACATCAACGAGGGCCAGGTGGGCCGGGAGCGCTACGCCTGGATCCGCGAGCGGTTCGACGTCCCGGCCGATCTCAAGGTGTTCGTGCTGCACCACCACCTCCTGCCGATCCCGGGCACCGGCCGGGAGCGCAGCACCGTCATGGACGCGGGCGACCTGCTCGAGGAGCTGGTCCAGGCCGGCGTCAACGTGGTGCTCTCGGGACACAAACACGTCCCGTACGTGTGGCGCCTCGAGGACCTGTACGTGGCGAACGCGGGCACCGTGGCCTCGCTCCGACTGCGCGGACACACGAAGCCCTGCTACAACGTGCTCGAGTTCGAGGGCGACGAGGTGAAGATCACCCGTCGCTACCCGTTCGGAGGTGGAAGCGTGATCGCGCACTTCCGGCTGTCGACCGGAGAGCAGTTCTACCGGGAGCTCGAGCCGCCGGTGCAGCCACGCCGAGCGGAGGCCGCGCACCAGGGAGAGTAGCCGCCACCCGACCCGTTCCGGAAGGATCAGGCGTGAGGGTCCTCGTCCTCGTCGACGGCGAGCACTATCCCCCCGTCACACGGTGGGGGATCGACGCCGCGCGAGCGCGCGGGCTGGACCCCGTGCTCGCGCTGCTCGTGGGCGGCACGGAGAAGCTCCGGCCGGGCGCCGAGCCCGAGCTCGGGCTCCCCCTGCGGACGGCGGGCGACCCGATCGCGGCCGCGCTCGCCGACGCGATCTCGGCCACGAACGCCGAGGGTGTCTTCGACCTGTCCGACGAGCCGGTGCTCGGGTACCGCGAGCGGATGGAGCTCGCCGCGGTCACGCTGGCACGCGGCATCCCGTACCTGGGGCCGGACTTCCGGCTCGACCCACCGATCGAGGGGCCTGCCCTGCCGGCGACGACCCTCGCCGTGATCGGGACCGGGAAGCGGACCGGCAAGACGGCGATCACCGGTGAGACCGCGCGCGTCGCCGCGGCGCGCGCGCTGTCGCCCGTCGTCGTGGCGATGGGTCGCGGTGGACCACCGGAGCCGCAGATCGCACCCGCCGGCAGCGTCACGCTCGACCGGCTGCTCGAGCTCGTGCGGGACGGCGAGCACGCGGCCTCGGACTACCTGGAGGTCGCGGTGACGAGCGGGGTGACCACCGTCGGCGCCCGTCGGGCCGGTGGTGGCCTCGCCGGCAAGCCCGCGGCGACGAACGTGCGGGAGGCCGCCCAGGTCGCGATCGGGCTGGGCGCCGGCATCGTGATCTTCGACGGCAGCGGGGCTGCGGTCCCGCCGGTGCCCTGGGATGCTGGTGTGCTCGCGGTGCCGGCGACCCTGCCGCCGGAGTACCTGGGCGGCTACCTCGGCCCCTTCCGACTGTTGCTATCGGACCTGGTCGTTGTTACCATGGCCCACAGCCCAGCCGGGCTCGAGAACATCCCTACCCTGCGGTCCCACGTCGAACGGTTACGCGGTGATGCCCGGCTCATCGTGACGGACTTCGAACCACACCCGGTCGACGATGTGCGAGGCAGGGACGTGTTCTTCACGACGACGGCGCCGGGGGCGGTTGCCGCGAGGCAGGTTGCGACCCTCGAGCGATCCCACGGGTGCCGCGTGGTGGGGTGGAGCACCCGGCTGGCCGATCGGGCCGGTCTGGAACAGGACCTGGACGGTGCGAAGGACTACGAAGTGCTCCTCACGGAGTTGAAGGCCGCAGCGGTCGACCTCGCGTCGGACCGCGCGGTTGCCCGAGGAGCCCGTGTGGTCTTCGTCGACAACCGGGCCGTCGCGGTGGAGGGGGAGATGGACCTCCCGACCGCGCTGGAGGAGACGATCGATCTCGCAGGAGAGCGACGCGCACGCAGATGACGAACGAACCGAAACACCCACAGATCCTCATCTCGGACCGAGACCCGGGGCTGCCGTACTCGAAAGGCCTGATGGCCTCCCAGGTCATGGTGACCGGGCTCTCGCCCGTGCGCGCCTACCAGGTGGCCGAGGCGATCGAGGAGCGCCTGCACGAGCTCGGCGTCCCCTCCGTGTCGAGCGCGGAGCTGGGCGATCTGGCGCTGTCGGTGCTCGAGGAGCTCGCGGGCGAACGGTACGCGCGGAACTTCGAACGGTGGCGCGAGATGGAAGGTCTCGACGTGCCGCTCGTGGTCTTGATCGGCGGGACGACCGGCGTCGGGAAGTCCACCCTGGCGACGCAGCTCGCGACGCGGCTCGGCATCGTGCGCGTGGTCGCGACCGACGCGATCCGCGAGGTCATGCGCGCGTTGTTCTCGCACGAGCTCATGCCGGCCCTGCACGCGTCGTCGTTCGAGGCGGGTTCGGTCCTGCGCGAGCCACCCACGCGCGAGGCGGTCGTGGTGGGGTTCCGGGAACAGACCGCGGCGGTGGCCGTCGGGATCCAGGCGCTCGTCGAACGCGCCGCGATGGAGGGGACCCATCTCATCATCGAGGGCGCGCACGTCGTCCCGGGCTTCGTCGATCTCGAACCCTGGGCCGAGCGGATCCTGGCGGTCCCGCTCGTCGTGACGATCGAGGAGGAGGAGCTGCACCGCGGGCACTTCTCGATGCGAGGGTCGGAGCACAGCGGACGCCCCGCGCAGCGGTACCTGGAGCACTTCGATGACATCCGCCGCGTCCAGCGGTACATCAAGTCGCAGGCGCTCTCGCACGGCGTGCCGGTGATCGCGAACTTCAGTTTCGATCGCGCGCTCGCCGCGGTCATCGACCTCGTCATGGACCGGGCGACCGAGCGCGCGGCCCAGCACCGAGTGCCGGTCCACGCAACGGAAGGAGCCGCCGGATGAAGCTGTTCCTGGACACCGCGAACATCGACGAGATCCGAGAGATCAACGGGTGGGGAGTGCTCGGCGGCGTCACCACGAACCCGTCGCTCGTGGCGAGGGAATCCGACGACCCCGACCGGGTCTGGAAGGAGATCCTGGCCGAGGTCGACGGGCCGATCTCGCTCGAGACGACCGAGCTCGAGGCGGACCCGATGTACGAGCAGGGCGTCGAGCTCTCGCAGATGGCGCCGCACGCCGTGGTGAAGGTCCCGATGACGCCGAACGGGCTCGTCGCCGGCAAGCGGCTGATCGGCGACGGGATCCGGATCAACGTGACGCTGGTGTTCTCACCCGCGCAGGCGATCCTGGCGGCGGAGATCGGTGCCTACATCGTCTCGCCGTTCCTCGGACGGTTGGACGACGTCGCCGCCGATGGGATGGACGTGCTTCGGAAGATCTGTGACATCTACGAGATCCAGGGCTACGAGACCAACGTGCTCGCGGCGTCGCTTCGGCATCCGATGCACATCGTTGAGTCGGCCCTCGCGGGCGCCGATATCGCCACCATGCCGTACAGCGTGTTCAAGCAACTCGTACACCATCCCCTCACCGATGTGGGGTTGGACAAGTTCCTCCAGGACTGGAAGGCCCTCCAGGAGGGGCTGAGGAAAGGAGACTGAGTGGCCACCACTGATAAGGGAACCCTCGAAGGCAAGGTCGCCGCGGAGCTGCACCAGATCGCGACCGACCTCGGTATCGAGGGACACAAGGGACTGAAGAAGGCCGACCTCGTGCAGGTCATCCTCACTCGCACGAACGGAGATGCACCATCGACCCCCGCGCCGGCCGCCGAGTCGCCGCCCCTGGCTGCGGCTCCGGCGCAGACGCAGGCGCCTTCGGCTCCGTCGAGCGCCTCCGAGGCGTCCGTGGACATGCGAGGACCCGGCGGCAACAGCAGTACGAGGACCGACCAGCGGCCCCGGCCGGAGCGCTTCGAACGACGTGACGATCGGGGTGACGGGCGTCGGGACGGCGGACGGGGCGATGGAGGGCGGCCCGACGGCGGGCAGCGCGACCGCGGCGACAGCCGTCGCCGGCCGTCGCGCGAGGAGCGGCGTCGCCAGCGAGACGAGCGTCGCCAGCGCGAGGTCGAGACGCGCGAGGAGGAGCTGGCGACCGCACCGACGGCGACCGGGCTCCTGGACATCCTGCCCGAGGGCTACGGGTTCCTCCGAACCTCCGGCTACCTGCCCGGATCGCAGGACATCTACGTCTCGCTCTCGCAGGTCCGTCGGTTCATGCTTCGCAAGGGCGACACGGTCACCGGCAAGGTCCGTCAACCGAAGGACAACGAGAAGTACTTCGCGTTGCTGCAGATCGAGTCGGTGAACGGACAGAGCCCCGAGGAGGCCCAGCAGCGGGCTGTCTTCGACAAGCTCACGCCGCTGTTCCCGCACGATCGGTTCCGTCTGGAGACGGGTCCGACCGACGTGACCGGGCGCATCATGGACATGATCGCCCCGATCGGGAAGGGCCAGCGCGGGATGGTCGTCTCACCCCCGAAGGCCGGCAAGACGACGGTCCTGAAGAGCATCGCGAACGGGATCATCAACTCGAGCCCCGACACCCACCTCATGGTCCTGCTCGTGGACGAGCGGCCGGAGGAGGTCACGGACTGGCAGCGGACCGTACAACCCGCCGAGGTCGTCTACTCGACGTTCGACAAGCCGCCGGACCAGCACATCCAGGTGACCGAGCTCGTGTTGGAGCGGGCGAAGCGCCTCGCCGAGATGGGGCAGGACGTCGCGATCATCCTCGACTCGATCACCCGGCTCGCCCGGGCGTACAACCTCGCGGCGCCGGCTTCGGGCAAGATCCTGTCGGGCGGCATCGACTCGACCGCCTTGTACCCGCCCCGGCGGTTCTTCGGGGCCGCGCGGAACATCGAGGAGGGGGGCAGCGTGACGATCATCGCGAGTGCCCTCGTCGAGACCGGGTCCCGGATGGACGAGGGGATCTTCGAGGAGTTCAAGGGCACCGGCAACATGGAGCTTCGACTCGACCGCCAGCTCGCCGAGAAGCGACTGTTCCCCGCGATCAACGTCGAGGCGAGCGGCACGCGCAAGGAAGAGCTGCTCATGCCGACGGAGGAGCTGGCGCTCGTGTGGCGGTTGCGCCGCGTGCTCCACGCGCTCGAGCCGGCGGCGGCCCTGGAGCTGCTCACGGACAAGATCCGGGCGACGAAGTCCAACGAGCAGTTCCTGCGAGAGATCGCGAAGGCGCCGGCCTCGTAGGCTGGTCGAGCGAGATCCGTTCAGAACCCAAGGGGAGTTGAGGACGAGATGAAGCAGGACATCCACCCCGAGTACGTCGTCGCGACCGTGCATTGCTCGTGCGGGAACACGTTCACGACCCGGAGCACCGTGGCGGAGCTCCGCGTCGAGCTCTGCAGCAACTGCCACCCGTTCTACACGGGCAAGCAGAAGCTGGTCGACACGGGAGGCCGGGTCGAGCGCTTCCAGCGGCGGTATGCGAAACAGCAGGCCGACCAGGCCGTCGCCGCGAAGGCCCGCGCGGCGACCCGTACGACGAGCGCCCGGGAGGCTGGATCGCCCCCGCCAGCCCAGGCGGCCGACCCGCGGCCGGACGCCGCAGTGCCGGCGGAGGCGCCGGCCGAGACCCCGCAGGACTGAGGCCGCCTCCCGCCGCCCGGATGGCCGACGAGACCACCAAACCGAACCACTTCTACGGCGGTCAGGCCGTCCTGGAGGGCGTGATGATGCGTGGCCGGGACGTGTGGGCCATCGCCGTCCGTCGGCCGACGGGCGATGTCCACATCGAATCCCACGACATCGACTCGATCGCCAAGCGCCACCCGATCCTGGCCAAGCCATTCATCCGCGGCGTGATCGCGCTCGGGCAGGCGCTCGCGATCGGGTTCCGCGCACTCTCGGTCTCGGCCCGCGAGTCGGTGCCGGAGGAGGAACGTCTGTCCTCCCGGCAGATGGGGCTCTCGATGGTGATCGCGATCGTCATGTTCCTCGGGCTGTTCATCGTCCTGCCGGCGGTCGCGTTCCGTTGGGTCGGTCGCAGCGTCGACTCGAGCATCCTGGTGAACGCACTCGAGGGGGTCTTCCGGGTCATGTTGTTCCTGGGCTACCTGTTGCTCATCGGGCGGACGAAGGACATCCGTCGCGTGTTCGAGTATCACGGCGCCGAGCACAAGACGATCGCGGCGTTCGAACACGATGAGCCGTTGGTGCCCGACCGCGTCGACAGCTACTCGACGCTGCACGTGCGGTGCGGCACGAACTTCCTGCTGCTCGTCATGGTCATCACGATCTTCGTGTTCGCGCTGTTCGGGAACCCCGGGCTCTGGTGGCGGATCGGATCTCGGATCATCGCGATCCCCATCATCGCGGGCGTCGCGTTCGAGATGCTCCGGTTGGGAGCCCGGTTCCCGAGGTCCAGGGTCATCCACGCCCTCATGGTGCCGGGCCTGTGGCTGCAGAAGATCACCACGAAGCCGCCCGACCGCGGGCAGATCGAGGTGGCGATCGCCTCGTTCAACGAGGTGCTCCGCCGCGAGGGAGAGATGGCGGCGGGGTCCTAGTCTCCGTCCGCGAACGCTCGCGGGAGCGCGTTCGCGAAGGTGCTTGCATCGCGGGATCACGGGTGTAGCGTGCAAGCCCACCCGAGCGTTCGAGGAGGCTTCCCCATGTCTTCCACCAACCTCGACCTCCCGGTCCTGATGTCGGCAGACCAGATCCGTCGCCGAGAGTTCGTCACGACCCGGCGGGGCTACGATCCGGAGCAGGTCCGAGCGTATCTGGAACAGGTTGCCGAGCAGGTCGAGGCTCATGCGGTCGTCGCTGCTGGACGCCCGCTCGCAGGTGCAGGCGCCCGTGCGGGTGAGCGTCGCGCCGAAGGAGTCGGCGCCCGATCCCGTACGAACAGCTCGGCGTCCGTGTCGCGGGCGTGATCCGGGAGGCGGACGAGGCCGCGGACAAGATCCGGCGCGACGCGCGCCGCGAGTCCGAACAGCTCACCCGAGAGGCTCGAACGGATGCCGACCGGATGCGGACGGACGCGCAGGCGAACGCCGAGGAGGCGAAGGCGCGAGCCGACGCCGCCGTCCGCGCCGCCCGCGAGGAGGCCGACCGCACGATCGCCGGCCTCGCGACGAGGCGGGACGTCCTCATGGAACAGCTCTCCGCGATGCAGGAGCGTGTCCTCGGGGTGGCGCGCGACCTCGAGAGCGCGATGGACGTGAAGCTGACGTTGCCCGACCTGCCGTCGCTGCCGGATGCCGGAGATGCCGGGCGGCGCGATGCTGCGGCGCACGACGACGGTCCGCACGACGTCGCTCCGCACGATGACACCGCCCCCCCGATGTGGACCTGCACGACGGCGGTCCACACGACGCGGAGGGCGGGCAGTCCTCGGCCGAGGCCTTCACGCTCCTGGGGCGGTCGGGGGAGGAGCACCCCGAAGCGTCCTTGCTGGATCCCTCGTACGAGGAGCTGTGGGAGGGAACCGACTCCATCAGGATCGATCTCCCGGACATCCCCTCGCTCGAGCTCGAGTGGGGCGACGGCCGGGACGATCAGCTCGACTGACGCGCGAAGGGCTTGCGGCCCGCCCCTCGACCCGACCACCCGATCCCGCACACCGACGCGGCGCGATCGGTCCGCCTCCATGCCTAGGATGATCCGCGCATGGACTTCGCGGATCGGCTCACCGAGGTCGAGGAACGCTACGAGCGACTACAGGAGGAGATGTCGTCTCCCGCCGTCGCTCGGGACCCCGACCGCATGCGCCGGCTCGGCAAGGACCTGGCCGAGCTCGGCGAGATCGTCACGCCCTTCCGTGCGTTCCGATCGGCTCGGCAGCAGGTCGAGGAGGGCCGTTCACTCGCGGAGCACGAGGAAGACCCGGACATGGCCCGCTACCTCCGGGAGGAGACGGACGCCGCTGAGGCTCGGGCGAACGAGCTGCGGGCGCGCCTCGAGGAGCTCCTCGTCCCGAGGGACCCGAACGCGAAGAAGAACGTCGTCATGGAGATCCGCGCCGGCGCCGGCGGGCAGGAGGCCGCTCTCTGGGCCGGCACCCTGTTCGAGATGTACCAGCGGATGGCCGAGCGGCAGCGCTGGCGCACCGAGGTGCTATCGGCCTCGCCGTCGGATCTCGGCGGGTTCAAGGAGGTCGCGCTCGAGGTACGCGGCAAGGGCGCCTACCCTCGGCTGAAGCACGAGTCCGGCGTCCACCGGGTCCAGCGCGTGCCGGTGACCGAGTCGTCGGGCCGCATCCACACCTCGACCGCGACGGTGGCCGTCCTCCCGGAGGCCGAGGAGGTTGACGTCCAGATCCGCCCGGATGAGCTCAAGACGGAGGTCTTCCGCTCGTCCGGACCCGGGGGCCAGTCGGTGAACACGACGGATTCGGCGGTCCGGATCGTCCACCTGCCGACCGGGATCAAGGTCGAGGTCCAGGAGGAGCGCTCCCAGCTGCAGAACCGCGAGAAGGCGATGCGGTACCTGCGAGCCCGCCTCCTCGCGCGCGCGCAGGAGGAGGCGTCGGCGAAGGAGGCCGCCACCCGACGATCGCAGGTCGGGACCGGGGAGCGCGCCGAGAAGATCCGAACCTACAACTTCCCCGAGAACCGGGTGACGGACCACCGCGTGAAGCTCACCGTCCACCAGCTTCAGGACGTGCTCGGCGGCGATCTCGATACGTTCGTCGACGCCCTGCTCGCCGCCGAACGGGCGAGCCAGTTGACCGAAGGGACGTGACGTGCGCCCGAGCGACGTCGTGCGACGCGCGACCGCTTACCTCGAACGTCACGGGGTCGACGATCCGCGGCCCAGCGCCGAGATCCTGATGATGCACGTGACCGGGATGGACCGGGCGGCCATGTACGCGCGCGAGGACGGGCTGGACACACGCGAGGCGCGGATGTTCGGGCGGGCGATCTGCCAGCGCTGCACGGGCACGCCGGTGCAACATCTGACCGGGGAGCAGGCGTTCCGCGGGATCGTGCTCCAGGTCCGGCCCGGTGTGTTCGTGCCGCGACCCGAGACCGAGGTGCTCGTCGAGCACGGGCTCGAGGCGCTCGGCGCGTCCGAGGACCCCCTCGTGGTGGACGTGGGGACGGGGACGGGGGCGGTCGCGCTCGCGATCAAGAGCGAACGTCGCGACGCGACCGTGTTCGCGACCGACCTGTCCCCCGAGGCGGTCGAGCTCGCGAGCGCGAACGCGGAGCGGCTCGGGCTGCACGTCACGGTGCTCGAGGGCGATCTGTTGGAACCGCTGCCCGGCGACCTCCGGGGATGGGTCGACCTCGTCATCAGCAACCCGCCCTACGTGCCGGCGGAGGAGCTCGAGGGGCTCCCCGTCGAGGTTCGGGCCGACCCGCGATCGGCGCTCGAGGGAGGCGTCGAGCTCATCGACGAGCTCGCGGGTCAGGCGCTCCGCTGGTTGCGCGACGGTGGCACCTTCGTCGTCGAGATCGACGCACGCTTCGGCGTCGAGGCGTCCGAGATCCTCGCGCGAGGCTTCACCGACGTGCGGGTCGAACGGGACCTGGCCGGCCGCGACCGCGTGGTCGTCGCCCGCGCGCCGTGACCAAGGGCGAGGATCGGATCGAGCGCGCCACCGCCGCCGCGCTCGCCGGCCGCCTCATCGTGATCCCGACGGACACCGTCTACGGGATCTGCGCGCGTCCGGACGATGCCGCGGCCACCGGGCGGCTGTTCGAGGCGAAGGGGCGCTCGCGCGACCTCGAGGTGCCCGTCCTCGTCGGGTCGCCCGACGAGGCGCGCCGGATCGCCGTCTTCGATGACCGAGCCGAGGCGCTCGCGGGACGCTTCTGGGCGGGCCCGCTCACGATCGTGGTGCCGCGGTCCGAGGCGAGCCGCGCGTGGGATCTCGGCGGCGATCCGTCGACGATCGGCGTCCGGATGCCGCGTCACCCGGTCGCGCTGGCGATCCTCGGCAGGACCGGACCACTCGCGGCAACGAGCGCGAACCGCAGCGGTGAGCCCCCCGCCACGACGTGCGAGGAGCTCCAAGCGACGTTCGGCGACGTCGTGGACGCGTACGTGTGCGATCCCGAGCCACTCGACGATGCAGCCTCGTCCGTCGTCGACCTCGCGGGGCCGGGCATGCGCGTCCTCCGCGAAGGCGTCGTCGCCGAGCGTGCGCTCCACGATGCGCTCGGTCTCGGCGATCGTCCTCCGGGCGGGCGCCCCTCGGCCTGACGGACGGGCCCGGGCGGGGCCGGGCGGGCCCCGAGGTAGACTCGCGGCCCCGATGGCGTCCATCCTGGTCGTGTGTACCGGCAACGTCTGTCGGTCCCCGCTGGCCGAAGGGTTCCTGCGGCACGTGCTCGACGCACGCTCGGCCACCTCCTCGATCGACGTGACCTCCGCCGGGACCATGGGGTGGGAGGGGTCGGCCGCCGACCGGTACTCCGTCGAGGCGGGTGCCGAGCGGGGGATCGACATCTCCGGCCACACAGCGCGGAGCTTCTCGACGAGCGACGTGCGGAACGCCGACGTCGTGCTGGGGATGGCGCCCGAACACGTGGGGGCGGTGATCCGTGACGTGCCGGGGGCGGAGCACAAGACGTTCACCATGAAGGGGTTCGTCCGCCTGTTAGAGGCGCTCCCGCCCGCGGGTTCGGGGGACCCGCGCGCGGTACTGGTGGCGCGCGTCCTGGATGCGGATGCGTTGCGCGGGAGCGGCTTCGGCGGCGACGCGGCCGACGAGGACATCGCCGATCCGCTGGGGGGGCCGATCGATGCGTTCCGGTCCATCGCGGCGGAGCTCGAGGAGTGGTGCGGCCGCCTCGCGGACGGGTTGTTCGGGCGGGCCCCGGCCACGACGCGCTCGAGCACCGAGGAGTGAGGCATGCGTATCGCGATGGGGTGCGATCACGCCGGGTATGCACTGAAGGAAGCGCTGAAGGTGTTCCTCCAACACGAGGGCCACGACGTCCTGGACGTGGGCACGGACTCCGAGGAGTCGGTGGATTACCCCGATTTCTGCGCCGCAGCCGCTCGCGCGGTCGCCGACGGGCGGGCCGATCGGGCGATCGTGCTGGGTGGTTCGGGACAGGGGGAGCAGATCGTGGCGAACAAGGTGCGTGGCGTCCGCGCGGCGCTCTGCAACGACCTGCATCTCGCGGAGCTCTCACGGCGCCACAACGACGCGAACGTGCTCGCGATGGGTGGCCGGATCGTCGCCGTGCAGCTCGCGAGGGACATCACGATGCGCTGGCTCGAGACCCCATTCGACGGAGGGCGGCACGAGTCGCGCGTGCGACAGATCGGTGAGATCGAGCGAGGAGAACGATGATGCCGGACGGGCAGAAGGACTTCGTCGCCGATTGGGACGCACTGGTGCGGACGGACCCAGAGGTCGCGAGCGCGATCGCGGGTGAGCTCCACCGCGAACGAACGACGCTGCGCCTGATCGCCTCCGAGAACTACGCGAGCCCCGCGGTCCTGGCCGCGCTCGCCTCGACGATGAACAACAAGTACGCCGAGGGCTATCCGGGTCGCCGCTACTACGGAGGCTGCCGGTTCGTGGACGTCACCGAACAGCTGGCGATCGACCGGGCGAAGACCCTGTTCGGCGCCGAGCACGCGAACGTGCAACCGCACGCCGGCGCCCAGGCCAACGTGGCGGTGTTCGGTGCGTTCCTGCAGCCGCGGTCGGACGACACGGTCCTTGGTCTCGTGCTCTCCCACGGTGGGCATCTCACGCACGGCTCCCCTGTGAACGTGTCGGGGAAGTGGTTCACGTTCGTGGGCTACGAGGTCGACCGCGAGACCGAGCAGCTCGACTACGACCGGATCCGTGACCTCGCGAAGGAGCACCGGCCGAAGATCGTGCTCGGCGGGTTCACCGCGTACCCCCGCACGATCGACTGGGCCGTCTTCCGGAGCATCGCCGACGAGGTCGGGGCGGTCCTCTGGGTCGACGCCTCACATTTCATCGGCCTGTGCGCCGGGGGCGCCTACCCGAGCCCCGTGCCGTTCGCCGACGTCGTGACCTTCACCACGCACAAGACGCTCCGAGGGCCGCGCGGCGCGATCGTCCTGTGCCGCGAGGAACACGCGAAGGCGATCGACAAGGCGGTCTTCCCGATGATGCAGGGTGGTCCCCTCGAGCACGTGATCGCCGCGAAGGCCGTCTGCCTGCAGGAGGCGATGAGCCCGTCGTTCTCGGAGTACGCCTCGCGCGTCGTGCGGACCTCGCGGGCGTTGGCGGAGGGACTGGCCGAGGAGGGCGTGCGTCTCGTCTCGGGCGGGACGGACTCCCACCTCTCGCTGTGCGACCTCCAACCCCTCGGGATCTCCGGCAAGGAAGCCGAGGCGGTCTGCGACGAGGTGGGGATCGCGATCAACAAGAACGGGATCCCGTTCGACCCGAGGCCGCCGCTCGACCCGTCCGGGATCCGGGTCGGCACGCCCGCACCGGCGACGCTCGGCATGGACGAGCCGGAGATGAAGGAGGTGGCCGGCATCATCGGCGAGGCATTACGAGCGCCGTCCGACGAGCGCGTGCGAGACACATGCCGAGCGCGGGTCGGCGAGCTCGTGCGTCGGTTCCCGGTCTACGCGGGTTGAAGCGGGCCCAGGCCTGGACCTGGGGGTAGCATCGGCGGAGATCGTGCGCACCTACCTGGTGATCTTCGCGGTGAGCGCCGGGGTGACCTTCGCCGCCACCCCGATCGTCCGCCGGCTGTCGCTCCGGCTCGGCTGGATCGACCGGCCGTCGGATCGCAAGGTCCATCCCCACCCGACGCCGACGGCCGGCGGGCTCGCGATCTACCTCGGTGTGTGTGCCGGTCTGCTCGTCGGTCGGTGGATCCCGTTCCTGTCGGAGCTCTACGAGACGAGCTCCGAGCTCGATGCGGCGGTCATCGCCGCGACCGCCGCGGTCGTGCTCGGGGTGGTGGACGACGTGCGGGGGGTCTCGGCGCCGGAGAAGCTCGCCGGGCAGGTCCTCGTTGCGGGACTGCTCGTCCTGTTCGGCGTCCAACTGCTCTACGTGTTCTTCCCGGGCCCGGGCGTGATCGCGCTCTCGCCGGACGTCGCCGTGCCGATCACGGTGCTGTGGGTCGTGGCCCTCATGAACGCGGTGAACCTGATCGACGGCCTCGACGGGCTGGCCGCCGGGATGGTCGCGATCGCCGCGATCGCCTTCTTCGCGTACTTCTGGACCCCCGGCGGGGAGGCGCAGCCGAGCGTGGCCGCGTTGATGTCCGCCGTCGTGGCGGGGGCCTGCATCGGGTTCCTGCCCTGGAACTTCCACCCCGCGAAGATCTTCATGGGCGACTCGGGGTCCCTGCTCCTCGGCCTGCTCATGGCCGTCGCGACGGTCTCGGGCGTCGGCCAGAACCTCGAGGGGCCGAGCGGCGGCGACCTCGCCGTCATCGCGATCCCGATCGCGGTGCCCCTCCTCGTCCTGGCCGTGCCCCTGCTCGATGTCGCCCTGGCGATCGTGCGCAGGATGCGCAGGCGCATCGGGATCGCGCACGCGGACAAGGAGCACATCCACCACCGGCTGATGGACATCGGGCACTCGCACCGGCAGGCCGTCGTGCTGATGTACGTGTGGGGGGCCCTGATCTCCGCCTGCGCGCTCGTGGTGGCGTTCGTGGACGGGAGGCTGCTCGTCGCCGGCGTCATCGCCCTCGCCGTCCTGATCGCCGCGGTGCTCCCGCGGCTGATCCGAGACCGGACGCCGCACGGCAGCGACCGGCCCGGCGGGCCCGCCCCGGCCGAGCCGGCTGAGCGCGGGAAGGGGCGGCATCGACGCGCTCCCCGGGCGCACGCCCGCGCGCCACGGCGATCTCGCGATCCGGGTTGACGCTCCCCGTGCCCGGCACGAGCGCGTTAGGGCATAATCGCCCCGAGGTTTGAACGGCCGTTCGAACTGAGGGGGGTGCGCGTGTCGGAAGTCGACGTCCGCCTCGAGCGGGTGACCAAGCGCTTCGGCGACATGGTCGCCGTCGACGACCTCTCGCTCGACATCGCCGAGGGTGAGTTCTTCAGCATGCTGGGCCCCTCCGGGTGCGGGAAGACCACCACCCTTCGGATGATCGGCGGATTCGAGGACCCCTCGGCGGGGACGGTCTACCTCGGGGGGCGCGACGTCACGGACCTCCCCTCGTACAAGCGAGACGTGAACACCGTCTTCCAGTCCTATGCCTTGTTCCCGCACCTCGACGTCTTCGAGAACGTCGCGTTCGGGCTCCGCAGGAAGAAGGTCGGCAAGGCAGACGTGCGGACGCGGGTCGACGAGGCGCTCGCGCTCGTCGACCTGGCCGGCTTCGAGCAACGCAAGCCGCCGCAGATGTCGGGCGGCCAGCAACAGCGCGTCGCCCTGGCGCGGGCGCTCGTGAACCGTCCGAAGGTGCTCCTGCTCGATGAGCCGCTCGGCGCGCTCGACCTGAAGCTCCGCAAGCAGATGCAACTGGAGCTGAAGGGGATCCAGCAGGAGGTGGGGATCACGTTCGTCTACGTGACCCACGACCAGGAAGAGGCGATGACGATGTCAGACCGCCTCGCCGTCATGCGTCACGGCCGGATCGACCAGATCGGAGCACCGGAAGACGTCTACGAAAGCCCGGCGACCGAGTTCGTGGCCGGGTTCCTGGGGGCATCGAACATGCTCGACGGACGGATCGCCGGTTCGGAGAACGGGCTGACGACCATCTCGCTCGAGGCCGGCGGCATGGTCCGCGCCCCGAGCGACCGGGTCCCGCCGGGGACCGGGCCCGAGGTCCGTGTCGGCGTTCGGCCCGAGAAGCTCACGATCGCGCCCGACGACGGTGCGGGACCACCCGACCGGAACCAGGTCGCGGGCATGGTCCGGATGTCCACGTACATCGGCGTGAACTACCAGTACGAGGTCGACGGTCCCGGCGGCACGAACCTCCGTATCTACGTGCAGAACCTCGGGGCTGCGGGAACCCACCCGAACGCCGGCGACAAGGTCCGGCTGGAGTGGCTGCCCGAGCACACGTTCGTGGTCGAGCCGACGCTGTCCGAGCAGGACAAGCAGGAGGAGGCAGTGGGATGAGCCACCAGCAGGTGCCACCGGTCGACCCGGCGTGGTTGCGCGGGGCGCTCCGACGGCGGATGTCCAGGCGGGACGTCTTCCGCTACGCGGGGGTCGGCGCCGGCGCCTACAGCCTGTCCGCGATCCTCGCGGCGTGCGGCGTCGAGGGCGAGGGTGCGTCGACCGGTCCGACGGCGGGCGAGGAGGGCTCGGCGCAGTGGTGGGCCGACCGCAAGGCCGAGGGACCCGGCCCGCTCGTCAACTTCACGAACTGGCCCGCCTACATCGATCGCGACCTCTCGATCGACGGGCCAGGGAGCAGGCCCACGCTGTTCGAGTTCACGGAGGCGACCGGCATCGACGTCACCTACCGAGCCGACATCAACTCGAACGAGGAGTTCTACGCGGCGATCCGTCCCGCGCTGGAAGGAGGGCAGGACACCGGTCACGACATCATCGTGATGTCGAACTTCCAGGAGCTCGCCGAGATGATCGCGCTCGGGTACCTGATCGAGCTCGACCCGGCGCTCCGACCGAACTTCGACGCGAACGTCGGTCCGTCCTTCAAGGACCCGGTCTACGACCCGGGGAACAAGTACACGATGGCCTGGCAGGCGGGGATCACGGGCGTCGCCTACAACACGAAGTACGTCGACGAGCCGATCACCAGCATCATGGATCTGCTCGACCCCAGGTACGCCGGCCACGTCGCGATGTTCAACAACTCTCCCGATTCGGCCAGCCTCGCGATGCTCGAGCTCGGCATCGCGCCCGAGACCTCCACGCCGGACGATTGGCAGCAGGCCGCCGAACTCCTCCAGCGGTTCAACGAATCGGGCGGGCTGCGGGGGTGGATGGACCAGGCCTACCTGACGGCCTTCGAGAACGAGGACCTGTGGGCCACGATGGCGTGGTCGGGCGACATCATCAACGACAAGCTGTACTTCCCCGAGTTCGCGACGTTCGAGTTCACCGTGCCGGATCCCGGCGCCGCCATCTTCATCGACAACGGCTGCATCCCGAACAGGGCCGCGAACCCGGTCGGAGCGATGATGCTGATGGACTGGTACTACCAGCCCGACATGGCCGCCAGGCTCACGGAGTGGAACGCGTACTTCAGCCCGGTCCCGGCCGGCGCCGCGATCGTGGAGGCAGACGCCGAGGCGGCGACGGGTGCGGACAAGGCGGTCCTCGACCAGATCGTGAACAGCCCGTACGTCTATCCGACGCCCGAGATCCAGGAGAAGCTGCACAACTACCGCGTCCTCGAAGGAGATGAGATCGAGGTTTGGAACGATCTGTTCAACCCGATCTTCATCTCGTAGCGCCGCCGGAACGACGTCCGAGGCGCTCGAAGGCCGGATACGCGCTCTCGGCGCCTGCCCTCATCTGGCTGCTCGTCCTCTTCGTCGTGCCGATGTTCGCGATGTTGAGCCTGTCCACCCAGACGGGCAGCAGCCTCGAAGGGTTCCGCCAGACGTTCCGCTTCGCGAACTTCACCGAGGCGATCTCCGAGAACAGCGAGATCTTCGTCCGGTCGTTCCGCAACGGGGCGATCGTCACGGTGTTGGCGCTCCTGATCGCGTACCCGGTCGCGTACTGGATCGCGTTCTACGGCGGACGGTTCAAGACCGCGATCCTGTTCATCCTGCTGCTGCCCTTCTTCATCTCGTTCGTGATCCGGACCGTCGCATGGAGCTTCATCCTGTCCGACGACGGGATCGTGCTGGGCACGCTGAAGAGCATCGGCCTGCTCTCTGACTCATACCATGTGCTCGGCACGACGGTCGCGGTCATCGCCGGCATCACGTACAACCTCGTCCCGTTCACGATCCTGCCGCTGTACGTCTCGCTCGAACAGATCGACACGCGGCTGGTCGAGGCCGCCAAGGACCTGTACGCGAGCCGGACGCAGGCGTTCCTGAAGGTCGTGTTCCCGCTCTCGCTCCCCGGTGTGTTCGCCGCGGTCCTGCTCACCTCGATCCCGGCGATCGGCGACTACGTGAACGCGGCCGTGCTCGGCGGGTCCGCCCCGGGGACGGCGATGATCGGCAACGTGATCCAGGCGGAGTTCCTGCGCAACCGCGACTACCCGGAGGGTGCGGCCCTCGCGTTCGTCCTCATGGGGGTGATGGTGGTGGGCGCCGTCGTCTACGCCCGCCTGCTCGGGACCGAGAGGATCACCGAGGGATGAGCGCCACCCTGACCCGGTCGGCCCAGGGGAGGACCGGAGCGCCCCCGGAGCGCCAACCCAGGAGGCGATGGACCCGCTTCCTGCTTCCCACCTACGTCGCCGGATTCATCCTGTACCTGTGCTTCCCGATCTTCATCATCATCCTGTTCAGCTTCAACCAGACCCGGGGCGGGTTCGGGACGTTCCCACGGGTCAAGACCCAATGGCTCGGGTTCACGACCGAGTGGTACGGACGGCTGTTCGAGCTCACGGATCTCACGACCGCGCTCACGCACTCGCTCCTCATCGCGCTCCTCAGTGCACTTGCCGCGACCGCGCTCGGGACGCTCCTGGGTCTCGCGCTCGCGAGGCACCGGTACCGAGGGCGCGGCGGCGCGAACTTCCTGGTCTTCCTCAGCATCTCGGCCCCCGAGATCGTGCTCGGCGCGGCCCTGGCCTCGTTCTTCGTCGCGCTGGGCCTCTCCCGCGGGCTGGGCTCCTTGTTCCTCGCGCACACGATGTTCAGCATCGCGTTCGTGGCGGTCACGGTCCGTGCGAGGGCCTCCGGGCTCGATCCCGCCCTCGAAGCGGCGGCGATGGACCTGGGGGCGAACCCGGTCACGACCTTCTTCAAGGTGACCCTTCCGCTGTTGGCCCCCGGGATCCTGGCCGGTTTCCTGCTCGCGTTCGCGCTGTCGATGGACGACTTCGTGATCAGCCAGTTCACGCAGGGACCGGCGACGATGTTCCCGACGTTCGTCTACGGCTCCACCCGGGTCGGGATCCCGCCGCATGTCTTCGTCTTCGCGACGCTGATCTTCGTCGTCGGCGCGGCGCTGGCATTCGCCCTGGCGCTCACCCAGCGCCGGCGACTGACGTGATCGTGGTTTCCTCCCCGGCGGCCCGCCCGAGCTCGTGAAAAGTTTCACAAGCGCATGAGGAAAGTACCTCTGACCTGCGGAAACAGGTCTTGCCGACTTTGACGGCGCCAGGGGAGCCACGTTAGACTTCCGCGCCCATGGCCGGTTCGAGTCGCGACGGCGCCTGGGCCGGCTTCGGGACCGGGTGGACCATCACCTCCACCCTCGTCGCGGGCATCGCGGTGTGGGGAGGCGTCGGGTACCTGGTCGATCGGCTCGCCGGCACATCTGGGGTGTTCGTCGCAGCCGGTATCGTGCTCGGCGCGGCCGGCGGGATCTACATCGTGTACCTGCGGTACGGCAGGAGGGGAAGGGATGACGCCAGCGCCTGAGCGGGAGTTGATCCGGCGCATCCTGCCGTTCGCGCTCCCCGCCGCGATCCTCGCGTTCGCCATCGGGACGTTCGCGGGTGACTCCGACGCGGGCTGGTCGGCGGTGGCCGCCATCGCGGTCGTCACCGTGAACTTCGTCACCCACGGCTGGTCGCTGGCGCTCGCGGCGACGATCTCTCCGATGGTGCTGTACGCGGTCGGGCTCGGCGGGTTCATCGTGCGGCTCGGCATCATCGTCGCGATCATCGCCGTGCTCGATCAGCAGGCGTGGTTCGTGCTTCCGGCCTTCCTGGCGGCGCTCGTCCCGTCCACGGTCGCGCTGCTGGTCTTCGAGATGAAGCTGCTGTCCGGCCGGATGCAGGCCGAGATGTGGACCTTCGCCGGCGAGCGAAGCGAAGGATCTCGGTGAGCGGTCCGCTGGGGGCGATCCTCGCCGAGTTCCACCCGCCCACCACGAAGGACTTCGTCTGGGGCTGCTGGGGGCCCTCGCTCGAGATCGGCGGCCTCGGCTTCTGCATGAACTTCATCAATCTCTTGGTCCTGCTCGGCTTCGTGCTGATGCTGGCCTTCTTCTTCTTCGGTCTGCGCCGACCGAAGGTGGTTCCCGGCAAGATGCAGAGCCTGGCCGAGCTCGGGATCTCGTTCGTGCACGAGAACATCGCGGCGCCGATGCTCGGGTCCGCCAGCGCTCGGTTCATGCCGCTGCTCGCGACCTTCTTCTTCGCGATCTTCTTCTGGAACATCTTCGAAGTGGTCCCCGGCATCAACTTCTCCTCGAACAGCCGGATCGCGTTCCCGGGACTGATGGCCCTCATCGCCTGGGTCACATATAACGGGGTCGGGATCGCCAAGCACGGCTTCTTCGGCTACCTCAAGCACGTCTGTCTCCCGCCAGGCGCGCCGGCGGCGCTGTACATCCTGCTGGTCCCGATCGAGTTCTTCACGCAGATCATCATCCGGCCGATCACGCTGTCGGTCCGTCTCTGGGCCAACTTCTTGGCCGGGCACTTCCTCCTCGCCGTGTTCTTCCTGGGTACGATCGCGATGATCCAGGGAGGCTTGACGGCGATCTTCGCGCCGTTCTCGTTCGCGATCGCGGTCGCGCTCGTGGGCTTCGAGATCTTCGTGTCTGGATTGCAGGCGTTCATCTTCGCCATCCTGACCGCCTCGTACATCGGCGGCGCGATGGCCGAGGAGCATTAGAGAAGGAGGCAGCATGTTGGGACTGCTCGCACAGGCGTCGGATTTCAGCGGGCTCGAGACGATCGGCAAAGGCCTCGTGATCGGCCTGGCCGCCATCGGGCCCGGGATCGGGCTCGGCGTCCTGATCGGCAAGTCGGTGGAGGCGATGGCTCGCCAGCCGGAGTACGCCGGTCAGGTGCGCGCGACGATGTTCATCGGTATCGGACTGATCGAGGCGCTCGCGCTGTTCGGCATCGCCTTCTCGTTCATCATCTGAGGGAGGTCGAGCCGTGAACGCACTGATCGGCGCGATCCTGCTGCAGGCGGAGGAGGCGGAGGAGGTCAACGACGCCGCCGATCTCTACCCGCACTGGGAGGAGCTCGTCGTGGGCGCCCTGGCGTTCGCGATCTTGTTCTTCTTCATGTGGAAGTGGGTGTTCCCACGGATCAACAAGCTCCTCGAGGAGCGGCGCGTGAAGATCCAGGGGGAGCTCGAGAAGGCGGAAGAAGCGCGGCGGCAGGCCGATGCGGAGCTGGCCGAGTACCGGGCCAAGCTCGCCGACGCCCAGCAGGAGTCCAATCGGATCATCGAGGAGGCTCGCCGGACCGCCGAGGAGCTCCGGACCGATCTGTCGGCCAAGGCGGAGCGCGAGGCTGCGGCCATCGTCGCGAAGGCGCAGGACGAGATCCGTGCCGAGCGCGATCGCGTGTTCCAGCAGCTGCGGTCCGAGGTCGCCGAGATCGCGGTCGGCCTGGCCGGGCGCGTCGTCGGGGAGTCCCTGGACGCGAAGGCCCATCAGCAGTTGATCGACCGGTACATCGACGAGGTCGCCACCGCGACGAACGGGAAACACTGAGGTGACGGACACGGACGCGCTCGTCCGCGGGTACGCCGAGGCCCTGTACCGGGTCGCGGAGGCCGAGGGCGAGCTCCAGCTCGTGGAGGATCAGGTGTACGCGTTCGCGAAGTTCCTCGAGCGGGAGCCCCGTGTCCGGGAGGCACTGACCGACCCGGGACTCCCGGTGGAGAACAAGAAGGGGCTGATCGCCGACGCGCTCGGCGAGCGGGCGAACCCGATCGCGGTGCACCTGCTCGGGTTCCTCGTCGAGCAGGGTCGCGCGCGCGAGCTCGGTCGCATCGTGGACGCGTTGGCGGAGATCTCGGCCCAGCATCGCGAGCGAGCGGTCGCCGAGGTGCGCTCGGCCGTTCCGCTGGACGAGGCGCGACGGGCACGGCTGGCGGAGGCGCTGTCCGCCGCGATCGGACACCCGGTCGAGGTGAAGATCGTGGTGGACCCGAGCCTGGTCGGTGGCCTCGTCGCGAGGGTCGGCGACGAGATCTTCGATGGGTCCGTCCGCTCGCGCCTGGTCGAGGCGCGCGAGCACCTCGTCGGATGACGAGCTCGAGCCCAAGAAGGAGTGGTTGATCGTATGGCAGTCGACGAACTGAGTTTCGACCCGAAGGCCATCGCCGAGGCGTTGCGGCGCAACGTCGAGAGCTTCGCACCGTCGGTCGAGCGCGAAGAGGTCGGGCGTGTGGTCGAGGCCGGAGACGGCATCGCCCGCGTGAAGGGCCTGCCGCGCGCGATGGCGAACGAGCTGCTCGAGTTCCCCGGCGGGGTGCTCGGCCTCGCGTTCAACCTCGATGAGGACGAGATCGGCTGCATCATCCTGGGCGAGTCCGCCCAGATCGAAGAGGGCGACCTGGTCAAGCAGACCGGCAAGATCCTGTCGATCCCGGTGGGCGACGGGTTCCTGGGGCGTGTGATCGACCCCCTCGGAGTCCCGCTGGACGGCAAGGGTCCGATCCCGGCCGAGGACACGCGGGTGCTCGAGATCCAGGCAGCCAACGTGGTCGACCGCCAGCCCGTGAAGGAGCCGCTCCAGACCGGCATCACGGCGATCGACGCGATGACGCCGATCGGGCGCGGTCAGCGGGAGCTGATCATCGGCGACCGCCAGACCGGCAAGACCGCCGTGGCGATCGACGCGATCATCGCTCAGCGCGATAACTGGACGAGCGGCGACCCGAAGAAGCAGGTCCGCTGCATCTACGTCGCGGTCGGCCAGAAGGCCTCGACCGTGGCCGAGGTCGTCGAGACGCTGAGCGACAACGGCGCACTCGAGTACACGGTGATCGTGAACGCGTCGGCGTCGGACCCGACGCCGTTCCAATACATCGCGCCGTACTCGGGCGCCGCGCTGGGCGCGTACTGGATGTACGAGGGCAAGCACGCGCTCGTCGTGTACGACGACCTGTCCAAGCAGGCGACCGCGTATCGCACGCTCTCCCTCTTGCTCCGCCGGCCGCCCGGCCGCGAGGCATATCCGGGCGACGTCTTCTACCTCCACTCTCGGCTCCTCGAGCGCGCGGCCAAGCTCTCGGACCGGCTGGGCGCCGGGTCGCTCACGGCCCTCCCGATCATCGAGACCAAGGGCAACGACATCTCCGCCTACATCCCGACCAACGTGATCTCGATCACCGACGGACAGATCTACCTCGAGCCCGACCTGTTCTTCGCGGGGGTCCGCCCCGCGATCAACGTCGGTACCTCCGTGTCCCGTGTGGGCGGGAACGCCCAGATCAAGGCGATGAAGAAGATCGCCGGCACCCTGCGGATCGCGATGGCCCAGTACCGAGCCCTCGAAGCGTTCGCGCAGTTCGGCTCCGAGCTGGACCGGGAGTCACAGAAGCAGCTCGCGCGTGGTGCCCGCGTGGTCGAGATCCTCAAGCAGCCCCAGTACCGTCCGGTGCCGGTCGAGCGGCAGGTCGTAGCGATCTGGGTCGGCACGGGCGGGTACCTGGACGACCTGCCGGTCGAGGACGCCAAGCGGTTCACCGACGAGTTCATCGAGCACCTCGCTGCCCGCACCGACGTGCTGGACTCGATCCGAGACACGGGCGAGCTCTCCGACGACGCCGGAGCCACGCTCACGCAGGCCCTCGAGGACTTCACGCAGTCCTTCGTGCGATCGGACGCAGGAGCGGGGAGCGAGGCCGCCGTGGGCCAGGGAGCGCGGAGGCATCAGGTCAAGGAGGACGTCGGGTGGGATCGCCTCTCCTCGGCCGACGACGAGGACGAGCCCACGGGCTCGGGCGGCTAAGCGATCCGTGGGCGCGCAGCTCCGCGTCGTCCGCCGGCGGATCCGTTCGGTGCAGTCGACGATGAAGATCACCCGTGCGATGGAGCTCATCGCCGCGTCGCGGATCGTGAAGGCGCAGCAGCGCGTGATGGAGGCTCGTCCCTACGCCGACCTGCTCACCGCTGCGATGGAGGACGTGGCCCGGCAGACGGGCTCGATCGTCCACCCGCTGCTCGAGGAACGCGAGACCCCGTCGCGCGCCGGCGTGCTCGTCATGTCAAGCGATCGCGGGCTGGCGGGCGCGTTCAACGCGAACCTGCTCAAGCGCGCCGAGGGCCTGCTCCGCCGCGTGCGGTCCCAGGGGCTCGAACCCGTCCTGTACCTCACGGGGAAGAAGGCGATCGGGTACTTCCGGTTCCGAGGGGTCACCCCCGAGGCATCGTGGTCGGGGTTCTCCGAGGTGCCGCGCTACGACGCCGCCGAGCAGATCGGCGCCAGGATGATCGAGGACTTCGGCACCGGTCGCATCGACGAGCTCCACACGGTCTACACGGACTTCCGTTCGTCCTTCACGTTCCGAGCGACGGACCGGCGGTTCCTGCCGATCGCGCCGGAGGAGGTCGTGGCCGATGACCCGGGCGTGCCGAGCCCCGAGTACATCTTCGAGCCCGAGCCTGCCGAGATCCTCGACGACCTGCTGCCGCAGTACGTCATCACGAAGATCTACTTCGCGCTGCTCGAGTCGGCTGCCTCGGAGAACGCCGCCCGTCAGCGGGCGATGGCGGCCGCGACCGACAACGCGGACGAGCTCATCAAGGTACTGACCCGGCAGGCCAACCGCGCCCGCCAGGACGAGATCACGACCGAGATCATGGAGATCGTGGGCGGGGCCGAGGCCCTGGCCTCGAAGGAGTGAGCGATGGCTGAGGACGAGCTTGCGCACGGACGGGTGGCCCGGGTGATCGGCCCGGTGGTCGACGTCGAGTTCCCACCCGACGGGCTGCCCGAGATCCATACGGCGCTCCGGATCGACGTGAGCCTCGAGGGGCAGACGCAGACGATCACCTGCGAGGTTGCCCAGCACATCGGCCACGGGATGGTCCGGGCGATCGCCCTGAAGCCGACCGACGGCATGGTCCGGGGCGCCCCCGTCGAGAACACCGGCTCACCGATCAGCGTGCCGGTGGGCGAAGGCGTCCTCGGGCACGTCTACAACGTGCTCGGCGAGCCGCTCGACACCTCACCGGACGAGATCCACGCGGCCGACCGCTGGCCGATCCACCGCCAGCCGCCGCCGTTCGAGGAGCTCGAGCCCAAGCAGGTGATGCTGGAGACCGGGATCAAGGTCATCGACCTGCTCGAGCCATATGTGCAGGGCGGCAAGATCGGGATGTTCGGCGGCGCCGGGGTGGGCAAGACCGTGATCATCCAGGAGATGATCCGTCGCCAGGCGCAGCAGCACGGCGGTGTGTCGGTGTTCGCCGGCGTCGGCGAGCGCACACGCGAAGGAAACGACCTGTTCCTGGAGATGACCGAGTCCGGCGTCATCAAGAACACGGCGCTCGTGTTCGGGCAGATGGACGAGCCGCCGGGCGTGCGGCTCCGGGTGGCGTTGTCGGCCCTCACGATGGCCGAGTACTTCCGCGACGTCGAGCGCAAGGACGTCCTGCTGTTCGTCGACAACATCTTCCGGTTCACCCAGGCCGGATCGGAGGTCTCGACGCTGCTCGGGCGCATGCCGAGCGCGGTCGGCTACCAGCCCACGCTCGCCGACGAGATGGGCGACCTGCAGGAGCGGATCACGTCGACGAAGGGCCGTTCGATCACGTCGCTCCAGGCGATCTACGTCCCGGCCGACGACATCACCGACCCGGCCCCGCACACGGCGTTCGCGCATCTCGATGCCACGACGGTGCTCTCTCGCGACATCGCGTCGCTCGGGATCTACCCGGCGGTCGACCCGCTCGACTCGACGAGCCGGATCCTCGATGCGCGCTACGTCGGGCAGGAGCACTACGACACGGCGCGGCGCGTGCAGGAGATCCTGCAGCGCTACAAGGACCTGCAGGACATCATCGCGATCCTCGGTGTGGACGAGCTGTCCGAGGAGGACAAGGTCATCGTGGCCCGCGCGCGTCGGATCCAGCTGTTCCTGTCGCAGCCGTTCTTCGTGGCCGAGCAGTTCACGGGGATCCCCGGCAAGTACACGCCGGTCGACGAGACGATCACGTCGTTCAAGGGCCTGTGCGAGGGCGAGTACGACCACCTGCCCGAGCAGGCGTTCCTCCTGGTCGGCGGGATCGAGGAGGCCGTCGAGGCCGCGAAGAAGATGGAGCAGGCCGCGTAGTGGCCCTCGACGTCCACATCGTCACGCCCGATCACGAGGTCTGGGGCGGACCGGCCGAGATGGTGATCGCCCGCGGGACCGCCGGTGAGGTCGGGATCCTGTCGGGGCACGCGCCGCTGCTGATCCGCCTCGCGATCGGGGTCCTGCGCATCCAGGTCGAGGGCGGGGCGTGGGAGCGCGTGGTGGTGGACGGCGGGTTCCTCCACGTGACCACCGAGGAAGGCGGCACGCGCGTGGACGTGCTCGCGACCCAGGCGGAGATGGCGGACGACGTGGATCGAGCGGCTGCGCAGGCGCGCGCCCGTGGATTGCGCGAACGCGCGGGAGACGAAGACGACCCTTCGCGAAAGGCCGACCTCGCGAGCGCGACGGTCCGCGCCGAGTTGAGCGAGTAGTTCGGCCGCTTCACCGCCTCCCGCCACTAGGATGGTCCGGTGACTGACCGCCTCCTCGTTTCGGGCGGGGCGCGGCTCGACGGGACGGTCCGGATCGCCGGCGCGAAGAACTCGGCCCTGAAGCTCATGGCCGCCTCCGTGCTCGCGGACGGGCGCTCGACGCTCCGCAACGTGCCCCACATCCAGGACTGCGTCACGATGGTCGAGGTGCTCGAGCACCTCGGCGTCTCCGGCATGTGGGACGACGGCGCCCTCGTGCTCGACACCGCTGGCGTCGAACCGCGCGAGACGCCGTACGAGCTCGTCAGCCGGATGCGCGCGTCGATCCTCGTGCTCGGTCCGCTGCTCGCGCGGTTCGGAACCGCGAGGGTCGCGATGCCGGGCGGCTGCAACATCGGCTCGCGCGCGATCGACCTGCACGTCCGCGGCCTCGAGAAGATGGGCGTGAGCTTCTCTTCCGAGCACGGCTTCTTGGTCGCGGAGACGAAGGGTCTCCGAGGCGCGATCGTGAACCTCGACTTCCCGAGCGTGGGTGCGACCGAGAACGTGCTGATGGCCGCGGTCGCGGCTCGCGGCACCACCGTGATCGAGAACGCGGCGCGGGAGCCCGAGCTCGCGGACCTGGCCGCGTTCCTCGTCGAGATGGGCGCACAGGTCGAGGGGATCGGCACCCCGACGATCGAGATCGAGGGGGTCGACGCGTTCCGTCCCGTCGACCACACGGTGATCCCCGACCGGGTCGAGGCCGGCACGTTCGCGATCGCCGCATGCGCGACGAGCGGACACGTCGTCCTCGCGGGGGCACGGCCCGATCACCTGGATCTCGTGCTGTCCAAGCTCGCCGACGCGGGCGCGGACGTGCTCGCGACCGAAGACGGCGTCGCGGTGTCGATGGGAACGCGCCCCCGGTGTGTCGATCTGGTGACGCTGCCGTACCCGGGGTTCCCGACCGACCTCCAGCCGCAGATGATGTCGCTCCTCGCGGCGGCGGAGGGAACGAGCATCGTGACCGAGAACGTGTTCGAGAGCCGGTTCATGTTCGTGGACGAGCTGAATCGGATGGGTGCGGACATCCGGACGGAGGGCCATCACGCGGTGATCCGCGGCGTCGAACGCCTGTCGGCGGCGCCGGTGCGCGCGCTCGACATCCGTGCCGGCGCCGCGATGATCGTCGCGGGGCTCACCGCCGACGGCATGACGGAGATCGAGGACATGTACCACGTCGACCGCGGCTACCAGGACCTCGAGGGGAAGCTGACCGCGCTCGGGGCCGTCGTCCGCCGCGAGCGTGAGCTCTCCACGGCCCTGTCGTGACCCGCGCGCGCGCCGGCGCGCTCCTGCTGTTCTTCTCCACGGTCGGCCTCGTGGGCAGCGCCTCGAGTGCTCAGGTGAACGAGGACCCGGGTGAGGTCTTCGTCTTCCTGGTTCCCGGCGTGTCCTTCGAAGAGATGCTCGCGGTGCCGGAGATCGCGTCGCTCGCCACGGCGGGTGGCGCGGGCCTGATGACGCTTCACGGCGGCCTGCCGACGGACGGGGAGGCGGGCACCGTCCCGGGTCCGCAGAACGTGCACTTCCGTTGGCTCGATCCGGTCGACGAGGGCGGACTCGACGGCGTCGCGAGCACGATCGTCGAGACGGTGGGGTCGAGCACTCGGGGATCCGTGCAGGTCTTCGTGGCCTCGACCACGCCCTCCGCGGAGATGCTCCGCGACAAGGACGGGCTGCATCCACTCGTCCTCGGCTCCGGTTCTCCAACCACCCTCTTCCCCGAGCTGGGAGACGAGGGATCCCTCGAACGAGGGGAAGAGGGATCTCTGACATCCGACTCGACTCGTCGTGACGGGGTCGTAACCGATCTCGACGTCGTTCCGAGCATCGCCGGATTCATGGGAGTCGATCCCCCGGTCGACGCGACCGGAGCCCCCATCGAGATCATCGAGGGACCCCCCCCATACGAGCTGCACGAGCGCTATCTCGCGCAACGCCGCATGTACATCCCGATCGGTGCAGCCGCCGCCGCGTACGTCATCGGCTTCGGGCTGGTGGCGGTCGCCTTCCTGGCCGCCGGGCAGCGGGTCGGAGTCCGGTGGCGGCGGGTCGCCGGGTGGATCTCGCTCTCCGTCCCGATGCTCGCCGTCGGACTGCTCGCCGCCGGGCACCTTCCCGAGCTCAACTACGCGACCGTCGTGCCGTTCATCGCGTTGGTCACGGTGTTCGGCACGCTCGCCTTCGCGCCGCTCGAGCGACGTGACCTGCTCCTCGTCCCCGCCGGGATCGGCATCGCCGTGCTGGGGTTCTTCGTCGTGGAGGCGGCGCTCGGCTGGAGCGCGATGTTGACCCCGTTCGTCGGCGGATCGCAGCTCGACGGTGGGCGGTTCTACGGGATGCCGAACGTGTGCATCGGCCTGCTCGTCGGCGCCTGCTTCTGGGTGGCACAACGACTGCGCACGGGAGCCGGGGCCTGGCTCCTGGTCGGAGCGGCGCTGTTCGCCGGTCTCCCGTTCTTGGGTGCGAACCTCGGGGGCGCCGCCACGCTGTTCGCCGGGGCCGGGCTCTGGGTCGCGGTGCGCGAGCGCGATCGGCTCGGCGTGTGGAAGGGCCTCGCGGTCTTCCTCGGCTTCACGCTGGTCGGGACGGCGCTGATCCTGCTCGTCCACGCCGTCTCGCCGATCGAGACGCACGTGACGCGCTTCGAGGAGGAGGTAAGCGGGCTCGGCGGCGTCCTCGAGGAGTTCCTGGACCGGCTCCAGGTGGGGTTCGATCTGATCGCGCGAAACCCGCTCGCGTTGATCCCCGTGCTCGGGCTGCCGGTGGCGATCCTCGCGGTCCTGCGTCCGCCGAGCGCACTCCGCCCGAGCCTGGAGCGCAGCCCTGCATGGCGCGACGCGATCCTGGCCACCCTGCTCACCGGCGTGGTCGCGTACGTCCTGAACGACTCCGGCCCCGCCGCGGCGGGGTTCGCGTTCGGACTGGGTCTCGGCGGCCTGCTGGGCGTGTCGTTGCTCCTCGGAGCGGGGAAGATGGTGGACCGATGAGTGCCGAGTCGCACGTGCCGCCCCGTCCCGACGCGCTCCATCCGGTCTCGCCCGTCCCGCCACGACCCGACGACGACCGCAGACAGGAGCCTCGGGAGATCTGGAGCTGGTACGAGGCGGTCGGTGTCTACGTCGTCGCCTTCCTGCTCGCGGGCCTCGCGACGTTGCCGATCCTGGCGGTCATGGACGAGGACGCGGATCTCACGAACATGGTCGTGAGCGTGCTCGCGTCGCTCGTGATCCTCGGGGTCCTCGTCGGCTGGCTCTCCGTGTACCACCGGGGATGGCCGGCGGTGATGCGCCTGCCCGAGCGAGGCAGATGGCGTTCGGAGATCTCGGCCGGCGCGCTCTTCGGGGCGGCGCTGTACCCGGTCGCGGTGTTCGTCGTCGGCGGGCTGGTCCTGGTGATCCTGAGTGCGTTCAGCGACGAGCCCGTCCGGTCACCCGAACAGGTGCCCGAACAGCTGTCCGCGGTTGGGATCGCCGTCACCGTCCTCTACGCGCTCGTCATCGCGCCGATCGGCGAGGAGTTCTTCTTCCGAGGGATCCTGTTCCGGTCGCTTCGCGACCGCTACGGGTTCGGTGTGGGTGCGATCGGCTCGGGGGTCGCCTTCGGCCTGATCCACTACATCCCGGGCCCCGCGATCGATGCGTTGCTCCTCATGATCGTCATGGTCTTCACGGGCGCGGCCCTCGCGTTCGTCTACGAACGACGCGGCACGATCGTGGCGCCCATCGCTGCGCACGTGACGTTCAATGCGATCGGCCTCGCCCTGATCCTCGGACTGCGGTAGGAGGTCTCGTGGCGCTGTTCCCGAGCGACGAATGGTTGTCGCTCTACCGAGACCTCATCAACGGCTCCGCCGAGTACCGAGATGCGGCGCGGACGTGGGAGGGTGATATCGCCTTCGTCCTCGAAGCCGAACCCGACCGAGGCGTGCCGAGCGACCTGGCGGCGTTGCTCGACCTGTGGCACGGCGAGTGCCGACAGGCACGCATGCTCGCCGCGGGCGAAGGACAGGACGCCGAGTACGGCATCCGAGCGCCGTACTCGCGGTGGCGCGAGGTGCTGGCCGGCGAGCTCGACCCGGTGAAGGGGATGGTCCAGGGCAAGCTCAAGCTGCGCGGTGATCTCGCGAACATCATCCGCCACGTCCGGGCGGCCAAGGAGCTCGTGCACCTCACGACCCGAGTGCCCACCGAGTTCCTCGGCGAGACCTAGCGAGCGGAACGGTGCGCGCCGTCGTCTATCGGGACGTTTCGAGGGTCGAGGTGGCCGACGTCCCAGATCCGGTCCTCGTCGATCCGGGTGATGCGGTCGTCCGCGTACGGCGCACCGCGATCTGCGGCTCGGACCTGCACCTGTACCACGGCAAGGCGCCGCTCGAGCCCGGCGACACGATCGGGCACGAGGCGGTCGGCGTCGTGGAGGCCGTCGGTCCGGCCGTCGAACGCTTCACGCCCGGGGAGCGCGTGGTCGTCTCGTTCACGATCGCGTGCGGGACCTGTTGGTTCTGCCGGAACGGGCAGACGCAGCTGTGCGACGACTTCGGCTACCTCGGATACGGGCTCTTCGGTGGGGCGCTCGGCGGCGCCCAGGCCGAGCTGGTCCGGGTGCCGTGGGCCGACGTGAACCTGCTGCACGTGCCCGACGGTGTCGACGACGAGCGCGCGATGTTCGTGGGCGACACGCTGACGACGGGTGTGTATGCAGCGGGGCTCGCAGGTATCCGACCGACCGACACCGTCGCCGTCGTCGGGGCCGGCCCGGTCGGGTTCTTCTGCGCGCAGGCGGCCAAGGCGCACGCCGCACGGGTGCTCGCGCTCGAGATCGACCCGACGAGGCTCGCCGCGGCCGAGGCGGTCGGCGCGATCCCGATCGACGTGTCGGCGCGCAACGCACAGACGGCCGTGGACGAGCTGACCGAGGGGCGTGGCGCCGACGTCGTGATCGAGGCCGTCGGCACGCTCCCCGCGTTCGAGGGCGCGCTCGACGTCGTCCGTCGAGGCGGAACCGTCGTGGTCGCCGGCGTGTTCACGAGCGAGATCGTTCCGGCGCAGCTCGGGGTCTGGTGGATCCGAGCGATCCAGATCCGGTTCGCCGGGACCACGCCGATCCACGCGTGGTGGGAGCGAGCGATGGCCGAGGTCGAGGCCGGACGGCTCGACCCGCTCCCGATCGTGTCGCACCGGTTGCCGCTCGAGGACGCCGCCCTCGGCTACGAGCTGTTCGACTCCAAGCGCGCCACCAAGGTGCTGCTGGAGCCGTGACCGTCTCGTTCGCCGACGACGAGCCGAACGGCCTCGCCGATCTCGTCGGCCGCCTGGTCGAGACCAACCTCGACCGACGACCGGAACGGCGCTCGTTGCTCCGCCCCTCGGTGATCCAGTTGACCGCGTCCGATGCGGGGTCGACCGCGACGATCCGCATCACGGACGGCGTCGTCCGCGTGACGAACGGCCCGACGGCGGCGGCCGACCTGCGTGTGGCCGCGACCGCCGAGGATCTGCTCGCGTTGGCCTCGGCGCCGCTCCGATTCGGACTGCCCGACGCCCTGGAGCCGGCGGGTCGCGAGGTGATCCGTCGGATCGCTGTCGGCGAGGTGCGAGTATCGGGCATGCTCCGCCACCCCCTCCGACTCTCGAGGTTCACCCGGCTGCTCTCGGTCGACCCGTGACGACGCCCGCTGTCGAGATCTCGCTTCCGCAGCCCCCCGTCCGAGAGCGACGGTGGCTTCCGGTCGCCGCGGTCGTCGCCGTGATGACCGCCGTGGTGGCCGGCGGCCACCTGACCGCCGACACGCTCGGTCAGGCTTCCGGGGGATCGATCGCGGTGACCTCGACGGTCGAGGTCACGCCACTTCCAGGCTGGGAGCTCGCGGAGCGGTTCGCCGACCCTCCAGGGGTGCGCCTCACCCGGGGCGCCGGTAGCCTCGACGTGATCGCGATCGCCTTCGCGGGGACCGACGCCGAGCTGCTCGCCGAGTACGTCCGGGGTGTGCTCGAGCCCGACGCCGAGCAGCTCCAGGTGTCGGAGCAGATCGAGCGGGTGGACCTCGGATCCGGCCTCTCGGGGTCGCGGATCGGCTACGTCGGGCTCTTCGGCGACGTGCAGGCGTCGATCGAGGGCGAGGTGACGGCCGTCGTCTCGCCGTCGGGCACGGGCGTCGTGTTCGATGGGTGGGCGCCCGCCGGGCAGCTGCGGTTCTCGCTCGACGAGATCGACGAGATGATCCGGACCGCGGAGATCGCCTGATGGCAGCCCCGCCGGTCGCGCGGCTGCCTCGGCGAGGGTGGGGGCGCCGAACCTCCCTGTTCCAGTGGCGTGAGCCGGCGTTCTGGGTGTATGCGGTCGTGGTCGTCGTCACGACCGTGTACGCCGTCGGGCAACAGCAGATCTTCCAGGAGCTCTCGCCGTCGGGATGGGCGCTGTCGTGGGCGTTGCTGCTCGTGTACGGGCTCCCCGTGTTCCTGCTGATCTACCTGCTGGACCTGTACGAGCGTGAGCCGATCTCGCTCGTGCTCGGCGCGCTCGTGTGGGGAGCCGTGGCGGCCACGGTCCTGTCGGGCGTCGCCAACGAGGGCTGGGGGCTCGTCGTCGCTCGTCTCGGGGGTCCGGTGTTCGCCGCGCAGTGGACCGCGGCGCTGACCGCCCCGCTCGTGGAGGAGACGCTGAAGGGCGCAGGCGTGGTGCTGATCTACCTGATCGCCCGCGACGAGATGGACGACGTGATGGACGGCTTCGTCTACGGCGCGATGATCGGACTCGGGTTCGCGATCGTCGAGGATGTCTTCTACTTCATCGCGATCTTCGGCGGCACCACCGGTGGGGTACTCGCCGGCTTCTACGTCCGGGTGATCTCGAGCGGACTCTACGGCCACGTCCTGTACACGGGGCTCACGGGCATCGGGATCGCCTACTTCGTCTCGCGGCGGGGGGAAGCGACCTTGAGGCGGCGCCTCGCCGTTGCGGTCGGACTGTTCGCTGCCGCCGTCGCCGCGCACTTCCTGTGGAACTCCCCCTGGCTCAACTACTTCCCCTCCAGGCTCGACGACGTCGGTGACTGGCTCCAGATCCCGCTCGGAGCGGCGATCAAGGGCCTGCCGCTGTTGCTCTTCGTCCTCGTGCTCGTCCGACTCGCCCACCGGCGCGAGCGGATGTGGCTCGAGGCGGCGCTGCGGTCCGAGGCCGACTCGCCCGCGCTCACCTCCAGCGAGCTGCGGACCCTGGTCGACCCGGGCGCGAAGCGGCGCGCGCGCAGGGTCATGCGTGAGCGAGCGGGGGAACCCGCCGAGCGACTGCTGAAGCGGCTCCAGCGCGAGCAGGTGAACCTCGCGATGCTGCGCACGAGGACGAACCGAGACGACGCGCCAGAGCTGGTTCGGCAGCGCGAGCTCTGCAAGTCGCTCCGCGACGGTCTGTTCGCGGTCCCCGGGGCCGCCCCCGCCGCCTCGGACCCACCGGGTTGAGGCGGCACGTCACCGGCTCGGCGTGCGCGCACCGGTCGGGTCGCGCTCCCCGCTACGCTCTCCGCCATGGATCTAGTCGAGGGTGTCCTTCGCGCCGACCCGCTCGCGATCGCCCGAGCGATCTCGATGGTGGAGGACGGTGCGGACCAGCTGGCGCAGCTCTCCGCCGGGCTCTACCCGCACTCGGGGAACGCCTACACGGTCGGCCTCACCGGGGCGCCGGGGGTGGGGAAGTCCACCCTCGCCGGCGAGCTCGTGCGCGTGGCGCGCGAACAGGAGCGTTCGGTCGCGGTCCTCGCGATCGATCCCACGTCCCCGTTCACCGGCGGCGCGCTCCTCGGGGACCGACTGCGGATGCAGGCGCACGCCACGGACCCGAAGGTCTTCATCCGCTCGATGGCCACGCGCGGTCACCTCGGCGGGATGGCGCTCGCGGCACCCGAGGCCGTTCGGATCCTCGACGCTTCCGGTCGCGACCTGGTGATCGTCGAGACCGTGGGCGTGGGACAGGCCGAGGTGGACGTCGCCGCCGCGACCGATACGACCCTGGTGGTCGTGTCGCCCGGCTGGGGCGACGCGGTGCAGGTCGCGAAGGCCGGCATCCTCGAGGTCGCCGACGTGTTCGTCGTGAACAAGGCCGACCGCGAGGGGGCGGAGGCGGCCGCGCGGGATCTCGAGCAGATGCTGCGGATGGGCCCCGAGCGCGGATGGACGCCACCCGTCGTACGGACGGTGGCGGCATCGGGCGAAGGCGTGGACGACCTCTGGGATTCGATCGGTGCTCATCGAGAACATCTGGACGCCTCGAACGGCCTCGAGCGGCTGCGGCGCGACCGGCTCCTTCGGGAGGTGGAGGGCCTCGCCCTGGAGGGCACGCGCGCGCGAGCGCACGTGGCCCTGTCGAACGACCCGGAGTTGATCGAGGGCCTGCTCACGAGGCGGATCGACCCGTACCGGGCCGCGGCTATCCTTGGACGACGGCTCGTGGGTGATCGCGAGATCCCCAAGACCTCGGAGAGAGACACGGATGGTCGACCAGCGTGAACGCGGGGCCGCCGACCGGACGGCACCGGTCGAGGCCCGGACGCTGTCGGGCGAACCCCTGAAGCCGCTCTACACGGCGGAGGACCTGTCGGGCTTCGACGCCGAGGCGAAGCTCGGGTCGCCGGGCGAGCATCCGTTCACGCGCGGCATCTACCCGACGATGTATCGGGGCCGCCTGTGGACGATGCGACAGTTCGCGGGGTTCGGCTCGCCCGCCGAGACGAACGCCCGGTATCGCTTCCTGCTCGAACGAGGGCAGGGCGGCCTGTCGGTGGCGTTCGACATGCCGACCCTCATGGGGCGCGACTCGGACCACCCCCTGGCCGAGGGCGAGGTCGGGCGCTGCGGTGTGGCGGCCGACACGGTGGAGGACTTCGATGCGCTGTTCGATCGGATCCCGCTCGGCGAGATCTCGACCTCGATGACGATCTCCGGCCCCGCGGTGATCGTCTTCGCCTTCTTCCTCGCCGCGGCCGAACGCCAGGGGGTTCCCTGGGAGCGGCTGGACGGGACGCTGCAGACCGACATCTTCAAGGAGTACATCGCGCAGAAGGAGTGGGTCTTCCCACCCCGCCCGCACCTGCGGCTGATCGGCGACCTCATGGCGTTCTGCCTCGAGCGCGCTCCGAAGTGGCACCCGCTCAGCGTGTCCGGGTATCACATCCGCGAGGCCGGAGCGAACGCGTGGCAGGAGCTCGCGTACACGCTGGCCGACGGGTTCGCGTACGTCGAGCTCGGACAGGAGCGCGGGCTCGACGTCGACCGCTTCGCGCCGGGGTTGTCGTTCTTCTTCAACGCGCACATCGACCTGTTCGAGGAGATCGCGAAGTACCGCGCCGCTCGCCGGATCTGGGCGCGCTGGCTCCGCGAACGGTACGGGGCCGCAGACGAAGCCTCGATGCGGCTGCGGTTCCACACGCAGACCGCGGGCGTCTCGCTCACCGCACAGCAACCGATGAACAACGTCGTGCGGACGGCCGTCGAGGCGCTTGCCGCCGTGCTCGGGGGGACCCAGTCCCTCCATACGAACGCGCTGGACGAGGTCCTCGCCCTCCCGACCGAGGAGGCGGCGAAGCTGGCGCTGCGGACCCAGCAGATCATCGCCCACGAGACCGGCGTGACCGACGTCGTCGACCCGCTGGGCGGCTCGTACTTCCTCGAGTCGCTCACCGACCGGATGGAGGAGCTCGCGGAGGCGGAGTTCGCGCGCATCCTCGCCATGGGGCGGGACTCGATGCTCGAGGGCGTCCTGGCCGGGATCGACAGCGGCTACTTCCAGCAGGAGATCGCCGAATCGGCCTTCCGCGAGCAGGAGCGGTTCGAGCGCGGCGATCTGGTCAAGGTCGGCGTCACGGACTTCGTCGAGGAGGGTGAGGAGGCCGTGGACACGCTGGAGATCACGCCGGGGACCGAGTCGGCGCAGATCGAGCGGGTGCGCGCGGTGCGCGCCCGCCGGGACGCCGGCGCCGCGCGGGCAGCCCTCGACCGGCTGGTCGAGCTCGCCGGGACGGACGCCAACCTCGTCGAGCCGCTCGTCGATTGCGCCCGAGCCGAGTGCACCGAGGGCGAGATCGTGGACGCCCTTCGCGGCGTGTTCGGGGAGTACACCGAGACACCGCGCTTCTAGGCCCCGCGGCCGCCTCCGTCGCGGTCGGCCTATGTGCATGGCCTGTCTGTTGCAGTCTGTTGCAGGTATCGATATCCTCAACGCCATGGCTCGTGGGCCGAGGCTCTCGCTGACCGCCGCGGTCGTGGCGCTCGCACTCGTGGGAGCGGCCTGCTCGGGCGAGACCTCCGGCGCGAACGACGAGGGGCCCCTCCAGGTCGTGACCACGGTCTCGCCGATCACGAACATCGTCCAGAACGTCGGCGGCGACCTCGTCGATGTGACCGGGATCGTCCCCGAGGGGACGAACAGCCACACGTTCGAGCCCGCGCCGTCGGACGCGCAGGCGATGGCCGAAGCCGACGTCGTGTTCATCAACGGGCTCCACCTCGAGGAGCCGACCCGTGAGCTGGCGGACGCGAACGTGCCCGAGGGCGTGGAGGTGGTCGAGCTCGGCGATCGGACGATCACGCCCGACGAGTACATCTTCGACTTCTCCTTCCCCCAGGAGGACGGCGATCCGAACCCCCACCTGTGGACGCACCCGCTCTACGCGAAGCGGTACGCGGAGATCGTCGCCGATACCCTCTCGGAGCTGGACCCGGACAACGCCGAGCGGTATGCGGAGAACGCCGAGGCGTTCGCCACGAAGCTCGACGAGCTCGACATGCTCGTCCGAGAGGTGACCGCCACCGTGCCGCCCGAGAACCGCAAGCTGCTCACGTACCACGACTCGTTCCCGTACTTCGCGCGGGAGTACGGTTGGACGATCATCGGAGCGATCCAGCCCTCGGACTTCGCCGAGCCCACCGCCCAGGACGTGGCTGGGCTCATCGACCAGATCCGCGCTGAGCAGGTGCCCGCGATCTTCGGCTCCGAGGTCTTCCCGAGCCCCGTGCTCGAGCAGATCGCCGCCGAGACCGGGGCCGACTACATCGACGACCTCCGCGATGACGATCTTCCCGGGGAGAACGGGGATCCCGATCACAGCTACCTCGCGCTGATGGTGTTCGACTTCCGGACCTTCATGGGAGCGCTCGGGGGAGACGTGAGCCCGTTCGACGCCCTCGACACCGCGAACCTGCAGCCCGGAGGCACGATCGAGTACCGCTCGTGAACGAGCTCGTCCGGTTCGACAAGGTCACCTGCCGCTACGGGCGCGAGCCGGTCCTCGTGAACATCGACCTGTCCGTGTCCGAGGGCGATTTCCTCGGGATCGTGGGGCCGAGCGGGAGCGGCAAGACGACGATGCTGCGTGCGCTCGCCGGAGCGGTCCGGCCCATCGCGGGCCGGATCGTCCGCGATCGCGTCGCGACGGTCGGGTACGTGCCACAGGTCGAGACGGTGAACTGGTACTTCCCGGTCAACGTGCGCGAGGCCGTGCTGATGTCGCGGATCGACGGCCGGGTCGTGCCCTGGGCGTCGGAGCGAGACCTTCGCGACGCGGACGAGGTGCTCGATCGGCTCGGGATCGGCGATCTCGGGCACCGGCACATCCGCGAGCTCTCCGGCGGCCAGCAGCAACGGGTCTTCGTGGCCCGGGCGATGCTCCGCCGTCCGAAGCTCCTGCTCATGGACGAGCCGACGTCGGGCGTGGACGTGCGGACCCGACACGACGTCATGCACCTGATCCACGAGCTGCACCACGACGGCCTCGCGGTCGTGATCACCACGCACGACCTGAACGGGATCGCCGCCCACCTGCCGAGGCTCGTCTGCCTGAACCGGGAGGTGATCGCGGTCGGCCGGCCGCAGGACGTGATCACGCCCGACGTCCTCGAGCGCACCTACGGGGCGCCCCTCGAGGTGCTGTCGCACGGCGGCATGCCCGTGGTCGTCGAGCACTACCCCGAGGCAGAGGAGGACGCCGAGGCCGAACGCAAGGTCGTCGCGCTCCGGGAGGGACATCATGGACACCCTGCTTGAGCCGTTCGACTACGCGTTCTTCCGCAACGGGATCGCGGTCGCGACGCTCGCGGGCGCCCTGTGCGGCCTGGTCGGCGTCTACGTCGTGCTCCGCGGGATGAGCTACATCGGGCACGGGCTGTCGCACGCGATCTTCGGGGGAGCGGTCGCGAGCTACGCGCTCGAGGTGAACCTCTACCTGGGCGCCGGTATCGTGGGGCCTCGTCTCGCGCCGTGCTGATCCTGCTGATCGCGCGCAGGCGTTCGATCGGCGCGGACGCCGCGATCGGGGTGATCACCTCGGCGAGCTTCGCGATCGGCCTCGTGATCATCTCGGTCTACGGGTCGTTCACGCGGAACTTCGACGCGGTGCTGTTCGGCAACGTCCTCGGTGTGGGGACGGGCGACGTGGTGATCGTGGCTTCGGTCGCGACGGTCGCCGCGGCCGCGGTGTTCCTGCGCTACCGGCAGCTGCTGTTCACGACGTTCGATCCCGAGGTCGCCGAGGTGTCCGGCGTCTCGACCGCACGGATGGACGTCCTGCTCGCCGTGCTCCTCACGGCGCTCATCACCGTGTGCATGAACGTCCTCGGCGTCACGATGATCGCCGCGATGCTCGTGATCCCCCCCGTGATCGGACGCCTGCTCACCGACAGCTTCCACCGGATGTTGTGGATCTCGGTCGCGGTCGGGACGTTCTGTGGCTTCGTGGGCGTCTACCTGTCCTACTACCTCAACTGGGCGTCCGGGCCGGCGGTGGTCCTGACGGGTGCAGTGCTGTTCGTGTGCGCGTACGTGGCGTCGACGGTGCGTCGGCGGCGGCTGCCCGAGGCCGCCCTGGACGCCCACGTCTGAGGCGTCTCGCTACCGCTTCGCGCCCTCGATCTCCCGCCTGCAGTCCGCGCACAGTCCGGCGATCGCGAAATGGGTGAGATCGGGCTCGAACCCGTGGTGCCGCTCGATCAGGCGAACGAGCGCGTCGGCCTCGTCGACCGAGAGGTCGTCTTCGGCGCCGCAGTTGGAGCAGGTGAGGTGGACATGGCCCGCGTCCTCGGTGCGGTGGTACTCCGCCCCGCCCTCCAGGTGCGCGTGCGCCAGGACGCCCGCCTCCTCCAGCATCGTCAGCGTCCGGTAGATCGTCGAGGCGTTCACACCGGGCATGTCGCCCTGCACCTTCCTGGCCAGGGCCGTGGGGGAGATGTGCCCACGCGTGCGCATGATCTCGGCCACGATCGCTCGTCGTTGCGGGGTCATCCGCAAGCCCCGCTCACGGAGCGTCGAGATCACGTCGCCGGTCGATCGGACATCCACGGCGGGGGATTGTAGCAGTGAGTTGCAGATGCAAACCCCGGCAAGGCCGGCGCCGAGGGCCTCTCCGGCGTCTGCGAGGATAGGCCGGCCATGGCCGAGTTCGTTCACATCGAGACCGTCGAGGGCGTGGCCACGGTCCGTCTGGACCGCCCGCCCGCGAACGCGCTTTCCCGGGCCGTGTCCGAGGAGCTCAGTCAGGCCGCCGGGGAACTCGCGGCCGACGAACGCGTTCGCGCGATCGTGATCTGGGGCGGCGAGCGGATCTTCGCGGCCGGTGCCGACATCAAGGCCATGATCGAGTTCGGTCCGCACGAGGTCGAGCCCGATGTCGGAGCGCTCGATCAGGCGTGCCGGGACCTCGAGAAGATCCCGAAGATCACGATCGCGGCGATCAACGGGTTCGCGTTGGGGGGCGGATGCGAGGTGGCGCTGGCCTGCGATTTCCGGGTCGCGGCGGAGGACGCCAAACTCGGCCTGCCCGAGGTCCTCCTCGGCATCATCCCCGGCGCCGGAGGGACCCAGCGGTTGCCCAGGCTCGTGGGGCTCGCTCGGGCCCGGGACCTGATCGTGAGCGGCCGCCGCGTGGCCGCCGCCGAGGCGCTGTCGATCGGGCTGGTCGATGAGGTCGCGCCGCCGGGCGGTGCGTATCCGGTCGCGTTCGAGCGTGCCTCGATGTACGCGGCCGGACCCACGCAGGCCTATGCCGCGGCCAAGCGGGCGCTGGCCGCCGCTTCCGGGGATCCCTCCGAGGGCCTGCGGGCCGAGCGCGAGGCGTTCCTCCCGCTGTTCGCGACCCACGACCAGGAGGAGGGCATGCGGGCCTTCCTGGAGAAACGCGAGCCTCGCTTCGAGGGCCGATAGCCGCTCGCCCGCTTCGCCGGGATGTTGCGATCAGGTGTCTCCGGGAACGAACCCTGCGCGCCGATCGTTCGAATGAACGATGACCCCGGGCGACCGGGGGCTCCAGGCGAGGAGACGATCCCATGGCCGACACGGCATACCGCGGAGCCCGCATCCGCGAGCTTCCTCGGGCCAATCGCACCTACCCGGAGGGCCGCACCTGCGAGGCCGAGGGGTGCACGACCAAGCTCTCGATCTACAACCGGTGGCAGTTCTGCTGGCAGCACGAACCTGTCCACCCGTACGTCTCACGGGGCAAGCGCCGCAGCCGCAAGGAGATGCAGGCCGCATAGCCCCGGACCGGTCCCCCCGAAACGGGAGCCCTCCCGCGTTCGCGGGGGGGCTTCCGGCCTAGGGTCAACGTCTCATCAAGGAGCTCGCCGGCGGTCCCGACAACTGCTCCAGGACCGCTCCCCCCGACGGGCGGTGACATGCATGCCACAGGACGTTGGCGCCCCCGAGATGCGCACGGCACAGTGCCCGTTCTGCGAGCGCGTGGTCCTCGTCTACGAGGACCCGCCGAGATGCCCGCTCTGCGCGTGTCCGCTCGACCTGGACCGGATGCAGCCCTACGCCTGGCCGGACGAGGAGCCCTCACCGTCGGGCTGAGGCCCGGCCCCCACGACACGATCCGCGATCGCTCGTGACTCCTCGAGGCGTTCGCGGTCGACGAACAGGCGAACGCCGTACTCCCAGATCTGGCTGAGGAACCCGGGAGCCTTGTACCACCACACGATGCCGGCCTCCTCGAGCTTGCCGGCGATCGTCTCTGCGTGCTCGCGCGTGTACTGACCCAGGTAGACGGTGCGGACGTCGTCGCTCACGGGACCAGGATGGCCGGCCGCCACCCACGCACCGAGCTCACGAGCGCGATCTCGTCCGCGCCCTCGAGCTCGTCGAACGTGATCTGCCGCTCGGCGAGCCGACCCTCTCGAACGAGGACCGCCCGATAGGTGCCCGGGAGCAGTCCGTCCTCGATCGGGGGTGTGCACCACGTCCCCTGGATCCGGACCGCGAGGTTCGCGATCGTGGACTCGGTCACCGCACCGGCGCCGTTCACGAGCAGGACGTCGTCCACGTCCGGGCGTCGTTCGCGTCGTCTCGTGTACGGCGCGCGGAGCGTCGTCTTGTGGAACAGCCAGGGGTCCGAGGGATCCACGGGGTCATCGTCGAGCGCGACGCGGATCGCTCCCTCCGTGGGGGACGGGGGATCTCTGACCTCGACGTCGAGCGTCCCGTCCCGTCCGAGCGAGAGACGGATGCGGCATGGGTCGTCGCGCTCGCTCACCGCGTCCTTGAGCACGGCGATCGCCGACTCGGGGTCGAACCGGAACCCGAAGTACGAGGCCGAGGCGCCGATCCGGTCCAAGTGCTCGCCGAGGTGGCGGAACCCCTCCGGCGGGCCGTGGTGGATCGTCTCGAACAGCTCGAACGACGGACGTGCGGAAGTGAGGATCCGCGCCTTCGCGAGCACCTCCTCGTATTCGCCCTCTGCGGAGGAGTCGAAGGTGACCCCGCCGCCCACGCCGTACTCGGCGGTGCGGGTCTGCGCGTCGAGCACGACCGTTCGGATCGCGACGTTGAAGTTCGCCCGCGGCTCGCCGGAGCCGGGTGGCGCGAGGTAGCCGATCGCGCCGCAGTACGCGCCCCGGGCCGAGCCCTCGAGGTCCGCGATAATGCGCGTCGTCCGCACCTTCGGCGCGCCGGTGACCGAACCGCTCGGGAACAGCGACCGGAAGGTGTCGAGGACCGTCACGCCGTCGCGCAGGTCGCCCGCGATCGTCGAGGTCAGTTGCCACACGGTTTCGTAGCGTTCGGCCTCGAACATCCGTTGGACTTCGATCGATCCCGGGACGCAGACGCGGCCGAGGTCGTTGCGGAGCAGGTCCACGATCATCGCGTTCTCGGCTCGGTCCTTCTCCGATCCGAGGAGGCGCGAGCTGATGTCGTCGTCCTCGGTGCGCCATCGCCCACGAGGGGCGGTCCCCTTCATCGGCCGAACCGTGATCCGACGATCGTCGATGCGGAAGAACAGCTCGGGCGAGGCCGAGAGCACGCGGAACCGCCCGAGGTCCAGCAACGCGCAGTACCCGCCCCGCTGCGCCAGACACAGGTCACGGTAGAAGCCGCGCTCGTCCCCGGCGATCACGGCTCGCAGCCGGAGCGTGTGGTTCACCTGGTAGGTATGGCCGGCGGCGATGAGCTCGCGGATCCGCTCGATCGCCGAGTCGTACTCGGCTCGATCCACCGAGGGGCGCCACGGCGAGCCACCGTTCGTGACCGGCCCCTCGGGAGATGGTCGCGTGGGCGGTTCCAAGGGGGCGACGTCCTCCCTGCGCTCGAACAGGGCGAACCACGCGAGCGGGAGCTCGGCGAATGGATCGTCGGGGGCCCGGACGCGAACCGAGAGCTCGGGGTCCAGGCCCGGCGCGGCCTCGTACGCGACGAACCCACCCGCCCACAGGCCGCGCTCGGCGGCCGCCTGGGCCGCCTCCAGAACCCCTGCGACCTCGCCGGGACGGCGAGCCTCGACGACGCCGACCGGTTCGACCAGTCGGAACGACCGCTCGGCGCCCGGCCGCAGGTCGTCGAATCGCGCCTCGATCATCTCGACCTCGTCACGTCGGTGCCCCTGTCAGCCCCTGCGCGATCGGATCTCCTCGATGAGCTTTGGGACGAGCGTGAGCGCGTCGCCGACGACCCCCAGGTCCGCAAGCCGGAAGATCGGTGCGTCGGCGTCCTTGTTGATCGCGACGATGCGCTTCGCGCCCTTCATGCCCACCACGTGCTGGGTCGCGCCGCTGATCCCCACCGCGATGTAGACCTCGGGCTTCACCGTCTTGCCGGTCTGTCCGACCTGGTGCGAGTAGGGCACCCAGCCGGCGTCGACGACCGCGCGGCTCGCGCCGACCGCCGCGTCGCCGATCGCGGCGGCGAGGTCGTCGAGCAGCGTGAAGTTCGAGGGGTCCTGCATCCCCCGGCCGCCCGCGATGACCACCTTGGCGTCCTCCAGCCTGGGTCCCGACGCGGCCTCCTCATGCCGTTCGATGCGGCGGGCCGTCGTCAGCTCCTGCGGGATCGAGGTCTCGATCGGGACGACCCGGCCCGAGCCGCCGCTCGGTTCGGCCGGGAACGACTTCGGTCGCACGAGGACGAGGTGCGGCGTGGCGCCGTCGAGCGCGACGTCGACGACACGGGTTCCACCGAAGATCTGCGTCTGTGCGCGATCGACACCCAGCACATCCGTCGCGTTGCTCATGAGCGTGCATCCGAGCCTGGCCTGGAGGCGCCCCGCCACGTCGCGCGCGTCGTAGCTCGTCGAGAACAGGACCAGGTCGGGCGTGTGCTCGCGCACCAACTCGTGCAGCGTGTGCGCGGCCGGTTGACCGAGCGTCTCCGCATAGACCGGGTCATCGCTCGCGAAGATCGTCGCCGCCCCGTGTGCGCCGAGCGCATCGCCGGACGCGGTCGCCCCGGGCCCGAGCGCGATCGCCGCGACCTCGCCGCCGATCGACCGTGCCTTCGTCAGCAGCTCGAGCGCGGATCCGCTCGGACCCTCCGGCGTGACCTCCGCGTACACCCAGACGGTGGTCACGTCAGATCGCCTTGGCCTCGGCGAGCAGGTCGGCGATCTTCGCGGCGGCGTCGTCTCCGGCATCGATCACGACGCCCGCCGTCTTCTGCGTTCCCTCCGAGACGGCCTGCACGGATTGGGTGGGGGCGACGTCGGCCTGGGAGAGCCCGAGGTCGGCGAGCGCCAGCTGATCGAGCGGCTTGGACTTGGCCGCCATGATGCCCTTCAGGGTCGGGTACCGGGGTTCGGCGGCACTACCGGTGACCGTGACGAGTGCCGGCAGCGGGCAGGTCACGACGTCGTAGCCGGCCTCGGTCTGGCGCTCGACCCGCAGCATCCCGTCCGTGACCTCGACCTTCCGAGCGAAGGTGGCGGACGGCAGGCCGGCGAGCTCGGCCACGGTCATCGGCGTCGTGCCCGTGTACCCGTCGGTCGATTCGACGCCGGCCAACACGAGGTCGTAGGTCGCGCGCGACAGGGCCGCCGCGAGGACCCGGGCGGTCGCCAGGGCGTCCGCACCCTCGAGGGTCGGGTCCGTGATCAGCACCCCCGCGTGGGCACCCATCGAGAAGCCCTTGCGCACCGCCGCGTTGGCGAGCTCGGGGCCCATCGAGATGAGGGTGACCTCCCCGCCGTGCGTCTCGGTGAGTTGGAGGGCCGCCTCGACCGCGAACTCGTCCCCGGGATCGAGGGCGCCCTCGACCCCGGCGCGGACCAGCCGGTTGTCCGGGCCGAGCGACGGCGTTCCGGTCGGCTCGGGCACGTACTTCACGAGGACTGCGACCTGCATCCGGATCCTCCGTTGTCGACCCGGCGAGGATACCCGTGGCCGTCGCACGCGAGGCGTGGGTGCGAACCCGACGCTGTTAGCATCGCGACCGACGTGCGGCGTGTCCTGCCGGTTGGCCTCCTCGTGCTCCTGTCGCTGCTCTGTCTGGGCGCCGGGTCGCCGATCCGATCCGTCGATGCGACCGGCGCCCGATGCTTCGCCCAGCGGGCGCGCACGAACCACATCAGCCTGTGGCTGACGGGCATGCCTGAGGAGGCATCGCCTTCGCATCCTTTCTACCTGTCGGCCGAGGACGAAGGGCGGGGCCGGTTCGAGGTGCTCGGCGGGGCCCACGTCTGCAACGAGACGGCCTCGGTCCGGTACGCGACCGCGGGCGAGACCGCGACGTCCGGGGTGGACTTCAACCGCCGGTCCGGTGTCGCGGACTTCACGATCGTGCACCTGGCCGACCCGTGGGTGGTCCGCGTCCCCGTCCACGCCGACGGGCTCGCGGAAGCCCCGCTCGAGTGGTTCCGCGTGTCCCTGTCGCACCCTCGGAATGGGAGCCTGCGGGCGCCGTCGTCGGCCCCGTTCTACATCGTCGACGTCGACGGCGCCGATCGGGCCACCCTCGACGGGGAGCCGTACGACGTGGAAGAGTTCGATGGCGTCGTCGAGATCGCCGTCTTCCGTGCGGGTCCGGCGGAGGAGACCCTGAGCGTGCCGTTCACCGTCTCGCCGTCCGGCCAGGTGCCGGCGACGCCCGGGGAGGACTACACGGTGGAGACGGTCGGTCCGATCGCGTTCGGCCCGGGCGAACGACTGCGGTTCATCCGGATCGCCCTCAGCGCCGACGGTGTCGCGGAGTCCGACGAGACGTTCGTCGTCTCCCTGCCGGACGCGTCACCCGATGCGTTCGCGGAGACGACCGTGACGATCGGTGGCGAGATCGATGTGTCACCGCCGCGGAGCCGCTTCCACCACCCGCGCGAGGGTTGGAGCTACGACGACGAGGATTACCGGATCCGCGAGATCCATGTGTTCACCAACGACGTGGGCGACTCGGGCGTCGAACGGATGACGCTCGCGCTCCGTCGGAACGCGACCGGCGGCGGGTGCGCGTGGTGGAACGGGACGCGGTTCGCGGCGGGTGACTGCTCCGAGCCGAGGTGGCTCCGCATGCGCGCCTACGAGGCGGGCTGGTTCTACTACTACCGGATCGATCCGCTCCCCCCGAGCGCCGGCTCGACGATCCGCAACTACACGGCGTTCGCGCAGGGAGTCGACACGGCCGGGAACGTTGAGGAAGACTTCATCGACGGTCGGAACCGCAACACGTTCGAGGTGACGAGGCGGTGATGTGGTGAGGAGTGGATCCCCGGGTCGACGTCGGATCGGCGTGTTCGCGATCCTCGTGGTCGTCGCGACGCTGCTCCTCGGGACGATCGACGTGGCCCTGGCGGTTCGGGTGCAGGTCCGTGCGGGCGCCGAGCGGTGGATGCCCGCCCACGTGTTCATCGTCGAGGGGGACCGAGTCGTCTGGAAGAACCCGGATGATCGCCGCCACAACGTCGTTGCATACGGGGGCGGCTGGAGGTTCAACGAGCTGCTGCGGCCCGGCGAGCGGGTGGGACGCGTCTTCGAGATCCGCCAGGGCGGGGATCCGTACGCGTATCGCTGCACGCTGCACTCGGCGATCGTGGACGGTCGGTGCGAGGGCATGTGCGGCCTCGTCCACGTCTTCACGTCCTGAAGAGCCAGATCGCATTTGACCTTCGTATCACCGAGTGGTCGGATGGCGACCGCTGAAGTCGGATGTTCGAGAAGAGGGGGATCCATCTTGAGAAGGCGTTGGATGGTCGGCCCGGTCGCTTCGGTCGCGCTACTGCTTGTGCTTGCCGCGGTCCAACTGTTGCCCGCCTCGGCAACGCCTACCCGACCGCCGCACGTGGCGAAGTACCGAGCGGCGTTCGAGAAGAGCTTGGCTCGGCAGGCGCGGACGGGCGCGGCGGCGTTGCGGGCGCCGTCGGCGGTCCTGGACGACTTCACGATCGTTGGGCACGCAGACCTCGGTCTGTCCGACACGAACGGCGACGTGTGGGTGCACGAGGACCACGCGTACGTCGGCACGTGGGGCGGTCCCTGCAACGGGCTGGGCGCCAAGATCGTCGACATATCCGATCCGGCCAACCCGATGATGATCGGACGGATCGCAGGTGTTCCCGGCACGAGCACCGAGGATGTCGTGGTGCGGAGCGTCTCGACGCCGTCGTTCACCGGTGACCTGCTCGCCGCCGGCATCCAGCGGTGCGACTTCGACGATCCGTCCCTCGACGACGATCAGTTCGGCGTGGATCTGTGGAACGTGACGGATCCGGCGAACCCCGAGCACTTCGGCCACTTCGGACTGACGACGGGCGGGGGAGGGACGCACGAGCTCGACCTGTTCACGCGTGGCTCCAACGCGTACGTCCTTTCGGCCACGCCGGGCGCCGAGTGGTTCGACCCGGTCCTCACGACCGAGTTCCAGATCCTCGATGTCACGGACCCGGCCGCACCCGTCGTGGTGGGGGAGTGGGGTGCGAGGGAAGAGGGGCTCTCGCCCGGTCCATTCTACGGGCAGGGTCAGTTCGGCTCCATGTTCGACCACAGCGCGAGGGCGAGCGCAGACGGAACGCAGGCGTTCGTCTCGTACTGGGATCTCGGCGTGGTCACGCTCGACATCACCGACGTGGCGAACCCGACGCTCGTCTCCCGCACCCTCTATCCCCCCGACGCGGACGGCGACACGCACTCCTTGGTGCCGTACTCGGTCGGTGGGCGCGACTTCCTGTTGACGAACGACGAGGACTTCGACACCCGTTCGCCCGCCAGTATCCTGGTCGCCGGCTCCGCGCGCGCGGTCGCGCCGGAGTCCTCCTTCTCGAAGCCGTTGTGGAACATGCCCGATCATCAACTGAGCGGCCGGACGGTCCGTCCCCGGGGTCAAGGATGCTCGGCTGGCAACTATGAAGGCCTGAAGGTGGCCGGCAAGATCGCGGTGCCGAAGACCTTCCTCACCTTCTTCGACGACCCGCCCGAACCGGAACGAGCCTGTGGGCAGAAGAAGCAGGATCGTGTGGCTGCGTCGCTCGGCGCCATCGCGGTCGTCCACGATTTCATCTCGGAGGCGACGAGCCCGCAGTGGTGGGATTTCACCGATGTGTCGATCCCCGTGCTGTTCACGGACCACGCGACCGCGCTCGACGTGATCCAAGCCGGGAGGGCGAAACTGATCGCGCAACGACCGTCGTGGGGGTTCCTGCGCGTCTTCGACGCGACCACGGGTGAGCAGGTCGCGACGTTCGACGACCTGCCATACGTCCACAAGCTCCACGGCCCGCCCGGGGAGTGGAGCATCCACAACACCGAGGTGAGCGGGGACATCGCCTACTCCTCGTGGTACTCGCACGGGATCGTTGCCCTCGACCTGTCACCGCTGGCAGCCGACCCGATCGGCGACCCGGTCCTGGTGGGCCAGTTCGTGCCGGACGAAGCCACCGGTGCGGCGGCGGCCTTCTCGGGGATGTGGGGCGTGTTCGTTCGCCAGAGCGACGGCCTGGTGTTCGGGTCGGACGGCGCCAGCGGGCTGTGGATCGTGCAGCCCACCGGGGACGCGGTGCCGTAGCCGGGCTGCGTTTCGGCCGGGTAGTCTGCGCGCCGTGATCTGCGCGGCGTGCGGGACCGACAACGAGCCTGGCCGGAAGTTCTGCGGCGAATGCGGCTCGTCCCTCAGCCTGCGCTGCCCGTCGTGCGGGTCGCCGAACCCGCCGACCGTGAGGTTCTGCGGTGAGTGCGGTGGATCGCTCGCCGACGCCGAGGCGCCCCCCCGCCGGATCGGCCACCGCCAACGGCGATGTCCGAGCGGCTCCGGTGTCTGAGCGTCGCCTGGTCTCCGTCTTGTTCGCCGACCTCGTCGGGTTCACGACGTTGTCCGAGCAGCGCGATCCCGAGGAGGTACGCGAGCTTCTGTCCCGCTACTTCGACGCCGCTCGGCGGTTGATCGCCAGGTACGGGGGCACCGTGGAGAAGTTCATCGGCGATGCCGTGATGGCGGTGTGGGGAACACCGGTCGCGAACGAGGACGACCCCGAACGCGCGGTCCGGGCCGCGCTCGAGTTGAACGAGGCCGTGGTCGGCCTCGGCGAGGAGCTGGGAGCGCCCGACCTTCGGGCTCGAGTCGGTGTCCTGACCGGTGAGGCGGCCGTGAACATCGGGGCCGAGGGTCAGGGGATGGTTGCGGGCGACCTCGTGAACACCGCCTCCCGCATCCAGACGGCCGCCGAGCCGGGCGCGGTGCTGGTCGGCGACGCGACGCGCAGAGCGAGCGAGGCCGCGATCGCCTACGAGGACGCCGGCGTGTTCGACCTGAAAGGCAAGGCCGAACCCGTACAGCTGTGGCGCGCGCAACGGGTCGTCGCCGCGATCCGAGGCGGGCAGCGCTCAGCCGGGTTGGAGCCGCCCTTCGTCGGACGCGATCGCGAGCTGCGGATGATCAAGGAGCTCTTCCACACGACGACCGATCGAGGCACGGCACAGCTCGTCTCGGTAGTCGGCGGCGCGGGGATCGGGAAAACGCGATTGGTCTGGGAGTTCTTCAAGTACATGGATGGCCTGGCCGGCGACACGCGCTGGCATCGGGGACGATGCCTCGCATACGGCGAGGGTGTCACGTACTGGGCGCTCGCCGAGATGGTCCGAACGAACGCCGGCATCCTCGAGGGAGAGGAGACCGCCACCGCACTCCCGAAGCTCCGCGACGCGGTGGAGCATGCCGTCCCCGAACCTGAGGAGCGCAAGTGGGTCGAGCCAAGGCTCGCGAGCCTCCTCGGTCTGGAATCCGGCCCGACACGCGACCGCGAGGACCTGTTCGCGGCGTGGCGCCTGTTCTACGAACGACTCGCCGACGAGATGCCGACGGTCATGGTCTTCGAGGACATCCAGTGGGCCGATGACTCCTTGCTCGACTTCATCGAGTACATCCTCGAGTGGTCGCGCGATCACCGGCTGTTCATCGTCACGCTCGCTCGACCCGAGCTCCTGGAGCGTCGACCGAACTGGGGGACAAGCAAGCGGAGCGTGACCTCGATCTACCTCGACCCCCTCCCGGGGGACTCGATGGATGAGCTCCTGACCGGTCTGGTTCCCGGGCTTCCCGGCGAACTGTCGGCGAAGGTGCTCGATCGAGCCGAGGGCGTGCCCCTGTATGCGGTCGAAACTGTTCGCATGCTGCTCGATCGCGGTCTGCTCGTCGAAGAGAGAGGTACATATCGGCCCGCGGGAGCCGTCGAAGAGCTCGAGGTGCCCGAGACCCTGCACGGATTGATCGCCGCCCGCCTGGACGGGCTGACCGCCGAGGAGCGCCGGCTGGCGCAGGACGCATCGGTCGTGGGCAAGACGTTCGTGAAGGAGGCGCTCGCGGCGGTCTCCGGCCTACCGTCGGAGACGCTCGAGCCGTTGCTCAGCTCGCTGATCCGCAAGGAGATCCTCACCGTCCAGGCGGATCCGAACTCGCCCGAGCGGGGCCAGTACGTGTTCCTCGGGGACCTGATCCGTTGGGTCGCGTACGAGACGCTCTCGAAGAAGGAGCGCCGTGCCTGCCACGTTGCGGCGGCCGCGTTCCTCGAAGCGAGCTTCGAGGAAGAGGACGTTGCCGAGGTGGTTGCCTCGCACTACCTCAAGGCGTACGAGGCGGCTCCGGACGCGGCGGATTCCGAGAAGATCCGTGCGAAGGCGCGCGACGCGCTCGCTCGTGCCGGGCAGCGGGCGGCATCCTTGGGAGCCGGCCGCGAGGCGCTTCGCTACTTCGAGCGGGCCGCCGAGCTCGCCGAGAGCGATCTCACCCGCGCTGAGCTCCATGAGCGTGCCGGTGAAACCGCATGGACGATGGGGGACTCGGATGCAGCGCGGAGCCACTACGAGCGCGCGATCGAGCTGTTCGAGTCCGGCGGCCGGACTCACCCCGCGGCACGGGTGTCCGCCGCATACGCGGAGGTGCGATGGGCGTCGGAGGGCGGGAACGAGGAGGCGCTCGAACGCATGAAGCGGGCGTTCGAGATCCTGTCGCAGGAGGAGCACGATGAGGCGCTCGCCACGCTCGCTGCGCAGCTCGGGCGCTACCTCTTTTTCTCTGGGCGGCTGGAGGAAGCACGTGAACGCACCGAGCTCGCGCTCCGACTGGCCGAGGGCCTGCAGCTTCCCGAGGTGTACTCGCAGGCACTCAATACGCGATCGCTGATCATCTCGGCCGACGGCCGCCCCGACGAGGCGCTCGTGCTACTGAACCACGCCCTGGAGGTGGCTCTCGACCACGACCTTGGAGCCGCAGCCTCCGTGCGTACAACAACCTGTGCGCCAGCTACGGGTTCGCGAGTCGTCATGAGGACGAGCTGCAGAGCGCCGAACAAGGGGTCGAGCTCGCGCGCCGGCTCGGAACCCAACGCTGGGAGATCCAGCTGATTGCATGCGAGATCAATCCATTGGTGAACCTCGGTCGATGGGACGAGGCGCTACGTCTGGCCGCGGACCTCGAGAGCAAGGTGGACACCGGGGCCTCCGTGTACCTCACCCAGGAGCTGCTCTTCCTCATCCCGGTCTATGTCGCGCGCGGGGAGATCGAACCAGCCAAGGGCATCCTGACGAGGATGCAGGCTCGATCATCGGCGACAGTCCGGACGTCCAGCTGCAGTCGGGGATCGCAGGAGCTGCTGCGCTCGTCCAGCTCGCGGAGGGCGACGCGGACGGCGCGTTCGAGACCTCGAGCGCAGCGGTCGACTACTTGCTGGGACAGGGGGGTGGGTCCGCACAGTTGGACTCGCTCTCCACGGCGCTCGAAGCCGGCGCCGCGACCGCGGATCCGGCAAGTGCCGACGAGCTTGCCGACCGGCTGGAGAGGGTCATTCCGGGTGCGTTGGCCCCGAGCATCCGGGCCCAGACGGTGCGCTACCGAGCCCGGAGAGCAGCGGCGAGCGGACGAGCGGAGGAGGCGGAGGCGGGGTTCAAGCAGTCGACCGGCGCGTTCCGCGAGCTCCAGTTGCCGTTCCAGATGGCGATCACGCTCGCGGATCACGGGAAGCTGCTCGCGAGCCTGGGACGAAGCGAGGAGGCCGAGCCGCTGCTGACCGAGGCGCGCGAGGTGTTCGAGCAGCTGGGGGCGACCCCGAGGCTCGAAGGGGTCCAGCGCGTTTCCGTGGCGGGAGCGCCGGTCGCGGCGTCGTAGCATCGGTCATGTCCTCGAAGGGATCCGTGCTCGTTGCGATGTCCGGCGGCGTCGATTCGTCGGTCGCGGCGTGCCTGCTCGTCGAGCAGGGGTACGAGGTCGTCGGCTCGCACATGCGCCTCGTGCATCTCGACGGCGTCGAGCACGGGTGCTGTGGACCGTCCGCCCGCCGTGATGCGGCCGAGGTCGCTCGGATCGCCGGGTTCCCGTTCGAGATCTGCGACCTGACGGATGCGTTCGATCGCGCCGTGATCGACGACTTCGTCTCCGAGCACGAGGCTGGACGGACGCCGAACCCGTGCGCGCGCTGCAACGGCGAGATCAAGTTCGGAGCGTTCCTCCGGCGCGCCGACGAGCTGGGGATCGACTTCGTCGCGACCGGTCACTACGTGCGAAGTGCGTTCGAGGGCGAGCGATGGAGGCTGCTTCGAGGGCTCGACCGCTCGAAGGACCAGTCGTACATGCTCCACATGCTCCGCCAGCGCGAGCTCGCGCGGTCCCTGTTCCCGGTCGGCGCGATGGCGAAGCCGGCGACCCGTTCGCTCGCCGAGTGGTTCGGGCTGCCCGTCGCGACCAAGCCCGACTCCCAGGAGCTGTGCTTCGCGCCGAGCGGTGAGGCGGGCGCCTACCTCGCGTCAATCGCTCCTCACCTCGTCCAACAAGGCGACGTCGTCGACACCGACGGTCGTGTGCTCGCTCGGCACACCGGCGCGGCTTCGTTCACCGTGGGCCAGCGTCGCGGCCTCGGCGTCTCGGCCCCCGAACCCTCGTACGTGCTCGAGATCGACGCACCCGCGAACCGCATCGTCGTCGGACCCGGCGAGCTGCTCGCACGACGTGGTCTGGTCGCGGATCGCGTGTCCTGGGTGGCGGGTGAGCCGGCCCCGGACGGTCCGTTCGAGGGCGAGGTCAAGATCCGGTACCGAGGTGAGGACATCCCGTCGGTCATCGAGCCACTCGGCGATCGCATACGCGTCGAGTTCCGCACACCGCAGCGCGCGGTCGCGCCGGGGCAGAGCGTCGCGTTCTACCGCGGCGACGAGCTCTTGGGCGGCGGTCGGATCCTCGAACCGATCCGCTGAGTTGCGCGGCTCGCCGGGCCGGCCCTAGGCTGCCCGGGCCCGAGGGAAGGAGAGGCTCGATGACGGACCATCCGAACGCTCAGATCGCGCGCGCCGGCATGGAGGCGTTCAACCGGGGCGATCGCGAGGCGTTCGCCGCGACCGTTCACGACGAGGTCGTCTGGCACGCGCCCGGCAAGAACCGTTTCTCGGGGGACTTCGAGGGCAAGGCGGCGGCGCTCGGACGCTTCAAGGAGCAGATGGAGGCGGGTGTGAGCATCGGGTTCACGGATCTCCACGACGTCATCGCGAACGACGACCACGTGGTCGCGCTGCTCACCGTGCGGACGGCTGGTCCAGGAGGTGAGGCGAACAGCCGGTCCGTGTTCGTGATGCACATCCGTGACGGCAAGATGGGCGGGTTCTGGGCGATGAACGAGAACCAGGACGCGATCGACAAGGCGGTCGACGGCTAACCCGGAACCGTCACCCGGCGCGGATATCATCGGCCGGTGAAGCTGCTCAAACGCAAGCCACGCACGTTCGAGATCCAGGTGCAGGACATGATCCTGCACATCCAGGCGGCGACCGACACTGGGCGAGGAATCTCGCGCGGCCGCCCTCTCCTTCTGGGAGCAGCTCCACGCGTACACGGTGCGCGACCCTCGCTTCCGCTCCTCGAAACGCCCGCTCGAGGTGCCCGAGGACGCCCCGGAGATCGTCCGCGAGATCGTCGCGGCGGCGCGTCGCGCGGGTGTCGGGCCGATGTTCGCGTTCCAGGGGGCGGTCACCGATCACGTCGGCCGGTTCCTATCGCGTGAAGCCAACGAGGTCACCGTGAACTGCGGTGGCGACTACTTCATCCGGTCGCGCAAGCGACAGAAGCTCACCGTGCTCCGCAAGCCGGGTACCTCGGTCGCGATCGTGGTCCCGTCGAGCAGGGACGGCCTTGGCGTGGCGATGAGCGGTGGCCACGGCCATCTGCTGGACGGCCTCGCCGTGCTCGCCGAGTCCTGCATGCTCGCCAACGCCGTCGCCGCCGGGGTGCAGGCGATCCTCCCGAAGGACAACGGGTTCGCCGGCGCCCTCACGTACATGCGGAAGGTCGGCGGCGTGCTCGGCGGCGTCATGCTGGTGGGTGAGCAGATCGGGATGGCCGGCTCGGTGGAGATCGCGGCGTGAGCGCCAAGCGCGCCGGCGGTCCGGGAACGACGACGAAGACCGAGCGGGAGCTCGCGGCCGCGAAGGTGCGCGTCGAGGAGCTCCGCGAACGAGTGAACTTCCACATGTACCGCTACCACGTGCTCGATGACCCGGAGATCTCGGACGCCGAGTACGACGAGCTGATCCGAGAGCTCCGCGCGCTCGAGGAGCGGTTCCCCGAGCTCGTCACGCCGGATTCACCCACCCAGCGTGTGGGCGGGCCGCCCGCGGACCTGTTTGCGCCGGTCGAACATCGCTCCCCGATGCTCTCGCTCGACAACGCGTTCAGCCGCCAGGAGCTCGAGGCGTGGGCCGCCCGTGTGGAGCGTGTGGTCGGGTCCGGTGCTCGGTACTCGTGCGAGCTGAAGATCGACGGGATCGCGGTCGCCCTCACCTACGAGCGGGGTGTCCTGACGAAGGGCGCGACCCGAGGCGATGGCAGGACCGGCGAGGACATCACCGCCAACGTCCGGACGGTGCGCACGGTCCCGCAACGGCTCCAGGGCACGGGCCCACCCGCGTACCTCGAGGTGCGAGGCGAGATCTACCTGCCGGTCAAGGCGTTCGAACGGCTGAACGACGAGCTGCTCGAGGCCGAGCAGCGGCCGTTCGCGAACCCTCGGAACGCGGCGGCGGGGTCCCTGCGGCAGAAGGACCCGAAGGTCAGCGCGTCGCGCCCGCTGTCGCTCTGGGTGCATTCGTTCGGCTTCGCCGAGGGCGTGCGGCTCGACTCGCACTCGGGGTTCCTCCAGTGGTGCCGAGAGGCCGGACTCCCGGTCGCACCGACGTCGGAGGTCGAACCGGACCTCGACGGCGTCGAGGCCTACGTCCGGCGCTGGGAGGAGGACCGGCACAGCATCGACTGGGAGATCGACGGCGCGGTGATCAAGGTCGACCAGGTCGCGCTGCAACAGGAGCTCGGTGCGACGAGTCACGCGCCCAGGTGGGCGATCGCGTACAAGTTCCCGCCCGAGGAGCGGACGACGCTGTTGCGCGAGATCGGGGTGCACACGGGCCGGACCGGCATCGTGACGCCCTTCGCCTTCCTGGAGCCCGTGCAGGTCGGCGGCGTGACGATCTCGACCGCGACGCTTCACAACGAGGACGAAGTTCGGCGCAAGGACGTCCGCCAGAAGGACACAGTGATCGTCCGGCGGGCAGGCGACGTGATCCCGGAGGTCGTGGGCCCGGTGCTCTCCAAACGCAAGAGGGGCACGCGTCGTTGGACGTTCCCGACGACGTGTTCCTCCTGCGGCACCGCCCTCGTCCGCAAGGAAGGCGAGGCCTACTGGCGCTGCCCCAACAAGCGGGGGTGCCCCTCGCAGAACATCGAATGGTTGTTCAGCTTCGCGTCGCGCGGCGGCCTGGACATCGAGGGTCTCGGCTACAAGACGGGGATGGCGCTCATCGATCTGGGACTCGTGACCGATCCCGGGGACGTCTTCTCGCTCACCGCGGACGGTCTCGCGCAGCTCCCGGGCTTCGCGGACAGGTCGATCTCGAACCTGCTGGCCTCGATCGAGCGGGCCAAGGACCGCCCGATCTGGCGGCTCCTCACGGCCCTGAACATCCCGCATGTCGGCACCCACGTCGCACAGGTGCTCGCGAACGCGTTCGGTTCGATCGACGTGCTGCTGGACGCGTCGGAGCAGGACATCGACGACGTGGAGGAGATCGGCCCGGAGATCGCCAGGAGCGTGCACGGGTGGTTCGCCGACCGCGCGAACCGGGCGCTGATCGAGAAGCTCCGGGCTGCCGGGGTTCGCGTGCGGGACGAAGCGCCGAAGAAACCCAAGGGCGGACAGCCGCTCGCGGGCAAGGTCCTCGTCCTGACGGGCGGCCTCGAGGGCATGTCCCGAGACGAGGCAGACGCCGCCGCCGAGGCCGCGGGCGCGCGGGTGGCGTCCAGCGTGTCGAAGAAGACCGATTTCGTCGTCGTCGGTGAGAACCCCGGCACGAAGGCCGCCAAGGCGGAAGAGCTCGGGATCGAGATCGATCGACGAAGCGGAGTTCTTGATGCGTCTCGGGCGCGCGTAGCGCGCGCCGTCCTGAGCTATGGCAGGATGCCTCGCGGCCCGTCGAAGGGGTCTCGCGATCGCACGAGGGAGGGTGCCGTGGCGGCCGTCGTGATCGATGGCAACACGATCGCCGAGCAGCTGCGTCAGAGCATCGCCGACGAGCTGCAGGTCCTGCGCCTGTCCGAGGTGCGGCCCGGCCTGGCGACCGTGTTGATCGGGGAGACCTACGACGCGCAGGCGTACGAGCGACACGTACGCCGCCTCGCCGAGAGCCTCGAGTATCGCTACGTCTGCGAGCGGCTCCCCGACGACATCGAGCTCGACGACGTCGTGGCCACGCTCGGCAAGCTGAACGCCGATCCTCGCATCACCGGCATCCTCGTCCTGCATCCGCTGCCCCCGCAGATCCCCGAGGCCGAGGTGAACAACGCCGTGGACCCGCTGAAGGACATCGAGGCGGTCCATCCGCTGAACACGGGATTGCTCGCGCAGGGGCGCCCACGCTTCCTTCCCTCGACGCCCGCCTCGTGCTTCTACCTGCTGGATCACTACGCCGATTCGAGCGGGGCCGGTCACGAGGAGTTCTACACGGGCCGGACGCTCGTCGTGGTCGGCCGCTCGAACAGCGTCGGCAAGCCGGCGCAGGTGCTGGGGCTCCAACGCAACGCGACGGTGATCGCGTGCCACAGCCGGACGAAGCCGCTCGAGGACTACACCCGGCAGGCGGACATCCTCATCGTGGCCGCCGGCGTGCGCGGCATCGTGGACGGCGACATGGTCAAGGAGGGCGTGGTCGCCGTCGACGTCGGGATCCACGCGCTGAAGGACGACGCGACCGGCAAGACCCGCATGGTCGGGGACCTCGACTACGAGAGCGTCGCGGCGAAGGCGGAGGCCATCACCCCGGTTCCCGGTGGCGTCGGTCCGATCACCGACGTCTGGCTCGTGGGCAACGCGCTCATGGCCGCGTCGATCGCGCGGCAGGTCGAACCGCGGTTCGGCCTGTTCCGCTAGCGGCCATCGTCTCGAGACCTACGTGAACCCCTGTTCCGACGACCCGGGCGGCGCGGTGCTGCGAGCGAAGGCCGTGGTGACGAAGTACAGGACCGGCACCGCCGCGTAGATGACCAAGCTGACGGTGGGGGTCGCGTCGGCCACGAGGATCCCGACCGCGTAGGCAGCTCCGGGAACCGCCACCAGCGCGACGCCCCACCGCTGATCCCTCCCGGCGAGCGCAGTCCACCGGCCCGCCGTCCCCATCTATCGGGTCCGAGCGCCCGGCCACCGCCGATAGACTGCGCGGCATGCCCATCGAGATCGACATCGAGCACGTCGCGAAGCTCGCGCGCCTCGAGCTCACCGATGAGGAGAAGGCACGCCTGCGCGAGCAACTCAGCGTGATCCTCGAGCATGCGGCCAAGGTCGGCGAGGTCGCGACGTCGGACGTCCCGCCCACCGCGTACGCGATCCCGCGCTCGAACGTCCTGCGACCGGACGAGCTCGTCCCCTCGCTGCCCTTGGAAGCGGTGCTGGCGAACGCCCCGGAGGTCGAGTCCGATCGCTTCAAGGTCCCTCCGGTCGTGGAGATGGAGTGAGCCGACCACCCGACCTGTGTGACCTGACGGCCACCGAGCTCGCGACCAGGCTGCGCGCGGGCGAGACCTCGGGCACCGAGATCGTCGCGTCGTGCCGGGCGCGGATCGACGCCGTGGACGAACGCGTCCGCGCCTTCCTCACCCGGACCGACGACCTCGCGGCCGACCGCGCCTCGGAGGCCGATCGGAGGATCGCGGCCGGCGACGCGCCGGCCGGGGCGGGGATCCCGATCGCGCTGAAGGACGTGCTCTCGACCCGCGGGGTCCGGACCACGTGCGGCTCGAAGATCCTGGAGACCTACGTGCCGCCGTACGACTGCACCGCCCTGGGCCCGGCTCCGGGACGACGGGGCCGTCCTGCTCGGCAAGACGAACTGCGACGAGTTCGCCATGGGCTCGTCGAACGAGAACTCGGCGTTCGGACCCGTGCACAACCCATGGGACCTCGGGACGGTCCCGGGTGGATCGAGCGGCGGGAGCGCGGCCGCCGTCTCGTCCGGGATGGTCGGTCTGGGCGCTCGGGACCGACACGGGTGGCTCGGTCCGCCAGCCCGCGTCGCTCTGCGGCGTCGTCGGGCTGAAGCCGACGTACGGGCTCATCAGCCGGTACGGCCTGATCGCGTTCGCGTCCTCGCTCGACACGATCGGGACGTTCACGCGGAGCGTGCGCGACGCGGCGATTCTGCTCTCGGTGATCGCCGGCAAGGATCCGATGGATGCGACGAGCCTCGACGAACCACGGCGAGACTTCGCGAACGGGCTCGAAGCGGGGATCTCCGGCCTGCGTGTCGGCGTCGTGAAGGAGGCCTTCGGCGAGGGCGTCGAACCCGGGGTGCGGGCGAGCGTGCGGCACGCGATCGACCGCCTCGCCGGACTCGGCGCCGAGGTCGGCGAGGCCACCCTGCCGCACACCGACTACGCGCTCTCGGCGTACTACCTGATCGCCCCGTCGGAGGCGTCGTCGAACCTGGCGCGGTACGACGGCGTCCGGTACGGGCTGCGCGTCGACGGCGCGGACTCGGTCGAGATGATGACGAGGACCCGCGGCGCGGGTTTCGGAGCGGAGGTCAAGCGGCGGATCATGCTCGGGACCTATGCGCTGTCGGCCGGCTACTACGAGGCCTACTACGGGCAGGCGCAGAAGATCCGAACCCTGATCATCCGCGACTACGAGCGCGCGTTCGATGCGTTCGACGTCCTCGTCTCGCCGACGTCGCCGACGACCGCCTTCCGGATCGGCGAGCGCGCGGACGACCCGATGGCGATGTACCTCTCCGACGTGTTCACGATCCCGGCCAACCTGTCCGGCATGCCGGCGATCACGATCCCGAGCGGGCTCGACGAGCGCGGGCTGCCGGTCGGTGTGCAGCTCACCGCGCCGGTCCTGCAGGAGGAGCGGCTGCTGCGGGCGGCGTGGTCGCTCGAGCAGGCCATCGGGTTCGACGCCGAGCCTCCGGTCGTCGCCGAACTCGTCGCGTAGCACTTCCCCCGGGTGTGACCCGGGGCTCGCCGGCGCGGAGGTCCTACGCGATCGACTCCGCGAGTTCGGTCTCGACGTCGCCCGGCTCCTCCCGCCGGGCGCCGCCCGCCGAGACGATGAGGACGACCGCCAGGATGATCAGGCCGCCCGCCACCAGGGTGCTCAGCGTGAGCGTCTCGTCGAGCAACAGCCACCCGAGCAGGACGGCACCGACCGGGGTCACGTACGCGTAGGTCGCGACGAGGGACGTCCGCGCGACCCGGAGGAGCCAGAGGTACGAGGTGAACCCGACCCACGATCCGATCACCACCAGGTAGGCCAGCGCGATGAGCGACGCCCGCGAGAACAGGTCCGGGTCGACGTCGCCGATCTCGCCCGCGAGTGACCCCACGGCGAAGAAGATCGCCGCGGCGACGAGCATCTCCATGCCCGCGGCGACGAACGGCCGTGCGGGCAGCGCGGCGTGCCGCTGGTAGACCGATCCGGCTGCCCACGAGCCGGCGGCCGCGAGTGCCAGCACGAGGCCTCCCATGTCGATCTCGCCCTCGAGCGCGTTGCCGCCGACGAGCAGCACCGCACCGGCGAAGCCGAGGACCAGCCCGACCACGACGAGCACGGGCTGGCGTCGGCCGAGGACCACGCGATCGATCGCCGCGATCCACAGCGGGACCGTCGCGATCGCGAGACCCGCCATGCCCGACGGGATCGTCCGCTCGGCCCAGACGATGCCGCCGTTGCCCCCGAACATCAGGAGCACGGCCACGATGGCGGCGCCTCGCCACTGCCGGGCCTGCGGCCGGTCGCCGATGCGATCGCCGAACCGCAGCGCGATCGGAAGCAGCAGCCCGCCGGCGATGAGGAACCGGACCCCCGTGGCGAGCAGCGGGGGGAGCGTCTCGTTCACCACGGCGATCGCGACGAACGTGGTGCTCCAGACGACGTACACGATCCCGAGCGCCGACCAGATGCCGGCGGAGGAGGCTTCGGGCTGGCGGACCTCGTTGGGCGCGGCCCGGCTCATGCACCTCACGATACGGCGGAGCACCCCGTGACGTCACTGTCGTTCGGGGCTTTGTCGGTTACGAGCGCAACCGCGACCGAACCGCGGGTCGCACTTCGGTCGCGCCGCAGGGAGCGACGGACGCCTCGGATAGTCTGTCCGCCGATATGCGCGAGGGGTTCGAGTCGGTCGTCGGGTTGGAGTGCCACGTCGAGCTCTCCACCGAGACGAAGATGTTCTGCGGGTGTCGCAACGAGTTCGGGGCGGATCCGAACACGAACGTGTGCCCGGTCTGCCTCGGGCTCCCCGGGTCGCTCCCGGTACCGAACGAGAAGGCGATCGAGTCGATCGTGCGGATCGGGCTCGCGCTGGAAGGGTCGATCGCATCCGATTCCCTGTTCCACCGGAAGAACTACTTCTACCCCGACATGCCGAAGGACTTCCAGATCAGCCAGTACGACCTTCCCGTGTGCGTCGGCGGCCATCTCGAGATCGAGGTCGACGACTCGCCGACACGGATCGGCATCACGCGCGTGCACATGGAGGAGGACACCGGCAAGACGACACACGTGGGGACGACCGGCCGGATCGGACAGGCCGACTACGCGCTCGTCGACTACAACCGAGCCGGCGTGCCGCTCGTCGAGGTCGTCTCCGAGCCCGACCTGCGCTCACCGGAGCAGGCACGTGCGTACTTCGAGGAGCTCCGGGCCACCCTGGAGGCGCTCGAGGTCTCGGACGTCCGGATGGAGGAGGGCTCGCTCCGGTGCGACGCGAACATCTCGACCCGGCGAGCCGGCGAGGGCACCCTCGGCACGAAGGTCGAGATCAAGAACCTGAATTCGACCCGATCGCTCGAGCGTGCGCTCCGGTACGAGGAGGAACGACAGCGAGCCGCGCTCGAGGGCGGCGAGCCCATCGTTCAGGAGACCCGCCACTTCGACGAGGAGACCGGGACCACGCATACGTTGCGATCGAAGGAGGAGGCGTTCGACTACCGCTACTTCCCGGAGCCCGACCTTCCGCCCCTCGCGCCCGAGGCCCCGTGGGTGCAGGAGCTCCGGGCATCGCTCCCCGAGCTCCCCGGGGCGCGACGCCGGCGGTATACGGGCCTCGGGCTGAAGACGGAACAGGTGCGGATCCTCGCCGGCTCCCGCCCGAGCGCCGCGTTCTTCGAGGAGACGGTCGCGCTCGGCGCCGACGCGCCGGCGGCGGCGACGTGGGTCACCCAGGACCTCGCCGGCCTCGCGAACGCGTCGAAGACGGACCTCACCGACGCGAAGGTCACGCCGCGGCACGTCGCCGACCTGATCGGGTTCGTCGACGCGGGGACGGTCTCGATCACGGGCGCCAAGCAGGTGCTCGAGGAGGCGTTCGAGACCGGCGACGATGCCGGAACGATCGTCGAGCGGCGCGGTCTCGCCCAGGTCACGGACGTTCGGGCGCTCGAGGTGTGGGTGGACGAGGCGATCGCCGAGAACCCCGGCCCCCTCGAACGCTTCCGCGCGGGCAAGGAGGAGGCGCTGAACGCGCTGGTCGGTTCGGTGATGAAGAAGTCCCGTGGGTCCGCCAACCCGAAGCTCGTCAACGAGCTGCTGCGCGCGCGGCTGTCGGGATCCTGAGCCGGGCCGGCCGGTGGAGGTCGACCCGAGGGCACGCACATGAGGGTCGATCGCACCCGCCCGAAGCGGTACCCATGGTGGCAGCTGATCCTGCTCGGCGTCGTCGGGTTGCTCGAGGCCCTGTTCCGGCCGCTCGGGCGGATGTGGCGTTCGGACGACCCGCTCGACACGTACGGGCTCGCTCACTTCGGCAGCGTGACCGGGGATGCCATGGTCGCGATCGCGCTCGCGGGCTCGGCGTTCTTCGAGCTACCGGTCGGCAAGGCCGAGGTCAAGGTCGCCGGCTACCTCGCGCTGACGATGGTGCCGCTCGCGCTCGCGGGACCCTTCCTCGTGCCGCTGCTCGATCGCGCGGGACCCCGCCGCGCGATCTCGTTCGGCTCGGCGGTCGGCCGGGCGGTCATCTGCCTGTACGCGGCTCCTCGGTTCGGGACCCTGCTGCTGTTCCCGCTCGCGTTCCTCCTGCTCGCCCTGTCGAAGGTCCACTCGATCACGAAGAACGGGCTGGCCGTGGCGTATGCGGGACCGAACGAGGGGCTCGTGCGCGCGAACGCGCGGCTCGGTCGGATCGCCGCGGGTGCCGGGATCCTCGCGCTCGGGCCCGGGTTCCTGCTCCTGAAGGCGGGCGGTGCGACGGCGACGCTGTACGGCGCGGCCGTGGCGTACGTGGTCGCGGCCATGCTGAACCTGCGGCTCCCGCACCCGCGGATCCGCGGCGGACAGGCCGAGGTGACCCGCACGGGCGCGATCCCTCGGCTCCGGGCGCCGGCGATCGGAGCTTTCGGCCTGCGCGCGGCGAGCGGGTTCCTGCTGTTCGCGCTCGCGTTCGCGCTCCGGCGGAGCGGGGAGCCGACCTGGTGGTTCGCCGTGCTCGCGGCCGCGGCCACGGCGGGTGGGTTCCTGGGCGACCTCGTCGCTCCGCGGCTGCCGGCCGGCATCCGGGAGGAGGCGGTCGTGATCGGTTGCCTCATCGGCGCCGGCGTCGGGGCCACGTTGTCGTTCTTCGCCTTCGAGCTGCCGGTGCTGATCGTGTTCGCACTCGTCGTGGGCGCGTCATCCGAGCTCGGACGGCTCGCGTTCCAGACGTTGATGCAGCGGCTCGCGCCGGGTGGTGCCTATGGACGGGTCTTCGTCCGGTACGAGGTGCTGTTCCAGCTCGCCTGGGTCGGCGGCGCGCTGATCCCCGCCCTGGTGCCGATCGACTTCCGGAGCGGGTTCCTGATCATGGCCGGCCTGTACGTGATCGCCGTGATCGGGTACCTCACGCCCGACATCCTCGCGCGGGTCCGAGGTGGGGACTAGGGGCACGCGCATCCGACAAGCGAGGGTGGGGTACGCTGCGGCGGTCCTGAACGACGGGAGGTTCGCGACATGGCGGGATGGGTCAGGGTCGGGTCGGCCGGCGGGGTTGGCCTCGGAGAGATGCAGTCGTTCGGCATCGAGGACCGACAGGTCGCCGTGGCGAACGTCGAGGGCGATCTTCACGCGTTCGACGACGTGTGCACCCACCAGCAGTGCTCGCTCGCCGAGGGGGACCTCGACGGCACGGTCGTCGAGTGCCCCTGCCACGGGAGCCAGTTCGACGTCACGACCGGTGAGGCGGTCCAGGGACCGGCGGCGGACCCGGTCGGCGTGTTCGACGTCCGGGAACAGGACGGCGAACTCCAGGTGTTGCTGACCCAGGAGTGACCACCTTCGTGATCGTCGGCGCCGGACTCGGCGGAGCCACGGCCGCCGGGACGCTGCGCGAGGAGGGCTTCGACGGCGACCTCGTGCTGATCGGAGCGGAGCCGATGCCCCCGTACGAGCGCCCGCCGCTGTCGAAGGAGTACCTGCGCGGCGAATCCGACCACCACTTCGTCCGCCCGCCCGAGTGGTACGAGGAGCACCGGGTCGACGCTCGCTTCGGGGTGCGGGCGACCCATGTGCTCGTCACCGAGCGCGCGGTGGAGCTCGAGGGCGGCGAACGACTGCCGTTCGACCAGGTCGTGATCGCCACGGGCGCCAAGAACCGACGGCTGGACGTCCCCGGCGTCGATCTGCCCGGCGTGCTCGACCTGCGGTTCGCGCCGGACTCCGACGCGATCAGGCAGGCGGCCGCGGACGGCTCGAAGGCCGTCATCGTGGGGATGGGATTCATCGGCGCCGAGGTCGCGGCGTCGCTGCGCCAGCTTGGACTGGACGTCACGGTCGTCGAGTTCTTCGGCGCCCCCCTCGAGCGGGTGCTCGGGCAGGAGCTCGGCGGCGCGATCGGGGCCCTGCACCGCGACCACGGCGTCGAGATGATCTTCGGCGACGCCGCCGAGCGTTTCGAGGGCGACGGACGCTTCGAGGCGCTCGTGACGAAGGAGGGCCGGAGGATCGAGGGCGACTTCGCGGTGGTCGGAGTGGGGGTCGAGCCGGTGACCGACGTGGCCGAGGGCGGGGTGCCGGTCGACAACGGGATCCCGGTCGACTCGACCCTGCGCACGGCGTCCGAGGGCGTGTGGGCCATCGGCGACGTCGCGCGTCACGACCATCCGGTGTTCGGCCCGATCCGCGTCGAGCATTTCGACAACGCGATGAAGATGGGCGAACACGTCGCGAGGAACCTGCTCGGCGCGCGGGCCGGGTATGAGGACCCGCACTGGTTCTGGTCGGACCAGTACGACGCGAACATCCAGATGGCCGGTTTCGCGACCGAGTGGGACGATATGGTCGTGCGCGGCAGCATCGAGGACCGGAGCTTCTCGGCGTTCCTGCTGAAGGACGGTCAGCTGCTGTCGACGTTCAGCATGAACCGCAAGTTCGACGTCCGGCGGTCGATGCCGCTGATCGCGTCGGAGGCGCACCCGGAGCGGGCGCAGCTCGCCGACGCCGAGTTCGACCTTCGCCAGCTCCATCCGCCGAAGGAGGAGCCGTCGTGATCTCGCCCCAGATCACGCACCTGCCCTGCGACCTGAACCAGCAGCAGAAGCGGGCCGACGCGCGGAAGGACTCGGTCGCTCGAGCGGTCGGACGGCTGTCCGGTCGTCGCTCGATGGTCGATCGATTCCTCCGGCGGCACGACGCCGCCTTCGAGCTCTCCGCGGAGGACCTCCGTCACTGCGACGGGGAGGACGTCTTCCACAGCTTCCGATTCTGAGTCCGGTCCCCGAGCGGGCGGGCCGGACCGTCAGTCCACCGTGAGGCGTGGGGCGACCTCTTCGGGGTTGCCCTCCGCCTCGATCATGCCATCGCGGAACAGCACCACGCGGTTGCAATACCGGAGCGCCTCCGGATTGTGCGTCGCCGCGAGCACCGCACCGCCCCGGCGGATCACGTCCCAGAGGGCCTCGAGGATGAGGTCGGCGTTCTCCGTGTCGACCTCGGCGATCGGCTCGTCGGCGAGCACCACCTCGGGCTCGGGGATCAGCGCACGAGCGACGGCGACGCGCTGCTGCTGGCCGGCCGAGAGCTCGAAGGTTCGGTTGTGCATCCGATCCGACAGACCGAGGCGCCCGAGCCACGTCTCCGCGCGCTCACGCGCCTCGTCGAGCTTGGTGCCCGACACCCGCAGCGGCAGCTCGACGTTCTCGATCGCCGAGAGCGTCGGCAACAGTCCGAAGCTCTGGAACACGATCCCCATGCCCGTTCGCCGCAGCTCGATCTGCTCGTCGAACGAGAGCTCGTGGATCGGCCGGTCCTTCCACCGCACCTCGCCTCGATCGGGTGTGTCGAGACCCGACAGCAGGCCGATGAACGTGGTCTTGCCCGAACCCGACGGACCCATGAGCGCGACGAAGTCCTTCGGGTCGACCGCGAGCGAGGCGCCGCGAACCGCCTGCACGCCGTTCGCGCCGCGGTAGGTCCGCACGATGTCGGTGCCGGCGAGCAGCGGCTTCCCGGTCGCGGTGGCTCCGTCTGCCCAGCGTCGCCCCTCACTCAACGACGAGCCCTCCCTCGCCCCGGCGTCGGATCCGGACCTCGCCGTCGCGCACCTCGACCTCGAGGTCCGTCCCGGCCAACGCGTCGACCGCCTCTTCGGGCAGACGCGCCTTCCCGTCCATGCCGAGCGGGTCCATCGGCCTGCCCTGCACGAGCAACTGCCCGTCGCGCAACCGCAGCTGCCGGCCGGCACGTCCGGCAGCCAGCAGGTCGTGCGTGACCATCACGATCGTCACGCCGAACTCCTGGTTCACGCTGTGGAACGCATCGAGGACCAGCGACGCCGACTCGCTGTCGAGCTCCGCGGTCGGCTCGTCGGCGAGCAGGATCTTGGGCACGTTCGAGAGCGCGACCGCCACCGCGACGCGCTGCTGCTCGCCGCCCGAGAGCTGGCCCGGCCGGTGCTTGGCCCGGTCGGCGAGGCCGACCACCTCGAGCAGCTCGCGCGGCGATCGGCGGGCCGCCGGGATGCGTATGCCGCTGGCCGTCGAAGGGAGTCGAACGTTCTCGAGCACGTTCAGGTACGGCACCAGGTTTCGGGCCGTCCCCTGCCACACGAAGCCGACCCGGTTGCGTCGGTATTCGGTGAGGGCGTCCTCCTCGAGGCGGCCGAGATCGCGGCCCTCGACCTCCACGGTCCCGGCCGTCGCGCGGTCGAGCCCGCCGATCATGTTCAGGATCGTCGACTTGCCCGAGCCGCTCGGTCCGACCACGGCGAGGAATTCGCCCTCGGAGATGTCGAAGTCGACGCCGCCGAGCGCGACCACCCCCGTGTCCGCGACCCGGTAGATCTTGAACACGTGGTGGAAGCGGATCAGGGCCTCGTGGAAGACGCCGGGGGCCAAGGTCGCACCTCGCAACGTCTCTTCCCTCGGCCGGCTCACTCGGCCTCACCTCGCAGCACCGTGGTCACGGAGGTGCGGAGCAACGCACGGAGCGCGGCCAGCAGCCCGATCGCGGTCGCGGCGACGATCGCGGCCAACGAGACCGCGAGCGCCACCCGGTCCGTCACGAGCAGCGGCGGCGGGAAGGCGGAGCCGATGCTCCGGGAGACGTAGGGCATGAGCAGCCGAAGGATGCCGAACCCGATCGCGGCACCCGCCACGATCGCGAACACGATCATCAAGCCCTGCTCGAGCAACAGGACGCGGGAGATCTGTTTCGGCTGGGTGCCCATCGCGCGCAGCGAGGCGAACTCGAACTCGCGACGGCGCTGGCCGAAGTACAGGCCGACCCCCACGCCGAGCACGACGAGTCCGAGGCCGCCGACGGCCGCCGCGAAGTTCATCCCCACGGCGAGCGACTGCGGGAGTTGCGCGAGCGCGCCGATGATCGGCCCGGCCGCCTGCACGGTCCCGGGGATGACCCCCGCGCGTTCGAGCCCTGGGACCGGGTCCTCACCCATCGCCCAGACCTCGTTCAGGCCGAGGCCCGCCTCGGGGATCCGGACCACGGCGTCGAGCAGTCCCGGCGTGGACACGACCATGAAGTCCCCCGCCACCGTGGGGAAGGCCTGCGCGAGCGCGACGCGGCGGAACTCGAGCTGCTGACCCCCGAGGTTCGCGACGAAGTTCGATCCCTGTGACGCGGCGACCTGCGGCGAGACGAGCGCGGGGAGCGGTGGCGTCGGGGGAGCGATCCCGCCGACGACGTGGCCGGAGCCGGGCTGGACCTCGAGCGCCACGCCGTCCGCCGTCGGTTCGGCCGTGCCGCCACCGCCGCGCCATGCGATCGTGGTCCAGTTCGACACGTCCAGCGGTTCGCCTGCCGCCGCGTCCGCCAGCTCGATCCGCAGGGACGACGCGAGCCCGCCGATCCCCTCGTTGCGGAACATGATCGACAGGATCCTCTCGGCACCCTCCAGCGTCGCCTCGTACGGCTGGGTCCCCTCTTCCAGCACGCCCGCGGACGCGGTTCGGACCTCGCCGTCGACCGTCCGGTAGGTCACCAGGAGCTCGAGCCCCTCGCTGGCCGCGTCGGCCGTGACGCTCGCCGAGAAATCCTCGCCCGTGACCTCGGCCCCGGCGGGTGGCACCTCGATCTCGGCGAGCCAGTCCTCGAGTTGGATCTCCGAGTAGTCGGAGCGCCACCAGCCTCCCTGCGCGTAGCGGGAGGGATCGACGGCGAGCGCGACGGGCGGCTGCGGGAACGTTCCCGGCAGCTGGAACGAGGGCTGGCTGCGGATCACGGCGACCGTGTCGGGCGGCAACTGCTCGACCGTGAGCAACTGCTCGTCGGGGACGGCCACCTGCACGTTCCAGTCGGCTCCGATCAGTTGACGCGCGCTGTCCTCGTGGTTGCGGAGCACGATCGCCCGATACGAGGTGGACACGATCAGAAGGCCGACCGACAGCACGAGCAGCAGGGACGTCGCGAAGCTGGTCCCGGGGGAACGTCCGAGCCGTCGGGCCGCCAGGTAGGCGGTCAGGCTCCTGGTCCGTCCCACCCTGCGGTCGAGCCGGCGGAGTACCCACAACAGGAGACGAAGGGACAGGAACGAGAGCGCGAAGATCAGCAGCGTCGGCGTGAGGAGGACGAGGGGGTCGAGCCGATCGCGGGCCGCCGTCGACTGGACGGCGGTGCCCCGCAGCTGGATGAACGTGAACACCGCAAGCGGCAGGATGAACAGCTCGACCGGGATCCGGGCCAGGAACGGGCGATCCTCCCTCGAGAGCAGCCGCCGCTCCTCCAGGATCGTCCGCCGGACGTGCGGGAGCGAGAGCAGCAACAGCGTGAGCGCCCCGGCCGCTGCCCCGGCGAGCCCGAGCACGAGGGCTTGCGTAGGCAGACCGATCGGGAAGAGGACGCCGGGGAGCGACGGGCCGTTCGCCCGAGATGCGAGTGCAGCCAGGCCCATGCCGATCAGCAGGCCGAGCGGATACGCGAGGATCGCGGTGAACGCCGCCTGGAACCCCTGCGCGGCGATCAGCTTCCCGCCCGAGAACCCTCGGCTGCGCAGGACCGCGAGCTCGAACGACTGCCGGGTGAGCACGAGTGAGCCGACGCCGGCCAGGATCGCCAAGGCCACGGCCCCGATCTGGAAGACCACGAGATAGATCGGCACGCGCAGGTCCGCGACCCGCTCGCCGACGAGCGCGAGCAGCGTCTCGAGCCCGGTGATGACCTGGAGCTGCGCGAAGGCGGGGTCGGCTCGGAGCTCCTGCTCGATGCGGTCGATTTGCGCCGGGATCCGCTCGGCGTCTTCGAACGGCACGCCGACCAGATCGAGGTACGCGTCCCATACGAACTCGGTGGTGACCCCGAGCTCCGGCACGACGGCCAGGTACCCGGGCCGGTCCATGATCGCCGGCGGCAGCTCGGTCGATTCCGGGGCCGGGAACGGGTTCTGTTCGCCGTACCAGAACGGGTCGTCCAGATCGGGGGGGTCGAATCGGCCGACGAGGGTGAGCTCGGCCTCCTCGTCCGTCGGACCGAGCGCGGTCAGCCGGTCGCCGAGCTGGAGTCCGAGGAGCCGGGCGATCCCTGAGGGAAGCGCGATCTCGTCCGGGCCCTTTGGCGCCTCGCCGCGGATGCGGAGATGCTCGTCGGCGCCGTCGCGATACAGCACCGTGAGCGAGAGCGGCTCGGACGCCGTGCCGCCGGCGAGGCGGACCGTCCCCCTTCCCTGGCGAACGAGCTCATCGAGCGGGAGTGTGGAGACTGCGTCGCTCACCGCCGCATCCGCCTGCTCGAAGTCGTACTCGGGGTCGCCGTACGTGAGGAACCGCACGTTCTTCACGGTCACGGAGGCCGTGCTGAACGCGGACGAGAGGATCGCCTCACGCGCCGCGTCCGCGTAGATCGGGCCCGCGACGAGCACGCCGATCGTGAAGCCGAGGGTGACCACCACGGCGAGCCCCAGCAACCGCTGGGCGAAGAACCGCTTCACCACGAACAAGAAGGTCGCCATGACACACGGAACGCCGCCGAGCTGGCGGCGAACACTTCGATGATACGCTGACCCGACGCGACGGAGACCGGCCGCTCCGGGGTCCCGTGACGACCGTCGAGTCCCGCCGCCACGACCTTCGAGGAGCCGAAACATGCACCGTCCAGAGATCATCCTGGCGCCCGGCCCGACCCCGATCCCGCCCGAGGTCCTGCTCGCACAAGGCAGTCCGCTCGTCTACCACCGGGGTCCCGGGTTCGGTGCACTGATGCGCGATGTGACCGGACGGCTGAAGGAGCTGTACCGGACCGAGAACGCCGACGTGTTCCTCCTGACCTCCTCCGGAACCGGCGGGCTCGAGTCTGCGGTCCAGAACGTGTTGTCGCCGGGGGACGAGGTCCTCGTCCCCCTCGCCGGCTACTTCTCGGAGCGATGGAGCAAGCTCGCGAAGGCCCACGGCCTGTCGGTCCGGACGATCGAGTACGAATGGGGCCGCAGGATCGTCCCCGAGGAGGTCTCCGCAGCCCTCGCGGATCGCCCCGTCAAGGCCGTGCTGCTGACCCAGTCCGAGACCTCGACGGGCGTGATCCAGCCGGTACGAGAGCTCGCCCGGGTCGCGAAGGAGCACGGCGCGCTCGTGATCGTCGACGTCGTCTCGAGCCTGGGGGCCGTGCCGTTCGACTTCGACGGCTGGGGGATCGACGTCGCCGTGGGCGGATCGCAGAAGGCGTTGTCGGCCTCACCCGGCCTCGCGTTCGTGGCGATCTCCGATCGCGCATGGGAGGCGCATCGGACGGCGACGCTGCCTCGGTTCTACTTCGACTGGTCGATCTACAAGGAGTTCGCCGACAAGCCGGATCCCGAGAACCCCTGGACGCCGGCGATCAGCGTGATGCAGGGGCTGCAGGCGGCCCTCAAGCTGTACTTCGAAGACGGGGTGGACGTGGCGCTCGCCCGGCACCGGATGTTGTCGCGGGCCGTGAAGGAGGGCGTGGTCGCGCTCGGCCTCGATCTGTTCGGCGAGGGGCTCGAGGACAACTGGACGGTGACCGCGATCCGGGCCCCCGAGAACATCGACGCGGACGCGATCAGCGACCGGATCCGCTCCGACTTCGGCTGCGTGCTCGCCCCGGGCCAGGGCCCCCTGAAGGGGACGGTGTTCCGGATCGGCCACTTCGGCTACTTCAGCGAGCTCGACATCCTGCGCGGCCTGGCGGCGCTCGAGCTGACGCTCGAACGGCTCGGACACCCCGTGAAGCGTGGCTCCGCGGTCGCGGCCGCCGAGGGCGTGTTCCAGGAGGCCCACCAGGCCTGAGCGTCCCGCTCAGGGAGGTCCGACCCGTGAAGGTCCTCGTCACCGAGACGCTGTCCGAGCCGGGGCTCGAGTTGCTCCGACGCGACTTCGAGGTCGACGTGCGTCCCGAGCTCGTCGGTGGCGGACTCGTCGAGGCGATCGGGCCGTACGACGCCCTCGTGATCCGCTCGCAGACCCGCGTCTCAGCCGACGTGATCGAGGCGGGCGACAACCTGAAGGTGATCGCGCGCGCCGGCATCGGGATCGACAACGTCGACGTGGACGCCGCGACGCGCAAGGGCGTGATGGTCGTGAACGCGCCGCAGTCGAACATCGTCTCCGCGGCAGAGCACACGGTCGCCCTGCTGCTCGCGCAGGCGCGGAACATCCCGCAGGCGAACGAGGAGCTGAAGCATGGGCGATGGGACCGCTCGAGATGGCGGGGCGTCGAGATCCAGGGCAAGACGCTCGGCGTGATCGGGCTCGGGCGGGTGGGCGCGCTCGTCGCGTTGCGCTGTTCCGCGTTCGGCATGCGCGTGATCGCGTTCGATCCCTACGTGCCGCGGGAGCGGGCCAAGGAGATGGGCGTCGAGCTCATGCCGACCCTCGAGGCGCTGCTCGTGCAGTCGGACTTCCTCACCGTGCACCTGCCGAGAACGCCCGAGACGGAGGGGTTGCTCGGCGAACGCGAGCTGACGCTCGTGAAGGAGGGCGCGCGGCTGGTCAACACGTCGCGCGGCGGGATCGTGGACGAGCAGGCGCTCGCGAAGGCGCTCGAGGACGGCCGGCTCGCGGGCGCGGCGCTCGACGTGTTCGAGCAGGAGCCGGCCGAGGACTCGCCCCTGTTCGCGTTCGAACAGGTGATCGCCACCCCGCACCTCGGGGCCTCGACCACCGAGGCGCAGGACAAGGCCGGAACCTCGGTGGCGGAGATGGTTCGGCTCGCGCTGCGGGGCGAGTTCGTCCCGTACGCCGTCAACGTCTCGGCCGGGGGGGAGGTCCCCGAGGCCGTTCGCCCGTTCCTCCCGCTCGCCGAGCGGCTGGGCGCGCTGCTCACGGGCCTCTCCGACGGCGCCGTGCGAGCGGTGGAGTGCCAGTACCTCGGCAGGATCGGCGAGGCCGATACCCGGGTGCTCACCCTGGCGGTCGTGAAGGGCGTGCTGCGCGGCGTGGTGCACGAACCCATCTCGTTCGTGAACGCGCCGATCATCGCGCGCGAGCGGGGGATCGCGATCGCCGAGATGCGCTCGTCGGTCTCGAGCGACTACGTCAACCTCGTGGCCGTTCGCGCCGAGACCGAGGAGGGTGAGGTCTCAGCCGCCGGAACGCTCGTGGGCAAGCGCAACGACCAGCGCGTCCTGCAGGTGAACGGATACGACATCGAGATGGCGCCCGCCCCGAATATGCTGTTCTTCGAGTACGAGGACCGGCCCGGGGTGATCGGCAAGGTCGGGACGATCCTCGGACAGCACGGCATCAACATCGCCACGATGGACGTCGGTCGCGCCTCGCGCGGCGGGACGGCACTGATGGGCCTCACGCTCGACAGCGGGGTGGGGCAGGACGTCATCGACGAGATCACCTCCGCGATCGGCGGTCGTGCGGCGCGGTTCATCGTGCTGCCCGATTGACGACCGACATGTGACGTTCGTCACAGGTCCTTCCCTCGCAAGGCGTCCACTGGTACACTCGCCCGGTCATGAGGCGACTCCAGGTGCCGTTCGGGACCATCAAGACGGGGGATACCTCCGTCTCCGCGACCGCTTAGCGGTCGCGATCCCCGCCGCCCGGCGGGAGCCCGAAGCACCGTCCTCGTTCCACCCGAGTCACGCAGGAGTCGTCCGATGCGCACACCAACCGCACGCAGCGCCGTTCGAAGGCTCGCCGCCGCACGGCTGATCTCGGTCACCGGAGGCGCGGCCGCGTTCGCGGCGCTCAACTACACGGTCTTCGATCAGACGCGCTCGGCCGCCTGGTTGTCGGCGTCGCTCCTGCTCACGTTCGGCGTGAGCGGCCTGTTCGCGCCGATCGGCGGGGTGCTCGGCGACCGGTTCGATCGCAAGCGGGTCATGATCGTGTCCGACCTGGCGGGCGCGGCGTGCTTCGCCGCGATGGCCTTCAGCCAGGATCCCGGCTGGTTGCTCGCGGTCGGGTTCGCTGCGGCCATCGTCGAGACGCCGTTCTGGTCCGCCTCGGCCGCGGCGATCCCGAACCTGGTGGACGAGGACGACCTGGCGTGGGCCAACGGGTTGATCCAGGTCGGCGCGAACGCCGGGATCATGATCGGCCCGGCGATCGGCGGCGTCCTGCTCGCCGTGATGGGCGCGAGCCTCGTGTTCGCGGCGAACGCGCTGTCCTTCGTCCTGTCGGCGGCGCTCGTCGTGACCGTGCACGGCCGCTTCGCGGAGGACCGCGACGGCGACGCCCACGAGCACGACGGGATCCGCGCCGGCTTCGTCTTCATCGCGCGCGACCGGTTGCTGCGGACCCTCGTGCTCGCGTGGTCGGTGTTCGTGCTCGGTCTGGGCATGGTCATGGTCGCGGACGTCCCGCTGGCCGAACTGTTCGGCGCCGGCTCGACCGGCTACGGGCTCATGATCGGCGCGTGGGGCGCGGGATCGGTGATCGGCTCGCTCGCAGGTCGCCGGCTCACGCAGCGGACCGAGGCGCGAGCGCTGTTCGCGGGCACGATCGTGATCGGCGTGACGACCGCGGGCGTCGCACTTTCGCCGTGGTTCGCGCCGGTGCTCGTGCTGATCCTCCTGTCGGGCGTGGCCGACGCCGTGATCATGGTGGCCGACCGCAACATCCAGCAGCGGCGGACGCCCGACGTGGTCCGCAGCCGCGTGGTCTCGGCGTCCGAGGCGGTCATCACGATCGCGTTGGCGGCCGGGTTCCTGCTCGGCGGACCCGCGCTCGAGCTGCTCGGACCGCGAGGCGTGTACGCGGTCGGTGGCGTGCTCGGCCTGTTCGGCGCGATCGTGCTCGTGCCGATCCTGCGGTCGTCCCGGCGAACGCAGGTCGAGGCCGACGAGGACCTCGCGGAGGCGAGCTCTGGATCGCCGCTGGGCGAGCCCGAGCTCGTTCGAACGGGGGGATAGACGATGGTCCGGGGAGCGGGGCACGATGCGACGATGACCGCCCCCCGGACCGCCGTCCGCCGGCTCGCGCTGTCGCGGCTCATCTCCATCACCGGGAGCGCGGCGGCGTATACGGCGTTGACGTTCGCGATCTACGAGGAGACGCAGTCGGCGGTCTGGTTGGCTGCGACCCTCCTGCTCACCGAGGGCGTGAGCGGGATCGTCGGGCCGCTGATGAGCGTCCTCGGCGACCGGTTCGATCGCAAGCGTGTGATGCTCGCCTCGGATGCGGCGGCCGCGGTGTGCTTCGCCGCGATGGCCCTGGTCGACTCGCCGGGGCCGCTCGTGTTCGTGGCGTTCCTCTCGGCGCTGGCGGAGGCGCCGTTCTGGCCGGCGTCGAGCGCCGCGATCCCGAACCTCGTCCCTCAGGAGCAGGTGACCTGGGCCAACAGCCTGATCGCCGTCGGCCGCAACGCGGGGATCATGGCCGGCCCGGCGGTCGGCGGTGTGCTCCTCGCGACGCTCGGGGCGCCGTGGGTCTTCGGTCTGAACGCGGCTTCGTTCCTGCTCTCCGGCGGCCTCATCGTCTCGGTCCACGCCAGGTTCGCCGGCGATCGCTCGGATGAGGAGGAACACCGAGGTCTCACGGCGGGGTTCCGGTTCCTGTGGCGCGAGCGGGTGCTGCGTCGCATCACGGCGTCGTGGGTGGTCCTGGTGCTGGGGATCGGCATGGCGATGGTCGCGGACGCGCCGCTCGCCGCGTCCTTCGCCGCCGGCCCGGTCGGCTTCGGGCTGCTGATCGGACTGTGGGGCGCCGGTTCGATCCTCGGCTCGGTCGCGGGCCGCCGTCTCTCGGCGCGGACGGAGATCCGCTGGCTCGTGATCGGGACCGCGTTCATCGCGTCGATGGGCTTCGCGGTGGCGCTCTCCCCGTGGTTCTGGCTCGTCCTGGTCCTGAGCGTCGCGTGGGGGGTCGGCGACGGCCTCACCATGGTGGCGGAGCAGAGCGTCTTCCAGCGCCGGACACCGGATGCGGTGCGCAGTCGGGTCATGGGCGCCTCGGAGGGCATCTTCCACGGGACCCTCGCCGTGTCGTACATCGCGGCCGCCGTCGTGCTCCCGGTGGTCGGACCGCAGGGGATGTACGCGCTGTTCGGGGCCGGGGCAGCGCTCTCGGTCCTCGTCCTGCTGCCGCTCCTTCGGGAACGCACGAGTGATGCGGTCCTCGAACCGGTGGAGGCGGTCGCCGAGGGTTCGAGATGATAGGGCCGTGGAGCGCCTCCAGGGCAGTCTGCTGATCGCCGGCACGAACCTGCTGGACCCGAACTTCCGCCGCACGGTGGTGCTGATCGGTCATCACGACGAAGACGGTGCCGTCGGCGTCGTCCTGAACCGCCCGAGCGAGGTGGAGGTGGCCGACGCCGCGCCGCCGCTCGCCCGGCTCGTGGAGCGGGGCGAGCGGCTGTTCATCGGCGGGCCGGTGGAGTCGACGGCCGCGGTCGTGCTCGCGGACCTCGAGCACCCCGAGCGCGCCGACGTCATCGCCTTCGATTCGATCGGTTTCCTGCCCGAGGAGACCGAACCGGACGCGCTCGGCGAGATCCGTCGCGCGCGGGTGTTCGCCGGGTACGCGGGGTGGGGGCCGGGTCAGCTCGAGGGTGAGCTGGGGGAGGGTTCCTGGATCATCGAGCCGGCGCAGCCCGACGACGTGTTCACACCCGATCCCGGCGGCCTGTGGGCGAACGTCTTGCGCCGCAAGGGTCCTCGGTTCGCGCTCCTCGCGTCGATGCCGCTCGACCCGTCGATGAACTAGCGGGTACGCTCCTGTGGTCCATCGCCCGAGGAGCGTCGTCGCATGGCGTCGGAGACCTTCACGTTCTACGTCCAGCCCTGGTACCGCAAGATCGCCGTACTTCGAAGCCACGAAGCGCCACGGATGCAGGAGCTGGGGCCTCTACAACCACATGCTTCTGCCGACGTTGTACGAGGACCCGGTGACCGAGTACCGCTCCCTGCTCGAGGACGTGACGCTGTGGGACGTCGCGGTGGAGCGATGCGTCGAGGTCCGAGGACCCGATGCCTTCGACCTGGTGAACCTCGTCACCTGCCGCGATCTCACGAAGGTCGACACGATGCAGGCGCGGTACGTGTTGCTGACCGCGCCCTGGGGCGGCATCGTGAACGACCCCGTGCTGCTCCGGCTGGACCGCAACCGGTTCTGGCTCGCGCTCGCCGATTCGGACGCGCTCCTGTTCCTGGCCGGGGTGGCCGGCGGCCGAGGGATGGACGTCGCGATCTTCGAGGCCGATGTGGCCCCGATGCAGGTCCAGGGACCGCGCTCGAAGGACGTCGTGCGCGACCTGTTCGGCGACGAGGTCGCGGACCTGCGCTACTACTTCTGCGCCGAGTCGGCGGTCGACGGCATCCCCGTCGTGGTGAGCAGGACGGGATGGACCGGCGAGGTCGGGTACGAGATCTACCTGCAGGACACGAGCCGGGGCGACGAGCTGTTCGAGCGCGTGTTCCAGGCGGGCGAGCCGTTCGGGATGCGCGTGATCGCACCGTCGGAGGCTCGCCGGATCGAGGCCGGGATCTTCAACTACGGGTCGGACATCCGCGTCGAGGACACCCCGCTGCACGTAACCGGCCTCGAGAAGTACGTCGAGTGGGACCAACCCACGCCCTTCCTGGGACGGGAGCGGCTCGAGGAGATCCGCGACGGCAACCTGATCGACCGCAAGCTCGTCGGCGTGGAGATCGGAGGGGCCCCGATGACCGACGAGGGCGCGCTGAACGACCTCTGGCCACTGTTCAAGGGCGAGGCCCGACTCGGTCGGATCACCGCCGGTGCGTGGTCGCCCCGCCTGGGGCGGAACATCGGGTACGCGTGGGTGCCGATCCGATGGGAAGAGCCCGGTTCCACGTTCGAGGCCGTGACGCCGCGAGGGCGCCTGCCGGTCACGGTCGCCCCGTTGCCGTTCGTCGACCCGGCCAAGGACATCCCCAAGTCGTAGCCTCGGTCCATGTCCGGTTCCGTTCGGTTCGATCGCGCCGCCGAGGAGTACGACCGGACGCGAGCGATCTCGGACGACGCGATGGCGGGGACGATCGAGCTGCTCTCGTCCGAGCTCGGTGGGCGAGGCCGCGTCCTCGAGGTCGGCGTCGGCACCGGCCTGCTCGCGCTCCCGCTCCACCGATCCGGCGTCCCGGTCGCCGGGATCGACCTGACGCCGGCGATGCTCGGCAAGCTCCTGGACAAGTCCGCCGGCCACACGCCGTTCCCGCTCGTCCAGGCGGACGCGACCCGGATGCCGTTCCCCGACGGGGTGTTCGGCGGTTCGTACCTCCGTTGGGTGCTGCATCTGATCGCGGACTGGAGCGCCGCGCTCGGGGAGATGGCCCGGGTCGTGCGCCCGGGCGGCGTCGTGCTCGTGAACCTCGGCGCGTACGACGAGACGAGGTTCGACATCCAACGACGGTTCGCCGAGCTCACCGGGATCTCGACCGATCCCGTCGGGCTGTACTGGGGTGACGTCGACGCGCTCGACGCCGAGATGGCCGCCCACGGGGCGGACCTGCGCGAGCTCCCCTCGGTGCACGAGGAAGGGGAGGACACGCTCGAGGAGTTCCTCGAGGGGGTCGAGGAGGGCCGCTGGTCGTGGACGTGGCGGGCGGACGACGAGGTTCGTCGTCGCGCCGTGGCGCAGATGCGGCCGTGGGCCGCCGACCGGTTCGGCCCGCTCGACCGCGTCGAGCGCTACGAGCTCGCCACGGTCTGGCGCGCCTACGATCTGCCCGGCCGGGACGGATGAGCACCCGCTATCCTGGGCGAGCCGGGTCGGCGACGGCCCCATCCACGGAGCGAGGGAACCACCGAAGGGGGCTCGAAGAGCGATGCCGATCACCGAGGTCGACAAGATCTGGATGGACGGCGAGCTCGTGGATTGGCGCGACGCCAACGTCCACGTGCTCTCCCACGCCGTGCACTACGGCAGCGGCGTGTTCGAAGGCATCCGGGCCTACGAGACGGCTCGAGGCCCCGCCGTCTGGCACCTCCACGAGCACCTGAAGCGGCTGTTCCGCTCCGCGAACCTGTACCACATGGAGATCCCGTTCTCGCTCGAGGCGATCACCGAGGCCACCAAGGAGGTGATCCGCGCCAACGGCATGGACGCCTGCTACATCCGGCCCCTCGTGCTCCGCGGGTACGGCGAGCTGGGCGTGAACCCCCTGAACGCGCCGGTCAACGTGTTCATCGCGGTCTGGCCCTGGGGTGCGTACCTGGGGGAGGAGGCGCTGGAGCGCGGCGTGCGGATCAAGATCTCGTCCTGGCGCCGGAACTCGCAGAACGCGCTGCCGTCGGCGGCCAAGGCCTCGGGGCAGTACATCAACGGGGTGCTCGCGAAGATCGAGAGCCTGAAGGCCGGCTACGACGAGGCGGTGCTGCTGAACGAGCAGGGGACCGTGACCGACGGCTCGGGGGAGAACCTGTTCATCGTTCGCGACAGCGTGCTCACGACGCCGCCGATCTCGGCCGGCTGCCTCGACGGCATCACGCGCTCGAGCGTGAAGACGATCGCCGGAGACCTTGGGTACCAGGTCACCGAGGAGCACCTGGTCCGGACCGACCTCTACAACGCGGACGAGTGCTTCTTCACGGGGACCGCCGCCGAGATCACGCCGATCCGCGAGGTCGACGACCGGCCCGTCGGCGAAGGTACGCGGGGGCCGATCACGAAGGAGCTCCAGGGTGCGTTCTTCGCGGCCACCAAGGGCGAGACCGACCGGTACGCCGAGTGGCTCACATACGTGAACGACTGAGCACGTGAGCAGAGACGACGCCCGCCGAGCGTCGCCGAGCGACCACCACCTGGAACCGTCCGACGACGGCGACGCCCGGTACCGCCTCCCGCGCACCGTCGTCCCGAGCCGGTACGACGTGGTCTTCGAGCCAGACCTCGAAGCCGCGACGTTCGTCGGGAGCGAGGCGGTCACCCTGGACGTCGAGGAGCCCGTCGACGAGATCGTCCTGAACGCCGCCGACCTGGAGGTCGGACCCGGCCGACTCGAGGGGCCTGGCGGCACGCTCGAGGTCTCGACCGTTCGATTGGACCCGGAGACCCAGCGTGCGCACCTGCTGCTTTCGGACACCGCCGAGCCGGGGGAGTGGACGCTGCATCTGGAGTTCGCAGGCACGCTCTCCGATCAGCTCCGCGGGTTCTATCGATCGACGTTCCAGGACGGCTCCGGCGCCACGCGGTCGATCGCGACGACGGAGTTCGAGTCGACGGACGCGCGCCGTGCGTTCCCGTGCTGGGACGAACCAGACCTGAAGGCCGTGTTCGGTGTCACGCTCGTCGTGCCGAAGGACATGCTCGCGATCTCGAACGGGCCCGAGGTCGAGCGGGAGGAGACCGACGACGGACGCGCCCGCGTCCGGTTCGCCGACACGATGGTCATGTCGACGTACCTCGTCGCGCTCGTCGTGGGTCCGCTCGAGGTGACCGAACCCGTCGACGTAGACGGCGTGCCACTCCGGATCGTCTACGAGCCCGGCAAGGAGCACCTCACCGCGTTCGCGCTCGAGGTGGGCGCGTTCTGCCTGCGGTACTTCGCGGAGTACTACGGCATCCCCTACCCGGATCGCAAGGTGGACATGGTCGCGATCCCGGATTTCGCCCAGGGCGCGATGGAGAACCTCGGGTGCATCACCTTCCGGGAGAGCCTGCTGCTCGTCGACCCCGAGAAGGCGACACAGCCCGAGCTCGCCCTCGTCGCCGACGTGATCGCGCACGAGCTCGCACACATGTGGTTCGGGGACCTCGTGACGATGCGGTGGTGGAACGGCATCTGGCTGAACGAGGCCTTCGCGACGTTCATGGAGCTGCTGGCGATCGATGCGTACCGACCGGACTGGGAGCGCTGGAGCCAGTTCCTTCGGTCGCGCTCGATCGCGCTTGAGGTCGACGCGCTCGAGAGCACCCGCTCGATCGAGTACCCCGTCCGGTCGCCCGACGACGCGAGCGGGATGTTCGACATCCTGACGTACACGAAGGGTGCCGCCGTGCTCCGGATGCTCGAGCAGTACCTGGGTGCCGAGCGGTTCCGCGACGGGATCCGCCGCTACCTGGACGAACATCGGTTCGGCAACACCGAGACCCATGACCTGTGGGACGCGATCGAGAAGGCCACCGGCGAGCCGGTGCGCCGGATCATGGATGGTTGGATCTGGCAGGGCGGCTACCCGCTCGTGACCGCCGAGCTCCGCGACGGGCACGTCGAGCTCGGGCAACGCCGCTACATGCTCTCGGGCGCGGCGGACGACGCGGTCTGGGACATCCCGCTGCTCGTTCGATCGGACGGCTCCACCGAGCCGGTGCTCGTCGAGCCCGACGGCGCGTCGATCGTGGCGCCCGAGCGAGGCGCACTGGTGGTGAACGCCGGCGACCACGCGTTCACGCGCGTGGGCTACGACGACGCGTTGCTCGAGCGGCTCACCGATGCGATCGGCACGCTCTCCACCGACGAACGCACGCAGCTCGTGGACGACACCTGGGCCGCGGTCGTCGCCGGGCTGCGCTCGGCGCCGGACTTCTGCCGGTTCGCGGCCTCGTTCGCGCAGGAGACGGAGCTGCCCGTGTGGCAGTCGATCCTGCAGGGGCTCACGTGGTGCGAACGGTTCCTGTCGACCGGCCCGCGGGAGCACTTCCGATCGTGGATGCGCGGCCTGCTCTGGCCGGCGATCGAGCGGATCGGCTGGGAGCCGGTCGAGGGCGAGCGCGATCTCGACAAGCCGCTCCGCGGCGCCCTCGTCTCGGCGCTCGCGATCTTGGGCGCCGACCCGCAGGCCCAGGGGCTCGCGATGGAGATCGAACGCGAATCCCGGAGCGGCGCCCCCGTCGACCAGTCGCTCGCGGCGGCGGCCGTGCAGGTCGTCGCGGCGGGTGGCACGCCAGATGACTTCGAGCGCTACCTCGAGGCGATGCGGTCTCCCCGGACGCCACAGGAGGAGCTTCGCTACCTCCTGGCGCTGCCGGAGTTCCGCGACGCGCTCCTGCTCGAGCGAACCACCTCGATGACGCTGACGGACCAGATCCGCTCGCAGAACGTTCCCTCGGTGCTCGCTCGAGCCGTCGCGAACCGCGAACACGGCGACCGCGCGTGGGCGTTCCTCAAGGAGCACTGGGATGAGATCGTCGCGCGGCTCGCCCCGTCCACGGTGGTGTACCTGTCGGACGGCGTTCGGTTCCTCACCGCGCCGGAGCAGGTCGAGGACGCCGAGCGGTTCTTCGCCGAGCATCCGATCCCGCAGTCGGGGCTGCAGCTCCGCCAGACGCTCGAGCGCCAGCGCGTGAACGCGGCCTTCCGCGCCAGGGCCACGCCCGAGCTGATGGCCGCGTTCGCATCGGGCGCCGATCTCTGAGCGCTCGCTAGCGGATCGCCGCCAGGTCGCCGTTCGCCCCGCAGACGAGCACGACGACGTGTTCGTCGGGCGCCGGCGTGTAGGCGCCCTCGAGCAGCGCCGCGAGTGCCGTCGCTCCGCCCGGCTCGGCGAAGAGCCGGACCGAGTCCCACAGCCGGCGTTGCGCGTCTCGGATCGCGTCGTCCGACACGGTCACCACGCGCTCGACGTGCCTCGACACGACCTCGAACGCGATCTGCCCCGCGCGCCGGTTGCCGAGGGAGTCCGCCGCGTACCCGCCGTACGTGATGTCCACGGGCTCGCCCGCGGCCATCGCCGCGTGCATGCACGCACTCGCCTCTGGCTCGACTCCGACGACGCGGGCCCGGCCCTCGAACCAGGCGGCGATGCCGGCGATCAACCCGCCACCGCCGATCGCGACGAGGACGGTGTCGGCATCGGGCGCCTGCTCCGAGAGTTCGGCGCCGATCGTCCCCTGCCCGGCGACGACCTCGAGCTGGTCGAAGGCGTGCATCACCAGCGCCCCGGTCTCCTCGGCCCGGCCGCGGCTCGCCTCCAGCGCCTCGTCGTAGTACCCGTCGACGACCACGACCTCGGCGCCGTGCCCGCGGATCCGCTCGACCTTCTCCTTCGGCGAGATCGAGGGCACGAAGATCTCGGCGCGGTGGTCGAGGGTGTGGGCCGCGTACGCGACCGCGAGGCCGAAGTTCCCGCCGGATGCCGCGATCACGCCGGCATCGGGGACCTCGGAGGCGAGGAGCTTGCTGAACGCGCCCCGCGCCTTGAACGAGCCCGTGTGTTGGAGCAGCTCGAGCTTCAACGTGAGCCGTCCGGGCACGCCGAACGCCCCGGGAGCCAGCTCCAGGGTCGGCGTCCGGCGGACGTGGGGCGAGATGCGCTCGCGTGCCGCGGCGATGTCTCCGGGTGTCGGGATCGACGGTGTCATGGAGCCATCGAACCACAGGACCGGAAGTGGCCACGTTGACCGGACCCGGTCCCGCGGTGTAGCAACGCTCCACCGGCGGGAGGAGGCGGATGCAGAAGCGGGTGGTGGCGATCTCGACCACGCACGGCTCGGAGGGGCGTCGGATCGGCGGGCTCGTTGCCCAATTGCTCGAGTTCGGGTACGTGGACGAACAGATCATCACGATCGCCGCGGAGAAGCGGGGCATCGACCCCGAGGTGGTCGCCGATGCCGAGAAGCGCAAGAGCCTGGTGCTGCGCGTCCTCGAGGGTCTCGGCGAAGGCGGGTCGGGCGGGTCGGGCGCCATCGGCGGCGGGCCGATGTGGGTTCCGGACGACTCGGCCGAGCAGGCGAGGAGCTACGACCTGCGTTCGCTGATCGTCGAGGCGATCCGGGAGACGGCCTCGCGAGGCGACGTCGTGATCGTCGCCCACGCCGCCTCCTTCGCACTCTCCGGCCGGGAGGACCTGCTCCGGGTGTTCGTGACCGCCCCGCTCGAGACCCGGGTCCGGCGGATCGCGCAGCTGCCGGAGCTCGACGAGGCGCAGGCGGGCCGAGACGTGAAACGATCCGATGCCGCCCGAGCCGACTACCTGAAGCGGTTCTACGGCGTCGACCGCGAGCTTCCCACGCACTACGACCTCGTCGTGAACAGCGAGGTCATGGAGCCGGAGACCGCCGCTGGACTCATCGCCCGCGCCGCCGAGGGGTGAGTCGTTCGCCTCGTTGACGGCGTGCGGGGCACGGCCCTACCGTTCCGCGAGCATCCACCGTCGGGAGGAGCAGCGCACGGCCGCGACCACCAGGATCGAAGGCGTCGAGATCTCGACCGACCACTGGATCGGTGGCGAACGCGTCGGCTCCTCCGGCTCGTTCGCCGACGTCTCCCCGATCGACGAACAGGCCGCTGGCCGAGATCGCGCGGGGGGGAGCCGCCGAGGCGGACCGCGCGGTCGCGGCCGCCCGGGACGCGACCACGACCTGGGGCCGCACGTCGTCGGCCGATCGCGCGAAGGCGCTCCACCGCGTGGCGGAGCTCGTCGAGGAGCGCGTCCCCGAGCTCGCCGCCGTCGAGACCCGCGACAACGGCTCCCTGCTCCGGTCTCATCGCAACGCCGTCATGCCGCGCGTGGCGCGCAACTTCCGGTTCTTCGCCGACCAGCTCCTCGACCTCGGCGACGAGGCGTTCGAGATGAACGAGTTCGTCAGTCGCACCGAGTGGGATCCCTCCGGCGTGACCGTGGTGATCACGCCCTGGAACGCGCCGCTGATGCTCGCGACCTGGCGGATCGCACCGGCGCTCGCGGCCGGCAACAGCGTGATCGCCAAGCCGCCGGAGTGGGCGCCGCTCACGGCCTCGCTCCTCGCCGACATCACGCGCGAGGCCGGCCTGCCCGACGGCGCGTTCAACGTCGTGCAGGGGATCGGTGAGGAAGCCGGCGCCGCGCTCACCGACCATCCGGGTGTCGACCGGATCGCGTTCACCGGGTCGATCGAGACGGGGAAGCTGGTCGCCCAGGCGGCCGCGGCGAACCTCACGCCGGTCTCGCTCGAGCTCGGGGGCAAGTCGCCGTTCGTCGCGTTCGCGGACGCCGACCTGGATGCCACGGTGAAGCAGGCCGTGAACCAGTTCGACAACGCGGGCCAGGTCTGCCTCGCGGGCACCCGGCTGATCGTCGAGCGCTCGATGCGGGACGCGTTCCTCGAGCGATTCCTCGAGGCGGCGAGGGCGATCCGGCAGGGCGACCCTCGCGACGAGGCCACCGACATCGGCCCGCAGATCACGCGCGAGCACTTCGAACGGGTGGATGGGTTCGTGCAGCGCGCGAAGACCGAGGGCGCGACGGTGCTCTTCGGCGGCGGGCCCAACGAAGACCTCGGCGGCCTCTACTACCGGCCGACGCTGTTCGGCGACGTGCCGGACGAGCGCCGAGGTCCTCCGGAAGGAGGTCTTCGGGCCGGTCCTCACGCTGCAGACGTTCGAGGACGAAGAGGAGGCGGTCGCGCTCGCGAACGAGACCGACTACGGTCTCGCCGCGATCGTGTACACCGGCGACCGGGAGCGCGCGTCGCGCGTGTCCGAACGCCTGGTCGCCGGCACCGTCTGGGTGAACTGCTTCTTCGTGCGGGACCTGCGTGCGCCCTTCGGCGGCGCGAAGTCTTCGGGCGTCGGCCGCGAAGGCGGCGTGTACAGCTTCGACTTCTACGCGGACGTGAAGAACGTCTGCATGGCCCCGTGGCCTCAAGGAGCGAAGCGGTCGGCCAACTGAGACGGGAGGACTGAGCATGGGTGAGATCGTCGGCGCGGCACTGGTGGCCCACGTCCCCACGATCATGTTGCCGAAGGAGACGCGCCTCGAGATCAACGAGGGCCGGGAGATCACGCTGGTCCCGGGATTGCACCGCCTGAAGTCCGACTGCCTGGACCGGCTGCAGCCCGACACGGTCGTCGTGTTCGACACCCACTGGGAGTCGACCTTCGAGCACATCGTGACCGCGCAGGATCGGCGGCAGGGGAAGTTCACGAGCCACGAGCTCCCCGCGGCATGCGCCAGATCCCGTACGACATGCCGGGCGATCCCGAGCTCGCGAACCTGATCGCGGCGCAGGCCGAGGGGCGCGACGACTGCTGGATCCTGGCCTCCGACGACCCGTACCTGCCGATCTTCTACGGGACGGTGAACATCTGGACGTTCCTCGGCGACCCGGACACGCGCTGGATCAGCGTCGCGGTGAACCAGTGCTGTACCACCGAGGACTTCCTGCTGTTCGGCACCTTGATCGGGAACGCGATCGGGCAGAGCGATCGCCGCGCCGTGTTGCTCGCATCCGGCGGGATGACGCATCGGTTCTTCGACTTCCGGGACCTCCGCACAGCGCGAGAGCCAGCGCGCGCCGGACAACATCTACGACCGGAAGTACTACGACGCGGACATGAAGGTCCTCGGCATGCTGGAGACGGGCGACCACGCCGGCGTGATCGAGGGCATGCCCGAGTACCGCAGGGCCTACCCGGAAGGTCATTTCGGGCACTACCTCATGATGGCCGGCGCGCTGGGCGGGACGGCGTGCTCGGCGCCGGGGGAGCGATTCAGCGAGTACGAGGCCTCGGTCGGGACGGGGCAGGTGCACGTGTGGTTCGAGCGCCCGGAGGCCGGCTGGGCGGCGTAGCCCACGGCGTCACCACCAGCGGTCGATCCCGCGATCCTCCGCGATCACCGTGGCCGCGTTGTAGCCACACGCCCCGCCGATCGAGCCGCCGGGTGGGTCGACGCCCCGCAGAGGTAGACGTTCGAGAACCCGGTGCGGTACGGCGGGTACTCGTGGAACGGCCGGAACACCCCGAGTTGGTCCTGGCTCATCTCGCCGTGGTTCCAGTCGCCGTGGCTCATCGAGGGCATGACGCGCTCGATGTCGATCGGGCTCGAGACGTACCGCCCGACCACCGCCTCGTGCTCGAGGCCGGTCTCGAGGTATGGGCGCCACCGGTCGAGCACGACCTTCGCGTACTCCTGCTTGATCCCCTCCCAGCCGCCGATCCCGCCCTCGCGAAGCTCGTACGGCGCGATCTGCTCGCAGAAGCACGCCTCCGTGCCCGGGCGGGCAGAGCGAGGGCTCGAACAGTGATGGATGGACGGTGAACAGCCCCGGCAGCCGCGGCGGCACGCCGAGACGGCAGTCGCTCGCGTTGTCGTCCAGCACCTCGAGCGACTCGCAGACCGAGACCGCGAAGCACCGCTGCGACGGCCGGCTCGAACTCGGCCGCCTTCCACCGCACCGGCGCGTCGAGCGCGAGGTAGACGCAGAACATCGACATCACGTCGTAGCGCCACCGGCGGCAAGCGTGCAGCATCGTCTCGTCGAGCGCGTCCTCCCCGACGAGCTCGAGGAACGTGTGCTTCGGATCGAGGTTCGAGACCAGGATCCCGTCGACCGCGACCTCGGTCCCGTCCTCGAGTCGCACCGATCGCGCGCCGTCTCCGTCGACGTCGATCCGGGCGACGGGACTCTCGAGCCGGATCTCGCCACCGTGGTCGGTGACGAAGTCCGCCATCGCCTGGGCGAGGCGGTTCGAGCCGCCCTCGCAGATCGCCCAGCCGTACGGTTCCATCGACCCCGCGACCATGACGGGGTAGTTGGCGCCGAGACCGAACACGTCCCCGGTGCCGGCGAGCTGCGCGACCCAGAAGCCGACCCACGTCTGGACCTCGGGGGACTCGAACAGGTCGCGAGCCACGTGGTTCGGGGCGGTCAGGAACTGCCGGATCAGCCCGAGCCCGTCGGTCGACCCCTCCAGCGGCGAGAGGTCGCCGGAGGGCGGACCGGGCGGAGCGAACATCGCCGGGATGAACCCGTCCCGCAGCACGTCGAGGTAGACCTGGGCGACCTCGCGGAACGTGTCGGCGTCGCGCGTGGAGAACCGCGCGATCCGTTCCACGGTCGTGTCGAGGTCGCGGGAGCACACGAGGGCCCGCCCGTCGGGGAACACGTGGCCGAACTGGTTCTCGGGCCAGACGTACGTGGCGCCGTACCGCTCGAGCTCGAGGTCGCGGTACACGGGCCCCATGTGGATGATGCCGTGGAAGTTCGAGTGGAAGTTGTGGCGGAACCCCGGCGCGGCGACCTCCTTGGTGGCGCAGCCACCGCCGACCACATCCCGGGCCTCGAGGATCAGGACCCGCTGTCCGGCCTTCGCGAGGTAGGCGCCGCAGGTCAGTCCGTTGTGCCCGCCGCCGACGATGACGGCGTCGTACGGTCGTTCAGCCATCCGCGCCTTCCGGGCCACCGTCCGGGTCCCCGCCGTCGTCGGCCCACAGCTCGCGAGCCTCCTTCCATGCCTGTGCGGGCGACAGGTCGGGGTCCATCGGGAAGAACTTCGCGCCCTCGAACGCGTTCGCCGGCGCGGTGTACGCACCTCGCCGGATCAGCCGCTGGATGTTGCGGCGGTAGAAGACGTCCACCTCCTCGTGCGACCAGGGCTCCTGTCGCAACCAGAGGTTCTTCGGATGGATCGGCTCCTCGTACATCCGTCGGAAGACCTCGGTCCGCAGGTCCTTCATCCAGTTCGAGTTCAGGTTCATCACGCGGAACTGGCGGAGCGCCTCGATGTCGACGATGCCCGTGACGAACGTGTTGTAGCCCGACGGCGAGTACGAGAGCACGTTGCCCATGTAGTCGACGATGTGGGACTGTCCGCCGGCGATGTCGATCGGGTGCCGCATCTTCGGGTGCAGGTAGACCGGGCCGACGTTCGGCGCCACGATGTAGACGTTGTTGAAGTGGGCGTGGGCGCGGTTCTGGAGCATCCACGTCCCGCCGCCCGGATACCCCACGTTCGTCATCGGGACGGCCTCGCTCGGCCGGTAGACGACCTCGGCGCCGTTGAACGCGAGCGCGCGCACCGCCTCGGGGTACTCGCCGTCGGAGCAGCAGATCGTGCCGAGATTGCCGATGTCGTCGGTTCGGAGCACCGGGTAGAAGGCGTCGATCCCGTCGCCGAACAGCTCGACCCAGCGGTCGTACACGTCGTGCGGTGTGCACGAGCGCTCGCGGCACCACAGGTGGTTCTTCGCGGCCTTGTGGACCACCTCGCCGGCCGGCGAGATCACGAACAGCGTGTTGAAGTACCGGTCCGGCATCACCTCGGGCCAACGGGCCTTCGACTGGACGACGAGGTAGGTCTCGTACATCTTCGCGAGCGCGGCGAGCCGTTCGGACTCCTCGCCCGGCACGTCGATGAACAGCTCGCGGGCCGCCTCGACGTGGGGGACGTCGAAGGCCTCGTCGGTGAACCCGGTCAGCGCCCCCTCCGCGAGGGCGATGAGCTTGACCGGCATGTTGATCGAGATGATCCCCATCGCGGCGTGGATCGCGTCCTCGATCGTGTCGAGGTTCTGCGCGATGTGTTTGCGCTCGCCGACCCCGTGGACGACGGTCGAGATCCCGACCGCCAGGAAGGGGGCGACGGGGCGGGGAGCGCCGTCGTCGGTCGCTGGGTCCATCGGATCTCGCCTCCCCTTCGGGTGTTCCGCCATTGTCAATGCATACGATGGCCGCCGTCGACGTTGATCGTCTGGCCGGTGATGAAGCCGGCGGCAGGGCTCGCGACGTAGGCGATCGTCTCGGCGATGTCCTCCGGGCGCCCCCGGCGCTTGACGGCCTGGCCGGCGCCGATCTCGTCGAACAGCTCGCCCTGCGGATCCTCCTCCTGCGTCCCTTCGGTCTCGATCATGCCCGGCGTGATCACGTTCACCGTGATGCCGTGCGGTCCGGCCTCGGCCGCGAGCGACCGGCTGAAGCCGATGATCCCGCCTTTGCTCGCGAGGTACGGCGTGAGCTCCGGGTACCCGATGTGGAACGCCGCCGTCGAGATGTTCACGATCCGGCCGTAGCCGCGCTCGGCGCATGTGCGGGTACACGGCCCGCGTGACCAGGAACACGCCGTCGAGGTTCGTGGACAGCACCCGCCGCCACTCGGCGAACGTGACCTCCTCGAACGGCGTGTGCGGGTAGATCCCCGCGTTGTTCACGAGGATGTCGATCCACCCGTGCGCATCGCCCACCGCTCGGACCGCAGCGGCCACGCCGTCCTCATCGGTCACATCGACCGCGTGCGCCGTGACGGCGAGCCCATCGGAGGCCATCGCGGAGGCCGTCGCCTCCGCGGCGCCGAGGTCGATGTCGAACAGCGCGACGGCCGCGCCCTCGAACGCGATGCGCCATGCCGCCGCCCGCCCGATCCCGCGGGCGGCGCCGGTCACGATCGCGACCTGACCCTGCAGCGGGAGCGTCACGAAGCGATGCTAGAGCAACGGGCACCGCCTGATTTCCCTCGGACCGTCTTCCGGGGTAGCGTTCGCGAGGCCTGGACTCGAAGGAGGGGGAGTTCGTGGAAGACAAGCCGTTGGTCGTGGGCGAGGAGTACGAGCGCCTCGGGGGCAAGAAGCTCTCGCTGATCGACGTCCTCGCCCAATCGGTGGGCTTCATGGGCCCGGTGTTCGTCACCGCGTTCGTGATCCCGCTGATCATCGGGTTCAACGCGGCCGGCCGGGGCGCCGGCACCTCGGTCGGACTGGCCGTCCTGCTCGCGGCGGTCGGCGTGTTCGCGCTCGCCTGGATCGTCTCCAGGTACGCGAAGAAGATCCACGCCGCCGGCTCCTTGTACGACTACGTCTCGCAGGGGCTCGGCAAGACGATCGGCGCCGCGTCCGGGTGGCTGTATTACAGCGGCACGATCGTTCTGACCACGGCGCTCGGCGTCCTGCTGGGCGGATACGTGCACGACAACCTGCTCCCGGTGTTCGAGATCGGTCCCTTCTTCCCGATCTGGGTCTGGGACGCGATCTTCGCGGTGGGCCTGTTCGCCGTCCTGTACTTCGGGGTGCAGATCTCGACGAAGGTGCAGCTCACGTTCGCCCTGATCTCGATGGCGGTGGTGTTGATCTTCCTCATCACCGTGATCGCGGACCTCGGGGGCGACAACGACTTCGCCAAGGTGTTCGATCCCTCGCCCGACGGCGGCTTCTCCGGCATCCTGTTCGGCGTGCTCTACGGGGTCCTCGCCTTCGTCGGCTTCGAGACGGCCGCGAACCTCGCGGAGGAGACGGCCGACCCGAAGCGCTCGATCCCGAGGGCGGTGCTCGGCGCCGTCGTGATCGTCACGGTCTTCTACCTGATCGCGTCCTACACGGAGGTTGCGGGCTTCGGGTTCGACCTCTCGGTGATCCTGTCCCCGGAGGTCGCGGGGGCTCCGCTGTTCGCGCTCGGCGCCCCGGGGAGCCCGTCGGGATCGGAGTTCTGGCTGAAGACGCTGCTCGTGGTGGTCTTCCTGGACATGCTGGCCGTCTACGTGGGTGCCGGGGTCGCCTCCACGCGAGGTGTGTTCGCCCTCGCGCGCGATCGTCGCCTGCCGAAGATGGCGGCCTCCGTGTCGAAGTACGGCACGCCCGCGGGCGCGATCGTGCTGCTCATCGTGATCCAGGCGCTCTGGATCCTGCTCGCCGAGGCGAACGACACGATCTTCGCGCTGCCGGGGCTCCCGCACTACTTCTCGATCTTCGCGTGGGGTGCCGCGTTCGGGGCGTTCGCCCTGATCGTCGTCTACTTCATCCTGTCGGTGAGCGGGCTGGTCGGTCTCGCGAAGGACCCCGGGTACGCCGGCGTCGTCGTCGCGGCCTTCATCGGGATGGCGATCAGTGCGGCCGCGATCTTCGGCTCGTTCTACAAGGTGCCGAGCCCGACCGTGCTCGCGTCGTGGTACGCCGTGATCTGGGGCGTGATCGGACTGCTCGTGATGGTGGCGGTCCGGGGTCGCGAGCCGGCGAGCGAGGCGTTGGCGGAGTTGCGCGAGTAGTCCTCGATGTCTGCGGGACGAGCCGGGGCGGCAGTGCCGCCCCGGCTCGTCCTCATCCTGTCCGAGAACTGGACGCTCGCGCCCCCGCGCGACCTCGGCGCGCTCGTCCGGATGGCGGTCGAGGCCGAACAGGCCGGCTTCGACGCCGTGATGGTGAGCGAGCACGTCGTGCTCGGGCCGGGCTCCGTCGCTCGCGGTCTGCCGGAGAACCCCCGCGAGTACGCGCTCCCCGGCAACCAGGACCCGACGATGCCGTGGCCGGATCCGCTCACGCTGCTCGCGGCGGTCGCGGCGACCTCCTCACGGATCCGGCTGGTCGCGAGCTCCGTCATCGCGCCGCTCCGGCACCCGGTGATGCTGGCCAAGCAGCTCGCGACCCTCGACCGGCTCTCGGAGGGCCGGCTCGTGGTGCAGCCGACGGTCTCGTGGCATCGCGACGAGTACGAGGCGCTCGGCGTCCCGTTCGAGATCGCGAGGCGCGCTGCTCGACGAGCATCTCGCGGCGTGGCGGGTCCTGTGGCGCGGGTCGCCGGCGTCCTTCGAGGGCCGCCACTACCGCTTCTCGGACGTGTCCCTGGAGCCGAAGCCGTTCCGGCCAGAGGGCCCAGCGCTGTGGTTCGGCGGGGAGACCGTGCACGATCGGCTGCTCCGGCGGCTGGTCGCCTACGGGAGCGGCTTCAACCCCCTCGGTGCGCCGAGCGACGAGGATCTCGTCCGCGTGCGAGGGGCGATGGAGGCGGCGGGCCGCGACCCGGCCGATCTCGAGATGGTCGGCGGCACGCGGGGCAGGTTCCCCGATGCGACGAGCGTCGCCGACCTCGGCGAGGCGCTCGCCACGATCCCGGGTCAGCTCGAGCGCGGGTGCACGACGATCTGCATCAAGCCCTCGCAGTTCGTCGACGACCCGGCGCTCATCGGCTCCTTCTGTCGCGACGTCGTGGAGCGCGTGGCACGGCTCGTGTCCTGAGGATCGCGGTCGGCAAAGGTCAACTCGTCTCCTCTTCGTCGAACACGAGCTCACCCACGTCGACCGCCGTCCCGCCGCCGTCCGAGACGAGCATCGTGCCGGTCACGTTCGAGGACTCGTCGCTCGCGAGGAACAGCGCGCAGGACGCGATCTCCTCCGGTGCCGCCGGCCGCCGGAGCGGGATGTGGGCGGCCACCAGCCGGTACGCCTCCTCCCGAGTCACCCCCCGACGCTCGGCGAGCCGATCCATCGACGCGTCGGCCATCGGCGTGACCACCCAGCCGGGGCAGAGCGCGTTCGCTCGGATCCCGCGAGGGCCGTAGTCCACCGCGATCGAGCGGACGAGGCCGAACATCGCGGCCTTCGACGCCGAGTACGCGGCGGAATCGGTGCCGATGACCAGTCCGGAGACGCTCGAGACCAACGTGATCGAGCCGCCTCCGCGCTCCAGGAGCGCCGGGATCGCCGCTCGCGCGAGCCGGAACGCTCCCGTGAGGTTCACGTCGATCGTCCGCTGCCAGCGTTCGTCGTCGACGTCGGCGGCCGCCCCGCCGAAACCGACGCCGGCGTTCGCGACCACGACATCCAGACCGCCGAACGCCCCATGCGCCGCTTCGACGGCGGCCTCCGCGTGGCCCGGGTCCGTGACGTCGCCCGGCACCGCCCGCCCGCCGGTCTCGGATGCGACGGCCTCGAGTGGCTCGGGACGACGGCCGGTGACGACGACGTTCGCCCCCTCCTGCGCGAACAGCCGGGCGGTGGCGGCACCGATGCCGGTCCCGCCGCCGCTGACGATCGCCACCTTGCCTTCGAGCCGACGCATCCCGCCTCCCAGAGGATGCGGCATAGTCTGCCGTATCCGCGTTCGAGGCGAAGGGACGCGCAGGCGTGGCCAACATGCAGCCGCTCCGCCGGGAGGACCAACCGGAGCTCGAGGAGCTCTGGCGCCTCTACGACGAGACGATGTCGTTCGTCCCGAACAGCCTGTTCACGATGGCCCGCCGTCCCGAGATCCTGCGCGCGTTCAGCGAGCTCGTCACGCAGATCTGGCGAACGGGCACCGTGCCGGTCGGCCTGAAGCCGCTCGTCGCGATCGTCGCGAGTACCGCCGCCGGGTGCCGATACTGCCAGGCGCACGAGACGGTGGACGCGAAGCTCCGCGGCGTGAACGAGCAGAAGATCGCCGACGTGTGGGACTTCGAGCGCTCGCCCCTGTACGACGACGCCGAGCGCGCCGCGCTGCGCTTCGCGCGTGATGCCGTCGATCGTGCCGAACGCGGTGACATCCGAGCACTTCGAGGACCTCCGCGAGCACTGGGACGACGGCGAGATCGTCGAGCTCCTTGCGGTCATCGGCCTGTTCGGGTTCCTGAACCGGTGGAACGACACGATGGCGACCGATCTCGAAGAGATCCCGTCGGCGTTCGCCCGGCGGACGATCGGTTCGCACGGCTGGCAGGCGGGGAAGCACGGATGACGTTCGGCGAGACGATCACGCTCGAGGACCTCGAACGCGATCCGTATCCGCTCTACGCGCGTCTACGTGACGAGGAGCCCGTGTCGTGGGTCCCGGCGGTCCAGCTGTGGCTCGTGACCCGCTACGACGACGTTCGAACGGTCTGCCTCGAGCCGGAGCGCTTCACGGCCGACACCGACCCCTCGACGCTGAACCGCACGATGGGCCGGAACATGCTCGGATCCGAGGGACCCGACCAGCGCCGGATCCGCCGCATCGTGGAGCCGCCGTTCCGCCCCCGCGATGTCGAGGAGCGGACCCAGGGCATGATCCCGAAGCTCGCGCATGAGCTGATCGACGGCTTCGAGGCGCGAGGGGTGTGCGACCTGTTCCGGGAGTTCGCCGATCCGATGTCCGTCCGGGCCCTCCGGTTCATGCTCGGCCTCGACGAGGTCGCCTGGGAGGACCTGCTCCGATGGAACGAGGGGCTGATGCCCGGCCTCGCGAACTTCGAGGGCGATCCCGTGAAGCAGGCGCCCGCGGATGAGGCGAGCGCCGCGCTCGGCGAGGTGATCGAACGCGTCTTGGACCGCCTCGCCGGCGAGCCCGACGGCTCCGTCCTGTCCTGGATGCTGCACCACGAGCCCGACGGCGAGCGGATGTCGCGGGACGAGATCGTGGCGAACACGAAGCTCATGCTGTCGGGCGGCCTGCAGGAGCCGCGCGACGTGATCGCGCTCGTGGTGATCGCGCTCGGGTCGAACCCGGAGCAACTCGAGTTGGTGCGGGCCGATCGGTCGCTCATCAAGCCCGCGGTCGAGGAGACCCTTCGCTGGGCGGGACCCGTCGGGACCGCGACCCGTCAGACGGCGGCGCCGACCGAGCTCGCCGGGACGGAGCTCCCCAAGGGCGCGGTGCTCGGCGCGGTCCTGTCGAGCGCGAACCGCGACCCGAGGCGGTTCAGCGACCCCGACCGCTTCGACGTGCATCGCAAGGAGGGGGCGCATCTCGCCTTCGCGCTCGGCAACCATTTCTGCCTCGGGGCGTGGTTCGGACGGCACCTCGCCCGAGTCTCGCTCGAGATCCTGCTCGACCGGCTGCCGAACCTCCGGCTGGACCCGGCCCGCCCGCCGACGCTGAACGGCTGGGAGTTCCGGGCGCCCGACTCGACCTGGGTGCGCTGGGATGCGGCCTGAAGAGCTCAGGCGCGCTCGATGATGACGACCGGGATGTCGCGGTCGGTCTTGGCCTGGTAGCTGTCGTAGTCCGGCCAGATCGAGGCCATCCGCTTCCAGAGCTTCGGCTTCTCCTTCGCCGTCGCGGGCCGGGCTCGCCCGGCGAAGGTCTCCGGCCCCACCTGCACCCGAACCACGGGGTCGGCGACCAGGTTGCGGTACCAGCTCGGGTCCTGATCCGCGCCCCCGCGCGACGCAACGACGAGGTAGCGGTCGCCGTCACGCCCATAGATCAGCGCGGTCCGGCGAAGCTTCCCCGTCCGTCTGCCGCGGGTGGTGAGCAGCAACGTGTCAACGCCGTGCCACCGCTGTCCCTTCGCGCCGCCGGTCCGCACGTAGTCGGAGATGTGGCGTCGCACCCAGGCCTTCGGGCTGTCGTAGACCTTCTCCTCCACCACCCTCGAAGGTAGCAAGCCCGACTAGTCTTCGGACATGCCCTCCGTTCGCCGCCCGGCTCGGGCAGAGGTCGTCGGGTCGCTGCTACGACCGCCGAAGCTGCGCACGGCGATCGAGACGTTCTACGAGCAGGGACACTCGGCCGCGCTCGCGGAGGAACGGAGCAAGGACCGGAGCGAACTCGCCCGGGTCGAGGACGTCGCGATCCGAGAGGCGGTCCGCAGGCAGATCGACGTGGGCCTCGACGTCGTCTCGGACGGCGAGTTCCGCAGGTGGATGTTCATGAACTCGTTCTACGACGCGGTCGAGGGCGTTCGGACCGGCAAGACCGTCACCTTCCGCAACGACCGCGACGAGCCCGTCGAGCTGAACGTCCACGAGATCGTCGAGCGCCTCCGGCCGGTCGACTCGCCCGCCGCGCGCGAGTCCCGATTCCTCTCCGAGGTCGCCACCGGTCATCCGTTCAAGGTCGCCTTCCCCGCCGCATCGATCTTCGGTCACCCGCTCACCACCGTGGCGAACGGGTACGGATCGATCGACGAGTTCGTCGCCCACGCGATCGAGATCGAACGAGGTCTGGTCGCCGACGCGATCTCGGCAGGTGTGCGATACGTGCAGTTCGACTTCCCGCTGTATCCCTACCTCGTGGATCCGACGTGGATCGAGCGGTTCCAAGCGACCGGCCGCTCGATCGACGCGCTGATCGACGCCGCGATCGCCGCCGACACGGCGGTGCTCGAGGGGATCCCAGACGACGTGACCGTCGCGCTGCACATCTGCCGGGGGAACTACCGATCGTCGTGGATGTGCGAGGGTTCGCTCGAACCGGTCGCGGAACGTGTCTTCGGCGAGCTCCCGTACGACGTGTTCCTCGTCGAGTGGGACGACCTCGGTCGCGACGGCGGCTTCGAGCCCGTCCTGCACCTGCGCGACGGCTCGATCATGGTGATGGGGATCGTGTCGACGAAGAGCCCGGCACTCGAGGACGCGGACGACCTCGTTCGCAAGATGGAGGAAGCGGCGGGCTACGTCGGCGGGATGGAACGCCTGGCGATCAGTCCGCAGTGCGGGTTCGCGAGCGTCATGGTCGGGAACCAGATCGACGAGGACGCCCAGTGGCGGAAGCTCGACCTCGTGGCGACGGTCGCGGATCGGATCTGGGGCTAGAACGCCCGGGATCGATCCATCGGGAAGGGATGTGTGATGTCAGCAGAAGCGGCTCGTGTGCTGGGACCGAACGACGGGAAGACCGGACAGCTGCGCGCGATCGGGGTTCGTTTCATGGTCTCGGGTGAGCGGTCGGGAGGCGGGTTCGCTCTGGTCGAGCACCCGATGCCGCCTCGGGCGCTCGCCGCTCCCCTCCATCGCCACAGCCGGGAGGACGAGTACAGCTTCGTGCTGGAGGGCCGTGTCGGCGCCCGACTCGGCGACGAGATCCTCTACGGGGAACCCGGCGACCTGCTCTTGAAGCCGCGCGACGATTGGCACACGTTCTGGAACGCAGGCGACGAGCCGGCCCGGATCCTCGAGATGATCTCCCCGGCCGGCTTCGAACGGTACTTCGAGGAGGTCATCGACCTACCGCCTGCCGAACCACCGGATCGCGAGCTGATCGCGGCGATCGCCGCGCGCTACGGGCTCGAGCTCGACTTCGCGAGCGTTCCCGGTCTCCTCGAGGAGCACGGACTCGTCTTCGGACCCCCCGCCGCTCCGCTCCGACCGTAGGTCGCGGGTACCATCCGACCGTGACCGATCCCGAGCGACCGCTCCGGTTGGACGCTCCTCGAGAAGAGGCGCTCGAGCACGCGGTCAAGCTGGTCACCGAGGCCTGGCGTTCGTTCGACCGGTTCCGGCCGGAGGAGCCCGCGCTCGACGAGCGGGTGCGGTCGCTCATGCGGGCCGGGTTGCCGCAGGAGCCGGTCTCGGTCCACGAGGCGCTGGACGACGCCGCCCGGATCCTCGATGAGTCGATCGCGCAGCCGCGGCCGCGGTACTTCGCGTTCATCGGTTCGAGCGGGCTGGAGATCGGCACGATCGCCGACCTGCTCGCGCACACCTACGACATCAACCTCGCGGTCGACGCGAAGGCCGCGACCGAGATCGAGAACCAGGCCGTGCGGTGGACGGCCGAGTTCATCGGGTACCCGCCGGACTGCGCAGGTGCGTTCACGAGTGGCGGGACGGTCTCGAACACGAGCGCGCTGGCCGCCGCGCGCGAGTTCGCGCTGCCGAAGAGCCGGTTCGAGGGGCTCGAGGGCCACCGAACGGCCGTGTACTGTTCGGAAGAGGTCCACTACTCGATCACGCGGGCGATCGAGACGCTCGGGATCGGCTCGCGGAACCTGCGCGCGATCCCGCTCGGCCCCGAACGGGGGATGCGCCCGGACCTGCTCGCGCGGGAGATCGACACCGATCGAGCGGACGGCATCACGCCGATCGCGGTCGTCGCGACCGCCGGGACGACGCTCACCGGCGCGATCGACCCGCTCGCCGAGGTCGCCGACGTCTGTGAGGAGCGCGGCGTCTGGCTGCACGTCGACGGCGCGTACGGGCTGCCCGCCGCGTCCGTGCGGCCCGAGCTGTTCCGCGGGTTCGAGCGGGCGCAGTCGGTGTCCGTGGACGCGCACAAGTGGCTGTACCTGCCGAAGGCGTGTGGGATCGTGTTGGTCCGCCGGCAGGAAGACCTCGTGGCGTCGTTCGGGCACGAGCAGGGATACCTCCCGCACCAGCGCTACGAGCTGCACGCCGTGGACATCACCTTCGAGTATTCACGCCCGTTCCGAGCGTTGAAGCTCTGGGTCGCGATGCGGGCGCACGGCGCCGCGGAGTTCCGCCAGGCGATCGCTCAGAACCTGGCCGAGGCGACGCTCCTGTACGAGACGGTGGCGGCGCGACGGGACTTCGAGGCGCTCGGGGAGCCGAGGCTCTCGATCGTGCCGTTCCGGCACGTGCCGGATGGCGTCGGGGACGTGAACGCGCACAACCAGCACCTCGCGGACGCGCTCCAGGCGGACGGGCGGTTCTGGATCGCGAGCGCGCTGATCGACGACGAGGTCTGGCTGCGTCCGTGCTTCGTCAACTTCCGAACGACCGAGGAGGACGTGCTCGCGCTCGTGGACGTCGCCGCCGAGATCGGCGAGCGGCTGGGCGGAGCCTAACCCTCGCTGGGCCTCTCGGCGATCACGATCCACAGGCTGTTCGTGGACTCGTCGACCGTGATCGCCGCGACCGGTGACCCGATCGTGATCGTCTCCACCTGCCTCGTGACCGGATCGATCCGGGAGATCGTGCCGTCGCCGTGGTTGGCGACCCACACCGCGTCCAGCCCGACCGTAACGTCGGAGGGCTCGAGACCCACGCGGATCGGTGAGTCCAACTGACCGGCGAGTGGATCGTACGGTGTCACGACGCCGGCTTCGGAGTCGAGAAGCCAGACGGCGCCGGCTCCGGCCGCGATGTCGTCGAGATCGCCGGTGACCGGGACGGGGTCGTCCACGACCATGTCCCCGGCGTCGACGCGGGTCAGGGTCCCTTCGAGTTCGTCGATCACCCACAGGCTCTCGAACCCGGAGGCGATGCCGGTCGCGAACGGGCCCACGTCGACGCGCTCGATGATCCTTCCGGTCGAACCGTCCACCCTGCTGAGCTCGCCGTTCTCCTGCACCACCCACGCGTTCGACGCGCCGATCGTCACCTCGGTCGCGAGGAAGATCCCGGTGTTGGGGAGTCGGACCGGACGCAGGTTCTGGTCGTCGATCGGATCGATCCGAACGACCCCGGGTGGTGCGCCGACCCACACGGTTCGGAGCCCGACGTCGAGTGAGGCGCCGCCGAAGTCGATCGTGATCGTGCCGATCGTCGAGGCGTCGAGCGGGTCGAGATGCGTGAGGTTCTGCCCTCGCAGGACCCAGACCCCTCCTTCACCGAAGTCGACTTCCGGCAACTCGTTCCCGAAAGCCGCCGAGAGTCCCTCGCTGAGCTGGAGGATCTCTCGCGAGTCCACGTCCAGCTGCGCGACGGAGTTCAAGGGGATCGGTGTGATGGTGGGGCTGGGCGACGACGATGGTGCCGTGTCGGCCGTTCGGCCATCTCGCACGACGTTGAGAGCAACGACCACAGCGACGCCCGCCACCAGAGCCGCGGCGAGGAGACCCATCCACGATCGCGTACGTCGCCCTGCGCGTCCCTTCGATGCGCCGTTCGAACGCGGCGCCCCGCCCCGAAGCGTCTCGGCCATCCCGCCTGCGGTCGCGAACCGGTCGTCGGGCCGCTTCGCAGTGGCTCGAGCGACCACCTGATCGAGTGAGCGAGGAACCCCGGGTCGCTTCGAGCTGGGCGGCGGCACGGGCTCCTCGAGCTGCGCGTACATCGTGGCGACCTCGGAGTCCCGCCGGAACGGCGGTGCTCCGACGAGGCACTCGTACAGGACGCACCCGAGCGAGTAGACGTCGGCCCGTCCGTCGAGCTCGCCGCCCTTGATCTGCTCGGGCGCCACGTAGTCGACCGTGCCCATGAACTGCCCGGTCTTCGTGATCCCGGTGTCGATGCGTGTCCGACGGATCAGCCCGAAGTCGCTCAGGTACGCTCGCTCCCGAGCGTCCAGCAACACGTTTCCGGGCTTGACGTCACGGTGGACCAACCCACGCTCGTGTGCCGCCTCCAGCGCCTCGGCTACCTCTGCACAGATCCGAGCCGCCCGCTCGGGTTCGAACGGCCCCTCTCGCTCCAGAAGGGTGCGGAGGTCCGTCCCATCGATGTTGCGCATCGCGAGATACAGCTGCCCGTCCGCCTCGCCGGCGCCGTAGACCGGCACGATGTTCGGATGCTCGGTGGAGGCGGCGGCGTTGGACTCGCGGACGAACCGTTCCCGGAACGCCGGATCGGCCGCGAGGTCGGGGGACAGCAGCTTCAACGCAACCTTGCGCTCGGGGAAGGTTTGTGTAGCGAGATAGACCACCCCCATGCCGCCGCGACCGATCTCGGACTCGATCCGGTAGCCGGCGATCTCGGAGCCGATGACACTCACGGAGCCTGTTCTACACCCCGGATCGGGCATCACGAAGCCTGCGACCTGCCCGACTACACTTCCCACGCTCAGCGGCCGAAGGGATGAAGTGACCGAGCCACTCGTGGGCGTCGTGATGGGGTCGGCGTCCGACTGGGAGACGATGCAGCACTGCGCCACGCAGCTGCAGGCCCTCGGCGTTCCGTTCGAGACCCGCGTGCTCTCGGCACATCGGACGCCGGCCGAGCTCTCCGAGTGGATCACCGACGGCGAGGCCCGAGGTGTCGAGGTCTTCATCGCGGCCGCGGGGATGGCGGCCGCACTGCCGGGGGTGGTGGCGGCGCAGACCACGCTGCCCGTGCTGGGCGTGCCCATGGAGTCGAAGCTGCTCGGCGGTCTTGACTCCCTGCTGTCGATGGTGCAGATGCCCGGGGGCATCCCCGTCGGGGTGCTGGCCGTTGGGAAGGCCGGTGCCGTGAACGCCGCGATCTTGGCGACGCAGATCCTCGCCAGGTCCCATCCGGACCTGGCCGACGCGGTTCGGCAACATCGCAAGGAGCAGGCCGCGAGGATCCTGTCCGAGCCCGACCCCTCGGCGGGCGGCTAGGCGTGGCCTACCTCACATGTCCCTGGTGCCTGACACCGCAGATGGTGGCGGACGATGTCAACGAGTACCACTGCTTCACGTGCGCGGCGGAGGTCGGTTTCATCCTGTGCACGAGCTGCTCGTTCGTCCAGGCCGTCAGCAAGCGCTGGCGGGCGTTCATCTGCACGAAGTGCCGCACGAAGGTCGACCTCCCGTACCGATGGGGGTACGACCCCAACGCGAAGGCCTATCTGGTGAAGGGGACCGGAAGGTCCTGGCCCGAGCTTTGAGCGGGTTTACCCCTCCCGCCGGCGGTATGCCCACCAGGCGAAGCAGGCCGTGACCAGGCCGAGCGCCATCATCCCCCCGAACGTGACCAGACCCGAGAGCCGTTCGATCGCGATGCCGGGGTTCGGCTGCTGATCCAGGAGTTCGCGCATGGCGCGAGGCGATAGGCCGGCGCGCGGCGCCCGTTGCACCATCGCCTCCTCCCAGACGTACCAGACCATCGCGGACAGGAAGGCCACCGCAATCCCCGCGATCGTGAGGAGCATCGCGAACAGCGGGTTCGTGATCCCGGGCATCGTCCACCCGCGCTGGAGACCGAAGCAGAACCACACGGCTCCGAACGCGACGAGCGCGATCGCGAGCACGGTGGCGATCGTTCCGATCGTTGCGACACCGGCCCGCAGCGTGAGCTGCAGGATCTGACCCTCCTCGAGCTCGGTTGGAGCGACCGTGACGGTCAGATGCACCCAGCGATCCGCGACGGCGAGGTAGGCGAGGACGCCGGTGATCACCCCCGCGATCCCCGCGCACAACATGGCGGGGTCTGGACCCCATGACCGCCTGGTCGCGGGAAGTGAACGGCGGGTCGCGAGGTCCGACATCGAGGATCCCGGCCGCGATCCCGCTGGTTCCGCCCATGGGCTGTGAGGAGTCGCGGGAGGCGTGTGTTGGGGCGGTGGTGAGGGCGATCCGACGCCCACGGCCGTGCGCTGTACGGCCCCGACGGTGGTGTCCTCGGGCCCGGCGACCAGGCTGCGTCCGCAGGCCGTACAGCGGATGACCGAGGCTCTGAGCTCGGCCTCACAGTGGGGACAGAGCTTCACATCCTGGGTTTCGACCTCACGGGATCGGCGCTTGAGGTCCCAGGGGCCCATCGCCCGCGCATGGTTGGGGCTGGAAGCGCTGGGGAAAGACTCCCGGACAAGCGATCTCGGGATGCGGCTGGTTGACGTTCAGGGCGACGGTTGCCTAGCGTAGTGCGCGGTGCGCGTTCAAGATCGAGTGGCCAGCTCAACCTGATAGCAAGCCTCACCCCCCGATGGCGCGTAGTCAGGACGAGGGCATGAGCGAAGGCGCAACCTCGAGGCCACAGCGGGCGGGCCTCCCCGGGCCCGAGTTCGACCTGGTCGAGCTGCGGTCCGACGTCCTGCCCCGCTACCGGACGATCTCCCGTTGGATGGCCGCGACCGACTGCCTGTCACTCGTGGTCGCGATGTTCGTCGCCTACCTCGCGCGTTTCGGCGTCCGTGGGGTGTCCACGACACTCGGGCTCCACATCGCCATCGCGATCGTCCTATTGATCGGCGTCTTCTGTTCCTTCCGTCTCTACTCGATCCAACACATGAGCCCAGCGGAAGAGTTCCGCCGCCTCATCGCCGCACTGGGCGTGGGCGCCGCCGTCATCGCCTTGTTCAGCTATTGGTCGCAGTTGCCGTTCTCCCGCCTCTGGCTCGGTCTCACATGGGCCCTCGCCACGGTGTTGTGTCTCGCGTCCCGACAGCGATGGCACCGCGTGCTGGGGCGCATGCGCAGCGATGGTCGATTGGCGTACCGAACGCTCGTCGTCGGAGCCAACGAGGAGGCGATGACGCTCCTGGGCGCCTTCCGGCGCCCGAGCCTCGGGTTCCGAGCGGTCGGCATCGTGCCGACCGGTGACGGAACGGCGGGACATCGAGCGGATGCGTCGATCGTGCGCGTCCCACCGGAGGCCGCCCGCGACGTCGACGCCCTTCGCGGTGTCATCGAGGACCTGGCCGTGGACTGCGTCTTCGTCGCCTCATCGGCCGTGACCCCCGATGTCATGTCGCAGATCGCGAAGGCATCCCGGCTCGAAAGGATCGAGCTGAGGTTGTCGGCCAACCTCCCGTACGTCCTTCCCACGCGGCTGACCGTGCAGCCGCTGCGTGACCTCACCGTCGTCTCCCTGCGGTCGGCGACGCTCTCCGGTGGCCAAGCGGCAGCCAAGCGCGCGATGGACCTCCTGCTCGCTTCCATCCTTCTGGTCGTGACGATCCCCCTGACCGTGGGGATCGTCGTCGCGATCGGTGTCAGTTCGGGAGGGCCGATCTTCTTCCGCCAGGTGCGTGTCGGGCGCCAAGGACGAACGTTCACCCTGTTGAAGTTCCGCACGATGGTCAAGGGTGCAGAGGCGATGCTTCTCGATCTCCACGATCGGAACGAGGCCGACGGGCCACTGTTCAAGATCCGTGACGATCCGAGGGTCACGCGGGTCGGGCGGTGGCTGCGCAGGTGGAGCCTCGACGAGCTTCCCCAGCTCATCAACGTCCTGAAGGGCGACATGAGCCTTGTCGGTCCTCGACCCCCGCTCCCGCGGGAGGTCCGCCGCTACGCCGATTGGCATCACGCCCGACTCGAAGTCGCGCCCGGGGTGACCGGGCTCTGGCAGGTCGAGGGCAGGAGCGAGCTGTCGTTCGACAGGAGCATCCGGCGTGACCTCTTCTACATCGAGAACTGGTCCTTGTCCTTCGACCTGTTCATCCTCGCCAAGACCGTCCCGGCGCTCCTCTCACGACGAGGCGCGTACTGACGGGCGAGCTGATGCACGGGATCTCCGGCGGGAGCGGCGACGTGATCGTCGCGCGTGGCGATCGGGCGATCCCGCTCGCGGTCGACCATCCGTGGCCCTCCGAGACCGACTCGTTCATCTTCTCGCGGTCGCTGCTCCTGGTCCTGTTCCTCGTGGTCATCGACATCATCGACGCGTTCGGGCGAGCGTCGGCGTTGCAGGCGGGCGTCGGCCTCCGGTACCTGCTGCTCGGGATCCCCATCGCCACCGCGCTGGCCCTGTTCGCGACCAGCCCGTCACCGCTGATCCGACGGCCGGCGAGCACGGACCTGATGTTGTTGACGCTCGCGGCGTGCGGTCTGCTCGGTTCGATGTACGGCCGGCTCTTCTTGAACACGGATACCTCGGCCTTCCCGATCTTCCTTCCGATGCTCATCGGGCTTCCGTACCTGGTGACCACCCAGCCGGTGACCCGTGATGAGGCGGGCCGCCTGCTCCGGTCCCTCTCGAACATCGGTCTGCTCTACGTCCTCCTCCAAGGCCTCGCGAGTGCTGGTGCGTTCGACTCGTGGACCTTCGAGTCGTTCGGCCACTGGAAGGCGTTCTTCCTCGCGATCGCCATCGCAGCAGCGATCGAGCGTCGCCTGGCACTTCGCACCCTCGTTCTCTCGGTCCTGGCCGTGTACATCTACTCGAGGTATCCGGCCGGCACGTACGTGTTCGTCCTGGTCGTTGCAGCCGTGACCCTGTTCGTGACGAGGCCCCACGCCTCGCCGGCTCGGGCGTACGTCGTGGGACTCGCGGCTGCGGTGGTGGTGACCGTCGGCCTGTTGAACCTGGGCGGGACGGTCTCCTTGGCGCAATCGTACTTCCGAGATGTGGGGAAGACGAGTAACGTCGACACCCGGCTCGATCTGTGGACCCAGGGGATCGAGCAGATCAGGGCCTCTCCGCTCGTCGGTCATGCGTTCACCGGAGAGATGACCGTCCCGATCGAGCTGGAAGGTGTGCCCACTCGGCTCGCCCTCCACCAGGACTACCTCAACCTCGCCCTCGGCGGAGGCGTTCTGGCAGTTGCCCTCTTCGCGGCCTGGGCCGTCGCCACGAACCTGTGGACCTTGCGGCACATCCGCCACGCGCGGATGCTCGGCAACGGCGCTCAGGCTTCGTTGCTGCGCGTCCTGCTGGTGGGCTTCAACGCCTGGCTCGTCGTCGCGGCCTTCAACTCCCTGCTCGAGACCGTCGGCACCTCGGCAGCGTTGTTCGCCATGTACGGAGTGATGATGACGATGGGTCTGAGCGACGCTCGAACCGGCGATCCGTCCCGCGCCGGAGCGGCCCGCCCCCCATCGTTGGGAGCCGCGGGCTGACCGACGAGATCTCTCCTCGAGCGAGCTCCACCCTCTCGGACTCGGTTCGCCAGCGTCTGGTCGCTGGTTCCGCATGGGTGGTCGCGCTCAAGGTGGTCTCGACGGTCGCGACGGTGGGCATCGGCGCGCTCCTGGCTCGTCTCCTCAGCCCCAGCGCGTTCGGGGCCTACGTCCTCGCCGCCTCCATGGTGGTCGTGACCAGCGTGGCTGCCGAGCTGGGGCTTCGACAGGCCGCGGTCCCACTGATCGCGAAGCCGTTGGTCATGGGAGACACGGGCAGGGCGCGGGGGGCGATCGTTGCCGTCCTCCGGTTGTCCATCATCGGGGCCGTGGCGGCGGGCGCGATCCTGGCGGCCGGCGCGGGCGCCTGGATCGCCGAGCACGTGTTCGGATCGCCGCTGCTCGCGAGCGTCTCGTGGCTGATCGCCGCGTGGGTGGTGAGCCTCACGATCCAGAACGTGGTCTCCGGCGTGTTCCGAGGGCTGCACGACATCCGGCTTGCCACCCTGTTCGAGGGCCTCGCGAGCGGCTCGCTCACCGCGATCGTCCTGCTCGTCATGTGGGTCACGGTCGGGCACGCCACCCTGGAACCCGTGCTGGCCCTGTCCGTCGCGGCCAGCGTCGCGAGCCTCACGATCGCCGGTCTCCTCCTCTGGCGCCGGATCGGCTCTCTCGAGCCGGGGTCACGACTCGATCTCCGCGAGGTGCTCTCCTTCACGTGGCCGATCGGGGTGACCGGGCTGGCGATCTTCGCGGTCACGACCTGGACGGACGTCTGGATCATCGGGGCGTTCCTCGGCGAGCGCGAGGTCGCCCTCTACGGTGCAGCCGTCCGGCTGGCAGCGTTGGTCGCGGCCCCGGCGCTGGTCCTGCATTCCGTCGTGCCGCCGCTCATCGCCGAGCTTCACGAACGGGGAGACCGACCCCAGCTGCAGCGGGCCTTGCGGATCGCCACGGCATGGCTGAGCCTGCCGAGCATCGCGTTGTTCCTGCTCTTCGTGGCGTTCGGGAGCTCCATCCTGAGCATCGTCTACGGGCCGTCCTACGGGCAGGCGAGTGACGTGATGGCGGTACTGAGCGTGGGGTACCTGAGCATCATGCTGGTCGGTCCCTGCGGGGACGCGCTGACGATGACGGGACACCAGAAGCTGATGATGGTCATCACCATCGTCACGGGCGCCGTGAGCTCCCTCGCGGGCTTGGCGATGGTTGGGCCGTTCGGCGTCCTCGGTGTGGCGGCCGCGACCACGGTGGGGATCCTCGTGCAGGTGCTCCTGCTGCTGTGGTTCGTGAAGCGACGGCTCGGGATCTGGACGCAGGCCCGTTTCGCTCCGCGCGCGATGCTGGACCTGTTCTGGCCGAGGACGTGACGGGCCGTCAGATCGACGCGGATGTCCCGTGGGGCGCGTCCACATCCGAACCGATCCCGACGTCGATGCCCGCCTCGTCGAGGACCGAGATGACCTCGTCCCTCCGCGACGCCAGATCGAAGCGCGGGGGATCGTTCGGCGGGACCGCCTGGATCACCGCGTCGGCCAGCCGCCGCACCGTCTCCGACGGCCACCCGATCTCCACGCCGGTGCTCCCGAGCACGATCGGCCCCCCGGTGTCCAAGGAGACAACGGGCAGGCCGGACGCGAGCGCCTCGGCGACGGCCCATGGGCCCTCGTCGTGGAGGCTCGGGAACAAGAACACGTCCGTGTGGTCGGACATGCGTTGCACGACGTCCGTCCGAGACACGCGGCCGAGGAACCGAACGCGATCGCCCACGCCCGATCGCTCGGCGATCTCACGGAGCCGGGACTCGTCCCAGCCGCTCCCGCAGATCGTCAGCCGCCAACCGGGAAGCCAGACCATGGCGCGGATCGCCAGGGCGACGCCCTTCAGCGGGAGGAGCCGGCCCGCATACATCGCGGTCGGCGCGTCCCGCAGAGGTCGCCCCGGGGAGTGCCCGGTGGCCACGGGGTCCTCGAAGGCGACGTTCGGAACGATGCGTGCCCTGCCTCGGTAGCGTGCGGGGAGCCAATCGCGGGTCTCGGGGTTCTGGACCAGGATGCAGCGAGATCGCCGCCACGACAGGCGCGCGACCGGGTTGAGGTACCGGCTGCCGAGACGAGCCGCCGTTCGCGCGAGCTCGTAGGCGGTTCCTCGAACGCCGAGGGCGGGGAGCAGGCGCCAGTGGAGGCCGATCCCTCCGCCGACGGGACCGTAGACGAACGGCGGTCCCACCAATGACGCGGCCGAACCGAGCCACGCGTTGGCGAGGGTGAGGTGCCAGACGAGATCGAATCGATGTTGTTCGTGCAGTCGGCGAGCGGAACGGAGCGCCGCCGCCTGCCACAGCATGTAGTACAGACGGATCCCTCGATGCCCCCGCTTCCAGAACCGAGCCCACGACGGGAGGTCCACGTAGACGAAATGGAGTCGATCCCGCTCCGGGATCGACTCCAGGCGCGCCTCGATAGCCGTGCGGTTGTTCGCCCTCGTCACCACCCAGGTCTCGCCGAGACCAGCCAGGATGCGCGACCACGCCCATCCGGCTCCGGGTTCGGACCCCCCCTCCGGTTCGCAGGCGTACGCGAAGGCCAGGATCCGGCGATCGCTCACGGCTGCAACGCCGACAGGAGCCGCCCCCTGGCTCGCGCGGCGGTGCGTTCGGAGGCCGTCTGCTTCGATGGAGGCGGGCCACCGCTCTCCTCCAGGTAGGCGACGAGGTGGGACGCTGCCTCGTTCGCGTCGATGGCCGCGCCGGCGGCATACGCACGGACGAGTGCTGCGATCCACCCGCGTCCCTTCACGCCCTCGACGATCGCGTCGCCGGAGGGTCGTCCCAGGAGCGCGTGCGACTGCACCAGGAAATGCAGGAGATCGAAGAACGGTGGTGCCTGCTCTCGCGCGTCCTCCCAGTCGACGAGCACCCAGACGTCGCCCGATCGAAGGAGGTTCCAGGGCGCGCAGTCGCCGTGCGCGGGGCCGGTCAACGCCCCCAGGTGCTCGCTCGCTCCGCGGGCGAAGAAGGCACCGAGGGCGAACGCGACCTCTTTGGGCATGAGCCACGGGCGGGTCCTGGGCTGCCACCGGATGGCGCGCTCGACCAGCATCCCCGGCTCGTGGTGGAGGAGTATCGGGGCCACCAAGGGTGAGGGGAGGTCCCGGGCGATCGTTTCCAATGCTCGCGCCTCTCTCGAGAGGGCGCTCCGCCCGCGCTCATCGGAGGCGAGCTTGATGATCTTCGGGATCGCGCCCGGCGCCCGCACGAGCGCCACCGACCGCCCCGGGTGGTTGGCGCGGGCCAGCGCCAGCGAGGCGTGACGAGGCAGGTGAGGGCCGAGCGCTCGCCGCAGGTTCGGACCTGGAGGCGCGCCCCGGGGCAGGAGCCGGAACCCTCCGATCGAGCCGAGCACGCGAGCCATCTCCCAACCGATCCGCGCCCGAACCGTGACGGGTTGGTACAGCAGCAGGCTGTCACGGACGGCGTCGCGGGGTCCGCGCGGGAAGAGCCAACGTGGGCTCGAGCGGCTCGGGAGAGGGATCCAGCCGGCTCCCAGCCTTCGATGTGCGCGAGCCGAGAGCGCCCGCACGATCTCGTTCCTTGCCGCGTCGGCCGATTCGTCTGCAGGACGCGAGGCGTCCAGATGGACCGAGTTGAGGGTGCTCGGCAAGGCCGTGCGCCAAGCTCGTGTCTGCCGGTCGACCTCGGTCGGCGGCAGCTCACCTTTGCGTTCGGCCGCCACGGCGGCCGGGACATCGAGCACGATCGCCAGGTCGGGGCTCGGCAGGAACCTCCCGAGGAGGTTCACGGCGGCCGGCGCGACGTTCAGCCGGTATCGGCCGGGGTCCACGGCCACGTCCCACCATCCGCGTTCGATCACGACGAGGCCGGTCCGAGCCTGTACGAAGCGCAGCATGGTCCATCCCCCGACGAACCAGTCCAGCCAGTAATAGGCGAGCAGGGCAAGCGAGACGGCCCTCCCATGGGGTGGACGTGCATGCGGCTGTGACGGATCCGCGGCACCGCCGGGTCGCGCGACGAGGGAGCCCGGCCGTGGCAGCAGCCCCGGGCGCCAGTGGAGGCGCAACACGCGCCGGAAGAGCCCTCGGCACACCTCTGGAAGGTCTCCGGCCAGCGTGGACTTCCCGGCCCCATCCGGACCGACGATGAGGACGCTCAGGCCCGTCGGTCGGAGCGTTCGTTCCGCGATCCGGCCGCTGCTCCGTGCGAGGAGCTCGATGGCCCGTGTCGGGGTTCGGACCCGACGCACGATCTGCGCGCGACGGGCGCGGTGCCAGATCGCTGGTGGTGGAGGCAGGCCCTGCTCGGCGTACCGCGCAACCGCATCGGACACGTCGCGGCCGATCACCTCGGCGAGGGCCATCCGATAGTCCTGGTGATCCTGTTGCGCGAGCCGTCCGATGTGGCTCCATTGGGCGGGAGCCCTCGAGCCCTTGTCGAGGCGCTTGGCGGTCAGGTAGGCCGCACGGGCGGTTGCCGGAGCCACGAGATGGGGGGGATCACCGAACGCGAGCGTCGAGGGGAAACCGTGCCGGCCGATGCCGTGGGGGTCCTCGAGCGTGTCGACCGCAAGGACGTTCCCATGGCGATCCAGCACCCAATACCAACCCGTGCTGTCGTAGTGCAGCCGCTGGCAGAGGGCCCAACCCTCGGGGAGGCGAAGTGGCCACATCGCGTCCAGGCTGGAGACGGCACAGTCGAGATCGCCTCCTCCGATCGTGCCGCCCCGGACCCGTGGCGGATGCAGGATGGCGACGCGCTCACCGAGCAGCTCGAGGATCGGCAGCGCTTCGTCGAGGGGAAGTGTGGTTGCCCCCGTTGAGGGTGTGGTGTCCATGCGCCTCCGTCGGGGTGGATTCGATGCGGACCCATCCGATGCTAACGCCTGAGGATCCCCTCATGCCCTGCGGACTCCGCGGTAGGCCGTTCAGCGGAAAGGGGGAGGGTCTGCGAGAATCCGAAGGCAGCGTTTGCCCCCCACATATGCGTCGTGCTCCCATCGGCCGCACCTTCGCCATGAACGACCCCGCTGGCCTCGCCGAGGCCCTGACGAGTGCCGTCAAGTGGGTGGGTGGCCGGATCGCTCTGGTCCTCGCCTTCGTGCTCGGGTCGAACGCTCGGGGGCGGGCGGGCATCCTCCTCTACCACTCGGTTTCGCCGTCGTTCGGGGCACCCCCGCGCCGGAGCCTGAACGTCGGACCCGGACGGTTCCGCGAACAGCTCGAGGGGTTGATCCGCGCTGGGTATCGCTTCTGGCCACTCCGAGACCTCATCGCACATGCGTCGGATGGCAGCCCGCTCCCAGGGCGGGTTGCCGCGGTCACGTTCGATGATGGCTTCGCGAGCGTGTACCTCCATGCATTCCCCGTGCTGAAGGAACTCGGCGTTCCGGCGACGGTGTTCTTGACCACCGCCTTCATCGGTGACCCCGATCCCTTCCCGTTCGATCGTTGGGGGCGGTGTTACCGCGATGCGGTGCCGGAAGACGCGTGGCGTCCGTTGTCGTGGACCGAGATCAAGGAGATGGAAGCCTCGGGGCTCGTGGAGTTCGGTTCCCACACCCATTCGCACGCGAACTTCAAGCGCAGGTCGGACGATCTCTTCCGCGATCTCCGGCGGTCCGTGTCGGTGCTGAACCGGCGTCTCGGCAAGGGCGATCGGGGCTTCTCCTTCCCGTTCGGGAGCGTTCGAGCCGGGTTCGTCGACGAGGCCCTGATCGACGCCGCGAAGCGCGCGGGTGTGACCTGTGGTCTCAGCACCGAGATCGAGCTGGTCGATACGCGGACGAGTCCGTTCTCGTGGGGTCGACTCGAGATCGTCGACAGCGATACAGCGGCGATCGCGCGGGCGAAGCTGCAAGGTTGGTTCGGCTGGATGCGGGGCCCGCGAGAGCTGCTGCGCCGGGTTCGCCGCCTCGCATCCAGGATCCCCGCGGGGCAAGGTCGAGGATCGGGCGGGCGGACCTCGACGGAAGCCGCACCGACGGAGCCGGACGCCGACGGTGCATGACGGAGGGCCGATCGATCGCGCCTCGCGGCGACATCCGACGGGTCGCGTCGATCCGGGGACTCAGGAGAGCCGCATCAGCGGATCGACGCCGCTCGCCCGTAGCATCGCTCGAGGAACGCTTCCCAGGCCGTTGCTCCCACGTCCGGCCGGAACCACCTGAGGTCCGCGCCGGACGATCTCCGAGCCCGCCATTCCCTGCGGTACGCGCCCTGCGTCAGCTTGTGCAGCCGATGGAGGCCCACCCCGATCCAACGGCCGCCCCCGCCGGCTGCGTACGCCTGTCGCAGCAGGGCATATTCATCGTCGATACCCGCCCGCGCCGCCGTCACCCTGCCTGCGTGCGCGCGGAACGCTCCGACCGGATAGCGAACGTGATGGAATCGCGCGCCCGCAGCGGCCAGGTGCAGGAAGAGCTCCCAGTCCATGGTCATCCGCAGGCGCTCGTCCCAGGGGCGATCCGGCAACGCGCTTCGGCGGAACAAGGCGGCGCAGGTCTTGATGAAGCAGCCGTAGCGATCCAGCACCGTCGCGTCGAAATCGTGGGCGGCGAGGAGGCGGGTGACGCGTCCATCCTGGTCCACGAAGACGCAATCACCGTAGACGACGTCAGCACCGGTCCTCGCAGCGGCCTCGGCGAGCACGGCGAGACCGTCCGGCAGGTAGAACTCGTCCGCGTTGAGCCACGCGATCCATCCCTTGGTCGTGTGCGAGAGGGCCCTGTTCAAGGCGTCCGACTGCCCACCATCCGGCTCGGAGCGCCATCGGACGCGATCTCCGAACTCCTCCAGGACGGCGATGGTGCCGTCCGTGGACGCCCCGTCCTGCACGATGTGCTCCACGGAGACACGCGACTGGAGTTGGACGCTCGACAAGGCGTCTCGGATGAAGTGCGCGTACCCGCGCGAGGGTGTCAGGACGCTCACGCCCTGACGTTCGAAGGATGCCATCCTGCCATGGTCCCAACGAACCGCGTCGTCGACAGGTCCCGGCCGTTGCCCGGATGCCGAGTCGACTGTTAGCGTGCGTTTCCGGGACCCAGGGCCGTCGTTGGGGGCACACACGCGCAGGAACCGGCGAACAGGGATCGTGACCGATGCCGGCGAGCCGGGCGAGGCCGACGGCCACACGTGTGACCCGGTCCCGCACCGACCCGTCGTGAACACCGTCCGGATCGATCCGATCGATCACCGCGAGCTGCTGGACACGCTGTCGGACTTCCTCGCCTGTGGACAGAGCCACGTGGTGCATTTCATCCCCGCCCACCCGACCGTCCTCGCGCGTCGCGATCGCTCGTATCGCGAGGTCCTGAACCGAGGGCGTCTCAACCTCCCGGACGGAGCCTCGGTGGCGTTGGTATGCCGGCTGCACGGATCCAGGACCGGGCGTCTCACGGGCTCCGATGCGATGCGCATCGTGACCGGCTGGGGCCTGGGGAGGGGGCTCCGCCACTACTTGTTCGGTGGAACACCCGAGACGCTGCTCGCGCTGCGTACGAAGCTCGAGTCCGCCCGGCCGGGGATCGCGATCGCGGGGGCGGAGTCACCTCCGTTCCGGGACCTCGGGGATGAGGAGCTCCGAGCCGTCGTCGGCCGCATGCGCGCGGTCGATGCGCAGGCGGTATGGGTGGGGCTCGGGACGCCGAAGCAAGATCTGATCGCCGATCGGTTGCAGCGGATGCGGGCCGCACCCGTGATCCTCTGCGTGGGCGCGGCCTTCGACTTCGTCTCCGGATCCGTCGCGAGGGCCCCCCGATGGGTGAGCGGGCTCGGACTCGAGTGGGCGTACCGACTGAAGACGGATCCTCGACGCCTGTGGCGCAGGTACGTCTTGGGCAACCCCCGGTTCGTCGCGGGGGTCCTGTTCGACGAGCTCACACGACCCGCGGATCGACCCCGGTCTTCGAGCACCCCACCGTGCGGGTCCTGATCCTCCACTCGAGGTACCTGTCCGGATCTGCCTCCGGCGAGAACCGAGTCGTCGAGGACGAGGCGCGCCTGCTCGAGCGTGGAGGCCACGACGTGCGTGTGTGGTCCCCATCGCCGGACGGTGAAGGGCTCGGGTCGCGTGTGCGCGCGGGGGTGGAAGCCATCTGGTCTGCACGCGCCGTCTCGAAGGTCCGAGCGCTCATCGAGACCGATCACCCCGACGTCGTCCATCTCCACAACCTCTTCCCGATGTTGTCGCCGGCCGCCGTTCGCGTCGCCGCCGCCCAGGCCCCGACCGTGATGACCCTGCACAACTACCGCCTGCTCTGTCTGCCCGCGACGTTCCTGCGCGACGGCAAGGTGTGCGAGGAATGCCTTGGACACGCGCCGTGGCGGGGCGTCCGCTACCGCTGCTACCGGGGTTCGGCGCTCGGAAGCGCCTCCCTGGCGATCTCATTGGAGGCGCAGCGCGCCCTCGGAAGCCTCTCCGGCGTTCGACGCTTCCTCGCCGTCAGCCAGTTCATCAGGAACAAGCATGTCGAGGGCCGCATCCCCGCCGGCCGGATACTCGTCAAGCCCAACTTCTCGTGGCCGATCCAACTACGCGCCGGCGCCGGCGACCGCTTCCTGTATCTGGGGCGACTCTCGCCCGAGAAGGGGGTCTCGACGCTGCTGGCGGCATGGAAGCCGTCGTTCGGACGGCTCGTCGTTGCGGGGGACGGGCCGCGATCGGCCGAGCTTCGCCGCACGGCGCCCGACAACGTCGAGTTCATCGGTCCCGTCGACGAACGGCAGGTGCCCTCGCTGCTGGCACATGCCCGCGCGCTGGTGCTGCCGTCCGTGTGGTACGAGGGGTCTCCCCGCAGCATCATCGAGGCCTACGCCGCCGGCGTGCCGGTGCTGGCCAGCAGGATCGGCTCACTCGAGGAGGCCGTCCATCACGACACGACCGGACTCCTGATCCCACCGCGGGATATCGAGCGATGGCAGTCGGCGCTGGAACGGCTCGGTGACGACGACGAGTCGATCCGGCTTGGGTCGGCCGCGCGGGAACTGTGGGAGCAACGCCACTCGCCCGAACGTGGGCTCCAACACCTGGAGTCGGCCTACCGGGAGGCGATCGCCTCGGCCTCGTGAGCGAGGAACCATTCGTACGTGGCTCGCACGCCCGCATGCAGTCCGATCGAAGCTCCGGGCCATCCCAGTCGCCGAAGGGCGCTCACATCGAGCAGCTTGCGGGGCGTCCCGTCCGGCATCGCGGTGTTGAACACGAACCGCCCGCTCCATCCGACCACGTCGGCGATCAGGGCGGCGAGGTCTCGGACCGAGATGTCCTGCCCGGTTCCGACGTTCAGGTGTTGCTCGCCCTCGTAGTGCTGGATCGCGAAGACGGTGGCGTCGGCAAGATCGTCGACGTGGAGGAACTCACGTCGGGGGGTACCCGAGCCCCACACCTCGACCGTGGGGGCACCGGAGACGTCGGCCTCGTGGATCCTTCGCAGGAGGGATGCCAGGACGTGTGACGTCTCCGGGTCGAAGTTGTCGCCCGGCCCGTACAGGTTGGTCGGCATGAGGGAGATGGCGTTCATGCCGTACTGACGCCGATACATCTTCGTCATCTCGAGCGCGGCGATCTTCGCGATCGCATACCCCTCGTTCGTCGGTTCCAGGGGGCCCGTGAGCAGCGAGGACTCCGCCATCGGCTGTGGCGCCTCGCGCGGGTAGATGCACGATGAGCCGAGGGCCACCAGCTGCTCGACGCCATAACGACGCGCAGCCTCGATGACGTTGGCCGAGATCATCAGGTTGTCGTAGAGGAACCGGCCCTGTGCCGTCCGGTTGGCCTGGATCCCCCCGACCACTGCGGCGGCGACGATCACGACGTCGGGCTTCGTCGCCTCCACGAACGCCTCGGTCTCGCTCTGTCGGCGAAGATCGACCTCATCGGAGCCCGCCGTGATCAGCGTGTCGATCGGTTCCCGCTCCAGCCGCCGGACGAGGGCGGAGCCCACCAACCCGCGGTGCCCCGCGACCCAGACACGCTTGCCCCGCAGGTCAGCCATCGAGACCCGCCGTGAGCCATGACGCGGGAGCCCCACCCTCGATCGAACCGAGGCGTTCCGCCGCCAGGTCGGCGTCGACCATGCCGCGCACGAGCTCCTCGAAGGAGACCTTGGGTTTCCAGCCGAGGTCCGCCATCGCCCGCGACGGATCGGCGCACAGCTCGTCCACGTCGGTCGGACGCAGATAGCGAGGGTCGACCTTCACGAATCGTTCCCAGTCCAACCCGACGTGTGAGAACGCGAGCTCGCAGAACTCCCGCACCGAGTGAGCCTCGCCCGTGCCGATGACGTAGTCCTTCGGCGTGTCCTGCTGCAGCATCAGGTAGATGGCTTCGACGTGATCTTTCGCGTGACCCCAGTCGCGTTTCGCGTCGATGTTCCCCAGGTACAGCTTCCGCTGCGTGCCGAGCGCGATGCGCGCGACCGCCCGACTGATCTTGCGAGTGACGAACGTCTTGCCTCGACGCTCGCCCTCGTGGTTGAACAGGATGCCCGACACGGTGTACATCCCGTAGGCCTCGCGGTAGTTCCGAACCATCCAGTGTCCGTAGAGCTTCGCGATCGCGTATGGAGACCGAGGTCGGAAGACGACTCCTCCGATTGCGGTGGGGGAGCGTCGCCGAACATCTCGGACGACGACGCCTGATACAGGCGCGTCTGGACGCCGGTCTCCCGGATCGCCTCGAGCAACCGCGTGACGCCCAAGCCCGATCACATCGCCCGTGTACTCGGGCTGCTCGAACGAGACCTGCACGTGGCTCTGCGCGGCCAGGTTGTAGATCTCGTCGGGCTCGATCTTGCGGATCAGCCGAGCGAGTTGCGATCCGTCCGTGAGGTCTCCGTAGTGCAGGAAGAGCGACACACCCCGATCGTGCGGATCCTGGTACAGGTGATCGATCCGCTGGGTGTTGAACGTCGACGCTCGCCGGATGATCCCATGGACCTCGTACCCCTTCGCGAGGAGCAGTTCCGCCAGGTAGGAGCCGTCCTGCCCGGTGATGCCGGTGACCAGGGCTCTGCTCACGAGATACACACCTTCGATGACGTCCGGGTTTCCACCAGCGTACCGAAGGGGTAGGGCTTGGGCCAACGGACGGTGCTTGAACCTCGGCTGCGTTGGTCGAGAGGCTCGCCGGACCACGACGACCGAGCGGGTCGCGTACATACCGCCTCGGCTAGAATCGGAGCCACCCCTCATGAGTGCTGAAGACGCATCTCTCGTCCCCATTCGCGACTACGTCGCAGTCCTTCGGAACCGGAAGTGGGCGATCGTGGGGATCGCGGGAGCGGTCTTCCTCGCCACGATGGTGTGGTCGCTCCAGCAGACGCCCGTCTACCGCTCCAGCGCAGAGGTGCTCGTCAAGCCGATCAACAGCGCCTCGAACGTGTTCACCGCGCCGACCGTCACGCTCGAGACCGAGAAGCGCATCGCCACGTCGACCGTGGTCGGATCCCGTGCGGGGGCCATGATGTCTCCCCCGGTTCCGGTCCAGAGGTTCCTCGATCACCTCGACGTGAACGCCATCGTGGACACACAGGTCCTCGAGTTCGGCTACTCGGACGAGAGCCCGCAACGAGCCCAGGAGGGGGCTCGGGTCGCGGCGACCGCGTACATCGACTACAAGGCCGAGGAGCGGACGCAGGACATCGAGGGCCTCCGGCAGCCGCTGCTCGACGAGCTCGCGACTTCCGTGGATGAGTTGGCGGCGCTCGAGGCGGACATCGGCGATTCGATCCAGCCGACCGTCGCACAGCAGGCGCAACTCCAGGAGCTCACGAGCGTCATCGCGAACCTCCGAAGTCAGCTCGCTCCGCTCAACACGATCCTCATCGATCCCGGGGACATCATCCGACAGTCCAGCGTCCCCGATTCCCCGTCGAGTCCCGACGTGTTGCTCAACGGTGCATTCGGACTCCTCATCGGGCTCATCCTGGGACTTGGCGTGGCGTCGGTTCGCGAGCGGGTCGACGATCGCGTCAGGAGCCCGGCCGATCTCGCGCCGGTCTCGGGGGCGCCCGTCCTCACCGTGGTTCCGAAGTCGCACGTGTTGCTGGGACGGCGCGGCCGGGAGCGCTTCGTCGGCTCAGAACTGCCCGAGGGGCGCGCGGCCGAGGCCTTCCGCACGCTTCGAACGAGCCTGATGTTCCGAGCAGGTCAGGAGTCGGATACGACGATCCTGATCACGAGTCCCTCCAAACGGGAAGGCAAGACGGTGACAGTCGCGAACCTGGCCTTCGCGCTTGCTCAGGCGGGCCAGCCGGTCGCCGCGGTCTCTGCGGACCTGCGCAACCCCGGATTGCACCGGTACTTCGGCGTCTCGGACGCTCCCGGCTTGGTCGAGGTGATGGACGGTCGGGCGAGCTTGGACGATGCGCTGGTGGCCTGGAGCGACAACCTCTCCTTCCTGGGGAGCGGGACCCCGTCACCAGGGTTTGCCGATCTCTTGGGGTCCGAAGCCATGAAGCGGGTCATGGGCGAGCTGCGCGAGCGATCGGGCTTCGTCATCGTCGACAGCCCACCCGTCGCGGAGTCCTCCGACGCACTCTCGATCTCCACGGTCGTCGGTGGCGTCGTGCTCGTTGCGCGCGCCAAGAGGACGACCAGGAGCGAGGCCGCCTACGCTCGGCAGCAACTCGATCAGGTCGGTGCTCGCGTCATCGGATGCGTCCTCAACATGTTCAACGGCAGGGTGGCCGGGCAGTCGCTCGCATCTGACTACCGTTACGCCCAGCCGCATCCTCTCGGGGTCGTGAACGCCACGACACCCGAGCACGGTGATGGGAACCGTCAACCGACCGGGAGGGGAGTGGCCGACGATCAACCGACGCGAACCGGCGGGGGTGGTCGTCAGCCGACGTAGCGAGCAACCGCCAAGGTCGTGCCGACCCGGAAGACGGCGCTGCCTACGGCAACAACGCGACACGGCTCTTCGTCGATCTCCTGATCGGATGCAGGAGGACCGGGCGCTGCCGCCGCTGCTCGTTGAGAGGCTCTACGAGGCTGGCCACAGCGGGACCCGACATCACCGCTGAGCCACGGGTCCACGCAGCTGAAGACCGCGACTCTCAAGCCCCCGAACGCACCTCGAGCGCGGGGGCGCCGGCGAACGCGGGATGGTGACGAGGGGACGGCCGAACGCTTAGAGTCCCTGCTCCCGATAGCGCCGAAGCAGCCCGAAGGTAGGTGGCGGGATGGACGCCTTCCGATCCAATCCCTTGGCGAGACTCGGCACGCGCGCCGGGCAACGGACGGCTCACCTTCGGCATCGGCTGCGCTACCTGGGCCACCGGATGGCCCCCCCAAGGATCCGGGTCCCACACGTTCGGCCCAGGCTTCGGTACGTGCGCCATCGAGCCCTAGACACGCGGATCTGGATCCGCGACGTGCGGGCCGCGGCCCCCCTCGTCTGGAAGCGAGCGTTGCACCCGAGCCGCCAGAGGCTGGGGCGGACCGCGGGAGCGATCGTCGGCCTGGTATTCGTCGGGGGGTTCCTCGCGGCGCTGATCGGAGTCTTCACGGCGACGCAGGGCAGCAGGACCCCCTCGCTCCTCGGAGGAGCGTTCACGGTGGACGTCACCGAGAGCGGTGTGCCCTACGTCGGGATCGACCCGGACGCCGTAGGAGGCGCCCAGGGCGGGCCAACGCGGGCGAGCGGGAAGGGCGGGAGCGACCCCACGCCGATCCTGCTGTTCCCCCTGAGTGGTGACCTCGCCTTCGTGGGAGGGGATCTGCCGCCCGGCAGCGTTCCCCCGCCGGGGACCGATCCGCCGCCCCCACCAGGCACCTCACCGGCACCATCGCCTTCGCCCTCTCCAGCCCCATCACCCACACCCAGTCCTGCGCCAACTCCGGAGCCCTCACCCTCGCCCACGCCCGATCCATCCCCGGATCCTTCACCCGAGCCGTCGCCCCCGCCCGAGCCATCCCCCCCGGATCCTCCACCCGAGCCGTCGCCCCCGCCCGAGCCATCCCCGACCCCGGAACCCTCACCCGAGCCATCTCCCACCCCGGAACCCTCACCAGAGCCATCGCCGGAACCTTCTCCCTCTCCGCCTGGCGGTCCTGGCGGTCCGCCACCGTGCGTACCGCCGCCGCAATGCGGGTAGGTTCGGCTGGCCCATAGTCCAGCCGCTCAGGCGACCGTCTGCAGATCAGGGCGGGTACGGGGTCGCCGATCCGCCAAACAGCAGCTGGACGAGTGTCTTGCAGAACCCAAGCGCCGTGCAGCGCGGCGACGATCTGGTCGATGAGACCGTCGAGCTGGCGGGCTGGACCGCCGGTCTTGCGCCTTGTCCAGATTCCGTCGAGGCTCAAAGCAGGCCGGTCATCGTGCCTACCAGTGCAGGGAGGCGAAGAACGTGCGTAGGCGCTCAGCACTCGCGATCGGGATCCTCATCGGCACCCTCATCCTCACCACCGCAGTCCCGGCACACGCCGCTACCCGAGTTCGCGTCTATCAGGGTGAAACATCCCAAGGACAACGGATCACGTTCCGCGTGGCCAAGACCGAGGCAGGGCGGTCCGTTGTGCTGATGTTCCTCGGTGTCACGCTTACCTGCGAGGACGCGACGACGCAGGAATGGGGGTTCGGCTGGGACTTCGGAAACACCAGGAGCGTCCCGATCACGGAGGGAGCGTTCTCGTACGACCAGGCGGACCAGTTCATGGCTGCTCACTTCGACGGACGCCTTGGACCGCTTCGCGGGGAGGGGACGGTGAGCATCGCTGTACCGGCGCTTACGGTCGACGAGCAAGCGCAGTTGTGCACGACCGGGGATCTCACCTGGGAGGTCGAGTTCGTCCGGACGATCACGAGTTCCGGGCTGGACACCCCTGAAAGTCGCGTCGTTCGCGCCGCGTAGCATTCGGTCGTAGAGAACGAAGAACTGAGGCGCTGCTACGGAAGCGCCTGAAGGCATAGGCCCAGCCCCAGCCCCAGCCCCAGCCCCAGCCCTCGTGCCGAGTTGCTCCACGTCCTCCTGCTTCCGACTTCGACAGCGCCGGCAGGATCCGAGACCCGCACCGTTCGCCGAGCTCCTCATCGTCGACAAGGAGGATCGGACGCTCCGGCCGGTGCTCGTCGGCATACTGCGGGAATCCGACCGCCAACCCTGGTGCGGAGTTACTCGCCGCTGATGCGATCGCACGCCCGCGAGGGCGGCCCTTGGTCGCGCGGGTATCTCGCGCCGCAGGTCATGCACTCAACGAGGTCGTCGGGCAAGGACAACGGGATGAGGCCGAACAGCTTCCGTTGCTTTGAGCCGTCTGAACGTCGTTCCTTGGCATCGTGCGCGAACACCGTTCAACGATGACGCGGGGCGCATGAACGATCCTGCATGGTCGTATGGGGAACCACCGGCTCGGTGTGGGGTAGCAGTTCCGGCCCGCACACCTGGTAGATCGCACCAGCCATCGTCTCGTCATCTACCACTGGCCTTATCAAGGCGGTCAGCCCACCTATGGTCAAGGGCTGTTGAGGACTCGCGGCTGTCCCTCAGGGGGACGGGGGTTCAGGCTTGCGTCACCTGGCTCGCCGTCACACGCCGAGCCCGATGGAGCCTGCACTCGGGGGTGGCGGAGGTGGAGGCTGCCCGTGTGTGATCTCGCCCTCTCCGGCGCTAGGGCTGGGATCCCGGGAACCGGTCGTTGCGACGACGCCAGAACTGCCACCAACGACGTCGAGGCGGCCGGCGCCTGCGAGCGAGATCGCCGCGCAACTCGTGCGACTTGCCATGTGCGGCCGAGGACCCCTGCCCAGCGATCGGAACGCCGCCGTGGTGTTCCGCACCTCCGATGCCGCCGAACCCGCTCATGCTTCCGAGTGTATCCCCGGTCCACGCGCCGACCCAGGATGACGACACGTCGCTCGTGCGCCGGGGAGGACTCGAACCTCCGACCCGCTGCTTAGAAGGCAGCCGCTCTGTCCGGACTGAGCTACCGGCGCTGGCACGATGGTACGCGAGCGATGCGGGCGACGGCTCACGTTCGTGTGCCGAACGCGGATCCGGCCGCGCCGCCGATCGGCGGCGGTGTGGCCGCCGAGGCCGAGGCCAGCGAGGAGCCGAGGATCTCGTCCGCGCACTCGCGACCCCAGTAGCATCCGCTCGTGTCGCCATCGACGACCCCGCCGAAGATGCCGAAGCCCGGAGAGAGCACCATGAAGCGGTTCGACGCGCTCGCCGAGACGTTCGTCGCTCGGGGCGCGAAGCGATCGCAGATGTTCGGGATGCCGGTACTGAAGAAGGGCGACAAGGTCTTCGCCGGAACGTTCGGCGATGCGATGACGTTCAAGCTCGATCCCGACGACCATGCGAAGGCGTTGAAGCGAGCAGGGGTGCGGCCGTTCGAACCGATGCCGGGTCGAGCGATGAAGGCGTGGGTCCTCGTCCCCGTCGCGAGCGCTCGGGCATGGCCGGCCCTCGCGGAGCAGGCGTTCGACGTGCTTGCCTGATCGTTGGAAGGGCGGGAGCGTCCGGGCGTCAGTCGCCCAGGACCTGGCGTTTCTGCGCCTCGAACTCCTGGGCGGTGAGCGCACCCTGCTCCCAGAGCTTGACGAGTCGCTCCAACAGGTCGAGCCGGTCGTCGGCCTGCTCCTTCGGCGGGGGAGGGATGTGGGCCCCCGGATCCGAACCCGGCGGCGCTTCGGCCGCCGCCTGTGCCGCCACCGCGTCCGGGTCGATGCCGAACATGCGGAGCTTCGCCTTCTGGTCCTCCGAGAGTTGACCGAGATCCGCGCCCGACACGTTCACGACCATCGGCACGCCGGCGCCGCCCTGCGAGCCGACCGGCGTCGCCGAGGTATCGCCGCGCATCATGGCGGCGAGGCTCTCGGCGCTGGCGCGAGAGCGATCCTTGGAGGACGCCACCTCGTCCCACTCGATCGATACGGAGTGCGGATCGGCTCGGTCGACCGTGACGGGCAGCACGGCCCCCGGGAACGGCCACCGGTCGCGATGGACGAGTCCTCCGAACGCGACGGCGGTCGCCGGCACCCCGTCGGCCTGGACGACGAGCTGCATCTCGCACATCTGGTAGATCCCGCGCCCGTGGTGCATCGTGGCTGAGACGACCTGCGCGGTCCCGCGGACGGGATCGTCCATCCTCCCGCCGTCCTTGAAGACGTCCTTCAGGCTCACCGTCGCTCCTTCCCCGGCCGGACGGACGCCCAGACTAGACCCGTTGCGCGACGCGCCGGAAGGCAGGATCGGGCTACAGCGTGTTGGGGACGCGAACTACAGGGCGGGCGCGTCCATGATCTTCCGGGTGCGTCGCGCCATCCCTTCGAGCAGCGCGATCGCGAGCTTCGGCTCCTTCTGGAGCAAGCGCCGGAACGCCGGGCGCTCGATCCGGATCGCCTCGATGATCGATTGGGCGACGACCGTGCGGGACCTCGCCTCCCCGTCGAGCAGCGCGAGCTCGCCGAAGAACGCCCCGCGCCCGAGTTCGGCCTCGGTCCGGTTGCCCTTCATGACCTTCGCCCGCCCATTCACGATCGCGTAGAAGGCCTTGCCGGGCTCGCCCGCCTTCACGATCTCCTGCCCCTCGAGATAGGTCCGCTGTTCGGCGAGCGCGGCGACGCGACCGAGCTGCGCCCGCGAAAGGCCGGAGAACAGCGGCACGCGGGCAAGGAGGTACGTCCTCGGTCGGCGCGAGGCAGGCATCGCCGCCATCGTGGCAGGGGGGCGCCCCGATGGGCAAACCGGCGACGTAGGATTGCCGCCGTGACCCGGACGGTGTCTTCCCTCGTCGTCGGCGCCGGACCGACGGACGCGCCCGGCGGCACGCTCGAGATCTCGGACCCCGCGCACCTCGACCGGCACATCGCGACCGCGTCGCTCGGCGATGCCGCCGCCTTCGTGGAGGCCTGCCGGACGGCGCGGAACGCGCAGGTCGCGTGGGCACACGTCCCGGCGCCCGTCCGAGGCCGGGTCATCCAGCAGCTCGGGCGGCTCGTCGAGGCGAACGCCGAAACGCTTGCACGCACCCTGACCCGCGAGATCGGCAAGCCGATCGCCGAGTCGCGAGGATCCGTCCAGGAGGTCGTCGACACCTGCAACTTCTTCACCTCGGAGGGACGCAGGCTCTACGGCATGACCGTCCCCTCCGAGCTTCCCGACAAGCAGCTGTTCACGTTCCGCGTGCCGGTCGGCGTGGCCGCGATCGTGACCGCCGGCAACTTCCCGGTCGCCGTGCCCTCGTGGTACCTCGTCCCGGCGCTCCTGTGCGGCAACACCGTCGTATGGAAGCCGGCCGAGTACGCGCCAGCCACCTCCGAGGCGCTGGCGCAGCTGTTCCTGCGCGCCGGCCTGCCGGAGGGCGCGTTCAGCATGGTGCTCGCGGACGGGCCGACGACGTTCGCGGGCCTTACGCAGGCGCTCGACGCCGGGCTCGTCGACAAGGTGGGTTTCACGGGATCGAGCGACGTCGGCCGACGGATCGGTGAGCTCTGCGGGCAGACATCTGCAGACGCCGTGCCTCGAGCTCGGGGGCAAGAACCCGCTCGTCGTGATGCCGGACGCCGACCTCGACCTCGCCGTCGAGGGTGCGCTGTTCAGCGGGTTCGGAACGGCGGGCCAGCGGTGCACGTCGCTCGGAACGGTGATCGTGCACGAGCGCGTCCACGAGGGGTTCCTTTCCCGGTTCGCCTCGGCGGTGGAGGCGGCTCCGATCGGCGACCCGTTCGAGGACGTGCTGTACGGGCCGATGATCTCGTCCCGCTTCTGCGAACGCTTCCTCGGCTGGCTCGACTGGGTGCAGCCGCATCATGCGCTCCGCGGTTCGAGTGGCATCGGGCGGATCACGTCGTCGAACCCACGGGCCGGGTTCATCGGCGATCCGGAGGCGGGCCTCTACGTGCATCCGACGATCGTGGACGGCGTGACCCCGGACGACGACCTGTACAAGCAGGAGACCTTCGGGCCGATCGTCGGTGTGTCGACGTTCGCGGACTTCGACGAGGCGGTCGCGCTCGCCAACGGGCACGGGTACGGCCTGTCCGCGTCGATCTACACGACGGATCCGCTGAACGTGTTCCGGTTCCGCGAGCGCGTCTCGGCCGGGATGGTGAGCGTGAACAACTCGACCTCGGGTGCCGAGGCGCACCTGCCGTTCGGCGGCAACGGGCGGAGCGGCAATGGCGCGCGGCAGTCGGGTGTGTGGGTGCTCGATCAGTTCACGCGGTGGCAGGCGATGAACTGGGACTACTCGGGCCGGCTGCAGAAGGCGCAGATGGACGTCGTCGACGTCGCCGCCGACCTGTCGTTCCGTCTCCCGGAGCTGTGACGGAGCCCGGCGTGCGGATCCGGGCGGGGCTGGTCGTCGACGTCGTGGCCGGCGAGGTGTTGCAGGACCGGGTCATCAGCATCCGTGAGGATCGGATCGAGGCGGTCGAGGTCGACGACGGAGCTCCGGTCGACATCGATCTGTCGGATCACACCGTGCTGCCGGGCCTGATCGATTGTCACGCGCATCTCATCGGCGAGATCGACGGCGGGCACGGCTACGCGAGTCTGGTGCAACGGTCCGGCGCGCAGGAGGCCCTCTCGGGGGTCCGGAACGCGCGCGACACGGTCCTCGCGGGGTTCACCACCGTCCGAGACGTCGGCACGTTCCGAGCGTTCGTCGACGTGGCGCTCCGTGATGCGATCGAGGTCGGCGACGTCCTCGGTCCGAGGATGCGGTGCGCCGGCGCCTTCGTCACGAGCTCGAGCGGTGGCGGGGACATCACCGGGCTCGCCCCGGACATCGATGCGGTCGTCCCGCGCGAGCTGCGCTTCGGCGTCGCGAACTCGGCCGACGAGGTCCGCACCGTCGTTCGCGAGATCCTCCACCGCGGCGCCGACTTCATCAAGGTCATCGCGACCGGGGCGGTCCTGACGGAGGGGACCACGCCGTCCGCACCGGAGTTCAGCGAGGACGAGATCCGTGCCGCGGTCGAGGAGTCCGAGCTCTACGGGACCCATGTCGCGGCGCACGCCCACGGAACGGAGGGGATCGTGCGCGCCGTTCGGGCCGGCGTCCGATCGATCGAGCATGGCTCGCTCATGGACGACCGCGCGATCGCCCTGATGGCCGAGCACGGGACGTATCTCGTCGCGGACATCTGGATGGGGGACTGGGCGATCGAACAGGGCCGGAGGGAGGGCTGGTCGCCGTCGGTGATGCGCAAGCTCGAGGAGACGACCGACGTCCAGCGCGAGGGTTTCGCCAAGGCGGTGGAGGCGGGCGTGAAGCTCGCGTTCGGCACCGACAGCGGGACGTATCCGCACGGCATGAACGCGCGGCAGTTCGCGTACATGGTGAAGTTCGGGATGACGCCCATGCAGGCGATCCAGGCTGCGACCGTGATCGCCGCGGAGCTGATGGGTTGGCGTGATCGCGTCGGCGCGATCGAGGCCGGTGCGTTCGCCGACCTGATCGCGGTCGAGGGCGACCCCCTGGCGGATGTGGATCTGCTGACCGACGTGCCGTTCGTGATGAAGGGCGGCCAGGTCGTGAAGGGCGACGGATCCACGAGGCGAGCGTCCGCGGAGTAGGCTTGCTCGTTCGTGCTCGAGAGCCAGGAGGAGCGAACCGATGAAGACGTGTCCGTACTGTGCCGAGGAGATCAAGGACGCCGCGATCAAGTGTCGGTGGTGCGGATCCTGGCTGGTGGACGACGTCCCCGCCGGCGCCGAGACGCCACCGGCGAAGGTCGGCGAGATGCACGAGATGGCCGAGGAGCCGGTATCCGAGCCGGAGGACTCCCCACCACCCCAGGCGACGATGATCGCGTCGATCCCGGCCTCCGAGCAGACCCCGACGCCCGAACCCGAGCCACAGCCGTCACCGACCCCGGAACCCGCTCCGGTGGCCGTGACCGAGCCCGGGGCAGCCCCGGCCGCGCAGCCACCGGTGGCCGCGGCGAGGATCGAGTTCACCCACACGGGTTCGCGCTATCTCCTCGGGTACGCGCCGGATCACTTCGGGATCTGGGATCGGAACGCGCCACAGCAGCCCCTCGAGACCTTCCCGCGGAACGACGAGGGGTGGGGAGCGGCGTGGGCCCGGTACGCGTCGATCGAAACCAACTGGATGGATCTGCGGACCGGACAGAAGTCCGGCTAGCGTTCGACCGCCGGGCGGTTCGGATCCCGGCCATCCCTTGAGAGCGAGGAGGCAGCCCGCATGCGAAGCGTTGACCAGTTGCTCCAGTCCAACCACTCGTTCGCCGAGGGCTTCGACAAGGGAGAGGCTCAGCTCCCCCCGAACAAGCCGGTTGCCGTGGTGACCTGCATCGACGCACGACTCCACCCGGAGCGGTTCCTGGGCCTCGACATCGGCGATGCTCACGTCATCCGCAACGCCGGAGGGCGCGCTTCCGATGACGCGCTTCGCTCGCTGATCGTGTCGTCGCAACTGCTCGGCACCCGAGAGTTCATGATCATCCATCACACGGACTGCGGGATGCTGACGTTCACGAACGAGGATATCTGGGGCAAGCTGCAAGCCGAGACCGGAACGAGCGCCGCAACGATCGACTTCATGCCGTTCTCGGATGTCGAGGACAGTCTCAAGGAGGACGTGAAGGCGATCCGCGAGAACCCGTTCCTCCCGAAGGACGTTGAGGTCTCCGGGTGGGTCTACGACGTGCGAACGGGCCGGCTCCGCGAGGTCGAGGTCACCTAGCGCCGCGGCAGTCCCGCGCAAGACCCGTGGAACGACGCGACACGATGGGATGGGGAGTACGGAAGGCGGAGCAGCAAACGGGGTCTGACCAGCGGAGCGGGCGACGGGAATCGAACCCGCACCACCAGCTTGGAAGGCTGGAGCTCTGCCATTGAGCTACGCCCGCGGGACGAGCCAAGCCTAACAACCGGGCTCAGAGCAGCGCGCGAGCCAGCGCGGTCGTGGAGGCCGCGATCACGAGGACGAGGAGCAGCGGCGCCTTGCGCCAGATGGCGATCCCAGCCGCGGCCAGGCCGATCACGCGCTCGTCCAGCACCAGGCTCTGCCCGCTCCCGAACGTCTGGACGGCGACGAGCGCCCCGAGGAGCGCGGGGGCCAGGAGCTGGATGACGCTGTTCAACCGCTCGGGGATCGGGCGGCCGCCAAGGAGCACCGGCCCGGTGGCCTTGATGACCATGGTTCCCGCTCCGACGAGCCCGACGACGAGCCAGACCTCGGTCATCGCTTCAGCCCGAGCAGGCAGACGACGCCGGCGGCGATGATCGGGACGCCCGGCGGGGTGATCGGCGTCAAGACGAGCGCGATCCCGGCCCCGAGCAGTGCGGCGGCAAGCGGCTTCCGGCTCCGAACCGCGGGCCCTCGAACCTGCGGCACGAGCAGCGCGAGGAACAGCGCCGGGAACGCGGCGTCGAGCCCGAGCGCCGTCGGATCGCCCAGCGCCTCGCCGGCGATCGATCCGACCGCCGTCCCACCGACCCAGGCCGCGAACAGCACGAGCCCGGCGCCCACGAGCATGCGGCGGTCGTACCGTCCGTCCCCCTGAGCGGCGATCACCCACGATTCGTCCACGATCAGCTGCGCGTGCAGGAACCTCGACAGCCGCGATCCGTGCAGGTATGGCGCGACCGTCACCGCGATCGGTCCGTACCGAGCGTTCAGCAGGAGCGCGGCCGTCACCGCGGCCGCCACGGTTCCCCCGTCACCGAGGATCGAGGCCGCCGCGAACTGTGCGGAACCGGCGAAGGTCGTCGCGGACATCACGATCGGCGCGAGCCAGCCGAAGCCCGCCGTCCGCGCGAGCACCCCGAACGAGAGGCCGAACCCGAAGGCCGCGATGCCGATCGGGGCGATCGCCCGCGCCCCGTCGCGGTAGGTCCGCTCCTCCATCGACCAACGGTAGCAACGAGCCGCTACAGTGCCGACCGTGCCGATCCCGTTCCGCATCGTCGACGTGTTCACCCCGCGGCCGCTCGCCGGGAACCAGCTCTGCGTGGTGCCGGACCCCGGCGACATCGACGAGCAGCTCATGCAGGCGATCGCGAAGGAGTTCGGGTTCTCGGAGACGACGTTCGTCACCCAGGCCGGCGGCGACCGATACGCGATGCGGATCTTCACACCGGGCAAGGAGCTTCCGTTCGCGGGTCATCCGACCCTCGGCACCGCGTTCGTTATGGTGAGCGAGGGGCGGGTCGCGTCTCCGGCGATCCAGTCCGTCGCGGCGGGCGAGATCCCGGTCGAGGTCGACGCGGGGTCGAACTGGGCATGGATGCGACAGCTCCCGCCGGTGTTCGGCGCGGAGTTCGCCGATCGTGAGCTCATCGCGCGCGCGATCGGGCTCACCGTGGACGACCTGCACCCAGATCTCCCGATACGCACGGTCTCGACCGGGTTGCCTCCGACCATCGTTCCCGTGCGCGACCTCGAGACGCTTCGACGCGCCGTCAGCGACCCGACGACCCTCGGCGAGGCGGTCGCCGCATCCGACGCCGAGGAGCTGTACCTGTTCGCCATGACCGACGAAGGTGTGACGGCCCGGATGTTCGAGACGGAGTTCGGCGCCGGCGGGGAGGATCCCGCGACGGGGTCGGCGGCCGGACCGCTCGGCGCGTACCTCGCAGAATACGGCCTCGCCGGGATGCCCGGGACGGTGATGATCCGGCAGGGCGAGCAGGTGGGACGGCCGAGCGAGCTGCACGTCGAGGTCACCCGCGAGGGGGAGGGGTGGCGCGTGCGGGTCGGCGGCGGCGTCCGCGTCGTCGGGTGGGGCGAGCTCGACCTGTAGCGGAGGACGCGCAGGTCGCTTCCCTCGACGGAACGAGAGAGAGCCCCGTAGGCTTTCCTCGTGCGCGTCCGCGTCGTCGTCCTGCTCGTGCTGATCGCGGGGAGCCTCGCCTGGGTCGGAACCCAGGCGCTGTCGGGGAACCTCGTGTACTACGTCACCCCCACCGAGCTGCTCGAGCAGCAACCGCCGCCCGGTGAGCGGCTGCGTCTGGGCGGCCAGGTCGTCCCGGGCTCGGTCCACGATGCGAGCGGCGGTGTGGACTTCGTCGTGACCGACGGGACGACCCGGATGACGGTCGTGCACGCGGGCGCGGCTCCGGCGCTGTTCCGAACGGGGATCGGGGTCGTCGTCGAAGGAACCTACGGCTCGGATGGTGCCTTCCACTCGGACACGATGCTGGTCAAGCACGGCGAGGAGTACCGACCGCCGTCGCCCGGAGCCACGCCGTCACCCGTCGAGGTGAGCTGATGCCGGCGCTCGTCGGAACCGCGTCCCTCGCGCTCGCCCTGGCGCTCGCGTTCTACGGGGCGACGGCCGCGATCGTCGGCGTCCGGTCCGGCCGCCCCCGCGTGGTCGAGAGCGCACGGACGGCCGCCTACTCGCTGTTCGCGCTCGTCGTCGTGGCCAACCTCGCGATGCTCGCCGCGTTGCTCGCCGACGACTTCTCCCTCCGCTACGTCGCGACGAACTCGAGCCGCGCGACGCCGACCTTCTTCAAGATCCTGGCGCTCTGGTCGGCGGACGAGGGTTCGTTGTTGCTGTGGAACCTCGTCCTCGGCGGGTACCTGGCCGCCGTGGCATTCGCGTTCCGGCGGCGCCGTCCCCAGACGTTCCCGTGGGCGCTCGCCGTGATGTTCGGCGTGTGCGCGTTCTACCTGCTGCTCGTCCTGGGGCCGACGACACCGTTCGAGACGCTCACGACGCCTGCGGTGGACGGTCGGGGCCCGCTCCCGTTGCTCCAGAACCATCCGCTCATGGCCGTGCACCCGCCGTTCCTGTACCTCGGGTTCATCGGCTTCACGGTGCCCTTCGCATTCGCGATCGCGGCGCTCGCCACCGGCCGGGTGAGCGACGCGTGGGTGCGCGTGACGCGGCGGTGGACGATCGCGGCCTGGCTGTTCCTCACGGTCGGGCTCCTGCTCGGAGCGCTCTGGTCCTACAGCGTCCTCGGATGGGGCGGGTATTGGGCGTGGGACCCGGTCGAGAACGTGGCGCTGCTGCCGTGGCTCACGGGGACGGCGTTCCTCCACTCGGTGATGGTGCAGGAGCGGCGCGGGATGTTGAAGGTGTGGAACCTCTCCCTGATCGTAGGGACGTTCGCCCTCACGGTGCTCGGCACGTTCCTCACCCGGGGCAGCATCTTGTCATCGGTCCACGCGTTCGCCGAGTCGATCGTGGGGCCGCTCTACCTCGCGTTCCTGACGGTGGTGCTGCTCGGCGGGTTCGGGCTGATCGCGTGGCGGCGAGACGCCCTGCGCGCCGAGGCGTCGTTCGACACGCCGCTGTCGCGCGAGAGCGTCTTCCTCGGCAACAACATCCTGCTGCTGGTCGTCACCTTCACGGTGTTGGTCGGAACGATCTACCCGCTGCTCGCCGAGGCCGTCACCGGCGAGAAGGTCTCGGTGGGCGCGCCGTTCTTCAACCGCAACGCCGCCCCGGTCGCGATGCTGCTGTTGTTCCTCATGGGGATCGGCCCGATGCTGCCCTGGAGAGCCGCCTCGGCGTCGGCGGTGATCCGGCGGCTCCAGGTCCCGGCGTGGGCCGCCGCGGTGACCGCGGTGGTGCTGCTCGCGTCCGGTCGGGGGACCGCGGCGGTCGTGGTCTTCGGCCTTGCGTCCTTCGTCGCGACGGCGACGCTCGCGGAGATGGTCCGCGGGGTTCGGGCGCAGATGCGAGCGAACGAGCTCGACGTGGTTCGCGCGATCGGCGGCGCCGTCGCGCGGAACCACCGCCTCTACGGCGGACTCGTCGTGCACCTCGGTCTCATCGTTGCGGTCGTCGGGGTCTCGTGGGCCTCGATCTCCGACCGGTCGGCGGAGCTGATGCTCGCGCGGGGAGAGACCGTGTCGGTCGAGGGCTTCGAGCTCCGCCTGGATGGCATCTCGGCGCGAGAGGAGCCGCATCGTCGCGTGGTCGTCGCCGACCTGACCGTGTTCCGAGCCGGCGAGGAGGTCGTGCGGCTGCATCCATCGTTGAACCTCTACCCGGCCTCGTCCGAGCCGATCGGGACGCCGTCGATCCGAACCGGGACGCCGTTCAACGGGATGGTCGACCTGTACGCGTCGCTCGTCTCGGTGGACGGGGACGGCGGCGCGTCGTTCCGGTTCTTCGTGAGCCCGGGGATCGGGTTGTTGTGGTTGGGCGGCGCCGTGATGGTGCTCGGAGGGATCGTCGCGGCGTGGCCGGCGCGACCCCGGCCAGGCCCCGGGCCGGTGCTCCCGCCGGTCGCCGAACGGCGCGAGCAGGTGCGGGTGTGAGCACCGAGACCGACGAGCGCGTCGAGGTACCCGAGGGCAGATCGAAGCGCCCACGTTGGCGGTCGGTCGCGTTCGTCCTCGTCCCGCTCCTGCTGTTCGCACTGCTGCTCGCGTCCGGGCTCGGACGCGATCCCCGCGAGCTACCGAGCGAGCTCGAGGGGGAGGCCGCGCCCGAGTTCTCGCTGCCGCGGCTCGACGACGAGGGGACGATCGATCTCGCCGACCTCGACGGTCAGGTGGTCGTCCTCAACTTCTGGGCGTCGTGGTGCGTGCCGTGCCGAGAGGAGCACCCGGCGCTGACGGCCGCGTGGGGGCGATACCGCGAGCGCGGCGTGGTGATCGTCGGGGTGGTCTTCGAGGACTCCTCCGAGGGAGCGCTCGAGTTCCGCGACGAGCTTGGAGGTGACTGGCCGCTCGCGACCGACCCCGACTCGCGGACGGCGATCGCGTACGGGGTGTACGGCATCCCCGAGACCTTCGTGATCGCTCCGGATGGAACGGTCTCCGCCAAGACGACGGGCGCCGTGACCTACGACTGGCTCACGACCGAGATCGACGAGGCGCTGCGCCCGGCGGCATCGTGATGAGCGGTCGAGCGCGAGGGTGGCTGGTCGTCGGCGGGGCGGTCGTGGTGGTCGGGCTGGCGGCGCTCCTCGCTGCCGGCGACGACGCGGCGCCGCAGACGATCGACGATCGTGTGCGGGAGATCGCGTCCGGGCTCCGATGTCCCGTCTGCCAGAACCTGTCGGTAGCCGACTCGCCGTCACGACTCGCCGGGGAGATGCGGACGGAGATCGAGACCCAGCTCCTCGCCGGCCGAACCCCGGAGGCGGTGCGCGCCTACTTCGTCGAGCGATACGGGGAGTGGGTCCTGCTCGCCCCTCCTCGACGCGGGTTGAACCTCGTGCCGTGGCTCGTCCCGGTGGTCGGCGTGATCGCGGGGATCGCGATCTGGCTCGTCCTCGTTCGGCGGCGCGCGACCCCCGCCGGCTCGACCGTGACGTCGAGCGAGCGAGCTCGGATCGAGCGCGAGCTCGGCGGCCTCGAGGAGACCGGATGAACCCGGTCGCTGCATCGTTCGCGCTGGCCGGGCTCGCGACCGTGGCCGCGGGCGGTGTCCTCGTGGGGTTCCTCCGCGACGAACCGGCACCGCTCGAGCCGCCGACGGACCCGCTCGACGACCGCAGGCTCGCCCTGCTCCGTGGGATCGCGGACCTGGAGGAGGCGCGCGGGTCGGGGGCGTTGGACGAGGCCGAGTACGAGCGCCTCCGCGAGGAGACCGACGGGCGCCTCACGCGTGTCCTCCGAGCGATCGACCGGCGAGCGCTGCGGCGGTCACCGGCCGGACACGGCGACACGTCTCTCGCGGACGACGACGCACGCCCCGAGGTCGGAACCCGCGAGGGCGGGACCGTCGCGCCACGGACCGACCGCTCTGAACCGCGCCGCGTCCCGCCCTGGGTCGTCGCGACGCTGATCGGCGGGACCGTGCTTGCGGTCGTGATCTCGACACTCGCGCGCGGCGCCGCCCCCGCATCGGAGCCGGCGGCGGCGCCGATCGCATCGGCGGAGGACCCGCTCGCCTTCTTCGAGCAGCGTGTGGAGGATCACCCCGACGACCTGGCCGCCCGGCTCGACCTGGCGCATCGCTACCTGGACGCCGGGATGATCGAGGAGTCGCTCGGCGAGTACGCGGTGGCGCTGGAGCTCGACCCGGACGACGCCGAGGCGCACGCCCACGTCGGCATCATCCTGTACCTGTCCGAGCGTCCACGCGAGGCGCTCGATTCGGTCGACCGGTCGCTCTCGACCGATCCCGGCTACCCCGAGGCCCTGTTCATCCGTGGCCTCATCCTGCTGCGTGGTCTCGACCGCCCGGAGCCGGCGATCGCCGCCCTGGAGCGGTACCTCGACGCCGCGCCGTTCGGCGCGGAACGCGGCAACGCCGAGGAACTGATCGCCGAAGCGGAGGAGGGGTTGGCCGGCTGAGCGGGCGGTCGTGGACGCCCGGACGGGTCAGCCGGCGGGATCGCGCCGGCGATCGCTTCCCGCACCTGGTCGGCGCGCGACGCGAGCTCTGGCGAGGAGCCGCCACGTGTAGCCGCCGAGGGTCGCTGCGGTGATGAGGTAGCCAGCGACCACGTAGCCGGCGTTGGCGTCCACTACGCCTCGACCTCCTCATGCGATCCGCGAGGAGCCATCGCCTCGCGGAGCTCGCGCTCCTCGAGACGGCCGACCCGCAGGCGCAACGTCATCAGGTACGCGTACACGAGCGTGAACGCCCCGACGGCGACCAGCAGTGCGAGGAGCATCGTGCCATGGATCTCCGGGCCGCCGAGCCGAAGCAGGGTCGGGCCTTGATGCAGTGATCTCCACCACACGACCGAGAGGTGCACGATCGGAACGTCGACGAACCCGACGATGCCGATGACGGCCGCCCAGCGTGCCCTGCGCGCCGGGCTCTCGGCGATCCGCCGCACCGACAGGTAGACGAGATAGATCAGGAGCAGCATCGCCGTGGTGGTGAGCCGCGGATCCCAGGTCCACCACGTTCCCCAGACCGGCTTGCCCCAGAGGGCGCCGAGGGTGATGGCGAGCGCGGTGAACAGCACACCGATCTCGGCGGACGCGGCGGCGAGGCGATCCCACCGGATCCGGCCGGTCCGCAGGTACGCGATGCTGGCCACGAACACGACGAAGAACGCCAGATACGCCAGCCACGCTGCCGGCACGTGGATGTACATCAGCCGCTGCACATCGCCCTGCACGGCGTCGGGCGGCGCGACGACCAACGAGAGCACGGCGCTCGTTGCCAGTGCGACGATCGCGGCGATGCCGAGCCATCGCTCACCGCTCCGCGATCCCACCTTGCCGAATCCGCGAGCGGCGATGTCCACTCAGTCCTCCATCAGTACGCCGAACACGAGCACGCCGACCGACACGAACACGACGTCGAACGCTACCAGCAGCCCGAGCCAGGACAGCGCGTCGCCGCTCGCGCCGGTCACCGCCAGGTCGGTCGCGCGGACGCCGGCGATCAGCACCGGTGCGGTCAGGGGGAGCACGAGCATCGGGAACACCGCCTCACGGGTGCGTGCGGCCTCCGCCACCACACCGAACAACCCTCCCACGGCCGCCAGTCCCACCGTCCCTAGGATGAACGCACCTCCCAACACGAGCGGACCCGCGAGCGCCAGATCGAACAGCACCACGACGAGGAGCAACACGAGGACGACCAGGACCAGGAGCTGGAGCGCGATCGCCGACAGCTTCCCCGCGTACACCGCGGCCTTGTCCACGGGCGCGAGCAGGAGGCCTTCGAGGGCGCCGTCCTCGGCCTCCGTCTGGTACGCGCGGCGGGATGCGACGACGCTGGCGAACAGGAGTGCCATCCACAGGAGTCCCGGCGCCGTTCGCTGGAGGATCTCGCGCCCCGGCCCGAACGCGAACCCGAACGACACCAGCATCGTCGCCGCGAACGGCAGCAGCATCCCGAGTGCATGACGGCCGCGGACCTCGATCCGCAGGTCCTTGCCGGCGATCGCGGCCGCCTGTCGCAGGAACGTCACGGGGTCTCCCGAACGATCCGCCCGCCGTCGAGATGGAGCTCTCGGCAGGGCACGCCCTGCGGAGCGGCCTGGTGGGTCGCGATCACCGCGGTCCGCCCGTCGCGGTGGATCTCGCGGATGAGGTCGTCGACGGTCTGGCGAGCCTCCCCGTCCAGGCCCGTGTACGGCTCGTCGAGCAAGAGGAGCTGCGGCGTTCGAAGGATGGTTCGCGCGAGGGCGAGTCGCTGCCGCATGCCCTGCGAGAACCCTCGGATCCGCTCGCCGCTCACCTCCAGCAGCCCCACGCGTTCCAAGGCGGCATCGATCCCACGTAGACCGAGCCCGAGGCCTAGCAGCCGGCACCAGAAGGCCAGGTTCTCCGACGCCGTGAGGTCCTCGTAGAGACGGGTCCGGTGCGAGAGCGATTCGGTGTCCCTGCGGATCGCATCTCGGTCGCGTGTGAGGTCGTGGCCCAGGACCGTCCCGCCACCGTACGTGGGGGAGAGGGACGTCGCGACGATCCGAAGCAGCGTGGTCTTGCCGGCGCCGTTCGGGCCTCGCAGCACGACCACCTCGCCGCGCCGAACCAAGAGGTCGACCCGGAGCACGGCGGGCGCGGCCCCGAACAGGCGGGTGACGCCGACGAGCTCGATCGCACGCTGCTGCGTGTCCGTGGCCCGGCGTTCCGTCGAGAGGGGCATCGAGAGCATCTATACACCGCTCGTGATCCGACCGACGACCGAGGCCGGGAGCGGCCCGCGCGAGATCAGCCGGGTGGCGTCGGTATCGTCGGACGTCGATGGACCCCCGACAGCGGCGGCTTGGCCTCGGTCGGGATCGTTCCGACGGTGGAGAGCTGGCGAACGAGGCCGGCCTGTGCCTGGTCGGGAGCGACGGCCGCGATGATCGGGACCGGCTCCATCTCCGCGGGGATCGACCACCCGGTCTCCCGGAACTCGCCGCCGTTCTCGATCCAACTGAGCGACAGGAGCGGGAACAGGACGATCCGCGTGCTGACCGCCAGCAACCAGCTCACCCAGTACAGGACGATCGCGCCGACCGTGCCGAACCCGGGCTCACCGCCCCCAGGCTCGAGCACCTGCACGAGGAGGTACAGCAGGATGAACTCCCCGACGCCGAGCACCAACGTGAGCCACGGCGGTTGCCACTTGATGATGAAGGGGTACAGGAGCAGGTCGAGGATCGTCCCCATGACGAGGTAGATCCCGATCGTGACGATCCAGCCGGGGTTGCCCGAGACCAACGACAAGATCGTGGCGAGGATCGCCGGCAGGATCAGCGTCGCGACCCGCGTCTGCAAGCGTCCGATCACGGTGGGGCACATCTAGGCGAGCTGCTCCACTGATCGTGCCCGGCGGATCGCCTTGGCCGACGCCGATGAGAGCGAGAGTTGCATCGACAGGCGAGATCCGAAGCCTCGCCGGCGCAACCCCTCGGCGCGCGCACAGTCTGCGACGAACCTGCGTGCGATGTACTTCAGTCCGGCGATCGTGTCGCCGTGCGGGATGATCGTGTTGGCGAAGATCCCCATCATGCAGAGCCTCGATCGCTCGAGGTCGAGCCTGGGGACGCCGCAGTTGGTCCGGAGCTGGATCACGCCACGGTCGACCGGCAGGTCGTAGTGCTCGACGAGCCGCCGGAGGATGGGGATCGTGAGCATGCTCTTGTTGAAGCCGGTCCCGGCGACTAAACCCGTGACGTCGAACGTTCCGGGGGCAGGCCCGTGGCGACTCGAGATGTGGATCCGGAGCCCGGCCGGCCCGCCCTCGACCTGGTCGATCTCTCCGATGAGCTCCGCGAACCTGCCTTCGGACCGTCCCTTCTCGACCCGCTGGATCCAGCTCCGCCGCTTCGGGGTGGTCCCCTTCAAGATCTTGCCGAGGAACGCGACGCGCCGATCGAGCGGCAGTCCCTGGAAGATGTCGATCCCGAGCGCCTCGAACAGGCACCGCGGGGTGTTCAGGTCCTGCTCGTCGGGCGCCGGGTTCCGGAGGAGGGACAGGACGGATGCGCCCGCGTCGAGCGCGTTCGCCCATTCGTTCACCGAGGCGATGCCGGCGCCGATGACGACGTACCTCCCTCCGGGTGCGTACGCCTTCGACTCGTAGGCCTGGACGATCCGATCGTCGAGCCGTGGGTCCTCCTTCGCCTTCGCGAGGACCGGGGGGAACGAGAGCGGACCATGTCCCACCGCGAGCATAACGTGTTTGGCCCGGCCGATGAGGTTGGCGTCCTCGTCGTAGATCAGGAAATGGGGAACCGGCGAGAGCTCCCGCTGCAGCCATCCGACCCGCGCGGGGTACCGATGGCCGTTCCATCGCAGGCGCTGCTGGACCACCGACGCCTCGGCGAGGATGTCCGGGACTCCGGGATTGAACTTCCGCTTGATCGAGCGGAACAGGAAGCTCGGGTCGCGTCGCGCCCACGCGTCCAGCTGGGCGAACGTCGGCCAGTCCGCCGGCAGGAAGTGTGACTCGGACTCCGAACGCAAGACCGTCTGGCCGAGGTTGTACGCGAACTGCTGGTAGGTCCCGACCGCCAGGTCGTTCGTCCCGTAGATCGTCAGCTCATCGGGACGGAACCCGAGGTAGACGGCGGTCGAGTAGACCATGAGCGACCCGAAGCCGTCGCCGACGACCGCGATCGTCGAGTCCCGTGGGGCGGCGACGCGCCATCGGCTGCGGAGTCTAGCCCCAAGCCGAGACGGTCGCGCAACGGAAGCGTTCGGCCGCGATCCCTACGGCCCTGGCTCCGCGGAGGAGGCGTCGGCCCGCTGCGCGCTCCGCGACCAGGTGAACCTGGTGACGTCGTCGGGTGGCGCGAGCGCTCCAGGGCGACTCCCGCGACGGATGAAGACGGTCGCGGCCGGGATCGTCCGCGCGATCTCCGCGCGCACCTCACCCAGGCCTTCCTGGCGCCACCGTCGGGACAGGCCGAGGACGAGCAACCCGGCGTTCGCCGCCGCGCTGACGATGCCCTCCCGCCCCGGCTGGACCAGCTGAGAGGTGGCCGAGACCCCGACCAACTGCTGCACGACCAGTGATGCATTCGCCAGCAGCCTGCTCGCGTCGCGCCCGCCCTCCGCGACGTCGGCCTCGCTGCCGAGGAGCACGAGGGGGGCCTCCCGGGCGAGCGCGATCCAGGCGCCGAGCTCGAGGGCCGACCAGTCGTGCTCACCTCCGCCGAACGCAACCATGACCGGCCGATCCCGGCCGATGTCGATGACCGCTTCCCGTTCGACCAGCACGGCGACATCCGGCTCCGCCTGATCGAGCACCATGCCGACGGGACCCCTGGGCGGACCCTCCCGAAGCAGGGGCCGGCGTCCGTCCAACAGGACGATGTCGACGTTCTGCTCGTCGGACATCCGGACGAGATCCTGCCCCGGGAGCGGCGACGTGAACGCCGCCGTGCGGACCCATACGCCCTGCGACTGGAGTCGCGCTCGTCGCAGCGCGAGCTCCTGCTCGGCCTGGGCGAGCTCGCGTTCCTCCGGCGCGAGTCCGGTGATGATCCGTGACGGCTCGAGCGGGCGAACTAGGATCACTTCCCGGCCAGGTTCGGAGCGCGCGAGCGGGACCGCCAGCGCGAGCAGGGGGTCCATGTTCTTCGCGTGGAGCGGCGAGACGAGGATCGCGCGCTCCGGTTGGGCTTCCGGTCGCGACGGAGGGGCGGGTTCGACGACCCGGATCTCGTCCTCGACGGGGACGGACATCTTCCCGTCTCGGTCGATCAGCTTGAGCAGCGGGCCCGTCATGAAGGTCGTCACCAGAGCCATGATCACCAGCATCGTGTAGATCGCCGGCGTGATCACGCCGAACGAGAGCCCGATCGTGAGCACGATCAGCTCCGTCAGTCCCCTGGTGTTCATCAACGCTCCAAGCGCTGCGGCCTGTCGGAACGGGACGCCGGTGAACCGAGCGCCGCCCATCGCCCCGGTCCACTTGCAGATGATCGCGATCGCGAGGAGCAAGAGCGTGATGACCCACAGGATGGGTCTGTTGAGTTGGTCGATCCGCACATTGAGCCCGGCGACGACGAAGAACAGCGGGAGGAGAAGCGTGACGACGAAGTCCTCGACCCTTCGGGTGACGTCGTGTGTGAGTTCGGCCTTGCGCGGCATGATCAGGCCGATGACGAACGCCCCGAAGATCCCCGCGATGCCGATCTGGGCGGCGGTGAACGCCGAGAGCAGGATCCCGAGGAAGATGGCCGCGATCCATCCCGGTGGGACGTGGCCGGCTTCGTCGTAGGCGACCGAGACCCGCGCGAGGAGGCGACGTCCGACGGTCCCGAGCACGACGCAGAAGATCGCCGTGAGGCTGAGCACCCGCAGCAGCTCGAGGAACACCGAGGACGATCCGCCCACCGTAGCGGCCTCCGCGATGGCGATCGCAAGGGCCAGGAGCACCCAGGCGCTGACGTCGTCGATCGCGGCCGCGGCGATCGCCATCGAGCCGACCTCGCCCTTGAGCATCCGCCGCTCGATCAGGATCCGCGCGAGCACGGGGAACGCCGTGATCGACATCGCGACACCGATGAACACGGCGAACGGTCCGAAGTCGGTGCTCGGTCCGACGACCGAGTAGATCGGGACCGCGATCGCGATCCCGAGCGCCATCGGGATGGCGATCCCCGCGTGGGAGATGAACGCGGCCTGTTCGACACGCCCGTGGAGCAGCGTCGGATCGAGCTCCAGGCCGACGAGGAACATGTAGAAGACCAGCCCGATGTCGGCGGCCCCGCGCAGCAGGTGCACGATGTCGGGTGGGAACAGATAGAGCTGAAGCTCGGGGGCGACCGAAGCGAGGAAGGTCGGACCGAGCAGGATGCCCGCCAGGACCTCGCCCATCACGCGGGGTTGCCCCACACGCGCGACGGCGGCACCGAGCAGGCGGGCGAGGATCACGACGACCGCGATGGACAACATCAGGCGCCCGAGGAGGTTCTCCGGCTCCCGCCGAGCGAACGTGAGCGCCTCGGTCACGTCCTCGGGCACGAACCCCGCCCGGAGCTCCTGTCCACCGACGTCGCCTACGAGGGAAGGCCCCCGCACGACCTCCCCTTCCTCGTCGCGCTCGAGTTCGCCGACCACCGAGGCGCTCAACGTCGCGGCTCGCCCGTCGGTGCAGGACACGTCTCCCGCGAGACGGTCCCCGTCGAGCGTGAGCGAGCCGCCGGTCTCGGGTCCGTCCTCCGACACGGGCACGACGTCGACGAATCGACCTGACTGTTGGAGCGCGAAGGTCCTGCCGAGGCACGCGGACGCCGGCTCGGCGACATAGGTACCCGCCACACCTTTGGCGGGCTCGCGGGAAGAACCCACGACGATGGCGACGGCGATCACCACACCGACAACCGAAAGGAGGATGGCGTAGCCGAGGGCGGTCCGCTGGCCCCGGCTCGACATGGCCGCCTATCCTACGCCTGCGATGTGGGGGGGAGTTCACGAACAGGCGCGATCGGACGTCGTCCTGAGCGCCGGCGACCGACTCGGGCCGTTCCGACTGGAGGGGGTGCTCGGTCGAGGCGGGATGGGCGTCGTCTTCAAGGCCGTACGAGAGCACGACGGCGAGGTCTGCGCCCTGAAGATCCTCTCGCCGGCGATGGCACGCGACGTCACGAGCGTTCGCCGGTTCTCACACGAGAGCCGTGCGGCCCGGGAGGTCACCCACCCGCATCTGGTCCCCATCCTCGACGCCGGCGAGGTCGACGGGGTCCACTACATCGCCGCTCGCTACGTGGACGGCGCGACGTTGCTCGAACGGATCAGGGATGACGGTGCGCTGCCGATCCCTGCGGTGTGTCGTTGGACGGCCGAGGTTGCCTCGGGGCTGGATGCGTTGCACGCGCACGGACTCATCCATCGAGACGTCAAGCCGTCGAACGTGCTCATCGATCGGCACGACGTCGCATCGCTCACGGACTTCGGTCTCTCCAAGGGCCGAGGCTACACGGCGCTCACGACCGGGGGTCAGGTCCTCGGGACCCTCGACTACCTCGCCCCCGAGCTGATCCGCGGTGACCCGGCGTCACCGGCCAGCGACATCTACGCCCTCGGCTGCCTGGTGTACGAGTCGGTCACGAGCGAGCCGCCGTTCGGACGTCGATCGGCGTTCGAGGTCGGGGTGGCCCATCTCGAGGAGGCACCGGTCGATCCGGCCGAGCGCCGCCCCGATGTGGACGACGGGTTCGGCTGGGCGCTCCTCCAGGCGCTCGCGAAGGATCCCAAGGACCGGCCACCGACCGCCACCGCGTACGCCAACCTGCTCGCGACGGCTGCGGGAGCGAGTGGGGGGAGGGCCTCGGATGGATCGGCTGATCGCTGAAACCGGATCGCTCGCAGGTCGCCGGGTCGAGGTGACCGGCGAGCTCATCGTGGGGAGGTCGGAGGCGGACGTCGAGATCGACGAGGCGGAGGTATCGCGGCGGCACGCCGCGATCCGCCGTGTCGGCGATACGATCGAGGTCGAGGATCTCGGCTCGACGAACGGTACCTGGGTGAACGATCAGCGGATCACGGGGCGTCGGCAACTCACGTCCGGTGACACCCTCCGCGTCGGCGCCACGGTCCTGCGGGTCGTCTCCGATCGAGCGGCCGCAGTGTCCGCTCCTCCCGCACCCGCGCCAGCCGCACCACCCGCACCCGCTCCTCCCGCACCCGCGCCAGCCGCACCACCCGCACCCGCACCACCCGCACCCGCTCCGGTATCAGCGGTCCTCGCCGCACCGGCTTCGATGCCCGCCCCATCCTTCGCGTCGGTCTCGGTCCGGCGTCGCCCGGCCACGCGAAGTTCGCTCGCGACCGGTCTCGCGATCGCGATCATCGTCGCCGACGCGATCGCACTGATCGTGTACTTCGCCGTCCGCTGAGCGCCGCGGCGCTCCGAGGGCCGATTCAGCCTCGGGTCGCGAGGTAGACGAGGATCGCGACCACGACGAGCAGGAAGATCGCGAGCGGCGCGAGCCGTGCTTTGGCCTTGGTCCGCACGTCGAGCAGCGCGTCCAGTTCCTCGACCGGCGCCTCGCGTTCGGCGCCCGTCGGCAGGTAGTCGGGGGGACGAGCGGGCCTCGCCAGCGCCGGGGGGAGCGCATGCACCGCTGAGGGCCGAGCCGCAACCTCCTGCGGGCTTCGAAGGAGCAGCACCGAGACGCCCACGAGGAGTTGGTCTCCCGGCCGAACGAGGGTCGGCGAGACGATCTCGTTGCCGTTCACGAAGGTGCCGTTCGTCGAGCGGAGGTCCTCGACCACCACACCATCGTCGACCGGCGAGAGCCGGGCGTGTGACCGAGACACCTGCGGCTCGTCGATCACGAGACCAGCGTTCGGGTCTCTCCCGATCTCGATCGGGCTCGCGAGCTCGATCTGACGACCCGCGTCCGGGCCCTCGACCACCTCGAGGATGAGCGGCGCCACGCGGCAACTCTAGGTCATCCGGATCATCGGCGGTACGGCAGCGCCCGCCGCACGCGGGGCATGCTCGACGAGCGTCCCTCCGTTGAGGCGATGCCCGGGTGCCGGCAGTAGCATCGGGGTGCGCGGGATGTAGCGCAGCCTGGTTAGCGCGCGGCGTTTGGGACGCCGAGGTCGCCGGTTCGAATCCGGCCATCCCGACCGAGGGGCCGCGGCCCGTCCGATCGTCGCTAGGCTCGCTGCCGTGCACCTCACCTCGACCGTCTCCGAACTCTCGCCGGCGAAGGCTTCGCGGATGCTCGCCGGGCTGCCCGAGACCGACGGGTTCGAGGTCCTCGTCAAGCCCTTGCGGTACCGTGATCGACCGCATCTATCCGCGTTGACCGATTTCGATGCCCGGACGATCACCCTCCAGATCCCGGAGCCGTTCTTCCCGTTCGGCGAGATCGTCGCTCACGGCGCGAAGCGACGGCCCGGCCGCTCGATGCGGTTCATCTGGCTGACCGAGGGCGTGACCTTCCGGACGCCACGCGAGGTCCTGCGCTTCCTCTACCTGCACGAGTGGATGCATTGGTACCTGCACCGTCACCACGGCCGGGGAACCTCGGCGGAGACGACGTGTGACCGGTTCGCTCTGCGGAACTACCGGAAGCGCGAGGTGACGATGGTGGACGCACGCGCCGCGATGCGGCGCACCCGAGCCTGACCGTCCTCCATCCTCGTCCTACCCGCGTAGCCGCGCCACGAGCTCCTGATGCAGGAGCCCGTTCGATGACATCACCGTCCCACCGTGCACCGGCGGCGAGCCGTCGAACTGGCTGATCGCCCCCCCGGCCTCGCGGACGATGACCTGGAGCGCGGCGAAGTCCCAGGTGGCCAGCTCCGCTTCGAGCATCACGTCCGCCGAACCGCGCGCGACGAGGCAGTGCCCCCATGCATCGCCGAATCCCCGGTTGCGGCGTGCCTCCCGAACCAGCTGCTGGACGGCTTCGCCCGTCGGACCCTCGAGCCAGTCCTCCATCCCGGCGAAGACGACGAACGAACGCGTGATCCGGTCGGCCCGGGAGACGTGGATCGGTTCGCCGTTCAACCGCGCGCCACCCCCGCGCACCGCCTCGTAGCGTTCGCCGAGGGCGGGCAGGTTCACCACCCCCACGACCGGCTCGTCGTCGACGGCCAGGGCGATCAGGTTCGACCAGATCTGCACCCCGTCGGCGAAGTTCTTCGTCCCGTCGATCGGATCGACGATCCAGCGGCGTCGTCCGCTGCCCTCGAGCCCGCCCTCCTCGCCGAGCACCCCGTCCCCGGGGAAGCGCGCCGTCACGGCCTCGCGGATCGCCGATTCGATCGCGAGGTCGGCCTCGGTCACGGGAGTGCGGTCGGGCTTCAGGCGCACCTCGAACGAACCGCCGAAGTACGAGAGTCCGATCTCGCCGGCACGATCGGCCAGCTCGTTCGCGAACGCGAGATCCTCTTCGAACATGCTCGATCCATCCTCGGAGATGGGGCGTCGGCCGATCTTCGCGCACGATACCGGAAGCCCCTTTCCGATACGCTCGGAACCGATGCAGACGACGTTCGAATCGACCGACAAGCACCGGGTGAAGCTCACCGTGGAGGTCCCTCCGGACGAGTTCGGCAAGGATCTCGACCGCGCGTACCGGAAGATCGCGCAGCAGGTGAAGATCCCCGGGTTCCGTAAAGGCAAGGTCCCCCGGCAGGTGATCGATGCGCAGTTCGGCCGAGAGGTCGTCCTCGGGGAGTTCCTCGAGGACTCCGTTCCGACCTACTACCGCGAGGCCCTCCGCGAGCACGACCTGGCGCCGATCGCCGATCCCGAGATCGACCTGGGCGACGTCGAGGAGGGCAAGCCGCTCGTCTTCACGGCGGTCGTGGAGGTCCGGCCACGCCTGAAGCTCGAAGCATCCCAGTACAAGGGCGTCGAGGTCGACCGGCCGCCGATCGAGATCACCGACGAGGACGTGGATCGGTTCCTCGACTCGCTCCGGGAGCGGTTCGCGGAGCTCGAGACCGTCGCGAGACCCGCCCGAACGGGGGATTACGTGGTCATCGACCTGCGGGGCACCGTGCACGATGAGGAGATCCCCGAGGCCACACGACCCGACCTCCTCCACGAGGTCGGCTCCGGCGAGTTCGGGAGCACGCTCGACGGGGAGCTCGAGGGCAAACGTGCGGGCGAGATCCTCGCGTTCAACGACACGCTCGGCCCTGCGGCGGGCGATCGGGCGGGTGCCGAGGTTGCGTTCCGTGTCCTCGTGAAAGAGGTGAAGGCCAAGAGGCTCCCCGAGGTCGACGACGAGTTCGCGAAGGTGGCCTCGGAGTTCGACACGCTCGACGAACTCAAGGCGGACGTCCGCGAACAGCTGCGCAGCAATCGCGAGCGGGTCAGCGATGCCGACGTCCGCGACCGCGTGCTCGAGACGGTCGTCAACGGGATCGAGGTCGAGCTGCCCGACACACTCGTCGACGAGGAGGTCCAGCATCGGGTGGCGCACGCGACGGAGCGCGCCGAGCAGGTGGGCATGACGCTCGACCAGCTGCTCGAGGCCCAAGGGGTCGACGAGCTGCGGTTCCGAGCCGACGCTCGCGACCATGCGATCCGTGCGATCAAGGCCGACCTCGTCCTCGAGGCCATCGCCCGGCAGGAGGACATCCAGGTCTCCGCGGATGAGATCGCCCGGGAGATCTCGACGCTCGCCGGCGCGCTCGGGCGGGAGCCGAAGGAGATCGCGAAGAGCCTCGATCGGAGCGGCCAGGTCGTCGCACTGGCCGGTGATATCATCCGCTCGAAGGCGCTCGACGTGCTCGTCGAGCATGCAGACATCCGTTCGGACGCCGGTCGGCGCGATCCCGAGGAGCCCGCCGAGGGCGACCAGGCTACCGACGGAACCACGGAGGAGACGTCATGAAGGACTACCTGGTACCGGTCGTCGTCGAGCAGACCAGCCGCGGCGAGCGCTCGTTCGACATCTACTCGCGCCTGCTCAAGGAGCGGATCGTCTTCCTCGGCACGCCGATCGACGACGCCGTGGGCAACCTCATCATGGCGCAGCTCTTGCACCTGGAGTCGGAGGACCCCGAGAAGGACATCAACCTCTACGTCAACTCGCCCGGCGGCGACATCACGTCCCTGTTCGCGATCTACGACACGATGCAGTACATCAAGCCCGACGTGTCCACGATCTGCATGGGTCAGGCGGCGTCGGCGGCGGCCGTGCTCGTGCTGGCGGGGACCAAGGGCAAGCGCTACGCGCTGCCGCACTCCCGGATCCTGCTGCACCAGCCGCACGGCGGCGCGCAGGGCCAGGCTGTCGACATCGAGATCCAGGCCAAGGAGATCACCCGGTACCGCAAGCTCCTCGAGGAGCTGATCGCCGAGCACACCGGCCAGCCGCTGGAGAAGGTCGCGAAGGACACGGACCGCGACTACATCCTCACGGCCGATGAGGCCGTCGAGTACGGCGTCGTAGACGAGGTCATCACCAGCCGAAAGATCAGGCCCGAACTCGCAGCGGCGGCCGCCGGCGCGTCGTAGGATTCGGGTCCGGAACGGCCGGGTTCGCCCGGCCGCTGGGCTCAGGGGGCACGGGGGCTCATGGCGAGGATCGGCGATTCGGACCTGCTGAAGTGCTCGTTCTGCGGCAAGTCGCAGAAGCACGTGAAGAAGCTCATCGCCGGTCCGGGTGTCTACATCTGCGACGAGTGCATCGATCTCTGCAACGAGATCATCGAGGAGGAGCTCTCCGAGAGCTCCGAGCTCAAGCTCGAGGAGCTGCCGAAGCCGCAGGAGATCTACGCGTTCCTCGACGAGTACGTCATCGGCCAGGAGACCGCGAAGAAGGTCCTGTCGGTGGCGGTCTACAACCACTACAAGCGGATCCAGGTGGGTGCGAAGGACGCCGAGGTCGAGCTCCAGAAGTCGAACATCATGATCCTCGGCCCCACCGGGTGCGGGAAGACGCTCCTCGCGCAGACCCTGGCCAGGATGTTGAACGTCCCGTTCGCGATCGCCGACGCCACCGCCCTCACCGAGGCCGGCTACGTCGGTGAGGACGTCGAGAACATCCTGCTGAAGCTGATCCAGGCGGCCGACTACGACGTGAAGAAGGCCGAGACCGGGATCATCTACATCGACGAGGTCGACAAGATCGCCCGCAAGTCGGAGAACCCGTCGATCACGCGCGACGTGTCCGGCGAGGGGGTGCAGCAGGCGCTGCTGAAGATCCTCGAGGGCACGACGGCCTCCGTCCCTCCGCAGGGAGGACGCAAACACCCGCACCAGGAGTTCATCCAGATCGACACCACGAACGTCCTGTTCATCTGCGGCGGCGCGTTCGCCGGTCTGGAGAAGATCGTCGAGAGCCGCATCGGGAGCCGCGGCATCGGGTTCGGGGCGGACGTCCGTCGGGTCGAGGAGAAGGATCTCGGGGCGATCCTGGGCCAGGTCCTGCCCGAGGACCTGTTGAAGTACGGGCTGATCCCCGAGTTCGTCGGACGGCTCCCGGTCATCACCAACGTCCACAACCTCGACAAGACCGCGCTCGTCGACATCCTGACCAAGCCGAAGAACGCGCTCGTGAAGCAGTACCGCCGGTTCTTCGAGTTCGACGGCGTTGAGCTCGAGTTCAGCGACGACGCGCTCGATGCGATCGCGGATCAGGCGATCCTGCGCGCCACGGGCGCCCGCGGCCTGCGCGCGATCATGGAGGAGGTCCTGCTGAACACGATGTACGAGCTCCCCTCGCGGCAGGACGTGACGCGATGCGTGATCGACGGCGACGTCGTGCGGACGAAGGTGAACCCCACGCTCGTGCCCGTGAAGGAGACCCCCAAGCGTCAGCGCCAGGAACGCTCGGCGTGAGCGCGCGGCCATTCCGTCGAAGCTGGCTGGTCGCGCCGATCCTGGTCCTCGCGGTCGTTCTGTCGGCCTGTGGCGGTGACGACGACGGGGGCGCGCAGGACCCGGCGGACCTCGAAGGCGATCCCTGGGTCCTCACGCAGATGCTCAACGCCGCCGGGGAGTCCGAGATCGTGGACGTGGGCGTGAACGCCGAGTTCGACGGCTCCACGATGAGCGGCATCTCGGGCTGCAACAACTACAACACGAGCTACGAGGCCACCGGGAACGAGATCTCGCTCGGTCCGATCGCCGGAACGCAGATGGCGTGCCCGGAACCGCAGATGAGCGCCGAGGCCCGGTACCTCGAGCTGCTGGCGACCGTCGCGACGTTCGAGGTCGACGGGCGATCGATGTCGATGTCGGACACCGACGGCACGCCGATCCTGCAGTTCGCCCGCGGTTGATCCGTTAGCCCAGCCGTCCCCGCAGGTCTCGCGAGCGCTCGATCTCGATGCGGGCGCCCACGCGTTCGAGATCGGGGGTCGCGGCTTGCAGGTACGTCCGCGCCGCGTCATCGCGGCCCGCAACGGTGAGCGCCTCGGCCAGATCGAGCTCCGTCCGGGCTCGCTCCCAGGCGGCGCCGAGATCCTCGAAGCCTTCTCGAGCCCGTCGCATGATCTCGAGACCGGGACCGAGATCTCCGGCCGCCAGCGCCGTCCTGCCCTCGAGCCGGTCCAGGTGCACCGGCAAGGCGATGAGCTCAGCCATCCGAGCGAAGCCGCGTGACCGCCCGAGGAATTCGGGTGCGTCGTCCCACCGTCGATGGAGGGCGATGATCTCGGCTCGGATCTGGTCTTCCAGGGGCCGGGTGATCCCGGAGGGGACCGACGCGAGCGTCTCGAGCAGCGGGTCCACGCCGTCGATCTCACCCCGGCGAGCAAGGACCCACGCCAGCCAGATCAGTGACAGGCGGGGCCACTCGCCTTCGGCCGTCTCGGCGTGGCGCCGGAGCAGCGCGATGAGCTCGGTCGCGGCGGGATCGCCGCGGGCGTCGTGGACGAGGGCCGCCGACCCGAACGCGTGGGCCGTGAAGTACGGGGGATCGTCCTTCCGCTCACCCAGCAGCTCGAAGACGCGGGGAAGGATCTCATCCACCACGACGGCCCAGTTTCCGAGCGAGAACTCGGCGAAGGCACGCCAGGACAGGTTGTGGATCGCCATGCCTGCATGCTCCCCGCTGGTGAGCTCCTCCCCGCGCTCCGCGAGCCGGATGGCTTCGGGGAAGTTCCCGATCATGGCGTTGGTCCAAGCCGCGACCGCGTGGACATCGCCGAGCTCCCATGGGTCCTCCATCGTCTCTGCCAACTCGAGACGTTGGCGATACGTCCGAAAGCGAGCGTCCGTAGAGTCCGCGCGGCATCTGTGTGGCTCCCAGGCTGTCGAGGGCAGCCGACGCGAGGTCGGAACGTCCGAGCCGGAGGGCCATCTCGGTGGCTCGTCGTGCGCTCGCCTCCGCGCGCTCGTACTCCTCGCTGGTGATCGGGCGTCGATGCCCGAACGCGTACGCGATGAAACCCTCGGCGAGCAGGAGTCGTACGTGCTCCTCGTTGTCCTCTTGTGGGGAGTTCGCGAACCCGAGGTCGAGCAGCCGTCGAACATCCAGCTCCGGCGGAACGTGCTTCATCGAACCGGGCCAGCGCATCGGGATCTCCACTGCTCGTGCACACGCTCGAGCGATCGACCTGCCGTCGCCCGGCTCGTGCTCGGCACGCAGGTCGGCGGCCTTCCCGAACGAGGCGTACGCGAGGTCGCCCCGGTAGTCGTTGAGAGCCACCATGCCGACCTGCTCGAGCGCCTGGGCGCGCTCGAGTGGCTCGCGTGCGAGTGCCTGAGCCCGCTCGACCATCGCCGCGGCCTTCGCGAGGGCGAACCGTCGGCGGGCTTCCTCTGACGCGTCCATGAGCGAGGCGAAGGCCTTCGTTCGCAACCGTTCCTCTGACTCGGGATCGGCGTCGTCTCGCCGGCCGCTGTAGGCCTCCTGGTAGTGATAGGCGAGCAGCTCCGAGAACTCACGGGAGCGCTCGCCCGAGATCTCCTCGATCCACGCGGCAACTGCCGCGTGGGCCCCCGCCCGCTCCCTTCGGGGAAGGCTCTCGTAGGCGACCTCGCGGGTCAGGATGTGCTTGAAGATGAACTCCTGTTCCCCTGTGATCGAGGACGAGAGCCGGGAAAGGACGAGCTCGCGATCCTCCAGCCGGTCAAGCGTCTCTCGGAGACGCTGGCGGTCCCCGTTCAGGAGCAGGCCGACGGGCCCCGGCCAGAACACACGTCCGACGACGGCAGCGCGCTGGAGGGCGCGCTTCTCGATCGGGCCCAGCAGGTCGATCCGAGCCGCGAGGACCGCCTGGACCGTATCCGGGATCGCGACGTCGTCGATGCCGGACGCGGCACGCCAGCGGGCTCCCTCTCGGACGATGCGCCCCTCGTCGATCAGGTGCCGGATGATCTCCTCGATGAAGAAGGGGTTCCCCTCGGCACGCCGCAGGATCGCGTCGTGGACCGAGGCGGGGAGATCGTCGATCGCGAGGAGGGAGCCCACCAGACGATCCGACTCTTCCCCGGTGAGGGGATCGAGCGCGATCGAAGAGACGTTGCGTCGCCCACCACCCCAGCCGGGCCGGCCCTCGGTGAGCTGCGGTCTGGCGGGGCACAGGAACACCACCGGACCGAGGACCCGGTCGGCGAGCTCCTCCAGCAGATCGAGCAACGCCGGATCCGCCCAATGGATGTCGTCGATGATGGCGACCACGGGTTCGCGCGCCGCGAGAGCCGAGAGCAGCGACCGCCACGCGGCATGGATCTTCAGCCGCACCTCTCGAGGCTCGGCATCTCTGAACGCGAAGTCCGGATCGACGACGCCGATCGAGAAACCGAGCGCCGCGATGGCCTTCGCGGGGTTCGTCGCCATCTCGGTCGTGATGAGCTCGTGTCCCAACGCGCGGATCCGCTCGAGGGCGGTCCCCGGTGGGTCGGAGTCACGGACCTGCGCGAGGTCCTTCAGGATCTCGGCCAGGGGCCAGTACGTGACGCCGTCGCCATAGGGCAGACACCGGCCGCGGAGGATCCTCGGGTCGGGCACCTGTTCCTCCGCCCACGCGACGAACTCGGCCGCGAGCCGGCTCTTGCCGACACCGGGATCGCCGTAGATCGTCACGAGGTTCGGGCGGGCCTCGGCGACGGAGCGCTGGTAGACGCTTCGGAGCAGTTCGAGTTCCGCGTCGCGGCCGACCATCGGAGCACGCAGTCCCGGCACGCCTCGTTCAGCGAGCTTCGACGTCCGCCCTTCGAGCATGACCGTCGGGACGGCCTGCTTCTTGCCCCGCAGGTCCTTCGCACCGAGCTCGCGGAACCGGAAACCGCGTGCCGCCCGAGCCGTGCGTTCCGCCACCGCGATCTGGCCCGGCTCGGCCGACTGCTCGAGGCGAGCCGCGACGTTCACCGCATCACCCGTCACCATCGGATCCCCGGGCTGCGGACTCGTCCGTGCGAGGACCTCGCCCGTGTTCACGCCCGTGCGGACCTGCAGCGTCACGCCGAAGCGGGGCTCGATCTCCGCGTTCACGAGCGTGAGGCGTTCCCGCATGCGGAGCGCAGCTCGCAGCGCCCTCGAGGGATCGTCCTCGTGCGCGGTCGGCACCCCGAAGGCCGCCATCACGGCGTCCCCGATGAACTTCTCGACCGTTCCTCCCTCGGCCTCGATCTCCTCGCGCATCGCGCCGAAGTAGATCGCGAGCAGCTCCTGGAACCGCTCCGGATCCAATCGTTCGCCGAGGCCGGTCGAGCCGGTCACGTCGCAGAACAGGATCGTCACCAACCGGCGTTCCTGGCCGGACGGAACGGCGTCGGCCGCCGTGATCGCATGCCCGCACGCCGGGCAGAACCGGGCCCCGGCTGGGACCTCGGCGCCGCAGACAGGACACGCGGGCACCAGCGACGACCCGCACGAGGCGCAGAACCAAGCGCCGTCCGGATTCGCGGTTCCGCAGGCGTCGCAACGCTTCACGGCGGCGAGTCTACGACCGGTCGAGACGCGGAGGTTTCGTAGACTCCGGCGGATGAACGTGCCCGAGAAGCCGAGCCTCGACGGACTCGAGGACAAGTGGGACGAGTGGTGGGAGGCGGCTGGCACCTACCGGTTCGATCGTTCGAAACCCCGGGAGGACGTCTTCGCGATCGACACGCCGCCTCCGACCGCCAGCGGCAGCCTCCACATCGGGCACGTCTTCTCGTACACGCACACCGACGTCATCGCCCGGTTCCGGCGCATGCGCGGCAAGACGGTCTTCTACCCGATGGGCTGGGACGACAATGGTCTGGCGACCGAACGCCGCGTGCAGAACTACTTCGGCGTCCGGTGTGACCCCTCGCTCCCGTTCGATCCGGCGTTCGACCTCGATGCCTTGGACCGGCGGGAGTCGGACCTGGTGGCGGTCTCGCGCCCGAACTTCATCGAGCTCTGTCAGCGGCTCACCGCCGAGGACGAGAAGGCGTTCGAGGAGGTCTTCCGCAGAGCGGGCCTGTCCGTCGACTGGAGGCACACGTACACGACGATCGACGAACGGTCCCGGCGGGCCTCACAACGCGCGTTCGTCCGGTTGCTGCAGGGGGGGCTCGCATACCAGGTCGAGGCCCCGACGATGTGGGACGTCGACTTCCAGACCGCCCTCGCGCAGGCCGAGATCGAGGATCGCGAGATCGATGGTGCCTATCACCGGGTGCGGTTCGACCTGGCCGAGGGCGCCGGCTCCGTCGAGATCGAGACGTCTCGCCCGGAGCTGATCCCCGCGTGCGTGGCCCTCGTCGTCAACCCGGCGGACGACCGGTACCGGTCCCTCGTCGGCCGGACGGCCGTGACCCCGTTGTTCGGCGCCGAGACCCCGATCCTCGCCCATGACCTTGCCGAACCGGACAAGGGCACCGGCATGGCGATGATCTGCACCTTCGGCGACCTCACCGACGTCACGTGGTGGCGCGAGCTCAAGCTGCCGACACGTGTGGTCGTGCAGCGGGACGGCACGATCGCGCCGTCGAGATGGGGAGAGCCCGGTTGGGGCACCGGTACGGTCGAGGAGGCGATCCGCGCCCACTCGGAGCTCGCGGGGTTGCCCACGCGGAGGGCTCGGAAGCGGATCTCCGAACTCCTCGTCACGGCGGGTCACCTGGTCGGTGAGCCCAAGCCCGTCCGCCACGCCGTGAAGTTCTACGAGCGAGGGGAGCGACCCCTCGAGGTGGTCTCGAGCCGCCAGTGGTTCGCGAAGACGATCGAGTTCCGGCAGGAGCTGCTCGAGCGCGGGCGTAAGCTGCGTTGGCACCCGGCCTACATGGGGGCGCGGTACGCCTCGTGGGTGGAGGGCCTGAACGGGGACTGGTGCATCAGCCGCCAGCGTTTCTTCGGCGTGCCGTTCCCGGTCTGGTACCCGCTCGACGCCGATGGGGTCGCCGACCACGAGCGCCCGCTCGTCGCGGACGAGGCTCGCCTGCCGGTGGATCCGTCGTCCGACGCCCCCGACGGGTTCTCGGAGGACATGCGCGGCCGGCCCGGTGGGTTCGTCGGCGATCCGGACGTCATGGACACCTGGGCGACGTCCTCGCTCACGCCGCAGATCGCGGGCGGGTGGGTGGAGGACGAGGACCTGTTCGCTCGTGTCTTCCCGATGGACCTTCGTCCGCAGGCGCACGAGATCATCCGGACGTGGTTGTTCTACACGGTGCTGAAGTCGCACCTCGAGCACGGTGTGCTCCCGTGGACCGATGCGGCCATCAGCGGCTTCGTCCTGGATCCCGAGCGCAAGAAGATGTCGAAGTCCAAGGGCAACGTCGTGACGCCGATGGCGCACCTCGAGCAGCACGGGGCCGATGCCGTTCGGTACTGGGCAGCCAGCGCCCGGCTTGGGATCGACGCGGCCTTCGACGAGCAGCAGATCAAGGTGGGCCGGCGGCTCGCGATCAAGCTCCTGAACGCGTCCCGCTTCGCGCTCTCGCTCGACGCGCCGGAAGCCGAGGTCGACGACCCGCTCGATCGCTCGATGCTCGTTCGCCTCTCCGGCGTCGTGGACGAGGGGACGCGCGCACTCCTGGACTACGAGCACGCGAAAGCGCTCGAGTCGATCGAGCGGTTCTTCTGGGGTTTCACCGACGACTACCTCGAGCTCGTGAAGAGCCGGGCGTACGGGACGCACGGGCCCGAGGCCGCGGGGTCGGCGATCGCCTCCCTCCGCCTTGCTCTGTCGGTGTTGCTCCGGTCGTTCGCCCCCTTCCTCCCGTACGTGACCGAGGAGGTCTGGTCCTGGTGGCGGGACGGTTCGATCCACCGTTCCACGTGGCCGGAGGCGCATGAGCTGGACCTCGCAGCCGCCGGTGGCGACCCGAGCGTGTACGAGGTCGCCGCATGGGTGCTCGGCGAGGTCCGCAAGGCCAAGGCTCTGGCCAAGCGTTCGCTCCGGACGCCGGTCGAGCGGGCGGTGGTCCGGGACACGGAGGAGCGCCTGAAGGTGGTGCGCGGAGTCGAACGCGATCTTCGGGAGGCCGGCACGATCTCGTCGATCGAGCTCCGAGCTCGTCGAGGGCGCCGACCCCTCGGTCGAGGTCCACCTGACGCCTCCGGAGTAGCCCGTGCGCTTCGAGGAGGCCGTCGCGGAGCTCGATGCCCGCCAGCCGGAGCACATGCCGAAGCCCGACCTCGAGCGCATCCGCGCGCTCGCGACGATGCTCGACGACCCGCAGCGCACGTACCCGACGATCCACGTCACGGGGACGAACGGCAAGACCACGACGGCCCGCCTCGCCGCGGCCCTCGCGTGCGAGCAGGGGATCACCACCGGCCTGTTCACGTCTCCCCACCTGTCCTCGGTCACCGAACGGCTCGTCGTCTGCGGCGAACCGATGCGCGAGGGGGAGTTCGGTGCCGAGTACGAGCGGCTGCTCCCGTACCTGCGCCTGGTCGACGAGCGGGTCGGGCCGGTGACGTACTTCGAGGCGCTGACCGCGCTCGCGTACCTGTGGTTCGCGGACAAACCCGTCGGCATGGCGGTCTTCGAGGTGGGCATGGGGGGAACGTGGGACGCGACGAACCTCGTCGCGGGAGACGTGGCGGTGGTCGGGCCGGTCGGGCTCGACCACCCGGAGCTCGGGTCCACGATCCCCGCCGTGGCTCGGGAGAAGGCAGGCATCATCAAGCAGGGCGAGGTCGCGGTCGTCCGGGAGCAGGTGCCCGAGGCGCTGGAGGTCATCGAGCGCGTCGGCGAGGAGCAGATCGCGACGCTGCTGTTGGAGGAGCGCGACTGGGCGGTGCAGGATCGCGTCCCCGCCTTGGGTGGCCAGGCCTTCGCCGTTCGAGGCCTGCACCGAACGTACGAGGAACTCACCCTGCCGCTCTTCGGCGAACACGCGGCGCTCGCGGCCGGCGCCGCGGTCGTGGCGCTCGAGGCGCTCCTCGAACGCGCGATCGACGAGGAGGCGGTGCGGGTCGCCCTCGCCGGCGCGAGCGCCCCCGGGCGCCTCGAGGTGGTGGCGCGACATCCGCTGATCGTGCTCGACGGCGCGCACAACCCCGCCGCCGCCGAGGCGCTCGCCTCCGCGCTCCCCGAGGCGTTCACCTGGGAGCGGCTGCACCTGGTCCTCGCCGTGTTCTCCAACAAGGACCTGCACGGGATCACGGCCGAGCTCGCGCCGCTCACCGACGCCGCGTACGCCGCGACGACCCGGAGCGTTCGGGCGCGCCCCGCCGCCGAGGTCGCGGCCGCGATCGCGTCCGAAGGCGTTGCGGTGCAGACCTTCCCGGACGTCCTGGCGGCGATCGCCGCCGCTCGCGCGGATGCCGGTGCACGCGACCTCATCCTGGTGACGGGCTCTCTGTACACTGTCGCCGACGCCCGCCGGGCGCTCGTGGAGGCCTCAGGAACGTGACCGTCGAAGCGACGCTGCTCATCATCAAGCCGGACGGCGTCGCCCGCGGTCTCGTGGGCGAGGTGCTCCACCGCGCCGAGGCCAAGGGGCTTCGGATCGCCGAGATGCGCACGCTGACGATCGACCGCCCGCTCGCCGAGGAGCACTACGGCGAACATCGTGACAAGGCGTTCTTCGGTGAGCTCGTCGAGTTCATCACGTCCGGGCCCGTCGTGGTCGTGCGGCTCGAGGGCGAGAACGCGATCGACGTGTGGCGAACGCTCATGGGTCCGACGGACCCGGCCACGGCGCCCCCCGGGACGATCCGGGGCGACTTCGGGATCGTGATCACCGAGAACCTCGTGCACGGCAGCGACTCGCCGGAGTCGGCGGAGCGCGAGCTCAAGCTGTTCTTCGACCGGGCGTGAGCTCCGCGCTCGAGCGGATCGACGCGTACGTCGAGCGCCACTGGACGTCGTTCGACACGCCGGGACTCGCGCTCGCTCTGACGGATCGCGAGCGCCCGATCGGCGGGCTGATCCGCGGGTTCGCGAACCTGGATGCTCGCGCCCCGATCACCACCGCGCATCGCTTCCAGATCGGGTCGGTGAGCAAGGGCCTGACCGCGATGGCCATCCTGACCGAGGTCGAGGCCGGCAGGGTCGACCTGGACGCTCCGGTCACGGAGTACCTGCCGTGGTTCGCGATCCCATCACGGTTCGACCACCCGGTCACGATCCACCACCTCCTGTCGCACACGGGGGGGCTCGCGTGCGGGTTGGACTCGGCCGGTGACGCCGTCGCAGAACTCCTGTTGCTGCTCGACACCGAGATCGGGACCGAACCCGGCGCGCGGTTCGCCTATTCGAACGCCGGCTACAAGGCGCTCGGCCTGGTCGTCGAAGTCGCGTCGGGTCGTCCGTGGTGGGAGATCGTGCGCGAGCGCGTGATGGAGCCGATCGGGATGGGCGGTTGCGACGTGGTCATCACGAACGATGTCCGCCCGCGGCTCGCGGTCGGGTACGCCACGCCGTACGAGGATCGCCCGTGGTATCCCGACCACGAGTGGGCTCCCGCGGCGTGGTTCGAGAGCGCGACGGCCGACGGGTCGATCTGTGCGACGGCGGAGGAGTTGACCGCGTACGCGCGTCTGCTGCTCGCGCGGGGGAGGGGCGTGATCGGCGGGCCGAGCTTCGACCGCATGACCGCTCGGGTCGCACCGGACCCGGAGGACCCCGACCACGTGTACGGCTACGGGGTGCGGTGGATCGGCGGCGATCGCCTGCTCGGTCACTCGGGGGGGATGATCGGTTTCACCGCGTACCTGCTCGTCGACGTCGTCTCGGGCTTCGGCGCGACCGTGTTGATGAACTCCGGCTACGGGAGTTACCGGCTCGAGCTGGTGCGCTTCGCGCTCGCGTGCCTCACGGCGGAGATGGCAGGAGGGCCGATGCCGGAGGTCCCGCCGCCGCCGCCGTCCGAGCCTTCCGAGCCGTCGGCACCGGGGGACGGCGACGGTCCGCCCGGGTGGGAGGCGGTCGTCGGGCGCTACCGCTCGTGGAACCCGTGGGCGCCGATCCTGGACATCACCGAGCGGAAGGGGCGGCTGTGGGCGTCGTTGGTCGGCGACGCGACCGACTTCGGCGAGCAGGAGCGGGGGCTGATCCCGCTGGAGGACGGGCGCTACCGCGTCGGTGAGGACGGATCGCCGGACCGACTCCGCTTCGAGACGTTCGTGGACGGTCGGGCCGTGTGGGCGCTGCTCGACGGTGCGCCGTTCGCCCGCGTGTCGTCCGGATGATCCGGGTGGCGAACGCCGTCAGGACGCCTTGCGGAACGCCACGACGGCGTTCTGACCGCCGAACCCGAACGAGTTGCTGATCGCGAACCTGATGTCGGCCTCGCGCGTGGTGTTCGGCACGTAGTCGAGGTCGCACTCGGGGTCCGGCGTCTCGTAGTGGATCGTCGGGGGCAGCGTGCTCCGTTGGATCGCCAGGGCCGAGGCCGCCGCCTCGACCGCGCCGGCGGCGCCGAGCATGTGCCCGGTCATCGACTTCGTGGAGGACATCGCGACCCGGTGGGCGACCTCGTCGCCGAGGGCCGCCTTGATCGCGGCGGTCTCGCCGGCGTCGTTCAGTTGCGTGGAGGTGCCGTGCGCGTTCACGTACTGGACGGCCGACGGTTCCTCGCCGGCGTCCTGGAGGGCCAGCCGGATCGCGATCGCGGCCCCGGTGCCCTTGGGATCGGGAGCGGTGATGTGGAAGGCGTCGTCGGAGGCGCCGTAGCCGGCCACCTCCGCATAGATGTGCACGCCTCGGGCACGGGCTCGGGACTCGGGTTCGAGGACCAGGCTGCATGCCCCCTCCGAGAGCACGAAGCCGTCGCGCCCGGCGTCGAATGGGCGCGAAGCCGTCTCGGGGTCGGGGTTCTTCGTGAGCGCGGTCATCTGCGCGAACGCGGCGATCGTGAGCGGCAAGGTCGCGGCCTCCGAACCGCCGACGAGACAGACATCGACGAGGCCGTCGCGCACCATCCGGAAGCCCTCACCGACCGCGTGCGCTCCCGACGCGCATGCCGAGACGGTGCAGAAGTTGGGCCCGGTGAAGCCGAAGATCATCGCGATGTGTCCGGCGGCCGCGTTGCCCATCAACGCCGGCACCATGAACGGGGAGACGCGCCCCGGGCCCTTCTCGAGCAGCGTCAGGTGTTGGTTCAGCAGCCACTCGATGCCGCCGATCCCGGTCGCGTACAGGACGCCCGCGCGCTCCGAAGGCACCTCGGGTGCACCCGCGTCCTCCCACGCGAGCTTCGCCGAGGCGATCGCGTAGTGGGTGAACCGAGCCGTCCGACGGATCTCCTTGGCGTCCATCCACCTCGACGGGTCGAAGTCACGGACGTCGCCGGCCAGCTTGACCGTCAGGTCGGAGGTGTCGAAGCGTTCGATCGGCCCCACCCCGTTGCGGCCGGATGTGAGCCCGTCCCAGAAGTCCTCGACGCCGGTGCCGACCGGCGTGACGGGCCCGATCCCGGTGATGACGACCCGCTCGGTCATCGCATCAGGGCATCCCGAGCTTCTGCGAGACGAGGGCCACGGCCTGACCGACCGTCTTCACGCCCTCCATCTCCTCCTCGGGGATCTCGATGTTCCATTCCTCCTCGAGCGCGAGCACGGCTTCCACGAGGTCGAGCGAGTCGGCGTTCAGGTCCTCCGCGAAGCGGGCGTCGGGCACGACCTGTGCCTCGTCGACCGCGAGCTGCTCGGCCAGGACCTTGCGGACCCGGGTCTCGATCTCCGTCTTGTCCATCTCGTTCCTCCTGTGTCGGTATCGCGTTCGCTCCGCCGGTGCCCATGCTAGGGGCTCGATCGTCCGCGCGCCTAGGCGGTGAGCCCTCCGTCCACCGGGAGCACCACCCCGTTCACGTACGACGCCTCGTCCGACATGAGGAACCGGACGACCACTGCGACCTCCGCGAGCGTCGCCGCCCGGCCCGTCGGCGTCTGGTCCAGGTAGTAGGCGCGGGCCTCCTCGGTGAGGTGCGACGTCATCTCGGTGTCGAGGAGCCCGGGACACAGGGCGTTCACGGTGATCCCCTTGGCCCCGACCTCTCGGGCGAGCGACTTCGTGATCCCGACGAGCCCGGACTTCGTGGCCGCGTAGACGGTCTGCCCGGCGTTGCCACGCAGGGCCACGGCCGAGGACATGTTGACGATCCGACCCCACTTCGCGCGAAGCATGCCTCGCAGCGCCGCCTGGCTGCACAGGAAGGTTCCGCGCAGGTTCGTCGCCATCGTCCGCTCGTAGACGTCCATCGGGTACTTGATCAGCAGGCCGTCGCGCGACATCCCGGCGTTGTTCACGAGTCCCGTCACGGCACCGAGTTCGTCACCGACGCGACGGAAGCCCTCGGCCACCGATCCCTCCTCGGTCACGTCGATCTCGATCGCCATCCCGGGGGTGCCGGCGGTCTCGAGCGCCTCGAGCGTCTCCTTCGCGTCGGCCTCGCTCGAGCGATAGCCGATGGCGACCTGCCACCCGTCCGCGGCCAACGCCTCCGCGCAGGCGCGTCCGATCCCACGGGAACCGCCGGTGACGACCGCGACCTTCGGGCGGCTCACCTGGGCGCCGGTCCCGACCAGCGCAGGAGGTTCGCGCCCCACGAGAGCCCGGCTCCGAAGGACGTCAACAGGACCAGGTCGCCGGTGCGTACGCGTCCGGCGCGCCACGCCCGGTCGAGCGCGATCGGGATCGATGCGGCGGACGTGTTCCCGACGGTCTCGACGTCGACCACGGATCGATCCGGTCCGATCCCGAGGCGTTCGGCCACCGCGATCATGATGCGGGCGTTCGCCTGATGTGGGATCAACACGTCCACGTCGTCCGGCGTGAAGCCGGACTTCTCGAGCAGCTGCCGGCACGCGCTCGCCATCTCGACGACCGCGCGCTTGAACACCTCGCGTCCGTTCGGCATCCGGATCGCGTGGTCCCTGGCGTCGACGGTCTCGTGCGACGAGGGTCTCGCCGAGCCGCCGGCGGGGATGATGAGGATCTCGGCGGCGCGCCCGTCGGCACCCAGCACGGAGCCGAGCACACCCGGCTCCTCGGACCTGCGAAGCACCAGGGCACCCGCGCCGTCGCCGAACAGGACGCAGGTCGTGCGATCGCGGAAATCCATCACGCGCGACAGGACCTCGGCGCCGATGACCAGGATCGTCTCGGCCTGCCCGGATTCGATGAACGCCGTGCCGGTGCTGAGCGCGTAGGAGAACCCGGCACACGCGGCGTTCACGTCGAACGCCGGCGCCGCGATCTCGAGCTTGCGCTGCACCCACACGGCGGTCGCGGGGATCGGCGTGTCGCCCGAGAGCGTCGCGCAGACGATCAGGTCGACCTGTTCGGGGGCGAGGCTCGCGACCTCCAGTGCACGGCGCGAGGCATCGACGGCGAGGTCGGAGGTCGTCAGGCCGTCATCGACGAAGTGCCGTTCCGCGATCCCGGTGCGTGTGCGGATCCATTCGTCGCTCGTGTCCACGAGTTCCTCGAACCACGCGTTCGGGATGACGCGTTCGGGAAGGATGGAGCCGACGCCGGCAACACCGGCATGGCGCTGTGAGCTCATGGATCCCCCTCCGGGCGAGAGCCCCTCCGGTCGCCGAAGGATATCGTCCGCCGGTCGCGGCAACCCTCGCCGGGCACGAGATGGCGAGGATCCGCCCCGGGTGCGGTCAGTCGCCCCCGGTGACGAACGCCGAGACCGCTTGCGGCGACCCGAGGGCGACGGCCCGCGCCCCGGGCACCACGCGTTTGGCGAGCTTCGTGAGCACGTCGCCGGGGCCGGGCTCGACGAACGTGTCGCAGCCATCCTCGCCGAGCGCTCGGGCGCATCGCTCCCACCGGACCGCGGACACGACCTGGCGCTTCGCGAGCGCGCGGAGCTGCTCGGCATCCCGGACCAACTCGCCCGTCACGTTCGACGCGACCGGGAAACGCGGCGGCGAGAACGACACGGCGTCGAGCGCCGCGGCGAGCGTCTCGACCGCCGGATCCATCAGGGGGGAGTGGAAGGCGCCGGCCACCTTCAGCCGCACGGTCGCGGATCCGGCGTTCGGCCGCGAGCGCCTCGGCTCGCTCGATCGCGGGGACGCTGCCGCTGATGACGATCTGCTGGGGAGCGTTCTCGTTGGCCACGAGCAGCACGTCGGCCTCGCGGGCCTCGTCGCAGAGCGACCCGGCGTCGGCCGCCCCGACGCCGAGGAGCGCGGTCATCGTTCCCGGGGTGCTCCGTCGCGGCGGCCTGCATCGCCCTCCCTCGCTCGACGACGATCCCGACCGCGTCCTCGAGCGTCAGGACGCCCGCCGCGACCAGCGCCGCGAACTCCCCGAGGGAGTGACCCGCCGCCCCCTCGATCGCGACGCCGGCGGCCTCCAGCACCCGGAAGCCCGCGACGTCGCACGCGAGGATGGCCGGCTGGACGAAGTCCGTCGCGCCGAGCGCCTGCTCGTCTCGACAGCCGTCCGCGATGTCGCGCCCGACGATCTCCGACGCGCTCGCGATCGTGTCGCGACCGGCCTCATGACCCAGCCATGGGTCGGCCATCGCGACGAACTGTGAACCTTGACCGGGGAATACGACCGCGATCTTCAACGACCCCACCCTCGAGTGACGCAGAGCGCAACCCTACTCCGGCGGTTGAGGCAGAGACGAACCGCAGGTCAGGAGGTAGGTGAACCCTCACGTTGCCTTCATATCGAGTCGAGAGTTGCCAGCCCAATACCCGTACGATAGAAAGAGCCCCGAACCTATGGCCGAGAAGGTTCGTCGCGAACTTCCCGCTTCCTCGCGTCGCCGAAGCACGGGCGGCGAAGGGGTCCTTGGGTTCTTGGGTCAGGACATGGCTGTCGACCTGGGGACCGCGAACACGCTCGTCTACGCTCGGCACGCCGGCATCGTGCTGAACGAACCGTCGGTGGTGGCGATCAACACCCTGACCGGCGCGGTGCTCGCGGTCGGCAACGAGGCGAAGCGGATGATCGGGCGGACCCCATCGCACATCCAGGCCGTCCGCCCGCTGAAGGACGGCGTGATCGCGGACTTCGACATCACGGAGAAGATGCTGCGCTACTTCATCCAGCGCGTGCACAAGCGCCGGCTGCTCGCCAAGCCCCGGGTCGTCGTCTGCGTCCCGAGCGGCATCACCGGCGTCGAGCAGCGCGCGGTCGAGGAGGCGACGATCGCGGCGGGCGCCCGTCGCGCGTACATCATCGAGGAGCCGATGGCCGCCGCGATCGGAGCCGGGCTGCCGATCCACGAGCCCTCGGGGAACATGGTCGTGGACATCGGCGGCGGCACCACCGAGGTCGCGGTGATCTCGCTCGGCGGCATCGTCACGTCGACCTCGCTCCGGATCGGCGGCGACGAGCTCGACGAGGCGATCATCAACCACATCAAGAAGGAGTACTCGCTCCTGCTGGGTGAACGGACGGCCGAGCAGATCAAGCTCGCGATCGCGTCCGCGTACCCGATGGAGGAGGAGTTGATCGCCGAGATCCCGGGCCGGGACCTCGTCTCCGGGACTCCCGAAGACCCTGCAGATCGGCGACGGCGAGATCCGGACGGCGATCGAGGAGCCCGTCACGGCGGTCATCGACTCGATCAAGGCGACCCTGGACCGGACGCCTCCCGAGCTCGCGGGCGACATCATGCATCGAGGCATCATGCTGACCGGTGGTGGTGCGCTCCTGCGAGGACTCGACAAGCGGCTGCGACACGAGACCCACATGCCGGTCCACATCGCCGAGAACCCCCTGTCCTCGGTGGCGATCGGTTCGGGCAAGTGCCTCGAGGAGTTCGAGGTGCTCCAACGGGTCTTGGTGAGCCCGTCCCGGAGGTAGCCCGCGGTGGCGCTGCGCAGTCGCGCGCGGAGCACCCGCCTGCTGGTGGTGGCCTTGGTCTCGATCTCACTCGTGACGATCACGGTCGACTACCGGCAGGGGGACGACGGGGCGCTCTCCGCCCTGGGGGACACCGCGCTCGTGGTGATCAGCCCGCTGCAAGAGGCGGTGTCCAAGGTCACGCGCCCGATCGGCAACTTCGTCTCGACGCTGGTTCGCCTGCCGTCGATCCGTCACGAGCGTGACGTCCTTCGCGACCGGGTGTCCGCGCTGGAGACCCAGCTCGCCGAGACACAGGCGGACCAGACCCGGCTCCTGGAGCTCGAGGCGCTCCTCGGGCTCGAGACGAGCCTCGGACCCAAGGTCGAGACCGTGGCCGCCCAGGTCATCGCGAACGGCGTGTCGAACTTCGAGTGGACGATCACGATCGACCAGGGTTCGAGCGACGGCATCGCCGAGGACATGCCGGTCATCGCCAGCGCCGGGCTCGTCGGGCACGTCCTGCGCGTGGGACCGGACTCCTCGGTCGTCCAGCTGATCATCGACCCGGACTCGTTCGTCGCGGGCCGGCTCGACGTCTCCCGGCAGACCGGGCTCCTGTCCGGCCGAGGGCCCGAGGACCTGCAGATGAGCCTGGTCGAGTCCACGATCGAGGTCACGCCCGACGAGCGCGTCGTGACCGCCGGCTACCGCATCCCTGGGGTCGACCGGAGCCTGTATCCGCCGAACGTGCTGATCGGCACCGTGTCCAGGGTGCTGGAGGAGGAGTCCGCGATCGAGAAGTTCCTCACCGTCCGGCCCGCGGTGGACTTCTCGACGCTCTCGCTCGTCCTGGTGGTGCTCTCGCATGGCGGACCGAGGTAGGGGCGTGCCCGGTGCGACGCGCGCTCCTGCTGGCGGCCGTCATCCTTTCGGCGCTCCTGTTGCAGACCACGGTGTTCGCCGAGATCAACCTGCTGGGCGCGAAGCCGGAGCTCATGTACCTGCTCACGATCTCGTTCGGCATCCTCGAGGGACCGGCGTCGGGCGCGATCACCGGCTTCGCCGGAGGGATGGCGCAGGACTTCCTGCTCGACTCGCCGAAGGGGATCACCGCGCTGACGCTGACGCTGCTCGGGTACGCGGTGGGGATGGTTCGCCAGTTCATCGTGACGCCGTCGCCGCTGACCCCGGTCCTGCTCGTGGCCGGCGGGACCTTCGTCGGGGTCGTGTTCCACGGGATCGTGTCGTTCCTCCTCGGGCAGCTCGACACGTCGTGGCTGTACCTGTTCCGGGTGGCGCTCCTGACGGCCGTGTACAACGCGATCCTGACGCCGCTCGTGTTCCCGTTGCTCCGCCGGGCCGGCGAGGGATCCCGGTCACGCCGTCTGGCCCGCTGGTGATGCCGTCGTGACCGAGCCGAGGACCGGCATGCGGATCAAGGTGCTCGTCACGCTCGTCGTCGTGTTGTTCGCGGCGCTCACGACGCGGCTGTGGTTCCTCCAGGTGCTCGCCGCCGAGCAGTACAAGGCGGCCGCGGATGACAACGCGGTGCGGTTGATCGAAACCCCCGCTCGCCGCGGCGTGATCAAGGACGCGAACGGGAACGTGCTCGTCGACAACCGGGTGAGCGTGGTCATCACGGTGAACCAGCAGGATCTCGGCGACGAGACCGAGCGGGTCGTCTACGACCTCTCCCAACTGCTGGACATCCCGGCGGACGAGCTCGGAGAACGGCTCGACGACCCCGCCTATTACGCGTTCAGCCCGATCCCGGTCGCGATCGACGTCCCGCGTCGCGTCGCGTACTACATCAAGGAGCACCGCGACGAGTTCCCCGGCGTGGACGTCCTCGAGGTTCCGCTCCGCTCGTATCCCTTCGGCACCCGCGGGTCCCACGTCCTCGGCTACCTCAGCCAGGTGACCGATGCGCAGCTCGAGACGCCGGCGTTCGCCGACTACGAGCCGGGCGATACGGTCGGGGCGTTCGGGGTCGAGGGCGTCTACGAGCGCGACCTGGCGGGGATCCAGGGGCTCAAGAAGTACCGGGTGAACTCGGCCGACCAGAACCTCGGGCTGATCGGTGAGCAATTCCCCGTACCGGGCAACGACGTCTGGCTCACGATCGACGGGGAGACCCAGGGCCTGGTGGAGGACTCGTTGGTGGCGGGGATGGAGTACGCGCGCGGGGTCTTCGACACGGACTCGGGACGGACCCTCAGGGCGAACGCCGCAGCCGCGATCGTGCTCGACCCGACGACGGGCGAGATCGAGGCGATGGCGTCCTACCCGTGGTTCAACCCATCCATCTTCACGCGGAGCGTCTCGAAGAGCGAGTACCGGAGCCGGTTCGGCCGTGCGGAGGGCTCCCCGCTCCTGAACCGAGCGATCCAGGGCCAGTACCCGCCGGGCTCGACCTACAAGCCGTTCGTCGCGCTCGCGGGCCTGCACCGGGACATCGTGACGACCGAGCAGTCCTACGGCTGCCCGCCGAGCTGGACCGCCCCGTACGACGAGAGCGACCCCGAGGCGACGCAGTACGTCTTCAACAACTGGACCACGGCCAACCTCGGCTTCATGAACCTCGGCACCGCGCTGGCCCGCTCGTGCGACACGGTCTTCTACCCGATGGGGTACCGCTACTGGGACCTGTTCTACGTGAACCCGGACGAAGCCGCGAACGGCGTCGACTCGAAGGAACCGCTCCAGCACGACCTCCATCAGTTCGGGTTCGGGGGGGCCACCCGAGTCGACCTGCCGTTCGAGCTCACCGGCCGGGTTCCCGACGCCGAGTGGAAGCAGACGATCCACGAGACGTACCCGGAGTCGTTCCCCGAGGGTGACTGGTTCCCGGGCGACTTCATCCTGATGACGATCGGTCAGGGCGACACGCTCGTGACGCCGCTGCAACTCGCGAGCGCGTTCGGGGCGCTCCAGAACGATGGCAAGCTCTGCGTGCCGCACGTCCTGGACCGCGTGGTCACCTCCGACGACGAGCTGGTGCGCCGCTATCAGGAGAACTGCCGTCGAACCCTGCCGATGGACGCGCGATACCTCGACTACGTGCGCGGGGGGCTGACGGGAACCGTCCGTGGAAGCGGAACCGCCTCGGGCGCCTTCGCCGGGTTCCCGTTCGATTCGGTCTGGGTGGCCGGCAAGACAGGGACCGCCGAGGTCGACCCGAAGCAGGACTACTCGTGGTTCGCCGCGATGACGGAGGGGCTGGGACAGCAGCACGTGGTCGTCGTCCTGGTCGAGCAGGGCGGCCACGGCTCGACGACCGCGGCGCCGATCGCTCGGCACATCATCGAGGGCATCTACGGACTCGGCTTCTCCCAGTTCGTCGAGGTCGAGGGGACCGACTGATGGATCTCGCCGCCGCCGGACGGGTGCACGTCGGCGAGCGCCGGGCGTTGCGCGGCGTGGACCCGATCCTGGTCGCCGCGGTGGTCGGGCTCGCGGTCATCGGGCTGTTCGCGATCTACTCGGCGACCCATCAGTCGCTGGCCGCCGTCGATCTCGACCCGGGACGGTTCGTGAAGCGTCAGCTCACCTTCCTGGCGGTGGGGCTCGTCGTGCTGATGGTCGCCGCGAGTTTCGACTACCGACTCCTGAAGGTCTACGCGGGGATCGCGTACGTGTCCTCGCTCGCGCTGCTGGTCCTCGTTCGCACCCCGCTCGGGACGAGCGTCCGAGGCTCGCAGCGGTGGTTCGAGATGTTCGGGTTCCAGCTGGCGCCGTCCGAGATCGCGAAGCTCGCGCTCATCGCGATGCTCGCGGCCTTCCTCTCGGAGCTGCGGAGCGAGCTCACGCTCAACGACGTGTTCCGCGCGAGCGCCCTCGCGGCGATCCCGGCGGTCCTGGTCTTCCTGCAGCCCGACCTCGGGACCTCGATCGTGTTCGCCGCGATCCTGTTCGGGGTCCTCATCGTCGCCGGCGCTCGCGCTCGGTACCTGGCGATCCTCGCGGTCACGGCGATCGTGCTGATCTTCGCCGGGTTCCAGGTGGGGCTCGTGAAGCAGTATCAGGTCGAACGTCTCCGAGCGTTCCTGGACCCCGCGAACGTAGACGAGAGCGCGCGCTACAACCGCGATCAGGCGGAGATCGCGATCGGCTCCGGCGGGTTGCTCGGCGTCGGCTACCTCGAGGGCACGCAGACGAACCTCGACTTCGTGCCCGAGCAGCACACCGACTTCGTCTTCACGGTCGTCGGGGAGGAGTTCGGGTTCGTGGGGGCCGCCGGCCTCCTCGCCCTCTACGGGCTCGTCCTGTGGCGGGCGTTCCGCATCGCGTTGCTCTCGAGGGACCCGTTCGGGACGTACCTCGCGGCCGGGGTCGCGTCGATGCTCGCGCTGCAGATGTTCGTGAACATCGGGATGAACGTCGGCATCATGCCGATCACGGGGATCCCATTGCCGTTCGTGTCCTATGGGGGAAGCTCGCTGTTGCTCAACTGCGCGTCGATCGGCCTGCTGCTGAACGTGCACATGCGTCGCTTCGCCTAGGAGCGCGTCGCGCAGGAGCGTCCGTCCGAGGTGGGGACGTTCAGGACGAGGGTGCGATCGTCCACAGGAACGTCGAGCCGGACGAGTTCGAGGACTCCACCACCACATCGCCCCCCATCGCGCGGGCGGCCGTTCGCGCGAGCGCGAGGCCCATCCCGGCCCCCTGGTGGATCCGCACGTTCAACGCCTCGAGCTGCTCGAGCGGTCCGAAGATGCGCTCGAGGTCGTGCGGTTCGATCCCCTGACCCTGGTCGATGATCCGCACCTGGGTCTGGCCGGACGTCGAGACGACTCGGACCTCGACCGGCGCGGTCGACGGCGAGAATCGCAGCGCGTTGTCGACGAGCTCCTCGAGGATCCGGCGCGCCACCCCGGGGTTCAGCCGGACATGCTGGACGTCGGGCCCGACCACGACGCGGACGCGATCGTCCACGGCGACGTCGCCGGCGACCCGGCCGAGATCGACCCATTCGGTCATCCCCGAGTCCACCGTGATCTCGAACCGCTCCACCAGTGCCGCGAGGTCCTGCGCCCGTGTGACGAGCCTGGACAGCAGCTCCGACTCCTGCTCCGGTGTCGTGTGCAGGGTCGCGAGCGTGTGGGCGACCCCGAGGATGACGGTCACCGGGGTCCGCAGCTCGTGCGACAGCCGGGCGACGAGCTCCTGCCGGCGCACGGAGCGCTCCACGAGCGCCTCCTGCGCGGCCTCGAGCTCCCGCGTGCGACGACGCTCGCGGGCGAGCGCGTCGGTCAGATCCTCGATCACCCGTGGCGTGACGGCCGCGGACAACACGGCCCCGCCCTCGGCGGCGCGCGCGACCGCCTGCAGGATCTCGTCACCGTCGGAGTCCTTCAGCACGTAGCCGGAAGCGCCGGCCACCAGCATGCCGCGGACGATCTCCTGATCCTCGTGGCTCGAGAGCGCGATCACGCCCACCGACGGGAAGTCCGACTTGAGGAGACGGGTCGCCTCGATCCCGTCCATCGTGGGCATCCTGACGTCCATGAGCACGACATCGGGTTCGACGGCCGCGATCAGGTCGAGCGCCTCGGCGCCCGATCCGGCCTCCCCGACGACCTGGAGATGCCCCGCCTCGAGCAGCGCGAGGAGCGATTCGCGGAAGCCTGCGTTGTCGTCCACGACCACGACCCTGATCGGCCGGGTCGGTCGGGCAGGCCGAGGAAGGACGGCCGGTTCCATCTGGCGAAGTGTGGGTTGGGACCGTGCCCCGCGCTATCCGGCGAGTGCCGGTTTCACCTCGAGCTCTGAACCCACAGGAGCCCTAGCCGGAACTACCTAGTCCCGATCGCGGCCGGTAACGAGGGTGCCGGACCTTCGGTTGGTATGCTGTGTCGCAGACCTGCTCGTCGAGCGCGCGGCCACCGGGCCGCGACGGCGACGGCGAGAGATGAAAGGCGAGGCGCCGGCTTCGCAGGCCCCGGGTTCGTACCTGGAGAGCCGCGGCCGGGCGGCCCGCCGGATGAGGACTTCCGCGTGCGCGATGAAGCGCCGCAGGGGCCCGGGGCGGTAGCCCCGGCGCCCGTGCAACAGCAAGACGAGACCACCCCGCGATCCGACACGGGCTCCGCGCGGCCGCGCCGCGCTCCCAGGAGTTCCGCAACGGCGCCGGCCAAAGCCTCCGCAACGCAGACCGAACCCGCGGTCGAGAGCAAGACCGACCCGTCGACCGACACCAGCAGCGGCGCAGCCCCAGCTCGACGTCGCCGGCGTCGTGGCGGCCGAGGCCGCGGCGGGAAGGGGCGGCCGGGCGCGGGGGCTTCCGGGGCGGCCGGCGATGCGGGAGCCTCCGGCTCCGTGGAGCAGCCGGAGGTTGACCTCGACGCGCAGCCGGGAGAGGTGGAGCGGATCGAGACTGCGTCCGACGGCGGCACGAGGTCGAGTTCGGCCCGCCGGCGTCGAGGCGGCAGAGGCAGGGGCGGGTCGTCCGGGGCGACCGCGACGGGAACCGGGACGCCGGGTCGCTCCGGCGCCGGCCGGACGAAGGCGGCGGCGCAGACCGGCGCCGGCGAGGCGGCAGACACGGCGGAGCCGGTCACGAAGGCGGCCGAAGCGAAGGCGGCCGAAGCGAACGCGGCCGAAGCGAACGCGGACGGAGCCGAGGGATCCGCGAACGGAACCCCCGCCCGCCGCCGCCGTCGCCGCGGCGGACGCGGTCGTGGGCGCTCGACCGCGTCGTCGACCGCCGCGGAGACGCAGAAGCCCTCCGACGACCGCCCACCGGCGCGCACGCGCCGAGCGCGTTCGAAGACCGCGGGTCCGGACACTTCCACGAAGACCAAACCCGAGGCGTCCGAGACGACCGGATCGACGCGGATGCGCCAGAAGCGGCAGGGGCGGACATCGGGCCGCCGGCGCCGCGAGGAGATGCCCGTCGTGCCTCGGGTCACCGACAAGCTGATGGCGATCACGGAGCACGGCGAACGCGATCAGATCGCGGTGCTCGAGGGGACGGAGCTCGTGCAGCACTACGTCACGCGGAGTGGCGCGACCTCGATGGTCGGCAACGTGTACCTCGGCCGCGTGCAGAACGTCCTGCCCGGCATGGAGGCCGCGTTCGTCGACGTCGGTCGCGGGCGCAACGCCGTGTTGTACGCCGGCGAGGTGAACTGGTCGGCCGAGGACCTCGACGGCGCGCCGCAGCGGATCGAATACGCGCTGAAGAACGGCCAGCCCGTCCTCGTCCAGGTCACGAAGGATCCGATCGGCGGCAAGGGCGCTCGCCTCACCGCACAGATCTCGCTGCCGGGCCGGTTCCTCGTGCTCGCGCCGAACTCGGACGTGTCCGGCATCAGTCGCCGGCTCCCCGACGAGGAGCGACGCCGGCTGAAGGCGATCTTCAAGAAGCTGAAACCCTCGCAGCACGGGCTGATCGTCCGGACCGCGGCCGAGGGCGCGACCGAGGAGGCGCTTGCCGCCGACCTCGAGCGCCTCCTGGCGGAGTGGGCGGCGATCGAGAAGCGGTCGAAGCGGGCGAAGGCGCCGGCGGTCCTGTACGAGGAGCCGGAGCTCACGGTGCGGGTCGTGCGAGACCTCTTCACCGACGAGGAGTACCGGGAGCTCGTGACCGACTCGCCGCGCGTGTTCGGGCTCGTGACGGACTACCTCCGCGCGGTCGCACCCGAGGTCGTCTCGAAGGTCCGCCTGCATCAGGGGTCCCTGTCCGCGTTCGAGGAGTTCCATATCGTCGAGCAGATCCACAAGGGCCTCGACCGCAAGGTCTGGCTCCCGTCGGGCGGCTACCTCGTGATCGACCGGACCGAGGCGCTCACCGTGATCGACGTCAACACGGGCAAGTCGGTGGGGAAGACGAACCTCGAGGAGACCGTGGTGAACACCAACGTCGAGGCGGCTCGCGAGGCCGCGCGCCAGCTGCGGCTCCGCGACATCGGCGGGATGATCGTGATCGACTTCATCGACATGCTGCTCGAGCAGAACAAGAAGAAGGTGATCGACGCGATGAAGGAGGCGTTGGCCCAGGACAAGTCCCGGAGCCAGGTCTTCGACATCAGCCCGCTCGGCCTGCTCGAGGTGACGCGCAAGCGCGTGTCTGGTGGACTGCTGGAGGCGTTCTCGGAGCCGTGCCCGACCTGCGAGGGACGGGGGCTGCTCCTCACCTACGACGTCAACTGAGCCGCAACCGAGGAGGGCGTGATGTACGCGGTCATCAAGACGGGCGGGAAGCAGCAGAAGGTCAAGCCCGGCGACATCATCGAGGTCGAGTACCTGCATCCGGACGGGGAGACCGTGACGTTCCAGCCGGTGCTCGTCGTCGATGACGAGGGCAACACGCACTATGGGAAGGAAGCCCAGAAGGCCGTCGTCACCGCGAAGCTGCTCGGCGAGCAGAAGGGCGACAAGGTCCACGTCTTCAAATACAAGAACAAGTCGGGCTACGCGCGGCGACAGGGACATCGGCAGCTCATGACGCTGCTCGAGATCTCGGACGTGAAGCTCGCGACCAGCCGCAAGCGAGCCGCTGCCAAGAAGACGGACACCCCGGAGCCGGAGACGGAGCGGAGCCGGAGACGAGCGAGTAGCCGGAAGCCCTCTGGTACCCTCGAACGCGCGATGGCACACAAGAAGGGCGGCGGCTCGTCCCGCAACGGGCGTGACTCCGAGTCCAAGCGGCTCGGCGTCAAGGTGTTCGGCGGTCAGCAGGTGACCGCCGGATCGATCCTCGTGCGCCAGCGGGGGACGCGGATCCACCCGGGCCGCGGGGTCGGGAAGGGCGGAGACGACACGCTGTTCGCGACGCAGGCCGGGGTCGTGACGTACCACTCGTCTCGCGGCCGGCGGTACGCCTCGATCGAGTCTGGCTAACCCGGGGGTCGGCTCGACCCTCCCGAACCGTTCGCGATCGCCGAACGCACGACGCGGACCCATTCGGACAACGCCTGCTTCTTCTCTCTGTTCATCACCCCGAGGTAGCTCACGTTCTGCCGCCGGGCCTTGCGCCGCGGGTTGCGGAGGTCGGAGAGGGACCGCGTCTTCGGTCGCTCGACGGCTTCTCCCGTGATGACGGCGATCGGCGGCGGCTGGACGAAGTAGAAGGCCGTGCGCCGCTCACCGGCCGGGGTCGAACGCACCACCATGAGGACGGGCGACCCGCGGAGCCGGCGAACCTTCACGATCTCGCCCAGGGACAGGCGTGCCTCCGGCCGCCCCTCGTCCCGCGGCGTGAAGATCAGCGCCTCCTCCGCGAGACGGAGCGTGCCCTTCACTTCCTCGAGCCTCGCGTCCTTCTCCAGGTCCACGGCCCACACGGTGACGGGTTTCGGCATGGGACCATGATGCCGCGCGACCGAGGGTTTCCGCCACAATCTGCCGATGACCTTCGTCGACGAGATCACGGTGCATGCCCGGGGGGGACGCGGAGGCGACGGATCGTCCTCGATCCGTCGTGAGCCGTACACGCCCCACGGCGGCCCGGACGGCGGCGACGGCGGGAAGGGCGGAGACGTCGTGTTCGAGGTCTCCACCGGGGGGCACGACCTCTCGTGGCTCGCCGACCACCCGCATCAACGCGCCGACAGCGGCGGGGCGGGGGGCAAGCGAGGGCGGACCGGCGCCGCGGGGAGGGATCTCGTGATCGCGGTTCCCGACGGCACGCGGGTCGAGGACGAGCACGGCCTCGTCGCCGATCTCGTCGGGGAGGGCTCGAGGGCGGTGGTCGCACGCGGTGGCCGCGGGGGCCGAGGCAACGCATCGCTGTCCTCCCGCCGCGACCGGACTCCGCGACCGCCCGAGGCGGGAGAGCGCGGCGAGGAGCGGCGCCTCCGCGTCGAGCTGCGACTGGTGGCGGACATCGGACTCGTCGGTCTGCCGAACGCCGGCAAGTCCACCCTGCTCGCGGCGCTGACGGCGGCCAGGCCGAAGATCGCCGATTACCCGTTCACGACCCTGTCACCGAACCTCGGCGTGGCGGCCTCCGGCGACGAACGGTTCGTGGTGGCCGACATCCCCGGCCTGATCGCGGGGGCCCATGAGGGCAAGGGGCTCGGCGACCGGTTCCTGCGGCACGTGAGCCGGTGCCGCGCGTTCGTGTTCGTCGTCGACCTGTCGTCGCCCGATCCCACCGTCGATCTCGCGACCGCGCGCGCCGAGCTCCAGGCGTACGACCCTGAGCTCGGAGGTCGACCGTCCCTCGTAGTGGGGACGAAGGCCGACCTCGCCCCCGAGGTCGATGCACAGGCCGCGCTCGGGCCCGGCGCTCTCGCGGTCTCGGCCGTGACCGGGGCGAGCATGGATCGGTTGCGCGAACGCCTCGACGCACTCGCCCGCGAGTCGGCGGCCGCCGCGGAGGAGCGGCAGTCGTACGTCGTACTTCGGCCGGCCCGTCCTCGCTTCGAGGTCCAACGCGAAGGACAGCGGTTCCGCGTCGTGGGTCGCGGGGTCGAGCGATGGGTGGACGAAGCCGATCTCGACGATCCGACGACGCTCGAGCGCCTTCAGAAGCGCCTCGTCCGCGAAGGTGTGGAGCGTGAGCTCACGGCCGCCGGCGCCCGGCGAGGCGATGAGGTGCTGATCGGGCGTGTGGCGTTCGAGTTCATCCCCGAGCACGATCGATGACCCTCGAGATGAGCCTCGTCGACCGGTCCCGGCCGTAGGATTCCCACGTGGGCCGACGACTCGGCGTCATGGGCGGGACGTTCGACCCGATCCACTATGGGCACCTCGTCACCGCCGAGGAGGCGCTCGTCCAGTTCGCCCTCGAGTCGGTGGTGTTCGTCCCGACCGGCCGGCCGTGGATGAAACTGGACCGAGTGGTCTCACCGGCCGAGGATCGCTACCTGATGACCGTGATCGCGACCGCGAGCAACCCGCGCTTCCACGTCTCGCGGGTCGAGATCGACCGCGACGGCCCGACCTACACGGTCGACACGCTTCGGACGCTCGCCGAGCACCATCCGGACGCCGAGCTCTACTTCATCACCGGGGCGGACGCGCTGCTCGAGATCCTGGACTGGAAGGATCCCGGAGAGGTGCTGTCGATCGCGCACTTCATCGCCGCGACGCGCCCGGGCTACGACCTCGCGCGGTTCGAGTCGATGGAGCTCGCCCGGAGGACGAGCGTGAGCCGGATGAGCATCCCGGCGCTCGCGATCAGCTCGACCGACATCCGAGAGCGGGTGCTCGACGGCCGGCCGATCCGGTACCTCGTCCCCGAAGGCGTGAAGAGCTACATCGAGAAGGCGGACCTGTACCGGTGACACGCCGGCTCGTGCTCGTTTCGCTGCTCGCGGTGCTCGTCACGCTTGCGACGGGAGCGCTCGTGATCTCTCGCAGCGACGAGGCCGAACCTGTGCCGAACGAGCCGCAACCGGCCATCGGGCTCGCCCTGCTGGTCGTGACCACCGACTCGGAGCCGCTCGCCGCCATCGTCGGAGGGGCCGGGTTCGGACGGACGGGAGCGCTCGTCTTGCCGCCCGAGGCCGTGGTCACGATCCCGGGTCAAGGTGAGGCGACGGTTGGCGAGGCGCTCGATCTGCCGCCGGACCAGGCGGCCATGGCTGCGAGCAATCTCCTCGGCGTGTGGGTCGAGCATCACGCGGTCATCGACGACCGAGCGCTGGCGTCGCTGGCCGAGGCGGCGGGCGGGATCGCGGTCGGCGATCAGACCATCGGCGCCAACGACGTTCGCTCGCTGCTCGCCGAGCCCGGGCCCGGTGGCGTCGCCGGGCTCCAACTCGTGCTCGAGGCGCTGTTCGCGGCCGACGCGGGATGGGCGACGGCGGAGTTCGCCGAGACCGACGACGAACGCGCGGTCACCCGGGCGCTGACCTCGGCCGCCGGCTCACGTGCCGTCGTCCTCGACGTGGACGAGGTGGCGAGCGACGTCTTCGTTGCGAGCCCGGAACAGGTCGTCAGCGCGCTCGTCGACGCGTTCGGCGGGCCGGCGGAGCCGGCGATCCCCGTCATCGTGCTGAACGGCAACGGTGTGCCGGGGATCGGCGAGCTGGTGGCCGAGCGCATCCTGCCCGCCGGGTTCCGGGTCGCCATCTCGGAGAACGCCTCGACGTTCGACCATCGGGAGACGCTCGTCGTCGTGGGTTCGGCCGGCGATGTCGCCTTGGCCGAACGTGTGCGAGACTTGCTGGGTGTGGGGAGCGTGTCCGTGTCCGTCGGCTCGGGGATCGCTCCCGTGACGGTCGTGATCGGGAAGGACTTCACCGGTTGAGCATGAGCGAACGACGGCGTGCCGGGTAGCGCCACCAACATCGCCGGGAGCCGTGCGATCGCCCTGACGGCTGCGCGGGCCGCCGCCGCGAAGCAGGCGGACGACGTCGCGATCCTCGATGTGCACGGCCTGATCGTCATCACCGACTACTTCGTGATCTGCTCCGGACGATCGGAACCGCAGGTCAAGACGATCGTCGAGGAGGTCGAGAAGGCGGTCCGCGAGCTCGGGGAACGGCCGATCCGTCGCGAGGGCGCTGCCGATGCCCGCTGGGTGTTGCTGGACTACGTGGACGTCGTCGTGCACGTGTTCGCCGAGGAGGAGCGCGAGTACTACGACCTCGAGCGGTTGTGGCGTGACGCTCCGCGCGTCGAGGTCGACGCGACCGAGCAGGCGGCAGCCGGTTCGCTAGACTGACGGGCCCACGGGCCCATAGCTCAGCTGGTAGAGCGCATGGCTGGCAGCCATGAGGTCGGGGGTTCGAGCCCCCCTGGGTCCACCTCCGCAGGTTCCGGGCCTCTCTGGTGCTGATCCGCGAGATGCTTTTGGCATGACCACTCGTTCCGCGCGCCGATCGTCGAGGCCGGTCGTCGCGATGCTGCTTGTCCTCTCGGCGAGCTCGCTCGTCGTGTGTACGGACGGGGGCATCGAAGGACAGCCTCGCCCCACGACGACTCCGGCGCCAGAAGCATCGACATCGTCTCCGGCCGCCGAGTCGTCCTGTCCGCCGGTCATCGAGAGCACCGTGACAGGGACGGTCGCCGATCCAGGGCTCGACGAGATCTCCGGCATGGTCGTGGGCCACCGGATGGACGGCGTCTTGTGGGTCGAAGAGGACTCGGGCAACGAAGCCGCGGTGTACGCGCTCGCAGCCAACCGGCGAGGTCGTGGCGGAGGTCGCGGTGGATGGTGCGACGAACGAGGACTGGGAGGACCTCGCGTGGGCGAAGGGACGCCTGTGGGTCGGCGACATCGGCGACAACGATCGGGAGCGTTCGGAGGTCCAGGTGTACTCGTTCCGCGAACCGGGGATCGCGGCGTGACGAGCGTCGACGCGACGATCCTGCGGCTGCGGTACGAGGACGGGCCGCACGATGCCGAGGCGATGTTCGTCGATCCCCGCGACGAGCATCTGTACCTCATCGTGAAGCAGCTCACCGAGCCCGAGAGCGCGGTGTACGCCGTCCCGCTCCGCGAGGTGCGTCCGGGCGAGGTCGGCGTGCTCCGCCTGGTCGCGCGCGTCCCGCTCTCGATCGTCACCGCGGCCGACCTCGGGCCCGCCGGGATCGCGGTCCGCAACTACCTGACGCACGCTGGTGTTCCCCTGGTCGGACGACCGGACCGTCGTCTCCACGCTGGAAGGGATGTCGTGCCCCGTGTCGCTCGGATCGAGCGAGGCCATCGCGCAGACGCGCGACGGCGGGGCGCTGTACTCGATCAGTGAGGGCGTCGGACCTCCCATCCGCTACGTGGAGCTCTAACGCGCGTCCCGGCGGTCGATGCCGCGGGCCTAGTCGCATGTTTCGTTGCTCCTCGCCCGGAACGTCCCTCACGTGCCTGGGCCAGGTTTCCACCGTGCCGAGCGGATCGGTGTGCCCCCACGGGTCGCCCCGGTAGGGATCCCAGCGGTGGAGACCCCGCTCGCTCGAAGTCGGGCGCCATGAGGACGTGGAGCAGCTCGGCGCGGCCGGAGCCGAGTGGCTATTGGACCACGGATGACGTTAGGCTCAGGACGCCGCAGGCAGGGGGCGACGATGAAGAAGCTCTTGTTTGGGCTGCTGATCCTCGGTGGTGTGATCGCCGCCATCGCCGTTGTTGCGAGGCGGCGCTCGGGCTCGAGCGTCGACGAATGGGGCTCGTTCTCCGGCGATGACTTGTACACGCAGGTGTCGAAGGCCGCCACGAAGGCCACCGATGCCGCGAAGGACGCCGTATCGAGTGCCACCGACGCTGCGAAGAGCGCCGCCACGGAGGCCGAGAAGGGGGCCGACGCTGCGAAGGACGCCACCACGAAGGCGGCCGACGCTGCGAAGGACGCCACCACGAAGGCCGCCGACGCTGCGAAGGACGCCACCACGAAGGCCGCCGACGCTGCGAAGGACGCCACCACGAAGGCCGCCGACGCTGCGAAGGACGCCTGAGCATCGGGAGCCCGGCGCGCACAACTTGGGCTGACGATCCAGCGCGCGATCGAGCGTCGATGCCCTGAGCACGCCCGGAGCACGGGATCTGGTTCCACGAACGTTCGCGTTCGGGCTTCGCTTGGGACTAGGATGGTGATTCGCCTGACCGATCGAGGTCCGAGGGGGAGGCATGGGCTGTCTGTTGGTGCTGCTGGCTGCGTTCGCGCCGCGCCTGATCGTGGTGTTCGCCTGGATCGCGCGGCCCGCCTACTTCGACGCCGTGTTCGACACGTGGATCTTCCCGCTGCTCGGCTTGATCTTCCTGCCGTTCGCGACCCTGATGTGGTTGTTCCTCGGTGCGCCGCCGGAGGAGATCCAGGGGTTCGACTGGTTCTGGATCGTGCTCGCGGTTTTCCTCGATCTCAGCCACTACGGCAGCACCTACTCGCAGCGGGGCACGATCGAGGCGGGCATGGGAAGGGACACGGGTAGCGCACCCCCGCCGCCTCAGGTCTAGTCCGCCAAGCTCGCCCGGACGCTGCCCATACCTACGGTCGACCCAGCGCAGACCGCCCTGGAGGGCGTCAGAGTCGTGGGAGCGTGATCACTCCGATGAGGGCGAGGACCATCAGCCCGAAGGCGAGCGAGGTCGCCGTGAGCCTCACGGCCCGGAAGGTGAAGCGCTGCGATATGGCGACCAGGAACAGCACGGTCGCCAACAGGACCGTGAGCCGAACGTACCGTTCTGCGGTCTCGCGCGCCTCGGTGCCCGTCTCGAACATGGCGCTCGCTTGCTCGCTGAGTTCGGCGGCATGTTCGATCTGCCCGTTGTGGTACTCGGGCATGAAGCTCGGACCGGGCGGGGCATCCGGGTTGGAGAACGGCCTGGTCAACAGCCACGCATCGAAGGCGACCCGGAAATCGGGAGAGAATCGCTCGACGTAGAGATCGGCGATGCGGTCCTGGCCCTGCGCGCGGGCCTCGATCCATGTGTTGAACGTTGAGACGTCGAGCAGCCGCTGCTGCCCTCCGAGCGTCGCGGCCTCGTCGGCCTCGATGCGCACCCGGGTGGACTCCCCGTACAGGAACGCCTGGCGACCATCCCACCGTGCCGCCTGGTATCCGCTCCAGGCCGTCGCGACCGCCACGGTCGCCAGGATCACGACCTCGAAGATCTCGCCGACCTCTCTCCGGCGGCGCTCCCCCTGGGGCGCGTGTTCGCCACGCTCACGCTCGCTCAAGGCGTAGGCGGCCTCGATGTTCATCTCCTCGGGCATCAGCGTCGCGGGGCCGGTGCGACCGGGGAGAGCGGGATCGAAGCGGCGGCCTGAGGGCGTTCCTCCGTTCCCTTCACGTCAGTCATGCGGACCGATACTCCGGCATCGAGCCATCCTGCACAAGGCCGAGGCGTCGCTGCTCGATCGGCGACTAAGCTGCGCGCTGCCGAGCCATGGAGGGAGGCATCATAGACATCATCGAGCGACACTTCGCCGCCGAGAACGCGCGCGACGTTCCGGCCACCCTCGCGACCTACACCGACGATCTCGTCTGGGACGACGTCGCCAATCCCATCTGCCCGGTCTACGGGAAGGGCGCGGCGGCCGAGATCTACGAGGGGATCATCGACGCGATCCCCGATCTCCATCTGGAATCCGTGGGTCGCTTCGCGTGCGGTGACCACGTCGTCGACGAATCGATCGTCACGGGTCACATCCGCGGCTCGTTCATCGGGATCGAGGGGGGCGGAGCGCCGGTCCGATTCCGGATGCTGCACGTGTTCGACATCCGCGATGGTCTGATCAGCCGCGAACAGGCGTGGTTCGACACGGCTGGAGTCATCCGACAGGTAGAGGCTCACCGGGGTGGAGCGACGGAGCCCGACCAGCGATGATCACCTAGACAGCGGCGCGTCCCCGAACGACGGATCCGAGCATCGCCGGATCCCCTCGCCAGTGCTCCGAGAGCACGTCTCGACCTGTGTGCTTCACGACGTGGCGGAGCACCAGCGCAGCAACGATCGCGTCGTCGAGGGGCCCCACGACCGGGATGAACTCGGGGATCAGGTCGATCGGGGAGATGAGCCATATGACCGCGAACCCGAGCAAGAGCTTCGAGCCTCTCGGGACCCTCCGGTCGCGGAGCAGCCCGCGGAACAACACCAGCAGGTTCGGGATGAGTGTCGCCAGCTCCCGGGCGGCCGACCGGCGGCCGGTGGCCATCAGGACGAGGATCGCGACCAGCCACATCGTCGCGGCGACGGCGAGTGCGACGATCACGCCGTGACCCATGCACGTCAGCCTATGCGGCGCCGGCCCCTTGCGCTCCGCGGGCGTGGGATGGAGACTCGCACTCGATGAATCGCTTCACCTGACGTTGACGGACCAGCGCTCGCGGTCCTCCCTGGCCTCGGGCCCCTCCGGGGCCCCATCGGTCGTCCAGTTGCCCGTGCCGATGAAGGAGGTTCACCACCGATGGAGATCCGCGAGATCCGTCGAGACGACGTCGCTCACGCCACCGATCTGTACCTCGAAGCCTGCAGGCTCCTATCGGAGCGCGACGCCGACTGGGGGGTCCCCGACCGGGCCCCGATCGATCGCTGGATCCTTCGCACCACCGAGTCTGACGAGGCGGTCTGTCTCGTCCCGGATGATGAAGACGACGCGATCGCAGGCCTCCTCATCGCGTCCGTCGCTCGACACCCGGCGATGCCGGGCGTGCTCGGGACGCTCGAAGAGCTCCACGTCCGCCCCGGGCCCGAGGGCGACCGGCTGAAGCGAGCGCTGGTCGAGGCCGGCATCGCGTGGGCTCGTGTCCGAGACGCCAGCCCGATCCAAACGACGGTTGGTCTGAGCTCGCCTTGGACCGAGGAGGAGCTGTCCTTCTGGATCTCGATGGGGTTCGAGCACGACCAGGCGCTCGTGACGAGGTACTTCTTGGAGGACGAGGGCTCCTGAGCGCGATGGCATCGCCCCGCGGGGCGCCTGGCTCGTCAGCCGCGACAGACGTTTCGCAGCGCTGATCGCTGGGTATCCGCGCGGTGCGCCCAGCAGGCCTGCCACCTCGTGCCTGCGTGGGTCGCGGAGAGAGGGGGTGGTGCCCATGACCTGACACGAGCGGTCACGGCCCGAATCCTTCGAACCTCCGGGAGGCGTGATGCGACGACTCTTGCTTGCTTTCACCGCTGTTGTGCTTCTCCTGCCGTTCGCAGGTGGAGGCAGTCTCGTACCGGTCCAGTCGGCGCAGGACCCGATGATCAACCGGTTCGCACCATCCAGCGTTCACTTCTTGGAACAGCTCGCGACCCACAACGCGGCCGCGGCAGCGGCGCGGGCCGGCGAGGTGGCCACTGCGGCCGAACCGCTCGAGCCGAAGACCGATACCGTCGGATGTTCCGACCGATCCGGATCGAACGTGCGCGCCAACCAGGAGTGCACGAACACCTCACGGGTCGACCTCCTCGGGCGAGGGCAGTCGCAGAACGAAACCGTCGCGGCGGTGAACCCGACCGATCCGAACAACGTGCTCTTCGGGCAGAACGACTACCGGAACGGCGACGGCTCCTGTGGCTTCGACTACAGCTTCGACGGTGGCAAGGAGCTCGGGGACGGGCTCCTGCCCGATAGCTTCACGGCCCCGGGGTTCCTCGCGGCCCGGCACTACTGGGACGCGTCCGGCGATCCGGTCGTGGCCTTCGACTCGTCCGGGTTCGCGTACTACGCGTGCCTGCAGTTCAACCGGGGGGTGACGAGCGACCTCGGCGGCGACCACAGCGGGATCTTCGTCTACCGCTCGGCCAACGGCGGCGCGAGCTGGACGTTCCCGGGCGATCCGGTCGTGATGGACGACGGTCTCGGCGACGTCGGCCTGAACGACAAGGAATGGATGATCGTCGACACGAGTTCGTCGAGCCCGTTCCAGGACCGGATCTACGTGACGTGGTCCCGGTTCAGCGCCGACTTCAGCGCGTCACCGATCACCGAGTCGCACAGCTCTGACCATGGCGTCACGTGGTCGGAGCCGCAGGTGATCAGTGGGCTCGACGCCGATCTTTGCCCGGTCAACTTCAGCGGCGCACCGGCGGGCACGTGTGACGCGAACCAGTTCTCGAACGTGTTCACCGCACCCAATGGGGACGTGTACGTCGCGTTCCAGAACTTCAACAACGGTCTCGCGGACGACGTGGACAACCACAACCAGGTGCTGATCGTGAAGTCGACCGACGGCGGCGAGACGTGGAGCAGCCCGGTCAAGGTCGCAGACTTCTACGACCTGCCCGACTGCTTCACGTACACGGGGCAGGATGCGTTCCGCGCCTGTGTCCCCACCGCCCCGCTGTCCGGGACCAGCATCTTCCGGGCGACGAACTATCCATCGGGAGCGGCGACCGACGACGAGACCGTCGTGATCGACTTCGGGAGCTACATCAACCCGCACTCGAACCCGACGCTCGGCAACTGCACTCCGACGGGTTCTCCGCGGACACCGGGCTCAACCTGTTCACGGCGTCGGCGAGACGGGCGGGTGCAACAACGACATCCTGCGCAGCGTCTCCACCGACGGAGGGCTGACCTTCACCGGCACGACGACGCCGCCGGCCGAGCTGCCCGCCGTCAGCAAGGACGGGAGCGTTCCCACCGACCAGTGGTGGCAGTGGTCGGCGGAGAGCCCGAAGACCGGCCAGGTGGTCGTCGCGTTCTACGACCGGCAGTACGGCGACTGCCAGGCATCCGGGTGCATGGACATCACACTGCGTCGTTCGAACGGATCGTTCGTCCGCGTGACGAGCGGCAGCATGCCGCCTCCGAACGACTTCCCTGCCCCGAACGGCTTCTCCACGTTCTTCGGGGACTACATGGGCCTGGCGATCGGCAGCGACGGGATCGCACATCCCGTGTGGACGGACTCGCGCAACCCGATGTTCGCGTACGACCCATCGGCCGCCGATCCGCGCGTGCCGGTGTTCGCCGGGTTCGGGGCGGACATCTATACCGCGTCGATCAAGGATCGGTGAACGAAGACTCCCACGGCGTACGTCAGTGGGAGATGGATGGCGAAGGGGCCGGTGGAGACCGGCCCCTTCGCGCATGAGGCTTCACGCAGAGAGGGCGCCCTGCTTCCGCTGCCGGTGGGAGACCTGGGCTCCCCACTCGGAGAGGTCTCGCCCGAGCCAACGGGCCAACGCCGCGTTGTCCTGTTCGAAGCGCGTCGCGAGCGTCCGTTCGGAGTATAGCGTGCGCCCGACCGCGGGAGCAGCCGAATCGCATGCGACGGTCAAGTCGGTCCCATCGCGCTCCGATACATGCGGCCGGGGAGCGTCCTTCGATGATTCGTCGCAGCGGGAGGCGAGCATGGCCTCATGCCGCGTACGTGCGTCCAGCGTGACGAGCTGTTCGAGGTACCGTCCAGCGCGCGCATACGCATACCGTCATCCCTCGAGCTCGTCCGTGTCGAGGCGAGGCGCTCGGGCTCGGCGGCGATCGCTTCTGCGAACCCGAGACGCTCGATGCCCTTGGCGCGGTTCAGCCAGTAGTGCGAGTAGGCGCGTGAGAGCGGGTCCCGCAGGATGACGATGAGCCGGGCCTCGGGGAGCGCCGCCGCCATCCGCCGGCGAGGGCGCTCGTCGTGCATGTACGGGTGGCCTCTCCGATCTGCCGCTCACGTGTCGCCGCCGCGAACCGTTCCGCATACCACTCGACCCCTTCGTGGTGGTGCAGGTCGAAGAAGTGCACCTCCTTCTCGGGCGCCATGTAGACCTTGGGATGTGAACCGAGCGCTCGCGCGAGCGACGTGGTTCCCGATCGCATCGCCCCGACGATCAGGAAGGTGGGCTTCGTTCCGGTGCGGACCGTCCCCATGACCCGTCCCTTTGCGCCCGATGCCCTGAGGCTGCCAGTCGTCGAGGACGTCGCCCGGAACGGCTCGTGAACAGGGGTGGAAGGGATGGGGAGCGTTGCGAGGACCGATCCCACGCCGGATCGGCGGAGCGGATCCCACGAGCAGGAGATCGGGATCGGTTCTATCGTCGGTCGTGCGATGACCACCGAGCTCGAAGACCGGATCGACGAGCTGTACGGGCTCCCGCTCGACCGGTTCACCACCGAACGTGACGCGCTCGTCAAGGAGCTCCGCGCGGCGGGGCAGGCACCGGACGCCGCGACGGTGAAGGCGCTCCGCAAGCCGGTCGTCTCGGCCTGGGCCCTGAACCAGCTGGCGCGGCAGGACGAGGCCGGGGTCGGCGAGCTCATCGAGATCGGCCAGCGCCTCCGCGAAGCGCATCGGCGCGCGATCTCGGGCGGGGACGTGGAGGGGCTTCGAGAGGCGACGGACGAGCGCCGTCGGATCGTCGCTGAGCTCACGGGCAAGGCACTGGAGATCGTGGAGCCCGGAGGCGGCCCCTCATCCGCCGTCGAGGACGCCGTCTCCTCGACGCTGGAGGCCGCGTCGGTGGACCCGGACGCCGGCCAGCTCCTCCGTTCGGGCCGGCTCACGAAGCCGCTCCGACCCCCGGCCGAGTTGCCCGACGCCGGGCTGCGTGTCGTCGAGGGTGGCCGCCAGGCACCGAAGGCCGCGTCGGATCGCGATCGTCCCCGCGAGATGGCGGCGCTCGAGCGCGAGCTCCGAGGCGCGGATGCCCGCGAGCGTCGCGCGACCGAGGCGGTGGCGCGCGAGACGGCACGCCTCGAGGATCTCGAACGCCGAAGGACGGAGGGCAAGGAACGGCTGCGCGCCGCCGAGGCGGAGCTCCGGGGGGCCGCGTTGGAGACCAAACGCATCACCGCCCGCCTCGCGAAGCTCCGCTGACCTTCGCTTACCATCTCCGGGCCATGCCTCGATACGACCCGACGACGACCGAGCCCAAGTGGGTCGAGCGGTGGGAGGCCGAGGGTCTGTATCGGGCATCGGACGAACCCGACGACCCGCGGCCGCGCTTCTACGCCCTCGACATGTTCCCGTATCCATCGGGCGACCTGCATACCGGCCACGCCGAGGCGTTCAGTGGCGGTGACACGGTGGCACGGTTCGCCGCGATGCGAGGGAACAACGTGCTGCACCCGATCGGTTGGGACGCGTTCGGGCTGCCGGCGGAGAACGCGGCGATCAAGCGGGGGATCCACCCGAAGGAGTGGACATACGCGAACATCGAGCAGCAGGCACGCTCGTTCCGCCGGCTGGGGATGTCCTTCGACTGGACGCGGCGCCTGCACACCTGCGACCCCGAGTACTACCGATGGACGCAGTGGCTGTTCCTCGCGTTGTTCGAGCGTGGTCTCGCGTACCGGAAGACGGCACCGGCGAACTGGTGTCCGAAGGACGCGACCGTGCTCGCGAACGAGCAGGTCATCAACGGCGCCTGCGAACGCTGTGGGACGCCGGTGGTGCGCAAGGACCTGACCCAGTGGTTCTTCAAGATCACCGACTACGCGCAACGCCTGCTCGATGACGTGGAGACGCTCGTGGACTGGCCGGAGCGCGTCATCACGATGCAGCGCAACTGGATCGGACGCTCCGAGGGCGCCGAGGTCGCGTTCGAGATCGCCGAGACCGGGGACCCGGTCGAGGTGTTCACCACCCGTCCCGACACGTTGTGGGGCGTGACGTTCTTCGTGTTCGCGCTCGAGCATCCGCTCGTCCTGTCACTCGCGGAAGCGGGCGGGACCGTGCCCGAGGTCCGTGCATTGCTCGACCGCCTGCAGGCGACGCCGCTGACGAACCGGGAGCAGGCCGAGAGCCGTGAGGGCGTGCCCCTCGGCGTCCACGCGGTCAACCCGGTGAACGGGGAGAAGGTCCCGGTCTTCGTCGCGCCCTACGTGCTGATGGAATACGGGACCGGCGCGGTGATGGGCGTCCCGGCGCACGACCAGCGCGACTTCGAGTTCGCCCGCCATCACGGGCTGCCCGTCCGGGTCGTCGTGCAGGCCGAGGGCGAGTCTCGGGACGCCGGGATCGATGACCCAGGCCTACGACCACGAGGGCGTCATGGTCAACTCCGGGCCGTTCGACGGCGTTCGGTCGCCGGAGTCGATCGACCGGGTCATCGGGTGGCTCGAGCAGGAGGGCAAGGGCAAGCGCGCGGTCTCGTACCGGCTTCGCGACTGGCTGATCAGCCGGCAGCGGTACTGGGGCGCTCCGATCCCGATCGTCCATTGCCCCGAGCACGGTGAGGTCGCCGTCCCCGAGGACCAACTGCCCGTGCTGCTGCCCGACGACGTCGACTTCCGGCCCGGCGGGGAGTCGCCGCTCGCCCGGCACGACGCGTTCGTCGACACCACCTGCCCGATCTGCGGGGAGGCGGCCCGGCGCGACACGGACACGATGGACACGTTCGTCGACTCGTCGTGGTACTTCTTCCGCTACTGCTCGCCCCGCGACGAGCCGCGCCCGTTCGAGCCCGAAGAGGTCGAACGTTGGATGCCGGCCAACCAGTACACGGGAGGCGTCGAGCACGCGATCTTGCACCTGCTGTATTGCCGGTTCTTCACGAAGGTGCTGTTCGATCTCGGGCTCGTCTCGTTCATCGAGCCGTTCCCGCGACTGATGAACCAGGGGCAGGTGATCTACGGCGGCGCTTCGATGAGCAAGTCGAAGGGGAACATCGTCGAGCCGATGCCGCTCGTCGAACGCTGGGGGGCCGACACGGTGCGGCTGATGATGCTGTTCGCGGGGCCGTTCGAGGACGACATCGATTGGAAGCTGATCGAGCCGAAGGACGATCGTCGCCCCGGCGTGAACACGTGGCTCGGCCGCGTGTTCACGGCGGTCTCCGAAGCCGCCGAGCGCGAGGCCGCGGACCCGGAGGCGCTGCGTCGCCTCACGCATCGAACGATCGAGGGTGTGACCGATGATCTGGAGCGGTTCCGCTTCAACGTCGCGATCTCGAAGCTGCAGGTGCTGACCAACGAGCTGCGCTCGACGTTGGACGCCGGTGGCGGGGGACGCGAGGCGGCGACGTCGCTTGCGCTCATGCTCGCGCCGATGGCCCCGTTCATCGCGGAGGAGCTCTGGCGTGAGGTGCTCGGCAACGACGACAGCGTTCACGTGGCGTCCTGGCCGACGCTTCGACCCGGAGCTCGCCCGTCTGGACCACGTGACCCTGGTGGTGCAGGTGGATGGGAAGGTCCGCGACCGGATCGACGTCGAGCCCGACCTCGGGGACGACGCCGCCCGGGAGCTGGCGCTCGCCTCGCCGAAGGCGGCGCGGGCCATCGACGGGCGCGAGATCGCCCGTGTGATCGTGCGGGCGCCTCGTCTCGTCAACGTCGTCACGCGCTGACGACCCCCGGCTGAGCGGCCCACCTCCACGGAAGGGCCGTTCCTCAACATCGGATCGGGCCGGGCCGATACCTCCTTCGAGGCCACGACGTGGCCGTTTCCGCACGACGAGGATCGGGACATGCGCTTCAGCCTGCCGGCCGCCAGCTCCGACCCCGGGTTCGCGGCGTCCGCGCTCCGAACCGAACGGACGATCGCGCTCATCCGGATCACGGTGCTCGCGATCGTGATCGCCGTGTACCTGAGCTCGCTCGGCGTGGGCCGGGAGCTCGGGCCGGCGGCCGTGGTCGTCCTCGAGCTCGCATGCATCTACGCCTTCCTCTGCCTGCTGGTGTCGGCGAGCGAGGAGGGGGTCTCGGTCCGGCTCCGGGTCGGGACGTTGCTGATCGACGTGGGGCTGATCACCCTGTGGATCACGGCCACCGGCGGAGTCCAGAGCGAGTTCTGGAGCTTGTACCTGATCGCGGTGGTCTCGGTCGGTCTGCGGTTCGGGTTCGCGGAGACGATCGGGGTGGCCTTCGGGCTCGCGATCCTCGCACGAGGCATTCCTGCTCGGCGCGAGGCGTGTGGAGTGGCAGCCCCTCGTCTATCGCCCGATGATCATCATCATCTTCGGGTTCGCCGTGGGCGCCCTGTCGTACCAGCGTTCGGCCCACCACCGGGAACGCCGCGCGGTCGAGCGGATCGCCGAGGCGCGGGCCCGCGCGCTCGGGCGGGAGCGAGAGGAGGTCGCCCGGCTGCGACAGGTCGACCTCGCACGGACAGAGTTCGTCGCCGTCGCGGCCCACGAACTTCGGACGCCGCTCGCCGCGATCCTCGGCGTCCTCGAGACCCTTCGGGATCACGGCGGCGCGCTCGCCGACGACGTCCGTTCCGAGCTGATCGACGGTGCGGAGGGGCAGGCCGAGCGGCTCTCGCGGATGGTGGAGGACCTGCTCACGATGTCGCGGATCGAGGACGGCGAGCTCCGCCTGTCGCTGGTCGAGATCGACCCGCGCGATCTGGTCGACGACGCGACCGTCGCGGCGGGGAGGCAGGGACAGGTCATGGTCGAGGTGGGTGCGGTCGGTTCCGTCGTGTGCGACGTCGACGCGATGGTGCGCGTCCTGACGAACCTCATCGACAACGCGGGCAAGTTCGCGCCGGCGGGGGAGATGATCACCGTCGTCGTGTCCCGGGTCGGGGAGCGCGTGTGCTTCGCGGTACGAGATCGCGGACCCGGCATCCCGCCCGAGGAGCGGGAGTCGGTCTTCGGTCGCTTCCGCCGGCTGCACGGCGAGTCCGGGCAGGGCGCGGGTCTCGGTCTCTACATCGCGCGGGGTCTCGTCCGGGCGCACGACGGAGAGCTCGTAGCCGGTGAAGGTCCCGGTGGGGGCGCCGAGCTCTCGTTCTGGCTGCCGAGCCGCGATCCCGGCGAGCTCGAGGTCGACGTTGGACGGGCGAGCCCGCGCGACGAGACGAGCCGGGGTGGCGGGTCCGGCCGCGTTCCTTCCGATGTGAACCAGGTCACAGCGCCGGCCGGCGCGCAGCGCTAGCCTCTCGCTCGCCCGATCCGCCTGTTCCATCGCTCGTGTCCTTTGCATCCGTCCGGCTCCCCCCTCGGAGGGAACGCGTGTCCGGGGAGTCGATCCGCGAACGCCTGTCCGCACTCTCGCGCGCCGAGATCATCGGTCTCATCGTCGTGCTCGCCGTCACGATCGGCGGCGCGAGCTTCTGGTACGTGCGTTCCCTCCCCAGGCCGGTCGAGGTGCGCGCGACGGCGAGCGCGCCCACCGGGGCAGCGTCCTCGGAGGCGAGCCCATCTGCCGGCCCGCCGTTGCTCGTCGACGTCGCGGGATGGGTCCGCCGACCGGGTGTCTACACGTTCGCCGAGGGATCCCGGGTCATCGACGCGATCGAGGCTGCCGGCGGTGCCCGACCGGGCGCGCTCCTGCAGGCGCTGAACCTGGCGGCCCTGCTGGTCGACGGAACCCAGATCCTCGTGCCGCGGGAAGGAGCGGCCGGCGCTCCGCCGGTGGGGAGCACCGGGGCGGCGGCAGGGGGGCTCGTCAACATCAACACCGCGTCCGCGACCGACCTCGAGGTCCTGCCCGGGATCGGCGAGGTCATCGCGCAGCGGATCATCGACCACCGCACGGCGAACGGCCCGTTCACATCCGTGGATCAACTGGTGGACGTGAGCGGCATCGGCGATGCGATCCTGGCTTCGATCCGGGAGCTCGTCACCGTGTGAGTGGCTGGGTCCTTCCCGCGCTCGCCGCCAGCCTATGGACGGGCCTGCTCGTCCGTCCGTGGATCGGCGAGGCGGTCGACGCATGGGCGTGGTTCCTCTGCGGGACGCTCACGCTCGCCGCCGCGGCCGCGTTCGCCCCCGCGCTCACCGTGGGTCCGGACACCGGTCGCGCGCATCGCGCGCGGGCCACTGGAGCGAGCCGGGCTCGTCTCCGGCGCCGCGGGAGGTCCCACGGCATCCCGGACGACCGGGAACCCGCGGCCCGTGGTATGGGGATGCCTCGTCCTGTCCGTCGTGGGAGTCACCGCGGTCGCGGTCGGTTGGGGGTCGGTGCACGAGCATCGCGTGGGCGACGCCCTCGTGGCGCGGCTGGCACCTGCCTCGGTGACGGTCGAAGGCTCGCTGCGGATGGACCCGAAGGCGGGCGATCGCGGCTGGTCGGCCGTGTTCGACGTGCGCATGGTCACCTGGCCGGACGGCGCCGCTGGGGTCCGCGAGTCGGTGTGGCTATCCGGCAACGATGCGGCGCCGGACGCCCTCCGCGGCGACCGGCTGCGCCTCTCGGGTTCGCTCGAGGTCCCCGCGGACGGCGGGTTCGCATCGTTCCTCCATCGGCGGGGGATCGCCGCGGAGCTCCTCGTCGACGACGTCGAGTGGCTCGGCCACGCTTCGTTCGCACCGCTCCGATGGTCGCGAGCGGTCCGGACGCTGATCGGCGACTCGATCGTCGAGATGTTCCCGCCGCGCGAGGCCGGACTGCTCCTTGGTCTCGCCCTCGGCGACGACTCGAAGCTCGACCCGGTGCTCGATCGTGACTTCCGGGCGAGCGGTCTGTCGCACCTGCTCGTGGTCTCGGGCGGCAACGTCGCGATGGTCCTCGCGCCGGTCGTCGCCTTCGGCGCGCTGCTGCGCCTGTCCAGGTGGCCGCGGTTCGCGCTCGGCGCCGCGATCGTCGCGTTCTTCGTCGTCCTGACCGGTGCGGAGCCGTCGGTCATGCGGGCGGGCGTCATGGCGGGACTGGCCCTCGTGGGTGTGCTGCTCGGCCGGCCGAGGAGCGGGGGATCGATCCTCGCGGGCGCCGTCTGCCTGCTGCTCGTGCTCGATCCGGCGCTCGTGTGGTCCGTCGGGTTCCAGCTCTCCGTGGCCGCGACGGCGGGCATGATCGCGATGGCGACGCCGATCGCCGACCGGCTGCGGTTCCTGCCGCGACCGGTGGCGCTCGCGACGGGCGCCACCCTCGCGGCGCAGGCCGGTGTGACCCCGATCCTCCTGTTCCACTTCCACGAGGTCCCGACGTCGACCGTGCTCGCGAACGTGCTGGCCTTCCCGGCGGTGGCGCCGTGCCTGTTGCTCGGCGTGGTCGCGGCCGGCACGGGTCTGCTGGTCGAGCCGCTCGGCCGGCTCGTCGCCGGCGTCGCGCTCGTGCCGCTCCGCTACCTGGAGACGGTCGCCGATCGCCTGGCGCAGGCGCCGGTCCCGTGGATCACCGGTGGAGGTGCTGCCACGCTCGCGGTCGGGCTCGTCGCCGTCCTACTCCTCGCCTGGTGGATGCGGAGCGGCCGTCCTCTGCCTCGACGCGCGGTGGTGATCGGGGTGGTGCTGGCTCCGCTGCTCGTCTGGTCGAGCGCGATCTCGGCGGGACCGCCGACCTCGCTCACGGTTCGCTTCTTCGACGTGGGACAGGGCGATGCAGCGCTGCTGACGTCGCCGGGCGGTGCGGCGATCCTCGTGGACGGCGGGCCCGAACCCGCCGACGTCGCGACCGAGCTCGCGGCGCTCGGCATCAAACGCCTCGATCTCGTCGTCGCCAGCCACGCGCACGCGGACCACATCGTCGGGTTGCCCGCCGTCCTGTCCCGGATCCCGATCGGAACGTTCCTGGAGCCCGGGTGCCCGAGCGACTCGCCGGACGCCGAAACGCTCGCCGAAGCCATCGGAGCCGAAGGGGTTCCGGTGCGGCACCCGCGTGCCGGCGAGGTGATCCTGGTCGGCGACGTGCGGCTCGAGATCCTTTCGCCCGACCGATGCTGGTCGGGGACCGAGTCCGACACGAACAACGATGCGCTCGTCGTGCGGGCAAGCATCGGCGAGGACGTCGTGCTGTTCGCCACCGAACCCGAGGAACCCGCGCAGCAGGTGATGCTCGACGAGGAGGTGGCCCTCGCCGCCGACGTCCTCAAGGTGCCCCATCACGGCGCGGCCACGTCGCTCGAGACGTTCTTCGAGGCGGTGGGGGCCGACGTCGCGATCGTGAGCGTCGGTCCCAACACCTACGGGCATCCCGTTCCCGAGGTCCTGGACTGGATCCGAAGCGGCGGAACGCGCGTGGTCCGCACCGATCTGTTCGGCACCGTGGTGGTCACGTTCGACCGGGGAGGGGTACTTGTAGAGTCCGCGTCGTGAGCCCCACCGAGCCGAGGCCACCCGCGTTCCTGTTGTGGGGAACCGACGCCTTCCTGCTTCGGGAGGCGGCGTTCGAGATCCTTGCGAACGTGCGACCACGAGAGGTGGACGGGTCCGCGTGGGAGGGCGGGGAGACGTCCGACCTGTCCACGCCCTCGCTGTTCGGCGAACCCCGAGCGCTCCTCGTGTCGAACGCGAAGGCACTGCCCGCCGAGGCGATCCGCGAGCTGTCGGCCTACCTGGAGGGGCCCGACCCGGACGCGCGACTCGTGCTGACGGCCATGGTGGGGGATCGAGCGAAGGCGCCCGCGACGCTCGTCAAGCTCGTGCAGCCCGTCGGCCGGGTCAGCGAGGTGAAGGTCCAGCGAAAGGAGCTGCCGGCATGGCTGCTCCGCCGGGCGCGGCCGAAGGGCCTCGATCTCGCTCCGGACGGCGCGGCGGCGCTCGTGGAGACGCTCGGCGAGGAGCCCGGCGCGCTCGAACAGGCCCTCGACCAGCTGGCGTCGACGTTCCCCGGTGAGCGCGTCACGGCTGCCGCGGTCGCGCGACAGTTCAGCGGCCTCGGCGAGCAGCACGTCTGGGACCTGTGCGACCGGGCGTTCGCGAAGGACCTCCCCGGCGCCATGCGTTCGGTGCGGACGTTGCTCGAAGGGGGGAGCGCCGGCCTGCTCGTCCTCGGGGGGATCACCTCGCGTCTCCGAGACCTCCTCCGCGTCGGATCGCTCCCCGAGCGGATGCCTCCGGCGGAGGCCGCGAAGCTCGCCGGCCTACGGTTCGACTGGCAGGTGCGCCGCTACCGGGAACAGGCCAAGCGGTTCTCGATGAAGGAGCTGGTCGCGCTCCACGAACGCGTCGCCTGGGCCGATCGCGCGCTGAAGTCCGGCGCGACCGACGATGTCGTGCTCCCGCTCGTGGTCTCGGCGATCGCCGGCGAGCCGGCGGCATCCACGCGCTAGCTGCGCGCTACGATCGCTTGCACTGTCCACTCCGGGCGAACCTGGCCTCGTCGCGTTCGGATCGCCGGTGCCCTACTCGGCAGCAGCGCGGTCGGCGGTCTTCGCCAAGCCGGGACTTGTGCCGAGCGGCGGTCCGCTTGTGGAGGATGCCCTTCGACGCGGCCTTGTCGTAGGCGCGCGATGCCTGCCGCGCGAGTGCGGTCGCGGAGTCTGCATCGCCCCCGGTGACGGCGGCGTCGACCTTCTTCGTCGCCGTCTTCAGCGAGGAGCGAACGGCCTTGTTCCGGGCGTTGCGCTTCTCGTTCTGACGGTTCCGCTTGATCTGCGACTTGATGTTGGCCATGAGCGAGCGAGTGTACCAGCGGGTGTTCCTCGGCCCGGCCCGTACGATGAGCGCCGTGACCGAGCCGGCCCGGATCCGGAACTTCTGCATCGTCGCCCATATCGACCACGGGAAGTCGACGCTGGCCGACCGGCTGCTGGAGCTCACCCATGCCGTGGCCGACCGGGACATGCGCGAGCAGTACCTGGACAAGATGGACCTCGAGCGCGAGCGTGGCATCACGATCAAGGCGCAGGCGGTCCGGCTCTCGTATGGCGGACCCGGCGACGAGTACGAGCTGAACCTGATCGATACGCCCGGACACGTGGACTTCACCTACGAGGTCTCGCGATCGCTGGCGGCGTGCGAGGGAGCGGTGCTCCTCGTCGACGCGGCGCAGGGGATCGAGGCGCAGACGCTCGCGAACTTCCACCTCGCGCGCGATGCCGGCCTGACGATCGTCCCGGTCCTGAACAAGATCGACCTCCCGCAGGCCGACCCGACGGGGACGGCACGCGAGCTCGCCGAGGTCGTCGGCTGCGACCCGGAGGAGATCCTGAGCGTTTCGGCCAAGACCGGGGAGGGCGTGCCGGACCTGCTCGACGAGGTCATCCGGCGCGTCCCGCCGCCCGAGGGGAGACGGGACGACCCGCTGCGGGCCCTGATCTTCGACTCGTCGTTCGACCCGTACCGCGGCGTCGTGGCCTACATGCGGGTGAAGGACGGCGTGCTGCGCTCGCGCGCGAAGGTGCGCTTCATGGCCGGTCGCCTCGACTCGGAGGCCGAGGAATGCGGGGTCTTCGCGCCCGAGGCGACGCCGGTGCCCACCTTGGAGGCCGGCGAGGTGGGGTACCTCGTCACCGGCCTGAAGGACGTCCACCAGGTCAAGGTCGGCGACACGGTGACGATCGCCGGGGCGCAGGGTGCCCGCGAGCCGCTGCCCGGCTACCGGGAGCCGAAGCCGATGGTGTGGAGCGGCCTGTACCCGGCCGAGGGCGGCGACTACTCGGAGCTGCGAGAGGCGCTCGACAAGCTCAAGCTGAACGACGCGGCCCTCGTGTTCGAACCGGAGACCTCGCAGGCGCTCGGGTTCGGGTTCCGATGCGGGTTCCTCGGCCTGCTCCACATGGACATCGTGCGGGAGCGCTTGGAGCGCGAGTTCGGCCTCGAGCTCATCTCGACCGCGCCGAACGTCGAGTTCCAGGTGATCCGGGGCGACGAGACGATCGTCGTGCACAACCCGACCGAGATGCCGCAGCCCGGCACGTACGACCGCGTCGAGGAGCCGATCGTGTTGGCCACGATCATCACGCCGAGCGAGTACCTCGGCCCGATCCTCGACCTGTGCCAGTCGCGGCGCGGCGAGATGTCGGACATGAAGTACCTGTCGCCCGAACGCGCCGAGGTGCACTACCAGCTCCCGCTCGCCGAGATCGTCTTCGACTTCTTCGACCAGCTGAAATCCAGGACGCGCGGGTACGCGTCGCTCGACTACGAGCCGCTCGGCTACGTCCCGGCCGACCTCGTGCGGGTCGACGTGCTCCTGCACAGCGAACCCGTGGACGCCTTCTCGGCGGTCGTGCCTCGGGAACGCGCCCAGCAGTACGGACGGCAGATGGTCGAGCGCCTGCGCGAGCTGATCCCGCGGCAGCTGTTCGACGTCGCGATCCAGGCATCGATCGGCTCGAGGATCATCGCGAGGGAGACCGTGAAGGCCAAGCGGAAGGACGTGCTCGCCAAGTGCTACGGGGGCGATATCACGCGCAAGCGCAAGCTGCTCGAGGAGCAGAAGAAGGGCAAGGCGCGGATGCGTCGCGTCGGCCGCGTGGATGTCCCCCAGGAGGCGTTCATCGCCGCCCTGCGCATCGACCAGAAGGTTGAGTCGAAGTGAGCGCAGGCATCTACGTCCACGTGCCGTTCTGCCTGACGCGGTGCGGGTACTGCGACTTCAACGCGTACGCTGGACTCGATCACCTCCGAGGCCGGTACGTGGCGGCGCTCGTGCGGGAAGCCGAGCTGACGGCGCCGGCATGGTCGGACGAAGGGTTCGCCAGCGTGTTCCTGGGCGGCGGGACGCCGACCATGGTCGAGGTCGACGACCTCGCGAGGCTCCTGCGGGAGCTCCGCAACCGCTTCCGGATCGAGGACCGAGCCGAGATCACGATCGAGGCGAACCCCGACACCGTGGAGGAGCGCACGCTTTCGGGTCTCCTGCACGCGGGCTACGCGCGGCTGTCGATCGGGGCGCAGTCGTTCGATCGGGCGGTGCTCGCTGCCCTCGAGCGGGTGCACGACCCCGACTCGGTGCGCCGCGCGATGCGCGATGCGCGGGCCGGCGGGTACACGAACGTGAACCTCGACCTGATCTACGGCGCGAACAGGGAGACGCTCGGGTCGTGGGAGCGGACGCTGCTCGAGGCGATCGAGCTCGCGCCCGAGCACGTGAGCGCGTACGCGCTGACGATCGAGCCGTCGACCGCGCTCGGACGGAAGGTGCAGGCGGGGATCGTCGCCGCGCCCGATCCCGACCTCCAGGCCGATATGTTCGAGCTCGCATGCCTTCGTCTGGCGGAGGCCGGCTACCGCCACTACGAGATCTCGAACTGGGCGAGGCCGGGCTTCGAGTGTGTGCACAACCTCGGCTACTGGAGGCGGGCGCCGTCCCTCGGATTGGGCGCGGGAGCGCACTCGTACCGGGACGACCGGCGGTGGTGGAACGTGCGACCGCCGCAGGAGTACCTCGCGAGCGTCGAGGCGGGACGACTCCCGATCGGTGGCGAGGAGGCGCTCGAACCCTCGGAGGCGCACCTCGAGGACGTGTTCCTGCGGCTACGGATCCTCGAGGGCATCCCGACCTCGACGGTCGACCCGACGGTCTCGTCCCCGTTCATCGAGTCCGGTCTGCTCCGGCACGACGACGGTGCGCTCGTTCCCACCGAGCGCGGGATGCTCGTGCTGAACGAGCTCGTGCTGGCGCTCGCCGGTCAGCCGTAGGGCTCGAGGTCCGCCCCGCACCCGCCGGTCTGCCGATGCGGCTGCGTGTCGTCGTCTGCCGGCGCGGTGTACTCGCGCACGTCGACCACTCGGAGCTCGTAGCCCTCCAGGACGAACCACGTCTCGGTCACCTCCACGTCGCCGGGCGCGTCGATCGGGTGGGACGACGTGGTCGACACGAACGCGCGGCCACCCTCGAAGGGTTCGCATCGGATCGCGTCCCACTGTCCGGCATCGCCGCCCAGCCAGAACTGCGGTTCGGTTCCGCCCTCGAACCCCTGGGAGCCGAACGCGGCGCTCCCGGGCGGCGGAACGGTGACCGGGCCGAGGCTGGCCCCGCCGTCTCCCATCTGCACCTCGAACAGCTTCAGCCCCGCGATCGAGAACGCCACGTTCTGCACGAGCAGCTCGTCCGTCCCGTCCCCGTCGACGTCGGGCGCGGCCCAAGCCACACAGGCTGCGCTCTCACATCCGATCGGTCCGTAGGACGTGTCGGCCAGCCCGTCGCCCTCGAGGTCCACCGCGACCACGTTGAACGCACCCGTCGCGTCCGGGCATCCACCGGTGTCACCCGTCCTCGTCGCGACGAACGCGATGCCGGGGGTGTTCGGGTCCGCGAAGTGTCCCGTCACCGAAGTGATGTTGCACACCGGGAATCCCAATCCGAGGTCGTCACCGACACTATCCGAAGGGCTCGGCATCGGCGACTCCGTCGGCGGCGACGGGTCACGTGCCCCCTCGCGCACCGGCTGCCACGAGAATCCCAGCACCTCATCCTCGATGAGGATCTCGGGGTCCGATCCGTCGGGCCGCATGGCGATGACCGACTGGGCAAGGCCGTTCCTCACGGTCGTGTACGTGATGAACGCCCCGTCCGGGGAGAACTGGGGATCGAGGTTGACCCCGGATCCATCGTCCGTGATCCGCCTGACGTTCGCGCCGTCCGCATCCATCAAGAAGATGTCCGACTCGCCGCTTGCCGACTCCTGCCGCGTGAACACGATCTGCGACCCGTCTGGCGACCACGCGGGGTTGTAATCGGTCCCGGTATCTGTCAGTGGCCGGACGTTCGAGCCGTCCGAGGCCATCACGAAGATGTCGAATCCTACGTCGGTGCCCGCGTCGAACAGGATCTCCGACCCGTCGGGGGAGAAGGTCGACGAAAAGACCGAGTACGTACCCGGGGCATCGTCCGCATAGACGACCCGGTCCTCAGTGCCGTCCGCGCGCACGATGTGCACCTCCGTCCTCGCGTCCTCATGGCTCGCGTAGGTGATACGCGTGCCGTCGGGATGCCAGGAAGGCCGTCCGACGTTCTCCGCGTTCGCCACCCGAACGGGATCCGAGCCATCAGCGTCCATCACCCACAGGCTTCGCCGGTCGGCGAAGACCGCGACGGCAAGCCGGCTCCCGTCCGGCGACCACGCGATGTGCCAGGGGAGGCCGGGTTCCGGAGGCGCCACGGGGCGTCTGTCGGAGCCGTCGGCCTGTTGGATCACGATCCGCTCCCCGTTCGTGTAGGCAAGATCGCCGTTCGAGAGCGGCGTCGAGGAGATCGGAACCGGGGCGTCGCTCTCGCCCGGACCGATCACACGCGAGAGTGCCAGGATCCCGGCGGCCGACCCGGCCACAACGACCACGGACAACGCTCCCAACCGAACGGCGCGCAACACCCTGCGGCGCTCCCGCCGGCGGATCAGCTCCTCGTAGATACCGCTCGGATCGGCCGGGCGCGCGGCACGCTCGAACTCTTGGCGCAGGCGTTCATCCAGGGCCACGATCTTTCGCCTCCTCGGCTTCCTCGATGCCGCAATGCTTCCGCCGAGCGCGGCTCGAGCTCGGAACAGCGTGCTCTTCACGGTCCCCTCGTTGATGCGGAGCGCAGTCGCGACCTCCCGCGTGTCGAACTGCAGGTAGTAGCGGAGGACGACGGCTTCGCGCTGGCGGCGGGGGAGCGTCGAGAGCGCGCGCTCGACGTCGATGGCCCGACTGGCCTCGGCCGCGGGGTCACCGCGGTGCGTGCCCCCGCTGAGTCTCGCCTTCGCCCGGCGTTCCGAACGGAGCCGGCGGACTCCGCTCCGCGCCAGGTTCAAGGCTACCGTCGTCACCCACGCCTCCAGAGACTGGATCTCCTCACCCTTCTCCGAGCGCTCCCACACGCGGAGCAGCGCCTCCTGCACGGCGTCCTCCGCCGCCGGGCGACTGCCGCAGACGAGCGCGACGGCTGCGACCAGGCGCGGATACGACGTGTGGAGGAACTCCCGGAGCGCGATCTCGTCGACCCTCATCCGCTTCTCGACCCTAGACGCCCGAGCGGAGCGAACGGTTGCCATGGCGCTCGTTCCGAGTCCTAGCACTCTCGGGAGTAGACTGCTAACGCCATGGTCGAACCGGAGCTCGGAGCTCGGAAGGTGGCGGTGCTCCATGCCGTCGTCGACGAATACGTGCGCACGGGCGAGCCGGTCGGGAGCGAGACGATCGCCGAGCAGGCCGGCATCGGCGTCTCGAGCGCGACGATCCGCAACGAGATGGCCGCCCTCGAGGAGCTGGGATACCTCTCGCACCCGCACACCTCGGCCGGCCGGATCCCGACCGACGCCGGCTACCGCAAGTACGTGGACTCGCTGCCGCCCGGTGGCCGCATGCGCGACAAGCAGCGCCGCGCGATCGCCGGCTTCTTCGCGGAGACGATGCTCGACCTGGAGGAGGTCCTGAAGGGCACGACCCAGCTCCTGTCGAAGGTCACCCAATACGCGGGCCTCGCGGTCCCGCCGGCGGGCTCGAACGAGGTGATCCTGCGCACCGAGCTGCTCGAGGTCGGCAACGCCGTGATGCTGCTGGTCATCGGGCAGCGGGGCCGCGTCGACAAGGTGCTGCTCGACCATCCGGATGGTCTGGACGCGGCCGCCCTCGACGCCCTCGACCGCGCGCTCGCGGACCGATTGCGCGGGCGCACGATCCCCGAGGCTCGGACCGAGGCGTTGAAGGCCGCAGCCTCCGGGAGCGGCATGGACCGCGACCTGTTCCTGGCCGCCGCGGAGCTGTTCGGCGACATCCAGACCGGCGGCGGGGCCCACCACGTCCTGATCGGCGGCGTCGCGAACCTCGCCGACGAGGCGGCGCACTGGCGCCGGGAGACGGTCCGACGTCTCTTCGAGGCGCTCGAGCACGAGTCCGAGATGCTCGAGGTCCTCCGCGACGTCACGACCGAGGACGTGAACGTCACGATCGGCACCGAGCACCGGCACACCGGCGAGTGGGAGGCGTCGATCGTGTCGGCGCCGTTCCGGGCCGGCACGACGGCGCTCGGGACGGTCGGGGTCGTGGGGCCGACGGCCATGGACTACGTGAGCGTGATGGCCTCGGTGCGAGCCGTCGCCCGCCGGCTGTCCGAGCTCGCCACCGAGCTCGACGCCTGAGGTCGCGATGGCGACGGTACGCGACCTCTACGAGATCCTCGGCGTCGCACGCGACGCGTCGACCGAGGACATCCGGAAGGCCTATCGGCGGCTCGCTCGCGAGTACCACCCGGACGTGAACGCCGATCCGGCCGCCGTCGAGCGGTTCAAGGAGGTCGCGGCCGCGTACGAGATCCTGTCCGACGGCGACAAGCGCGCGCAGTACGACGCGTACGGCAGCAGCGGCCCGATGGCGCCCGCCGTTCGGCGACATCTCCGACCTGTTCGAGGCGTTCTTCGGGACCGGGACGTTCGGTCGGCGGCGTGGAGGCGGGCGGCGGACCCGAACGGCCCACGGGGAGGATCTGTTCGCCGAGGTGACGCTGGAGTTCCGCGAGGCGGCGTTCGGCGTGCATCGGGAAGTCGAGGTCAGTCGGATGCAGGGGTGCGATCTCTGCGGCGGCAGCGGCTCGGCGCCGGGGACGTCGCCGCAACGCTGCCACACGTGTGGGGGGTCGGGACAGGTCCAGGAGGTTCGCCGCAGCATCTTCGGCACGGTCATGACGGCGCACCCGTGCTCGACGTGCGAGGGCACGGGAGAGGAGATCGTCTCCGTGTGTGAGCGATGCGATGGCCGGGGGCGGATCGGTGAGCGCGCCGCACTCCCGGTCGACCTCCCCGCGGGGGTGTCGGACGGGATGGAGCTCAGGATCGGCGGCGCCGGGCACGCAGGACGCGCGGGCGGCCCGGCCGGCGACCTCTACCTCTCGGTTCGCGTCCTCGACGACGAGATCTTCGAACGCCATGGCCAGGACGTGTTCGCGGTGCTCCAGGTCCCGATGGTGCAGGCGGCGCTCGGCGCCGAGATCGAGGTGGAGACGCTGGACGGTGTCGAGCGGGTCGGGCTCGAACCCGGCGTCGCCCCCGGCTCGACGCTCCGCCTCCGGGGGAAGGGGATCCCGAACCTCGGCCGACGCGGAAGGGGCGATCTGTTCCTCACGGTCTCGGTCGAGACCCCGCGCGATCTGACGAAGGAGCAGCGCCGGCTCCTCGAGGAGCTCGCGCGCGCTCGTGGTGAGCCGGCCGGCAGGAAGGCCTCGACGAAGTCGACCCTACGCCGGCCGGGATCGGGCACCTCGTGAGCTCGAGCTGCGTGTTCTGTCGGATCGTGGCCGGCGAGGAGCCGGCCGACGTCGTGCACTCGGGTGACACGGTGCTCGCGTTCCGCGACGGGAACCCACAGGCCCCGACCCACGTGCTGCTGATCCCGAAGGAGCACGTGACGGACGTGCGTGAGCTCGAGGATCGCCACGGTGGGACGCTCGCCGACCTGTTCCAGGCCGCGTCGCATCTCGCGAGGGCCGAGGGCATCGACGCGAGCGGGTGGCGACTCGTCACGAACGTCGGCCGGGACGCCGGCCAGAGCGTCTATCACCTGCACTTCCACCTGCTCGGGGGCCGGCCGATGTCCTGGCCTCCCGGATGATCCAGGTCTGTGCCCGCGAAGCCTGCCCGATCGGGAACCTCCCTTCGAGGCAGGCGGTAGAATCCGCGGCACTCCGGGTCGTCGCTTGACGACCCCTTCGGCAACAGGAGGGATGGGGCACCACCCCCGAGACGACCGCTTGGCGAGATCCACCACGCAGGTGAAGATCCTCGTACCCGGCGACCAGAGCATGGTCGCTCTCCTCGGTCAGCGAGACGAACTGCTCAAGCTCGTCGAGGCTGCCTTCGATTCGGAGATCGTGGTCCGGGGCAACGAGATCACGATCAACGGCCCCGATCCGGAGGCCGGACGTGTCGGCGTGCTCTTCGAGGAGCTCATCACGCTGCTCGAGCGCGGACACGAGCTCAACCTCTCGTCGGTCGGCCGCTCGATCGAGCTGATCAAGGGGGAGGAAGCGACGCCGACGCAGGTACTCGGCGACGTGCTGCTCACCGGCCGTGGGCGGGGGATCGCGCCGAAGACGCTCGGGCAGAAGCAGTACGTCGACGCGATGCGCGAGCGCGACCGTGACGTTCGCGATCGGCCCCGCCGGGAACCGGGAAGACCTACCTCGCGGTCGCGACCGCGGTTCGAGCGCTCCAGGAGAAGCAGGTCTCGCGGCTGATCCTGACCCGTCCCGCGGTCGAAGCCGGCGAGCGCCTCGGGTTCCTGCCCGGAACGCTCTACGAGAAGATCGACCCCTACATGAAGCCGCTGTACGACGCGCTGTTCGAGATGATGGGCGCCGACGCGCTCCCGCGGCTCATGGAGCGCGGCACCGTCGAGGTCGCGCCGCTGGCGTACATGCGGGGCCGCACGCTGAACGATTCGTTCATCATCCTGGACGAGGCGCAGAACACGACACCCGAGCAGATGAAGATGTTCCTCACGCGGCTGGGGTTCGGCTCCAAGGCCGTCGTGAACGGCGACGTGACGCAGATCGACCTTCCGAGCGGTCAGACCTCGGGCCTCGTCGTCGTGCAGGAGATCCTGGAGGGGATCGACGGGATCGAGGTATCGCACCTCGGTGCTCGCGACGTCGTCCGGCACAAGATCGTGCAGGACATCGTGGAGGCATATCGGATCTTCGGAGAGCAGCGCGCCCGCGCCGATGGCTGACGACGACCAACCTCCGCTGATCCTGGTCGACGACCGACAGTCGGCGCCGATCGACGTCGACGGCCTCGTCTCCCTCGCCCGTGAGTGCCTGATCGGCGAGGGGGCCGCAGACACCGAGCTCTCGGTGTCGCTCGTGACCGAGGACGAGATGGCCGACCTGCACGAGCGCTACATGGACGAACCCGGACCGACGGACGTCCTGTCGTTCCCGCTCGATGAGGCGGACGTCGCCGGCGACGGCCGCCGACTGCTCGGCGATGTCGTGATCGCGCCCGCCGTCGCCGCTCGCAACAACCCCGCCGATCCTGCCGCCGAGCTCCGGCTGCTGCTCGTTCACGGGATCCTGCACCTGCTGGGACACGACCACGAAGCGGACGCGGAGCGGTCGGAGATGTGGGCGCTGCAGGAGCGCTACAGCGGCGAGCGCGTCCCGTGATCTGGCTCTGGGTGCTCGTCGGGGTCCTCGTGATCCTCGGGTCGGTCCTCGCGGTCGCCGAGGCATCGCTCACCCGGATGACCCGCGTCCGCGCGCTCGCGCTCGTCGAGGACGGACGCCGGAACGCCGTCACGCTCGAACGCATCGAGGCCGACCCGCCCCGGTTCCTGAACGCGGTCTACCTGACGGTGATGCTGTGCCAGAACGGGTCGGCGATCCTCGTCGCGATCCTGGCCGAACGCGCCTACGGCGGCCTGGGCGTCACGGTCGTCTCGGTGATCTTCACGCTGTTGTATTTCGTCATCGTCGAGGCGATGAGCAAGACGTTCGGTGTGCTGCATTCGGACCGGGCCGCTCTCTCGGTCGCGCCGCTCGTGTGGTTCCTCGGCCGGGTGCTCGAGCTGCCCACCCGCGCATTGATCGGCCTCGCGAACGTCCTGCTGCCGGGTCGCGGACTCAAGCAAGGCCCGTTCGTCTCGGAGGCCGACCTGCGCTCGATGGCCCAGATCGGTCAGGAGGAGGGCTCGATCGAGCGCGAGGAAACCGAGCTGATCCACTCGATCTTCGAGTTCGGCGACACGATCGTGCGCGAAGTCATGGTGCCCAGGCCGGACATCGTCGCGATCGAGTCGGACAAGACGCTCCGCGACGTGCAGGCCCTCGTGCTCGAGCACGGGTACTCCAGGATCCCCGTGTTCAACGAGGACCTGGACGACGTGGTCGGGATGGTCTTCGCCAAGGACGTCCTGAAGGCCCTGCACCAGGGCAAGCAGGACATGCCGCTCCGCGACATCGTCCGGGAGGCGCACTTCGTCCCCGAGTCGAAGAAGGTCGCCGACCTCCTGCGCGAGATGCAGAAGGAGAAGTTCCACATCGCGCTCGTGACGGACGAGTACGGGAGCGTGTCGGGGCTCGTCACGCTCGAGGACCTGCTCGAGGAGCTCGTGGGCGAGATCGCCGACGAGTACGACACGGAGGAGCCCGAGATCGAGCAGGTCTCGGCGGACCGGTTCCGCGTCGACGGCAAGCTGTCGATCGGCGAGGTGAACGAGATCCTGGACGTCGAGCTTCCCGACGAGGAATGGGACACGGTCGGCGGCCTCATGCTCGGTCTGCTCGGTCAGATCCCCGACCAGGGCGAGGAGGTCACCTTCCAGCACCTGCGGTTCACGGCCGAGCAGGTCAACGGCCGGAGGATCTCGAAGATCCTGATCACGCGCGAGGGGATCCCCGAGGGCGACGGGGAACCGGTCGGCGCCGGATGAGCGCCCGCGACCGGATCGAGGAGCTGGTGGCCCGTGCCGGCGAGATGCGGGCCCGCGCCTACGCCCCGTACAGCGGGTTCCACGTCGGCGCCGCGATCCTCGCCGGAGGCGAGGTGTTCGGGGGCGCGAACATCGAGAACGCTTCGTACCCGCTCTCGGTGTGCGCCGAGCGCAACGCGGTGGCTGCCGCCGTGCTCGCCGGGCATCGCTCGCTCGAGGCGGTCGCGGTCGTGGCCGACGGCGATGATCCGACCCCGCCCTGCGGGGGCTGCCGGCAGGTGTTGAACGAGTTCGGTCCCGAGATGCTCGTGGTCTGCGTGTCGCGGGGCGGCCGACGGGCGGAGTGGACGCTGCCCGAGATCCTGCCCCACGCGTTCGGGCCCGCGAACCTCGGCAAGTAGGCCCGGCCGATAGGGTGGCTCGATGAGCTTCCGAAGCGGCTTCGTCGCGGTCGTCGGCCGGCCGAACACCGGGAAGTCCACCCTCGTGAACGCGCTCGTCGGGCGGAAGGTCGCGATCGTCTCGGACAAGCCGCAGACCACGCGGCGCGACGTCCGCGCCGTGCTCACCGCCGAGGACCACCAGATCGTGTTCACCGACACGCCGGGGTTCCACAAGCCGCGGACGCTGCTCGGCTCGAGGTTGAACGACCTCGTCGGTCAGGCCACGAAGGGCGTCGACGCGATCGTGCAGGTCGTAGACGCGGCGGACGGGGTCGGCCGAGGGGACGCGTTCGTCTTCGAGCGGCAGGTCCTCGGGGTCGCGGGGCCGAAGTTCTGCGCGGTCAACAAGCTCGACAGGCTCCGGAACCACGACGAGGTGCCGCAGCTCCAGGCCGCGGCGGAGATCGGGGAGTGGGACGAGGTCGTGCCGATCTCCGCGAAGACCGGGCGAGGGGTGGGTGTGCTCCGCGACCTGCTCGCCGAACGCCTACCGGTCGGTCCGGCCTACTACCCGGCCGAGGCCGTCACCGACCAGCCGCTCGAGGTCCGACTCGCCGAGATCGTGCGCGAGAAGGCCCTCGCGGTCACGAGGCAAGAGGTGCCGCACTCGATCGCGGTCGTCGTCGACGAGCTCGAGCAGGACGACGCGATCACGAAGGTGCATGCGTCGCTGATCGTCGAGCGCGACTCGCAGAAAGGGATCGTGATCGGCAAGGGCGGCGAGACGCTGAAGACGATCGGCTCACGCGCGCGCCAGGAGATGGAGTTCGTGCTCGACGGCAAGGTCTTCCTGGACCTGCGCGTGAAGGTCCTGAAGGAGTGGCAGCGCGACCCGAAGGCCCTCCAGCGTCTCGGGTTCTAGAGGTCGGTCCTGGAGGAACGGCGGTCGCTCCACGACGAAGAGGCAAGCTGTTCGCGGCCGCGATCGCCGTCCTCGTGTTGACCCCTCCACTGGTGCTGACGGAGTCCTCCCGGCGCGCTCTCACTGCGTTGGCACACGCCCCCGAACCCGTCACCCGGCGAAGAAATGTCGATCTGGCCCGGATGCATTTGGGCCGGCTGCCAACTGATGATCCGTACGCCGCTCATCGCGCCCTCAGAGCGTGGATCGAAGGCCTCGAAACCTTCGGCTTCATCTTCCGATCTGGGCTCTACCTGATCTACAGCGTCGAGGATCGAAGTCAACGAAAGGGCTGAAGAAGCCGTCCATCGACAGATCGAGGCCGGCCTCGCCGACCTCGGCTACTCGCCCGCGGTTTCGGATGTCCGAGGGACCGCAGGCTCGCTCACGAGCGAGACACGGGTCCCGCGTCCCTCTCTTGGCGAGAGGGCGACGTATACGTTCAAGTCATCGGATACGGGAAGCAGTCCTTTGCCGAGGTGAGGTTCTTCGCGTCGGCGATGCGCTCGAACGCGTGAGCTTGCCTATCCGACGACGTAGACATCCCCGAGCATCGGGGGGTGGTACCTGCAGAGGAGTGTGTAGGTCCCCGGCTCCAAGACCTCGGCGATCGGCTCGCCGTTGAACGTCTCATGCCCCTCGATGTCAACGTCGATCGGTGTGTCCACCAACGTGAAGCTGTGTAGCGCCGCGTCCTTGTTGACCACCTTGATGCTCTGTGAGGGGCTCGCGATGAAGCAATCGGGGTGGAACCGCAGATCGCGCATCACGATGGTGAAGACCGGGCCCTCGCCGGTCAGGTCGGCGCAATCCTCCGGGGGTCCGGTCGGAGCCGTTGGACCGGTGGGTTCGGTGGGTCCCGTCGCCGCGGTCGTCCCCGTTTCCTCCGCGCCACCGGTCGTCCCCTCGCCGTCTTCACCGCCGCAGGCTGACGCGAGCAGGGCGAAGGTTGCGAACACGACCAGGAGTCGACGCATCACCCGTATGCCCGCTATCGGGCTACGCGACGACCGTGACCTCGCCGGTCATCGTCGGGTGGATCGTGCACATGAAGTCGTAGGTGCCGGGCTCCACGATCCCGGCGATCGGTTCGCCGCTCGCGGTCGCCCCGGCGGCGATCGGGAGGTTGACGTCGGTATCCAGCATCGTGAAGGTGTGCGGTGCGGCGTCCTCGTTCACGACCGTGATGCCTTGCGAGGCGCTCGCCGTGAAGCAGTCGGGGACGAACGCGAAGTTCGAGATCGTGATCGTGAAGACCTCCCCCTCGCCGGTGAGGTCGACGCAGTCGCCGTCCGCGGTCGGTCCGGTGGCCGTCGCCCCGGTGGGCTCGGTGGGCCCCGTTGCCGCCGTCGTCCCCGTCGCATCCGTGGCTCCGGTTGCCTCCTCCCCGTCGTCACCGCCGCATGCTGCCGCGAGCAAGGCGAGCGTGGCGAGCACGACCAGGACTCGACGCATCGGGTTCCTCCATCGGAGACGGTTGCCCTGGAGCATAGCCGCCGTTCCGCCGGTCGCCGTACCATTGCACGTTGGAGATGTCTCAGACCGCCGAGATCGAGCCCACCCGTCCCCACCTGGCGCTCTATGCGCCCAAGGACGCCGAGCGACTCGTCGGCCGGGTGACCCCGGTCGACGCCGTCGGGCTGGAGGACCGGGCGGCGTCGCTCGCGAGGCGTTCGATCAAGCGGGAATCGAAGCTGTGGGCGCTCGACCTGGCGATCCGGTGCATGGATCTGACGACGCTCGAGGGAGCCGACACGGTGGGCAAGATCGTCGCCATGTGTGCGAAGGCGGTCCGGCCGAACCCGCTGGACGCGTCGATCCCGTCGGTCGCAGCGGTATGCCTGTATCCGCACCTCGTGCCGGTCGCCCTCGAGCACCTGCGGGGGACGTCGGTGAAGGTGGCGAGCGTGGCCGGCGCGTTCCCCGCTGGACTCGGGCCGCTCGGCGCGCGCCTCGCCGAGATCCGCGAGGTCGTCGACCTCGGCGCGCACGAGGTCGACATCGTCCTGAATCGCTCGCTGTTCCTCGGCGGTCGATACGCGCAGTGCTTCGAGGAGCTCGTCGCCGCTCGTGACGCGGCGGGGCAGGCGCACCTCAAGGTGATCCTGGAGACGGGCGAGCTCGGCTCCTACGACCGGATCCGCCAGGCGTCCGTGCTCGCGATGGCCGCCGGCGCCGACTTCATCAAGACCTCCACCGGCAAGATCGGCGTGAACGCGACCCTCCCGAGCGCGCTCTGCATGCTGGAGTCCGCCCGCGACTTCCTCCACGAGACCGGGATCCCGGTCGGCGTGAAGGTCGCGGGTGGCGTTCGGGCGTCAAAGCAGGCGATCCAGTACCTGACCCTCGTGTACGAGACGCTCGGGCCCGAGTGGATGACGCCGGATCGGTTCCGGATCGGCGCCTCGACCTTGCTGAACGACGTGTTGATGCAGATCGACAAGGAACGCACCGGCCGCTACCAGGGCCCGGACTACTTCACGATCGACTGACATGGCGAAGCCCGCGAAGCGTGAGAAGAAGGCCACCTCCGCGCTCGAGCAACGCGAGCCCGTGTGGCAGTACGCGGACGCGCCCGAATCGACCGAGATCGTCAAGCTTGAGGACCGGTACGGCCTGTTCGTCGGGGGCGAGTTCATCGACCCGAAGTCCGGCGCGTGGTTCGAGACGATCAACCCGGCCACCGAGGAGGTGCTCGCCGAGGTCGCCGAGGCGGGCCCGGAGGACGTGGATCTGGCCGTCACGGCCGCTCGGAGCGCCTCGGAGACCACGTGGCGCGACCTTCCCGGCTCGGAGCGCGCGAAGTACCTCTACCGGATCGCCCGGCAACTGCTCGAGCGGGCTCGGGAGTTCGCGGTGCTCGAGACGATGAACGGCGGGAAGCCGATCAAGGAGTCCCGCGACATCGACATCCCGCTCGCGGCCGCGCACTTCTTCTACTACGCCGGCTGGGCCGACAAGCTCGAGTACGCGTTCCCGAACCGCGATCCGCGCCCGGTTGGCGTGGCCGGGCAGGTGATCCCTTGGAACTTCCCGCTGCTGATGGCGGCCTGGAAGCTCGCGCCGGCGCTCGCGACAGGAAACACGGTCGTGCTGAAGCCGGCCGAGACGACCCCGCTCACGGCGCTGCTGCTCGCGCAGGTGATCCAGGAGGCCGAGCTGCCGCCCGGCGTGGTGAACGTCGTCACGGGGGCGGGGCCGACGGGATCGGCGCTCGTCGAGCACCAGGACGTCGACAAGATCGCGTTCACGGGCTCGACCGAGGTCGGCAAGATGATCCGGCGTTCGACCGCGGGGACGGGCAAACGTCTGACCCTCGAGCTCGGCGGCAAGGCGGCGAACATCGTGTTCGAGGACGCGCCGCTCGACCAGGCCATCGAGGGCGTCGTGAACGGCATCTTCTTCAACCAGGGGCACGTCTGCTGCGCGGGGTCGCGCCTCCTCGTGCAGGAGCCGGTCTTCGAGCCGCTGCTCGACAAGCTCAAGGACCGGCTGCAGACGCTGCGGGTCGGCGACCCGCTCGACAAGAACACCGACATCGGGGCGATCAACTCGCGCGCCCAGCTGACCAGGATCGAGGAGCTCGTCGCCTCCGGCGTCGAGGAGGGCGCCGAGATCTACCAGCCCGAGTGCGCGCTTCCCGAACGTGGCTTCTGGTTCCGGCCCACGCTGTTCACGAACGTCGCGCAGTCGCATCGGATCGCGCGCGAGGAGATCTTCGGGCCCGTGCTCTCGATCCTGACGTTCCGAACGCGGCGGAGGCCGTCGAGAAGGCGAACAACACGCCCTACGGGCTCTCGGCAGGCGTCTGGACCGAGAAGGGGTCGCGGATCCTGTGGATGGCGGAGCGGTTGAAGGCGGGGGTCGTATGGGCGAACACGTTCAACCGGTTCGATCCCGCATCCCCGTTCGGCGGCTACAAGGAGTCCGGGTTCGGCCGCGAGGGTGGCCTGCACGGGCTCGAGCCGTACCTCGAGCTGGAGCCCGCATCGTGACCTCGCAGACGCGCGTGCCGGTCCGGCGGACGGCCAAGCTCTACATCGGCGGCGAGTTCCCACGCAGTGAGTCCGGCCGCTCCTACGAGGTGTTCTCGCACGACGGCCGGCTGCTCGCCCGAGCGGCGCGAGCCTCTCGCAAGGACCTGCGCGAGGCCGTACGGGCTGCGCGAGCTGCCCAGCCCGAGTGGGCGGGCAAGACCGCGTACAACCGCGGCCAGATCCTGTATCGCGTCGCCGAGCTGATGGAGGGGCGACGCGGACAATTCGAATCCGAGCTGGCGGATGCGGGCGCCGAGGACCCCGCCCGCGGCGCGAGCGCCGCGATCGACCGGTGGGTCTGGTACGCGGGGTGGGCCGACAAGATCGGCCAGGTGCTCGGCGGGACGAACCCGGTCGCCGGTCCCTACTTCAACTTCACGATCCCCGAGCCGACCGGCGTGGTCGGCATCGTCGCCCCGGCGGAGCAGTCGCTGCTCGGGCTCGTGTCGCGCCTCGCTCCCGCGGTCGTGAGCGGGAACTCGACGGTCGTGCTCGCGAGCGAGCGAAGCCCGTTGCCGGCGGTCACGCTCGGCGAGGTGTTGAGCACGTCCGACGTCCCCGGCGGCGTCGTGAACATCCTCACCGGCCCGACGACCGAGCTCGTGCCGTGGCTCGCGGGGCACATGGACGTGAACGCGATCGACGTGACCGGTGTGTCGGAGGACCTCCTCCCGCAGGCCGAGGAGCTCTCGGCCGAGAACGTGAAGCGGGTGCATCGGGCGCCCCAGGCGGACCCGTTCTCGGACGAGGCCCAGAGCCCGTTCGAGATCACCGCCCTCATGGAGTTCAAGACCGTTTGGCACCCGATGGGTGAGTAGGGAACCGGACCGCTCGCCCCCGGATCGATCGACAGGCTGTCATCATCCGGGCATGGCTGCGGACATCGCAGATGCCCTCGTGACGGGAACGGAGGCGCTTGGCTCCGGAGAGTGGGAGTCCGCGCGCGCCGCGTTCGAGTCCGCGCTGGCTGAAGATCAGAGCGCGGAGGCGCACGACGGGCTCGGGCGCGCGCTGTGGTGGCTCGGAGAGCCGGACGGCGCGATCGAGCATCGCGAGCGCGCGTTCGTCCTGTTCAAGGAGATCGACGCGGTCCGTGCGGGGGTCGTTGCGGTCTGGCTCGCCCGCGAGCACCTCTCGATCAATGGGAACGAGGCCGTTGCCAATGGGTGGCTCGCGCGGGCCGAGCGCCTGCTCAGTGGGACCGGCCCCGAGCGCGGCTACCTCGAGGTCGCTCGTGCGAGCCGGTCCGATGATCCAGACGACCGCGAGCGTCGCGCGCTCGTTGCGCTCGAACTGTCGAGGGACGCGGGGGACGCGGACCTCGAGGTGGCGGCGCTCGCCGAGCTCGGCCTGGCCGAGATCCAACTCGGCCGCGTCGGGGAGGGTCTGGACCGTCTCGACGAGGCGATGGCGGCCGCGACCGGCGGCGAGGCCGACATGCTCGAGACCGTCGCCGGCGCGTGCTGCAGTCTCGTCGCGGCGTGTGAGCTCGCGGGCGATGCGGGACGCCTCGAACAATGGGCCCGGATCGTGCAGACGTTCATCGAGCGGCGGGAGGACCTCCCCCTGCTCGCGTTCTGCCGCACGTGCAACGCGGAGATGCTCGCGGCGACCGGCCGCCGGCAAGAGGCGGAGCTCGAGCTCCTGGGCTCGGTCGCGGATCTCCGCGCGGGGAATCACCGGTCGAGATGCGTCGACCCGGCGGTCAAGCTCGCCGAGGTGCGCCTCTCCCAGGGCCGGCTCGAGGAGGCTCGGGCGCTGCTCGAGGGGCGTTCGGGACTGCCGGAGGCGCGTGCTTCCGGCCGCCGAGCTCGACCTTGCGACAGGGGAGCATGCGCTGGCGGCCGCCCGGCTGATCCGGCGGTTGAACCAGGTCGGTCGGGACGGGTTGCTGGGCGCCCCCCTCCTCGCGCGGCTCGTGCAGGTCCAGATCGCCGCCGGCGACCTCGAGGCGGCGGACGCCTCGTCGGGCGAGCTCGCCGAGGCCGCGGAGGACTCGGGGCATCCGATGCTCATGGCGTTCGCACGGCAGTCGAACGGTCGGGTCTCCGCGGCCCGAGGCCGTCCGGCGACCCCCGACTTCGAGTGGGCGATCGACCGGTTCGGGAAGCTGGAGATGCCGCTCGAGGCCGCGCGAACCCGCCTCGAGCTGGCCGAGAGCCTCCGCGTCGAGCAACCCGAGGTGGCGCTCGATGAGGCGCGGACCGCATTCACGGTGTTCGACCAGGCGGGCGCGAGTGCATCCGCGGATCGGGCCGCGGGCCTGGTCCGCGATCTCGGGGGGCCGGCTCGGACCGGGCCGAAGGCGCTCGGCTTGCTCTCCCAGCGCGAGCGCGAGGTGCTGGCGCTGGTCGGCGAGGGGCTTTCGAACGCGGAGATCGCGGCACGTCTGTTCATCAGCACGAAGACCGCGGGCCACCACGTGAGCAGCATCCTGACCAAGTTGCACGTGCGGAGCCGGACCGAGGCGGCGGCGATCGCCATCCGGCACCCCGAGGAGTTTCCGGCGCCGAGATAGGGAAACCTCCCGATCCTTCCCGCGCCGATCCGGTGCACCCTCGTTCCGCCCACGGCAGAAGGAGGAACGTCATGGAGGTGCAGCGGAAGGGAACCGGCAGCGCGAACGCGCTCCAGGGCGAGCTCATCGTTCAGGTGGAGACGACCTCGGTGGCTCCGGCCGAGATCGTGTACGACCTGCTCGCCGACGTCCGGAGCCACCTCGAGTGGGGCGGCCGGAGGCAGTCGAAGAAGACCTACCGGCTCCTCTCGATCGAGGCCCCCGAAGGGCCGGCGTCGGTGGGGACCGAATTCTCGAGCTCGGGAGCGGATGCGATGGGTCGGTTCGCCGACTCGTCGGTCGTCACCGAGGCCGAGCGCCCGAGCCGCTTCGAGTTCGTCACCGAGGCTCGGCTGTCCACGAAGAAGGGCGCGGTCGTGGACTGGACCCTCGTCCACCGGTATGAGATCGCCTCGGAGGGCGCAGGGCTGTCGGGTCTCGTACACGGCGCGGACGGTCCGCATCAGCGAGCTGCCCGGCATGCTCGGGATGTTCAACGTCCGAGGCCTACGACCGCTCCTGATGAAGGTCGCGAGCTCGAACGTGCGGCGGGGTTTCCGGAATCTGGTTCGGATGGCCGAGGAGCGAGCCGGGTCACGGTGACCCGGCCGGATGCGAGGAGGAAGGGAGAGGAGCCGATGGCCAAGGCATCGAGATCGAGCGCCGCGGATCACGTCCAGCTCGAGGGGTTCGAAGGGCACTACGCGGAGCTCGGCGGCACGACCGTGGGGTGGGAGAGCTACACGGCGGACGCCGACCTGACGCCGCTGTTCGCCGGGCTGCCGGACGATCGCTGCCAGTGCGAGCACTGGGGGTACGTCCTCGAGGGCCGGCTGGTGTTCCACACCGCCGAGGGCGACGAGGAGTTCGTCGGCGGGGACGCGTACGTCGTCGGGCCGGGGCACACGCCGTCGATCTACGCGGGGACCTCGCTGATCGAGTTCAGCCCGACGGACCGGCTCAACGAGACGATGGAGGTCGTCACGAGGAACGCAGAGGCAGCGAGCTAGCCGCGGGGAACCTCACGAGGCGAAGCGGGCCGCTCCGAAGGGGCGGGCCGCTTCGCTTCGTCGCGTGCAAGAGCGCCTAGCATCGGACGGGTGCCTGGCGGGATGGCCGGGTAGAAGCGCTTCGAGGGCACGCGTACCCGGCCCCCAGAGGGATCGATCGATCCGATGTCGAGAACGGGGTGCCGGCTCCGACCCAGTCCTGAGCCCCACCGACGGTGGGAGAAGGAGGAGGAGGGGGATGAAGTACCTGATCGCGATGTTCGGGGACCAGGCCACGATGGTCGAGTCGAAGACGACGGAGTGGATCAAGAGCATGATCCAGTTCATGACGGATCTGGACCAGGAGCTCGCCGACTCGGGAGAGCGGGTCGACAGCGTCGGGCTCGCGGATCCCACGCAAGCGAAGACGGTCCGTTTCGAGCACGGTGCGCCGGTCGTCACCGACGGTCCGTTCGCCGAAGCCAAGGAGTCGCTCGCTGGCTACTGGATCGTGGACGTCACCGAGGAGCGAGCGCTCGAGATCGCCTCGAAGATCGTCACGTTCATCGAGGAGCCGATCGAGGTGCGCCAGGTCGCCGATGCGCCGCCAGAGGAGTACACGAGCTGAGGGAACGAAAGGGGAGGTGCATGTCATGCAGAAGATCACCCCGTACCTCTGGTTCGACAAGCAGGCGGAGGAAGCAGCGAACCTGTACGTGGACCTGTTCAAGTCCCGGCCCGGGACCCCCCGCGGCGAGTCCAAGGTCACCGACGTCTCTCGCTACGGTGAGGCCGGACCCGGCGAGCCCGGAAACGCGATGGTCGTGTCGTTCGAACTCGACGGGCAGGAGTTCACCGCGCTGAACGGCGGCCCCGAGTTCTCCTTCACCGAGGCCGTCTCGTTCTTCGTCCACTGCGACTCGCAGGAGGAGGTCGACTACTTCTGGAACGCGCTGACCTCCGACGGCGGCGAGGAGAGCCAGTGCGGCTGGCTGAAGGATCGCTTCGGCCTGTCCTGGCAGATCATCCCCGACCGTCTGATGGACCTGCTCGGCGACCCGGATCCCGGACGTTCGCAGCGGGCGATGCAGGCCATGCTCCAGATGCAGAAGATCGACATCGCGACGCTCGAGCGGGCGGCCGACGCTGCCTAACCCCCCAGCGTGACCGGTCGCGCCGACACTGAGGCGCACCGCATCGAGGACCTGCTGCGCGAGCTCGCGCCGCAGGTCCTCGGCACGCTCGTTCGCCGGCACGGACAGTTCGACGCGTCCGAGGACGCGGTGCAGGAGGCCCTGCTCGCCGCGGCCAGGCAGTGGCCGGATCGAGGCGTGCCGGAGGAGCCCGCCGCGTGGCTCATCGCGGTCGCCGACCGCCGGTTGGTGGACGCGTGGAGGAGCGAGAGCGCACGGCGCCGCCGCGAGGAGCGCGAGGCCGTGCTCGATGTTCGAGGCCACCCGTCCGAGCCATCCGACCGGGACGACACGCTCGCGCTCCTGTTCCTGTGTTGCCATCCATCCCTGTCGGCGCCGTCGCAGCTCGCCCTCACGCTTCGAGCGGTGGGTGGGTTGACGACGTCCGAGATCGCGAACGCGTTCCTCGTCCCCGAGGCCACGATGGCGCAACGGATCAGCCGAGCGAAACGGTCGATCAGGGACGCGGGCAGCCGGTTCGAGCTCCCGGAGGGGCCCGAGTTCGCCGATCGGCTTCGCGTCGTGCTCCAGGTGCTCTACCTGATCTTCAACGAGGGGTACACGGCGAGCTCCGGCCCGTCGCTGCAGCGTCGCGACCTGACCGCCGAGTCGGTCCGCCTGACGCGCATGCTGCACCGGCTCCTCCCGGCCGAGGGTGAGGTCGCCGGTCTGCTCGCGCTCATGCTGCTGACCGACGCACGGCGGGCGGCCAGGACGGACGAGGACGGCATGCCGGTCCCGCTCGCGGAGCAGCCACGCGATCGCTGGGACCGAGACCTGATCTCGGAGGGAGTGGGGCTCATCACCCAGACCCTCGGTACGGGCCTGGTGGGCCCGTACCAGTTGCAGGCGGCGATCGCCGCGATCCACGACGAGGCGTCGAGCGCCGACGAGACGGACTGGCCGCAGATCCTCGCGCTGTACGAAGTGCTCGAACAGGTGGCTCCAGGCCCGGTGGTCACGCTCAACCGGGCCGTCGCGGTGGCCATGGTCGACGGGCCGCGGGCGGGCCTGGCCCTGCTCGGCACCCTCGACGCCGATGAGCGGATGGCTCACACGCACCGCCTCCACGTCGTGCGGGGGCACCTGCTTGAGCTCACGGGGGACCGGGCGGGAGCACGCGAGTGCTACCTGCAGGCGGCGAGGCTGACCGCGAGCGTCCCCGAGCAGCGATACCTGTCGCTGCGGGCGGCCCGTCTCGGGTAGGCGGTCCAGCAGAGGCCGCCCGACCGATTCCACACTTCCGCAACATCAGATGAGCCGGCCGGCCGTATGCCGGGGCTACCATTCCGAGATGCCCCTCTACAAGGAACAGGGCGTCGTGCTGCGCTCGATCAAGCTGGGCGAGGCCGACAAGATCGTGACGGTCATGACCCAGGGCTCGGGCAAGGTCCGCGCGGTCGCGAAGGGCATCCGCAAGACGACGTCACGTTTCGGCGCCCGGCTCGAGCCGTTCACGCACGTGTCGCTCATGGTCTACCGGGGAAGGGGTTCCCTGGACACCGTCAGCCAGGCCGAGATCGTCTCGCCGTTCATGCCGCTGCGACGCGACCTCGGCCTGTTCGCCGCGGGGGAGACGATGCTCGAGGCCGTCGACCGGGTCGCCGAGGAGCACGAGCGCAACGTGCGGCTGTTCCTGCTCCTGCTGACCGGCCTGCGCGCGCTCGATGCTCGGCCCGACGACCCCGCGGCCGTCGCCGAGTCGTTCCTGCTGAAGCTGTTGTCGCTCTCTGGGTTCCACCCGTCGCTCACGACGTGTGCCGTGTGCGGCCGCCCCGGCGCCGAGCGCTTCTCGAGCGGCCAGGGCGGCGCGGTCTGCTCGGCCGACGCCGAGCTCGGGGCCGGCCCGGCGTCGCTCGACGCGCTCGCGTTCCTGGCGACCCTTGGGAGCACGGGGTTGCTTGAGGCGGGAGCGGTGCGGGCCGATACCTCCGTGAGGCGCGAGTCCCGTGCCCTGCTGTTCGGGTTCACGGAGTACCACCTGGAGCGCCGCATGAAGAGCCTTCCGATCCTCGCCCGGAGCCTCGCGATATGAGCACCTACCTCCACGATCTCGACCGCGAACGGCTGCCGGGCCACGTCGGCATCGTGATGGACGGCAACGGCCGCTGGGCGAAGCTCCGCGGGCTGCCGCGCACCGAGGGCCACGACGCCGGCGAGGAGGCGATGTGGGACACGGTGGTCGGCGCCGATGAGCTCGGCTTGCGATGGCTCACGGTGTTCGCCTTCTCGTCGGAGAACTGGAACCGCCCGAAGGCCGAGGTCCGCTACCTGATGGATGTCGTGAACAACGGCGTGTTGCGTCGGCGGCGGGAGGCGCTGCACGAGATGAACGTCCGCATCCGGTTCATGGGCCGCCGCGACTGGCGGGTGCCGAGATCCGTCCTTCGGGAGATCGAGATCTCCGAGGCGCTCACCAAGGACAACACCGGGATGACCCTCACGATCGCGTTCAACTACGGCGGACGGGTCGAGATCGCCGACGCCGTCAAGCGGTTGATCGCGGATCACGACGCCGGCCGGCTGCGGGGCGAGCGGATCACCCCCGAGTCGATCTCGCGCCGGCTCTACTACCCGGACATGCCCGACCCGGACCTGCTCATCCGCACGAGCGGCGAGGAGCGGATCAGCAACTTCCTCCTGTGGCAGGTCGCGTACGCGGAGCTGTACTTCACGCCGGTGTACTGGCCGGACTTCGGACGCGAGGACCTCTACGAGGCGATCCGCGACTTCCAGAAGCGGTCGCGGCGGTTCGGCGCGCTGGCCGAGAACGACTCGGACTAGCTCGTAGTCAGATCCGGTCGCTACGCGGGCTTCGCGAAGATCGAGATGTCCTCGGAGAAGTCGAGCGCGACGTAGGGCTCGTCCCCGACGACCCAGCCGTCGTGACCCGGAGGGATCTCGTGCGCGTCGCCGCCCGCGATCTCGAGCTCGGTGCCGTCCTCCATCCGCACACGCAGACGCCCCGAGAGTGCGTATCCCTTGTGGTGGATCATGCAGGACTCCCCGCCGACGGTCGGCTTCAGATCGCTCGACCAGCGGAACCCCGGCTCGAAGCGCACCCTGCCGATCGTGACCGCGCCGAGCCGGACGACCTGCACGGTTCCGTGCGCGAACGAGCGCGTGTCGTCCGGGGTATCGAGGCTGCGTGCCGTGGGTCCCGCCATGACTCCCTCCTTCGTCGGCGGCCGAGTCTAGCCACTGCGTGACGGTGCCGCCTCGTAGACTGGATGCCACGCCAGCGGCCGCAGCCAGCGGCCGGGAGAGAGGAGGACCGTCGTGGCCGAGCTCATGGAGGCCATCACGTCCCTCGCCAAGCGGCGGGGGATCGCGTTCCAGTCCAGCGAGATCTACGGGGGCCTGCGCTCGTCGTGGGACTACGGCCCGTTGGGCGTCGAGCTGAAACGCAACGTCCGGGACGCCTGGTGGCGCCGGAACGTCCAGCTCCGAAGCGACGTCGTCGGTCTCGACGCTGCGGTCGTCATGTCGCCGAAGGTCTGGGAGGCGAGCGGCCACCTCGATGTCTTCACCGACCCCCTCGTGGAGTGCCTCAACTGTCATCAGCGCTTCCGCGCAGATCACCTCGAGGGGTTCCACGCCCCGCAGTCGGGCCACGAAGAGGATCGAACGACGATCGACATGCACGCGCAGCCGACGTGTCCGAACTGCGGCAACGATTCCTTCACCGAGCCCCGCAACTTCAACCTCATGTTCAGGACCCATATGGGACCGGTCGAGGACGAGGCGAACGCCGTCTACCTCCGGCCGGAGACCGCCCAGGGCATGTTCGTCGACTTCGTCACCGTGCAGGCCGCGAGCCGCAAGAAGGTGCCGTTCGGGATCGCGCAGATCGGCAAGTCGTTCCGCAACGAGATCACGCCCGGGAACTTCATCTTCCGGATGCGCGAGTTCGAGCAGATGGAGCTCGAGTTCTTCGTCGAGCCCGGCACGGACGAGACCTGGCACGACTACTGGATCAACGAACGCCTGCGCTGGTACACGGACCTCGGCATACGCGAGGAGAACCTGCGGGTGCGCGAGCACGCCGCCGACGAGCTGTCGCACTACTCGAAGCGCACCGTCGACATCGAGTACCGATTCCCGTTCACCGAGTGGGGCGAGCTCGAGGGCATCGCGAACCGCACGGACTTCGACCTGAAGCAGCACGAGAAGCACTCCGGCCAGGACCTCACGTACTTCGATCAGGAGCGGAACGAGCGGTACCACCCGTTCGTGATCGAGCCCGCGGCGGGTGTGGATCGGGCCGTGCTGGCGTTCCTGTTGGACGCGTATCGGGAGGAGGAGGCGCCGACGGCGAAGGGTGGGACCGAGAAGCGGACGTTCCTGGCCCTGCACCGTGATCTCGCGCCGACGAAGGTCGCGGTCCTGCCGCTGTCGCGGCACGAACGGCTCCTGCCGGAGGCTCGCGCCGTGTTCGACGTCGTGAAGGAGCGCTGGATGTGCGACTTCGACGACGCCGGATCGATCGGCCGGCGATACCGTCGCCAGGACGAGGTCGGGACCCCGTTGTGCGTGACGGTCGACTTCGACTCGCTCGAGGACCGGCAGGTCACCGTGCGGGATCGCGACTCCATGCAGCAGGACCGGATCCCGATCGCGAACCTCGTCGGCCACCTCGCCGAACGCCTGTAGGACGATGGGAGCGCCGACGCGACGCCGGGGATCGGTCAGCCTGTACGCGGGCGCCTTCGTCCTGCTGTCGGCGGCCGGGGTCTCGCTCGTCGCCTCATCGTTGGGGAACCTCCGGTCGATAGGACTCCTGTGGGCATCAACCGTCCTCTCGGCCGCCGCGATCGCCGTCGCCGTCGCGAGCCTCGTGCTCCCGAGGCGCTCGTGAGGCGCCGAACGACCGGTGCCCTCGGAGCGATCATGCTCCTGATGGCGGCCTGCACCGGCGCGGGGATCGGTGGACCGACGCCGCCACCGGACCGACCGTCCTCGAGTGCCAAGGTGCCACCATCCCCCGAAACCGTTCCGCCGGCCGGAGGCGGACCCGATTCCGCGGCCCGAGCCGCTCGCCGCCTCTGCGAGGTCCCCGATCCGGATCTGGAGGGTGGGTCCGACGTTCCCGCCGAGGGTCCGACTCCGCCCGTGATCGCGGAGGTCATGCGGCAGCTCGAGCGCATCCGCGGTTTCGACTACACCCACCCGGTCGTCGCGCAGCCGGTCACGCAGGAGGAGATCGGGGCCGACATCGTGGCATTCGCAGACACCTCGTACCCCGAGGAGCAGTACGCGCGGCGAAGCCTCGCCTGGGACACGATCGGCGTGATCCCGGACGGCACCAGCCTGCGAGAGGCCTACGAGAACTACGGCGGGTCCCAGGTGATCGGCTACTACAACACGCTCACCGGCGAGCTGAAGTTCGTCGGCACCGAGTCGCCTTCGCCATACGACCGGATCACGCTCGCCCACGAGCTCACCCACGCGATCGACGACCAGCGGTTCGGGCTCGAGCGGCTCGACGCCCTCGGCGCCGGATGCCGCGACGAGGAGCTCGCGGCCGACCTCGCGCTCGTCGAGGGCAACGCGACGTTCTTCATGCTGCAGTGGGCCCGGACGTTCCTCACGGCGACCGAACAGGTGCAGGTCGGGATCGAGGCCGCGGCCCAAGACGTCTCGACCGAGGGCATCCCGCCGTTCATCCAGCGACTGCAGTCCTGGTCGTACGACGAGGGGTTGCGGTTCATCTCCGCTCTCGAGGCATCGCGCGGTCTGGACGCGGTCGACGCTGCGTTCGCCGCCCCTCCCGTCTCGACGGAGCAGGTGATCCATCCGGAGCGGTACCCGAACGACGCGCCGACGCCGGTCGACGTCCCGAACCTGTCGGAGGAGCTCGGGCGAGGCTGGGAAGACATCGACGTCATGACGATCGGCGAATCGTGGCTCGCGCTCGCGCTCGGTCTTCGGATGGGCGGCTCCGAGGCGAACGCCGCGGCCGCCGGCTGGGACGGCGGGACGTACCGCGCATGGTCGAACGGTGACGACGTCGCCGTGCTGCTCGCGACCGTCTGGGACACGGAGCGAGACGCCGCGGAGTTCGCCGCCGCGATGGAGCAGTGGATCGATGCCGGCGGCGAGGTGGCGAGCGTCTCGACCGCACGAGGAGAGGAGATCTGGGCCCTCTTCGCGACCGACGCCGAGACGCTCGCGGCGCTCGAAGCCGCCGCCGCAGAGGAACCTTCGACCTAGGTCGTTCGCCTCGACTTCGCGTCGAACGGCCGATGGTGGGCCCGACGGGCGGGGGACAGACTGTGCCCCGATGGACGGCATCCTCCTGCAGACCACGCGCGCGATCCGTGCGCTGATCGCGGTGGCGAGCGAGGGGGCGCCGTCCGCGCAGGTCGATCTCGCCTACTCCGCCCTGCGGGACCAGTGGCAGACGGCGGAACGCGAGGCCTTGTCGACGCCGGCCGGTTCCCTTGCCCGGTTCGACGCGCGAGCCGCCGCGGTGCTCGGGGCCGCCTATCGCCCGGTGCTCGACGTCCTCAGTAAGGGCCGAACGGTCGCGACCACGGACATCGAGCTGGCGCAGAAGTGTTCGGGCTGGCTGAACCTCGCCTACGAGGCGTTGCTGTCGGGGGACGACCACAACGTCGAGCGGTGCCTCGGGATGGCGGCCGCCTTCGTCGGCATGCCGCCTCGTTCGCCGCAGCACTGAGCTTCGCGACGCGCCCGATCCTCCGACCGTCCGATCTCCTTCCGTAGACTGGGTGGCTCCGAGCAGCGGGAGGCCATCCAGCCAGATGACGAAGTACGCCTACGACTTCTCCGAGGGCAACAGGGACATGAAGGATCTCCTCGGCGGCAAGGGGGCGAACCTCGCCGAGATGACCAACATGGGCCTGCCGGTGCCCCCGGGGTTCACCATCACCACCGAGGCCTGCCTCCGCTACCTCGCGGAGGGCGGGCCCCCGCCCGGCATGCACGAGGAGACCGAGGAGCAGCTCCAGCGCCTCGAGCAGGCGATGGGCAAGCGACTCGGCGACCCCGACGATCCGCTCCTCGTCTCCGTCCGCTCGGGCGCGAAGTTCTCGATGCCGGGGATGATGGACACGGTCCTGAACCTCGGGCTGAACGACCGGTCCGTCGATGGCCTCGCGAAGCAGACCGGCGGAGACGAGCGGTTCGCCCGGGACGGGTACCGGCGGTTCATCCAGATGTTCGGCAAGATCGTGATGGACGTACCGGCGGATGCCTTCGAGTCCGCGTTGGACGAGGCGAAGCGGGCGAAGTTCGAAGGGGCGCAGGACACGGACCTCGACGCGGAGGATCTGGCCGCCCTGATCGACCGCTTCCGGGCGATCTACCGCGAGCACACGGGAGCCGACTTCCCGCAGGATCCGAAGGAGCAGATGCGCCTGTCCATCTCCGCCGTGTTCGAGAGCTGGAACGGCAAGCGGGCCCGTGACTACCGGCGTCAGAACAAGATCTCGGACGACCTCGGGACGGCCGTGAACATCGTCGCGATGGTGTTCGGCAACCGCGGGGACGACTCGGGGACCGGGGTCTCGTTCACGCGTGATCCGTCCAACGGCGACAAGGTCCCGTACGGCGACTACCTGCCCAACGCGCAGGGCGAGGACGTCGTGGCAGGGATCCGGAACACGCTCCCGCTCGCGGAGCTCGAGCGGCACGACCCGAAGTCGTATCGACAGCTCCTCGAGGTGATGGACACGCTCGAACGGCATTACCGCGACATGTGCGACATCGAGTTCACGATCGAGAAGGGTCGGCTCTGGATCCTGCAGACCCGCATCGGGAAGCGGACGGCCTTCGCGGAGTGGGTGATGGCCTACGACATGCTCGTCGAGGGGCTGATCGACGAGGACACCGCGCTCCTCCGCGTGGACGCGGACCGCCTGGAGGAGTTGTTCAAGCGCCGCGTGAATGCCGACGGCGTGGCCGCGATAGCGAAGGGCCTGAACGCCTCGCCCGGGGCCGCCACTGGCGAGGTGGTGTTCACCGCTGACGAGGCCGAGGCCCGTGCGAGGGACGGCGCGAAGGTGGTCCTGGTCCGTCGCGAGACCACACCGGACGATTACCACGGCATGATCGCCGCGCAGGGCATCCTCACGAGCGCTGGCGGGACCAACTCGCACGCCGCGGTCGTCGCGCGCGGCGAGGGGATCCCCGCCGTGTGCGGCGCCGACTCGATCCGACTCGACATGGCGGGCAGGCGCTTCGAGGCCGATGGGACGACCGTCGCCGAGGGCGAGGTCATCACGATCGACGGGTTCACCGGGCACGTCTACGTCGGCGAGCTGCCGCTTGAGGAGTCCGTGCTGGAGAAGGCGCGTTCCGGCGACGCCGCCGCCCGCGGGGAGAAGATCTGGCGAGCGTTCGAGCGGCTGATGGCGCATGCGGATCTGCGCAGACGTCTGCGGGTCCGCGCCAACGCGGATACGCCCGACCAGTCCGCGAACGCGCGCGAGCGCGGCGCCGAGGGCATCGGTCTCTGTCGTACTGAGCACATGTTCCTCGGCAGGGAGCGCGTCGCGGCCGTCCGGAGGATGATCGTCGCCGACAGCCTCGACGACGAACTGGGCGCCTACGAGGTCCTCTTGCCGTTGCAGCGCGGTGACTTCCTCGAGATCTTCCGAGCGATGGACGGTCTGCCGGTAACGGTTCGGCTGCTCGATCCGCCCCTGCACGAGTTCCTGCCGGATCTGACGGACCTCACGGTGGGCGTCGCTCGAGCCCAGGAGCGAGGCGAAGCCGAGATCACGCTGAAGGAGGAGGTCTTCTCGCTCGGCGAGGCAACACGCCTGCTCGCGAGCGTGAGGCAGCTGCACGAGGCCAACCCGATGCTCGGGCTCCGGGGTGTGCGCCTGGGCATCGTGAAGCCTGGCCTGTACGCGATGCAGGTCCGGGCGATCTGCGAGGCGGCCGCGCAGGTCAAGCGCGAGGGCGGCGACCCGAAGGTGGAGATCATGATCCCGCTGGTCGCGACGAAACCCGAGTTGGAACTGGTCCTGGCGGAGCTGGAACCCGTTGCGGCGGAGGTCCTCGAGAACGCTGGTGTCGAGCTCGAGCACCTGGAGTGGGGGACGATGATCGAGCTGCCCCGGCCGCCGTCACCGCCGGCGAGATCGCCGAGGTCGCGGAGTTCTTCTCGTTCGGCACCAACGATCTCACGCAGACGGCGTTCGGCTTCTCACGCGACGACATCGGCAAGTTCGTGGGGATGTACGAAGAGCGCAAGCTCGTGCCGGCGAACCCGTTCGTCACGATCGATCGCCCCGGCGTGGGGGAACTCATGCGGATCGCGGTGGAGCGAGGGCAAGGCGTCCAACCCGGGGCTGCATCTCGGGATCTGCGGCGAGCACGGCGGTGATCCGGCCTCGGTGCTGTTCTGTCACGAGCTGGGTCTCGACTACGTGAGCTGCTCGCCGTTCCGCGTCGAGACCGCGCGGCTCGCAGCGGGCCAGGCGGCGGTCGGTTCCTCGGAGTCCGCGTCGAAGTAGCCGAGGATCCCGAGGACATCGCGGGAGCTGTCCGAGGCCGCCGAGGCCGAGCGCGACTTCCGGAGACTGCTCCGGCTCAAGACGGAATCGCCCGTCACATCGGTCCGAATCCCCCGGTTTGGTGATGTGTCCTCGAACGCGCGTTCGTTATGCTCGTGCCCCTCTCCCACCTCCCCATCGTTCGAGGAGGTGCGCGCGTGAGATCTCAGAAGGGTTCGTGGCTTCCGGCCGCATCGTCGACCCGCGTCGTGGTCGTGGCACTGATCGTCGCGGAGTCGTTCGTTCGCCGTGCTACCGCTCGCCGCGTGGGCAGGACACATGAGCGGGTGGACGCACGACCATTCCTCGAACGGCGTGCCGCCCCGACCGCACGGCTACGAGGATCTCGTCGACACGTTCGGCCAACCGTGCAGCAACGCAGCAGATAACGCGCGGTCCTACTGGCCCTCGCAGTCCGCGAGGAACGTCGGCGGGTACATCGACTACCACACCTACATCGCGAGGAACGTCGGGCACAACGTCCGCGTCTCACATCGAGGCGGCGCACCGCAACGGCGCGGTCGACTACGGCGTCTACGGGTACGTGTGTCGTCAGATACGAGGCTCCACGGCATGGTCGACGCACGCCTTCGGCGCAGCGATCGATACCAACTCGGCGAGGAACCCGCTCGGCCAGTCCCACTGGAACGGCACCGGAGCAGACGGGACCAACTACGGGACCTACATCCCAGACGTCTGGCGGGCGCACCGGTTCTTCTGGGGCATCAACTGGAGCCGACCGGATCCCATGCACTTCCAATACGTCACCGGCTACTGAGGGGGGACCAGACAGATGCTCAAGACCTCACCGCGTGTGGTTCGTGCGACCGCCGTCTTCGTCGGCGGCCTCCTCGGAGCCGCGACGGCGGTCGCGATGGGGATCCCTGGCGCAGGGCTGGATGCGTCGCGTTGTGCGACGCCGCGCGGAGTGATGCGGGGCCCGACCGGCGCCGAGCCCCTCGTGGCGCTCGACCGTGCTGGGGTCGTCGATCCCGCCGCTCTCGGGCAGCACACGATGGAAGGGTCCCCCGTGGGTGTTGCCCGGCACGCTTCCGCCGACCCCGAGTTCGGGATCGTCTACGTGGATGATCGAGATGGAAGCGACGCCCTCGTCATCGGCGCGGGCGATCGCACGGCGATCCTGGCGCGCGACGACGAGATCCTCCATCCGTCCTGGTCTCCGTCGGGCGACCTCGCGTGGTCGACGGGGACCGAACTGCGCTTCCTCGACCGAACGACCCAGCGCACGATGAGCCTCGCTCGGCCGCGGGGGACCGTCTCCGTCGCATACCCCGTCTTCGTCGACACGTCCTCCCTCATCGCCGTGGCCGAGGAGCCGATCCAAGGTGTCAGCGGCGAGTTCGAGAGCCTGGACAACCTGTGGAGGTTGGATCTCGGGAGCCGCAGATGGGAGAAGCTCACATCGTTCCAGGCGTCGCGCATGCGCTGGTCGGTGATCAGGACCCCCGTCGTCGATGGTGCAGGCGATATCCGGTTCGTTCGGGTGCAGGGTGAGGCTTCCCGCACACGAGGTCCGAGGTTCGAGCTCTGGAAGCTGCGCGGCGATCACGCTTCGCTCGTTCGACCGCTGGGAGCGGAGATGTACCTCGCCGGGATGCTGGATGGCTCGATCGTCTGGAACGTCGCCGACGCTCGCGGTCGCTGGCATCTGCTCCTGGAGCAGCCCGGAGGTCGGCTTCGAGATCTCGGCTGCGGCCGAGTCCTCGTCGACCCGCTGACCCGGACCGATCCGGATCTCGGGCCGACCGGAGCGACGGGACGGACCACCGTTCCCCCGACGGTCTCGCCCACGCCTCCTCCCACCGCATCGACATCGCCCGAGCTGGGAGACGGGTTGGGGATCCTCGTCGGAGACTTCGCGACGCATGAAGAGGCGGAGATGATGGCCGGCGTGATCGCGTTGCGGATGGGCGTGACGCCGACCATCATCGAGGCCTCGACACAACCCACCTTGATCCGTCCGGGTGTGTACGCCGCGGTCATCCCGCTGGCTCCCGACGCGGACCCGGAGAGCGAGCTCCGGCGGTTCCGGGAGCTTCTCCCCGAGACGAGGAACACGAGCTGGATCGTGGCGCTCACATGAATCGGCGGGTTCGGACGCGGATCGTATGCGCGGCTCTGTTCGTCTGCAGCCTCGGACAGGCCTGCGCCTCGAAGGACTCGGGTGTCGGGGAGGTGCCGACCGGCGTGACCGGAAGCTTCCGATCCTGGCTGGCGGTCCTCGCCGTCGCACCGAGCTCGAACGAGTTCGAAGAGCTGACGCAGCACGTCCTCGAGGTCGCGGAGACCTCGATCCTGGTCGCCCCGCTCGTCTGCATCGAGGGGTTGCCGGAGAGCGTGGCGAAGGCGTCCGACTATCTGCTCGCCGTGTTCGCCTCCGATCGCGAGAGCGTGATCGAGATCGCGGACCGTACGGGCCTCGAGCCAGTGTTCGTGGGCGAGGTGACGCAACGCTGCGTCGACTGAGTCCCGACGAGTAGGCTGCGCGCCCGGGTCTATCGGAGGTCGTTGCTAGCCTGAGAGGCGTGGACGTCGTCCGCAGACACCCGGTGGTCTTCGCGCTGGTGGCCGTCGTCTCGGTCGCCCTCCTCAGCCTGCTCGTGACGGGGATCGCGGTCTGGCGAGCAGCGCATACCGACGATGCGAGCCGGGTGGACCGGGCGGACGTCATCCTGGTGCTCGGTGCGGCCCAGTACAACGGCGTCCCTTCGCCGGTCTTCGAGGGGCGGCTCCAACACGCGGCACTGCTGTACCGGGAGGGCAGGGCCGACACGATCATGGTCCTCGGCGGTGCGGCTCCTGGTGACCGTTCGAGCGAAGCGGCGGCGGGCCGCGACTGGCTGATCTCGGACGGCGTTCCATCGGAGGCCGTGGTCGCATCGCCCGTCGGGACGACCACCCTCGAGAGCCTGCGGGCGGCCGCCGACTGGATGTCGGAGCGAGATCTCGGTTCTGCGTTCCTCGTCTCGGATCCCTGGCACAACCTGCGCGTGAAGCGGATGGCGTCCGACCTGGGGATCGAGGCGTACGCGTCGGCCACGTGGCAGTCCGCCGCGCGTACGGAGGGCACACGGTTCGGCGGGTACGTCCGAGAGACGTTCGCCTACCTGTACTACCGGCTGTTCGATCGCTGAGCTCGGCCCTCAGGTGACCGTCAGTGTGCCGGTCATCGCCTGGGCCTGGTGGAACCGGCAGATCACGTCGTAGACGCCCGGCGGGAGATCGATCGCGGTGGTCTCGCTCGTGAGGGGCGCCAGTTCGACGTCGACATCCTCCCCGACCACCGTGAACGTGTGCGGTGTCCTCGAGTTCGCGTTCACGACCTCCAGCTCCGTGCCGCTCGCCACCTCGAGATCCGCCGGCTGGAACAGGAAGTTGTTCAGCGAGACGGTGGCCCCGGCCACGCCGGTCTCGCCCGTCGGTCCGGTGCTGCCGGTCGTCGCGGTCTCACCGCTCGGTGTGCCGCCGTAGATACCGCCGGCGGGTGCCGTGCCGGTCTCGCCGCCCGTCGCCTCGTTCCCCGAGTCGCCGTCCCCGTTGCCGCACGCCGCCGCTAGCAGGATGACCGCTGCGAGTGCCCCGATCGATCGAGCTCCGACCCTCCGCATCCGAACCTCCCTCGTCCACGAGGTATACGCTCCCGCTTCCCGGCCGGTTCGAGCTCTCGCAGGCAGCGGCGTCGGACCTCCACGGTACTATCGGCTCGTGCCCACCCCCCGCGAGCGCACCGAGGAGATCGAGCGCGAGACCCTGTCGCCGTACGCCTCGCTGGCGTCGGCGAGCAAGGGCCGCGAGCGCGACGAGCCGCCGGATGCCCTGCGCACGAGCTTCCAGCGCGATCGCGACCGCATCGTCCATTCCAAGGCCTTCCGGCGCCTGAAACACAAGACACAGGTATTCGTCGCCCCGGAAGGCGACCACTACCGCGTTCGGCTCACGCACACGTTGGAGGTGAGCCAGATCGCACGGACCGCCGCCCGCGCGCTCCGCCTGAACGAGGACCTCGCCGAGGCGATCGCCCTGGGACACGATCTCGGCCACACGCCGTTCGGGCACCTCGGGGAACAGGCGCTCACTCCGTTCCTCGAACGCCCCTTCCGGCACAACGAGCAGAGCCTCCGGATCGTGGAACACCTCGAGAACGGCGGTCGCGGGCTCAACCTCAGTTGGGAGGTCCGCGACGGCATCGTGAACCACACGTGGTCGATGCCGCAGCCCTCCACCCCGGAGGCGCAGATCGTCCGGTTGGCGGACCGGATCGCCTACGTGAACCACGACGTGGACGACGCCGTCCGCGCCGGCATCCTCGACCGGGACGAGCTGCCCACGGGACCGATCGGGATCCTGGGAAGCACCCACTCGGACCGGATCGACACGTTGGTCCTCGACCTCGTCGACAGCAGCGCCGGGAGCCCGGAGATCCGGCTTTCGGACGAGGTGTTCGGCGCCCTCGACGCCCTGCGGGACCTGCTGTTCGAGCGCGTCTACCTGCGGGACGAGGGCCGGTCGGAACAGGACAAGGCCATCGCGCTCGTCCGCGCGTTGTTCGCCCACTACCTGGACCACCCGGACCAGGTGCCCGAGGAGTACCATCGGGCGCCAGAGGATCTGCCGATCCGGGTCGCCGACTACATCGCCGGCATGACGGACCGGTTCGCCTTGCGGACGTACGAGCAACTCTTCCTTCCCCGAGGATGGTTGGAGTAGCAGGCGCGCGCCACGGCCGGAGTGCCGGAGCGCGATGGGGGAGGACGATGGCCGGCAGGATCAGGGACGAGGACCTCGCGACGGTCCGTGAGCGGACGGACATCGTCAAGCTCGTGTCCGACTACCTCGCGTTGAAGAAGGCCGGCCACGATTCCTTCGTCGGCCTCTGTCCGTTCCATACCGAGAAGACGTCGTCCTTCTCGGTCTCGCCCGCGAAGGGCCTGTTCTACTGCTTCGGCTGCGGGAAGGGGGGCGATGCGATCGCCTTCCTCCGCGAGGTCGAACACCTCGAGTTCGCCGAGGCGGTCGAACGGCTGGCCAAGGAGGCCGGCGTGACGCTCCGGTACGAGGGTGACACGCCCTCGGAACGTCGAGCGGCCTCCCGGCGTCAGGGTCTGCACCGCGCCAACGAGAACGCGTTCGCCCTGTATCACGAGACGCTGCTGCAGGGCCGCGAGGGCGAGGACGCCCGCCGGTACCTCGCCTCGCGAGGGGTCGACCGCGAGACGTCGGTCGCGTACCAGATCGGCTACGCCCCCGGTTACGCGGACTTCCTGCTTCGCCGGCTCGCCCGGTCCCTCTCCACGGAGGTCCTGGTCGAGTCCGGGCTCGCGGTGAAGGACCAGGACGGCAACGTCCGCGACCGGTTCCGGGGCCGGATCACGTTCCCCGTGCACGATCTGTCGGGCAAGGCGGTGGGGATCGGGGCGCGCATCCTCCCGGGCGGGAACGGCGGTCGTGAAGAGGGCCCGAAGTACTTGAACTCACCGGAGACCCCCGTGTACCGCAAGGCCGAGGTCCTGTACAACCTGCACCGCGCCAAGGCCGAGGTGAGCAGGTCCGGCGAGGTGTTCCTCGTCGAGGGCTACACCGACGTGATCGCCCTCGCCGGCGCCGGCATGACGAACGCGGTCGCGACATGCGGGACCGCGCTGGGGGAGGGGCACTTCCGTCTCGCCTCGCGCTTCGCCGAGCGGATGGTGCTCGCGTTCGACTCGGACGAGGCGGGGGCGCGAGCCGCCGAGCGCGCATTCGGGTTCCTCGAACGGTTCCCGGTCCACCCGGTCGTGCTGATCCTGCCCGAGGGGCTCGACCCGGCGGACTTCGTCGCCAGGCACGGAGGGGATGCGCTCCGGGAGCTCGCGGCCGCGGCCGTCCCGCTCGTGGAATACATGCTCCGGCGCTCGGTCGGCCGCAGCGACCTCACCACGATCGAGGGGCAGACGGCCGCCGTGGCCTCGGCGATGCCGGTGCTCGAGGGGTTGTCCGACCCGGTCCGCCGAAGCGAATACGCGCACCTGCTCGCCGAGCTGGTGGGGGTCTCGGAGGCCTCCGTGGCGCTCGCGCTCGAGCGCCACCTCCCGGGACGCGCGCCCGAGGTCGGCCAGGCGACCAAACGAGCCACCGCGCAGGACACCGTGGAGCGCGAGATGCTGCGGCTGCTCGCGCGCGATCGGGAGGCCTTCGAGGACGTCGCGCCCCGGCTCTCCGACGACCACTTCGTCGCCGCCCGCAATCGTCGCCTCTTCCGGCTGCTCGTCGCCGCCGCGGGCGATGTCGGCGCGGCGGTGGCGACCGCGGACGACGAGGAGACGGCCTCCTCCCTGTCGGCGTTGCCGATCGAGCCCCTGGACGGGGACCCGGCTCCCGGCTACGCCGAGCAGGTGTGGGCGCGACTGGAGGAGTTCGAGCTTCGTCGACGGAGCACGAAGCTCCGTCGAGAACTGCAGAAGATGAACCCCACCGTCGATCCACGATACGACGAGCTGTTCCAGCGGCTCATCGCCGCGGACGGGGAGCTTCGGCGTCTCCGCGAGCGAGCCAGAGCCGCGCCGCTCCCGAGCGGATGACGGGCAGGGTCACCCGGGTCAGCCGCGGTTCCGTCTCGTACACTCTCCGCGTCCTCCCGTCGAGCGCAAAGGTTGCATCGTTGACGGAAGTCGCCCGCGACCTGGGTCTGGAAGAAGCGAAGGAACAGATCACCGCTCGCGGACGTGAGCGGGGCTTCGTGACCTCCGAAGACGTCCTCGAAGCTGTCCCGGTCGAAGACTTCACACCAGAACAGGTCGAGGACTTCCTCGCTCAGGTCGAGGAGCACCTGCGCAGCGAGGGGATCGAGGTCATCGAGGTCCCCGGCGACGAGATCGACGCGACCGCGCAGCGCCAGATCGACGTCGACCTGCTGAAAGCGCCGACGAACGACCCGGTCCGGATGTACCTGAAGGAGATCGGGAAAGTCCCGCTCCTCACCGCCGCCCAGGAGGTGGACCTCGCTCGGCGGATCGAGGCCGGGGAGTTCGCGACCGAGCTCCGCGAGCTCACCGAGGAGGACGACCGCGTCGACCACAAGCGCCTGCGCCAGGTCGTCGAGTCGGTCATCGCGATCCGCAATCATCAGACCGAGAAGTTCGGCAAGGTCGAGGGCATCGGCCGGGACCGGATCTCCAAGTCCTACAAGCCGAAGAGCCGCGAGGAGCTCGACGATTTCCTGCGGCGGGTGGAGCGCGACGGCCAGCTCTCCAAACGCAAACTGATCGAGGCGAACCTGCGCTTGGTGGTCTCGATCGCCAAGCGCTACGTCGGCCGGGGCATGCTGTTCCTCGACCTGATCCAGGAGGGCAACCTCGGGCTGATCCGCGCGGTCGAGAAGTTCGCCTACTCGAAGGGGTTCAAGTTCTCGACCTACGCGACCTGGTGGATCCGGCAGGCCATCACGCGGGCGATCGCGGACCAGGCACGGACGATCCGCATCCCCGTCCACATGGTCGAGACGATCAACAAGCTCGTTCGGATCCAGCGCCAGCTCCTGCAGGATCTCGGCCGCGAGCCGCTGCCCGAGGAGATCGGGCGGCAGATGGGCATCCCCGCCGACAAGGTGCGCGAGATCCTCAAGGTGAGCCAGGAGCCCGTCTCCCTCGAGACCCCGATCGGCGAGGAGGAAGATTCGCACCTCGGCGACTTCATCGAGGACTCGGACGCGATCGTGCCCGTGGACGCGGCGAGCTTCATCCTGCTGCAGGAGCAGCTCGAGTCGGTGCTCCACACACTGTCCGAACGCGAGAAGAAGGTCATCCAGCTGCGCTTCGGCCTGCTGGACGGACACCCGAGAACGCTCGAGGAGGTCGGCCGGGAGTTCGGGGTCACACGTGAGCGGATCCGCCAGATCGAGTCGAAGACGCTCTCGAAGCTGCGTCACCCGTCCCGGTCGCAGAAGCTCCGCGACTACCTCGAGTAGCCGCCGGCGAAGTCGCTCGGGCGCGCGCTAATTCAGCGACAGGTCGTCGAGATCCGGATGGTCCATCCGCTGCTGCAGGGTGGCGCGCGCGCGTTGGATCGCGCTCACGCTCTTCGATCCCGCGCGTTCGGCGAGACGCCGACCCTGCTCCGCGATCCGGCTCGATGGATGCCGCGCCATCGCCTGCCGAACGCCGAGCGGACGTTCGTCCTCCTGGTCGCGCCTCGCGAGCTCGCGGCCGACGAGGTACCCGATCACGCCACCGACGACGAGTCCGGTTCGGAACCGCATGCGGGGAGCCTAGTCCAATCGGAGCGCGTTGGTAGACTGCCTCGGCCTCGATCCGGGGTAGCTCAATTGGCAGAGCGGCGGACTGTTAATCCGTAGGTTGTGGGTTCGAGTCCCACCCCCGGAGCCAGGTCAAAGGGCGTTTTCCCCGAGCGTCGCGATCGGGTGTACCGCGCTTGTACCGCGGGGGGTTAAGTCGAGCGCGGACGCGAGGTCGTCGAGGTGCTCGTCGAACAAGTGACCGTAGACGCTCAACGTGAAGCCGGCGGAACGATGACCGAGTGCCCGTTGCACGTCGATCGCCTGCCACTTCGCGCCGATCATCCTCGCGGCGGCGCTGTGTCGGAGTGAGTGCATCCCGACGAGCGGGAGACCGAGGGCAGCGAGGGCCGGAACCCAGACTGTGGGCCGGAAGCGCGAGTACCTGATCGGGAGGCCGCGAGTTGAGGTGACACGAGCGAGTCGGGCGGCTGCCGGTGTGTTCGTCGACGTGTTCCGAGAGCATCGCCAGGATGGACGGGGGGAGTGGCACCTTGCGCGCCGCATGCGTCTTCGTCGCACCGAAGATGAGGTTCCCGCCAATCTCCGCGAGTGACTCCGTCACCTCCAGCCGTCGATGCAGGAGATCCACCGAACGCCGCCGCAACGCCGCCGCCTCGCCGAACCGGAGGCCGAGCACCCCCTGGACCGCGATGAAGCCTCGATACTCAGTGGGCACTGCGTCGATGATGCGGTCGACGTCTTGCCGCTCGAAGAAGTGGGCCTCCCGATGGCGGATCTCGGGGAGGCTCGCGCCTCGACGTCACCCATTCGGGCAGGTATCTCCGGGCGCAGGGATCACTGAGCCCCTTGGAAGTCGGCGCGCTGCTCACCATCACTCTGTACCGACGGGAATCAGGTCATTTCGAGCGCGTCGCGCGGCATCGCACCCTTACCTATAGCCAGGGCCAGTACCTCGACTCGCTCGTCGAGCCGGACCCCGGCACCTGCAAGATCCGGGTCACATTCCGAGGGGACGCTGACAGCCTACCTAGCAGTGTCTCGAAGCGAGTCCGATGCGCCGACTAGTCCGCAGAAACCACCCTCTGTAGGACGTGATAGTCGTCCTCGTAGGCGTGCGAAACATTGCGGATGAGCCGTGACCCACACGGGATCTCATGCGTCGACGGCTGGCTCATAGTGGCGAAGCCTAGAGGCAGGACCGTGAAGCATCGGCTCGGACCGGCGTTCGTCCTTGTCCTCGTGTTGGGGATGTTTGGGAGCACCCCGCCCGCTGTCGCATGGTCGAACGGAGTCGGCGGGCCGAACTCCTACGGGACACACGATTGGGTGCTCGAGCAAGCCCTGGAGGCGGTCGATGCCTCCTGGGTCTGCGAGCGCGCTGCGCTGAGGGCGACCGACGATCCCGATACGAGAGACGGGATCGACCACGCGAGCGGGACCTGGTGGCACGTGTGGGACGAGTGGGGCGACACCTACGGCGGTGCACCCGAGGCCGTCCAGATCTGGTTCCAGCGGACCAGGCAGCGTCTGAGGCTCGGACAGGAGTGCGCCGCGAGTCGGGCGCTGGGGATCATGGCCCACCTCGTCGCGGACGTCGCACAGCCCATGCACACCGATGGTGCCCTCCGGGCTGAGGATCGGGTGCACGGTCTGTACGAGTCCGCCGTGGACTCGCGGTCGGAGCGATTGGACGCCGTGTACACGTTCACCTACGACGGTCACGACCGAGCTCGGCCATACGTCCGGACGATCAGCGTGGCCCGAGTCGCCCACGGGTTCTACCGGGAGCTCGTGAGGCTCTACGACCGGAGCGGGTACAGCGCCGGCGTCCATCGCATCACGCAGCGGCAGCTCAATCGGGCGGCGAACGCCCTGGCAGCCCTCATCGAGGCTCTTCCGTCTCCTTGAGCATCTCAACCAGCGCCACCAGCGTGCCGGTCCTCCTCGCAGTCCAGCACGGTGCTTGTCCTGCGGCGGCTTGATTCGTACCGCAGGGAGGGAGCAAGATGCGATTCCGACGCCGGTTTGATACGTGAGGGACGCGACGACCCGAACGTGACACGCGTCACTCGGGATCGGCGGGACGACCGGCACCATCTTGACGTGACCCGAGCAGGTATGCGAAATACCTCGTAGCCATCAGGCCGATGTCCAATGGCGCGTGATGAGGCTCAGACGGCAGCCGCTGCGGCTCGATCCTTCCTGATCGCGGACATCCGCGGCTACACCCCGTTCACGCGCGAGCACGGCGACGAGGCGGCGGGTCGGCTCGCAGGCAAGTTCGCAGAGATCGCTCGGGAGGCGGCCGCCGCTCGGGGCGGCGAGGTGCTCGAGCTCCGCGGGGACGAGGCGCTGGCGGTCTTTACCTCGCCAGCGCAGGCGGTTCGAGCGGCGGTGGAACTGCTCGAGGCCTGCTCCCAGGAGATGGCCGAGGATCCCACGTTGCCGCTCACGGTTGGCGTCGGGGTCGATCACGGCGAGGCGGTGCCGGTCGAGGGCGGCTATCGGGGCACGGCCCTCAACACTGCCGCGCGACTGTGCTCCAAGGCTGTCGCCGGCGAGGTGCTCGTGACAAGGGCGGTGGCCGAGGCGGAGAAGCAGGTCGAGGAGGTCCAGTTCGAGGAGTATGGCGCGCTCGACCTCAAGGGCTTCGACGCGCCGGTGGAGGTCGTGCGGGCGCTGCGGGTCCCGACGCCTCGCGATGCCATCGTGCCGCTCTCCGGGGAGCTCCTCCCCGGGCTGCCGCTCGAGCTCGACACCTTCACCCCGCTGGTGGACCGGGTCGACCAGTTGCGCTGGCTCCGAGGGTCATGGCGGCAGACCCGACGTGGACGGGGACGGGTTCTGTTCGTCTCGGGACCCGCCGGGATCGGCAAGACACGTCTCGTGGCCGAGTTCGCCGCCGAGGTCCTCGGTCGGACGGGCGTGGTCCGCTACACCGGAGCGGGTGGAGCGGGGACCGCCCTCGCCATCCGAGCAGTCCAGGAGGCTGAGCTCACCGCCACGCCAACGCTGCTCGTACTGGACGACGTCGATGTGCTGGGTCAGGAGGTGGTTGCCCTGCTCGACGCTTCGATGGCGGCGGTGGAGCGCCGGCCCGTGATGGTCGTCGCAACGTTCAGGGAGGCGGTGGGGGAGCCGGCGTTGGCATCGCTCGTCGAGCGGGCGGACGGACGGGGCGACGCCCACCGCGGGCTCCCGCCGTTGGGCGCGAGTGCGGTGGAGGAGGTCGCTCGCCTCTACACGGGGGCGGACGTCGTCGACCTTCCGCTGGAGTCGGTGCTCAGGGCCTCGAGGGGGGTGCCGGCCCGCGTGCACGAGGTCGTGAGCGACTGGGCGCGCAGCGAGGCCAGCAGGCGACTGCAGGCCGCCGCCGAATACCTAGCTGCGGGAAAGACGAAGCGGTCGGGCGACCTCGTGTTCGCCAACAACGTGATTGCGCTCAAGCTCGGGCGCTTGTACTCGGTGGAGGGGATCCCCGGTGGTGGGGCTGAGTTCTGCCCATACAAGGGCCTCGACGCGTTCCACCCCGAGGACGCACGCTACTTCTTCGGTCGGGAACGGCTCGTGGGAGAGCTCGCGGCCAGGACGGTGGGGACCGGGCTCCTCGGGGTGATCGGCGCCTCGGGTAGCGGCAAGTCCTCGGCGGTGATGGCGGGCCTGCTCCCGTCCCTGTCGGCGGGGCTGCTGCCCGGGAGCGAGCGCTGGCGGTCCGTCTCGATGCGGCCGGGCGAGCATCCGATCGAGGAGCTGCGTACCGCGCTCACCTCGGCGGGCATGCCAGTCGACGGTGAGGACCCCCTTCCCACCGCGATCTGGAACGGCGATGAGCGAGCCCGGCTCGTGCTGCTCATCGATCAGTTAGAGGAGCTCTTCGCCGCCGACGTCGATCCCGAGGAGCGCCAGGCGTTCCTCCGCAGCCTCGTCGGCGCCGCCGCCGCATACCCATCGCGGTTCGTCGCCGTGCCAACCCTGCGGGGCGACTTCTACGCACTCCTCGCCGACTATCCCGATTTCGCAGAGCTGTTCGCCGAGAACCACGTGCTGCTCGGCCCGATGAGCCCGGAGGAGCTGCGCCGAGCCATAGAGCTCCCCGCCCGGCGTGCGGGGGTGCACGTGGAGTCGACCCTTACCGACGCCCTGGTGGCGGACGTGGAGGGGCAGCCGGGCGGCCTGCCGCTGCTCTCCACCGCCCTGGTCGAGCTGTGGGCGGCGCGCGAGCGCGGGTGGATCACGCTGGAGGCGTACGAGCGAACGGGCGGGGTTCGCGGAGCCGTGGCGCGCCTGGCCGAGCGATCATTCGAGCAGCTGTCCGACGTAGAGCGGCAGGCCGCCCGGCGCGTGCTGCTCCGGCTCGTCGGGACCGGGGACGGCGACTCGCCCGTCCGCCGGAGGGTCCCGACGACCGAGTTTGAGCTCGAGCGCGATGTCGTCGCCGGCGCCGTCCTCTCCCGATTCACGCACGACAGGCTCATCACCCAGAGCGACGGATGGGCGGAGGTGGCCCACGAGGCGCTGATCCGTGAATGGCCCCGGCTCGAGGCCTGGCTCGAGGAGGACCTTGAGGGCCACCGGCTCCGGGTGCACCTCACCCAGGCGGCCAGTCAGTGGGACGAGGACCGCCGCGAGTCCGGAGAGTTGTACCGGGGCGCCCGCCTCTCGGCCACCCTTGACTGGGCCTCGGCCCATGCTGAGGAGCTCAACGATCTCGAACGCGCCTTCCTCACGGAGAGCAGGCGGGCGAGCGAGCGCGAGGCCGAGCGCCAGCAAAGGGCGAATCGCCGGCTCCGCGCCCTCCTGGCTGGCGTGGTGGTGTTCCTGGTCGTCGCATCGGTAGCTGGCGGGCTCGCTCTCATCCAGCGCGATAGGGCCAAGCAGGAGCGACAGGTGGCACTCGCTCGTGAGCTCACCTACGCCGCCGCAGCGAGCCTCGAGGAGGACACGGACCGCAGCATCCTGCTGGCCATGGAAGCCGTGCGCACGTATCGGGAGGCAGGCGTCCCCGTCGGCAACGACGCGCTCGAGACGCTCCACGGCGCCCTCCAGGCAACGAGGGTGGTGTTGACGCTCGACCACCCCTCCACGGCGAACGTCGCTTTCAGCCCCGACGGCCGCCTCATCGCCACCGGCGGGAGCCTGAAGGGAACGAATCAGCACGTCTCGGTGATCTGGGACGCACGAACCGGGGAGCTGCTCCGGCTGCTGGAAGGGCACACCGGTGACGTCAACGACGTGATCTTCAGCCCAGACGGATCACGCCTCGCGACGGTGGCTGCCGACCAAACGGCCATCATCTGGGACCCAAGGACCGGAGAACGCTTGCGAACGCTAGCCGGCCACACCGATGCCCTGCAGGGCGTGTCGTTCTCCAACGATGGGACCTTGCTCGCCACGAGCGGATGGGACGGCACGCTCAGGATCTGGGACGTCGCCACGGGCCGGCAGATCCGGTCCATCATGGTCGGGGAGGGGCTCTGCTACAACGCGTTCAACCCAGACGACGGCGCGGTCGTGGTGGGGCACTGCCCGGATGGCGACACCGCAACCGTTTGGAGCTTGGAAACCGGCCGTCGCATCCTCACGCTTCGGGGTCACGAGGCAGCGGTCGTGGGCGCATCCTTCAGTCCCGATGGCCGCCGCATCGCGACGGGGAGCCTGGACGGGACGGTGGGAATCTGGGATGCGACGACGGGCGAACGTCTGCTCACCCTCGAGGGTCACCGGGACTGGGTCTTCGCCACGCCGTTCAGCCCTGACGGGCGGGCGGTGGCGTCATCTAGTCCGGACGGGACCGTGCGGCTGTGGAACCCGCAAACCGGTGAGGTGCTGCTCGTGCTCAGGGGTCACGGCGGCCCCATCGGCGACGTCGCATGGAGCCCTGACGGGATGTACGTGATCACCGGAGGTGCCGACGGGACGGCCAAGGTCCGGCCCGTCACGCCGGACCCGTTCACCCTCACCGGGCACGAGGGGGCCGTGTCGAGCGTCGCGTTCGCGGCGGATGGATCCTGGTTGGTGACGGCAGGCGCGGACGGGACCGGGAGGCTCTGGGACACGACCTCGGGCGGGGAGGCCGAGCGGCTCGAGGACCCGAGTATCACCGAGGTGGCGCTCCTGAGCTCGGATGGCTCGCGCCTGCTGACGTCGGGTGGCGTACCAGCGATCTGGGAGGTCTCGGCAGAACGCAGGGTGATGACGCTCGACCCGAACGACGACGCCTCGTCCTACCCCTCTGCAGCGCTCAGTGCCGACGAGCGCTGGGTGGCCGTGGGTGGGAGCAACGGGACGGCCACGTTATTTGACGTTCGGACCGGCGCGATGGTCCGAACGTTCGTGCACTCTGATCAACCTGAACTGAACGCCACCATCCTCGGCGTCGCGTTCAGTCCCGACGGATCGCTGCTGGCCACCGCGAGCGGCGACGGGACGGCCAAGGCCTGGTCGGTCGAGACAGGCGAACTCTTGTTGACGTTCGAGGGGCATGAGTCCCGTGTCCACAGCGTCGACTTCAGCCCGGATGGCCGATGGATCGTCACGAGTTCACAGGACGGGAGCGCCAAGATCTGGCACTCTCGATCCGGTCGCGAGTTGGTCACGCTGCGGGGCCACGCGGGGGTTCTATGGGATGCAGAGTTCGCGCCCGACGGACAGCGGGTGGCGACCGCGGGGGGCGACAACACCGTTCGGATCTGGGACGCGACCAGCGGCCGCGAGATCCTGAAGCTGACTGGGCACACGTTCGCGGTCAACGACGTCGCCTTCAGTCCTGACGGCTCCGCCCTTGCGTCGGCGAGCGCCGACGGCACCGTGCGCGTCTACTACATGCGGCTGGGCGACCTAATGCGCGCCGCGTCGGAGCGCGTCTCTCGCGGGTTCACCGTGGTCGAGTGCCGACAGTATCTCCACCTCGAGGCATGCCCCACCGGCTCTGGCTAGAACCGGTGGGACAGGACCGAGCGCTGCGGGTCCTAGATCGCCTTCGTGAACCTCGATCCCGCGCGGGCCTCGGTGTGCAGTTGAACGTGGTCCGGCATCGGAAGACTCCCGTGCGCTCGGCCAGGATCTTTCTTGCGCTCCTGCGCCGGCTCGTCGCGCGAGTCATAGCTGAGCGTTTGGTCCTTCTCCATAGGCTTGTATCGGGCAAGACAGCAGCAGCCCTAGGCATCCCCTCCGCGCTTTGACAAGCACGTCTCCGCACAAAGTGCCATCTCGGCGGATCGAGATGGCGGTCGGTCCAGTCAGCCGGTCATCTGCGCGCATCCGGTGGACCAAATACACGGGACAGCTCGGCGACGTCAGGGCGCAGGGGACCTAAAGGCCTCCTGATGAGATGTCGGCCGATCGGCTTGGCCGGCTTGTCTCAACGGGGACGCGACCGATCACTGTGGTGCCCTCCCGGGCTGGCTAGCACGACCGCGAAGTGAAGGCTAGGAACCCTCAGGAGCTGCTCAGGACGTGGAGCAGTTCGGCACGGGCAGCCGGACCGAGAGCGTTCAGGCGCTCGCGCAGCCGCTCATCGAGTTGATTCGGGCGCACGGTTCGGAGATTGCGTCTCGCAGGGACCCCGCACAGGCGACTTAACGAACCCTCGCGCATGAAGATGAGCCCTTCCTCGCGGCGGGGGAAATGAGGTTGGATGCATCGTGAAAGGGGAAGCACGTGATCCAGGAGCCCACCAGGAAGGAGGCCCGAATGGCCAAAGGCGCAGAAGACGCGGCTCGCGAGAGCATCGAGTGCTACAACGCTGGTGACTTCGAGCGCCTCCGCTCCCTTCTCGCCGACGACTTCTACGAGGAGGAGCTCGCAACGCAGCGTCGCCTCGAAGGGGCAGATGCGCGGGTCGAGGCAGCGCGGGCCTGGAAGCGATCGTTCCCGGACGAGCATGGCACGATCACCGGGGTGTACACGGGCGGGAACACCGTGGCGATCGAACTCACCTGGGAGGGGACGCAGAGCGGCCCGATCGCGACGCCCGACGGTCAAGTGCTGCCGCCGTCGAACAAACGCATCACGCTCAAGTCGGTCGAGGTGATCGAGGTCGAGGACGGAAAGTTGAAGGCGCTCCGCCACTACTTCGATCTGATGACGCTCCTCAAGCAGATCGGAGCGATGGACCATGCCGATGCGGCCATAGCCAGCAGGCTGCATAGCGCAAGCGGCGGCTAGAAGCGGCCCTCGGCACGGTGGCCGCTCCATGCCGAGGCGACCGGCAGTGACCCAACCCCGCTAGGGAGTCGTTGCGCGTCTAGGTCATTAGCGTCACCCCTTGCCCCATCACGGCGTGTGGTTCCTGGACGAGGTTCACTGAGTTCCGCCGCGATGCAGGCAGGTCGAAGGGCTAGCGGCCCGCCTCCCGACGAGCACCGCTCCTAGCGCACGGTCCTTGTTGCAGTCGATCAGGAGCTCGGCGAAGGTGCGGGTGGCCGGGTTCCCATAGTTGCTCGCCGATCCTGCCGGGCGCGATCCGCGAGGGCACGGTCGTCCACAAGGACGACAAGCGGATCGCGGTTGCACCGGCCGCCTTCCGACCGTTGATCGACATGGTCGAACTCGCCAGCTGAAAAGGACATGCTCGCCGTGCGGCGCGGGCTCCCGCCCTCACCGACAGAATCTATGGAACGGTGACGTTCAGCGTGAGCACGCCCTTCTCCGTGTCCTTGAACTTGCCTTCGAACGACAGCGTGTGCTGGCCGGCGGACAACGGTTCGAGAACGTAGAACTGTCCACAGATCGCGACCCTCACAGAATCATTCGGCGCGACCTGATTGTCGATCTCCGCAAGGAAACTGCCCCGTTCGGCGGTCATCTCGAAGGGATCGATGCACGTCGAGGGACCCTTCGGCACGAGCGCACCGTCAACGAAGGCCTTCGCGGACTTGGGCACGACTCCTTGGAAGTACCCCAGGGCGGCGCTGAAGAGCTTGGTGTCCTTGTTGCCGTCCGTGGGGGTGTTCGAGAAGCCACCGATATTGGAGACGATGAGCTGCACGCCAGCAGGGATATTGCAGGTGCGTTCGACCGAAGGGCCTGTGACGCCGGGCGCGAGGAGGAACAGGCCGTCGACCAGCTCGCCGCAGGAATCATCAGGGATGTGAAGCGCGTTCCCGGTGGCGCTGCCCAAGAACCAAGCCGTCCACGATTGCTGCATGGTCACGGTCGGCGTCTGAGTCTGGCCTGCGACGGCGGCGATCGTCGCGCCCATCGTCACCACGATCACGACTACACCGACAACGATTCGCTTCATGAGACTCTCCCTTCCGACAGTTCGATCGCGGACTCTTCCAGGACGGTTCGAACCGTAGAGCCCCCCACCTCGCCGCTACACCGCGTCTCGAAACAGGTCAGTCGACGAGCGGGCGAGGCGAGCCGATCACGGCCAGCGGGCTTGCCCCTCGGTGTCGTCCTCCTCGGTGCCCTCGGCGGAGACTCCCACACGGTGGTGGCCCTCGGTGTCGTCCTCGGTGCCCTCGGCGGAGACTCCCACCTTGCGGTGGCCCTCCGTGTCGTCCTCCTCGGTGCCTTCGGCGGAGACGTGGCGCCTCTGGCCCTCGGTGTCCTCCTCGGTGCCCTCGGCAGAGAACTTCCTGCCCTGGCCCTCGGTGTCGTCCTCGTCCTGCTGCTTCTGGTCCTTCTCGTCCATCCCGATCTCCTTCCGTCGCCTTGGACCGTTCCTCAGCGGCCCTTCCTACACCCGCATCCTGACCGCCACAAGGTCCAGATGCTGTCGTGCAACCGACACGGCGTCTGTCGGCAAGATGACAGTGTTCTCACTTGCATCCAGGTAGGTTCAACGGCAAGCGGTCGGCCGACGTAGCGCGCTTACGGCAAACGAATGTCGACACCGCCTGCACCAGCATCCACTGTGCCCGCGACATCAGACGAAGGAGTTCGAGGTCGTGCGAACGCAGCTGATCGCCCACCACAGACCTCACCGGGTCATCGCCGTGACGGGGATGGCCCTAGCCCTTGTCTGCGCCCTCCTGATCGGTGCACGGCCCGCTGAGGCCGCTTCCGCCGATTACATCGTCGTGCTGAAGCCTGGCGTGTCGCTCCAGGGGCACTTGAGGGCGATGAGGATCACCCCGAACCGCCTCTACACCTCTGCGGCCACGGGGTACGAGGCCGGCCTGAACGACACGCAGTACAAGCGGGTCCTCGCGAGCCCCGACACGACGATCGTGACACCCAACTCGGTCGTCGCGACCTTGATTCCAATGGCCAAGCCCCCGCCCCCCCTCAGCCGCCCCAGTTTGTGACAGGATCGGTGAGGCGGGTCGGTGGCCTTTCGAGTCCGACGGCGGCTATCGACGGAGTCGACACCCGCGTCCAGGTCGACGTGGCAGTCGTCGACAGCGGTGTCGACATCGCGCATCCAGACCTGAACGTGGTCGGTGGCGTCGACTGCTCAGGGGGGAAGAACGACACCTTCCGGGACCAGTTGGGCCACGGGACCATGGTTGCCGGGCTCGTCGGCGCGATCGACAATACGATTGGCATAGTCGGCGTGGCGCCCGGGGCGCGGATCTGGAGCGTGCGGGTGAGCACCGGCAACAGCCCGCACATCAGCAGCGGAGCGTTGCTGTGCGCCGTCGACTGGATCACCGCGAACGCCGCAACGATCGAGATCGCGAACCTCAGCCTCGGCGCGACGTTGTTTCCGCATCAGGAGTCAGGGAACTGCGGCATCGCGCCAAGCAAGCGTGAAGGTGACCCAGTTCACGCGGCTATCTGCTCGTCGGTGGCAGCGGGCGTGACATACGTCGTTGCCGCGGGGAATGAAACCGTCGATGCGAGCGGCGTTTCCCCCGCTGCGTACGACGAGGTAACCACCGTTTCCGCGATAACCGACACTGACGGGCAGCCCGGCGGATTGGGTCCGTCACCCAGCTGTGTTTCGGAGATCGATGACACGTTTGCCCACTTCTCGAACTTTGGTGCGGACGTGGACCTTGCGGCTCCAGGCGTGTGCGTCACCTCCACATTCCCCGGTGGGCTGTACGCGTTCGACTCAGGAACAAGCTTCGCCACCCCGCTGGTAGCTGGAGCTGCTGCCCTCTACATCTCGACCCATCCGGGCGCGACACCTGCGCAGGTTCAAGCTGCGCTGATGGCGGCTGCCGAGCCCGGACCCATCCCAGGCGACCCTGACTCCTTCCCCGAAGGGATCGTGAACGTGTCCACGTTCTGAGGCGTCGTCAGCGGACCTCCCGCAACATCCGACGAGCACCGCCTGCAACGCACGATCCTCCTCGCAGTCGATCAAGAGCTCGGTGGGGTTGTGATCGAACCTCCCTTCATCGCCGGGAGCGCACCGGCCGGTTGCTCCTTCCCGTGGGGAAGGCATACGCTGCCGCGTCACGCGAAAGGCAACGTGTTGAAACAACTTCGCCTGGGGGTTGCCGCCGCTCTTGCCGTGTTGGTGTTGGTCATCCCAACCCCTTCGTACGCCGGAAGCGTATGGGACCCCGACGAGGCGGGGCATCACCTCGATGTCCGGTGGGCCGGCGTCTACGAGCAAGGCGATGGGCGTCTGCGCATCACCATCACGTTCTACGATCGGATCCGGCAGCGATTGATCGGCGGTGGCCGGGTCGTCCGGGTTGAATTCGCGCCTGATCGCGATGCGTACTACTACGCCTACTTCTCCCATGATTCCGGGCGATGGTGGGCGAGCCTGTGCGAGAGTGGGTCGACCTGCCCGTCGAGCGGCCCAGTGTTCCGCCCGAACGCCAAGACCCTTCGGGTTCGGCTCACCGGCCCGCCGGACACCGATTGGAACTTCCGTGTCGGGACCGGGCTTCGTTCCCGGATCGACCTCACGCGCCGGGCGGAGATCACGTAGGCGCTCGGGCCGAGGGCTCCTGCCTCCAGCCTCGGTGGCCAGAATCCTTGGAGCGCGAAGTTACCTACGCGGCGACCACGAGCGTTACCCAGGTGCCTGTGAGCACCTGCGAGCCGCCATCGGGCACCTGCGAGATGACCGTCCCGCTCGGTTGGCTCGAGGGTCTCCTCACGATGCGCACCCAGTACCCTTGGTCCTCCAACGTGAGTCGGGCTGCCCGTGCCTTCCGCCCAACCATGTCGGGAACGATGCGGAACGGATTCGCAGCCACGCGGAGGAGGATCGACTTACCGACCGGGACGCTCTCGCCGGGAGCTCGATACTGCCTGATGACCGTCCCAATCGGGTACTGGGTGGTCGCGTGTCTGGATACATCCACGTCGAAGCCGGCCTCGCGGAGCAGCCTGCGGGCAGTCAGCAGATCTAACCCGGTGACGGTCGGAACAATCACGCTCAAGGGACCTGTGGAAGGGGTTGTTTCGGCGCCGGTGTCCAGCATCTGGCCAGCTTCATTCGACCCATCGGTGCAACCGGCTACCAGGACGATCACACACCCGATCGCGAAGAGAATCCATCGTCCCCTCATGAGGTTGGTATCGGGCTGCCCTCACAGAGCCTTGACGTGGGCAGGCCATACTTCCGGGCCGTTCGAGCCTAGCGTTCCGCCTCCCGCAGCATCCCGACGAGTACGGCCCCCACCGTCCGAACCTCCTACCGCCCGCGGGCTCCGTCGAGCGCTACGAGAGCCTCGTACATCTCGAGCATCGCTGGGTCCAGCGCGACTTGGGCTCGCCACTCGTCGAGCAGCTTGCTGATGGTCCCGATACCTCCGGGCTGACCTTGGTACGTCTCGGGCTGTTCTGGGCGGCCCAGCCACACGCGCTGGTCCTCCGGATTCCGGGACACGTGCAGCGTGCGTCCGTCGCTCAGATTGACCTCGAAGTACTCGCCGCCTTTCGGCCCGTCGCGCTCTCGGACATCAACCACCGTTTACGGCCTCCTTTCACCGCCCGCGGCATTGGGCCGCTCGGTGTCCCGCAGCATCCCGGCCAGCACCGTCGCCTACGTGCTCCCAGTAGCCCCCGTCGAGGTCGACCCTGTCGCTCCTGTCGCCCCAGTTGCCCCCGTCGAAGCTGGCCCCGTCGAAGCTGGCCCCGTCGAAGCTGGCCCGGTCGGAGTGGGAGAGGGGTCGTTCCCGGAGATGACCAGCGCAATCACGGTGCTGACGATGACGAGGACCACGACGACTATCGCGACAAGGGCGATGCCACTCAACGGCTTCTTCCGAGGTTCACCTGGTCGGTCAGGCTGCATCTCGCGGACTCCTAAAGCTCGGCCCCGTTCGGGCGATTGTCACGCGACCGGCTCGCCGTGCGGCGCGGGCTCCGATGCAATCCGCTCCGCGAGATCGGCGGGAGCCCAAGAGGCAGCCCGCCCCGATGCGCTCACAGCCTGACTTCGTTCGACGTTCCGGCTGAGGGGGGGCTCAACCCGAGCAGCGAAGGTGCGTGCGCGACGACACACTCCTTCGCCGATCGTGGCGTGGAACAAGCTTGACGGTTTAGCCTCCGCATATCGGTCGATGGGAGGAGCCGTCATGCGCAAGACAGCGTCAATCGTGCCAATCGTGGTCGGGATCGTCATGGCACTTGCCGGCGTGGCCACCTGGTTCGTCGTGTCGAACACGGTCTCGGAGCAGAAGATCGCCGTCTCCGACGACGCCGACTGCCTGGCCGGAGACGAAGTAGACGGCCCCTTCTCGGCCTACTGTCAGGCAAAGGTCATCGACAAGCACACCAACGAGATCACCGGCGGCAAGACCTACGCTGAACTCGACCAGGACGACCCGAATCGGGCAATCGCAGCGGACTCGGCGTTCCTGCAGGCCTCGCTGTTCACGTCCGTCGTGGCCTTCGGACTTGCGGCCATGGCGGTGGCCGTCGGAATCGTTCTCACGCTGATCGGCTTCTCCATGCGCCTGCCAGTCAGGACGTAGCCTTCTCGTCGTCGGACGCCGCGGCCACTGGGCCAGCAAGACCTTGCTTGGCAGCACCGCCACGAGCCTCGCTCATGGGTCCGGAATCCCCATCCTCGTGGTGTAGGGCCCGTGGTCGAAGGGTTGGCTGTCGGCTTCCCTAAGGATCCCGACCAGCACCGCTCGTAGCGCCCGATCCTCCTCGCAGTCGATCAGCAACTCGGCGAATGTGCGGCTCTCAGGATGGCCGTAGAACTCGCCAATCCTGCCGGCGCGATCGAAGTCGGGGAGCAGAAGGACGTGGAGCAGCTCGGCACGGGCGGGCGGGCTGAGAGCATCTGGATGCCTCCGCAGTTGGAGCTCAAGCTATTGAGACGCACGATTCGAACGTACGCTACGTCTCTGTAGTTGCAGAAAGGCTGGCCACGCGGCCTACACGTACCATCGTCGCTGTGGGGGACACGCTCATCGGCGTGGCGATGCTGCCGTCTATGCTCGTGGACGATTGGCGCCGGCCGGGGCTGGTCAGTCCGCCATGTCGCGCGGGGCCGAGGAGGTCGTTGCCGTGAGCGGTGAGCAGTTCCTCAACACCTATCACAACGCCAGTACGCCTCCATCTCCGAACGTCCCCGCCGTCCTTGCGAACTTCATACTTGCCGCGGATCCGGTCCTCGCGCAGGCGGCCGAATTGGCGAGGGTGATTGCATTCGCGCATCAGGGCGCCGCGACGCATCTGATCGGCGAAGGGTGGGCGCACGCTCGGAAGTACTTCTCGCTCTCGGAGAAGTACGCAGCGTGGGCGGACTATCGCGCGCCCGCGAAGGGTGTCGGGATCCATGCATATGCCCATAAGGTGGACCGGCCGCTGCGGCTGACGGATGAGGAGTTGCGGGCGCATCCCGAGTGGCGGAACTTCGGCGATGAGGTCGATGATCATCCTCCGATGCGGGGTTGGCTGGCGGTCCCGCTGATCGGATCCGACGGCTTGAACTACGGCTTCATCCAGGCAACCGACCGGCTGGATGGGGACTTCACCGAACAAGACGAAGCCAACCTCGTGAGGCTGGCGACCCTCACTGCAACGGCGCTCGACGCGTTAGCACAGCTCCACCTGCCGGAGTACCGCGCGAAGATCGCTGAACGGATAGGCAGGAACGCTGAGGATGACAGAAACTGAGTGCGAGGGACACTTCTCCAACACTCGCGCACGAGTGCGCCCTCTCGCTCGACCGTCGGGGGTGCGACGGTCAGTCGCCGCGCCGACGCACCATGGTGGCCAGCATGGTCGCCACGTGCGTGCGCTCGCTGCCCTTCTCGGAGTAGGCGTCGCCGCGGCAGACGCCCAGCGTGCCACCGGCGCGGACGACCTCGCCGTCCGCGACGATGCGGTCACCGGTCGCCGCCGATAGCAGGTTTACCTTGAGCTCGACCGTCAGCACCTCCGTGTCGTCTGGCATCAGGGTCAGCGCCGCATAGCCGGCTCGAGCCTCGTTCGTTAGCTATCGAGCGCGGACTACTTCGGGCCTGCGGAAGGAGGGGAAGCGGACAACGAAGACAGCTGCAGCGTTGGTAGGCATCGAATTGATTCCGTCCCTAGTTTCAACCAGACCGCGAACCAGTTCGCCGCCTACCGAATAGGCGAGCCACACTTGATCGCGTCGCTCAAAGCCACCGATCTCTTTGGTGCCGAAGAAGTGTCGGTTCTCATGCCTGACACGAGTAGCGTCTGCCAAGATCCGGTTGCTACCCCGCTCGAGCGCCTGTGATTCCGTCAAGTTGGCACCTCCGCCCGCTCCCTCACACCCATCGACAGGCCTCGAGCCTCGCTTGAACCGGGTTGGCGCGCATCGGAGGCGCCGTTCGTCGCGGGCGTGCGCGTCGTATTGGGGCAACCCCTCGGCGCGGAATCCCACGAAAAGCCAACCGCCTCCTAGGCTGTTGGCGAAGGATGCGACAGCGCGGGTGACCTTGACGAATCCCCGCTCGCGCTTGTACTCGACGAATAGGCCCTCAGGGACGTTAGGCCCAATGAGCCCCTCTAGGTCGACGCGGTCGACCTCGAAGAGATGCTTCGGGCCGAACGGTCGGAACACCGCTGCCGACCGGTACCAAAGCCCGATCGAAGGGCCGTACCGCGCCTGTACCGCGAGAGACCGCGAAATGACGCGCAGCGACGGATAGCGTTGAGACGCATGTTGGCAGGTCAACGCGCTGGCGCGCCGACATGCAGCAATGTCTCAGCGGACTGTTAATCCGTAGGTTGTGGGTTCGAGTCCCACCCCCGGAGCCAACCATCGGCGCAGGTAAGAGGACTCGTGAGGATCGGATACCGAGAGGACGTTCGGCTCGGTTGGGGCGGATCGGGATCGGCGAGTCCTACGGCTACCCGCCACGCGTACCTTCGCCGAGTTGCTGATCGACTGCGAGGAAGATCGCGCGCTCAGGGCCGTGCTCGTAGGATGCTGCGGGAGGCTGACCGCTAGTCCGCACCTCGAGTGGCTGTTTGACCAGCGCACTCGCGTGCCCATCGCATGAAGATCAGTATGAGCGTCGTCGATGGAAGGGGAAGGCGATGGGGAAGGTATCGAAGGACTCGACGAGCGAGCCGATCGAGGGACCGGGCTTCGAGGGTCGGTACGGGGAGACCGAGGGGTACACGATCGGGTTCGAGCAGTACACCGAACACGCGGACATGACTCCGCTATTCGTGGGGCTGCCGGATGACAGGTGCCAGTCCCCGCATTGGGGCTACGTGTTCAAAGGGAAGCTCGTGTACCACACAGCCGAAGGCGATATCGAGATCACCGACGGCGAGGCCTACTACGTCGGTCCCGGCCACACGCCGGAGATCTACCCGGGGACCGAGATCGTGGAGTTCAGTCCGACCGCGGAGCTGAACGAGACGATGGAGGTCGTCATGAAGAACATGGAGGCAGCTGGGGGTAACGGGTAACGGGGGGAAGGTCTCTTTCCCAGCGATCACGCCTGAACCGGCACCTCGGAGATCTCGTCGGCTGGATGACCGGCCCGCTCGTGGATACGCCGCACGGCATCCTTGCTGGGTCCCTCCGAAAGGCAGAACACCATGCCCGACTCCGGATCCGCCCAAGCATGCTTGAAGTTCACGTTCTCGTCGGTCTGGATAGCGAGGTCGGCGTCGTGCGCCTCTTTGAGCTTCTCCGACGTCACGCCCTTCATGCTCTTGTGAACATCCATGTACTCCGGCAATGTGCACCTCCCAGGGTTTGGGTCAGCTGGTATGTCGCGGCGAGCCCGATGCCCGCAACTCAGGGCGCTGGCCGAGTCTCGGCTGGATGGAAGAGGAGAGCGCGAACCCGGTGAGATTTGGCGAGCAACGCGTCAAGATCAGTTGGCTCCCTCGAACTCGATCGAGAGGCGGATCAGCGGGCGTCAGACGCGCTCTTCAAACGGGCCGGGAACGGATGGCTCAGTCCTGGACGTACCCCGAACCCAGAGTGATTGGGGCGAATCGTTCCCCCAGGTAGTGGATTCGGGCTCGCGGCGTCGGAACAAGACCGCATGTCACGGTATGTGTCCGGATAGCGCAGAAGGGCCGTCCTCGGACCGTTGATCCGTAGGTTGTGGGTTCGCGTCCCACCCCCGGAGCACGCTCTGTGGTGCCTCGGGTAGCATGCCCGCGATCATGGCCGAACCCGAACTGCTCCGGCGCATCGACGCGTACCTCGATGCCGTTCCTCGCAGCGTGGCACGGATCGAAGAGGTCGGTCCGTTCACGGTGTTCGTCAACGAGGGTTTCGGTTGGCGCTTCTACGCGCGCCCGCGACCGGGGGAGACCGAGTTCACCGCCGGAGACGTCGGCGACGTGCGGGCACGGCAACGAGAGCTCTCGCAGCCCGAGGAATTCGAATGGATCGACGAGCTGACCCCCGGCGTCGAGCAGGCGGCAGAGGGCGACGGGATGCTCGTGACGATCCGCCCACTGATGCACGTGGCACAGGCGGACTTCGCTCCGGTCCCGCCACCGTCCGGGTCCGAGATCCGGCTCGCCTCGCCGGCCGACGACCTCGCCGAGGTCTCCGCGGTCGCGAAGCTCGCGTTCGACTCGCCAGGGACCGACATCGGTGCGCTCGGGGTCGAGGCGATCGCCGAGGCGGCGAGCGCCGTCGAGGGAGACACGGTGGCCTTGACCCGCGCACGGATCGAGGAAGGGCTCGCCGTGGTGGGCGTCGCGAGGATCGAGGGAGCGGCGGTCGCCGTGGGAACGCACCAGCCCGTCGGGGACGTCACCGAGATCGTCGGCGTGGGGGCCGCCCCGGCGTTCCGCAGACGGGGCTTGGGCTCCGCGGTCACGTCGGCGCTCGTCTCCGATGCATTCGAGCGGGGCGCCGGGACCGTATTCCTGTCCGCCGGCGACGAGACGATCGCGCGCGTCTACGAGCGGATCGGGTTCCGTGTGGTCGGTCACGTCGGCGCCGCGACGGACCCCGCGCGGGCCTGATCTGCGACTCCGCGACGATCGTGCCCGAACCCGAGCCAAGACCTAGGCCGCACGCGGTCGATCTCCGCGAGGTGGTCGAGGACGACTTGCCGATCCTGTTCGAGCACCAGCTGGACCCGGAGGCGAGCCGGATGGCCGCGTTCCCTCCTCGGGACCGCGATGCCTTCATGGCGCACTGGCACCGGATCCTGCGGGACGAGGCGAGCACGATCCGGACCGTGGTGGTCGACGGTCAGGTCGCGGGCAACGTCCTCTGCTTCCAGTGGTCCGGCCGGTGGGAGGTCGGATACTGGATCGGCAGGGAACACTGGGGTCGGGGTGTCGCCACCCGGGCGCTCACGGACTTCCTGCAGCTCGTCAGGATTCGTCCGCTGTACGCGGGGGTGGCAACACACAACGTGGCCTCGATCCGTGTCCTGGAGAAGTGCGGGTTCGTCTCCTCGGATGATCCCGACTCGGAGACCGACGCATCTACCGACGTCGAGATGGTCCGCATGAAGCTGGAGACGTAGGGAGACGGGAGGTGGGCGGGGTCGGGGCGGTTCAGCCGATCAGGGCGGTTCCCAACCTCCGAAGAACATCGTCACGGTCGGAAGCGCCGCGACCACGTTGCCCGAGCACGTCCCGAGCCCGCGTCCCTTGTAGACGTTCACCGTGTCCTCTGGAGCGGTCCCGGTGACGTCGATCGTCCGCAGGTAGAAGCACACACCGGATTCGGAGAGTCGCGCCACGTTGATCTCGCCGGCGTTCAAGACGCGGAACGAAACGGCGAAGTCGTTCGCCGACGAGGAGGCGGTGGCCGGGTCGATCCATCCAAGGCTCGGTTCGGACGTCTGCATCTGCAGGACCGTCAGGCCCGAGTAGTCGGCGTCCTCGCTGAACTCGGCCTTCGCCGCAGACATCGCGATCTGGAGGTCGCTCTGCGCCGAGCGGTCCATCGCCCGCTCCTTGGCGGACAGGAACGTCGGGATCGCCATCATCGCGATGACGCCGAGCACGACCAGGACGACCATCAGCTCGACGAGCGTGAACCCGTCCTCGTCATCGACCCATATGCGTGCGCGCATCGCCCGCTCCTGCGGTGGCTCGTGCTCTCCGTCATGCATCGGCCTGACGGGATGGTCGCTTGAATGGCCTACTGCACGACCGGCCGAGCGGGGCTCGGGCTAGGTCCGAAGGTCGTCCCGGATCCGTCCGACCGACGTCGAAGCCGCGACCCGGAGCAGCTCGGCGTCCCCGGCGCAGCCCACGAAGCGGAATCCCCGGCGCGCCATCGTCACCGCGTCGGCGTCCGATGGGGCATGGATCCCGGGCACGATCCCACCGGCTGCGGCCGCCGCCATGATCCGGTCGAGCGCCTCGAGCAGGCGGGCATCGGAGAGATCGGCGAAGGTCTCCAGCCCGAGCGTCAGGCTGAGGTCCGCCGGCCCCACGTACACACCGTCGAGGCCGGGCGTGGCGCAGATCTCCTCGACCTCGGAGAATCCCGCGGCCGTCTCGATCTGGGCGAACAGGAGCAACGCCTGGTTGGCCGCGTCCGTGTGCTCGCGACCCGTGCCGAACGCCGAACGGATCGGACCGTAGCTCCGTGCGCCGTCGGGCGGGTACCGACAGGCTCGGACGAACGCTCGCGCCTCGTCGGCGGAGTCGACCATCGGACAGATGACCCCGCGCACCCCCAGATCCAGCACGCGCATGAGCCCCGCGGGGTCGTTCCATGGGACCCGGGCGAGCGGCAGGGCGCCCGAGGACTCGATCGCGGCCACGACGGGCGCGAGGGTCTCGAGCGAGGCGGCCCCGTGCTGGAGGTCCACGGTCGCCGCGTCGAACCCGGCCGCCGACACCAGAGACGCCGACGAGGGTCCCTCCAGCGAGAGCCACGCGTTCAGGGCGACCTCGCCGGCCGCCCAGCGCTCTCGGACCGGGTCGCGTGCGGATGCCATCGGCGCATCGTAGCCTCGCGTGGGCCCTCGAGCCGCCACCCGCATGTGGCCCGCGTGTGCCCGATGCTCCGGACCGTGCCCTCGAACGCACGGATCCGCAGATCGCCGGCAAGGACCCGCAAGCGTTGCGGCGCAGACCGGGCGTAGGTTCGTACGGAAGGTCCGAAGCTCAGGTCCTTGACCCTCTCTCCGATCCGAGCTCCGGACCTTCCCTCTGTCCTCAGCGGGTGATCGCGTGCCCCGCCCTCACGGCAGGATCGCGATCCGGTCGAGCGCCGGCAGCCCCGCGAACTGGTCGAAGCTCCACGAGGCCACACGTTCGGACACGACCACCACGTTGTTGTCGAACAGGTACGGCACCCACGGCACGACCTCTTCCATGAGGTACTGGTCGAGCGAGGCCCAGCACGAGAGCCGCTCGTCACCGCCGAGGGGGATGCATGCCTCGATCTCCTCCTCGGCGCTCGGGATCTCGGTGGTCGGGTCGTACCCACGCCCCCGGAGGATGTCCGGCGTCGCGCCGACCATCGGGTCGTTGCAGCAGGCCTCCGGACCGATCGCATCCCTCGAGAACAGCGGTGGCCCGAAGGTGAACCCGTCCGGGTAGTCCTTGCCCCAGGACACGCTCGGGCACAGCTGCCACTGGGAGTTCGGGTCCTCGCAGTTCGCGTACATCGTGGTCCGCTCGAACGCTCGGACCTCGAGCGTGATCCCGAGCGGCTGGAGGCTCTCCTGGAGCAGCGCGGTCTGCTCCGGGTAGGGGCTCGCCTCGTCGATGAACGTGAGGACGCCGTCGCAGGCCGGGTCGTCGCAGACGCCGTCGGCGTCCGAGTCGTAGGGCGATTGCGCCATCGCCGCCTTCGCTGCATCGACGTCGCCGTTGCCGTTCGGTGTGGCGTAGGGGTCGTACTCGGCGAGCTGGTTGCCCTGGAGGCTGTTCACCATGATGTGGCCGGCGAGCTCGCCGAACAGCGGGCCGCCCCGGAGCTGACGGAACCCCTCCTTGTCGAGCGCGAGATTGATCGCCTTCCGCACGTTCATGTCGTCGAACGGCGGGAGCGCCAGGTTCATCTCGATGTAGCGAACGCCGTCCGACGGGTTGGAGTGGATCTGGTCTTCGAGGTTCGGGTCGCTCGCGTACCGGGTGATCTGCGTCGCCGGTGGGACGCCGTCGAAGACCATGTCGACCTCACCCAGGTCGACCTTGTTCGCCAGGTCGGCCTCGTCACCGCCGATCTGCACCTCGATGCGGTCGACGAAGCCCTCACGCAGGTCGTCCGTATCGGCGTCGTACGACGGGTTGCGGACCAGGACGATCGAACGGCCGATGTCGTAGCCGGCGGCAGGGTCTTGGTCGTTGGGTGGGAGCGAGAAGTCGAGCTGGTCGGTGCCCTCGAACATGTACGGGCCCGTGCCGATCAGGAAGCGGCCGTAGTTGTCGTCGTGACCGGTCGCCACGCCGAACGGAGCGTCCGGATCGTCCGGGTGCGGCGGGATCGGCGCCGCCGCCGGCATCGCCATGCGGAAGGGGAGGTCGCCGGTCGGCGCGGTCGTTCGGATGATGAGCGTCGTCTCGTCCGGCGCTTCCAGGCCGCTGATCGAGTCCGCTTCGCCGGCTACGAACTCGTCGAAGCCCTCGATGGCCGAGTAGTAGAAGTTGTAGCCACCGGTGGAGCACTCGCCGCACGCCTCTCGTTCCATGGCTCGGATGAAGTCCTGCGACGTCACGGTCACGTCTTCGAGCGGTGGCGCGTACGCGATCCCGGGCTTCAGCGTGAAGGTCCACGTGAGTCCGTCGGCCGACACCTCGGGCAGCGCGGTCGCGAGGTCCGGCTGCACCTCCGCGCCACCCTCGTCCGTCGTCTTGCCGTTGTACGAGACGAGCGTGCGCAGCAGGCAGCAGCGGTAGAACTCCCACGCGACGCCGTAGTACTCCTTCTGCGGGTCGAACGCCTCCTGCACGTCGGACAGCATCGCGAGGTTCAAGGTCCCGCCGACCGGCGTCTCGCCGGTCGCGGTCTCGCCGGTAGGCGCCTGTGGATCGTCGCCGTCGCCCCCGCAGGCGCTCGCGGTGAGCGCGAGCACGAGGACGATCGCCACGAGCCCCAGGCGACCCGCGGATCTCCTGAGCATGCCGACCTCCTTCGGTCCAAGGCATACGGTCGCGGCAGGGCGCCGCGACGCCTCTCAGAAGTCCCTACGAGGCGGTTTCTTGACCAGCGCTTCGGTGTCCTGTCCGAACCTTCCCGCATCCTGCTGCCAGTCCACCATGCGCCGGTATCGCGACGGGCTCATCCCCGTGTGGTTGCGGAAGGTCGTGATGAAGTGTGACAGCGAGTTGAACCCCGAGCGATGGCACACCTGCGTGACCGAGAGGGAAGAGTCGCGCAGGAGATCGGAGGCGTACCGGATCCGAAGGTTGATGAGGTACCGATACGGAGGGACGCCGTAGCGCTGTTTGAAGATGCGCGTCAGGTAGAAGGGGGAGAGCGACGCGGCCCGGGCCACGGCGTTCATGTCGAGGTCCCGTGTGAGGTTCTCCTCGAGGAAGGCGCGCACCTCATCGGCACGCTCGCGCACGTGCCGGCTCTGCTGGTCCTCGTCGACGAAGATCCCGAGCAGGTGCCACCCCCCTCTCTGCAGATATCTACGCACGGAGGGGCTCGCGCGGTCTTGCTCTTTCTTGCCTTTGGACGCCCAGGCTCGGGTGTGTTCGTGCCTGGCGGACCGTCCACATAGACTCCATCGGACGGGGCGGTAGCTCAGTCGGTCAGAGCAGCGGACTCATAATCCGTCGGTCGCAGGTTCAAGTCCTGCCCGCCCCACCGATCTATGTCGAGTTTCGGGTGATGCTGGACGCTCCGGCGTCACCTGATCCTTGACGGAGCTCCGGCTGATCGTTGACACCGGCTCCGGCTGATCGTTGACGGTGGCTCCGGCTGATGCTTGACACCGCCCATCCCGAGCAGGAGGTGGGCGTGTTGGTGGAGCTGACGGTCATGGAGCAGCGGTATCAGGCAGTGCTCGCGGTCATCCAGGACGGCTGGAGGTCGTCGAGGTCGCCGAGCGCCTGGGTGTGTCGCGTCAGGCCGTCCACAACTGGATCGCTCGGTACGAGGCCGGCGGCCTGCCCGCGCTCGCCGATCGCTCTCACCGGCCTGCAGCTGCCCGCATCAGATCGACCCGGAGCTCGAGGCGCAGATCTGCGAGCTCGCGCCGTCAGCACCCGGGCTGGGGACCACGCCGGATCGAGCACGAGCTGCGCTCGGTTCGGCCTCGACCCCGTCCCGTCCCGCTCGGCGATCTATCGGTGCCTAAAGCGCCACCACCTGATCGAGCTGCGAGGCGCCGGAAGCGCCGCGACGAGTTCCGCCGGTGGGAGCGTGAGCGGCCGATGCAGCTGTGGCAGATGGACGTCATGGGCGGCGTGCTGCTTGCCGACGGCACCGAGCTCAAGATCGTGACCGGCGATCGACGACCACAGCCGGTTCTGCGTCGCCGCCGGGCTGGTCCGCAGGGCGATCTCCAAGGCGGTCTGCCAGGTCCTTCCGCGGCGATGACCGCCACGGCGTTCCCCGATGAGATCCTGACCGACAACGGCAAGGTCTTCACCGGCCGGTTCGGTGCCCGGCCCGTCGAGGTCCTGTTCGACCGGATCTGCCGCGAGAACGGCATCTCCCACCGCCACACCGCCCCGCGCTCACCGACGACCACCGGCAAGATCGAGCGCTTCCACCAGAGCCTGCGCAAGGAGTTCCTCGCCGATCGGACGTTCGGACGATCGAGCATCGCCCAGGCCGAGCTCGACGCGTGGGTCACCGACTACAACACCGACCGGCCGCACCAGGCGCTGGAGATGGCCACGCCGGCCGAGCGCTTCCGCCTCGAACCGCTCTCGAAGGAGCACGTCTCCGTGCCGGTCGACGCTGCCGATGACCATCCCGGTCAGTGGGTGCTACGCCGCGTCGCCTCCAACGGCATCGTCTCGGTCGACAGCCAGATGTTCTCGGTCGGCAACGCCTTCAAGGCCGAGCTCGTCGACGTGTTCGTAGACCAGACCACGATCCAGGTCTGGAGCCAGAACCACCTGATCAAGACCGTCGCGCGCTCAGGCAGCGGAAGGGTCCGCAAGGTCCGGGCGGATGCACTGCATGTCAAGCATCAACCGATACGGAACGTCTAGCATCAGGTGGAACTTGACACGCCCCACCGATTCTACCTGCGGTTTGTGTGTCGGACTCGGAGGCGGATCCGCTTTGCCGCCAGTCTTGCCCCCACTCTCGTCGCGGAGTCTCGACGTGGCATCCGTCCATGGCTCGCCGAGAAGGGCGAGATTCTCGAGCACGTCGTCCACGCCGTGACCTCGCAGGCGGCGCTCGGGACAACTGGCAGATGAAATACCCCAGCAGGGAGGAGAGAGGCTGCGTGGGCTAAGAGCCTTCGAGCTCCTGATCGACTGCGAGGAGGATCGGGCGCTTCGAGCGGTGCTCGTCGGGATGCTGCGGGAGACGGACCGCAAGTCAGCCGACCAAGCCACCGAGAACTTGCGCACGTTGAGCGCGGGACCGCAGAGCGCCACGAATGCCTGCGATCACGCTTGACGGGTCATGGAGATTAGATCGGTGCGAAACGGCACCTCCCAAGCTCTGTCGAGCCCACTTAGGCTGCCAGATACCGCGCCAGGGCAAACTTGGAGTGGACAGCCCCCTCTGCTGTCCCAAAGACGACGATCCTCTCGTCCGCGTCGAGAGCGACCCCGGCCAAGGTGCCTGCGTAGCGATTGAAGCGTATGTATCGAACGCCATCTGTCGAGAACCTCGTATCCCAGGTCCCGTCGATCTTGAGACGAACCAGCGAGAAGCGCCCCACCCCAGACGGGCCGGCGAGGATGATCTTTCCGTTGGACTGGATCGCAATATCCTGTACCTCATGCATGACCTTTCGCGGCCCGGCGAACGTTCTTTGGGGACCCCCGTCAGCGGTGAAACGGAAGAGTATGTGGTAGTCATCACATCCAGTACCCCCGCCGTAGCAGGTGTTTGACCCACCGCCCGCAAGGATCGTGCCGTCGGACTCGACGGCGACGACCTTCATCCAGTCGTAATCGCCAAAGTCGGGGAAGACCGAGCCGCCATCCCCGAAGCTCGTATCGAGCGAGCCATCGGGGTTGTAGCGAGTCACAAAGGCCTCGCTACGTACGGCGACGATCTTGCCATCGGCCTGGAGCGCGATGTCCAGGTAGGTATCCTTCCACTTCCGGAAGTGCCCTTCCACCTCCGCGACGCCGTCACCGCCCCCGAAACTCGGGTCGAGGATGCCTTCGATGCTGTAACGGGCCAACGCTCCTTGACTGGCTACCAGGATCCTGCCGTCGGGTTGAGTCTCGAATACCTGGCCGCCTTGGACCACCACAACGCCGTCACCGCCGCCGAAGCTCGGATCGAGGGTTCCGTCGGTTGTGTAACGGGCCAGTGCCCCCGATCCACCCGCGATGATCTTGCCGTCGGGCTGGATCGCGACGAAGCTCGCACTGCCGACCGCTTCAGGGATCTGGGTCATGACCTTGCCGCCAACACCAAACGACCCATCAAGGTTTCCGTTGGGCGTGTAACGGGCAAGCGCGAGGGCAAAGTCGGGCCCGGCCCCGCCCGCCACGACGATTTTCCCGTCGGCCTGGAAGGTGACGGCCCACGCACTCGCATCCTGAGGAGGGAAGGGAGTCATCACCTTGCCGTTGCCACCGAAGGTCGTGTCGAGCGAACCTGGATCTGCGAGGGCGGGTGTCGTGGTAAGGAGCAGGGTCAATCCAACAAGGCAGAGTGTTGCGAACCTACCAATCGAACCACTGCTCACTGAACGACCCTCCAAAGCTCGCGGCCGGTTGACGGCGAAGTGGCGACAAAGAGACGGTTCCTTCGAGACTCTTGGTCGGCCGTGCCTCCTACGTCTCCCGTCATGAACGGGAATCGCTGCTAGCTCCTCCTCAGTGTACGCCTTCGGTTAGACCGCCCACTCGCGACTGCACGGACTGCGGGCAGATGGTGCATCGGGTCGAGGGGTCTCGGCGTGTCAGCCGTCATTTCGGCGCATCGGGAACGGCGCGGCAGCGCGAGCCCCGCCGAACCCTTGATCGACTGCAAGGAGGATTGGACGCTCCGGGCGGTGCTCGTCGGGATGCTCCGAGAGGCTGAGCGCTAGCCCTTCGGCCACGTGGCGGCGGGACTCGGTGAACTCGTCCAGAAACAGCACGCCGTTGTGCGCGAGTATTGCCAACCCTGGGAAACCAGCGTTACGAGCGCGGCCTGAGTTTCGCGATTGAGCAATTTCGCCGGTTCAGTACTTACCCGCTCGATGGCTACGTCGGTTGCCAGCTCAGGGAATCCTCAAAATGATCCACCTCGGTAACGCGAACGACATCGGTTCCGCCGATCACCATCGTGACGATGTATGCGCCCCGTGACGAACGGCAAGGAACCGGCCGCGTGCCGCAGTTGGGGCGCCTGAATGCGATTTGTGTGCCATCGGGTGAATACACCGGGAAGAACTCATCGTCCGGGCTGTGCGTGAGGTTGGTCCGTCCCGTGCCATCGCGGTTGATGCGGAACACGTCGAAACCCGCTCCCATGAAGATGATCTGGGAGCCGTCAGGTGACCAGTCCGCATAGTCGGCGAAGCCCGGGAACACCTTCAGGTTCGAACCGTCGGGGCTCATCGTCGCCAGACGACGCCGCACGCCGGTCCGGAAGGCGATCTGGGTGCCATCGGGGGACCAGGACGGCCACCAACCCTGGAGAGGACCGGGGGTGATCTCGGTCAGGCCGGACCCGTCGACGTCGACCACGAAGAGCTCGTAGCCGCCCCTTCCGCTCCGGAGAAACCTCGGCGGCGAATACGAGCTGGGTCCCGTCGGGCGACCACGATGGGTGGAAGACGATAGCCGAGTCGGTGCTTTCGGTGATGGGTCCCTGGACGAGGGTCTGGCCCGACCCGTCGGCGTTCATGACGAACATGGCCTGACCCCGCACGTACGCGATCTTGGTCCCGTCGGGCGACCACGCCGGATAGTCGCCGGCGGTCAGCGGGACCTTGCCCGATCCATCGGGCTCGACGACTGTGATCTGGCCGTCGTCCTGGTAGGCGATCTTGCCGTTCCCGCTCGGGGGAACCGTCGGACCTCGCTCCCCCGTGGGTCGGAAGCGGGAACGTCGCTCGACGAGCCATCACTTGAAGCGCAACCTGTCAGGACGAGAACCCAGACGCCGAACACGGCGATCCACCTCGGCATGCCGAGCGCCGGCTTGCGACCAATCTTGAGACCCATCTCCTTCATGTAGTCCGCCACGTGCTCCTCCTGGTCTCGAGGTCCATCCAGGCACGGTGCGCCGCGGCGCTTTCAGTCCGCCTTCAGGTCCACTTCGGTCGGCTTTCGGAGGATCGGCCGACGCCCGGCGAACCGCTGAAACCGGATTGAAAGGACCGTCCGGGCATGCTCGCCTCGTGATGCAAAGCGCCAAGTCTCGCCGAGGGGTGCCGCGCACGGTGGGCGGGAGTACCGTCGCCCGGTGCGCTTCAGCCTTCTGGGATCGCTGGAGGCCTCCGGGGAAAGCGGCCATGTCCCTCTGGGGGGTCCCAAGCAGCGAATCGTGCTCGCCCACCTTGTCCTGAGCGCAAACAACGTCGTGTCCGCGGAGCACCTGATCGACGCGCTGTGGAGAGAGGCGCTGCCAGAGGATCCGAGGTCCACCTTGCACACGTACGTCTCACGGCTTCGATCCGCGCTCGGCGCCGACGCCGTCGAGGCGCAGGCGCCCGGCTACGTACTTCGGGCTGATCGTGACGAGGTGGACGCCCTCCGATTCGAGGATCTGCTGGGCGCGGCTCGCGGGAACGGGTCCGACCCGCGCGCGACCGACGAGATCCTGTCCCAAGCCCTCGAGCTGTGGCGCGGCCCCGCTCTCGCCGACCTGAGCGGCGAGCCGTCCCTGGCGGGCGAGATCGCGCGCCTCGAGGAGCTCCGCCTCCAGGCGCTCGAGGAGAGGATCGACGCTCGGCTCGATCTCGGCCGTCACGTCCAGGTCATCGCCGAGCTCGAAGGTCTGAGCCGGATCCATCCACTTCGCGAACGGCTGTGGGGCGGGCTCATGCTCGCGCTGTACCGATCGGATCGGCAGGCCGAGGCCCTGGCGGCGTTCGAGCGTGCGAGGACCGTACTCGCGGAGGAGCTCGGTATCGATCCGTCTCGCGACCTCCAACTGCTGCACGAACGGATCCTTCGCCAAGACCCCGGGCTCGAGCTCAAGGGCGAACCGCTGCGCGGCTATCGGCTGTTGGAGCAGATCGGCGAGGGTGCGTTCGGCGTGGTCTACCGCGCCACCCAGCCGCAGATCGGGCGCGAGGTCGCGATCAAGGCGGTCGCGCCCGAGCTCGCGAATCATCCGGACTTCGTCCGTCGCTTCGAGCGCGAGGCGCAGATCGTCGCCAAGCTCGAGCACCCGCACATCGTTCCGCTCTACGACTACTGGCGAGAGCCGGATGCGGCGTATCTCGTCATGCGGTTCCTTCGAGGCGGAAGCGTCGAGGACCTGCTCCGGTCAGGGCCGCTCGAGCCGGAACGAGCGTCCTCGATCCTGGATCAGGTGGCCGCAGCGCTCTCGGCGGCGCATCGTCAGGGCATCGTGCACCGGGACGTGAAGCCCGGGAACGTCCTGCTCGACGAAGAGGGCAACGCCTACCTGACGGACTTTGGGGTCGCGCTGGAGGCGGGGTCGCCCGAGCGTTCCTCGGGAACGATGATCCGCGGTACCCCCGGATACCTCTCGCCCGAGCAGGTCAGGCTCGACCCCGCGTCGCCCCGATCGGATATCTATGCGCTCGGGATCGTGGCGTACGAGATGCTGACGGGCGCGCCGCCGTTCCCCGAGGCGTCGCTGACGGCCCTCCTGGATCACCACGCGAGGGACGCCATCCCCTCGGTTCGAGAGGTGCGCCCCGATCTACCGGCCGCACTCGATCGCGCGATCGGGCGGGCCACGGCCAAGGACGCCGAGGATCGGCCCTCCGATCCCCTCGAGCTGGCGGCTGCCGTCCGCGCGGCGCTCTCGGGTGACGCATCGAGCGTGACCGTGCCGGCCGGCGAGATACGCAACCCCTACAAGGGCCTGCGGGCGTTCCTCGAAGCCGACGCCGCGGACTTCTTCGGACGCGAAACGGTCACGAAGCGACTGCTCCGACGGCTCGAGGAGGATCGGCCGAACTCGCGGTTCCTCGCCGTGGTCGGGCCGTCGGGCTCGGGGAAGTCCTCGGTGGTCAGGGCCGGCCTCGTCCCCGCGCTTCGTCGCGGCTCGCTCCCCGGCTCTGAGCGCTGGTACGTGATCGACCTGCTTCCCGGCCCTCACCCGTTCCGCGAGCTCGAGTCGGCGCTGCTTGGGCTGGCCGTGTCGCCGCCTCCATCCCTGCTGGACGAGCTCGAGGGCGACACACGGGGGCTTCTTCGAGCCGTGGACAGGGTCCTTCCCGACCCGGATGCGGAACTCCTGATCGTCCTCGACCAGCTCGAGGAGGTCTTCACCCTGATCGAGGACGAGGACGAGCGCTTCCACATCCTCGAGAGCCTGCGGGCGGCGACCACGCACACCGGGAGCAGGGTCAGGATCATCGCGACCCTCCGCGCGGACTTCTTCGACCAGCCGCTCTCGGTCCGTGGCTTCGGCGATCTGCTCGCCGAACGCACCGAGGCGATCACGCCGATGTCTCCCGAGGAGCTCGAGCGCGCGATCGTCGCCCCGGCGGAGCGGTCAGGGCTCTCGGTCGAGCCGCGACTGCTCGCCGCGATGATCGCGGATGTCGTGGACCGGCCGGGAACCCTCCCGCTGCTCCAGTTCACGCTCACCGAGCTCGCCGAACGCCGAGAGGACGGCGTGCTCACGCTCGCCGGCTATCGCCGGATCGGCGGCGTATCGGGCGCCCTGGCCCGCCGCGCCGAGCAGTTGTTCGAAGCGATGAGCGACGGTGCGCGGGACGCGTGTCGCCAAGTGTTCCTCCGGCTGGTCACGCTGGGTGAGGGGAGCGAGGCCACCCGCCGTCGCGTCCGGCGATCGGAGTTGCAGCCGCTCTCGGACGCCCGGACGCTGGACGGCGTGCTCGACGTGTTCGGCCGGCATCGCCTGCTCTCGTTCGACCGGGACCCGGCGACCCGCGAGCCGACCGTCGAGATCGCCCACGAGGCGCTGCTGGAGGCGTGGGATCGGCTGAGCGGATGGATCGACGAGGCGCGAGACGACATCCGCACGCAGCGCCGGCTCGCGACGGCCGTCTCCGAATGGGAATCGGCCGACCGCGACCCGAGCTACCTGCTCCGCGGGGCTCGACTCGACCAGGTCCAGGAGTGGGCCGGAACCACGACGCTCGCGCTCTCGGACACGGACCGGGCCTATGTCGACGAAGGCGTTGAGGTACAGCGGGCGGTCTCCGAGCGCGACCGTGCGCTGGAGCGGCGATCGGTGCGGAGGCTGCGTTCACTCGTGGCGCTCGGCGTCGCCGCGGCACTCGTCGCCACGACCCTGACGGTGGTCGCGGTGAATCAGCGAGGGCGGGCGGAAGATGAAGCGAGGCTTTCTGCCGCGCGCGAGCTCGCCGCCGCGGCGGTCGCCGAACTGGAGGTCGACCCCGAACGCAGCATCCTGCTGGCGATGGAGGCCGTCGAGGCGACCCGATCGTTTGACGGCTCGGTACTCTCCGTGGCCGCTGAGGCGCTCCATCGCGCCGTTGGAGCATCCCGTATCGAGATGTCGATCCCGGGCGTCGGCGGAGATCTCGACTGGAGTTCGAGGGGTGAGTTCGTGACGACGGGTGACTTCGCGACGGAAGACCCCCGAGAGATCGGAATCATCGACATCAGGGAAGCACCGTCCGGAGAGATCATTCGGTCGTTCCCGGGTGACGCTCAGGGCTTCCAGCACGTGGATCAGAACGCCGAGGTGGCGTTCAGCGCCGACGGCTCGACGCTCGCGATGGCCGGGAACGACGGGACGCTCAAGGTGTTGGACGCCTCCACCGGCGAGCTGCTCGCGAGTGTGTCGGGAGAAGGTCAGGCGTGGGGACCATCGCTCAGCGCCGACGGTTCGCTGGCCGCCGCTGCCTGGGATCGGCTCCAGGTCGTGGACCTGTCGACCCAGCAGGTGTTGGAATTTCCGATGCCGCCGGAGACGAGCGCGACCGCGTTCAGTCCCGACGGCACACGGATCGCCCTTGCAGGCGGGACGCCACCCGGGGTCGTCTGGGTGACCGACATCGCGACCGGGGACGTGCGCAAACTCGCGAGGGCCAGGTCGTTGGGACTCACATCGGTCGCGTGGAGCCCCGACGGGCGGTATATCGCCGCGGGGGGCTGGGAATCCGACGTCCCGGTCTGGGACGCTCGGGGAGGGCGTCAGCCGCGTTTCATCCTGGACGGTCACACGGACAGCGCCTATTGGCTCGACTGGAGTCCTGACTCTTCGGCCCTGGTCACCGGCAGCTGGGATGGCACGGGGAAGGTCTGGGGGATCACGGATCAGGGCGCTTCCGAGATGATGACGCTCGGCGCCCCCGGGGAAGGGGCGATCTCCGGGGTGGCCTTCTCGGGCGATGGGACCCAGCTGATGACGAGCTCCGAGACCAGCGCCGTCAAGATCTGGGACGTCGGACCGACAGGAGGTGCCGAGTGGGCGAACGTCCCCAACGACGGTGACGTGATCTTCGCGCCCGGCGGAAGCGAGCTCATCACGAGCTCTGTCGACGATGGCACGGTGACCGCCCTGGATATCGACACCGGGCGGCAGCGCCATGTTGGCTCATTGCCCCGCCTCGGACCGGGTGAGCTTGACCACGACCTGAGTCCAGATGGGTCGTCGATCGCCATCGGATACGACTTCTTCTCACAGCAAGAGTTAAGCGTGCGCGACGTTGCCACGGGCGATGAGCTCTTTGCCATCGACGATAACGTCGGGGGGGTCGACTGGAGCCCGAGCGGCGACTACTTGGCGACGGCTAGCGGATCCGTCCGGATCTACGATCGCTCGGGGCGCGAAGTCGCATCGCTCGCGGGGGGCGGTGCGGATCAGGTGCAGTTCGGCCCACGCGGCCTCATCGCCGTGTTCGGCGAGGACAGCCCCATCGACGTCTGGGACTGGCGAAGGGAAGAGCTCATCGCAACGCTCCCGGCCGTATCCGAGCTCGTGGCCTTCGACCCGACCGGGCAGCGGATCGCCACGGATGATCTGGAGATCTGGGATGTGGGCAGCGAGAAGGTCAGCCGTCGGCTCCCGTATTCGCCGCCGGATGTTGTCACCGCCCTCGCATTCAGCCCGGACGGCACCCGCCTCGCCGTGGGCAGCGGCGCCGAGGTGAGGGTGTTCGATGCGGGGTCGGGCGCGGAGCACCTGGCCTTGCGCGGCCATCGAGGTGTGGTCCAAGTGGCGAAAGTCGTGTTCAGCCCCGACGGCACGATGCTCGCTTCGTGGGCCGGGGACGGCACGCGCCTCTGGGCGCTCGACATCGATGATCTGCTCGAGATCGCTCGCCAGAACGTGACCAGGGCGCTGTCAGAAGAGGAATGCCGTCAGTACCTCCACGTCGCGGCATGCCCCGACGCCTGAGAGTTCGACGACACGGACGATCGCACGCGGTCAACATCTGGTCAGGCTGCCCGAAGAACTCAGCGGTACTCACCGGTACTTCCTTGACTCTCCACCACCCTGACCAGCGAAAGCACCGGTCATGAATTTGCGCGTCAGCCGTGCCGCCTGCTACTCGCGCATGGCGCGGCGTGAGCACCAGATAGCCACTGAAACCGGATTGAAAGGACCGCCGGGCATGCTCCCTTGGTCCGAAACGCCAAGGAGGCGAATATGAAACGGATCGCGATCGTACTGGCGGTGCTCCTCGTCGTTCCGTTGGTGGCTGGCTCGGCGTCAGCCGCAGAGAAGGGGCTCCGTCGCTATCGGGCAGAAACGAGCGACGGGCAATTCTTGCGGTTCCGGACCGTTCGGGACGAGGGGGGGCGCCGCCTTGACGGAGCGTTCTTTGAGGATGGCTTCCAGTTGGCCTGCGATGACGGCACGACCCAACCGTGGGGTGGAGCGGGATTCTCCCAGTGGCCGTGGTACTTCGAGGGCCAGACGGTGACCGTCGACGAATGGTACGAGCTCGCCACATCGGCGCTGCACATCGAGGGTACGTTTGGACCCGCCTCCGCATCGGGGACGTTCCGATACACCACAGTGTTCCTCACCGACGATGAGACCGCCCGACTCTGCACGACAGGCGACTTGACGTGGACCGCTGAACGCGTCAACTAGGAGCGAGCGTCCGTAGGTCGATAAGCGTCGGCCGCTCACGAAGGTAGGAGGGCGAACGTGAAACGGATCGCGATCGTGCTGGCGGTGCTCCTCGTCGTTCCGTTCATGGCTGGCTCGGCGTCAGCCGCAGAGAAGGGGATCCGTCGCTATGTGGCACAAACGAGCGAGGGACAGGTCCTGCGGTTCCGCACCGCTCGGGACGAAGGTGTACGCCGCTTGAGCACCGTGTTCTTCGGCGAAGGCTTCGAGCTTGCCTGCGATGACGGCACGAGCGCGTCGTGGGGTGGAGCAAGATGGAGGTTCTTCGCTGGCAATCGGTTCGAGGGCCGCAGTGTGACCTTGGATGTGCGGTTTGACACCTTCGCGTTTCACATACAAGGCACGTTCGGACCCGCCCGTGCATCGGGGACGTTCCGATACACGGCGGTGTTCCTCAACAAGGATGAGACAACGCGTGTGTGCACGACAGGCGACCCGACGTGGACCGCTGAACGCGTCGTCTAGGTGGCTGGACTCTTCCGGTTGCTCTCTTGAATAGTCGGCACCTCTGCCCGGCCCACTGAGCCCACCGGGATCCCGCGCCGCACGGCGAGCCAGCTGCATAGGCCGGGTCTCCTAATCGACTGCGAGGAGGATCGGGAGCTCCGGGCGGTGTTGGTCGGGATGCTGCGGGAGGGCTGACAACATGTGGAATCGCGGCGAGCAATCCACCCGTTTGACCTACAGCAGAGGTATGCGTACGCTCGCCAACGCAGTCCGGCGCACGGACAGGGCGGGAGGACCCATGCTTCAACAATCACGGCGACATGGTCGCATTAGGTCTTCCAAAGGGTTGGCGTTCATTAACGCGCTCTCACTTGTGTTCGTCGTCGCGATGAACCTTGCTGTTGGGTCGCCCGCAATCGCCGCCCCGGGGATATCACGCTCGCTTCCACATCCTCCGCGGGCGTGAAGGGAGATAGAAACAGCGTCAGCCCGTCGATCTCGGCCGACGGGACGAAGGTGGCCTTCGTCTCCGACTCCACCAACCTGGATGATCCCTTCGATTCAGATATCACTACCAACATCTACGTGAAGGATCTCGTCACCGGTGAACTCGTCCTCGCCGACACGTCGACCGGCGGGTCGGAGAAGGCCGTCGGAGGCAGCGGGCACCCCTCTCTCTCAGCGGATGGCAGCCGGGTAGCTTTCATGTCGGCCGGGGACAACCTCGTTCCTTCAGACACCAACGACCTTGACGTCTTCGTGAAGGACCTCGAGACGAACGAAACCACCTTGGTGTCGGTCTCCGAAACGGGCGTCCAGGGCAATGACACCAGTGCCTTCCCCGCCATATCGGCCGACGGAACGAGGGTGGCATTCGAGTCCCTTAGCCGCACTTGGAGCGATGTTGTTGATTTCGACTACGACATCTACGTCAAGGACCTCGTCAGCGGTGAGCTCACCTTGGTCTCTTCCTCTGACTCAGGCGTGAACGGCAACGGCGAGAGCAGGCATCCCGCCATCTCGGCCGATGGGACGAAGGTGGCCTTCGAGTCATCGGCCAACGACCTGGATCCGGCCGATAATGATTCCTTCTTCGATGTCTTCGTGAAGGACCTCATCACGGGTGATCTCACACTAGTCTCGAGGTCGACGACGGGAACCAAGGGCAATGACCACAGCTACTTTTCTGCTAGCGCCGCTTCAGAGGATCCCCATCCAGAGCCGTTCTCACGTGACGGCACGACGGTGGCGTTCCAATCGAGCGCGACCAACCTAGACCCTGACGACACGATCCGAGCCTGGATATCTACGTGAAAGATCTCGCTTCTGGCGACCTCACCCTTGCCTCAACCTCGGACGCAGGGGTTAAGGCCAATGGGGCCAACGAGTCGCCGTCGCTCACCTCCGATGGCACCAAGGTGACCTTCACGTCATTGGCGACCAACCTCGACTGTCTCGACCCACATCCCTTGCACGACGTCTACCTGAAGGACCTGCTGACGGGGGATATCACGCTGCTTTCGATCACTGCTTCGGGCCAAAAGGGAAACGACGTTAGCCAAGACCCCGCGATCTCCTCAGACGGCTCGAGAGTGGCCTTCCGCTCGGACGCCACCAACCTCCATCCCTCCGATCCGGACGGCTTCGACGACATCTACGTGAAGGAACCGACGGCCACCTCATGTCCTGGTGCGGCGGCCGACCTCTCGATCGTGAAATCCGACTCGCCCGACCCCGTGATTGTGGGCCAGCCCCTCACGTACACCCTCGATGTCATCAATGCCGGCCCGGATGCGGCTGTCGATGTCACCGTGAGCGATACCCTGCCCGCAGGTGTGACGTTCGTCGACGCCGCAACCAGCCACGGAAGCTGCTCCCATTCAGCTGGCACCGTCACCTGTGCGCTCGGAACGGTCACGCTCGTACTAGCGATGGTGACGATCGAGGTCGTACCCAGCTCACCGGGCACCGTGACGAACTCCGCGTCGGTGTCCAGCACAACGGCCGACTCCAACCCGACCAACAACACCGACTCGGAGGAAACGGTCGTGAATCCCATCCCGACGGGCACAGCCGACCTTGTGGTCACCAAGATCGATGTGCAGGATCCGATCAAGGCAGGGCGCCTCCTGACCTACCGAGTCACCGTGATGAACCGTGGACCGGGCATCGCCACCTCGGTCACTCTCATCGATCAGCTCCCCCCGGCGTGAGCTTCGTGTCAGCCACGCCCGGACAAGGCACCTGCACCGAGGCCTCCGGGGTCGTCACATGCCACCTTGGATCAGTCGGGAGGAGGGCCAGCGTGGGGGTGAAGATCATCGTTCGTCCGAACACGCCCGGCACGTTGAGCAACACGGCACGGGTCACCGCCAACGAGTCTGATCCGAACACGACCAACAACGCGGACGCAGAGACCACGACCGTGAGGTAGCTGTAGATGCATGATCCCGGCGGGCCGCGCCATTCGCTCGGGCCTTCCCGCGCCGCACGGCGAGCCCGAGATCAGCTAGGTCGTGGGGTTGGAAGCCATGGACGAGTCGTCGTTCGAGAATATGCAGGCGAGGCTCGATGGTCTCGACCTAAGGCTTACTGAACTGGCCGAGGAGTACCGGAAATTCGTCAACGGTCTCCGCAATCTCATCGCCGACAAGGACACCGTGACACGAGAGGAACTCGCCGCGTATATCGACGGCTTCGCAGGTCCCGAGGGCTCGTGGCCGAAGGTCGATTGACGGACCCGGGACCCCGCGCCCCCCTCTCCCCTTCACCCAAGGGGAGCATGAGCGAGCATGAGACGTGCTTCGACCCCAGGCAGGTGAGCGAACCGCACGCTTGCCCGGGACGGTGCGGATGCTACGTCAACCACTTTCTGCGAGCAGGGGTGCGCGTGTACCAGCTGTGCAGGCCGCCATCGTTACGGTCGTGCCTAAGATCGCCGCTGCGCAGCGGTCACCCTTTCCCCCGAGGAAGGCAACACATGAACGATGAGGAACTCTCGGAAGAGTTTCGACCGGGCCGGCAGGGATCGGCGAGTTCTACGGCTATCCCGAGAGCCGCACCTTCGCCGAGCTCCTGATCTACTGCGAGGACGAACGTGTGCTCCGTGTGCTCGGAATCCTGCGGGAACTGCGCCTCTTGGGAACACAGACAGAGACACGGGCGGCTCGGTGCCGCCCGTGTCTCCGTGTCTCGCGTTGGACTTAGGTGATGAGGTAGGTGGTCTCGTAGCAGGGTCCGCAGATCATGACGCCGGCACCGAGCGTGGGGTGCTGCCAACGGTGGCAGCCGTTGTTGAGCTGGCAGTAGTAGTCACCCTGGGAGTTGAACCAGCCTGCGTATGTGCCCAGCGGTTGGCCAGTCGAGGTCCTCCACTCGACGAACACCGTGATCGTGTAGGCGGTGTTCTGTAGCAGGCTGGGACCCCAACTCGAGAACCGGAAGCTGGTGTTGACGGGCAGGTTGATCCCGTACTGACCCCCGTCTCCCCACACGGCCCGATCTTCGCGCCACCCGCCGTTCTGGAAGCGGTACAGGCGGTGGGTGACCCGAACGTTCTGCGTGCCGCTGAAGCAGGGGGAGCGGTAGACCGTCGGACCGGCGGTCTGCACGACCACGTTGCCCCACATGTCCCTGTAGCCCGACGTCTGGGTGAGCGACACGCCCCCAGGGCATCCAGTTGACGTGCCGGCCACGCTCGGCGCCTTGGACACCGCCTCGGCTGGCTGAGCAAGCACCAGGACGCTGGCGAAGGCCAGGCCGACGACGCTTCCCCGAAGGACCTTCCGTGCCTTCTTGCTGTCCATCTCTCCCCCCTCTCTCTCGAAGCTCCTCGTGAACTTCGTTGCGGATGAGTCTGGGCTGGACGCCAAGCTGCGGCTGTCAATCGGTTGACACTGGAGTCGTGTCGTTCGTCACCTGGCATAGGTGGGCCGAGCACTTCAGCTTTCGACACTGAACGCCGCTCGGCTCCGGCCGTGCGCCTCGATGAGCTCGAGCGGAATCTGCAGGAGCGCCTGAAGGCCCTCCCACCGGCAGCCCGCGCCGAGTTGCTCCACGTCCTCATGCTCCGAGGTCGACCGTATAGACGCACTCCTACTGCCCCAGCCAAGTGTCGCGGAGTTGACACCCGATGTTTCGGACCAGCGACAGCTTCACGACCTGCATCAGCCGAAAATCATGAACGCACTGGGCTGGACGAGGGAGCCGCAGTCATTCGATCGCGTCGCGCCCGGAACCCGGTGAGCGTCCAGGAACAGCACGCCGTGGTGCGCGAGCGTGCAGGAATGTATCTGGATGCCCGGACCGGCCCTGGAGTCGCCGTTCAAGCTCCGCCCCGGGCTCGGTCCAACGAGCCGCCGCACTACTCCAGGTCCTGCCGTTCCCCAGGACTCCGATTGCGTGCAGAGTTGGGTGATTTCCTCGTATTGAAGATTGGGCCCGCGAAGGCGTATAAGAAAGCGCAACCCGGCCATTGAGGGAGGCATTCCAATGAATGGGGACGCACGTAGGGCTTTAGTCGTCCTTCCCGTCGCCGTCATCCTCTGCCTGGTTCTGGTCCTTGGCCCGCAGGCTGGGGCAACCGAAGTGAACATCTTTAGGGGGCAGATTGCCTTCTCATTCTTCTTTGAGTCGTTCGATGAGTCCGGGTGCATCGCGACCCAGGCGCGCACCGTAGCAACCGATGCAAAGTTTCATAGCCCACCAGGCCCGCCCGTAGCCGTGTCGAACGCATTCGTGGAGATCCTCCAGCACGACCTTTGTCTAAACGCCACCCTTTCGTTGTTCAACGGAGTCGTCGACCTCGCCCCTGACGAATTCCAGATCGCTTCCAACGGTTCGAGTGCCACGTTCGACGCCACCGTTCAGTTGTGCAATCAGTTTGAACCGTTCAACTGCATCCCGGTGACGGTGGATCTCACATGGACGGCAACAGGTCCAGTCTTTGTGGACACATTTACCTCTCATGAGAACGGCATCTTCCACTTCGTCCAACACGTCGCCCAGCGTCCAGCGCAAGTTGCGGGTGTCATTTCCGATGGGGTAGTCAACTACACGCCCAATCCGACTGACGGCATCCTGACTCTGCAGGGCGACTTCCAAGTCACACGCCCCTGACTCGGGGAGGCCCGAGGGCAACTCCGCCGAGTGCGAGGAGGACCGGACGCTCCGGGCGGTGCTCGTCGGGATGCTGTGGGAGGCCGATCGTTAGCGCGGGCGCATCGTTCCAGCGGGCGGGGTTGCACCATCTAACTTGCGGGTTGACATCACCACGCAGTGGGGAGTCGGATACAGCTAGTCGTAAGCACCAGGGGCTATCGCGATGGGTCTGCGAGGAGAATGGAGTTTTCTCCGCACCATGCGATGCACCTTGCTTGCGGTCGTGACCTTGTCGATGACGCCCGAAGTTGCGACCGCTCACTTCCTGTATCACGGCGACGCCAGCGACATCGAGACAGGGTTCGACATCCGGGGTGTTCGACTCCGGATCGACGAGGGCGACCTGGTGGGCAAGATCGTCGCCTACAGCGGATCGGACGAGGAAGGCTACCCGGTCCTCTGGCGAATGCGCGTCGACTTCGATAGCCGTGGTGACGAGCGACTGGACTACTACGCCTTCGTCGGTTGGGACACCGGAGGGATCTACAAAGCCTTCTTGTTCCGCCGTGGAGGACGGGAAGTCCCGACCGGCATCCGGCCGACTGAAAGCGACAATGCTCGAATCATTAGGTTTCGCTTCCCCAGGCGTTTCCTCAACGCATCGAAGCACGTCCGGTGGCGAGTCATCGTCGATTCGACCATGTCGGCTGACGAAACCGCCGTCGACCGTGGCCCAAACGCGGGTTGGTTCGTGCACTAACCGCCTGCCCGCGCCTCTCCAACCAATGTAGCCTCTGACTCCTGCTCCCCGACATCGACCGTGCCGACCGGATCGGAGAGTTCTGGAGCTACCCCGAGAGCCGCGCCTTCGCCGAGCTTCTGATTCCTGCGAGGAGGACCGGGCGCTTCGAGCGGTGCTGGTTGGGATGCTCAAAGAAGCCCGCGAACTGCGGCCGACACCACCCCGACGGCTACCTGGGCGGAGGGCCGATCTGGAACCTCCCCGTCTCGTCCCGGGCTCGCCCGAATGTCGACTCGCCGTATACGCGGTATCCGGGCTCCAGCTCGTCGAGCGGGTAGTACCGGGCCACCAGCGTCGTGCCGTTGGGTCGCCCGACGCGGAGGGTCCGCAAAGTTCGAACCTGGATCCCCGAAGAAGAGCCGGACTTCTCCCTGATTCCTGAAGAACGCCCCCAACGTGAACTCGTCCAGGTAGACGACCAAGGAGTTCCGACCGAATAGGTCGGGCCTCTTCGGCAGCGCACTCGTGCGGAACCCGGCGTACAGCGTCACCGTCAATATCGCATCGCCGTCCTGTGTGTAGCGGACGCCGACCCACCGGATGTCGAGACGGCCCCTCACGTCATCTGGATCCCAGATGCCTGCCGCCTGCGCTGCCGGAGCCCACAGCAGGATGGCGAGGACTACCAAGGCGGTCGTAGCGGCGAAACGTCTCACCATTCGGTTCCATCCTGCCCCGAGTTCTGCTCCTGCTCACGATGTCAAGTGGGTCGGAAACGCCCTTTCACCTGGCACGAACCTGAGGCCGACCCCCTCTCAAGAGCCGGCAGCCGGTCGCTCGTATCAGAGGTGCCCATACCATCCGACTCCCGGCGCACGATCTCGGACCACCCCCTGAAGACGTGCCGTCACTCGCCAACGGATGCCCTGATGGGTCTCCATCGAGATGCGGGACGGCGCTTCGCAGTAGATGTCGGCGGCACGACGATCATCCGTGAAACCGAAGAACCTCTCACCGTCAGACAGCCTCACGAGCGAGCACCTCATGCTGAAGTTGCCGGGGGTCTGCCGATAGAAAGTAAGACGAAGGGCGAAGTCCGGGGCACGGCTACCAAACACGTCGTACCAGCTCGTGACGATCGGTTTCCTCCGACGAGTGATGGCCTCGTAGAACTCGACACCGAGCCCGATCCTCTCGAAACGAAGAAGTCCCTTCACCCTCCGGATATCGAGGCGGACATCGGTATCGTCGCGATCCCAGTCGGTGAGATAGGCGGCCGCCGGCGAAGCTGAGAGGACGAGGTCAAGGAGCATCAACGAGGCGAAGAGCGTGGATGCAGCCCGTTTCACTCGACCTGCCCCCTCCGTGAAGTGACGATATCGGGCTTGCTCTCGTCCGTAAAGGCTGCCCACCCAGCTCGAGGCGGTCGACGAGGCTCGGCGTGCCGCCACAACGGCGGATCTCAACGTCTACACACCCTGACCAGAGGGACCCGATGCCAGAGATCGAGTTCGACAACAGCAGCGCCGGGGACTCCGCGACGTTCCGCGAGCGGATCGACGTCGAGACCATGCCGAACGGCACGACGTGGTCCGGCGGCGAGATCGGCGTCAGGCCCGGCACTGAGCGCGACGCCGAGGTCCAGCGAATGGTCGAGGAGAATATGCGCCTGGAGGACCGCGTCGCGGAGCTGAAGCGGGAGCTCCAGGCGCGGTGAACGTTGCCGACCTTCAGGCCTGTCGGCACGAGGCGCTCCACGTCGTCGCCGCGCTCGAGTTCGGCTGGCCGATCCGGGGAGTGATACGACGTGTCGACGCTTCGGGAGAGTCTTACGTCACGCCGCTCACGAACGGCAACCTGCACGAGCGGGCCGTCCAGGCCGGCGTTATCTTGATCGCTCCGTTCCTCGACGGCTGCACGCCGACGGGCTGTGGGGGTGACCTGAAGCTGCTGTCGGCTCTGACCGCAAGCGGTGCCCGCCTGGTCCCGATCTGGGACCGCGCCACCGAGCTGCTCGCCGATCCGGGGTTCCGAAGGCGCGTCCGCGTCCTGGAGTTCGCCCTTTACTCGCGGCCCGTCATGAGCGGCGCGGAGGTCGCGCTGCTGCTCGAGGAGCAGCTAGACGGCGGGCTCGCCGTGCGGCGCGGGCTACCGGTGCACCCTCAATGACACCCTGAGAAGCCTCAAGTACTCTCCGCCTCTCTGGTTCGCCGGATGCCCTGACGGCTCCGCCAGCAACACGCCACCGCGTTCGGTCGCCGGAGGACGATTTCCGACCGGGATCGTCCGCGGCGGTTCGAGCGAGGATCACGCTCCCTTGTGCCGCCTGAGCAAGGGGGAAGCATGCAAGCAGCTACACGTGAGCGCCGCACGCCCCGGCGCATGATGGCGGATCGGCCGCCTGGCCGCTGACCAGAGGAGGGGATTTGTCCCGATCGATACGGAGGATGCGCCGAGCGAGGCTCGCCGCGCTCACGGGCGCGGACAGCAGTGCTTTTGGCGCTCCTGCCGGCTACGGCCGCCTCGGCGGCCCCGTCGCAGGATGACTGTGACTCGCGGAACAACAACCAGTACTCGAAGCTGCTCGAGTGTGTTCGGGTCGGCGAGGTGCGTGAGCACCAGGCGGCGTTCCAGGCGATCGCCGACGCCAACGGCGGCACCCGTGCCGCCGGTACCCCCGGGTACGACGCCAGCGTGGACTACGTGGTCGACACGCTGGAGGCTGCCGGCTGGAATGTGACGCTCGATGAGTTCCCGTTCGTGTTCTTCGCGCCGCCGACGTTGCAGCAGTTGACCCCGGTCAACGCGGTGTACGAGACGGGGGTGTTCACCGGCACCGGTTTCGGCACGGTGACCGGAAATGTCATCCCGGTGGACATCAACCTGGTCCCGCCGCGAGCATCGACCAGCGGATGTGAGGCCACCGACTTCACCGGCGACTTCTCGGGACCCTCCGACATCGCGCTGATCCAGCGGGGCACCTGCACGTTCGGGATCAAGGCGCTCAACGCCCAGAACGCCGGAGCCGAGGCGGTGATCATCTTCAACCAAGGCAACGACCCGACCCGCGAGGGCCTGATCACCGGCACCCTGCTCCCGGACGGCGCCGCTGTCGCCATCCCGGTGGTCGGTGCGTCGTTCGCCGACGGTGCAGCACTGTCGCAGGCCGGTTCGACCGCGCTGGTCGATGTGGACCCGCCGGAGAGCCGGCCTCAGGTCAACGTGATCGCCGAACTCCCGGGCAGCAACGCCAACAACGTGGTGATGGCCGGCGCCCACCTCGACTCGGTCCCAGCCGGACCGGGCATCAACGACAACGGGAGCGGCTCGTCAGCGCTGCTCGAGGTCGCCGAACAACTCGGCAACCACAAGCCGCAGAACACGCTGCGCTTCGCGTGGTGGGGCGCCGAGGAGGGCGGCCTGATCGGGTCCACCGCCTACGTGAACGGGCTGTCGGTAGCGGAGCGTGACAGGATCGCCCTGTACCTGAACTTCGACATGGTCGGGTCGCCCAACTACATCTTCATGGTGTACGACGGCGACACCTCGTCGTTCCCGGCGCCGCCGGGGATCCCGATCCCGCCCGGGTCGGTGCAGATCGAGGACACGTTCGAGTCGTTCTACACCCTGTCGGGTGAGCCCTACGACGACACCCAGTTCAGTGGTCGGAGCGACTACCAGGCGTTCATCCTCAACGGCATCCCGGCGGGCGGGCTGTTCACCGGCGCCGAGGTGCCGAAGACGGCGGAGCAGCAGTCGATCTGGGGCGGGACCACCGGCGCCCAGTTCGACCCGTGCTACCACCTCGCATGCGACACCTTCGCCAACGTCGATCTCCACGCACTAGCGGTGAACGCCGACGCGGTGGCGTTCGCCGTGCTCACGTACGCCTACTCGACCCAGACGGTCAACGGCGTGGTGGGCAAAGCTGTACCCGGCAACTTCACCATCCCGGCCCCGGCCGGCCCGGAGGGGACCTTCGTCCCCTGATCGCAGCCGCGTAGCAACTCGAAAGGGGAGGTCGTCTCGTCGACCTCCCCTTCGAGCGTCCCGCTCCGACGAAGGGAATGGGGACCTCCGGCTGACGAACGGCTCACGCGATCCGCCGAGCGCGTCCTCGATGGCCGCGCGGGCCGTCTCACTCATCCTGCGATAGCCCCGACAGTTTGAGGGTGCGGTTGCCGCTCGCCCGGCGTCAGGTCGGGATGAAGACCGCGTTCAGCTCGAGGCCATGGGCGTCGTTCATGCGCCCGTACCCGAGGTTTCGCAGGAACCGGTCCACATCGGGGACCGATGACCCGGCTCGGTTCAGATGGCGCTCGATCGTCTCGATGACCATCACGCGGGGTCGGTGCTCCTCGAGCGTTCGGCGCATCCCTGTGAGGACCCGCAACTCCGCTCCCTCCACGTCGATCTTCACGGCGTCGATCCCATGGGGTAGCTCGACGTCGCCCGAGCCAACGAGTTCGTCCAGTACGCGGATGGGCACTTGCGCGACGACCGGACCATCGTCCATGAACAGCGAGCGCTTCGTCGTGTCGTTCGGATGCGCCGGATCGGCACGAAGCGCAAGCGAGCCGACCTCGTCGCTCAGCGCCAACTCGTACAGCGAGATCCGGGACATCAGGCCGCACGCTCGGGCCTCCGACCGGAGGAGCTGCGCGGCGTCGGGGGCCGGTTCGAACGCCAGCACCCGCCCTTCGTTCCCTACGAGCTCCGCGATGGGCAGGACGAAGAATCCAGTGTTGGCTCCGACGTCGAGGAAGACGTCGCCGGTCCCCAGCGCGTCCACGAGGAGCTCCATGAGGATGAGGTGCTCTTCGGCGCACGGGTTCGGCCGATCCGGGGCCCCGGACCCGGCCGGCTTGGTCGGACGCATACGACGATTCTCGGACATCCCGGCATCCTCCGCCTCGGCTCCTTCGGTTGACGAGGTACTGGACGGCGTGCTCGGCGTGGACGTAGGTGCACCGTCGTGGTGGACTTCAGCGTCCGACCCGGAGCGTTCCGATCCACAGAGACTGGAGGCGAAGCAGTGAATGAGCTTTGGGGTATCGCTCGGTTCAGGTTTCACGAGGGCAAGCTCGAGGAGTTCAAGCGCCTGTCCGCTCAAGCGATGGAGATCGTGCGGACGAAGGACACCGGCACGCTGCGATACGACATCTACTTCAATGACGATCAGTCCGAGTGCGTCGTCCTGGAGCGGTACAGGGACTCCGAGGCGGCCATCGAGCATGTTTCGAACCTCGGCGACCTCTTCGGGGCGGTCCTTGCCACGGTCAGCGTCGTACATGGCGAACTCCTCGGCGAGCCGAGCGCAGAGCTGAGAGAGAAGTTGGCCGGCGGCGAGGTGCCGGTTCTCTTCACGCCCTTCCTGTCGATGTAGACACGCCGCTCCGCTCGCCTCGTCCCCTCTTCGCCGGATGGGTGTTCGCCGGCGAGCTCGCCCTCGACGTTTGTTCCTGGCCCAGACGCGCCATGAACGCGGCCTACTCGCTGTCCCGGCCCCGCCCCACGGCGGTCCGGACACCCTGGCCCACCTGAGCTCACCGCGGTCCCAGCCGACACGTTGGCGAGTCTAACTCCAGCGTGTCTTACTCTTAGACTTGCACATCGCTGGACGAGCGCAACCGACCCGCTATCGGTCCGCTCTGAGCGAGACGCAGCATGCATCGGGCCGGCGAGTGAGGACCGCCTCCACCTTCGTGCTCCCGAGACCTCGCAGGAGCCCTTCGAGGTACGCGCGGTTCATCTCGCACACCAGGTCGGGCGCCTGCTGGGCGAGGGTTCGGAACGGACAGTTGCGCAGCGCGATCTCGTCCGAGGCGATCCGCAGGGGCTCGAAGCCCTGCGCCTCGAGCGCCGTGGCCGCGACCGAGAGCGCGCGGGCCTCCGCCACCTTCCGCAGCGAGCGCTTGCGCCGGATCTCGGTGCCCACCGCTCGCCCGCGTTCCAGCGCCACGCGGGTCGCCGCATCGCGGCTGGTCTCGCCACGTGCCTGATGCTCGATCGCGTCGACGAGGATCTCGCCGAGCAGGTCGTACCGGCGCTCAGGGATCGAGATCTCGATCTCGAGGTCCGAGGGCTGATACATCTTCGAGCTGCGGCCGGCCCCGGGGCCCGATCGCCCCGGTGGGCGCGCGTAGTGCGCGGTCAGGAGCCCGCGGTCCAGCAGCTTGTCGAGGTGGAACGCGGCGAGCTTCCGCGAGATCCCGACCCGTGCGGCGACCTCCTCCCGGGTGACCGGGCGCGCCTCGGCTCGAGCGAACGCGTAGATCCGCTGTCTGGTGCCGTCGTCGAGCACCGCAACGGCCCGGATGCTCCGCAGGGGATTCTTCACGCCCGAATCGTAACGCCCATCGCCGTTGGCTGAACGTTGGCCCCATTCCCGTCTTGACGAGACCGCTCACGCCGTGCGAATCTAACGCCCATGACTCTGGGCGTTAGACACCACGTACGACGAGCGCTCGGCGGGCTCCCGAAGCCTCTCCGTCCCGGGTTCGGCATCCTCGGGCTCGGGTTGCTCGCCGACCTCGCGTACCACCTCGCCCTCGGCCCCACCACCCACGACGGGCCGGGTGCGCTCGCGATCCACGGGCTCGTGCTGCTCGGGATGGGTCTGTCCCTCGCCGGGGTCGTGATCTCCGCCGTCGGACCGAGAGGCCGGCCGAACGTGCCGGCCGGAAGGAGGGAGCGATGATCGTCGCCGCCGCGCCGCAGGTCCTGGAACACCCCTGCTGCGATGTGATCAACCGGCTCCCGTGGGGGTTCTTCCTCGCGGTGCACGTCGTGCTGTTCGCCGCCGGCGCCTACTTCGCGGTGCGCTCGTTCGGTGCCGACCAGCGGCTGCTCGGGTGGGCGTTCACGCTGTTCGCCATCAGCGAGATCTCGTACATGACCTACCACGTGAACATCACGCAGTTCCTGTTCGCCCACACGATCTCGGAGGTCCTGATCGGCGTGGCGTTCGTACTGGTGTTCGCGGCCGCGACGAGGGGAGCATCGATCTCCGTCGCTCGGACCACGCCCGAGCGCATGAGCGGAGTGCCGGCATCCGGATGAGCATGGCGCGGGTCGCGCTCGTGGGGCTCGCGATCGTCATGGCGGGGTGTTCGAGCGGGGGCACGGGGAACGGACCCCCGTTCGAGGTGCCCGGGACGCCGGTCGAGACCACGCGGGTGGACCTGCCACGCAGCTATCGGTTCGAGCCGGCGGTGATCGAGGTCGCCGCCGGCTCCACCGTCACGTGGGAGAACCACGACGACTTCCCGCATAACGTGACACTCCTCGACGGGAGCGACCTCTCGCGCGACCTTCCCCTGGGGGGATCCGCGACGATCGCGTTCGACGACGCGGGCACCGTCTACTACGAGTGCTCGCTGCACCCCCAGCAGATGCACGGCAAGATCATCGTGCGCTGAGCGCTCGTCGAGGAGCACCGTCGGCGACCCCGTCGGCTTGGGCAGGCCAAAGGCGTACACTGCCGGAGGAACGGCGGCGAGCCCCGTTCACGCTGGGAGACGACGAGCCACGGGGATCGCCATCCGCCGATCTCGACCAAGACCCTCCGGCTCGATCGTTCCGTGGCCTGATGGCCGAACGGCCCCATCCGATCCTGAACCCGCGCTGATCGATCACCGGTCCCGCACCATGAACCGACGAAGGGGTAGCTCATGGGAGACGTTCACGTCAGGACCGACGACATCACCCGGCTACACGACGTCGGCGAGCGCCGCTCGCTGAGCGGGAGGGAACTTCTGCTTCTGGGCCGCGACGCTCCTCGCCTTCCCGCTCGCTGGACTCGCTGGGCGAGCGATCGCCGGACCCGTCGACGCGACGTGGTCGGCGTTCCTTGCCGGCGCGGTCGCGGGCCTGGTGCTCGGCCTCGCTCAGTGGCTGGCTCTGCGTCGGATCGGCATCGATGCGCGGTGGATCCTGGCGACCGCTGGAGGTCTCGCTGTTGGCCTCGGGCTCGCCTTCGCGATCTTCGGCTACGGCCACACGGTCCGTGACATGTGGATCGTCGGCGCGATGAGCGGCCTGGGGATCGGGATCGCGCAGTGGCCACTGCTCCACGGTCTCGTCAAGGGCAGTGCCGCGTGGATCCCGGCGACCGCTGCAGCGTGGGCCCTCGGGTGGACCGTGACGACCGCGATCGGCGTGGACCCGGATGACCGTTGGGCCGTGTTCGGTCTGTCCGGGTCGGCGACGTGCACCCTGCTCTTGGGAGCGGTCCTGTGGGTCCTCGCCCGATCGGGTCGGGAGGACCGCACGACCGCGTGAGCGTCGAGGTTGCCGCCGGAGTGGTGCTCGTGGTCGCTCCGCTCTGGTTCAACGCGAACTTCGCGCTCCTCGGTAAGCGTTTCGGCTACCCGGACATCCTGCGCCGACCCACGCCCGAGATCTTTCAGCGCTTCCGCGAGGGTGGTCCCGGGCTGATCCTCCTGTGGTGGACGTTCATGCTGTCGGGACTGTTCCTCATCGCCGGTGCCGTGCTGCTCGGGCAGGTGCTCGGACTCGATGGGATCGTCCCGGTGGCGGTGACCTTCGGCGTCCTCGCCGGCCTCGTCCAGATGCTGGGGCTGCTCAGGTGGGTGTACGTCGTCCCGGCGCTCGCACGAGGTTACGCCGACCCGTCCCTGCCGCACGATCAGCGCGAGGCGCACGCGGTCGTCTTCCGCGCGCTGCATCAGTACCTCGGTGTCGGTGTCGGCGAGCACCTCGGCTATCTCTTCACCGGCATCTGGTCCGTCCTGACCGGCGTCGCGGTGATCCAGCGAACGGCACTTCCGACGTGGCTCGGATGGCCGGGGATCGTCATCGGTGTCGGGCTGGCGATCGGTTCGGCGGAGTTCCTCGGTCCGAACGAGGAGCACGGGTGGAGTCTGGCGGGAACGGCGATACCGGTCCTGTACGTCGCGTGGTCGCTCTGGCTCCTCGGCATGGGGATCGCGTTGGTCGCCTGATCGCTTCTGCGGAGGTCGGTTCATGGACGAAGATGCCAACACCTTCCCGATGGACTTCTACGCCGACGACCCATCACCTCGCCCGTGGAAGTTCCGGCCGGACGGCTACCTCGTGGTGATCCTCTCCGACGCCGAGGAGGGTGCGCGAGCGGAGGCGGCGCTCGTCGCCGCTGGGTTCGCGGCGCACGACGTGAAGCGGTATCCGGGCGAACGGATCCTCGAGACCTACGAGGCGTACGTGGCGCGGCGGAACCTCGTGGACAAGGTGGTCGGCGCCGTCGTGGATGACGCCGAGGGGCGAGACCTCTACCTCGCCTATGCGCGCGAGGGTGCGTGCGCTCTCTGGCTGCGGCTTCCGAACGAGGCGGACGTGCCGAAGGCCCTCCGTGTGCTCGCCGACCGCAGCTACGTGCACACGCGCTACTACGGCTCCGGGAAGCAGGAGGACTTCCGCGTCGATTAGGTCACGCGTTGCGTGTGGGCCTCCTCGTTCACCGCAGGTCGGAACATCATGCCTGGACCGGCACCTCGTAGATCTCGTCGGCCGGATGACCCGCCCGCTCGTGGATGCGCTGCACGGCATCGGAGCTCGGACCCTCCGAGAGGCAGAAGACCATCCCGGAAACAGGGTCCGCCCACGCGTGCTTGAAGTCCACCTGCTCGTCGGCCTGGATCGCGAGATCGGCGTTGTGGGCCTCGAGAAGCTGTTCGGATGTGACCCCTTTCATGCTTCTGTGCACGTCCATGAACTCCGGCATGTATGTCCTCCCTCCTCCGGTCGGTCCGCAGACCGAGGTCTGCTGGTATGGCAGACTCAGTCTTCCTGTGAAGGCTGACGGTGTGAATGACCGGGAGACCGGAGATCCTGACCGAGACGCCACCTCGCGCCCGCTGACCAACGACGGTTCGCTCGACCTCGCACTCGGCCGCCTGCGGCTGGATGGGGCGATCTTCTTCCGAGCGGAGTTCTCGGAGGGGTGGTCGTACGAGTCTCCGGCGGCGGCGGACGAACTCGCCCAACAGCTCCGGCCCGGCGCGAAGCGCCTCATCATCTTCCACATCGTCGCCGCTGGGTCGTGCTGGATCGCCCTGGCCGACGGCGAACCCCACTTGGCGGGCGAAGGCGACGTGATCGTGCTGCCGTACGGCGACCCGCATCGCATGGGGGGCGAGGAGCCCGCAACATGCGTCCCGATCTTCTCGCTGCTCGAACCTCCTCCCTGGGAGACGCTTCCGGTCCTCCGCCACGGAGCCGGTGGCAGGCGCACCGAGGTCGTGTGCGGATACCTCCACTCCGAGGACCCCCTGTTCTATCCGCGACTGCGAGCGCTGCCGCCCGTCTTCGTCGTGCGTCCTCCGGTCGGACCCCCAGCTCGGTGGGTGGGGTCGAGCATCGAGTACGCGCTGGCCCAGTCGTCGTCCACTCCGCCCTCCAACCCGGCCTCGACAAGGATCCCAGAGCTGCTGCTGCTCGAGATCCTTCGGCTGCACCTCGCGTCGGCGCCCGCTGCGGAGCGCGGGTGGATCGGCGCACTGCACGACCCTGCCCTCGCTCCGGCGCTGGCGCGGTTGCACGCAGCACCCGATCGCAAGTGGACCGTGGCCGAGCTGGCGGCCGAGGTGGGCCGTGTCACGGTCGCTGCTCGACGAGCGTTTCCGGCAGGTCCTCGGGCGATCCCCGATCCGATACCTCACCGAATGGCGGATGCACGTCGCCGTCGAGCTGCTCGCATCGACGGATCTGGGCGTCGCCCAGATCGCCCATCGGGTCGGTTACGAGTCCGAGGAGGCGTTCAGCCGCGCCTTCAAGCGCAGCCTGGGTAGCTCCCCGAGCGTCTGGCGTACCTCGGCACGTGAAGCAGGTGTCCGGGTGTGATCACGGGAGCCCAGCCCGGATAGGGCTTCGGCTCAGGCGATGAGCTCGACGCGGTCTCCCACCCTGGCCTCGCCGGGCTCGACCACGTCCGCGTACACGCCGAACGGGAGGCCGTCGTCGTTCTCCCCGCGGTACTGCTTGATCACGCTGAGGGTCGGGAAGTCGCGCAGGCCGGTCTCGGGATCCAGGGTGGTGACGGCGCAGCGCGGGACGGCCCCCTCGAGGCTCAGCACGGCCTCGCCGATCCGGACCCGGCTGCCCTCCCACGTGTCTTCCTCATGCGGCGCCGAGACCCCCTCGATCTCGATCGTCATCCGGAACCGTCCGGCGTCGACCGGGTGCTCCCGCTCGCCCCGGCGGCTGAGCTCCTCGACCGACTCGAGCGAGACGAGCGTGACCGGGCGGACGTCGTTCGCGTCGCCGGCCTGTTGGACGCGCACGAGCCGCAGTGGACGGCCCGCGTGCTTCGCGAGCGGCTCGGTCCACGGGCCGTCCACGAGCCGAGCCGCCACCGACCGTCGCGAGAAGCGCGCCTCGACCGGCTCGCCGCCCGCCGCCGAACCGGTCGCGACCGTCCCGTCCGGGAACGTGAGGGAGAGCTCGTCGCGTTCGGGATCGTGGGCGGAACGGATCTGCTGGAGGATCCCGACCTTCGTGCCGCCGATATGCCGGCCGGTCTCGTCCACGAGGAGGAATTCACGGTTCCCGGGCACCCCGTACCGCTCGAACCGCAGGCGGTCCGGGTGGAGCAACGCGGTCGACTTCACGGGCGTGACGTTGAAGCGTGCGACCGTCGGCATGTCGCCACGCTACCAACTCCGACGGAGTGTTCGGCGGCGGCGAACGGTGAGGCGTCCGGTGGCGAGGTCCGCCCGTGGTAGCGTCGCTCGATGGAGCCGGCGTCGTCCGCTGCGGCCGCGCGGGGCACCGAGGGCCACGCGCCACCGCTGCACGCGGACCTATCGGAGCTCGAGTTCCTCCTCGGGACCTGGCGCGGTGTGGGTGAGGGGGAGTGGCCGGGGGTCGACGCGTTCACCTACGGCGAGGAGATGCTCTTCGACCACGTCGGTGACGCCTTCGTCACGTACGCGCAACGATCGTGGTCCCTGGACGATGGCTCGGCGATCCATCTCGAACGCGGCTTCCTTCGGCCCTCGGGCCACGGACGCGTCGAGCTCGTCCTGGCACACCCGATCGGTATCACCGAGGTCGCGGAGGGAACGGTCGCCGACGGGGTCCTCGATGTCGCTTCGACGCGGGTCGGGCTGACCTCCACGGCGAGTCCGGTCACGGACCTCCGCCGACGGCTCGAGGTGCGTGACGGCGAGTTGTCCTCCGACCTCTGGATGGCCATGCGCGACGTCGCGCTGACCCCCCACGTTCGCGGCCGGCTGTCGCGCGCGTGACCGTGGAACGAGCGGGCCGGCCCTCGAGGAACGCCGTCCTCCTCATGTTGTCGGCGATCGGGATCGTCGCCGGCGGGTTCCTGTGGTTCGCGGACGAGCACGAGGCCGCGAACGTCGCATGGGCGATCACCACGGCCGTCGGCCTCGTGCCGATCGCGTGGGAGGTCCTGTCCGGCCTCTGGCGGCGCGAGGCCGGGCGTCGACCTGATCGCGCTGCTCGCGATGGCCGGGGCGCTGGCGCTCGGCGAGTTCCTCGCCGGGGCGGTGATCGCGTTCATGCTCTCCACCGGCCGCTCCCTCGAGGACTTCGCCGACGCGCGCGCGCATCGAGAGCTCTCGGCGCTGTTGGAGCGAGCCCCCCGGACCGCGCATCGGTACAGGGAGGGGGCCCTCACCTCCGTCCCGATCGACGACGTCGAGCCGGGCGACCTGCTCCTCGTCAAACAGGGGGAGGTCGTCCCCGTCGACGGGCTGCTCGTCTCGGGGAACGCGGTGCTCGACGAATCCGCGCTCACCGGGGAATCTCGGCCGATCGAGCGCAGCGAGGGCGACCAGGTGCGCTCGGGCTCGGTGAACGCCGGTCCGGCGTTCGATCTCCGGGCGATCGCGACGGCCGACCGAAGCACGTACGCCGGGATCGTGCGCCTCGTCGAGCAGGCGCAACGGGAGAAGGCGCCCTTCGTTCGCCTCGCCGACCGCTACGCGCTCGCGTTCATCCCGCTGGCGCTCGTGATCGCCGGGGCCGCGTGGTGGTGGTCCGGCGATCCCGTGCACGCCCTGGCGGTCCTCGTCGTGGCGACGCCGTGTCCGCTGATCCTCGCCGCCCCGATCGCGATCGTCGCGGGCATCTCGCGCGCGGCGAAACGAGGCATCATCGTGAAGGGCGGAGGCGCGCTCGAGACGCTCGCGCGCGGTCGGGTCCTGCTGTTCGACAAGACCGGGACGCTGACGACCGGCAGCTCCCGAGCTCGCGCACCTCGAGGCGTTCGAGGAACACGACCCGGACGAGGTGCTCCGCCTCGCCGCGTCGCTCGATCAGGTCTCGCCGCATGTGCTCGCCACCGCGATCGTCGTTGCCGCTCGACAACGCGGGCACGAGCTTCGGTTCCCGGAGGACGTGCGCGAGGAACCGGGGTCCGGCATCGAGGGGACCGTCGACGGCAGGCGGGTGGCCCTCGGCAAGGCGTCGTGGCTCGCGCGGACCCGGCAGATCCCGCCCCGCGCCCGAGAGGTCCGGAGGCGCAGCGCGATGGAGGGATCGTCGTGCGTGCTCGTCGCGATCGACGATCGGATCGCGGGGGCGTTGGTCCTGGACGACCCGGTGCGGCCCGATACCCCGCGGGTGATCCGTTCGCTCCGGCGCGCGGGGATCAAGCGGGTCGTGATGGTCACCGGCGATCACCCCGACGTCGCCGAGTCCGTCGGCATCGCGCTCGGGGTCGACCGGATCCTGTCCGAGCGTGATCCGGCCGACAAGGTCGACGCCGTGCGGGCGGAGGGCGAGGACGGCGTCACGATCATGGTCGGCGACGGGGTGAACGACGCGCCGGCGCTCGCCGCGGCCGACGTCGGGGTCGCGATGGGCGCTCGCGGTGCGACGGCGTCGTCCGAGGCCGCGGATGTCGTCCTCGTGGTCGATCGGCTCGACCGCGTCGCCGAGGCGATGCGGATCGCCGGCCGATCGCGCGCGATCGCGCTGCAGAGCGTGGTCGTCGGGATGGGGCTGTCGGTCGTGGCGATGGTGGTCGCGGCGTTCGGGCTGCTGACGCCCGTCGCCGGCGCGATCGTGCAGGAGGCGATCGACGTGGCCGTGATCGTGAACGCGCTGCGCGCGCTGCGGCCCGACCGCCAGACGCGCGGCCGGACCGGTCCCGGCACGGACGTCGGCGAGCGGTTCCGGGCCGAACATCAGGAATTCGTCCCGGACCTCCAGCGGATCCGTGCCGTCGCCGATCGCCTCGAGGTGCTCACGCCCGCCGAGGCCGCCGAGGAGCTCGAGCGGATCAGGTGGTTCCTGCTCGAGCGCCTGGTGCAGCACGAGCAGGAGGAGGAGTCGGTCGTCTACCCGGTGGTGGCGAAGCTCATGGGCGGCGAGGACCCGATGGGCACGATGGAGCGGGCCCACATGGAGATCGAACACCTCGGACGCCTCTTCGGGCACCTCCTGCGCGAGCTTCCGCCGGATGGGCCCGGACCCGAGGATCTCGTCGAGCTCCGTCGGGTCTTGTACGGGCTCCACGCGATCCTCCGGTTGCACTTCGCACAGGAGGAGGAGGCGTACTCGTGGCTCGCGGCGACCCAGGAGGTCGAGGAGACGGTCGGAGCCGCGTGAGCGCCGGGCCCGGCCGCCGCTCCGGGCACCCGTCGATCTAGCCGCGGAGGACGAGTCCGCGGTAGCCGTCGACGAACCCGGCCGCGCGGAGCGCGTCGGCGAACGGTGACGCGGCCGCGGGCGAGCCGTCGATCCGCGAGAGCTCGATCCGGCGCACGCGGCCGTCCTTGACGAGCGAGGCGATCCCGTCGACCCAGGCGGTCTCGGCCGCGAGGGCGAACGTGAGCAGGGCGCGAGCGCCGCGTTCCAGGTACGCCGCGACGCGGCCATCGGCCAGCACGACGTAGGCGCCGGCCCCGCGCGCGGGCCGGCCGACGTTCTCCGGCCAGGGCAGGGCGGCGCCGAAGGGTTGGGCGGGGTCCGCGGCAGCGAGCGTCACCAGGCTCGACTCCGGATCGGGCGCGCGCAGGTCGCGTAAGCGGTCGACGGCCCCGGGCAGCGCGAACTGCGCGGCTCCGAGCCCGTCGACGAAGTAGCCACGCCGCAGGTGGCCCGACTCCTCGAGCGCTCGGAGCACGCCGTACACCCCCGCGTAGCCTCCCGGGGCCCCTTCGGCAAGGACCGCCTCGCGGGTCAGCACCCCGTGTCGCTGGAGCAGTTGCATCGCGCGGGCGTGGGCAGCCTCGGTGGGGGAGGGCGTCGGTTCGAGGAGCGTGGCCGCGAGCGACCATCGCCCGGCGGCGCTCGGCGGTCCTGCTCGGCGGAGCGCGCCCGGCCTCGGTTTGGCACCGCTCCTGGCCGCCTTCGCCGGCCGTCGCAGGAGGAACGCGCGGAGCGGGGCGAGCGTGTCGTTCGTGACCTCGCCCGCCCAGACGAGATCCCAGAGCGCGCCCAAGCACGACGCGCTCGTCCGAGACGCCCGAGGCCGCGAGGAGCTCCGGCCAGAAGGACGCGCCGTGCGCGCGCAGGCGCTCGCGGAGCGCATCGTGCACGGCCCCGTCGGGAAGGTGCTCCGGCGGCGGCGGGGCGGTGAGCCGGAGCTGCTCGCGGAACCCGAGCGTGATCCGACCGTCGTCCGCTCCGATGCCGCCCGCGCCCATCCACACGACGTCGCCGCTCGCGCACAGTGCATCGAGGTCGGCGGGCCGGTAGCCGCGCACCCGGGCTGGGAGGACGTCCGACTCGAGGATCGACGCGTGGATGGCGGCTCCCTGGAGCTGCTCCACGGTGTCGACCAACGCCGTCGGACCGCTGCGCGGGCGGGTGAGCGCCTGCCACTCGGGCAGGAAGCGGCCGAGCGTTGCGGCGTCCACGGGTTCGACCTCCCTGCGCAACGCCGCGAGCGACCGACGCCGGATCGACCGGAGCACGTCGGCGTCGCACCATTCGCGGTGCAGCCCGCCCGGCCGGAACTCGCCGAGCAGGACGCGGTCCTTCGACGCGAGCGATGCCAGAGCGCCCGCGACGCGGTCCTCGCTCACCCCGAAGCGCCCCGCCACGTCGCGCGGATCGAACGGGCCGTGGGTCCTCGCGTAGCGGGCGACGAGCCCCTCGAGCGGTGCGGGCGAGGACTCCGCGAACACCGTCGGGACGCCGAGCGGCAGGGCGGCACCGAGCGCGTCGCGGAACCGGGCCGCGTCCTCGACCGCGATGAACCGCTCGAGGCCCGCGACGCGGACGCGGAGCGCGCGACCCGCGCGCTCGAGCTCGTCGAGCCAGGCCGACGGGTCGGTGGCCGATCGAGCCGTCACCTCCGAGGCGTCGAGGTCTCCCAGCCGGCGGAGCAGGTCGTGCACGTCGTCGGCGTTCCTGGCGCGCCGTTCCTCGGCGAGATGCTGCAGCTCGAGCTCGAGCGCCGCGAGCGCGCCGGGATCGATGAGCTCGCGCAGGTCCTCCGCGCCGAGGAGCTCTCGGAGCAGGTCGCGGTCGAGCGCGAGCGCCGCCGCGCGCCGCTCCGCCAGCGGCGCGTCGTACGCGTACATGTACACCGCGATCCACCGGAACAGCAGCGACTGCGCGAACGGCGACGACCGAGGCGTGTCGACGGGGACCACGCGGATCCGCCGGGCACGCACGTCGCCGAGCACCTCCTTGAGCGCCGGGACGTCGAACACGTCGCGCAGGCACTCGCGCGTCGCCTCGAGCAGGATCGGGAACGTCGGATGGCGCGATGCGACCTCGAGCAGGTCGGCCCCCCGTTGCCGCTGTTGCCACAGGGGCGTTCGCCGCCCCGGCGTCCGTCGCGGCAGGAGGAGGGCCCGGGCGGCCGACTCTCGGAACGTCGTCGTGAACAGCGTCGTGCCGGGCAACCTCGAGACGACGAGCTCCTCGACCTCGTCCGGGTCGAACAGCAGGTCCTCGAGGGGATCCGCTCCTCCGATTCGGGCAGGCGGATCGCGATGCCGTCGTCGCTCCAGAGCACCTGGACGTCGAGGCCGTGTCGTTCGCCGAGCCGGCCCTCGATCGCCATCGCCCAGGGCGCATGCACCCGCGCGCCGAAGGGCGACAGGATGCAGACGCGCCAGTCGCCGAGCTCGTCGGGGAACCGCTCCACGACGATCGTCCGGTCGTCGGGGATCACGCCGGTCGCGTCACGCTGATCCTCGAGGTAGGCGGCGAGGTTCTCGGCGGCGAGCTCGTCGAGGCCGAACCCCTCCCGCAGCTGCGAGATCCGAACCTCGTGGGACTCGGCCGCGAGCTCGCGGGTCGCGGCGCCGATCGCGCGCCCGAGCTCGATCGGCCGCCCCGGCCGGTCGCCGTGCCAGAACGGCATCTTCCCCGGCTCGCCCGGCGCCGGCGAGACGATCGACCCGGTCGAGCGTGATGTCCTCGATGCGCCACGAGGTCGCCCCCAGGACGAACACCTCGCCGCGACGGCTCTCGTACACCATCTCCTCATCGAGCTCGCCCACGCGGCGACCATCCACCGTGAACACACCGAAGAGGCCGCGGTCCGGGATCGTCCCGCCCGATGCGATCGCGATCCGGCCGGCGCCCTCGCGCGCGCGCAGCGTGTCGCTCCGCCGGTCCCACACGATCCGGGGGCGGAGCTCGGCGAACTCGTCCGACGGGTATCGGCCCGCGAGCAGGTCGAGCACGTTGTGCAGCAGCTCGTCCGACAGCTCCGCGTAGTTCGCGGCCCGACGAACGACACGGGCCAGGTCCTCGAGCCGCCACTCGTCGGTCGCGCACATCGCGACGAGCTGCTGCGCGAGCACGTCCAGGGGGATGCGCGGGTAGCGCGTCTCCTCGATCGCCCCCTCGAGCATCCGCTTCACCACGACCGTCGCCTCGAGCAGGTCGCCGCGGTACTTGGGGAAGACCTTGCCCCGCGACGGCTCGCCGACCTGGTGACCGGCGCGACCGATCCGTTGCAGCCCGCGGGAGACCGACCCCGGCGATTCGACCTGGATCACGAGGTCGACCGCGCCCATGTCGATCCCGAGCTCCAGGGAGCTCGTCGCCACGATCGCCTTCAACGTTCCGCGCTTGAGCCGGTCCTCGATCGCCGAGGCGCTGCTCCCGCGAGATCGAGCCGTGGTGGGCGAGCGCCAGCTCCTCGCCTGCCAGCTCGTTCAGTCGCGCGGAGAGGCGCTCGGCCAGCCGCCTCGCGTTCACGAACACGATCGTGGATCGATGCGCCTGGATCAGCTCGAGGAGCCGGGGATGGATCGCCGGCCAGATCGACGCGCGAGGGGGAGCCGTCCCGGGCGACGCGGGACCATCCATCGCCGGCATGCGCTGCGGGGTCTCGGCGAGGTCGGTGAGCTCCGTCATGTCCTCGACCGGAACGACGACCTCCACCTCCATCGGCTTGCGGTGGCCGGCGTCCACGATCGTGACGGGCCGGGGGCCCTGCTCGGTCTGCCCGCCGAGGAACCGCGCGATCTCCTCGAGCGGGCGCTGGGTGGCCGAGAGCCCGACCCGTTGCGGCGACGCGTGCGCGATCGCCTCGAGCCGTTCGAGCGAGAGGGCGAGATGCGCCCCTCGTTTGGTCCCCGCGAGGGCGTGGATCTCGTCGACGATCACCCATCGGACGCTGCGCAGGACCTCCCGCGCCTGGGACGTCAACATCAGATAGAGCGACTCGGGCGTGGTGATGAGGATGTCCGGGGGGCGCGTCTGGATGCGGCGGCGTTCGTTCGCCGGGGTGTCGCCCGTGCGGATCGCCACCTTGGGTTCGTGGACGTGCTCGCCGAGCCGCTCGCCCGCGAGGCCGATGCCGGTGAGCGGCGCCCGAAGGTTCTTCTCGACGTCGACGGCCAGCGCGCGCAACGGCGACACGTACAGGACCCGGCAGCCGCCGATCGGCGGCGGGAGGCGGCTCGGTCATGAGCCGGTCGAGCGCCCACAGGAATGCGGCGAGCGTCTTGCCCGACCCGGTCGGCGCGAGGATCAACGTGTGCTGCCCGCCGGCGATCGCCGGCCAGCCCTGGGCCTGCGCGGCCGTGGGGGCCTCGAACGTCGAGGTGAACCACTCGCGGACGGCAGGCGAGAAGCGGTCGAGGCTCATCGCCTCACCGTACCGCGAAGCCCGGACACGCTCCGACCGCGTTCCGGTCCCGGCCGCGCCGGTAGCATGCGGTGATGCCGCGAGCCCGCTCGGCCCTCGCCCTGCTGCTCGCAGCCGCGACGCTGTGGGCCGCCGCTCCTGCGTGGGCGCAGTTCGAACTGCCACCGGAGGAGCCGCGCGATCAGATCGTGCTCGCGGGCGACGTGCTGGTCCGCCGTGGTGACGAGGTCGGCGAGGTCGTCGTGCTGCGCGGGACCGTGGTGGTCGCCGGCCTCGTCCGAGGGGACATCGTCGTGATCGACGGGCGGATCCAGGTCGCCGGGCAGGTGAGCGGTTCGGTCGTGAACGTCGGCGGTCCCGTCACGCTGGGAGGCAGCTCGCACGTGCTCGGCGACGTGATCGCTCGGGGGCGCGTCCGGGTGGTCCCCGGTGCGCAGGTCGACGGATCGGTGCGCGAGGGCAGCGCCTTCACCTTCCGAACACCGATCGCGGCGCTGGGTCGGTTCGCTCCGTGGCTCGCGATCTGGATGTCGGTCCTCGCGCTCGGACTGCTGCTGCTCCTGCTCGCGCCTCGAGGGACGGACGCGGTGTCGAACGCCTCGCGCACGGCGCCGTGGGCGTCGACGGGATGGGGCGTGTTGGCGTTCGTCGCGCTCCCGATCGCGGGCGCGCTCGCGGTCGTCTCCCTCGTGTGGTTGCCCTTCGGGTTGGGACTGCTCCTGGCGCTGTTCCTCCTCTACTCCGTCGGTCTTGCCCTTGCAGCGTTCGCGCTCGGACGCCTCGTCTGGCGCGAGCCGCGCGGAAGGCTCCTGGCGTTCGCGATCGGGTGGGCGATCCTGGCCGTCGTCTCGCTGATCCCGTGGCTCGGTGTCCTCGTGTGGGTGGCCGGGTCGGTGTTCGGGGTCGGCGCGACCATCGTGGCAGCATGGCGAGCCCGCGGCGTGGGTGGCCGGCACCGTCCCGGTGGCAAGATGGTCGTCGAGGTGCCCGAGGCGGCCGCGCTCGAGCCGCCGAGACACCGGAGGCGGCTGCGTTGCAACCCATGGTGGGTGACGCGGGAGATCGGACGGGAGGGGATGGGCCTGTGACCGAGGAGGTCGAACGCCTGCGCGGGATCCCGCTGTTCGCGGAGCTGGACGAGGCGGCGCTCACATCGGTGGCCGAGGTCAGCTCCGAGTTCGAGGTGCCGGCCGGACGCGTGCTCGTTGAGCACGGTCAGCCCGGCTCGGGGATGTTCTGCATCACCGAGGGGACCGTGACGGTCGACCTCCCCAACGGTCCGGTCGAGCTCGGGCCGGGCGAGTTCGTCGGCGAGCTCGCGATCCTCGCCGACGGCGTGACGCGCGTGGCCCGGGTCCGAGCCAGCACGCCGGTGAAGGGCGTGGCGATCGGGCGGTCGGCGTTCTCCGACCTGCTGCGGCGGGAGCCGAACGTCGCCGTCGGGATGCTGCCGGTGCTGGCGCGCCGCCTCGCCGACGCCGAAACGCGCTAGCGACGTCGCCTCGCGGCGATCGCGATCAACGCTCCGACGGCCGCGCCCGCCGCGATCGCCGCCGGCGTCGCCACCAGGACGCGCGCGCCATCCTCGATCGTCACCTTGGGAGAGACGACGGCGCCCACGAACGCCCCGCGACCGATCGTCGCGCCGCCGGCGGCGATCACGCTCTGCGTGCCGCCCTGCTCGATCGACAGGTTCCCTCGAACGATCGACGGCCCGCATCCGCCCTGCCGGATCGACAGATCCCCACCGATGAGTGCCGGGCCGCACCCGCCCTGGTGGATCGTCATGGTCCCCTGGGCGTTGACCAGACCGGCGGCCGCCTGACCGATCGAGACGTCGCGGGCGTCGATCGCACCGACGAGCGCGCGCCCCACCCGGACATCCCCCGCTGCCTCCAGTCGCGTGACGACCCCGTCTGCCGGGCGTGGTTCATCCATCACGGCACCCTCCTTCCGGCCTCCCGATACGCTCGATCGTGGTGGTTTCGACCAGGACGTTCCTCCTCATGGGCTCGGGCGAGTTCGAGCCGTGGTCCGAGGAGGTCGAGCGTATCGCGCTCGGGGGCCGGATCGGGACCCGTCGCGGTTCTCCCGACCGCGAGCTCGGCCGAGGGCGACGAGGTGTTCGAGCGTTGGGCGCGGATGGGCCTCGAACACTACGGCTCGTTCGGTGTGGACGCCCGCCTCGTCGACGTCCGGACGCGAGCCGACGCCGAACGAGCGGAGCGCGCCGCCGAGCTCGAGGGCGCCGCGATGGTGTTCTTCTCGGGCGGGAAACCGCAGCATCTCGCGGCGACGATCCACGGCACGCGGCTCTGGGATGCGCTGACGCGCGCGCTCGATGACGGCGCGGTCTTCGCGGGCTGTAGCGCCGGCGCCCTCATCGCGAGCCAGCGCCGCGAGCGTGGTCGCTCGAACGATGCCCGGACCGGGTGGACGTTCGGGCTCGGCCTGGTCCCGCACGTCTCGTTCGGCGTGCACTGGGACAAGCTGAAGGTCATCCCCGGGTTGCGCACGCTCGTGATGAGCCGGATCCCGAGGAGGTCGTGGTTCGTGGGTCTGGACGAACGCACGGCGATCCTCGGCGACGGGGGATCGTGGAGGGTCTTCGGGGAGGGCGCCGCGATGGTCCGGCACGCCGGCGCGACCGCCGTGTTCCGCTCGGGCGACGCGTTCCGGACGCCCGGCTGACCCCGGGCCGCCGCTCCCGTATCCTTGGCAGCCGTGAGCTCGACCGAAGACCCGGTCGCGCCCGAGCACCGGCCGACGTGTTTCCTGTGCGGCCGCCCCACCTACGATCCCGACAAGCGGGAGCGACCGTGGGTGCGGGCGACGTCCGGGGGGCCGGCAGGTGCTCGTGTGCCCGCGGTGCCAGGAGGAGCGCCCGGACTGGGCGGTGCAGCTCGACCGCTGCGAGTCCTGCGGCGCGACCCGCCTGTCCGCGATGCTCGGGCAGGTCGTCTGCCGGGCCTGCGGGCACGTGCGCGGTGAACCGGTCGAGCCGGTATGGACGGGCGCTTAGCTCAGAGGTAGAGCACTCGCCTTACAAGCGAGCGGTCGAAGGTTCGAGTCCTTCAGCGCCCACGCGTCAAGCGGCTGACCAACGCTTCGCAGCCTCGATCGAGACGACGCCGCCGTCGCCCGCGTGCCGCAAACGTGCCGCGCGAGCCTGCGGCATCGCCTCTACTCGCAGCCGACACCATCTGCGTCGTCATCAAGGTCGTACACATCGACACCGGTGACGCGATAGATCATCGACGTGAACCTCGGGCCGTTGGCGCCGTTGGCCGGAAGGCAGTCGACGTCTCGCCCTGCCGTATGCACGGCCGGTATCCGGGCGTGCACGTGTTGTTCACCACGACGATCGTCACGAGCCGACCCGGCCTGGCCTCGGTGCTCCCACGGGGGCGTTGTCGGACGACCTTGCCATCGGGGTGCGTTGTGGAGTCTCGCTCGATGACCCTGACGAGGTAGCCAGCCGCCTTGACCGCATCCTTGGCTCGGGCCTCGCTCCTTCCGACGACGCTTGGGATGCGAGGGAAGGGTCGAGCAACCACCACGTAGACGGTGGTCCCAACCGGCACCGATTCCCCTGCCTCCGGTTCCTGCCTCAGGACGACGTCGACCGGCTGGCGGGAGTATCTTCGCTCCTCGATGAGCATGGTCAGCTCGGCATCACCTGCCGCGGCCCGTGCAACGCCCAGGTGCTCACCTGACATGTCAGGGACCTGGGTGGTTTCGGCGGGACCAGTGCGCGTGGGACCGGTAGCTGTGGCGGTGCCGGCCGGCTCGCCGTTCCCTCCGTCGCACGCCGCCAGGACCATGAGCAGCCCCAGAACGAGACGCTTCACGTAGGTCCCTCCATCAGAGGATTCGCGTGGACGCGCTCGACGATCGCAGCTTACAAGCGGGCCGTCGAAGGTTCGAGTCCTTCAGCGCCCACCCGGTCCCACCGGTGTGGATGCGGGCGGCCGACGCGCGCTCGTCGCGTGCTCGAACGCCGACGCGAGCCTGATCAGGAGGCCTCGCTCCACGGCCGCCCCATGAACGAGATCCCGATCGGCAGGTCGAAGGCGAACCCCATCGGCACGGTGACGTTCGGGTAGCCGGCCACCGCGGCCGGCGTCGAGTTCCCGCCGATGTAGTGGTCGCCGTTCGCGTAGTCGGTCAGCCACGCGGGGGCGTTCGACGGGGCGACGACGGCGTCCAACCGGTGCGTCGTCGAACACGGCGTCCAGACCCTCGTCCCGTGCGAGCCGCCGGCACGTCTCGAGCGCCTCGAGGTACGGCGGGCTCGGTCAACGGGCCCTTCTCGGCGGCCTTCTCGAAGTGCTCCTGCCCGAAGTACGGCAACTCGACGTCCGCATGCGACACGTTGAATCCGATCAGGTCGGCGAGCGTTCGGTACGGCTGCGCCGGCCCCAGCCCCTGCAGGTAGGCCTCGAGATCGGTCTTGAACTCGTAGTAGCAGGACCTCGAGCTCGGGCTCCTCGAGCTCGGACACGTGCTGGATCTCCACCGGGTCGACGAGCTCGGCGCCGAGGTCGCGCATCGCGTCGAGCGCCTCGTCGAACAGCCGGTCCACGCGATCGTGGAACCCGGCGAGGTGGCGAGCGACCCCGATCCGCGCGCCGCGCAAGCCGTCCGGGTCGACGAAGGCCGCGTAGTCGGGCTCGACCAGCGCGCGCCCTCCCGTCGCCGCATCGGCTTCGTCCGGGCCGGCCAGTGCCGACAGGAGCGCCGCGGCGTCTGCCACCGTCCTGGCCATCGGTCCCGGCGTGTCCTGCGTGTGCGAGATCGGCACGACGCCGGAGCGGCTCACGAGCCCGACGGTCGGCTTGATGCCGACGATGCCGTTCACGGAGGAGGGGCACACGATCGAGCCGTCGGTCTCGGTCCCGACCGCGACCGCGCACAGGTTCGCCGAGACGGCGACCCCCGACCCGGAGCTCGAGCCGCACGGGCTCCGCTCGAGCGCGTACGGGTTGCGGCACTGCCCGCCCCGAGCGCTCCAACCGCTCGACGAGCGCGTGGAACGGAAGTTCGCCCACTCCGACAGGTTCGCCTTGCCGAGGATCACGGCACCGGCGTCGCGCAGCCTCTCGACGAGGGACGCGTCGCGCGTCGGGGTCACCTCGCCGAGCGCGAACGACCCCGCCGTGGTCTTCATCCGGTCGGCCGTGTCGATGTTGTCCTTGATCAGGACGGGGATCCCGTGCATGGCTCCTCGGGGCCCGTTGGACGAGCGCTCCGCGTCGAGCGCCTCCGCGGTCTCGAGGGCATCGGGAGTCGGTCTCGAGCACCGAGCCGAGCTCGGGATCCAACGCCTCGATCCGCTCGAGGTACGCCTGTGTCAGCGCCCGCGCGGTGAGCTGCCCCTCCTCCATCGAGGCCTGGAGTCGGGCGATCGTCCCCTCCTCGTGCTCGAACGCCGGGGCGGTGCTCACGCGCGGACCCTACCGCGGTGTGCGATCAGTCCGCGTCGTCGAGCGTCTCCGCGGGGATCGAGCCCATGCGTCCGGCCTGGTAGTCGTCGATGGCCTCGACGATCTCCTGCTTCGTGTTCATGACGAACGGTCCGTACCAGGCCACCGGCTCGCCGATCGGCCGTCCGCCGAGCAGCAGGACCTCGAGCGCCGGGGAGCGGGAGTCCTGTTCGTTCGAGCCGTGCACCTCGAGCGCATCGCCGGCGTCGAAGATCGCGAGCTGGCCCTCGCGGATGGGCCGGCGCTCCGAGCCGACGCTGCCGTTGCCCGCGAGGACGTACACGAGCGCGTTGAAGTCCGGGCGCCAGGGGACTCGGAGACGCGCGCCGGCGGCGACGCTCGCGTGCGCGTAGGTGATCGGCGTGAACGTGCTGCCGGGACCCAGGTGTTCGCCGACCTGCCCGGCGATCACGCGAAGGACGGCGCCGGCATCCTCGGAAGCGAGCAGCTCCAACCGGCTCGACGTGATGTCCTGGTATCGGGCCGGGTTCCACTTGTTCGACGCGGGCAGGTTCACCCACAGCTGGACGCCGTGGAACAGGCCGCCGGCCGCCACGAGATCCTCCGTCGGCATCTCGGAGTGCACGATGCCGGCGCCCGCCGTCATCCACTGCGTCGCGCCGTCCGTGATCACGCCGCCACCGCCGTTCGAGTCCCGGTGGCGGATCTTGCCGTCCATCATGTAAGTCACGGTCTCGAAGCCGCGATGCGGGTGATCGGGGGCACCCTTCGCCTCGCCGGGCGCGTACTCGACGGCGCCCATGTGGTCGAGCAGCAGGAACGGGTCCGCGAGCCGCAGATCGAGCGCGGCGGTCGCCCGGCGAACCTTGAAGCCGGCGCCCTCGAGGAACGTCGGCGCATCGACGACGTCGACGACCGGCCGGGTGAGCGCGTCGGCCGGCGTCAGGATGCGGGGGAGTGCGGTCGGGTCCTTCGGCGAAACTGCGGGCATCGATCTTTCCTTCCCTCGGGTCTGGCTACGCCAACGACGGGGAGGGTGGCACTATTCCTCGGATCAGTCCCGCCGCATGATGCCGCGCCCGGAACCGCCGAGCAGCCCGAGGTCGATCGCGACGCCGAGCACGATGACGACGATGCCCGCCGCCTCGATCCCGCCCGTCAGTGTCGTGAACTCGTTCTGTGCGATGGCGTAGGCGATCGTGGTGGTGGGCAGGAAGAAGAAGCCGAGGATGCCCCACCACCCGCTCGAGAACGCCGCGTTCAGGTAGTCGGAGAACAGCCACAGGAGGAACAGGATGAAACGCGGCGTGATGATCGCGACGACGCCGAGCAGGCAACCCACGGCCGCATCCTAGTCGGGGCCCGCTCACGGGGCGGCGCGAGGGATCCTCGCGGCGAGGTCGGCGACGACCACGGCCCGCGCGGGGACCCGGTGGTTCCACACCACGATCGAAGGCCCGTCGCGACCGGTCGCGAGGATCGAGAGCGTTCCGGCGTCGAGGCGCAGGTTGGTGGCGCTCGCGATCGGGAGCCCGAGGAACCGAGCGGCGGTCGCCCGGAAGATGTGACCGTGCCCGAACAGTAGGTCGTCGCCCTGGAGCCCCTCCAGCCGCGACAGGAGATGGTCCGCGCGTTCGGTCATCTGCTCGGGTGACTCGCCCACCGGGACAGCCGTCTCGGAACAGCTCCCACTCGGGGTCCTGCTCGTGGATCTGCGAAGTCGTCACGCCCTCGTACTCGCCATAGTCGACCTCTCGGAGTTGCCTCGAGGACCTCGAACCGATCGCCGAACCCGGCCAGCCGGGCCGTCTCCTTCGCCCGACGCATCGGGCTCGCGAACACGCGAGCGAAGGACCGACCCGCGAGCAGTTTCCCGAGGGCCATCGCCTGGAGTTCGCCATCGCGGATGAGCGCGATGTCCGTGCTGCCGGTGTGCCGGCCCGAGACGGTCCACTCGGTCTCCCCGTGCCGAGCGAGCCACAGCGCCATTGAACCGAAGCCTATGTGTGGGTGCCGTCCGTGGGGTTGCCGGACTCGAACGTATGTTCTATCGTCGCCGGGTGCCGCCGGAACAGCTCTTCGAGATCGCGCGCCGGCGGTTCGACACGCCCGAGTTCCGCGGCATGGAGTTCATCGAGACCGAGTGCAAGACGATCATCAACCCCGTCCCGGGCAACTACTTGCCGTTCAAGTACTCGATCAACCCGTATCGAGGATGCAGTCATGCCTGCACCTTCTGCTTTCCTCTCTTCCCCCCCTCCGCTCACGTCCACACCATCTACCACGAACGTGCGCCGCTACCACGGTACGGCCGACGACGGTCATGGCGCACTGGGAGACCGTCAAGTCGGCCTGGCGTGTCACGTTGGAGGATGGCACCGAGCTGGTCGCGAGCGGTGATCATCGGTTCCTTACGGCATCACGAGGATGGAAGCACGTCGCCCCCGCCAAGCGAGGGCCGGGCAACGACCATCCTAACGACGACAACAAGCTCTCGGAGTAGGCGGGTTCGCTCCCGCGCCGCCGAGGACGAGGGTACCGACGCATCCCCGGCGGCGGCGCCCTCCTGGCGCCTCGTTCGCCGGCCCGTGGACGCTCGCGGTGCCAGTCCGTGCCCTCGTCCGAAGGCTCGAGCGAACGGCTCGATATCTCTCGTGGAAGGTCGAGACGACGTTCTTCTTGTTCAGACCGCCACTGAGCACCGCAAGTCGCTCAGGCGATCCGGATCAGCGGCGAGCAGACGTTGAGCGGTAGGCGAACTCATCGCCTGCCTCGGTCCCACGATCGATTAGGAGGTTCCTCGCCGCATCTATACGCCGAGGGCTGCAGCCGGAGTCCTCAGTCACACCACGCGATCATCAGCCAGTCACGTCAGCCTCACCGCCTCGAGTTCTCTTACGTCGTCGAGGATCTTCGCGTGCGAACGATGAAGTGTGTTCGTCTACTCGTGTCTGCGAGAGCGGCTCGCGTTCTTTCACACGGTCGATCCCCATCACGCGCAAGCGAACCTTCACCCTCGCGATCAAAGCGATCCCCGCTCTGTCGTCATCAACCGCTCGGACTCGAGCTCCCGATGTTCGACATCACCACCGGGACCGGCGATTTCATCGCGAACGGCGTCGTGAGCCCAACTGCTTCGCCCGTCCCACGCACACCTTCCTCGACATGAACGCCGGTCGCGACTTCGAGACGAAGATCGTCGTGAAGGTGAACGCGCCCGAGGTGCTCCGTCGTCAGCTGGCGGCCAAGCGCTGGAAGGGCGAGGGCATCGCGATGGGGACGAACACCGATCCCTACCAGCGCGTGGAGGGCCGCTACCGGCTGATGCCGGGGATCATCGAGGCCCTCATCGACTATCGGAACCCGTTCTCGATCCTCACGAAGGGCACGCTCATCCTCCGCGACCTCGAGTTGCTGCGCGAGGCCTCGAAGATCACCGACGTTGCCGCCGCGTTCTCGATCGGCACGCTCGACGAGGACGCGTGGCGCCGTTCCGAGCCCGGAACGCCGCATCCGCGCAGGCGGATCGAGGCCGTCCGGGCGTTGAACGAGGCGGGTGTGCCGTGCGGCATCCTGATGGCGCCGATCCTGCCGGGCATCACCGACGATCCATCCCAACTGCGAGCCGTGGTGTCGGCGGCGCTCGACGCCGGAGCGACTCACGTCTCGCCCATCCTGCTGCACCTGCGGCCCGGCGTGCGCGAGGAGTTCCTGCCGTGGCTCGCGGCCAACTACCCGGATCTGGTGCCACGCTACGAGGCGATGTACGCGAGACCGTACGCGCCCGCAGGCGATCGCGAACGGTTGGGCCGCACCGTCACCCGTCTCGTGTCCGAGATGGGCGGTACCAGGCGGGCGCCGGAGACACCTCCCCGATGGCGGCACCGGAACGATCGCTCGACTCGGAGTCCGGAACAGCTGACGCTGATCTGAGCCCATCGGCTACCCTTCCGCCGCGATGCGCGGCTTGGATCGGATCCTCGAGCTCCAGGAACTCGACACGTCGATCGATCGACTCGGGCACCGGCGGGAAGAGCTCGAGGCGGGCGAGGAGCTCTCGGCGGTGCGCAAGGAGATGGAGGAGGCGGAATCGCGATTGGGTGAGATCCGGCTCGCGTCCGACGCGGTGGCGAGCGAATCACGCCGCCTCGAGAACGAGATCGAGTCGATGAACGCGAAGCTCGTCGCCGAGGAGAAGCGCATGTACGACGGCTCGATCGCGAACGCCAAGGAACTCGAGGCGCTCCAGCACGAGATCTCCAGCCTCAAGGAGCGGCGATCGCGGGCGGAGGACGCCCTGCTCGAGCAGATGCAGCGAGGCGAGGATCTCCAAAGCCGCACCGGCGCGGCCGACGACGAGGTCGTGGCCGCTCGCGCGAAGGTCGAGGCGATCGGCGGCGACGCGATCCGTGAGCTCGACGAGATCACGAGCGCGCTGACCGCCACGGGGACCGAGCGGGAGGCGTTGGTCGACGGGTTCGACGATGAGCTCCTCGAGCTCTACGAGGACCAGCGCCGCCAGAAGCACGGCATCGGCGCGGCGGCGATCGTGGACGGTGTCTGTCAGGCCTGTCACGAGCAGCTCTCCGCGGTCGAGCTCGACCGCTTGAAGCGCACGGACGGCGTGAAGAGGTGTGAGTACTGCCGGCGGATCGTGGTCTTCGTCTGATCGTCGCCTGTGACGGCGCCTCCCGAGGCAACCCGGGACCGGCGGGTGTGGGCGCGCAGATCACCGATCCCGGAGGCGCCGTCCTGGCCGAGATCGCCGAGGGGATCGGGGTCGCGACGAACAACGTCGCCGAGTACACCGCCGCGATCCGTGGACTGGAACGCGCTCGGGAGCTCGGCGCTCGCGAGGTCCTGCTGCGCTCGGACAGCCGGCTGCTGGTCGAGCAGCTCGCCGGCCGCTTCAAGGTGAAGAACCCGACCCTCCAACAGCTGCATCGTGAGGCCCGGGCGCTCGCCGCGGCGTTCGACCGCGTGACGTACGAACATATCCCGCGCGAACGCAACACCGAGGCGGATCGCCTGGCGAACCTCGGCGTCGATGCCTGGCTGGCGGTGAACGAGGTCTAGTTCGGGGCGATCGGCTCCGAGCTCTCCTCGACCGGTGGGGGAGGGGGAACCACCGTGACGAGATCCGTCAGTGGGAACTCGAACCGGAGCGCGTCCGAGCCGGTGCCGTAGACGAGCGACAGGACGCGGCCGTCCGCCGTGTCCTGCGCCCGGAACACCATGAGCCCGTCGACGGCCGAACCGGCAGGAACGAGGTCGAGCGAACCCGTGATCGACCCGTCCACGCGATCGAACCCGTCGGCCGTCTCCACGAAGAGCGCGGCGCCTTCGGGATCGAGCTCGAGGTCCGTCGCTCCGCCGTTCTCGACGATGACGTTGAACTGCCAGTAGGGCGGGAACATGAACAGCGAGGTGAGGCGGATGGTCACGTCGGCCTCCGTGCGCCGCTGGTTGGGGAACGAGACGATCCCGTCCGACATCGGAACACCGTTGCGCAGCAGGTCGACCACCCGGAAGGTTGCCGGCGCCGTCCGGACGAGCGTGACCGGCCCGTCGAGGACCCGGACGAGCTGGATCGGGTCGTCCTCGGAGGGGGTGTAGGTGAAGATGACGGAAGCGGACAGACCCACCTGCGTGCTCGTCGACTCCTCGTTCGAGATCGCCCCGACGAACTCGACGTCCCGCACGTCCGAGGTCGCGCCGATGTCCCCCTCGAACTCTCGGTGCTGGACGTCGAGCCACCGGACCCACTCGGCGAGGTCCCGGCCGGCGACGAGGCCGAACAAGGGGTCCACGCCCTGCTGCGGCGACGCGCGGTACGCCTCGATGAACTCGACGACCGCGCGACGTGAGGCAGAGGCGTCGAGCGCGGGCCCCGGCGTCAGCTGCGCGGGTGCGATCGGGGACGCCGGTCCGAGGGTGTCCTGCGAGCACGCCGCCAGCACGATCAGCATGAGGACGTACGCAGATCGCCGCATCGACGGGCCGATGATACGGCCCGGGCTGCTCCGACCGGGTTCCTATACTGGGCGTGGAGGAGCCGGCCGGGCGGCCGCGGGCGGGAACGCTCGAGGAACGTCCGGACTCCGCAGGGCAGGGTGCTGGGTAACACCCAGGCGGGGCGACCCGCGGAAAGCGCCACAGAGAACAGACCGCCGCGTCAGCGGCAAGGGTGAAACGGTGAGGTAAGAGCTCACCAGCGGGCCGGGTGACCGGTCCGGCTCGGCAAGCCCCACCCGGAGCTAGGCCAAGCAGGGAGCGTTCGAGGGCTGCCCGCCCGAGCTCCCGGGTAGGCCGCACGAGGGCTTCGGCCCCGGGGCGCTCGCGAGAGCGCTCAGACAGATGGTCGCCACCGGCCTTCGGGCCGGGACAGGATCCGGCGTACAGGCCGGCTCCTCCACCTCTGACCCCGATTCAGGCGGGGACGGATCCCAGCGCGCGGCGGAACTGCTCTCCCGCGTGGTACGAGCTTCGAACGAGCGGTCCCGCCTCGACGTGCCGGATGCCGAGTGACTCGCCGAGTTCCTTCCACCCCGCGAACTCCTCGGGCGTCACCCACCGGTCCACCGGGAGGTGCTGTTCCGTCGGGCGCAGGTACTGACCCATCGTCACGATCTCACACCCCGTTTCCGCGAGATCGCCGAGTGCCCGGGGGATCTCGTCGGCGCGCTCACCCATGCCGAGGATCAGGTTCGACTTCGTGACCTGCCCCACGCGGATGCGTTTGGCGATGCGGAGCACCTCGAGCGTCCGGTCGTAGCCGAACGCGGGCCGGATCGCTCCGTGCAACCGGCGAACGGTCTCGAGGTTGTGCGCGAACACGTCCGGTTCGGCCGCGATCACGGTCCCGATGTCGCGCTCACCGCCCTTGAAGTCGGTGGGCAGGACCTCGACCCCGCAGCCGGGCACGGCGTCCCGAACGGCACGGATCGCGGCCGCCCAGATCCGAGCGCCACCGTCGGGGAGGTCGTCCCTGGCGACCCCGGTGAGCACGACGAAACGCAGTCCCATCGCGCGCACGGCTTCGGCGACCCGACGGGGTTCGTCTTCGTCGACGGCCTCCGGTTTCGCCGTCATGACGTCGCAGAACCCGCACCGTCGCGTGCAACGATCACCCAGGAGAAGGAACGTCGCCTCGCGTTGCTCCCAGCATTCGGAGATGTTCGGACACATCGCCTCCTCGCACACGGTGTGCAGGGATCGGTCCCGCATGATCCCCTCGAGCTCCCGGAAGTTCGGACCGCGCTGGAGCCGGACCTTCAGCCACTCGGGTTTGCGTCCGTCCGAGACCGGCGCGCCGTTCGTCGAGACGATCGGCAGGTGCAGGCGTCGGCGATGCGGGTTGTGGTCGCGAACCGCCATCCCAGCCAGTCTAGCCCGGGGTTCGGCTCCCGACGGGCGCAGCCTCGTCCGCGTCCCACCCGGCGTCCGCAGGTTCCCCCGGGCCGGTCGCCGGCAGGAACACGCGGAAGGACGCGCCCCCACCCTCGCGATCTTGGACCCAGGCCCGACCGCCGTGCAGGTCGGCGAACATCGCCACGAGGGACAGTCCGATGCCCGTGCCGGGTGCGTGCGAGGACGCCGACATCGGGCCCTGACGGAACGGCTCGAAGATCTCCGAGCGCAGATCGCCCGGGACCCCGGGGCCGTCGTCCTCGACGGCGATGACCGCCCCCGCCTCCTCCGGCCAGACGCGCACCCAGATCCCCACGTCCGGCTCGGTGTGACGCACCGCGTTCATCACGAGGTTCTCCACGATCCGCTCGATCTTCGGGGGGTCGACCGGGATCACGACCCGCTCGGTCTGGACCAGGATCGAGCGCTCGCCGAGGACGTCGAGGCTCTCGATCGTGCGGTCGACGATCGCCGCGAGGTCGGTCGGACGCACGTTCGGCGTCACGATGCCGCGGCTCAGGCGGTCGATGTCGAGCAGGTCCTTCAGGAGGCGATCGAGCTTCCTCGCGTTCGACGCGAGCCGGCCGAGGAGGTCGGCCCGCTCGTCCTCCGGGAACCGATGCCGCTCGAGCGTCAGCGTCAGGCCGAGGATCGACGTGAGTGGGCTCCGCAGCTCGTGCGACACGGCGGCGAGGAACGTGTTCTTCATCTCGTCCAGCGTCCGGAGACGTTCCGCCGCGTCGCGCTCGCGTCGCTCGCTTGCCTCGAGCGCCTGCTGCGCGAGCTTGCGCTCCGTCATGTCGTACATGACGCCCTGGAGGAAGAGGGGCTCGCCGTCCTCGTCCGTGACGAACGTCGTCTCGTCGTGCACCCAGACCTCGCGGCCGTCCGGGTGCCGGATCCAGTATTCGCCCGTCCACGACCTGCGCTCCGCGATCGCGCGCAGGTAGCTCTCCCGGATGTCGGAGCGCTGCTGCTCGTCCGGCATCCGCTCCAGCCACAGGTTCGGGTCGGCCATGAACTCCTGGGGAGTGCACCCCATGATCTGTTCGATCTGCGGGCTCACGTACGACGTGGCCATGCTCCCATCGGGCACGTCCACGTAGATCGCCGCCGGCACGTGCTCCACGATCGCCCGGTATCGCTGCTCGGCGTCACGCAGCTGCTCCTCGGACTCGCGGCGGGCCTCCTCGAGCTCCTTCTGCGTCGAGAGGTCGACGAAGATCCCTTGCCAGTAGCGAGGTTCACCCTTCTCGTCCTTGATCTGGATCGCGTTGTCGAAGATCCACTTCGTGTCGCCGTCGGGACGCACGACCCGGTACTCCATCCCGAACGCCTCGCCGGATCCGACGGCCCGGCGCGTGTTGCGGTCGACGGCCTCGAGGTCCTCGGGGTGGATGAACGCTCTCCACGAACGCGGTGGATCGGTCCACCACTCGGGGTGCTCGCCGAAGACGGCGGCGGCCGAGGGGCTTACGAAGAGGAGCGGCCAGGTCTCGTCCATGCCCATGCGATACACGACCGCGGGCGCCGCCTCGACCAGGGCTCGATAGCGCTCCTCGGCGTCGCGGAGCCGATCCTCGGCCTGTCGCCGTTCGGTGACGTCGAACATCACGCCCTGGGAGAAGGCGATCGCCCCCTCCGCGTTCCGGACGGCCGTTGCATGGTCGCTCACCCATGTCCACCGGCCGTCCTTCGCACGGAATCGATAGTCGATCTCGAACGGCTCACCGTTGCGGTTGTGGCGCTCGAGGGCGGCCAGGACGGCCTCGCGGTCATCGGGATGGAGCGCGTCGAACCACAGATCCGGTTCGGCGATCCACTCCTGCGGTGTGTACCCCCAGATCGACTCGATCTGGGGCGTAACGAACAGGGTCGTCGAGAGCTCGTCCACGTCGTCGATGTAGGTGGCCGCCGGGAGGTTCTCGATCAGGGTGCGATACCGCTCCTCGGTCTCTCGGAGTTGCCGTTCGGCGAGCTTGCGTTCGGTCAGGTCGCGGATGAATCCCGTGAACATCGGCGGCCCGGGCATCTCCACTCGTGTGACGGTGAGCTCGATCGGGAACCGGTCGCCGTTCGCGCGAAGCGCCTCGACCTCGAGGTTCCTGCCCAGGATCGTGCCCTCACCCGTTTCCAGGTATCGGGCGAGCGCTGCGCTGTGCCGAGCTCGGTACTCGGGTGGGATGAGGAGATCGGCGAGTTGCCGTTCCGCGACATCCTCGAGTCGATGGCCGAACATGCGCTCCGCGGCCGCGTTCAGATCGACGATCCGACCCTCCTCGTCCATCGTGACGATCCCCTCGAGCGCCGACGCGAGCACGGCACTCGTTCGAGCCTCGAGCTGGGCGGCAGCGGTCTGGGCCGTGACCCGCTCGTGCTCCGCCTTGGCGCGCCCGATCGCGGCCCCGAGCGTGTCCGCGGCCGCCTTGAGGGCTTCGACTTCGGCGGGAGCCCAGATCCGCTCGGCGACGCAGTCGTCGAATCCCAGGTATCCCCACCACTCGTCGCCGACGAAGACGGGCGCGACGATCTGGGAGCGGACCCCCTCGGCCAGCAGCGCTGCCTGCTCCGCCTCGGGGAAGTCTCGTGTGAGTCCGTGGAGCTCCGTCCCGCGGGACAGGACCGCCTGCCACCGGATGAAGCCGTCCGCGTAGGCGGATCCCTGGTTGGCCGGGACGTCGATCGTCGACGCGACGTCGGGCGCGCGCCACTCATGCCGCAGCCACATGGCGAGACGCCCGTCCTCCAGGGGCGCGTTCTCGAAGACGTAGGCTCGGTGGGCTCCGGCCGCCGTCCCGATGCGTTCGAGCACGGCGGGCAGCGTGGACGACCAATCGTGGCTCTTCAGGAACCGTTCGGCGGCGAACCCGATCGCCTCGAGCACCGCGTCGCGGCGAGCGAGCGCCTCCTCGGCATGTCTGCGCGCCGTGATGTCGAAGAGCACGCCCTGCCACAGCAGCGGCTCGCCGTCGCCGTCACGGAGCAGGACGGCCTCGTCTCGGACCCAGACCACGCGGCCCTCGCGCGCGAGGAAGCGATACTCGGCGGAGAAGGGCTCGCCGGTCTCGTTCGTCCATCTCGACAGCGCGACGATGCGATCGCGGTCGTCGGGGTGCAGGTGGTTGACCCAGAACTCGGGATCGCGCATCCGAGCTTCGGCGGGGAATCCGAACAGCCGCTCGTACTGGGGGCTGATGTAGATCGCGGTGCTGAGGTCGTCGATCGCGTCCCGGTACACGACCACCGGCAGTTGCTCGACGAGGGTCCGGTAGTTCGTCTCCGCTTCGGCGATCCGCACCTCGGCCGTCTTGAGCTCGGTGATGTCGAAGACCACACCCTGCCAGTACCGCGGTCGTCCGTCGACCCCGCGGAGCAGCATGGCGTGGTTCTGCACCCAGACGACGCGTCCGTCACGTCCGACCATGCGGTGCACGCTGCTCCAGACGTCACCGGCGTTCGTCCGATCCTCGGACAGGACCCGCTCCCGGTCTTCGACGTGCAACGCCTGTTCCCACAGCGACGGGTCGGCGACCCACTCCTGCGCCGTGTACCCGAGCATCGCCTCGATCTGCGGGCTGATGTACCGGTAGCCACCGTCGAGCTCGGTGACGTAGGTGATCGCCGGAACCTGCTCGACGAGGCTGCGGAACCGTTCCTCGGCCTCGAGCAGGCGTTCCTCGGCGTGCTTGCGCTCGGTGATGTCGAACATCACGCCCTGCAGCATCGGGTTCTTGTCGTCGCGGGAGAACGGGACCGCCTCGTCGCGGACCCACACCTCCCGTCCGTCGCGCGTCCGCATCCGGTACTCGGACAGGACCGTTCCGTCACGTTCGTCCGAGGTCTCCCAATCCCGCTGGACCCGATCGAGGTCGTGAGGATGTACCAGGCTCGACCACAACTTCGGGTCGCGCTGGAACTCGTCAGCCGGGTAGCCGAGCAGCGCCTCGATCTGCGGGCTCATGTACGCGACCGGCGCCTCTCCCACGTGCTTCGATGAATCCCAGGCGTACGTGACGGCGGGAACGCGCTCGACGAGCGTCCGGAAACGGCTCTCCGCGTCTCGTCGAGCCCGGAACTCGCGCCGGGCCGAACGCCACTGCAGCAGCGCGAACACCGCCAGACCGACGCACAGCAGGAGCAAACCTGCCATCGCGTTGCCGAGGTGCCCCTCGAACCGCTCGTCCACCCACGCATACGCGCGACCGAAGAGTCCCGTCAACGAGCCTGGTACGACGAAGACGGCGACGGCGAGCAGGACCCAAAGCAGATCCCGCAGCGCTGCCGACCTTCTGTCCGAAGGTTCCTGGTGCTGCCCCATGGTCGTGTGCTTGCGTTATCGGCCGGTCTGGGGTCGGCCTGAGGCAGCGCCGGGGGAGACCGAAGGTCGGAGCGGGTCTGGAGGTGGCGGGGGGGCTAGAACCGAGCCAGTTCGAGCATCCGACGCCCCACCTGGTCGGCATCGAGCATGAACGCGTGCTCGAGGTTGGACGCGAACCCCATCGCCGGCACGTCCGGCCCGCCGATCCGAACGATCGGGCCGTCCAGGTCGAACATCGCTTCCTCCGCGATCGTCGCGGCGATCTCCGCCCCGGCGCCGTACGTGCGGTTGTCCTCGTACACGACCATGGCCTTCCCGGTCTTGCGGACCGAAGCCAGGATCGTGTCGACGTCCAGCGGGTTGATCGACCGAACGTCCACGACCTCGACCGAGACGCCGTGCTCCTCCTGGAGCCGCGCTGCGGCCTCGAGGCACACGTGGAGGGTGAGCCCGTACGACACCGCCGTCAGGTCGTCGCCCTCGCGCTTCACGTCCGCCACGCCGATCGGAACTTCGAAGGGTTCGTCGGGCACCTCTCCCTTGATGAGCCGATAGGTCCGCTTGTGCTCAAGGAACATCACCGGGTCGGGATCTCGGATCGCGGTTCGCAGCATCCCGGCCGCGTCGTACGGGGTCGAGGGGACGACGACCTTCAGCCCCGGGATGTGTCCGTAGAAGGCCTCGATCGACTGCGAGTGGTACAGCGCGCCGTGCACACCGCCGCCCCACGGCACACGCACGACCATCGGGAGGCCGAAGTCCCCGTTGCTCCGGTACCGCATCCTGGCCACCTCGGAGACGATCTGGTCGAACGCCGGGTGGATGAAGTCTGCGAACTCGATCTCGGCCACCGGGAGCAGGCCGTGCAGCGACATGCCGACCGCGAGCCCCACGATGAGGCCCTCGGCGAGCGGGGTGTCGAGGACCCGCTCCTCGCCGAACTCCTCGAGGAACCCCTGCGTCACGCGGAACACGCCGCCGCGGACCGCGATGTCCTCACCGAGCACCACGATCCGTTCGTCGGAGGCCATCTCGTCGTGGAGCGTGTCGTGGATCGCCGTCACGACGTTCTTCTCGGTCATGGCTGGCTCACGCGGTGCGGAGGCTCACGCGTCGTCCTCGGGCTCGAAGAACACGTGCCGCCCGAGGGTCGACGGATCGGGGTCGGGTGCGTTCCAGGCCCGGTCGATCTGCTCGTCGACGCTCGCCTTCGTCTCGGCCCATACCGCGTCGATCCCGGCCTCGTTCATGACGCCTTGGTCCGTGAGGGACTCGGCGAACCGGGCGATCGGGTCCCGGCGTTTGGCCTCCTCGACCTCCTCGCGGCTCCGGTAGGAACGGTCGTCGTCGTCGGAGGTGTGCGGGAAGAAGCGATACGTCTTCGCCTCGATCAGCGTGGGTCCCTGGCCGCTGCGGGCCCGCTCGACGGCCGACCTCATCGCGGCGTAGCACGCCACGACGTCGTTGCCGTCCACCACCTCGCCGGGGAAGCCATATCCCTGGGCGCGGTCGGCGACGTTCTCGATCGCCATCTGGTGGGACTGCTCGACGCTGATCGCGTACCGGTTGTTCTCGCAGACGAAGATCACGGGGAGCTTGTGGATCCCGGCGAAGTTCAGGCCCTCGTGCCACGCCCCCTCGCTCGTGGCGCCTTCGCCGAACCAGCACCCGACGACCGCGTCCTCGCCGCGGAGCTTCGCCGCATACGCCATGCCGGCGGCATGCGGGACCTGGGTCGCGATCGGTGAGGAATGGCTCACGATCCCGAGGCGGCGCGAACCCCAGTGACTCGGCATCTGACGTCCCCCCGACGCCGGATCCTCCGCCTTCGCGAACAACCCGAGGAAGATCTCGTACGGCGTCATCCCTGCGAGCAGCACGACGGCGACGTCTCGGTAGTAGGGGACCCAGATGTCCTGACCGGCGCGCAGCGGCCATGCGGTGCCGACCTGACAGGCCTCGTGACCAGACACGGGGACGACGAACGGCGCCTTCCCCTGACGGTTCAGTCGGAACGCTGCCTCGTCGATGAGGCGGGCCGTGACCATCGTCCGGAACATCGAGCGGAGGTCATCGGGAGTGAGGCCGAGGGCCTCGTGCGACGGTTCCGTGGTTACTCGGGTCGCCACTCGCCGAGTCTAGCATCGGGCCTTCGGCACCCCGACCGGGCGCGCCGGTAGGCTACGCGCCCGTGTCGCACCGGACCGATCGCGCACTCGAGCTGCTCGCAGAGCTGTCCGACGGGCGATCCGTCGAGCCCGCCTCGCGCCTGTCCGACCTCGGGATCGACTCCCTCGCGTTCGCGGAGATCGCGCTCGCGCTCGAGTCCGAGCTCGGCATCGCCCTGGACGAGGCCGACCTGGACGGTTCGAGCCGCGTGCGGGACGTGCTCACTGCGGTCGAGCGGCAGATGCGCGGGGGAGGGGGCTGCCGCCCGGCATCGGCCGACTGCAGGATGTCGCCGACCTCCTCGGGGGCCGGGCACTGCGTTGGTGGTTCGGGATGCGGACGCAGGGTGCGGCCAACGTTCCGCGTTCGGGCCCGGTGATCCTGGCGATGAACCACGAGAGCGCGCTGGACATCCCGCTGGTCGTCGTGGCGTGCCCGCGGCGGATCGTGTTCATGGCCAAGCGGGAGCTGTTCAAGAGCGCGTTCGTGACCTGGTGGGTCCGGGTGCTCGGTGGCTTCCGGGTCGATCGCGATCGGTTCGATCTCCGCGCCGTCGGGATGGCGCTCGAGGTGATCTCGCGCGAGCAGGTGCTCGGGATGTACCCGGAGGGAACACGATCGCCCGGCGAGCTGCTGCCCTTCCTCGGCGGCGCGGCCTGGGTCGCGCTACGAACCGGTACCCCGATCGTTCCCTGCGCGATCTCCGGCACGGACCGAACGGAACAGGCGAAGCGCCCACGCGGAACCCGGGTCCGATTGTCGTTCGCGCCCGCGATCTCGGTCGATCGGGTCGACGACCCGGCCGAGCGCCTGGCACTGGCGCCGTCCGTCACGGAGGAGATCCGCGCGGCGATCGAAGCTCGGTTGAAGCGGTAGATCCCCTCGAGCGCGCCGATCGGGCATACGTGCCGGATGCCGGGCGTTCACCTACGTGATCGGCTGGCGAACGCGCAGCCCGGGTAAGGTGAGAAGCAGATGGCACAGGTGATGGAGAAGGGCCCGGTCGTCGTCGAGGCGACCGATGCCGACTTCGAGCAGACCGTGGTCGAGGAGTCCAAGCGACGGCCGGTCGTCGTCGACCTCTGGGCGTCGTGGTGCGGACCCTGCCGGACCCTCGGGCCGATCCTCGAGAAGGTGGCCGAGGAACGCAGCGGGGGGTTCCTGCTCGCCAAGCTCGATGTGGACGCGAACCCGTACACGGCGGGTCAGTTCGGCGTGCAGAGCATCCCCACGGTGATCGCCTTCCGAGACGGCCGGCCGATCGACGGTTTCGTCGGCGCGATCCCCGAGCCGATGGTCAACGAGTTCGTGGACCGGCTGATGCCGAGCGAGGCGGAGCTCGAGGCCGAGGAGGCGCTGGAGGAAGAGCTCGATGGTGACCTCGAGCAGGCCGAGAGCAAGTATCGCGAGGCGTTGGACGTCGACCCGAACAACCGTGACGCGCGCGTCGGGCTCGGTCGCGTCCTGGCCGAGACCGATCGCGAGGACGAGGCCCGGCAGGTGCTGATGCCCGTGCTGCCGGATCCCGAGGCGGAGCGGATCCTCGCGATGCTCGAGGTGCGCGGTTGGGCCGATCTCGACGAGGTCGGGACGCTCGGCGTCGGCCAAGCGTCTCGCGGCGTTGGGGAAGTGGCGCGAGGCGCTCGACGGCATGTTGGGCGCCCTGCCGGACGACCCCGATGCGCGTCAGGCGATGCTCGAGGTCTTCAAGGTGCTGGGCGAGGACGAGGAGAACGAGCTCGTGCCCGAGTACCGGCGCAAGCTGGCGGCCGCCCTGTTCTGATGCCACGCGACACGCACGATCGGATCCGCGAGTTCTGGGACGAGGACTCGCACACGTACGACTCCACGCCCTCGCATGCGATCTCCGATCCGCTGGAGGCCGCGGCGTGGCGTCAGGCGCTGGGAGAGGCGCTGCCGGAACCGGGCGCCGCCGTGCTCGACGTCGGAGCGGGGACCGGCGCCCTGTCGCTCCTCGCCGCCGAGCTCGGGTACGAGGTGACCGCGCTCGATCTGTCGCCGGGGATGCTCGGCAGGGCGGAGATCAAGGCGAAGGAGCGAGGGCTCGACGAGCGGATGCGCTTCGTCGTCGGTTCGGCGATGGAGCCGCCGGAAGGGCCGTTCGACGCGGTGATGGAGCGCCACCTGCTGTGGACGATGCCGGACCCCGTGGGCGCGCTCGGCCGATGGAGGCAGGTGGCCGGCCGGCTCGTGCTGTTCGAGGGCATCTGGGGGCAGCAGGACCTCGCGCAGCGCGCGAAGGACACAGCCGCCGACATCCTGCGGAGGATTCTCCGGACCCCGGACGACCACCACGCCCCCTACCCACAGGAGGTGCTCGCCGAGCTGCCGCTCGCGCGCCTCCCCTCGCCGGCGCCGTTGCTCGACGCCGTCGTCGAGGCCGGGTGGTCCGCGGTACGGATCAAACGCCTGCGAGACGTGGAGTGGGCGGCGAAGCTGCACGGGCCACGGCCGCTCGGCTGGCTCGAGCACCGGACGCGATACGCGATCGTCGCGAGCGCCTGAACCGGGACCGTGGAGTTCTCCCTCGAGGACGGGCGACAGATCCTCGAGAGACCCTCGCGAAGCGGTACCGCGAGGCCATCGGCCCGTGGCGTGCGAACGCGCCGATCGTCGACCTCCCCTGAGGTCCGCGGACGATCACGCCTCACCGCCGGGAGGTCCAGAAGACGTCGGTCCGGTAGGGCATCGGGATCACCGCTCGGCCCCGCAGATCCGGGTCCGTCTCGAGGAGCTCGTGCACCGCGGCGAGGACGCGCTCTCGTTCGGGCTTCGTCGCGCGCGCGACGTAGCTCACCGAGAGGACGCGGTCGACGAAGCCCTCGCGCGAGACCTCGTGCACGTGGTACGAGAGCCGGTGATGGAGCGGGCCGAACAGCGACGTCCGCTCGAAGGCAGATCGCCACGCGCCGGTCCGATAGCGAGGCGCACCCTCGCCGGCGAGACGGTCGAAGATCGCCGTCAGGTGCTCGGCCCAATCGCTCGCCTCGTCGCGGACGTTCCACACGAGGCCGAGCACGCCGCCGGGGCGGAGCACGCGATGGATCTCTGCCGAGCGCGAGGTCGCCGTCGAACCAATGGAAGCAGGCCGCCGCAACGACCGCGTCCATCGATCCATCTCCGACGGGGATCCGTTCCGCGACGCCGTCGATGACCGTCACCGTGGGACACGCGCGCTCGAGCGCCTCGCGCATGGCCGGGAGCGGCTCCAGCGCGGTGAGCCGGGCTCCGGTGGGGACGAGGAGCTCGGTGAACTTGCCGGTGCCGGCGCCGAGCTCGAGCACGTCGCGGCCCCCGCCGATCCCCAACTCGCGGACGACGTACTCGACCGCGTCGTCCGGGTAACCGGGCCGGCCCCGCCGGTAGTGCTCCACCGCGGCCTCGAACCCCATGACGGCGTCGTGGACCCTCGGGTCGCTCATGCCCGCAGCTCCGCGAGGAGGCGGCGGTGCTCCGGCTCGGTCAGCGCGCGGAGGCGGTGGCGATCGATGCCTTCGGCGAAGGCCACGCGGTCTCCTCGTGTTCCAGACCGATCTCGAAGACCTGCTCGAAGCGACGGCCGACGATCGGGGCCATCTCCTCGACGGAGACCTCGCGACCCGCCAGCTCGGACAGCGACGTGACCCCTTCGGTGGCGAGGCCGCAGGGCACGATCGCGTCGTACCAGGAGAGGTCGGTCGTGCAGTTCAGCGCGAACCCGTGGAGCGTGACCCGCATCCGCGCCAGCCGGACGCCGATCGCGGCGACCTTCCTCGTACCCGACCAGACGCCGGTCTGGACGTCGTTGCGCTGCACGGTGATGCCCACGTCGGACGCAGCCCGGATCAACACCTCCTCGAGGCGCCGGACGAACCGCATCGCATCCGGACGCGGGCCGAGGTCGAGGACCGGGTACCCCACGAGCTGACCGGGGCCGTGGAACGTGAGCGAGCCACCCCGGTCGATGAACCGGAGCTCCGCTCCGGCGGTTCGGATCCGATCCTCGGTCCACACGATGTGCTCGGGTTTCCAGCGCCGACCCGCCGTGAACACGGGCGGGTGCTCGAGCAGGATCAGCGTGTCCTCGCCCGAGCCCGCGAGCCGCAGCTCGACGAGCTCGTGCATCGACGCGTTCGCCTCGTCGTAGTCGACGAGGCCCGAGGGGTGGATCAGCCGGCCCACGGCGTCAGACGGCGAGGTCCTCGGCGAAGTCCCACGTCTCGAGGTTCTGCTTGATGCGTGCGAGGAACTGCGAGGCGAGCGCCCCGTCGATCACGCGGTGATCCCAGGACATCGAGATGTAGACCATGTGCCGGATCGCGATCGTGTCGTCGATGACGACCGGACGCTTCTCGACCGTGTCGAAGCCGAGGATGCCGGTCTGCGGCTGGTTGATGATCGGGACGGAGATGAGCGAGCCGAACGGGCCGGGGTTCGTGATCGTGAACGTGCCGCCGTGCACCTCGTCGGGGAGGAGCTTCTTCGCGCGGGCGCGCGTCGCGAGGTCGTTGATCCCGCGCGCCAGCCCGAGGAGGTTCATCGTGTCGCACCCCTTCAGGACCGGCACGATCAGGCCCTCGTCGTAGCTCACGGCGACCCCCATGTTCACGAAGTGCTTGACGGCGATCTGGTCGCCGCGCAGCTCGCTGTTCACCATCGGGTGCGCGAGCAGCGCCTCGGTCACGGCCTTCGTGACGAACGGCATGTACGTGAGGTTGAAGCCCTCGCGCGCCCGGAAGGCCTCCTTCGCCCGATCACGCAGCCGGGCGACGTTCTCCATGTTGACCTCGACCGCGTTCCAGGCGCGTGCGGAGACGTCGAGGGACGCCTTCATGTGCTCGGCGATCGCGCGGCGGATGTGCGAGACGGGTACGAGCTCCTCGCCGCCAGCGACCGCCGTCGGCTGTGCCGGTGCAGGTGCGGTGGCGGGTGCGGCGATCGCCTGTCGCGGGAGCCGTTGCCGGCGCGGCGGTGGCCGCCGCCGGCGCGGCGTCGCGCGACGACACGTAGGTCAGCACATCGTTCTTCGTGATCCGTCCACCGGTCCCCGTCCCGGCGACCTGACCGAGGTCGACCTGGTGCTCGGCCGCCAGCTTCCGCACGAGCGGCGACAGGATCTGCGACCTCGGCCCCCGATCCGGCATCGCCGCCGCACCAGGAACGGCTGGAGCAGCGGCCGACGCCGCCGGGGAGGCCGCGGTGGAGGGAACCTCGTCGCCCCCCGCGGTGGCGGTCTGGGCCGGCGCTGTCGCGGAGGGCGCCGCAGCGGGCTGCGACGGAGCTCCCGGAGCCGCGGCCTCCCCGGCGTGGGTGGGTTCCTCAGCGGGCTGCGACGGAGCTCCCGGAGCCGCGGCCCCACCCGCCCCGGCCGAGCCCGCCTCTGAGCCGGCCCCGTCGATCTCGGCGAGCTCGGTACCGACGGCCACCGTCTCGCCCTCCGCCACGATGATCCTCGTCAGCGTCCCGGCGACGGACGACGGCACCTCGGTGTCGACCTTGTCGGTCGAGATCTCGAACAGCGGCTCGTCGACGGCGACCTGGTCGCCCTCCTGCTTCAACCACTTCAGGATCGTGCCCTCGATCACGGTCTCACCGAGCTGAGGCATCTTCACCGCGGTCATCGATCCCTCCGGTTCGTCGGCAGGTTCACCACGCGGACAGGCTCCGAACGGCGTCCTGGATGTCGGTCACCTGCGGAAGGTACGCGTCCTCGAGCGCGGGCGAGAAGGGGACCGGCACGTTCGGAGGGGCGACACGCACGATCGGGGCGTCGAGCGACTCGAAGGCATGCTCGCCGATCAGAGCGGCGACCTCCGCACCGATCCCGAGGAACCGATGGCTCTCGTACAGGACGACCGCGCGGCTCGTCTTCGCGACCGAGGCGAGGATCGCCTCCTCGTCGAGCGGCTGCACGGTTCGGAGGTCGAGGACCTCGACGTCGATCCCCTCCGAGGCGAGGCCCTCCGCCGCCTCGAGCGCGAGGTGCGCCATCATCCCGTACGACACGATCGTGACGTCGCGACCCTCGCGCTGGACCTTCGCGCTCCCGATCGGCACGAGGACGTTCGGATCCTCGGGCACGACCTCCTTGATCCGTCGGTAGATCCACTTGTGTTCCAGGAACACGCACGGGTTGTCGTCACGGATCGCCGATTTCAGCAACCCCTTCGCATCCGAGGGGAACGCGGGACAGAGCACCTTCAGCCCCGGTGTGTGCGCGAACCACGGTTCGGGGTTGAACGAGTGGAAGCTTGACGCGCGAACCCCACCGCCCGAAGGTCCCCGGAGGACCACGGGGATCGGCACGCCGCTTCGGTAGTGATACCGGGCGAGCGCGGTCGTGATCTCGTCGAACCCACTCGACATGAAGTCCGCGTACTGGAACTCGGCGACGGGCCGCAGGCCCTCCATCGCGGCGCCGAGCGCCAACCCGACGATCGTCTCCTCGACGATCGGCGTATCCATCACGCGCTCGGGACCGAACCGCTCGATGAACCCCTCGGTGACCTTGAACGCGCCGCCGTAGGCGCCGATGTCCTCCCCGAGGAGGAAGACGCGCTCGTCGCGCTCCATCTCCTCCCACAGGGCCTCGGCGATCGCGACGAGGTACGTGGCCTCGCCCGCGTCGGTGCGTTTGCCGCGCGGTTCCGCGCCGTGTCCCGCGGCCCCAGCTTCGACCGACGTCGTCGCCATCAGGCCGGTGTCCCTCCGCCCCGGCCGGGCTCGCTCGCCCAGTACCCGTCGTCCGTGAACAGCCCCCTCGTGACGTCGCCGGGCTCCGGCAACGGCGACGAGAGCGCGAACTCGTAGCCGGCCTCGAACGCCGCCCGGACGCGCTCGTCGATCTCGGCGACCTCCCGCTCGCTCACGATCTCCTTGGACCGCAGGAGCTCCTCGAATCGGCGCACCGGGTCTTTGTCCGCCATGAACTCCTCGAGGAGCTGGCTCGGTACGTACTTCGCAGGGTCGTGACCCGCGTGACCGCGCCAGCGCAAGGAGGCGCACTCGATCAGGGTCGGCCCACCACCCTCGCGCGCGCGCTCGACGGCCTCGTGCGCCGCTCGGTAGACATCGAGCACGTCTTGCGCGTCGATCCGGACACCCGGCATCCCGTAGGCGCCGGCGCGTTCGGCGATCGTCGGGACCGGGAACTCGAGCTGGTTCGGGGTCGAGTACGCGTACAGGTTGTTGTTCACGACCCACACCACGGGCAACCGGTAGATCGCCGAGACGTTGAGGGCTTCGTGCCATCGGCCGTTGGAGGTGGCGCCGTCGCCGCAGATCGCCATCGCGACCCGATGCTCACCCCTCCGCTGGTACGCGAGCGCGGCGCCGCATGCCACCGGGTACGCGATCGGCAGGTGCGACATCACGGTCCAGGTCCGGTTGCCCTGCCAATCGCCGATGTGGCTGTTGCCGTCGCGCCCGCGGGTGTAGCCGTCGATGCGGCCCCAGAACTGCGCCATCACGCGCTGCAGGTCGAGGCCCTTCGTGAATTGCGCCGACAGGTCGCGGTGCGTCGGGAACAGCGAGTCGTCCCCGCGCAGCGCGTAGGCCACGCCGACGTGGGTCCCCTCTTGTCCGCGGCCCGAGTAGATCGCGCCCGGCAGGCGCCCCTGCCGGTACAGAGCCTCCATCCGCTCGTCGAAGTACCGACAGAGCTTCAGCAGGTAGAGGAGCTCGAGCAGCTGGTCCTCGGTCAGGCCGGCGCTCCAGTCGTCCGACGTCATGGGCTTGCGTTCCACCTTCGTCATGTCACGCCCCGTGCAGGGGTTTGCCGGCGAGCGCCAGGAAGGCCTCGCCCACGCCTTCGGACAAGCTCGGGTGCGGGTGGATGAGCGCGGCGACCTCGGCCGGGACCGCCTCCCAGGCGACGGTCAACATCGCCTCCGAGACGAGATCCGTGACGTGCGGGCCCACCATGTGCACGCCGAGCGTCGGCCCGCCGCCCGCCGCGGCGATCACCTTCACGAACCCTCCCTCGCCGACGATGTTCGCCTTGCCCACGCCCTGGAAGTTCAGGACCTCGACATCGACCTCGTGCCCGCGCTCGACGGCCTGGGTTTCGGTCAGGCCGACCGACGCGATCTCGGGGGAGCAGTAGGTCACGCGAGGGATCAGCGTGTAGTCGATCTCCGGAACCTCGCTCCCGGCGATCCGTTCGGCGACGGCGTAGCCCTCGGTGAACGAGACGTGTGCGAGCTGCAGCGGGGTAGCCGCGACGTCGCCGAGCGCCCACACGTGCGGAAGGGTCGTTCGCAGCTGCGCGTCCACCTTGACGAACCCGCGGTCCAGCTCCACCCCGGCGTCCTCGAGGCCGAGCCCCTCGGTCACCGGACCGCGCCCGATCGCGACGAGGCAGACGTCGGCCGTCGTGGTCTGGTCGGTCCCGTTGGACTCGAACGCGACCTCGACGTGGTCGCCCGCATCCGACACGCGCGTCACCTTCGCGCCGGCGTGGGACGCGACGCCTCGCTTGCGGAAGGCCCGGGCGATCTCCTTCGACACGTCCTCGTCCTCGAGCGGCGCGAGCCGGGGCAGAGCCTCGACGAGCGTGACGTCGGCTCCCATCGAGCGATAGAAGCTCGCGAACTCGAGCCCGATGGCCCCCGCGCCGATGATGGTTGCCGACGACGGGATCTCCGGATACCACAGGGCCTCGTCGCTCGTGATCACCCTCGGCGTGAGCTCGACCCCCGGCAGGAGCCGTGGGCGGGAGCCCGTCGCGATCACGACGTCGGTGGCGGTGAGCGTCCGCCCATCGACCTCGACGACCGGCCCACCGGCCTTCAGGACGGCCGAGCCCTGCACGACGTCGATCTTCCGAGCCTTCACCAGTCCGGTGAGCCCGCGAACGATCTTGTCCACGATCTTCGCCTCGAACGCCTGGACCTGCGTCCAATCGGGCTCGCCCGAGGCCTTGATGCCCCATTCCGCAGAGCGGTTGACCGTGTCCATCACGGAGGCCGACTGCAGCAGGGCCTTCGTGGGGATGCAGCCGCGGAGCAGACAGGTGCCGCCGAGTCGCTCGTCGCGCTCGACGAGGGCAACCCGCTTCCCGAGTTGTGCCGCTCGCAGGGCGCAGGAGTATCCGCCGGTCCCCGCGCCGACCACGACGACGTCGTATCCGTCGGTCATCGATGGGCATGCTACCGCGCCCGTCTGCATCGACCCGCGCGAGGAAGATGGCCGTGGCTCGAACGTAGGATGTCGCCTCGATGAGCACCCCCGAGCTCCGACACGGCCCGCTCGAGGCCACGCATCGTGAGCTCGGCGCGAAGCTCGGCGCCTTCGGCGGCTGGCTGATGCCGATCGAGTACGCCGGGACGCTCTCCGAACATCGCGCGGTCCGCGAAGGAGTGGGGCTGTTCGATCTGAGCCACCTCGGCAAGGTCGACATGGTCGGTCCGGCGGCGTTCGACGCGCTGCAGGGGCTGCTCACGAACGATCTGCGCCGGGTGGACGTCGGCCGAGCCCAGTACCACCACCTGCTCAACGATCGGGGCGGCGTCGAGGAGGACCTGTTCGTCTACCGGCTGGGGGAGCAGCGCTGGTTCGCCGTGCCGAACGCCTCGAACAAGGACACGGTGGTCTCGGCGATCCGGGCGGCCGGCGCCGAGGTCGCCGACCACGACGACTGGACGTTCCTCGGCGTCCAGGGGCCGCGCTCGCCCGACGTGATCGGCGCGCTCTGGCCCGAGGCCGTCGAGCTCGCCTTCCGCGGTTGCCGCACCGTGGAGCGACAGGGCATGGAGGTCGTCCTCGCGCGGACGGGCTACACGGGCGAGCGCGGCTACGAGCTGTTCGCGCCCGCTGAGGCGGCCAGCGACCTCTGGGAGAAGCTGTCGGACGCGGGCCGTCCCTTCGACATCGTCCCGTGTGGCCTGGGTGCTCGCGACGTGCTACGGCTCGAGATGGGCTACCCCCTGTACGGGCAGGACCTGGTGCCCGATCGGACCTCGCTCGAAGCGGGGATGGGGTGGGCGGTCGCGATGGACAAGGGCGAGTTCGTCGGTCGCGAGGCGCTCGCGCGCCAGGTCGAGCGCGGCCTGCCGAGCATCCTCCGGGGCCTGCTCACGTCGGACCGGCGGCACATCCCTCGCGCCCACCAGCGTGTGCGAGCTGGAGGCGCGGAGGCGGGCGAGGTCACGAGCGGGACGTTCTCGCCGCTCCTCGGCCGCGGGATCGCGCTCGCGTACCTGTCACCGCCGGACGCGTTCGACGAGGGTCGGGAGGTCGAGATCGACATCCGCGGCCGATCCGCGGCTGCCATCGTCGTTCGGACGCCCTTCGTCGACCGTTCGCCGCGGTGACGAACCGCGCGGTGGCCTAGACCGCCCCGGCGAGCCGGTAGGTCACCGGCCGTGCGGCCTCGATCATCTCGCTGACCGAGGACCCGTTGAACTCGGTGAGCGCGAGCAGGCGGTTCAGCAGGAACGGCGCCCTCGGCGAGGCGGGCATGACCGCGACCACGAGGTACAGGCCGGAGCTCGGGATGCCCACTTCGCGGACCGGTCCGTAGCCCGGCGCGGCGACGAAGTACGCCCACCGCGTCGGTTGGCTCCCGACGGTGCACACGCCGTCCCCGTGCGCCACGTAGTCACCGGGCGAGTCCGAGTCGCCGTGCGCGAACGCCGGGAGGTTGTCGACGACGACGTGCTGCTGGGTGGCTCGGCAACGCTTCGACCCGGTGAGCATGTCGAGCACGGTCCCCGTGGCCGCGAGGTAGTAGTAGTCCGACGGGACGCCCACCGCTGCGCCGTCGACCCACATCGCGGCGAGCCCCTCTGCTCGTGGCCGGTCGAGTCCCCACGACCCCGGTCGCGGCCCAGCGACGATGCCCTGCCTGGGGTCGTCGAGCGCCCCGGCGAGACGCGGCCGCCAGGCATCAGGGATCACGGTGGTCACCGGCCCGGCGGACACCTGCCGGAACGGGCTCGGGGACTCGAGGATCATCAGGTCCGCTGGAACCGGGGACCCCGGCGCAGTGCCCATCGCATCGCCGCAGCCCGCTGCGACCAGCCCTACCGCGAGGAGAGCAACAACCTTTCGCACCCCGTCGATCCCGGGAGGCAGCATAGCCCGGCTCGTCTGGGTCGCGCCACTAGCCGGGGATGTGGCGCTCCCACCCACCTGATGCCCGATCGTCAGCGTCCGATGCCGAGTCCGACCGCCACCAGGAGCGAGCCGACGTCGGCGAGCTCGGTGGCTGCGCCGAAGCCGTCACCGGTGAGTCCGCCCAGGTGCCGGTTCGACCACCACACGACAGGTGCCGCACCGATCGCGACCACCGCCACCATGCCCAACGTCGTCCACCCGACGCACGGGACGGCGATCGCGAGCGCGAGCACCGCTGCGATCGATCTCGTCCGGGTATCCAATCCCTCGGTCCAGCCCCCGGTGCCGGCTCCCGTGTACGGCGATCGTCCCGCGAGCAGAACGGGCGCGAGTCGCGAGAGTGCACCGGCCGCCACCACCGCCCACGGGAACCCCTCGCCGACGAGTGCGGAGATGAGCGACGCCTTCAACAGCAGGTCGAGCGCCACCGTGACGACCCCGAACGTCCCGAGTCGCGGATCGTGCATCGCCTCGCGAGGATCGCGGCCCGTGAGCGAGGCGCCGATCCCGTCGGCGATGTCGCCGAGGCCGTCGAGATGGATCGCGGCCGTGACCGCTGCTCCGCACGCGACGCCGAGTACCGCGGCCGCGAACGCGGGAACGACGAACGCGGCCCCCCAGGCCGACGAGGGCGACCAGGGCGCCCACCGCCGCGCCCACCAGGGGGAAGAGCGCGGCGCCGCGGCGGAGGTCGCGCTCGCCCACCGCGGCATCGGCGACCCACGGGAACGACGGTGAGGAACGACAGTGCAGCCACGATCGGTCGAAGCCGATCAGGCATCGGCGATGGCCGGCGCCGGGCTGTCGGTGCGCTCGCTGATCCCGGCCTCCTCGAACGTCGCCATGTCGGTGAGGATCGCCACCGCCCCTCGCACCAACGGAAGCGCGAGCACCGCGCCGGTCCCCTCGCCGAGTCGGAGCCGAAGATCGAGGAACGGTTCGAGGCCGAGCCGGCCCAGCACGGCGGCATGGCCGGGTTCGGGCGAGCGCGTGGCCGCGATCATCGAACCGACGCTCGTCGCCGCGAGCTCGGCCGCGATCAGTGCCGACGCGCCCGTGATGAACCCGTCGAGGAGCACGGGGACCCGCCGTGCGCTCGCACCGAGGATCACGCCGGCGAGGAACGCGATCTCGAGACCGCCGACGGCCGCGAGGACGTCGACCGGATCGACGCCGGCGCGGGGGAGGCGGTTGGCCTCGAGCCCCTCCCGCACCGCCTCCACCTTCCGAGCGACGCCCGCCGGGTCGAGACCGGTCCCCGGTCCGCACACGAGCGACGGATCCGCAGGCAGGAGTGCGGCCGTGAGCGCACTCGCCGCCGTGGTGTTCCCGATGCCCATCTCGCCGACGCCGACGATCTCGATGCCGTCGTCCGCGAGCTCGTCCGCGAGCGCGATGCCACGCTCGATCAGCCCGAGGGCGACGCCTCGCGACATCGCGGGTCCCCGCGTGAGGTCCGCGGTCCCGCGGACCCCGTCCACGATCGCGAGCCGCACCCCGGGGACCGCGGTGGCGGCCGACACGCCGGCGTCCACGACGACGAGACGGGCACCGGCCTCTCGTGCGAGGACGGAGATCGCGGCACCGCCGCCCGCGAAGTTCGCGAGCATCTGGCCGGTCACCTCGCGCGGGTAGGCACTGACGCCGTGGATCGCGACGCCGTGATCGGCCGCGGCCACGACGAGCGCGGGCAGGAGTGGGCGGTCGGGGATCGAGCCGCGGATCGACGCGAGACGGCACGCGAGCTCCTCGAGGCGCCCGAGACTCCCGGGCGGCTTCGTCTTGGCGTCGAGCAGCCGCTGGGTCTCGGCCGCGACCGTCTCGTCGGGTCGCGCGATGGCCGCGATGGTCGAAGCGAGAACCGCGCTCACGTTGACCGCACCTCCTCGATCGGGATCCCTCGACCGGCGACCACGAAGTACGCCCGAGAGGCACCCGCGGCGAACGTGGCGTTCACACGTCCGAGCACGTCCCGGTACGACCTCGCGAGCTCGTTCACCGGCACGATCCCGAGCCCGACCTCGTTGCTGACGACGATCGACCCCACCGCTCGGTCCGAGAGCGACGCGGCGATCTCGCGCGGCCTCCGAGGAGATCGCCGCCTCGGACGTTCGGGCCTCGAGCGCGTTCGACACCCACAGCGTGAGGCAGTCGAGGAGCACGCACGCGTCTTCCGGCGCGTCCCTCACGGCGCGCAGCCAGGTCGAGCAGCGCCTCGACCGTCGACCATCCGACGGGACGGGCCGCGACGTGTTCGCGGATGCGTGCGGCCATCTCCTCGTCGCGGGGCTCGGCGGTCGCGATCACCACGACCGGAGCGTCCTGCGACGCGGCGAGCTCGACGGCGAGCGAGGACTTCCCGCTCCGGGCGCCGCCCAGCAGGAACGTGTACGGCATCAGAACTCGATCCCACGCATCGCGTCGATGCCCTGATCGAAGGCGTGCTTCTCGGCGACCATCTCGGTGACCGTGTCGGCGATCTCGCGGAGCTCCGCGGGAGCGTCGCGGCCGGTCGCGATGATGCTCACGCTCGTCCGGCCGGGTTCCGATCGCCTCGATGACGCTCCTCGGTCGAGATCCAGCCCCAGTTCATCGGATAGGTGATCTCGTCGAGGACGACGAGCCGGTGCTCGCCCGCCCGGATCAGCTCGGCCGCAGAGCGCCACGCCTCGCGCGCGACCGCCTGGGACTCGTCCATGTCCTTCGTGTCCCACGTGAAGCCGTCGCCGAGCGACCACCAGTCGATGCCGAGGGTGCGCGCCGAGGTCTCCTCGCCCGTCCTCCACTTCCCGGACTTGACGAACTGCACGACGGCCACGCGCCAGCCGCCGCCGGCCGCGCGCATGGCGACGCCGAACGCGGCGGACGACTTCCCTTTGCCGTCGCCCGTGTTGACGAGGACGCGCGAGGACACCCGTTTCCGACCGAGCTTCGGGGCGCGCGTCGGTGGCTGTTCGCTCACGTCTCCGACTCCCGGACCGGGACGACCGCCCATCCGATCTCGCCGTCATCGATGACGCGGACGGCCGCGCCGTAGTGCTCGGCGATGACGTGGGAGGCGAGGACCTCGGCGCGCGAGCCCTCGGCCACCAGCCGTCCCGCCGAGAGCAACGCGAACCGCTCCGCGAACCGCCCCGCGAGCGTGAGGTCGTGCATCGTCGAGATGACGGTAAGGCCACCGCCACGACGAAGCTCATCGATCAGCTCGAGCACGCGGAGCTGCTGGCCGAGGTCGAGCCCCGTCGTCGGCTCGTCGAGCAAGAGCAACGATGCCTCCTGCGCGAGCGCGCGGGCGATGACGACGCGTCGCAGCTCGCCGCCCGAGAGCGTGTGCAGGCGCCGGGCGGACGCCCAGCCTAGGTTGAGTCGCTCGATCGCCGAGCCGACGGCTGCGTGATCTCGTCGACCCTCGGCGGCGAGCAGCCCGAGATGCGGCGTTCGTCCGAGGAGCACGTACTGCTCGACCGTGATGCCCTCGGGGATCACCGGAAGCTGCGGGACGAGGGCGATCGTCCGGGCACGCTCGCGCCGCCCGAGCTCGCTCGGCCGGCCGGCCCCACAGGCGGACCGACCCGCGTGTGCGGAAGCAGCCCGGCGACCGCGTGTACGAACGTGGTCTTCCCCGCGCCGTTCGGCCCGATCACGCAGACCCACGAACCGCGAGGGACCTCGAGCGCGATGTCCGTCACGATCGGTCGCCCGCCGAGCACGACGGACAGATGGCCGACCTCGAGCGCCGGCGTGAGCGGACCATCCCTCATGCCGCCGCCCGTCCACTCCGCCGGAGGACCGCAACGAAGAACGGCGCGCCGATCAAGGCCGTGATCACGCCGATCGGGATCTCGGCCGGTGCGGCGAGGGTCCGCGCGACGATGTCCACGAAGATCATGAACGACGCGCCGAACAGCACCGAGAGGGGAAGCACCGACCGATAGCTGCCGCCGACGATCATCCGGACCGCGTGGGGGACGATGATGCCGACGAACCCGATCAGCCCCGCGACTGCCACCGCGGCAGCCGTCGCGAGCGACGCGGCGATCACGACGACGAGCCGAAGCCGGGCGACGTTCACCCCGAGGCTCTGGGCTTCGAGATCGCCGACCTCCATCACGTCGAGGAGTCGGCGGACCGCCCACAGCGTCGCAACCGCGAGCACCACGGACGGCAGGGCCAGACGCACATCGTCCCATCCGGCCGTCCCGAGCCGCCCGAGGATCCACGAGTAGACCTGGCGGAGCGTCTCGGACCGCTGCTGCTGCAGGAACGTCTGGATCGCCGTGAGGAAGGAGGCAACGGCCACGCCGGCGAGGATCAGGCTCGTGGCGGCTCGGCCTCCGAGGCTCGACCGGCCGAGCCCGTACGCGAGGCCGACGCCGGCGAGCGCTCCGATGAACGCGGCCAGCGGCACCGTGAGGTCGACCGCGCCGGACGGCCCGTAGGCGACGGCGATCGTGGCGCCCAATCCCGCGCCCGCGGCGGCCCCGAGCAGGTACGGGTCGGCGAGCGGGTTGCGGAAGACCGCCTGGTAGGCCGCCCCCGAGGCGGCGAGCGACGCCCCCACCAGACCGGCGACGATCACCCGGGGCATCCGGAGGTCGACCAGGATGGCCTCCTGGAGGTCCGACATCCCGGCCGGCGGGTCGCCGAACGAGACGAGCCAACCGAACACGTCGGCGGCCGCGATCCGGACCGGCCCGACGAGCAGGCCGGCCATGACGGCGACGACGAGCGCGACGACGCCGATCACGATCGCGCGGGCGCGAGTGCTCACGCCGCCCCGGCCTGTGCGGCGACCGCCGCGTCGGCGATCTGCTGCAAGAGATCGACGACCCGCGGACCCCAGCGCGATGCGATGTCGTCATCGAGCGGCACCACCCCGCCGTCGGTGACCGCCGCGATCTGGTCCCAGCCCGGGCGCTCGGCGACGGTCTCCGCCGACTGTCCGCAGCACTTCGTGTCGGCGAGGAAGATCAGCTCCGGGTCCGTCTGGATGATGTATTCCGCCGACAGCTGCGGGTATCCACCGCTGCCTTCGCCTACCTCGTCCGCGATGTTCTCGAGCCCGAGCATCGAGTACAGCTGCCCGATGAAGGTCTTCGACGTGACGGAGTAGAAGGTGTCGTCGAGCTCGTGGTAGAAGGTCGCTCCGGACGCGGGCTCGGCGGTCGCCACGATCCGGTCGACCTCGGCACCGAGCTCCGCGACGAGGGCATCCGCTTCCTCGGCGTGGCCGGTGGCGTGGCCGAGTTGTTCGATCTGCCCCAACGCGTCGTCGAGCGTGACCGCCGCGTCGAGCTGCAACGCGGTGATCCCGAGGCCCTCGAGCGCCGATCCCACGTCTCCGACCTCGGTGGCGTAGACGACCAGGTCCGGTTCGTAGCCGACGATCGCTTCGACATTGGGCTCGAAGCCGGAGAGCTCGGTCGTCGGCGCCTCGGCCGGGAAGTTCGACTGATCGTCCACCGCGACGACCTGTTCGCCGGCGCCGATCGCGAACAGATCTTCCGTCGCGGTCGGCGAGAGCGACACGATCCTCGTCGGCTGCTCGTCGATCGTGATCGAGCCGTTCGTCCCCTCCACGGTGACCGGGAACGAAGACTCGGGCGAGGGCTCTGGCGTCGACCCGGTCGCTCCGCTGGCAGAGGTGTCGGTCTGGTCTGAGCCGCACGCCGCCAAGAGCAGCGCGAAGGCGAGCACGAACGCCGTGGTTCGGAGTCTGCCCATCTCTCCTCCTTCCCCTCGGAAGGAGCCGCGATGGGTCTGGAGATCGCCGCCCACGAACCGCCCTTCCTTCGAGGACCGTCATCCGCGCGGCGGAGGAGGCGACCCGACTCGTCCCCGATCAGGGGCTTCACGGTTGCGGGACAGTGCCGGATTCCAACCGGTCTTCGCTGCACTCCGTCGCATCCGGGCTCCCGCGCCCGGACGGGAGCGTTGTATCACCCGGGGCCGACGACCTGCAACGGGAACTCCGGTCGATCTCGGGAGATCGCGTTGGGCTACGGAGACGTCGGTCGGGTGCTGGACTGCCCGATCGCCGCGATCTCGCGCAGCGGGGCGGGGGGCAGCTCGACGGGAGGTGGAGCGAGGTCCACGAGCCCGGAGGGCTTGACCGCGCGTTCGCCGGTGTTCGCGGGGATCACGAACGAGACCCTGGTCCCCCCGGCTGGCAGCGGATCCGCCCACAGGATGCCGCCGTGCCCGATCACGAGCTGCCGCGCGAGGTGCAGGCCGATGCCCGCTCCCGCCCGCTCCTTCCGCAGGATGTCCTCGCCGGCGCTGAACGGCTCATCGAAGGCTTTGCTGACGGTCTCCCGGAGCACACCTTCGCCGTGGTCGGTGACCGAGACGAGCACACCCTCGTCCATCGGGCGCCCGTGCACGTTGACCATCGCGCCCTTCGAGGAGTACCGGCACGCGTTGTCGAGGAGCTGTCGAACGATCTCGGTGAAGCGCACGGGGTCCGCAGCGCCGGGAAGGCCGTCGGGGATCTCGCGCTCGATGACGATGTCGGCGTACCTGCGCCCAACCTCGTCCGCCACGTGGCGGATGAGGGGAGCGAGGTCCACGTCGGTGAGCTCGAGCGTGAGCTCTCCCCGGTCGAGCTCGGCCACGGTCACCATCTCCTCGACCAGGCCGGTGAGCTTGTCGAGCGCCATCTCGAGTTCTCCGAGGAACCGATCCTGCTCCTCCTCGGGGAGCGTCCGCTTCTTCAAGACGTATGCGATGCCTTTGGCCACGGTCACCGGCGTCCGGAGCTCGTGGGACACGTTGGCCAGGAAGTCGGCCTTCGCCGTCGTGAGCGAGTGCAGCTGCTCCGAGATCTCCGATAGTGCGGTCTCGAGTTCGGCGACCCGGCCGGCCTCCTGCCGGAGCCCGTCTGCGACCTGGCCGGCGACCGCGGGTCCGAGCGCCACGCTTCCGGCGTTCACCGTTCGCATCGCGCGGAACACCGCGTCCGGCCCCTCGGACTTGCCGACGAACGCGCTTGCCCCGGCCTCGAGCGTCTCGGCGACCAGTGAGGCCGAGACCTCCGAAGCCCAGCAGATGACCTTCGCCTGGGGCGTCGTGGCCAGGAACCGGCGGATCAGCTCGGCGCCCGCGAGACCTTCCAGGGAGAGCTCGGTGACGACGATGTCCGGGCGCGTTCGAGCGCAGGCCTCCACGGCCCGCATGCCGTCGGTTGCGACCTCGATCTCCAGCGCCGCCCCGGAAGTGATCAGGGCGTACTGGAGCTGTGCGAGGCCGTCCGGCGAATCGCACAGCACGACCCTCGTCGGCATCGTGTCCCTGGTATCGGCGCCCCGCCGGTCGGGTTGAGACCTAGGTCGGTTGCCAGGCGTGCCGGGAGTCGGGCTACTCGACCAGGCCGCTGCGGATCGCGATCGCGACCGCCTGGGCGCGGTCGTTGGCGCCGAGCTTCTCGAAGATCCGCTCGAGGTGGGTCTTCACCGTGTGTGGGGAGATGCCGAGGTCGTGCGCGACCTCCTTGGTCGTCGCCCCGTAGGCGACCTTCTGGAGGATCTCCTTCTCGCGCTTGGACAGGGGTGGTGACTCCGCGCGCTTCTCGGCGATCTGGACCTCCTCGATGAACGCGCGCGTGAGCTGTGGGTGGATCACCGCCTTCCCCTCCAGCGCCAGGCGCGCCGCGTTCACGAGCTCGTCGGCCGATGCGTCCTTCAGGAGGTAGCCCGATACCCCGGCCTGGATCGCCTCCGAGATGGAGGCTCGAGACTCGTCGACCGTGAACAGGATCACGCGGGTGTCCGGGGAGGCCGTACGGATCGCCTTGGTCGCCTCGATGCCGCCCATCCCGGGCATCCGGACGTCCATGAACACGATGTCCGGCGTGAGCTCACCGGCCTTCTCCACGGCGTCCTCGCCGCTCTCGGACTCGCCGACCACCACGACGTCGTTGGCGAGGTCGAGAGCCGCGTGCAGGCCCTCGCGTGTGACCGGGTGGTCGTCGACGATCAGGATGCGGATGGGCGCCATGGTCTCCCATTCTGGGCACGCTGCACGAGCACCCGTAGGATAGATGGTGAACTTGCGCGAAGGAAGTTAGGGAGCGAGGCTTCGATGGACGGATCGATCACCCAGAGCGAGACGGCTCCGACCGCCGAACCGGTTGCGGCCCATGCTTCGGAGGGTGATGGGGGCCCGAGCGAGGAGCAGATCCGCGAGGCCCTCAGATCGGTGGTGGACCCCGAGCTCGGCATCAACATCGTCGACCTGGGTCTCGTCTACGAGATCGACATCAGCCCGAACGGCCTCGTGCACATCGACTACACGCTCACGACCATGGGATGCCCGATCGGACCGCTCATCGAGCAGCAGATGCAGGCCGCCCTCGCGCACCTCGGGGTCACCGAGATCGAGTCGGAGATGGTCCTTCGGCCGCCGTGGAGCCCCGAGATGATGTCCGAGGAAGCCAAGGCGGCGCTCGGCTACTTCTGAGCTCGCCGCACCGGTTGACACTCGAACCATGCGGCAGTTGACTTGCACCTGCAAGAACCGATCGTGTGGGTGGGAGATCGATCGTGATCCGAACGCGAGCCGCGGGGGTGGTAGGAGCGATGATCCCTTCGCTCCTGTCCTGTTCGGATCCCACGGCGGCCTGAACCTGCGCCGCCGAAGGAGCGACGGGCTCCCCGAGGACACCCCGTGCAGCGTTCTCGCCCGTCGTCGGCGGGAGACGCCGGACGGTGCCGTTCGGTGATGCCCTCGACGCCGTCTCATCCGAAGCACCGCACGCATACGACGTCCGTCCGTCGAGACGGACAGGGGAGGAGGAACCGTGACCGAGTACGCGAACCCGGACGCGCTCGTCGAGACCGACTGGCTCGAGGAGCATCTTGGAGACGAGGGTCTGCGGGTGATCGAGGTGGACGAGGACACCGAGGCGTACGAGAAGGGGCACATCCGAGGTGCGGTTGGCTGGGACTGGACGAGCGACCTGCACGCGAGCCTCGGTCGCGACTACGTGGACCAGGCGCGGCTCACGGAGCTGCTCTCGGACGCAGGCGTCGGCCCGGACACCGCCGTGATCCTGTACGGCGGGAACAACAACTGGTTCGCGGCCTACGCGTACTGGGTGCTCAAGCTGCGCGGGTTCGTCAACGTGAGGCTTCTGAACGGCGGACGCAAGAAGTGGGAGCTCGAGAGCCGGGAGCTCGTCCAGGATGTCGAGACGTATCCGAAGGGCGGGGCGACGCTCGGAGCGGAGCGGAGCGAGATCCGCGCGTTGCGCGACGAGGTGTTGTCCAAGGTCAGCGGGGGGACCGGCTTCGTCGACGTCCGCTCGCCGGAGGAGTTCCGGGGCGAGAAGCTCGCCCCCGACCACCTGCCGCAGGAGCAGGCGCAGGTCCCCGGCCACATCGCCGGCGCCGCCAACATCCCCTGGGCCAAGGCGGCGAACGACGACGGGACGTTCAAGAGCGCGGACGAGCTGAGGGCGCTCTACGAGGCCGAGGGGATCACGGCCGATCGCGAGGTGATCGCGTACTGCCGGATCGGCGAGCGCTCGAGCCACACGTGGTTCGCGCTGCAGGAGCTCCTCGGCTTCCAGAACGTCAAGAACTACGACGGCTCGTGGACCGAATACGGGTCGCTGGTCGGCGCGCCGGTCGAGAAGGGCTGAGCGACCACAGGGGAGTGGAGAAGGGCTGACCCCCTCAGCACCCTTCCCCCACCGAGGCCCGGACGGCGAAGCCGTCCGGGCCTCGCCATGTCGACGTATCGTTCGGCCGTGTACGAGTGGCTCCCGCCGGAAGTGGAGCTGATGACGGACACGTCCGACGCGGACTGGGTGGTATCGGCACTGCGGCCGTGGGACGAGAAGGGCGTCCGCGTCGGGTCGTTCATGCCAGACGTGTTCGAGGTGTACGCCCGGGTACCGCACACGCGTGATCCGGTCGACGGTCGGTCCAGCCGCATGCTCGGAGAGCTCGTCTCCCTCTTCTCGGGTTCGATGGATCGTGGCGACGTGTGTTGGTTCTGCCTCTGGGATGGGTGGGGCACGTGGTGGAAGGGTGCACACGGCCTCCTGACTTCCTACACCGGCCCCCGCCGATCGCGAGCGGAGCGTGAGCAGGTACGGGATGCGGTTCGCGAGGAGCGGCGGATCGACGACGAACGGGACCGCGTGCTCCGGAGGACCCCCCGCGTTCGAACGCCGCATCGCGACTACTTCCTCGTCCGCGGGCCACTCTCCGCGGCCGTTCCGCTGGCCGAGGCGGCAGGCGACGAGGCACCGAACCTGTGGTGGCCCGAGGATCGGTCGTGGCTCGTCTCCAGTGAGATCGACGGCGAGGTGACCTGCGTCGGCGGTTCGAAGGAGCTGATCGGTTCGCTCCTCGCCTCGCCTCGGCTCGAGGCCCTCGAGACCTCCGTTTCGGCACTGCTGGGGTGAGGGACCGCTCCTTCAGGCGATCTCAGCCGGAGCGCCAGAGGCGGACCGCCACGTCGCCACCGACCAGGACGAGGATCGTGCGAACCGCCCACGAGTCGCCCGTAGTTGCGGCGATCGCGATGGCGCCGACGGCGATCACCGCCGCGAGCACCTTCGTCCACTGGCCTTTCTTCGCCTCATCAGCCATCGATGCACTCCCGCGGTTCCCGGGTCGAACTGGAGGGTAGGCGGCGACCGGGACGGCGGCAAATCCGACTCTCCAGGTAGACTTCCTCCGTCCGCCGCGGGTATGCTGAACACGTGCCTGCGCGTGCCTGAACGGCACCGAAAGGAACCCAACGTGGCCGTCACCCAGGAAGAACACCTCCAGGAGCTCGCGAAGGGCTACCGCTTCGACTGGAAGGACCCGTCCCACTCGGTCTTCGAGCCGAAGAAGGGGCTGAACGCACAGGTGGTCGAGGAGATCTCGTCCCTCAAGAGCGAGCCCGACTGGATGCGGAAGTTCCGGTTGAAGTCGCTGAAGCACTTCGAGCAGCGGCCGATGCCGTGGTGGGGCGCGGACCTGTCCGGCATCGACTTCGACGACATCTACTACTTCATCCGCTCGACCGAGAAGCAGGCCAAGAACTGGGAGGACCTCCCCGCGGACATCAAGGGCACCTGGGACAAGCTCGGCATCCCCGAGGCGGAGAAGAAGTTCCTCGGCGGTGTGTCCGCGCAATACGAGAGCGAGGTCGTGTACCACAAGATCAAGAAGGAGCTCGACGACATCGGGGTCCTGTTCACCGACATGGACTCCGCGCTCCGCGACCACCCCGACCTCGTGAAGGAGTACTTCGGCACGATCATCCCGCCGAACGACAACAAGTTCGCCGCGCTGAACTCGGCGGTCTGGTCGGGCGGCTCATTCATCTACGTGCCCCCCGGCGTGCAGGTCGACATCCCGCTCCAGGCCTACTTCCGGATCAACGCGGAGGCGATGGGGCAGTTCGAGCGCACGCTGATCATCGCCGACGAGGGTTCGTACGTGCACTACGTCGAAGGTTGCTCGGCGCCCATCTACACGAACGACTCGCTGCACTCGGCCGTGGTCGAGATCATCGTGAAGAAGGGCGCGCGCGTCCGGTACACGACGATCCAGAACTGGTCGACGAACGTCTACAACCTGGTGACCAAGCGCGCGGCGGCCTATGAGGACTCCGTGATGGAGTGGATCGACGGCAACATCGGCTCGAAGGTCACGATGAAGTACCCGTCGATCTACCTGCTCGGCAAGGGCGCACGCGGCGAGGTCCTGAGCGTCGCGTACGCCGGCAAGGGCATGCACACGGACGCCGGTGGGAAGGCGGTCCACGCGGCGCCGCACACCACCAGCGTCCTCACGTCGAAGTCCGTCTCCAAGGACGGCGGCCGGACGGGGTACCGCGGTCTCGTTCGGGTCGAGCCCGGCGCGGACCACGCGAAGTCGAACGTCCGGTGCGACGCGCTGATCCTCGATGAAACCTCGCGCTCGGACACGTACCCGTACGTCGAGGTCGAAGAGGAGACGGCGCAGCTGGGCCACGAGGCGAGCGTCTCCCGGATCGGGGAGGACCAACTCTTCTACCTGATGAGCCGGGGCCTCTCCGAGGCCGAGGCTTCCGCGATGATCGTGAACGGTTTCATCGAGCCGATCACGCGAGAGCTGCCGATGGAGTACGCCGTCGAGCTCAACCGCCTGATCGAGCTCCAGATGGAAGGCTCGATCGGCTAGCGGCAGGTACCCGCGGCACCCGTACCGTTCGGCAGCCTCCCGCGGAGGCGAATCCGACTCGATTGCTAGGATTTGACCGATGACCACCACCGCGACCACGGGTTTCGACGAGCACGCCTTGGCTGCTCTCCCGCCGTCCGCACCGTTCGTCCAGCGCCTGCGCGAGCAGGCCTTCGAGCGGTTCCAGGCACTCCCGATCCCGTCCCAGGAGACCGAGGAGTGGCGCTACACCGACCTCGAGGGACTCGACCTCGACCTGCGCCCATTCACCGAGGGTGGCGGCCCGGAGGCGGTCAACAAGCACGGCGTGCTGGAGGCGGCCGGAGTCGTCGGCGAACGTGCCGGGCTTCAGATCCAGCGGAACTCCGTGGTCATCTCGACACAGCTCGCGCACGGCTTGGCCGAGAAGGGCGTGATCTTCGGCGACCTGGATCGCGCGATCGCGGAGCACCCCGAACTCGTCGAGCCGTACCTGCACGCCGGCGTCGCGACCGACCGCTCGAAGTTCACCGCGCTGCACGCCGCCTTCCGAACCGGCGGAACGTTCGTGTACGTCCCGTCGGACGTCCGGGTCGAGCTTCCATTGCAGACCTTGACGTGGATCGATGGAGAGGACGCCGCGATCTTCCCCCGGACCCTGCTCGTCGCCGACGAGGGCGCCGAGGTTACGTTCATCGACCGGTACGCCAGCCCGGCGCTCGGCCGAGCCCTCTCCGATGCCGTCGTCGAGATCCACGCGGGCCCGAGCAGCCGCGTGCGCTACATCGCGCTGCAGGAGTACGGCGAGGGAGTGACGCACCTGAGCGTGCTCCGCGCGACGGTCGGGCGTGATGCGAACCTGAAGACGCTCGGCGTCGCGTTCGGCGCGTCGCTCGCTCGGGCCGAGGTCGAGGCGCTCCTGGCCGAGGACGGCGCCACGAGCGAGATGCTCGGCGTGTACTTCGGCGACGGCGACCAGCACATCGACCATCGCTCGATCCAGGACCACGTCGGCTCGAGGAGCTCCAGCGACCTGCTCTACAAGGGAGCGATGCGGGATCGCTCGAACGCGATCTACACGGGCACCGTGATCATCGAGAAGGGCGCCCACGCGTGCGACGCGTACCAGACCAACCGCAACATCCTGCTCTCCGAGCACGCTAGGGCGCACTCGGTCCCGAACCTGGAGATCCTCACGAACGACCCGACGCGATGCGGCCATGCGGCCAGCGTCGGTCCCGTGTCCGACGACGAGCTCTTCTATCTCATGAGCCGCGGGATCCCCCCGAAGGAGGCCGAACGCCTGATCGTGTTCGGCTTCTTCGCCGAGGTGCTCGACCGCGTCGAGATCCCCGAGATCCGCGAGGGGCTGGAGCGCGCGATCTCAGACGAGCTCGAGCGGGGGTCCTGAGCATGTCCCTGGTCCGCATCTGTGGCGTCGACGACGTGCCGGAGGGCGAGGTCCGGCGGTTCGAGCTCGACCACCGGCCCTTCGCGGTCGCGAACCTCGGCGACGAGGGCTTCCGCGTCTTGGACGCGATCTGCTCGCACGCGCACTACTTCCTGGACGAGGGCGAGGTCGACGTCGACGACGAGACGATCGAGTGCCCGAAGCACGGCTCGACCTTCGATCTGAACACCGGCCGGCCGCGGACGCTGCCGGCCACGCAGCCGGTCGAGGTGTTCTCGACCAAGGTGGAGAACGACGACGTCGTGATCGAGGTGTCAGACGGATGAGTGAACCCGCAACGTTGGAGATCCGTGGCCTCGAGGCCTCGGTGGAGGGAAAGCCGATCCTGCGCGGGATCGACCTGACGGTGACGCAGGGCGAGACCCACGCGCTGATGGGCCCGAACGGCTCGGGCAAGTCGACGCTCGCGAGCATCCTCATGGGGCGTCCCGGCTATGTGCTCACCGCGGGGCAGGTCCTGTTCAAGGGCGAGGACATCGCGAAGCTCACCGCGGACCAGCGGGCGCAGCGAGGGCTGTTCCTCGCGATGCAATACCCGGTCGAGATCCCGGGGGTGAGCGTCGTGAACTTCCTGCGCACCGCCTACAAGAGCGTGAAGGCCGAGGACATCAGCGCGCTCGCGTTCCGCAAACACATGAAGGAGAAGATGAACCTGCTTGGCGTCGAGGACGCGATGGTGCAGCGCTACGTGAACCAGGGCTTCTCCGGCGGAGAGAAGAAGAAGAACGAGATCCTGCAGCTCGCGGTCCTGGAGCCCGAGATCGCGGTGCTCGACGAGACCGACTCGGGTCTGGACATCGACTCGCTGAAGGCCGTCGCCGGCGGGGTGGCCCAGCTGATCGGCCCCGACCTCGGCGTCCTGCTCATCACCCACTACCAGCGGATCTTGAACTACATCACGCCGGACTTCGTTCACGTGATGATCGACGGGCGTATCGTGAAGTCCGGCGGCAAGGAGCTCGCGGTCGAGCTCGAAGCGAAGGGCTACGAGGGCATCCGCAAGGAGCTCGACCTCGACGAGCCCGTGGCGACAGGCTAGGAGGACACGTGGCGGTCGCGGAACAGCCTTCGGCGGGTCTGGATGTCGCCCGGATCCGCACGGACTTCCCCATCTTCGAGCGGACGATGCCGGACGGTACGCCGCTGATCTACCTCGACTCGACGGCGACGTCGCAGAAGCCGCGACAGGTGATCGAGGCGGAGGCCGACTTCTACCGCCTCCACAACGCGAACGCGCACCGGGGGATCTACCTGCTCGCCGAGGAGGCGACCGATCGCTACGAGCAGGCTCGGGCCAAGCTCGCGCGGTTCGTCGGCGCGCCGCAGCCCGAGACGATCGTGTTCACGAGGGGCACGACCGAGTCCACGAACCTCGTCGCACACGCGTGGGCCCGCCGCTTCGTGCGCGAGGGCGACGAGATCCTCCTGTCCGAGATGGAGCACCACTCGAACATCGTGCCCTGGCAGCTCGCGGCGAGGGACACGGGCGCGACCCTCCGGTACATCCCGCTGACCGACGACGGCCTGCTCGACCTGTCGGATCTCGGCTCGCTGCTCACGGAGCGGACGAAGCTGCTCGCCGTCACGGGCATGTCGAATTCACTCGGCACGCTGCCCCCGGTGAAGGAGCTCGTCGAGGCCGCGCACGCCGTCGGCGCGCTGGTGCTGGTGGACGGTGCCCAGCTCGTGCCCCACGTGCCGGTGGACGTGACCGAGCTCGACTGCGATTTCCTGACGATCAGCGGCCACAAGATGCTCGGCCCGACGGCCTCGGGCGGCCTGTACGGCAAGCTCGAGCACCTCGAGTCGATGGACGTCTTCCTCGGCGGCGGCCACATGATCGAGGAGGTCTTCCCCGACCGCTCGACGTGGAACGCGGTCCCGTACAAGTTCGAGGCTGGGACGATGAACATCGCGCAGGAGGTCGGGCTCGGTGCGGCGATCGACTACCTCGGGGCCCTCGGCATGGATGCGGTGCGCGAGCACGAGGAGGAGATCACCGCGTACGCGCTGGACCGGCTCCTCGACGCAGGCGCCGAGGTGTACGGACCCAAGGACGTGAGCATCCGGGGCGGGGCGGTGTCGTTCTGGTACAAGGGCATCCACCCGCACGACATCGCGACCGTCCTGAACGAGGAGGGGATCGCGATCCGGGCGGGTCACCACTGCAACCAGCTCGTGATGCGCCGGTACGACGTGCCGGCGACCTGCCGGGCCAGCTTCTACGTCTACAACCGGAACGACGAGGTCGACGCGCTGATCGCGGCCCTGGGCGAGGCCGACCGCGTGTTCGGCTGAGGGGGGACCGCGTGGCGCTCGACGAGATCTACAAGGAAGTCATCCTCGACCACTACAAGAACCCGCGGAACAAGCGGGCGATGCCGGACGCCGAGCTGTCGTGCTCGAAGAACAACCCGCTCTGCGGCGACGAGATCACCGTGTACGTGCACGAGGAGGGCGGCAAGGTCCTCGATGTGTCGTTCGTCGGGCAAGGGTGCTCGATCAGCCAGAGCTCGGCCTCGATGATGACCGAGACGGTGACGGGCAAGACGCGCGACGAGGTCGAAGCGCAGATCGGCTCGTTCCGCGGGATGATGGCCGGCGAGGTCGAGCCCGACGAGGACGCGTTCGGTGAGCTCGTGGCGCTCAAGGGGGTCGTGAAGTACCCCGTCCGCGTGAAGTGTGCGGTGCTGAGCTGGGATACCCTGCAGGCCGCGCTCGCCGGCGATGGCGAGGCCGCGGGGACCGCGCCCCACTAGTCCGGGCGGACCCCCAGGAAGCCTTCGGCGCCGACGGGGCGTTCCTCGTGCGCCAGTGCGACCGGCCGAACCTCGAACCCTGCTCGCTCGATCAGCGAGAGCCACGTCGCGCGAGGGAACAGGCCGCACAGGTGCTCGTCCAGCTCGACGTGCACCGACCCGTCTGGCTCGTGGAACACGTACGTCAGGTCCATGCGGCACGTCGTGTCGTTCGGGTCGGGGTCCCACGTCCACTCGAGGTAGCGGAGCGCGCGATCCGGCCCGTCGTGCCCGCCGTGATCGGTCGCGTGTTCGAACGTCTCCGTGACGTGGTCGGGGACGAACAGGGCGATCCCGCCCGGCCGGGTGTGCACGAAGGCCGTGTCGAACACCGCCCCGAGGTCCTCCTCGGTCGTGATGTACGCCGATCGCGTCGTGGATGAAGAGGGCATCGAACGTCCGCCCGAGCCGGACCGACCGCATGTCGCCCTCGATGTGTTCGCACTCGGGGTTGAGCCGACGGCTCACCTCGAGCATCCCGGGTGATCGGTCGACGAGGGTGAGGGCGAAGCGTGCCTTCATGTGCGACGCGTTGTTGCCGCCTCCCGAGCCCAGCTCGAGCACCTCGCGCGCCGTCCCACGCGTGCCCTCGAGGATCAACCGCGTGTAGTCCGCCGCCTCCTCCGCGTACTCCTCGGGCGCCGAGAGCAGCGGCCACCATTCGGCGAACTCGCCGTACAGCCGCGGAAGGTCGGTCATCCGAACAACGCTACGCTCCACGTGACCTTCTCGGGCACCGATCGAGCCCATCGACGCCGGCGACCATGCGCTGGGATGTGCGCCTTCGCTCGGCGGCCGCTCCGGAGGCTCTAGGCTTCGCCCGTGCCGAAACCCTCGCTCGACTGGCTGCTCGTCCTCGTCCCGGTCGCGATCGTGCTCGAGCTCGCCGGCGGGAACGAGCTGCTCATCTTCGTCACCTCGGCCGGTGCGATCCTGCCGCTCGCGGGCCTGATCGGCCGGTCGACCGAGCAACTGGCGCTGCACACGGGTCCGCGGATCGGCGGGCTCGTGAACGCGACGTTCGGCAACGTCACCGAGCTCATCATCGCGTTCTTCCTCATCCTGGAGGACAAGACCGAGATCGTGAAGGCCTCGCTCACCGGCTCGATCCTCGGCAACCTGCTGCTCGTCCTCGGGGTCTCCTTCCTGGCCGGCGGGCTGAAGCACGAGGAGCAGCGGTACGACGCGCGGTCGGCGACGATCCATGCGACCTCGCTGGTCCTGGCGGTCACCGCGCTCCTCATGCCCGCGCTGTTCGCGCAGTCGCAGGATGCGGAGACCGCGTTCCAACGAGAGGTCGTGAGCGGCACGGTGGCCGCGGTGCTGATCGCGCTCTACGTGCTCGCGCTCGTCTTCACGCTCGTGACCCACGAGCACCTGTTCCGAACGCCCGAGGAAGGCGAGGAACCGAAGTGGTCGCGGAGCAAGGCGATCGGGGTGCTCCTGGCCTCGACCGCGGTCGTGGCCCTGATGGCCGAGTTCCTCGTCGGCTCCCTCGGGCCGGCGATCGAGGACCTCGGCCTGTCCGAGCTGTTCGTGGGCCTCATCGTGATCCCGATCATCGGCAACGCGGCCGAACACTCCTCGGCCATCCTGTTCGCGATGCGCAACAAGGTGGACATCACGCTCGAGATCGCGATCGGGTCCTCGACGCAGATCGCCCTGTTCGTGGCGCCGGCCCTCGTGTTCATCAGCCTGCTCGTCGGCCACCCCATGGACTTCGTCTTCAGTACCTTCGAGGTGGCCGCCGTCGCGCTCTCGACGATCCTGGTCTTCATGATCTCGTCGGACGGCCGAAGTAACTGGTTGGAGGGGGCGCAGCTGACCGGCGCCTACGTGATCATGGCCATCTCGTTCTACTTCGTGGAGCGGTTGTGAGGAGGCTCGCGGCCGCCGCGTTCCTCGCCTTCGCCGCGACCCTCGTCTCGTTCGCGCCCACCTCGCACGTCCGAGCGCAGGGCTTCGTGTTCGAGGAGACCGAACGCTTCGACGTCCGGGTCGTGATCGAGGACTCGGGCACCCTCGTGGTCCGGGAGACGATCGTGCAGCAGTTCGGCTCGACGCCCCGTCACGGCATCCTCCGGTTCATCCCGAACCGCCTGCGCTACGACGACACGTACGACCGGGTGTTTCCGATCGACCTCATCTCGGTGACGACCTCGCCGGGGACGCCCGACGACGTCGAGACAGGAGAGCAGGACGGCAACTTCACGATCCGGATCGGCGATCCCGACGTCGAGATCACCGGCCGGCACATGTACGAGATCGTCTATCGCGTCGAGGGCGCGATGAACGGGTTCGAGACCCACGACGAGCTGTACTGGAACGCGATCGGCGACCAGTGGGAGCAGCAGATCCGGCTGATGACCGTGCGCGTGGACGGCCCCGTCGGGGTGACGCGGATCGCGTGCTACCAGGGCCCGTTCGGATCCACCCTCGGCTGCGACCGGGAGGAGATCAGGAACGGCAACGGCGTCTTCTCGCAGCGGGATCTGCCCGCGTTCAGCGCGCTTTCGGTCGTGGTCGCGATGCCGCCGCTGTCCGTCGTGAGCACCGAGCCGATCCTCGAGGAGCGGTGGACCCTCGACCGCGCGTTCGACCGGACCCCGGCCACGGTCGGGGGCGGGGTCGGGCTGCTCGCGCTCGTCGTCGGCGGGTTCGGGGTGCTGATGTGGAGGCGGGGCCGCGACGTGCGGTTCCGAGGCTCGCAGGTGGATCAGGTGATGGGCGGGCCGGTCGAGACCGAGACGCAGACGGTCCCGCTGTTCGAGAAAGGTGTGAGCGTCGTCGAGTTCGCGCCGCCCGAAGACCTCCGGCCCGGGCAGATCGGGACGCTGGTCGACGAGGAGGCGAACACGCTCGACGTCACCGCCACGATCGTCGACCTCGCGGTGCGCAAGCACCTCGTGATCGAGGAGCTCGAGAAGACGTGGTTCCTCGGCAAGCCCGACTGGAAGCTCTCGCGCCTGGGATCCCCGACCGACGACCTCCTCCCGTACGAGCGTGAGCTCCTGGACGGCCTGTTCGAGGACCTCGACCAGGTCGAGCTGTCCGACCTGCGGAAGAAGTTCGCCCCCCGACTGCAGAAGGTCAAGGATGCCCTGTATGCGGACGTGGTGCAGCGCAAGTGGTTCCGCAGCCGCCCCGACAAGGCTCGCCAGACGTGGGTCGGGATCGGCGTCGCGACGCTGTTGCTCGGGGTGGGTTTGACGTTCGTGCTGGCGAAGTGGACGACCTTCGGCCTGCTCGGAATCCCGCTGCTGCTCGGAGGGCTGCTGCTCATCATCGGGGCCAAGTGGATGCCGGCGCGTACGGCGAAGGGAACGGCGATGACACGGCGCGTGAACGGCTTCCGGATCGTGATCGAGAAGGCCGAGGAGCACATGTCGAAGTGGGCGGAGCAGGAGCATGTGTTCACCAGGTTCCTGCCGTATGCGATCGTCTTCGGGGTGACCGACAAGTGGGCGAAGGCGTTCGAGTCGCTGGGGCAGATGCCCGCGGACAACGACATGGCGTGGTACGTCTCGAGCCGGGCGTTCGTGTATTCACAGTTCGCCGACAGCCTCGACTCGTTCGCGGTGACGACCAGCGGCACGATCTCCTCGACGCCGTCGGGCTCGGGTGGGAGCGGGTTCGGCGGCGGGGGGTTCTCGGGCGGGGGAGGTGGCGGCGGGGGCGGCGGCTCCTGGTAGCGCATGGACGTCGTGTTCAGCGAGGACCCGCGCGACTTCGCCCGACTCGACTGGTCCGCGCTCGTGACGGCCGATCCCGCGGGCACGTTCTTCCACACGCCGCCGTACCTGAAGCTGTACTGGGAGGAGTTCGGTCAGGAGCCCGGCCACCTGCTGCTCGCGTTCGCCGAGGAGGACGGGGCGCAGGTGGGCGCCGTGGCGTTCGAGCGGATCGGGCGGACCCTGCGTTTCCTCGGCGGCACCGAGGTCACCGATTACATGGGGCCCGTCGGGCTGCCCGAGGCACAGCCGACGGTGGCCAAGGAGCTGTTCGCTGCGCTCGCTCGGCTGGACGGCTGGGACGACGCCGACCTTCGAGGGTTGCCCGAGGATCGCGCGTGGCTGGGTCTGCTCGGCGAGGCGGCCGGCGCGCAGGGCTTCTCGACGGAGGTCCTCGACGACCAGAACGGCATCGCCCCGAACCTCGCGCTCCCCGGTTCGTACGAGGAGTACCTCGAGCAGCTCCCTTCGAAGCTCCGACACGAGATCCGGCGCAAGGCCCGCCGTCTGGAGGCCGAGGTGGGTCCTTGGCACATCCGCGTCGCCACGCAGGAGACGCTCGAGCCGTTCATCGACCGGTTCGTCGACCTGCACCGGACGAGCGAGGGACCGAAGGGCGTGTTCATGCAGCCGGGCATGGAGATCTTCTTCCGCAGGCTGGGTGAGGCGTTCATCCCCCGCGGCGTGTTCAGCCTCACGTTCCTCGAGATCGCCGAGCACGAGAAGCTCGCCGGCGCGATCGGCTTCCGGTTCGAGGGGACCTACTCGCTCTACAACTCGGCGTTCGACCGCGGATACCAGGCTGCGTCGCCGGGGATGGTGCTCGTCGCCGAAGTCGTCCGGATCGCGGTCGAGGGTGGGTGTTCGACGTTCGACATGCTGAAGGGTGACTACGCGTACAAGTACCGCTTCGGGGCGCGGCCGAGGGCGATCAGGCGCCTCGTCGTCACCCGCTGAACGGGAGCGCTACTCGACGAACGCGCGGATGTGCTCGAGGATCGCGATCGAGAGGCCTTCGTCGCCGCCGACGACCAGGTTCCCGTCGTCCAGGAATGCGCTCGCCGGCGCGCGGCGTCCTGCCACGAGCGCGAACGCGGTTCCTCGCCCCTGGACGAAGGCATCGGCCTTCTTGTCCTCGGGAGGTGATTCGCCCCGTCCGAGGCCCCAATGCCACGATCCTCCGCCGACGCCCTCGAGGTCGACCCGGAGGCTCGCGCCCGGGAAGGACAGCCCGGCCTGCCCGAGCGCCCACGGCAACATCCGGATCGCCATGTCGTTGGCCATGAACACGGGCCAGTGCTGCGGGTTCTCCTCCAGCCCCGCCCCTTCGCGGATGTCCTCGCCGTGGAACCACCACTCGATGATCCGCGACTGCACCAGGTACCGGACGCCGATCTCTCCCGCGACCCAGTCGACCTTCGTGGTGAACCAGTCGTCCGCAGAGAGACGTGCGGCGAGCTGCAGGAACCCGTCGGCCGCCCGGCCCCAGTCGCCGATCAGCTCACGGGTCGGGGCCTCCGCGCGCACCTTCACGGCCCACTCGTTGAACCCGTTCACCCAGAGCTCGCCGCCGTTGGCCTCGCGGAAGGCGTCGAACTCGACGGAGACATCCCCGTTCAGCAGGTGGGCCGCGGCGATCTCCTGCGCCGCGAGATGCGCCACGATGTCCCGGTTGCGCCAACCGGCGCACACGCTGTCGGCGTCCCAGACCGCCGGCGCGGCGTACTGGATCGTGCGCCCGAGGCGCTGGCGCTCCGCGTTCGCCACGCCGAGCATGCGTTCGCGGTCGATCGGCACGTGCGCGTCCTCCTGATGGGCTGTCGGGCTGGCGGCGGCCCGTATCGTACCTGCAGTCGATATCCTCCCCGCCGTGGCCAAGGCCATCGATCGGTTCCTCGAGTCCGCGCAGGTGCTCGGGCATCCCGTCGAGGTCCGACGGTTCCCCGAGGGGACGAAGACGGCGCAGGACGCCGCCCGCGCGATCGGGTGCGAGGTCGGTCAGATCGTGAAATCGCTGGTGTTCGTGGCCGACGGCCGGCCGGTCCTCGCGCTCACGAGCGGCGCGAACCGCGTCGACCTGGAACGGTTGGGCGAGGCCGCGGGCGCCGGCGAAGTCCGGCGGGCGACCCCCGAGGAGGCCCGGGAGGCGACGGGCTTCGCGGTCGGTGGGACGCCACCCTTCGGACACCCCGCCCGCGTCCGCACCTTCCTGGACCGCGACCTGCTCGGCCACGACGAGGTCTGGGCCGCCGCCGGGACGCCGGACGCGGTCTTCCCGCTCACCCCCGCCGAGCTCCGCAGGACCGCGCTCGCCGAGGTGGTCGACCTGAAGGAAGGTCCGTCCGGCGGGTAGGGAGAAGCGCTCCGAGCGGCTAGAATCGAGGGGTTCGGGTCCGTCCCGCGACCCCACGACCGGAGGAACGATGATCCAACTGACCGAGTCCGCCGCCGGGAAAGTGAAGGAGCTCCTCGCCGAGGAGGGCCGTGCCGACATCGCGCTTGCGCGTCGCCGTCCAGCCGGGCGGATGCTCGGGGCTCCGGTACGCGATGTACCTGGACGACCAGCTCACCGAGAAGGACGTGGCCGAGGAGCAGTTCGGCGTCAAGGTGGTCATCGACAAGATGAGCGTGCCCTACCTCGCGGAGGCGAAGGTGGACTTCGTCGACTCGCTCGAGGCCTCGGGGTTCACGATCGACAACCCCGTCGCGACGGGCTCCTGCGCCTGCGGCAACTCGTTCCACTAACTCCTCCGCGCGGCCGCGAGGCTTTCGAGACTCAGACGGCGTCGAGCGCCGCTCCGATGCCGTCCCGCAACTCCCGAAGATCGTCGTCGCCGACGATCAGCGCGGGCGAGATCTGCAGGGCTCCGACACCCAGCGCCCTCGTGAGGACGCCGTTGTCCCGGCAGGCGCGTGCAAGTCGGCTCGGCAGGCCGGGATCCTTCGAGATCGCATCGCTCGAGAGCTGCACCGCCCCCAGCACGCCGACCCCCGCCCGCACCTCCGAGACGAGGTCGTGGTCGGCGAGCGGCGCGAGGGACTCCGCGAGCTCGCCCTCGAGCTCGAGGGCTCGCTTCGGGAGGGCCTCGCGTTCGACGATCTCGAGGTTCGCGAGCGCGGCCGCGGCGACGGTGGCGTGTCCCGAATACGTGTACCCGTGGCGGAACATGCCGGCCGTCGGCTCCCAGAAGGGCTCGGCCACCCACGGCGCAGCGAGGACCGCGCCCATCGGCAGGTAGCCGCTCGTGATGCCCTTCGCGCACGTGATGAGGTCGGGCTCGAGACCCAGACGGTTGCTCGCGAACCAATCGCCGGTGCGCCCGAAGCCCGTGATCACCTCGTCGGCGACGAAGAGCACGCCGGTCTCGCGGCAGATCGCGCGGACCTCGCCGAGGTATCCGTGCGGTGCCGCGAACACGCCGCCGGCGCCGATCACCGGCTCGCAGAAGAACGCGGCCACTCGCTCGGGGCCGGCCGACGCGATCGCGTCCCGGAGCGCGTCGGTGGAGTCCCAGGGCACCTTCACGACGTCGCCGACGAGCGTGCCGTAGCCGGCTCGGTTCGCCTCGATGCCGGCGAGGCTCGTCCCCGCGACATGCATGCCGTGGTAGGCGCCCTCGCGCGTGATCAGCAGCGTTCGATCCGTCTGACCGAGCAGTTGCCAGTACCGGCGGGCGATCTTCGTCGCGGTATCGATCGAATCGGAGCCGCCGCTCGTGAGGAACACCTTGGTGCCTTCGACCGGGGCGATCGCGCTCACGCGCTCGGCGAGCTCGATCGCCGGGCGGTTGGAGTTGTCGCCGAAGGTGGAGTAGGCGGGCAGCCGTCGCAGCTGCTCGCTCACGGCATCCGCGATCTCGGTGCGGCCGTAGCCGACGTTGCAGTACCACAGGGACGCGGTGGCATCGAGATAGCGACGGCCCTGCTCGTCCCAGACGTGCGCCCCCTCGCCCCGCTCGAGCACGAGCTCGCCGCCCGACTCCACGGCCGACATGTCCGCGAACGAATGCCAGAAGCTGCCCATCCGGACGGTCACGCTAACAGGCGGATCGCCCGGCTCGGCGGAAGGAGTGATCTAGTCGGGGTCGTAGGCGAGGTTCGGGCGCAACCAGTTCTCCGCATCACGGCGGTCGATCCCGCAGCGCGACGCGTAGTCCTCGACCTGGTCACGCCCGAGGCGGCCGACGTTGAAGTACCTGGCCGCCGGATGTGCGAAGTACAGACCCGATACCGCGGCGGTGGGGGTCATCGCGAAGTGCTCCGTGAGTTCGATCCCCGCCTCGTTCGCGTCGAGGATCTCGAACAACGCCGCCTTGCGCGAGTGGTCGGGGCAGGCCGGATATCCGAACGCCGGCCGGATCCCGCGGTAGCGCTCCTCGATGAGCTCCTCGTTCGTCATCCTCGGCCCGGCTTCGTACCACTCGTGGCGGGCCTGCGCGTGCAGCCATTCGGCGAACGCCTCGGCCAGGCGGTCGGCGAGCGCCTTGACCATGATCGCCGAGTAGTCGTCGTGGTCGGCCTCGAACGCGCCCGCGAGCTCGTCCACCCCGAGCCCGGACGTCACGGCGAACGCGCCGACATGGTCCACCAGGCCCGAGTCGGCCGGGGCGAGGTAGTCGGCGAGCGAGCGGCTCGGCCGGTCGTCGCCGTGGTCGGCCTGCTGACGGAGCATCGGGAACCGCGTGCCGTCTTCGAGGACGAGGTCGTCGGACTCGGCCCACGCCCGCCAGAACCCGTACCGTCCGCGCGCCGAGAGCGAGCCGTCGGCCACGATGCGGTCGAGCATCGCGTTCGCGGCTTCGAACAGCTCGCGGGCGGCCTCCCCGTGCTGCGGATGTTCGAGGATCTGCGGGTACCGGCCCTTCAGCTCCCATGCGGTGAAGAAGAAGGTCCAGTCGATGTAGTCGCGGAGCTCGGCGAGGCTCGGCTCGACGGTCTTCACGCCGGTGAACGGTGGCTCGGGCAGATCCTCCTGGTGCCAGACGATCGGCGTCCGCCGTTCGAGCGCGATCCGGTAGGGGAGGAGGGGCTGCGCCTGGCGTTCGGCGTGGAGCTGTCGGAGGCGCTCCTGCTCGTCGCGGTTGTCTCGGTCGAGCTTGGCGCGGCGCTCGGGGTCGAGCAGGTCGGCGACCACGCCGACGACCCGCGAGGCGTCGACGACGTGGACGACGGGCTCGCCGTACTCGGGGGCGATCCGCACCGCGGTGTGCTGCCGCGAGGTGGTGGCCCCGCCGATCAGCAGCGGGAGGTCGAGCCCCCGGCGCTCCATCTCGCGGGCCACGCCCTCCATCTCGCCGAGCGACGGCGTGATCAGGCCGGAGCACCCCACGATGTCGCATCCCTCCTGCACCGCGGTGTCGAGCAGGACGTCGGGGGGCACCATCACGCCGAGGTCGATCACCTCGTAGTTGTTGCAGCCGAGGACGACACCCACGATGTTCTTGCCGATGTCGTGCACGTCGCCCTTCACGGTGCACAGGACGAGCTTGCCCTGCGCGCGGCTCCCCCCGGGGCCGAGCCGGAGCTTCTCCTCCTCCATGAACGGCTCGAGGTACGCGACGGCCTTCTTCATCGCCCGGGCGCTCTTCACGACCTGGGGCAGGAACATCTTCCCGGCGCCGAACAGGTCGCCGACGATCCGCATGCCGTCCATGAGCGGGCCCTCGATCACCTCGAGCGGCCGGTCGTAGCCGGCGCGAGCCTCCTCGGTGTCCTCCACGATGTACTCGTCGATCCCGTGGACGAGCGCGTGGGCGAGGCGCTCCTGGACCGTGCCCTCCCGCCAGGAGAGGTCGATCACCTTCCTCGTGGCCTCGCCGCGCACGGTCTCGGCGAACGCGACCATGCGTTCGGTGGCATCGGGCCGGCGGTCGAACAGGATGTCCTCGACGTGCTCGAGGAGATCCTTCGGGATGTCCTCGTAGAGCGCGATCTGGGCCGCGTTCACGATCGCCATGTCGAGGCCCGCGTCGATCGCGTGGTACAGGAACGCCGAGTGGATCGCCTCGCGGACGCGGTCGTTGCCGCGGAAGCTGAACGACAGGTTCGAGACGCCGCCCGAGATCTTCGCGCCCGGGCATCGCTCCTTCAGGATCCGCGTGGAATCGATGAAGGCCTTCGCGTAGTCGCTGTGCTCCTCGATCCCGGTCGCGATCGCGAGGATGCAGGGGTCGAACACGATGTCCTCGGGCACGTAGCCGGCCTCGTCGATCAGCAGGCGGTACGCGCGCTCGAGGATCTCGACCTTGCGCTCGACGGTGTCGGCCTGGCCCTGCTCGTCGAACGCCATGACCACGACCGCCGCGCCGTAGCGCTTGATCCGCCGAGCCTTGTCGAGGAAGTCCTCCTCGCCCTCCTTCAGGCTGATCGAGTTCACGATGCCCTTGCCCTGCAGGCACTTCAGGCCGGCCTCGATCACCTCCCACTTCGACGAGTCGACGAAGACCGGCACGCGGGCGATCTCGGGCTCGGTGGCGATCAGGTTGAGGAAGGTGGTCATCGCCTTCACGCCGTCGAGCAGGTCGGCGTCCATGTTCACGTCGAGGAGGTTCGCGCCGCTCCGCACCTGTTCGGCGGCGATCTCGACGGCGGCCTGGTAGTCGCCGGCCTCGATCAGGCGGCGGAACTTCGCCGAGCCCGTGACGTTCTGGCGCTCGCCGATCATCACGAACCCGGTCTCGGGGGTGACGGCGAACGGCTCGAGGCCGCTGAAGGCGGTCACGCTGCTCGGCGCCGGGACCGTCCGAGGCGGGAGGCCGTCGACCGCGGCGGCGATCGCGCGGATGTGCTCGGGCGTCGTCCCGCAACAGCCGCCGAGCACGTTGCCCAGGCCGCTCTCCGCGAACTCGCGCAGGTACTTCGACGTCGTGTCCGGCTGCTCGTCGTAGCCGCCGAACGCGTTCGGCAGCCCGGCGTTCGGGTGGCAGGTCGTGTAGATCGGGGCGATCCGAGCGAGCGAGGCGAGGTAGGGGCGCATCTCGGCCGCGCCGAGCGCGCAGTTCACGCCGACGCTGAACGGCTCGGCGTGGACGACCGAGAGCCAGAACGCGTCGATCGTCTGGCCCGACAGCGTCCTGCCGCTCCGATCGGTGATCGTGACCGAGATCATGAGCGGAACGTCGGGGGCGACGTCGGCGGCCGCCGCGATCGCCGCCTTCGCGTTCAGCGTGTCGAAGATCGTCTCGACGAGCAGCACGTCGACGCCGCCCTCCACCAGGCCGCGGATCTGCTCGGCGTAGGCCTCGGCCATCCGGTCGAACGTGACCGTGCGGTACGCGGGGTCGTTCACGTGGGGCGAGAGCGAGAGCGTCTGGTTCGTCGGGCCGACGGAGCCGGCGACGAACCCCCGGCCGAACGCGTCCACCGCCCGCCGGGCGATCTCGGCGCCGGCGCGGTTGATGTCGAGCACGGCCTCCTCGAGCCCGTAGTCGGCCTGGGCGATCGCCGTCGCTGTGAACGTGTTCGTCGTGACGATGTCGGCGCCCGCCTCGAGGTACGACCGATGGATCTCCTCCACGACGTCGGGGCGCGTGAGGTTCAGCAGGTCGGGGTCGCCCTTCACGTCGTGCGGGTGGTCGCGGAACCGCTCGCCCCGATAGTCGTCGTCGGTGAGGTCGCGGCCCTGGATCGCCGTCCCGTACGCGCCGTCGAGCACGAGGATGCGCTCGGCGAGGCCCGCCTCGAGTCGATCACGCACGCTCGGGCGATCCGTCATGCACCAACGCTACCCAGGGCACCGAGGGGTGACCAGCGCCGAACGCGGTAGGGGATATCCCTGGGGTAGGCTGGCGCCTCGCTGTGCTCGGCGGAGGAGAGCGGCGTTGGCGGACAAGCGGTCTTCGAACCCCCTTTCGGTCGTCGTCCCGAAAGAGATCGCGACCGGTCGGATCGGGGAGCGGGCGCCGGAGCGGCCTCCTCGCCGCGACCGCCCGCTCGGCCGGCGCGGGGCCGACCTTCTCGGCGGGGTCCCGCTGTTCGCAGAGCTTTCGCGCCGCCATCTCAAACAGATCGCCGAGCACGCGGACGAGATCTCCTTCCGGGAGCGAGAGACGATCGTGGAGGCCGGGCAGCCCGGCGGCACGTTCTTCGTGGTCGTGGAGGGCGAGGCGAAGGTGCTCCGGGGGAACCGGACGATCGCGCGCCTTGGACCGGGCGATTTCCTGGGAGAGATCTCGCTCCTGGACGGAGGGCCGAGGACGGCGACGGTCGTGGCGGCGACGCCGGTCGTCGCGATCCGGGTGTTCAAGCGTGCGTTCGATCGGCTGGTCTCGAAGGAGCCGGCCGTGGCGGCGAAGATCCTCACGGTCGTCGCCCGCCGATTGCGAGAGGCCGAGCGGCCGATCACCGCCTAGATGCTCGCGATCTCCTACAACTGGTGGAAGTTCCTGCACGTCGTCGGCGTGATCGCGTTCGTGCTGTTCCACGGCGTCTCGATGGTCGCGGCTCTGCAGGTACGCAGGGAGCGCGATCGGGGACGGATCGCGACGCTCCTCCAGTTCTCCGGCTCCTCGCTGCTCGGGATGTACGTCTCGCTCGCGTGGCTGACGGTGTTCGGAGTGGTGGCAGGTGTCCAGGGGCAGTATTGGAACGACGGGTGGTTCTGGATGTCGATCGTCTTGCTCGTGCTGGTGTCGGCGGAGATGGGGGCCGTCTCGCGCCCCTACTACGCGCGCCTCAAGGAGGCGATCGAGGTCCGGCCCTCGGGCGTTCCGCGCCGGAGCGACGAGGAGCTCGAGGAGATCCTGCGCGCGCCGGTCGCCGTCTGGAACGCGGCCGTCGGCCTCGCAGTGCTCGCGGCGATCACCTGGCTCATGATCTTCAAGCCGTTCCAGGTGATCTGAGTCTTCCCCGCGTCGAGCGGCGGCCTCACAGCGTGATGCGTTCGAGCGGGTGATCCGCCGGCCCGTTGACGACCTCGCCGGTGGGCGAGAAGCGAGACCCGTGACACGGGCAGATCCACGTCTCGTCGGCCCCGCTCCACTTCACGGTGCATCCGAGGTGCGTGCACTTGGCCGATAGCGTCGTCACGTTGCCCTTCGTGTCTCGATAGACCGCGACCTTGTGGTCGCCGTCCGCGACGACGCCGCCCTCGCCCGGCGCGATCTCCGACAGGTTCTGCGCGACGGTCCGGGCGACCAGGACGTCGCTCGAGACCTGCTCGGCGACGTCCCGAGGGACCGAACCGAGCAGGGCGGCCTTCGCACCGGTCAGCCCGCGGTTGCCGACCACCACGAGGTCGTACGCCGCCACCGCGACGGCGTCGACGATCTCGCTCACGGGGTCCCCGGAGCGGACCTCGGTGGCGGAGGTCACGCCGGCCTCGGCGCCGATCGTGGACACCGTGTCCTGCAGGATCAGCTCGCCGGTCTTCGGATGGCCGACGAACAGCAGGGTGACCGATGCCTCCATGCGCCTGGCCAGGGCGTAGCCCTTGCGGGCCGCGCGGTCGGCCGTGGACGAGCCGTCGGTGGCGATCAGGATCCTGCGGTACGGAGGGTCCGTCGGGGGCCGGTCGTTCGCCCGTGGAACGCGGGTGAGGAGCACGTCGCAGGGGGCGTGCGTGACCACCCGGCGCGAGACGCTCCCGAAGAGCCGGTCCGACATCGCCAGGCCGACGCTGCCGATCACGATGACCTCCGCGTCCTTCGTGTCGGCCGTCTCGATCACGGCGTCCGCGGGCGCGTCGGACGACAGCACGACCTCGGTGTGCACCCCGGCCTCCTCCGCGGTCGCCATGACCCGCTCCACGGCCTCTGGAGCCTTCTCGGGGGACGAGTACGCGTGGACGACGGTCAGCGCGGCTCCGGCGGTCGCCGCGAGCGCGATCGCCGCGCGCTCGGCCGTCTCGGCCGACGGCGAGCCGTCCGTCGCGACCACGATGCGTCGATAGGCCAACCTGGGTCCTTCCTTGGCTTCGGTGGCGCGCGAAACCGAACTCGCGCTCAGGGAGACTACCGCCAGATCCGGGAGATCCTTCTTCGTCGCGCGGGTCGACCGGTTTCACGGGGGGACGGACCGGGGAGGTTCCGGCGAGGCGGTACGCTAGAGGTGCGGTCCCCACATGCGAAGGAGGCGGCCGGGCCACGCCCGGCGAGCACATGGGCAAGCAGGTCGAGGAGAAGGAGCGCGTCGTCGTCCGGTTCGCCGGTGACTCGGGCGACGGGATGCAGCTGACCGGCGACCGGTTCACCAATGCGACGGCGATCCTGGGCAACGACCTCGCCACCCTGCCCGACTTCCCGGCCGAGATCCGGGCGCCCGCCGGCACGGTCCACGGCGTATCGGCCTTCCAGATCCAGTTCGCCTCTACCGACATCCTCACCCCGGGCGATCACCCGAACGTCCTGGTCGCGATGAACCCGGCGGCGTTGAAGGCCGAGCTCGGCACCGTGGAGAAGGGCGGCGCCATCATCATCAACGAGGACGCGTTCACCCAGCGCAACCTCGACAAGGCGGGGTTCACCTCCGATCCGCTCACGGACGGGACCCTGGACGGGTACCAGGTCTACCGCGTCCCGATGACCTCGATCACCGTTCGAGCGGTCGAGGAGCTGGGGCTCACGCGCAAGGAGGCCGAGCGCTCGAAGAACATGTTCGCCCTCGGCCTGGTCTCGTGGATGTTCGGCCGACCGACCGACGTGACCCTCAACTGGCTGCACAAGAAGTTCGGCGACAAGCCGCAGGTCTACGACGCGAACGTCACGGCGTTCAAGGCGGGCTTCAACTTCGGCGAGACGACCGAGCTGTTCGCGACCTCGTACGAGGTCAAGGCCGCCCCCGCGGCGCCGGGGACCTACCGGAACGTCTCGGGCGCGCAGGCGCTCGCCTGGGGGCTCGTGGCCGCCTCCGAACGGAGCGGCCTCCGCCTCTTCTATGCGAGCTACCCGATCACGCCGGCCTCCGAGCTCCTGCACGAGCTGTCGCGCCTGAAGAACTTCGGCGTCATGACCCTGCAGGCCGAGGACGAGATCGCGGCCGCGAACGTGGCGCTCGGCGCGGCCTTCGCCGGCGACCTCGGGGTGACGGGGACGAGCGGCCCCGGGATGGACCTGAAGGCCGAGACCCTCGGCCTGGCCGTGATCCTCGAACTTCCGATGGTGATCGTGGACGTGCAGCGCGCGGGCCCGTCCACGGGGATGCCCACGAAGACGGAGCAGTCGGACCTGCTGCTCGCGCTGTTCGGACGTCACGGGGAGTCCCCGATGCCGATCGTCGCCGCGCGCTCGCCGTCGCACTGCTTCGACGCGGCGATCGAGGCGGTGCGCATCGCGGTGGCCTATCGGACGCCCGTCATCCTGCTCTCGGACACGTTCCTCGCGAACTCGTCGGAGCCGTGGATGCTGCCCGAGGTGGACACCCTCCCGACGATCGACGCGGCGTTCGCGACCGGCCCGAACGCCGGGCAGGAGTTCCTTCCGTACCTGCGGGACGAGCGGCTTGCGCGCCCATGGGCCGTCCCGGGAACCCCGGGCCTGCGTCACCGGATCGGGGGGCTCGAGAAAGAGGACGGGACCGGCGACATCAGCTACGACCCGGAGAACCACGAGCGGATGACGCGCCTGCGCGCCGCCAAGGTCGCGAAGGTGGCGGACGAGATCCCGGCGCTCGAGGCCGACGACCCGGGCGGAGACGCCGAGGTCCTCGTGCTCGGGTGGGGGTCCACCTTCGGCACGATCCTCGCCGCCGCTCGACGGGTCCGCGAGCACGGCCGATCCGTGGCGACGGCGCACCTCACGCACCTCAGCCCCTTCCCGGCGAACACCGGTGCGGTCGTCGCGCGGTACCGGAAGGTGTTGATCCCGGAGATGAACTCGGGTCAGCTCGCGATGCTGATCCGAGCGGAGTTCCTCGTGGACGCGATCAGCTTCTCGAAGGTCCAGGGCCAGCCGATCTTCGCCGAGGAGCTGGAGCAGGAGATCCTGAAGGTGATGGACGATGAGTGAGCTCGAGACCGGCAACGGACGTGACAACGGCGGCGTCGAAGGCGCCGACGGCGACGGGAAGGCCGGCGTCGGCACGCTGACGAAGAAGGACTACACCAGCGACCAAGAGGTGCGCTGGTGTCCGGGTTGCGGCGACTACGCCATCCTCGCGACCGTCCAGGGGTTCCTCCCCGAGCTCGGGGTCGAGCCCGACCGCACCGTGTTCGTCTCGGGGATCGGCTGCGCCGGCCGCTTCACGTACTACATGGACACGTACGGGGTCCACGGGATCCACGGCCGGGCGCCCGCGCTCGCGACCGGCATCGCGACGGCCCGGCCCGACCTCGCGGTCTGGGTCGTGACGGGCGACGGCGACGGGCTGTCGATCGGCGGGAACCACCTGATCCACGCCCTGCGGCGGAACGTGAACCTGAAGATCCTGCTGTTCAACAACCAGATCTACGGCCTGACGAAGGGCCAGTACTCGCCGACCTCCGAAGAGGGGAAGGTCACGAAGTCGACGCCCTTCGGCTCGGTCGACCATCCGTTCAACCCGATCGCGCTCGCGCTCGGAGCGGAGGCGTCGTTCGTCGCGCGGACGCTGGACAACGACCGGCAGCACTTCACGCAGGTGCTGCGGCAAGCCGCGGCGCATCGGGGAACCGCCTTCGTCGAGATCTACCAGAACTGCAACGTCTTCAACGACGGCGCGTTCGACCTGCTCCGCGAGAAGTCACAAGGGGTGCACAACCAGATCCGACTGGAGCACGGCGAGCCGATCGTGTTCGACGAGGGCAACCGGTGCGTGTCGGTGGGGGACAACGGACGACTCCAGATCACCGAGACCGCCGGCACCGAGCAGGAACAGATCGTCGTCCACGACGTGCACGGCCGACCGTCGCTCGCGTTCGCGCTCGCGCACCTCTCGCGCGGTCCGAGCGAGCCGACGTGCATCGGCGTGTTCCGCCAGATCGAGCGCCCGGTCTACGGCGAGGCGATGACGGCGCAGATCCAGAGCGCGACCGAGCGCCTGGGCGCCGGCAGCATCGAGAAGCTCCTGTACTCCGGCGACACCTGGAACGTCTCGTAGCGACCGAGCGCCTCAGCGCTCGACGCCCGACCCGGCCGACCCGGCCGACCCGTCCGACCGGAACCGAGCCATCGTCGCGTCGGCGGCCGAGCCCACCTCGCGCAGCTCCGAGACGAGCCCGGGCAGGATCGCGAGGAGCCGATCGGCATCCGCGTCCGTCGTCTCCGCGCCGACACCGATCCGGAAGCTCGCGGTGCCAGGGACGCCCATGTGCTCGAGCACGGACGAGGGTTCGCCCGCAGCTCCCGAGCAGTTGGATCCCGCCGCGATCCCGAAGCCGCGGTCGTCCAGCGCCATGCTGAGGATCTCGGCATCGAGGTCGGGGACCGAGAAACACACGAGGTGCGGCACGCGCTGCGACGGGTGGCCGTGCAGTCGCGCCCCCGGGACGCGTTCCGAGATCCCGGCGCGGATCCGATCGGTCAGCGCCCACTGCCGGGCCGCCTGGTCGCCCATGTCCTGCAGGCGGGCGGCCAGGGCCGCCGCCATCCCGGCGACCCCGGGGATGTTCTCCACCCCCGAGCGACGGCGCCGCTCGCGGTCGTCACCGCACGGGTAGGCGGCGACCGGCACACCGCGCCGTACGAACAGTGCCCCAACGCCGGGCGGACCGCCGAACTTGTGCGCGGACAACGAGAGCAGGTCCACGTCGAGGGCTCGAACGTCGACCGGGAGACGACCCACGGTCTGACAGGCGTCGGTGTGGAAGAGCGCGCCGGCCTCGCGACAGATCCGCGCGGCCTCGGCGACGTGCTGGATCGTCCCCACCTCGTGGTTCGCGTGCTGGACGGATGCGAGGAGCGTGCCCGGCCTGCGGACCTCGGCGGCGAACGCGTCGAGGTCGACCTGCGCGTGCTCGTCGACCTCGACGAGCGCCGACTCCATCCCGTCGGTCTCCAGCGTGTGCAGCACGCCGCCCACCGCCGGGTGCTCGACCGTCGTCGTGATCACGCGGTTGCCGATCTCGCGGACCGGGCGCACGCCACCCCAGATCGCCAGGGCGACGGCCTCGGTCCCGCCGCTCGTGAAGACGATCTCGTCGGCCTGCGCGCCGATCGCACCCGCGACCGTCTCGCGGGCATCGTCGAGGAGCCGGCGGGCGATCATGCCGTCCCCGTGGAGCCGCAGCGGGTCGCCGAACGCATCGAGCGCCGCAAGCATCGCATCGCGGGCTCGCCCGTCGAGCGGCGTCGCCGAGGCGTGATCGAGGTACGTGCGCGTGGTCGTCACCATCGGGCGGCCATGATACCGACGCGCTCTCGGTCGCCGTGGTGCCCCTACGGCGTCGCGGGCTCCCGATCCTTCAGGAACACCGACGTGTAGAGAACCGCCGCGATGATCCCGCCGGCGATCGGCCCCACGATCCACACGTACCAGTTCGACCACAGTCCGGAAGCGAGTGCCGGCCCGAACCAACGGGCGGGATTCATCGCGGCTCCCGTGTAGGGACCGAAGGCCATGATGTCGAACGCGATCACCAGGCCGATCGTCAGGCCGGCCGTCTTCGAGAACGGTCCGCGAGGGTCGACGGCGGTCCCGAAGACGGCGAACACGAGGAAGAACGTCGTGACGGCCTCGATCACGATGCCCTTGCCGACCGCGATCTCCGGCGCAAGCGCGGGCGTGCCGCCGCCTCCGGCGTCGTACAGCTCCGTCGGGACCAGGTACCGCAACAGATAGGCGCCGGCGACGGCGCCGAGGAGTTGGACGACGATGTAGATGACCGCCCGGCCCGAGGGGACCTTGCCGGCGACCCAGAGCCCGATCGTGACCGCTGGGTTCACGTGTCCGCCCGAGATGTGCGCGGTCACCGAGATCATGATCGCGAGCACGAGGCCGTGGGCGAGCGCCACCCCCGTCAGGTCGAGCCCGAGGCCGACCGCCGCGATGCTCGCTCCCGCGCCGATGAAGATGAGTGCGAACGTCGCCACGATCTCCGCGACTGAGGCCTTCCCGGTGCTGTCCATCGTCCTCCCCCTTCGGATCGACGGTCTTCATCGCACGATAGCCGGGCTCGGAGGACCGCTCAAACCTCCGGAGCACGTTGATAGGATGCCGCGCGTGAGGGTCCTGCTCGTTTCGCCGGATCCCGCCTCGCGAGACCTGATGCGGGTGGCGGTGGGCAGCATCGAGCGGCGGCTCGGAGAGCGGCTCGAGTTCCTGGACGCGAAGGACGGCGAGCAGGGTGCACGGATCGGCCTCCGCGAACAGCCGGACGCCGTCGTGGCCGACGAGATCGCGTCGCGTGCCGGCGCCTTCTCGCTCGCGCGAGACCTGCGCGGCGCGCCGGAACCGTACCGGGGCCCGATCGTGATCATCCTTGAGCGACGGCACGACGACTGGCTGGCGCGCTGGTCCGGGGCCGACACCTGGTTCGTGAAGCCGGTGGATCCGTTCGCGCTCGCCGATACCCTGGTCGAGCTGATCTCGGCAGCTCGCGAGGCATCCGAGAAGGAGACCGCGTGAAGATCAAGGGAACGTGCAGGCGGTGCGGGCGTGAGTTCTTCGCCGAGCAGGTGATCCAGAACGGCGGCGAGTGTCCCTGGGACGGGAAGCCGCTGCAGGCGGACTACGCCGTCGTGCTCGTCGAGGCGCTCCGCGATGCCGAGACCGCCGGCAACACGTTGGAGAACGCGCTCGAGAAGATGGCCGACATCGAACCTGCACTCGTCCTCGACCACGACTCGGTACTCTCGGAGATCCGCAAAGACCTCGAGCGGCTCGATCGCGGGCACGGCGCCGGCTGAACACGACCGTGGCATCGCCCACCGCCCCGGATCCGGTCGCCGACGCCGGCGCGCCGAACCGCTACACGGTGGGGGTTCGCCGAGACGAACGGGGGTGGACCGTCGCGATCGCCTCGCCCGAGGGATCGGAGGTCGCGACCCGAGCCTGTCGGGACGAGGCGGAGGCGAGCACGTACGCATCGACCGTGCGCCAGCACATCGGGTGGTTGTCGGAGCCGAAGTTCCGCGAGTACTACCGGCTCGAGCAGGGGGAGTGACGTGGGCTTCAACGCGATGCAGCCGGGGAAGATCAAGCGCGCGGACCTCGTGTTCTTCCTGGTCGGTCTCGCCGTCATCGTCGCGTTGGTGCTCTGGGCCGTCTGGTAGATGCGCCCGTGATGGGGCCGGACGAGCTCGCCGGGCTCGACTACTGCTACGTCACGACGACCGGGCGTCGTTCGGGGTCGCCGCACACGATCGAGATCTGGTTCGCGCTGCACGAGGGCGTGGTGTATCTGCTCTCGGGCGGCGGCGAGGCGAACGACTGGGTGCAGAACCTGAAGGCCCATCCCACGGTCGGCCTCCGCCTCGGGGATCGAGACCTGATCTGCCGGGCTCGGATCGTCGACGATCCCGGGGAGGACGAGCGCGCCCGGCGGCTCGTCCACGAGAAGTATCGGGAGCGCTCCTCGGATGATCTCGAGCAGTGGCGTCAGACCGCGCTTCCGATCGCGATCGAGCTCCCTGGCTGAGACGAAGGCCGCATCAGCCGGGCCTGCTCATGCGCGCTCCAGGACCACCGCGAGGCCCTGCCCGCCGGAGATGCACAGTGTCGCGAGCCCGAGCGAGGCCCCCCTCGCACGCATCTCGTAGGCGAGCGAGAGGAGGATCCTGGCACCGGACATCCCGATGGGATGGCCGAGCGAGATGCCCCCGCCGTTCACGTTCAGACGGTCGCGGTCGAACTTCAGCTCGCGCTCGCACGCGATCACCTGCGCCGCGAACGCCTCGTTGATCTCGATCAGGTCGATGTCGGCGAGCGACAGGCCGGTGCGCTCGAGCACCTTCTGGGTGGCAGGTACCGGGCCGATCCCCATGATCTCCGGCGGCACGCCCGCCCACGACATCCCGAGGATGCGCGCGAGCGGCTCTCGGCCATCCGCCTTCGCCCGCGTCTCCGACATGACGACGACGGCTGCCGCGCCGTCCGTGATCCCGCTCGAGTTCCCCGCGGTGACGCTCCCGCCTTCGCGGAAGACGGGCTTCAGTGCCGTGAGCCCATCGAGCGTGGAGTCCGGACGCGGGTGCTCGTCCTCGGTGAGTGTGCTCGAACCCTTCGGCGAGGCGACCTCGACCTGGAACATCTCGGCCGCGCGGGCAGCCGTGCCGGCCAGCGCCTTCTGCTGTGACTCGAGGGCGAACTCGTCCTGCTCCGCTCGCGAGATGTCGTACCGCTCGACCAGGTTCTCGGCGGTCTCGCCCATCACGAGCCCGCACAGGGGATCCAGGAGGCCGTCTCGGTACATCCCGTCGTACACCTGCGCGTCGCCCATCCGATAGCCGGTCCGCATCCGGTCGAGGATGAACGGCACGCGCGTCATGTTCTCCATCCCCCCGGCGAGCACGACCTCGGAGTCGCCGAGCGCGACCTGCTGCGCCCCGAGCTGCACCGCCTTCATGCCGGACCCGCAGGCGATGTTCACGTTGTACGCGGGGACCTCGACCGGAACGCCGGCCCTGACGCTCACCTGGCGTCCGGTGTTCGGGCCGTTGCCGGCCTGCCGCGCGTGGCCGAAGATCGTCTGGTCGACCTGCCCGGCCTCGACGCTCGCACGACGCAACGCCTCCGTGGCTGCGAGCACCCCGAGGTCCACCGCCGGGATCTCAGAGAACGAGCCGAGGAACCGGGCGATCGGGGTCCGCGCGCCTTCCAGGATGACCGCGGTCTCCACGAAGCCAGTCTATCGACGCTCGTCTCGACGGCCGGCTCAGACCGCGTTGAGCGGCTCGGCACCGGTCAGCAGCCGGAATCCATCGGCGAGCGCGGCCGGGTCGCGGTCACCGGAGATCAGCGGTGTGGGCGACCCATCGCCCAGTCCCCAGGCGATGATCTCGGCGGCCTGCTCGGTCCCACGGTCCTTGTGATCGTCGGCCGTGACGTTCCAACCCCCCAGGGCCCGCAGCTCCAGGAAGGCGTTCCGGGTCTCCTCGTCGAGCTCCACCTCGGCCCATGCGTGTGCGAGCTCGTGGAGGACGATCCGCTGGGGCTGCCCCTCCATCGCGAGCCGGATGCAGAGGTCGACCCGCCCGTTCTTCGTGAACCCGAGGTAGCCGCCGCAGCCCTCGCTGCCCCGGTGGAAGTAGACGTCGATCGCCGGCATCTGCAGGCCGGCCGCGCGGTACCGCTTGATCGCCCAGTCGAGCATCTCCTCGCGCTGCGGGTTCGGCTCGTGCAGCCGCACGCCGTCGACGTTCCGCACGGGGGTGACCTCACCGATCGACCGCGTCGGCGAGCTCGTCGCCAGGGTCATCAGCGCGAAGGCACCGATCGTGATCCGGGCTGCCGTCTGCGTGATCCGCTTGGTGTCCATAGCGCGACGGTGCGCCCGGGCACCAGGAACCCGGCTGGGTATGCCTTGGAAGCGGCTTGGATGTGACGCATGTCACGCGTTCGGTGCTGCCTGGTGTCCCAACCGAACCGGAGCGTCGTGGCGGCGCGACTACTCCCGGTCTGCCTGCCGCAGCCGGGCGAGGAGCCCGTGGAGCTCTGCGCCGCCACCGACCGGCTCGACGAGCGCCGTGTCGGTCTCCTGCAGCCGGGGCCGGTTCCGTCCGATCCACGCACGAAGGGCGGCCACCTCGTCGGCTCGCTCACGGGGGCAGGGATCGGGGATCGGAAGGTGCTCGCCTCCTCGGTCGAGGGATCCTCCCCGCACGCGCACGGTGGCGCCGGTCTCGTCCCGCAGCACCAGTTCCCCGCCCGAGAGCAGCCACCGATCCGTGCGCGACCTCGCGAGCGCCTCGGCGAGCGCCTGCAGGCGGTCGCGGGCGAGCGCGGCCTCCTCGAAGCGCTCCTGCTCGGCGAGATCGAGCATCCGAGCCTCGAGCGCCGCGAGGAGCCCGTCCGGCGTGGAGAGGGAGGAGATGAGGGACCGGACGAGCTCCTCGTAGCGCTCGGGACCGACGCGCCCGTCGCAGGGCGCCAGGCAGCGCCCCATCTCGGCAAGCGCGCAGGGGGCGAACCGGGTCGAGGCGCGCATCGGGGTCGTACACCGACGGATCTGGAACGCGTCCTCCAACGCGTCCTTCGCCAGCCGCGCGTGCCGCGAGGAAGCGAACGGACCGAGGTAGACGGCCGTGCCCTTCGGCTCCCGAACGACCTTGATCCGGGGGAACGCCTCGCGACGATCGATCTTCAGGTAGGCGTAGCGGCGCCACGTCTTGCCTCGCCGGTTGTACTTCGGCTCGTGCTGGCGGATCAGCCGGGCCTCGAGGACGAGCGATTCGATCTCCGATCCGCAGGCGATGCCGTCCACCGACGCGACCTCCTGCAGGAGGGCGCCGACCTGCTTCCGCTCGTCGCCGTAGAAGTAGCTCTTCACGCGCGAGCGGAGATGCTTGGACTTGCCGACGTAGAGCACGCGACCGTCGCGCGATCGGAACAGGTATACGCCGCCGGCGTTCGGGAGGCGGTCGGCCAGCCGGATCTTGCCGAAGTTCGGACGTCCGCGCGCCCGGACGGCGCCGTGGAGGTCGCCCAGCGTCACGATCCCGAGCCTGCTGCCGAGGTCGAGCAGGCCGTGGAGGACCTCCGCGCAGGCCTCGGCGTCCGCGAGGGCGCGGTGCGTCGGACGCACGGCCGTCCGGAAGTACTGGGCGAGGGTCTGGAGGCGGACGTTCGGCACGTCGGGCCAGACGACGCGCCGGGCCAAGCGCGCGGTGCACACGGGCGGGGAGGGGAGCGGGTCGTAGTCGAGTCGCTGAAGGGCGACGTTCAGGAACGAGAAGTCGAAGCGCGCGTTGTGCGCGACGAACACGCAGCCTCGCGAGAACTCGACGAACGACGGGAGTACCCAGTCGACGGCCGGCGCGTCCGCGACCATCGGATCGCCGATCCCGGTGAGATGGGTGATCCGGCGCGGGATCGGCATGCCGGGGTTGACGAGCGTCTCGAACACGCCGAGACGTTCGTCGCCGCGGACCCGCACGGCTCCGATCTCGGTGATCCGTGCGTCGGTGGGGGAGCCGCCGGTCGTCTCGAGGTCGACGACCACGAAGGTCACCTCGGACAGCGGCACCCCGTCCTCGAGGGTCGTCTGGACCGGCTGGGCGAGCACGCGCCGACCTCCCGCCGGGGCCGCGAGGGCCCGAACGATATCCGAACACGTGTTCGATGGTCAAGCCCCAGCGGGCGGCGGCTTCAGGTGACGGTGAGCGTCACCCGCCGCGACCATCCGGTCGCGGCACCTTCTGTTTCACGGAGGCGGGCTCGGAAACGGAACCGCCCCTCGAGATCGGGCTCGAACGTCGCGCTCGAGGCCGTGACGGCCTCCATCCACGAGGTCCAGGTTCCACCGGGCGGTTCGATCTGCACGTCGTAGCGCTGCCCCTCGGGCGCGGTCCCGACCGCCCACCGGACGCGGAACGAACGGCCGACCCGTCCGTTCTCGGGCCAGACCCGGACCGGGACCTCGACGTAGCCGTTCATCTCGACCGGGTGGACGGTGCACGTGTAGGGGTACCGACCGGCCGCGAGGAACCGGTAGGAGAAGCTCGGACCTCCCGGTTCGACGATCCCCGAGTCGAACAGGGCCATCCCCGACGAGTCCGTCGCCGTGTGGCTTCGCTCGGCGCCGGTGAAGGTCCACACGACGCTCCCGCCGCGAGGCACCGACGCGACGAACGGCAGGAACCAATCGTCCCGCGCCTGGATCTCGACCGGTGTGGTGGCTGACGCCCCGGCCTGGGCCGGGGACGCCACCGAGGTCGCGCATGCGATCAGGGCCAGCACGCCGGCGAGGAGCACCCGATGGGTCACCCTGTGGATATCGACCGGCGAGCCGGCTCAGTTCACATCGCGAGAGCGGAACAGTCCCGCGGCCGCGAGCAGGAGCGCGCCCGCCACCGCGGCCAGGTAGACGCCGGCCTCGATCGTCGAGCGTCCCAGCAGCGGGAAGTCGCCCGGGAGGTCGACGATGAACAGCGCCGAGTTCTCCGTGAGCAACCAGGGGATCCAGCGCGGCCGGAGCCCTCGGACGAGGTTCTCGACGATCACCAGGTAGCCGAAGCCCACGCCCAGCGCGACCGCGGTGTTCCGCCCGATCGACGCGAGCGCGAAGCCGAAGCCCGCGTAGAACGTCGCGAGCAGGCTGACGCGCAGGGCGACGCCCGCCGACTCGACGAGCCAGGCCCCGTCGACACCCGCGGTCGATCCACGGGCCGCGGCGTCGACGGCGAGCACCGCGCCGAGCACCACCTGGAGCACGTACGTCACCACGAAGACGGAGACGAGACCCGCGACGACCTTGGCGACGATCACCCGACCGCGACGCGGCTCCCACGTGAGGACCGTCGTGATGTGGCCGGAGTGCCACTCGGCGCCGATCGCCGACGCCCCGAGGATCCATCCGATCGCGATGAGGATCAGCGAGGTCCCCATGAACACCTCCGGCAGGTCCTCGAGCGCGAACTCGTGCGCCGAGAACACGATGACGCCGGCGACCGCGATCGCGAGCAGGGCCAGGCCGGTGAGCACGAGCAGGATCCGGCGAGATCGGAACCTGCGGAACTCCGAGGCGAGGAGGTCGATCATGGGTCGACGTCCGTCGTGAGCTGGAGGAAGACGGTCTCGAGGTCGACCTCGTCCGGCCGGAGCTCGGTGAGGTAGAGACCGCGGTCGGCGAGCACGCGCGTGACACGGGCCGCTTCGGACGGGGGCAGCTCCACCTTCAGGCGTCCGTCCACGGGGATCGCGACGATCCCGGCATCCATCAAGGCTCGCTGTCCGGCGGCGAGGTCGTTCAAGCCCACCAGCAACCCGGTCGATCGGCCTGAGGACAGCACCTCGGCCACGGGCCCGATCGCGACGCATCGGCCGCGGGCCAAGATCGCGACACGGTCGGCGGTCTGCTGCACCTCGGTCAGGATGTGGCTGGACACGAACACCGTCCGCCCCTCCGCGCCGAGCCGTCGAAGCAGCTCGCGCACCTCGACGATCCCCGCGGGGTCGAGCCCGTTCGCCGGCTCGTCCAGGATCAGGAGCTCCGGGTCTTTCAGCAGCGCGGCCGCGAGGCCGAGCCGTTGTTTCATCCCCAGCGAGTAGGTCTTCACGAGGTCACCGGCTCGATCGGCGAGCTCCACCTGCTCGAGCACCTCGCCGACGCGCGCGCGACCGACCCCGGCGATCCGTCCGAGCAGCTCGAGGTTCCGCCGGCCCGAGAACTTCGGGAACAGCATCGGCGTCTCCACGATCGACCCGATGCGCTCGATCACCTTCGGCAACGCCTGGGAACCCTCCTCGCCGAACAACCGGAACCGCCCGTCGGTCGGCCGGACGAGCCCGAGCAGGCATCGGATCGTCGTCGTCTTGCCGGCGCCGTTGGGGCCGAGGAACCCGAACACGCCTCCCCGAGGGACCGAGAGGTCGAGACCGTCGAGCGCCAGCGTCGGCGCGCCGCGCAGACGGCGGTACTCCTTGCGGAGCCCCTCGACCTCCAGGATCTGGTCCATCGGGCTACGAGGGGAAGAGCTCGTCCTCGACCAAGAACGCGACCAGCTGGCCGACGGCGATGTGGGCTTCCTGGATGTGCGAGGTGACCTCGCTCGGCACGGTGATCGCGATGTCGGCGAGCGGGGCGAGGCGACCGCCCGAGGCTCCGGTCAGCGCGATCGTCCGCAGCCCCTGCTCGCGCGCGAGCGCGAACGCGCGCAGGACGTTCTCGGAGCCGCCGCTCGTCGAGATCCCGAGGAGGGCGTCGCCGCGGCGTCCGAGGGCCTCGACCTGCCGCGCGAACACGCCCTCGAACCCGAAGTCGTTCGCGACCGCCGTGAGCAGCGACGTGTCGGTCGTGAGCGCGATCGCGGGGATGGCCCCGCGCCGCCGGTCGAGGGTCAGCGTGCTCACGAACTCCGCCGCAAGGTGCTGCGCGTCTCCGGCGCTGCCGCCGTTCCCGCAGATCATGAGCTTGCCGCCCTCGCGCACCGAGGCCGCGATCGCCGCGGCCGCGGCCAGGATCGTCTCGGCGCATGCATCCGCGGTCGCCGAGACGGTGCGGGACGTCTCGAGTAGGTACCCCCGGACGCGGTCGAGGCTCATCGGCCGGCTCCGGCGAGGACCTCCTCGCGGATCACCGCCGCGGCCGCGGGCAGGTCGGCCACCACGTGATCGGCGAGGGCCCCGGCCCCGGCCGCGAGCTCCTCCTCGCCGTGACCGGTACGGACGAGGATCGTTCGCGCGCCGACCGCCCGGCCCAGGCCCATGTCGCCGAGGTGATCGCCCACGACCCAGGTCTCGGCCGGGTCGAAGCCGTGCGCCGCCGCGGCGCGTTCGACGAGGCCCGTCGCAGGCTTGCGGCAACCGCATCCCTCGTCCCGACGATGGGGGCACACCTCGATGCCGTCCAGCGAGGCGCTGTCGAGGGCCAGGAGCTCTCCCAGACGCTCGTGGATCGCGTCGAGCTCCTCCGGCGAGAGCGCCCCGCGGCCGACCGGCGTTTGGTTCGTCACGACGACGAGACCGAGCCCGAGATCCCGGAGCTCTCGCAACGCCGTGCCGACGCCGGGGAGCAGGCGCAGCTCGTCGGGGCGCAGCACGTACCCGACCTCCTCGTTGATCGTCCCGTCGCGATCGAGCAGCACGAAGCGGCGCGTCACGCAGGCCCCCAGACACGGTCGCCCGCACGGGCCTCGACCCCGTGCGTCCGGAACGAGAAATCTGCGAACTGCGCACCGCGCTCCTCGAGCGTCCGGCGCACGCGCTCGTGCCGCTCGGGTGGGCACGCGAGCAGCAGGTAGCCGCCGCCGCCGGCGCCGCAGATCTTGCCTCCCGTCGCGCCCGCATCATGCGCGAGCGCGAGCAGGGCCTCGATCGGCGTGCCGTCCGCGATGTGGGGGTTCATCCGTTTCTTGCTCTCGTACGCCTCGCGCAGCATCGCGCCCAGCGCACCGAGCTCGCCGGTCAGGATCGCGTCCCGCATCTCGTACGCCATCTCGTGGAGCTGCTTCATCCCGACGATCGTCTCCTCACGTCCCTGCTCGAACAGGCTGATCTGGGTGTCGACCAGCCCGAGGTCGGTGCGAACCGTCCCCGAGTAGCACAGCAGGAGGTACGACCGCAGGGACACGAGATGTTCCTCGGACAGCTCGAGCGGCCGAACGGTCACCCCCTCCGCCTCGAACTCCAGCAGGTTGAACCCCCCGAACGCGGCGGCGTACTGATCCTGCCAGCCCCCGGCGATCGCGAGGTCCTCACGTTCGATCGTGTAGCTGAGGTTCGCCACCTCCTCGGCGGTGAACCGGCGGTCCTCGAGCAGGGACAAGGCTCCGACGCACGCGGTCACCAGCGCGGTCGACCCGCCGAGGCCGCTCCCGGGGGGCGCGTCCGAAGCGATGTCCACGTCGACGCCCCTCCGGATGCCCATCCGCTCGATCGCGGCCTTCGGCAGGTCCATCACGCCGTCGTAGACGGGGCCCGCCTCGAGGTGATACTCGACCATGTGGCCGAGGTCGAGCGACCGGAGGCGGACCTGGTGATCGTCCCGAGGCGTGAGCGTGACGTGCGCGGCGTGATCGATCGTGGTCGAGAGCACCGCGCCGCCGTGCCGCCGGAAGTAGTGGGGGAAGTCGGTCCCGCCGCCGACGAAGCTGATCCGCAGCGGGGCGGTGGCCCGGATGATGGTCGCGCTCATCGGCCCGTCAGTATGGGCGCGGGTGCGCCCGGCGACCAACGGAGCGGTCAGGCGACGATGCGGACGACCCGGCGGCGTTGCTGTTCGGTGAGCCCGCCCCAGACCCCGTAGCGCTCGCCGTTCCTGATCGCCCATGCAAGGCAGGTCTTCCGGATGCGGCAGGTCCCGCAGAATGCGAGCGCCGGGCCCGCCTCCTCCTCCGAGGTGGGGAAGAAGGTGTCCGGATCGATCCCGAAACAGGCGGCCTGGTCCTGCCACATGTCGGGAGGCGAGGGATCGACGGGGAGCGTGTTCAAATCGATGCCGCTGATCCGGTCCTTGGTCACCCCTCGCTCCTGTGCCGGAAAAGGGCGCCCGCCGCCTGGGGAGGGCCGCGTGCGCCGACGATCGGTTCTACCGTTCGTGTTCGAACGAAAACAGTCTTGAAAAGTCGGGCGCCCCGTAGTAAACGGGGCTCGCTCCGCCTTCGGGGAGTCGTCGAGGGCCGGGGCCGACCGCTCGAACACCCTTGCAGATGGGCCTCTGGGAGGATGGGTCGCCGTGGAGTTCCCTCGCACCCTGGTCGTGACGAACGACTACCCGCCGAGGGTCGGCGGCATCCAGCGGACCCTCGAGGCGCTCGTTCGGCGGTTCCCGCCCGAACGGGTCGCGGTCTTCTGTCCCGCCGCGGAGGGCGCAGCGGCGTTCGACGAAGCGGCCGCGTACCGCGTGCTCCGCCAGCCGGAGCGGTTCCTCTGGCCGACCCCGGACGTGGGCCGACGGGTGCGCTCCGCGGTCGGGGAGTTCGGCGCCGAGGTGGTCCTGTTCGGCGCGATCTATCCACTCGCCCTGCTCGGACCGGGTCTTGCAGGGTCCGGGACACCGTATCTGGCGTCGGCGCACGGGTTCGAGTACTGGCTCTCGATCGCTCCGGGGACCCATGCGCTCGTGCGTCGAGCCACATCCGAGGCCACCAGGGTCCCCGTGATGTGCAGTCTCTTCATCGCCCGCGTCGTGCGTGGGGCGGTCCCGGCGGACGTGCCGGTATCCGTTTTGTACCCGGGAGCAGACGTCGACGCGTTCCACCCGGACCTGCCGTTCGAAGGGGTCCTGGAGCGGCACGGGCTGGACGGACGTCGCGTGGTGGTCTGCGTCAGCAGGCTCGTGGCCCGGAAGGGACAGGACGCCCTCATCCGGTCGATGCCGGCGATCCGGCGACGGGTCCCGGAGGCTGGGCTCCTGATCGTCGGCGACGGTCCCGATCGCCAGCGCCTCGAGCTGCTGGCGCATCGAGCGCCGGGCGGCGCGATCGTGTTCGCCGGCCAGGTGAGCGAGTGGGAACTGCCTCGCTACTACCGGGCCGGGGACGTGTTCGCGATGCCGTGTCGAACGCGTCTGGGGGGTCTCGAGGTCGAGGGGTGGGGCAACGTGTTCATCGAGGCAGCCGCCTGCGCTCGCCCCGTCGTGGTCGGGGACTCCGGGGGAGCCCGGGAGTCGCTCGTTCCCTCGGAGACCGGCCTCCTCGTCGACGGTTCAGACGACGGGGCCGTGGCCGATGCCGTCGGGTCGCTGCTGGAGGATCGCGCACGGGCCGAGGAGATGGGCCTTGCCGGTCGCGCTCGGGTGGAACGATCGTTCACGTGGGAGCGTACGGCCGAGCAGCTCGCGGGCTGGCTCCGCGAGGCCGCCGGTTGAGCTCCTGGTTCCCGGTGCGCGCCGTTCGGAGGGGTACCCTGCCCGGGTGAGCCAGGAACGCCGCTGCCCGACGTGCGGGGGGCTGGTCTCGCCAGACGCGGAGTGGTGCGGCCAGTGCTTCTCGCCGCTCCCTCGACCCGACGACTCCACCGCACGCACCTCGACCGATCCGGGCGCCCCGTCCGCTGAGGCGCTCGAGGCGGCGACCGCGACGGCGATCGGTGGGCTCGAGGTCGAGGAGGGTCGCCCGACGTGGGTGTGCCCCGTCTGTGATGAGCGCAACCCGATCGAGGCCGCCGACTGCCCCACCTGCGGGACGCCGTTCACGCGGCTGTTCGAGGCGCAGGACGAGCGCCCGGACATGGAGCCACAGACCGCGGTGGTCTGGTCGATGGCCCTGCCCGGCCTGGGCCACTGGAAGCTCGGGTACCGGGCGGACGCGATCGCGCGGATCGTCATGTTCTCGTGGGCGTTCGGCGCCCTGATCGTGCTGTTGGTGTCGAGGTTCGGCAAGGGCGGCCTCGGGCCCACGATGCCGCTGTTCCTACTGTTCCTCGGGTCGTCGGTGGCGATCTACGTGTTGTCGGCGATCGATGCCTACCGGATCGCATCGGGCGAGGCGCCGCTGGTCAGCTCCCGAACGTTGCTCTGGGCCTCGGCGGGGGTCGTCGTGCTCTCCGTGTTCATCGCGAGTTTCGTCACCTTGCCGGCAGCACGCCGGTAACATCGGTCGGGTGAGCGAGCAGACCGAGGGGCAGATCGTGATCGAGGCCTCGGCCGCCGAGGTCATGGACGTGCTCACCGACTTCGAGGCGTACCCGGAATGGGTCGACGTGAAGTCGGCTCGTGTCCTCGAGCGTGGGGCGGGTGGCCTCGGCACGAAGGTCGCGTTCGAGGTGGACGTCCCGCTGCTCGGCAAGGCGAGCTACACGCTCGCGTACCGCTACGCGCCGGACGACGGGGGCATGTCCTGGGTCTCCACGGAGGCGCGCGGAGCCGTCTCGAACATCACCGGCGAGTACCTGGTGACCGAGATCGACGGCGAGGAGACCAAGGTGATCTACCGGCTCTCGGTGGATCTCGGCGTCCTGCTTCCCGGGTTCGTGCGCACGCAGGGCGAGAAGCGCGTGATCGACAACGCGCTCGAGGGTCTGAAGCGGCGCGTCGAGCTCGGCTGAGCGCCATCTCGACGGGCCGAGCCGGGCGGCGACCGGGGTATGCCCCGCGTTAGGCTAGCCGGCATGCGGGTCCTGTTGTTCACCGGGAAGGGCGGCGTCGGCAAGACCACGATCGCCGCCGCGACGGCCGTTCAGGCCGCGCGAGCCGGGAGCCGCACCCTCGTGATGAGCACCGACCCCGCCCACTCGCTCGCCGACTCGTTCGACGTGGAGATCGGCGAGTCCGCGACGCCGATCGCCGAGCACCTGTGGGCCGAGCAGATCGACGCGCAGAGCCGGCTCGAGACCAACTGGCGGGAGATCCAGGACTACTTCGTCCAGCTGATGAACTGGGCCGGGGTCGAGACGATCCAGGCCGAGGAGCTCTCGGTGATCCCCGGGCTCGACGAGATCTTCGCGCTCATCGACGTGAAGACCCACGTCCAGGCCGGGAAGTACGACCTGCTCATCGTCGACTGCGCGCCGACGGCGGAGACGCTGCGGCTCCTGTCGCTGCCCGAGGTGATGAACTGGTACATCGAACGGATCTTCCCGGTCGAGCGCCGCGTCGTGAAGACGCTCCGGCCGATCGTCACGAAGATGACCACGCTGCCGATCGCGGGCGAGCGGTTCTACGCGTCCGTCGAACGACTCCATCGCAACCTGAACGCCGTGCATCGGATCCTGACCGACGAGAAGTCCTCGACGGTCCGTCTCGTCGTGAACCCGGAGAAGATGGTGATCTCGGAGGCGCGTCGCACGTACACGTACCTCGGTCTGTTCGGCTACCGGGTCGACGCCATCGTGGTGAACCGCATCATCCCGGAAGACGTGACGGACCCGTACTTCGGCAAGTGGAAGGACATCCAGGCCGAACACCTGCAGACGGTGCGCGAGTCCTTCGAGCCCGTGCCGATCCTGACGGCGCGGTTGTTCGATCGGGAGATGGTGGGCGTGTCGTTGCTGCAGGACATGGGGATCGAGGTCTACGGCGACCGCCCGGTGACCGACGTCTTGTTCCACGACGATCCGATCCGTGTGCGGCGCCGCGCGAACGGCTACGTGCTCACCGTGCGGCTGCCGTTCGTGTCGCGCGAGGACATGGACATCCACCGGCGCGGCGAGGAGCTGTTCGTCCGGGTCGGAAGCTACAAACGGAACTTGATCCTGCCGCAGACGCTCCAGCGCATGGATGTCCGCGGCGCGAACTTCGTCGGTGACCATCTCGAGATCGCCTTCGCGCGGCAGCCGTCCGCGCCGGCGGGAAGGAGCACGCGTGGCTGAGACGACGCAAGGACCCAAGGGCGGGACGGACGCGACGGACGAGGGGCCCGCGCCCGCGGAGCGGGAGACGGTGTGCACGGTGGCGTTCTGCCCGATCTGCATGGCGGTGACGGCGTCGCAGGGGGCCGCGCCCGACGTGCTCGAGCACCTCCTGGCCTCGGCACGTGAGTTCTTCCTGGCCGTGCGGGCCGTCGTGGACGCCCGTGGCGATCATCTGTCGGGAGAGGACGCCAACCCGAACGGGTCTCGGGACTTCGAGAAGATCGAGATCTCCTGAGCGACGGAACGCCGATCGTCGGGGAGGGCGAGGCGATCGGCCTCGATGTCGGCGGGACGAAGATCAACGCCTTCCGCGTGGCCCGCGATGGATCGATCCTCGATCGATCGAAGACCCCGACCCCCGCGGACGACGAGGACGCGACCCTCGACACGTTGATCGAGCTCGCCGAGTCGCTTCGGACGCCGGATGTCCTTGCCGTCGGAGTGGGCGCGGCGGGGATGGTGGACACGGCCGAGGGGGTGCTCCGGTTCGCGCCGAACCTCGTGTGGCGCAACCTCCCGATCGCGGCGCGGATGCGCGAAGCGCTCGGGCTCCCGTGCCAGGTCGACAACGACGCGAGCATGGCCGCCTACGGCGAATATCGCTTCGGGGCGGGCCGCGGGTATCGGCACCTGCTGCTGGTGACCGTCGGGACCGGGATCGGTGGCGGCATCGTGTCCGACGGACGCCTGTTCCGCGGTGCGAACGGGTTCGCGGCCGAGATCGGACACATCATCGTCGAACCCGGCGGCCCGCTCTGTGGATGCGGGAACCGCGGCTGCTGGGAGCAGGTGGCCGCCGGCAAGGCGCTCGACCGGATGGGGCGTGAGGAGGCACGGGAGCAGGAGCACTCGATCCTGCGCCGCCTCGCGGACGGTGATCCGGACAACGTGACCGGCCAGCTCGTGACGGAGGCGGCGCGCCAGGGCGACGACGTCGCGAGGCACATCCTGGCCGAGGTCGGGCGCCGGCTCGGCGAGGGGATCGCGGGGATCGTGAACATCCTGGATCCCCAGATCGTCGTGGTGGGCGGCGGGGCGATCGTCGCGGGCGACCTGCTGCTCGAACCCGCGCGCGCTGCGTTCCGCGACGCCGTCGAGGGCCTCGAGTACCGCCCCCGCGTGCCGATCGTCGCGGCGCAGCTCGCGAACGACGCCGGGGCGGTGGGGGCGGCGACGCTGGCGCTCGAGGAGCTCGGGCGCGTGCGGGCGTGACCCGAACGGACGTGGCGGGCATCGACGCGAGGTCGGCGTGAAGATCGGACTCGTCTTGCCGATGTTCTCGGGCGACGCGGAGCGCGTCCTGGCGTTCGCTCGCACCGCCGAGGACCTCGGGTTCGACGGGGTGTTCGCCTTCGACCACCTGTTCCCGCCCGGGGCGCCTGCCGACCGTCCCTCGCTGGAGGCGTTCACGACCCTGTCCGCCGTGGCCGTCGCGACACGCAACGTGGTCGTCGGGACGCTCGTGACGCGTGCAGCCCTCAGGAACGCGGGCCTGATCGCGAAGCTCGCCGCGACGGTGGACGATGTGAGCGGGGGGCGGATGATCCTGGGGATCGGGACCGGCGACCCGCTCGACCGGCCGGAGCACGACGTGTTCGGGCTCCCCTATCTCGAGAAGGCCGAGCGGCGCGAGCACCTCGTCGAGACCGTGCGCGCGGTCCGTTCGTTGTTCCGCGGGGACGACTGGGAGGGAGGCCGTCACGTGCCCGCGATGTCGGGACCGCTCCTTCCCTCGCCGAGGACGCCGGGGGGTCCGCCCATGTGGATCGGCGGGTTCGCCGACGCGGTGGTGCGGCTCGCGGGGCGGGAGGCCGATGCGTGGAACGGATGGGGGATGGGGGCGGTCGAGTTCGGTCGCAAGGCGCGGCTGTTGCGGGAGGAGGCGCTCGCCGCGGGCCGGGAGGCTTCTCCGACGTGGGCCGGCATCCTGGTCGTCGGCCGCGACGACGAGGAGGTCGCCCGCCGGATGCAGGCGCGGGCCGAGCGCGGCCTGGAGACCGACGTGTGGGGCGGGACCGTTTCGGAGCTGGTCGAGTGGTTCCGCGTGCTCGAGGAGCTCGGGGCAACGTGGGCCGTCGTCGTTCCCGGGGGGACGGATCAGGTCGAACTGATCGCGGCGGAGGTCCTCCCGCACGCCGGGTCCGGCGGGTGAGCGTGCGGGGATGAGCGATCCGCCCGCCCACCGGCTCAAGGCGGTCAAACGCGCCCTCCGCCGCGAGGTGCTGGCGGTTCGGGACGCGCTCTCCTTCGACGATCGCGTCGCGTGGAGCGCGGCGATCGTCGAGCGTCTCCTCTCGTTGCCCGAGGCCGTCGGCGCCCGGACGGTGCTGGCGTTCTGGTCGTTCGGCAGCGAGGTCGACACGGCGCCGTTGATCGCTCGGCTGCTGGACGACGGCAGGACGGTCGGTCTCCCGAGGACCGAGGGGCCCGAGATCGTGCCGGTGACGTACGAACGAGGCGATCCGGTGCGCTCGACCGCATACGGGGCGATGGAGCCGCCCTTCGGCCGGGTGCTCGCCGCCGACGAGCTCGACCTGGTGGTCGTCCCGGGGGTCGCGTTCGACCGTGACGGGAACCGCATCGGCTACGGTCGCGGGTTCTACGACCGACTGGTGCCACGGCTCCGACCGGGCGTTCCGGCCGTCGCGATCGGGTTCGGGATCCAGGTCGTCGACCACGTCCCGAGCGGTCGGAGCGACCGGCGCGTCGACGCGATCGTCACCGAGGACGAGGTGTTCCGCACCGGGTCTCGAGGTTGAACGGCCGGTCACAGCCTGCGAGGATGCCCGTTCGCTCGAGATCGGGGTTGCCATGAGCCAGGGCAAGGACGAGGCGATCGAGACCGCGTTCCACGAGGTGACGTCCGCGATGGGCGGGACGCACGTCGCCGACGGCGGATGGCTGTGGGTCGAGAGCTTCGGCGACCTTGCGAAGGAATACGGCGCGGTGCGTGACGACGTGGCCGTATGGGACGTCTCGCCGCTCAACAAGTGGGACTTCCGGGGACCGGACGCCCTGCGAGCGGCGCAGCACGTGTTCAGCAACGACGCCCTTGGGCTCGAGGTGGGCCAGGCCCGGTACGGGGCGTTCCTGGACCCGGATGGCCTCATGGTGGACGACGGCACGGTGTTCAACACGGGCCGGCCGGATCATTGCTGGGTGATGACGAACGGGAAGGACCATCAGGCGTACTTCGGCGAGATGCTCGCCGGCTTCGACGTCGAGACCGAGTGGATCGCGCCGCGGATGCCGCACGTCGGCGTGATCGGGCCCCGCTCGAGAGAGGTGGTCCAGAAGCTCACCGACGCGGACGTCGGTGTGCTGCGGTACTTCCGTTTCCACCCGGACCCGGTCACCGTCGGGGGTGTCGAGGTCGTCCTGTCCCGCACGGGGTTCGGGGGAGAGATGGGCTTCGAGCTGTTCCTGACCGATCCCGGGGACGCCGCTGCGCTGTGGGGCGCGATCGTCGACGCGGGCGTCACACCGTTCGGGGTCGAGGCGATCGAGGTGCTCCGCATCGAGGCCGGGCTCATCGTGACCGACTACGACTACGAGGCGCACCAGCGGACGCCGTTCGACTTCGGTCTCGACCGGCTCGTCTCGCTGGACTCGGACGTCGAGTTCGTCGGGAAGGAGCGCCTGCGGGAGATCGCCGCGGACCCGCCGAACCGGTTCGTCACGCTGAAGGTCGAGGGCGATGAGCTCCCCGAGTACGGCGCGGCCGTGACGAAGGATGGCGAGGAGATCGGCGTGCTGACGAGCCCCACGGACAGCCCGCGTTTCGGGAAGATCGGCATCGCGGTGCTCAGGAGCGGTCACACGACGCCGGGCGTCAGTGTCGACGTGGCGGTCGGCGACGGGGCGGCGCCTGCGTCCGTCGACGTGCTCCCGATCTACGACACCAAGAAGCAGCGCCCGCGGGCGTAGCTGGGGTGGCGGCACGAGGTCGGCCCGCCCTCAGGCGATCTGGCGATCATGCCGCCGGAGGCATCCCCGATGAGGTAGGCTCCCGAATCACACGCATGTGATTCGGGAGGTCGAGATGCCGCTCCACACCTGCGCACCCCCCCGGAGGAACCAGACGAAGACGATGTCCCTGTGGGTCTGCCCCGACTGCGGTGCCACGTGGGAGGCGGTTCCGTGGGCCGACGTCTTCGATTTCGACCGGAACGAGGCCGTGACCAGGGCGGAATGGATCCTGGTCGAGGGGCCGGCACAGATCGCCGGCTGACCGCGTGCCGGTCGAGCTCCGGAACGCCGACGGCCTTTCCACGCCGCCCGGGTACTCCCACGTCGCGATCGCGCGCGGCGCCACGCTGGTCTTCACGGCTGGGGCCGTGCCGCTCGACGCGGACGGGAACGTCGTCGGTGAGGGCGACGCCGTCGCGCAGGCCCATCGCGTGATCGCGAACCTGCTGACCCAGCTCGACGCCGCCGGCGCGGCTCCGGCCGACGTGGCGAAGACGACCGTCTACGTCGCCGGCGCGAGCCACGAGTCGCAGGTCGACGTGTGGGAGGTGGTCCGCGCCTCGCCGATCGGCGCGGCGCCGAGCACGCTGATCGGCGTTCCGATCCTGGGCTACCGGGGTCAGCTCGTCGAGATCGAGGCGATCGCCGTCCTGGACTGAGCGGCGGCCGAACCTAGAACAGCCCGACCGTCCGCCCCTCCGCGTCGATGTCGACGTTCATGTACGCGGGGGTCCGCCCGAGCCCGGGCATCCGCTGCATGTCGCCGCACAGGACCACGACGAACCCCGCCCCCGCGCTCGGCACGACGCCGCGGACGGGCAGGCGCCAACCCGTCGGCCTGTTCAGCATCGTCGGGTCGTGCGTCAGCGACAGGTGCGTCTTCGCCATGCACACCGGCATCGTCCCGAACCCGAGTTGCTCCATCCGGGCGATGTCCTTGTCGGCCTGCGGCTGGTAGTCGACGCCGTCGGCCCCGTACACGCGCGTCGCGATCGCCTCGACCTGCTCCTTGATCGGCGTGCCCTCCGGCGTGAGCTGGTGGAAGGCGTTCGGCTTCTCGCAGGCGGCCACGACCGCCTCGGCGAGCTCGATCGCGCCGTCGCCACCCTGGGCGAACGCGCGGTTGACCACCACGGTCTCCGCGCCGGCGCTCTCCGCGAGCGTTCGCATCAGTTCGACCTCGGGCTCGGTGTCGCTCGGGAAGTTGTTGACGGAGACCACGCACGGGAGGCGGTACTCGCGCACGATCGCGATGTGCTGGGCCAGGTTCTCGATCCCGCGGTTCACGGCGGGGAGATCCTCGGTCCCCAGCTGCTCGAACGGGACGCCGCCGTGGGACTTCGTCGCCCGCACGGTCGTGACGAGCACCCCGGCCGAGGGCGCGAACCCGCCGAACCGACACACGATGTCGCAGAACTTCTGGAAGCCGAGATCGCTCGCGAAGCCGGCCTCGGTCACGACGTAGTCGGCGAGCTTCAGCGCGATCCGATCCTCGATGATCGAGTTGTTCGCGTGCGCGATGTTGCCGAACGGACCCGCGTGGATCAGGGTGGGCTGGCCCTCGAGCGTCTGCACGAGGTTCGGCTTGAGCGCGTCCTTCATGACCACCGTCATCGCCCCGGCCACCCGGAGCTGCTCGGCGGTGACCGGCTCGCCGTCGTACGTCGAGGCGACCACGACTCGGCCGAGCCGCGCTCGCAGGTCCGCCAGGTCCGAGGCGAGCGCGAGGACGGCCATGATCTCGGACGCGGCGGTGATCACGAACCCGTTCTCCCGGGGCACGCCGTGGAGCCTGCCGCCGAGCCCGATCACCGTGTACCGGAGCTCGCGCGCGTTCACGTCGAGCGTACGCGGCCACGTGATCGTCTGCGGGTCGATCCCGATCTCGTTCCCGTGGTACAGCGCTGCATCCAGGGCCGATGCGAGGAGGTTGTGCGCGGCGGTCACGGCGTGGAAGTCGCCGTTCAGATGCAGGTTGATGTCTTCCATCGGGATGACCTGGGCGTAGCCGCCGCCGGTCCCGCCGCCCTTGATCCCGAAGACCGGGCCCATCGACGGCTCGCGGAGGCAGAGCAGGACGTCCTTGCCGATCTTGCCGAGGCCCTGCGTGAGCGAGATCGAGGTGGTGGTCTTGCCCTCGCCCGCCTTCGTCGGGGTGATCGCCGTGGTGATGATGAGCTTGCCGTCCGGACGATCGGCCACCCGGTCGAGGATCGAGAGGTCGATCTTCGCGCGGTACCGGCCGTACGGCTCGAGCTCCTCGTCGAGGATCCCGGCGGCCGTCGCCACCTCGGTGATCGGACGCATCACGGCGTCCTGCGCGATCTCGAGCCCGCTCTTCATCGCCGCGAACCTCCCGCTCGATGGTTCGCGCGAGGATACCCGCGTGCGACGCGCGGCGCGCGCGGGAAGGGCGCCGGTGGGACGGTGCGATACTCCGGCTCATGGACGTTCCGTCGTTCCTGCGGATGTATCCACCCTTCGACGACCTCGGCGACGAGCGGATGGAGGAGGTCGTCCGCCATGCACACATCGAGTTCTTCCCGGCGGGTGCCTCGATCCTGCAGGAGTCCGGGGAGCCCGCTCGTTTCCTCTACGTCGTGCGTCGCGGAGCGGTCGAGCTCCTCGAGGGCGGCGACCTGGTCGACGTGCTCGGTGAGGGAGAGGTCTTCGGCTTCGTCTCCCTGCTGTCCGATACGGGCCCGTCGTTCTCGGCCCGCGCACACGAGGATGCGATCTGCTACCTGATCGACAAGGAGATCGCGGAGGACGTGATGGCATCCCGTCGCGGACTCCTGTTCCTCGCGTCCGCGTTCCGTCGCCGCGATCAACGCGCGCTGAACGACATCGATCCGGAGCGCGTCGATCATCGCCAGGCGCCGGTCGCGACGCTCGTCAGCCGGCGCCCGATCACGATGCCCGCGACCGCGTCGATCCGGCAGGCCGCGCAGGTCATGGCCGACGAGCGAGAGGGATACGTGTTGCTCGAGGCCGATGGCGCCTCGGGCCTGTCGATCATCACCGACCGCGACCTCCGGACCCGCGTGCTCGCCGAGGGTCGGAGCCCGGGGTCCGCGGCCTCCGACGCGGCGTCCTCCCCGGTCGTCACCGTCGCGGGCGAGGCGACGCTCGCCGAGGTCACCGCGATCATGCTCGAACGCGGCATCCATCACATCCCGGTCGAAGACGGGGACGGAGGTCTGCTCGGCGTCGTGACGGACGTCGATCTGCTCGCGGCGGAGCAACACGACGCGTTCGCACTGCGGCGAGGCATCGAGCGCGCGCCGGATCGTTCCGTGGCGATCGAGGCGTTCCGCTCCGCGCCGCAGGTCGCGAGCCGACTCGTGGAGGCGAGCGTCGACCCGCTCGAGGTGGCACACGTCCTCGCCGTCGCGGTCGACGCGCTCACCCTTCGATTGCTCGATCTCGGAGCCAACGAGCTCGGCGGGCCGCCTTGCCCCTGGACGTGGCTGGCCCTCGGCAGCCAGGCCCGCCACGAGCAGGGCATGCTCGCCGACCAGGAGCACGCGCTGATCTTCGACACGCGTGGCGAGCAGTCCGCTGCAGTGGACCGGTACTTCGAGGCGCTCGGCCGGTTCGTGAACGACGGCCTTGAGCAGGCCGGGGTGTCGGGCGGCTCCCGTGTGATCCCTGGCGGCGCCGACCGGCGGGGCAGTGCCGAGGATCTGCTCCGGCGCGTGCGGGCCTCGATCGCCGAACCCGATCCGGTCGGGTCGTCCGTCGCCGCCGCCCTGATCGACTACCGGCCCGTCGACGGGGCCGGTGGACGTGCGTGCGGCACTGGACGAGATCATCCGATCGGCTCGCGAGCATCCCGACTTCATCCGGAGCCTCGGCGCTCGCGTCATCTCCGTGCGGCCCCCGAGGGGCCTCCTGCGGGACGGCGTGGTACAGGGGGGGACGACCACCGATGCGCTCGACATCCGGCAGGCCGGCATCGAGCTGATCGCCGGCCTCGCACGCCTGGTCGCGGTGCTGTCCGGTCTCACGGAGAACCGAACCACTCGCCGGCTCCGCGATGTCGCCACGCTCGGATGGCTGAGCCAGGACGAGTGCCAGGGGCTCGAGGAAGCGTTCCGTCTCATGTGGCAGGTGCGGCTCGAACATCACGCGCATTGCGTACGACTCGGCCTGCCCGTCGACGATCTCGTGCAGCCGGCGATGCTCGGCCCACTCACCCGCCAGGCCTTGAAGGAGTCGTTCCGGATGATCGATCGAGCACAGGCGCGACTCGGTGCGCTCGCCGGGGTCCGCCGGTGAACGTGCCGGGACCCGCGCCGCCGCCGCGGGGGCATCGCAGGCGCTCCTGGAGAGAGCTCGAGCTCGTGTCCCTGGACTTCGAGGCGACGGGACTGGACTTCACGAAGGACACGATCGTGTCGTTCGGAACGGTCCCGATCCGACGTGGCCGGGTGGATCTGGGTGGTGCCGGGTACGACCTCGTCGATCCGGGGCCGGTCACGGTCTCTCCCGAGTCGGTGACCGTGCACGGACTCCGGCCCGTCGACCTGCGCGGCGCCCCCGATCTCGATGCGGCGCGAACCGCGCTCGGCGCGTCGATCGACGGGCGGTTCCTGGTCACCTGGGCGGCGGGTGTCGAGGCGGCGTTCCTGGACCGCATGTTCGGGGGTGGTGTCCGGCGCTGGCTCCGCCGATGCATCGACGTCCGTCCGATCGCGTTCGCGACCCTGGATCATCCGCCCCGGCCGTTCACCCTTTCCTCGGCCGCGGAGCGCCACGGGGTCCCGGTGGCGAGTCCTCACCACGCGCTCGACGACGCGCTCGTGACCGCGCAGCTGCTCCTCGTGGTCGCGGCACGGCTCCGCCCCACCGGCCGCGACGCCATCCGAGACCTCCAGCGGATCCGCTTCGCCGAGAAGCGGATGCGACGCCCTCCGGCGCTGCGGTTCCACGGCTCGGGGTGACGACCCGGCGAACGGCCTGCCCCGCGAACGTTCGATCGGGCCCGGCTAGCGGCTCGAACACGTCATGGCCTAAGATGCGGTCCGCCGGAGCGATGCCCGCGCAACCGCCGAAGGAGGGACCGTGGCCACCGATCTCGAAGCGTTCCTGGACGAGAAGGGTCGCGATCAGGCGATCAAGGAGGTCCGCAAGCAGATCGACGCGGCCGGCGTCGAGTACATGTACTACCAGTTCGTCTCGGTCACCGGCCGGATCATGGGGAAAGGGATCCCGGCGGCGCACTGGGAGAACATCGCGAACAAGGGGTTCCAGCTCGTCTACGGCTCGACGGCCAACCTGTTCATCGACCGGGTCGGCAACTACATCGGCTACGGTCCCGAGGCGCGCGAGCTGGTCGGTCTTCCGGAGCCCGACACGTTCAACGTCCTTCCGTGGGACACGAAGACCGCACGGGTCTTCTGCACGCTGTTCCGCGGGCGCGAGGAGGAGGTCGATGGCGGCGCGTTCCTGACGTCCGACTGCAGGGGGAACCTGAAGCGCCTGCACTCCGAGTTCGAGCAGGAGACCGGACTCCACCTCCGCGCCGGCTGCGAGCCGGAGATGATGTGGCTGAAGGTCGACGCCGACGGCAAGCCGACCGTCGAGGGCATGACGAAGCCGTACTGCTACCACATCGACCAGTTCTCCGAGCTCCAGCCGCTGATCCACAAGGTCATGGAGTACGGGCGCGCGATGGGCCTCGACATGATCCAGGGAGATCACGAGGATGCCCCCGGGCAGCTCGAGCTGAACTTCATGTTCGATCGCGCCGAGGTGACGGCGGACCGGCTCACCACGTATCGGCAGATCTGCCGCCAGGTCGGACGCGAGCTCGGGGCGTTCGCATGCTTCATGCCGAAGCCGTTCATGGGCGTGTCGGCGAACGGATGCCATCACAACATCTCGTTGTGGCAAGCGGACGAGAACATGTTCTTGCCCGACGGTGACAACCCGCGCCTGCCTGGGAAGATCGGGCTCCATTCGATCGGCGGCGTGCTCGATCACCTGTCGGCCCTCACGGCGATCACGGCGCCGACGGTGAACTCGTACCGGAGGTTCTGGGACGCAGGGTTCTGGGCGCCGGTGTTCGCGGATTGGGGCTTCCAGAACCGGACCGCGGCGCTTCGGATCTCGGCGCCGGGACGGTTCGAATACCGCTCGGTCGACTCGTCCGTGAACCCATACCTGTCGTTCGCGGCGCTGCTGGCCGCGATGAAGGACGGGATCGACCGGAGCCTGGATCCGGGGCCGCCGGAGGAGCGGAACATCTACGAGGCGATCGCAGGCGGCAAGGACGTGAAGAAGGTGCCCCATGACCTCGGCGCCGCGCTCGACGCGCTCGAGGCGGACCCCGTGGTCCGCGACGCGCTGCCGGGCGACATGTACCGGGTGTTCATGCACTACAAGCGCGACGAGTGGGACCGCTTCCGCGCGACGGTGAGCGACTGGGACATCGAAACCTACCTCGACGTCCTACCCTAGGGAGGCAACCTCACAGGAGAGGAGCCGAACGGCCATGTGCGGCATCGCCGGGATCATCCATCGGGACGGAGCGGCCGACATCGGAACGGAGATGACGTCGATGCTCCAGTCGATGAAGCATCGCGGCCCCGACTCCAGCGGTTACGCGCTGTTCGGCGCGCCCTCCGACCTGATCGTGATCCGCTTCAAGCTCGCCGACGCGAACGACCCGCGCGACTTCGACTTCAAAGAGCGTCTCGAGCGACATCGCCTGGAGGTCGAGACGCGCCTGTCGAAGATCGGTGCCTCGATCGATCGCGTCGAGAGCGAGACCGAGTACGCCTACCGCGCCCAGGTCCGCTACGACGGCGATCTGAAGGCGCTCGCCGATTACCTGGAGGACGTGCCCGGCTGCGAGGTCCTCTCGCTGGGCCACTCGCTCGAGATCGTCAAGGATCTGGGCGACGCGCAGGAGGTCTCGGACATGTACGGCCTCGCGGGGTTCGACGGGACCCACGCGATCGGGCACGTGCGGATGGCGACCGAGTCCGACGTGGACATCTCGGGCGCGCACCCGTACTGGGCGTACCCGTTCTCGGACGTCGCGGTGGTGCACAACGGCCAGCTCACGAACTACTTCCAATGGAAGCGGCGACTCGAGTTCAGCGGGCACCGGTTCCAGTCGGAGTGCGACTCCGAGATCATCGCGGTGTACCTCGCCGAGAAGCTGGCTGAGGGTTCGAGCCTGAAGGACGCGATGGAGAAGAGCCTGGACGACCTCGACGGGGTGTTCACGTATATGGCGGTCACCGAGGACAGCCTCGGGGTCGCGAAGGACGAGATGGCAGCGAAGCCGCTCGTGCTGTACGAGTCCGACGAGCTCGTCGCGATGGCCTCGGAGGAGATCGCCATCCGCGCGGTCCTCGACCGCGAGATCGACACGTACGACCCCTACGAACGGCAGGTGCTCGTGTGGAGCCGGTAGCGGCCGGCGGGCGGCGGATCACCTACGACGCGCGCGGCCTCGCCGAACCCGACGCGGAGGTCCCGCACGTCTCCGAGATCGACGGGGACCGGGCGACGTTCGACGCATCGAAGCTCACGATCCGGCAGATCAACCTCGAGCTCCGCGACCTGATCTACGAGCAAGGGATCCGAGACGTCACCGTCCGCAACCCGGGCGCGAAACACTCGATCGGTGTCGGGATCCTGCAGCGCTGCCGGGTCACGTTCGAGGGGAGCCTCGGGTACTTCGGTCTCGGCCTGATCGACGGCCCCGAGGTCGTGGTCACGGGGCGGGTCGGCTGGTCGGTCTGCGAGAACATGATGTCGGGCGTGGTCGAGATCAAGAAGAACGCCGGCTCGCTCACCGGGGCCGCGATCCGGGGCGGCGACCTCGTCGTCCACGGCTCGGTCGGAGCACGCACCGGGATCGACCAGAAGGGCGGCACGATCATCGTGGGCGGGGATGCCGGCTCGATGACCGCGTTCATGATGCAGCGAGGTCGCCAGATCATCGTCGGTGACGTCGGGCCCGGGCTGGGCGACTCGATGTACGACGGCGACATCTACGTCGCCGGGAAGGTGAAGTCGCTCGGGATCGACTGCGTGCCCGGGGAGTGGACCGATGCGGACACCGAGCTGATCGAGCGGAAGTTCCGCATCTACGGCCTCGGCTCGCCGCCCGAGTTCCAGAAGTTCGTCTGCGGCAAGGTCCTGTACAACTACGACAACCTCGAACCGTCGGAGCGCAAGCTCGTCATCCACTAGTCGAGCGGGAGGATGTGAACGTGCCAGCGGAAGACGTGTCCTCCAAGCAGAACGTCCTGGGTCGCAGCCCGATCTTCACACCCGAGGTCATCAACGACATCCACGTGAAGTCCGAGCTCGGCCGCTACCGGATGCGCGGCTTCTCGATGTTCAAGCCGATCCCGCACTGGGACGAGCTCATGTTCCTTCCGGGGACCCTCACCCGGTTCGTGATCGAGGGCTACCGGGAGAAGTGCGAGACGAGGACCGTGCTCGGCGCCCGGTTCGCCAAAGACCCGATCGAGCTCGACATCCCGATCTACATCACGGGGATGAGCTTCGGCGCGCTCTCGCTCGAGGCGAAGATGGCGCTCGCGAAGGGCGCGTCGATGGCCGGCACCGCCACCTGCTCCGGCGAGGGCGGCATGATCCCGCCCGAACGCGACCTGTCGATCAAGTGGTACTACCAGAACATCCAGAGCCGGTACGGGTTCAACCCGCACCACCTGATGCTCGCCGACGCGTGCGAGTTCTTCATCGGACAGGGGTGCAAGGTCGGGCTCGGCGGACACCTCATGGGGCAGAAGGTGACCGAGCAGGTCGCCGAGATGCGTTCGCTCCCGCCCGGCATCGACCAGCGCTCGCCGGCGCGGCACCCGGACTGGCTCGGGCCCGACGACCTGTCGCTGAAGGTCCAGGAGGTCCGGGAGGCGACGGACTACCGGATCCCGATCCAGCTGAAGCTCGGCGCCGCGCGCGTGTACGACGACGTGCGGATGGCCGCCAAGTGCGGGCCGGACATCATCTACCTCGACGGGGCCGAGGGTTCGACCGGCGCCGGGCCGCACATCGCGACCGAGGAGACCGGGATCCCGCTCATGGCCGCGATCCCGGAGGCGCGCCGGGCGCTCGAGGACGTCGGCCTGGCTGACGAGGTCGACCTGGTCGTCGCCGGAGGGATCCGCAACGGCGGCGACGTCGCGAAGTGCCTGGCGCTGGGTGCGACGGCCGTCGCGATCGGGACGACCGCGCTCATGGCGCTGAACTGCAACAAGGAGATCCCCGGCGTGACCGACTACGAGGGGACGGTCGGCGTGCCCGCCGGCCAGTGCTACCACTGCCACACGGGCCGGTGTCCGGTCGGGATCACCACCCAGGACCCGGAGCTGCGCAAGCGTCTGGTCGTCGACGAGGCCGCGGAGCGCGTGTACAACCTCCTCACCGCGATGACGATGGAGCTGCAGATGCTCGCCCGCGCGTGCGGGAAGACCGACGTGCACTCCCTCGAGCCCGAGGACCTCTGCGCGCTCACCGTCGAGGCGGCCGCGATGGCCAAGGTACCGCTCGCCGGCACCGACTACATCCCCGGCGTGACCGAGCAGGGCGCGCTCGAGGAGATCCGAACGATGATGCAGAAGTACCTGGCCGACACGGGACAGTACCCCTCGTAGGAGCCGACCGATGACGGGATCCCACCTGACGACGAAGGGCACGCTCGACGCCGAGGAGCTGGCCGGGCGGCGCTTCCCCTACCAGGAGGACGCCTCGCTGATCGAGGATGTCGACCTCGACGCCCTCACGCCGGGGAAGGATCTGAACTGGCTCGAGGACATCCACCTCCTCGAGGAGGACGGGATGCCGGCCGTCTTCGACCGGTACTCGAGCTCGTTCCTGAAGATCTACTTCCCGATCCCCGCCGGACACGAGGACGAGGTCGCGCGCAAGGTGCTCATGAAGCACCTGACGAGTGGCAACTCGTACGGCATCCAGCTCAAGCGCAAGCACGCGAAGTTCGCGCAGCCGATGCTCGGCTCGTGGGTCGAAGGGTCGGAGACCGTCGGGACCGACTGGACGCCGGCCATCCTGGAGGGCTGGGAGAAGCCCGCCGGGCACTAGGCCGTGGGCTCGCGGCCGATCGTCGGGATCTCGGAGGGGTTCTCGGACTACGGCGACTACTACGGGTTCGGGTACGGCCGCCCGCTGTTGTCCGCCGGCGCGCTGCCGCTGCTGCTCCCGTACTACGAGCGCCCGCAGGATCGCGTCGAGCTGCTCGATCGGCTCGACGGCCTCGTGCTGGCGGGCGGGCGCGACATCGAGGCCTGGCGCTACGGCCGCCTGGACCCGCACCCGTTGCAGGGCGAACCGATCCCGTTCCTCGACGAGATCGAGTTGCACTACGCGCGGCTGGCCGTCGAGCTCGGCGTGCCGGTCATCGGCGTGTGCCGAGGCTGCCAGGTCCTGAACGTGGCGTTCGGCGGCACGCTCTACGGCGACCTCTCGGAGTTCCCGGGCGGCGGCGCCGACCACCCGGGAGCCAAGTGGGACGAGTGGCGAGCGCTCGTGGCCGCGACGCTCGATGGAACCGAACGTCCGGCGCACCCCACGCACCCGATCGAGGTGAAGCCGGGGTCGTTCCTCGCGTCGCACCTCGGCGAGGCCTACGTGGTCGACAGCTATCACCACCAGGCGATCGAGCGCCTGGGCGACGGGCTCGAGGCGGTGGCGTGGGCTGCCCACGGCGTGATCGAGGCCGTCGAGATGCCGGGCGCGCCGTTCGTGCTCGGCGTGCAATGGGAGCTCCACGAGGAGTGGCGGCAGGACGACCGGATGTTCGGGATCTGGCGGGCGTTCGTGGAGGCCGCCGGCCGGCGCGCCGCGGACCGGGTGGCGGCCGTCGTTCCATGACCGCGTCGCTCGAGGTGGTCCTGGACGCCGTCGAGGCCGAGGACGCGGCCGCGTTCTGGACGGCGGCCCTCGGCTACGAGCGCCTCTACGAGCGGGGCCCGTTCATCGTCCTCGGGCCTCCGCCGGGCGACATCCGGCCGCGCGTGTTGATCCAACGGGTCGACGAGGTCGAGCCCGGCAAGTCGCCGGTGCACGTCGACCTGCGCGTCGACGATCCGGAGGCGGAGGTGCGACGGCTGGAGGGTCTCGGCGCCACGGTCGCCTGGCGCGTCGACGACCGCGATCGAGGCGGCAGCGCGTGGACGACGATGACCGCGCCGCATGGGACCCTGTTCTGCGTGTGTCCCGCCAGGGGGGAGCTGACGGCGCGATGACGCTTCCCGGGAGCGCGAAGGTCGTCGTGATCGGCGCGGGCGTCCACGGCCTGTCGACGTCGTGGCACCTGGCCGAGGGGCTCCGCGCACGAGGCATCGGGTCGGGCGAGGACGTGGTCGTCCTCGACAAGACCGGGATCGGCGCGGGTCCGTCCGGGCTCGCCTGCGGGGTGATCCGCAACAACTACTTCCAGCCCGCGATGCGGGAACTGATGGCGCACTCGGTCGAGGTCTGGGAGTCCGATCCCGAGGCGTTCCACTACCACCCGGTCGGCTACCTGCAGATCGCTCCCGAGGTCATGGCCTCAGACGTCGCGAAGATCCACGAGGAGCAGCGAGCGATCGGCTACACGTCCGACCTCATCGAAGGGGAGGACGAGTGCCGCGCCTACATGGAGTCGATCTTCTCCGACTGGCAGGCGAGGAACGTCCGGGTGGTGCTGCACGAGCGCAAGGGCGGCTACGCCGAGAGCATGCCGTCGATGCTGGGCCTGCGGGCCAAGGGGGAGGCTCTCGGCGTGCGGTTGCTCGCGCCGGTCACCGTCGCCGGGTTCGAGGTCGACGGGGGCGCCGTCACCAAGGTCCGGACCGACCACGGGGACATCGCGTGTGAGCAGGTCGTGGTCGCCGCCGGGCCCTGGGTGCGCGACCTGTGGCGCATGCTCCGGTTGCCGGGCGTCGTCCCGGTGAAGGGACGCGACGGCGCGACGTACGAGCGGCCGATGTGGACGTACTGGTGCCTGGTCGAGGGGACGCTCGGCGTCGACCCGACGTACCTGCTCGACAACGAGGGGAACATGCCGCCGGTGGTCCATGTCGACACCGACGCGCCGCTCGTCGACGACGCCGACGGCTCGCTCGTGACCGATGAGCTCTGGGGGATCTACTACAAGCCGGACTTCAACTTCGGCGGGGTGCAGGGCGGCGCGATGCCGTGGGTCGTCGAGCAGCCCGCGGACGACGTGGCCGTCGATCCGTACGGACCGGCGAGCACCGAGTTCGTCGTCGGCGAGGGGTTCGAGCGCATGTGGACGTCGGCGCTGGCGCACTGCCACAAGCGGTTCGAGGGCAAGCGCGGCCTGTACCGGCGCGCTCCCACCGGCGGCATCGGAGCCTTCACGCCCGACAGCTTCCCGGTCTTCGACACGTTCCACGACAACGTGCATGTCGTCGCCGACTCCAATCACGGCTACAAGATGATCGGGGTCGGGGCGCTCGTGGCGAAGGAGGTGCTCGGGGAGCCGCAGGGCCTGCTCGAGCCCTTCCGCTTCTCCCGGTACGCGGAGGGCAGGCTTCACCCGGTCAGCCACTCCCCGTTCCCCTGGAGCTAGGGAGCCAGCCGTGAGCCGGCGGGAGGACGCCCCGGTCGAGTTCGAGGTGTCGATCGGCGCCTTCCCCTCCTGGGCCGCGGAGGCACTCGAGGAGGGAGCGTTCGCGCCGGCGCCGGAGGAGGACGAGCTCCAGATCGAGGGCGAGGAGGGCGAGGATCCGGTCCTGGCGTTCCGCCGCACGCTCGGGATGTTCGCCACCGGGGTCACCGTCATCACCACGACCACGGCCGACCAGGTGCACGGGATGACGGCCAACGCCTTCATGTCGGTCTCCCTGCGCCCCCCGCTCGTCCTGATCTCGGTGGACAATCGCGCCCGGATGCACGGCATGCTCCACGAGGGCAAGCGCCTCGGGATCAGCGTTCTCTCCGAGGAGCAGGAGTCGCTGTCGGACCGGTTCGCCGGCCGGGACGTCGAGTCCGCCCCGGAGACCACGTTCGAGGTGGTCCACGAGACGCCCATCGTCGATGGCGCGATCGCGAACCTCGTCGCACGGGTCGTCCGCTCGTACTGGGGCGGCGACCACTCGCTGTTCCTCGCGCGCGTCGAGTACGCCCGGTACGGAGAAGGGAGCCCGCTCCTGTTCCACGGCGGCCACTACGAGGTCCTGTCCTCGCCCGAGGGGTCGATCCTCGGTGCGCTGGAGCCGCGGGCGCGCGAGCGGCTGCTGGCGGCGGGGGAGGAGCGGTTCTACGGGACGGGCGAGCACGTGCTGCGACAGGGGGAGTCGGGCGTCGAGGCGTTCGTGATCCTCGCCGGGAGTGCCAGGGTCGTGCGCGACGGGCGAGAGATCACCCGCATGGGCCCCGGCGAGTTCTTCGGTGAGATCTCGATGCTGGATGGGCGCATGCGCACCGCCGACGTGATCGCCGACGGTTCGCTCCGTGTCACCGCGCTCTCACGCGAGACGCTGCGCCGGGCGCTCCGCTCGGAGCCCGAGCTGGCGTGGCGCCTGCTCGAGGTGCTCGCCGCCAGGATCCGCGGATCCTAGCCCTCCAACCAGGTCCGCATCTCGTCGGGCATCGGGGCGACCTCGAGCCTGCCGCCCTCGGCGAGACGAGCCACGACCCGGACCTCGAAGCCGGTCGCGACCTCCTCGCCGGCGCGCGTGACGACGTGCTCCACGCGCAGGGACCGGGAGCGCACCTCGACCGCGGTGGACGTCACCGCGATCTCGTCGTCCGCGAACACGGGCGCGCGGAACCGGGCGCCGCACTCGAAGATCGGCACCGAGACGCCGTCCCGTCGGAGCCACGTGAAGAGGCTCCGACCCGACGCGGCGAACAGCTCGTGCGTCGCGTGATCGAACCAGGCGAAGAAGCTCGGGTAGAAGACGATGCCCATCGGATCCGTCTCACCCCATCGGACCTTGATGACCGTGCGCCCGCTCCGACCCATCGCGTCTAGTCGATCGCCGGCAGCCCGTCGAGCCACGGGGTCCGGTACCCGTCGCTCCGCCACAGGATCGGGAAGAAGGATTCGTCCATCGAGGGATCGTCACGCCTGCGATACCGGGAGTAATTCACGTCGACGTTGGACTCGTGGAACCGGGCGTTCGAGGGCAGCATGTGGGACACGAGCGCCATGCGTGCGACCCGGCCGCTCTGGTTGGGTTCGGAGCCGTGCCACGTCGCGTTGTGGTGGAACGCACCACCGCCGGCCTTCACGACGACCGGGACGATCTCGAGCTCGGGATGGTCCGAGGGCTGCGCGTCCCGGACGCCGGCGAGCCAGTCGTCCGGCGCGTGGAACTGCGCGCGTGACGGCGGCGACACGCCCCAGTGGTTCGAGCCACGCACGTACGCGATCGGCCCGGCGTCCGCCTGCGTCTCGTGCAACGACATCCAGCACGTCACCATCTCGGGCGGCACGAGGTAGTCCGCGTACGAGCCGTCCTGGTGGAACCCGATCGCCTTCGTGCCCGGCGGTTTCCACAACACGTTGTCCTGCAGGATCCGGGCGCCGTCGTAGCCCATCAGCTGGGTGGCGAGCCGCCCGATCCGCCTCCGAGAGCACCTGGGCGGCGATCACCGTGTCGGACTTCCACGCGTTGCAGAGCTGGCGCGTGCGGTCCTCGGGATCGCGTCCCTTCACCCAGTTCACCTCGTCGGGACGGATACCGGTCTCGTACTCGCCGTCGAACAGCGGGAGGTACCGCTCGCGCAGGCGATCGAGCGCCGGCTCGGAGATCAGACCCTCCTCGACGATGAGGAAGCCGTCTCGATGGAAGGACGTGACCTGCTCGTCGGCGAACGACTCGACGAGCGCCACCGCTACGACCTCGGGCGCGTCTTGTCGGGGTCGTAGAAGGGGAGCCGGACGACCGTCGCGGGGATCCGCTTCTGGAGGCCGTCGAGCTTGCCGACCTCGAGCGCGGTTCCGGGCTCCGAGAACCCCACGGCGACGCGGGCGAGCGCGATCGTCTTCTTCAGGAGGGGGGACCGCGTCCCCGAGGTCACGACGCCGACCTCCTGGCGTCCGGTGAAGACCGGGTCGCCGTGGCCGGCGACCTCGTTGCCCTCGAGCTCGAGGCCGACCAGTGCGCGCTGGGGGTGGGCCTTGCGTTCCTCGAGGGCGCCGCGGCCGACGAAGTCCTCGTCGCCACGCAGGTCCACGGTGAACCCGATCCCGGCCTCGAACGGGTCGACCTGCTGATCGAACTCGCTCCCCGACACGACGAGCCCGGCCTCGATCCGCACGATGTCGAGCGCGTCCAGGCCGAACGGGCGCAGCTCGTGCGCCTCGCCCGCCGACCCGATCGCGTCCCAGACCCCTTCCGCGTCGTCGGGATGGCACCAGACCTCGTAGCCGAGCTCGCCCGTGTATCCGGTTCGCGAGACCACGATCGGGATGCCGTCGGGTGCGTGCACGCGGCCGACGAGGAACCGGAACCAGCCGAGCTCCTCGAGCGCGGGCTGCGTCGGAGGGGTCCAGACCACCGCACGGAGCAGTTCGCGGCTGGCCGGCCCCTGCACGGCGACGTTGTGGAGCTGATCGGTCGACGGCTTCACCCACACCTTCAGGCCGAGGCGGTCGGCCTGCTCCCGCAGCCAGACGCCGTCGTAGTCGGCGCCGCCCACGAAGCGGAAGTTGTCCTGGCCGAGCCGGAACACCGTGCCGTCGTCGATCATCCCGCCGGCCTCGTTGCACATCGCCGTGTACGTGACCTGCCCGACCGAGAGCCGCCGGGCGTCGCGCGTGATCGTGGCCTGCAGCAGCGTCTCGGCGTCCGGCCCGAGCACCTCGAACTTCCGCAGGGGAGACAGGTCCATGATCGCGACGTGCTCGCGGCACGCCCAGTACTCGGCGATCGCGCCCTCGTTGTTGAAGTGCGAGGGCAGCCAGTAGCCGTTGTACTCGACCAGGTTCTTGGTGAGCGACTCGACCCGAGGATGGAACCCCGTCTTCTTCGTCAGGACGGGCCGGGACTCCGGCGTGACGCGGCGGGCGATCGCGGTGCTGAACCGATGCTCGGCCGGGTAGACGCGGAGGTGGACGTCGGTCGGGTCCCATGCGTTCGCCGGGTCGACGTCATCGGGGCAGGCCGAGGACGCGCACACGAGGTCGGTCATCGCGCGGAACAACACGTAGTCGCCGGGTCGCGACCACGGCTCGTCCGACACGAGCACGTTGTCGGCGGTGAAGGCGGTGTTGAAGAACAGGTTCAGCGCCGGCCACCCCTTCCGCTTGGCGACCTCGTAGACGACGAGCGCGCCGTTGAAGTTGTCCGTGCAGTTCACGTGGCCCGGATACCCGAGATCCTCGTAGTACTTCGCGTTGCAGGCGAGCCCGAACGTGTCGTGCCGGCCCACCGTGTCGCGGACGACCTCGACGAGCGGCTCCATGTCCGCGTCGTAGAACTTCCCGTGCAGCCCCGGCGTCGGGTAGGCGTTGCCCATCAGCGTCCGGGTGACGGTCGCGTCGAGGCCGCGCTCCAGCCCGTCGTCCAGCTTGCGCCGGTGGAAGGCCAGGAAGTCGGAGCACTGCTTGCCCTCGACGTCGATCACCTGGATGAACTCGCCCGCCTGCACCTCGTAGCTGCGGGCGGTCGACCGGTCGATGCGGAAGTCCAGCCTCGGCTCGGCGAGCGGCGGCGGAAGCTCGAGCTCTTCGTGCGTTCGCGCGGCACCGTCCGGCGGACCTCGACGACCAGGTCGGAGGGCGGCGGAGCCCCGTCGACGAGACGCCCGGCGGGAGCCGCAACGACGAGCACCATCTCGCGCCCGGCGCGGAACGACTGCTCGGATCCCGCCGGCGACCACTCGCCGAACAGGCGAACGGCCATCGCGGACGCCGGATCCAGGCCGCGCCCGGACAGGTCCTGGACGACCTCGGCCGCCCCCTCCGCCGTCGATGAGACGAGCGCCCGAAGGACGGTCGCCGGCGCATCCGCCCGCGTGCCGATCGCCGCGGACGCGTCGTCCCCGACCGGCGTGAGCGCGGTGACCTCGGCGACCTGGCCCCCGTCCACGTCGATCACGGTGAACCGGTCGTCGGGGGCGAGCGTGAACACGGTCGCCGATCCCGGCCGCACCCGGTACTGCTCGAGCGACGGATCGACGGGCCGGAGCCCACCCACCAGGAGCTTGGACGGGCCGAAGACGCTCACCCCGGCCTCAGCCCCGCTTGGCCGGTTCCTTGGAGGACTGCTGTTCGGCCTCGGCGATGAGTTGCTCCGCGAGCTCGCGCTTGCCGGCCGCGTCGAGCTTCTTCACCTCGTTCTCGACCGCTCGACGGTTGTAGGACTGGTTCCAGTAGTCGAGGGCGTCGAACCCGAGGAGGACGGCCTTGCCGACGAACTGACGGAGCACCTCGTTCGTCGGCCCCATCACCCAGCCGGCCTTCGCGTCGCGAAGGTACCGCTCGAGCTCCATGTCGCGCTTGTAACCCGACCCGCCGCAGGCGTGGAGCATCTTGTCCACGACGTGCGCGACGTTCTTCGCGGCCTCGAACTTGATCTGCCACGCCCAATGCAGGAAGTTGCCCTCGGGCGAGCTCGCCCGGACCCGGGTTGCGCGTGTTGCCGTCGGTCTCGCGGTCCATCGCCTGCGCGACCGAGAGCACGAACAGGCGGCAGGCGTTCGTGTCCATGACCGCCTCGCCGACGTAGTCCTGGATCGTCGGGTAGTCGGCGACCCGGAGCCCCACGTCGACGTGCTTCTTCTTCGTCGTGTGGCGCTTCGCGATGTCGATCGCGCCGAGCGCGAGCCCGTTCCATACGCTCGAGGAGCCGATCAGGAACCAGGGGTCCACCGACTCGTCGTTCGAGTTCGCGCCGTCCCCTTCGGGGCCGACGATCTGAGTGGCCGGGATCTCGACGTTCGGGACCTCGATCGGGCCGGACTGGTTCCCGCGCAGGCCGAGCGCGTCCCACAGCGATGGCTGGGACTGCACGTGGTCGCCGTCGACGACGAAGACCGACAGGTCGTCGTAGCCGGAGAACTCCGGACTCGTCGTCTGGACCACGTAGAAGTCGGCGAACCCGCCCGACGTGGTCCAGGAGGCCTTCTTGCGGACCTTGTAGCCGCCGTTGCTCCGCTCGGCGCCGGAGGAGACCGGGTACCAGAAGTGGGAGCCGGTCTCCGGGTCCGAGTACGAGAGGGTCCCGATCTTGCCCGAGTTGAGCGGTCGGATGTACTTGTCGATCAGTTCGGGAGTGGGTCGGAGCATGATCGCGTTCACGGCCCCCATGTGCATCACGTAGCACATCGCCGTCGAGGCGCATCCGTACCGCGCGATCGTCTCGCAGACCATAGAGTACGCGACGTGGTTCTCGCCCAGCCCGCCGTACTCCTCCGGGACCGTGAGCGCGAGGAAGCCGTGCTCGCCCAGGAGTTCGAGGTTGCGGCGAGGGAACATCAGCTCGTCGTCGAACCGCTTCGCGTTGGCTCGGAGCTCCTGCTCACAGAGCTCGATCAGCGTCGCGCGGAGCTCCTTCTGGCGATCGGTGTAGACCCAGTCGGGATCCCACTCGAAGCCGAGGCCCCAGAACGGCTCGGAACCCCACATCTTGTCGGCCATGCATGCCTCCCAGATCGCGTGCCGCTCTCGCGGGGCCACATCGTAGTTTCACCCTGTCGGGGAGGGCAACGCAGCCGATGGGAACGTGCGACGGGGGCGGCCGAGCCGCCCCCGTCGTCGATCGCGGATCCGAACTAGCCGGACATCGACTCCTCACGGAGCAGGGCCATCTGCTGCTCGTTCGGCGTGATGGCCACGTCCCGGTCCCGGAACGTGATCTTCGCCTTGTCCTGCACCACCCGCCGGTAGAAGTACAGGAGCACCGCCGCGACGAGGACGCCGAGCCCGAGGAACAGGGGGAGCCCGGTGAACTCGTAGAAGCCGATGTACGCGGCCAGTTCCTGGTCGAAGACGCCGTAGAGCACCAGGACGAGGTTGAACAGGGCCAGGAGCCCCGCGATCGGGAGCCAGATCTGGCTGACCTTGATGGGACGGGGCCAGTCGGGCCGATCCCGCCGCAGGAGCAGGAACCCGGTGAGGGCGAGCACGTGGCAGAAGACGTAGCCGATGTTGGAGATGTAGAGGATCACGAAGTTGTTGGCTCCCAGCAGGAGCAGGAGCCCGATGTTCACGACCATGTCGACGGTCATGCCGCGGGCAGGGACGTGGAACCGGTTCAGGTGGAAGAACCACTTGATCGTCATGTCGTCGCGAGCGATCCCGTACAGCGCGCGGCCGCCGTCGGCCGTTGCGGTGTTCATCGCCAGGATCAGGCTCCCGATCAGGCAGACGACCGCGAACCCGCCGAACACCGGCCCGGCGATCTCCTCCAGGGCCGCCACGTAGAAGCTGCCGTAGTCCCCGGTGGAGCCGACGACGCCGCCGAGACCGAGCGGCAGGAAGATGTACACGAAGAGCGAGAACATCGCGGCGCTCTTCAGCGCCTTCGCCGTGTCGCGCTTCGTGTCGTGGTACTCGGGGGCGAAGCTCGCGCACACCTCGATCCCGTACGCGGACCAGCACATGATGAACAGCCACATCAGCGCGACCGAGAGGTCGCTGAAGCCGGTCGCCGGATCGCCGGCATTGTGGACGAACTCCAGGTTCGAGCTGGACCAATCGCCCGTGATGTACGGCATGACGATGAAGATGAACAGCGGCACCATCAGCAGGGCGCCGGTCACGTAGCCCACCGCCAGCGAGGGTTTCACGCCGAGGACGTTGAACGACCATACGGCGACGATCACGAACACCGCGATCAGCTGCGCGAGGCCGAAGTCGGCGAACCCGAGGTTGAAGAGGGCGTCGTCCACACCGTCGCCCGACTGCGGGAACCACTCGGCCACGATGAGCGCGCCGACGATGTTGCCGACGAACGAGAGCACCACCGACCAGCCGATCCAGTACCCGAAGGCCGCGATGGGTCCGAAGAGACTGAAGCGCGATCTCCAGCCCTCGTGCGCGTACAGCGCGATCCCTCCCGGCTTGTCGGGGAACATCGCCGCGGACTCGGAGTAGATGAAGTTCTGGAGGAGCCCCACGGTGGCCGAGATCCCCCAGAGGAGCACCGACCCCCAGGCGCCGATCGTGGCGAGCGTGAAACCCAGCGAGCCGAGGAGGAACGCCGGCTGGCACAGCGCGATGACGAACCCGTCGTACCAGTGGAGGGACTTGAGGAGTTGCCTCTCCTCGATGACGGCCTCGGCCACAGCGACCCCCCCTTCGCGCGTCCGCTCGGACGCCAGCGTGGGGTATAGCACTTCGGGTTCGACCGTTCAACGCGGGTCGTCGTGACGCAGGTCGTCGGGACGGAAGCATAGAATCGGGCGATGCGAGGCGCGCCGATCACCGTGCGATGCGACTGTGGAACGGTGGAGTACGTCGACTACGGTGCGACGTGGGTGTGCCCGGAGTGTGGGCGGCGCTGGAACACCGAGCAGATCCCGGCGGAGGAGTACTGGGGGATCATGCGGGAGATGCGCCGGTACCGTCTCCAGGTCATCGGTGTGTCCGTGGTCGTCGGCATCGGGTTCGCGATCGTCATCGCGAACGTCGACGCCAGGCGATTCCTGCCGCTCGCGCTCGGGCTCATGGCGTTCTGGTTCCTCGTCTACATGCCTCGATGGCGTCAGAAGGTCCGTCGACGCGCCCGCAGCCTGCCCCATTGGCAGCTGCGACCGGAGTGACCGTGGGCGCCGGCATCCGCTCCAGGGGCGCAGATGTCTTGCCCTCGGTCGGCGCGATCGGCCGCCCGGTGCTCCTGGTCACCATGGCGGTCCCGCTCGACGAGGAGGCGGCGGTGTTCGCCGTCGACACGGCCGTCGAGTGCGGGCAGCGACTGGTCGTCGCGAACGTGACGCCGTTGGAGCCGCTCCGCATGTCGATCGTGCTCGGGTACGACACGCTGCCCGAGCTGACCCCGGAGGTCTCCGCGTCGCTGCGGCGATCGGCAGAACTCGCCCGCTCCCTCGGTGTCCACGTGGAACGCGTGCGCGTTCGGAGCCCACGTCCGACGGAGGCGCTGGTCGAGCTCGTCGCCGACGTGCACCCGGGGCTCCTCGTGTTCGGCCCCGATCGAGCGGCGATGCGGGTCCGGCGCTACCAGCGAGCGGTCCGCGCGGTTCGGGAGCGGGTCGCCTGTTTGGTCTGGGTTCCCGGCAACCTTCCCGCCTGATCGAGTAGGCGATCAGGCGCCCCGAGCACGAACGGTCGCGCGGTAGCATCCGCGAGCGATGACCTTCCTCATCCCCTGTCCGAACTGCGGGCCACGTGAGGCACTCGAGTTCTCCTACGGCGGGGAGCGCACATCGCGGGCCGGTCCCGATGCGTCGGATCGAGATCTGGCCGCGTACCTGTTCTTCCGAACGAACACGATGGGCTGGCAGACGGAGTGGTGGCTGCATCGCGACGGTTGCCGGCGGTGGTTCCTCGCGGAACGGCACACGGTCACGAACGAGATCCGCCGTGCCTTCTGGCCGCACGAACGCGAGACCGAGCCGGCGTGAGCGAACGCCTCCCGTCTCGGCCGGGCGAGTCGATCCGGCGGGATCGGCCGGTCGCGTTCGAGTTCGAGGGGAAGCGGGTCGACGGCTTCGAGGGCGATACCGTCGGGTCGGCGCTCGCAGCGGCCGGGGTCACGGTCACCGGGCGGTCGTTCAAGTATCACCGCGCGCGAGGCCTGTTCTGCATGACCGGGTCGTGTCCGAACTGCCTGATGCAAGTCGACGGGGTCCCGAACGTGCGCTCGTGCGCCGAGCCGGTTCGCGAGGGGATGCGCGTGCACCGGCAGAACGCATGGCCGAACGCCGGACGGGACATCCACGGCTGGCTCAACACCTTCTCGTTCATGATGCCGCCCGGCTTCTACTACAAGGTCTTCCAACGTCCCCGTTGGGCCTGGCGTACGGTCGAGCCGTTCATCCGCTCGAAGGCGGGCCTCGGCACGGTGCCGCGGACCGAGGACCACGAGCCCCGCGAGGTGCGGAACCTGCACTGCGAGGTCCTCGTGATCGGCGGTGGCGCGGCGGGGATCGCCGCGGCCGCCGAGTCGGCTCGCGCAGGAGCCTCCACGGTGCTGCTCGAGGAGCGCGCCGAGCTCGGATGGCTGCCCACGACGGCCGGGGACGGATCGGCGGAGCTCAGGAGTGAACTCGAGTCATCCAGCGCCCGGGTGCTGCTCGGCACGGCGGCGCTCGGCGTGTTCGGCGGGCCGCTCGTCGCGGCCGCCGACAGCGAGGCCCTGTACCGGATCCGAGCGCGCCACCTCGTGTTCGCGACGGGGGCGGTGGAGCAGGGCGCGGTGTTCCCGAACAACGACCTGCCCGGCGTGATGCTCTCGTCCGCGGCGGATCTCCTCGTGCGCCGGTACGGGGTGCTCCCGGGTCGTCGTGCGGTGGTCCTCACGTCGGGGGACGAGGGATACGAGACCGCCCGAACGCTGCGCGATGCGGGCGCGGAGGCGACCGTCGTCGACCTCCGGCCCGAGGCGAGGCCGTCCGAGGACGGGATCACCGTGATGTCGGGCTCGACGGTCGTCGCAGCCGATGGCCGGCGGCGCGTCCGGGAGGTGATCGTCGGCACACCCGGCGACGCGAGTGGACGCTCGATCCCTGTCGACCTCCTGGTGCTGGCAGGTTTCCGGGCCCCGTCCACGAACCTCCTCGCCATGACCGGTGCGCGGATCGAGTTCGACGACCGCGCGCAGGCGTTCCTGCCCGTTGAGCTGCCGCCGGGCGTCCACGCCGCCGGAGCGGTCGCCGGCGCGCGGTCGACGGCGGCGGCGATCGCGCAGGGCCGGCTCGCCGGGTTGGAAGCCGCCGACGCGACCGGTCACACGATCGACGCTTCGGACGAGCGGATCGAGCGGCTTCGGGCGGAAGCCACGGCCGACGACGATCCGGTCGTGCTCCCGCCGGAGTCGGGCGGCGGCGCGGGCAAGCAGGTGGCATGCCTCTGCATGGATGTGACGAGCAAGGAGCTGAAGGCCGCGGTCATCGAGGGGTTCGACTCGATGGAGCTCCTCAAGCGGTACACGACGATCACGATGGGCCCCTGCCAGGGCAAGGCGTGCATGCTCGCCTCCCAGCGGCTCTGCTCGCGGGCGGTGGGCTCGTCGTTCGCCGAGACGAGGCCCACGACGGCACGCGCACCTTGGGCGCCGGTCGAGCTGGCGACGCTCGCCGGGTGGCGCCGCACCCCCCGCAAGGAGACGACGATCCACGACCGGCACGCCGACGCCGGCGCGACGTTCATGTGGGCCGGTGACTGGCGGCGGCCGCACCGGTACACGACCCCGGAGGAGGAGGTCGACGCGGTCCGCACGCGCGTCGGCCTGATCGACGTGAGCACGCTCGGGAAGTTCCGGGTGAAGGGGCCGCAGGCCGCCGACCTGCTGGAGCGCCTCTATCCGAACCGGTTCCACGACCTCGGGCTCGGCCGGATCCGATACGGGGTCATGCTGAACGACGAGGGGGTCATCCTGGACGACGGCACCGTCTGTCGCGTCGAGCAGGACGAGTTCTTCGTGACGGTGACGACCGGCAATACGGCCGCGATCGAGCGCTGGATCACCTGGTGGAACGCGGACTGGAGCTTCGACGCGCAGGTCGCGAACGTCACCGGCGCCTACGCCGCCGTGAACCTCGCGGGCCCGTCGGCCAGGGACGTGATGCGGGCCCTCACCGACGCCGACGTGTCGAGCGAGGCGGTTCCGTACCTGTCGGCGACGTCCATGGACATCGCCGGGGTGCCGGCGCTCGTCCTTCGGATCGGCTTCGTCGGCGAGCTGGGGTACGAGATCCACTACCCGTCGATGTACGGCGAGCACGTGTGGGACCGGATCGTGGAGGCGGGCGAGCCGTTCGGCATCGCGCCGTTCGGCCTCGAGGCTCAGCGCATCCTCCGGCTCGAGAAGCAGCACATCCTCGTGGGTCAGGACACGGACGCCGAGTCGGATCCGTTCGAGACCGGGCTGGGCTGGGCCGTGAAGGCGGACAAGGAGGACTTCCTCGGGAAGCGAGGGCTGGCGCGTCCGGACGCCGAGGCCCCTGGGGAGCGGCTCGTCGGGTTCCGGTGCGCCGGGTCGTGGCTCCCGCCCGAGGGCTCGAGCGTCGTGCACGAGGGCGTCTGGGTCGGTCGGGTCACCTCGGCGCGCCGGAGCGCGGCTGCGGGCGGCATCGTCGGCCTCGCGTGGGTCCCGGCCGGGTGGGCGAGCGACGGGACCACGTTCGAGATCCAGTTCGGCCGGCACCGGGCATCCGCGACCGTGGAGCTGCGGCCCTTCTACGACCCGGACGGCGAACGGCTGCGCTCGTGACCGAGCCCATCCGTCGATCGCCGGTCGCCCGGATGCACGCGGAACTCGGCGTCACGTGGGACCGCGACGCGGGATGGGAGCTCGTCGGGAACTACGGGGACCAGGAGGGCGAGCGCGCGATGCTCGCCGAGGCCGTCGCCGTCGTCGACGTCACCCCCCGCGCGAAGGTGGACGTCCGAGGAGTCCTCGACGGGGCGCTCTCGGTCGCCGGGGACGCGCTCACCGCTCGGATCGCGCGGGACTGGGCGCTCGTGCTCGGCGAGCCCGGGGGCGAGGATGTCCTGCTTCCGAAGATGGAACAGGCTTCCGGTGCGGGCTCGATGGTGACCGATGCCACGCACCTGTTCGCCGGGTTCGCGCTCGCCGGCCCGAGGATCCCCGACGTGCTCGCCCGGCTCGCGTCGTGGGACGCGGCGTCGCTCCCACCGGGTGAGGCGACCGGCGCACCGATCGCCGACGTCCGGGCGGTGGTCGTCCGGCGGAACCTCGACGTGGATGTGCTCGAGGTCTTCGTGGCGACCGAATTCGCGCGCTACGCCTGGGAGACGATCCTCGACGCCGCCGGGCGCGTCGGCGGCAGACCGGCGGGTTGGCGGGCGCTGCGCGCGGCGGGGTGGTCGTAGCGATGCACCCGATCCGCTACTTCCAGCCGTGGACGATGTGGCGCCGCCATGACCTCAAGCCGACCTACGACGTCGTGATCGTCGGCGGCGGCGCGCACGGCATGGCGATCGCCTACGAGCTCGCGAAGCGGGGGATCCACGATGTCGCCGTCCTCGAGAAGAGCTACATCGGGGCGGGCGGTTCGGGGCGGAACACGACGATCGTCCGCGCGAACTACCGGACGCCCGAGGGCGTCGCCTTCTACAAGGAGGCGCTGCGGCTGTACGGAGGTCTCGCGCAGGAGCTCGACTACAACCTGCTGTTCTCTCAGCAGGGACACCTCACCCTCGCCCACGCCGAGCGGGCCGTGAACGTCGCGCACGAGCGCGCAGAGGTCAATCGTCTGCTCGGCGTCGATTCGCGTGTGATCGACCCCGACGAGATCCGGAAGCTCTGCCCCGAGCTCGACCTGTCCGACCGGCCGGCCTTCCCGATCATGGCCGCGCTCTACCACCCTCCCGGCGGCGTGATCCGGCACGACGCGGTGGTGTGGGCCTACGCCCGGCAGGCGGACCGGATGGGTGTCCAGATCCACCAGGGGGTTGAGGTGACCGGCGTCACCGTCGACGGCGGGAAGGTCACCGGGCGTGTCCACCACGGCGGGCGAGGTGTCCGCGCCGATCGTGATCTCCGCGGTCGCGGGATGGACCTCGCAGATCGCCGACATGGCCGGCGTCCGCGTGCCGATCGTGACGCACCCGTTGCAGGCTTTCGTCACCGAACCGCTGAAGCCGTTCCTGCACGTCATCCTGGTCTCGGCCACCCTGCACGTGTACATCTCGCAGACCGATCGCGGCGAGGTGCTGATCGGTTCGGAGATCGAGCCGTATGCGTCGTACTCGCAGGAGTCGACGCTGAACTTCCTCGAGGTGACGGCTGGGCACACCCTCGAGCTTCTTCCGATCCTCGGCAAGGTGAAGGTGATGCGCGCGTGGGGCGGGCTCTGCGACGTCACCCCCGACTACTCGCCGATCATGGGCAGGACCGAGGTCGACGGGTTCCTGATCGACGGCGGGTGGGGGACCTACGGATTCAAGGCGACGCCGATCGTGGGGGTTACGATGGCCGAGCTCGTCGACACGGGCCGTGTTCCGGACCTCATCGCCCCGTTCGCCGTCGATCGGTTCTGGAAGCGCGAGCTCGTCTCCGAGATCGCCGCGGCGGCGGTCTCGCACTAGAGCACTGGGCAGAGCGCTCGCCCGAGCCGGATACTGGTGGTGGTGGCCGTCTCCGAACCGATCCGGACGAACTTCACGCACGCCCGGGTGCTGGCCGTACACGACGGGACCCGATCCGAGCGGACGGATACCCTCGCGACCGAGGAGCCGCTCGAGATCCGGGTGCAGGGAACGGATCAGGAGCAGGCCCAGGTCGCGGTCACGATGCGGACTCCGGGCGGCGACTTCGAGCTCGCCGTCGGGTTCCTGTTCACGGAGGGGTTGATCGCCCCCGGCGACGTCCGACGGGTCGCTTACTGCGACACCCTGCCCGGCGAGGACCAGCGCTACAACGTGGTGTCGGTGACGCTCGGGCGGCCGTTCGACGCCGAGCACCTCCGCCGGAACTTCTTCGCGAACTCGTCCTGCGGCGTGTGCGGCAAGGCCGCCCTCGAGGACATCGAGGTCCGCTGTGCACCCGTGGGCCCGGGGCCGGAGGTGGACGTTGCGATCCTCGTGTCGCTTCCCGAGCGGCTGCGCGAGGCCCAGAAGGTGTTCGAGCGCACCGGCGGGCTCCACGCCGCCGGCCTGTTCACGATCGAGGGGGAGCCGCAGGCCGTGCGCGAGGACGTCGGGCGGCACAACGCGGTCGACAAGGTGATCGGTGAGCGGTACCTGGCAGGTGACCTTCCCGTCTCGGATCGGATCCTCCAGGTGAGCGGGCGGGCATCGTTCGAGATCGTCCAGAAGGCGGCGGTGGCGGGGATCCCGATCGTGAGCGCCGTGAGCGCGCCCTCGTCCCTCGCCGTGGAGGCCGCGGAGCGATTCGGGATGACGCTCGTCGGGTTCGTCCGCGACGGCCGGGCCAACGTCTACACGCACCCGGAGCGGGTGATCTAGCCGCCGGCGTTCGAACCGCGGTCTAGAATCGATCGGACGCCGGTGGGAAGGAGCATGCCTCGATGAAGAACGGGCTCACGCGACTCACCGAGCCGATGGTCCGCGAGAACGGCGGCCTGCGCACGGCGACCTGGGACGAGGCCCTCGACCGGGCCGCGGCAGGTCTGCGTGCGGCGGTCGAGCGGAACGCCGGTGACGGGGTCGGCCTGTTCAGCTGCTCGAAGGCCACGAACGAGATGAACTTCGTCGCGCAGAAGTTCATGCGCCAGGTCCTTCGAAGCAACAACATCGATAGCTGCAACCGCACCTGACACGCTCCGTCGGTCGTCGGTCTGGCGACGGTGTTCGGAGCAGGTGGGGGGACCAGTTCGTACGAGGAGATCGAGCACACCGATCTCATCGTGCTGTGGGGATCGAACGCGCGCGAGACGCATCCGATCTTCTTCCATCACGTGCTGAAGGGGATCCGGAACGGGGCCAGGCTCATCGTCGTCGACCCGCGGCGGACGACCTCCGCCGAGTGGGCCGATCTCTGGCTCGGGATCGACGTCGGATCCGACGTCGCGCTCTCGAACGCCATGGCGCGCGAGATCATCGTCTCGGGGCTGGAGAACGCCACGTTCATCAAGCGGGCGACGATGCAGATCGGCGCGTATCGGAGGTCCGTCATGGACTGGACCCTCGAGCGCGGCGAGCAGGCGACCGGGATCCCCGCAGAGGTGATCCGCGAGTTCGCGCACGCCTACGCGAAGGCCGACCGAGCGGAGATCTGCTGGACCCTCGGCATCACCGAGCACCACAACGCCGTCGACAACGTGCTGTCGCTGATCAACCTCGGCCTGCTCTGCGGCCACGTCGGCCGCTACGGGAGCGGCCTGAACCCGCTGCGCGGTCAGAACAACGTCCAGGGCGGCGGCGACATGGGGGCGATCCCCAACAAGCTGCCGGGCTTCCGGGACATCGAGAACGACCCGGAGGCCTGTGCTCGGTTCGAGGAGGTCTGCGGGGTCGCGGTCATCCCCAAGTACGGCCTGAACCTCACCCAGATGTTCGACGCGATGGAGCACGGGAGCCTCAGCGCGCTCTACGTGATCGGGGAGAATCCCGCCTCGTCGGAGGCCGACGTCGGGCGGGCGAGGAAGGTGCTCGGGAACCTCGACACGTTGATCGTGCAGGACCTGTTCATGACCCGGACCGCTCAGATGGCGGACGTGCTCCTGCCGGCGTCGAACGCGGCGCTCGAGTCCGACGGGACGGTCACGAACAGCGAGCGGCGGGTGCAGCGTGTCCGCAAGGTGCTCGAGCCGCCCGGCGATGCGAAGGACGACATCTGGATCATCGCCCAGCTCGCGAAGCGACTCGGCTTCGACTGGGGAGAGGTGACGCCGCGTGCGGCGTGGGACGAGCTCCGGTTGCTGTCGGCGATGCATGCCGGGATGACCTACGAGCGGCTCGAGGAGCTGAACGGGATCCAGTGGCCGTGCTGGGACGAGGACCATCCGGGCACGAAGTTCCTCCACGCCCGGCTCTGGGAGGAGGACCCCGAGACGCGCGGACCGAAGGCTCGCTTCAGTGTGACGCCGTTCGAGCCACCGGTGGACGAGCTCACCGAGGAGTTCCCGCTCCGGCTCACCACCGGCCGTCGCCTCGACTCGTACAACACCGGCGTGCAGACAGGTGGGTACACCTCGCCCTTGCGGCGTGGGGAAACGATCGACGTGTCGCCCGAGGACGCGGAACGACTCGGGGTGGCCGACGGTGAGGTCGTGCGGGTGACGTCTCGACGGGGCTCGCTCGAGGTCCCCGTCCGCGTCGACCGCGGCCTCCGGCCGGGCCTCGTGTTCATGACGCTGCACTTCCCCGATCAGGTCGACACGAACGTGCTCACGATCGACGCCACGGATCCGAAGTCGGGCACGGCGGAGTTCAAGGCGAGCGCCGTCCGGATCGACAAGCTTCCCGAGCCCGTGGGAGCCTGAGCTCCTCGTGGACCTCGTCCTGCCCGATGCCGTTCCGACCGACGACGAGCGGGAAGCCGTGGATGCCGTGCTGGGCGCCCCGACCTCGGGATGGGCTGGCGGTGAGCGGCTGATCGAGGCCGATGGGCGCGTCGCGCGCGGCGGGCACCACGCGGTCGAGCGCCGCGACCTCCTGCTGCCGTCCCTGCACGCGCTCCAGTCCACGTCGGGGTGGATCAGCCCCGGCGGTCTTCGCTACGTCTGCGAACGGTTGACCGTCCCTCCTGCCGAGGCGTACGGCGTGGCGACGTTCTACGCGATGTTCTCGACCGAACCGAGAGCGACGACCGTCGTCCACGTGTGCGACGACATCGCCTGCCGCGTGAACGGCGCCGAACGGTTGCTCGGTGAGCTCGAAGGGGAGATCGGATCCGACGACGCGGTTGCCCTCGTGCGCTCGCCGTGCCTCGGGATGTGCGAGCGCGCCCCCGCCGCGCTGCTGCAGCGCGCAGGTGAGCAGGCGACCGATGTCGCGCTGGGATCCGCCTCCACCGGGACGGTCGTGCCGATCGTGCGCGGCGACCACGGATGGGCCGTGGAGGTGGGCGTCGAAGCGGTCCCGGGGCCGCGCGAGCACCACCGTCTCCTGCGACGGGCCGGCATCGTGGATCCGTCGTCGCTCGACGACTACCGGGCGCACGGCGGCTACGAGGCCCTCCGACGGGCCGTGGATCTCGGACCCGAGGGCGTGATCCGTGAGCTGAAGGACTCGAAGCTCCTCGGCCGCGGCGGCGCTGCGTTCCCGGCCGGGGTGAAGTGGGAGGCGGTCGCGAAGCAGCCGGTGCGGCCGCACTACTTCGTCTGCAACGCCGACGAGTCCGAGCCCGGCACGTTCAAGGACCGCGTGCTGATGGAGCAGGACCCGTTCGCCGTGCTCGAGTCGCTCACGATCGCCGGGTACGCCACGGGGTCCGAGAAGGGCTTCATCTACGTCCGCGGCGAGTATCCGGTCGCGACCTCGATGCTCGAACGCGCGGTCGACCAGGCGTACGCGCGCGGGTTCCTCGGCTCCGACGTGATGGGGGAGGGGTTCGCGTTCGACGTGGAGCTCCGTCGCGGCGCCGGCGCGTACATCTGCGGCGAGGAGACCTCGCTGTTCAACTCGATCGAGGGCAAGCGCGGCGAGCCCCGCAACAAGCCGCCGTTCCCGGTCGAGCGCGGCGTCTTCGGCAAGCCCACCGGGATCAACAACGTCGAGACGCTCGTGAACGTGCTCGAAGTGCTCACGCTCGGGGGCTCGGAGTACGCGAGGATCGGCACGCCCGACTCGACCGGTCCCCGTCTGTTCTGTCTCTCGGGTTGCGTCGAGGCGCCGGGCGTGTACGAGGTCGAGCACGGGATCACCCTTCGGGAGCTGCTCGACCTGGCCGGGGGGGTCCGAGGGGGAAGCACCTGAAGGCCATCCTGCTGGGCGGCGCCGCCGGGTCGTTCGTCACGCCGGACGACCTCGACCTGCGGCTCACGTTCGAGGACTCGAAGGCGGCCGGCGTCACGCTCGGCTCCGGCGTCGTGATGGTGTTCGACCAGGACGTCGACCTCCCCGACATCGTGCTGCGGATCGCCGCGTTCTTCCGCGACGAGTCCTGCGGGCAATGTGTGCCCTGCCGCGTCGGGACGGTTCGTCAGGAAGAGGCGCTGGCGCGGGCGATCTCGGGTCGCGCGAACGGGTCGCTCGGCGACGAGCTCGCGTTGATCGGCGAGATCGGACAGGTCATGCGCGACGCGTCGATCTGCGGGCTCGGGCAGCTCGCGGCGAACGCCGTCGACTCCGCGATCCACCGGCTGAAGATCTTCGACGGTGGTGCCGCGTGAGCGTGCCCATCGCGCCGCCGAGGCGACTCCTCGAGCTCGAGGTCGACGGGAAGGCCGTCCGCGTGCCCGAGGGCTCGACGATCCTGGACGCGCTCCGGGCCGAGGGCGTGGACACGCCGACGCTCTGCTTCGCCGACAACCTCACGCCGGTGAACGCGTGCCGGGTCTGCGTCGTGGAGCTCGAAGGATCGCGCGTCCTGGTTCCGTCGTGCGCCCGGAAGGTGGAGTCCGGGATGCGGGTGAAGACCGATTCCGAGCGGGTACGCCTCTCGCGCAGGATGGTGCTCGAGTTCCTCGGCTCGAGCGTCGACGTGTCGCTCACCGGCGCCGACGTCGACCGGTGGCAGCGCGACTACGAGGCCGATCCCTCGCGGTACGGACCGGAGGCCGCGCCGACAGCGGCGGGAGAGCGCGACGCACGGGTCGCCGGCCACCATCATGAGCCAACCGGAGAGACCGCCGAGACCGTGTCCCAGCCGGTCAAGGTCGATAACGATCTCTACGTGCGCGACTACTCGCGCTGCATCCTCTGCTACAAGTGCGTCGAGGCGTGCGGCGTCGACGCGCAGAACACCTTCGCGATCGCGGTCGCCGGGCGCGGTTTCGACGCGAGGATCTCGACGGAGTTCGACGTCGGCCTCCCGGATTCCGCCTGCGTCTACTGCGGCAACTGCATCGGGGTGTGCCCGACCGGCGCCCTCATGTTCACCAGCGAGCACGAGATGCGCGAGGCCGGCACGTGGGATGCGTCCGCACAGACCGTGACCGAGACGATCTGTCCCTACTGCGGTGTCGGCTGCGAGCTCGAGGTGCACGTGCAGGACAACTCGGATCGTCAAGGTCACGTCGCCGTCGGACCACGATGTCACGAGCGGACACCTGTGCATCAAGGGGCGGTTCGGGTTCGAGTACGTCCAGAACCGCCCGGCCGGCACGAAGGATCCGTCTGGCTGACGTCACGGGGGTCGTGCTGGCGGGGGGCGCCTCCGCGCGGTTCGGGCGCGACAAGCTCGCCGAGACGTACCGGGGATCCCCGCTCCTGCACCACGCGGTGGCGCGTGTCGGCGAGGTCAGCGACGCGCTCGTGGTCGTGCTGGCCCCGGCGGCCGCCGAGCCGCCGATGCCCGCCGGGGTATCGGTCCGGTTCGTCCGGGACCCGACCGATGCGGAGGGACCGCTGGCCGGCCTCCACGAGGGGTTGCTGGCCGTCCGCACGGACCTCGCGCTGGTCGCGGGGGGCGACATGCCCGACCTGCAGCCCCGGGTCCTGCGCGAGATGGTCCGGGTGGCGGACGCGCCCGAGGTCGATGCCGTCGCCCTGCAGGACGGCGATCGTCCCCGGCCGCTCCCATGCGTGATCCGAGCCGCACCGGCCGTGGACACGGCGCACACGTTGCTGCACGCGGGGCGGCGTGCGCTCCGGGACCTGCTCGACGCGCTTCGAGTGGCGGCGATCGACGAAGCGACGTGGGTCCCACTCGACCCCGATCGACGCACGTTGTTCGACGTGGACGAGCCCGGTGACCTGCTCGGCTGATCCGACCCCCCGCCGCGAGGCGGAGGGTTACTGACCACCCTTCTGCACGTAGGCGGCGACGAACTCCTCGGCGTTCTCCTCCAGGACGGAGTCGATCTCGTCCACGATCTCGTCGAGGTCGTGCTTCAGGTCCTCCGCGGCATGCGCGTGGGCGTCCCGGTCGACCTGCTCGGCATCGGGTCGCTCGTGCCGGTGGTTGCGGCGCTCTTCGTGGACTCGGTTCATGTTCGGCTCCTCCTCGATGCATCGGTCGAGGCGCGAGTCGGACATGAATGCTGGGGGTGACCATCCTTGCGGCGGACGCGTGCTCAACCCTTCGGCGTCCCCCGGGCGGCCGGGTGCGCCTGGCCCCGTTCCCGGGTACATTCCGAGGTGAAGAGCGGGGCCGCCTGGCCTTCCCGCGCATCAAACCCCTTCTGTTCCGGAAAGGACCGTGCATGCCTCGACGCGTGCTGATCATGGGAGCCGCGGGCCGTGACTTCCACAACTTCAACGTCGCGTTCCGCGACGACCCCGCGGTCGAGGTCGTGGCCTTCACCGCCACGCAGATCCCGTTCATCGACGACCGGACGTACCCGGCCAGCCTCGCGGGATCCCGGTACCCGCAGGGCATCGAGATCCACGACGAGAGCGAGCTCACCCGCCTGATCCGGGACCTCCGGGTGGACGACGTGGTGTTCAGCTACTCCGACGTGAGCCACGAACACGTCATGCACACGGCGAGCGAGGCGCTCGCCGCCGGCGCGAACTTCCAGTTGCTCGGCCCGCAGGCCGACCCTGCTCAAGGCCGACGTTCCGGTGGTCGCCGTCTGCGCCGTGCGGACGGGTTCGGGCAAGAGCCAGACGACGCGCGCGATCGCGGGGACCCTGCGCGACGCGGGCCGGCGGGTGGTCGCGGTCCGGCACCCGATGCCGTACGGGAACCTCGAGGCCCAGCGCGTGCAGCGGTTCGCGACGCTCGAGGACCTCGATCGGTACGACACGACGATCGAGGAGCGCGAGGAGTACGAGCCGCACATCACCTCGGGCACGGTGATCTACGCCGGGGTCGACTACGGCGACATCCTCCAGCAGGCGCAGGCCGAGTGCGACGTGCTGCTCTGGGACGGCGGGAACAACGACCTCCCGTTCTACGAGCCCGACGTGCACGTGGTCGTCGCCGACCCGCTCCGTGCGGGCCACGAGACGACGTACCACCCCGGCGAGACGAACCTGCGCATGGCCGATGTGATCGTGATCAACAAGATGGACTCGGCGGACCCCTCGCAGGTGGACGCATTGCTGGCCACGATCCGAGACGTGAACCCCGCGGCGGTGATCGTCCGGGCCAACAGCCGCGTCTCGGTCGACGACCCGGCCGCGATCGCGGGCAAGCGGGTGCTCGTGGTCGAGGACGGGCCGACGCTCACCCACGGGGAGATGAAGTTCGGCGCGGGCGTCGTGGCGGCGCGGGCGAACGGAGCCGAGGCGATCGTCGACCCGCGGCCGTGGGCCGTCGGCACGCTCGAGGAGACGTTCCGCACGTACGACGTCGGCCCGGTGCTGCCGGCGATGGGGTACTCGAACGGTCAGCTGGGCGAGATGGAGAAGATCATCGACGCGGTCGACGCCGAGGTCGTCGTGATCGGAACGCCGATCGACCTTCGCAGCGTGATCGAGATCCGCAAGCCCGCGGTTCGCGTTCGGTACGACCTCGAGGTCCTGCCGGACTCGCCGAGCTTGCTCGACGTGCTCCGGCCCGTCCTGGGTTGAGGCCGGACGCGGTGGAACGCGTCGTCGTCGCGCTCGGGGGCAACGCGCTCCTGCGGCGCGGGCAGGAGGACACGTTCGAGCACCTGTACGGCTCGGCCCGCTCGGCCGCCGAGCAGGTGGCCGACATCGCGGCGTCGGGATGGGAGGTGGTCCTCACCCACGGGAACGGGCCGCAGGTCGGCCGGATCCTCCTGCAGCAGGAGGCCGCCCGCCGCTGGGTGCACCCGATGCCGCTCGATGTCTGCGGGGCCGAGAGTCAGGGCCTGATCGGCTACCTGCTCCAGGTCACGATCGGGGACGTGTTCTTCGAGCGGGCCATGGAGCGCCCGGTCGCGACGGTCCTGACGCTCACGCGCGTCCGGCCCGACGACCCCGCGTTCTCCGCTCCGACGAAGCCGATCGGCCCCTTCTACGAGCGGGACGAGGCGGATCGAGCTCGCCGCGGCGCACGGCTGGGTGATGCGAGCCGACTCGCACGGTGGTTGGCGCCGCGTGGTCCCCTCGCCCGATCCGTACTCGATCGTCGAGGCGCCGGTGATCCGGCAGCTCGTCGCGCAAGGGGTGATCGTCATCGCGTCCGGCGGCGGCGGGATCCCGGTCGTCGAGGACGGTCCGAGGCTGATCGGCCGGGAAGGGGTCGTCGACAAGGACCTGGCCGCGGCGATCCTGGCCCGAGACGTCGAGGCGTCGACCCTGCTGATCCTGACCGACGTCGAGCAGGTCCAACGAGGGTTCGGCACCGAGCGCGCCGAGTCGATCGAGCGCATGAACCCGTCCGAGGCCCGGAGGCTGCTCGAGGCGGACGAGTTCGGCGCGGGATCGATGGGGCCGAAGGTCGAGGCCGCGGTGCGGTTCGTCGAACGGGGTGGCCGGCGAGCGGCGATCGGCGCCCTCGACGCGGCCGTCGCCGTCCTGTCGGGCGACGCGGGCACGAGCATCGTCGACCCGTAGCTCCTCGGCCCGCGCCTCACGTACCGTCGGGGACATGCGGATCCGCGTCGTCGTCTACAACGTCCGCGGGTTCCGCGACGACGTCCAGTCCCTCGTCCGGCTCGTCGAACACATCCGCCCCGATGTCGTGCTGCTGAACGAGAGCGGCGCGCGGTGGCGGCTGCGACGGTTCTCGAAAGCCGTGAGCATGCGCGCAGCCGTCGATCCCTGGTCCCCCCTCCGCCGCAGGGTCAAGAACGCGGTGCTCGCGCGCCCCCCGTGGCGGATCGCCGATCGCCGCCTGCATCGGTTCGAGGGGTCGGCGCGCTGGTACCCGCGCGGGGCCCTCCTCGCGCGGCTCGAGAACGACGGGGCGGCGCTCTGGGCGATCTCGATCCACCTGGGCCTGCACCCGCTCGAGCGCCGGCGCCACGCCGAGGAGCTCCGTTCGCTCACCGCCGGGCTCGATGCCCCCGTCCTGATCGGCGGGGACCTGAACGAACGTCCGGACGGGCGGGCGGTCGGTGCCCTCGTCGCAACGGCTCCGCGATGCGTGGCTGCTCGCCGGCGACGTCGACGGGGACACGTACCCGGCGCGCGAGCCCGAAGCCCGGATCGACTACCTGTTCGTGTCGCCCGAGGTGTCGGCCCTGAAGGTCATCGTTCCCCCCGGACCCGATGCCCGGCAGGCCTCGGACCACCTGCCGCTCGTCGCCGAGCTCGAGATCCCCGAGACCCCAGGAGGGTCCTAGCGATCCGGCTCGAGCTCGCGCGCGAAGGCGAGGATCCGTTCGCGAACGAGCGGCGCGTCGTGATCGAGCGTCACGACGTGGAAGGAGTTCGGGCAGGGCACGAGCACCGTGCGTTCGGAGCCGATCCGATCGAGCACGCGGGTCGCGTTCGAGCGCGGGATCACGTGGTCGATCCCCGAGCGGAACACCAGGACCGGGGTGTGGATCTCGGGAAGCGCCGCGCGGACCATCTTCATCATCGCCGACATCTCCGCGATGGCCGGGACGGGCATCCGCGGGTACGCGAGCTCGTCCTGACCGGGCTTCGAGATGTCGTTCCCGATGCCCTTCACGCTCCGCAGGAATCGGCGGCCGATCGGGAGCGCGAGCAGCCTCGGATCGAACACGTAGGGGTTCGCGAGTGCGAGCGCATCGACGTCATGCGGCCGGGAGGCGGCGAGCGCCAGCGCGACGCACCCCCCCATCGACTGCGCGAAGACGAGGACGATGCCACACCGGGCACGGAGCGCGTCGAGCCCGCGCGCCGCCTCGTCCACCCACTCCGTCCATCGACGGGCCTGCAGGTCGTCGAGGTCGGTGCCGTGGCCGGGCAGGCGGATCCCCTCGACCGACAGGCCTCGCGAGGCGAGCCACTCGCCGATCGGCCGCATCGACGCCGGCGAGCCGGTGAACCCGTGCACCATCAACACGCCGGTGGGACCGCCGTCGAACCGGAAGGGCTCGCAGCCGGGGCAGACCCGCGGTGCGCTCACGTCGTCAGGTCGAGCGCTTGCGCCTGCCGGGGTTCACGAACAGCGAGCCGACCATGTAGAGGAACGCGAGCCCGACGGCCCCGGTCAGTCCGACCAGGAGCGCGACGAACACCCATTCCAACAGTCCCCATGCGGCGAGCACGGCACCATCCTACGGCGCGGTCCACGGCGCGGCGTGCACGCGATCAGCCGAGCGGGTCCGTCGGAACCAGGATCTCCGCGTTCACCCACGAGACCCCGACGCCGAGGTACGTCGCGGCCGCCTCGGACAGGTCGATCACGCGTTCCAGTCGGCCGTACGGCCCCCGGTCGTTCACGAGCACGATGGCGCATCGGTCCCCGTGGTGCACGCGGAGGAACGTGCCGAACGGTAACCAGCGGTTCGCCGCCGTGAACAGCCGAGGGTCGAAGGTCGCGCCGGTCGCGGTCGGTTGGCCGCCGAACTCCCACCCGTACCACGAGGCGTAACCCTCGAACACCTCGCCGGTCGGCACCAGTCCGTCCGGCGTCTCGCACGTCCTGCCGCCCCTGGGTCCCAACAAGGCGAGAAGGCCGCTCTGGTCCTCGCGGTAGCCGATGATGTCCCACGTCCCCATGCGCGCCGCCGCCTCGGCGACCGCGCGCCGTTCGGCCTGGAGTGCCCGCTCCGCGATCGCCGCGCGCTCGGCGATCGCAACGGCTTCGTCGATCGTCGCCTCCATCTCCCCGAGCAGCGCCTGCAGCTCCTGCAGCCTCGGCTCGAGCCGTTCCCGGCTCGCCTCGACCTGTGCGCGCCGGCCAACGACGATCGCCTGCGCGACGATGGAATCGCGCAGGACCGCATCCTCCAGGGAGATCGTCCGCGCGGTGAACTCGGAGATGGAGGCGAGATCCGCGAACGTGGCGGCGCCGAGGTAGGCCTCGAGCGTCGCGCCCGGACCGAGCTGATACGCGCTCCGCACGCGGGTTCCGAGCTCGGCCTCGGCGGCTTCGGCCGCGCGAACCGCGTCGTCGACGGCGCGCTGCGCGTCGACGAACGCGAGCCACCCGCGCCCGGCTTCGCGCTCCAGGCGCTCGTAGCGAAGGAGCAGCCGGTCGAGACGGGCGTGCAGGAGCGTCAACCGCTGGATCTCGGGCAGATCCTCATGGCGCTCGAGGAGCGGCGCAAGGTCGTGGGCATCGGCGGGCGAGGCGACGAGGAGGGCCGTCGCGGCGAGCGCAACAGCGATGACTCGGAGCCGCATCCGCTTTCCCCCGTCTCGTCGAGAACGTGCTCGGTCCAGGGAACCCGACCGATACACTCCCTGGTCTCGACACCGGCTGCTCGGGACTTGACCGGTGCAGGGTCGGGGCCGTTGGGCTGCCGGACCGTCCGGACGATCGGTGGTGGTCGCGTGAAGATCGGGATCTTGACCGGAGGAGGCGACGTCCCGGGGCTGAACGCGTGCATCAAGGCCGCGACGCTCCGAGCGCGCGAGGAGGGCCACGACGTCGTCGGGATCCGCCGGGGCTGGGGTGGGCTCCTTCAATGCCGGCCCGAGGATCCGGACTCGGTCGCCACCAACATCATCGACCTGGACGCCGGCGCCGTACGGACGATCGATCGGACGGGGGGCACGGTCCTCCACACGTCCCGGACGAACCCGGCAAGGGTTCGCCCGTCGGACGAACCGGACTTCCTGCGGGAGGGGCGGGAGGGCGACGAGCTCCGCGACCACACGGCGCACGTGCTGAAGGCGCTCGACGCGCTCGGGATCGATGCCCTGCTCCCGATCGGGGGCGACGACACGTTGTCGTTCGCGCTCCGGCTCCACGAGGAGGGGGTCCCGGTGGTCGCGATCCCGAAGACGATGGACAACGACGTCCACGGGACCGACTACTGCATCGGCTTCTCGACGGCCATCACGCGGACGGTGATCTTCATCCACCAGCTCCGGACGAGCGCCGGTTCGCACGAGCGGTTGGCCGTCGTCGAGGTCTTCGGTCGGTACAGCGGCGAGACCTCGCTCGTCTCCTCGTACCTGTCGGGCGTCGAGCGCGCGCTCATCAGCGAGGTGCCGTTCGACGTGCACAAGCTCGCGGGCCTGTTGATGGACGACAAACGTTCGAACCCGAGCGGCTACGCGATGATGACGATCTCCGAAGGCGCCTCGATGGTCGGCGGCGAGATGATCAAGGGCGGCGACGCCGATGCCTTCGGCCACCAGAAGCTCGGCGGGATCGGGCAGGTCACCGGCGAGGCGCTGCGTGAGATCACGGGCGAGGGGATCATCCACCAGCAGATCGGGTACCTGATGCGGTCGGGCTCGCCGGATTCCCTCGACCTGATGGTCGCGACGAACTACGCCGTGATGGCGGCGGACCTGGTGATCGACCACACGTACGGGCGGCTCGTCGCGCTCCGGAACGGCAACTACACGAACGTGCCGCTCACGGTCACGCGTCAGGGCGTGAAACGGGTCGACGTCGCCGCGCTCTACGACGTCGACGCCTACCGGCCGAAGATCCGCCACGTCGACGGCAAGCCGATGTTCCTGTACTGAGGGCCCTCGCCGGGCTCCACTAGACTGACCGGATCGTGAGATCGTTCCGCGTCGACCTGCGCTCGGACACCGTCACGCGACCTTCGGAGGCCATGCGGCGTGCGATGGCCGAGGCCGAGGTGGGCGACGACTGGTACGGGGACGACCCGACCGTGAACCGGCTGCAGGAGCGGGCGGCCGAGATGACCGGCATGGAGGCCGGGATGTTCCTGCCGACGGGCACGATGGCGAACCAGGTCGGCCTGCGCCTCCACTGCACCGGCAACGGCCACCTCGTCGCGGCGGAGGCGTCGTCGCACGTGGCCTCCACCGAGCTCATGACCTCCGCCGTCCTGGCGGGGATCTCGTACCGGACGGTCCGAGCCCCTCGGGGCTGGCTGACGGCCGAGCTCGTCCGCGGGCTGCTCGAACCCGACGCGTTCTACGACGTCGAGATCGTCGACCTCCTCGCCGTCCAGAACACCGCGGGGGCCGGCGGCACGGTCCTGCCCGTGGACGAGCTGCGCCAGATCCGCAAGCTCGCGGAGGAGGCGGCCGTGCCGATCCACCTCGACGGCGCCCGGATCTTCAACGCCGCGGCCGCCGCCGAGGTCGACGTCGCCGAATGGACCCGCGAGGTCGACACGATGATGTTCTGCGTCTCGAAAGGGCTCGGCGCGCCGGTCGGCTCGATCCTGTGCGGACCGCACGCGCTCATGCCCGAGGCTCGACGCCTGAAGATCCTGTACGGGGGCGCGTGGCGCCAGGCGGGCGTGCTCGCCGCCGCCGGGCTCGTCGCCCTCGAAGAGGGACCCGGCCGCCTCCACGAGGACCACACCCGGGCACGCCGCCTGGCGGAAGGGCTGGCCGAGCTCGCCCCCGGCTGCGTCGAACCGGAGATGGTTGAAACGAACATGGTCTTCGTCGACACGTCGGTGATGGGTCTCGAACCGCTCGAGGCCGCCCAGCGCTTGGCGGAGGAAGGCATCGGGTGCACGATCTCACCACCGAAGGCGCGGATGGTGACCCACGTCGACGTCTCCGACGCCGATATCGAGAGCGCGCTGGCCGCCTGGCGGACGATCGCCTCCGCCGCTCGATGAGGAGGGTCCACACGTGAAGCTGTTCGGCCCGCGGTACCCGGAAGAGGTCGCCAAACGGATCCCTCCCGGCCAGCGGTTGGTGAAGACCTGGCCGGTCCTGCATTTCGGACCGATCCCCGGCTTCGACGAGTCCGGGTGGGACCTCGACGTCTCCGGGCTCGTCGACCGGCCCGACCGACTCACCTACGGGGAGCTCAAGGCGCTCGGGCCGGTCGACGTGCAGGCGGACATGCACTGCGTGACCGGCTGGTCGACGTTGGACAACGTCTGGACCGGCATCCCGTTCCGCGTGCTCGCCGAACGGGCGGGCGTTCAGCCGGAGGCCAAGTGGGTGATCACCCACTGCGAGTACGGCTACACGTCCGACCTGTCCTTGGAGGCGATGATGGACGACGACGTCCTGGTCGCCTGGGCGCATCACGGCGAGCCGCTGACCCCGGAGCACGGGTTCCCCCTCCGCCTCGTGGTGCCGAAGCGCTACGCGTGGAAGAGCGCGAAGTGGCTGCGCGGCATCGAGTTCTCGGCGCACAACACGCGTGGGTTCTGGGAGGTCCGTGGCTACCACATCCATGCGGAGCCGTGGGCCGAGGAGCGGTACTCCTATCAGGAGGGCCCACGGGCGGAGATGGAACCGTAGCGGTGCGGCGCCGGCTCGCGGCGGTCTGTGTGCTCGCCGTGGTCGCGGTGTCGTGCGCCGAAGCGCCTGGCCCCGCCATCGGTCAGGGCACACGGGCGCCCGTGATCGCCGCCGTCGGCGACATCGCCTGCAACTCGCTCCCGAGCGAACACACGCGGCGCTGCAAGTACGACCTGGTCGCCGAGGCGATCCGACGGATCGCCCCCGACGCGTTCCTCGCCCTCGGCGATCTCCAGTACCTGCACGGGTCGGCCGAGGACTTCCGGGCGTTCTACGATCGGTTCTTCGCCGACCTGAAGCCGATCACGTACCCGGCCATCGGCAACCACGAGACGTACACGCTCTACGGCGCCGGGTACTACGGCTACTTCGGCGAACGGGCGGCCCCGCCCGGCGGGTGGTACTCCTTCGAGCTCGGCTCCTGGCACCTCGTCGCCCTGAACTCGCAGCTCTGCAAGGGGTCCACGTGGACGCCGGCGCTCGGCCAGCGGGCGCCGATCACGAAGAGCCCGGCGATCGACCAAGGATGCGGGCCCGGGACGCCCGAGTACGAGTGGCTGAAGCGCGATCTGGTGACGCACCCGAACGCCTGCACCCTCGCGTACATGCACCATCCGCTGTTCGGATCCGAGCCGTATCCGCAGGGGGTGTTCCTGTACCAGCTGCAGCCGCTCTACGAGCTGCTCGATGCGCAGGGCGTCGACGTCGTCCTGGCCGGGCACGAGCACAGCTATCAGCGGTTCGCGCCGCAGGACGCGTTCGGCCGACCCGACCCGAACGGCCCCCGGGTGTTCGTCGTCGGCACCGGCGGCTCGACGTACACGGATCTCCCGCAGGGGGAGGCCGCCGCCAACCGTGAGGCCGGACAGGACCGCTCGTTCGGCGTGGTGAAGCTCACGCTGCAGGACGGCGGCTACGACTTCGAGTTCGTCGTCGCCCCGGGCGAACGCCCGTACGAGGACGTCGGGCACGCCGACTGCGTCTCCTGAACGATCGATCAGGGAGCGAGCGACCGGATCGTCTCGAGCTCCTGGCGGCGACGCTCGCCGGACGCCGGGGTCTCGACGACGACCGCGAGAGCCCGAACCTCGGGCCTCGCGACGACCGCCGCGAAGCCCGCGAGGCCGATCGAACCCTCGCCGACGACCTCGTGGCGGTCGCGCCGCGACCCGCGTTCGTGCTTCGCGTCGTTCATGTGGACCAGCCGGAGCCGGTCGGCCAGGCCCTCCCCGCGGAGCTCCTCGAAGCACGCGTCGACCCCCTCTGCCGTATCGAGCGCGTAGCCGGCCGCGAACAGGTGGCAGGTGTCCAGGACGAGCCCGAGCCGCTCGTCGCCGACCGCGTCGAACAGCCGGCGAGCCTCCGAGATCGTGGATGCGACGGCGCCGCTGGTCCCGGCCATGAGCTCGACGAGCAGCCGCGTGGTGTCCGGCGTCTCGGCGAGGGTCGCCTGCAGGACCGCCGCCGCCCGATCGAGCGCGGCGGCCGGCTCGCCCTCGCCGCCGGAGCCGGCGTGCACGACGAACCCGCCGGCCTCGAGCACGCCGCACGCCGCGACCGAGCGGCGGCAGAGCTCGAGGGACTTGGCCACGAACTCCGGGTTCGGCGAGGCGATGTTCACGAGGTACGGAGCGTGGACGTAGAGCGGACCGATCCCGCCCTCGCGCCAATCGGCCCCGAACGCCGCCGCCGTGTCCAGGCGCGGCCCCGACCACGCCCTCGGGTTCGAGATGAACAGCTGGACCGCCTCGGCGCCGACCTCACGGGCGAGCTCGACGGCTTTGCGAAGGCCACCCGGCGTCCGCAGGTGGGCGCCGACCCTCACGCGACGTAGATCGACACGGTGTCGCCTTCGTGCACGATCGTGCCGGTGGCCGGCTCCTGGAAGACCACCAGCGACCCGCCCTGTCCCGGGACGATCGCGACGTTCACCCGCAGGCCGAGCTCGGTGAGTCGCGCGACGGCCGCGTCCCGACCCATGCCGACGACGTTCGGCATCGCGAACTGCTCCGGACCCAGCGACACGACGATCGTGACGGCGTTCCCCGGTTGCAGCTGCGCGCCCTTGCCGGGCTCCTGCGAGATCACGCGGCCCCGCGGCACGTCCTGCGAGTAGGCCTCCTCGACCGTCACGAGGAACCCGAGCGCCTGCAGCTCGCTCGCCGCGTCCTCCTCGGTCGCCCCGACGACCTTCGGGACCGCCACCGGGCTCGGGCCCCGGCTGACCACGAGGTCGATCGGGCTCCCGAACGGCGCCTCGGCGCCACCGCGGACGCTCTGGCGGATCACCTGATCGACGCCGAATCGCTCGCTGTAGGCCCTCGTCACGTCCCCGACCTTGAACTCGGCCCCGCGCAGCCGCTCCTTGGCCTCGGACAGCGGCACGCCGAGCACCATCGGCACCTCGACCGGAGGCGGGCCGAGCGACGGGATGAGCGTGACGCGGTCGCCCTGCTCGAGCGTCGTGCCTTCGGCGGGTTGGACCGCGAGGACCACCCCCGCCTCCACCTGTTTGGAGTGCCTGCCCTGACCGATCCGAGGAACGAGCCCGGCCTCCTCCAGCCGCTGCCTCGCTCCGTCGAGGCGCATGCCCTCCACCGCAGGCACATCGACGCGATGGGGGATGAGGTACGTCCAGGTTCCCCATGCGGCCGCCAGGGTCGCGGCGATCGCGAGCAGGACCCCGAGGATCGTGCGGCCCCGGCCGCCGCCGGCGCCTGGCCTGTCGCGGGATCGTCACGGTGGTCGGGCCGCCGGCCGCTCCGCTCTGCGTCGACGCCGGATCGGCGATCACGGCGACGTCGGGCACCAGGGAGCCGACGGGTGGCGCGGGGGGGAGTCCGGCCATCTCGGCCTGGAGGTCCCGGCGCGCCTCGGCGGCCGACTCGGGGCGGAGCTCTCGCTCCTTCTCGGTGACCGAGGTCACCCACCCGTCGAGCGAGCTCGGCACCGCCGTGTTGCGGGAGGACGGCGTCGGCACCCGTTCGTGGATGTGCTTGTAGGCGATCGCCATCGGGGTCTCGCCGGAGTACGGGAGCCGGCCGGTGAGCAGCTCGAACGCGACGATCCCGAGCGCGTACAGGTCGGTGCGCGGGTCCGCCGGCTCGCCCAGGAGTTGCTCCGGCGCAAGGTACTGCACCGTCCCGGTCACGTGGCCGGCCTCGGTGATCTGCGCGTCCGCATACGCGCGCGCGAGCCCGAAGTCCGCGACCTTCACGACGCCGTCCTGCGTGAGCATGAGGTTCTCGGGCTTCACGTCTCGGTGCACGATCCCCTGACGGTGCGCGTGGTCGAGCGCGGCGAGCGCCTGCAGCAGGACGTCGGATGCCTGGGCCGGAGCGAGCAGGCCCTCCGCGTTCAACACCTCGCGGACGCTCCGACCCGCGACGTACTCCATCACCATGTAGTAGATGCCGTCGACCGCGCCCCAGTCGTGGACGGCCACGATATTCGGATGGGTCAGGTTCGCCGCCGCGCGAGCCTCGCTGCGGAACCGCTCGACGAAGCCGGAGTCGCCCGACAGGCTCCGGTGCAGGACCTTGATCGCGACCCGCCGATCGAGGACGGCGTCGTGCGCGCGGAAGACCTCGCCCATCCCTCCGGCGGCGATACGATCGGCTATGTGGTAGCGGCCGTCGAGTGTCGTGAGGGTGAACGCGAGATCCGAGCGGACCGGCCGCTCCGGGATCGTGCTCTTCGAGATGGTCGCCTCCCCTTGTTCCATGGCCGTTGCGGGCAGCCTTCGTGCGGCCCGGGGCGCGTCCGAACGAACATCCTAAGGCCAGCAGCCGCATGAACCGTGGAACCACACCACTCGATCGCGAGGGTTTCCCCGCCGAGTTCGACCGGATCGAGGCGGCGGTCGACGCGGGCGCGACCGATCTCCGGGGGCTCGGGTTCTGGCGCCTGCTCGCCGAGGTGAAGACGGACCCCGCGCTGGCCGCGCACTGGGCCGAGCAGGCCGGTCGGATCGACCGCAAGGTCTTCGAGCGTCGGATCCGGATCCGCTTCCCCGTGTGGGTCGGCAACCTCGTGCTGGTCCTCGGGATCGCGGCGGGCGCGATCGCGATCGGCGTGGCCCTGACCACGGATTCGGAGACCGTGGCCGGTCTCGCCCTCGTGTTCGCGGCGCTCGCGTGGTCGGCGGCCTTCCATTCGCCCACGCACTGGCTCGTGGGCCGCGCGATCGGGCTGCGGTTCATCGCCTACTGCTTCCCGACCTTCTTCCCACCGGTGCCGGGACTGAAGATCGACTACGCGACCTACCTGCGGGCGTCGCCGACGGCGCGGGCGTGGATGCATGCGTCGGGTGCGATCGCGAGCAAGGTGGCGCCGTTGGCGGCGCTGGCGTTCTGGCCCGCCACGGTCGCCCCGACGTGGTCGGGGTGGGTCTTGGTCGGCTACGGCGCGCTCCTGATCGCGACCGACGTGTTCATCTCGACGAAGCGGAGCGACTGGAAACGCGTTCGCCGGGAGCTCCGGGTCGCCCGTCGCCAGGCGCTCGCGAGCTGACCACTGATCCAGCGGACGCTTCGAGGGCTCGGCCGGCGGCTATCCTCTTCGGGCAGCACCACCGGGGAGCTCGGGCGACCGGGCTGAGAGGCCGTCTGCGGCGACGGCGACCCGACGAACCTGAACCGGGTAATGCCGGCGGAGGGAGCGATGAGCGTGTTGGATCCTCGGTCGCTGGAGGTGTACGTGGTCACGTCCAGCGGTCTGCGACCCGGCCGGGGACACCTCGACGTGGGGCTCGCGGCGATCGGGGGCGGGGCGACCGCCGTCCAGCTCCGCGCTCCCGAGCTCACGGACGACGAGCTCCTGCTGGTCGCCGAGGTGCTCGCGCCGGCATGCGCGGAGGCGAAGGTGCTCTGCGTCGTGAACGATCGCGTGGCGGTCGCCGCTCGTGTGGGCTGCAGCGCACACGTCGGGCAGGACGACCGCCCGGAGGCGGCGCGCGCGGTCCTGGGCGGTTCGGGGTACCTGGGCGTGAGCGTCGCGGATCCGGTCGAGGCTCGCGGCGCCGCGACCGCAGGCGCGGACTACCTCGGCGTCACGGTGTGGGCGACGCCGACGAAGCCCGAGGCCCGGGCTGTCGGGGTGGACGGGGTACGGGCGATCGCCGAGGCGACCTCGCTCCCGGTGGTCGGCATCGGAGGGATCGACACCGGCAACGCGGCCGAGGTGCTCGGAGCAGGTGCCGCCGGCGTTGCCGTCGTATCCGCCGTCGGGGCGGCGGACGATCCCGAGACGGCGACCCGGGTGCTGGTCGACGCGGTGCGCGGATACCGGGACGGGCGGCGATGACCGAGCAACGGACCGGGAAGGCGACGGCGGAGCTGTTCGAGCAGGTGATCCTCCAGCGTCTCGGGGCGCGGGACGCGGACGTGCTCGTCGGCCCGAAGCACGGCGTCGACGTCGGCGTCGTTCGGGTCGCCGAGGGTGTGGCCATGGCGCTGACGGCCGATCCTGTGTTCGTCGTCCCCGCCTACGGCTGGGAGCGGGCGGCGTGGTTCGCGGTCCACATCCTCGCCTCCGACGCGGCCACCAGCGGGCTGCCGCTGCGGTGGATGGCGGTCGACCTCAACCTGCCCCCCGAGATCACGGACGAGGACCTCACCGCGTTGTGGGATGCGTTCCATCGCGCGTGCGAGGGGATCGGGGTCGCCATCGTGACCGGGCATACGGGCCGCTACGACGGCTGCACGTGGCCGATGGTGGGCGGCGCCGTCTGCATGGCCTTGGGACCGCAGGATCGCTTCGTCACGCCGACGATGGCCCGGCCCGGCGACCTGGTGGTCGTGACCAAGGGCGCGGCCATCGAGGCGACCGCGCTGTTCGCCGCGACGTTCCCCGAGCGACTCGCGAGGGCGGTGGGTCACGAGGTCGTGAAGGCGGCCGATGCGCTGTTCGAGCAGATGACCGTCGTCCCCGAGGCGACGGTCGCGCGCACGTTCGGGCTCCGCGACGCCGGCGTGACCTCGATGCATGATGCGACCGAGGGCGGGGTGTTCGGCGGTCTGACCGAGGTGGCGTCCGCCTCCGGCGTCGGGATGCGGATCCAGCTGGATGCGATCCCGGTCCGTCCCGAGGTTCGGGCGGTCTGCGACGAAGTCGGGATGGACCCGTACACCTCGATCAGCGAGGGCACGCTGATCGCCACCGTGGTGCCCGATCGGGCGGAGGCGTTCGTCCGGGCGCTCGCGGGCGAGGGCATCGACGCCGCCGTCGTGGGCGAGGTCACCCCGGCCGCGGACGGCACCCTCCTCGCGACCGGCGAGGGTGACCGACCGCTCGAGCATCCGGGCCTCGATCCGTTCTGGGGTGCGTTCGGTCGGTGGGCGGCAGAGGCCGCGGGGATCTCGGAGGCCGGCTGACGTCACGCCGGGCGCGGATGGGCCACTCCCGTCACGCGAGGTCCCGCGCGGGGAGAGCTGTTCGCGCGCCCTCCCCGGCCGCGAACTCGTCGGCCAGGAGCGCGTACCGAACGTGGTCCCGCCAGCGCCCTCCGATCTTCAGGTACTTCGGTGAGTACCCCTCGCGACGGAAGCCGAGCCGCTCGACGAGCGCGATCGATCGCGCGTTGTCGGGCTGGACGTTCGCCTCGACGCGATGGAGCTCGATGGGACCGAACGCGCGCCGGAGCACCAGACGCAGGCCCTCCGTCATGTACCCGCGTCGTTGGTGGGGGGCGAACGCCGAGTAGCCGAGGGAGGCGGTGCGGAAGTCGTGCAGGAGGATCTGGCTGAGGTTCGCGAGCCCCACGAGGGACCCGTCCTCGTTCCGGCAGATCAGGTGCACCTCCTCGCTCGGCGCGAGCTGACGTTCGAGGAGCGTGAGGAACCCGTGCGAGGTGGTCGGCAGATGGGTCCACGGCAGGTGCAGCCTGCGGCTCGACCGAACCGCATCGAGGAAGGCGGGTTCGTCCTCGGCGATCGGGTGACGCAGGAACACCCGCTCGCCCCGTTCGAGCGCTCGTGGGCTCATCGCCGGAACGCTACCCGGTAGTCTGCACCGGCGATGGACGTGGTCACGATCGGCGACGTGATGATCGACGTCCGCGTCGACGCGGATGGACTCGAGGAGGGCGGCGACGTGCACGGGCGCGTCCTCGTGCGCCCGGGAGGAAGCGCCGCGAACGCCGCTGTCTGGGCCGCGGAGTCGGGCGCACGAGCCCGCGTGCACGGAAGGATCGGCTCGGACGTGGCCGGCGCCTTGCTCCGCGAGGAGCTGATCGCGCGCGGGGTGGAGCCCGCACTCGTGATGGACCCGACCGCCGACACCGGCACGATGTTGATCGTGCACGAGCCGCGCGAGCGTTCGATGGTCGCCGACCGCGGCGCGGGCGGGCACCTGTCGCCCGACGACCTCCCCGAACGGATCGACGCGGGGGCCGTCTTCGTGTCCGGATACTCGTTGCTGTTCGAGCCGACCGCCGCGGCCGGCCGCGCCGCCCTCGATCGCGCGCGGGCGAAGTTCGTGGCGGTGGACGCGGCCTCCTGGCCGATGATCCGCTCGCTCGGGGTCGAGGCGTTCTTCGACGCGTGCGGTCCGGCGACGATGCTGCTCGCGAACGAGCGGGAAGCCGAGACCCTGACCGGGCGGCGAGGAGAGGACTCGGCCGACGCGCTCGCGCGGCGGTTCCCGATCGTGTGCGTGAAGCTCGGCGAGGCCGGCGCCGTCATGTCGTGGGAGCGACTGGTGATCCGCGCCGCCACCGACCCGGTGGTGGAGAAGGATCCGACGGGAGCCGGCGACGCGTTCGACGGCGTGCTGCTCGCCAACCTCGTCGCCGGGCGGTCCCCCGGGGACGCCCTCGCCGCGGCGTGCCGGGCCGGGGCCAGGGTCGCCGCGAGCTTCGAGACGTGGCCCGAGCGCCGGCGGTCGACGGGCCCGCCGGCGTGACCGACCGGTCCGGAACGCACGCGATCCACATCGCTCCCGAGATCGCAGAGGCGATCGCGGCGGGCGGGGCGGTGGTGGCGCTCGAGACGAGCGTCGTCGCGCAGGGCCTCCCGCTGCCGCGCAACCTCGAGTGCGTGGACCGCATGACGCTCGCGGTGCGCAGCGCCGGCGCCGTCCCCGCGTGGATCGGCCTGAGCGCGGGCCGGATCGTCGTGGGGCTGTCCGACGACGAGCTGCGTACGTTCGCGGAACCGGGCGCCGCGTCGAAGGTCGCGCGGCGGGACCTCCCGTTCGCACTGGCGTCGGGTGGACTGGGCGCGACGACCGTGTCGAGCACGATCTGGGCCGCGCACCGGGCCGGCATCCGCGTCGGGGCGACGGGAGGGACCGGGGGCGTGCACCCGGGGACCTCCGACGTCTCCGCAGACCTGCTCGAGCTCGCCCGGACGCCGATCCTGCTCGTGTGCTCGGGCCCGAAGTCGATCGTAGACCCCGTGGCCACGGCCGAACGGTTCGAGGAGCTCGGCATCGGTGTGGTCGGCTACCGGTGCGACCGGATGCCCTTCTTCCTCGTGCGAGAGGCCGACGTGGAGCTCGATCTGCGGGTGGACGACGCCGGCGGGGCCGCCGAGATCGTGCGGGCGATGGACCGGATGGCGGCCCGGTCCGCCGTCCTCCTCTGCAACCCGGTTGCGACATCCGCCGCGATGGACGCCGCGACCGTCGCCGAGGCGATCCGCGGGTGCGAGCGAGCAGCCGCGCTCGAGGGTGTTCGCGGGGGAGCCGTCACGCCGTTCCTGCTCTCGTGCCTCGCCGAACGCACCGGCGGTGCGAGCCTCGAGGCGAACCTCGCGCTCCTCGACGCCAACGCGAGGCTCGCCGGCGAGGTCGCGCTCGCGTCTGCCGGTCCTGCCTCGATCGGTTCGGCGATCACCTGAGCCAGGTCTTCGCGATCGCCTTCGAGAAGTTCCAGGCGTACCGGAGCGACTTCGGCTTCTTCGACTCGCCGCCGCGACGCGTGAGGAAGGTGACGGGGACCTCCACGATCCGCGCGTGTTGCCGCAGCGCCTCGATCGTGACCTCCGAGCTCCAGAACTGGTCCTGCTCGAGCACGAGCTTGCGCAGCGTGTCGGCGCGCGTGGCTCGATAGCCGCTCGAGATGTCGGTGACGCGCTGGCCGGTGAGCACGGTCACGGCCCAGGAGAAGAAGTGCACGCCCAGGTGACGGATCCACGGTCCCCGCTCGTAGTCGCCCAGCATCCGGGAGCCGTTCACGTGATCGGCCTGCTCCTCGATGATGGGCTTGACGAGGATCGGGAGCTCCTCCGGCTGGTGCTGGCCGTCCGCGTCGATCGTCACGACGATGTCGGCCCCGAGCCGCAGGGCGACGTCGTACCCGACGCGCAGCGCGAGCCCGCCGCCCCGGCGGATCGGCAGGCTCGCCACCAGGGCGCCCGCCCGGCGGGCCACGTCGGCGGTGCCGTCGTCGGAGTGGTCGTCCACGACGATCGGGACGACGTGGTACCCCTCCACCTCCGACGGCATCGCGTGGATCACGGCGCCGACGTTCTCCGCCTCGTTGAACGCGGGCGAGATCACCACGATGCGCCGGCCCTCGGGCAGCTCCCCGGCCCGGTCCCAATCGAACGCGGCCTGCCCGAGCGATTCGACGAGCTGACGGATCCCCCGCTCGTTCGTGTCGACGTAGGACTGCATCCGGATCACCAACACGAACAGGATCACGACCGCGAGCAGGAGGACCGCGGTCAGGCGGTCGCCGCTGCCGGGTTCGAAGTTGAACGTCTCGAAGATCGGGTTGAACAGGCCGGGCGCGATGGCCAGCAGGAGGATCCCGAGCGCGATCGCGCTCGAGATGATGAGGCTCAGGCGGCTGATCTGGCGCCGGGAGTACCTCGCGATCGAGACGGCGAGGAACCCCGCGGCGAGCAGGCCGCCGATGACGCGTAGGGCGAGCATCCTCCGTCACTTCCCGCGCGATGTCGCTCGCGCGGGGGCGAGGATAACAAGGGACCTCACGGATCCGGCGCAGGGCCGGGCCGCTCGCAACGGGTGGCCCGGCCCTGCGTGCAGCGGGGACCGGCTAGCAGGGTGGGGTGCAGTCGTTGTTCGCCACGACGTTCCCCGACCCCGAACCGTCCGTGAGGATGTTCGGCCGGTTCCGCACGAGCGTGTTCCCGGTCACGGTGTTGTTCTTCGGCGCGAAGTCGAGGCGGATCAGGACGACGCCTCCGTGGAACGCGACGTTGCGGTTCGTCCGGTTGTTCTGGATCAGGTTCCCCTCGACGGTGTTCCGCCGGCCGCCGGCGATGGCGATCCCGATGCCCGAGAGCGCCGGCTCGTCGGGTCCGCCCCGGCAGAACCGCGAGTTGTCCTCGATCGTGTTCCCGAGGATCGACCAGCGAGCGGCGTGGACCGGCGACGACGTGTTGAAGACGAGGATCCCGATGCAGTTGCCGTGGATCGTGTTGGCGGCGACCGTCCCGGTCTTCGCGTCGCGCAGGAAGAAGCCGTACGCGCTGCCGGAGGTCTCGTTCCCCTCGAGCGTCGCCGCCGCGTCCGGCGAGTCGCCGACGTAGAGGCCGGCGAGCGCGTTGCCCTCGGCGAGGTTGTTCCGCATCACGACGCCGGAGCTCTCGAAGGCCGCGAGCCCGTACTCGCCGTTGTCGATGGCGGCGTCGTCCTCGAAGGTCACGTCCTCGGCGACGAAGGCGAGGAAGCCGAACGCGATGAACCCCTCGGCCCGCACGCCGGTGACGGTCACACCCGAGACCGGTGTCCCGGTCTGCCCGTTGCCGCGGATGCAGATCCCGGCGATCCCGCCGAAGCACCGGTTCGGCAGGTCGGCGGGCGGCCGCAGGATCGAGCCGTCGGTGCCGCTGCCGGCGCCTTGGATCGTGATGCCGTTCGTCTTGACGACCACGACGTCTTCGTACACGCCGGCCTGCAGCTGGATGACGTCACCCGGCTGGGCCGAGGCCACGGCGTCGTTGATGGACTGGCCCGGCGGGACGACGATCGTCCCCGCCGATGCGGGGGTCGCGATCGCGAACGTTGCCACGAACAGGGCCCCCAACCCGAGCGTCGCGAACATCCGTCTCATGTGTTCCTCCTCTTCCGTCGGACTTCGGTTGACCTACCCAGCGATGACCCGGCCGATGCGCTCGACCGCCGCACGTGACGTCCGCACGTCAGGCGGATGAGGGATCCCTCACGCCACGCCAACGCGTGACCGGCAGGATGTGGTCGGGGATCACGCGCTCCTTGTAGCGACCGATCATCTCGAACATCGACTCGATCAGCGTCTCCGAGAGCAGGTGCGGCTCGAGCCCCAGGTCCAGCAGCTTCGTATGGACCGGGTTGTAGTAGTGCTCCTCCATCTCGACCCGCGGGTTCTCCAGGTGCTGGACGCGGACGTCCAGGCCCACCTCGGCGCCGGCCTTCTGGACGAGCTCGGCCAGCTGGACGACCGAGAAGTGCTCGGTGAACTGGTTGAACACACGGAACTCACCCGGCTCGGCGGGGTTCGTGATGGCGAGCTCGACGCAGCGCAGGGTGTCGACGATGTTGAGGTACCCGCGCGTCTGTCCTCCCGAGCCGTACGGGGTCAGCGGATGGCCGATCACGGCCTGCAGGCAGAAGCGGTTCAGCGCCGTGCCGAACACCTCGTCGTAGTCGAACCGGGTCAGCAGGCGCTCGTCGAGCTTCGTCTCCTCGGTCTCGATCCCGTAGACGACCCCCTGGTTGAGGTCGGTCGCACGCAACCCCCAGATGCGGCACGCGAAGTGGATGTTGTGCGAGTCGTGCACCTTGGACAGGTGGTACATGGACCCCGGGAGCTTCGGGAACGGGAGGGTGTCGGTCCGGCCCTTGTGCGAGATCTCGATGAACCCCTCCTCGATGTCGATGTTCGGGGTGCCGTACTCACCCATCGTGCCGAGCTTCACGAGGTGCGCGTCCGGCGCGAACTCGGCCATCGCGTAGAGCACGTTCAACGTGTTCACGACGTTGTTCGTCTGCGTGAAGACGGCGTGCTCGCGGTCGATCATCGAGTAGGGGGCCGAGGGCATCTCACCGTAGTGGACGATCACCTCGGGCTCGAACCCGCGGAACAGCCGTTCGACGACGGCCCAGTCCGTGAGGTCGCCCTCCGTCGTCCCGATCTGCAGGCCGGTCACCTCCCGGAACGCCTCCGCTCGGCCCGGCAGCGAGGGACCGATGGGCGTGAGCGAATCCGTGCCGGCCTCCTGGTGGGCACGGCGGCGCAGGTAGTCGTCGATCGCGTGGATCTCGTGTCCGCGCGCCGCCAGCTGCATCGAGGTCGGCCATCCGAGGTATCCGTCGCCGCCCAGGATCAAGATGCGCATGCGATGTCCTTCGTCGGGGTGGGGAGTGGCGGGTCATCCTAGCAACGCGGCCGGAGGGCCTACGCGAGGGCGGCGAGCTCCTCGAGGACGCGGTCGACCTCGGCAGATGTGTTGTAGTGGCAGAAGCCGATCCGAACCGCGCCGCCGGTCTCCTCGAGACCGAGCCGCTCCATGAGCTCGAGCGCGTAGTAGTTGCCGTCCCAGACGTAGACCCCGCGTTCGGCGAGCGCCTTCGCGGTCTCGGCCGGATGCCGATCGCCCACGCGGATCGCGAACGTCGGCGTCCGCTCGTGCACGCGGCCGGCATCGGCGATGCCGAACTGGCGGATGCCGGAGATCGAGCCGATCCCGTCGAGGAACCGCCTCGACAGCTCGGCCTCGTACGGCACGATCGCGCGTTCGAAGGCGTCACCGAGCCGAGCGCGGCGGTCCCCGGCGCCGCCGGCGAGCCCGGCGAGGTAGTCGACGGCCGCGATCCAGCCCGCGAACGCCTCGTGGTTCTGCGTCCCGGTCTCGAACGCGTCGGGCGGCTCGTCGCTCGCGGGCCGGACCTTGTACGGCCGCAACGAATCCAGCAGCGCCCGGCGGCCGAACACGATCCCCAGGTGCGGCCCGAAGATCTTGTAGGGCGAGCAGGCCACGAGGTCGGCGCCGATCGCCCGGACGTCGATCCCCCGATGTTGCGCGACGTGGACGCCGTCGCACGCGACGATCGCCTCGGTCCGTTCGCGGACGATGCGGACCAGGCTCGCGGCCGGCGTGACGGTTCCGACGGCGTTCGATGCCAGCGTGAACGCGACGACCTTCGTCCGTTCGGACAGGGCGGCCTCGAAGGAGTCCACGTCGAGCGTGACGTCCTCGGGGCGCAGGTCCACCCATCGGACCGTCGCGCCCGCGTCCTCGGCGGCCAGGACCCAGGGGCGGACGTTCGCGTCGTGATCGAGCCGCGTGACGACGACCTCGTCTCCGGGCGAGAGCGTCCGCCCGACCGAGCGCGAGATCGCCAGGAGCAGGCTGGTCGCGTTCGGGCCGAAGATCACCTCGTCGGCGTCGGCGTTCAGGAGGTCGGCCGCCGCCCGATGTGCGCCGACGATGACGTCGTCGGTCTCCTGGCTGGTGGCGAAGGCGCCGTGCGCGTTCGCGTTGCTCCGGCGCAGGTACCCAGACATCGCCTCGATGACGGCCTCGGGCACCTGGGATCCCCCCGGGGCATCGGCGAACACGACCGGGCGACCGTCCATCTCGCGCGCGAGCGAAGGGAACCGCGAGCGGGCCGAGGTGAGGTCGGGCGCTTCCACGGCCCCTAGCGTGCGCGAGGACCCGCCCGGGCGGCAACCCCGGCCCTCAGCGGGTCGCCGGTCCGAGACGATCCCAGCCCGGCGGGAGGACCGGGATGGACCAGGCGGGATCGGGACGCCACCCGGACCAGTCGCGGTCGAACGGCGGCTCGCGCTCCATCACCCGCGACCGCCCGAGCTCGGCCTGGTGCCGGAACGCCGCCGCGTCGCGCTCGTCGTACACGCCGAGTCGGATCCCCTCCGCGACGACGTCCTCGTCCTTCCAGCGCCACGAGGATCGATCGGGTTCGATCTCGATGTCCAGATCGTGGTCCAGGGTGTCGAAGCCGAGCTCGGTCCGCCGCAACGGCGCCTCGACGTTCACGTACCAGAGCCGTGGGGTCCAGGCCTCGTCCCAGAAGTGCAACACCGCGTATCCCGTGTCCGGCCAGGCGAAGGACAGGACGTGCACCTCGGTCCAACGCCGCTCCCGGAGCGTCCACGAGGCGCCCGGGACCTTCAGCGGGAGCCGATCCTCCTTGCTCGCCGACGGCCCGAACCACCGGTTGCCGATCGGGAGGTAGAGCATCCACGCCTCGTGATCGTCGCGCACGATCGTGGCGGGCCGAGCGCTCCACACCGCGCCGTGCAGGACGTCGCGCAGGACCACCGTCTCGCCGGGCTCGAACCGGCGCACGCTCAGCCCAGGCGTCCGGCGAACGTGGCGTTCGTGGCGTCGAGCAGGGCCTGCGCCTGCGCCCGGAGTGCGGCCACGTCGTCGCGCAGGGTCTGGGCCTTCGCGGGATCCTTCAGCGCCGACGCGTTGATCTCCACGTTGTACGTCGCCGACCAGACGGCGGCGGACAGGGACTGCGCGGCACACGCCCCGTCCGATGCCGCGTTCGCGTTCCCGATCTCGGTGGTCTCCCGCGCGAGCTCCATCTGCGCGGCGGCGAGCCTCGCGATCTCGAGCGGCGGGCCGGCGGCCTCCTGGTAGCCGCGCTGGATCGCCCGGGATCGGGCGGCCTTCTCGGCGTCGGTTCCCTTCGGCATCTTGAACGCGTCCATCACGCCGTCGAAGGCCGTGGCGTCGACGTCGGCGAACTCGAGGAACGTACCCCGCGCGTGCTCGGCTGCGGCGAGGATGCCCCGCGCCCGCTCCTCGACCTCCTCGTAGCCCGGCTTGCCGATCGTGAGGTTGCACACCATCGAGATGAGTGCCGAGCCCGCAGCGCCCGGCGAGGGCCGCGACCGCGACCGCCTCCCGGGGTGGGCGCATCGGACGCGAGTCCGTCCAGGAAGCCCTCGATCGTCTGCGACGCGATGAAGTCAGCCACCCGGTCCCTCCTCGCTCACGAGCCGCTCCAGGATCTGCGTGTCCTCGTCGAACCCCTCCAGGCGCAGCCGCTCGACGTCCCCCTCGGCGAGCGCGGCCCGCGGGACGAGGCCCACGATCTCGGACGAGAGCACCCGCATCCCGCGCTCCGCGCCGAGCGCCTCCACGGCGTCGAACACCGTCCTCGGGCCCGTCACCTCGAAGTCCACGAGGTTCATCGAGACGGTGACGCACCCGCGTTCGGGGACGGCGAACCCGATCGCTCGGACCGACGGCAGGCCGCCGCTCGACTCCCGGATCCGGGTCGCGATCTCCTTCGCCGCCTCCTCGGTCCCGGTCAGGTACAGGTTGTACGCCACCAGCGGCTTGCGGGCTCCGACCGCGGTCGCTCCCGCGCGTCCGATCTCATGCGGCCCGAAGTCGGGCAGGCGTTCCCCCCGTGCGACGGCCTCGCGCAGTCCCTCGAACTCGCCGCGGCGAACCTCGGCCAGGCTCGCTCGGTCGGGCGAGAGCGCGGCGCGGTCGTACAGATAGACCGGGAGGTCGAGCGTCTCGGCGAGCTCCTTCGCGAACCCCCGGGCGAGCTCGACGACCTCCTCCATCTCGACCCCTCGCAGCGGCACGAACGGGATCACGTCGGCGGCGCCCATGCGCGGATGTCCGCCCGCGTGCCGCGTCAGGTCGATCAGCTCGACGGCCTTCGCGGCGCCGGCCATGGCGCTCCGCCGAACCGCGTCGGGATCGCCGACGACCGTGGTGTCGAGCCGGTGGTGCTCGGCATCGGCCTGCCGGTACACGAGTCGTGCACCGGGCTCGCTCGCGAGCGCATCGCAGATCGCGTCGATGACCGTCTCCCGGCGCCCCTCGCTGAAGTTCGGGACGCAGACGACGAGCGGCTCGGTGCGTCCCGTCGCAGAGGGGTCCGTCATCGAGGCAGAAGCCTACGATGCGCGGATGGACCTGGGCGCGCTCGGCGACTGGCTCGAGCGGTACTTCGCCGCCTGGGGGTCCAACGACCCCGACGACGTGGCGGCGTTGTTCGCACCCGACGCCGTCTACTCGTACGGCCCGTTCCGTGACGAGGCCCGCGGCCGCGACGAGATCGTCCGGCGGTGGGTCGAGGGCGGGGTGATGCCGGGCCTTCGGTGGTCCTACGAGGCGCTCGCGGTCGATGGGCCACGAGGGGTGGCGAACTGGCGGGTCTCGTTCGACTCGCAGGACGGTCGCACGGAGATCGACGGGATCCTGGTGCTCGATTTCGACGACCTGGGCCGGTGCACCTCCCATCGCGAGTGGTACGACCGCCGTGAGGTCCGCGCCTGACCCGCGGCCCCTCGTATCGGTCCTGACCAGGGCGAACGTGCCGGCTTGACTCGTGTCGGCGACCGGGCGTACAGTCGCCATCCCCTCGAACATACGTTCGATTCAGCCTCGGGGGTGATCGGGGAGACGGTCCGGTGTCGAAGCGGTACGACGAGGAGGTCGAGGTCCGGGTCGAGCGTGATGCCGGGATGCCCTGCGCGTTCGTGTGGCGAGGGCGACGGTACGAGGTTGCCGACGTGATCGGCCGATGGCGGATCGAGGGCCGGTGGTGGTCGGACGGCCGCGACCGGGAGTACTGGCGCATCGAGGCTCGTGGCGGGGCGGTCTGGGACCTGTACCACGACCGCCAGCGCGACCGCTGGCACATGGAGCGGCTGTGGGATTGAATCGCCACCGTGACCGACGTGCGCGTGATCCCGTTCCTGGTCTCCGAGCTCCGGCTGCCGCCCGGCGAGCAGGCGCTGCTCGGCAGGGAGTGGTGGCCGTCGTACGCGCACGCCGTCGTGCACCGGGACGGCATCTTCCTGTTCGACAACGGCGTGGGGCTCGGCAACGCCGAGATCGAGGAACGCTTCTCGCCCCGGGTCACGCCGATCGAGGACGCGCTCGCCGAGCACGGGATCGCGCTCGCGGACGTCACCGGCTTCGCCAACTGCCACCTGCACTTCGATCACAGCGGCCAGAACGCCCGTCTGCCGAAGGGCATCACGATCTTCGTGCAACGCGCCGAGTGGGCGAAGGTGCACGAGCCCGACTACACGATCGCCGAGTGGATCGACGTCCCCGGTCTGGCGTACGAACCGCTGGAGGGCGAGGCCGAGGTCGGTCCCGGTCTCCGGCTGATCCCCACCCCCGGGCACAGCGCCGGGCACCAGTCACTTGTCATCGCCATGCCCGATGGTCCGGTCGTGTTGGCGGGACAGGCGGTGCAGTCACGAGCCGAGTGGGAGGGCGCGACCGGCAGCGCCGCTTCGGGCGAGCCGAACGCGCCCGACCACGAGGCCTACGTTCGATCGGTCGAACGGCTCCGAGCGTTCGACCCGATCCGGGTGCACTTCGCGCACGACCACGAGGTCTGGGAGCGCGGCGCCTAGCGGAGGCGCTCCGGGACCTCGCCCGTCACGACCCGACGTCCTGACGTGGGGGGCTTCGTCCACCTCGACGTCCGTTCCTACTTCTCCATCAAGGAGGGGGCGTTCTCGCCGGAGACCCTCGCGCGGCGAGCGGCCGAGCTCGGGATGCCGTCGGTCGCCCTCACCGATCGCGACGGCCTGTACGGCGCGGCGAGATTCGTCGACGCGTGCGAACGGGAGGGCGTGCGGCCGATCCTCGGCGCATCGGTCACCGTCCGTGACACCGGGACGCTCCCGCTCCCGCGGGGGGTTCGGGGGGCGCACGGAGCGAGCCCGAACGGGCGAGCGGTCGCTCCCCGATCGACCAGCGGTCGGAAGCCGGCCGAGGCGAACCTCGTCCTGCTCGCCCGCGACGATGCCGGCTACGCCAACCTGTGCCGCCTGGTCACCGACGCCCACATGACCGGTGAGCGCGGCGATCCGTCGCTCACCCCCGAACAGATCTGCGCTCACGCGGGCGGGCTCGTGGCACTCCTCGGCCCGGCCTCACCGCCCGGCACCCTCGCGATCGCCGGCCGGATCGACGCCGCGATCACGGCGCTCGACCCCTACCGCGAGGCGTTCGGTGATCGGGCGTACGTGAGCGTCCAGCACCGGCTCGAGGAGGACTCGGCGCAACAGGTTCGAGCGCTCCTCCGCCTGTCCGAACGCGCCGAGGTCCGGTCGGTGGCGACGAACCCCGTCCGGTACCTGGTGCCGCAGGACGCGTTCCTGGCCGACGCGCTCGAGTGCATGCGCGAGCTCGTCCCGATCAACCGGACGAACGTCTCGCGCCGCAACGCCGAGGGGTGGCTGAAGCCGGCGAACGAGATGCGGGCGCTGTTCGCCGAGCGCCCCGACCTCGCCGGCGCGACGCTCGAGATCGCGGGGTCGTGCACGTTCGATCTCGGCCTGCGTCGCGTGCGCTTCCCCTCGTTCCCGACGCCACCGGACCGAAGCGCCTCGAGCGTGCTCGCCGAACGGTGCTGGCGCGGCCTCGACCGCCGTGGGATGCGGCCGACGGCGAAGGTCAGCGACCGGCTGAACCACGAGCTCTCGCTGATCCACCGGATGGGCTACTCGGCCTACTTCCTGACGGTGGCCGACATCGTCGCCGACGTCCGGGCGATGGGGATCCGGTGCGCGTGCCGGGGGAGCGCGGCGGGCTCGCTCGTCTGCTACCTGACCGGGATCTCGGACGTCGACGCCGTCCGCCACGACCTCGCGTTCGAGCGGTTCCTGAACCCGATGCGCGACGAGCTGCCCGACATCGACGTCGACGTCGAGTCCGCCCGGCGTGAGGACGTCTACGACATGGTGCTCTCGCGCTACGGCGACGACCGGTGCGCGTGCGTCGCGATGATCGACACGTACCGCGCCCGCGCCGCGGTCCGCGAGGTCGGGAAGGCCCTCGGGCTCCCCGAGCCCGAGGTCGACACCGTCGCGAAGTCGTTCCCGCACATCGGCGCCGGAGACCTGCGCGTCGCGATCGAGCGGCTGCCGGAGCTCGCCGGCTCGAACCTGAACGCCGGCCAGCTCGAGCAGCTGTTCCGCGTGGCCGAGCGCCTCGACGGCTTCCCGCGTCACATCGCGCTCCACCCCTCCGGGATCGTGCTCTCGAGCGACGACCTCGTGACCCGGGTCCCGCTCGAGCGCTCGTTCCTGGGCTACCGGGTGATCCAGGCCGACAAGGACGACGTCGAGCTCCTCGGCTACCTGAAGCTCGACGTCCTCGGCGTGCGGATGCTCTCGTCGATGCGCCACGCGCTGGAGGAGATCGCGAGGACCGAGCACGTGAAGGTCGATCTCGACGCGATCGACCTGGACGACGAGCCGACGTTCGAGCTGATCCGGGCATCGGACACGCTCGGCTGCTTCCAGATCGAGTCGCCCGGTCAGCGCGAGCTCCTCCAGAAGCTCCAGCCCACGCGCTGGGAGGACCTGATCGTCGACATCTCGTTGTTCCGGCCCGGCCCGGTGAAGTCGGACATGATCAACCCGTACCTACGCCGGCGGCTCGGGATGGAGCGGCCGACGTACGCCCACCCCGCCCTGCGGCCCGCGCTCCGAGAGACGTTCGGCGTGATCGTCTACCACGAGCAGGTGCTGCGGACGCTCGCCGCGATGGCGGGGTACGACCTCACGTACGCCGACCACATCCGGCGGCATCTGGACGACGCGGACCTGCTCCCGGGTTTCCGCGCCGATTTCCTCGAGCGCGCGCGGACCCGCGGCGTCCCCGGTGAGGTCGCCGAGCGCACCTGGAGCGCCGTCGCCGAGTTCGCGAGCTTCGGCTTCTGCAAGGCGCACGCGGCGGCGTTCGCGGTGCCCACGTACCAGTCGGCGTGGCTGAAGACGCATTACCCGGCGCACTTCCTCGCGGGGATCCTCACGCACGACCCCGGGATGTACCCGAGGCGGCTGCTCCTGGAGGACGCTCGCGAGCACGGCATCCCGATCCTGCCGCTCGACGTGAACGCGTCCGAGCCCGGATACGTCGTCGAGGAGGTCGAGGGAAGGTACGGGATCCGGCTCGCGCTCCAGGACGTGCACGGGATCTCCGACGCCGAGGTGCGTTCGATCCAGCAGGCCCGCGCCGCCCGTCCGTTCCGCGACGTCGGCGACTTCCTCCGGCGCTGTGTGGTCTCCAAGCCGGTCGTGGAGGCGCTCGCGCACGCCGGTGGATTCGACGCGATCGGCCGGGGGACGCGCCGCGACCGCCTGTACGCGGTGATGACGACGACCCCGCCGCGCGAGGGCGACCAACTCACCCTCGACCTGCACTCGGCGATCCCGGCAGCGAAGCAGTCGACGGACACGGATGCGGGGGGTGGCGGGCGGAGCAGGGGCTCATCGACGAGCGCAGCGAGTCGATGGAGCGAAGCGCCCCCTGCGGAGCCCGCCGCCCCCCGCACCACCACCGACCGCCAAGAGCTCTTCCTCCCCGAGTACACCGACGCCGAGCGGGTCCGCGCAGAGCTCGAGGTCCTCGGCCTGGACGCGAGCCGTCACCTGGTGAGCTTCTACGAGCCGTTGCTCGCCGACCTCGGTGTCACGCGCTCGAGGGACCTGCGTCGATGCCGATCGGACGAGCGGGTCATGGTGGCGGGCGTGAAGGTGGCCTCGCAGACCCCCGCGATCCGAAGCGGACAGCGGATCATCTTCCTGACGCTCGACGATGCGACCGGCCCGGTCGAGGTGGTCGTGTTCGAGAGCGTCCAGCCGAAGGTCGCGAAGACCGTGTTCCACTCCTACGTGCTCGCGGTGGTCGGGACGGTGAGGCGGACGGGGATCAAGGGGGTCTCGGTGATCGCCGAGGACGTGTGGGACCTGCTGGCGTTGCATCGGGCGCGACGGGACGGATGCCTGCCCGAGGCGCTCGCGCACGAGGTCGTGGGCTCCGGCGGATCGGCGATCCCGCGCAAGCTCTGGCACTCGAGCCCCGGGTCCTCGGGACGATGAGCACACGGACGGTCGTCCGCGCCGACCGGGGTGTGGCGCTACGCTCGCCCGTGGTGCCTCGGAGCCGAACGAACGAGCCGATCCTGCACGTCGACCTCGATGCGTTCTACGCCTCGGTCGAGGTCCTGAAGGACCCGAACCTGACCGGCAAGCCGGTCGTGGTCGGAGGCGCCGGCACCCGCGGGGTCGTGATGTCCGCCTCGTACGCGGCGCGGGCGTTCGGGATCCGCAACGCGATGCCGGCGGTCCGTGCGCGGCGCTTGTGCCCGGACGCGGTGTTCGTGCCCCCCGACTTCGAGTCCTACAAGGCGCACTCCAACCGCTTCCGCGAGATCCTGCTCGCCGTGACCCCGCTCGTCGAGCCGATCGCGCTCGACGAGGCGTTCCTGGACGTCTCCGGATCCACGATCCTGTTCGGGGAGCCCGCAGACATCGCCGGGAAGGTCCGGCGCCAGGTGCACGACGGCCTCGGCGTGACCTGCTCGGTGGGGGTCGGTCCGAGCAAGCTCGTGGCCAAGCTCGCCTCCCGGGGCGCGAAACCCGACGGCTCGGTCGTGGTCCGGGCCGGGGAGGTCCGGGACTACCTGGACCCGCTTCCCGCTCGCTCGCTGTGGGGCGTGGGCGAGAAGACGATGGAGACCCTGGGGCGGCTCGGTGTTCGCACCGTCGGCGATCTCGGGCGCATGCCGCCGGCGGTGCTCGGCCGGCTCATCGGTGCGCGGCACGCCAGCGACCTGCACGAGCTCGCCTTGGGCATCGACGAGCGGCCGGTCGTCCCGTACGAGCCGCCGAAGTCGGTCAGCCACGAGGAGACCTTCGACCGGGACCTCGACGACGAACGGGAACTGCTCCGGGAGGCGCTCGCGCTCTCCCAGCGGGTGGCGGCTCGGCTGCGCGAGCAGGGCTACCGAGCCAAGACGATCACGCTGAAGGTCCGGCTCGCGAACTTCACGACCCTGACACGCGCGCGGACGCTCGGAGAGCCGACCGACGTCGCCGCGGACCTGTACCAGGTGATCTCCGAGCTGTTCGGGGTCCTGCCGGGCGCGCGCAGGCGGGTGCGACTGCTCGGGGTGGCTGCGACGGGCCTGGTGACGGCGGGGGAGGAGCAGCTCGCGCTGCTCCGCGGGGAGCGCTGGGGAGACGTGGAGCGGGCGGTGGACCGGATCGACCGGAGGTTCGGTCCGGGGTCGGCGATGCCGGCCGCGCTCCTGGGTCGCCGGGAACCCCGTTGAGGAAGCATCTACTCTCCTACGCTGCGCCATTCCTATAATCAGGGCAGACGCGATCCGAGCCGGAGCACCGGGAGCCGCAGACCATGCCACTGTCGCCCGACGAGCAGCGCATCCTCGACGAGATCGAGGAGCGACTGGCGCAGGAGGACCCCCGTCTCGCCGAGGCCGTCAGCCGGACCTCCCTCTACACCCACCTCGCTCGAAGGATCCGCTGGTCGCTCCTCGCGTTCCTGGCCGGGTTCCTGTTGCTCATGGCGTTCCTCATGGCATTCCCCGACCTGCTGTGGGTCGCGGCCGTCGGATTCGCGATCATGCTGGGCTCCTCGTTGCTGATCTACCGATACCTCAAGCAGCTCACGTTGGATCAGATGCGGGCGATGCAACAGTCGGGTCGGTTCTCGGTCACCGGGCTCCTCGCGCGACTCGCCGGGCGGTTCCGGACGCCACCTCCGCAACCCCCCGCGAACTGACCGCCGACGGCTCGGGGCCGTCAGAACGAAAACTCGTCGGCAGTCTCGTCGCACGGCTTGCCACCGGCCACGCGCCTGGAGTACAACATGCGTCACCTTCCCCGGGGGCGTGACCGTCAACCGAACGTCGAGGTTCCACCTCGACGCGGGGCGGAGCGCATGGGTACGAGAGGGAGACGGGCTCGTCGGAGGGGCGCACGTTCCTATGGAGGGGTTCACCGCACATCAAGCAACGAAGTTCACTGGGTGTTCCGCTCGGCAGCTGCGCTACTGGGATCAGGTCGGCCTGGTCACGCCCTCCGTGCAGGGAACCGGGGGGCGACCCGGGGTTCCCCGCCTCTACTCGTTCCGCGACCTCGTCGCCCTGAAGGTCGTGAAGTCGTTGTTGGACAACGGGATGTCGCTCCAACGGGTCCGTCGAGCCTGGGACTACCTGAACCGTCGCGCGGCGCTGGACCGGCACCTGTCCGAGGTCAAGCTCATCACCGACGGCGTGAGCATCTTCAAGATCACCCGACGTAACGGCGAGATCATCGATGCGCTGCGCGATGGACAACTGGCCTTCTTCGTCGCGATCGACGACATCGCGACGGGGGTCGAGGCGAAGGTCGGTCAGTTCCGCGACGACCGCGATCGCTTCGTCCGTGCTCTGCGGGAGGCCGCCGCGCACGCCCAGACCGGTCGCTGACCCGCGGTCCGCGGCCCCGCCGGGCGATCTACAGACCCGGCCGATAGGTCCCGAGGATCCGGCGCACGACGCCGGCGTCCTTGCGAAGATCGCGCACGGCCACCCGGAGATCCCGCGCGACGCGGTCGGCATCCTGGGAGGTCGGGGGATCCGGCGCGTACGCGGCCCGCGTCGTCGCGTCGGTGAGCCTGACGAGGTGCCCGTCGGAGAAGGACACGGTCGCGGCGAGCCGCTCGCGATGCTCCTCGAGCGTCTCGCCGTCTCGACGACCCATCCCCAGGTCCGCCGCCTCGCCGTCGAACACGCGATACGCGGCCAGCACCCGTGCACGAGGTTCGTGGGCACGGCCGAAGGCCCGTCGGCGGAGGACCCATTTCACGATCGGGACGGCGACCAGGAACAGGGCGAACGCCGCCAGCAGCACGAGGAGGATGAGCCGGTACGGGACCGAGTAGCCGGATGCATCGGACGCGATCTCGGGATCGAGGATCCCGGGCGGGAGCCGCCCCGTGCCTCGGTTCGGCCGGGACTCCACGTTGCACAGCTGCCCCTGGAGCGGCACACCGCCCGGCCCGACGCATGCGGCGCCGCCCCCGCCGCCGAGGCTGTTCTCGTTCGGCTGCTGGCCGCCGGTCGAACCCTCGCTGGGCGTCGGCGCGCTCGGGTTCAGGTACGTCCCGGGGTTCGCGTTCGGATGGATGCCTCTGGTCGGGGTGGGCTCGAACTGGAGCCAGCCGTACCCGGCGAAGTACACCTCGACCCACGCGTGCGCGTCCTTCGTCTGCACCGTGTACACGCCATCCTCCGCCGTGCCCGGCCGGTAGCCGACCGCGACGCGTGTGGGGTAGCCGAGGGTCCGGACCATCGTGGCCATCGCCGTCGCGAACTGCTGGCAGAACCCCGTGCGCGAGACCGTCAGGAACTCCAGGAGCGCATCGGCGTCCGCCACGGGCTCGACCTCGGTGCTGTAGAAGAAGTCGCCGCCGGTGAATCGCTGCTGGATCGCGAGGATCTTGCGGTAGGGCGTCGGCTCGTTCCGGGTCCAGCGCTCGGCGATCTCCTCGACGCGCGGGTCGACCGACTCCGGCACCACGGTGTACCTCCCGTACTGCCGCTCGGTCAGGTAGCGGACCGCGTCCAGCTGCTCCGGGGTTGGGTTCACGACCTTGGACGTCACCGTGTACTCGAGGCCCTCGTCCAGGCCGTCGCCGATCAGGGTCTGCTGGAGGACTTCGTCGTACGTGATCTCCCCGATCGGCGTGACCACTTCTTGCGCCGGATGCGCCATCGGGACGTACGGGCGGTCGATGTCGGCCAGGATCCGGAACCGCTGCGTCAGCTCCGGCGCGTCGGCCGGCTCGTCGTTCAGGTACTGCGGCAGGGCAACGGGCGTTTCGAGCTGCTCGCCCCGGACCGAGCCGTCGGGGTCGCTGCTGGTCCACGTCTCGCCGTCGAACTCGTCCAGGGCAAGCGTCCGCCAGTACGCGCCGTCGGTGGCGTGGACCTCGAACAGGTCGCGCGCGGTCTCCTCGTCGAGTTGGGCGTGGATCGAGATGAAGGGGTCGAGCCCCGCCCCGCCGTCCCCCTCCGTGGACAGGTCGACGAGCGGGGGCGAGCGGAACCCGGGAAGCAGCCCCGGGATGAGCACCGCCGATGCGATGACGAGCATGGCGACCGGGCGCGAACCGCGCACCGAGGCGCTCAGTCGCCGTCGTCGCCCGCTCGACCACATCGGCCCCCACTGCCGCACCCGTCGGATCCCGTCGGCGAAGACGACGGCGAGTGCCGCGGCGAGCAGCGTGACCGCGTAGATCGGGCGCGCACCATCCTCGAGCACGGTGTCGGCGAACCCCACGAGCGCGATCGGGGGGAGCACCGCCAGCAGCGGGCTCCCGGCGCGGATCGCCAGGGCGTGGATCGAGAACGACGCGGTCCAGATCGCCGTGACCCCCGCGAGCAGGAGCGGGGGGAGCGGGGCCGTGGGGGCCACGCGGATCCGGGCCTGTTGTCCGACGAACTCGAGGGACCGGCCGAGCGCCCGGAGCGTTCGTGGCGTCGGGACCCCGTACCACGTCGTCTGCGGCAGCACGATCCAGGCGATGACCAGCGCGAGACCGACGAGGCTCGCGATCGTCGCGAGCCACAATCCTCGGCGCTCGAACAGGACCGCGACCCCGACCGAGGCGAGCGCGGTGGCCACCAGTTGCCACGTCGGAACCCGGCCCGCGAAGACGCGCCCGAACGCGAACGCCGTCGCCACGGCCAGGCCGGCGACGGCGAGCAGGCCTAGGAGCCGCTGGTGGCCAGTGGTCGGATCCGTTCGACGTGCCATACGTCTCGCAACCTCCGTGATGGTGGGAGCACGACGACCTCCCAACCGGAACGCGACAGGGAAAGGCGGGCCTGTGACGCTCGGCCCTCGAGCTGCGCCCGGCGGTCGGGCGGAAGCGTGTCCGGGTCGGTCGGATGGACGAACGCTCCCACCTTCGGGCCGAACATCGCCCCGACGCGGATCCACGACGAGAGCTCGGCCTGGACGGGCGGGGCACCGACCACGACCAACGTGGTGTCGCTCGCCGCGACCATCCGCAGCCGGGTGAGACCGGTGGCGAGCGCGCGCGACGCGTGGTGGGTCACGCCGGCCAGGACGTCGAGGAGCCCCTCCTCGCCCACACGCTGTGGGGCCATCTGGGTGGTCGCGAGCTTGACCGAGAACCCGTACCGGATCAGCAGGATCCCGAGCGACGCCGCGGCGGAAACCACCTTCTCGAAGCAGGGGGAGTGGTTCTGCCCGACGGCGACGTCACGCGTGTCGACGAACAGGACGGCGGTCGAGCGGCGTGTCGACTCGTCCTGGCGGATCATCAGCTCGCCGCTGCGGGCCACGCTGGGCCAGTGGATCCTGCGGAGGTCGTCACCCTCGACGTAGGGACGCATCGTGTAGAACTCGTCGCCGGTGCGGAACAGGTGCTTCGCGAGCGCGAGGCCGCTCGTCATCCCGAACGGTGAATCGGGTCCGCCCACGAGCGTCTCGACCTCCGGTGCGACCACCAGCTCGTCCCGGTCGTCGAACTCGACGTGCACCTTCGTCAACGCGAACGGGTCGGACAGGTCCGCCGTCAGGGGGCCGAGGACGTAGCGACCGCGGCGGTGGGGCGAGAGCGAGTAGCGCACGCGTTGGTGGCTCCGAGGTGGCAACGAGGAGACCACGAGGCGAGCGGATCGGCCGAGCTGGGACGGCAGCCGGTCCTCGATGAGCAGGAACGGCGTCTGCGTCGGCCCCTGGTTCTCGACCTCCAGCTCGACGTGCACGCGCTGCCCTGGCTGGACCCGGGTCTCGGACAACCTGCGCCGGATCCGCAACCGCTGCCGGCTCCAGCGGACGAACAGCGCGGCGGCGAACGGGAGCAGGATGATCCCGACCGACACCATGTGCAGGGTGGGGGAGCCGAGCGTCCTGGCCGCCGCCCAGATCGCGATCCCGGCCCCGATGACCAGGACGCCGCGGCCCGAGGGCATGCTCAGTCGGTCCCGGCGACGGGGACCGGCACCTCGGCCGAGATGTCGTCGAGCACCGACCGCGAGCTCCTGCCCCCCATGACCGCGTCCGCGGTGACGATCACCCGGTGCGCCAGGACGGGGACGATCAGCGACTTCACGTCGTCGGGGATCACGTAGTCGCGCACGTCGGCGGCCGCGAGCGCGCGAGCGGCGCGCAGGAGCATGATCGATGCTCGGGGGCTCGCTCCCAGGTACACGTCCGGATGCGTACGCGTCGCCTCGACGAGGTCGACGATGTAGGCGCGCACGGCCGGCGAGACGTGGACCTGCCGCGCCTGCTCGATCATCTCCTGCACGGTCAGGGCGTCGGCGACGGGACCGATGTCCGGCAGCGTCGAACGGACCCCGTGGGTCGCGAGGATCTCCGCCTCGACCTGCGCCGAGGGGTAGCCGATCCCGATCCGCATCATGAAGCGGTCGAGCTGCGCCTCCGGGAGCGGGTACGTGCCCTCGTGCTCGATCGGGTTCTGGGTGGCGATGACCATGAAGGGCGACCCGAGCTGGTAGGTGACCGTGTCCACCGTGATCTGCCGCTCCTCCATGCACTCCAGCAGCGCGGACTGGGTCTTCGGGCTCGCCCGGTTGATCTCGTCGCCGAGCGCGATGTTCGCGAAGATCGCGCCGGGCTTGAACTCGAAGTCCCCGCGCTCCTGGTTGAACACGTTCACGCCGGTGACGTCGGTTGGCAGGAGGTCGGGCGTGAACTGGATCCTGCGGAAGGAGCAGTCGATCGAGCGGGCGATGGCCTTGGCGAGCATCGTCTTGCCGACGCCGGGAACGTCCTCGATCAGGACGTGGCCCTCGCCAACGAGGGCGGTCAGCGCCAGACGGATCTCGAAGCGCTTCCCTTGTAAGACCTTCTCGACGTTCGCCTCGATCTCGCGGAACCGCTCGGCGAATCGCTGCCAATCGAGGGTGGACTCTCGAGCCTCCAAGCGAACCTCCGAGGACTTGGGCCGGAACATCTTACCCAGGAGTACGTCGAAGGCCGGCCCCCGGTTCCTTCGGCATCCTGCGCATCGCGCACGGCGCTTCACGGAGACGGGCGGGCCGGGCGATGGAAGGCGGCGGGGCCACGCTCGCTGCCGGACGCCCCGCGCGGCCCCTTGTTCGCTGTTCCTAGGCGTCCTTCGAACGCGGCGCACCGCCGCCTGACGCGGATTACACCCCTGTGATTCGGCCGATGCAAGCATCGTCGGGAAGGTGGGGGGCGTCCGGGCGGCTGCGAGGGCCTGAGTTTGGGCTGAGGTGCTGCGTATACTCGCGCCGTGGGACGAGCGCTCGTGCTCAACGCCTCGCACCAACCGCTGGCGGTGGTCCCTGCCCGCCGCGCGGTCGTCCTCATCCTGAAGGACAAGGCGGAGGTCCTCGCCTCCAACGGCCAGGTCTTCCGCTCCGAACGCATCAGCATCGACGCCCCGTCGGTGCTGCGGCTGCGCACGTTCGTGAAGATCCCGCACCGGTCGCATTCGCCGCTCACCCGAAGGGCGGTCTTCGCGCGCGACGGCTGGGCCTGCCAGTACTGCGGGGCGCCGGCCGAGAACCTGGATCACGTCGTTCCGCGCTCCCGCGGAGGCGCGCACACGTGGGACAACGTGGTGGCGGCCTGCCGCAGATGCAACTCCCGCAAGGAGAATCGGTTGATCGAGGACGTCGGTCTTCGACTCGCCCGGCGGCCGGCCCCCCCGCGGGACGGATTCCGCTTGTCGTTGGGACGCCTCGAGCCCGAGTGGGAGCCGTTCCTGTGACCCAGCCGATCTCGACGCGCTAACCGCCGGTCGGGCGCCCGCCCGGCCGGTAGCCTCATCCGTTCACCCACGTCACGTTGGTTCACCCTTTTTCACGTGCGCCCCTTGACCTGGTGGAGTAGCAGTGGCATAAGAGTGGAGCACAATGGAGGAGAAGGGGAGGACGCGTGGCCGAACTGCTCGGCACGCATCGCTATCAGCTCGACCCGAAGGGGCGCATCAGTCTGCCCGCTCGTTTCCGCGATGCTTTCGCGGAAGGGGCGGTGCTGACTCTCGGCCAAGATGGCTGCCTCTTCTGCTTCCCCAGGGCCGAGTGGACGTCCCGGGCGACTGAGGTCCGCGGCCTCCCCCTCTCCGATCCCGAGGGGCGCGCGTACGCGCGCATGTTCTTCGGCAAAGCCGAACCCGTCGAGCTCGACGGACAGGGGCGGCTCCTCGTCCCGCAACGACTGCGGACCGAGGCCGGGATCACGAAGGACGCCGTCGTGCTCGGCGTCTACGACCGCATGGAGATCTGGGACCGCGAGGCGCACGAGCGCTTCGAGTCGGCGCATGCCGGCGCCTATCAGGCGGGCACGCTCGCACCGGAAGGGATGGATCGATGAAGCAGGATCCGCTTCCCGGGGAGGTTCGACAGAGCCTCTCCCTGATCGCGATCACCGCCGCAACGATGGCGGCGGTCCTCGGCCTCGGGTTGCTCGCCGCCCGCCTGTTCGGATGAGGCTGGCATGCCGGGAGGGGCTGGGCACGAGCCGGTCATGGTCGGCGAGGTGGTGCGCTTCCTGGAGGGCCGGGGGACCGTGATCGACATGACGCTCGGCGCGGGCGGCCACGCCGAGGCGCTGCTCGGGTCCGGCGTCGAACGCCTCATCGGGATCGACCGCGACCCGGACGCGATCGCGCTCGCGAGCCGGCGGCTCGCCAGGTTCGGCGACCGCTTCGACGCCGTGCAGACCCGCTTCTCGAACGTGCCCGTGGGGAAGCGGGTCGACGGCGTCCTGTACGACCTGGGCGTGAGCTCGATGCAGCTCGACCAGGCCGAGCGCGGCTTCGCCTACCGGCAGGACGGTCCCCTCGACATGCGGATGGAGCGCGCCGGTCAGAGCGCGATGGACCTCGTGAACTCGGCCTCCGAGGAGGAGCTGGCGAACATCGTGTTCGAGTTCGGGCAGGAGCGCCGCTCCCGCCGGGTCGCGGCCGCGATCGTTCGAGCCCGAGCCCGCTCGCCGATCGCGACGACCGACGAGCTGGCCCGCGTGGTCGCGAGCGCCCTGGGGGCGCGACGGGGCGGCCCCCACCCCGCGCGCCGGACGTTCCAGGCGCTCCGCATCGCGGTCAACCGGGAGCTGGAGGAGCTCGCCGCGTCCCTACCTCGTGCGGCGGATGCCCTCGCTCCCGGTGGCCGCGTGGTCGTGATCGCGTACCACTCGCTCGAGGATCGGATCGTGAAGCGGTTCCTGGAGGCGACGCCCGACCTCGAGGTGCTCACGCGCAAACCGCTGATGGCGTCGAAGCCCGAGGCGGCACGGAACCCGCGGGCCCGCAGCGCGAAGCTCCGAGCCGGCGAGCGCCGGGAGGCCGCGTGAGCGTCCCGATCCGACGCTTCCCCGACCCCTCGGATCCCGACGGCTCTGCCGCGCCGAAGCCGGCGGTGCCGCGCGAGGCGGGGGCTCGTCGGGGAGCGCAGCGACCCGACGGAGCGAAGCGCCCCCCGCGGAGCGCGGCACCGCCGGCCCCAAGGTCTGGGAGGCGAGGGTTCGTGCTGCTGGCCTCGGCGCTCATCGGATCGCTCGTCTTCGGCATCGTCATCCTGAACGTCCTGCTCGCGCAGGCCTCGTTCCATCTCACCGAGGCGGAACGACGACTCGAGGAGCTCTCCCAGGAGCACCTGGTCCTCGTGCGCCAGCAGGCATCCCTGTCCGCTCCGGACCGGATCGCGGCGTGGGCCGCCCGGAACGACATGCGTCTCCCCGACGAACTCCAGATCCTCCACGTGACGGGTGGTCTCGCGGTGGATCCGGCCGGAGCGGACCCCTCGGCAGGTGCGCGTGGGGGATCGAGGGAAGGGGAGGATCCCGACCGGTGACCCGGCCCCCGGCCGGACGGCTCGTGGCGTTGTTCCTCGTCATGACGCTCGCGTTCCTCGGGATCACGGTCCGGCTGGCCTTCCTCCAGGTGAGCCAGGCGGAGGAGTTGCAGGACCTCGCCTTCGAGCAACGGGTTCGAACGACGGTGTTGCCGGCCGACCGCGGAGAGATCCTCGACCGGAACGGGGAGCACCTGGCCCTGTCGACGCCGGCGCGCGACCTGTACGCGGATCCGCGGCACGTCGTCGACCCGTGGGATACCGCTGCGCAGCTCGCGCCGTTGCTCGGGCTTCGCGTCCGCGGCCTCGCGCACGCGTTGTCGCAGGACACGAGCTTCGTATACCTCGCGCGCCGGGTGGAACCGGCGGCGGCCGACCGGATCATGCGGCTCGGGCTGCCAGGGATCGGGTCGCTCGAGACGACGAAACGTTCCTACCCGGCGGGAGCGCTCGCGGCGCAGGTACTCGGCTTCGTCGGAACCGATGGCGAGGGGCTCACAGGGCTCGAGCTCGCGTACGAGGACCTGCTGGCCGGGACCTCGGGGGAGCGGACCAACGAGCTGGGACCGTCGGGACAGACGATCGTGGGCGGGATCGGCGACCTGCGGAACGCGGTCGCGGGTTCCTCGATCGTGACGACGATCGACCTGGAGCTGCAGTTCCACGTGCAGGCGGCGCTGGAGCAGGCGGTCGAGGTCCAAGGGGCGCGAGGCGGCACCGTGATCGTGATGGATCCGGGGACCGCCGAGATCCTCGCGATGGCGAGCTACCCGTGGTTCGACCCGAACGCCTTCGAGCAGTCGAGCGCATCGACCTATCCCAACCGGGCCGTCACCGACGCGTTCGAGCCGGGATCGACGAACAAGGTGATCACGGCGGCGGCCGCGATCCAGGAGGCGGTCCTGCCGCTGGACGAGCGCCTGTCGGTCCCGTGGACGATGCAGGTGGGCGACTACCTGATCCACGATTCGCACCCGCATCCGGTCATGCGGATGACCCTCGGCGACATCGTCGCGCAGTCGAGCAACATCGGCGCCGTGAAGGTCGCGAACCTGCTCGGCCCTCCATCCCTCGCGGCCTACCTGTCCGGCTTCGGTCTCGGCCGAGCGAGCGGGGTCGGGTTCCCGGGTGAGTCGGACGGGATCATGCTGCCGCTCGCGGAGTGGAGCGACACGAGCTTGGCGACGATGGCGTACGGACAGGGCATCGCCGCCACACCGCTGCAGATGACCTCGGTCTTCGCGACGATCGCGAACGACGGCCGCTGGATGCAACCACGCCTCGTTCGAGGGATCGTCGATCCGACGGGTTCCTACCGCGATCTCGCGCCGCCCCAGACACGTCGGGTCGTGACGGCCGAGACCGCACAGATGGTGACGCGGATGCTCGCGTTCGCGGTGGAGCACGGCACCGGCGTCAACGCCCAGGTTCCTGGCTTCCAGGTCGCCGGCAAGACGGGGACGGCGAGGATCCCCGCGCCGGACCGCCCCGGCTACCTGGTCGGGGAGTACATCGCCTCGTTCATCGGGTACCTCCCGGCCGGGGATCCGAAGGTCGTCGTCGCGGTGATCCTGGACCGCCCGGCGGCCGGGTACGGGGGTGTGGCCGCCGCCCCGCTGTTCCGGGACGTCGCGCACGCCGCCATCGCGCAGCTGCGTATCGGCCCGGCGGAGCCCGTGGCGCCGCCACCCCACGCAGTCTCCGTCCCATGAGCCCGGGCATGCCGGGAGGCGTGAACGGGCAGGCGATAGGCTCACTGGCCGTGGCCCACCTCCCCGCGTGCACCCTGGGCGACCTCGTCTCCGACATCCCGGACGCCGAGATCCGAGGCGACCGGGGCACCTCGATCTCCGACCTTCGGTACCGATCCGACGACGTGACCCCGGGTTCCCTGTTCTTCTGCGTCCCGGGCGCGAGCCGGGACGGCCACGATCACGCCTCCGAGGCGGTCGCGAACGGGGCCGGCGCGCTCGCGGTCGAGCGATGGCTGGACCTTCCCGTCCCGCAGGTCCGGTTGCCCTCGGTCCGAGGGGCGATGGGCGAGATCTCGGCGGCGTTCTTCGGTCGGCCCGCGGCGTCCTTGACCCTCGTCGGCATCACCGGGACCAACGGCAAGACCACGACGACGTACCTGTTGGAGGCCGTGTTCCGGGGGGCGGGGTGGACCCCCGGGGTCATCGGGACGACGGGTGTCCGCATCGACGGCCGACCGACCCCGTTCCCGCGCACGACCCCCGAGGCGCCGGACCTGCATCGCCTCCTCGCGCAGATGCGGGCCGAGGGGATCGAGGCCGTCGCGATGGAGGTGTCGTCGCACGGGCTCGACCAGCGGCGCGTCGACGGCGTCCGGTTCGACCGCGCCGTGTTCACGAACCTCTCCCAGGACCACCTGGACTACCACGTGTCGATGGAGCGGTACCTCGAGGCGAAGGCGCGGCTGTTCACCCCCGAGATGAGCGAGCGCGCCGTCGTCAACGTCGACGACGAAGCCGGCCGCCGGCTCGCAGGGTCCGAGATCCCGACGGTCACGTACGGGGTGAACGAGAACGCGGACGTCCGCGCCACCGAGATCGAGACCACGGACCGCGGCGTCGCGTTCGTCTGCGACGGGGCGCGGATCCGCTCGCCCCTGCGTGGGCGATTCAACGTGGAGAACTGCCTCGGAACCCTCGCCACCGCCCGGGATCTCGGGATCGCGGACGCGGTCACGGTCGAGGCGATCGCCTCGGTCGATCGCGTGCCGGGCCGCGTGGAGACCGTGGATGCGGGCCAGCGGTTCCTCGTGCTCGTCGACTACGCGCACACGCCGGCGAGCGTCGAGAACGTGCTGCGGACCGCCCGATCGTTCGCGAGCGGCCGGCTGATCGTCGTGCTCGGGTGCGGCGGCGATCGCGACCGGGCCAAACGTGCGCCCATGGGTCGTGCGGCCACCTCGAACGCCGACCTCGCGATCCTGACGAGCGACAACCCGCGCAGCGAGGACCCGAACGCGATCATCGACGAGATCGTCCCCGGCGCGCGGGCCGGTGGTGGCGCGTTCACGATCGAGCCGGACCGGCGGTCGGCGATCCGGCTCGCGATGGCCGAGGCGGAGGCCGGCGATGTCGTCGTGATCGCAGGCAAGGGACACGAGACGTACCAGGAGCTCGCCGACCGCACGATCGCGTTCGACGATCGCATCGTCGCGGAAGAGGAGCTCCGATCGCTCGGGAGGGTGCCGTGATCGCGCGGCCGCTGACGGAGATCGCCACCGCGGTGCAGGGGCGGATCCGCGGCCGCGCCGAGCTGATCACGTCCGTCGTCACCGACTCCCGTCGCGCCGGGCCGGGCGCGCTGTTCGTGGCGTTGCACGGCGAACGGGCCGACGGTCACGGCTTCGTGACGGAGGCGTTGGCTCGCGGCGCCGCGGCTGCCCTCGTGCATCGCGAGATCGCCGCGGAGCCGGTCCTCGTCGTGGCCGACACGGGGCGGGCGCTCCTGGCCCTCGCGGCCGACGAGCGCGTCCGCATGTCGGGAGCGAAGGTCATCGGGATCACCGGCGCCAACGGCAAGACCTCGACGAAGGACCTGACCGCCGCCGTGTGCCGGACGGCGTTCCGGACGCACGCGAGCCCGGCCTCCTTCAACAACGAGGTGGGCGTGCCGATGACGCTGCTGAGCGCCGAGCCTCGGACCGAGATGGTCGTGGCCGAGTTGGGCGCCCGGCGGGAGGGCGACGTGGCACTCCTGTGCCGGATCGCCCGTCCGGAGATCGTGGTCGTGACGAACGTGGGTGTCGCCCACATGGAGATCTTCGGCTCGTGGGACGCGATCGTCCGTGCGGGAGCCGAACCGGTCGAGTGGCTGGACGCCGACGGCGTCGCGATCGTGAACGCCGACGACCCCGTGGCGCGGGGCTATCAGGACCGGACGCGCGCTCGCGTGGTCACCTTCGGGACGGATCCGGGCGCCGACGTGCGAGCGGAGGACCTCGTCCTGGGTTCGGATGCTCGTGCGAACTTCCTCCTGCGATCCGGCTCCGATCGAGCGCGCGTCGGTCTCGGGGTCCCCGGCGAGCACATGGTGAGCAACGCCCTCGCCGCGGCCGCCTGTGGGATCTCGATCGGGATCGGGCTCGATGCGTGCGCGGCCGCCATCGAGCAGGCGCGGATCTCTCCGTGGCGGATGGAGACGTTCGAGACGGCCTCGGGCGTGATCGTCCTGAACGACGCGTACAACGCGAACCCCGAATCGATGTCCGCGGCGCTGAAGACGGCGAGGTGGATGGCGAGCGAGGGCCGCGTCGCCGCCGTCCTGGGTCACATGGCCGAGCTCGGACCGGTCGCGTTCGAGGAGCACGAGCGGCTGGGCGAGCTCGTCGTGCGGATCGGGGTGGACCGGCTCATCACGGTCGGGGAGCCCGCCCGCCAGATCGCGCGAGCCGCGATCCGGGAAGGCCAGCTTCCCGCAGGACGTGATCTCGCTCGACGATGCGGCGGCGGCGGCCGAGGAGGTCCGCGCCTGGGCCCGCCGCGGAGACGTCGTCCTGTTGAAGGGCTCCCGCGTCGCCGGCATCGAACGCGTGGCGGAAGCGCTCCGCGCCGCCGAGCTCGAGCGGGAGACGACGCCGTGAGGCAGATCCTGATCGCCGCAGGGGTCGGCCTGTTCGTGACCCTGCTCGGGACGCCGATCGCGATCCGAGCCTTCCGGCTCTGGGGCTGGGGGCAGCGGATCCGAGAGGACGGACCCCACACGCACCTGGAGAAGATGGGGACGCCCACGATGGGCGGGACGGTGATCATCCTCGGGATCGTCGCCGGCTACGTCGTCACGCGCGTCGTGTTCACGACCGTCACGGCCGCCGGAGTCGCCGTGCTGGTGGCGACGGTGCTCCTCGGGATGCTCGGGTTCATCGACGACTACATCAAGGTGCAGCGCCGGCGGTCGCTCGGGTTGTCGAAGACCGGGAAGATCGTCGGGCAGGCGGTGGTCGCGATCGCCTTCGGGCTGCTCGCGGCCCGTGCTCCGGGCGTGTCGACGGAGCTCTCCTTCATCCGCGCGACGGGGTTCGACCTCGGCCTCCTGTTCTACCTGTGGGTCTTCGTGATCCTCGCCTCGTCCTCGAACGCGGTGAACCTCACGGACGGACTCGACGGCCTCGCCTCGGGTGCGTCGATCCTGGTGCTGTCCGGGTACGTGTTCATCGCGTTCTGGCAGTTCCGCCACACGTGCGCGTTCGAGCCCTCGGCCGCGTGTTACCCGGTCGACGTGAACACGGCGCTCGACGTCGCGATCGTCGCCGGGGCCGCGGTCGGAGCCACCGCCGGGTTCCTGTGGTGGAACGCGGCACCCGCGCGGATCTTCATGGGAGATACGGGCGCACTGGCGCTCGGCGGCCTGATGGGGGCGCTGGCGATCGTGACGAACACGCAACTGTTGCTCGTCGTGCTCGGCGGTCTGTTCGTGATCGAGGCGACATCGGTGATCGTGCAGGTGATCTCGTTCCGCGGGTTCGGCCGGCGGGTGTTCAAGATGTCACCCATCCACCATCACTTCGAGCTCGCGGGCTGGCCAGAGTTCACCGTGATCGTCCGCTTCTGGATCGTCACCGGTCTCTGCGTCGCCGTCGGCCTGGGCCTGTTCTACACGGACTTCGTCGCCCTCGGGGGGACCGAATGAGCCGGGTCTTCGAGGGGGAGCGGGCGGTCGTGGTCGGTGCGGGGGTCGCCGGCGCGGCGGCCGCGCGGGTCCTGCTGGCGGAGGGAGCGATCGTCCGGGTGTCCGAGGAACGATCGGACGTGCCGGCCGCCGCCGGGCTGGCCCGCGACGGGATCGAGGTACTGGTCGGCCATGCGCCGGAGCACTTGGACGGCGCGAGCCTCGTCGTGGTGAGCCCCGGCGTCCGGCCCGACGCGCGTGTCGTCGGGTGGGCGCGCGAACGGGGCGTGCCGGTCTGGGGTGAGCTGGAGCTCGGCGCTCGGTTGGCGCGCGCTCCGTACCTGGCCGTCACCGGGACCAACGGCAAGACCACGGCGACGGGGATGCTGGCCGCCTGCCTGCGGGCATCGGGCATCGACGCCGTGGCCTGCGGCAACATCGGTCGCCCCTTCCCCGTCGCCGCGCGGGAAGGTCACGAGGCCCTCGTCGTCGAGGCCTCGTCGTTCCAGCTGGCGGTGCAGGAGTCGTTCCATCCGAAGGTGTCGGTCCTGTTGAACCTGGCTCCCGACCACCTCGACTGGCACGGCTCGTTCGAGCGGTACGCCCGCGCGAAGGCTCGGATCTTCGAGCGGCAGCGGGACGACGACGTCCACGTGGGCAACCGGAACGACGCCGCGGCGGCGGCGATCTCCTCCGAGGCGGATTGCGACGTGCGGTGGTTCACGATCGGCGAGCCGAACGCCGACGAGGCGGGCGTCGTGCGCGACCGGGTGATGGCCGGCTGGAGCGGAGCCGAGCTCTGGGAGTCGCCGAGGGCGGCGCACGTCCTCGCCGAGGACGCGGCGGCGTGCGCGGCCGTGTCGCACGCGTTCGGTGTGCCGGATGAGGCGATCGCGGCGGGGCTCAGTTCGTTCGTTCCGGAACCGCACCGAGGCGAGGTCGTCGCGGTGATCGACGACATCCGCTTCATCGACAACTCGAAGGCGACGAACCCGCACGCGACCATCGCAGCGGTCGGCGGCGCGGCCGGCGTCGTGCTGATCGCGGGCGGCGATGCGAAGGGCGTCGACCTGCGACCGATCGCGGCGCTCGCGCCGCACCTGACCGGTGTCGTCTCGATCGGCGCCTCGAGGGAGCAGGTGCGCGAGCTGTTCGAGGGAGTGGTGCCGGTCGTCGACGCCGACTCGATGGAGGAGGCGGTCCGCTCGGCGTTCGAGCTCGCCCCTGCCGGCGGCGCGATCCTGTTGGCGCCGGCGTGCGCGAGCTGGGACATGTTCCGTGACTATGCGGACCGTGGCGACCGGTTCGTCGCCGCCTCGAGGGCCTTGGAGCAGGAGGGCGCGAGGACGTGAGCACCGCCCGAGTCGCTTCCCCACGAACGCACCTTCGCCTGGTCCGGCCGAACGAACGGCCGGTCAGCCATGCGCGCGCCGAGGCTCGCTCGCGGCGGACCGTGGCGCTGCTCCTCGGCTCGACCGCGTTCCTCGTCGGCACCGGGCTCGTGATGGTGCTGTCCGCGAGCTCCGTGTCCGCGTTCGCCGAGTACGGCGACAGCTTCGTGTTCGTCCAGCGGCAGGCCGTGTACGCGATCGTCGGCGTGCTGGCACTCGTGGTCGCGTCACGCATGCGGATCGAGGCCTGGCGACGGCTGGCCGTGCCCTTCCTGCTGGTCACGGTGGCGATGTTGATCCTCGTGCTCCATCCGGCGATCGGCGTCTCGGCGTATGGCTCGTCGCGCTGGTTCGAGCTCGGGCCGGTGACCGTCCAGCCCTCCGAGATCGCGAAGCTCGCGCTCGTGGTGTTCTCGGCGGCGATCCTCGCCCGTCGGTGGGGCACGCTCGAGGACCTCGGACAGCTCGTCATGCCGCTCCTGCCGCTGTCGCTGCTCGTCTGCGGGCTCGTGATCATGCAGCCCGACCTCGGGACCACGGTGATCCTGGCCGGGACGATGTTCCTGTTGCTGTTCGCCGCGGGGGTTCGCCTGCGATACCTGGCGTTCGCGGGCTTCGTCGGCACGCTGGTCGGAGCGGGCCTGATCATGAGCGCGAACTACCGGCGGATCCGGTTCCTCGCGTTCCTCAACCCGTGGGAGGATCCGCAGGGCACCGGGTACCAGCTGGTGCAGTCGCTGTATGCGCTCGGCGCGGGCGGTTTGACGGGGGTGGGGCTCGGTGCATCACGGCAGAAGTGGGAGTACGTCCCGAACGCACACACGGACTTCATCTTCTCGATCCTGGGGGAGGAGCTCGGGCTCATCGGCGAGCTCGTCGTGCTCCTCGCGTTCGGCGTCCTGATCTACGCGGGGATCAAGATCGCGACGGCCGCGCACGACGTGTTCGCCCGGCTCCTGGCGGCGGGGATCGTCTCGTGGTTCGGGCTGCAGGCGCTCATCAACCTCGGAGCGGTCACCGGCGTGTTGCCCGTCACGGGTGTGCCCCTCCCGTTCCTGTCGTACGGCGGTTCCTCGCTCGTCGTGTCGCTGACCGCGGTGGGCGTGCTCGTCGCGATCGCGCGATCGCCCGCGCGAACCTCCGCGTCCCGGCGGAGCCGAGGTTCCCCGGCCGCTACGTCCGGGTCGCGACGGGCGTCTGCGTCCACGCCCCGATCGGCCCCGGCGCGATGAGGGTCCTGGTGGCGGGTGGCGGAACGGCGGGACACGTGTTCCCCGCGCTCGCGCTCGCGGATGCTCTGACGTCGGTCGGACACGACGTCCGCTTCGCCGGGACGTCGAGCGGCCAGGAGGCCCGCCTGGTGCGCGAGGCGGGGCTTGCGTTCGAGGAGATCCCCGCTCGTCCCCTCGAGCGGAGGGTCTCGGTCGGTGCCCTCGCGGCTCCGTTCTCGGCCGTGACGGCCATGAAGACCTGTGGGCCGCTGGTCGCGTGGGCCGACGTCGTCGTCGGGATGGGCGGGTACGTGAGCGTGCCGGTCGCGCTCGCGAGCCTGCGGGTTCGCCGGCCGCTCGTCCTGCACGAGCAGAACGCCGTCCCGGGCCTCGCGAACCGAGCGTTCGCGAGGCCGGCTCGCCGGGTCGCGGTCGCGTTCGCCGAGGCGCGGCGCGCGTTCCCTAGGCGGACGCGGACGGTCGTGACCGGCAACCCGGTCCGCGAGGAGATCCTCTCGGTCCCGTCTGAGCGCGACCGACTGGCGAAGGAGGCGCGGCAGGAGTTCGACCTGGAGGATGAGCGGCGCACCGTCGTCGTGTTCGGCGGCAGCCAGGGCGCGCTCCACGTGAACCGCTCGGTCGTCGATGCGATCGGGAGGCTGGAAGCGGAGGACCTGCAGGTGCTGCTGCTGACGGGTCCGGCGCACGAAGCGACGGTCCGAGCCGCGCTCCCCGCTCAGACACGGGTCCTCGTCCGGGTGGTCGGCTTCCTCGAACGCATGTCGCTTGCGTACGCCGTCGCGGACCTCGTGATCGCCAGGGCGGGGGCGACGACGGTCGCGGAGGTCGCCGCCTGCGGCCTGCCCTCGTTGTTGATCCCGTATCCGTACGCGACCGGCCGGCATCAGGAGGCGAACGCTCGCGCGCTCCAGCGAGCGGGAGCGTCGACGATGGTCCTCGACGCCGACGTGGACGGAGCGGTGCTCGCGGTGGGGATCGCAGGACTGCTCTCGGATGACGAGCGACTGCGCGCGATGGGCGAACGTGCGTCTGCATGGGCCCGCCCGGACGCCGCGGAGGCGCTGGCCCGGGTCGTGCTGGAAGCGGGGGACGGGGCGTGAGTTCGGCCGGCGGGTCGGAGAACGGGCGTGGGAACCGACGCCCGGTCGACGGGGATGTCGCCGCGTACGAGCCACCGAAGGGCTCGATCCCGACGCTCGAGGTCCCCTCGCTGGCGGGGGTGGGACAGGTGTTCATGATCGGGATCGGCGGGGCCGGGATGCGGAACCTCGCCCGGCTGTTCCTCGCGGGCGGGATCGCTGTCCGGGGCTCGGACCTGAAGGACTCGCAGGGCGTGGCGGAGCTCCGGGCGGGCGGCGCCGACGTCGCCATCGGTCACCGGGCGGCGAACCTCGGCGACCCGGATGCCGTCGTGGTCTCGAGCGCGATCCACGACTCGAACCCGGAGCTCGTCCTGGCGCGAGCGCGGGGCATCCCGGTGTGGGCGCGGGCCCAGGCGCTGGCCGCGGCCGCCGAGGGACGACGGCAGATCTCGATCACCGGGACGCACGGGAAGACGACCACGACGGCGATGACGGCCATGGTCCTGGATCGCGCGGGTCTCGATCCCACCTACGTGATCGGCGGTGACCCGAACGAGAGCGGGAGCGGCGCGCATGCCGGACGCGGTGATCTCTTCGTGACGGAGGCGGACGAGAGCGACGGCTCCTTCCTCCTGGGGCACCCGGCGGTCGGGGTGGTCACGAACGTCGAGATCGACCACGTGGACTTCTATCCCGGGGGACGCGCCGAGATCGAGCGGGCGTTCACCGCGTTCGCGGAGCGTTGCGAACACGTCGTCGTGTGTGCGGACGACGAGGGAGCCCTTCGTTCGGTGACGCGGTCCGGTGTCTCGATCACCACCTACGGCACGGCCGCGGACGCGGACGTCCTCCTGCAGATCGTCTCCCTCGGGCCGGGCGGGGCGCGAGGCGTGGTCGTGGTCGACGGTGAGCGTCACCGACTGGCGCTGCCGGTCGACGGGGCCCACAACCTTCGGAACGCGGCGGCGGCGGTCGCGGTCGCCGCCCGCGTCGGGGTGCCCGCACGGGTCGCGGTCGAGGCCCTGTCCGCCTTCTCGGGCGTCCATCGCCGGTTCGAGCTGCGTGGATCCGCTCGCGGCGCGGCGTTCTACGACGACTACGGACACGTTCCGACCGAGCTCGCGGTGACGCTCGACGTGGCGCGGCGGACGGGTCCTCGCCGGCTGGTCGCCGTGTTCCAGCCGCATCGGTACTCGCGGACCCAGGCCCTCTGGCGTGAGCTGGGCGAGAGCCTCCTGGAGGCGGACGTGATCGTCGTGACCGATGTCTACGGCGCGGCGCAGGACCCGATCCCGGGGGTGACCGGCAAGCTCGTGGTCGAGGGCATCGCGAGGGCCGGATCGAGCGGTCGGGTGGTCTATCTTCCGCACCGCGCAGACGTCGTCGGGTTCCTCGACCGGGAGGTACGCGCAGGCGACCTGGTCCTCACGATGGGATGCGGCGACGTCTGGATGCTCGGCGATGCCGCGCTCGAACGGATCCGGGAGACGGCGTGAGCCCGCCCGGCATCGTTCCTCGTGGCGACCTCGGTCGAGCGGAGACGATCCTTCGCGCCGCCTGCGGCGACCGGGTTCGAACCCGGTTCCCCCTCGCACCGCTGACGACGTTCCGGATCGGGGGGCCCGCCGACCTGTTCCTGGAACCGGAGTCCGAGTCCGACCTCGTCGCAGCCTCGGAGGCGGTCCAGCGGACCGGGATCCCGTTCGCGGTCCTCGGCAGGGGCTCCAACGTCCTCGTCGCGGACGCGGGGTTCCCCGGCCTGGTCCTGCGGCTCGGCCGCGGCTACCGGTGGTCGGGTCGCGACGGCGTCCGACTGACCGCCGGCGGGGCGATGCCGCTCCCGGCGCTGGCCGGGGTCGCCCTCGCGCACGGGCTGTCCGGCCTCGAGTTCGGTGTCGCGATCCCCGCGACGCTCGGTGGCGCCGTGAAGATGAACGCCGGGGCGCATGGTGGTGAGCTGGCCGACGTGGTCGAAGAGCTCGATCTCTTCCGACTGCTGGCCGGTGTGGCCGAACGGCGGACGGCCGGTGAGGCCGGCTTCGAGTATCGGCGTTCGGCCCTCCCCGACGACGCGATCGTCGTGGCGGCGACGGTCGCGCTGGGGCCCGGAGAGCCCGGTCGGATCCGGGAACGGATGGACGACGCTCGAGCGTGGCGACGACGGACACAGCCGATCGCGGAACCGAACTGCGGGAGCGTGTTCAAGAACCCGCCGGATGATCACGCCGCGCGCTTGATCGAGGAGGCCGGCGCGAAGGGGATGTCGGTCGGCGGCGCCTCCGTCTCGCCGAAGCACGCGAACTTCATCGTCGCCGCCGAGGGCGCGCGCGCCGCGGACGTCACCCATCTCATCGGCCTCGTCCAGGATCGTGTCGAGCGCATGTTCGACGTTCGTCTGGAGACCGAGGTGCAGCTGGTGGGGGAGCCGGACCGTGCGGCGCGCTGACGGGACCCGCCGCCGGATGACCGGTCGTTCCCGACGCGTGGTCGCCGTCGCGATCGCTCTGGTGACGGTCGTCGCGGGGATCGCGGTGTCGCGGTCCTCCTGGTTCCACGCCCGGAGGATCGAGGTGTCGGGCGCCGCGCATCTGTCCCGAGCGGAGATCCTGGCGATCGCCGGCATCTCGAGGTCGTCGAACGCGTTGTGGCTCGACGAGGGAGGGGCGGAAGGACGACTGCTCTCCCACGCGTGGGTCGCCGAGGCCGACGTCCAGGTCGTGCTCCCTGTGACCATCCGCATCTCCGTCGTCGAGCGAACGCCGGTCGCGGTCGCGAGCGACGGCCTGCGGGAGATCCTGCTCTCGGGGGACGGCAGCTCGCTCGCGGTGGGCGCCGCCGCAGGCCCCCGGCCCCGGACACCGCACGGGCTTCCGGTGATCTCGCTCCTTGCGGCCCGGTCCATCGACGGCGCCGCGCCCGATCCGGTGGGGGCGGCCAGGGCCCTCGGCGCCATGTCGCCGGAACTGCGCGACCTCGTCAAGAGCGTTTCCGTCCAGCTCGACGGGACCCTCTTGTTGACCATGAGGGCCGGCCCGAGGGTCTGGTTCGGCAGCCCGACGCAGGCCGCCGCGAAGGCGCGCGCGATCGAGCGGATGCTGCAGTGGGAAGAGGCCGAGGGCGAGCGGATCCTGCGTCTGTCCGTCGTCGCTCCAGGGTCTCCTGCCGCCACCCTCGCGGGCTGAACCTCGGCCTGAAGGTCATGCGGATCCGCGAACGCAAGGGCTGCAGTTCGAGATGACCGTGTGGTTGTCGCGCTCGCGACAACCCGGCTTGGGCGCGCCTTGACGGACCTGGGCATTGATAGTAGCGTGACCCGGTCATCGTGAGGTAGATATAACAACAACGGTTCAGTTGAGGTTCAGTTTCGGGAGACAGTGAACGGCATTTCCCCAGGTAGACCGGAGTGGGGGCTTCCACCCGGGGAGCGGAGGTCGCAATGATGGATTCTCCTCAGAACTACCTCGCCGTCATCAAGGTGATCGGGATCGGCGGAGGCGGCGTGAACGCCGTCAACCGCATGATCGAGGGCGGCTTGCGCGGCGTGGAGTTCATCGCGGTGAACACCGATGCCCAGACGCTGCTCATGTCCGAGGCCGAGGTCAAGCTCGACATCGGGCGTGAGACGACCCGGGGCCTCGGCGCGGGCTCGGACCCGGAGGTCGGGAGACACGCGGCCGAAGAGCATCGCGACGAGATCCAGGAGATCCTGAAGGGCGCCGACATGGTCTTCGTCACGGCGGGAGAGGGCGGTGGAACCGGCACCGGTGCCGCGCCGATCGTCGCGGATATCGCGCGTGAGGTCGGGGCGCTGACGATCGGCGTCGTGACCCGGCCGTTCGGCTTCGAGGGACGGATGCGCGCGACGCAGGCGGACCTCGGCATCACGGAGCTGAAGAAGGCCGTCGACACGCTCATCGTGGTGCCGAACGACCGGCTGCTCCAGGTGTCGGATCCGACCACGCCGATCGTCGACGCGTTCCGGATGGCGGACCAGGTCCTGTTCCAAGGCGTCGACGGGATCACCTCGCTCATCACGACCCCGGGGTTGATCAACCTCGACTTCGCCGACGTGCGTTCGATCATGACCGGCGCGGGTTCGGCGCTCATGGGCATCGGCCTGGGGTCCGGCGAGGACCGGGCGGAGGAGGCGGCGAGGGGCGCCATCTCGTCCCCCCTGCTCGAGTCGTCGATCGAGGGGGCCCGCGGCGTCCTGCTCTCGGTGGCCGGCCCGACCGACCTGACCCTGCACGAGGTGAACAGCGCCGCCGACGCGATCACCCGGGTGGCGCACCCGGACGCGAACATCATCTTCGGCGCGGTCGTCGACGACGGCCTCGGCGAGGAGGTCCGGGTCACGGTCATCGCCGCCGGGTTCGAGAAGCCGGTGGTTGCCCCGTCGACGTCTCGCTTCGAGAGCCGCCTGTCGCGCCTGCTCGAGGAACCCGAGTCGGTCACGGTGGTCCGCGAGCCCGCGGCCTCGAGCGTGTCGGTGGACGAGGGGGACGACGAGCACATGCCGATGCCGTCGATCCTCATCGAGGAGGAGGACGAGATCTTCAAGCCAGCCTCGGACGACGTGGTGTCGTTCGATGCGGAGGAGGATCTCGACATCCCCGATTTCTTGAAGAGCTAGGCGGTTCCGACCGCCCGATCCACGTGGGGCGGGGTCGATGAAGTTCGAGAGGCGTCCTTCCCCCGCCTCTGGACGGAGGCCCCGCCCCCCGATCTCGTATCTGGACGAGGAGCGCGCTCGTCCGCACCGGCCGCCACCGTGCTGCTACGTTCCGCGGATGGCCGCACCTCGGGACGTGGTCATCGCGAACCTGACGACGATCCGCGAGCGGATGGCTCGCGCGGCCGATCGCGCGGGACGCGGGCCGGGCGACGTTCGACTCGTCGCGGCGGCGAAGTCGGTCCCCGCGGAGTCCGTCGGCTGGGTCGTCGAAGCCGGCGTTCGCGACGTGGGTGAGAACTACGTCCAGGAGCTGCGCGTCAAGCGAGCGGTCGTCCACGGAGCCACGTGGCACTTCATCGGAACCCTCCAGGGCCGCTCGGCGCCGGACGTGGCCGAGCTCTCCGACGTCGTCGAGACCGTCGTCCCCGGACGCGCGATGGCGCGACTTGCCGCTCGAGCGGCCGCGTCGGGTCGAACCCTCCCGGTGCTCGTCGAGGTCGACTTCACCGGCGAGCGCAGCGGTGTGGCGCCGGAGCGGGTGGCCGACGCGGCGAGCGAGGTCGCCGAGACCCCTGGGCTGGAGCTCGCCGGCCTGATGACGCTTCCCCCGCTGCCGGCGGCCGCGGAGGATTCGCGCCCCCACTTCCGGCGGCTGCGCGAGCTGCTCGAGCGGCTCGCGGAACGGCACCCGAAGGCCAGGGAGCTCTCCATGGGAATGTCCCTCGATTACGAGGTTGCCGTGGAGGAAGGCGCTACGATGGTTCGGATCGGGACCGCTCTGTTCGGGGCGCGGTCCGTCGTCGATCGCGGGAGGACGTGATGCCTGGCGTGTGGAAGAAGACGCTCACCTACCTAGGGCTGGTCGAGGACGACGAGTTCGAGGAGCTCGATGAGGTCGGCGCCGTTCAGGAGACGGCCGAGGTGCGGAGCTTCGGTCGCCCGCAGGCCGCGCGTGAGGTCGATCTCGAGCCCGAGTACGGGGGAGTCGTTCGGACGATCTCGTCCTCGCGGCCGGCGACGGCGTCATCGATCCACAAGTCCGAGCCCCGCCGCTTCAACGAGGCTCGCGAGATCGCGGATCGGTTCAAGGCCGGGATCCCGGTGATCATGAACCTGCAGAGCACGGACGACACGATCGCGCGCCGGCTCGTGGACTTCGCGTCCGGGCTCGTGTACGGGCTCGACGGCAAGATCGAGATGGTCGCCAACCGCGTCTACCTGCTCACGCCGGCCAACGTGGACGTCTCCGCCGAGGACCGCGAGCGGATCGCCGGCGGCGACATCTACAACCAGTTCTGAGCCGCCTCATCACGACCGACGGCCGCTGCGGAGGATGCCGTGCTCGACATCGTGTGCGTCGTCCTCACGATCTACACGATCATCCTGTTCGTGCGGGTGCTCGTGTCGTGGGCGTACCTGTTCGGGTTGCGTCCGCCGATCTCCGGACCGCTGCGGACGATCCTGGATCTGCTCGAGGACGTCACCGAGCCCGTCCTCCGGCCGCTCCGGGCGCTGATCCCCCCGATCCGGGCGGGAGGCGTCGGGCTCGATCTCTCCATCATCATCGCGTTCGTTATCCTTGCGGTCCTGCGTACCGCGCTGAACTGCTGACCTGAGGGGGAGCCGCATGCGGAGGAAGAAGGGACAGGAGCAGGAGGCGCCGGCGACGGGCGATCCGCGCGTCACGCCGGCCGACGTCCAGGGGGTGGAGTTCAAGCTCGCCTTCCGCGGGTACAGCGAGCGCGACGTCGACGCTTTCCTCGACCGCGTCACCACGGACCTCTCCTCGTACATGGAGGAGAACGAGCGCCTCCGGCAGGGGCTTCCCCCCGCGACGACCGCCCCCGCTGGCGACACGGCGAGCGCCGACGCGATCCTGGCCAGCGCCCGCGAAGAGAGCGCGGCGATCATCCGTCGGGCGGAGCAGGAGGCCGCCGCGATCCGGGCGGCGGCGGGTACGGGGTCCGCGGGCGATGCACGGACCGCCCTCGCACCGTTCCTGAACCGGGAGCGCGAGTTCCTCCAGAGCCTCGGTTCGCTCGTCCAGACGCATGCAGAGGAGATCAAGGAGATGGTGCTCGCGATCCGCGCGCGAACGGAGGGCGCCCCGGCAGCCGTGGCGGCCACGGGTGCCGCCGCGGCGAGCGCTGCAGCCGAGCCGGCCGTGGACCTGACATCGAGCGCCGACGCACCCGGACACGCCGTGCTCGAGCCGGCCTCGACTGCGGAGATGCGCGAGCGGTTGGCGGCCGAGCCCGCCCTCGCCGTGTCCGATGAGGTGGAAGATGCCCCGCGCGGCGTCCCCGACACCGTCGTCGTCGACTCGGCGACCGAGCCGGTGTTCTCCACCGAGGGTTCGCCCGGGAGCGCGCCCGCCGGCGACCGGCGCGAACGTTCGCTCCGAGAGCTGTTCTGGGGCGAGGACTGAGTCGGCGGCTCCGCAGCCGCTTCGATCGGTCCTAGGCCTTGCGCACGGTGACGCGGACCGGAGCGGAGTCGACCCTCGCCGTCTGCTCGTAGGTCGCATCCGGGACCGTCGTGTTGGAGATCTCGGTCGCGAGCGTCTCCGTTGCGATCTCCGCCCGATGCGCCTCGAGGGCTTCGGCCAGCTCCCCTTCGACATCCAGGCCGAGCACGATCCGGTCGCTCACCTCCAGGCCCGCAGCCCTGCGCGAGTCCTGCACGATCCGGATCAGCTCGCGCGCCAGGCCCTCGCGGCGGAGCTCGGGCGTGATCTCGAGCTCCAGCGCGACGGTGATCCCGCCGTCCGACGCGACCCCCCAGCCGGCGAGGGTTTCCTGCACGAGATGAACGTCTTCCGGTTCGAGCGTCACCTCCCCGCGGCCGGTCGAGACCGTGGCGCGCTCGCCACGTTCGAGCACGGCCGCGATGGAACCGTCGTCCGCGTCGAGCGCAGCTGCAACGTCACGCACCGACGATCCGAGTCTCGGCCCGAGTACCCGGAAGTTCGGCTTGGCTCGCCAGTTGCCGCGGCGTGTCGACGGGTCCTCGAAGACCACCCGCTTGACGTTCAGCTCCTCGACGACGAGCCAGAGGAGCGGCTCGAGGTGCTCGCGCGGATCCGGTGAGTGGATGACGGCCTCCTGGAGGGGCTGGCGAACACGGACCTTCGTCTCGGTCCGAACCCTGCGACCGAGCTCGACGATCGCGCGGATCCGGGCCATGGAACCATCGAGTTCGAGGTCGCGGGCGTCGGGGCGGTCGACGGGATAGTCGGAGAGGTGGACCGAGTCCGGTGCCCCGTCGCGACCGGCCCGGAGGTTGCGCCACAACTCCTCGGAGACGAACGGGGTGAAGGGCGCGAGCAGCTGCGCGAGCGTCACGAGGCAATCGTGCAGGGTGAGGAACGCCGCCCGGGTGTCGTCGCCTCCGGAACCATCCGGATCCCAGAACCGGCGCCGCGCTCGGCGCACGTACCAGTTCGAGAGGTCGTCGAGCACCAGCGCGATCCCTCGGCCGGCGCTCGTCGCGTCGTACCTCGAGAGCTCCGCGTTGCACGACTCGATCGTCCGTGCCAGCCGCGACAGGATCCATCGATCGAGCACCGGTCGTTCGGCGACGGGCACGTCCGCATCCGACGGGTCGAACCCGCTTGCGTTCGCGTAGGTCACGAAGAAGGCGTAGACGTTCCACAGCGGGAGCAGGAACCCACGGACGGCGTCGTCGAACGCCTCCATCGACACGCGGCGCGGGGACCAGGGCGATCCGCCGGTGAGCAGGTACCAGCGCAGGGCATCCGCGCCCTGACGGTCCATCACCTCGAACGCGTCGATGGTGTTGCCGAGCGACTTGGACATCTTGCGCCCCTGCCCGTCGACGAGGAGCCCGAGGCAGACCACCGCCTCGTACGCGGTTCCGTCGAAGAGGAGGACGCTCTCGGCCATCAGCGTGTAGAACCACCCGCGCGTCTGATCGATCGCCTCGCTGATGAAGTCGGCAGCAGGATGATCCGGGTCGAACCGCTCGATGCCGCGTCCGAGCTCGGGGTGGTAGCCCCACTGCGCGAACGGCATCGCGCCGGAGTCGTACCAGGTGTCGATCACCTCCGGGACGCGGGTGGAGAGCTCCCCACATCCCGGGCAGCTGAACGTGACCTCGTCGATCGCGGGTCGGTGGGGGTCGATGCCCGTCACATCACGCCCGGCCCGCTCGGAGAGCTCCGTGAGCGAGCCGATGGGGGTGTCGTGGCGGTTGGGGCACCGCCAGATCGGAAGCGGCGTCCCCCAGTAGCGTTCGCGCGAGAGCGCCCAGTCGACGTTGTTGGCGAGCCAGTCCCCGTACCGGCCGTGCTTGATGTGCTCGGGATGCCAGTCGACCTGCTCGTTGACCTCGAGGAGTCGTTCCTTCTTCGCGGTCGTCCGGACGTACCAGGACGTGCGCGCCATGTAGATCAGCGGTGTCTCGCATCGCCAGCAGAGGGGATAGGTGTGCGTGATCGTCTCCGAGCGGACGAGGAGTCCCCGGGACCGGAGATCATCGATGATCAGAAGGTCGGCCTCCTTGAAGAACTCGCCGCGGACGAACGCGGGCGCCTCGTCCGTGAACCGACCCTCGCCGTCGAGCGGCTTGAAGACCGGCCACCCGTGGAGCGCACCGGCCTCCAGGTCCGGGGCGCCGAATGCAGGCGCCAGGTGCACGACCCCGGTCCCGTCGTCGAGCGAGACGAAGTCGGCGGTGATCACGCGGTGTGCTCCCTCGACGTTGGGGTACAGCGGTTCGTACCGAGCACCCGCGATCGTCGATCCCAGCATCGGCCCGCTCGAGACGATGGCATCCGGCAGGACCGCGTCCGAGAGCGACTCGGCGATGATCAGACGTTCACCGCCATGATCGACGACTCGGTAGGACGCGTCCGCGGCGACGGCGACCCCGGTGTTGGAGATCAGCGTCCACGGCGTCGTCGTCCAGCCGAGGAGCGACGCGCCGACCAGCGCGGGATCGGGCGACTCGACGATCCGGAACGAGACGTACACGCTGGGGTCCTCGACGTCCGCATAGCCCATCGCGACCTCGGCGTCGGAAAGCGGTGTGCCGCACCGCGGGCAATAGGATGCGATCCGGTCCGACTGCGTCAGCAGCCCCCGCCCATGAAGCTGCTTCAGCGACCACCAGACGCTCTCGATGTACTCGGTGTCCATCGTCCGGTACGCGTCGTCGGTGTCGATCCAGAAGCCGAGCCGCTCGGTCTGCTCTTCGAACTCAGCGACGTAGCGCCGGACCGACTCGCGACAGAGCCGGTTGAACTCGGCGATGCCGAACGCCTCGATGTCGCGTTTCGACGTGGTCCCGATCTCCTTCTCGACCTCCAGCTCGACCGGCAGGCCGTGACAGTCCCATCCGGCCTTGCGAGGGACCAGGCGACCGCGCATGGCTTGGAAGCGTGGGTACACGTCCTTGAAGGTCCGAGACTCCGTGTGGTGGATCGCCGGACGACCGTTCGCGGTCGGGGGGCCCTCGTAGAAGACCCACACCGGTCCGTCCTTGCGCTGCTCGAGCTGGCGATGGAAGACATCGGCCTCCCGCCAGAACCCGAGGATGCGCCGTTCCAGCTCGGGGAAGCGCACCTTCGGATCGACCGGCTCGAACGGCACCTGTGCCTCCTCACGCCCAACGAAGAACGCCTCGCCCCTGCAGGGACGAGGCGTTGGGCCCCGCGGTACCACCCCGCGTTGCCGGGCCTTCACGGACCCGGCCGCTCACCGGTCGCCGATCACGACCTCCGCTGTCACGGGCGGACCCGACCGCGTCTACTGCGGGCGTGTGGCTCGCGCCCGGTTCGGGCGGTGGCTCGAGGAGGATGTTCGGAGGGCCTCGCCGCCGGGCTCGCACCGTCCCCGGCTCGCTTCGGCTCGGGACCCCCTCCGACCTCGTTCCCGTCGTCGCCTGTGCCGGGCATGCTACACCGACGATGGGCGTGATCACCGTTCACGTGATCCCGAGGTCGCGGCGGGTCGGTGTTCGGGTGGAGGCACGAGGGATCTCGTGCGTGTCCGGTCGGTTCCTGCGCTCGGGAAGGCAACCGAGGAGGCTCGCCGGATGCTCGCCGGAGCGCTCCGCGTGCCCGGTTCGCTCATCCGCCTCCGCCGGGGTGCCACGTCGCGGACCAAGGTCTTCGAGGTCTCCGGCCTCGATCAACGCGAGGTGGAGAGGCGTCTCAAGGCAACCTTCGGGACGTGATTGTCGGGGGTGGCCGCCGCTGCTACGTTCCCCGGGCCGTGGCCGGGAAGACGACGCACACGAAGAAGGAACTCGACGAGCTGCGCCAGCGGCTCGTGGACGAGCGTGCCGAGCTCCAGGAGCAGCTCACGACGATCGAGGAGACGTCGTTCGCCGCGTCCCAGTCGGACCTGTCGGGGGAGGTGTCCTTCGACGAGGAGAACGCGGACGCCGGCACCTTCACGTTCGAGCGTGAGCGCGACCTCTCGATCGAGAACAACGTCCGTGACCTGCTCGGGAAGATCGACCGGGCGCTCGCACGGATGGACGAAGGGGTCTACGGGATCTGCTCGCGCTGCGGCAAGCCGATCGAGAAGGCTCGGCTGCGGGCCCTTCCGTACGTGGATCTCTGCATCAAGGACGCCCAGGCGCAATCACGGCGGTAGGCCGGTGCGCGCTCCCCGGCGGACGGCGCTGCTCTACGGGGTGGCGGCCGGGGCGCTCCTCTTGGATCGGCTGAGCAAGGTATGGGTCGAAGGGTCCCTCGCCGGCCGTCCGCCGGTCCGGGTCATCCCGGGGGTCCTCTCGTTCACCTACACCACGAACTCCGGGGGTGCGTTCGGGCTCGGGCGGAGCGCTCCGTGGGTGTTCGCGGGCGCGACGATCGTGGTGTCGCTCGTGATCGTCTGGGCGTCGTTCCGTCCGATGCGGACGAGCGTCGCGATCGCCCTCGGGCTCATCCTCGGCGGTGCGCTCGGGAACCTCACCGACCGGATCGTGAACGGGCCCGGGTTCCGGGGCGAGGTGACCGACTTCATCGACTTCCAGGTCTGGCCGATCTTCAACATCGCCGATACCGCGATCGTCGTCGGCGCGATCATCCTGGCCTTCTCGAACATCGGCGACCGGGGTGAGCCCGAAGGTGCGGACGACCCGGGTGGGCCGGCCGTCACGGCTTCCGGGGACGCCTCCGGCACGGCGCCCGACGACCCGGCCGCGTGACCGAGCGCTTCCAGGCCGAGCCGGGACGTCTGGACGCCGTGGTCGCCACCCGGCTCGGGGTCGCCCGGGCGGACGTGCAGCGGGCGATCGCCGCCGACGGCGTTCGGGTGAACGGTGTGGTCCACCCCAAGTCCCATCGGCTCGTCGGCGGCGAGATGATCGAGGTGGACCTGGAGCCCGCGCGTGAGCTCCCCCCCGAGGGCCCACCGCTCGAGCTCGCGTGGCGGGATGGGCACCTGGCCGTGGTCCGCAAACCCGCCGGGCTCCCCACGCATCCGACCGAGAATCGGCGCACCGGCACGGTGGTCAACCGGCTCCTCGGGATGGACGTCCCGCTCGCTCGCCGCGGCGGGTCGCTGCGACCGGGGATCGTGCACCGGCTCGATGCAGGCACGTCCGGGTTGCTCGTGGTCGCGTCCGACGACGAGACCCACGCGGGGTTGGAGGGCCTGTTCCGCCGGCACGAAGCCGACCGGCGCTACCTCGTGCTGGTCCGAGGTCCGGTGGCCCACGATCGGTTCGAGGTCGATGCGCCGCTCGGCCGCTCGGGCGCGAGGATCCGCGTGGACGCGACCGGCGGGCGGCAGGCCGCGACGCGGTTCGAGGTCCGCGAGCGGTTCGGACGCGCCACGCTCCTCGAGGCCGCCCCCGGACGGGCCGGACCCACCAGATCCGTGTCCATCTCTCGGCGATCGGGCACCCCGTCATGGGCGACGGGAGGTACGGGGGAGGAGGTGACGATGCGCGCGCCCTCGGTCTGTCTCGCCCGTTCCTCCACGCCTGGACGCTTGCCTTCGTCCACCCGGTGACGGGCGAGCATCTCGCGTTCGAGGACGCGCTCCCGGGCGATCTCTCCGAGGCGCTCCGGCGGGTCAGGGGGGAGGTCTGACCCACCGGAACCGCGACGACCGGCCCCCTGCGACCGCCCAGCGGCTTCATCGCTTGATCCGCTCGGCCTCCTTCAGGAAGAGCGCATGCTGCGTTCGGACCTCCTCGCGGGAGGCGAGCAGGCGATCCTCGACGTCCGGTGGGAGCGTCCGCGATTCGATGAGGGCGTTCACCTTCGCCGGGTCGACGGTCAGGACCTGGTCCCACAGTCCGAGCGGCTCGAGCACCGCCCGCACCTGCTCGTCCACGGGCGCCGTCACGTGCTGCGGCCGGCGATCGATCGCGGCGCCGTCGCTCCCGAAGAGCCGTCGGTAGCCGTGTTCGTCGCAGAACGCGTGGATCAGCCCGCCGAGCTCGTCGATCCGGCGGTACACCGTGCGTCCCTGTCGCTTCAGGTCGATCCACTCGTCGACGATCGCGGTCATCCTGGGGGTCGGGTCGCCCTCCTCGCGTTCGGAGCGGTGGCGGAACAGCGGACACAGGGCCTGGAACTCACACCAGTCGCACAGTGGGTTCTGTCGCGGCTCGAACATCCCGGCGCCGATGCGTTCGGCGACGATGCCGATCCGCCGACGCAGGTCTTCGAGGTCCGTCGGGGTCCGGACCGTGGTCATGCGCTGGCCCGGGAGCAAGAAGTAGAGCGTGAGCCGCTCCGGCTCGATCCCCCAGATCTCCTTCGCGGCGAGGTGGTAGATCGACAGCTGCAGGTCCTGATCGATCCGCGATTGCGGCGGGAGCCGCCGGTTCGTCTTGTAGTCGATGATCTCGTAGCCACCGCCCGGGATCCGGTCGAGCCGATCGATCACCCCGGAGAGCGTGATCCCGTCGAGGTCGATCTGGAACCGGAACTCGAGCGCCGCGGGGATCCGATAGGCGTCCGCGTTCTCGCGGTGGTACTGCGCGAGCACCTGACGCCCGTGTTCCCGGTACATCTGCTCCTCGGACTCGGTACCGAAGCCGTCGGAGACCCAGCAGGCCTCGAGCAACTCGAGCAGCTCGTCCACCGGGGGAGCGACGGGGACCGGCCGGTCGTGGAACGCCCGCAGGGCACGGTGCAGCGAGTCGCCGAACGAGAGCGCCGGCGAGCGCGCCTGGGGGAGCCGGTCCTCGTATTGGAACTTGAATTTCGCGGGGCACGTTTCGTACGTGTTGATGCTCGAGTACGACAGCCGCATCCGATCGCCTCACCCTGGCCCTCGGCGCATGACCTCGCCGGTTGCGTCTTCCGCTCCGCGAGTCTATCCTTCGATCCCCGGGAATCACAAGCGTGTAAGTAATCCACAGGTTTCCCACAGGGGGCTCGGTCCAGCGGTGAGCAGCTTCGTCCACCTCCACACGCACACCGAGTACTCGCTGCTGGATGGCGCCGCGCGGATCGATGCCCTGTTCGAACGGGCGAAGGCCTTCGAGATGCCCGCGCTCGCCCTCACCGACCACGGGGCGATGTTCGGGGCGCTCCGCTTCTACGAGGCCGGGCTGGCCGCCGGCGTGAAGCCCATCCTCGGCGTCGAGACCTACGTCGCACCCTCCTCGCGGTTCGAGCGGGCGCCGGGCGAGAGCGAGGAGAAGTACCGGCACCTCACGATCCTGGCGCGCGACGAGACCGGGTACCGCAACCTCCTGCACCTCGTGACCGACGCACACCTCGAGGGCTTCTACCACCGCCCGCGGATCGACAAGGAGCTGTTGGCCGAACGTTCCGAGGGCCTGATCGGCCTCTCGGGATGCCTCGCCTCAGAGGTGGCGCAATCGCTGCTTGCCGGCCAGGAGGCGAAGGCGGAGGAGGCGGCCGCGACGTACGCAGACATCTTCGGTGCCGGGAACTTCTTCGTGGAGCTCCAGGACCACGGTGTCGCGGACCAGCGACGGGTCCTGCCGGGGCTGATCGCGCTCGCCCGCCGGACGGGGCTGCCGCTCGTGGCGACGAACGACCTGCATTACACGGAGCGCGAGCACGCGAAGCCTCACGACGTGCTGCTGTGCATCCAGCAGCAGAAGGTGCAGACCGACATGAACCGGCTGCGGTTCGACTCGGACGAGTTCTACCTGAAGAGCCCACAGGAGATGCGCGAGGTCTTCCGCGAGCTCCCCGAGGCGTGCGACGCGACGCTGCAGATCGCAGAGATGTGCGAGCTCGAGCTCCTGTACGGCGAGAAGGCGCCGCCCTCGGAGCGGTTCCACGTGCCCCGGTTCGAGGCGCCGGCGGGGAAGGACCGCGACGGCTACCTGCGTGAGCTGGTCATCGAGGGCGCCCGCGAGCGCTACGGCGAGCTCACCTCCGAGATCGACGATCGGATCGAGCACGAGCTCGGCGTCATCGCCTCGATGGGGTTCTCCGGCTACTTCCTGATCGTGTGGGACCTGATCCGGTTCGCGAGGGAGAGCGGGATCCGTGTCGGGCCGGGACGAGGCTCGGCCGCCGGATCGGTCGTCTCGTACTCGCTGCGCATCACGGACCTGGACCCGCTCCGCTACGGGCTGATCTTCGAGCGGTTCCTCAACCCGGGACGGATCCAGATGCCCGACATCGACATGGACTTCGACGAGCGCCGCCGAGACGAGGTGATCCGGTACGTCGCCGCGAAGTACGGCACCGACCACGTGGCGCAGATCATCACGTTCCAGACGATCAAGGGGAAGCAGGGGATCCGCGACGCCGCCCGGGTGCTGGGCTTCCCGGCCAGCGTCGGTGACCGGCTCTGCAAGATGTACCCGCCGGCGATCATGGGGCGCGACGAGCCGATCGACAACGCGCTGAAGCTCTCGCACGAGCTCCGGGACGCGTACGAGCGTGAGCCCGAGGCGCGCGAGATCGTGGATTCGGCTCGGGCGCTCGAGGGGCTGCGCCGCGAGGACTCGGTCCACGCCGCCGGCGTCGTGATCGGGGACGCGCCGCTCGTGAACTACCTGCCGCTGAAGCTCTCGAAGGACTCGCGAGACGACTCGCGTCGGATCGTGACGCAGTTCGACATGCACGGCGTGGAGGACCTCGGCCTGCTGAAGATGGACTTCCTCGGCCTACGCACGCTGTCGGTGATCGAGGACACGCTGTCGCACCTCCGCAGGCGCGACATCGATCTCGACATCGACCACGTGCCGCTCGACGACACGCCCGTCTACGCGATGCTCCAACGGGCCGACACGACCGGCGTCTTCCAGATGGAATCGGCCGGGATGCGCCAGCTGATCCGGGCGCTCGCGCCCGACCGCTTCGAGGACCTCATGGCCCTCGTGGCGTTGTACCGGCCCGGGCCGCTGAACGCGGGGATGCACCACGAGTACGCCGAACGCAAGCACGGGCGGCGGCCGGTGACGTACCTGCACGAGGACCTGGAGGACATCCTCACCGGTACCTACGGGATCATGGTCTATCAGGAGCAGGTCATGCAGATCGCGGTGCGCATGGCGGGCTACTCGATGGCGGACGCCGACCTGCTCCGCCAGGCGATGGGCAAGAAGATCCGTGCGAAGCTCGCGGTGCACCGCGAGCGGTTCATCCAGGGCTGCCGGGACCACGGTTACGCGGAACGGCTGGGACAGGACCTCTTCGAGCTGATGGAGCCGTTCGCCGACTACGGGTTCAACGCGTCCCATGCGTGCGCGTACGGCTACGTCGCCTATCAGACCGCGTACCTGAAGGCCCACCACCCCGTCGAGTACATGTCCGCGGTCCTGACGAGCGTGAAGGACGACAAGGACCGCAAGCCCTTCTACCTGAACGCGTGCCGGCTCACCGGCCTGGAGGTCCTGCCGCCCGACGTGAACGAATCCGAGCAGGATTTCGCACCGGTCTCGAGCGGCGAACCGAAGATCCGGTACGGCCTGTCCGCCGTGCGCAACGTGGGTGGGGGAGCGGTGCAGCAGGTGATCGAGGCGCGCAGGAGCAAGGGGACGTTCGACGGGTTCTCCGACTTCTGTCGCAAGGTGGACCCGTCGGTCCTGACGAAGAAGGTGCTCGAGAGCCTGATCTACGCCGGGGCGTTCGACTCGCTCGGATACAAGCGGCGCGGCCTGGTCGAGAACCAGGAGAAGGTCTCCGGACCGATCGCCGCGGAGCGCAAGGCGGAGGCGGCCGGTCAGTTCTCGTTGTTCGGGGGAGGCGAACGAGCAGCCACCGAGGTCGACGAGGCCGTGATCGGAGCCGAGGAGTTCGACAAGCGGACGATGCTCCGGTTGGAGAAGGAGATGCTCGGGCAGTTCGTGACGGACCACCCGCTGCTCGCCGTGCGCGACCAGCTCGCTTCGATCGCCGACATGGACATCTCCGAGGTGGTCAACCTCGACGACGGCGACCTCGTGACGGTTGCGGGCATCGTGGCGACCGTCGCCCGTCGCTACACGAAGAAGGGCGAGCCGTACGCGCAGATGCGGCTCGAGGACCTGGCGGGCGGCGTGACGGTGGTCGTCTTCCCGGGCCAGTACGAGAGCGTCCAGCCGCTGCTCGAGCACGACGCGATCCTGCTCGTGAAGGGCCGCGTCGACCGGCGCGCCCGAGGAGAGGAGCTGCAGCTGCGGGCGGTCGAGATCAGCGAGCCCGAGCTCGGGGGGGCGGACCGACCCCGCCCGCCCGACGGCGTCCTCGAGATCGACGTCCCGGCCGCCAGCTGCACCGCCGCGGTGATCGGCAAGCTGAAGGAGCTCCTGGCCACCCATGCCGGGCAGATGCCGGTGCGCGTGCGGTACATCGCGACCGGGGGCGTCCGTCCGCTCGACGTCGGGAGCGTCCGCGTGCATCCGGGCGAGGGGCTGCTCTCCGAGCTCCGGCTGCTCCTCGGGCCGCAGGCGGCGGCCGTCGTGCCGCAGCGGCCGGCTCCGGCGGAGGTTGCCGCTTCGGCGCGGAGGTGAGCCAGGTCCGCCCCGGCAGTCTCCGGCGGGGCGCCGTTCCGTACTAGATGCGGAGGGGGCCCCATCCCGCCTCGGATCCGGGTGGCCCGGCACGGGCGGGATGTGGTAGGTACCACCCCTACGGAAGGGGAGAAAGGGGGGGAACGGCAAGATCCCTGGTCTGACAGGCTCCAGTTCCGTAGGAATCCGAAGGCAACAACGAAGGGGGGATAGATGAGGAGGCGGAAGATCTTCGCCACGTTGGCGATCTTCGCTGCCCTGTCGCTCATCGCCGCTGCGTGCGGCGGCGATGACGACGAGGGCGGCGGGACCACCGCCACGGGCCCGACCGCGACCGGTGGGGCCGTCGATTGCGACGCCGACCCGTTCGGCTGCGTGGAGGTGGCCGCGGGAGCGCCGATCAAGCTCGCGTCGCTGCTCTCGATCTCGGGTGACACCGCGTTCCTGGGCACCGACAGCAACAACGGGATCATCCTGGCGATCGACTACCTGGATGACGCGTTCGACGCGGCCCCGGGACAGCTCCTGGGGCACGACGTCACGCTGCAGCAGGAGGACGACGGTTGTTCGGCCGAGGGCGGTCAGTCGGGCGGGACCGCGGTCGTCGCCGACCCCGAGATCGTCGCGGTGTTCGGCACCTCGTGCTCGAGCGCGGCGCTCGGCGTCGCCGACACGATCACGAGCGACGTCGGCTACCTGATGATCTCGCCGTCGAACACGAACCCGGGACTCACGTCGGAGGAGGCGCACCAGGCCTTCTACGCGCGGACCGCGCACAACGACAAGATCCAGGGCGCGATCGTGGCCGAGTACGCGCTGAACGAACTCGGCGCGACCACGGCCGCGACGATCAACGACGAGAGCCCGTACGCCGACGGTCTGGCCGCGGCGTTCCGGGACAACTTCGAGGCGGGCGGCGGCACGATCACGGCGATCGAGCAGGTCAACAGCGCCGACACGGACCTCGGACCGGTGCTCACGAGCATCGCCGAGGGCGAGCCTGAGGTTGTCTACGGCCCGAACTTCAACCCGGTGTGCGCGCTCAGCTACGTGCAGGGCGCGGACATCCTGCCGGAGGGGACCGTCCAGATCGGTTCGGACGGCTGCCTGGAGTCCGGGTTCATCGAGACCGCCGGTGACGCGACCACGGACTACTACGCGTCGTCGCCGGACGTGACCGTGTTCCAGGACGGTGCGTTCTACAACGACGAGTTCCTCCCGGCGTACTCCGAGCAGTTCGGGACCGAGCCCACGTCGGTGTTCCACGCGCACGCGTACGACGCTGCGCAGACGCTGTTCCTCGCGATCGAAGAGGTTGCGGTGGACGACGGGAGCGGCAACCTGACGATCTCCCGGACGGCGCTGCGGGACGCGTACTTCGCGACGAGCGGCTACGAGGGGATGACGGGGATCATCACGTGCACCCCGCTCGGGGACTGCGCGACCGATGTGACGATCGGCATCTTCCAGTATCCGAACTGGCCGGTCGAGGGCGGCGAAGAGCCGGCCGACGCCGTGTACAGCGACACGAAGACGCTGGCAGACGTCATCTGATCGGAACGGCACGGCGAGCTGCGGGTGGGCCGAAGGCCCACCCGCAGCGCCGTCGTTAGGGATGGACTAGTCTCCCGCAGACGATGGCCAGGGCGACAAAGGAACGGCCCCCGGAGGTGCGGGGCGCGCAACTCGGACGCCTCGAACGGCTCCCCTGGCGGAGGATCGTCCTCGTCACGCTCTCGGTGCTGATCGTCGCGATCGTCACGATCGGGGCGTTCCGGACCTTGACGCTGCCGCCGGATGAACGATTCTCGCCGGCGGCCTGGCGAGACTTCATCGTCCTAGGTCTCGCGCAGGGATCGATCTACGCGCTGATCGCCCTCGGCTACACCCTCGTGTACGGGATCCTGCGGATGATCAACTTCGCCCACGGCGAGGTGTTCATGATGGGAGCGTTCGCCGCGTTCTTCTTCTCGGACGCGTACGAGGCGAGCGGTTTCCTGGATCGCCAACCGATCCTGTCGATGGCCATCCTGCTCGTCGTCGCGATGATCGCGTCGATGAGCGTCGCGGTCCTGCTGGAGCGGATCGCCTATCGCCCGCTCCGCAACGCGCCACGCCTCGTGCCCCTGATCACCGCGATCGGCGCGTCGCTGTTCCTCCGGGAGACCGCTCGAGGGTTCTTCGGCGCCCAGACCAAAGGGTTCGGCGTCCCCGCCGCCCTCGAGGGGACGTGGACGATCTTCGGCCTCACGCTGGATCGGACCCAGGTGGTCGTGCTCGTCACCGTGATCGTTGCCGTGGCGGGACTCTCCCTGTTCGTCGCGCGGACCCGGACGGGGAAGTCGATGCGCGCCGTGGCGGCGGACCACGAGATCGCGAGCCTCATGGGGATCAAGGTGGATCGCGTCATCATGATCACGTTCGCGATCGGCGGGCTGCTCGCGGGGATCGCCGCGGTCCTGTACGCGATCACCTTCGAGACCGTGAACTTCTCGATGGGCTTCCGCCCCGGGATCGCGGCGTTCACCGCCGCCGTCCTAGGCGGGATCGGGAGCATCTCGGGTGCGGCGCTCGGGGGGGTCACGCTTGGGCTCCTCCAGTCCCTCGGCCCCGCCCTCATCCTCACGGGGTACGACGTGCCGTCGCCGTTCCAGCTGAAGGACGCGTTCACGTTCCTCGTGCTGGTGCTCGTCCTGATCTTCCGGCCGGGTGGCCTGCTCGGGTCCGCCGAGGCGGACAAGGTCTGATGGGCGGGTCGGCGGCGCGTTCCATCGTGCGCACCGGCCTCGTGGGAGGCGCGATCGCGATCTACATCGCCCTCGTCGGCCTGTACACGAGGTTCGCGGACCTCGAGCTCGTCGGCGAGCAGGTCACGCTCGGGCGCGTGATGATCGTCGCTCCGGCCCTGCTGATGGGTTTCGTCGTGACGCGACCTCGGACGGTCGCCGGTGAGCGCCGCGAGGTCGCCTTCGGGCCCGGGCTCGCGATCGGGACGGTGACTGGACTCGTCACGGGTGCGACCTTCGCCGCCGCCACCGCGTTCGCGGACTGGTTCGGGGTCGACCGGATCCGTGAGGTCTTCATCCAGATCTCCGAGGTGCTGATCGACTTCCTGACCTTCGGGCTCGGCGTACCCGGCGGGCTGGTCGTGCTCGTGGCGGCGAACGCCGCGGGCGGTGCCATCGGGGCGTTCGCGCGGACCGCGCCCGCGAGGGTACGCAAGCCGGCGACCGTCGGGTTGGCGGCCGTCCTGCTCCTCGGCCTCCTCCAGCGGATCGTGCCGATCGTCCTCGTCCAGCTCGGGGTGGAGGCCGACTGGCTGTACAGCCCGGCGACGGGGGGTCTCACCTGGCTCGGGGCGGCGTTGATCTTCGCGGTGGCGGCCGCCGCGGACGTGGCGTGGCATCGAGCCGGTGAGACCGCGCGGGCACGGGTGCGCTCGACCGTCCGCGAGCGGTCGGCGGCGAGGCTCGGGCTGCTCGTCGCCGTCTTCGCGCTCCTGATGCTCGTGCCGTTGCTGCTGGGAACGGTCATCTCCGAGGTCCTCGGGCAGGTGATGATCTACGTCCTGCTCGGCCTCGGCCTGAACATCGTCGTCGGGTACGCGGGCCTGTTGGACCTCGGGTACGTCGCGTTCTTCGCCTTCGGCGCCTACACGACCGGGCTGCTCACCGGGGCGTTCCTCAACACGTCGACCGGCGCGGCCGAGCCCGTGTTGTCGGCCGATCTCAACTTCTACGTGGCGGTGTGGATCGTCGCGCTCCTCGCCGCCGGCGTCGGGGTGCTGATCGGCGCACCGGTGCTGCGGCTCCGCGGCGACTACCTCGCGATCGTCACGCTCGGCCTCGGCGAGATCGTGAGCATCATCACCGCATCGAGGTGGGCGCAACCCCTCATCGGCGGCCCGCAGGGGATGCGGGGGGTGACGAAGGCGGAGATCTTCGGCCTGAACTTCCAGGACAACCCGCAGCACTTCTATTACCTGGCGTTCGGGTTCGTCCTGCTCGCGCTGTTCATCTCGTGGCGGTTGTCGGCGTCGCGCGTCGGCCGGGCGTGGAACGCGATGCGGGAAGACGAACAGGTCGCGGACGCGATGGGGATCAGCACGACGAAGTTCAAGCTGCTCGCGTTCGCGATGGGCGGGGCGATCGGCTCGCTCGGAGGCGCGCTGTTCGCGGTCGGCCTCGGTTCGCTGACGCCGTCGAGCTTCGAGATCCTCGTATCGATCACCGCGCTCGCCGTGGTGATCCTTGGCGGTCTCGGGAGCCTCCCGGGCGTCGTCGTGGGGGCGCTCGTGCTGATCGGCCTGCCGGGGTTGCTCCGAGAGTTCGAGGAGTACCGGCTCCTGATCTACGGCGGCGCGCTGGTCGCGATCATGATCCTGCGCCCGCAGGGGCTGGTGCCGAACGTCCGCCGGAGCCGGGAGCTCGAGGACGAGGAGGCCCTGCAGGACGCGTGGGCCAAGGGTGAGACGGGCGAGGCGGGCGAGGCGGCCGGCGAGGCGGCGGCGGTCGCCGCGGGCCTGCCCGGCGGAGCATTGGGGGGCGAGCGGGAGGAGCTCGAGTGAGCGACGCACCGCACCTCCTCGAGCTGAGCGCCCTCGCGAAGCACTTCGGAGGGCTCTACGCGCTCTCGGGGCTGGACCTGTTCGTCGACGAGGGCGAGATCGTTTCGGTCATCGGTCCGAACGGCGCAGGCAAGAGCACGATGTTCAACGTCGTGACCGGTCTGTACGGCCCGGACGACGGCGACGTCCGGTTCCGGGGCGACAGCATCGTCGGCCTCGCCCCCAACCGGATCACGCGCCTCGGCATCTCCCGCACGTTCCAGACCGTGCACCTGTTCCCCAACATGACGATCCTCGAGAACGCGATGGTCGGCCAGCACTGCAGGTCGAGCTCCGGCGTGGTCGGGTCGGTGTTGCGGCTCCCCAGCACGCGACGGGAGGAGGAACGGATCCGGGAGAAGGCCAAGGAGAGCCTCGCCTTCTTCGGGAAGCGGCTCTCCGGCTACCGTCAGGACCAGCCCGCCTTCGCGCTCTCGTACGCGAACCGGCGCCGACTGGAGATGGCGCGCGCCCTGGCCACCGACCCCGTGCTGGTCATGCTGGACGAACCCACGGCAGGCATGAACCCGCGCGAGACGCTCGAGCTCCGAGATCACATCGTGCGGATGCGAGACGTGCTGGGGCTGACCGTCCTCGTGATCGAGCACGACATGCGGGTGGTCAAGGGCGTCTCCGACCGGGTGATCGCGCTCGATTACGGAAGGAAGATCGCCGAGGGCACGTACGAGGACGTGGCGAACGACCCACAGGTGATCGAGGCGTACCTGGGCACGAAGGCCGTCGGATGAGCGACCGGACACGCGCGGCAGGCGAGGCGGTGACGCCCGATCCGGCGGAGACGGGCGTCGACGTCCAGCCCGTCGAGACGGAGGCGCTGCCGGCCCCGGCCGCCCCCGCCGCCGGCGGAGACGGCGACCGACGGCCGGTGCTCGAACTCCGGGACGTGAGCACGCACTATGGCCTGGTCGCCGTCCTGCGCAACGTGAACGTCGAGATCTACCCGGGCGAGATGGTGTGTCTACTCGGCGGTAACGCGAGCGGCAAGACGACGACCCTGAAGACGATCCTCGGCTTCGTGAAGCCGTCTCAGGGAGAGGTCGTCCTGGACGGCGCGGTCGTGAGCGGGCTCCCGACCGCCGAGGTCGTCGCCCGTGGCATCTCGATGGTCCCGGAGAACCGGCGCCTGTTCGCGAACATGACCGTCTCGGAGAACCTGGACCTCGGCGCCTATCAGCGCAAGGACAAGGACAAGGTCGCGCAGGACCGGGACCAGGTGCTCGAGACCTTCCCGCGGGTGCGCGAGCGTCTCAAGCAGAAGGCCGGGACGTTGTCCGGCGGCGAGCAGCAGATGGTCGCGATGTGCCGAGCCCTCATGGCCGACCCGAAGGTGCTGCTGATGGACGAACCGTCCATGGGTCTCGCGCCGATCCTCGTCGAACAGGTCTTCGAGATCATCAAGCAGATCCGGGCACTGGGGCGGACGGTCTTCGTGGTCGAGCAGAACGCGAACATGGCACTGTCGATCGCCGACCGCGGCTACGTGATCCAGACGGGACAGGTGGTGCTGGCGGACACGGCGCAGAACCTCCTGGACAACCCCCTGATGCGGGAGGCGTACCTCGGGGAGCTCTGAGTGGCGGTCCCCGTGATCGACGCGGATGCGCTCGCCCGCTTGCTGCCGATGCGAGCGGCGATCGACGCGCTCCATGCGGGGTTCGGCGTGGAGCGCCTCCCGGAAGCCCCGCAGCGGACACACGTCGAGACGCAGGCAGGAGCGATGTACCTGATGCCGGCGTCCGGGCCGCAGGGGCTGGGCGTGAAGCTCGTGACCCTGACGGGTTCGAACCCCGGGCGCGGCCTCCCGTTCATCCACGCCGTCTACGTCCTGTTCGACGCGGACACCCAGGCGCCGGTCGCGATCGTCGACGGCGGCTCCCTGACGGCGCTGCGTACCGCGGCCGTGAGCGGCCTTGCGACACGGTTCCTCGCGCGCGAGGACGCACGCCGTCTGGTCCTGTACGGCGCCGGGGTGCAGGCGCGGTCGCACCTCGAGGCGATGCGAGCGGTCCGGCCGATCGAGGACGTGGTCGTCGTGTCCCGGTCGCCGGAGCCCGCCCGTGCGCTCGCGGCGGAGGCGTCCGCGATCGGGATGACGGCGCGCGTCGGCGAGCCGGGGGCCGAACGGGACGCCGACATCGTCTGCACCTGCACCACGAGCGAGACCCCCGTGGTCACCGGCGGGGCCCTCCCCGTGGGCGTCCACGTGAACGCGGTCGGCGCCTACCTGCCGACGATGCGCGAGATCGACACGGATGGCGTGCGCCGGGCGAAGGTCGTGGTCGAGACCAGAGAGGCCGCGCTCGCCGAGGCCGGCGATCTCCTCATCCCGATCGCCGAGGCGTCGATCGGGCCTGATCACATCGAGGCCGACCTGGCCGAGGTGGTACGAGGCGGGTCCGTGCGGAGGTCGCCGGACGACGTCACGTTGTTCAAGTCGGTCGGCGTCGCGTTCGAGGACCTGATCGTGGCGCGGGCGGCGGCCGACCGCCGGTGACGCGCACCGCCGACGTCGTCGTGGTGGGTGGGGGAGTGGTCGGCGCGAGCGCCGCCTACCACCTCACAGCGGCCGGAGCCGGGCGGGTGCTGCTCCTGGAACGGGCGGCCGATCTCGCCGCCGGTTCCACCGGGGCGTGCGCGGGCGGGTTCCGCTTCCAGTTCTCGAGCGAGGTGAACGTCCGGCTCTCGAAGGCGAGCGTGCCGATGATCACCGGGTTCGCGGAGGAGCACGGGCTTGCGCTCGACGTCGTGCAGGACGGCTACCTCTTCCTGGTCCGGAACGAGCGGCTGTGGGAGGACTTCGTGTCGGCGAACGAACTCCATCGGTCGCTCGGCGTCGAAGCGGAGCTGCTCACGCCGGGGGAGGCCGGGACGCTGGCGCCCGGGATCTCGCTCGAAGGCCTCGTCGGCGCGACCTACGGGCCGCGGGACGGGATCGCAGACCCGTCCGGGCTCACGCAGGGCTACGCGACGCTGGCCCGCCGCGCGGGTGCGGAGATCGAGCTCGGCGTCGACGTGACGGCCGTGCGCGTGTCGGCGGGTCGAGTGGCCGGGGTGGAGACCTCGGGCGGCGATGTGGACGCTCCGGCGGTGGTGAACGCGGCCGGCCCGTGGGCGGGGCGGCTCGCCTCGACCGCGGGGGTCGAGCTGCCGCTCGAGCCGATCCCGCGGCACGTGTTGGTCACCGGTCGATTCGCCGGGGCGCCCGAGCGTCGGACGCTCGTGATCGACGCCGAGACCTCCTTCTACTTCCACCGCGAGGGCGAGGGCGTGCTGATGGGGATGGGGAGTCCCGACGAGCGCGCGTCGTTCGACACGACGCCGGATGAGGGGTTCGTTGCCGAGGCGCTGCTCCCGACGGCGGTCCGCGTGTTCCCCCCGATCGAGGAGGCGAGCATCGAGCACTCCTGGGTCGGCCTGTACGAGATGACGCCGGACCGGCACCCGATCGTCGGGGAGGCGCCCGGGGTCTCGGGCTTCTTCCTGGCGAACGGCTTCAGCGGCCACGGGTTCCAGCACGCGCCGATCGTCGGGAAGCTCCTTGCCGAGCTGATCGTGGATGGTGCGGCCACGACCGTGGACATCTCGGGGCTCGGGCTCGAGCGGTTCGCGTCGGGCGAGCTCGTCCGCGAGGGCCACGTCGTGTAGAGCGTGCCGGGGGCGGGATTCGAACCCGCACGCGCTTGCGCGCAATCGCTTTTGAGGCGATCGAGTCTGCCGTTCCTCCACCCCGGCCTCGTCGAAGTGTACGGCCCCGCGATCTGACGATCAGGAAGCGAGGCTCAACGGGTTCGTTCGGCCTTGAGCTCCTCGAGCAGAGCGGCGACGCCGCCGCGCAGGGTCTCGGGCGAGCTTCCGATCCCGATCCGCAGGAAGCCGTCCATCCCGAAATGATCCCCCGGCACCACGAGCACGCTGTGGCGCAGCCGCATCCGCTCGGCGAGGTCCGTGGAGTTCGGTTCGTCCCCGTACCGTACGAACAGCATCCCGCCGGCCTCGGGGGGAGCCCAACGCCAATCCGGGGCCTCGTCGCGCAAGACGGACGATGTCACGGCCAGGTTGCCCCGCAGGATCGCGCGGCCGCGTTGGAGGAGCGCGTCCCGAGCCTCGGGCTCGAGCACCTTCGTCGCGATGTGGTCGTTCAGCGCCGACGGGCAGATCGTCGTGTAGTCGTGCACCGTCCAGCACGCCTCGATCAGCTCCGGCGGGGCCACGATCCACCCGATGCGCAGTCCGGGCAGGCCGTACGCCTTCGACAGGCCGGACGTGCACACGACCCGCTCGTACCGTCCCCACATCGTGGCCGTCGGAACGTCGTCGAGCTCCGATCCCGCGTAGATCTCGTCGGACAGCACCCAGGCGCCACGATCGGCGGCGATCTCCGCGATCCGGTCGAGCTCGGCGTCGCGGAGGCGCGTGCCGGTCGGGTTGTTCGGAGTGCAGATCGCGATGAGCTTCGTTCCCGGACCCGCGAGCCGGTCGAGCTCGTCCAGGTCCGCGTTCCAGCTCGACCCGTCGAACCGGAGCGGCCACGCCTCGAGCTCGGCCCCGAACGCGTCCGCGGCGCCCCAGGGTTGCATGTAGTTCGGTGTCATCATCACCACGCGATCGCCGGGATCCACGAGCGCGCCGAGGAGGCAGAAGTTCGCCTCCGCTCCGCCGTTCGTGATCTCCACGTGCTCCGGCGTCGCGCCGTCGTAGAGCGCCGCCACGCGCGAACGCAGCTCGATCGAGCCGTTCGTCTGCACGTATCCGAGGTAGACGGATCCGAGGCCGTCGGTCACCCCCGGAGCGATCTCGACGAGCTCGTCGAGCGTCGGAGCGTGGACGCCGCTCGCGGTGAGGTTCATCGCGACGGCGTGTTCATGGAGGGACTGGTACCGCTCCATGCGGAAGGGTGGGAAGCGCATCCCTCGACTCAGCCCGCCAGCACGGCGCGGAGGCGATCACCCGTGATCCGCGCCTCCTCGTCGTTCATCGCGTCGACCGCGAGCAGGAGCCGAGCGCCCTCGACCACCGAGATGATGCTCGGCTCGCCGTCCGCCAGCCGCGCGGCCACGTCGTCGGCGGAACGAGCGCCGCCCGCCTCGAGATCCACGACGAGGCAGTTCGTGGGCTGCGGCTCGATCAACCGCTCGTCCATCGAGAAGAACATCGGACGGTGCGAGACGCCCGGGACCACGCCCACCCGCCGGCCGATCTCGTCGACGCGGGCGGCGTAGCCGGCGAACCGGGCGTCGTGGTCCATCGACAGCCATGCGTCGAGCGCGAGCACGACGCCGGCGACGATCTGCCGATCCAGCTTCAGCGGACGTCCGTACGTGCGGAACTCCCCCGATTCGTACCGGGTGAAGTCGATCCCCGCGATCGCCCGGAGGAGGTCGCGCCGGCCGGCGACGAACCCACCGGCGTTCGGACCGCCGAAGTACTTCGCGCTGAAACATACGAGGTCGGCGCCCCGCGCGATGAACGTCCGCATCACCGACGTCGGGTAGTTGAGGTAGGCCGCGTCCACGAAGATCGGCACGTCGCGAGCGTGGGCGACCTGGGCGACCGCCTCGAGGGGGAGCGTTCCCCCGTCGCCGTCGAGGTGTCCCGGATGCAGGACCGCCGCCGTCCGCTCCGAGATCGCCTCTCGGAGCTGGTCCGGGTCGGTCCCGTCGACGGTCCCGATCTCCACCCGCCGCGCCCCGGTCATCCATGCCTGGCGGTCGTACTTGTACCGGTGCGCCGCCTGGATCACGACCTCGTCCCGCAGACCACTCGTGTCGGGGAGCTGCTCCCACCCCTTGCCGTCCTCGCCGGTCATGCAGGCGGCGATGCCGAGCATGATCGCCGCGGCCGCGCCGGGGGTCACCCGAGCGGCCTCGGCGCCCACGCGCGAAGCCAGGATCTCCCCGGACCGGTCGAGCAGATCGGGCATGCGCACCCATCGCTCGTTCATCTCGGACATCGCCGACCAGACCTCGGGCGAGATCCGGGACCCGCCCAGGTCCGTGTAGACGCCCGAAGCGTTGATGACGGGTCGCACGCCGAGCGTCTCGAAGACCGAGCCCACGGTCACATCCCTCCTGGTCCGACGCGGATGCCGGCCACTCTATCGGAGGACGGGGAGCGCTCAGACAGACAGACGCTCGCCGATCCCGCGTTCGAGCGCCCGTCGCAGGACGAGGTTGGCCATCGCGGTGTCCTCGATCCCGAGACCGCAGAGGTCCGCGATCGTGACCTGCTCGTCGGTGGTCCGTCCCAGGACGCGCCCGGTCACCACGTCACCCATCTCCACGACGTCCTCGGGCGACAGGACGCCCGCCTCGACGGCGTGGTGGATCTCCCCGGACCGCAGGCAGTTCGCGAGCTGATCGGCCACGACCCGGGAGGTCGCGAGCAGGCCGACGTCCAGTTCCTGCTTGTTCGCGAAGTCCGAGCCCATGGCCGTGATGTGCGTGCCCGGACGAACCCACCCGGCCCGCACGACCGGTTCGGTCGCCGGGGTCGCCGTCACGACGAGGTCCGCGTCGCGGATGGCCTCCTCCGCCGATTGGGCGACGCGAACCTCGAGATCGTGGGCGGCGCGCATGTCGCTCGCGTACGCCTCGGCTCGCTCCGCGGTCGGGCTCCAGACCAGCACCCGTTCCGGCGACCGCACCTCGAGCAGCGCAGTCAGCTGGTAGCCGGCCTGCCCGCCGCTTCCGATCATCCCGACCGTCGAGACGTCCGGGCGCGCGAGAAGGTCCGCGGCGAGCGCGCCGGCGGCGCCCGTTCGGATCTCGGTCAGCCAGCCGTTGTCGAAGAGCAGCGCTCGGAGGAACCCGCTCTGGGTGTCGAAGGCCATCGAGAGCCCGCCGGTCACGGGGAGGCCGCGGTCGCGGTTGCCGGAGAAGCCCGAGGCCGCCTTCAGCGAGAAGAACGGTTCACCGGTCAGGAACGAGCCCTTCACGTGCATCTCGCCGAGTCGTCCCGGCGCCTCCAGGTCGAGCGACGCCGGCTGGACCGCCCGACCCTCGGCGAGGGCGACGAACGCCGCACGCACCGCCTCCCGAGCCTCCTCGAGCGTGATGAGGCTCCGTACCTGCGGCTCGTACAGGACCAGGATCTCCACCGCTTCCATTATGGTCGCGGGTCGATGCGCCGCATGTCCCGAACCCTGCTCCCGGCCGGCCTCGCCCTGGCGACCTCGCTCGCCGCCTGCGGCACGGGCGATGCGGAGGAGCCGCGGTCGATGAAGATCGCCTTCATCGAGGATCTCTCGAGCCCCGACGCGCTCGAACACGTCCTGCCCGCACGGCGGAGCGTCGAGCTCGCGCTTCGTGTCGCCCAGATCACCAGCCCATCCGCCCCGAGGGCCGAGCTCGTGCCGCTCGATATCGCCGCGGACCCCGAGGCCGTCGAGGAGCTGGAGGACGACCCGTCTTTCGTGGCGGCGATCGTGGCTCCCGGGGCCCCCTCCGGCGCATCGATCGCGGGCGGCGGCCTGCCGACGATCAGCCTGTCGGGTCTGGGTGGGTCGCCGGCCGACGGTGCCGCGTGGCGGCGCCTCGTCGCTCCGTTCGGAGCGGTCGCGCAGGCGCTCGCGGACCGCGTACCGGCCGCGGCGACCTGCGTCTTCTCGGATGAGCCCTCGAACGGCGGCCTCGGGGACCTCCTGGGACAGCGCCTCGGCGCCCCGCCGTCGACGATCGAGCCCGCGGACGCCCGCGAGGTCGCCGGCCGATCGGGCTGCACGACCGTCGTCTGGGCGGGCGGTCCGAACGCCGGCGCGGAGGCGCTGTTGGAGCTCGAGGGCTCCGGGATCACCTTCACCGGCGGCGACGGTCTGCTCGGACCCGACTTCCTCGATGTCGCAGGGCCGGCGGCCGACGGCATCGCCGGCTCGTGCGCGTGCGCGGACGTGTCGACGTCGCTCGAGCTCGAGGTCCGGCGGTTCATCCAGGACTACCAGGCGGAGTTCGGCGCCCCCCCCGGCGCATACGCCGTCGAGGGGTGGGATGCCGCGAACCTCCTGCTCCGAGCGCTCGCAGCGGGTGGGCCGTCTCGCGAGGCCACCCGGACGTTCCTCGCATCCGTGTCGGCCGCCGAGGGTCTCGCGCAGAGCTACCGATTCGGGCCGGACGGCGAGCTGGCCGATCCGGAGAGCTCCATCGTGACGTACTTGGCTCTAGGCGGCCGATGGAACGCTGCCGGAGGCGAAGGGCCTCCGGGTTGAGCCCAGCGGCCAAGTCGGGGAGGATACGGGCCACGCCGGACCCGCCTCGGGTCCGCCGAACGTATGTGCTGGCAGAGCGATAGGAGGGGACCTTGAAGAGAGCGCGGATCATGATCGCGGCGATGGTCGCGGTGTTCGCCCTCGTCGTGGCCTCGTGTGCTGACGATGACGGGGGCGAGACCGGGGCCACGGGAGGGACGACCCCCACCGGTGCGACGGCCACCGGGGCGACCGGGGAGACGGGCTTCCCCGCGTTCACGACGCTCGAAGAGGGGGTCCTGCAGGCGGCGAACTGCCTCGACTACCCGCCGTTCGAGTCGGTCGTGGATGGGGATGAGGTCGGCTTCGACATCGACCTCGTCGAGGCGGTAGCCGAACGCCTCGGGCTGACGGTCGAGTGGATCCGCGCGGACTTCGACACGGTCTTCACCGCCGTCGCGGGCAATCAGTTCGACATGGTCGCGGCCGCCGCCACGATCACCTCCGAGCGAGAAGAGGTCGTGGACTTCTCGGATCCCTATTACAACTCGTTGCAGGCGCTCACCGTGAACACGGCAGAGACGCCGGACCTCACCTCGTACGAGCAGCTCGGAGAGGGGGATACCGTCGCCGTGCAGAAGGGCACGACCGGCAAGCTCTTCGCCGAGGAGAACATCGTGCCGCTCGGAGCGGAGTTGGTGACGTTCCAGCTCAACTCGGACATGTTCCGAGAGCTCGAGGGCGGTGGGGTGACTGCGCTGGTGACCGACGCGCCGGCGTCACTGGAGATCGTGACAGGACCTCCCGGACCTCGAGGTGGTGCAACAGATCGACACGATGGAGCAGTACGGGTTCGCGTTCTCGCCATCGAACCCGGAACTGCGCGATGCCATCAACCTCGCGCTCGCGCAGGTGATCGCCGACGGAACGTACGCGGAGATCTACGGGACATACTTCCCACCGGAGGGCCTGCCGCCGGAGTTCGAGCCGACGGCCTGACGAGACGCACGGACAGCTCCGAAGGGGCCCGCCGCCGACGGCGCGGGCCCCTTCGTCGTCGATGGAGGTGGGTATGGCGGTCGTAGAGGCGAAACCGTTCGAGCCCGAGGTTGCACCCGACGTCCGAGGGCCAACCGCACCGCTCCCCGCGACGATCCTCGTCCTGGGGACCGCCGCCTTCGTGCTCGTCGTGTTCGGCGTGCTGTTCTCGCAGGTCAACTACTCGCTGTCCGATCGCTCCCTGACGCAGACGTGCATCGATCAGTCGATCTCGCCCGAGGACAACGGCGCCGTTGGCGTCTGCAACATCGTGGAGGCGCTGCTGGATCCGGTCACGACGTGGTCGCTCGTGATCGGGGTCGGGCTCGGGGCGGTCGCGATCATCCTCGGGCTGGCGACCTACCGGAGGATGGATTCGAGACGGCGCCGGGATCACGCGGTGACGGGCGCCATCATGGGCGTCCACGCGATCACGCTCGCGGTCGTGCTCTTGTGGTTCCGGTCGGGGACACCGGGGTTGTTCGCCAAGCACTTCCTCAACTTCGCGGACCTCGAGGGGTACGGCGGAGCCTTCCTGCTCGGAGCCCGGAACACGTTGATCCTCGCCTTCATGGGTGAGCTCGGCGGGGTGATCATCGGTCTCGTCCTGGGCATGCTCTCGCTCTCGCAGCGGGGAGCGGTCCGAGCTCCTGCGCGCGCGTATATCAACTTCTTCCGCGGGACCCCCCTGATCTGGCAGCTCGTCGCCGGCTACTTCGTGCTCCTGTTCGGCTTCGGGATCCGCCTCTCGGCCTTCGTCGCGGCGATCATCGTGTTCTCGCTGAACACCGGCGCCTACGCCGCCGAGGTGTTCCGTGCCGGCATCCAGTCCATCGAGCGTGGGCAGATGGAGGCCGCCCGGTCGCTCGGCATGAGCTACTTCGAAGCCATGCGGTACGCGATCGTCCCGCAGGCCGTCCGCAGGGTCATCCCGCCCCTGATGAACGAGTTCGTGCTCTTGATCAAGGACACGGCGCTCGTGATCGCCCTCGGGCTCACCGCGGGTGAGTACGACATCCTGACCACGGCTCGCGAGGGCCAGGCCGCGACGTTCAACTTCACGTTCTTCACGGTGGCCGCCTTCGCGTATCTCGTCGTCACGCTGCCGCTCATCCGATTGGTGAACGCGGCCGAGAAGCGGCTCCGGAGTGGCCTCGTCGGGATCGCGGGGGCGGGCGGGTGAGCCTTCCGGCGCCCACCGAGCCGCCACTGGTGCGTGTGGAGGGCGTCCACAAGTGGTTCGGCGACCACCACGTGCTGAAGGGCGTCGACTTCGCGATGCAGCAGCGAGATGTGCTGGTCGTGATCGGGCCGTCCGGCAGCGGGAAGTCGACCCTGCTGCGCTGCGTCAACATGCTCGAGGTTCCGACGCAGGGCAAGGTCTGGTTCGAGGGGCAGGAGGTCACGGACATCCGGTGCGACCTGAACGAGATCCGAACCCACATCGGGCTGGTCTTCCAGGCGTTCAACCTCTTCCCACACATGACGGCGATCCGCAACATCACGGTCGCGCTCGAGCGCGTGCTCAAGCTCCCGTCGAGCTTCGCGAAGGCGCGCGCCATGGAGCAGCTCGAACGTGTCGGCATGGCAGGGAAGTCGCGATCGTATCCGGGTCAGCTGTCGGGCGGGCAGCAGCAACGTGTGGCGATCGCCCGTGCCTTGGCGATGGAGCCGAAGATGATGTTGTTCGACGAGGTGACCTCGGCGCTCGACCCGGAGCTCGTGGGCGAGGTGCTCGAGGTGATGATCCGGCTGGCGGGAGACGGCATGACGATGATGATCGTGACCCACGAGATGGGGTTCGCCCGCGAGGTCGGCACCCGGATGCTGTTCATGGACGAGGGCGTGGTGGTCGAGGAGGGCGAACCCAGGGAGATGTTCTACAACCCAAGGTCGGACCGGCTGCGGCAGTTCCTCGCCAAGGTCCTGTAGGGTCCGCGCCGATGCGCTCCCCGACGGCGCGTGTGATCGTGCTCGTGGTCGCGGTGGCCGCGGTCGTGATCTCCGCGGTGGCGCTCCGAGCGGAACCGCGTCCGTACGTGATCTCGGCGATCGACTACCACTTCCACGACGCGCACCCGACCTTCCCGATCGCTCCCGGGCGCGACCTGATCGTGAAGAACGTCGGGCGGAACGTCCACAACGTCACGATCCCCGCCTTGGGCTTCTCGCGGAACGTCGCGCCGGACGGGCAGCTCACGATCGAGGACATCGGCTCCCGGCTGGGACCCGGACGGTTCGAGCTGATCTGCCGGATCCACCTCGACCGCGGCATGACCGGCGTGATCGTGATCGGCGACGTCTGAACGGTCAGCGCGCCTCGCCGTCTAGGAGCTCCGCGAGGACGCCCAGCGCTCGTTCGATGTCGGCGTCGTCGTTGAACAGATGCGGTGAGAACCGCACGGCGTCGAGCCGCAGCGACGTGTAGACGTCCCGGTCCGCGAGGCGCCGATGCAGATCGCCCGCGTCTCGCCCCGGGAACCTGGCTCCGACGATCGGTGATCCGAGCCCGTGGTCGAGCGGGGTGATGAACGAGGCTCCCATCCCGCGGAGCCCCGAGACCAGGGCGTCGGCGAGGCGCAGGTCGTGCTCGAAGATCCGGTCGAGCCCGACGTCGAGCAGGTACCGGATCGCGCCCCCGAGCGCGATACCCGAGCCGTACGCGACGGTGGAGTACTCCATGGCTCGGACACCCGGAGCGAGCGGCATCCGCACCGCGTCCAGGTCGAACGGATCGAGCGTGCTCCGCCAGCCCACGAACGGCGGGACGAACCGCTCGGCGAGCTCGGGTCGGACGAAGCAGAGCGCGGCCCCGAAGGCCGAACAGAGCCACTTGTAGCTCCCGGCCACGAGCACGTCGATGTCGTCACCGCGGACGTCGATCGGCAGCATCCCTGCGGATTGCGTGGCGTCGACGACCAGGAGCGCGTCGTTGCGATGGGCGAGGTCGGCCAGCCGCCCGAGGTCGAACCGGTACCCGGTCGCGTACTGCACGTGCCCGAGGCAGATGACGGCCGTGTCCGCGTCGACGAGGTCCTCGATCGACCCGAAGGAGAGTGAACCCGGGTCGCTGAGGACGTCGGTCAACCGCAGCTCGAGGCCCGTCTCCTGTGCGAGGCGGCGCCAGACGTACGTCACGCTCGGGAAGTCGATGTCGACCGAGACCACGTTGGTCCCCGCACCCGGGCGCACCCACCAGGCGATCTGGTTGAGCGCCTCGGTCGCGCTCGTCGTGACGGCCACGTCCGACGGCGAGCACCCGAGGAGCGCGGCTCCGGCCTCGCGGACGTCCTCGTACGCGCGGGCCTCGGTATCGTCATCGAACCCGACGGTTCCACGCCCGCCGACCGTTCGTTCGAACTGCTGAACGTCCCGCCGAACCGACTCGGGAACGAGCGAGATCGAGGCCGAGTTCAGGTACGTGACTTCGTCGGCGGCCGGGAAGTGCGAGCGAGGGGCCAACGATCCGGACATGGCGTCAGGCTACTCCGCGTCTACCGGGGCCGGCCGTGTCGGTGTGGGGAAGCGTGAACAGGTCCGGAGAACTATCGACGGGTCGAGGAACCTTTGGAGCCGCTCACGCCTTCCCCATACGCGAGCGTTGTCTACTCGGTTCCTCGACCCGCCAAAAGGTGGTCCCGAGCAACCTCGGGGGATCCGAGTGACCGGTGCTCCATCCGTCTCGGCGGGTGATCTCGGGGACTCGCGCCCCCTCGTTCACCTGCCTCCCCGGAGGCGCTCCCCGCCTCCCGATCCCTTCGGCCGCTCGGGACCGGAGCGAACAGTAGCGACGAGTACTCTGCGTGTCAACGCGGTGAGGCGGGTTGTGCTGCAACCCGTTCCGAGCGATGTCGCAGGTAGCGGCGCGCGCACTTCGGACGAAGAAAGAGTGACAAACGATCGTGTCTCGTCGCATCGCGTCGATCCTCCGTCGCAGGGGTTGCATCGCAACACGAGTTGCACGTTGCATGGTGGTTCGTGGAACGTGTGAGAACGCGGCTCGTCGTTGCCCGCGGAGATGACAGGCGTGCGCGCTAGGATGCGCCGGTGACCTCTGCCGCCGACCCACCGAGGCGGCTGTTCCTGCTCGACGGACACAGCCTGTCGTACCGAGCGTTCTTCGCGTTGCCGACGACCCTCGCGACGACCTCGGGTCAGGTCACGAACGCCGTGTACGGGTTCACGTCGATGTTGATCAAGCTCCTGTCGGAGGAACGCCCGGACATGATCGGCGTGGCCTTCGACGTCGGCGCGCCGACCGTCCGCCTGGAGAAGTACGCGGAGTACAAGGCCGGTCGGCCGGAGGCGCCGGATGAGTTCCGCCAGCAGCTCGGGCTCATCGTCGAGGTGCTGGAGACCCTCCGGATCCCCGTGATCGGGATCGAGGGGCACGAGGCCGACGACGCGATCGCGACCCTCGCCGTCGAGGCCTGCGATCGAGGCATCGAGACGGTGATCGTGACCGCCGACCGGGACTTCTTCCAGCTCGTCCGGCCGTGCATCACGGTGATGTTCAACGTGCGGGGGATCTCGGACATCCGCACCTACGACGTGGCCGCCGTGACGGAACGGTTCGGCCTGCCGCCCGAGAAGTACCTCGACTACGTCGCGCTGAAGGGTGACGCCTCGGACAACATCCCGGGGGTCCCCGGGGTGGGTGAGAAGACGGCGACCAAGCTCGTGCAGGACTTCGGCTCGATCGAGGACCTGCTGGGCCGGACGGACGAGCTGAAGGGCAAGCTGAAGGACTCGATCGAAGCGGCGAACGAGCAGCTCGTGCTGAACAAGGAGCTCGCCGAGCTGAACACCGGACTCGATCTCGACGTCCGGACCGAGGATTGCGTGATGGGGGAGTGGGACCTCGACGCCGTCCGGCGGCTGTTCACCTCGCTCGAGTTCCGGACGTTGTTCGAGCGCCTGGAGGAGGTGGGACGCAGCGCGAAGCCCGCGGTGGAGGTCGCCGAGCTCGACCTTCGGGAGACCGATGCGAAGGAGATCGCACGGCTGCTGGGATCCGACGCCCCGAAGGCGATCCGCCTCGCCTTGGAGGGTCGCGAGCTGCATGGCGCCGCGCTCTCGGTCGGTGGGGGGCAGGCCGCCTATGCGGCCATGCGGGACCTGTCGGCGATCGGCGATGCCCTTGCGAACGAAGAGGCGCCGAAGTGGGCGCACGACGCGAAGGACGCCGAGACCGCGGTCCTGGCCGAGGGGAAGACGCTGGGCGGGATGGTCTCGGACACGATGCTCGCGGCCTACCTCCTGGACCCGGCGGCCCCGAGCTTCGAGCTGCAACCCCTCTGCGAGCAGTACCTGGGGACGGACGTCATCGGCGCGCCGTCCGAGGGGTCCGAGGGCCAACTGTTCGCGGAGTCGTGGCGCGGCCCCGCCGCGGAGGCCGCCGCGGTCGCGCTGCTCGCGCCGATCCTGTCGGAGCGGATCGAACGCGCGGGGCTTCGGCGCCTGCTCGAGGAGGTGGAGCTCCCGCTCTCCTCCGTCCTCGCGCGGATGCAGGCGAACGGCGTTGCGCTCGACGTCGGCTACCTGGAGGAGATGGCCGAGGGCGTGCGCGACCGGATGGCAACACTGCAGGCCGAGATCTACCGGCACGCCGGGGAGGAGTTCAACCTGAACTCGCCCCCGCAGTTGCGGCTGATCCTCTACGAGAAGCTCGGTCTGTCGCCGGGCAAGCGCACGCCGAAGGGGCAGCTGTCGACCGACGCCACGGTGCTCGAGAAGCTCCGCGACGCACACCCGATCGTGGACGCGCTGCTGTCGTGGCGCGAGCTCGACAAGCTGAACTCGACCTACCTCGAAGCGCTGCCGCGACAGGTCGATCCGCGCGACCGGCGGGTGCATACGACGTTCAACCAGACGGGGGCGGCGACCGGACGACTCTCGTCGACGAATCCGAACCTGCAGAACATCCCGGTCCGAGGCGAGCTCGGACGCCAGATCCGCCGCGCCTTCGTCCCCGGCACTGCCGAGGAGGTGCTGCTGGTCGCCGACTACTCCCAGATCGAACTGCGGATCCTCGCGCACCTATCGGACGACGAGGGGTTGAAGGCCGCGTTCGAGTCCGGGGTGGACATCCACACGGCGACCTCGGCGCGGGTGTTCGGTCTCCCGGAGGACGAGGTCGATCCCGCGACCCGCAGCCGGGCGAAGGCGATCAACTACGGCCTTGCGTACGGGATGAACGCGTGGGGTCTCGCGACGCGGTTGGAGATCACGGCCGACGAGGCGCAGGAGTTCATCGACGCCTACTTCGAGAGCTTCCCGCAGATCCGGGAGTTCCTGGACCGCCAGGTGGCACGGGCCGCCGCAGAAGGGTTCACCGAGACGATCCTCGGCCGGCGACGCTACATCCCCGAGCTCCAGGCCTCGAACCCGCGGGTACGGGACATGGGGCGTCGGATGGCGCTCAACGCGCCGATCCAGGGGAGCGCCGCCGACGTGTTCAAGCTCGGCATGCTGCGCGTGGACGAGGCCCTCCGCGCGTCCGATCTGGAGTGCCGGATGCTCCTCACCGTGCACGACGAGCTCGTGTTCGAGGTGCGGAAGACCCGTGTCGAGGAGGCCGGCGCGCTCGTCAAGCGCGAGATGGAGTCCGCCTACGAGCTCTCGGTCCCGCTCCGCGCGGACATCGGCTGGGGCCCGAACTGGGCCGAGGCCGTCCCCGCGGGTCACTGACGAGGTCCGAGCTCAGCTTGGGACCTGGTCGTCCGCGGCAACGCCGCCTCGGGCGATCTCGATCACCTCGTCCTTGACGCTGTTTCCGCTGCTCACCTACCATCCCTGGGCCGCGCGGAACATCGCGCCCCGAGGGATCCCATCGCTCGCGGTTCGGTGAGCCGTGCGGCGGAAGGAGATGGTCCAGATCGAAACAACGAGCGAGACGCGGGACCTCACGCCCGAGGAGCTCCGCGATGCCATCGAGGCGTCGCTGCGCGACTTCCAAGAGGGCGACATCCTCGAGGGGACGGTCGTGAAGATCGACCGAGACGAGGTCCTCCTCGACATCGGCTACAAATCCGAAGGGGTCATCCCGACCAAGGAGCTCTCGATCCGTCACGACGTGGAGCCGAGCCAGGTCGTGGGCGTCGGCGACAAGGTCGAGGCGCTCGTGCTCCAGAAGGAAGACAAAGAGGGCCGGCTCATCCTGTCGAAGAAGCGCGCCCAGTACGAACGCGCGTGGGGCAAGATCGAGGAGGTCATGCAGTCGGGCGGCACGATCACGGGTCCCGTGATCGAGGTCGTCAAGGGCGGCCTGATCTTGGACATCGGGCTCCGCGGGTTCCTGCCGGCTTCGCTGGTGGACCTGCGGCGGGTGCGCGACCTGCACCCGTTCGTCGGGACCGAGCTCGAGGCCAAGATCATCGAGCTCGACCGCAACCGCAACAACGTCGTGCTCTCCCGTCGTGCGTTCCTCGAGGAGTCGCAGAGCGAAGGCCGCAAGAAGTTCCTGGAGTCTCTCCAGAAGGGCGAACGCCGGAAGGGCACCGTCTCCTCGATCGTGAACTTCGGGGCCTTCGTGGACCTCGGTGGGGTCGACGGGCTCGTCCACGTGTCCGAGCTGTCCTGGAAGCACGTCGACCACCCGAGTGAGATCGTGCAGGTCGGCCAGGAGGTCGAGGTCGAGGTGCTCGACGTCGACCTGGAGCGCGAGCGGGTCTCGCTCAGCCTCAAGGCCACCCAGGAGGACCCCTGGAAGGAATTCGAGCGGAAGTACTCCGCCGGCGAGATCACGGACGGTCAGGTCACGAAGCTCGTTCCGTTCGGGGCGTTCGTGCGCGTCGCCGCCGGGATCGAAGGTCTGGTCCACATCTCCGAGATCTCGGACCAGCACATCGACGCTCCCGAGTCCGTCCTGTCGGTCGGCGACCAGGTCCGAGTGAAGGTGATCGAGGTCGACGTGCCGCGCCGCAGGATCAGCCTCTCGATGCGTCAGGTCGGCGGCGCCATGCCCACCCCGGCCACGGAGATCGAGGAAGAAGAGGCCCCTGTTGCGGCTTCGACACCCGACGTCGAGGCGGGGGCGGTCGCGGCCCCGGCCTCGCCATCGCAGCTCGGCGACCAGGCCGCGCCGATCGCTCCGGCGGACGTGACACCCGACGGTGGCGACGAGTCGGCCGTTGCCGCGTCCGCCCCCGCCGCTGTGGCCGAGGCGGAGGCTCCGGCCGTCGACCCGCCGGCGCCCGAGGGCGTGCCGAGCTCGGACGATGCCGCCGGTGGCGAGCCGGCGGAGACTGCCGCCGAGGTTCCGATCGCGGAGGCCGCGACCGACGAGACCGCCGCGGAGGCCCCGGCCGCGGAGGAAGCCTCGGAGGAGGCCATCTCGCTCGAGGCGATCCTCGAGGACCTGAAGCGGCGCGAAGGCCGTTCCGAGTAGGTCGATGCTGCTCGTCGGCCTGACGGGCGGGATCGGGTCGGGAAAGTCCACGGTCGCCCGGATGTTGGAGGAGCGGGGCGCCGTGGTGTTCGACGCCGACGTGTTGGCTCGTGAGGTGGTCGAGCCCGGAACCCAGGGCCACCAGGCGGTGGTCGAGCGCTTCGGCGCGAACGTGCTCGCGCCCGGGGGCGAGCTCGACCGCGAGGCGCTCGCCAGCATCGTGTTCGCCGATCCGTCGGCGCGTCGCGACCTCGAGGCGATCGTGCACCCGGAGGTCCGCCGGCGGTTCGCGGAAGGGAGCGAGGAGTTCCGCGACACCGACCGGGTCGTCGTGTTCAGCGCCCCACTGCTGGTGGAGACGGGCCTGCACACCGCCTTCGAGGTGCTGCTCGTCGTCGCGACGCCGGTCGAGAACCAGATCGAGCGACTGATGCGCGAGCGCGGGATGTCGGAGACGACGATCCGGGCAAGGATCGATGCGCAGGCGCCCGCGGAGGCGAAGGCCGAGGTCGCGGATCTCCTGATCGAGAACGTCGGCACCCTCGAGGAGCTCGAGGAACGGGTCGGCCAGGTCTGGACCGAGCTCGCCGCTCGGGCCGCGGGCTGAAACGGCCCGCCGATATCCTGTGCACGTGAACTACGAGGCGGTGTTCTTCGACGCCGGCGAGACGCTCGTCCACCCGCATCCGACGTTCCCGGACCTGTTCGCACAGATCCTTCGTCGGGAGGGGCACGACGTCGCTCCCGAGACGATCATCGAACGCGGGAACGTCGTGTTCGATCGGTTCCGGGAGGCCGCACAGACGAACGAGCTGTGGACGACCTCCCTCGAGCGCTCGCGCCGGTTCTGGCACGAGGTGTATGCGATCTTCCTGCGCGAGCTCGAGATCCCCGACGCGAACGGCGTCATCGACGTCGTCTACCGAGCGTTCACCGATACCTCCAACTACCGCCTGTTCGACGATGTTCCGCCCGTGCTGGAGCGGCTGCGAGGGACGCAGGTCGTCCTCGGCGTGATCTCGAACTTCGAGGCCTGGCTCGATCGGCTCCTGGGTGAGCTCGGGGTGCGCTCCTCGTTCACCGTCTGCGTGATCTCCGGGATCGAGGGGATCGAGAAGCCCGACCCTCGGATCTTCGAGCTGGCGATGGAGCGAGCCGGCGTCGAACCCGAACGGTCCGTGTACGTGGGTGACAATCCGGAGTTCGACGTCGATCCCGCGCTCGCGGTCGGGATGGTGCCGGTCCTGATCGACCGTCGCGACCGGTTCCCCGATGCCCCGGGTCGGCGCATCACGTCCATGGCCGACCTTCCGGAGCTCCTGGCGGCCGGATGAGCTGAGGAGCGCAGCTACACGGTGGACGAGGCCGACGCCCTGCTGCCGGAGCTGCGCGAACGGCTCGTCAAGATCCGAGATGCACGCCAGGTGCTGCTCCGGGAGGCCGAGCTCGTGCGGGAGCGCGTCGTCGCCGACGGCGGTGGGGCGGACGCCGGACGCGGGTACTGGGAATCGACGGCCCTGCTCCGCGCCGAGCTCGAGCGCCTGGCCTCGCAGGAGATCCTGCTCCGGGACCCCGAGACCGGCCTCGTGGACTTCCCGGCCGAGCGGGACGGGGAGCGCGTGTACCTGTGCTGGCGGCTCGGCGAGGAGCGGGTCGCGAACTGGCACCCCCTCGACACCGGGTTCTCGGGCCGGCGCCCACTGTGACCGCTCGCGCCCGGGTCGCCGTCATGGGCGCGACCCCCGAAGAGCCGCCACCCGGCATCGGCCTGATCGCCGACCTGGTGGATCTCGCGTTCGCCGATACCCCTCCCGCGCTCTCCGAGATCCTGGGCGACGCCGACGTCCTGTTCGCCTGGCGCTCCAGGCGCGAGTTGCTCGAGGACGCTTGGGAGCGCGCGGGGGACCTGCGATGGATCCAGTCGGCCTCCGCGGGGGTGGACGGACTCCTGTTCCCCGAGCTCGTCGAGAGCGACGTCGTCCTGACCAACGCCCGGGGGGTCTTCGAGGACGCGATCGCCGAGTACGTGATCGGGCTGCTGTCGGTGTTCGCGAAGGGGCTGGTCGGGGTGCTCGGGAGCCAGCGCCGCCGCGAGTGGATCCGTCGCGACACCGAACAGCTCGAGGGCAAGCGCGTCCTCGTCGTCGGGGCGGGCCCGATCGGGCGGGCGATCGGGGAGCGATGCCTGGCCATGGACATGCAGGTCCGGGCGGTCGCCCGAACGGCGCGCGCCGGCGACGAGGTGTTCTCGTCGATCGCCGGCGCCGGTGAGCTCGGTCGCGAGGTCGCGTGGGCCGAGTACGTGGTCGACGCGCTCCCAGCAACGCAGGAGACGCGGCACGTGTTCGACGAGGCGGTGTTCGACGCGATGAACCCCCGCGCGCGGTTCGTGAACATCGGGCGGGGGAGCACGGTCGACGAGGCGGCGCTGATCAACGCGCTCGACCGCGGGTCCGTCGCCGGCGCGGCGCTCGACGTCTTCGACGAGGAGCCGCTTCCCGCCACGAGCCCGCTGTGGGACATGCCGAACGTGATCGTCTCGCCACACGTCTCGGGCAACACGGCCGGTTGGCGGGAGGCGGTCGTGGAGCTGTTCGTCGAGAACCTGCGCCGATACCTGCTGGGCCGCCCCCTACGCAACGTCGTCGACAAGACTCGCGGATACGTGCCGACGTGACCGGGTAGCCTGCCTCCATGCCGCAGCCGGCGATCGTCGTGAAGGGACTGCACAAGCGATACGGCGACATCGAGGCCGTACGGGGGATCGATCTGTCGATCGAGACCGGCGAGGTCTTCGCGCTGCTCGGGCCCAACGGCGCCGGCAAGACCACGACGGTCGAGATCCTCGAGGGCTATCGCGAGCGAACGGCAGGCGAGGTCTCCGTGCTCGGGTTCGATCCCGCGACGCGTGCGCGGGAGATGCGCAGCCGCGTCGGCATCGTGCTCCAGTCGACCGGCGTCGACCCGTACCTGACGGTCCGCGAGACCGTCGAGCTCTTCGCGCGCTACTACCGGTCGCCGCGCGACGTCGACGAGGTCATCGCGCTGGTCGGCCTCGAGGAGAAGGCGAACGCCCGCGTCAACAAGCTCTCGGGCGGCCAGCAACGGCGTCTGGATGTCGCGATCGCCCTCGCGGGAGACGCCGAGCTCCTGTTCCTGGACGAGCCGACGACGGGGTTCGACCCCGGCGCGAGGCGGAACGCCTGGGAGATCGTCCACAACCTGACGGCCCTCGGGAAGACCATCTTCCTCACGACCCACTACATGGACGAGGCACAGCACCTCGCGAACCGCGTCGCCGTGCTTGCGAAGGGCCAGATCGTGGCCGAGGGGCCCCCCTCGACCTTGGGGGGTCGGCACCTGGCGGAGACGTCGATCCGATTCCGCCGTCCACCGGGTGAACTTCCACCGGGCGTCGCCGACCGAGTCACGATCGAGGGCGACGAGGTCGAGCTGAAGGTTCCGGACCCGACCCGGGCCCTGCACGAGCTCACGACATGGGCGATCGAGCGCGGTCTCGAGCTCGAGGGACTCCAGGTGAGCCGGCCGAGCTTGGAGGACGTCTACCTCGAGCTCACCGGGAGCGAGGCGGGGACCGAGTGAGTGACGTCGGGCTGCTCGCGGCGCAGATCCGGACGACGAACAAAGCGTTCTGGCGCAACCCGGCGTCGGCGTTCTTCACGTTCGCGTTCCCGCTCATGTTCCTCGTGATCTTCACCGCGCTCCTCGGGAGCGGGACCACAGAGGTCTTCCCTGGGATCGAGATCGACACGGCGAACTACTACGTCGCGGCGATGTCCGCCTTCGCCGTCATCACGGCCACGTACACGAACCTCGCGATCAGCGTGGCCTTCACCCGCGACCTGGGGATCTTGAAACGGACGCGCGGCACGCCCTTACCCGGATGGGTCTTCCTCTCCGGACGGGTGATCCATGCAGTCGGTGTCGCGTTGGTGCTCGTCGCGTTGACGACCGCCTTCGGCGTCGTGTTCTACGAGGCGAGCGTGCCCACGGGAACGTTGCTCGTCGAGCACGTGATCACGGTCGTGGTCGGGGCCATGGCGTTCTCGGCACTAGGCCTCGCGACGACGGCGATCATCCCGAACGCGGAGGCCTCGCCGGCCATCGTGAACGCCATCATCCTGCCCCTCCTGTTCCTCTCGGGCATCTTCATCCCTCTCACGACGAGCACACCCGAGTGGATGAAGGTGCTGGGCGACATCTTCCCGGTGAAGCACTTCGCCGAGGCCATGCTCGTCTCCTTCTACGGTCCGGAGGTCTTCTTCGAGTGGTCCGACGTCCTCTTCGTCGCGGCATGGGGTGTCGCCGGACTGATCGCGGCGACGAGGTTCTTCTCGTGGGAGCCGCGCAAGTGAGGCCGCCCGACACCTCGACTGCGTAGGGAACGGAGAGGGTGCTAGGCTCCGCGGACGGCGCGGAGGGGGCGCCCACCAGCGGATCGGGAGGTTCCACAATGCGGAAGACGTTCGCCTTCCTCGCCGTCGCCGGCCTGTTGCTCGCCGCCTGCGCGGAGGACGATCCCACGATCGACGCGACCGGTGGCGCACAGACCGGGACGACGGGCGGGACGGCTCCTACGGGACCGACCGCAGCCGCCACCGCCGCCGACTGCGCCACCGCCAACGCCGACGCGTTCGAGTCCACCGGGACGCTCACGGTGGCCACCGGCAACCCCGCGTTCCCGCCCTGGTTCGGCGGCGGCGAAGTCCCCGACTCCGAATTCGAGTTCAACGACCCCACCACCGGCGAGGGCTACGAGTCCGCCGTCGTCTACGCGCTCGCGGAACGGTTGGGCTTCACCGCCGATGAGGTCACTTGGGTGCCGGTCGGATTCAACAAGTCCTTCGCGCCTGGTCCGAAGCCCTTCGACCTGGTGCTCCAGCAGATCTCGTACACACCGGAGCGGGACGAGGCCGTGGACTTCAGCGAGGGCTACTACGACGTTCAGCAGGCGCTCATCTCCGTGAAGGGCTCACCGATCGACGGTGCGACCACGATCGCGGACCTGCAGGATGCGACGCTCGGAGCGCCGATCGGCACGACGAGCCTCGCGGTGATCGAAGACATCATCCAGCCGACCCAGGAGCCTCAGGTGTACGACGACCTGGCGGCCGCGATCCAAGACCTGGAGAACGGGTCGATCGACGGTGTCGTCCTCGACCTTCCATCGGCCTTTATCGCGATCGCCATCCAGGTCGACAATGGCCTGGTCGTCGGGTCGTTCCAGTCGGAGACACAGGAGTACTTCGGCATGGTCTTCGAGGCCGGCAGCCCCCTCGTCGAGTGTGTGAATCTGGGACTCGAGGAATTGAGGTCCGACGGGACGCTGGATGCCCTCGAACAGGAGTGGCTGGCGGACAAGACGAACGCCCCCATCTTGACGTAGCGTCCGGGCCTCGTGAGCGGCCCGACCCCGGACGTCTACAAGTTCCAGCCGGGGGACCTGCGCCCGCCGGAAGGCGACCGGGGCTCGAAGATCCTCGCCCCGCTCCGTACCGATGGCGCGCGTGGGGTCGCGATCGCCATGGCGAGCAGCGTCATCGTCTTCACGACCATCATCGTGGTCGTCCTGAACTCCTCTGGATGGCCGCTCATCAAGGAGTCGTTCTTCGACGGCGAGGTGTTCGCGGAGGCCTTCCCGAAGATCCTCGAGAAGTTCTGGCGCAACGTCTTCATCTTCATCGTCGCCGAGCTGCTCGTGCTGGTCGTCGCGATGGTCGTCGCGGTGCTCCGCAGCCTCACCGGGCCGGTCTTCTTCCCCTTGCGACTCATGGCGGCGATCTACACGGACCTGTTCCGGGCGGTCCCCACGATCCTGGTTATCGCGCTCCTCGGCTTCGGCGCGCCGGCGCTGCAGATCAGGGGTGTGCCGGACTCGGACATCTTCTGGGCGATCATCGCCCTCGTGCTCGTCTACTCGGCGTACGTCGCCGAGGTCTACCGAGCAGGGATCGAATCCGTGCATCCGTCTCAGGTGGCGTCCGCACGTGCACTGGGCCTGAGCCGGCGGAAGACGCTGCGGTTCGTCGTGCTGCCACAAGCCGTCCGCCGTGTGATCCCGCCGCTCCTGAACGACTTCATCGGCCTGCAGAAGGACTCGGCGCTCGTAGCGTTCCTGGGCTACGTCGAAGCATTGCGTCAGGCCCAGATCCTCCAGTTCGAGCAGTTCGACTTCACGCCGTTCGTCGCGCTCGCGCTGGTCTATATCGTGATCACGATCCCGCAGGCTCGGTTCGTGGACTGGCTGGTCGCGCGTGATCGCCGCCGGCGCCAGGTGGGAGCCGTGCTGTGACCGTCCGAAGTGCCGTCGCACTCAGGATCGAGGGCCTCCACAAGTCCTTCGACGGGCTCGAGGTGCTGAAGGGGATCGACCTCGAGGTCGGCGAGCACGAGGTCGTCGGGTTGATCGGGGCGTCCGGGTCCGGCAAGTCGACGTTGCTGCGATGCGTGAACCTGCTCGAGCCGATCGACCGCGGCCGGATCCTGATCGAAGGCGCGGAGATCACCGCCCGCGGCGTGGACGTGAACCGGATCCGCCAGCGCGTGGGGATCGTGTTCCAGGCGTTCAACCTGTTCCCGCACATGAGCGTGCTGCGCAACGTTACGCTCGGGCCGGTCGAGGCGCTCGGGATGTCCCGATCCGAGGCGGGAACGGCTGCGACCGGGCTCCTCGAGCGGTTCGGGCTCGCCGACAAGCGGGACGAGTTCCCGGACCGGCTCTCGGGCGGTCAGCAGCAACGCGTCGCGATCGTCCGAGCCCTCGCCATGAACCCCGACGTCATCCTCCTCGACGAGGTCACCAGCGCGCTCGACCCAGAGCTCGTCGCCGAGGTGCTGCACGTGATCCGCGAGCTCGCGACTGGCGGGATGACGATGGTCATCGCCACGCACGAGATGGGGTTCGCCCGCGACATCGCGAACCGGATCTGCTTCCTCGACGACGGGGTGATCCTCGAGCAGGGTCCGCCAGACCGGATCTTCACCGCCCCCGAGCACGAGCGGACACAGCGGTTCCTCCAGAGCATCATCGACGCAGGCCGCATGTAGCCGGATCGACCTCCGGGGTGTCCGCGAGCGGCCCTACAATCGGGCCGTGCCCCCGTTCAAGATCCATGCCGACCATCAGCCGACGGGCGACCAGCCCCGGGCGATCGACCAGCTCGTCGATGGGGTGCAGGCAGGCGAGCCGTACCTGACGCTGCTCGGCGCCACCGGCACGGGCAAGACGTTCACGATCGCGAACGTGGTCGAACGGGTCCAGCGCCCGACGCTGGTGATCGCCCCCAACAAGTCGCTCGGCGCGCAGCTCGCGAACGAGTTCCGCGAGGTCTTCCCCGACAACGCGGTCGAGTACTTCGTCTCGTACTACGACTACTACCAGCCCGAGGCCTACGTCCCGCAGACCGACACCTACATCGAGAAGGACTCCTCGGTCAACGACGAGATCGAGCGCCTGCGCCACTCGGCGACCGCCGCGCTCCTGACCCGGCGGGACGTGTTGATCGTCGCGAGCGTGTCCTGCATCTACGGTCTCGGGTCGCCCGAGGAGTACGAGGGCCAGCTCCTGCGTGTCCACACGGGCGTGGCGACCGATCTCGAGTGGGCGAAGCAGCGATTGGTCGACATCCAGTATCTGCGGAACCAGGCGAACCTGGCGCGAGGCAAGTTCCGGGTCCAGGGGGATGTCCTGGAGGTCCATCCCTCGTACGAGGAGACCGCGATCCGGGTCGAGTGGTGGGGCGACACGATCGAGCGGATCACGCGCTTCGATCCGTTGACCGGCGAGATCCTCACGGAGCTCCCCGAGGTCACGGTGTTCCCGGCATCGCACTACGTGGCGTCCGACGTCCGGATGAAGCGGGCGATCGTCACGATCGAGGAGGAGATGCGGGAGCGCCTCGCGTGGCTGGAGAGCCGCAACAAGCTGCTGGAGGGCGAACGCCTGCGGATGCGCACCACGTACGACCTCGAGATGCTCCGTGAGGTCGGCTTCTGCAGCGGGATCGAGAACTACTCTCGGCACATCGACGGCCGCCGACCCGGCGAGGCCCCCTATACGCTCCTGGACTACTTCCCCGACGACTGGCTCTGCGTGATCGACGAGTCGCACGTGACCGTTCCGCAGATCCACGGGATGTACGAGGGCGACAAGACGCGGAAGGAGACGCTCGTCGAGTTCGGCTTCCGCCTCCCCTCGGCGCTCGACAACCGCCCCCTGCGCTTCGAGGAGTTCGTCCGGAAGGTCGCACAGACGGTCTTCATGTCGGCGACACCAGGCCCGTACGAGCTCCGGAGGTCGGTGCGTGTCGCCGAGCAGATCGTGCGCCCGACCGGGCTCGTCGACCCCGAGGTCCAGGTGCGCCCGACACGGGGCCAGGTCGACGACCTGATCGAGGAGATCCGCAAGCGAGCCGAGGCGAGCCAACGGGTCCTGGTGACGACGCTCACGAAGAAGATGGCCGAGGACCTGACCGACTACCTGCTCGAGATGGGCGTCCGCGTCCGATACCTCCACTCGGAGGTCGACACGATCCAACGGATCGAGATCATCCGAGACCTGCGGCTCGGTGAGTTCGACGTGCTCGTCGGCATCAACCTGCTGCGGGAAGGGCTCGACCTCCCGGAGGTCTCACTCGTCGCGATCCTCGATGCGGACAAAGAGGGGTTCCTGCGTTCGGAGACCTCGCTGATCCAGACGATCGGCCGGGCGGCGCGCAACGTGGACGGCACGGTGATCATGTACGCGGATGCGGTCACCGACTCGATGAAGCAGGCGATCGGCGAGACGCAGCGCCGCCGCAAGATCCAGATCGACTTCAACCGCGAGCACGACATCGATCCGCAGTCGATCCGTAAGAAGGTGTCGGACATCCTGCTCACGATGGCGGTCGACACCCGCAAGGCGCCGACCCCGGAGCGTCGCCGTCGGGCGCGCGAGCACCCCGAGATGCCGACCGAGGAGCTCCAGCGGCTGATCCAGCAGCTGGAGGAGGAGATGCACGAGGCGGCGCGCGACCTCCGGTTCGAGTACGCCGCTCGGATCCGCGACGAGGTGGTGGACCTCCGCAAGGAGCTGAAGGCGCTGCGCGGCGCGGGCGTCGCGTGACGCTGAAGGTGACGGCGCCGGCCGGCTGGCTGGGGCGCGGGCAGCGGGTCGAACGGATCTCCGTGGTGGCCGACCGCGGTGCCGTGCGCTACGCCGGACCCGCCTCGGCCGCGCCGGATGCCGAGGAAGCATTGGAGGTCGACGGGTTCCTGATGCCGGGCGTCGCCGACCGGCACGTCCACATCCGCCTGGCCGATCCGCGCTCGGTGCTGGTGGGCGGGGTGACGGCCGTGCGCGATCTGGCCTGGACCCCGCAGGAGATCTTCGCGCTCGCCGGCGCGTCGGAGCTGCCATCGTTCACCGGGCCGTTGATCCGAGCAGCCGGCCCGATGCTCACCGGTCCGGGCGGGTACCCCGTCCACGATGGGTGGGCGCCGCAGGGGACCGGCCGTGAGCTCTCGGGACCCGAGGACGCGCGGGAGTCGGTCGGCGAGCTCGCCGGGCTCGGGGCGGCCGCGATCAAGGTGTCGCTGAACGCGGAGGCCGGCCCGACGCCGACGGACGCGGAGCTGGCGGTGATCGTCGAGGCCGCCCACGCGTTCGACCTCCCCGTCACGGCACACGTGCAGGGGACCGGCCAGGCCGAGCGTGGCCTGGGCGCCGGGATCGACGAGTTCGCCCACGCGCCGTGGACCGAGCGGCTCTCGGATCCGGTCCTCGAGGCCGCCGCCAACACGATGCGTATCGTGTCGACGCTCGACATCCTGTCCTTCGGGGACATCACACCGGAGCTCCGGACGGCGTGCGAGAACCTCGTGCGGTTCCGAGCGGCCGGTGGGGAGGTCGTCTACGGGACCGATCTCGGGAACGGGCCGATCCCGCCGGGGATCGACGTGCGTGAGGCACTCCTGCTGCACGAGGCGGTTCGGATGACGCCCGAGGAGGTCCTCACGGCGATGACCGCCGGGCCGATCGCTCCGAGGGCGCCCGCCGACCTCATCGTGCTCGGGGGGGATCCGCTCGAGCACCTGGAGGCCCTCGGCGACCTCAGGCTCGTCGTGCGTGCCGGACGGGTCGTCGGGCGTGGGTCCTGACGCACGGTAGGGTTCGGGGACGTTCCTCCGGAGGTGCAACGATGACGATCACGGACCGCGATGTTCCCGAAGGTGTGTCGACGTCCTCGGAGATCAGTATCGACGAGCTCCAGCTCGCGCAGCGCAACCACGGGATGCACCTCGAGGGGCTCCGCTACGACGTCACTCCCGTCGGGATGCACTACCTGCTGATCCACTTCGACGTCCCGGACGCGGACGAGGTGGCGTGGACGTTGACGCTCGGAGGCCGCGTTCGCGCCCCGATCTCGCTCTCGATGGAGCAGATCCGCGCGCGATCGAGCGTGACGACCCGGGTCACGATGGAGTGCGCGGGCAACGGCCGGGCCCGGCTCACGCCGCGGCCCATCTCCCAGCCCTGGATCACCGAGGCCGTTGGCACCGCGGAGTGGACCGGCACACCCCTGCGACCGCTCCTCGAGGAGGCGGGGCTCGAGGGGGACGCGGTCGAGCTCGTGTTCGGCGGCACGGACCGGGGCGTGCAGAAAGGGATCGATCACCACTACGAGCGGAGCCTGTCGATCGCAGACGCGATGCACGACGAGGTCCTGCTCGCGTACGAGATGAACGGCGAACCGCTCCCGCCGCAGCACGGCTTCCCGCTCCGGCTGATCGTCCCGGGCTGGTACGGCATGACGAGCGTGAAGTGGCTGACTCGGATCACGGCGGTCGCCGACCCGTTCGAGGGGTTCCAGATGCTCGCGTACCGGTACCGGCAGGATCCCGAGGAGGAGGGCACGCCGGTGACCCGGATCGAACCGCGGTCGCTGATGATCCCGCCCGGGATCCCCGAGTTCCTCACGCGGCGGCGCCTGGTCGACGTCGGGCGTCATCGCCTCAGGGGCCGTGCCTGGTCCGGGTGGGGTTCGATCGAACGGGTCGAGGTCAGTGCGGACGGGGGCGAGACCTGGACCGACGCGAACCTCGGCGATCCCGGTTCGTCGTACGCGTGGGTGGAGTGGACCCTCGACTGGGATGCCCTTCGGCCCGGCGAGGCCGAACTGTGCTGCCGGGCCACCGATTCCGCCGGCAACACCCAGCCGCTCGAGGCGTCGTGGAACCTCGGGGGTTTCTCGAACACCTCGGTGCAGCGGATCCCGGTCGAGGTCCGGGCCGCCGGCACGTAGTCCGCAGACCGCCACTTCGACCGCGGTCTAGCGTACGGTTCGCGGGATGGAGTTCCGGATCCTCGGGCCGGTCGAGGTCTCGACGGCCGACGGCACGCTCAAGCTCGGCGGCCGCAAGCAGCGGCTCGTGCTCGCGCACCTCATCGTCCGCGCGAACGCGCTCGTCTCGACCGACGTCCTGATCGACGTGGTCTGGGGCGACGAGCCGCCGGACTCGGTGCGCAGCACCCTCCAGGGGTACGTCTCTCATCTCCGCCGCTCGCTCGGCGAGCGGCTCGAGGGGAGATCCGCGGGATACATCCTGCACGTCCAGGAAGGGGAGCTCGACGCGGCGGCGTTCGAGGCCGAGGTCCGGGAGGCGAAGCGAGCGGCCGCGGCGGATCCCGCACCAGCCGCGGCGAGCCTCGCGAAGGCCCTCGACCGGTGGCGGGGGCCCGCCTTCGGCGATCTGTCCGACGAGTCGTCCCTGCAGGGCGAGATCGCCCGGCTGGACGAGCTGCGCATGTCGGCCACCGAGCACCGGATCGGGGCCGAGCTCGCCGTGGGGCGCCATTCGACGATCGTCTCGGAGCTCGAGGCGCTGACCAGTCGGTACCCGCACCGCGAGCGGCTCTGGGCGCATCTGATGCTCGCGCTCTCTCAGGGCGGTCGCCAGGCGGAGGCGCTCGATGCGTATCAACGGGCTCGTCGCGTGCTGGCGGACGAGCTGGGCGCCGATCCGTCGGCCGAGCTCCAGCATCTGAACGAGCGGATCCTGGAGCATGACCCGGCGCTGCGGACGCAGACGCCGCCGCCGCCGGCACCCGAACCGGCCGCTCGAGCGTCCCGGGGCGACCTCGAACCTGGGAGCGAGTTCGCCGGCTACCGGATCATGACCGTCCTTGGCAGGGGCGGCATGAGCGTCGTCTACCTCGCCGAGCACCTCGGTCTGGAACGCAAGGTCGCCCTCAAGGTCCTCGCTCCGCAACTCGCCGGGGACGAACGGTTCCGCGAGCGCTTCGTGCGGGAGACGCGCATCGCGGCGGGGATGGAACACCAGAACATCGTGCCGATCTTCGAGGCGGGCGAGGCGGAGGGACTCCTGTTCCTCGCGATGCGATACGTCCCGGGGACCGATCTCGGGCGGCTGATCCGTCGGGACGGGAAGCTCGAGGCCGACCGGACGATCTGGGTGATCCGCGAGGCCGCCTCCGCGCTGGATGCGGCGCACGCACGAGGACTCGTGCATCGCGACGTGAAGCCCGGGAACATCCTCGTGGTCGAGGGCGAGGGGTCGGAGGGGCGCGACCTCATCTACCTGTCGGACTTCGGCCTCACGAAACGTCTCGAGGGTGGTACCGGAGGCGGCCTCACCCAGACCGGGCAGTTCGTGGGCACCGTGGACTACGTCGCGCCGGAGCAGATCGAGGGCCGGGCCGTGGATGCGCGCACGGACGTGTACTCCCTGGCCTGCGTGCTGTTCGAGTGCCTCACGGGGAGTGTGCCGTTCGAGCGGGACACGCAGGTCGCTGCTCTGTACGCCCACCTCGGCGAGAAGCCGCCGCGCCTGACGGCGGAGCGACCCGACCTCCCTCCGCGGATCGACGAGGTCCTCGCCAAGGCGCTCGCGAAGTCTCCTGCCGACCGATACGCCACGTGTGGCGGATTCGCTGGAGCCGCGCGGGAGGCCCTTCGCCCTCGTCCGAGGCGTCCGATGATGCGCGCGCATCCGGGTGGCGACGATGGCGCGCGGTCGTGGGTGCCCTCGCGGCTGCGCTCGTCACCGGGGTGATCGTGTTCTCCGTGTCGCGTGGGGAGACACCCGCCGCCCAGGGTGACGAGGCTTCGCCGACCCCGAGCGTGAGCCCGGCTCCGGAACCGATCTTCCAGACGGTTGAACGCCAGCTCACCCAGGACGAGGAGCGACTCATCGGCTACATCCCGGCGGAAGCCGCGAGCGACTGCGCGCCGCTCGCCCGGGAGGCGTCCGTGCGAGGAGAGCTCGCGGCGCTCGCGTGTATCACACCGGAGACCGAGGTGCTCTACGAGCTCTTCGAGACGCGGAACGCGATGGACGCCGCCTTCCAGATCAACGCGAACACGACCGCCGCGCGCGACGGGGACTGTTCAACGGAACACGAGGCGGTGTCGACGTACACGATCGACGGCGTGCGCGCCGGGCAGGTCCTCTGCTACACGGTCGAACCGGGCGAGTTCGGCGTCGTCGCAGGAGAGCGGGACCGGTCGCACATCGAGTGGACGCAGGAGAACGGGCTGATCTATGCCCATGCCGTCCGGAACGACCTCGGCGATCTGAGCCTGTACGAGTGGTGGCTGACCTCGGCAGGCCCGATCGTGCCGGCGGGGAGCGATCCAGAGCTGTCGACGAAGGACACTCCGGCGTCATCCGGATCACGCTTGCGCGACGGGTCGTACCTGATCCAGCTCACGGATCAGGAAGCGAACGCCATTCCGATCCTTACGTCGACGACGTACGCGATCCGACTCGACGATGGCGCCTACCACACGTCCGAGGCCGGCAGCATCTACGAACGCGGCCGGACGTACCTGCGGAAACCCAACACGATCGTGTTCGCTCCGAGCACGTGCATCGGTAGCGGCCCTGGCGTCCTCCGCCCTGTCGAGTACGACTGGACGGCGACCCGGCGAGGTGTGTCGTGGGAACCGGTCGGGGGCGGCACGTGTGCCGGGCCTCAAGGCTTCCCGGATCGTCCCTGGACCCGCGCTCCCGCGGGTCTGATCGCGGTCGAATCCGGCAACGACATCGCGCTCATCGATGCCGGTGGGTACGTCGTCAAGAAGCTGACCAACCAGACGCAGACCAGTTCAAACGTCTGGGCGGACTGGTCCCCGGACGGCTCGATGATCGTCTACTCGGGCGCCGGCCAGGACTACGACCTGTACGTGATGAACGCCGACGGGGGCGAGGTCGTGCGGATCACACAGGACGCCGGCGACGAGATCGCCCCGGATTGGTCGCCGGTCAGTGATCGGATCGCCTTCACGTTCGACGACCTGGGGGAGCCCGACTTCCGCGCGGGGATCGCCGTCGTGGACACATCGGGCCGTGGTCGAACGGAGCTCGTGACGCGGGTGAACGAACGGCCGGAGTCGCCACTCTGGTCTCCCGACGGCTCGCAGATCGCCTTCACCCAGTTCACGGGCAACGGCCCCGCCGCGTATGTGGTGGACGCGGACGGAGGCAACCTCACCGAGGTTCGCGATCAGGCGGTCGCTCTGGCGTGGACGCCGGACGGGCGACGGATCGTGCTCTCTGTGCACTCGTCGATCCGAAGCGTGCTCCCCGACGGGTCGGGCGAAGACGTGATCCTGAAGCACCCACCTTCGAACGGCCGGGTCGTGCTGGACTGGTCTCCTGACGGCCGGTGGATCCTGTTGACGGACCCGTTCGGCCAAGGGTTCGGCGTGCCCGGTGCGTCCGCTGGAGGCGGGGACAACGTGTACCTCGTGCGGGCGGACGGCAGCGAGGAATTCCTGGTCGGCAGCGGTAGCGAGCCGTCATGGCGACCGCTGACAGACCCGTAGGCAGTTCGGTTCCTTTCGCTCGGCGCATCCCGTAGCGTGCACGGCATGGACTTCCGGATCCTCGGTCCGCTCGAGGTCTCGACCGCCGACGGTCCGCTGTCGCTCGGCGGCAAGCGGCAGCGCCTCGTGCTCGCACATCTCTTGATCCGCGCGAACGAGGTCGTCCCGACCGACGTGTTGATCGACGAGGTGTGGGGAGACGAACCGCCCGACTCGGTCCGGAGCACGCTCCAGGGGTACGTCTCGCACCTGCGCCGGGCGCTCGGCGACCGTCTCGAGGGGCGTGCGCCCGGCTACATCCTCCGCGTCGAGGAGGGGGAGCTCGATGCAGCGCTGTTCGAGCGGGGGCTTCGAGAGGCGAAGTCATCGTCCGTCTCGGCGCCGGCCGAAGCGGCCGCCGCGTTCGCCGATGCTCTGTCGCACTGGCGGGGGCCGGCGTTCGCCGACCTGGCCGACGAGTCGTCCCTCCGCGGCGAGATCGCGCGTTTGGAGGAGCTTCGGCTCGCGGCCACGGAGCATCGGATCGCCGCCGAGATCGCGATCGGCGGACACTCGACGGTCGTCTCCGAGCTCGAGGCGCTCACGGTCCGGTACCCGCTGCGCGAACGGATGTGGGCGAACCTGATGCTGGCCCGGTACCGCCTCGGGCGGCAGGCGGAAGCCTTGTCCACGTACGAACGGGCGCGGGAGGTGCTCGCGGAGCAGCTCGGCGTGGAGCCGTCGGCGGACCTGCAGCGGCTGCACGAACAGATCCTGCGGCGCGACCAGGCACTCGGTCCGAGCGAGGCGGGGAAGCAACGCGTCCGGCCGAGCCGGGTGGACCTGCAACCGGGGACCGAGTTCGCCGGCTACCGGATCTCGAGGACGCTCGGTCGGGGCGGCATGAGCGTCGTCTACCTCGCCGAACACGACTGGCTCCAGCGGAAGGTGGCGCTGAAGGTCCTCGCGCCACAGCTGGCGGAGGACGAGCGCTTCCGGGAGCGGTTCGTCCGCGAGTCCAGGCTCGCCGCGTCGCTGGATCACCCGAACGTGATCCCGATCTACGAGGCCGGCGGATCCGGTGGCGACCTATTCATCGCGATGCGCTACGTGGAGGGGACGGACCTCCGCGGGCTGTTGCACGACGGTGGCGCGCTCAAGCCCGACCGGGCCCTCGGACTCCTCCGGCAGGTCGCCGCGGCCCTCGACGCCGCGCACGAGCAGGGGCTGGTCCACCGCGATGTGAAGCCCGGCAACGTGCTGCTCGCCCAGCCTCGAGGCTCCGGCCCGGACGTGCACGTGTACCTGTCGGACTTCGGCCTGACGAGACGCTCGGCGAGCGACTCGGGCGTGACCGGGACCGGTCAGTTCGTCGGGACGCTCGACTACGCGGCTCCCGAGCAGTTCCAGGGCGGCATCCCCGACGCGCGCACGGACGTGTACTCGCTCGGATGCGTGCTGTTCGAGTGCCTGACGGGCCGTCCCCCCTTCCAGGCGGAGAACGACGCGAGCCTGATGTATGCACACCTGCAGCTTCCGCCGCCGGACGTCACGAGCGAGCGGCCGGATCTTCCTGCCGCGATCGATGCGGTCGTCGCGAGAGCCATGGCGAAGGCACCTGCGGATCGGCAGCAGAGCGCGGGTGCGCTGGCCGACGATGCCGCCGAGGCGCTTGGTCTCGGCACCATCGGAGGTGGGAAGGATGGGCCGCCGGGACGTTCGACGGCTCGGCGGCTCGCTCCGGTGCTCGCCGTCGTGGTCGCGCTCGGGGCAGGGATCCTCGTCTCCTCGCTGCTCCGCAGCGACAGCCCGCAGGCTCAGGATCTCGACACGACAACACCGGTGGCAACCCCGAGTCCCACGGTGCCGCCGACCTTCCGGACCGTCGAACGCGCCCTCGAACCGGAGGAGCAACGACTCCTCGGCTACATCCCTCAGGACCTGAGCGCCGAGTGCCTGCCGCTCGATCGCGATCAGCCGATCCATCAAGAGCTCGCAGCGCTCGCGTGCCGCGCCGCCGATGTCGAGGTGCTCTACGAGCTGTTCCAGACGCGAGATGCGATGGACGCCGCGTTCCAGCTGAAGGCGAACATCGAGCGTGCGCCCGACGGCGAGTGCGCGACCGACGCACTCGCCGTCACCCCGTATACGATCGGCGGCGAGCCGGCCGGCCGCGTCCTCTGCTACACGCATGAGATCTACGGGCGGAGTGCACATGCTTCGTTCATCGAGTGGACGGACGAGAACGCGTCGATCTACGCGCAGGCCGTCCGGAACGATCTCGGCGATCTCTCGTTGTACGAGTGGTGGCTCTCGTCGGCCGGACCGTTCGTCGCCCCGGAGGGGGAGATCATGGTCGCCAAGGATCGCCCCGAGGTAGCCGGAGCACCGCCACCGCAGGACGGGTCCTACCTCGCGTCGCCTCCTGGCGGATGCGCCGACTTGGAGGGACAGAGCTGCGCGATGCACATCGTCGAAGGCACCTATGAGCTCTGGTTCCCGGACGGCCGTGAAGAGGTCGGGAGCGTCTACCTCCAGAAGCCACGCGCGATCGTGTTCGCGCCGGAGTCCGGCAACTACTGCTTCGAGGAGCCGCGCTCGCCCCGACCGGCTGCATACGGGTGGTCCGTCGCCGAGGAGACGGTGTCGTTCGAGCGCGCGAGCGGTGGACGCTGCGCGGGTCCTCAGAAGCTCACGACCCAAGCGTGGACGCGAGCACCGAACGGCCTCATCGCCCTGGAGGCTGATGAGGAGATCGAAGTGATGAACGCAGGCGGGTTCGGCGTCGACCGGCCGACCGAGAGCGGGACGACGGACCCCAACTTCTCACCCGATTGGTCGCCCGACGGGACCGAGCTCATCTTGGCTGGCGCGTCGGAGGGCTACGCCCTGTACCTCGCGGACCCCGACGGGGCCGCGACCGTCCCGCTGGTCGATCGACCCGGCGACGAGGCCCATCCATCGTGGTCGCCCGATGGGGGTCAGATCGCATTCGCCTACGACGACCTCGGCGAGACCGACTTCCGATCGAGCGTCGTGGTGGTGAACGCCGATGGCAGCGGATGGAAGGAACTCGCGACGCTTCGGAACCTCAGCGTGTATCGGCCAACCTGGTCGCCGGACGGACGTCGCATCGCGTTCACCGCGTTCAACGCGAACGGTCACCGGCTCTACGTGATGAACGCCGACGGCACGGGGCTCTCCGAGATCCATCGAGAGCCTCGGAGTGTCATCCGGGCACCGATGTCCTGGACGCCCGACGGGCGAAGGATCGTGTTCTGGGGATCGGGATCCGACGGAGAGGCGCTCCTATCGATGCGACCCGACGGGACCGACATCCAAGGATTCGGCGAGCCGTTCCCGCTCTGGCGAGGTACCGGCGGCGGCCTGATGCTCGATTGGTCGCCGGACGGTCGGTGGATCGTGTTGGCGGGTGTCCCGGAGTTCAGGTTCCGGACCGGGACCACCTCAGCCGTCTACCTCATGCGATCCGACGGCAGCGAGATCTTCACGATCAGGCCACACGGCTCCGAGGCGAGCTGGCGTCCGACGGCGGGCTGACGCGGACGTCAGAGCAACGCCCGCAGCTCCTCGAAGCAGCGGTCGATGTCCTCCTCGGTGTTGAAGAAGTGCGGGCTGATCCGGAGCCCGTCGCCGCGGTAGTCGGTGCAGACGTCGCGCTCGAGGAGGGCGTGACAGATCTTCCCGGCCTCGGGTCCCACGCCGACGTTGACCACCCCGCCGCGAGCAGCACGATCCCGCGGTGTTCGGACCGGCAGCCCGAGGTCGTCCGCGCGCGAGATGAGGTGGTCGCCGAGCTCGCCCTGCCGTTCTCGGATCCGCTCGGGCGTGACCTCGGCGATCACGTCCAGCCCGCCCTGTGCGATGAAGTAGACGGGCGCCGGCGGAGTCCCGTGCTCGAAGCGCCTGGCCGTCGGGTGATACTCGAGGTGCTCGAGCTCGAACGAGAACGGATCGGCGGTCGCGAACCAGCCCGTCACCGCCGGCTCGAGCGTCGGGATCAGCTCTCGCCGCACGTACAGGAACACCAGTCCGGGACCGCCGCAGAGCCACTTCAAGACCCCGCCCGCGTACACGTCGCAGCCGACGTCGTGCAGGTCGAGCGGCACGATGCCGATCCCGTGGTAGTCGTCGAGGAACGACAGCGCGCCGCGCTCGCGCGCGATCCTGCAGATCTCCTTCGCGTCGACGATCGCGCTCGAGCGGTACAGGACCCGGTTCACCATCACGACGGCGGTCCGCTCGTCGATCGCCCGGTCGTACTCCTCAAGGGGGATCGTGAGACCGTCGGGGGAGCGGAGCCACTCGATCTCGACGCCGCGCGCGGCCTGCGCGAGCCACACGTGGCCGTCGGTGGGGAAGTCCAGCTCGGACATGACGACCCTGTTCCGCGTCGAGAAGTCGAGGGCGGAGGCGATCGTCGCGATCGCGATCGAGATGTTCGTCGTGATCGCGAGCTCGTCCGGGCCGCAGGCGGCGAGCCGGGCGAACGACGCCTTGAGCGCGCCCATCCTCGGGAAGATGTCCTCGAACCAGACGTGGTCCGGCGCGCCCTTGCTCGCCCAGGCGTCGAGGTACCCGTCGAGGTAGGCGCGTGAGCGGTTCGAGATCGGCCCGAGCGACGCGCTGATGAGGTACGCCTTGCGCGACAGGACGGGGAACTCGTCCCGATAGCTCTCGAGGCTGTGCTGCTCGGACACCCCGGCGAGCCTACCGCCTATCCGAGGACCGCCCGGATCAGGCCGGCGACGCCGGCGCCCAGGACGACCCAGACCACGTTGAGCCGGAACCGGCGGATCGCCACGAACGACGCGACGGCGACCGTGACGGCGAGCGGGTCTACGGAGCCCAAGACCGGGACCGGAACCTCGTGCCCGAACGGCGTGGCGACGTCCACCTGGTCGAACAGGACGCTCGTGGCGAACACGAGGGCCAGGTTCGCGATGACACCGACGACGGCGGCCGTGATCGCTCCGAGGGCCCCGGCCAGCCGCTCGTTCCCGCGCAGCCGCTCGACCGACGGTGCCCCGACGAAGATGAACAGGAAGCTCGGCACGAACGTCGCCCACGCCGTCACGATCGCCCCGGCCATGCCGGCGGCGGCAGGCGCGAGCGACCCGGGATCGCGGAACGCCGCCACGAACCCGACGAACACGACGACCAGGATCAGCGGTCCGGGCGTGGTCTCGGCCAGGCTGAGCCCAACGGCCATCTCGCTCGACGTGAGCCACCCGAACCGCAGCACGGCGGCCTGGTTCACGTACGAGAGCACGGCGTACGCCCCGCCGAACGTCACGAGCGCCATCACCGAGAAGAACACAGCTTCCTCCGCTAGGACGCTGTCGGTCCCCGCAACGAGCACCACCAGTGCGAGCGGGATCAGCCACACGGCGAGACCGACGGCGAGTGCCCGTCCGGTCCTGGCCAGGGTCGGCTTCACGCGCTCGGGGAGGGGCGGGTCGAGCTCGTCGGGACCGGGTCGGAGCGCACGCCCGGCCACCCAGCCGACCAAGCCGGCCCCCAGCACGACGAGCGGGAAGGGGACGCCGAACACGAACAGCGCGAGGAAGGCGACGGCGGCGAGGAGGACCTGAAGCGCGTGTCGGAGCGTCCGTGAAGCGATGCGCAGCAGCGCCGCCGCGACGATGCCGACGACCGCCCACGCGAGGCCGTCGAAGACGCCCGAGACCCAGCCGACGTCGCCGTGGACGGCATAGATCCAGGAGAGTGCGACCATCAGGAAGAACGCGGGGAGCAGGAAGAAGATCCCGGCGACCATGGCGCCGGCGGTCCCGTTCAGCAGCCAGCCAGCGTAGATCGCGAGCTGGTGGGCCTCCGGGCCGGGCAGGAGCATCGCGAAGTTCAGCGCGTGCAGGAAGCGCGACTCGCCCAGCCAGCGCCGGCGCTCGACGAGCTCCGTGTGCATGAGCGCGATCTGTCCGGTCGGCCCGCCGAAGTTCACGAACCCGAGCTTCACCCAGAACCGCAGGGCGTCCCGGAACGGGACGCGATCCAACTCGGGTTCGGGCGATCCCATCGGGCGAACCCTACCGGCGCCGGGACCGCGGTCCGGGACGGTCGATGTCGGAGCCTTCGGTACGATGCCCCGGATGGGAACCGACACGCTTGTGATTCACGGCGCCCGGGAGCACAACCTCAGGAACGTCACGCTCGAGCTCCCCCGGGACAAGCTGATCGTGTTCACGGGGCTGTCCGGGTCCGGGAAGTCCTCGCTCGCGTTCGACACGATCTACGCCGAGGGCCAGCGGCGGTACGTGGAGTCGCTGTCGTCGTACGCACGGCAGTTCCTCGGGCAGATGGAGAAGCCCGACGTCGACTTCATCGAGGGGCTCTCGCCGGCGATCTCGATCGACCAGAAGTCCACCACGAAGAACCCCCGTTCGACGGTCGGCACGATCACCGAGATCTACGACTACCTCCGCGTCCTGTACGCTCGGATCGGCCATCCCCACTGCCCGAAGTGCGGGCGTCCGATCGGACGCCAGACCCCGGAGCAGATCGTCGACCAGGTGCTCCAGCTCCCCGAAGGCACCCGGTTCCAGGTCCTCGCTCCGGTCGTCCGCGGCCGCAAGGGCGAGTACGAGAAGCTGCTCCAGGAGCTCGCGCAGAAGGGGTTCGTCCGCACTCGGATCGACGGCGAGGTTCGGGATCTGTCCGAGCAGATCCGGCTCCCGAAGAACTACAAGCACACGATCGAGGTCGTGGTCGACCGCCTGGTCGCCAAGCAGGGCATCCGTCGTCGGGTCGCCGACTCGATCGAGACCGCGCTCGGGCTGACCGAGGGCCTGGCCGCGATCGCCGTCCAGACCCACGATGGCGAGGACGTGCAGACGTACAGCCAATCGCTCGCGTGCACGTTCGACGGCCTCTCGTTCGACGAGCTGCAGCCGCGCAACTTCTCGTTCAACTCGCCGTACGGCGCGTGCCAGACCTGCGACGGGCTCGGGACGCGGCTCGAGGTGGACTCCGAGCTCGTGGTCCCCGACCCGGACCTGTCGATCCGCGACGGCGCGCTCGCTCCGTGGTCGAGCTCGAGACTCGAGTACTGGGATCGCGTCCTCGATGCGGTGGCGGAGACCAACGGGTTCTCGACGACGACGCCGTGGAGGAAGCTCTCGAAGGCGGCGAGGGACGTGGTGCTCTACGGCTCGAACGACGAGATCCACGTCCGGTACAAGAACCGCTACGGACGGACCCGCTCGTACTGGACGACCTACGAGGGAGTCGTCCCGGTCGTCGAGCGGCGCCACGTCGAGACCGATTCCGAAAGCCAGCGCGAACGGCTCGAGGAGTTCATGCGCGAGATCCCGTGCCGCGCGTGCGGGGGAGCGCGACTGCGGCCCGAGAGCCTGGCGGTCACGGTGGGCGGGCAGAACATCTCCGAGCTCACCGGCCTGTCGATCCGCGACACCCTCTCGTTCATCGGCGTGGTCGACCTGAGCGAGCGGGAGCAGATGATCGCCGAACGGCTGCTGAAGGAGATCCGCGAACGACTGCAGTTCCTCGTCGACGTCGGGCTGGACTACCTGTCCCTGTCGCGCGCCTCGGCGACGCTCGCCGGTGGCGAGGCGCAGCGCATCCGACTCGCGACCCAGATCGGGAGCGGCCTCGTCGGCGTCCTCTACATCCTCGATGAGCCGTCGATCGGCCTGCACCAGCGCGACAACCGGCGACTGCTCGACACCCTCGTGCGGCTGCGCGACCTGGGGAACACGCTCATCGTCGTCGAGCACGACGAGGCGACGATCGCGGCGGCCGATCACCTCGTGGACATCGGCCCGGGCGCCGGGCATGCCGGCGGCGAGATCGTGTACTCGGGCGACCTGAAGGGGCTCCTCGAGTGCGACGGATCGCTCACCGGCGCGTTCCTGTCGGGCCGGCGCGTGATCCCGACGCCCGAGGTCCGGCGGACGCCGGGGGACCGTTGGCTGAAGGTCCTCGGCGCGCGCGAGCACAACCTGAAGAACATCGATCTGCACGTCCCGCTCGGGCTCCTCGTCTGCGTGACCGGCGTGAGCGGCTCCGGCAAGTCCACGCTCGTGCAGGAGGTCCTGCTTCGAGCGCTCATGCAGAAGGTGTATCGCTCCCGAGCGTTGCCGGGCAGGCATCGCCGGCTGACCGGATGGGAGCAGATCGACAAGGTGATCGACATCGACCAGTCCCCGATCGGCCGGACCCCGCGCTCCAACCCCGCGACGTACACGGGGATGTTCGATCACATCCGCAAGCTGTTCAGCCAGGTCCCCGAGGCCCGGGTCCGTGGCTACCTCCCGGGTCGGTTCTCGTTCAACGTCCGCGGCGGGCGGTGCGAGAACTGCGCCGGCGACGGCCAGATCAAGATCGAGATGCACTTCCTTCCCGACGTCTACGTGACGTGCGAGGTGTGCAAGGGCCACCGGTACAACCGCGAGACGCTCGAGGTCCGGTACAAGAACCGGTCGATCGCCGACGTGCTCGAGATGAGTGTCGACGAGGCCCTCGAGTTCTTCCAGAACATCCCGGTCATCAAGCGGCACCTCCAGACCCTGTCCGACGTTGGGCTCGGGTACGTGAAGCTCGGCCAGCCGGCGCCCACGCTCTCCGGAGGCGAGGCGCAGCGGATCAAGCTGTCCTCCGAACTGCAGAAGCGAGCGACGGGGAGCACGCTCTACGTGCTCGACGAGCCGACGACCGGGCTGCACTTCGAGGACATCCGCAAGCTCTTGTCCGTCCTGCAGCGGCTCGTCGCCAACGGCAACACCGTGCTGGTGATCGAACACAACCTCGACGTCGTGAAGACGGCGGATTGGATCGTCGATCTCGGGTCCCGAGGGCGGCGACGCGGGCGGGGAGATCGTCGTCACGGGACCTCCCGAAGACGTCGCCGCCCATCCGTCGTCCCACACGGGGCGCTTCCTGGCGGAGGTGCTCGGAACGCTTCCGCTGGAGCCGGCTCGCGCCTCGCGCGACCGGTGACGCGACCGTTCGGCGCGGAACCTCGGGCGTTCGGACCTTGTTAGGATTGCCCGCGCTCATGCCCAGGAAGCTCCTGCCGCTCGCCTTCCTCCTGGTTCTCGCGGCAGCGGCATGCGCGGAACCCCCGGTGGCAACGGTGGATGTGGGTTCAGGCGTCCGGTTCCTGCCGGCGGTCGCCGACTCGCTGAACGACGTCGGCCGCCACCCGGCGGTGGTGGTGAACGAGGGCGGGCTCCCGGTGGTCGCGTACTTCGGCTTCCAGGAGGAGCTCGCGGAGGGCGAGATCGCGCCGGCCCGGCCGATCGGGGCACCGACGATCCCGGGTGTGTTCCTCGCGACCGTCAGCGAGCAGGGCTACTGGACGCGCGGCGCGATGGTGATCGCCGAGCCGATCGCGAACGTGAACGTGGCCTTCAACCCGGCGTTCGAGCCCTCGCTCGAACGGCTCTCGCCGGACACCGTCACGGGACTCGCGATGGTCGCCGACGGCGACACGTACCACGCGGTCTTCGGGTGGGCCGGCGGCATCTGGTACGCGACCGGATCGCTCGACCCGGCGACCTCCACGCAGGTCGCACTCACGGAGGTCAGCCCGACGCCGGGGATCGGACCGTCGATCGCGCTCGTCGACGGTGCGCCGTGGATCGCCTTCTACACCTCGACCTCGTCGGCGGCGACCGTCGAGCTCGCGGTGCCGGAGGGCGACGGCTGGCAGGTCGACTCGATCGCCGAGACGAGCGGCTGCGACACGTGCCGGACCGCGATCGTGGCGATCGCGGACGGGCCCGCGGTCGCCTACTCGGACGGCGGCAGCGGCGTCTCGGTCGCCACGAACGACGGCGAGAACGCCTGGGTGAGCTTCGACGTCGGCTCGACGACCGGCGGTCAGGGCCTATCGGGCGTCGCCGTGAACGATGAGATCGCGCTCTCCTACTACGAGGAGCCCAACGGTCAGGTCACGATCGCGACCGGCGTGCCTGGATCGTTCTCGACGGGCCCGGCCGGGGAGGTCTCCGAGGGCTCGGCCACCGCCGAGGGGGCCGGGACATCGATCGCGGTCGACGATGCGGGGACGCTGTACGTCGCGTGGCGGGATGCCGCTGACGGGGTGATGCTTGCGTCTGGCGGAGGCCAGGACCAACTCTTCGAAGGGTTGATCGACACGGCCGGTGCAGCTTCTGACGGCGCGTTCCCCTCGGTCACGACCAACGAGGACGGTTCGACCGCGTATCTCGCCTGGTACGCGACCGAGGAGCAGGACCTGCTCGTGGGTGGATACGGTGATCTCGGCGAGGTCCCCTTCGCGGCTCCGAGCCCGACCCCGACCGGAACGGCGACGGCCGCACCGCCTCCCACCGACGAGTGCTCGCCGGTCGAGGGAGGCGTCGTGACCGTGGTCGCCGAGGGGATCGCCTTCACCGAGGGCCAGTGCATCGAGGCGGCGCCGGGCGAGCCGTTCACGATCGCGTTCGACAACCGCGACGCGGGGACCGAGCATAACGTCCAGGTGTTCGCCGGACCCGAACCGAGCGGCGACCTCCTCCTCGAGACCGAGACGATCGTGGGACCCGCGCAGATCGAGTACGAGGTCCCGGCCCTCGACCCGGGCGAGTACGCGTACAACTGCGTGATCCACCCGACGATGATCGGCGAGATCCGGGCCGGGGAGGGCGGCGGGGGCACCACCGGGGCGACCGGCGGTACGGGCGCCACCGGGGGCACCGGGGCGACCGGCGGCGGAGGCACGACAACGACCGTGACCGCCTCGGGCATCGCCTTCGACACGTCGACGATCGACCTCCCCGCCGACGAGCCGAGCACGATCACGTTCGTGAACGAGGAAGCCGACGTGCCCCACAACATCGCGATCTATCCGAGCGCGGACGACCTCTCGAACGCGCTGTTCGCGGGCGAGATCATCACCGGACCGGATGAGGTCGAGTACGCGATCGACCCGCTGGAGGCCGGCGAGTACTACTTCCAATGCGACGTGCACCCGACGATGAGCGGGACCGTCACCGCCTCCTGATCCGCCGAGCGCGTCCCGGGTTCCCGCAGGTCGCCGCGCTACGATGACCGTGTGACCTTCACCCGCCCAGAGGCCTCGTCGATCCCCGACGCCCCGGGCGCGTACCTGTTCCGAGACGCGGACGGCAGGGTCGTCTACGTCGGGAAGGCGCGCTCGCTCCGCAAGCGCCTCGTCAACTACTGGGGCCGGGACCTGCACCCGCGGACGGAGGCCATGGTCGCCTCCGCGGCCTCGGTCGAGTGGATCCTGTCGTCGACCGAGGTCGATGCGCTGCTGCTCGAGTTCAACCTGATCCAGGAGCACCAGCCGCGGTTCAACGTCCGGTACCGGGACGACAAGTCCTATCCGTACCTCGCCCTCACGGTCGGCGAACGATGGCCGCGCGCGCAGGTCCTCCGCGGCGCGAAGCGCAAGAACGTCCGGTACTTCGGCCCGTTCGGACACGCGTACGCGATCCGGGAGACCCTGGACGCCTGCACACGCGTGTTCCCCGTCCGGACGTGCTCGAACGCCTTCTTCGACCAACGGGCCCGGGCCCGACGTCCGTGCCTGTACTACGACATCGGGCGCTGCGCCGGTCCGTGCGTCCCCGAAGTCACGGGGGTCTCCGGAGGAGGGCTACCGCGCCCACGTCGACGCGCTCGGCGACTTCCTCTCCGGACACGAGCGACCGGTCCTCGAGGGCTTGGAGCGCGACATGCGCGGAGCGTCGGAGCGGGAGGAGTTCGAGCTGGCCGCGAAGCTCCGCGACCAGCTCACCGCGGCCCGCCGGGCGCTCGAGAGCCAGGAGATGGTGCTCCCCAGCCCGGAGGATCTCGACGTCCTCGGGCTCGCGGAGGACGACATCGAGGCCGCGTTCCAGGTGTTCTTCGTCCGGCGCGGCCGCGTGACCGGACGCAAGGGATGGGTCGCCGACCGCGTCGAGGACCTCGATCGCGCCGGCCTCGTGGGCTCGTTCCTGCGTCAGCTCTACATGGAGCGTCAGGACGTCCCGCCGCGGATCCTCGTCCCGAGCCCGCCCGCGGACGCGGATGTCCTCCTCGCGTGGCTCTCGGGACGGCGGGGAGGGCCGGTCCGGTTCGCGGTCCCGGAGCGCGGCACGAAACGCAAGCTCATGGAGACCGTCACGCAGAACGCCCGCGAGCATTTCCAGCGCCACAAGCTCCGCCGCGCGTCGGATTTCGGTGCGCGTTCACGCGCGCTCTCGGAGCTCGGCAGGGTCCTCGAACTGGAACAGCCACCGCTCCGGATCGAGTGCTACGACGTGTCGAACCTGGGGACGACGGACACGGTCGGCTCGATGGTGGTCTTCGAGGACGGCCTCCCGAAACGCAGCGACTATCGCCGGTTCGAGATCAAGGGCGTGCCCGGACAGGACGACTTCGCAAGCATGGAGGAGATGCTCCGCCGTCGGTTCGCCCGGCTGGCCCGCGAGCACGACACGAAGGAGCGCCGGCGGTTCTCGTACCCGCCCTCGCTCGTCGTCGTCGACGGCGGCCGGGGCCAGCTCTCGGTCGCGACGAAGGCGCTCGCGGAGGCCGACCTGCACATCCCGGCGATCGGCCTGGCGAAGCGGCTCGAGGAGGTCTACTTCCCCGACCGACCCGATCCGCTGCGGATCCCGCGTGGGTCGGAGGCGTTGTTCGTGCTGCAGCACATCCGCGACGAGGCCCACCGGTTCGCCGTCACCTACCACCGACAGAAGCGCGCCCGGCGCGCGCTCGCCTCACCGCTCGACGAGGTGCCCGGCGTCGGACCGGCGAGGAAGAAGGCCTTGCTGAAGCGTTTCGGATCGCTGTCGCGCCTCGCCAGGGCCGGTGTCGGGGAGATCGAGCAGACGCCCGGCATCGGGCCCGAGCTCGCGCAGACGATCCACGAGCGCCTGACGAGCGTCACGGCGAGCCAGCCGGCGGGGATCGCATGACGCGCGATCCGACGACCACGGGCGGTCGCCAGCGCGGCGCGGCGCACCCCGCTCCGGCTCGCGCATCGCGCGCCCGGCGACCCCGTGCGGCCGCGTCCGAGCCGACCGCAGTCGAACCCCGCCTTCACGATCATCACCGGGCTCTCGGGCGCGGGTCGGTCGGAGGCCGCACGGTGCCTCGAGGACCTCGGGTACTTCGTGGTCGACAACCTCCCGCCGACGCTGCTCGGCAAGATGGCCGAGCTCGCTTCGAGCCCCGGCGGACCGGGTCGCGTGGCGATCGTCCTGGACGTCCGAGGGGGCGTCTTCTTCGGTGAGCTCTCCCGCGCCCTGGACGAGCTCCGCGAGCTCGAGGTGGCGGCGCGGATCCTGTTCCTGGAGGCCTCGGACCAAGACCTCGTGAACCGGTACGAATCCACCCGGCGCCGCCACCCGCTCGCCCCCGCCGATCGCGTGGTCGAGGGGATCCGCAAGGAGCGGCTCATGATGGAGAGCCTGCGAGGCGAGGCCGACCTCATCATCGACACGTCGGGTCTCACGCCGCACGAGCTCCGCGACAAGATCCGCGACGCGTTCGCCGATGCGCCGCCGGAGGAGAGCCTGCAGGTGAGCCTGATCTCCTTCGGCTACAAGTACGGCGCGCCCCGCGATGCCGACCTCGTGATCGACTGCCGGTTCCTGCCGAACCCGCACTGGGTCGACGAGCTCCGGCCCCTCCCCGGCACGGACGACCGGGTCCGGACCTACGTCCGCGATCAGCAGACGTATCGTGAGTTCCTCCGACGGCTCCGATCGCTGCTCGGGTTCATGGTCCCGGGCTTCGTGGCCGAGGGGAAGGCGTACCTCACCGTGGCGGTCGGGTGCACCGGGGGTCGCCATCGTTCCGTCGTGGTCGTCGAGGACCTCGCGACGTTCTTCCGGGACAAGGGCCTGGCGGCGACGGTCGACCACCGCGATCTCGACCGCTGACCAGGGGATCGGGGCCATGCCCGCCGGGCCGTGCCACGGCGATCGCCTTTAGGATGGCCGGGCACCCTTCCGAGAGGACGACGATGACCACGAAGGTTGGGATCAACGGTTTCGGACGGATCGGACGCAACTTCTTCCGGGCCGCCAGGAAGCTCGGCCTGGACCTGGACTTCGTCGCGGTGAACGACATCGCCGACGCCGCGACCCTCGCGCACCTGCTGAAGTACGACTCGGTGCTCGGGCGGTTCGACGGTGAGGTCGGCCTCACCGCCGACGGGATCTCGGTCGACGGCGACGAGCTCCGCGTGCTCGCTGTTCGCGACCCGGCGGAGCTCCCGTGGAAGGCGCTCGGCGCGCAGATCGTGGTGGAGTCGACGGGCCTGTTCACCGACCGCGAGCAAGCCGACAAACACATCGAGGCAGGCGCCGAGAAGGTCATCATCAGCGCGCCGGCGAAGGGAGAGGACCTGACGGTCGTGCTCGGCGTGAACGACGACGCGTACGACGCCGCCGCAGCACAACGTGATCTCCAACGCGTCGTGTACGACGAACTGCGTCGTCCCGATGGCCAAGGTCCTCGACGACGCGTTCGGGATCGATCGAGGCTTCATGACGACGATCCACGCCTACACGAACGACCAGCAGATCCTCGACCTGCCGCACAAGGACCTGCGGCGCGCGCGCGCGGCCGCGATCAACATCATCCCGACGTCGACGGGGGCCGCGAAGGCAACCGGCACGGTGCTGCCGCATCTGAAGGGACGGCTGGACGGTCTTTCGATGCGCGTGCCGGTGCCGGACGGCTCGGTCACCGATCTCGTCGCCACGCTCACCCGCGACGTGACCATCGAGGAGGTCAATGCCGCCTACGCCGCCGCCGCCGAGACCGGGCCCTTGTCCGGCGGTCGTCTCGTGTACACGGAGGACCCGATCGTGTCCTCGGACATCGTCGGCAGCGCGGCCTCCTGCACGTTCGACGCGGGCTCGACGATGGTGATGGGCAACATGGCCAAGGTTGTCGGTTGGTACGACAACGAGTGGGGGTACTCGAACCGGCTGGCCGACCTCGTGGACCTCGTCGCCCGCGCGCTCTAGCGGTGCGCCTCCGAACGCTCGAGGACCTCGGCGACGTCTCCGGCGCTCGTGTCTTCGTCCGGCTCGATCTGAACGTCCCACTGCACGATGGCGAGGTCGCGGACGACGCGCGCATCCGCGCGAGCGTGCCGACGCTCGTCGAGCTCCTGGGCGCGCGGGGCGGCGGTCGTTGCCGCCTCGCACCTCGGCAGGCCGAAGGGGCAGGTCCGCGACGACCTCCGGCTAACACCGGTCGCTCGCCGGTTGGGTGAGCTCCTCGGTCGGGACGTCCTCGCGCCGGGTGTGATCGTCGGGGGCGAGGCCGCGGCGGCCTGCGAGCGCGCGGGGCCGGGTGATGTGGTGTTGCTCGAGAACCTCCGGTTCGATCCACGCGAGGAGCGCAACGACGAAGGGTTCGCGGCCGAGCTCGGAGCGCTCGCGGACGTCTACGTGAACGACGCGTTCGGGGCGGTCCACCGAGCACACACGTCGGTGGCGGCGCTGCCATCGTGGTACCTCGAGCACGGCCGAGCCGCCGTCGCCGGCCGGCTGGTCCAGACGGAGGTCGAGGCGCTCGGCCGCCTGCTCGACGAGCCGGATCGCCCGTACGTCGCGGTGCTGGGGGGTGCGAAGGTGTCGGACAAGCTCGACGCGATCGGCGCCCTCGTCGAACGCGTGGACGCGTTCCTGATCGGCGGCGCGATGGCCTTCACCTTCATCGCGGCCGACGGCGGCCGGGTCGGGCGGAGCCTCGTGGAGCGCGATCGGTTCGACGAGGTCCGAGCCGCGCGCGCGAGCGCGGACGCACGCGACGTGCTCGTACAGCTCCCCGAAGACGTCGTCTCGGCCCCCGAGATGACGCTCGCACGCGCCCCGCCACACCGTCCCGGCCTCCGAGATCCCGGACGGGGAGATGGGTCTGGACATCGGCCCTCGATCGGTCGAGGAGTTCGCCCGGACGATCGCGGACGCGAAGACGGTCCTGTGGAACGGGCCGATGGGGGTGTTCGAGCTCGAGCCCTTCAGCGCCGGCACGCGCGGGGTCGGGGTCGCGATCGCCGCGGCCCCCGCGTACGCGGTCGCGGGCGGCGGCGACAGCCTGGCCGCCGTCGCGCGGTTCGGGCTGGCCGACGGCTTCGACCATCTGTCGACGGGCGGAGGCGCGTCACTCGAGTTCCTGGAGGGGCGCGAGCTCCCCGGGCTCGCCGTGCTGGCGGCGGACCGATGAGCGAGCGACGCCCGATCATCGCGGCCAACTGGAAGATGCACAAGACGCATCTGGAAGCGATCCAGGCCGTCCAGAAGCTGTCCTACCTCCTCGACGTCGCCGACGCCGAACGCGTCGAGGTCGTCGTGTGCCCGGCGTTCACCTCGCTCCGGACGGTGGAGACGCTGCTCGACAGCGACCGGCTCCCGTACGGCCTCGGCGCGCAGGACGTCCACTGGGAACGCGAGGGGGCGTTCACGGGCGAGGTCTCACCGGTGATGCTGAAGGCGCTCCACGTCCGGTACGTCATCGTCGGCCACTCGGAGCGCCGGGCGCTGTTCGACGAGACCGATGAGCTGGTCAACCGGAAGGTCCGGGCAGTGTTCGGGAGCGACATGACGCCGATCCTGTGCGTCGGCGAGACGCTCCAGGAGCGCGATCTCGGGGCGACGGAGGACCGGGTGACCGGGCAGCTGCGCGCGGCGCTGGGCGGCGTCGGCGAGGGCGACGCGACGAACCTCGTCGTGGCCTACGAGCCGATCTGGGCGATCGGGACCGGGCGCAACGCCGAGCCGTCGGACGCCGGACAGGTGATCGGCCTCATCCGATCGACGATCGCGGAGCTGTACGACGGAGGGGTCGCCGACGCGGTGCGGATCCAGTACGGCGGGAGCGTGAAGGCGGGGAACATCCGCGACTTCATGGCCCACCCCGAGATCGACGGCGCGCTCGTCGGCGGCGCGAGCCTCGACCCCGAAGAGTTCGCGCTCATCGTGAAGTACCGGTGATGCGCCGGCTCCTGTACGTGTGCTTGGACGGACTGGGAGACGATCCCGTCCCCGAGCTCGACGGCCGGACCCCGCTCGAGGCCGCGGCCACGCCGTTCCTCGACTCGCTCGCGGTGCGCGGCAGGACCGGGACCGTGATCACGGTCGGAGAGGGCATCGCGCCCGAGTCCGACATCGCGGTCTTCGCGATCTTGGGCTACGACCCGCAACAGGAACATCCCGGTCGCGGCGTGGTCGAGGCGATCGGGGCCGGCATGGACTTCCGCGACGGAGACCTGGCGCACCGCGTGAACTTCGCGACCGGGGACGGGTCGCGCATCGTCGACCGTCGGGTCGGTCGGGATCTCTCCTCCGAACAGGCGCAGGCCCTCGCCGCAGAGGTGAACGAACGACTGGTGCTGCCGGATGCGACGTTCGAGCTACGGGCGACGGTCGAACATCGGGGCGTGCTGGTCATCCGGTCGGACCCGGGCCCGCTGTCGGCCGAGATCTCGAACACCGACCCGGCGTACCGGAAGCAGGGCTCGCTCGGGGTCGCCCTCGAGACCTTCGAGCCCGAGGTCGCGACGTCCGAGTCGTCGGAGGACTCGGAGGCCGCTCGCCGAGCGGCGTCGCTGACGAACGCCTTCGTCGAGGGGTCTGCCCGGATCCTGGATGCCTCGGACGTGAACGCGGAGCGGCGCACGGGCGGGCCAGCTCCCCGCCAACCTCATCCTGACCCGCGACGCGGGTGACCATCGGCCGGTGCTCCAGCCGATCGGGGAGCGGTTCGGCCCCGCCTGGGGGTGCTTCGTGGAGATGCCCGTGGAGCGCGGGATCGCGATCCTCCTCGGGATGGCGCCCGTCGACGCCCCGCGCCTGGTGACCGAGGCCGACTACGCGACGTGGGCGAGCCTCGCGGTCGATGCGCTCGACGGGTACGACGCGCTCTACGTCCACATCAAGGGCCCCGACATCCCGGCCCACGACGGCCGGGCGGAGGACAAGCGCGCGGTGATCGAGCGGATCGACCGAGCGTTCTTCGGTGAGATCCTGCCGAGGATCGATCCGGCCCGCACGCTCGTCGCGGTGACGGCCGATCACGCGACCTCCTGCGTCCGCAAGGCGCACACCGCCGAGCCCGTCCCGCTCGTGGTCGCCGGGGGGCCCGTCCAGGCCGACGGCTCGGAGGAGTTCGGCGAGCGCGCGTGCGCCGCGGGGGCGCTCGGGCTGTTGCGCGGCGTCGACATCCTGCCCAGGGTCACGGGCCTCCTCCGAGCCTGACCCGGACCGTTCGGGCAGGCCGCCGGCGATGGCAAGATCCCGCAACCCCGGCCCTGGAAGGGGGGCGTATAGTCGGGCCCAGAGGCCGTTGCGGTTCGCGCGGACAGGGGACTAAGATGCGCCGTCCTTCCCGGGGATAGGGAGAGCAGGCACACATGGCCCAGGTGACCTCCGAGGAGCCGGCCGCCGGCGTTCAGGGCGAACCCGAAGCGGTCGGCGTCGAGGTCTCGCAACAGGTCATCGGACGAACGCCGTGGGAACTGTTCTGGCGGCGCTTCCGTAAGGACAGGTTCGCGCTCGTGGGCCTGTTCATCGTGTTCGCGATGATCACGATCGGTCTCCTCGCACCGGTCATCGCATCGTTCACCCACGACCCGAACGACGTGGACCTGTCGCAACTCGACTCGTTCGGCATCCCCCTGGGCCCGAACTCCGAGTACTGGTTCGGGGCCGACACGGCCGGGCGCGACCTGTTCGTCCGCGTCATGTACGGCGCCCGCACGTCCCTGTTCATCGCGTTCTTCGCGACCGGCCTCGCCACGCTCATCGGCGTCACGCTCGGGGTCCTGGCGGGGTTCTATCGCGGGAAGATCGACACGGTCATCTCCCGCACGATCGACGTCGTCCTGTCGCTGCCGGTGCTGCTGCTCGCGCTCGGTCTCGTCTCGGCGTGCGGGGTGTCCGCGGAGGGGTGCCTGGGAGGGCTCATCAAGCCCGGGCTCCTCCTGGTGAGCTACGTCATCGCCCTGTTCACGTGGCCCTACGTCGCGCGGATCGTGCGCGGGCAGGTGTTGTCGCTGCGTGAGAAGGAGTTCGTCGAGGCGGCGAGATCCCTCGGCTCGACCAACCGCCGGATCATGTTCCGGGAGATCCTGCCCAACTGCGCGGCCTCGATCATCGTCTACACGACCCTGATCGTCCCGAGCAACATCCTGTTCGAGGCGGCGCTCTCGTTCCTGGGGATCGGGGTCCCGCAGGAGACCCCGTCGTGGGGACGGCAACTCTCGGACGCGGGATCGATCTTCACCGTGGCCTGGTGGATGATGTTCTTCCCCGGCCTCTTCCTGTTCCTCACCACCCTGGCCTTCAACATGGTCGGGGACGGTATGCGTGACGCCCTCGATCCCCGGACGGGCGGCTGACCGTACTAGAGGACTGGAGACTGATCTTCGAAAGGAGGGTGGGGAGTAACCCACGCAGTCCCGGGCCGGACGCCGGCCCGGTCGGATCATGTTCGACCCGGAGAGGGGGGTGTTCGTGAGGCGATATGTGAAGGTATTGGCGCTGGTCGCCGTCCTCGGGCTCGTCGCCGCCGCGTGTGGCGGCGATGACGATGGAGGCGAGTCGGGCCCGACCGCGGCGACCGGCGATACGACGGCGACCGGCCCTGCGACGTTCCAGCAGGGCGGCACGCTCAACCTGGCGATGATCGGTGACGTGGACGCCGGGTTCGACCCACAGAAGTCCTATTACTCGGTGACGTGGGAGTACTACCGCTGCTGCCTGCTGCGGACGCTGACGAGCTATCTCGGCGTGCCGACGTCCGAGGGTGGGTCAGACCTGCAGCCCGACATCGCGGCCGATCTGCCCGAGGTGTCCTCGGACGGCCTGACCTGGACGTTCACACTGAAGAGCGGGATCTTCTTCGCGCCGCCCTTCGAGGACGTCGAGGTGACCTCCGCCGACATCCTGCGGGCGATCGAGCGCGTGGCCGACCCCGACGCATCGGTGGGGGGCTACCCCTTCTACTTCAGCCCGATCGAGGGGTTCGACGACTTCAGCGCCGGTGACGCGGACACGATCAGCGGGATCGAGACTCCGGACGACAGCACCTTCGTCGTGACGACGACGGCGCCCGCCGGCGAGATCCCGTACCTGTTCGCCATGGCCGCGACGGCCCCGATCCCGCCGGATGCCGAAGACGAGCCTCTTGGTGCTGCCGAGGGGCACACGCAGGACTACGGCCGCTTCATGGTGGCCACCGGTCCGTACATGTTCCTGGGCGGCGACACGATCGACTACTCGCTCCCGGCCGACGAGCAGACGCCGGCTGCGGGCTACGAGCCGGGCCAGTCGATCCAGCTCGTCAGGAACCCGTCGTACGACCCCGCAACCGACGGTCTCCGCCCGGCGTATCCGGACGAGATCAACGTGGCGATCGGCGGCGACGAGCAGGACCTGTTCAACAAGGTCGCGCTCGGTGAGATCGACGCGGTCGTCGACGGCCTCGTCCCGCCGCAGATGCTGCGTCAGTACTCGACGGACCCGACGCTCCAGCCGTTCCTGCACATCAACCAGGACGACGTGGTCCGGTACCTCGAGTTCAACGTGGCAGAGCCTCCGTTCGACGACGTCAATGTCCGCAAGGCGGTGAACTTCGCGCTCGACAAGGCCGGGATGCGCCAGCTCCGTGGTGGCGAGTCGGCCGGAGCGATCGCCGGGCACATCATCACGGACGGCCTGACGGGCAACCTGCTCGTCGACTTCGACCCGTACGCAACGCCGAACTCCGCGGGTGACATCGCGGCCGCGCAGGCCGCCATGGCGGAGTCGGCGTACGACTCGGACGGCGACGGCGTCTGCGACGACCCCGTCTGTGACGGGGTGCTGGCGATCACGGACGAGGCGGCTCCCTATTCGGACCAGGCGGCGCTCATCACGCAGAACCTGGAGCCGTTGGGGATCACGCTCGACGTGAAGGCGTTCGAGCGGACGACGATGTACAACCGGTGCCTCGACCCGGATACCCACATGGCCATCTGCCTTGCCCCCGGTTGGGGCAAGGACTTCCCGGATGCCTTCACCTTCGGGCCTCCGCTGTTCGGCTCGGCGGCGATCTTCCCGAGCTGCTGCAACCGCTCGCTCGTCGGCGCGCCTGCCGACCTCCTGTCGGAGGCTGGGTACGACGTGACCGAGGTGCCCAACGTGGATGAGCAGATGGCTGCGTGCCAGGCGCTCCCCGCGGGAGACGAGCGGGTCGCGTGCTGGGCGGACATCGACACGCTCCTGATGGAGGAGGTCGTGCCGTTCGTGCCGTACCTGTTCGACAACAACGTCGACGTCATCTCGCAGCGCATCGTGAACTACTCGTTCGACCAGTTCGCTGGGCTCGCGGCGTGGGATCAGCTCGCCATCGACCCGGCGGCGCAGTAACCAGGGGCAGGAAACCGGAAGAACGAGGCAAGATAGGGAACGAGTTGGAGGGCCGCCCCCCCTGGGCGGCCCTCCACGTTCCCGTGGACCCTGGAGTAAGATTCGGCGGGATATGGGCAGGTACCTGATCCGGCGGACGCTGTTCATGATCCTGGTCCTGTTCATCGTGTCGCTGATCACCTTCATCATCTTCGTGAAGCTGCCGGCGGGCGACCCCGCGCGCCGGGCGGTCGGCCGCCAGACGACGCCCGAGAACGTGGAGGCTGCTCGCAAGGCGTTCGGTCTCGACAAGCCCCTCTACGTGCAGTACGCGCGGTTCGCCAAGGGCCTCGTGCCGTGGCCGGGCGTGTTCCTCAATGAGGACGTCTACTACTCGTACGCGAACTTCGTCCCGGTCAAGGAGGAGATCTTCGGCCGACTCCCGGTCACGATCACCCTCGCGGTCGGGGCGGCCATCACCTGGCTGCTGATCGGTATCCCGATCGGGATCATCTCGGCGATCCGGCGCCGGAGCGTGTGGGACCGCGCGTCCATGGTCTTCGCCCTGATCGGGGTGTCGGCGCCGGTGTTCTGGCTCGCCTACCTGTTCCTGTACATCTTCTGGTTCAAGTTGCAATGGGCTCCGTCGTCGGGGATCCCGATCGGCGACTCGGTGCTCGACGCCGTGCTGCAGGGCCGGTTCATCATGCCGTGGCTCGTCCTCGCGTTCGCGTTCGCGGCGTTCTACGCGCGCATGGTTCGGGGCAACCTGATCGAGACGATGGGGGAGGACTACATCCGGACGGCTCGGGCGAAGGGCCTGTCCGAGAAGCGCGTGATCTACCGCCACGGACTCCGGGCCGCGCTCACGCCCGTCATCACGATGTTCGGCCTCGATCTCGCCGGCCTGCTCGGCGGGGCGTTCATCACCGAGACAGTGTTCAACCTTCCGGGCATCGGTCAATACGCGGTCCAAGCGATCTTCAACAACGACTTCCCGTCCGTGATGGGGGTCACGATCTTCGCGGCCTTCTTCTTCGCCCTGGCGAACCTGCTCGTGGACGTGGCGTACGCGTTCCTCGACCCCAGGGTGAGGTACACGTAGTGCCGGAACCCCTCATCGAGGTCAAGGACCTCAGGATCCACTTCCCGACGGAGGACGGCCTCGTGAAGGCCGTCGACGGCGTGTCGTTCTCGCTGCAGGCCGGCGAGACGCTCGGCGTGGTCGGTGAGTCGGGTTCGGGCAAGAGCGTGTCGTTCCTCACTGTCATGGGCCTGATCACCCGCAAACAGGCGCAGATCGAGGGGGAGGTGATCTTCCAGGGGCAGGACCTGCTGACCTTGCCGCCGGATGAGATGCGCACCGTCCGCGGCGAGAAGATCTCGATGATCTTCCAGGACCCGATGACGTCGCTCCACCCGTACTACAAGATCGGCGATCAGATCGCCGAGGCGATCCGGACCCATCAGAAGGTCTCGAAGTCGGAAGCCCGCGAGCAGGCGGTCGAGATGTTGCGCCGAACCGGGATCCCGCGCCCGGACGAACGCGCGGACCAGTACCCGCACGAGTTCTCGGGAGGGATGCGGCAACGGGCGATGATCGCGATGGCGCTGTCACTCAACCCCGACCTGCTGATCGCCGACGAGCCTACGACCGCGCTCGACGTGACCGTGCAGGCACAGATCCTGGACCTGATCGATCGCCTCAAGGAAGAGTTCAACGCCGCCGTCGTGATCATCACGCACGACCTCGGCGTGGTGGCCGAACACTGCGACCACATCCAGGTGATGTACGCGGGCAAGATCGTGGAGTCCGGCGATCGCCGCGACATCTACTACAAGGCCCACCACCCATACACGTGGGGACTCCTGTCCTCGATCCCTCGGCTGGACGACACGACGACCAAGGAGCGGCTGGTGCCGATCCGCGGGTTGCCCCCCTCGTTGATCTTCGTTCCCGACGGGTGCGCGTTCCATCCGCGATGCCCGTACGTGTTCGACAAGTGCCGGACCGACGTCCCCGAGCTGCTCCCGTCCGACGGCCACCATGCATCGCGATGTCACCTCTCGCTCGCCGACAAGGACCGGATCTTCCAGGAGGAGATCATGGCGCGGTCATGAGCATCGAGGTCACCGAGCGCACGGAACCCGATCCGGCGACGTCCGAGACGCCGCTCATCCGGCTGCGAGGCGTCCGCAAGCTCTTCCCCATCACGCGGGGCATCCTGATCCAGAAGCGGATCGGCAACGTCCATGCCGTGGACGGCGTGGACCTCGAGGTGCATAAGGGCGAGACGGTCGGACTCGTCGGGGAGACCGGGTGCGGGAAGTCGACGCTCGCCAGGGTCATCATGCGGCTGTACGAGGCGACCGAAGGGACGATCGAATTCGAGGGGCAGGACATCACCCACGTCCAGGGGAACGAGTTGCGCGAACTGCGCCGCGAGATGCAGATGATCTTCCAGGATCCCTACGCCTCGTTGAACCCCAGGAAGACGGTCGGGACGATCATCGGCACGCCCGTCCGTCTGCACGGCACGGTGAAGCGCGGCAAGGTCAAGGGCGAGGTCCAGCAGCTCATGGAGCTCGTCGGCCTGAACCCGGAGCACTACAACCGCTACCCGCACGAGTTCTCCGGCGGCCAACGGCAGCGGATCGGCGTGGCGCGTTCGCTCGCGCTGAGGCCGAAGCTCATCGTGTGCGACGAGCCGGTGTCGGCCCTGGACGTTTCGATCCAGGCGCAGGTGCTGAACCTCTTGGAGGACCTCCAGGAGGAGCTCGGCCTCACGTACCTGTTCATCGCCCACGACCTCTCGGTCGTGAAGCACGTCTCGGACCGCGTGGCCGTGATGTACCTCGGCAAGATCGTCGAGATGGCCAGCGGGGGCGAGCTCTACCGCAACCCGAAGCACCCGTACACGGGGGCGCTGCTTTCAGCGGTGCCGATCGCCGACCCCGACCTCGCCGCGGCGAAGAAGCGGATCATCCTCGAGGGAGACGTGCCGAGCCCGATCGACCCGCCGTCGGGGTGCCGCTTCCACCCCCGATGCCCGAACGCGCAGTTGCCGAAGTGCTCCGACGACGAGCCCGAGCTGCGGGCACACCATCCGGGCCAGATCGCAGCGTGCCACTTCCCGCTCGAGGACCGCGCCGTGATCGATACCGACGCGCTCGGCGAGAGCCGGTAGACTGACCCGCCATGCTGGACATCATCGCGCTGGTGCTGTGCGTGCTCTCGAGCCTGTTCCTGATCGTCTTCATCCTGCTGCACTCGGGCAAGGGCAGTGGCCTCTCGGACATGTTCGGGGGCACCTCGAGCCTGTCGGGCGGCACCGCCCTGGAGCGCCGTCTCGACAAGATCACGGTCGTGACCGCAGCGGTGTTCGGGCTGTCAACGTTCTGGCTCTCCTGGCAGTGGGGCTAGGCCCCGAGCCCGTTCAACCCGATTGCTAGAATCCGCCCGTTCCTCGTCGGAGTGGCGGAACTTGGTAGACGCGCTAGGTTGAGGGCCTAGTGGCCCTATGGGCCGTGGGGGTTCAAATCCCCCCTCCGACACGCCAGCTGCCTGCAGGAACGCAAGCAAAGCCGACCTCCATCCGGACGCTCCCATTTCCGCGAGCCAGCGATTCCCCCGTACGGGCGGACGCACTGATCGATACCCAAGGAGCACGCAAGCCCTTCCACCGGCAGAGCATGTGTGCATCCTTGGCGAGAACGAACTCGCCGATCAAGCCCGCCTCCGCCCGGGCGACGGGAGACGCCGATCAGTCCCTCGCCGCCACCAGCCGATCACGAAGGAACCGCCGCGACCGCGCTGACCTCGACCAGCGCACCATGCACGGCCAGCCCAGCCACCCGCACGCCAACGACCGGCGGCGTCGCTCCCGCCAACGCTGCGGCCGCTACCGGATAGGCGGCGGTGAGATCGACGCCATCGACGAACAGGACCGTCATCATCACCAGATCCTGGACGCTGGCACCAGCCGCGGCCAGGGCGACGTGCAGGTTCTTCATGACCTGTTGCGTCTGAGCGACGACATCGGCGCCGCCAACGAGCGTGCCGTCGCCGTCGACGGCGTTCTGGCCGCCGATGTAGACGGTCGTCGCGCCCGGCGGCACGACCGCCACGTGCGTAAAGGCGGGAGACTGCACGAGTCCTTCTGGACGGAGCAGTGACGTCTGAGCCATGCCTCCACCTCCTTGCTTCATCGCGCTCCTCGGTCCGAGGCTGGCGCAGCTAGACGTGCCCTGGCGCCGTTGTACGACGGTCTGGTGGCGTCGACTAACGACAAGTCATGATCACCGTCGAGCCGTTGTCGCCCGTTGACAGGACGGTCAGTCACGTGTCACGTTCCCGACTACACGGCCGGGATCGATCGCACGACGCCGACCCGGCGTCACGTTCGGTCCGCAGGTGTTCCGTTCGACGCGACCAGGCCCGATCGCTTCACGGCGCCCGCGGACGTGCGACGCGAACCAGTTCTCCAACGGTTCCCGCCCCAACGGCATGGGCGTTCGTTCGAACGACGCGTCGGCGCCATCAGCTCGATGCGTGGTGGAGTCTCGCTTGATGACCCTGACGAGGAAACCAGCCCGGTTGATCGCATTCTTCTCGGGCCTCGCTCCTTCCGACGACGCTTGGGATGTCGAGTTCCGTGCCTGCGTCCCGACCGCACCGCTGTCCGGGACCAGCTCTTCCGGCGACGAACTCCGATCGGTCGGCAACCACGACGTAGACCGTGGTCCTCAACCGGCACCTCTTCCCCGCCTTCGGCTTCTGGCTCAGGACGATGTCGTCTCGCTGGCCGGGAGTGATCGCTTCTCCTTGAGGGAGCATGGTCAACTCGGCATCACTTGCCGCAGCCCGTGCGACGCCCAGGAATTCACCGCACGACGACGTCGCGGGACCTCGGTGGTTTCGGTGGGGACGGGTGCGTCCCCACCCGTGGGGGCAGTTCCTGCGGGAGTAGAACCGGTGCCGGTCGGCTCGCCGTTTCCTCCGTCAGTCGCGCCACTCCTCAACCTCCTGCTCGCTCCGTCGTTCCTCCGCGTCGCGCCATGCCGCCAGGATCATGAGCAGCACCAGAACGAGACGCTTCACGTACGTCCCTCCCACGACGGGGATCCGGCCCTTTCCGTCCACCACGACCTAGTTGCCTCGGGTGGGCCTCGGAGGATACGCCCTGGGGCGTTCGCCGATGGGCGTCGACGTGCGCGGCTTCGGGAGCGGTCCCGTGAGGTCCTCGGCTGACCATTTCCCCAAGCGGAAACGTGATCCCCGCCGATCCGGTCGGCGCGGTCGAGGGGGGGAGTTGTGAGGATGTTAGGCGTCCGTCGAGACGCTGCTGGGCTTCTTGCGGAAGGCCCACCGGAGCGCCGTGAACAACAGCACAGCAAGCCCGATGCCAACGGCATCCGCGATCCAGTCGCGCAACTGCGCATCGCGGTCGGCGAATCTGCCCTGCACGATCTCGATCACGCCCCCAATGAGAAGCACCGCGAGTGCCAGCGGCAGAGCCCATCCATCGAAACGGCGGACATCACGCCCTGGCCGCCAGACCAAAGCAAGCAGGATCGCCAACGTGTCGACGAAGTAGGCCATGGCGTGCCACTGCCTATCCGAGCCCTGGTCCGGGGGTCTTGGCCCGAGTGAGTACCAGACCGTCAGGCCGATGGCGATGATGGCGATCAGCCAGATCCCAGCGTCGACGAGCGGCGATCCCCACTTGGACGTCCGGCCGCCGCGCTCGGGACTCATCGTCTTGGCTGGACCTCCGCCATCTCTGGCGGCGCGTTTCTCCATGTCCGCGAACGATAGCGATATGCCGCAGCCGCCAAGGCAAGGAGGCTGGGAGCGACATCACTCCCGACCAGATCAAGGAGTTGGTCGCCTCGGCGAAGGACGAGGGGATGGGCTTGGACGTCGAGAAGATCAAGAGCGTCGTCGGCCTCCGAGCATCCTCGATGAGGAGTTCGGCGGGGTCTTCGGGCCCGCCTTCCGTTTGCCCGACAGCCTCACCTGCATGCGGCACCCGAAGCGGTCCGGGATCGCTCGCGGCGCGGAGCCGCTTGACAGGTGTCCGGGAGCCATGTACTTTACCGACACGTTATATAACCGAGAGGTTGGATAGACGATGACGACGGTGATGGCGACCGAACGACTGGACCGCACGTTCGCGGCCCTCGCGGACCCGACGCGCCGGGCGATCCTCGCCACCCTGTCGAGGGGGGAAGCCTCCGTCACCACGTTGGCCGAGCCGTTCGACATGACCATGCCGGCGGTGTCGAAGCATCTGAAGGTGCTCGAGCGTGCCGGACTCATCGTGCGAGGGAGACAACAGCAGTGGCGCCCCGCCCGGCTCCAGGCCGGACCGCTGCGTGAGGTGGCCGAATGGACCGAGCACTACCGACGGTTCTGGGAGGAGAGCTACGACCGGTTGGATGAGTACCTGGACGGGCTCCAGGGACGGAAAGGGGAGGAGAGCCATGGCCGCAAGCGGTAAGCACGAACTGGTCACGACGACGCCAGGGATGGACATCGTCATGACCCGCGTCTTCGACGCGCCGCGGGACCTCGTGTTCGAGGCGCACAGCTCTTGTGAGCACATGTCGAACTGGTGGGGGCCGAGGAACTCCAAGTTCGCGAGCTGCGAGATCGACTTCCGCCCGGGAGGGAAGTGGCGAGTCGTCTTGGCTGAATCCGAGAGGGAGATCGTGTTCTTCGGCGAGTACCTCGAGATCGTCCGACCGGAACGCATCACGTGGACGTTCGGATTCGAGGACAACCCCGGCGGGCCAGAGACATACGTGTTCGAGGAGCACGACGGCAAGACGACCGTCACGAGCTCCGCCACGTTCCCTTCGGCGGAGGACCGCGACGCGGCGCTCGCGACCGGGATGGAGGCCGGTGCGGCCGAGACCTACGACCGGCTCGACGAGTACCTCGACGTCCTGAAGGCGCAGTCCGCGAGCTGAGTCCTGCCTGCGGAAGGACCCGGGGGCTCGCACCGAGTCCCCGGGTCCTCATCCCGCTCTCACCCTCGTCGCCTAGGCTGAGCCCATGCCAGGCGGTCGCTGATGCGCGTGCTCGTCATCGAGGACGAGACGAAGATGGCAGGCCTCCTCAAGCGCGGGCTCGAGGAGGAGGGCTACGCGGTCGACGTCGCGGGTGACGGAGGCGAGGCGGTGTGGCTCGCGACCGAGAACCCCTATGACGTGGTCGTCCTCGACGTCATGCTGCCCGATCTCGACGGGTTCGAGGTCTGCCGGCGGCTGCGCGAGGCGGGTCGCTGGAGCCCGGTGCTCATGCTCACCGCTCGGGACGGGGTCGCGCGACCGGGTCCGAGGACTCGACGTGGGGGCCGACGACTACCTCACGAAGCCGTTCGCCTTCGCCGAGCTCCTTGCACGGATCCGCGCGCTCGTCCGACGCGGCTCACCCTCCCGCCCCGCCGTGCTTCAGCTGGGAGACCTCACCTTGGATCCGGCGACGCATCGCGTCGCTCGAGGGGACGTCGCGATCGAGCTGACGGCCAAGGAGTTCGCGCTGCTCGAGTACCTCATGCGGCATCCGGGCGAGGTCCTCAGCCGGACACGACTCATCGAGCACCTCTGGGACTTCGCCTACGAGGGTGGGTCCAACGTCGTGGACGTGTACGTCCGATACCTGCGCGAGAAGGTGGACCGCCCGTTCGGCAGGGATACGATCGAGACCGTGCGCGGAGCCGGGTACCGACTCCGGGAGGAGCGTGCCGTTGCGCCTGCCGATCCGAGCTAGGCTGACGCTCGTCTCCGCCGCGCTCATGGCCGTGGTCCTCGCGGCCGCGGGGACGCTGTTGTACGTGCGGCTGCGAGCCGATCTCGTGAGCACCGTCGACGTCGGCCTCCGCTCGAGGGCCGACATCCTGCTGTCGAGCCTCGAAGGTGCCGTCAGCGCCGGGGGAGGCCTCCTCGAACCCGAGGACGCGTTCGCGCAGGTGATCGAACCCGGTGGCGACATCCTCGTCTCGTCTCCGGGGATCGGGGGTCGACCGCTCGTCTCGCCGGCGGTGGGCGCGGACGTCGACGGCCAAGAGTTCCTGGAGACGATCGTCGCCACGGCCGAGGAGCCCGTCGAGGCGCGGCTCCTGTTGGTCCCGTTGGCGGCCGGGGGAGTCCTGGTCGTCGGCGCCTCCATGGACGAGGTCAACGAGGCGCTCGGTCGACTGGCGTCCCTGCTGATCGTGGGCGGCCCGCTGGCGCTCGTGCTCGCGACCGGCGTGGGATGGTTCGTCGCCGGCGCGGCGCTCCGTCCCGTCGAGAAGATGCGTCGCGAGGCCGCGGCCATCTCCGCCTCCGACCCCGGCCGCCGACTGCATCCGCCGCCCACGGGCGACGAGATCGCTCGCCTCGGCGAGACGCTGAACGAGATGCTCGACCGGCTCGAGGACGCGCTGGAGCGCGAGCGCCATTTCGTGGACGAGGCGAGCCACGAGCTCCGGACCCCGCTCGCGAACCTGCGGACGGAGCTCGAGCTGGCCCTCCGCCGATCGAGGACCTCGGCCGAGCTCGAGTCGGCACTTCGCAGCGCCGGCGACGAGACGGAGCGGTTGGTACGTCTGGCCGAGGACCTCCTCGTCCTCGCTCGGGCGGACGGTGGGAGGGTCCCGGTGCGTCGGGAGTCGGTCGAGCTCCGGTCGCTCATCGAGGATGCGACCCTCCCCTTCGCGCACGAGGCATCGATCGCCGGCGTCCAGATCGACACGCGCGTCCCCGGCGACCTCCGCGCGACGGTGGACCCGATCCGCATGCGGCAGGTCATCGGCAACCTCATCGACAACGCGATCCGACACACGCCGGCGGGAGGGCGCGTGACCGTGGAGGCCGGTTGCCTGGACGGACTGCTCTCGCTCGAGGTGCACGACACGGGCGAGGGGTTCCCGCCGTCGTTCCTCCCGCGAGCGTTCGAGGCGTTCGCGAGGCCGGATGCGGCGAGGTCGCGCACGGAGGGGGGCACGGGCCTCGGCCTCGCGATCGTGGCGGCGGTGGCCGCGTCTCACGGAGGCTCCGCGCAGGCGCACAACGATCCCGAGGGTGGTGCCCGGGTGACCGTCCGGATCCCCGGATAGGCCTCTGAGCTGGGGCGATGCATCTCATGCCCGGCTCACCGTCCTTTCATCGGCCCCCCCGCATCTTGGGAGAGCACGATCGGGGATCGCACGGAGCGCCCGCGACGAGCAGAAGGAGGCCCGCATGGATCGCAAGACGAAATGGATCGCCGGCGGAGTGGTCGGCCTCGCCGTGATCGGCGGCGGCACGGGGATCGGACTCGCCGCAGCAGGCGACGACGACGAGCCCCTGACGGGGGCGGCCCTGGATCAGGCCGTCGCCGCAGCGCTCGCCGAGACCGGCGGCGGCACGGTGATCGAAACGGAGACCGGGGACGAGGGCGCCGCGTACGGCGTCGAGGTCCGGCTCGAGGATGGCCGCGTGGTCGAGGTGAACCTCGATCAGGAGTTCCAGGTGATCGGGCAGGTGGCGGACGACGACGGCTCGGGTGGCGAGGAGTCGGGCGGATCCGGCTCGGACGACTGACCGATCAGACGCCGGTCACTGCCAATCGCCGTCGAAGTCGACGGTCAGACGTTCCTCGCCGTCCGCGTACGTGAGACCGCCGGGGGCGAAGCCGTCGGTGCCGTCGAAGGTGATCCAACCCTTGAGGACCTGCTTGGCCGCGATCGCCCGGCTCTCCGGCAGGAACCGCGTCGAGTTCGCTCCCAGCGGCGGGTTCGCGAACGGCGCCCGGTCCGAGCCGCTGGGTGTATCGAGGCCGAAGTTCTCGAGCGACACGAAGACGCGAGCGTCCGTGAGGTTCGTGACCTCGACGAGGAAGAAATATCGATCGCCTTGATCGTCTGCGGTGCAACGGTGATGGTAGACCGTGCGGACGACGCCGTCGACCTTGATCGACGCCGCGTCACACTCGGGCGGGTGATCGCCGAGTGCGATGACCTTCAGGTCGAGCCTCGTGCCGGCGACCGCCGTCGGGAACCTCGACGAGTGGGAACCGGCCGGAGCCGGCGGCGCGTCTCCCGTGCCGATCGACCCGGTCGGGCCGGTCGCCGAGATGACGGGTGCCACCGCGTCGCCCCCGAAGACCGCGGAAAGCAGCCGCCAGACGACCACGACGCCCACGATCCCTCCCGCGACGATGGCCCACGTTCGGGCGGAGGCCTTCGATCCCTCGTCCGCTCCACCGGATCGACCGGGTCGTTCCCGCGGGCGCTCACGGTTGGGCTTCCTCCGAGGTGGGGGACGCCGGGTCGGGGAGGGTCGGTCGCGCTGCGGTGTCCGTGCCATGGCCTCGATATCGGCAGGGCGGCGCGATCGGCTTAGGCCGTTCCCGACCGTCGAACCGCCGCCGAGCGCGTCGGCCCGTTGGGTCCGAGCGTGCCCGTCGGCCCGCGGGGGTACGGTTCCCCCAACGACGATCCGGGGGAGGCCGCTCCGTGAAGCTCAGGCGTATGCGGCGCCGTGCCGGCGGGGTCATCGATCGGCGCGGCGCGGCGAGCTCGGGCGGGCTCGGAGGGCTCCCGCTCTCCATGGGGGGAGGCCTGTCCGCAGGAGGACTCGTGCTGGTGCTCCTCGTCCTCGGCGGCTTCTGGCTGTTCGGTGGGCAGGAGGGCCCGCTCGGCGACGCGCTGGATCCGTTCGATGGTGCGGGGACCGTCGGTGCTGCCACGGGACCCGAGCCGGATCCAGACGATCGGATCGGCATGTTCGTGGATTCGGTCACGGACGACATCCAGACCGCCTGGACGGACCTGTTCCGACGCGCGGGATTGACCTACGAGCCGACGAACGTGGTCCTGTTCACGGGTCAGACATCGACCGCGTGCGGCGTGGGGTCCGCGTCGACGGGTCCGTTCTATTGTCCGGCCGACCGCCTCGTGTACCTGGACGCGAGCTTCTTCCGGACGCTCGAGCGCGAATTCGGCGTCGAAGGGGACTTCGCGGAGGCGTACGTGATCGCACACGAGATCGGTCATCACGTCCAGACCGTGCTCGGGATCGAGTCGAACGTTCGGACGCAGATGCGGGAGGACCCGGCGCTCGCCAACGAGCTGTCGGTGCGGCTCGAGTTGCAGGCGGACTGCTTCGCAGGGGTCTGGGCGCGGAGCGCTCAGTCGGTGGGGATCCTGCAGCCCGGCGACCTGGAGGAGGGCCAGGACGCGGCCTCCGCGATCGGCGACGACGCGATCCAGGAGGCGACCCAGGGCCGTCTGCGCCCGGAGAGCTTCACGCACGGGACATCGGAGCAACGAGCGACCTGGCTGCGCACGGGCGTTCAGGTCGGCAACCCCGACGCGTGCGACACGTTCGCGGCTCCGTACGACGAGCTCTAGCGCCCCGTGCGGTTCTCCGTGCGCGCATCCGGTAGGGGTAGACTCCGGCCGTGAGCTGAGACGACCTCCTCGGTCAAGCGCGGCGCCGCCCGGCGCTCCGTTCCTCGTGTCCACCGACCAGGAGATCGATCACATGTCCAGCCATCCTTCCGGAACCGCCGCCTGGGACGCGTCATGAGCGTGCTCGAACTTCGAGACCTCGCCGTCGAGGTCGCTGGGCTGCCGATCCTCGAGGGCCTCAGCCTCGCGCTCCGACGAGGGGACAAAGCCGGCGTGGTCGGCCGCAACGGGGCCGGCAAGACCAGCCTGCTCGAGGTCGTCGCGGGCCGTCGGCCGCCGCTCGCAGGGCGAGCCGTCGTCCGCGGGCGTCTCGGGTACCTGCGCCAGGACCCACGTCAGCACCCGACGACGGAGCGGCACGACGGGCTGACCCACGTGCTCGAAGCTCGCGGCCTGCAGGAGATGGCCGAGCGCCTCGAGCGGTACCGCCGAGCGATCGACGAACGCCCCAGCGACTCCAACGTCGGGAGGTTCTCGCGTCTCGAGGAGCGGTACCGAGCCGCCGGCGGGTACTCGGCCGAGGCCGAGGCGAGGCGGATCGCGAACGGGCTCGGGTTGGCGCCCGATCGGCTCGATCTACCCGTCTCGGCCCTCTCCGGTGGTGAGCGGCGACGCTTGGAGCTCGCGCGGATCCTGTTCGCGGGTTCGGATGCGCTCCTGCTCGACGAGCCCACGAACCACCTGGACGGCGACGCCAAACACTGGCTGATGCGGTTCCTCGCCTCGTACCCGGGCGCGCTCGTCGTCGTGAGCCACGACCTCGCTCTGCTCGACGGCTCGATCACACAGATCCTGCACCTGGACCGCGACGGGGTCGTCCGGTACCGCGGGACCTACTCCGAGTACCGGGAGGCGCGCCGGCTGGAGGAGGCGCGCCTCGTGAACCTCGCTGCGCGCCAACAAGCGGAGATCGACCGGCTGAAGACGCTCGCCGACTCGATGCGCGGTCAGACCGCGAAGCGCGCCCGGAAGGCCAAGACGCTCGACTCGCGTGTCGGCCGGCTCGAGGTGCACAGGACCCACGGCCCGACCACGGAGCACTCGGCTCGGTACCGCTTCCCGGCCCCGCCGCGGGCGGGTGCGATCGTCCTTCATGCAGAGGGCCTGGCGAAGGGGTACGGCGGCCCGCCCGTGTTCGAAGGCGTGAGCTTCGACCTCGCCCGGGGCGAGCGGCTCCTCGTGATGGGTCTGAACGGGGCGGGCAAGACCAGCCTGCTCAGGATCGTCGCCGGCGTCGCCGAGGCGGACACGGGCGCCGCGCGACTGGGGCACGGCGTCTCGCTCGGGTACTACGCGCAGGAGCACGAGGGGATCGCGGAGGAGTTGACCGCGCTCGCGCACGTGCGAGCCGAGTCCACCGATGCCTCCGATCAGGACCTCCGTGGGTTGCTGGGCATGTTCGGGCTCACGGGTGCCACCGCGCTCCAGCCGGCGGGCACGCTGTCGGGTGGGGAGAAGACCAAGCTCGCGCTCGCGCAACTCGTTGCCGGCCGTCGGAACCTGGTCCTGCTCGACGAACCGACGAACAACCTCGATCCACCGTCGCGGACCGCGGTGGCGGAGGCGCTCGCCGGATGGACGGGCTCGATGCTGCTCGTGAGCCACGACGTGGAGTTCGTGCAGGCCCTCGCGCCGCACCGCGTCCTGATGATGCCCGACGGAGGCCTCTCGTTCTGGGACGACGACCTCTTGGAGCTCGTCGCCCTCGCCTGACGGAGACGAGCCATCGATATGCTCCCCGCGCGCGAGCAGCGCACGCTCGCGCGCGGGGAGCGCGACGGATGCCCAACGAGCACGCGGATCTTGCCTTCGTGAACGGCGCGGTCTACACGGTCGACGCCCGACGTCCATGGGCGGAAGCCGTGGCCGTCCGACGTGGACGGATCAGCGCGGTCGGGACCGATGCCGAGGTCGGCTGGCTTGTCGACCGGGGGACCGAGGTCGTCGACCTCGGAGGACGGATGCTGCTCCCGGGGTTCCAGGACGCCCACGTCCACCCCCCGCCCTCGGGCTTGGAGATGTTGCGCTGCAACCTGTCCGACGCCTACACGGCCGCGGAATACGAGCGGATCGTCGCCGACTACGAGGCCGCGCATCCGGAGCTCGACTGGATCGTCGGCGGCGGGTGGTCGATGTCCGTCTTCCCGGGAGGCAACCCGCCGAAGGGGATCCTCGACCGCGTCGTCTCGGAGCGCCCCGTCTTCCTGGAGAGCCGCGACGGTCACAGCGCCTGGGTGAACTCGAGGGCGCTGGAGATCGCGGGCGTCACGAGCGACACCCCCGACCCGGTCGACGGTTGGATCGTCCGAGGGGACGACGGCGCACCGGCCGGGACCCTGCACGAAGGAGCGATGGCGCTGGTCGACCGGCACCACCCGGAGGAGACCGAGGAGGACTGGATCGCGGGTCTCCGCGTCGCGCAGGCCCATCTCCACGCGCTCGGCATCACGGCGTGGCAGGACGCGAACGTGGGCCTCTCCGGCGGCTACCCGACCTACGGCTCCTACCTGCGGTTCGCCGCGGCGGGCGAGCTCACGGCCCGCGTGGTCGGATGCCTGTGGTGGGACCGTCTCCGCGGTCTCGAGCAGATCGATGACCTGGTCGGCGCCCGGACGGACGGCTTCAGCGGCCGGTTCGCCGCGACCAGCGTGAAGATCATGGTGGATGGCGTCGTCGAGAACTTCACCGCCGCGGTCCTCGAGCCGTACCTCGACGCGGACGGCGCGCCCACGAACAACCGCGGCACCTCCTTCATCGACCCCGAGGAGCTGAAGGTCGCCGTCTCGCGCCTCGACGCCGAGGGGTTCCAGGTCCATTTCCACGCGGTCGGGGAGCGAGCTGTTCGAGAGGCACTGGACGCGGTCGAGGCGGCGCGCCAGGCCAACGAGACGAGCGATCACCGCCATCACATCGCGCACGTGCAGGTCATCCATCCCGACGACCTCCCTCGCTTCCGCGAGCTCGGCGTCGCGGCGACGGGCCAGCCGCTCTGGGCGGTGAGCGAGGCGCAGATGCTGAAGCTCACGATCCCCTTCCTCGGCCCCGAACGTTCGGGCTGGCAGTATCCGTTCGGCAGCCTCGTCCGGTCCGGTGCCGTGTTGGCGCTCGGGAGCGACTGGTCGGTCTCGAGCGCCGATCCGATCGAGCAGATCCACGTCGCCGTGAACCGTACGGCCCCGAGCACCGACGCGTATGGCGACGAGGGCGGAGACGTGTTCCTGCCGAACGAGCGCATCGACCTCGCCACGGCGATCGCCGGCTTCACGATGAACGCCGCGTACGTGAACCACCTCGACGACGTCACCGGCTCGATCCGGGTGGGCACGTTCGCGGACCTGGTCGTGCTCGACCGGAACCTGTTCGAACAGGAGCCGGAGGACCTGTTCCGAGCGAGGGTGGAGCAGACCTTCGTCGAGGGGGAGCGGGTCTTCGACCGGGCAGGCGTTTCGCGAGACGACTGACCTGAGGTCAGAGGGCGTCCTTGCCGCCCACATGGGGCGGCTCCACCATGGGCTCCGGCTCACCCGGATCCCAACGAGGAGGTCCTCATGCCGTTCGACATGGGTCAGGTCCAGCGAGGCGCCCGCAACCGTCGCACGCCGTACTTCGAGGCGACGCAGCGACACGACCCGAAGGGGTTCACGGTCTACAACCACATGTACTTCCCGATCCGGTTCGACACGTTCGAAGCCGAGTTCGAGGCCCTGTTGCACGGCGTCACGCTCTGGGACGTATCGGTGGAGCGGTGCCTGGAGATCTCGGGTCCCGACGGGTTCCGGTTCGCCCAGCTCCTGACCCCGCGCGACCTCTCGACGTGCGCCGTCGGCCAGGGCAAGTACGTGCTGATCTGCGACAGCGACGGGGGCATCGTCAACGACCCGGTCCTGACCCGGATGGACGAGCACACCTTCTGGTTCGCGCTTGCGTCCTCAGACGCGCTGCTGTTCGCACGCGGGCTGAAGAACGCGTACCCGGACCTCGACGTCTCGATCAAGGAGGCGGACGTTGCGCCCTTGCAGGTCCAGGGGCCGAAGTCCAAGCCGCTCATGGCCAAACTCTTGGGCGACGAGATCCTCGAGCTGCGGTACTACCACTGGACCGAGGAGAAGATCGCCGGGGCGCCGGTCATCGTGACCCGGACCGGGTGGACGTCCGAGGTCGGCTACGAGGTCTACCTCACCGACCCCTCGCGCGGGAACGAGGTGTACGAAGCGATCATGTCGGCCGGCGAGGAGTTCGGCATCCGCCCGACCGGGCCGAGTGATATCCGGCGCATCGAAGGCGCGATCTTCAACTGGGGCGCGGACATGACGTACGAGCACAACGCGCTCGAGATGGGCCTCGAGCGACTCGTCGATTGGGACCTCGCCGACGACGCCTGTATCTCGATGCGCGCACTCCGCGGCGTCAAGGAACGAGGCGTCACGCGCCGGATCAACGGCGTCGAGATCGACGGCGCGCCGTTCCCCGAGTTGAACAACGTGAAGTGGGCCGTCACCGACGGGGCCGAGACGATCGGGACGGTGACCTCGGCGATCTTCTCGCCCAGGCTCGACCGCAACATCGGGTTCGCGTGGCTCCCGTCGGACCGCTCGACGCTCGGCGCGACCGCGGGCGTCCGTACCGAGTGGGGGGACCGCACCGCGACGGTCGTCGAGATGCCGTTCGTCGACCCGAACAAGCAGATCCCGGTCTCCTGACCGGCGACCACGGACCCGGCGAGCAGCATCTGGTTGCCGCCGTGGGCAGGGTTGAACGATGATTCAAGCCGCCCGCCGGCCCCGGTGGAGGAGCGAGGAGAACGCCCGATGGTGAACGAGCGGCAGGAGATGCTCGAGCAGAGCGCCACGATCTACTTCGGCCCGTGGTACCGGCGGTCGCCGTACTTCGAGGCGACCCGGCGGGCGGGGTGCACCGCGTACGACGTGTACAACCACATGTTGCTGCCCGCGTACTTCGACGACCCCGTCACCGAGTACTGGGCACTTCTGAACGACGTGACGGTGTGGGACGTCGCGGTCGAGCGCACCGTCGAGATCTCAGGTCGGGACGCGGACCGCTTCGTCGACACGCTGACCTGCCGCGATCTGACCCGCTGCCAGGTCAAGCAGGGCAAGTACATGATCGTGACCGCCCCGGACGGCGGGATCCTGAACGACCCGGTGCTCCTCCACGTGGCCGAGAACCGCTGGTGGATGCAGCTCGCCGACTCCGACGCGGGTCTGTACGCGCTCGGCGTGGCGTCGCAGTCGAACCTCGACGTCGACGTGTCCTATCCGCACGCGTATCCGATGCAGGTGCAGGGCGCGCACGCGGCGCGGACGCTGGAGAAGCTGGTCGGCGCCGCGATCTACGATCTGAAGTACTACTGGTGCGACTGGTTCGACATCAAGGACATCCCGGTGCTGATCAGCCGCACCGGCTGGACCGCCGTCCCGGGTTTCGAGGTGAACCTGCTCGACCCGACCCGCGGCGACGACCTGTGGAACGCGGTCTTCGAGGCCGGCGAGGAGTTCGCGATCCGACCCGTGGCGCCGGTCGAGGCGCGCAGGATCGAGGCGGGGATCATGAACTACAACTCGGACATGACGCACGAGGACACGCCGTTCCACATCATGGGGCTCGAGCACCTCGTCGAGGATCAGCCGCAGGACTACATCGGCAAGTCCGCGCTCGAGGCGCTGAAGGCCCGAGGCGTCGACCGCAAGCTCGTCGGGATCGAGTGGTCGGGGGAGGAGCTTCGGGCCGAGCTGACCTGGTTCTGGCCGGTCGTTCGCGACGGCGCGGCGATCGGGAAGGTGACCGACGGCGTCTGGTCTCCGCGCCTGGAGAAGAACATCGGCTACGCCTGGGTCCCGATCGAGCTCGCCTCGCCCGGGAACACGCTCGAGGTGGAGTCCGAACAGGGCCCGCTGACGGTCACGACCGCCGCGATCCCGTTCATCGACCCGAGGAAGGAGGTCCCGGCGGCCTCCCTCCGAGCCCGGTAGTCGGAGCGCTCGTGGGGCGGGCTCGGCTCGACCGGCGACCACCCCGGACCGCGCCGGCGCCACGGGGGTTCCGCAAGGCGCTCGTGATGCTGGAGCGCGGCACGAAGGAAGCCATCTGGGACTGCCGGATGTGCGGCCAGTGCATCCTGCACTCGACCGGCCTGTCGTGTCCGATGCGGTGCCCGAAGGACCTGCGGAACGGTCCCTGCGGCGGCACCCTCCAGGATGGGCACTGCGAGGTCGTCCCCGAGATGAAGTGCGTCTGGGTCTCGGCCTGGGAGGGATCGAGGAAGCTCCCGCTCTGGCGGGACCACATGCGACACGTGGAACGACCGGTCGACTGGCGGCTGCAGGAGACCGGCTCGTGGGAGAACTTCGTGACGCGCCGTGACCGGCACGTGCCGGACGGCTGGTCGGCGGCCGGGCGCCGATCGCACGCGTGAGCGAAGGGGCTGCCCGCAGCGGATTGCACCGGCTCCTGCTGGCGGGCGAGTTCGTCGTGACCGCCGAGCTGGCGACGATCGACTCCGCCGACCCGGCCGCGGTCGGCGGAGCCGTCGCGACGCTGCGAGGCTCGGTCGATGCCGTGAACTGCACCGACAACAGCGCGGCCCACACCCACCTCTCGCCGCTGGCCGCCGCGCGATTGCTGATCGACGACGGGGTCGAGCCGATCCTGCAGCTCGCGTGCCGTGACCGCAATCGCCTTGCGCTGCAAGCCGATCTCCTCGGCGCCGCCGCGCTGGGGGTCCGCAACATCGTCTGCATGACCGGCGACGACGTCACGGCCGGCGATCATCCGGAGGCGAAGCCGATCTTCGACATCGACGCCGTACACCTGCTGCGGATCGCGCGGATCATGCGTGACGATGGGCGGTACCTGTCGGGCCGTCCGCTGTCCCATCCACCCGAGTACCTGATCGGAGCCGTGGAGAACCCGTTCGCGCCACCCCTCGATTTCCGTCCGATGCGACTGGGCACGAAGATCGAGGCCGGAGCCGAGTTCATCCAGACACAGATCTGCTTCAACCTCGACAAGCTTCGGCTGTTCATGGCTCGGTGCGGTGAGCTCGGGCTCCTGGAGCACGCGTGGATCCTCGCCGGGGTGTTCGTCCCTGCCTCCGCGGGCAGCGTGCGATACCTGCGTGATCAGGTCCCGGGGATCGACGTCCCGCCGTCGGTGATCGAGCGGATGGAACGCGTCGGCCGGCAGGAACAACGTGAGGAAGGGATCCGGCTCGCGCTCGACCTCGTCGAGCAGGTGAGGGCGATCGAGGGGGTCTCGGGTATCCATCTGATGACGATCAACAATGAGGATGCGATCCCACGCGTCGTGAAGGCCGCGGGCCTGCTTCCGCGACCCCCGGCCTCCAGGGGGCCGGCCCCGGGTCCCGGGCCCGACTGAACGTTCGGGCGGCGGGTGTCGAATCCGGGCAGAACCCGAGACACTGGAGTCCTGATCATGAAGCGAACCCTCGTCTGCCTCATCGCCGCGGCGGCCCTCGGGCTGACGGCGTGCACGACCGGTTCCACGCCGACCGAAACGGCCGAGCCCAGAGCCGTCTTCCCCTCAAGCGAACCCTCGTTCGCGAGCGGCCAGGACGCGGTCGTCGAGGTGGTCGACCGGGTGCTCCCGGCGGTCGTGAATGTCGTCGCCGAGTCCAGCCAAGGGCAGGGGGAGGGCACCGGGTTCATCGTGCGTTCCGACGGGATCGTCGTCACGAACTTCCACGTCGTCGAGGGCGCATCGACCGTCACCGTCCTCACGTCCGACGACGACCCGGTCGAGTATGACGCGCGGGTCATCGGAGGCGACATCCAAGACGATCTGGCCATCCTGGACATCGAGGCGACCGGTCTGCCGACCGTGCCGATCGGGGCCTCAGGCGATCTCCAGCTCGGGCAGCCCGTCGTCGCGATCGGATATGCCCTCGGACTGGCGGGAGGGCCGTCGGTGACGACCGGGATCGTGTCCTCGCTCACGCGACGGATCACGGTCCAGGACACGAACTGCATCGAGTGCGAGAACGGCGAGCGCATCTACACCGACGTGATCCAGACCGACGCGGCGATCAACCCCGGGAACTCCGGCGGGCCGCTCGTCGACCTGGCCGGAAGGGTCGTCGGCATCAACACCGCAGGCGCCGGCAGTGCCGAGAACATCGGGTTCGCGATCCAGATCGACTCGGCGAAGCCGATCATCGAGGAGGCGGCGAACAACCCCTCCGCGCCCGTCGCCTTCATGGGCGTGCAGTTCGACTTCGGTTCGACCGGTGACGGTGGTGCCCTGATCGCCGGGGTCATCGACGGTGGCCCCGCGGACGATGCGGGGGTGCAGCCCGGCGACGTCGTCGTGCTGTTCGACGGCGAGGTCGTGGGTTCGACCGACGAGCTGGGAGAGCTGATCCGCTCCCACGCGCCCGGCGACGTCGTCGAGGTCGGCATCGTGCGTACGGACGGGTCCGAAGCGACCGTCACGATCGAACTCGGACTGAACCCCACCGCGACGAACTGAGCGCCCGCCGCCCGAGGGTCCTCGAGGGGTCGCTGCGATAGCCTGACCTGCGTGAAGGTCAAGCTCCGGAACCCGGACCGGGAGGTCGAGGTCTCCGGCGGGCGGAAGGTCCACGACGTCCTCGGGGAACTCGGGATCGACCCCGACACCGTGCTCGTGATCCGCGAGCGTGAGCTGCTCACCCGCGAGGACCGGGTCGGCGACGCGGATCTGATCGAGGTCCGACCGGTGATCAGCGGCGGTTCCGGCAACCGGATGAAGTGCCGGCGCTGCAAGGCGGCCGCGGTCGTCGAGCTTCGCCGGCACAACGCGGCCTTCTGCCGAGACTGCTTCCTGCACCACGTTCGCGAGCAGGTCAAGCGCGCGATCGACGCGTACGACATGCTCGAACCGGACGACCGTGTCCTCGTCGCCGTCTCCGGGGGCAAGGACTCGCTCGCGCTCTGGGACGTCCTGCTCGACCTCGGCTACCGGGCGGACGGCTTGTACCTGTCCCTCGGCATCGGGGAGTACTCCGAACGGTCGGCGGCGCTCGTCCGCGACTTCGCGGCCGACCGAGACACCGCGTTGATCGAGGTGGACCTGCTGGCCGAGTACGGGTTCGACGTGCCGACCGCCGGGAAGCGGGGTTCGCGCTCGACGTGTGCCGTCTGCGGGTTGTCGAAGCGATACGTGTTCAACCGGGCGGCCCGTGAGCACGGGTATGACGTCGTCGCGACCGGCCACAACCTCGACGACGAGGCCGCGACGCTGCTCGGCAACACGCTTCGATGGCAGACCGACTACATCGCCCGCCAGTTCCCCGTGTTGCCGGCCGAGGAGGGGTTCGCGCGCAAGGTGAAGCCGTTGTATCGCCTGTCCGAGCTCGAGACGGCGGCCTACGCGTTCCTTCGCGGCATCGAGTACGTCGTCGAGGAGTGCCCGCTCGTCGCCGGGAACACGCAGCTCCGATACAAGGAGGCGATGAACCGGCTCGAGGCGACCTCGCCAGGAACGAAGGCGCAGTTCTTCCTCGCATACCTGGATCGGGCCGCCCCGCTCTTCGCCGGTCAGGACGCGGTGGAGCTGCGCCCCTGCGAACGATGCGAGCAGCCCACCACCGGCCGCTTCTGCGCCTTCTGCCGGGCACAGGCCCAGATCCTCGGCGAGAAGCTCGGGGATCCCCCGCACCTCGCGAGCTCATGGGCGAGATGTCGGAGGAAGTCATGCCCGCAGAGATCTTCGGAGCCGGGGCCGGCCGATGAGCGGACCCTTCGAGGCCGGCGAGCGGATCCTGCTCGTCGACCAGCGCGGGCGTCGCTATCTCGTGACGCTCCGGACCGGCGAGACGTGGCACTCGCACGGCGGGGGGCTCCCGCACGATCTCGTGATCGGCGCCCCCGAGGGCACGGTCGCCCATTCGGCGACGGGGATGTCGTTCCGAGCGTTCCGCCCACGGATGGCCGACTTCGTCCTGAAGATGCCTCGAGGGGCCCAGGTCATCTACCCGAAGGACGTCGGTGCGATCCTCGTCGAGGCGGACGTCTTCCCGGGGGCCCGCGTCCTGGAGGCGGGGACCGGCTCGGGATCGCTCACGCTCGCGCTCTGTCGCGCCACGGGGCCCGATGGGCGCGTCGTCTCGTACGACCTGCGAGAGGAGTTCCAGGCCACGGCCGCGAGCAACATCGGGTCCTTCTTCGGGAAGATGCCGGACTGGCTGGACCTCCGCCTGGGCGACGTCCGCGACGTCGCCGACCGTGGTGAGACGTACGACCGCGCGATCCTGGACCTCCCGGAGCCGTGGTCGGCGCTCGAGGCCCTGGCGACGGTCCTGCCCGCAGGCGGCATCGTGTGCGGGTACCTGCCGACGACGATCCAGGTACAGCAGCTCGTGCTTTCGATGCAGGACCACGGCTACGAGCACCTGGAGACCTTCGAGGTGCTCCATCGCTCGTGGCACGTCACGGCCAGAAGCGTCAGGCCCGATCACCGGATGGTCGCGCACACGGGGTTCGTGACGGTCGCCCGACGGGTGGGATCGTCGGCTTAGGACAACCGAAGGCCCTGCCGAAACGTATCCATAGGTCAGAGGACCTCCCCGGTAACCAGGTCGGGAGCGAGGCGGGCGGTATGCTCGCCGTGCGGGAGGAAAAGCGCTGATGTCCGAGCCGGATCCACGCGAACAGCAGGAGCGATACGAGAAACAGATCCACGAGATGCAGACCCAGGTCCGCTTCCTCGAGGACGAGATCTCGCTCCTACGCCGCCGGCTCACGAACGCCCCCCGGCAGGTGAAGCTCCTCGAGGACAAGCTGCTCGAGTCGCGCTCGGACCTGTCCCGCGCGCTCACACAGAACGAGAAGCTCGCCGACACCCTTCGGTCCGAGAAGGAACGGCTCGAGGGCCTCCGCGAGGAGGTCGAGAAGCTCAGCCAGCCGCCCGCGTCCTTCGGCGTCTACCTGTCCGCGAACGAGGACGGCTCCGTCGACGTGTTCACGGCCGGCCGCAAGATGCGCGTGAACGTCGCGCCCGAGATCGAGGCCGACCGGCTGCGCCGGGGCGCCGAGGTCATCCTCAATGAGGCCTTGAACGTGGTCGAGGTGCTGGAGCCCGACCGTGCGGGCGAGGTCATGAAGGTGAAGGACCGGCTCGGCGAGGACCGGGTCGTGGTGGTGGGGCGTGGGGACGAGGAGCTCGTGGCCACCCTTGCCGCGTCGCTGCGCGACCTGCAGATCCGTGCGGGCGACCCGCTCCTGATCGATCCGCGCTCGAACGTCGCGCTCGAGAAGCTCCCGAAGGAGGAGGTCGAGGAGCTCGTCCTGGAGGAGATCCCCGACGTCTCGTACGAGGACATCGGGGGCCTCGAGGGGCAGATCGAGGCGATCCGCGACGCCGTGGAGCTCCCGTTCCTGTACGCGGAGCTGTTCGCGGAGCACCAACTCGAGGCGCCGAAGGGCGTCCTGCTCTACGGGCCCCCGGGCTGCGGGAAGACGCTGATCGCCAAGGCCGTGGCCAAGTCGCTGGCCGACAAGGTCCGGGAGCGGACCGGCCGGAAGGATGCACACTCGTACTTCCTGAACATCAAGGGACCCGAGCTGCTCAACAAGTACGTGGGCGAGACGGAGCGGCAGATCCGACAGATCTTCCAGCGGGCGAAGGAGCGGAGCGAGGAGGGGTTGCCCGTCATCGTCTTCTTCGACGAGATGGACTCGATCTTCCGGACGCGGGGCACCGGGATCTCGAGCGACGTGGAGTCGACGATCGTGCCGCAGTTGCTCTCGGAGCTCGACGGCGTCGAGACGCTGAAGAACGTGATCGTGATCGGGGCCTCGAACCGGGAGGACCTGATCGACCCGGCCATCCTTCGGCCCGGGCGGCTCGACGTGAAGATCAAGATCGAGCGTCCCGACGCCGCGCAGGCCGCCGACATCATGACCAAGTATCTGAACGCGAAGGTCCCGATCCATCCCGAGGACCTCGGCCGCTCGAGCGGGAACGTGAAGACCACGATCGGCCGGATGGTCCAGCAGACGGTGGATCGGATGTACGCGGAGGCGGACGAGAACCGGTTCCTCGAGGTCACCTACGCGAGCGGCGACAAGGAGACCCTGTACTTCAAGGACTTCAACTCGGGCGCGATGATCGAGAACATCGTCCGGCGGGCGAAGAAGGAGGCGATCAAGCGCTTCCTGTTGGTCGGGGAGAAGGGCATCAAGTCCGAGGACCTCCAGCACGCGATCCGCGACGAGTTCAAGGAGAACGAGGACCTGCCGAACACGACGAACCCCGACGACTGGGCCAGGATCTCGGGCAAGAAGGGCGAGCGGATCGTGTACGTTCGCACGCTGCTCGGCGACGGAGAGGGCGAGGGGCGGCAGGTCGAGCGGGTCAGCGCAGGCCAGTACCTGTAAGGTCCCTGGATGGCCATCCCCAAGGTCATCGGCACCGAGACCGAGTACGGGATCGCAGCGGTCGGTGCCCCGGAGTTCAACCCGGTCATCTCCTCCTCACTGCTGATCAGCACCTACGCCGGCGCGCTGCGCCGGATCCGCTGGGACTACGAGCAGGAGTCGCCACTGCGAGACGCGCGCGGGTTCGAACCCGTGCAGCTCCGCGAGCCGTCCGAGGAGGACCTCGGCCTCGCGAACGTGATCCTGCCCAACGGCGCGCGGTACTACGTCGATCACGCGCACCCCGAGTATTCGACGCCCGAGTGCGCATCGCCGCGCGAGCTCGTCGTGCACGACAAGGCGGGGGAGCGGGTGCTCGAGCGTTCGCTCGAGGAGGTCCGGCGCGCCCTGCCGGATGGGCATCGCCTCGCGGTGTACAAGAACAACAGCGACGGGAAGGGCAACTCCTACGGGACGCACGAGAACTACCTCGTCGACCGCACCGTCCCGTTCGCCGACATCGTCGCGGGCCTGACGCCCTTCTTCGTCACCCGTCAGATCTTCTGCGGCGCCGGCAAGCTGGGCGGAGAGGCGTCCTGGGACGAACACGGGGGGCTCCGGTACCAGTTGACCCAGCGCGCGGACTTCTTCGAGGCCGAGGTCGGCCTCGAGACCACGTTGAAGCGGCCGATCATCAACACCCGCGACGAGCCGCACGCCGACCCGGAGAAGTATCGGCGCCTCCACGTGATCATCGGCGACGCGAACATGTGCGAGGTGGCGACGTACCTCAAGGTGGGCACGACCGCGATCGTGTTGAAGATGATCGAGGACGACGACGTCCCGGACCTGGCGCTCGCCTCGCCCGTGCCGTCGCTGCACGAGGTCTCGCGTGATCTCTCGTGCTCGATGCTCCTGCGCTTGGCCGACGGCCGCAGGCTGTCCGCGATCCAGATCCAATGGGAGTACCTCGAACGGGCGAAGAAGTACGTCGAGCAACAGGACACGAGCGCGGTCAACCTCGAGGTGCTCGAGCGATGGGAGGAGGTGCTGATCGGGTTGGAGGACGACCCGATGCAGCTGTCGCGCGAACTCGACTGGGTCGCGAAACATCGACTCCTCGAGGGGTACCGCGAGCGCCATCGGCTCGATCCTTCGGACCCGAAGCTTCGCCTGATCGACCTGCAGTACCACGACGTCGTCCGCGACCGGGGCCTGTACCACCGCCTGGTGGCATCGGGCCAGGTGGAGCGCCTCGTGTCCGAGGACGAGATCCAACGCGCCGTCATGGAGCCGCCCGAGGACACGCGCGCGTACTTCCGCGGGAGGTGCATCGCGCGCTTCCCGGACGCGATCACGGCGGCCTCGTGGGACTCGATGATCTTCGACGTCGGTGCCGATGCCCTGCAACGTGTTCCGATGCGCGAGCCCCTGCGAGGCACGAAGGAGCACGTGAACGACCTGCTGGAGCGCGCGCTGGACGCGGCCGACCTCGTCGACCTCCTGCGCTCCTAGCGCGCGTCGCGACCGCGGGTAGGATGGCGTGCTCACCGGAGCGATAGGGGATCGAGCGTGCCGCAGGAGAAGGAGCAGAAGAAGACCCAGAAGCGGTCGGGCGGTGGGGGAGACGAGGACGCCGGCCAGGTCTCGTCGGCAACGAAAGGCGAGAAGCTCAAGGAGGAGATGGACGACATCCTCGACGAGATCGACTCCGTCCTGGAGGAGAACGCCGAGGAGTTCGTGAAGTCGTACGTCCAGAAGGGCGGGGAATGATCGACGGTCCCGTTCAGCCGCCCGCTTCCTCGGGCGGTCCGATCGGCGCCAACCCGAGTTTCTTCGATCTGATCCGTCGGACGCGTCCCGAAGCGCTTCCGACCGCCTGGGGTTCCGGCGAGCTGAGCCTGCCACACGGGACGACCGTCGTCGGCCTGAAGTTCGCCGGTGGTGTGGTCTTCGCGGGCGATCGCCGGGCCACCGAGGGGTACGCGATCGCGGACGACAAGATGGACAAGGTCTTCGCCGCCGACCGCTTCTCCGCGATCGCGATCGCCGGCGCGGCCGGACAGGCGATCGAGATCGTGAAGCTGTTCCAGCTCGAGCTCGAGCACTACGAGAAGATCACGGGCGACCGGCTCTCGCTCGAGGGCAAGGCGAACCGGCTCGCGCAGATGATCCGCTCGAACTTCCCGATGGCGATCCAGGGTCTCGTCGTGGTGCCGCTGTTCGGAGGCTACGACGAACGGCGCTCGGAGGGGCGCATCTTCTACTACGACGCGACCGGTGGGCGGTGGGAGGAGGACGACTTCCATACGACGGGTTCTGGCGGGCGAGCGGCCAAGACGTCGCTGAAGAAGCGCTGGCGGCCGGGGCTCGAGCGAGCCGACGCGCTCGCCGTCGCGATCGAGGCGCTCGTGGATGCCTCGCAGGAGGACGCCGCCACCGGCGGGATCGACGCCACCCGGGGGATCTTCCCGACGGTGGTCGTCGTCACCTCGGACGGAGCGGACCCCGCGGGGCAGGACGAGATCCGCGCGGCATACGAGCGGGTGGTCGGAGGCGGAACGACGTGAGCTTCATGCCGTACGTACCGCCCGAGCAACTCATGAAGGACCGCTCCGAGTTCGCGCACAAGGGGATCGCCCGCGGCAAGTCGGTCGTGGGGCTCGAGTACGCCGACGGGATCCTGTTCATCGCGGAGAACCCGAGCGCGACGCTGCACAAGATCAGCGAGATCTACGACCGGATCGCGTTCGCCGGCGTCGGCAAGTACAGCGAGTTCGAGGACCTCAGGATCAGCGGGGTCCGGCTCGCCGACATGCGCGGGTACTCGTACGGGCGCGAGGACGTGCGCGCCAGGGACCTCGCGAACGCGTACTCGCAGGCGCTCTCCACGATCTTCACCCAGCAGATGAAGCCGTACGAGGTCGAGATCCTCGTCGGCGAGATCACGGAGCCCGACGGTCACGCCGAGATCTACCACGTCCTGTTCGACGGAACCGTGACGGACGAGCACGAGTTCGTCGCGATCGGCGGGCACGCGGAGGAGGTCGCCACCGCGATCAGGAACGCGTATCAGGCTCGGTGGGACCTGCCGGCCGCGGTCCGGGAGGCCGTGCAGGCGTTGTCCTCAGCCGAGGGAAGAGAGATCGTCGCGACGCAGCTCGAGGGCGGTGTGCTGGACCGCACGATCGAGGACCGCCGGAGGTTCCGACGCCTCCCCGAGGAGGAGATCGCGCAGATCCTCACGGGCTGAGCAGGCGTATCGGGCTCAGCTCCCCTCGGCCCGCGCGAGTTCCGGGCGCTCCGCAGGCCAGGGCCTACACTCGACGTGTGGACCGGCGCATCTTCGGGATCGAGAACGAGTACGGCGTCACCTGCACGTTCCGCGGACAGCGCAGGCTGTCACCCGACGAGGTCGCGCGCTACCTGTTCCGCCGGGTGGTCCACTGGGGCCGGTCGTCGAACGTGTTCCTCGAGAACGGCGCTCGGCTGTACCTCGACGTCGGCTCCCATCCCGAGTACGCCACGCCCGAATGCGATCTCATCGACGACCTCGTCTCGCACGACAAGGCAGGGGAGCGGATCCTCGAGGCCCTGCTCGGCGCCGCCGAGGTCCGTCTGCACGAGGAAGGCATCAGCGGGCAGGTCTACCTGTTCAAGAACAACACGGACTCCGCCGGCAACTCGTACGGCTGCCACGAGAACTACCTCGTCGCTCGTCAGGGCGAGTTCGCCCGGATGGCCGATCTGCTGATCCCGTTCTTCGTCACGCGCCAGGTCTGGTGCGGGGCCGGGAAGGTGCTCCACGGTCCGCGGGGGGCCGTCTACTGCATCGCCCAGCGCGCCGAGCACATCTGGGAGGGCGTCTCCTCGGCCACGACGCGGTCTCGGCCCATCATCAACACCCGTGACGAGCCGCACGCGGACGCCGAGCGCTTCCGCAGGCTCCACGTGATCGTCGGCGACTCGAACATGTCCGAGTTCACGACGTGGATGAAGGTCGGCGTGACCGACCTGGTGATCCGCATGGTGGAGGCCAACACCGTGATGCGCGACCTGTCGCTCGAGAACCCGATCCGAGCGATCCGCGAGATCAGCCATGACGTCACCTGCCGGAAGAAGGTCCGGCTGGCCAATGGGCGGGAGCTCTCGGCGATCGAGGTCCAGGAGGAGTACTACGAGCGCACCGAGCGGTTCCTCGAGCGCCGTGGGGTCGACCCTCGCTCGAAGCAGCTCCTGCGCGAGTGGCGTGACGCGCTCGATGCGTTGATCCTGCAGGAGCCGGAGCGCCTCGTCCGCAAGGTCGACTGGGTCGCCAAGCAGCAGCTGCTCGAGCGCTACCGCGAGAAACACGCACTTCCCCTGTCGCACCCACGTGTGGCGCTGCTGGATCTGGCCTACCACGACGTGAACCGGACCCGCGGCCTCTACTACCTGCTTGAGCGCGCCGGGCGGATGGAGCGAGCGGTGACCGAGAAGGACATCCAGCGGGCGATGCGTGAGCCGCCCCAGACGACTCGGGCGAAGCTCCGCGGGGACTTCATCCGCCAGGCGAAGCAGAAACGCCGCGACTACACGGTCGACTGGGTCCACCTCAAGCTGAACGATCAGGCGCAGCGGACGGTCCTGTGCAAGGATCCGTTCCGCAGCGTCGACGACCGTGTGGAGCAGCTGATCGCACACATGTAGGTCCCTTCCCGCGTCCGGCGGCCGACCCGGCGAACGCCGCGACCCGAGACCACACGTGCGTCCTTCGAACGGGCGAACGAGGGACGGCCGACACCGTGTCCCGTCGCCGGGCTACGTCCTGCGCCCGTTGTGCGAGACGCCGGCGTTCGCGACCATGGTGGGCACGATGCCCGCCACGACCACGAAGCGCGTGACCCGTCTCGATCGCGAGGCCGCGAGGGAGGCGGCGAGCGCATCGATGGCTTCCGTCGACCTCCGCCCGGTCGGCTTGGGAGCCCTGGTCGTGTTCGTGGTACTCGTCTTCGTCCTGATCGTCGGCCTCCTCACGCCCGACGGTCATGCGTTCGGCGGTCCGTTGCAGTCGGACCGGCTGGAGGGGACCGCGTCGATGACGAGCGTGCGCAAGACGAAGGGCGACGACGTGACCTTCAGCCTGTTCGTGCCGTGGAACGCGGGAAGCGAGACCGCCGTCCTCGAGCGTCTGACGCCGATCGACGCGGACGGCGTCTCGGTGCTGAGCGCCGCCGTCGTGACGTCGGGCGGTCCGCCCGTCGAGACGGGGAGGGGATTCCCTCCGGAGAACGCCGTCCTGGAACCGATCGACGGGTTCCCGGTCCCGCCGGGCCAGGACGTCCTCGACGGGCTACAACTCGCGGTCGAGCTCAGCGGTGCGGGGACGGTCCCGGCGTTCGCCCTGTCCTATCGCGTCGGCGAGGACCTCCACGTCGCGATCCTCGGGAACGGCGTGATGTTGTGCACCGACGCATGCGAGGGGAAGACCGAAGCCAGTGAGCGGCAGCGCGCCGAGGTGGTCTCCCTCGTCGCCTACGTCGAAGCTCCTCGTCGCTGAGCCACGGTCGCTGAGCCTGGGGGTCACCGTTCGGGCGAACGATAGCGACGCGCTCCCACGGCGAGGCGGCCCGCGACCACCCCCGCGGCGCCCGCCGCACGGAAGAAGACGGGGTCGTCGGCCGGGGTGCGCCCCATGGAGTCCACCTGGATCCCTGCGCGTGCCAGCTCGCGCAGCGCCGCCTCGCCGTCCGCCTCGACGACCTGGTGGCGCTCCTCGAGCCTGCGTCCGCGGAGGGCATCCCAGACGAGATCCCGCTGGGCACCGTCGAGCGCCGGCACCACCACGTTGGCCCGCACCATGCAGACGCGCTCGAGGATCGTCAGGGAGTGGTGTGACACGCCGCGGTGGCGCTCGCGTCGATCCGCGAACGAGATCCGGAGGGCCGCGACGGGACGCCCGCCGAGCGCCTCGACCGCATTGAGGGCCTCCCCGCTCCGCAGGGCGCTGACGCCCCACGTGGTGCCGGTGCCGAGGTTGCCCGGACCGTCCGCGACCACGACGACGTCGGCCTCGCGCAGCTCGACCGCCGCGAGCAGGCCCGTCCAGAGCGTCACAGCCTCGAGCTCACCGCCGAAGGCCTGCCCGGTCGTGACGAACCCGTCGAGCAGGCCCGCACCTTCGAGCCGCGGAACGAGACGGGAGAACACCCCCGGCAGCGCTGCCCCGTCCGTCATGACGTAGACGATCCGCTTCGCCCCGGCTGCTCGGGCGCCGGCGACGATCGGGGCGATCATCGAGTGCAGCGGCGCGCACACGACCGGGGTCCCCGCCAGGCCGGCGGACCCCTCGATCTGCTCGCGATGCGTCTCCTCGACGCTCCGCACGGCGGGTTGGAGCGGCGTGTACCTCGCCTTCATCACGCGACCTCCGGCCTCGAGCTCGGTCTGCGCGTCCGCCACCGACACCACGAGATGGAACCCTCCGGTTCCCAGACCGAGCGCGACCGCACTCGTGTTCAGGACGACGAGGTCGCCCTGGCGCACCGGGCCGACGAGCTCGGGGAACGCCAGCGCGAGGGCTCGTCCGTCCTCGACCTCGACCTCGAGCTCCTGCACGCCCCGGCGCGTCGAGCGCACCGCGGCCACCCTCGCTCGGCGTAGCCGAACGCCCACCCGGTCTGCCGACACGCCGGAAGTATGATGCCGCGCGCATGCACCCGCTCGAGCGCCTGGTGAACCTGGTCGCGCTGCTGCTCGAGTCGCGGTTGCCCCTGACGTTCGAGCAGATCCGGGCGCGGCTCGCCGAGGGATACGGGCATGGGGACCTGGCGTCCGCGAAGCGGATGTTCGAGCGCGACAAGGACGTCCTGCGAGACATCGGCGTTCCGATCGAGGTCGTCGCCACCGACGCGTGGGACGTCGAGCACGGCTACGCGATCGACAAGTCTCGCTACTACCTGCCGGACGTCGCGTTCACGCCCGAGGAGATCTCGGCGCTGTTCGTCGCCGTGCGCTCCGCCGGCGACGTGTCGGCCGAGGACGCGCTCCGCAAGCTGCTGTCGGGGGCGCAGGACGGGATCCTCGCGGGCCTCGGCGGCTCCGGCCTCGCCGGCGCGCCGGAGCCGAACCTGCGGCACGCCGCCGAAGCCGTCGCCGGTCAACACCGGGCGGCGTTCTCGTACCGCACCTCCCGGGGCGAGCGGTCAGACCGCATCGTGGACGCGTTCGGGCTCGCCGTTCGTGCCGGGCACTGGTACCTGGTCGGCCTCGACCATGCCCGCGGCGAGATCCGGTCGTTCCGCCTGTCCCGGATCTCGGGCGGGATCCGGATCCAGGGTGCGGGCAGCGCGCCTCCCGCCGGCTTCCGCGCGGCCGACCACGTGCAGGCCGGCCCCTGGGGCCCGGGGGAACCTCGGAGCGTGGCGACCGTCGCCTTCGCCCCAGAGGTCGCCTGGTGGGCGACGGGGGGCATCCCCGGGGTCGAGGAGGCGGGGACGCGCTCGGACGGCTGGATCGTCGTCAACGTGCCGACGCAGCCGGACGAGAGCCTCGCGCCGTGGGTCCTGTCGTTCGGACCGGACGCGGAGGCGCTCGAGCCTCCCGAGCTCCGCGAGGAGGTCGCCGCGCGACTCGAGGCGATCGTCGGTGTCTGAGCCACCGGCCCCCACGTCGGCTCGTCGCGCACCCGCGAAGGCCTCGGAGCGGCTGCGGAGGCTCCTGGTGGTCGTCCCGTACCTCGTCCAGCACCCGGGGGCGACGGTCCGCGACACGGCCGAGCTCTTCGGGATGACGGAGGTGGACCTGCTGGCCGACCTCGACCTGTTGTTCGTGTCGGGCCTGCCTCCCTACGGCCCCGGGGATCTGATCGACGTCGAGGTCCAGGACGGCCGGATCTGGATCGGGATGGCCGACTACTTCGCCCGCCCGCTCCGCCTGACCCGGAGCGAGGCCCTCGCGATCTACCTGCGCGCCACCGCGCTCGCGGGGGTGCCGGGTCTGGAGGAGGCGCCGGCCCTCTCGTCCGCGCTCGCGAAGCTCGCGGAGGGTCTCGGGCCCGACACGCTCGGCGAGCTCCCGGGCCGCGTGGGTGCGATGGGAGGGCGCGAGGTGGACACCCTGGGCGTCCTTCGGGCGGCCGCCGCCGACGGCGAGATCCTTCGGATCGAGTACTACGCGGCGTCGGGGGCGGAGACGACCGAGCGCGAGATCGACCCCGAGGAGGTGTTCTTCGCGATCGGCAACTGGTACGTGGCGGCATGGGACCATCGTTCGTCCCACGAGCGCCTGTTCCGCGCCGATCGGGTCCGATCGGCCGTCCCGACGGGCGAGCGGTTCGAGTCTCGCGGGCTGCAGGGGTCCGGCCGGCCCTTGTACACGCCGGGTGAGGACGACGTCACGGTGACGCTACGACTGGGTCCGGAAGCGCGGTGGGTGGCCGAGTACTACGCGACGACCGGGCAGTCCGAGCTCGCAGATGGGCGGCTCGAGGTCGAGCTCCCGGCTGGGCGGCTCGAGTGGCTGGAACGGCTCCTCCTGCGGCTCGGGTCGGACGCCGAGATCGTCGGCCCGCCCGAGCTGCGGAACCGGGTCCGCGAACTCGCGCTCCGGACCCGGAAACGGTACGGCTCGGGTAGTCCCTACGTGCAATGAGGGACTCAAGCGTCTCAGGCTGAGGTCCGATATCTCCGGTGTCATGACCACGATCCGGACCACCTGCCCCCGATGCGGCGAGGTCGACATGGGACCCGAGTCGATCCTCCTCCAGGTCCTGCGGGGAGGACGCGAAGGCACCTACCGCTTCGAGTGTCCGACCTGCATGGAGTCGGTCGAGAAGCGGGCGGACCGTAAGATCGTGGCCCTGCTGGTCTCGGCCGGCGTGGACGTCGCGGGCCGCGGCGCCTCCGGCACGGCGGACCTGTTCGACGCGGAGACGGAACCCGAGGTCGAAGACCCGAGGGGCCCGCTGCCGCCCGGCCCCTCGTTCACGGTCGACGACGTCATCGACTTCCATTTCAAGCTCCTCGACGATCGATACATCCGAGAGTTCCTGGCCGCGCCTTAGCGGCCGAGGCGGCCGTCGGCCTCTGCGCTCCCAGGACGGTCCGCTAGCATCGACGGGTGAGCACCCCGGCCGTCGTCTGGCTCGTCGTGGCCCTCCTGACGACGACGGTCGTCGTCGCGATGGTCGTCGGCCTGATCCGTCATCTCATCGTCCTGTACCGCTCGATCGGCCGGTTCGGGCGCGAGGTGGCCCCGCTCGTCCAGGACGTGTCCGACGGAGCCGCTCGGGCCGCGGAACGCACCCGGCCGCAACCGGGCGGGCCGACGCTAGACGCGCGGAACCCGGCGGTAGGATTGGGCGATCCGGACCCAGCGCGAACGCCGAGGTCGAGGCCGTAGGACGAGATGCTCAACATCGGTCCCCAAGAGCTCCTGATGATCCTGGTCATCGCCCTCGTGGTGGTGGGACCCCAGCGCCTGCCCGAGCTCGGCCGCTCGATCGGACGAGGCCTCCGCGAGCTCCGCCGGGCCCAGGACGACGTGAAGCGGACGATCCGGGTGAACCTGGACGATGACAACCTGAGCACCGGTCGGGGCCCAACGACCCCCTCGGACGGGCCCGATACGAACGGCCGGACGACATCGACCGCGGATGTCGCGACGACGTCTTCCGATCCGGTCCCCAGCGCCTCGGAGCCGCTTCCGGCCAACGAGGTCCGAGAGATCTCGCGCTCGCTCGGGCGCGGCCTCGCGGAACTCCGGCGCGCGCGAGAGGAAGTGCAGCGCTCCTTCCGCGTCGACCTGAACGAGCCCGCCCGCACCACAACGGCTCCCGCCACGCAGGCTTCCACGGACGGCGAGCGCGGCGACCCACTCCCGTCGGCGGAAGACCCGGCGGCCGGCTGAGGGCCGACGCAGGGCGATGAAGCTCATCCCGGAGCGTCTGCGTCGGCACCCGGTGCCCGCCGAGGACGAGGGTTCCATGTCCCTCGTCGAGCACCTGACCGAGCTTCGACGCCGGCTCGTCGTCGTCGCTGGTGGCCATCGCCGTGGGTGCCGTGATCGGCTGGTTCCTCTACGACCCGGTGATCGATCTGCTCACCGAGCCGTACTGCGACTACCTGCGGAGCGTCCCACCCAGGCTTCGCGCGACGCGGGAATGTGCGTTGTCGTTCTTCGGGGCGCTCGAGCCCGCGCTCATCAAGCTCAAGCTCGTCTTCTTCCTCGGGCTGTTCGTCGCGCTCCCGGTGGTGCTCTATCAACTCTGGGCGTTCGTCGTCCCCGGACTCACGCGGCGGGAACGTCGGATGGCGATCCCCTTCGTGCTCTCCTCCGTGTTCCTGTTCGCGCTGGGGGCCGCCTTCGCCTACTGGACCCTGCCGAAGGCCCTCAGCTTCCTCCTCGGGTTCGCGGGCGAGCAGTTCGCGCCGCTGCTCGCGGGCGACAAGTTCCTGTCCTTCGTCATGGTGGTCGCGCTCTCGTTCGGCCTGGCGTTCGAGCTGCCGGTCGCGCTCGTGTTCCTCGTGGCGGCGGGGGTGTTGACGACGGCGCAACTCCGGCGCTGGCGCCGCGGAGCGATCCTCGGCATCGCCATCTTCGCGGCCGTGATCACCCCGAGCTCCGACCCGGTCACGATGCTCGCGATGACGATCCCGATGGTGCTGTTCTACGAAGCCGCTATCATCATTGGCCGTCTCATGAAGCGATAGGTGCGTTCCGCATGGCCATCAAGGGCAAGAGCAAGAGCCGGACCCCCAAAGCCGTCACGCGCGGCCCGAAGCCGGTCTATCAGCCGGTCAAGAAGCCGCTGCTCGCCAGGCGCGGGCTGTGGCTGGTCCTCGCGGGCATCTTCGGCACGATGGTGGTGGTCGGCCTGATCGCGGGGTTCATCGCGCAGCGCAACGCGAGCGAGCAAGACGACCTCGAGGAGCGGATGCGCGACACGATCGCTCGCTACCAGGGCGAGATCGATCCGATCCTCGCCGCGGTGGGAGAGCCCGCCCAGGCAGGGTTCCGTGCGTTCGCGGCCCTCGACCAGGTCGTGGCCGACCTCGAGGGCGGCGCCCCCGAGGACGCCGCCGGCCGCCGCGCGATGCTGGCCGGCGCCGACGATGTCATCGACTCGGCCGACGCGGCGCTCGACGCGCTCCGTGAGGTGGACGAGTCCTCGCTCCTGCAGGGGCGGGGATTCTCGGAGGAGTTCGTGCTGTACGTGATCGACTCGAAGGCCGACCTGGTTCGCGCGATGGTCCTGTACCGCGAGACGGCGGAGCTCGTGAAGCTCGCGGCCGACGCCGAAGAAGACGATCGAGATGCCCTCGTGCTCCGCACGCGGGCGCTGCTCGACGTCGCGTCACAGACCTTCGAGGGCGCGCTACTCGGACTACGTCGATGCACAGGTGAAGGCGGGGACGTTCCAGCCGCCGGTGACCGGCGCCCTGCCGATCCCGACCGGATCCTGATGAGCGACGGCCTGCTGCTCCTGCACGCCTGGCCGGTCGACGCCCGCATGTGGGAACCGCAACGCGGATCGCTCCCACCGGACCTCGCGGTCGTCGCTCCCGACCTGCCCGGATCCGGTCGGTCCGAGCTCGCCGGCGACGTCACGACGATGGCCGCCGCCGCGGACGCGGCGCTCTCCGCCGTCGACGCGGCCGGCGTCGAACGCGTCGTCGTCTGCGGCCTCTCGTTCGGCGGGTACGTCGCGTTCGAGATCTGGCGCCGGGCTCGCGAGCGGGTGGCGGGGCTGGTCCTGGCCAACACGAGGGCGGTCGCCGACTCCGAGGAGGCCGCGGCCGCTCGGCACGCGCTCGCCGCTCGCCTGCTCGAGGAAGGCAACGTGCTCGCGGCGGAGCCGCCGCCGCTGCTGGCCGAGGACGCACCCGCGGACCTGCAGGATCTGGTTCGGTCCTGGATCGCCGATCAGAGCCCGAAGGCGATCGCCGCGGCCCTGCTCGGGATGGCGGAGCGGCCGGACTCGACGCCCGACCTTCGGACGATCGACGTCCCGACGCTCGTGATCACCTCGTCGCGTGACCGGGTCATCGCGCCCGAGATCTCCGCCGCGATGGCGGCAGAGATCCCCGGCGCACGGCTCGAGACCCTCGACGGCGTGGGCCACCTGAGCAACCTCGAGGCCCCGGACCGGTTCACCGAGCTGCTCGTCGCGCACGTCTCGGCTTGCGGCATCCGCTGATCGCGCGACCGCAACGACCGTACCGAGCGGTCCGTGCGGCGTCCACCCGTAGACTCGACGGCATGATCGACTCCGCGCGCTTCGCCGCGCGATATCCGTTCGCGCTCGACGGTTTCCAGGTCCGTGCCATCGACGCGCTGGCGGCCGGGGAGTCCGTCCTGGTCGCGGCCCCGACCGGCGCCGGGCAAGACCGTCGTGGCCGAGTTCGCGGTCGACCGGGCGCTCGACCTGGGCGGCAAGTGCTTCTACACGACGCCGCTGAAGGCGCTCTCGAACCAGAAGTTCGGCGACTTCGTCGCTCGCCTCGGCGCCGCGAAGGTCGGCCTGCTCACGGGCGACAACACGATCAACGGCGAGGCGCCGGTCGTGGTCATGACCACGGAGGTCCTGCGCAACATGCTGTACGAGCGGAGCGACACGCTCGACGGACTCGTCACGGTGGTCATGGACGAGGTCCACTACCTCCAGGACCCGTACCGCGGGGCCGTCTGGGAGGAGGTCCTGATCCACCTGCCCCTGTCGGTCTCGGTCGTGTGCCTGTCGGCCACGATCTCGAACGCGGAGGAGTTCGGCGAGTGGATCGGGACGCTCCGCGGGCCGACCCGCGTCGTGATCGAGGAGCAGCGTCCGATCCCGCTCGAGCACCACTACCTCGTCGGCCGTGACCTCCATCCGATGCACGTCGACCAGGACGGATCCCTCTCGCCGAACCCCTACATCGTCTCCCTCGACCGCGAGGAGGTCCGCTACAAGACGTACTACCGACGGGGTTCGCGGCACCCCGCAGCACCATCGCATCCCGCGCCCCCGCGAGGGTCATCGCCGCGTCTACGTGCCGCGTCGCGAAGAGGTCGTCGAGATCCTGCACGACCAGGGGCTGCTTCCCGCGATCTACTTCGTGTTCAGCCGCGCGGGGTGCGAGCGGAGCGTCGGATGGCTGATGGACTCCGGGATCCGGCTGACCACGAGCGAGGAGGCCTCCCAGATCCGAGGCTTCGCCGACATGCGCGTCGCGTGGATGGACGACGTCGACCTGAAGACGCTCGGCTACCCGGCGTTCCAGGACGCCCTCGCCGCGGGGATCGCCTCGCATCACGCCGGCATGCTGCCCGTGTTCAAGGAAGCGGTCGAGGAGCTGTTCGAGGCCGGACTCGTCCGGGTGGTGTTCGCGACCGAGACGCTGTCGCTCGGGATCAACATGCCGGCCCGGTCGGTCGTGATCGAGGACCTGTGGAAGTTCCAGGGCGAACGGCACGAGCTGCTCACCCCGGGCGAGTACACGCAGCTCACCGGGCGCGCCGGCCGGAGGGGGATCGACGAGCTCGGCCACGCGGTCGTCGTGTTCCAGCGCCAGGTCCCGTTCGAGCGTGTGGCCTCGCTCGCCTCGACGCGCACGTACGAGCTCACCTCGTCGTTCCGACCCTCCTACAACATGGCCGTGAACCTCGTGCGGAACTACTCCCGCGAGGAGGCCCACCACCTGCTGAACTCGTCGTTCGCGCAGTTCCTTGCCGACCGCGGGGTGGTCGCGCTCGAACGTCAGCTGCGAGCGGGACAAGGCGGCCATCGCCGGCTACCGCGAGCAGATGCGCTGTCACCTCGGCGACTTCACCGAGTATTGGGCGCTCCGCCAGCGCGCCGAGCGGATCCGCGACCAGGCTCGCGTCGGGCGCGAACGCGAGCGAGGCGACGGCGTCCGGCGAGCGCTCGCGTCGCTGCGGCCGGGAGACGTGATCTTCGTGCCGCGTGCCAAGCGCCGCGGCCTTGCCGTGGTGCTTTCGAGCCGGGAGGGCCGGCCGACCGTCCTGGCGCAGGATCGGAAGTTCTTCCGCCTCGCCGCGCGGGACTTCGTGGAACCTCCCGTCGTCCTGACCAAGGTCCCGATGCCGCGCTCGGGGAGCGTCCGCAGCGCCCGGTACCGTCGTGACCTGGCGGCAAGGTTGGTGGCGCTCGACGTCCGTCCCCCGCGCACGTCACGCCGTGCCGTGGACGCGAAGGCCCAGGAGGAGGCCCGGCGGCTCGAGCGCCGTGCCGAGGCGCACCCCTGTCACGGATGCCCGGAACGTCCGGACCACGAGCGCTGGGGCGTCCGGTTCGCACAGCTGGAACAGCAGAGCGACGGCGTCGAGCGACGGATCCGCGCGCGCACGGAGACGCTCGCCCGCCAGTTCGAGCGCGTCCTCGAGGTCCTGGGCGAGCTCGGGTACGTCGACGGCTTCGCCATCCTCCCGAAGGGCAGGATGCTCGCCCGGATCTACGGCGAGGGCGACGTCCTCGTCACCGAGGCCCTGGCCGACGGCCTGCTCGACGGTCTCGAGCCCGCGGAGGTGGCGGCGCTGGTGTCGACGATCGTGTTCGAGTCCCGAGAGCGGGTGCCTCCGGCGGCCGAGATGCCGAACGAGCGGACCGCCGAGCGCTTCCGAGCGGTCGAACGGCGTCTGGCGCCGCGTCCGGAACGCCGAGGACCGCCACCAGGTGGAGCTCTGCCGGGAGCTCGACGCCGGGTTCGCCGCGCCCGCGTTCCGATGGGCCGAGGGCGAACCCCTGGAAGACGTGCTCAGCGAGACGGGGATGTCACCCGGCGACTTCGTCCGCACCTGCAAGCAGCTCCTGGACCTCCTTCGGCAGATCGAGGACGCGGCACCGGAGGCGACGGCCCGTGTCGTCCGGCGTGCGCGCGACGCCGTGAACCGCGGGGTCGTCGCCTACACCGGCGTCTGACGCACGCCACACGCGGCTCGGCGGGCGGCCGAGCTCCGGCTCGCCGCCGGTCGCGCCGGTAGGATGCGCGCCATGACGACGCCCTTCGGCGAGCTCACCGTCATCGTGAACCCGCACGCGGGCAAACGCCACGTGGGGGAGGAGATCCCCGAGCTCGAGCGCACGCTGCGCTCGCGCAACCTCCCGTACCGGCTGCTCCGAACGCAGGGGCCGGGCGACGCGACGCGTTTCGCTCGAGAGGCGCTCGGGTCGGGTGGCCGGTTCCTGGTGGCCGTGGGCGGCGACGGAACGGTGCACGAGGTCGTGAACGGGATGTTCGACGACGAGGGGAAGCCGATCATCCCGGACGCGGTGCTCGGGGTCGTCGCTGCGGGGAGCGGGTGCGATCTGATCCGAACCTTCGGGCTCCCCGGGGACGCCACCCGCGCCTGTCATCACCTGACCGGCGACAACACGTACCCGCTCGACATCGGCAAGATCACGTACACGACCCCGGACGGCGAGCCCGCCGTCCGGTACTTCGTCAACGTGGCCGAGGTCGGCTTGGGGGCCGCGGTCGCCGCCCGAGCCGAACGCATGTCGCCGAGCCTCGGCCGGTCCAAGTACTTCCTCGGCTTCTGGCTCACGTTGCCACGGTTCAAGCTCGCCGGGGTCAAGGTCGTCGCGGGTCGCAAGACGTACGAGGGCCCCGCGTACCTCGTCGTCGTGGGGAACGCCCAGTACTACGGGGGCGGGATGAAGATCTCGCCGCGGTCGTATCCCGGCGACGGCGTGCTCGACGTCCTGGTCTTCAAGGGTCCGAAGTCCGACGCGTTCACGATGCTTCCGAAGATCTACCGGGGCGAACACCTTCCGCACGATCACGTCGAGGAGTTCCGCGTCCGGTCGGAGATGGTGGTCGAGGCCGACCGGGCGCTGCCGATCGAATCCGACGGCGAGGTGCTCGGGACCACGCCGGCCACGTTCGAGGTCCTCGCCCAACCGATCCAGATGAAGCTGTGAACGCCGAGCGCTTCGCCGAGCGGCGCCGACGGGCGACGGAGGCCGCCGAGGCCGCGGGCCTGAACGGGGTCCTCGTGTCGCCGGGTCCGGACCTCGCGTACCTGTCCGGGCACACGCCGCCACCGCTCGAGCGGCTGACCCTGCTGATCCTGCCGGTGGGGAAGGATCCGATCCTGGTGGTCCCCGCGCTCGAGCGGCCCGCTGCCGAGGACGCGCCGGGGTCGGCCGGACTCGAGATCCTCGACTGGCGCGACACGGACGACCCCTACCGGCTGGTCGCGAGGGTCCTTCCCTCCGGCCGGTACGCCGTGACCGACCAGACGTGGGCCTCGCACCTGCTCGCGCTCGACCTGGCCACCGCCGACTGCCTGTTCGTCGCCGCGGGAACGACCCTGCCCCTCCTGCGGGCCGTCAAGGACCCGGACGAGGTCGAACGGCTGCGCGCGGCGGGGCGGGCGGCGGACGCCGCGTTCGCGGGCGTGGTCGGCCTGCCGTTCGCGGAGCGCACCGAGCTCCAGATCGCCGGGGACCTCGAGCGCCTCCTGCGTACCCACGGTCACCAGCGCGTCGAGTTCACGATCGTCGGGTCCGGGCCCAACAGCGCCTCGCCGCACCATCTGTCCGGCGCCCGAGCGATCGGGCAGGGCGACGTCGTCGTCATGGATTTCGGCGGCCTGCTGGACGACTACTACTCGGACATCACGCGGACGGTCGTCGTCGGCGAGCCGGCGGAAGAGACCCGGCGGGTCTACGACGTGGTCCGCGCGTGCGCAGCAGGCGGCGTTCGACGCGGTCCGTCCGGGCGTGGCCGCCGAAGACGTGGACCGCGCGGCCCGGTCCGTGATCACGGAGGCCGGCTACGGGGACCGCTTCATCCATCGCACCGGTCATGGGATCGGCCTCGAGCTCCACGAGCATCCGTACATCGTCGAGGGAAACACCACGCCGCTCGAGGCCGGGATGACGTTCTCGGACGAGCCCGGCATCTACCTCGAGGGTCGGTTCGGCGTCCGGATCGAGGACCAGGTGGTCGTCACGACCGAGGGCGGCGAGCGCCTGAACGAGGCCTCGCGGGACCTGACGATCGTCGGCTGACCCGCCCGATCCAGCGCGGGCTCGCCTTGCCCGGTTCCGCGACGCTTCGGTCATCCTTGGGCCGGATGGCTACGAATCTCGAGACGATGGAGGAGTTCGACCTCGATCGGTACCTCCGCGCCTCCAAGCGCGTCGACCTGTCCGGCGTGGACTGGACCCGGGTCCGCGACCATCCGGTCTCCGAGGCCGAGGCCCGGTGCCTCGCCTACATGATGGACATCGAGACGCACACGGCGATCTTCCTGCGCGACCTGCTCGCGACCCGGGCCGCGTCCGAGCCGGACGTCACCGCGTTCCTGTCCTGTTGGGTCTACGAGGAGCTGTGGCACGGGGAGGCGTTCAGCCGGTTCCTCGGCGAGTCGGGGTGGGTGCTCGCCCCGGACCTCGAGCGCGTGGGCGCCGACGACGCGTACCCCACCCGCGTCGGTCGCAACGGGTGGATCCGCCGGGCACTCGGCTCGCAGGGGTACGCGACGTTCCTCGGCACGCTCATCGGCTCGAGCCTCGTGAAGGACTTCGTTGCGCTCCACATGACGTGGGGGGCGGCGAACGAGCTCTCGACCCTCACGGCCTACCACCGGCTGATCGCGAAGACCTCGAACCCCGAGCTCGTCAACCTCCTGAACGCGATCATCAAGGACGAACGCCGGCACTTCGCCTTCTACCGATCGCAGGCTCGCCTGCGCCTTGCCGGGAGCCGTTCCGCCCGACGGGTCACCCGCTGGTCCATGGACCACCTGTGGGCGATCGTGGGGAGCGGGGTGCGGCCGCAGTCGGAGACGGACTTCGTCGTCCTGCACCTGTTCGGCGACCGCGAGGGCCGCGAGGCCGCGCGCGAGATGGACCGCACGATGGATGCGCTCCCGGGATTGTCGGGAGCCGGCATCTTCGAGCGCGCCGGTCGCGAGGCGCTCGCACGCCGGGACCGGATCCGGCCGTCGGCTCCGGGGATGTGGAGGGCCGTCCCGGCCTGAGGCGCCCGTGGCGCAGCACCCGAGTCGCTACGTGCGCCGGCGGATCGTCGTGCCTTCGGCGGCGTCCATGACCTCGAGCCCCATCGCCTCGAGCCGCCGGCGGAGCTCGTCGCTGCGCGCGTAGTCCTTCGCCGAGCGGGCCGCGTCGCGCTCGGCGACGAGCGCGAGCGCCTCCTCCGGCGGCTCCCAGCCCTCGCGCGCGTCGCGTTCGAGATCCAGCCCGAGGACCCGGTCCCACGAGGCCAGGAGCGCGAACCGTTCGCCGTCCGGGAGGTCCGAACCCGCGACCTCGTTCATGACGACGAGCGCCCTGGGCATGTCGAGATCCTCGGCCACGGCCTCGCGGAACCGCGCGTCCAACGACTCCGCCGATCCCGACAGCGCGTCGGCGGCGGGAGCCCAGGCCGCCATCCGACGGCGGAGATCGGCCAGGCGCCGATGCTGTCCCTCGAGCGCGCTCCAGTCGAAGTTCATCTCGCTGCGGTACCGCGTCCCGAAGCAGAGCAGCCGATAGGCCAAGGGGTCGATGCCCTGCTCGGCGAGGTCCGTGACACGGAGGATGTTCCCGGCCGACTTCGCCATCTTCACCTTGCCCATCCGGAGGAACCCACCGTGCACCCACGTCGAGACCACCTGGTGGCCGACGGCGCCTTCGGATTGCGCGATCTCGTCCTCGTGGTGCGGGAACTTGTTGTCGTTGCCGCCCGTGTGGATGTCGAAGCGCTCGCCCAGATGCTTCATCGACATCGCCGAGCACTCGATGTGCCAGCCCGGATAGCCCTCGCCCCACGGGCTCGGCCACTTCAGCGCCCGGTTCGGCCCCGCATCCTTCCACAGAGCGAAGTCCTCGGGATGGCGCTTGTTCTCGTCGACCGCGACCTCCTGCCGATGGCCGGCCCGGAGCTGGTCCAGGGTGTTCCCGGAGAGCCTGCCGTACTCCGGGAACGTCGTGACGTCGTAGTAGACGGTGCCGCCGACCTCGTACGCGTGCCCCTTGTCGAGCAGGATCTTGATGATCTCGAGCATCTCGGCGATGTGGTCGGTGGCCCGCGGGTACAGATCGGCGCGCTCGATCCCGACGAGGTCGGAGTCCTCGAGGAAGGCGTCCGTGTACTTCTGTGCGATCTCGGCGGCGGAGAGCCCCTCGTCGGCCTCGGCGAGCTCCATCTTGTCGCGACCGGTGTCGGACACGTCGTCGGTCATGTGCCCGACGTCGGTGATGTTCATGATCCAGCGCACCCGATGGCCCTCGAACCGCAGCGCGCGGCGGATCAGGTCGCCGAGCATGAACGACCGCATGTTGCCGATGTGGATGTAGCGATAGACCGTGGGGCCGCAGGAGTAGATCTTCACGCTCTCCCCATCGACGGGAGAGACCTCGTGGAGCTGACGGGTGAGCGAGTCGAAGAGACGCACCGTCAAGGAAGCATATCCTCGAGCCTCGCGCTCGCCGGAGGAGCTACTGCTCGGGCGCGGTATCCGGTCGCGGCGGAGACGGCTGTTGCCCGTTGCCGTCGCCGGCCTGACCGTTGCCCCCCGGGACGAAGGGCGAGCGCCCGCCGTTCCCGCTGGCTGCAGGCACCTCGATCGGCTCACGCTCGCCGAGCTCCGCCATGAGGACCTCGATCTCGTCGCCCACGAGCTCCTCACGCTCGAGCAGCGCATCGCGAACGCCCTCGACCACCGCCCGCTTCTTCAGCAAGAGGTTCCGAACCCGGTCCCGGCAGTCGTTCAAGATCGCGTCGACCTCGTTCCGACGCTCCGGGTCGGACAGGACCCGGCTGACCGGATCGCCGGGTTCCCCGTAGGGCCCCACACCGAGGCCGCCGCCGAGATCAGGCTCCTCCCCATCCCGAAGACACCGACGTACGCGGCCGCGTTCCGGGTTGCGTTCACCAGGTCCGACGACGGCCCGGAGGTCGTCTGTCCGTACCAGATCTCCTCGGCGACCAGGCCGGCGAGCGACACCTGGATCCGAGCCAGGAGCTGTCTCTGCGTCCGGAGGAACATCTCCTCGATCTCCTGCGTCGAGACCAACCCGAGCGCCGACTCGCGCTTCTGGATCGTGACGACCTGGATCTGGAGCTCCTCTCGTTCGAGCGCGTACGAAGCGACCGCGTGGGCGCCCTCGTGCACGGCGACCATGGCTTTCTCCCGCGGGCTGTACTTGACCGGCTGCTTGAGTCCGATCTCCTCGGTGAGCTTGGCCTGCCACAGGTCGTCCCAGCGCAGCGCGTCCCGTCCGTCCTGCAACGCGAAGAGCAGCGCTTCGTTCACGATGTTCTTCAGGGCGGCGGGCGAGTACCCGACGGTCATGGCCGCGAGCTTCGTGTAGTTGATCGGCTCGTGCCGGACCTTGGCTAGGTAGTAGTGGAGGATGTCCTCGCGACCCTCGCCGTCGGGGAGTCCGACGTGGATCTTCCGGTCGAACCTGCCCGGACGCAGGAGCGCCGGGTCGAGCGTCGCGGCCCGGTTCGTCGCCCCGATCACGAGGATGTTGAAGAAGGGCACCCTCGGCTTCGCCCGGAAGGCGATCCGCCGGACGTGCCGCCACAGCCCCCGCGGGACGGTGAACCCATCCATCTGGACGAGCAGCTCGTTGATCACGCCCATCCCCCCGCCACCGCCCATGCCGGCGCCCATGATCAGCCGGTCCGTGGCGCGGTCGGCGGACCGGTCGGTCGTCACGCCGCCTCGGGATCCGACGGCGTCGATCTCGTCGATGAAGATCACCGCGCCGCCGTACTTGTCCGACATCACGCGCGCCTTCTTGAACAGCTTGCGGACCTTCAGGTTCCCGATCCCGATGAACATGTTCGCGAACCCGGAACCGGTCGCGAACAGGAACGGCACGCCGGAGGCTCCGGCGATCGCCTTCGCCATCAGCGTCTTCCCGGTCCCCGGCGGCCCCTCGAACAGGATGCCGTGTGGCGGGTAGCCGCCCATCTGCTTGAAGTCCTTGAAGCCCTCGAAGACGCGCAGGACCTCCTTCGTCGACCCGACGGCGGCCGGCTGGCCGCGGACGTCGTCGAACGACGTGTCGTACTCGTTCGGGTAGATGACGTAGTCGTTGCCACGCGAGAGGAACCAGAACATCGCGCCGAACTGCAGGAGGATGAAGAAGACCAGGATCATCGCCTGCAACATGAACGGACGGAGCTGTGTGATGACCAGCTGTGGATCCGACAGGGACTGGGACGGCGAGAGGCCCATGAACAACCACGCCGCGAACATGTAGATCGCGAGGATCCACGCGGCGCGCTTCACCCAGCGTAGGTATCGGCGGAGTTGCGGATCCATCGGCATCCACCCCCAGGCACGTGCGGGCGTCGCGTCCCGCTCGCATGAGTGTACGCCCGAGACCCGAGAGCGGGGCGGAGTGCAGACCCCCGACCGATTAGGCTGTGCAGCCGTGTCCGGCGGGACGTTCGCAGCGCTCGACAACGCCCGTGCCACGGTGCTCGCACAGGGAGCCCGGTTCGCCGAGGAGCTGGCGCCGATCCTGCGCCAGAGCCTTCGGAGCGGGTTCGAACGGCTCTGCATCGATCAGGCCGGCCTCGTGACCGCGATGGATCCGGCGGCCAGGGCGGCCATGCACACCCGCGTCGAGCGAGCCATCCAGACCGGCGTCGACCGGGTGCTCGAGCGCCTCCGCTCACCGGAGGTCTGGCTCGCCCCGCACACGGCGCCGGAGCTCACCGTCGTGAAGAGCGAGGGCTGGCCGACGTGGGTCCCCGAGTGGATCGCCCGCATGGTCGACCGGCGCGGGCCGGGACCCGCGACGCTGGGACCGTTGGACGACCCCACCAACCGGATCTGGGTGGCCCTCCTGGCCGCCCCGGGTCCGCTCGATGACCTCCTGGAGGAGCTCGGCTTCCGCCCGGGCAGACCACGGGCGGGCGGTCGCTTCGGGGTCGGGGCGCGGACAGCCTCACAGCTCGATCCGAGCGGGGGGCTCCGAGGGCCGTGGAAGCGCTATCGAACCGCGTACGAGCGTCTGGCGGCGCTCACGCAGGATCCGCGGAGCGGCTGAATCGGCTAGGGCTTCACCGGCCTGCCCTCGAACGGGATCGAGAGCACGACGGTCGTGCGCGTGTGGACCTCGGCCTTCTCCCGCAGCCGGCGGATCAGGTCCTCCAGCTCGCCGGTCGTCCGGACCCGCACCTTCAGGATGTAGTTCGCCTCGCCGGCGACGCTCAGGCAGTCCACGACCTCCGGGAACTCGGTCACGCGTTCCGGAAGGTCGTCCGGCTGGGTGGGATCAAGCGGCGTCGCCGCGATCAGGGCGGTCACGAGCAGGCCGATCGCCTCGGGATCCACGACGGCGCGATAGCCCACGATCGCGCCCATCCGCTCGAGCTTGCGGACGCGGTCGTGGACGGCCGAAGGTGACAGGCCGACCCGGCGAGCGACGTCCGCGTACGTGGCCCGAGCGTCGTCCTGCAGCGCCGCGATGATCTCGTGGTCCCGCTCGTCCAGCATGCGGGCCATGGTACGGCGGCGGCCCGGCCTACGGCGGGAGCGCTGCCCGGGCGAGCCGCGCGACGGCGCGACCCTATCCCGGATCCACCCGACGGCCGATTCCACGTCGCGTCCGGGTGCGGTACAACCTTCCCCGAGCGAAGCGGCCTCCCTCTTCCGGGCCGGAGGGAGGGAGATGGTCGCGTCGAGGTCTGGCACCAGGGTGCGGTTCGTATCCGTCCGGAACGCCCGCGGGGACAGACGCATCGCCGTCCTGGACCCGGAGACCCTCCGGACCTACACCCGCTTGGTGGCCGAGATCGCGGCAACGGTGGAGGCCGCCCTCTCGCATCGGGTGGTCGCGAACCGTGTCGCGACGTGCGCCGTGGAACCGCCGGTTCTCCGCCTGCGGCCGTGGCGAACGGAACGCGACGCGTTCCTCGCGCGGCTGTCCGAGCTCGCCGAGACCGACAGCGCGCTCGCGTTCGCCGACGTCCGCCGCTGCTACGCGTCGATCTCGCCGTCGACCGCGGGTGCCGGGCTGCGGGCGCTCGGCGTCGGCACGGCCGGCGCGATCGAAGCGTTCCTCGAAGGACTCGAGCCCGAGGGGGTGCAAGGCCTGCCGGTCGGGCCCGATCCGTCGGCGGTGCTCGCCAACGCGGTGCTCGTCCACGCCGACCGGGCGCTCGAACGTGCCGGCGTCGGCCATGTCCGCTGGGTGGACGACGTCGCCCTCTCGTCGGCCGATCCCTCGGGCGCGCTCGAGGTGCTCCGCGGAGCGCTCGAGGAGATCGGACTCCGTCTGAACGAACGGAAGACGCGGGTCGTCCTCGACGGCTGCGGCTCGCCGCTCGGACTCACGCTCGGATCGCCGGTGGCCGGACGACCGCGCCGGCTCGCGGGTGTGAGGACGCCCGGATAAGCTCGCCGCGCGATGCGGACCCTGTACCGAGCCTCGCGCGTGCACACGCATTCCTCCCCCCAGACGGGAGAGTGGGTGCTCGTCGACGGCCGTCACGTCGAGCGCGTCGGGGTGGGAGAGCCGCCCGGCGCCGACCGGGTCGTCGACCTGCCCGGCAGCACGATCGTGCCGGGGTTCGTCGACACGCACGTCCACCTGACCGGTACGGGCGTGCATCACCGGGCGCCCCAGCTCCGTGCCGCGATGTCGGCCGAGGAGCTGCTCGCCGTCGTCCAGGACCAGTCGGAGACGGAGGAAGGGCCCCTGTACCTGCAGGGCTGGGACGAGTCGAGATGGCTCGACCGCCGGCTGCCGGACATCGCGGAGCTGGATGGAGCGATCGAGCGCCCATGCGCCCTCACGCGGGTGGACGGACATCTGCTGCTCGCGAACACCCGGGCGCTGCAGGAAGCCGGCGTCCTCGAGGCCGAGGGCGTGGCGCGCGACCCCTCGGGCGCCCCAACCGGACGGCTGACGGGCTCGGCCGCCCAGGCCACCAAGCGCTGGTTCGCGACGAACCTGACGGAGCATACGGTCGAGGAGCTCCAGCTCCAGGCCGCGAGCCTGGCCGTCGCCCACGGGGTGACGACGATCCACGAGATGTCGATGCCGGCGGAGCGCGGGATGCGGGACCTCGAGATCCTCCTCCGGCATCGCTCGCGGCTGCCCGTGGACGTCGTCGCCTACGTCGCGACGACCGACATCTCATCCATCATCGACCTGGGGTTCCCCCGCGCGGGGGGCGACCTCCCGGTGGACGGGTCCATCGGTGCGCGGACCGCCTGGGTGACCGAACCGTTCGTCGAGGGCGCCCACATCCCGCACGGCTACTACGAGGACGACGAGCTTGCCCAGTTCTTCCACGACGGGCATCTCGCCGGCCTGCAGGTGGGTGTGCACGCGATCGGCGACGCTGCGATCGAGCAGGTGGTGCGCACCTGGGAGCGGGTGTACCAGGCGCTCGACTCGCGTCAGCGGCGTCACTTCCGCGCACGACGGCACCGGATCGAGCACTTCGAGATGGCGAACGCGTCCGTGATCGAGCGGGCGGCGATGCTCGGGCTCGCGATCAGCGCGCAGCCGTCGTTCGATCGCGAGTGGGGGTTCCCGGGCGGGTTGTACGAGCAGGGCCTCGGGCAGGAGCGTGCCGCAGCGATGAACCCGTTCCGCGACCTGCTCCGCCGCGGCCTCGAGCTCGGCGCGGGCTCGGACTCGCCGATCACGACGATCGACCCGCTCGCCGGGGTGGCGGCGTTCGAGGCGCATCACGACCCGGCGCAGTCGCTGAGCCGCGAGGAGGCGATCCGCGTGTACACGATCGGGAGTGCACGGCTCGCCCACCAGGAAGACAAGAAGGGGAGCATCGAACCCGGGAGACACGCCGATCTCGTCGCCTACGAGGTCGACCCGTACGAGGTCGACTCCCTCGAGGGGGTCGCACCGGTGCTCGTGGTCAGCCTCGGTCGCGACGTGTTCGCGGCCTGACCGCGGACGTGCGACCCGGCGGCCCGCGACGGAGACCCGTGCGTTTGACACCGTTCGAAGCTCGGGTGTACGTTCCGCGCCGCGTCGTCCGCTTCGGCGGGAGGCGCACGGAGGACCCAAGAGGCTGAGTAGAGAACGCGGCGCCCCGGCGCCGCGGCCCCAAAGGTCTCTTGGGTCCTCGTCTACGTTCCCCTCCTGCGGACACACGCACAGTCGTCCGGGAATGCGGTCGGACGGTGCGTTGTTGTTGGCCCCGGACCCTTGCGCCACAGATGCGCGGCAGTACAATCCCCCGGCCGAAGGAAGGGACCAGTAGGTGGAAGACGTGGATGAGACCCTCGAAGACGAGGAATCCGAAGACGAGGAGGAGGCGGAGGAGGCACCCGCCGAGGCGCCGACGACCACGGCCGCACCCGCCGCGGACGAGGAGGTCGAGTCGATCCAGGAGATCCTCGTCAAGCAAGAGGCCAGGTCGGAGGAGGCGGAGGAGGAGGACGACTCCGTCCTCAACCTGAGCCGCGAGGAGCGGCTCGAGCCGCTCGCGGTCAAGGTGGTCCCGCCGCAGGCCACCGAGTTCATATGCTCGAACTGCTTCCTGGTGAAGCATCGGAGCCAGCTGAAGGACAAGGCGAAGATGCTCTGCCGGGACTGCGCCTGAGCCCCGGCGCACTCCGGCTCTCCACCTCCCTCCTGCTGGCGGCCGCCTCGGGAGCCGTCCTGTTCCTGGCATTCCCTCCGGTCGGGATCTGGCCGCTGGTGTTCATCGCACCGATCCCGTTCCTCTGGCTCGTTCGAGGCTCGAGGCCGGGCCGCGCGGCGCTGTGCGGGTTCGTGTTCGGGCTCGTGTTCTTCGGCGCCCTCCTGTATTGGATCCTGCTGTTCGGGGAGCTCGGGTGGGTCTCCCTCGTGCTGATGTCGGCGGGGTTCGCGGCCGCCTTCGGCGCCCTCGCGCCGGCGGTGTGGCGTCCCGAGCACCCGCTGCTCGGGACGTTCGGCCTCGCCGCGCTCTGGACGCTGATCGAGTGGGTCCGGGGCGCGTTCCCGCTCGGTGGGTTCACGTGGGGCCAGCTCGCCACGACGCAGGTCGATGCTCCCGCCCTCCCGCTCGCCTCGGTCGCCGGCGCGTTGGGGCTCTCCTTCCTGGTGATGCTCGTCGCCGGATCGATGCTCCTCGCCCTCGAGCGGTGGGGGAGTGGTGCTCGGTTGCGGGCACTCGGGGCGGCCGCGTTGGCCGGGATCGTCGTGATCGCGCCTGCGGCGATCCCGACCTCGGCGCCCTCAGACGACGAGCCCATCGACGTCGCGGTCATCCAGGTGAACGTGGATGCCGTGGAGCATCTCGTCGGCGACGCCGAGGACATCGCCGTGGCCATGCTGCACGTGGATCGGCACCGCGCGCTCGCCTCCGACCCCCCCGACCTGGTCGTATGGGGCGAGGGTGCGCTCGACCCGGGCGCGCTGGACGATTCCGAGACCCGACGTGCGGTCATGGACGTCATCGCGACCGTCGGTGTGCCGACGCTCGCCGGAGCGGTGACCCGCGATGCGGAGGGGAACGAGCGAACGGTGACGCTCGCGTTCGACGGGACGGGGGCGGTCGTGGACGAGTACGCGAAGGTGCACCTCGTGCCGTTCGGTGAGTACGTGCCCTTCCGCGACGCGCTGAGCTGGATCTCGGCCACCGAGCAGGTCCCGGTCGACCGCGTCCCGGGGGAGGAGGTCACGCTCATCTCGCTCCCCGGCCTGCCGGCGTTCGGCACCCCGATCTGCTACGAGAACAGCTTCCCGGCGATCGACCGGGAGATGGTGCGGCTCGGTGCGGGGTTCCTCGTGGTCACGATCAACAACGCGTCCTACGACCGAACCGCGGCGTCCGAGCAGCACCTGCAGATGAGCCGCCTGCGCGCGGTCGAGAACGCTCGTTGGGTGGTGCACGCGGCCGTCTCGGGCATCAGCGCCTTCATCGATCCGAGCGGCGGCGTCGTGGACTCGCGGGGGCTGTTCGAGCCCGCGACGATGCGGCGGCCGATCCTTGCCTCGGTAGAGACGACGCCGTACACGAGGTACGGGGCCTGGGTCGTCTGGGGATCGGCGGTGCTCGTTATCGTGCTGATCGCCCTCCCTCGACGCCGCCGCACGTCGCGCCCGGCGCCGACGCCACTGCCCGCCGAACCTCGCACGCTCGTGGTCCTGCCGACCTTCAACGAGCGAGAGACGATCGAGGCAATCCTCGACGGCCTCGTGACGACTCCAGGGAGATCTCCACCTCCTGGTCGTCGACGACGGATCGCCCGACGGCACGGCCGACGTGGTTCGGGATAGAGCGACCGCCGACCGCCGGATCCGGCTGCTCGAGCGCCCGGGGAAGGCCGGGCTCGCAAGCGCCTACGGGCTCGGCTTCGGCAAGGCAGCCGACGGCTCCTACGACCTGGTCGTCGAGATGGACTCAGACCTCTCCCACCTGCCCGAGGAGCTCCCTCGCCTGCTCCAGGGAGCCGACCGCCACGACGTCGTCATCGGGAGCCGCTACGTGCCCGGCGGTTCGGTCACGAACTGGAGCCGGACGCGCGTCGCCCTGTCCAGATGGGGCAACCGGTACGCGAGGTTCTGTCTCGGCTTCCCAGTCCGGGACGCCACGAGCGGGTTCCGCGTCTACCGCTGGGGCGCGCTCCGCGAGATCCTCGCCGATCCGATCACCTCGGACGGCTACGGGTTCCAGGTCGAGCTGGCCTACCGTGCCTGGCGCCTCGGCTACTCCGTCGGCGAGGCGCCGATCACGTTCAGCGAGCGACGCTACGGCCACTCGAAGATCAGCCGCGCGATCGTGGTCGAGGCTCTCTGGCTGATCACGCTGTGGGGCCTCAGGGCGCGCTTCAGACCGAACCAGGATCCGTGACAGTGCCCGAACCGGCCGGTGTGGCCCGCCTCCTGGATCCACCCCTCAGTGTGCCGGGAATCGACGTTATGACAAGTACACGCGAGGGACGAACCACCACTCGGGCTGAAGACCCTCGACCCCTACGCCCGGATCTCGCTCGGGTTCAGACCTAGGGCGACCGACGGAGGCGGTGGACGGGCTATCGCCCGATGCGAGAAGGAGCCCGCCGGCCTAACCTCGGCGCGCGGGCTCGCGTGTCCGAATTGAAGGATCCCGACCTGGCTCGCGCACGATGGCGTGTCAGGAGCGATGAGCCTCCTCCGGAGGGAGGACGGCAACGGCCCCGAGAGCGAAGGCCCTCGGGGCCGTTCCATGCCGAGGATCGACGAAGGCAACGCGCGGGGCCCTTCTCTCGCCCCACGATCGATATCGATGCCGAGCTCGTCCGGCGGGATCGCACGTTCCGCCGGCACTCCCCCTCCTGCCCGGGAGAGACGTGTCGTCGCCTAGGCCGAAAGACCGAGCCGAGACGTGGCCATTCGACCGATGAAGTAGTCCTGTTCGGGGACATACCATCCCTGAACGACCTACGGGATCCCATGGTCGCGCGCACCACGTGAGGAGAGGTTGAGCAGATGGGCCAGGCGATCAGACGAGCAGGCACGAGGTCGAAGCGAGTGCAGCTGGGTCTCGTCACGGTCACGGTGGCGACGGCCCTGATGATGGCATGGGCGATCTTCCCGGGCACGGCCCTCGCCAGCACCGAGGTGACTCCCTGGACCGGGAACGGCGCCCCGAAACTGCCGTGCCCCGGCACCACGCACTGGATCTTCGCGGCCTGGGGCAACGACTTCGAGGAGGTCAGCAACCCGGTCCTCACCGTGAACGGGACCAACTACCCGATGTCGCAGCAGGGTAACGGTCACGTGTTCGAGGCGTTCGTGCCAGGGCCTCTGGCCGCGAACCCATCCGCCTCGGCGTCGTGGACCTGGAACGAGCTGAGCGACAAGCCGACACCGATCTTGACCATCTCCGACTGTGATACCAACCCGACCACCACCACACCCCCACCCACGACGACGACGCCTCCTCCGACCACAACGACTCCTCCGCCCAAGACCACGACGCCGCCTCCAACCACCACGACTCCTCCGCCGACCACGACCACACCGCCGCCCAAGAGCCGCATCGAGATCAAGAAGGAGACCGTCCCCGACGGCGATCCGACCCAGTTCACGTTCACCGGCGCGTTCAACATCACGATCGGTGATGGCCAGGGCGCGGCCGACAACGTGGCCCCCGGCACGTACACCGTGTCCGAGTCCGTGCCTGCCGGCTGGACGCTCACGAGCATCTCGTGCGACGACGAGGACAGCTTCGGATCGGGCACGACGGCCACGTACGTCGTGGATCCGGGCGAGACCGTGAAGTGCGTCTTCACGAATACGAAGAACCCTCCGACCACGACCACCCCACCGCCCACGACGACGACGCCTCCGCCGACCACCACCACGCCTCCGCCGACCACCACCACGCCGCCGCACACCACCACGACTCCACCCCCAACCACCACCACCCCGCCACCCACCACGACGACGCCGCCTCCCACCACGACCGAGCCACCGAGGACCACGACCGAGCCCCCGACGGTGGGCCCGACCACCGTCGAACCCTCGGATGACCCGACCACGACGCAGCCGCCGGGCGGCACGGCCTTCACCGGCGTGCAGAACCTCGTCCCACTGGGCGCGATCGCGCTGACCCTGCTGACGACCGGCTCCGGCCTGATGTGGGTGGGAAGCCGCCGCAGGCGGGAGAGGGACGACCAGGACTAGCCGCAGACCGATCGGGTGGGGCAGCACGCAAGGGGGCTCCGGGTGGCCGGAGCCCCCTCTCGTTATGAGGCGCCCGGCCCTCCGCCGGTCTCGGATCCACCCGCGATCGCACCGTTGCTTCCTCGTGTTGCTCGTGGACGCCCTTCCGCCGTAGACTGCTGCGACTTGGCTAGGCCGAAAGACCGAGGACCAGAACCTGGCCATCAGGCGAATGAAGTAGTGCGTCGGGGGGTATCCCTAGCGCACAGGTGTAATGCGCCGTCGTCGTTGGAAGCACCTCACAGGGAGGTTCGGGATGGGTAGGTCGCACCGGAGAGCAACGCCGACGAGGTCTCGCTGGACGCAGTTGGGACTCATCGCGATCACGGCGGCGACGCTGCTGATGATGGCGTGGGCGATCTTCCCGAGCTCCGCGTACTCGGGGGAGCTCAAGGCCCGCATCTCCATCAAGAAAGAGACGATCCCGGCCGGGGACCCCGCGGTGTTCCAGTTCACCGGTGCGATTAACGTGTCCCTCAGTGACGGCCAGGGCACCGACCTGTCCGTGGACGCCCCCGGCATCTATGCGGTCTCCGAGTCCGTCCCGGCGGGCTGGACCCTGGTCAGCATCACGTGCGACAGCGGCGGCTCCGGATCGGGCACCACGGCCACGTTCAACGTGCAACCCGGCGACGATGTGAAGTGCACGTTCACCAATTCGAAGAACCCGGCAACCACGACGACGCCGCCCCCGACCACGACGACCCCGCCGCCCACGACCACGCCTCCACCCACGACGACGACCCCGCCGCCCACGACCACGACTCCACCCCCGACCACGACCACGCCTCCACCCACGACGACGACCCCCCCGCCCACGACCACCGAACCTCCGACCGTGAGCCCGACGACCGTCACTCCCCCACCCCCGACGACGACGCGGCCGCCGGGCGGTACAGCGTTCACCGGGTTGGAGGACGTGGCCCCGCTCGCCGCGATCGCGCTGCTCCTGCTCGCGACGGGCTCCGGCCTCCTGTGGATGGGAAGCCGCCGACGCAATTCGGAGTAGGTTCCGAACCAGATAGGTCGGGAGGATCAAGGACGAAGGCCCGGGGATCCCCCGGGCCTTCGTCCTGCCCGGAGCCGGCGGTCAGCCGTAGAAGATGATGGTGACCCAGAGCCGGTCGTCGTCACGAACGACGCCGACGGCCGCGTGGTCGTAGATCCGCCGCAGGATGTTCTCCCGATGCGGGAGGCTTGACATGAACGCCTCCTCGAGCACCTCGAGCGAGCCGCCCACGCCGATGTTCTCGCCGCCGAGCGACCACTCGTGGCCATCGAGCGCCTCGACCAGCTCGTCCCCGGTCGAGTGGAACAGGCGTCCCGCGTCGGCCATCGCCTGACTGTGCCGCTTCGCGTACCTGGCGAGCCGCTCGGCGAACTCGAGGCTCCGACGATCGTGACGTATGCGGTCGTGGTTCGTGAGCTCGAGCATCTGGCGCCGGCGCCCGAGACGCTCTTCCCCTGTCGCGACCCCGCCGATCACGCCGACCAGCGAAGCGACCGCGAGCGCGGACGCGAGGATGCGACGGAAGGTGGCACGACCGCTCGGTGTCGACATCTCGAGCCTCCCGGGTGCCCGGGCCCTCTGGGGCCCGAGCGTGGTCTCGTCACCGGGGTATCGGTCGTGCTGTAGGACGTCTTGAGCTCGGGATGGTCAGAGATGACTAGTCCGCGAGCCTCCAGGGGGCCCCGCTACCAGCGCAGCGTCAGGTGGCGAGCGGCCCTGGCCTCGTCGAGTCGGCGGACCGGTGTGGTCACGGGCGCCTCGTGCAACAGGTCCGGATCGTGATGGGCCTCGTCGTAGGCCCGGAGCAGCGCATCGGCGAACGCGTCGAGCGTTTCCCGGCTCTCGGTCTCGGTCGGCTCGACCATGAGCGCCTCCTCGACCACGAGCGGGAAGTACACGGTCGAGGGGTGATACCCGAGGTCGATCAGGCGCTTCGCCACGTCCATCGCGCGGATCCCCGTCTCCTCCTTGAGGGGGCGGCCGGTCGCGACGAACTCGTGCATGGGGCGGCCGTTCGGGTGTTCGAGCGGGAAGGCATGTTTCACCCGTTCGGCGAGGTAGTTCGCGTTCAGCACCGCGCGCTCCGCGACCTCCTTCAGGCCGTCCCTGCCGTGGAGGAAGACGTACGTGTACGCCCGAACGAGCACGCCGAAGTTGCCATGGAACCCGTGCATCCGGCCGATCGCATCCGGGGCATCGGCCTCGAGCCGGAACGCCCCGTCCTCGGCGCGCTCGACCCGCGGGACGGGCAGGAACGGGACGAGCGGTTCGGTCACACCCACCGGACCCGCCCCCGGCCCTCCCCCACCGTGCGGGGTCGCGAAGGTCTTGTGCGTGTTGATGTGCACGATGTCGAACCCCATGTCCCCCGGCCTGCAGCGTCCGAGGATCGCGTTCAGGTTCGCGCCGTCGTAGTACACGAGCCCACCAACCCCGTGCACCACCTGCGTGACGCGTTCGATCTCCTCCTCGAAGAGGCCGAGCGTGTTCGGGTTCGTGAGCATCAGTCCCGCGACGTCCTCGTCCACGAGCCGCTCGAGCGCGGAGACATCGACCAGGCCGCGCGGGTCGCTCGGCACGTGCAGAGCCTCGAACCCGGCGAGGCGCACGCTGGCCGGGTTCGTGCCGTGGGCCGAGTCCGGGATCGCCACCTTGCGTCGCCGCCGACCCTGCTTCGCGTGATGCGCGCGCATGATCAGGAGCCCGGTCAACTCGCCGCACGCCCCTGCGGGGGGCTGGAGCGTCGCGCGCGTCATCCCCGTGATCTCGCAGAGGGCGCGTTCGAGGCGCCAGAGCAGCTCGAGACAACCTTGCACGGTGTGATCCGGCTGGTGTGGGTGCGCGAGGAGGAACCCGTGGAGTTGCGCCACCCGCTCGGCGATCTTCGGGTTGTACTTCATCGAGCACGACCCGAGGGGGTAGAAGCCGGTGTCGACGCCGTAGTTCCGCTGCGCCAGGCGCGTGTAGTGCGCCACGAGATCGCGTTCGGCGACCTCGGGGAGACCGGGGGGGCCGGCACGGGCGTGGTCGGCGGGGACGTGCGCCTCGGGCACGTCGAGCGTGGGGAAGCTGTACGCGCGTCGGCCGGGGCGCGAACGATCCTTGATCGTCCCCTCCTGATCGGCCGGTCCCTGGGTCCGGACCGGCGCGCCGAGGCCGCTCACGCCAGCACCTCCTTCAGCGCCATCGCGAGCCCGTCGATCTCCTCGCGGGTCCGCCGCTCGGTCACCGCGACCAGCAGTGCGTGGCCCTCCGCGTCGGGAAGCGGAACGCCCGCGAGGAAGCCCCGGTCGACGAGTGCGTCGCGAACCGCGGTCGCCGGCTTCGGGAGGCGCAACGGGAACTCCTTGAAGAACGGCGCGCCCTCGAACAGCGGTTCCACGCCGGGGACGTCCGTCAGCCGCTCGGCGGCGTAGGCGGCCTTCGCGGCGCACTGCCGGCCGAGCTCCCCGAGCCCTTCGGGTCCGAGCCATGCGAGATAGATCGTCGCCGCGATCGCCATGAGCGTCTGATTCGTGCAGATGTTGCTGGTGGCCTTCTCGCGGCGGATGTGCTGCTCGCGCGCCTGGAGCGTGAGGACGTAGCCGGTGCGTCCGTCGATGTCGAGCGTCTCCCCCACGATCCGGCCGGGCAGGCGCCGGACGTCGTCGAGGCGGGTCGCGATCAGACCGAGGAACGGGCCACCGTAGTGCATGTGGTTGCCGAGCACGTGTCCCTCGGCCACGGCGATGTCGGCGCGCAGGTCGCCGGGCGGCGCAAGGACACCGAGCGAGAGCGGGTCGAATACGTGGATCGCCCGAGCCCCGCCCGCGTGCGCGATCCCGAACAGGTCCCGGGCGGGCTCGAGGAGGCCGTAGGCGTTCGGGTGTTGGACGACGACGCACGCGACGTCGTCCCCGACCTCGGGGGCGCCCCCCCGTCCGTCCTCGACGTCGAACACCTCCGGCTCGTACCCCGCTCCCCTGCCGTACGTGCGCAGCGTCTCGACGTACCGGGGGTCGACGGCGGCGCTCACGAGCACGCGGTCTCGACCCGGCGTCGACCGCGCGAGGTTCACGGCCTCGGCCAGTGCCGTCGCTCCGTCGTAGAGCGAGGCGTTCGACACCTCGAGCCCGGTCAGCTCGCAGATCATCGACTGGAACTCGAACAGGACCTGCAGCACCCCCTGCGAGAGCTCCGGCTGGTAGGGGGTGTACGAGGTGTAGAACTCGGACCTGCCCGCGAGCGGCCACACCACCGCCGGCACGTAGTGGTCGTACGCCCCGCCGCCGGCGAAACAGACGAGATCGGCGGTGCTCCGGTTGCGAGCTGCGAGGGACTCGAGGTCGGCCTGGATCTCCATCTCGGACACGCCCTCGGGGATGTCCAGCGGCCGCCCGAGCCGCACGGTGTCGGGGATCTGGTCGAACAGCTCGTCCATGCTCGACAGCCCGATCGCCTCGAGCATGCCGGCCACGTCGTCGTCCGTATGCGGCGCGAACCCCATGCCGAACCGTGAGTCTAGTGGCGGACCGCGCTTGGGGCCGAGGGGCGGCGGCCCCGGATCGAGACCATCGTCCCGCCCCGCTCAACCCGAGACGTCCTCAAGGCCGTACTTCGAGACCAGCGAGAGGTAGTCGCGCTGGTAGAAGATCTTGCAGTTCACGCCCGGATAGAGCTCACGGAGGCGCCGGACCTTGCGGTTCTTCCGGGTGACGAGCTTCTGGTTGAGGGTCGTGATCTCGATATACAGGTCGTACTGGGGCAGGAAGAAGTCTGGTGTGAAGCGCTGGACGATGTTGCCCTCCCGATCCCACTCCAGATCGAAGGACCGGGGCTCGTACTCCCACTCGATCTGGTAGAAGTCGAGCAGCTGCGCGAACTGGCGTTCGCTGGCGTGGGCGAAGGCAACGGTGTCGCTCTGGAGCGCCGCCGGGGCGGCCGCGGCCCTCTCGCTCACACGCTTCCGGCCGCGCGGGCTGGCCGGGCCTTCTTCCCGCCCGTCTTCGCCAGGGTCCCCTCGAGTTCGGTCCATACCTTGTCGACGGCGATCGCGAAGACCCCCTGGCCGCTCGCCAGCAGGTCGACGACGGCTTCGGGAGACTCCACGGAGTAGATACGGTTGCCGTCGGATACGAGGGTGGTCCCCAGGGCGGGTTCATCCAGACCCTTGAGGGTCTTCATCGCCTTGCGGACCTGCTGAAGGTTCACGCCGCTGTCCAGCATCCGCTTGATGAGCTTGAGCAGGGCGAGATCCTGGAACGAGTACAGGCGCTGGGACCCCGAACCCTTCGCATCCTTCACGGACGGCCGGACGAGGCCCGTCCGGGCCCAGTAGTCGAGCTGCCGATAGGTGATCCCCACGATGCTGCAGACCTCGGGGACGCGGTATCCCTGCTCAGCCATGACAACTCCGTAATTACGCGGGCGTCGGCAGCCTAGGACCGGACCCGGGGCATGTCAATCATCCCGAACTCCCCGTCCCGTCGAGCCGTTCACGTAGGGTGACCTGGCGAGGTGACGCGGTGGCGCGAGACCGGTAGCCTGCGACGCTTCGCGACGAGTGACGTCGGGTGCCGGGGGGTGCCGATGAGCGGTCCGACGGTCGGGGCGAGGCGGAGACGGATCCTCGTCCTCGCAACCGCGCTCGTGTTCGCTGTCGAGATGCTCCTCGCTCCCATCGCGCGGGCCGAGGACGGCGAGCGCATGAAGCTGCTCCGCATGCTGAACGAGTCACGAGATCGCCACGACCTGCGGGCGCTTCGACCGGACCCGTCACTGAACCGGGACGCGGTGCACCATACCCGACGGATGATCCGGCGCAACCAGCTCTTCGACCCGGATGACCTTGCCAGGATGCTCTCCGACGAGCCCTGGGACGAGATCGGCGCGAGCGTCGTTGGCTGTGCGAGCACGTTGAAGCGTCTGCACCGAGCCTTGCTCCGACACGGTCCTCACCGCCGGATCTTGCTGCACCCGAAGCTTCGGCGGGTCGGCATCGGCGTCGTCCGGACCCGTGCCCGCAACACCTGCCAGCGCGGGTGGTTCTGGGCGACCGAGCTGTACTACGGCTGATCCGCCGCGACGGTCGCGCGGTCCGGGTTACTGGAAGTCCTCGGGCGTGACGTTCTCGAGGAACTCGCGGAACTCTTGGAGCTGCTTCTCCTCGTCCTCGCCGTCGGCGGGGATGACGATGGACGCCTCCTCGAGGACCTCCTCGCTCGCGAAGATCTTGCACCCGAGGCGGACCGCGAGGGCGATCGCGTCGGACGGCCGCGAGGAGATCTCGTAGCTGGAACCGTTGCGCTGCAGACCGATCACGGCGTGGAACACCTGATCCCGCAGCTCGGTGATCGTGATGCTCGTGACCTGCACCGCGATCTCGTCGAGGATGTTCTTCAGGAGGTCGTGCGTCATGGGCCGCGCGGTCACGAGTCCCTGTTGGCCGATCGCGATCGCCTGGGCCTCGGACTGACCGATCCAGATCGGCAGGAAGCGCTCGCCCTCGGCCTCTCGAAGCAGGACGATGGGCGAGTTCGACGGGAACTCGATCCGAACACCCGCGACGGTCATCTCGATCATGCGACGCTCCCGACGGTACACCGGGCTCCTGGGTCGGGCAACCTACCCGTTCGCGCCTGCTCGAGCGGTCGTTTCACACCTCCGGCCGGGCTCCTCCCGGGTCCGGGAGGTACGGCAGCAGCAGGTCGGGCGCCGCGCGGAGCGCGTCGAGGTCGTGCACCGCGAGGATGTCGGGCAGGTTGCGGTATCGCTCCTCGAAGTCGAGACCGCCTCCGACGACGAACACGTCCGGACAGTCGAAGCCGCGGTACGCGATCTCGAGCGGCGCGATCCGACGTGCGCTCTTGTCGAGCAGCGCGCAGACCGCGACCGAGGCGGGCTCGCGGGACTCGAGGACGGAGACGAGGTACGAGAGCGTGAGCCCCGTATCGACGATGTCTTCGACCACGATCACGTCGCGTCCGCCGATGTCCTGGTCCAGGTCCTTCACGATACGCACCCGACCACGAGACTCGGCGGCGCCCCCGTACCGGGAGATGGACATGTAGTCGATCGCGACCGGGAGCGCGATCGACCGGATCAGGTCGGCGAGGAACACCGAGCCGCCTTTGAGGACCGAGATCAGGACGGGCGCCCGCCCCTCGTAGTCCCCGGTGATGGTGCGGCCAAGCTCCTCGATCCGTCGGCGGATGTCCTCGCGCCCGAACGCGACGCTGACGACCTCCGACACTCACCGCCGATCGTAGCAGCGGACGCGCGCGATCGGCGCTTCGGATCCGGCGACCGCGAGTTCCGTGTCGGGGCGCTCGGGCGCGCCCCCCTCAGCCGAGCAACCCGTCCAGGACCCCGTCCGCGGCCTCCACCACCGCTCCCAGGGCACGTCCCCACCAGGGCCCGGAGTCCGGCGGCGGAGGCGGCGGGACCCCCGACACCACCAGCGGCGCCTCGCCCAGCCGTCGGCCCGCGGCGGACAGCCGGACCCCGCCGATCACCTCTCCGAGCCGCGGCGGGTACGCGGCGCGTTCGTCGAGCACGAACGTCCGCTCGACGCCGGCCCCGATCGAGACGAGCGCCGATACCGAGCCGCCGGCGGACACGGCGACGTCCCGGCCGGCGATCTCCACGGTCCCGAGCGACGCGCCCGGCCCGAGCAGCGTCCGCCGCTCGAACGCGGCGAACCCGTAGTTCAGGAGCGACGCGGCGTCGGAGAACGGCTCGCCCGGCTCCCCGAGGACGACTGCGACCAGGCGATCACCGTCTCGCTCGGCGGCCGCCACCAGACAGAACCCGGCGGGCGTCGTGAAGCCGGTCTTCACGCCGATCGCGCCCGGATACAGCCACAGCAGGGCGTTGCGGTTCTGGACGATGCGCGGGCCAGCCGTCGGCGAGCGGACGGTGTGGACGCGTGTCGCGACCAGTTCCGCGAATCCGGGCACGTCGATCGCCGCTCGGGTCAGGCGGACGAGGTCTCGAGCGGTCGAGTAGCCCTCGTCGTCCAGCCCGTTCGGCGAGTCGAACCGTGTTCGCGTGAGCCCGAGCCCGACGGTGCGTGCGTTCATCAGGTCGACGAACGCGTCGACCGAGCCCGAGACGTGCTCGGCGAGCGCCTCGGCCGCGTCGTTCGCCGACTGGAGCAGCAGCGCGTACAGGAGCTCCCGGACGCGGATCCGCTCCCCCGCCTGCAGGCCCAGACCGGAGATGCCCGCGATCCGGGGACCCGCCGCCTCCTCGCTCACCGTGACGACCTCGTCCGGGTCGGTCCGCTCCAGGACGACGAGCGCCGTCATGATCTTCGTGACGCTCGCGATCGGGCGACGCTCGTCCGGGTTCGTCGCGAACAGCAGACGGCCGGAGTCGAGATCGGCGAGGACCGCCGACGCGGCCTCGATCGACGGGGTCACCGTGGCCACGGGTGGCGTCTGCAGCGACGTGGGGAACGGTGAGGGCGACACCTGGCCGCCGGGCCCCACGACCGGTGTCGGCGGCGGCGTCTCCAGCGGCGGCTCCGGTGTCGTCGACTGCGCGAGCCCGGACGCCGGCAGGAGGGCGAGCGCTCCGACCAGGCCGAGCAGGACGGCGGCCGACCGCAGGTGCGCGCGGCGAAGCGGGGTCACCGGTTCGAGGAGGACGCGCGCGGCGCGGCCGGGGTCACGAGAGGTGCTGGCGCAGGTTCGTGCGCAGCAGGGCCTGCTTCAGCTTCCGCGACGCCTTGGCGAGATCGGTCAACGAGCTCGACGCCGTCCGACGCGCGTCGGGGTTCCGCTGTCGGAGCTGCGGCATGACGATCGTCTCGAAGAACGCCGCCTCTCGTTCCTCGAAGTGCTTGTACATCGTGAGGTGGCGCGGCTCGACGCCGAAGCGGAAGAAGTCCTTCACGATCGAGAGGACGATGTAGTCGTCGCCGTCGTAGTAACGAGCGCCCTCCGGTCCGTGCGAGCACACCAGTCCGAAGCCCTCGAGCTCCCGGATCCGGTCGCGGTCGATGCCGGTGGCCGCGCTCATCTCGTCGATCGACATCTGGAGTCCCGTCGGTGGCTCGGTGAGCTCTTCCTCGGCGTCGGGGGTCGCGGCGACCGTGGGGATGTCGCCCTGCCCGTCCGGCGACTCCTGCTCGAGGAGGCGGTCCTTGATCACCTTGAGCGGGAGGTACTCGTCCCGCTGCATCCGCAGGATCGACTTCAGCCGGTCGACGTCCTTCTCGTAGAACTTGCGGTATCCGGACGGGGTCCGCTCGGGGTCGATCAGGCCCTCGGACTCGAGGAACCGGATCTTGCTGATCGTGATGTCCGGGAACTCCGTCTTCACGGAGACCAGCACCTCTCCGATCGACTGGTAGTTGCGTGTCGGCACGTCGCTCACTCCCCCACGAAGAAGACGAGTCGGAACCGCCCGATCTGGACCTCGTCGCGAGCGGCGAGCTTCGTCACCTCGACGCGCTCGCGGTTCACGTACGTGCCGTTCATGCTCCCGAGGTCGTGGATGTAGAAGCCGTCGGGCTGACGTCGGATCTCGGCGTGCTTCCGGCTCACGCTGACGTCGTCCAGGAACACGTCGCTCTCGGGGCTCCGACCTGCGGTCGTGAGGTCCTCGGCGATCATGAAGGTCGACCCCGCGTTCGGACCATGCTTGACCAACAGCAGAGCCTGCCCGGGCTCCAGCTCATCCTCTGGGAAAGGGAACTCGTCCGGAGCGTCGCCCTCGACCTCCACCGGGTTGAGGCTCACGGTGGTGTCCTCCTGGAGGGCGGCTCCACAGTTCGCGCAGTAGCGCGCCTCGTCCTTGTTTGGATGTCCACATCGGGTGCAGTACACGTTCGACTCCCTCGGTCCCCTCGCCTCGGCTCGAGCGTGCGGGTCGAAACCTCAACCTCGACCTCGATCGACGCTCGAAACTACCGCTCGAACGGAGCAGGGTCAACCTGAGGACCGAACGGGCCTCGACCCGAAGGCCGCCGCCAACCTCACCTTGGCGGCCACGCAAGGGTCCGCTGAACACGGCGACACGAGGATGGGACGGTCGGCGGGACCTGCCTCGACGTCCCTCGGCCGTACAGGATCAGTCCGTCTGCTGTTCGACGAACGCTCGATACGCGGCCGAGTCCATCAAACCCTCGAGCTCGGCCGGGTCGGCCGTCTCCAGCACGACCAGCCAACCGTCGCCGTACGGTTGTTCGTTCACGAGCTCCGGTCGCTCCGTGATGAGGCCGTTGCCCTCGATCACCGATCCGGTCACCGGCGCGTAGACATCGGAGACCGACTTCGTCGATTCGACCTCGCAGAACGGCTGGTTCGCCGCGACCTTCGTCCCGGGTTCGGGCACCTCGACGTAGACCACGTCCCCGAGGGCATCCTGCGCATAGTCGGTGATCCCGACACGAACGCGCCCGGGCCCTTCGTCTCGGACCCACTCGTGCTCCTTCGTGTACCGCAGGTCTTCGGGGAACTCCATCCGATCGGCTCCTTGGGCGGGACGGGCACGCTGGAACCTAGCATGTTGCCGCGCATCGCCTCGCGGGCTCAGACCGGCGCGCGCCGGCTCCCGGCCATGGCACGGCGGAGGTCCCCGACGTACTGGATCGTGGCGACGCCGAGATCGGCGACCCCCGCCACGTAGATCGCCCAGCCGCACACCAGCGCCGCCTCAGCGAGGGCATATCCGAGCGTGCCCCACGAGATCAGGCCGATCGCCGTCATGATCGAGAAGGTGCCGATCTTGCCGATGTATCGGACCTCGATTCGGGCGCCGTACCTGGCGAGGAGCACGAGACCCGCGACCAGGATCGCGACGTCGCGGACCAGGATGAGCAGGGCGGCCCACAGCGGGAACGCCCCGCGGATCACCAGCGCGATCAACCCGGCGACGATCGCCAGCCGGTCGGCGACGGGATCGAGGATCTTGCCGAGCTCGGTCACCTGACCGGTCGCACGAGCGAGCGCGCCGTCGACCCAGTCGGTCGCCGCCACCAAGCCGAAGAGCACCAGCCCGCCGCGGGTCGTGTCCTCGTCCACGATCAACGCCACGAAGACCGGGATCAGCGCGATCCGCAGGAACGAGAGGAGGTTCGGCAGGGTGAGAACCCGGCGCGCGCCGGGTCGACGCGACGGATCGGTTGATCCCTCGGTCGAGGCCGGACGGCTCATCGCCTCGCGAACGTATCACCCGCGTCGGGCCCGCCGGGTCCGAACCGGCGACCCTCTGCCACCCCAGCTATCGGGGAGTCAACGGTGTGCTTCAGATGGTCTCCTGGCGTGATCCGTGGCGAGCGATCTGCGCCAGGTCGTGCGCTGAAGAACCGCTCTAAAGAACCCTGAAGCCGCACCACTGAAAGCGTCTACATGCACTCGAGGGTCTAGACCTTGCGTCCGAACCTTGAACCTGGTGCCCAGCGACGGTTCGGTCACTCCACGGTCGTCATGCGGGACGTTCGCCCATAGGCGGCTCGGCTGGCCTTCATGGCTGACCGCCGCGGTCCCGCAGCACGGCCTCTATCTCGTCGAGGTGCTCCCCGCGGTGCTCACCGCGGGCAGGGTAGATCGGACTCTGGGGGTCACGGGGTGCCATCCGGTCAAGGGGGAGCACCGCCACCCGCGCATCCGTCTCCTCCGCGATCCGCACCGCGAGTTCTGCCGCCGCCCTCGGCGCGATCGCGTGGATCAGCGGACGGGTGGAGTCAGTGACCCAGTCACCGTCGGGCTCCTCGTCGGAAGGTACCCACGGCTCGCCGCGGTCGATCTTCTCGGCGAAGACGAGGACACGGCTATCCCAGTGAGCCAGGTGCCCTAAGACGCCGGCGATGGTCCAGTACTCGTTCACTGGCAAGGCGAGGGTGACGTCGTCCGATCGCTCGACGAGGGCACGCAGGCGCTCACGTTCCCGTGCGTTCCCCTCGATGTAGGAACGATCGTCAGCCATCAGACCCCGGACTACCCGATCTGTCGCGTTCTACACCTCGCGAAGAACGTCCTCCTCTCGATGCTCCTCGAGCGGCCTTGTCCAGCGGGCCGTGGGCCGTCGTCGGCGGAGGTCCGGTTCCGGCCGGACTTCGGCTACGGTCATCCCGTGACCGGACGTCCGATCGAGGCCGAGATCGTCGAGCGCGTCCACGCTAGCTTCGCCCGCCAGGGGGCGATGGCGACGCTCGGCGCCGAGCTCGCGGACGTGGCCGCAGGTCACGTCGCGATCGCGGTGCCGGTCGAGCCGGGGCTATCCCAGCAGCACGGGCACCTCCACGCGGGCGTTGTCGTCGCCGCGCTCGACACTGCCTGCGGCTACGCGGCGCTGACGCTGATGCCGGACGACGCGGAGGTGCTGACGGTCGAGCTCAAGGTCAACCTGCTGGCGCCGGCGACCCGTGACCGCATCGTCGCGGACGGCGAGGTCGTCCGCGCCGGTGGCACGCTGACCGTTTGCCGCGGAGACGCGTACGCCGAGCAGGGCAGCGACCGCACGCACGTGGCGACCATGCTGGCCACCATGGTGCGCCGGCGCGGCAACTGACCTTGGCGCCCAGCCGCCCCGACCGTCGAGGGAAAAGGGCGCAAAGTCCGATGCCTGATGTCGCGGCTCAAACCCGAACCGATCGGCCTCGCAACCGACCGCACTTCGAGACCACGCTCAGCCTCTATCCCGACAAGGGGATATGAACCCTCAGGCGGGAGCCATCGATCCCTCGGTAACTTCCCCCTTGTGCGCCGCGAAGGCCGACAGGATCTCATCCTTCTCACGCGGAGGGACCCCGAAGTGATCGAGCGTGCGTCCCAGCTCCGCCGCGACCTCGTCGAACTCCTCGGGCGAGATGTGGAGGTCGCGATGGGCCTCTTCCAGTCCGAGGGGGGTGCTTCCAGGCTTCGTGGCAGTAAACGACAAGGGCCCACCGGCGACGTTGCAGAGCCACAGCGTGCGCATGAACTTCAGCCCTGCGAGCCTGTCTAGCTGGTTGGTATGCCACTCACGAAGCTCCGGGTTCATCGATGCTTGGCCGACGATCGGGTTCTGGACGACCGAATCGCTGAAGTGCTCGACCACCGCCGCGATGGCGAACACGCCACCCAATCGTTCGTACAGGCTCGGCTCGGCCATGGTCGACCTCCCATCTGCGACCGGAATCGCCTCCAGGAGGCTGCGTCCGGTCGCCCTCGATGTCACGGGCGTAACGCGTCTAACGCCAGCGTCTCTTGCTCTTAGACTTGCACACCTGCCGGCCGAGCGCAACCGACCCGCTATCGGTCCGCCCCGAGCGAGACCCAGCAGGCATCGGCCCGACGAGTCCTCATGTCCCCGACGTGGACAGTGCCAGCCCTGATCTCGCCCGACGGGTCGCGGGTCGTGTTCGCCGGCCAGTACGACCTGTCGGGTTCATACGTCATCGACGCCGTAAGCGGTCGGCGGGTCCGGATCGCTGAGAGGGGGAATCACCGACCTTCTCGCCCGACGGGACGCATGGACTGCTGGTACGAGGACGTCCCCTGCTAGTCGGGCCGGCGGAATCTGAACCCGCGACCTTCTGACCCCCAGCTATCCAGGGGTGTGCGGTGTGCTTCGAGCAGGTCGGAGCGTGATTCCGGCGAGCGAAACACGCCAAGTTATGCGCCCAATTAGACGGATTCCGATTAGCATCAAGGACTCGAAATGGAGGGAGGCCCGCCCGAGGCGGGAGTGAAGGGTGGTGGCCCGTGCCCATCTATGGCTTCGACATCACGGTCACCGACCTGCAGTTGTCCGATGAGCAGCGAGCGGTCACGCGCACCGAGGAGTTCTGGCACGATGTCTTCCCGCACACCGCGCACGAGGAGTGGTACGACGCCGAGGGGTACCGGTTCGTGCGGATCATCGGGACCCTCACGGTCGACCACCTCGCGCTGGCGCTGGACGCGATCAGCGAGATGGCAAAGAAGGGTCGCGCCACGCTCGGCATGACTCATCGGCAGACGACCGGGATCCTCATCCACATCCGCGACCTGGAACACCCCGTGCTCTACCCCGACGCCCCAACGCCGCTTCCCCCGAGCGGGCGCTCCCCCGCCGTGGGCACGAGCTAGCCCGCCGGAGCTCGCCCTCGAGCCTGAAGTCTCACTCGATAGTTGCGGGAACCCGTGGTTGCCAACCTTCAACCTCGAGGCCGGGTTACCTCCTGATCGTGCGCCCCGACGGACTCGAGGGCAGGCTCCGCCAGCCGTCTCGATGCGCTCCCGTCGGCTGCCCGCGCCGCCCTCTCCCTTTCGCCCAAGGGGGAGCATGATCGAGCGTGAGACGTGCTTCGACCCCAGGCAGGTGAGAGAACCGCACGCTTGCCCCGGGACGATGCGGGTGCTACGTCAACCACTTCTGCGAGCCGGGGTGCGCGTGTACCGGTTGTGCAGGCCATCATCGTTACGGTCGCGCCCTCGACCGCCTCCACGCCGCCCTCTCCCCTTCACTCGAGGAGGCCGAGGATGTGTAGGCCGCGCCTGCTCGAGCTCGAGCAGGCGCTCCGCCAGCGCCTGGACGCCTTCCCACCGGCCGCCCGCGCCGAGCTGCTCCACGTCCTCCTGCTCCGACTTCAATCGCGCCGGTCGCATCGGCGAGTTCTTCGGGAACCCGAAGACCCGCACCTTCGCCTGGCTGCTGATCGACCGCGAGGAGGACCGGACGTTGCAAGCGGTGCTCGTCGGGATGCTGCGGGGGGCGGACCGCTAGCTCCTACCGCGTTCCTGCCTCTCCGTGTCGTCGGCGGGAACGAATCGTCCGAAGAGCTCCCCGTCCTCGTCTCGTTCGATCTGGAGCACGTGGGACTTCAGCACGTTGCCTTCCGCCTCGCCTTCCCCAACAGGCTCGATGTTAGTGCCGAGGCATGTTGCCCTCCGCGTTCTCCTCGGCGGTGTAGCAGCGCAGAGTCCTCGTGTGTTCATGAGCCATGATGGATGGCTCGCTCCGAGCCCTTCCGGGCGCCCCGGCGTTGGAGAACGAGGTGGCCGAAGAACCGCGCAGGTTCGAGGACTTCTTCGGGTCCGAGCACGCACGCCTCTTCGGAGCCCTGTGCCTGGTCACGGGGGATCGCCACGAAGCGGAGGAGATCATGCAGGACGCTTTCCTCCGCCTGTGGGAACGCTGGGAGCAGGTCGCAGGTCTCGACGATCCATCCGCGTACCTGTTCCGAACTGCGATGAACGTGTTCCGCAACCGGTACCGGCGCGTGCACCTCGGCGTGCGCAAGACGCTCAACCTGACCCCGAGCGAGGACGCGTTCGAGACGGTTGAGGACCGTGACGTCGTGGTCCGCGCGCTCCGCCAACTCACGCCCGACCAGCGAGCCGCCGTGGTCCTGACCGGCTACGTGGGCCTCACGTCCGAGGAGGCGGGGGAGATGCTCGGGATGCGAGCCGGCACCGTGCGGACGCTCGCGACCCGGGCCCGCGCGGCGATCCGCGAGAAGGCAGGTGAGCGCACGTGATCGATGATCGCGATCTGTTCGAACGCGCAGCGCAGCGGTTCGCTCCGGTCGAGGGCTCCTTCGAGCGCCTGCTGGATCGCCGCGACCGGAAGCAGCGGAACAAGCGGGTGAGCGCCGGCGTCGTCGCTCTGCTCCTGGCCGTCCTGGTCATCGGCGCCGCGCTCCGCGCGATCGATGCCAACAGGACGGTGCCTGCGACGCCGAACCCGCTGCCCCCATCGGTGAGCAACGGGGACATCAGCTTCGTCGGCAGCAACCTGATCGATTTCAGCGATGACCTCGACGACACCGGGATCGTGTTCGCGGTCGATCCGGCGGGGGGGAAGCCACGGAAACTGCTCGATACCGAGTGCCCGTCCAACCCCGACGTCACGACATCGTGCGGACACGTGGGCATCGGGAGCGTGGACTGGTCGCCGGATGGGACGCGCATGGTCTACACGCTCTTCGGAGGACCCGGAAATGCTGGGGAGCGCGACGGGATCTACGTGATGGTGATCGGAACCGGGCAGGTCCGGCAGCTCACATCGTGCACGGAGCCATGTGTCTACCAAGACGATCTCGACTGGTCGCCCGACGGATCTCGGATCGGGTACACGCAGTCGTACCTCGAGGGCTGCACGGGGGCTTCCGCTACCTTCGACGGGGCGTGCCACTCGCTGTACTCGATGAAGCCCGACGGGACGGATCGCGAGATGATCCCGACCGGATCGGTCGTCGACCCCGTCGATCCGAGTTGGTCGCCGGACGGATCCTCCATCGCCTTCTCGGCTCGGGCCGGGGAGGACTGGTTCGTGTACACGATGGCGCTCGACGGGTCGGAGCCGGTCCGGCTCGCCGACGACCTCCCCTCGCTCCGGCCGACCCAGCCGGCCTGGTCGCCGGACGGCGGGACGATCGCCTTCGTCACCGGGCACGATCCCGAGAACGGGCTGCCCTTCACCGTGTGGTCGATGGGACTTGACGGCTCGAAGCGCCGGCGCCTCTACGACAGCTGCTGCATGTTCGGTGGCGCCGGGTACGGGGCCCAAGGTCCCGTGTGGTCGCCCGACGGCGCGCGGATCCTGATGTTCCAGGGCACCGGCGGGGCGCTCCAACTGATCGATCCGAGATCTGGGGACGTCTTCGAGATCCCAACGAGGAAGCCGACCGGGCCGATCGCCTGGCAGCCGGTGCCGTAGGAACCGAGGGGAAGGGGCAGACGATGTGGAAGCGGCAGGGCACCGTGCTGGTGGCTGCGTGCGTTCTGGGGATCGCCGTTGTGGCGCTGGGTTCTGACCGAGCGAGCGGGCAGGGTGACGTCCACGTCCTGATGCCGGCGGGGGAAGGCCGTGCTTCGACCATCGACGTCGTCGGTGGTCCTGGGCTCAGCATCGGCGACGGTGTCGCGTCGCGAGGCCCGCTCGTCGACGCGCAGAGTGGCCAACCGGCGGGGTCGGTGTACTTCGAGTGCACCGTGATGCGGAGGATCGGCCTCGAGGAGGGCCTGTGGCGCTGCAGCTACCACCTGAGGCTCGCAAAAGGCGCCATCGTTCTCGAGGGTCTCGACCCACGCGGGACGGGCGCATCGACGTTCGCCGTGGTTGGCGGCACGAAGGCGTACCGGGGAGCGGCGGGAGATGCCGTCTTCACAGACTCCGATCTTGGGACGGATATCGTCATCACCCTTGCTTGACCTGTGCGTCCTCCAGCTGTCTCCCCAGGTCATTCGGCGCACCGGGAGCCCGCGCCGCACGGCGAGCTTGCCCGGTCTGCCGCTATTCCTCGAGCGTCAAGCGATCGGAGCGTTTCCCCTGCTAGTCGGGCCGGCGGGATTTGAACCCGCGACCTTCTGACCCCCAGTCAGACGCGCTAACCAAGCTGCGCCACGGCCCGTGCGGGTGATGCTACCGGAGCGCGGGAGCGACGACCTCGCCTACGCGCGACGCGACGTCCGACCTGTGCGGAACTTCAGCTCGATCGGCACGCCCTCGAGCTCGAACGCCGTGCGTAGCCGACCCTCAAGGAAACGCTGATATCCCGCGTTCGGAGCCCGGGCGCCGAACAGCACGAAGCGCGGCGGGCCGTCTCCGGTCTGCGTCGCGTAGCGGAAGCGGACCCCGCCGGGCGCGTGCCGCTCGCTCTGCGCGAACTCCACGACCTCGTTCACCTTCGACGTGGGCACCCGCACCCTCCACCGGCCGTCGACGCGACGCAGGGCAGACGGGAGTCGATCGATCCCCTGCCCGCTCGCGCGCGGACGTCCGCAACACCGAGGCCCTCGCGTAGGTCGAGAGCGCTCGGCCGAGCTCCTTGAACGCGGGGTCCTTGTCTTCGACGAGGTCCCACTTGTTGGCGACGACGACCAGGCCACGCCCGTGCTCGATGACGCGAGCCGCGATCCGCTTGTCCTCACCGACGAACCCCTCCGAGGCGTCGAGGACGAGCACCGCGACGTGGGCTCGCTCGATCGCGCGGTCGGCCCGCAGGAAGCTGTAGTACTCGACCCCTCGCGCCTTCGACGGCCTGCGGAAGCCGGCGGTGTCGACGAACCGGACCGCCCCGTCCGGCCACTCGACGAGGGCGTCCACGGCGTCCCGGGTGGTCCCGGCCTCCTCGAAGACGACCGAACGCTCATCACCCACCAGACGGTTGAACAGGCTCGACTTGCCGACGTTCGGACGGCCGACGATCGCGAACCGGGGTTCCTCCACCTCATCCTCGACCTGACCCTTCTCCTCGGGCAGCACGGCGACGATCCGGTCGAGCAGGTCGCCGGCACCGCGACCGTGGAGCGCCGAGACGGCGACCGGCTCCCCGAGACCCAGCGCATGGAAGGCCGCGACATCGACCTCGTCCGCCTCCGAGTCGACCTTGTTCGCGACCACGAGCACCGGCACGGGGGCCCGGCGGAGCTTCCTCGCCAGGAGCCCGTCCTCCTCGACGGGCCCGGTCCTGGCGTCGACGACCAGGAGCACGACGTCGGCGGTGCCCACCGCGCGCTCGGCTTGGCGCGAGACGAGTGCCTCGATCCCGCTCGCGCCGTGGCGGAACCCACCGGTGTCGACGAGTCGGAACGTCCGGTCACGCCAGGTCGACTCCGAGCTCGACCCGGTCACGGGTGACGCCGGGCATCTCGTGCGCGATCGCCTCCCTGCGCCCGAACAGGCGGTTCACCAGGGTGGACTTCCCGACGTTCTGGCGCCCGACGAGGGCGACCGCGGGGTGGGTCACGGATCGATCCCCCGCTCGCGGATGAGCTCGAGCGCGCGCTCCAGGACCTCGGCCGCGCTCAGATCGGTGGTGTCGAGCCAGACCGCGTCGGCGGCCGGGACGAACGGGTTGGTGAGCGCGTCGCGCGCGTCGCGCGCCTCGAGCGTCTCCGCGACGAGCGCCGGCTCTGAGTCACGTTCACCCGCCCGGCGACCCGCGCGTTGGATGGGGTGAGCGTGGAGGTACAGCTTGACTGGAGCCTCGGGGGCGACCACCGACCCGATGTCTCGACCCTCCATCACCACTCCGCTTGGACGCGAGCCGCCGCTGCTCGGCACGAAGCACTCCACGAACCTCAGGGTGAGCCGACACCTGCGGCACGGTGAGCTCGACCTCGGGCGACGTGAGCTCGGGTTCCGGCAGCCCACCGTCGATGGAGAGTTCGGGGGGCTGCAGGCTCTCGTCGAGCTCGAAGTCGATGTCGCGGGCGAGCCCGCCAAGCGCCTCGGCGTCGTCCGGCGCGATCCCCGACCTCAGCGCTCGCAGAGCGAGCGCCCGGTACATGAGACCGGTGTTGATGTAGGGCATGCCGAGCTCGGCCGCGAGGCCTCGAGCGAGCGTGCTCTTGCCCGATCCCGCGGGACCGTCGATCGCGATCACCGGTCGCGGCATCTCGATCACTCCACCCGGGCGCCGAGGGCCACGAGCGTGCCGGCGAACCCCGGGAACGAGACCTCGGCGGCCTCGATCCCATCGACCGACGTCGGCGTTCGCGCGGCGAGAGCCGAGACGGCGATCGCCATCGCCATCCGGTGGTCGCCCCGGGCGTCGGCGACCCCTCCCTGCAGGCCGTCGCCGGCCACGACGAGATCCTCACCCTCCACCGGCGGCCGAACCACCGAGGTCGCGGATCGCCTCCACGAGCCCGTGCAGCCGGTCGCTCTCCTTCTCGCGGAGCTCGCCGGCCCCCGCGAAGCGTGATTCCCCGACCGCGTGGGCGGCGAGCATCCCGAGGACCGGCACCTCGTCGATCAGCAACGGAAGCTCGTCGCCCTCGACCGCGACCCCGATCAATCCGTCGCAAGGCTCGACCTCGAGACGACCCACGGGTTCGCCGAGCTCCACCTCGAGCTCCTCGAGATGCACCCGGACCCCCATCCGCTCGAGTACCTCGAGGTATCGAGTCCTGGAAGGGTTCAACCCCACCCCCTCGACCACGAGGGCCTGCCCGGTGAGCGCCGCCGCCGCCACCAGGAAGGCCGCGGACGAGATGTCGCCCGGGACCTTGGCTCCGAACCCTCCGTGCTGGAACGCCCGAACGCTTACCCGCCCCGGTGACACGGTGATCGGCGCACCGAGGTGTCGGAGGGCCCGCTCCGTGTGGTCCCGGGTCATCGCGGGCTCGAACACGGTGGTCTCACCCTCGGCCGAGAGGCCGGCCAGCAGCACCGCGCTCTTCACCTGCGCGCTCGGGACCTCGCTCGTGTGCTCGATCCCTCGAAGGGGCGCGCCTCGGATCACGACCGGGGCGTGACCACCTTCGGTTCGGACGTGGGCGCCCATTCGGCGGAGCGGTTCGGCCACCCGCTCCATCGGACGTCTCGAGAGGCTCGCATCGCCATCCAGCACCGACTCGAACGTCGCAGCCGCCAGAAGGCCGCACAGCAGACGCATCGTCGTGCCCGAGTTCGCGCAGTCGAGCGGGCTCGCAGCCGGCGTGAAGGGCGCGACGACCGCGACCCTCCACCTCGAGCGTCGAGACCGAGCGGGAACTCGAGGGGACTCGAGGTCGAGGTTCGTTCCCCGTGGAACGGTCACCGTCTGCCGATGGAAGGGGCTTCGAGGACCAACCGTCGAGTGCAGATCCAGCCTCCGGCGCCAGGATCTTGGACAGGACCCTCGCGGTCGCCTTCACGTCGAGCGCCTCCGGCGCCTGTAGGATCTCGCTCCTCCCCTCCCCGGTGCCCGCCAGGATCAGCCACCGGTGGGCGATCGACTTGTCCCCCGGGACCACCGCCGTTCCGCCGACGGATCCTCCCGGATGCACGGTCGCTCGCATGCCGACCTCTTACGCGAGCCGGAGGGGTTCGAACCAGCGCTCGCGGAGCGCGTGCTCCGCGTCGTCGGCCGCGCCGGCCGTCACGGTCAGGTGGACGGTGCCTCGCCCACCTTCGACCGAGTGGACGATCTGCAGGTCCTCGATGTTCACGCCGGCATCGCTCATCGTGGCCGTCACCTCCGCGAGCACGCCCGGGCGGTCGGGCACCGGGACCTGGAGGACGGCCACGCCCGCCTTGACCTGCGGCTTGGCGGCGAGCGAGAGGCGCGCCTCCTTCGCGTCGCCGAAGGCGCGCTCCACGGCCTGTCCGTCCCCCGCCGCGACGAGATCACGCAGCGTCGACAGGCGCTCGACGTACAGGTCGATCGCCCTGGCGACGGCATCGCCGTTCGCGAGGAGGATGTCCCCCCACAGGTGCGGGTTCGACGCGGCGAGGCGGGTGAGATCTCGGAACCCGCCGGCGGCCAGGAGCAGGATCTCCGGCTCCCCCGCCTCCTCGCTCGCCGCGAGGCCCATGAGGGCGGTGGATGCCACCTGCGGGAGATGACTCACGATCGCGACGAGGCGATCGTGCCGATGGACGTCCATGCGGACCGGGCGGGCCCCGACCGACCGGACGAACGCCTCGATCCGGTCGGTGGAGTCGCCGTCGGCCTGCTCGTCCAGCACCCACACGATCCCGTCGAGGACGGATGGCGAGGCGTGCTCCGGACCCGACCGCTCGGAGCCACCCATCGGGTGGCCGCCGACGTACCGACGCAGCTCGTCGACGCTCGCCGATCCGGTGATCTCCGACCGAACCCGCGACTTCACGCTCGCCACGTCGGTCACGACGGCCTCGGGCGCGAGCCGCAGCGCCTCGAGGACCCGCTCCGCGACGGTCGGGACGGGCGTGCAGACGAACACGATGGTCGAGCCGGCCAGGCAGGCGTCCATGGTCTCGGCCGGAGCGAGCTCCGTGCGTCCGGCGGCGCGCACGAGCACATCGGCGTCGATGTCGAACCCACGCACGGCGGCACCCGCCCGGGCGGCGGCCATCGCGATCGACGTGCCGATCATCCCGGTGCCGACGATGCCGACGCGGTCAGTCGAGGTCATCGCGCAGCGACTCCGCCCCGTCCAGGTACACGTGGACCACGTCGGACGGCCGCCGCGTCGTGTGGAACTGGAGGAGCACGCGGATGACGCCCCGCATCGAACCCTCGACCGGGATCTCCTGCGCACACAGCAGCGGTGCCCGGCCCAGTCCGATCCGCCTGGCGGCGACGGCCGGGAACGCGGACCGGAGGTCGTCGGTCACCGTGAAGAACGCGCTCACGATGTCGTCACCCTCGATGCCGTTGCTCGCGAGCAGCTCGCGCAGCAAACGCTCCGTGGCCGTCAGCACGGTCTCTGCGGTATCACGCTCGACGCGGATCGCCCCGCGTGCCGCCCGAACCATGGTCTCGCCCATCGGCCCCTCCCGACGCCGACGCCAAGGCTACAGGCCGTGCTCCCTCCCCCGAAGAGCGATGCGGGCGGCGCGAGAGCGTCCTACAGCCCGGCGGCCCGATACAGGGCGCGCACGTCCGAAGGGTCGAGCTCGCGGACCTCGGCGGGCCGCATCCGGCCGAGCCGCACCGGACCCACGCGGGTGCGGACGAGACGGCGAACGGGCAGCCCGACCGCGTCCAGCATCCTTCGCACCTCGCGCTTGCGACCCTCGACCATCACGAGTCGGACGCCCCCGCGATCCACCGATCCCCCGGCCGAACGCGCATCGACGGCTCGAGCGAGTCCGTCCTCGAGCTCGACGCCGCGACGGAGGTGCGCGAGTTGGCGTTTGGACGGCACGCGGTCGACCTCGGCCAGGTACTCCTTCTCGATCCCGTAGCGGGGATGCGTCAATCGATGCGCGAGCGAACCGTCGTTCGTGAGCAGCAGCAGGCCCTCGGTGTCGCGATCCAGTCGCCCGACCGGGAACACACGTGTGCCCTTCGGGAGCAGCCGGGTGAGGTCACGCTCGGCGTGCGGGTCCCGCATGGTCGTGGTCACCCCGCGGGGTTTGTGCAGCGCGAAGTACCGGAGCTCGGGATCGACGCTGATGCCACGGCCGTCGACCCGGACCTCGTCGCTCGCCGGGTCCACGCGGTCGCCGAGCGTGGCGACCGTCCCGTTCACCCGGACCCGGCCGGCGGCGATCAACTCCTCGCATGCCCGTCGAGAGCCGAACCCCGCCCGCGCGAGCGAACGCTGCAGCCGCTCGACGGGCATCGCGCGTTCAGCCGGCGTCGACGTCGTCGACGTCGTCGACGACCACGACCCCCGCGTCACCCGACGTCTCGGCGTCGACGGCCGCCCTGCCAAGCAGCGGCGCGAGCGGCGGGAGCGCGGAGAGGGACGGCAGCCCCAGCCGCTCGAGGAACTCGGGGGTCGTGCCGAACAGGACCGGGCGCCCGGGCGTCTCCTCGCGTCCGACCTCGGCCACGAGGCCGCGATCGACGAGGGCCCGAAGGACGCCGTCCGCGCTCACGCCTCGGATGCCGGAGATCTGGTGCCTCGTGACGGGCTGCTTGTAGGCGACGATCGCGAGCGTCTCCAGCGCCGCCTTCGTCAGACGCGTGTGCCGCGACGCGAGGACGTACTGTTCGACCACGGGCGCGGCATCGGGGTGGGTCGTCAGCCGCCAGCCGCCCGCGACGCTGCGGAGCGTGATGCCGCTGCCCCGCTCCTCGTAGTCGGCGGCGAGCTGTTCGCAGAGCCGGTCGGCCTCGGTGCGCTCGACGTCCACGGCCTGGGCGAGCACGACCGAGGTCACGGGCTCGTCCGAGACGAACAGCACGGCCTCGACCGCTCGGAGCAGGGAACGCTCGTCGCTCATCGCGCACGCCTCACGCGGCATCGCCCTCCCATCGGACCTCGATCTCCCCGAACGTCTCCGCCTGTGCGAGTTCCACCGTGCCCTCCCGGTAGAGCTCGAGCAGCGCGAGGAAGCGCACCACGATCTGGATCCGCTCGGCGCAGTCCGCGACCAGGTCCCGGAAGCTCGCCTGACCCACCCTCCCCAGCTGGTCGCGCACCGACCGCACGGCCTCGGCCATCGTGTAGCGGATCGGCGTCACATGCGACAGATCGAGGAGTGGGGGCGGGCGCAGCGCGTCGGCCGCCATCCGCGCGAGATCTTCGACCTCCACCTTGTCCAACACGTCGGGGTACAGGTGTGCGAACTCGGAGGGCGGACCCGCCTCGCGGCCGAATCGCGAACGCTCCTGCTCGAGCAGGTGCGCGATCTCGACCACCACCGTCCGGAACGCCGCCAGCTCGATCGAACGCGCGTACACGAGGTCGGGCGACACGCCGAGCAGGTCCTCCTCATCCACCACCTCGTGGCGAGGCATCAGCCGGCCGACCTTCAGCTCGAGCAGGATCGCGCACACCGCGAGGAACCAGGTGGCCTCCTCCAGCGTCCATCCGTCGGCCTCCTTCGCGTGCGCGAGGAACCGTTCCGTGATCGTCGCGATCGCGACGTCGCAGACGTCGATCCGTTGGGACAGGATCAGGTCCGCGAGGACCCGGAACGGGCCCTCGAACACGGGCAGCTCGACCGCGAACGCGGCCCCGCCTTCCGCCTCCTCGAGGGGACCCGGACCCGACGCCGGCGTCATGGGGCGCCCGGACCCGGCCCGAGGCCCATCCGGTCGGCCGCGGTCTCGACGGTCTTCGCCGCGATCGCCCGTGCCTTCCGGGCGCCCTCGCGCAGGATCGACTCGAGGTGAGACCCGTCCGGGCGGATCGCGTCGTAGGCCTCGCGGGTCGGACCGAGGTACTCGGAGACCGCCCCGCCGACGTCCTCCTTGAACCGAGCGTAGCCGGGCTCGCTCGCGTACTCGGCCTCGACGTCCTCGGGAGCGATCCCGCGCGCGACGGCCAGGATCTCGATGAGGTTCGAGATGCCGCGCTTGTCCGGCGCCCGTCGGATCTCCCTGCCCGAATCGGTCACCGCGGACTTGAACTTCCGAGCGATCACATCAGGTGGATCGAGGATGTACACCGTGCCGAGCTCGGATCCCCCGGTCGTCGACATCTTCTTCTGCGGATCCTGCAGATCGAGGACGCGCGCTCCGACACTTGGGATCCGGTGACGCGGCACGGTGAACACCTTTCCGTATCGCGTGTTGAAGCGTTCGGCGATCGTGCGCGCCAGCTCGAGGTGCTGCTTCTGATCCTCCCCGACGGGAACCTCGTCGGTCTGATAGGCGAGGATGTCCGCGGCCTGCAGCACCGGGTAGAAGAGGAGCCCCGATGAGACGAAGTCCTTCTGCTCTGCCGACTTCTCCTTGAACTGTGTCATCCGTCGCAGCTCCCCGAACGCGGTGACGCTCGCCAACAGCCAGCAGAGGTAGGTGTGTTCGGCGACGTCGCTCTGCCGGAACAGGATGCATCGGTCCGGATCCAGCCCTGCGGCGAGCAGGATCGACACCGTGTCGTGCACCTGCCGCCGGAGACCGTCGGGGTCGTGCTCGACCGTGAGCGCGTGGAGATCCACCAGGCAGTAGATGCTCTCCCCGCGATCCTGGCCCTCGACGTAGTGTCGGATCGCCCCGATCAGGTTGCCGAGGTGCTTGCTTCCCGTCGGCTGGATCCCCGAGAAGATCCGGATCGCCCCGCCCGAACCCGTCGCGCCGTCGGTCATGATGCGGCCGATGATAGCGCCGGGTGGCGGCCCGACCCAGGAGCGGCCCTCAGAAGCAGTCGGTGCCCGCCGCCAGGTTGCAGGCGATGTTCCCGAACGCGTTCACGATCGGGAGCAGCGGGCCCGACAGGAGGAAGAAGATCACGAGGATGAACAGGACGAGGTACTGCTCGAGGTTCATGAACACCTCGCGCGGCCGCGGCGGCAGGAACGGTGCGAGCAGCTTCGCGCCGTCCAGGCCCGGGATCGGCATGAGCTGGAGACCGAACATGAACGCGTTCACGAGGACCCAGGAGGACGCGAAGAGACGCAGGTCGCCGCTCGCGCCCGCGCGGATCAGCAGACCCCGCCGGGACGGTGAGCAGCACGTTCGCGACCAGGCCCGCCCCCGCGACCCACAGCTGATCACGTTTCGGGTTCCGCAGCGCCGACGGGTCGAGCGGCATCGGCTTCGCGTAGGCGAACACCGGCAACAAGAGGTCGCCCCTGGTGGCGACGAGGATCAGGGCGAGCACCGGCAGGATGACGGTGCCGAACGGGTCGATCAGTGGCTTGGGGTTCAGCGTGAGCCGGCCCCATCGCCTGGGGTTCGGGTCGCCGCGCCTCGTGGCGACGAACGCGTGCGCGTACTCGTGCACCACGACCGCCACGACGAGCGACACCGCGAGGTAGGCGGCGAACCGAAGGCTCAGGGCGGTCATCCGTGCCAGCCGTAGACGAGCGGCGGCGGGTCGACGGGTCCTCGCCGATCGTCAAGGCTCCTCGGATCGCCACGACGCATCGCTCGGCGTCCTCGTCGGTCCTCGCGTGGACGTTGCCGAGCTCCTGGCCCCGTTCGACCCGGTCCCCGATCTTCGGGTGGAACACGACCCCCACGGCTGGATCGATCGGGTCGCCTTTCCGCCTGCGGCCCGCGCCGAGATCGCCGCTCGCGCGGCCCAGCGCCTCGGCATCGAGAGCCGCGAGCGTCCCCGACCGGTCGGACGCGATGACCGTTCTGACGGGCGAGGCCGGAAGCACCCCCTCGGGGTCGTCGACCACGTGCGGGTCACCACCCTGTGCCTCGACCATCCGACGGAACGCCTCGAGCGCCTCACCCGAGTCCAGGGCGGAGGCGGCGCGTGCCCGCGCCTCCCCCATCGCCTGCCCGGAGAGCCGTGAGAGCGCCTCGCCCGCGAAGATCACGGCGGCGTCCCGCAGGCGCCCGTGGATCTCGCCACGGAGCAGCGCCACCGCCTCCACGACATCGAGCGCGTTGCCGATCGCGTCGCCGAGGGGCTGGGACATGTCGGTGACGGCGGCCCTCGTCGGGCGGCCCCACGCGGCGGCCAGCGCGGTGCACGCCTCGGCCAGGGCGGCAGCGTCCCCGGGCGTCTTCATGAACGCGCCGCTCCCCGCCTTCACGTCCAACAGCACGAGGTCCGTGTCCGACGGCCAGCTTCTTCGACATCACGCTCGCCGCGATCAGGGGGATCGAGGGGACGGTCGCGGTCGCGTCCCGAAGCGCGTAGAGCGCGCCGTCGGCGGGCACGAGGTCCGCCGATTGGGCGGCGACGGCGCTGCCGACCTCCTCCACCTGTCGCTCGAACGCCGCCGGATCGAGGTCGGTGCGGAGCCCCGGGATCGCCTCGAGCTTGTCCAGCGTCCCGCCCGTGTGTCCGAGCCCCCGGCCCGACAGCTTCGCGACCGCGAGCCCGAGCGCGGCCCCCAGCGGGGCGAATGCGAGCGTCACCCCGTCGGCGACCCCACCCGTGGAGTGCTTGTCGACCTTCGGGCGGGAGATCCCGTCGAGCGCGAGCGTCTCGCCCGAGGCCGACCATCGCGCGGGTGAGCGCCAGGGTCTCTTCGTCGTCGAGCCCGTTGATGCAGGCCGCCATGAGCCACGCCGCGGCCTGATAGTCGGGGAGTTCGCCCCGGGCATAGTCGAGCACGAAGGCTCGGAGCTCATCGGGATCCAGCCGGTGCCCGTCGCGCTTGGCGGCGATGAGGTCCCGCGGGTCGGCGCCGCTCGTGCCCCCGCCCGGCCTCACCGGCCGAGCTCCGACATGAAGCTCGTTCCCTGAAGGTCCCACGGCACGCCCAGCAGGTCCGCGACCGTCGCCCCCAGGTCGGCGAAGGTCGCCCTGGACCCCACGTCGAACGGTCCTCCGGCCAGGCCCGCCGCGAGCAGCGGCGTCCGCTCCCGGGAGTGGTCGGTCGACGGCGTCGTGGGATCGCACCCATGGTCACCGGTCAGGAACAAGACCCCGCCGTGCAACGCCTCGACGATGCCGGGGAGCCGAGCGTCGAAGGCCTCGATCGCTCGCGCGTAGCCGACCGGATCGTTCCGATGCCCGTACTTGCTGTCGAAGTCCACGAGGTTGCTGAACACGAGGTTGGGTCCGGGGCGGCGGAGGTAGTCGATCGTGAGGTCGACCCCGTGGTCGTTGGAATCCGAATACCTCGCCTCGGTGAGACCCTGCTGCGCGAAGATGTCCTGGATCTTGCCGACGCCGTAGACCGCGACGCCGTGCTCGCGACATCGGTCGAGCAACGTCGGCCCGGGAGGCGGCACCGAGAAGTCCCTTCGCTCGGGCCGTCGCACGAAGGCACCGGGCTCACCGTCGAACGGCCTGGCGATCACCCGGCCCACGTCGTGCGGGCGGACCAGGAGTCGGCGCGCGACGCGACACCACTCGTACAACGTCGGGAGCGGGACGACGTCCACGTGCGTCGCCACCTGGAAGACCGAGTCGCCGCTCGTATACACGATCGGCCTCCCGGTGCGCACGTGCTCCTCGCCGAGTCGCGCGATGATCTCGGTGCCCGACGCCGGGACGTTGCCGAGCACCTCGCGCCCGATCGTTTCCTGGAAGGGTTCGATGAGCTCCGATGGGAACCCGTCCGGGTAGAGCGGGAACGGCTCCTCGAGCACGATCCCCGCCATCTCCCAATGGCCGGTGGTGGTGTCCTTGCCGGCCGACCGCTCGGTCAGGCGACCGTGCGCCGTCCCCTCGTCCGAACCGGGATCGACGCCCGCGATCGTCGTGAGCATGCCGAGGCCGAGCGAACCGAGGTTCGGTGCCGTCAGCCCCCCCACGGCGGTCGCGGTGTTGCCGAGCGTGTCGGAGCCGGCGTCGCCGTACGCCTCGGCGTCGGGGGCGTCGCCCACGCCGAACGAGTCGCACACGACGATCGCGACACGCGGAACGTTCGTCCGCGCGGCGGAACGCTCGTCCGCCACGCTATCGGCCCTCGCCGAGCCGGGCGCAGCCGATACACAGGATCGCCCACGGGAGCGCCTCGAGGCGATCCATCGAGATCGCTGCGCCGCAGCGTTCGCACACGCCGTAGGTTCCGAGGTCTATCTTCGTCAGCGCCCGCTGCACCCACCGCAGGTTCGCGCGGAGCGCCTTCATCACGGCGAGGAGCCGGGCCCGCTCCGCGGTGGAATGGGCGCTGTCGGCGAACCCCCGCTCGACGTCGATCGAGGCGTCGTCCGAGTCCGGATCGCCGCCCTGCTCGACGATCTCCTTGCGGAGGTTCTCCTGCTGCTCGACGAGCGCGCGCCGGAGTTCGGCCGTCTTCGCCTCGTCGATCACGCCGTGTCCCTCCTGGTGGCACGGGCCCGCGGGTGGGAGGTGTAGTAGACCTCGCGCAGATGTTCCTTCGTCACCAGCGTATAGACCTGCGTGGTCGCCACGCTCGCGTGGCCGAGCAGCTCCTGCACGACGCGGACGTCGGCACCGCCTTCCAGCAGATGGGTGGCGAACGAGTGCCGAAGCGTGTGCGGGCTCACCTTCTTCTCGATCCCGGCCCCGGCCGCGTGCTGCTCGAGGATGCCGGCGCATCCCTGGCGGGTGAGCCGCCCGCCGCGAAGGTTCAGGAACATCGCCGAACGCGACCGGGCCGTGGCGATCTGCGGCCGGACGCGCGAGAGGTACGCGCCCACCGCTTCGCGCGCGTGCCTGCCGATCGGGACGTCGCGTTCCTTGCCCCCCTTCCCGAGGACGCGCACGCTCCCCTCCTCGAGGTCGACGTCGTCCACGTCGAGCCCGACGAGCTCCGAGACCCGCAGGCCGCCGGCGTAGAGCGTCTCGAGGACGGCCCGGTCGCGCATGCCCTTCGCCGACGCGTCGGGATGTTCGAGCACGCGCGCGACGTCGTCGACCGACAGGGGCCTGGGCAACGTGCGAGGAAGCTTCGGGCGGACGACGGCGGCCGTCGGGTCCTCGGTCGTCTTCCCTTCGCGCAGCTGGAACCGATGGAACGCCCGGATCGACGACAGCGCCCGCACGACCGACGTCGCCCGGTACCGTCTCCCGTCGCCGTGCGTCGAGGCCGAGATCGCGGCGACGTGCGCCGCCACCGCACGTCCGTCCACCTGCCGGGCGTCCGAGATCCCGCGCTCCCGAAGGAACCCCACGTACCGACCCAGATCCCGCCGGTACGCGGCCACGGTGTGCGGGGAGAGCCCGCGTTCGACCGCGAGATGATCCAGGAACCGCTGGACCTGCTTCGCGAGGGTGTCGCGCGCCGGCACGGCCCCTCGCCGGCTCAGCCGAGCCCGCCGAGGACCTCGGCGAGCGGCGTCGCGCGCAGCCCGTGGGCCTCGGCGACCGCCGGGTTCGTGACCTCGCCCAGGTAGACGTTGACCCCGAGGGCAAGCGCGGGATCGCTGCGGACCGCGTCCTCCAGTCCATCGGTCGCGATCGACAGGGCATACGGAAGCGTCACGTTCGTGAGCGCGTACGTGGAGGTGTTCGGGACCGCTCCCGGCATGTTGCCCACGCAGTAGTGCACGACGCCGAGCTCGACGTAGGTCGGGTCCGAGTGGGTCGTCATCCGTGAGGTCTCCACGCACCCACCCTGGTCGATCGCGATGTCGACGACGACCGACCCGGGTCGCATCGAGGCGACCATCGCCTCGGTGACGAGCTTGGGGGCCCGGGCGCCCGGGACGAGCACCGACCCCACCACCACGTCCGCCTCGCGGACACGCTGCTCGAGGGTCAGGCGATCCGACATCAGGGTCATCATCCGCCCCCGGTGGATCTGATCGATGAACCGCAGGCGGTCGAGGTCCTTGTCGACGACGACGACCTCCGCCTCCATCCCGACGGCGATCCATGCGGCGTTCGAGCCGGCCATCCCGGCGCCCAGGACGAGCACCTTGGCGGGTCGAACGCCCGACACGCCGCCCATCAGGATGCCTCGACCCCCGTACCCCTTCTCGAGCAGCCGGGCGGCGACGTGCGGCGCCATCCGTCCCGCGATCTCGCTCATCGGGGCGAGCAGCGGGAGCGCCCCGCCGGGCGTCTGGACGGTCTCGTACGCCACCGCCGCCACCTTGCGATCGATGAGCGCCTGCGTCAGCTCGCGGCTCGCGGCGAGGTGGAGGTAGGTGAACAGGATCTGCCCTTCGCGGAGCGAGCCGAACTCCTGCGGGACGGGCTCCTTCACCTTGAGGATCATGTCGGCCTCGGCCCAGACCTCGTCGGCGCTCGGAACGATCTCCGCTCCCGCCCGTCCGTACCGTTCCTGCGGGATGCTCGAGCCCTCCCCGGCCCCCGCCTGCACGAGGACCCGGTGACCGGCCTCGGTCAGCTCCCTCGCGCCCTCCGGCGTGAGCGCCACCCGGTACTCGTTGTCCTTGACCTCTTTCGGGATCCCGACGATCACGTGCGGAGCCTCCCCGGAGCCCGGATGGGCGAAAGCCTACCCGACCCCACCCGCGCGGCAGGCACTCACGCGGCCGCGACGCGGTACAGGCTCCAGGCGCCCGGCACGCCCTTGAGCTCGTGCTCGCCGCGCTCCACGAACTCGATCCCGGAGCCGGCCACCAGATCGGCGACCGTACGGGAGACGAGCACCTCGCCGGCCCCTGCGAGCGCGGAGACCCGAGCGCCGATGTGCACCGCGATGCCCCGAACCCCGTCTCCGACGAGCTCGACCTCTCCCGTATGGACCCCGGCGCGGATCTCCAGGCCGAGCTCGCGCACCGAAGCCGCCGCCGCCACGGCGCAGCGGATCGCGCGCGCGGGCCCGTCGAAGGTGGCCAGGAACCCGTCGCCCGCCGTGTCGACCTCCCGGCCGCGCCAGCGCTCCAGCTCGCGGCGGATGAGGGCGTGATGGCGCTCGAGGACCCGCCGCCACTCCCGGTCACCGAGCCGCGCCGCCGACTCCGTGGACCCGACGATGTCCGTGAACATCACCGTGGCGAGGACGCGGTCCGGATCGGGGCCCCGGCGCACGCCCGTCAGGAACCCCTCGATCTCGTCGAGGATCGCCTCGGCGTCTCCGGCCCATACGAGGTGGTCGGCCCCTGGCATCTCGACCAGGCGGGCTCCCGGGATCCGCGCGGCGATGTACCGGCCCTCCTCCACGTGCACGTCGGCGTCGCCCGTGCGGTAGATGAGCAGGGTCGGCACACGGATCGCCGGCAGCACGTCGCGGACATCGATCATCGTGTTCATCCGGAGCAACTCCGCCGCGCCTCGGGGGCTCGCAGAGCCGCGGAAGTATCGGGCAACCCATGCCACGAACGCCGCGTCGTCGGCTCGGCTCGGAGCGAGCACGCGGATGATCGCGGGATCGACCCACGTTCGTTCGGTCTCCTCGATCTCCCGCAACCGGTCCTCCCACGCCGGCGCCCACGGGTAGTCCTCGGAACGGATCCGTTTCGCGTAACAGCCGACGAGCACGAGCGCGGAGGTTCGATCGGGCGCGGTCGCCGAGAACAGCACGCACATGTTGCCGCCCTCGGAGTGACCGAGCAGCGCCGCTCGTTCCGAGCCCGCCGCGTCCATCACGGCACGCACGTCGTCCATCCGCTGCTCGAGCGTGGCCGGCTCGCCGAACGGGACGGGATCCGACAGCCCCGTGCCGCGCTTGTCGAACAGGATCAATCGCGAGAACGACGCGAGGCGCTCCAGGAATCCCGCGTACGAGGGTTCGTCCCACATGAGGTCGATGTTCGACACCCAGCCGGGGACGTAGACGAGGTCCAACGGTCCATCGCCGACGACCTGATAGGCGATGTTGACGTCGCCGCTCCTCGCGTACCGCGTCTGCGGGATCGCCACGGAGGCGGAACCCCTAGCCGGGGATGACGATGGGCCGCTCCGGCGGCCGTGGCGGCCACGGTCTTCGCCGCCCCGATGAAGTCGCGGAACAGCGGATGCGGCCGCGTCGGGCGCGAACGGAGCTCCGGGTGGAACTGCCCGGCCATGAAGAACGGATGCCCCTCGAGTTCGATGATCTCGACGAGCCGGCCGTCTGGCGACAGCCCCGAGAACACGAGGCCCGCGCCCGACAGCACCTCGTGGTACGCGGGGTTCACCTCGTATCGGTGCCGGTGCCGCTCGTAGACGACGGGTTCGCCGTACACGGTCTCGGCCCTGGTGCCGGGCACGACGTGGCAGGGCTGGGCGCCGAGCCGCATCGAGCCGCCGAGGTCGGTCACGTTCTTCTGCTCGGGCAGCAGGTCGATCACCGGATGCGGGGTCGCCGGGTCGAACTCCGAGGAGTTCGCGCCCCCGAGGCCGCAGACGTTGCGGGCGAACTCGATCACGGCGCATTGCAGGCCGAGACACAGACCGAGGAACGGCACGCCGCGCTCACGCGCGTACCGAACGACCTCGAGCTTGCCTTCGACCCCTCGCCAGCCGAACCCGCCGGGGACGACGATCCCGTCGACCCCTTCGAGCACGCTCACCGCTCCGCCCTCGGCCACGTCGTCCGAGGAGATCCACGCGATCTCGACGTCCATCCCGTGGTGGAACCCCCCGTGCCGCAGCGCCTCGATCACCGACAGGTAGGCGTCGCGAAGATTGACGTACTTTCCGACGATCGCGATCCGGACGGAATCGGATGCCGAGTCGATCCGGTCGACGAGCGCCTGCCATTCCGACAGATCCGGCTCCGCCTCGATCCGCAGGTGGTTGGCGAGCTCACGGTCCAGCCCCTCCTTGGCCAGGAGCAGCGGCACGCGGTAGATCGAGTCGGCGTCCGGCGCCGAGACCACGCCGCTGATCGGCACGTCGCACAGCAGGCTGATCTTCTCCTTCAGATGCCGCCCGATGAGACGGTCCGAGCGGCACACGATCGCGTCGGGCTGGATCCCGATCGACCGCAGCTCCTTCACGGAGTGCTGGGTGGGCTTCGTCTTCAGCTCACCGGTCGGTCCGATGAACGGCATGAGGCTGACGTGCACGAACGCGCATCGATCGCGCCCGACCTCGTTGCGCAGTTGGCGGATCGCCTCGAGGAACGGCAGCGACTCGATGTCGCCGACGGTGCCACCTACCTCGACGATGACGAGGTCGGCGTTCTCCGCCTCGGCGTGGCTGCGGATCCGCTCCTTGATCTCGTCCGTGATGTGCGGGATCACCTGGACGGTCTTGCCGAGGTAGTCGCCGCGTCGTTCCTTCGCGATCACCGAGCTGTAGACCGCGCCGGTCGTGACGTTGGAGCCACGATGGAGGTTCTCGTCGGTGAAGCGCTCGTAGTGCCCGAGGTCGAGGTCGGTCTCGGCGCCGTCGTCGAGCACGAAGACCTCGCCGTGCTCGAACGGGTTCATCGTGCCTGGGTCCACGTTGACGTACGGGTCGAGTTTCTGGAGCGCGACGCGGAGCCCGCGGGAACGGAAGAGACGACCGAGCGAGGCGGTGGTGATCCCCTTGCCGAGACCCGAGGCGACCCCGCCGGTCACGAAGATGAACTTCGGTTGCTTCAGCACCTCGGAAACGCATCGTAGCAGAGGAGTCGGCCGCGTCGGCGTCCTTCCCGGAACGATCCGGATCGGATCACGGCCGGCGACCCAGCCCGTCGACCCAACGGAGCGGCGGGGTCACCTCGATCACCCGGCTGAAGGACACGGTTTCTGCCACGACGTTCAACGCGACGGCCATCGCGCCGGCGACCGCGACCCATGGATCGGGCAGGACGACGTACAGCGCGAGGCCCGCGGCGAACCCGAGCAGGTTCGCTCCGGAGTCGCCCAGCATCGCGCGCTCCCGAAGGTCGAACGGGAGCACGAAGCAGGCGGCGGCCAGCAGGCCCAGGATGGCCGGGGCGTCGCCGATCGTCCCCCAGACCGCGAACATCGCCCCGGGGACCAGGAACGCCTTGAGCGCGCGACCGGGGACCACGTCGAGCCCGTTCCACACGTTCGCGCTCGCCGCCAGGAGCACCACGCCGGCGAGGGTCGCGTACCCGGCTCGCGCCGGCTGGACCGCGACGACGACGACCGCCGCACCGGCCGTGACCAGCACCTTGACGATGCCCGTCGTGACGCTGCCGCCCGCGAGCGCACGCAGGTGGCTCCGCAACCCGCGCGGGCCCGGGGGGGCGAGGTCATCGACCAGCCCGGCCGTCGAGACCAGGAGCATCCCCGCCAGGCTGCCCCAGCCGGCGGCATGGACTGCGCCGATCACCGCGGAGAGCACGGTCGAAACCACGGCCGTGGCGGCGAGTCCCAACCCCAGGACCCGAGGGACCGCGTCGCCGCGATGGTTCGTCGCGTCGAGCCGTTCCCAGGTCATCGCAGACCGAGCGCGCGAGGCGCCAACGCCAGCAGGATGTCCACCCCCTGGCGAGCCCGGTGAGCGAACCCACGCAGATCTCGGAAGGTCGGACGATGGTCCAGGCCGTCCACGAAGATCTCCTCGACGCGCAGCCCGCCTCGGACGGCGTCGACGGTCATCGCCGCCTCCACCCCGAACCCCCGCGCCAGCGGACGGACCGCGTCGAGCGCCTCGCCGGAGATCGCCCGCTGCCCGGAGAGCGGCTCGACGGCCGGCCGAGACGTGATGGCCCGGATCGCCCCGGCCGTCGCCCGTTTCACGAGGCCGAAGCCTCCCGATCGGGCCGGAGGGAAGACCGCGATCGCCAGATCCGCGTCACCGGAGGTCACGGGGTCGAGCACCGCGCCGAGCCGCGCGGCGGTCGCACCGAGGTCGCCGTCGGCGAACAGCCAGACGTCGGCCGGACCCAACCGCCCGATCGCACCTTCGAGAGCCCACCCCTTCCCCCGACGCCTCCCGGTCCGGATCACCGTGGCGCCCGCCCGCCGGGCGACGGACGCGGTGTCGTCGCGAGAGGCGTCGTCCACCACCACGACCTCGTCGACGAGCCCGCGGAGCGCCGAGACGCAGGCCCCGATGCGGGCTGCCTCGTCGCGGGCGGCGACGAGCGCAACGACCCGGGCGCTCACGGCAGCGGTGGCAAGGGTTCCGCGCCGTCCTTCACGCCGTACGCCCCACCCACACCGGTGGTGAGGAGCCGCTCCAGCCCGAGGACCAGGGCCGCACCGCCCATCGAGCGGTCGAGGTCGTCGACCGTGACCGTACCGTCCACGCCGTCGGACCGGACGATCGAGACGAAGTCGTAGTTGGACAGGAGCGACTCACCGGCTGCCACGGGAACGTCCCGATCGGCGAGCGACTCCACGAGCGGGACGGCGAACGCCTCGGGAGGCAGCACCGGTTCCTCTCCCCGACCACCGGACAGCACGATCACGACCTGACCCGTAGCGCCGATCTCGGCCAGGGTTGCCTCGGACGGCCCGGTGCCGACGGGCTCCAGGAACCCGGCGGACAGCAGTTCGGCGAGGACGTCGGACCCGATCACGGACGAGCCGTTCGGCGAGAGGCGATCGGCGAGCGCCTCGGCGGTCCGCTGGGGCAGCTCGTCGGCAGGGATCGTCGGCTCCCCGAGGATGAGGGCGAGCTCCTCCTGAGTCGTGGGGTCCTCCGAGACGATCTGATCGGTCGCCGACACCGTCGTCACGATCTGCGCGCCCGCGTTCGCCAGGGCGCGCTGCACCTCCGGAAGGACCTCGTCCTCCACGCCGGTCTGGGTGACGACGACCACCGGCGTCCCCGCCAGGCGGCCCTCGGTCAACGTCGGCGCCACGGCGTCGACGAACCCGTCGGAGGCGTCGACGAACGCGTTCGTGGCCGCGAGCTCGGTCCTCGTCTCGGTGAGCTCGCGGTCGAGGGCGCGGACGTCGCCGCGCAGGTTGTCCGTCTGTTGGCGGAGCTGATCGACCAGCTCCGGCTCGACGAACGCGCTCCCGGCGAGGAGGCCGACCGCCAGGGCCAGGAACACGGCCACGATCGTCACGACGTGGTACCGGAGCGAGATCACAGCAGGTCCCGCAGGTCGAACAGCCACTGCCGGAACTGTTCGAAGAGCTGGATCACGTACAGCCGCAGCGGCGGCGAGACCGCCACCACCGCGGCGATGGCCGCGATCGCCGCGCCGACCAGCAGCACGCTGTCGCGTGTGCGGATCCGCGGCGAGTACACGCGCGAGACCCCCTTCGCGTCCATCAGGATCTCGCCGACGCGCAGCCGGACCAGGAACGTGCTCGACATGCCCTCGCGCCCCTTGTCGAGGAACTCCCGCAGGTTCCCGTGGCTGCCGACGGCCACGATCGTCTCGGCCCCCTTCTCGTGGGCGAGGAGGAACGCCACGTCCTCGCTCGTGCCGGCGGCCTCGACGACCAGGAACGGGACGCCGAGGGACTCGAGCCGGGCCCGCCCGGGCGCTCGCCCATCCCGATAGGCGTGGAGGATCACCTCGCTCGGACGACGGCGCCGGAACCAGCGGCGGGACGGCGGATGCGCCAGTGCCAGCGCTCGGTCCGAGACGCTGTCCATGTCGCCGAGGATCAGGTCGGGCGTGTATCCCCCCTCGATCAACGCGTCCGCGCCGCCGTCCACACCGAGCAACACGGGCCGCACGTCCCGGATGTAGGGACGCAGGACCGCGAGGTCCTCTCGATGGCTCGGGCCGCGGACCACCACCAGGACCGGCCGTCCGGTGAGGTCGTGCGCGAGGGCGGGCAGGCCCGCACCGCCGAACAACAGATCGCGTTCGCGTTGGATGTAGTCGACGGTGTTCCGCGCGAACGACTCGAACCGCTCCCCGAGGCTCAATTGGGCGGCGTCCATCGCCTCGCGAACGGTGGCGGCGCTCTGCCGGACCCCGACGCCGACGAGCTGCTCGCCCGCGTAGATCCGGTCGCCGTCGAGGCGGAGGCCCTCCCCCTCTCGGACCTTGGTCAGCAGGAGCGGGCCGACCGAATCCACCAACGGGATCCCTGCTTCGAGCAGCCGGAGCGGTCCGAGGTTCGGGTACCGGCCGCTGATCGAGCGGCCGGCGTTCACCACACCTCCGATCCCGCACGCGATGAGCGCCTCGGCCGACACCCGGTCGAGATCCTCGTGATCGATCACCGCGATCTCGCCGGGCCTGGCGCGCAACACGAGTCGCTTGGTTCGGCGATCGACGCGCGCCACCCCGCCCTCGGGCCTCGGCCGGCGCAGGGGGCGCCTGAGCAGGCTCCTCGACCTCGTTCCGGACGTGGGGTGACCTCCCTCGGTGTCGACACGGCCGCGGGCTGCACGGCGACGGTCGCACACACCCGGGTCGCGGCGAGGCCAAGGGTAGCCGACGCCCGCTGCGAGCGGCTAGCGAGCCCCCGGCACCGTGCCCGGGCGCCGGCCCCTCGCGCTCGCTCGCTTCGCGCGACCCGCCTCCACCAGCAGTTCCTCGGCGTGGGCCGCCGCCGCGTCGCTGTCGGGCAGTCCGGCGAGCATCCTCGAGAGCTCCTCGACGCGCGCCGAGTCGTCCAGCACGTCCACGGCGGCGGTGCCGTCCGCCTTGCGGACGCGCACGTGCCGGTCGGCGAACGACGCGATCTGCGGGAGGTGGGTCACCACCACGACCTGCCGGCTGGCGGCGAGGTGCGCGAGTCGCCGGCCGACCGCCACTCCGGCCTCGCCACCGATCCCGGCGTCCACCTCGTCGAAGATCAGGGTCGGGACCTCGTCGAGATCCACGAGCACGCTCCGGCACGCGAGCATCGTCCGGGAGAGCTCGCCGCCGGAGGCGACCTTGGCCAGCGCGAGCGCGGGCTGGCCGGGACCGCCCGAGAAGACCAGCTCCACCCGCTCGGCGCCGCCCGACGTGAGGGTGGCCGTCGGCATCAGGATCGCCTCGATCGACGCGCCCGCCATCCCGAGCGCCCGGAGCTCGTCCCGAAGCGCCGATCCGAGCCCGAGCGCCCCCCGGGCGCGGCCGTCCGAGACCGCCGCCGCGAGCGCCGTCACCCGTTCCGAACGGCGCTCGACCTCCGTTCCGAGCCGGTCCCGCTCCTCGCCGGCGCCGGCGAGCTCCGTCAGCGCGACCCTCGCCCGCTCGAGGAACGCCAGCACCTCGCGCTCTCCCTCGCCGTACTTGCGCTGCAACGCGCCCATAGCGGCGATCCGCTCACGCACCTCCTCGAGGCGCGCCGGGTCCAGCTCGAGGCGCTCGCGGTACTCGCGGACCTCGCGCGCGAGCTCGGCCGTGGTGGCCGCCAGGTCGCTCGCTCGCGCGGCAAGCGCCGCCGCGTCCGGATCGACCTCGCCCGCCGACCCCAGCTCCGCCGAGGCGAGGCGCAACGCGTCGGAACCCCCACCGTCCGCGGCGAGCGCATGCTCGGCCGCCGAGGCTCGCTCGAGCAGGCGCTCCGCGTGCGCGAGACGCGCCTCCTCGCGCCGCAGCGTGACGGTCTCGTCCGGGAGGGGCGCCGCCGTCTCGATCTCGCGAACCTGGTAGGCGAGCAGATCCATCTCACGTTCACGGTCCCGCTCGCGCGACTCCAGTTCGGCGAGCGCGGACCGCGCCGCCCGGAGCATCTCGTGTTCGTCCCGGAGGCGGCCGACACCGTCGAGGTGGTCGCCGCCCGCGAACCGGTCCACGAACAGCGTCTGCGCGGCGGCCGTGAGGAGTCGCTGCCCTTCGTGCTGCCCGTGGATCTCGACGAGCTGGGCGGCGAGCCCGGCCAGGGCGGACACCGGGGTGAGCTGTCCGCCGATCCGCGCGGTGCTCCGTCCGTCGGCGGACACGGATCGCGCGAGCACGACCTCGCCGTCCTCCGCCCATCCCGCTTCGACCGCCGCCGCCGGTGCGTCGAAGCTCGCCTGAACGCGCGCGGCGGACGCGCCCGGACGAACCATCGACGCCGATCCCCGGCGACCGAGTGCGAGCTGCAGCCCGACGGTGACCATCGTCTTGCCCGTGCCGGTCTCGCCCGTGAGGACGTTCAGTCCGGGGTGCAGCTCGAGGTCGAGGTCCCCGATGACGCCGAGACCGCTGATGTGCAGCTCGCGGAGCACCGGCCGATCCTAGCCCGGCCCACCGACGTCTCCCGGCAGCTCGAACTTGTCTCGAACGAGCTCATGGAACGCGAGGGCATCCTCCCGGCGGACCAGGCGCGCCGGCTGCTCCGCGCGCCGGATCTCGACCGCCGTCCCAACGGGCAACTCGAGGCTCTGTCTCCCGTCGGCAGACAAGAGCCCGGGCTCCTCGCCCAGCACCTCGAGCCGGACACGCTGCTCCGCGCCGAGCACGAGCGAGCGGTCGAACACCATGTGTGCGGCGATGGGCGTCACCACCAGGCACGGCACCGAGGGCGACACGATCGGTCCGCCGGCGCTGAACGAGTAGGCCGTCGAGCCGGTCGGGGTGGCCGAGATCACCCCGTCGGCCGAGAACGTCGTCACGTAGGCGTCGTCGACGAACACCGCGAGCCGGATCAACCGGTGGCGCGCGCTCTTCTCGACGATGACCTCGTTCAGCGCCCACTGCGGCGCGAACGAGGCGCCCTCGGCACTCACGGCAATCCGCTCCTCGATGCGCGCCGTCGCGTCGAGCATGTGGGCGAGCACCGCGGGCGCCTCCTCGGGCTCGACCTCGGTGAGGAACCCCATCCGTCCGACCTTGACCCCCAGCACCGGGACGCCCGACAGCGAGGCCAGGCGGGCCGCTCGAAGGAACGTCCCATCGCCGCCGACGGAGACGATGAGGTCGAGCCCCGTCGCGAACGATCGGGCCTCCGCCTCGATCTCCGCCTCGGTCCCGGCGTCGGCATGCGTGCCGTGCAGCGTCCGGGTCTCGACGTCGTGCTCCTGCAGCCAGGCGGCGAGGGACTCGGCCGCCCGGGCCGCGGCCGTGCGACCGGGATGCACGACGAACCCGGCGGCCTTCATCGCGTCCCGCCTCCCGGTCGGTCCATCTCCGACCCGTCCCGTGGTGATCGTCGCCCGACCGGCGGCGACCTCGCGGCCCTCCGCGATCGCGCCGGGAACGTCCGGCGAACCCTGCGGCCCGCCTTTGGCCGCGTGCAGGAGGAACTCCACGTTGCCGGCGGGGCCGGCGATCGGGGATGCCATGACGCCCACCGGTGTCAGCCCCTCATGCGCGCACGCATCGACGACCTCGCCGATCGTCCGCGACCACACGTCGGGATCGCGGACCACGCCTCCGGCTTCGACCTCCTCGCGTCTCGCCTCGAACTGCGGCTTGACGAGGAGCACGAGGTCGGCCTCGTCGGCCGAGAGCTCGGCGAACACCGGGATCACGAGCCGGAGCGAGATGAACGAGAGGTCGGCCGCGACGATCTCGGGCGCGAACGGCAGCGTGTCGGCCCGAAGGTCGCGGACGTTCGTCCGCTCGAGCACGAGCACGCGCGGGTCGTTGCGCAGGGACCAATCGAGCTGCCCGTATCCGACGTCGACGGCGACGACCCGCGCCGCCCCCCGGTCCAGGAGGCAGTCGGTGAAACCCCCGGTCGAGGCGCCCACATCCAACGCGCCGCGACCCGCGACCTCGACCGAGAACCGCTCGAGCGCCGCGTCGAGCTTCGTGCCACCGCGGGAGACGAACCGGTCGGCGGGACGGGCGATCTCGACCGGGGCGGCCGGATCCACGAGCGTCGAGGGCTTCACGGCCGGGCGACCCCCCACCAGGACGATCCCGCTGGCGACCGCGAGCTCCGCCTCGGCGAGGGTCGGGGTGATGCCGCGGCGCACGAGCTCGGCGTCGAGGCGCCGGCGCGTCACGCCGTTCCGATCAGACCTGCTCGCCGGCGGGCTTGGCGCTCTTGGCGGCGGTCGATCTGGACGTGCTCCGTTTGGCCGCAGGCTTCGCCTGTGCCCGCTCGAGCTCGCGGACGCGCTTGCGCAGCGCGTCGACCTCGTCTCGCGAGGCGACCCCCAGGGTCTTGAGCTGTGACGCGACCTCCGAGCGCACGAGCTCCGACACCCGCTCGCGGTTCCGGTTCGACCACTTCAGGATCTCCTGCGCGGCCTTGGTCACCTGCTCCTTGCCCTGGCCCTGCATCAACGAGCGCGCGAGCTCTTGGGCCTGCGCCGCCGAAGCGGAGGCCTTGTCCGTCGCCGATCCGACAGCCTTCTTCACCTCTTTGACCACCATGGTTGCTCTCCTCCTGTTGACCTCCCCCGCAAGGATACCGTCGGCGTGGAGGCCCCCGGCGCCGCGGTTCGCCGTCGACGCCGGCTTCAGTCCCGGACCAGGCCGGAGACGTCCCGAGCCACGTGGGTCGGTCGGATGCCGGTGGCCTCGACCTCGTCCCGCGTCGCAACGCCCGACAGGACGAGCAATGAGTCCCAGCCGAGGCGGCGGGCACCCTCGATGTCGGTGTCCAATCGGTCGCCGACCACGAGCGGCAGGCCGCCGCCTCCTCGCCGGAGCGCGGCCTCGAACAACGGAGCGAAGGGCTTCCCCACGACCTCCGCTTCGGTCCCGGCGCACGCGACCACGGCCGCGAGGAGCGACCCGGCCCCCGGCCACAGCTCGCCGTCGCCGACCGGGAACGTGAGATCCGGGTTCGTCGCGACCAGGTGGGCGCCCCGCCGCACGAGCACGCAGGCGCTGCGTAACTTCGCGTACGTCAGCGTGTCGTCGAAACCGACCACCACGAGGTCCGCATGTCCGGGCTCACCGTCCAGCACGTTGAGCCCGGCGTCGAGCAGGGCTCCGTGTACGCCGTCCCCTCCGATCACGAACGCGGTCCCGCCTCCTCGCGAGGCCAACAGCTCCGCCGTAGCGAGCGCGGACGTGACGACCTCGGCGGCATCGGCCTGGATCCCCATCGAGCGGAGCTTGTAGGCGACCTGCTCTGGCGTCCGCGACGAGTTGTTCGTCAGGAAGACGCACCGCGTCCCTCGCCCCCGGAGCTCGGCCATGGTGGCCGGCGCGGCCGGGACCGCTTCGTCCCCGCGGTAGAGGACACCGTCGAGGTCGAACAGGAGGCAGTCGTACCCGTCGGCGAGCATCAGCCGGCGAGCCGCTCCAGCGCCCGCTCGTACGCGGGGATCCCCGGTCGCATCACGATCGCGAGCTTCAGGTGCCCGATCGCACGTTCCCGCTCGCCCGTGCGTGCGCAGGCCATAGCGAGCGCGAAATGCGCGTAGTCGCTCGCGGGGTCGATCTGCACCGCCTTCGCGAACTCCCGACGGGCGCGGGTCGTCCGACCCGACATGTACAGGGCCCGGCCGAGGGCCTCGCGGATCGAGGCCTTCTCGGGTTCCAGGAGCTTCGCGCGCGCGAGGAGCATCGCCGCCTGATGCGGATGGCCCTCGTCCAGGAACCGGAGCCCCCGAGCGAAGAGCTCGTACGCACCGGCCGGCGGCGCCCCGTCCGGGGACCCCGGTGGCCGGTCGGTCGGAGGGTGGCTGTTATACATGGGGCATGTCCCGCGTACGGCCCTTCGTCGGCCTGCTCTTCGACCGGTCGGTCGTCGGTTCGCTCGACGAGGTCACCACGCCGCCGTACGACGTCGTCTCGGACGCCGACCGACATCGGTTCCTCGGCGCGAGCCCGTTCAACGTGATCCGGCTCGACCTCGGTCGAACGCACGGAGGGGACGACGACGAGGACGGCCAGTATAGGCAGGCCGCCTCGGACCTCCGGTCCTGGCGCGGCCTCGGCGCCCTCGTCGCCACGCCCGGGCCCTCGTACTACGTCTACGAGATGCGCTTCTCACTCCACGGGGCCTCCCGCGCGATCCTCGGATTGGTGTGTGCCGTCGACATCGAGGACCCGGGTGGGTCGATCGTGCCGCACGAGCGGACGATGGAGGGCCCGATCGAGGATCGCCTTCGGCTGCTGCGGGCCGTCCGAGCGAACGTCTCTTGCATCCAGACGGTGGGCGACGGCCCGAGCGAGCCCCTCGCGTCCTTCCTCGACGATGCCATCCGACCCCCACCGGCCGTGACGACGACCGATGAGGCGGGGGTGCGTCACCGCCTCTGGGTGATCCCCCCGACCCACGGGTAGCAGGGTGGCTCGCTCGGGAGTCCCTGATGATCGCCGACGGCCATCACCGATATGCCACGGCCTTGCGATACCGGGACGAGATGCGCGCATCGGATGGGCCCGGGCCATGGGACCGCGTCATGGCGCTGGTGGTCGACGCCTCCGTCCAGGATCCCCCGGTGCTCCCGTTCCACCGCGTGCAGACGCAGGGCTCGGCCCACCGGGCGGGCCGTCGGGTTCGCGACCTCGCTGAGGTGCTCGAGTGCCTGAACGAGGGCACGCTCCGGTACGGGATCGCGGCGATCGAGGATGACCTGCTCGTGCATCGGGTCGCCGAGCTCGAGGGCGAACCACCGGCGGTCGCGGCGCTGCACGACCAGGTCCTCGACCGACTGAACGCCGACCTCCGCTACACGCCGGATGCAGCCGAGGCCGAGGGAGCCGTGCGCGACCGATCCGCCGTCGCCGCGTACTTCCTTCCGCCCGCCGACGCCGGCCAGATCCGTGCCGTGATCGAGCGAGGCGACCGTCTCCCGGCGAAGTCCACGTTCTTCTGGCCGAAGCCGCGGTCCGGCATGGTCATCCGCTCCCTCGATCTGGATGCCGGCGCCGACCTGGGGGCGTCGGCGGATCGCGCGCCCGTCACTCGGCCGTGACCGGCTCCAGCTTCTTGATCCCCGCTGCCACGACCTCGGTGAGGCTCCTCGCCCCGGCTCCGCTCCGGTAGAAGCGACGCACGAGGTGGCCGTAGACCAAGACGTCGTCGCCCTTGGCGAGACCATCCAGCGCTTCCATGCCGACGTCGCGATGCCAGACCGCGACCGGGAGGGGAAGGAGGCGCTTGCCCACCTCCGGAACGGAGAGCCGGAGCTCGGTCACCTCGTCGCCCGACGGCATCCGGCGTTGCACCGGTTCGGCCGAGACGGTGCCCGCGAGCACCACGACGTTGACCGTCACCATGTGTCCACGATCCAGGCTCCTCCCTCGGATCCGGAACGTAGCACCCGGTACCGACACGCCGGCGTCTAGACTCGCCGCCGTGGATCCTGTCGTGTTCGAGGTCGCGCAGGGCATCCGGGCGATCGACACGATGTTCGCGGGACGCGAGCGGTACACGGCCGCGTACCTGCTCGACGCCTCGGAGCCGACGCTCGTCGAGACCGGTCCGACGACGTCGTTCGAGCCTGTCGTGGCCGGTCTGGATCGTCTCGGCATCGGCCCCACCGACCTGGCGAACGTCGTCCTCACCCACATCCATCTCGATCACGGCGGGGGCGTCGGACGGATCGCCGAACGCTTCCCGAACGCGACCGTCTGGGTCCATGAGCGCGGCGCCCGCCATCTGGCCGACCCGATGAGGTTGATCGCGAGCGCGACGTCGATCTACGGGCCGGAACGGATGGCTTCGCTGTTCGGGCCCGTGGAACCCGTTCCAGCCCAACGCATCCAGGCCCTCGTGGACGAGCAGGTGATCGACATCGGCGGGCGTTCGCTCCGTGCCCTCGATGCGCCCGGCCACGCCAAACACCAGGTGGCGCTCGTCGACTCGGCCACCGGCGCGGTGTTCACGGGCGACGCCCTGGGGATCCACCCGCCCGACCTCCAGGTCCTGCGACCGGCGACCCCCCCTCCGGACTTCGACCTCGAGCTCGCCGTCGCCACGATCGAACGCGTCGCCGACGCCGCGCGCGGAGCCATCCTGCTGTTCTCGCATTTCGGCCCGGTCGCAGACGTCGAGCACATCTGCGAGCTCGCGATCCAGCGCCTCCGTTCGTGGACGGAGGCGGTCGCCGAAGCGCTCACCCGGACCCAGGACCTCGACGAGATCGTCGAGGTCCTGGGTCGCGTCGCTCGACAGGACGTCGAGACGGGGTCGGAGGCGTCGCTCGACCTCGGACGACTGGATGTCCTGTCGAGCATCCGCATGAACGCGATGGGGATCATGCGGTACCTGCGACGGCGGGACGAACGCGAGGCGGCGGAGGCGGCCGGTCAGGCCAGCTGAGCGGCGCGCTCGGCGGCGTCGAACGCCGACGGGTCGTGCCGCAGGATCTTGCGGAACTCCCGGAGCGCCTCCCCCCGCTGCCCAGCCTGCTCGAGGATGCTCGCGGTCACGTACCAGACTCGCATCACCTCCGGCCCGGCGATGTCGTCGCGGGTCCGGATCCGACGCAGCATCCCGAGCGCCTGGTCGAACTTCCCCCGTTCGGCGAGCGCGCTCGCGGCGACGATGACGGCCTCGGCTTTCGCGGCGATGGGAACACCCCTCGCGGCGAGCGTCTCCTCGGCGAGCGGGACGGCTCGATCGGACCGGCCCAGGGCACGCAGGCAGTCCGCGATGATGTGGTTCTGGTCGGCTCGGCCCGACATCCGCCGGTAGGCCTGCATCTCGGACAGCGCCTCGGAGAACCGCTCGAGGGAGTACAGGGCGAGGCCCAGGACCTCGCGGACGGTCGGCGCGCGGGGGGCGAGCTCCTTGGCCTTGCCGGCCTCGGTCGCCGCGCCGCGCGCGTCGCCCCGGTCGAGCAGCTGCACCGCGCGCTCCAGGCGTGCGATCGCCTGGTCCGCCTTCCCGGTCCGCGACATGTGCCGCAGCTCCGACACGACATCGTTCGGAAGGCCGGCGTGCCGGGTGGATCGATTCCCGGCCTTCGCGCCGGGGCGCGGACGCAGAGCCTTCGGCATGCGGTCAGCCTACCGGGGCGACGCCGACCCCCCCGGCGTGCGGCGGAAATGGAACGAGCCGCCCCCGAAAGGGCGGCTCGTTCGAAGATGTCTCGGCGACGACCTACTCTCCCACCCGGTCGCCCGGGCAGTACCATCGGCGCTGGAGGGCTTAACTTCCGGGTTCGGGATGGGACCGGGTGTTCCCCCTCCGCCATGGCCACCGAAACGCGTGTTCCCGATCTGACTCGGGACATCATCGGAGGCGCGGCCCCCGAGCAGAGCTCGGGAACTGCGATAGCGAGCGCGAGCAAAAGCCAAGTCCTCGGCCTATTAGTACCGGTCGGCTCAACACGTTACCGTGCGTACACCTCCGGCCTATCAACCTCGTAGTCTGCGAGGGGCCTTACCTGGTTGACCCAGTGGGAGACCTCATCTAGGGGCGAGTTTCGCACTTAGATGCTTTCAGCGCTTATCTCTTCCGAACGTGGCTAACCAGCCATGCCGCTGGCGCGACAACTGGCACACCAGAGGTTCGTCCGCCCCGGTCCTCTCGTACTAGGGGCAGCTCCCCGCAAGTCTCCTGCGCCCACGACGGATAGGGACCGAACTGTCTCACGACGTTCTAAACCCAGCTCGCGTGCCTCTTTAACGGGCGAACAGCCCGACCCTTGGGACCTGCTCCAGCCCCAGGATGAGACGAGCCGACATCGAGGTGCCAAACCGCTCCGTCGATATGGACTCTTGGGAGCGATCAGCCTGTTATCCCCGGGGTACCTTTTAGCCGTTGAGCGACGACCCTTCCACAAGGAGTCGTCGGATCACTAGGCCCTGCTTTCGCACCTGCTCGACCCGTCGGTCTCGCAGTCAAGCTCCCTTGTGCCCTTGCACTCGACGCCTGATTGCCAACCAGGCTGAGGGAACCTTTGGGCGCCTCCGTTACGCTTTGGGAGGCAACCGCCCCAGTTAAACTGCCCACCAGGCGCTGTCCCCGACCCGGATCACGGGCCAAGGTTAGAGTCCCAACAGATGAAGGGCGGTATTTCAAGGGTGGCTCCACCCGAGCCGGAGCCCGGGCTTCGAAGCCTCCCGCCTATCCTACGCAACATCTGCCAGAACCCAACACCAAGATGCAGTAAAGGTCCCGGGGTCTTTCCGTCCTGTCGCGGGTAACGAGCATCTTTACTCGTACTGCAATTTCGCCGAGTCCCTGGTTGAGACAGCGCCCAAGTCGTTACACCATTCGTGCAGGTCGGAACTTACCCGACAAGGAATTTCGCTACCTTAGGACCGTTATAGTTACGGCCGCCGTTTACTGGCGCTTAGGTTCGGAGCTTCGCCCCCCGAAGGGAGCTGACCCCTCCCCGTAACGTTCCAGCACCGGGCAGGTGTCAGTCCGTATACATCGTCTTACGACTTCGCACGGACCTGTGTTTTTAGTAAACAGTCGCTTGGGCCTGGTTTGTGCCACCACATCGAGCTCGGGCCGCGAAGGCCTCCACCCTACCGTGGTCCTCCTTCTCCCGAAGTTACGGAGGCAATTTGCCGAGTTCCTTAACCAGGGTTCTCTCGATCGCCTGAGTATTCTCTACTTGCCCACCTGAGTCGGTTTGGGGTACGGGCACCTCATCTGCTCGCTAGAGGCTTTTCTCGGCAGCATGGGATCGGTCGCTTCACCTAGAGCGGCTCGGCATCGTGCCTCGGGGTTGATGGCCCTCCGGATTTGCCTGGAAGGCCCCCCTACACACTTGCCCCACGACGACCATCGCGTGGGTCGACGTACCCTCCTGCGTCCCCCCTTCGCTGCCCTAATACCGAGTTGGTCGGTAGCCCCGAAGGGTTCCCTTAGTGCCTCGGATTCGGGCTGGGCGCGGATGAGGTGGTACTGGAATATCAACCAGTCGTCCATCGGCTACGCCTCTCGGCCTCGCCTTAGGTCCCGACTAACCCTGGGCGGATGAACCTTCCCCAGGAACCCTTGGGCATTCGGCGGACGGGCTCCTCCCCCGTCTTTCGCTACTCATGCCGGCATTCTCACTTCTGACGCGTCCACCGCTGGGTTCCCCCGCCGCTTCACTCGCGTCAGAACGCTCCCCTACCGATCCCTCGGCCTGGACCGTGGAGGTTGCCCCCCACGGCCGAGCCATATGAGAGATCCCGCAGCTTCGGTGTCGTGCTTGAGCCCCGTTACATCATCGGCGCAGGACCACTTGACCAGTGAGCTGTTACGCACTCTTTCAAGGATGGCTGCTTCTGAGCCAACCTCCTGGTTGTCTGGGCGATCCCACATCCTTTCCCACTTAGCACGAACTTCGGGACCTTAGCTGGCGATCTGGGTTGTTTCCCTCTCGGCTACGGAGCTTAGCCCCCGCAGCCTCACTCCCGGGTTCTGGAGTCGTGGCATTCGGAGTTTGACTGAGGTCGGTAAGCTTGTGGGCCCCCTAGCCCAATCAGTGCTCTACCTCCACGACTGAACACCCGAGGCTGCCCCTAAAGGCATTTCGGGGAGAACCAGCTATCACCGAGTTTGATTGGCCTTTCACCCCTACCCACAGGTCATCCCCCAGGTTTTCAACCCTGGTGGGTTCGGCCCTCCACGAGGTCTTACCCTCGCTTCAGCCTGCCCATGGGTAGATCACTCGGCTTCGGGTCTCGGGCGTGCGACTGTGCGCCTGTTTCAGACTCGCTTTCGCTTCGGCTTCGTCAGGAGACTTAACCTCGCCGCACACCGCGAACTCGCCGGCTCATTCTTCAAAAGGCACGCCGTCACCCCCACTGGTCACCCAGCGAAGGCTCCGACAGCTTGTAGGCTCACGGTTTCAGGTGCTCTTTCACTCCCCTCCCGGGGTGCTTTTCACCTTTCCCTCACGGTACTGGTTCACTATCGGTCGCCAGGGAGTGCTTAGCCTTAGGGGGTGGGCCCCCCAGATTCACACGGGATTTCTCGGGTCCCGTGCTACTCGGGAACACCGCAAGGAGGTCGGTCGCGTTTCGACTACAGGGCTGTTACCTTCTGTGGCCGTCCGTTCCATGACGTTCGTCTACGTGCCGACTTTGTCACTCCTCGAGTCCTCCGACGCAGACTCATGCAGGTCCCACTACACCGACCCGGCAACGCCGCCGGGCTCTCACACCGGATCGGTTTAGGCTGATCCCCGTTCGCTCGCCGCTACTAGGGGAGTCGCGGTTGCTTTCTCTTCCTCGCCCTACTGAGATGTTTCACTTCGGGCGGTTCCCTCCGCAGGCCCTATGGATTCAGACCTGGGTGACCGGGCATGACCCCGGCCGGGTTTCCCCATTCGGACATCTCCGGATCAAAGCCTTCTCGGCGGCTCCCCGAAGCTTTTCGCAGCCAGACGCGTCCTTCATCGGCTCCTGGCGCCAAGGCATCCACCGTAAGCCCTTCGTAACTTGACTTGTAGATGCTCGCGCTCGCTATCGAGTTCTCAAGGTGCTCGGAGGCTCGCACCCCCAGAGCTGAACAGTGTGCCCGGCCGGCTCTCCCGAACCTCCCCGCCGTTCGCCCCCGAGGGGACTACTAGCGCGAGGCGATCCGAGCTCGCCGACCGAGTAGCCAGTGCTTCGACCTGGAGTCTTCCGATCGTCGGCACGTGCGTCCGACCAGACCGGAGTGCCAAGTGGCTCCTTAGAAAGGAGGTGATCCAGCCGCACCTTCCGGTACGGCTACCTTGTTACGACTTCACCCCAATCGCGAGCCCCACCTTCGACGGCTCCCTCCACAAGGGTTGGGCCACCGGCTTCGGGTGTTGCCCACTTTCGTGGTGTGACGGGCGGTGTGTACAAGGCCCGGGAACGTATTCACCGCAGCATTGCTGATCTGCGATTACTAGCGACTCCGACTTCACGGGGTCGGGTTGCAGACCCCGATCCGAACTGAGCGCGGCTTTTTGGGATTCGCTCCCCCTTGCGGGATCGCAGCCCTCTGTACCGCGCATTGTAGCATGCGTGCAGCCCTGGACATAAGGGGCATGATGACTTGACGTCATCCCCACCTTCCTCCGGTTTGGCACCGGCAGTCTCCCTAGAGTTCCCGGCATGACCCGCTGGCAACTAAGGACAGGGGTTGCGCTCGTTGCGCCACTTAAGGCAACACCTCACGGCACGAGCTGACGACAGCCATGCACCACCTGTGCAGGCTCCGTAGAGCGCCGGCTTTCACCGGCTTTGCCCTGCATGTCAAGCCCAGGTAAGGTTCTTCGCGTCGCATCGAATTAAGCCGCATGCTCCGCCGCTTGTGCGGGCCCCCGTCAATTCCTTTGAGTTTTAGCCTTGCGGCCGTACTCCCCAGGCGGGGTGCTTAATGCGTTAGCTTCGGCACGGACGGGGTCGAAATCCGCCCACACCTAGCACCCAACGTTTACGGCTAGGACTACCAGGGTATCTAATCCTGTTCGCTCCCCTAGCTTTCGCGCCTCAGCGTCAGGTAAGGCCCAGAGATCCGCCTTCGCCACCGGTGTTCCTCCTGATATCTGCGCATTTCACCGCTACACCAGGAATTCCGATCTCCCCTACCTACCTCCAGCCCGGAAGTATCGGATGCAGTCCCGGGGTTGAGCCCCGGGCTTTCACAACCGACTTTCCGGGCCGCCTACGCGCGCTTTACGCCCAATGAATCCGGACAACGCTCGTCCCCTACGTGTTACCGCGGCTGCTGGCACGTAGTTAGCCGGGACTTCTTCTGCAGGTACCGTCACTCTCGCTTCGTCCCTGCCGAAAGGGGTTTACGACCCGAGGGCCTTCATCCCCCACGCGGCGTCGCTGCGTCACGCTTTCGCGCATTAGCGCAAGATCCCCCACTGCTGCCTCCCGTAGGAGTCTGGGCCGTGTCTCAGTCCCAGTGTGGCTGGCCGTCCTCTCAGACCAGCTACCCGTCGTCGCCTTGGTGGGCCGTTACCCCACCAACAAGCTGATAGGCCGCGGGCCCATCCCGGACCGTCGGAGCTTTCCCGGCGCGACCATGTGATCGCGCCGGAGTATCCGGTATTAGCTCAGGTTTCCCTGGGTTATCCCGGTGTCCGGGGCAGGTTGCCCACGTGATACTCACCCGTTCGCCGCTCTCCCCTCAGGTGGGTTACCCCTCCTGAGGTTCCCGCTCGACTTGCATGTGTTAGGCACGCCGCCAGCGTTCGTCCTGAGCCAGGATCAAACTCTCCGTAGAAGAACTCAGATCCGGCCCGAAGGCCGGCTTGGGTTCGTTTGGAAAGTCGGCCTCACCGGGCAGCACACCCGGATCGGCCTCCTGTGTTGCTATGTACGACCGTCTCGTTCCAGGCACGGCGAACCGCGCCCTTCCCTTGACGGGGAAACGCACTGGCTTTTGGCACACTGTTCAGTTCTCAAGGTGCGAGCGACCCAGGCGAACAAGACCGCCGGAAAGGGGGTCGCGACCGCCAATAGTACGGCCGCCCCGAAGAGCCGTCAACAGGCACACGGGGGTCCCGGTCCCTCAGCGGAGCCGGACGAACTCGCGGCGGCCCACCTGGAGGACCCGCCCCCGGACCTGCGCCTCGGGCAGCTCCTCCTCGGTCACGACCGCACCGTCCAGCCGCACCCCGCTCTGCCGGATCAGCCCTCGTGCCTGCGAGTTGGAACGCGCGAGCCCGAGCGCCGCCATCAGCTTCGGCAGGTAGACGGACCCGTCGCGCAGCGCATCGGTAGGGATCGGCTGCTCCTGGACCGACTCCGGCAGCTCGCGGTCGTGGTGCACCCGGTCGAAGCGTGTCTGCGCCTCCGCTCCCGCGCCCGGCCCGTGGTACAGGTCCACGACCTCGCGAGCCATCCGCCGCTTCTCGTCCCACGGGCTGAGCGTTCCGTCTCCGAGTCCCTCGCGCACACGGTCCGCCTCGGCAGGATCCCGGAAGAAGTCGAGCGTGAGCAGCCGGTACTCGGCGATGCAGCTCGTCGGTGATGCTGACCAGCTTGCCGAACATCTCGTCCGGAGACTCGGTGATCCCGATGTAGTTGCCGAGCGACTGGCTCATCTTCTGCTCGCCGTCGGTGCCGACGAGCAACGGCGTCGTGAGGGCGACCTGTGGTTCCTGGTCGTGCTCGCGCTGCACGTCGCGGCCGACGAGCAGATTGAACAGTTGGTCCGTGCCGCCGAGCTCGACGTCCGCACGCGTCGCCACCGAGTCCATGCCCTGCAGCAACGGGTACAGCAGCTCCATGACCGAGATCGGCTTGCCCTCCGCGTATCGCTTGGCGAAGTCGTCACGCTCGAGCATGCGGGCCACCGTCGTGCTGGCCGTCAGCCGCAGGATCGACTCCATGTCGAGCGGCTCCAGCCACTCCGAGTTGTACCGGACCTCCGTCCGGTCGCGGTCCAGCACGGTCCAGAACTGGTCGAGCAACCGCTCCGCGTAGCCGTCCACCTCCGGCTTGGACAGACGCGGACGTGTCTCGCTCTTGCCGGACGGGTCGCCGACCCGTCCGGTGAAGTCGCCCACGATCAGCACGGCGACGTGCCCGGCGTCCTGGAACTGGCGCAACTTCCGCAGCACCACCGCCCACCCCAGCGTGACGGCCGGCGCGGTGGGATCGAGCCCGAGCTTCACGCGGAGCGGCCGGCCGAGCGCCAGCCTGCGCTCGAGCTCGTCGGCCGGCACCACCTCGGCGGCGCCCGCGAGCAGCGCGGGGAGGTCGCCCGGTCCCATGCGCGAAGGCTAGCAGTGGTACGCGCGCCACCGTGGCAAGATGGTCGGACCATGGCCGCTCGCTCGCGGACCCTCGTGGTCGGCTTGATCGTGTTCGCCCTCGCATCGACCGCATGCGACCTGCCGTCGCTGCGGGAGGCTCGGCGCGACGCCGACGCGCTGCCCGAGACCACGTTCCTATTCGCGTCGGACGGGACGCTCATCACCCGCTTGCACGCCGGCGAGGACCGCGTCGTGGTCGGCTCACGGCGCATCCCCGACGTCGTCCGCGACGCGGTCGTCGCGATCGAGGACCAACGCTTCTACGACCACAAGGGCATCGACCTGCGGGCGCTCCTTCGGGCGGCGTACGTCGACGCGACCACCGGCGAGGTCGTCGAGGGCGGCTCGACGATCACGCAGCAGCTCGTGAAGAACGTCTACGTCGGCAAGGAGAAGACGATCGGGCGGAAGGTCAGCGAGGCCTATCTCGCGTGGCAGCTCGAACAGCGGCTCACCAAGGATCGGATCCTGACGAAGTACCTGAACACCGTGTACTTCGGCAACGGCGCGTACGGCATCCAGGCCGCGTCCGAGACGTACTTCGACATGCCGCCGCTGGAGCTCACGCTCGCGGACGCCGCGTTGCTCGCCGGTTTGATCAAGGCGCCGGTGGACTACGACCCGGTCACGCATCCGAACCGCGCGCAGCGGCGTCGCGACCGGGTGCTGGACCGGATGCTCGAGCTCGGGATGATCGACGCGTCGAGCCACCTGGCCGCCAGCGCCTCCCCCATCGTGCTGCACCTGTCGACCGAGAGCGACGAGCAGTACATCGCGCCGTACTTCGTCGACTACGTGAAGGAGTGGATCCTGTCGAACCCGCGGTTCGGCGAGACGCCGGCCGACCGCTACGACCTGTTGTTCAAGGGTGGCCTCCGGATCGTGACCACGCTGGATCCTCGGATGCAGCGCGCCGCCGAGCGAGCGGTCGACTCCGTGTTGACCGAGCCGGGTGACCCGTACGGGGCGCTCACCGCGATCGACCCTCGGACGGGCTTCGTGCACGCGATGGTGGGCGGGCGCGACTACTGGAACCCCGACGATCGGTTCGCGCGGGTGAACCTGGCCACCGGGGGCATCACCGGGCGCCAGGCCGGCTCCGCCTTCAAGCCGTTCGCGCTCGTCGCCGCGCTCGAGCACGGCGTGCCGCGGACCCAGCCCCTGAACGGCTCCTCCGCCCACATCCTGCTCCAGGAAGGAACGTACTGGGACCCGAAGAACGCCGAGGGCGGCGGCTACGGGACGATCTCGCTCGAGAGCGCGACCGTGAACTCGGTGAACATCGCGTACGCGAACCTGCTCTCGGTGATCGGCGGTGGCGACACGTACGAGGGAGCCGCGGCCACGGTCGAGGCCGCCGTGCGGATGGGGATCCGGTGCTGTCCGCGCACCACCGAACCGAACGACCCGCTCGCGGCCGTCCCGTCCGCGGTCCTCGGCGTGAACGAGGTCAGCACGCTCGAGATGGCGTCGGCGTTCGGCACGCTCGCGAACCTCGGCGGCCACGCGCAGCCCACGCCCGTGGTGAGCATCACGGACTCGGACGGCAGGGTCATCTACCAGGCGAAGCCGAGGCCCGAGCAGGTCGTCACCGCCGAGATCGCGGCCGAGGCCGTCGACATCTTGAAGGGTGTGGTCAGCTCGGGAACGGGGACGGGCGCGAACATCGGCCGGCCGCAGTTCGGCAAGACCGGCACGGCGCAGAACGCGAGCGATGCCTGGTTCGTCGGGGCCGTGCCGCAGTTGGTCACGGCGGCGTGGGTCGGGTTCCCCCAGGGACAGATCCCGATGTGCTGCGGCAACGTCCGGATCTCCACGGTCTACGGCGGCACGTGGCCGGCATCGATCTGGAGGGCCTTCATGCTCGAGGCGACCGCCCGGATGCCGATCCGCGAGTTCGGCGAGGTACCGGCCATCGAGTTCGTGACCCTCCGCGTGGACGTCACGCAGGGGTGCCTCGCGAACCCGTTCACACCGCCCGCAGGACATCGACGTCCTGCAGTACGTCGCGGGCTCCGAACCCACCCTGGCGGTCTGTACCCAACCCACCGAGTACCAGCTGCTCGTCGTGCCATCGGTGATCGGGCTCGACCGCGCGGAGGCGGTCTCCAGACTGCATTCGGCCGGGTTCGGCGTCGCCGTCGTCCTCGAACCGTCGGATGAACCCGACGGTACCGTGATCGGGCAGGACCCGGCGGCGGGGCAGCGATTGGTCCAGACCGGGACCGTCACGATCACCGTCGCGAAGGGGCAACCCGAGCCGTCCACCACGACCGTGCCCGACGTCGTCGGCATGGGGCAGGCGGAGGCGACCGGGAGGCTCCGGCAGGCCGGCCTCGACGTCGCCGTCGCGTTCGAGCAGGAGTGCGATCCGGCGGATCCGGGCTGCGACTACCGGCAGGGCGTCGTGTGGTCGCAATCCCCGGGCGGCGGGACCGAGGTCGACGACGGGTCGACGGTCACGATCGTCGTGAACCCGTAGACGCCGGAACCGAGGGCCGGCCCGGCGAGACGAACGCGCTGCCTCGCTCCAACCACCGCCACCGCCGGTCCGTACCCACGCGGACGCCGATGCGCGTGCTCCGTTCGACGGCGCGCGGAGCGAGCGGCACGCCCGCCAGCAGGAACAACGAGGGGTCCCGAACCAGGTCGGTACCGTCCTCCTCGCGCGTGATGCCGAAGGCCTGCGTGAGACGCGCCGGCCCCGAGCAGAGCCGCCGCGGCACCGCGACTCCCTCGGCTCGCGGCCATCACCTCCAGGCCCTCGAGCGGCTCGGCCGCTCGCAGGAGGACCGCGCTCCCGACACCCGCCGCTCCCGTCACGACGTTCGAACAGAAGTGTTGCCCGTAGGTGAAGTACACGTAGAGGCCACCGGGCGGCCCGAACATCACCTCCGTACGGGGGGTCGGCCGTCCGGCGAAGGAATGGCTCGCGGGATCGCCCTCTTCATACGCCTCGACCTCGACGAGGCGCGCCGCCAGACGCGCCCCGTCCGGTCGCACCCGGACCAGCACCCGGCCGAGCAGCTCGGGCGCCACGACGGTCGCCGGGCGGGCGAAGAACGAGCGCGGCAACCGCCGCCCGAGCTTCACCGTCCCTTGCGCAGGAACCGCCGGAGCTTCGACAGCGGCCACGCGTTGATCACGTCGTCCTTCGTGAGCCACCCGCGCTGCGCGGTCGCGACGCCGTATCGCATGAGCTCGAGGTGGGTGGTCGCGTGGGAGTCGGTGTCCACCGCGAACCTCACCCCGTACCTTCGGGCCCACAGGATGTGCTCGTCCTTCAGGTCCAGCCGGTCGGGGTAGCCGTTCACCTCGAGCGCCGTCCCGGTGCGAGCCGCCGCCTCGAACACGGCATCGAGGTCGAACTCGACGGGTTCACGCTGGTTGATCTTCCGCCCGGTCGGGTGGCCGATCACGTGCACGTACGGGTTCTCCATCGCTCGGATGATCCGGCGCGTCATCTCGTCCCTCGACTGGCGGAACAGCGAGTGGACGGACGCGACGCAGATGTCGAAGCCCTCGAGGAACTCGGGTCCCCAGTCGACCTCGCCGTCGCCGTCGATGTTGAGCTCGGTTCCGTGCAGCAGGGTCATCTTCGGGAACCGGCCCTGGAGCGATCGCACCTCCTCGCGCTGCGCAAGCATCTTCTCGTCGGTCATCCGCTGCATCGCCAGGTTCGGCGCGTGGTCGGTCACCGCGTAGTAGGCGTATCCGAGTCCGGACGCCGTCTCGAGCATCTCCCCGAGCGTGGCGAGCCCGTCCGTCAGGTTGGTGTGCGTGTGCAGGTCTCCTCGGAGCTGCCTGCGGGTGAGCACGTCCGGCAGCGATCCCTCGAGCGCGGCCTGGACCTCCCCGCGGTCTTCTCGGAGCGTCGGCGGGATCCAGGGCAGGCCCAGCCGCTCGTAGACCTCCTCCTCGGTCCGCGCGACGATCAGCTCGCCCGACTTCGCGTGGAACAAGCCGTACTCGTTCAGCTTCAGGCCCTTGCGCACGGCCATCTCGCGGATCCGGATGTTGTGCGGCTTCGAGCCGGTGAAGTAGATCATCGCGGCGCCCCAGGCCTCGAGCGGGACGACGCGCAGGTCGATCTGCAGGCCCGTACGGGACAGGACCGAGGACTTCGTGTCGCCCTTCGCGAGCACCCGCTCGACGATCCCCTCCGAGGTGAACGCCTCCATCACCCCGGTCGGCTCGTCGCTCGCGACGAGCAGGTCGAGGTCGCCGATCGTCTCGGCCATCCGGCGGAGCGACCCCGCGTACTCGATCCGGCGGACGTCCTTCCGTCCGCCGAGCCGCTCGAGGAAGTACTCGGCCACATCCATCGCGACCGACGAGACCACCCGCCCGCCCGTCTGCTGCAGGCGCGCGATCCCGCGGCGGATGTTCTCCTCGGTCTTCGCGCCGAACCCCTTGATCCCCGCGAGCCGTCCGGCGTCGACGGCCTCGCGCAGCTGCTGGACGTCGGCGATCCCTTGGTCCTGGAACAAGATCATGGCCTTCTTCGGGCCCAGTCCCGGGACCTGGGTCATCTCGCGCACGCCCGGAGGGATCTGGTCGCGCAGTTCCTCGAGCGCCGCGAACGTCCCGCCCGTGAGGAACTCCTCGATCTTCTCGGCGATCGAGCCGCCGACGTTCGGGATCTTCAGGATCTCCTTTCGGTCCATGCCGGCGAGGTCGGCCGGATAGCCGCCCACGGCACGGGCGGCCTTCTCGTACGAGCGCGGCCGGTACGGGTCCTTCGTGAGGATCGACAGGAGATCGGCGTACTCGAGGAGGGCGGCCTCGACGGCGTCGTTGGCGCGTGGCATCTCAGGCCACCGGAGCGATCAGGCGAGACCGAGGAGCCAGAGCAGCAGCGCCTTCTGCGTGTGCATCCGGTTCTCGGCCTGATCCCACACGACCGAGTGCGGGCCGTCGATCACCTCGGCGGAGATCTCCTGGCCCCGATGCGCCGGGAGGCAGTGCATCACCGTGACGTCTGGCTGCGCGACCTCGAGCTTGGCTCGGTCCAGCGCGTACGCCGGGAACACGAGCGCACGCTCGTCGGCCTCCTCCTCCTGGCCCATGCTCGCCCAGACGTCCGTGTACAGCACGTCGGCGTCGCGAGCGGCCTCGAGTGGATCGTGCGTCACCAGGACGCTTCCCCCGGTCTCGTTCGCGATGTCGGTGGCGCGCTGGACGACCTGCGGGATCGGCTCGAACCCGGGCGGGGTCGCGGCGCGCACGTGCATGCCCACCTTCGCGCCGCCGAGCAGGAGCGAATGCGTCACGTTGTTCCCGTCTCCCAGGTACGTGAGGGTGCGCTCGGCGAGCTCGCCCTTCGACTCCGAGATCGTCAGCAGGTCGGCCAGGCACTGGCACGGATGCTCGAAGTCCGAGAGCGCGTTCACGACCGGGACGTCGGCGCTCCTGGCAAGGAACTCGAGCCGTTCCTGCTCGAACGTGCGCAGGACGATCGCGTCCACGTACCTGGCCAGGACGCGGCCCGTGTCCTCGACCGTCTCCCCCCGGCCGAGCTGCAGCTCGGACGAGGACAGGACGACGGGGTGTCCGCCGGCCGACGAGATCGCGATCTCGAAGGAGACCCTCGTGCGGGTCGAGGGCTTCTCGAAGATCATCGCGACCGAGCGGCCCTCGAGGCGCTGCGCGTAGTCGCCGGGCTGGGCCTTGACCTTGGCGGACAGGTCGAGCAGGGCACCGAGCTCACCGGGCGTGAGGTCGTCGACGGAGAGGAAGTCCCGCTCCATCGCCCGAGTCTATCCGGGGTTCAGCCGGAGCGCAGCGACGCGCCGAAGTCGCCGCGCAAGCCGTTCCGCGATCGCCTCCACGGCGGCGTCGGCCTCCGCGTCGGTCAGCGTCCGGTCCGGGGCGCGGAGCTCCAGCGAGAAGGCGAGGCTCTTCGTTCCCGGGGGCAGCGGGTCACCCTCGAAGACGTCGAACAGCTGCACCGGACCGAGCAGTTCGCCTCCCGACTCCACGAGCGCGGCATGCACGTCGCCGGCGGGGATCGACGCGTCGAGCGTGAAGGCCACGTCGCGACGGATCGGCGGGTACCGAGGGATCTCGCGGTACGCGACCTGGTTCGCCGCGCGTTCGGCGAGCGTCGTCACGTCGAGTTCGAACACCGCGACCCGCGGCGGCAGGCCGAACCGCTTCGCGATGCGCGGGTGCAGTTCGCCGAGGACGCCGGCATCCGCGTCGCCGATCTGCACGCGTGCCGACCGAGCCGGGTGCCACGGGCCCGGGGGCGGATCCCCGAGCCGGCACTCCCCGATCGCGAGCCCGGACAGCATCGCCTCGAGCGCGCCTTTGCCGTCGAAGAGGTCGAGCGGCCGCGCCTGGCCGTGCGGACCCTCCTCGGCCGGACCCGCGAGCACCGCGGCCACCACCTCGCGTTCGTCGACCGGATCCGCCGGATGGAACACGTGGCCGATCTCGAACAGCGTCGCCCCCCGACCGCCACGCGAGATCGTCCGCGAGAGCGCCTTCAACAGGTTCGGGACGAGGCTCCGCCGCAGGAACGGCTCGTCGGCCGAGGGCGGGTTCGCCACCGTGATCCCATCCGTCTGGGACATGAGCTCGAGATCCGAGGCCGACGCGAACGAGAGCGAGAGCGCCTCGCGCAGGCCGGCGCGCACGAGCGCGTGCCTGATCCGCCGGCGGAACGCATGTGGGGCGTCCAGCCCGCCGGCCTGTCGGATCCCCGGGAGCGTCGAGCGGAGCGTGTCGTACCCCTGCACGCGAGCGATCTCCTCGATCAGGTCCTCCTCGCGCTCGATGTCGGGCCGGAAGCTCGGGACCTCCGCGACGACCGCTCCGTTCCGTTTCTCGCTCGGGACCTCGATCCGTGCGAGCGCCTCCGCCGCGTCCGACGCCGAGACCTCGTGCCCGATCAGGAGGGAGGCCCGAGCAGGACGGACGGCGACGTGTCGGCGGGCGGGCGGCGCGCCGACGTCGATCCTGCCGCGCAGGATCGTCCCCCCGCCCCCCCACTCGACCATCAGCCCCGCGGCCCGGTCGGCCGCGGATCCGACGCCTTCCGGATCCACACCTCGCGAGAAGCGGATCGACGCCTCGGTGGGCAGCAGGAGCCGTCTCGAGGTGCGAAGGATCCCGCGAGGCTCGAAGTGCGCGCTCTCGAGCAACACCTCGGTCGTGGACGGCGACACCTCGGCCGCCGCCGAGCCCATCACACCGGCGATGCCGACCGCACGCTCGCCGTCCGAGATCAGGAGGTCCTCGCCGGTCAGACGGCGTTCGACGTCGTCGAGCGTGACGAGGCGCTCCCCGTCTCGGGCACGTCGGACGACGATCGCGCGACCCGCGAGGAGCTGCAGGTCGAACGGGTGCATCGGCTGCCCGGTCTCGAGCATCGCGTAGTTCGTCGCGTCGACGACGGTGGAGATCGGGCGCATCCCGGCGGCGGTGAGCCGCGCCTGGACCCGGAGCGGCGAGGGGACGGCCACGACGTCCGCGATCAGCCGAGCCAGATAGCGCGGACAACCCGCCGGGTCCTCGATCGTGACCGACGCGGCCGCCGATGCCTCCCCGCCGGCCTCGGCGATCGATGCGGGCGGACGCACGAGCGGCGCCCCCGTCGCGCCCGCGACCTCGCGCGCGACGCCGAACACCGACAGCAGGTCCGGCCGGTTCGTCTCGATCTCGAGGTCGAGCACGACCTCGTCCAGACCGTAGCCGGTCTTGACGTCCGCGCCGAGCGAGACGCCGGCCGGCAGGATGAGGATCCCCGTGTGATCGGCGGAGATGCCGAGCTCGTGCGGCGAGCAGATCATCCCCTCGGACACGACGCCTCGGATCTCGCGCGGCGCGAGCGCTTCGGGCCGGGTGGGGACCCGCGCGCCGGGCCCCGCGTACGGAACCAGATCGCCGGCCGCCATGTTCCGGACGCCGACGACGATCTCGCGCTCCGCACCTCCGACGTCGATGCGCGCGACGCAGAGCGTGTCCGAGCTCGGATGGTCCCGAACCTCGATGACGCGCGCGACCACCACGCCATCGAGGCCGTCCCACGGGCGCTCGATCGCCTCGACGTGCATCCCCTTGCCGGCGAGCACGTCGCCGAGCGCCTCGGGCGACAGATCCACCGGGCAGAACTCGCGCAGCCAGGACAGGACGACCCTCACGCCACGCCCTCGAACTGCTCGAGGAACCGGACGTCGCCCTCCCACAGGAGACGGATGTCGGGGATGCCGAACCGGATCATCGTGAGGCGGTCGTAGCCACCGCCGAAGGCGAACCCCGTGTACCGCTCCGGGTCGTAGCCGACGTTCTCCAGGACCTTCGGGTGCACCATGCCCGCGCCCATCGTCTCGATCCAGCCCGTCTGCCCGCAGGTCCGGCATCCGGAGCCGTCGCAGACGAAGCAGGAGACCTCGACCTGGCAGCCCGGCTCGACGAACGGGAAGAACGACGGCGTCAGCCGGACCTCGCGTTCGGCACCCAGGAGCTCGCGGTAGAAGGTCTCGACCGTTCCCTTCAGATCCGCGAACGAGATCCCCTCGTCCACGGCGAGCCCTTCCACCTGATGGAACACCGGCATGTTCTTCGCGGTGATCTCCTCGTTGCGGTAGACACGTCCGGGGACGATCACGTACACGGGCGGCGGCTGCGACTGCATCGTGCGGATCTGCATCGGTGAGGTGTGCGTGCGAAGGACGAGCTCGGGATGCCCGGCCACGTCGAGGAAGGTGGTGTCCATCGATGTCCGGGCCGGGTGATCGGACGGGATGTTGAGCGCGTCGAAGTTGTGCCACTCGTCCTCGACCTCGGGCCCCTCGACCACCCGGTAGCCCATGCGCGCGAAGATGTCGACGATCTCGGCCTCGACGATCGTGAGCGGGTGCAGGGATCCGCCGCGAGGTCGCCGCCCCGGCAGGGTGACGTCGACGCGATCGCCCTCGAGGAGCTCGGCGTCGCTGCCCACCTCGAGCTCGGAACGCCGATCTTCCAGCGCCGCGCGCAGCTCCGCGAAGACCTCGTTCGTTCGTCTGCCGAGATCGCGACGGACGTCGGCCGGGAGCGAACCGAGCGAGCTCTGCACCCGCGAGATCGGCGCCTTGCGGCCGAGGACCGCGACCTTGGCCTCCTCGAGCGCCTCGAGCGTGTCGGCCTCGGCGAACCGCGAGCGACCGGACGCCAGCTGCTCGTCGAGGATGCGCGAAGCCTCGGCCGGGTCCATGGTTCGGCGAGTCTACCGTCGGATCCGGAGCCGACGGCTCAGGCCGTCGCGTCGGCGGGCGCCGGAACGTCGAGCACGAAGCAGAGCGAGCCGTTCACGCGAGCCGAGGTCGTCCCGCCCTGCGCCTCGGCGACGCCGAGGGCGACGAACAGACCGATCTTGCTCCCGGCCCCGGTGCCCGGAGCACGGGGTCGGAACAGATGGTCGGCCTGTTCCTGGGTGAGCGCGGTCTCGTCTCGGCAGGCTTCGAGCACGAGCCGGCCGTCCTGTCTCCGAGCCGACACGCGGACCGGCCCCTCGTTCGTCCACCAGACGAGCGATTCGATGAACGCCTCGATCACCAGCCGAAGTCGTTCGGGGTCGACCAGCGCCAGGACCTCGCCGCCCGACCACTCGATGGGCGGATGATCGGGGTCGAGCGACAGCGAGGTCGCGATCTGCTCGACGAGCGCGCCGACGTCGGTCCGCTCGGGGAACAGGTCGAGCGCGCCCGCGGTCAAGCGGGCGGCGTCGACGAGCTGGCGGACGATCGTGTTCAGGCGCTCCGTGTCGTAGGCGATCCCCTGGAGCATCAGGTCGCGCTGCTCCGTCGTCATCTGCTCCCACCGGGTGGAGAGCGCGTGCCCGAACCCCTTCATCGCGGTGAGGGGCGAGCGGATGTCGTGCGCCGCGGCCGCGATGATCGTCTCCAGGTACGCCCGCCGGCCCTCGCGTCGCTGGCGCTCCCACTCGAACAGGCACACGGTCGCCGTGGCAGCGAGGTTCAGGGACTCGGCGCGCGCCGCGATCGGCACGCGGACGGTCGCGTCGGCCATCGAGGCGACCTCCTTGGGGAGCCCCCAGGCCTCGTTCCCGAACACGAACGCCACGGGATCCCCGAGATCCTGCTCGTACAGGTCGCCGTCGCCGTCGGCGTCCATCGCCAGCACCCGGACGCCCCTGGCGCGGAGGTCCTCGATCGCCACCGCCGTGTCGACGGATCGAACGACCGGCAGGTGGAAGACCGAGCCCGCGGACGCCCGGATGGACTTCGCGTTGTAGACGTCCACCGAGTCGTTCGAGAACACGACGCCGTCCGCGCCCGCACCGTCGGCGGAACGCAGGACCGTCCCCGCGTTCCCGGGGTCGCGGACCGCGTGCAGGAGCACCACGCAGGCGGGAGCCGCTGGAAGCGCTTCGAGCGGCACGTCGACGAAGGGCGCGACCCCGACGAGCCCCTGCGGCGTCACCGTGCCGGTGAGCCGGGCCATCACGTCCTGCCCGACGTGGAGCGCGCGCGCACCCGACGCCGACGCCCGCTCGACGAGCGGATGCGCGGGGTCCGTGTGGAACAACGTGGTGAGACCGCCGGGCCGGCCGAGCGCCTCCGTCACCGGCTGCGCGCCCTCGACGAGGAACGCACGGTCTCGCTCGCGGAACGCGCGTTTCTGCAGCCGGATCGCTTCGGCGACCCTCGGGTTCCGAACCGACGTGATCACGCGCGCCTCTTCCCACCGGTCATCGGCGACCGGCCGAGCGTGATCCTAGTGCGATCGGTGTGCGAGGGATCGTGCCGTGCTAGGCCGCGAGGGCATCCTTGGCAGCCTGCACGAGCTGACCGAACGCCTGCGGGTCGTGGACGGCCATGTCCGCCAGGATCTTGCGATCGACGTCGATCCCGGCCTTCTGCAGGCCGTGCACGAACCGGGAATACGACAGCCCGTTCTGTCTCGCACCCGCGCCGATCCTCGTGATCCACAGGCGGCGGAACTGGGCCTTGCGGTCGCGCCGGTCGCGGTAGGCGTACTGGCCCGAGTGGAGCAGCTGCTCCTTCGCGACGCGGTACCGGCGGGAGCGCGAGCCGTAGTAGCCCTTCGCCTTGCGAAGGACCTCGCGACGCTTCTTCTTCGCGTGGACCGAGTTCTTGACCCGTGCCATCCCGACCTACTTCCCGAGCAGCCGGCGGATGTTCGTGCGCTCGGCCGTGACCTCGCTCATGCCCTCCACACGGCGCCGCCGGCTGCCGGTCTTCTTGGTGAGCATGTGGTTCCCGGTGGCCTTGCGATGGAGCACCTTGCCCGTCCGGGTGATCCGGAACCGCTTCGCGGTCGCTCGATGCGTCTTCTGTTTGGCCATATCTGGTCCCTGCACTTCCTGCGGGCAGCTGCTGCCGCCCTTCCTCTTATGCTTCGGGTTGCGGCGTCGGGGCCTCCGCCGTCGGAGCCGCCGCCGGTTCCACCGGCTTGCCTCGCTCCGGCTGCTTCTTCGTCGGCGCGATGACCATCACCATGTTCCGGCCGTCCTGCTTCGGCGAGGCCTCGACGACGGCGCTGTCGGCGAGGTCGGCTACGAGGCGGTCCAGGATCTTGCGGCCGAGCTCCGTCCGGGCCATCTCTCGCCCGCGGAACATGATGGTCACCTTGACCCGCGCTCCCGCCCGGAGGAACCGCTCGACGTGCCCCTTCTTCGTGGCGTAGTCGTGGGGATCGATCTTCGGGCGGAACTTGATCTCCTTGACCTCGATCCGGGCCTGCTTCTTGCGTGCCTCTTTCTGGCGGATGTCACGCTCGTACTTGAACTTCCCGTAGTCCATGATCCTTGCCACGGGGGGGTTCGCCTGCGGCGCCACCTCCACCAGATCCAGATCGAGTTCCTGCGCCTGACGGAGCGCGTCCTGGGTCGCAACGATCCCGATCTGCGATCCGTCCGATCCGACCAGCCGTACCTGGGCCGAGCGGATCCTGTCGTTGATGCGCGGATCAGCCGAGACCCCGCATCACCTCCTATCGAGACGAAGGCACCGGGCGTCCGCCGGTGCCTGTTGGAACACGGTGAACCGAACCCGCAGAGTATAGGGGCGGCTCGGGAACGGTGTCGACGCTCGGCGCACCTGCGACCGAGCTCGGTTCAGACGGCCCGGACGTTGGCCGCCTGCTTGCCCTTGGGGCCGTCGACCACGTCGAACTCGACGGTCTGACCCTCGGTGAGGGACTTGTAGCCTTCGCCCTCGATCGCGGAGAAATGGACGAAGACGTCGTCCTCCCCTTCCCGCGAGATGAAACCGAACCCCTTCTCGTTGCTGAACCACTTCACGGTGCCCTGCTCTGCCACCGAACCCTCCTGTGCCTCGGGCGCGCGGAGCGTAGCACGGCCCATTCCGGACGCTCAACGCGGAAGGGCTCACCAGTCGGGCTCGAGCGGCCGCCCGTAGTCGTCCTCGAGCCGGAGCGTGTCGTCCTCGGTCGTGTAGCCGTACGCGATCTCCAGGACGCGACCGCGCGACGTTCCGGGGTTCGCGATCCGATGGGTGGTCTCCGCGCCCACCATGAACTCCTCGCCGCTGTCGGCCTCGACGGAGCGATTGCCGATCTGGACGTTGAGGCCGGGGTCGAGCACGACCCACATCTCGTCCCGCATCTGGTGGTAGTGGACACTCGTCTCCTGCCCCGGCTCGACGGTGATGACCCGGACCGAGCTGGGCTGGTTGAGGGCGTAGGTCACGACCTTGCCCCATGGCTTGTCCACGATCATCCGCTACCCCTCCTTCGGCAGCTGCTCGAGCAGGGATGCGGTCTCGATCGCCGCGCGCGCGGCGTCCCACCCCCTGTTCCCGTGAGCTCCACCCGCGCGATCCAACGCCTCCTCCAACGATCCGGTCGTGACGAGGCCGAACGCCACGGGCACCCCGGTCTCCTGCGCGGCCCTGCGGATCCCGGCCGCCGCCTGGCCCGCCACGTGCTCGAAGTGCGTGGTCTCGCCGCGGATGACCGCCCCGAGGCAGATGACGCCGTCGTAGGTGCGCGAGCCCGCGAGGCGCTGAGCGACGACCGGAAGCTCGAAGGCGCCCGGCACCCACACGACGTCGACGTCGTCGTCGGCGACCCCCGCGGCGAGGAGCGCCTCGAGCGCACCCTCGAGGAGCCTGCCGGTCACGATCTCGTTGAACCGGGAGACCGCGATCGCGAAGCGGCGGCCGGCGGCGTGGAGGTCGCCTCGGATCTCGTTCACGGCGCCGGTTCCGATTCGGGCTCGAGGTGCTCGAGCAGGTGGCCGAGCTTCTCGCGCTTCGTGCGCAGGTAGCCGATGTTCTCGGGGTTCGGGTGGATCTCGAGCGGGACGCGTTCGACGATCGACAGCCCGTAGCCCTCCAACCCGGCCCGTTTCGCCGGGTTGTTCGTGAGCAGGCGCATCGAACGCACACCCAGATCGACGAGGATCTGCGCTCCGATCCCGTAGTCGCGCGGGTCGGCCGCGAAGCCGAGCTCCTCATTGGCCTCCACGGTGTCGCGCCCCTGCTCCTGCAGCTGGTACGCGCGAAGCTTGTGGGTGATGCCGATCGCCCGTCCCTCGTGGCCTCGGATGTACAGGACGACTCCCCGGCCCTCCTTGCCGATCTGCGAGACCGCGCTCTGCAGCTGGTCGCCGCAGTCGCACCGCATCGACCCGAACACGTCGCCCGTCAGGCATTCAGAGTGCACTCGAACGAGGATCCGGTCGCCCTCCCCCACCTCCCCGAGCACGAGCGCCACGTGGACGGTCCCGTCGCTGAGGCTCTCGTACGAGTAGGCGGTGAACTCACCGTCCGTCATCGGGATCTGCGCCTCGGCCGTGCGCCGCACGAGCGCCTCGCGGCGGCGCCGGTACTCGATCAGGTCGGCGATCGAGATGAGCTTCAATCCGTGCTCCATCGCGACGCGCTGCAGCTCGGGCATGCGCGCCATCGAACCGTCGGGATGCAGGACCTCGCACAACACGCCGGCGGGGAAGAGCCCTGCGAGCCGCGCGAGATCCACCGTGGCCTCGGTGTGTCCGGCTCGACGCAGGACGCCATCCTCCTGCGCCATCAGGGGGAACACGTGTCCGGGCATCCGGATGTCCGCGGACCGGAGCTCGGGATCGGCGATCGCTCGGACGGTCGCCGCGCGGTCGAAGGCGCTCGTGCCCGTCGTGGTGCGTCCCTCGATGTCGATCGATACCGCGAACGCCGTCCCGTGGCTCTCGTTGTTCTTCGAGACCATCAGGGGGATCCGCAGCTCATCCAGTCGCGACCGCGTGAGCGGCATGCACACGATGCCCCGACCGTGCGTGACCATGAAGTTGATCGACTCGGGGGTGGCGAGCTCGGCGGCCATGATGAAGTCGCCCTCGTTCTCGCGGTCCGCGTCGTCGACGACGATCACCATCTTGCCCGATCGGATGTCCTCGATCGCCTCCTCGATCGGCGCGAACGCCCGTCGGTCGTGTGCGTCCTTCGTGCCGCTCATCTGCGTCCTCCCTCGAGCAGGGCCTCCAGGTACTTCGCGATCAGGTCGACCTCCAGGTTCACCGGGTCGCCGACGCGGATCGAGCCGAACGTCGTGACCTCGAGCGTGTGCGGGATCAGCGCGACCGAGAACGACTCGCCGTCGACCGACGTCACCGTCAAACTGACCCCGTCCACGCAGACCGATCCCTTCTCGATCAAGTAGCGGACGAGGCCGGCGGGTGCGCGGACGCGCAGCCACGTGCCCCCCTCGGCACTCGGCTCCAGCCCCGCCACCTCGCCGACGCCGTCCACGTGTCCCTGGACGAGATGTCCGCCGAGGCGGGTCGAGAGGGTGAGCGGTCGTTCGAGGTTCACCGGGTCGCCCGCCCGCAGACGTTCGAAGCTCGTCCGGCGGAGCGTCTCCTCCGACAGGTCGAAGGCGAGATGTTCGGGCGAGCGCTCGACCACGGTGAGGCAGACGCCGTTCACGGCGATCGAGGCGCCCGGCGCCGCGTCCGTCGAGACGGCTCGGCAGGTCACCGCGAGCCGCGCCGATCCGATCTCGCGCACGAGACCGCGCTCCTCAATGATCCCGGTGAACATCGGCCTCCACCCGCAGGTCCTCTCCCAACCGATCGAAGCTTCGGATCCGGAGCGGCACCGCGTCGGCGATCGGTGCGAAGCCACGCCCCCCGAGGATGCCCGGCGCATCCCGTCCCCCGATCAGCTTCGGCGCGAGGTACAGGACGACCTTGTCGACCACGCCGTCCTCCACCGCCGCGAAGGCGAGGGTGGGGCCGCCCTCGAGCAGGATCCCCTGGACCTCGCGCTTGCCGAGGTCCGCGACGAGCTCGTGGAGGGGGACGCCGGCGCCCTCGGGTTGGTACACGCGCACCTCGGCGCCCGCGGACGCCCATGCCTCGCGTCGCGCCTCGGGGGCCAGGTCCGTCGTCGCGACGAAGGTCGGGGCGCGGTCGTCGAACAGGTCCCCCGCCGGCGGGACGATCCCGCTCGCATCGACGAGCACCCGCAACGGAGGATGACCCTGGTAACCGGGCTCCCGCACCGTCAGCGACGGATCGTCCACCAGAGCCGTACGAGCCCCGACGACGATCGCGTCGGACCAGGCGCGGAGCCGGTGGACGTCGGCTCGCGCGGCCTCACCCGTGATCCACCGTGAGGAGCCGTCGCGGGCCGCCACCCGGCCGTCGAGCGAGGCCGCCATCTTCCACACGACGAACGGGAGACCCGTTCGTACGTGTTTCGCGAACGCCTCGTTCAGCCGCGCGGCGGCCTCTCCGAGGACCCCGACCCGCACCTCGATGGCGGCCCCGCGCAGCCGTTCCACCCCGCGACCGTCGACGAGCGGGTTCGGGTCCGTCCCGGCCGCGACGACGAGCGCAACGCCCGCGCGCTCGATCGCATCGGTGCACGGCGGCGTCCGTCCGCGATGGCAACAGGGCTCGAGGTTCGTGTAGAGGGTCGCGCCTCGGGCGCGACCACCAGCGGCGTTCAGCGCGACGACCTCGGCGTGGGGACGCCCGGGGCCCTCGTGCCAGCCCTCGCCGACCACGCGGTCCCCCGAGACCACCACGGACCCGACCATGGGGTTGGGCGAGACGAGACCACGGCCGCGCTCGGCCAGCGCGATCGCGCGATGCATGTACGCCTCGTCGGACACACGGCTCCGATCACGAGGCGAGGATGCGGGAAGGGAACGGAGGCAACAGCGGACACCGCTGTCGTCACCGCCCGTCCTCTCCCATCCCGACTCTCACGGTCGGTCCCGGAATCACACCGGGTCCACCCTCGAGTGGCTCCCGAGGGGTCGCGGACTGTCACCGCCGGTGGGGACTTGCACCCCGCCCCGAAGACAGGCTTCCCTCGCAGTATAGGGCCCTCGTCTAGCCCAGGACACCGCGTGTGGGCGTGCGTCTACTCGGGGTGGCGCCGGTCGATCGCGTACGAGCTGCCCGGGTCGCGCTTGGCGAACTGCTTCATCTCGGTCGCGATGGATACGGCCTCGCCGTAGTGCGCGAACGTCCGAACGCTCGTCGTCGCGACGCCCACGGAGATCCCCGCCAGCGGCAGCCGCTGCAGCACCCCCTTGCGGTCCTCGACCTGGATGTACCCGCGCTCGACGTCCTCGGGCTCGTAGAACTCGTGGATCTGCGCGTCGAAGGTCACGACGATGCGCTTGGCGACGTCCTCGGCGACACCCGGCGGGACGACGGCCACGAAGTCGTCGCCGCCCACGTGGCCCACGAAGCCCTCGGAGCCCGCGAACTCGACGACGGCGTCCTGCAACGTTCGCGCGGTCGTCTGGATCAGCCGGTCGCCCCGGACGAACCCCTTGAGGTCGTTGTACGCCTTGAAGTTGTCCAGGTCCGCGTAGATGACCGCGAACGACAGGTCCTCCCGAACCATCCGCTCGATCTCCTCCTGGATGCGGATGTTGCCGGGGAGGCCCGTGAGCGGGGACAGGTTCCGCATCTCCTTCGCGCGCCGGAGCGTCCCCTTCACGCGCGCGAGGAGCTCGATCGGGTCGAACGGCTTGATGATGTAGTCGTCGGCCCCAGCGGTCAGCCCGAGGACCTTGTCGGTCGCGAGCGCCTTCGCCGTGAGCATGATGATCGAGGTGTTCGAGGTCTGTGGGTTCCGACGGAGACGATGCGCGACCTCGAAGCCGTCGATCCGCGGCATCATCACGTCGAGCAGCACGAGGTCCGGACGCAGGGCGCCCGCCTTCAGCAGCGCCTCCTCGCCGTCGGAGGCGACCGAGACCTCGTAGCCGGCGCTCCGCAGGTTGACCTCGACGAAGCGGGCGATGTCCGGATCGTCGTCGACGACGAGGATCGACTCGGGCATCAGGCCGCCCCCGCTCCAGCTCGCTGCGTCATACCGATGAGGTCGGCAGGCACGATCGAGAGCTTGACCTCGCCGTCCCGGCGGCCCCGATCCGAGCGGGAGGTCCCGGCCCCGAACGTGCCCACCGCGCCATCCTAGACCCGGGTCACCCCCGCCTTCGGAAGGCGGCGACGAACATCGCGTCGCACCCGTGCCGGTGCGGCCAGAGCCGGATCCGCTCGGCCTCGCCGTCGGGTCCCACGATCGATGCCGGCTCGAGCTCCGGCGCGCGGCGCAGGATCGCGTCACATGCCGCGTCGGTCTCGGCTCGAGGGAAGGTGCACACGCTGTAGACCATCCGCCCCCCCGGTCGGAGCAAGCCGGCCGCCGCCGTCGCGATCCCGACCTGGAGACGGGCGAGTCCAGAGAGTTCGGTTCGGCGCGCCCGCCACAGGAGCTCGGGGCGCCGTCGCGCCGAGCCGATCCCCGAGCACGGTGCATCGACCAGGATCCGGTCGAACCCCTCGCGCACCGAGGGTCGCCTCCCGTCCTGGACGAGCAGATCGCCGCGCGCGCCGAGGCGGTCGAACGTCCTCCGGACGAGTCCCAGCCGCTGAGTGGACACGTCGGCAGCGACGAGACGGCCGTGTTCGCCGACGAGACAAGCGATGTGGGCGGCCTTGCCGCCGGGCCCGGAGCAGACGTCGAGCGCCCGGTCTCCCGGTCGTGGGTCCAACGCTTCGACGACGAACGACGAGGCCTCGTCCTGGACGGCGAACCAGCCCTGCGTGAAGCCGGGCAGCTTCGTCGGCACACCCGCCGCCGGCACGACGGCGTCGGCCCCGATGCGCCCGCGCTCACTCGCGGTCCCCTCGGCATCGAGCGCCCGTTGCAGCTCCTCGACCGAGACCCGGCACCGGTTCGCCCGGATCGTCAACCGGGCGGGTTCGGCGAGCGCGGCGGCCGCCTCCTCCGCCTCGTCGCCGACGACCCGACGGAGCTCGCGCACCGCCCAGTCGGAGAGCCCGGTGCGGAGCGAGACCGCCTCGTCCGACGACCCCCGGGGCTCGGGCGCGGTGGTGGTCGCCGCGACCCGCCGCAGGATCGCGTTCACGAATCCGCGGTGGCGACGGTCGACCAGCGCGACCGTCTCGGAGACGGCCGCGTGCGGGGCCACGCGCATGTACCGCAATTGATGGACGCCGAGACGGATGGCCGCCCGCGCCACCTTCGGGGCGTCCTCGATGGGACGCTCGAGCATGGGGGACACGGCGTGGTCGATCGGGATGAGACGCCGGAGTGTCCCGTACGCGAGCTCGGTCGCGAGGGCGGTATCGCGCTCCGAGAGACCGGCCCGTTCGAGGGTCCTCGGCAGCGCGAGGTTCGAGTACGCACCCTCGTCGGTGACCCGGCGGATCACGTCCAGCGCCACCGCGCGGGCGTTCGGGCGCTCACCGGCACCGGGCGCACCACGCCGCTCGCCTCGGGACGATCGGACACCGTCCCCCTTCACCCGAGCCGCTCCCCGATCGTCGGCCGGAACCCGTTCACGAAGTCGGTCGCGGACATCTGTCGCCGACCCGCCGGGGCGACCTCGAGGGGCCGCACCCCACCGTGTCCGGCGGCGACCACGAACCCGTCCCTGCCGGCCTCGACGATGGCTCCTGGTGTGTCCATGGCGACCTCGGCCACTTCGGCGACCTCGGCCAGTTCGACCGTTTCGGCGCGCAGGACCTTCAGGCCCTCACCACGGAACGCCGTGGTGGCGGCGGGCTCGGGCGAGAGCGCCCGGATCCGGTTCACGAGCGCCCCCGCGGGCTCGGACCAGTCGAGGACGCGATCGGGGGGACCCAGGCGTGGGGCGTAGGTCGCGCGCGACCCGTCCTGCGCGGTCGGCCGCGCCGATCCGCCCGCCAGCGCATCCACGGTCGCAACGAGCGCCTCGGCGCCGAGGGACGCGAGGCGGCCGCCGAGCGATCCGGCATCGTCCTGCGGCCGGATCGGCTCCGTCCGCTGCTCGATCACCGGACCCGTGTCCAGACCCTGGTCCATCACGATGGTCGTGACGCCGGTGCGCTCGAACCCACGGAGCAGCGCCGTCTGCACCGGAGCGGCGCCCCGCAGCTCGGGCAGCAGCGAGAAGTGGAGGTTCACCGGCGCGACCCTCGGGAGCTCGAGGATCGGGGGCGGCAGCAGCTCGCCGTATGCGACGACGACGAGGACGTCCGGCCGGGAGCGCACGAGGACACCGGACCCGGGTTCCCTCGCCACGGTCTCGACCTCGATCAGCGAGAGCGACAGCCGACGCGCAGCGTCCGCGACCCGGGTCGGCCTGAGCTCGTTCCCGCGACCGGCTGGTCTGGGGACGGATGTCACGACCGCGACGATCTCGTGTGTCGACCCGGCCAGCGCCTCCAGCGAGGGCACCGACCATCGGTCGTTCCCGAGGAAGGCGACGCGGAGGATCCCGGTCACGCAGATCCCCGCGCATCGCAGGAGAAGCGAGCCGGCGTCATCACGGCGCCGAGGATACGCGTGCGGTTATCGCTCCGAGCGCTCGACCTCGAACTCGCGCAGCTGACGCATCACGTCCCGTCGCCCGTCGTCGTCGAGCCGGTCGATGTAGAGCGTCCCGTTCAGGTGATCCGTCTCGTGCTGGAAGATCCTCGCGAGCAACCCCACGGCCGCGATGTCGATCGGGCGGCCGTCCAGGTCCATCCCCCGGAGTCGGACGCGGAGCGCGCGTTCCGTCGGATGGTACGGGCCCGGGATCGACAGGCATCCCTCGTCGATCGTCTCCTCGCCGTCGTCCTCGGAGAGCTCCGGGTTCGCGACGAACCCCTCGTGTCCGTCGCGATCGTCGTAGACGAAGCAGGCGAGCCGGAGACCCACCTGGTTCGCGGCGAGCCCGACCCCCGGTGCCGCGTGCATCGTCTCGATCATGTCCGCGGCGAGCGTCCGGAGCGCATCGTCGAACCGGTCGATCGGCGCCCCGCGTTCGCGCAGCACGGGGTCGCCGAGCGTTCGGATCGTCATCACGGTCACGGTCGGTCTCCCGGTCCGGTCACAGGTGCGGTTCGGCATCGACCCTCGTCACGACGCCGCGCGATGCGAGCCGCCGCGCCTCGCGACCGAACTCGGGCACGTCCGCCGGATCGAACGCGACCAAGCATACCGTCGCACCTTCGGCGGCCGAAGCCAGCAGGGTGCGTGGGGACGCCGCCGCGAGCGATCCCTCCAGCTCATCGGTCCCGGTGACCCGGAAGACGGCGATCCCCACCGGGAACCCGGCCTCGGCTCTGCGAGCCACCTCCGTGTGGTGGAACCGCTCGGGGCGACCGGTGACGAGCGACTGGACCGCGGGGTCGCCCGGATGACGCGTCTGCACGATCACACGACCTCCCGGATCGGCCCACGCGGCCGCCTCGAACCACGCGGTCACCGCGTGCTCCCTCGATGCGATCCCCGGCCGGCCGAGCGAGGCATCCGCGTGCAGGATCGCCACGAGATCCAGGTCCACCCGGCCGAAGTCCTTCAGGAGGTCGACGCCACCCACCAGCACCTCGCGCTCGCCGGGGCGTCGCGGCGCCATGTCGGGTTGCAGGTGGACGACCGGGACCGAGGCGATCCGTGCGGCCCACTCCTCGACCCGCTCGGCCCCCCCGCGAACGACACCGAAGTCGGTCGCCCCGCACGACGCGCATCTCCCGGGGGCTCCGCAGACGACGCACGTCGCGCTCCCCCGCTGGACGCGGATCGTGCCGAGACACTCGGCGCATGCCGCGGCCTCGCCGCATACGCGGCAGACGCGCGCGACCCCGTAGCCGCGCACCGGTTCGAACAGGAACGCGCGTCGCGCGTCGCGCAGCGCGCGGAGGAGCCGGGGCGAACGCCCCTCGGGGCCCGGGCGAACCACCTCGACGGGCGCCCACGGTCGTCCGGGAGGTCGAACCTCCACCCGGTCGAACGCGGTGGTCTCGACCGACGGGTGGAACGCGCCCAGGACGCAGACCGCGCGCTCGAGCGCGCCCCGCGTCCTCGCGACATCGCGGACGTGGAAGCGCGGCGAACGTTCCTCCCGCTGCTGGGCATGACCCTCGCGGTGGACGTAGACGAGCCCGACGTCGCGCAACGGTGCGAAGACCGCGGGCCGGGTCCCCACCACGACGCGACACCCGCCGTACGCGATGCGGAGCCACATCCCGTATCGCTCCCGCTTGTCGCCGCCGAGGAACAGCACGACGTCGTCGTCGAAGGCGTCGGCCAGGGCGGCGGCGGTGGCCGGGAGGGGGTCGGCCTCGGGCACGACCACGATCGCGTTGCGCCCCCCGGCCAGCGCGGCCCGCACGCACTCCACCGCGACGTCGGTCTCGTCGACCGGAGCCGGGCGAAGCACGAACGTGCCGGAGCCACCGCGAAGCGCCTCCAACAGCCCGGGCCCGTCCCGATACCCGCCGAGTACGGACCGGCCGACGTCGGCGGGGTCGAGGTGCGCGGGGGCTCCGAGGCCCCCTGCCGGAGCCGATGCAGCCGAGCGCCCACCGCGGGGCTCGACCCCACCGCTCACGAGCGCCTCCTCCTCGGACGCGACGCGGGGTGGGATGGCCCGACCGATCATCGTCGCCAGTGGGGCGACGTAGCGCTCGCTCATCCAGCGCAGGAGCTCGAGCATCGCTGGGTCGAAGAACCGAACGGGCGACACCGTCCGACGCACCCGCGCGATCCGGTCCGGGACGTCGCCGGTGGAGCCGAGGACCCATCCGCGCACCGACCGGCCGTGGAACGGCACCTGGACGAGGGACCCGAGTCCGGCGCCGAGCTCGCCGGGCAGCTCGTAGGTGAAAGGCCGGTCGAGGGTCAGGACCGGGCGGTCCACGCAGATCTCGACCGGACCGGACAGGACCGTCTGCTCGCCGGTGCGCCTCGGGGTTCGCGCCTCCGCGGGGGTGTTACGCGAATGCGCGGCGGAGCTCATCCGCGCGGTCGGTGGCCTCCCAGGGGAACTCCTTGCGACCGAAGTGCCCGTAGGCCGCCGTGTCCTCGTAGATCGGACGGCGGAGATCGAGGTCGCGGATGATGGCGGCCGGCCGGAAGTCGAAGGCCTCCCACACGGCGTCGACGACCTTGGCCGGGTCGACCTGCTCCGACCCGAACGCGTCGACCGCCAGGGAGACCGGATGCGCGGTACCGATCGCGTAAGCGACCTGGATCTGGAGGCGGTCGGCAACGCCCGCGGCGACGAGGTTCTTCGCCACGTACCGAGCCATGTACGCCGCCGAACGGTCGACCTTGGTCGGATCCTTGCCCGAGAAGCATCCCCCGCCGTGCGGCGCCATCCCTCCATAGCTGTCGACGATGATCTTCCGACCGGTGAGTCCCGTGTCCGCCTTCGGCCCGCCGATCTCGAAGCGTCCGGTCGGGTTCACGAGGACCCGCACCCCCTCGGCGTCGAGCTCGAACTCGCGGAGCACGGGGTCGATCACCTCCGAGCGCACGTCGGGCGCGAGCAGCGTCTCGACGTCGACCTCCTCGCGGTGCTGGGTGCTGATCAACACGGTGTCGACGTGGGTGGGCCGCGCGTCCTCGTAGGCGATCGTCACCTGGCTCTTCCCGTCCGGCCGCAGGTACGGGATCACGCCGGCTTTGCGGACGTCCGCCAGTCGCTTCGCGAGCCGATGCGCGATCGCGATCGGAAGCGGCATGAGCTCGTCGGTCTCGCGGCACGCGAAGCCGAACATCATCCCCTGGTCGCCTGCGCCGAGGACGTCGAGCTCGTCGGCCGAGTGCTCCTCCCGATGCTCGAGCGCGTCATCCACGCCCCGAGCGATGTCGGCCGACTGCTCCTGGATCGACGTGATCACACCGCACGTGTCGCCGTCGATCCCGAAGTTCGCGTCCGTGTATCCGATCTCGGTGATCGTCTTGCGCACGACCGCCGGGATGTCGATGTACTCGGAGGTCGAGATCTCGCCCGCGACCATCACGAGGCCGGTCGTGACGAGCGTCTCGCACGCCACGCGTCCGTCCGGATCGACCGCGATGATCGCGTCGAGGACGGCGTCCGAGATCTGGTCGGCGAGCTTGTCGGGATGACCCTCGGTGACCGATTCCGACGAGAACAGGTACGCGTGACTCATGTGCGCGCGAGCATAGCAGGGGCCTTTGACGGGTCCGTCCGTCGTTCGACGTATCTGGGCCGGTGCGTTCAGCCCACGATCGGCTGGGTCGGATCTGGGCAGGCCACTGGTCGGCCCGCGGTCACGCGGACAGGAGCTTCGCGAGCCGGTCGCAGATCGCGGAGGCCAGCTCGACCTTCGTCCAGGTCCGAAGCGCCTCGTCCTGTCCGTCGCCCGACACGATCGCGGCGCGGTTCGTATCCCAGCCGAAGCCCGTTCCCTCGCGCCCGACCTCGTTCGCGACGAGCAGGTCGAGGCCCTTGCGCCGCAGCTTCTCTCGGCCCGCGGCCTCGACGTCCCGGGTCTCGGCGGCGAAGCCGACGAGCACGAGATCGCTCTCGGACGCGCCGAGCTCGGCGAGGATGTCGGGCGTCGGCACGAGCCGGATCTGCGGCGGCCCGCCCTCCTTCTTGAGCTTCTCGTCGGACGCGCCGTCGGGCCGGAAGTCCGCAACGGCGGCGGCCATGACCACCGCGTCCGTCCCGGCGGACGCGTCGAGCACCGCCGTGTGCATCTCGTCCGCGGTGGTGACCCGTACGACCACCGGACCCGGCGGCGGATCCATCGTGCCGGGTCCGACGATGAGCGTGACGTCCGCCCCGCGTGCGAACGCCTCCGCAGCGATCGCGAACCCCATCTTGCCGGTCGACCGGTTCCCGATGAACCGGACGGGGTCGATCGGTTCCCAGGTCGGACCCGCGGTGACGACGATCCTGCGTCCGGCAAGCTCGCCGGACACGACATCCTCGATCGCCTCGAGGATCTCCTCGGGCTCGCTCATGCGCCCCAGACCCTCGTCGCCGGCGGCGAGCGCGCCCCGCGCGGGCCCCACGAGCCGAGCACCTCGAGCGGCGAGCGCCGTGAGGTTGGCCTGCGTGGCGGGGTGCTCCCACATCCCGCTGTGCATGGCCGGCGCGAGGACGAGCGGACACGAGGCCTCGAGCAGCGTCGAGGTCAACAGGTCATCCGCGATCCCCTGCGCGAGCTTCGCGAGCGTGTTCGCGGTCGCGGGCGCAACCACGGCGACGTCCGCGTCGTGCGCGAGCCGCACGTGCGGCACGCCGCCGGACGCCTCCCACAGGTCCGTGTACACGCGATGGTCGGACAGCGCGGCGAACGTCGCGGGACCGACGAACCGCTCCGCCGAACGCGTCATCACGACCCGGACCGTCGCGCCGCGCAACCGGAGCAGGCGCACGAGGATGCAGGCCTTGTAGGCGGCGATGCCACCGGTGACGCCGAGCAGGACCCGGCGGCTCCGGAGCACGGAACGTTCGGTCACCGCCACGTCCCTCCTGTCCGGCGCACCTCGTGAGCGCGTCCGGTCGGGCGACTACTTGATGCCGAGGCCCTCCGGCCGCTCCGCGTTGATCTTGCCTTCGGAGATCTCCTCCAGCGCGATCGACAGGGGCTTGTTCCGGAGCCCGGTCTCGACGAGCGGCGGCACGAACTCGGCGCGCCCTTCGCCCAGCTGGTTGTAGTAGGAGTTGATCTCGCGAGCGCGCTTGGCGGCGAGCGTGACCAGGGTGTACTTCGAGTCCACCTGTGCGAGCAGGTCGTCGATCTTCGGTTCGATCATGGGTGCGGTGTTCCTTCCGTCGGTGCGTCCTGGGGGGGCCGTTCGATGATAGCAGCGACCCTGGCCGCGGCCGCCTCGACGTCGTCGTTCGTGACGAGGTGGTCGAACCAGGCACGCTGCTGGAGCTCCCAGCCCGCCTTGGCCAACCGTTCGGCCAGGCGCGTCTCGTCCTCGGTCGCCCGCGACCGGAGCCGCCGTTCCAGCTCCTCGAGCGACGGCGGCTCGAGCAGGATCAGCACCGCGTTCGGCGAGCGCTCGCGGACCTGCCGGGCACCCTGCACGTCGACCTCGAGCAGCACGTCCGAGCCCGTGTCGAGGGCTCCGATCACCGACGCCTTCGGGGTTCCCGAGCGGTGGCCGAAGATGTCGGCCCACTCGAGCAGCTCCCCCCTCTCGATCAGCCGGTCGAACTCATCGTCGGAGACGAACCGGTAGTCGACGCCGTCCCGTTCGGTGTTCCGCGGGGGGCGCGTCGTGACCGAGATCGACAGGCGCAGATCCGGTACGAGCTCGAGGACCCGACGGACGAGCGTCCCTTTCCCGACCCCCGAGGGACCGGCGAGGACGAAGAGCGTGCCGTGTCGGCCGGCCAGCTCGCGTTACTTCTTCGCGAACTCGGCGAGCAGCGATTCGCGCTGCTTGGGCCCGAGTCCCTTCACACGACGACTGGCGGAGATGTCCAGGCGCTCCATGATCTTGCGCGCCCGGACCTTCCCCACACCCGGGAGCGCCTCGAGCACCGCGGAGACCTTCATCTTCCCGACCGTGTCGTCGCCCTGTCGTGACAGCACGTCCGTGAGACTGAGCTTGCCGGACTTCAGCTGACCCTTGAGCTCCGCCCGCTTGCGGCGGGCCTCGGCGGCCTTCTCGAGGGCCTGCTTGCGCTGTTCATCCGTCAGGACGGGTAGCGGCATCGGGACACTCCTTCATCGATCGGGGTCCGGGACGTCGCGAGTATATGCACGGCCTCGTGCGGGCAGCAACGCGACGTTCCTGCTCGCCACCTGCGGTTTTGCTGCGAACGAACCGCTCAGCGAACGGACGCGACGATCGCGCGCGCGACGCCTGCCGGATCGGGCGACCCGGTGATGGGACGCCCGACCACGAGGTAGTCGGCGCCCCGTTCGATCGCCTCCTCCGGCGTCAGCACACGAAGCTGGTCGTGTCCGTTCGTCCCTGCGGGACGGATGCCCGGAACGATGAGCGTGGCCTCCGCCCCCAGGACCTCGCGCACCTGCGACACGTCTTCCCCCGAGACCACGACGCCGCGCGCGCCGGCGGCCGTCGCTTCGAAGGCGAGCGAGGCGGGCGATGCGAGGTCCTCGCCCGCGAGGCTCGACAGGACGGTGACGGCGACGATCGACGGCGGTTCGGTGCCGGATCGTTCCGCTCCCTGCGCCGCGCCGCGCACCGCGGCCGCTACCATGCGCTCGCCCCCGAGCGCGTGGACCGTGATCATCGCGACGCCGAGCGCCGCGCAGTTACGCGCCGCGCCCTCGACGGTCGTCGGGATGTCGTGGAGCTTCACGTCCAGGAACACGGGCGCGAACGGCCGAACTCGCGACACGGCGGCCGGGCCCGCGGCCGCGAACAGCTCGAGGCCGACCTTCAGGAGACCGACGTGCCCCTCGAGGCTGCCGGCCAGCGCCGCGGCGTTCTCGACGTCCGACACGTCGAGCGCGACCACCAACGGGTTGTCCGGGCGCGGGATCACGTGCGTGCGTCGGCGGAACCGAGGACCCGGAGCCTCCCACGAACGTCCGCCGGCGACGTGAACCCCTTGGCGCGCAGGTACCCGTGGAGCTCACGCACGATCCGGACGTGCGCCGAGGGATCCAGGAGGAGAGCCGTCCCGACCTGGACCGCCCACGCCCCGGCGAGCAGGAACTCCGCGGCATCCTCACCGGTGGCGATCCCCCCGACCCCCATGATCGGGACGTTGGGCAGCGCCCGGGACACCTGGAAGACGGCGGCGAGGGCCACCGGCTTGATCGCCGGGCCCGAGAGGCCGCCGACGGGAACAGCGGTCCTCGTGCGCAGGCGCCCGGGGTCGATCGCCAGCCCCGGCACGGCGTCCACGAGGGTGAACCCGAACGCACCGGCCCGGACGCACGAACGCGCGGTCCCGACCAAGCCGGGAAGGAGCGCTGGGAGCTTCACGAAGACCGGCACGCGCGACATCCGGGCGACGGCTCCGACGATCTCGATCAGGCGCTCCGGTGTCGTGAAGAACGGCTCGCCGTCATGGTCGTCGTCCGGGCACGATACGTACACCTCGAGCGCGACGACACCGTCCTCGAGGTGCACCGCGCCGGCGACGTTCACGTACTCCGCGAGGGACGACCCGGCGACGGAGGCAACCACCGGGACCGCGCGCGACAGCCGCGGGAGATCCTCCGAGACGAACGCTCGGACGCCCGGGTTCTGCAGTCCGACGGCGGAGAGCAGACCGGACGCGGTCTCCGCCGCGCGAGGCGTTGGCCAGCCCTTCGAGGGCCCGAACGTGAGGCTCCGGCTCACGACCCCTCCGAACCGATGCAGATCGACGAGGCCGGGGACGTCTCCACCCGTTCCGAGACACCCGGACGCGGCGAGCACGGGGTTCGGGAACCGGATCCCGCCCAGCTCGACCTCCAGCGAAGGCTTCGTCCGCCGCCCGTCGGCGGGCGGCCCCTGGGCCGTCCCTCGGCCGTCCGTCATCCCGGCCACGAGCCGACGACGCGGAACCCCTCGGGCGGTGTCGGCGCGAGCCGGGGCTGGTCGCCGAGCCACCGGTCCCACAGGATCCTCGCCGGGTTGAACACGGGTCCCTCCGTGCACGAGCGGAGGTTGTCGAAGCCCGAGCCGTCCTTGCGAACGATCGGGACGGTGCAGGTGAAGCACAGGCCGATGCCGCACGCCATCTCCTCCTCGACCGCGACCTGCGACGGGATGCCGCGATCCATGCAGAACTCGGCGATCCGCCGAAGCGTCGATCGACGTCCCGCGGCGTACACGACCTGTGCGCCCGTCGACTCCACCGCGCCCGGCAGCGCGTCCAGCACGCTTCCCGGCTCGCCGAGGCTCCCGTCCTCGGTGGTGATCGCGAGCGTCTGGGACAGGCGCTTGGCTTCGATCGGCTTGAACACCCGGTCGTGGTCCGTCGCGCCGAGCACCATGTCGACGCGTTTGCCGCGAGCGCGGAGCTCCTGGGCGAGGAAGAACATCGGAGCCGACCCGTGCCCCTCGGAGACGAGCAAGCACGTCTTGAGCTTGGCCGGATACGCGAAGGCCTTGCCGAGCGGGCCGATCACGTCGAGGAAGCCGTGCGCCTTGATCTCGGAGAGCCACCCCGTCCCCGGTCCCGAGGGGTCGAACGCGAACTCCAGCGTCCCCGCCCATCCGCCTCGCCGGGAGGCCTGGGAGATCGAGAACTGGCGGCGGAGCAGGAACGTGCGGCCCTCCGGCATCGCGACCGACACGAACTGTCCCGGCCGAACCCGATCCGCCACGCCCGGGGCGACGATCGTGATCGAGTGGTACGCGCCGACCCGACGCGTGTTCAGGACCTCGGCGCGAACGCGTTTCACGGACCCACGCTCGCGCGGTCGACCGCGTGGAGCCGTTCCTGCACCGGCATCGGACCGCGCGCGAGCTCGTGCAGCTCCTGGATCGAGCGGGGCTCCCCCGGCGCACCTCGGAGCGCTTCGATGCCGCGCAGCGCGGCGAGCACGCCGGGCAGCGTCGTGATGCACGGGATGCCCGCCTGTGCGGAGGCCGTTCGGATCCGCCAACCGTCGCTGCGCGGTCCCGAGCCGAACGGCGTGTTGATCACGAGGTCCACCGCTCCCGCGCCGATGAGCTCGACGACCGAGCGCCCGTGTTCGGACACCTTCGCGACCCGCGTGACCGCCACCCCCGCGCGCTCGAGCACGGCCGCCGTCCCGCGCGTGGCGAGGAGCTCGAACCCGAGATCCGCGAGGCGTTTGCCGGGATACAGGATCGCGCGCTTGTCGCGGTTCGCCACCGAGATGAACGCGGTGCCCTCGCTCGGCAACGAGGTCCCGCTCGCGCCGAGCGCCTTCGCGAGCGCGCGACCCGGATCGACGTCGACCCCCATGACCTCCCCCGTCGAACGCATCTCGGGACCGAGCAGCGTGTCGACGCCGGGGAACCGGCCGAACGGGAGCACGGCTGCCTTCACCGCGGTATACGGCAGCCGCAGGTAGTGATGCGTGTCCGCGGGGATCGATCCCTCCTCGGCGAGGTCGAGGAGCCTGCGCCCGAGGAGCACGTGGGTCGCCACCTTGGCGAGCGGGACGCCGGTCACCTTCGAGACGAACGGGACGGTGCGCGAGGCGCGCGGGTTGGCCTCGAGCACCCAGATCCGCTCGTCCTTGCTCGCGAGCTGGAGGTTCATGAGCCCGCGCACGCCCAGACGGCGGGCGAGCGTCGTCGTGATCCGCGCGACCTCGTCCAGCTCCTCCTCCGACAGGGTGGCGGGCGGGATCAGACAGGACGAGTCGCCCGAGTGCACGCCCGCCTCCTCGATGTGTTCCATCACGGCGCCGATGTACACGTCGGAGCCGTCCGCGATCGCATCGACGTCGATCTCGATCGCGCCCTCGAGGAACCGGTCGATCAGGACCGGATGATCCGGGCTCGCCTCGGCCGCCGTCGCCACGAACCGCTCGAGCTCGGTCTCCTCGTAGACGATCTCCATCGCCCTGCCGCCCAGCACGTACGAGGGCCGGACGACGACCGGGAACCCGATCGCGCGCGCGACCGCCCGGGCCTCCGCGGGATCGCGGGCCTCGCCGTGCGCCGGCGCCGGGATGTCGAGCTTCCGCAGCAGCTCGGCGAACTTCCCCCGGTCTTCGGCGAGATCGATCGCGGCCGGTGGCGTGCCGAGGACCCGGAAGCCGGCTTGCTCGAGGTCGTGCGCGAGCCGGAGCGGCGTCTGTCCGCCGTACTGACAGATGACCCCGACCGGTCGTTCCGCCTCGCAGACGGCGAGCACGTCCTCGGTCGAGACGGGCTCGAAGTACAGACGCGCGCTCGTGTCGTAGTCCGTCGACACGGTCTCGGGGTTCGAGTTGACCATCACGGCCTCGTATCCCGCCTCGCGCAACGCGTAGGCGGCGTGCACGCATGCGTAGTCGAACTCGATCCCCTGGCCGATCCGGTTCGGCCCGGCGCCGACGATCACCACCCTCGGGCGCTCGGCCGGACGCACCTCGTTCTCCTGCTCGTACGCGGAGTAGTGATACGGCGTGCGCGCGGGGAACTCCCCGGCGCAGGTGTCCACGGTCTTGTAGACCGGCGTCGCTCCGAGCGCCGTCCGCCGCGCCCGGACGTTCGCCTCGTCCGAACCGGTCAGGCTCGCGATCCGCCGATCCGACAACCCCGCGCGCTTCGCCCGGACGAGCTCGCCGCCCGTGAGCGCCTCCATCTTCCGGCCCGAGATCGCCCGCACCTCCTCGGCCACCTGAGCGATCTGATCCACGAACCACGGATCGATCCCCGTGATAACGGCGATCTCCTCAACGGTGTGCCCCTCGAGCAGAGCAGCCTCGACGAGCCGCAACCGCCCATCGCTCGGCGTCGCGAGCTCCTCGAGGAGAGGCGGACGCGCATGCCCAGAGAGCTCATCGGCGAGCGAAGCGAGCCGATGGAGCGAAGCGCCCCACTGGGCAGCCGCGTCCGCCGACCCCCCCAGATCGGCGCCCGCGACCTCCAGCGAACGCCACGCCTTGCCGAGCGCCTCCTTGAACGTGCGGCCGATCGCCATGACCTCCCCCACCGACTTCATCGTCGAGGTGAGCACGGGGTCGGCCTCGGGGAACTTCTCGAACGCGAACCTCGGCACCTTGACGACCACGTAGTCCAGCGACGGCTCGAACGCCGCGGGTGTCACGCCCGTGATGTCGTTCGGGATCTCGTCCAACGTGTAGCCCACCGCGAGGAGCGCCGCGATCTTCGCGATCGGGAACCCGGTGGCCTTCGAAGCGAGGGCCGACGAGCGCGAGACGCGCGGGTTCATCTCGATCAGCACCTGCCGTCCGGTGCGCGGGTCGACCGCGAACTGGATGTTCGAGCCACCGGTCTCGACGCCGATCGCCCGGATGCACTCGAGAGCGGCATCGCGCATGCGCTGGTACTCGACGTCGGTCAGGGTCATGGCGGGCGCGACCGTGATCGAGTCGCCCGTGTGCACCCCCATCGGGTCCACGTTCTCGATCGAGCAGATCACGACGGCCTGGTCCGCGGCGTCGCGCATCACCTCGAGCTCGAACTCCTTCCAACCGGCGACGGACTCCTCGACGAGGATCTCGGTCACGGGACTCGCCTCGAGGCTGCGGGCCGCGACCACCCCGAGCTCGGACGGTTCGTACGCGAACCCGCTCCCGCCGCCCCCGAGCGTGAACGACGGGCGCACGATCACCGGGTACCCGACCTCGTCCCCGATCGCCGACGCCTCCGTCACGGTGTGCGCGATCCCGGCCCGGGGCACGTCGAGGCCGGCGTCGAGCATCGCTCGGCGGAACCCGCTGCGATCCTCGGCCCGGCGGATCGCCTCCAGCCCGGCACCGATGAGCCCGACCCCGAGACGATCGAGGTCGCCCGACTCGGCGAGCGCGACCGCGAGGTTCAGCGCCGTCTGCCCGCCGAGCGTCGGCAGGAGCGCATCCGGACGCTCACGCTCGATCACCTGGAGCACCGACGCGGGCGTCAGCGGCTCGATGTACGTACGATCGGCGAACTCCGGGTCGGTCATGATCGTCGCCGGGTTCGAGTTCACGAGGCTGACGTGGAAGCCCTCGCTGCGGAGCACCTTGCACGCCTGAGTGCCCGAATAGTCGAACTCGCACGCCTGGCCGATCACGATCGGGCCGGAGCCGATCACGAGGATCCGTTCGATGTCGGTCCGCCTAGGCACGCATCGACCCCCGGAACTCGTCGAACATCCCGATCGCGTCGTGCGGCCCCGGCGCGGCCTCCGGGTGGAACTGCACCGACGAAGCCGGGACGTCGAGGCATCGGAACCCCTCGAGCGTCCCGTCGTTCAGGTTCCAGTGCGTGAGGTCCACCTCGCCGAACGCGGTGCTCGCGCGGGTGCGATCGCGCTCGAAGCCGTCCGGATCGACCGCGAACCCGTGGTTGTGGGTCGTCACCTCCACCCGGCCGGTGCGCACATCCTGCACCGGTTGATTGGCCCCGCGGTGCCCGAACGCCATCTTGAAGGTGCGCCCCCCGAGCGCGAGCCCGAGGAGCTGGTGGCCGAGGCAGATCCCCAGGACCGGGAGGCGGCCGAGGAGCCCGCGAGCCGCCTCGATCCCGTACCCGGTCGCGGCGGGGTCCCCGGGCCCGTTGGAGAGGAGCGCGCCGTCGAACCCACCTGCGAGCACCTCGGACACGGGTGTCTGCGCCGGGAACACCGTGGCCTCGATCCCCGACGCGGCGAGGCGGCGCAGGATCGTTCGTTTCAGTCCGAAGTCGTACGCGGCGACCCGGAAGATCCGGCCGAGCGTCGCCCTGGCGGGACCGACGACGTCGCGCGCCTCGTACGGTTCGCGCACGCTCACGCGCCTCGCGAGATCTGCGCCCTCCATCCCCGGACGCTCACGGACGCGGCCCACGAGCGATCCGGGATCGAGATCGCCGCGTCGAGATCCCGCAGCGCATCGCGCCGCGGTCGCGGAGCCGCAGCGTCAACCGTCGCGTGTCCACGCCCTCGAGCCCGACGACTCCCGCCCCCTCGAGATCGCCGTGCAGCGTCCCGCTCGCCCGCCAGTTCGAGGCGCGACGCGAGGCCTCCCGAACGACGAAGCCCGAGACGTGGACCCGCGCGGACTCGGGGTCCTCTGCGTTCGTGCCGGTGTTGCCCTGATGCGGCGACGTCATCGCGACCACCTGCCCGGCGTACGAGGGGTCGGTGAGCACCTCCTGGTACCCCGACATGCCGGTGTTGAACACCGCCTCCCCGAACACCTCGCCCTGCGCCCCGAAAGAGGTCCCCTCGAACTCCGAGCCGTCCTCGAGGGCGAGCACCGCCGCGGGTCGGCTCGTCATCGCTGCGCCTTCCCGTCCGCGACCACGAGAGACCCCCGGTAGACGGTGTGCACCACTCGGCCGCGGAGCATCCGGCCGAGGAACGCGCAGTTCCGGCTCTTCGACGCGAACGAGGGCTCGACCACCCATCCGGCGGACGGGTCGATGACGACGAGGTTGGCCGGCCGGCCCGGCTCGATCGGACCGCCGTGGTCTCCCGCGCCCAGGATGCGAGCCGGCACGCTCGACATCGCCTCGATCGCGCGCATGATGCTCACCGTTCCGGTCTGGACCGAGTACGTGAGCACCGACGCGAGCGCCGTCTCGAGTCCGATGGTGCCGAACGGCGCCTGGTCGAACTCGGCCTCCTTCTCCTCCACCGCGTGCGGCGCATGGTCGGTCGCGATCACGTCGATCGTTCCGTCGGCGAGCCCCTCGCGCAGCGCCTGTCGATCCTCCGACGTGCGGAGCGGCGGCTGCATCTTCACGTTCGTGTCGTAGGTCAGCAGGTCCTCGTCGCTGAGCGCGAGGTGGTGCGGCGTCACCTCCGCCGTGACCCGGAGACCCTCGCGCTTGGCTCGCCGGAGCATCTGGACCGAGCCTCCCGACGAGAGGTGGCACAGGTGGAGCCGTCCGCCCGTCAGGCGAGCCATCGCGAGGTCGCGGGCCACGACGACCTCTTCTGCTTCCCGGGGCTGTCCCGCCAGTCCGAGCGATGAGGAGTGCAGCCCCTCGTGCATCTGCCCGCCCTCGGCGAGCGATGCGTCCTCGCAGTGTTCGGCGATCACCACACCTTCGAACGCGCGTGCGTACGAGAGCGCGTTGCGGAGCACGCGGGCCGTGGGAACGCTCCGGCCGTCGTCGCTGAAGATCCGGACGCCCGCCTCGGCCATCTCCCCGAGCTCCGCCATCGTCTCTCCTTCGAGACCGCGGGTGATCGCGCCCACGGGGAACACGTCGCAGAGCGCCGCCGCCCTCGCGAGCTCGCGGACCTCATGGATCACGGCGGCGTTGTCCGCCACGGGCTGCGTGTTCGCCATCGGCGCGATCGCCGTGTAGCCGCCGAGCGCCGCCGCCCGGCACCCGGTCTCGACGGACTCCGTATCCTCGCGACCCGGCTGTCGCAGGTGGGCGTGCAGGTCGACCAACCCCGGCGCGAGGATCAGCCCGTCGCAGTCGAGCTCCGTCGCCCCGATCGCATCTTCGGGCGCCACGATCCGGCCATCCCCCACCGCCACGTCGGCGACCTCGTCGCGTCCGAGGAGGGGATCGACGATCCGGGCGCCGCGGAACCGGAGCCGCTCAGACATCCGTCGGCTCCAACGTCGAGCCGTGCGCGGCCCCCGAACCCCCGAGCAGGAGGTACAGGAGCGACATGCGGACCGCGATGCCGTTCGTCACCTGTTCCTCCATCACCGATCGCGGGAGGTCGGCGACGTCGGAATCGATCTCGACGCCGCGATTCATCGGCCCGGGATGCATCACGAGCGCCGACCCCTGGAGCATCGCCACCCGTTCTCGCGTGAGCCCGAACCGTCGCGCATACTCACGGATGCTCGGGACGTACTGCTGGCGCTGCCGCTCCCGCTGCACGCGGAGCAGGTAGCAGACGTCGAGCTTGGGCAGGACCGACTCGAGATCGTGGCTCACCTCGACGCCCCAGGCCGTCGCGTGCGGCGGGATCAGCGTCGGGGGGCCGACGAGCGTGGCCTCCGCGCCCATCTTCGGGAGCGCGAGGGCGAGCGAGCGGGCCACGCGCGAGTGCAGGACGTCTCCCACGATGGCGACCCGCAACCCCTCGATCCGTCCGAGCCGGTCGCGCATCGTGTACAGGTCGAGCAGCGCCTGGGTCGGGTGCTCGTGCGTCCCGTCGCCGGCGTTCAGCACGCTGCCTCGCACCCACCGGGTGAGCGTGAGCGGCGAGCCGCTCGAGGGATGACGGATCACGATCGCATCCGCGCCCATCGCCTGGAGCGTGAGCGCCGTGTCCTTGAGGCTCTCTCCCTTCGCGACGCTCGTCCCGCTCGTCGAGAAGTTGATCACGTCGGCCGACAGTCGTTTCGCCGCAAGTTCGAAGCTGATCCGGGTCCGGGTCGAGTTCTCGTAGAACAGGTTCACCACGGTGCGCCCGCGGAGCGCCGGCACCTTCTTGATCACCCGGGTGCCCACCTCGCGGAAGGATTCCGCGGTATCGAGGACCCGGACGATCTCGTCGGCGCTCACGTCGTGGATCGACAGCAGGTGTCGGTTCATCCGCCCTCCCCCTCCGCCCCACGCGCGACGAGCGGCTCCTGCAGGAAGACGCCGTCGTGGCCGTCGACCTCTCGGAGCGCCACGCGCACGTCCTCGTCCGTGCGGGTCGGCACGTTCTTGCCCACGAAATCGGCACGGATCGGAAGCTCCCGATGCCCCCGGTCGACCAGCACCGCCAGCTGCACCTTCGTCGGGCGCCCGAAGTCGACCAGCGCGTCGAGCGCCGATCGGATCGTCCGGCCCGTGAACAGCACGTCGTCGACCAGGACGACCGTCCGCCCGTTGATGTCGAAGTCGATCCGCGTCTCGTGCACCTCGGGTGCCTCCGACCGCATCCCGATGTCGTCCCGGTAGAAGGTGATGTCGAGGGTGCCGACCGGAACCCGGGTTCCCTCGATGCGCTCGATCTCGGCGGCCAGACGCCGCGCCAGGTCGTCGCCCCGCGCGGCGATGCCGGCGAGGACGAGCCCCGCGGCACCCTTGTTGCGCTCGAGGATCTCGTGCGCGATCCGGGTGACCGCTCGACGGATCTCCCCGTCGTCCATGAGGGCCACGGGCCGCCCCATCATGAAGGAACGCCCGGCCGCGTGCGCGGCAGGGCGTCGTGGTCAAGCTGCACCGTCTCGTGCTCCCTTCCCGGCCTCTCGGGACCGGACTTAAAGGGGAAGCGTCCCGCGGAGGATACCCCCCGAGCCCGGCGTGGGCAACGCGCGGGCTACCGGTCGCGCCACTCGGCGACGCTTACACTAGAGACCCGGCTCACAGGAAGGTGGAGCGGATGGTCGCCTATAGCCCCGGGCCCGAATGGATCGTGGTCCTGGTGATCGTGGTCCTGATCTTCGGAGCCAAGAAGCTCCCGGAGCTCGCTCGGTCCGTCGGCAAGTCGACCAGTGAGTTCAAGAAGGGGATCTCCGAGGGCGGGGCGGAGGCCGACGAGGCAGGCACGTCCGACGAGAAGGAGCCCCGCGCCGAGGGCACGTCGCAGTCCTCGGAGTAACCTACGGCGCCGGGTCCCGTTCGGCTGCGATCTTGCCGAGCACCCCGTTCACGAATCGGCCCGAGTCCTCGGTCGAGAGTTCCTTCGCCGCTCGAACCGCCTCGTCGATCGCGGCGGCGGCCGGCACGTCCGGCGTGTACCGCAGCTCGTACACCGCCACCCGGAGGATCGTCCGATCGAGCGCCGCCATCCTCCCCACCCGCCACCCCTCCGAGTGCGCCCCGATCACGCCGTCGAGCTCCTCCAGATGATCGCGAACCCCCTCGACGAGCTCCCGGGCGAAGTCCGGCACGTCGTGGCCGGCTCCCATCCAGCCGGTCAACACCGCGAGGCCGTCGACGCCGGTGACGTCGGCCTGGAACAGGATGTCGATCGCGAGGCGGCGGGCCCGCCTCCGCGACGTCACGCGCTCACCGCACCCGTTCGATGTACGCACCCGAGCGCGTGTCCACCTTCACGCGTTCACCCTCCTCGACGAACATCGGCACCTGGATCTCGGCGCCGGTCTCGAGGATCGCCGGCTTCATCGCGTTCGTCTTCGTATCGCCCTTGACCGCCGGCTGCGTCTTCGTGATCGCGAGCGCGACCGAAGCCGGGAGCTCGGCGGCGATCGGCGTCCCCTGGTGCATCGCCACCTGGGCCGTCGCGCCCTCGGCGAGCCAGCCGGCGGCGTCGCCGATGACGGCCCCCGGAACCGGCACCTGGTCGTAGGTCTCCATGTCCATGAACGTGAAGGCGTCGCCGTCCCGATACAGGTACTGCATCTCCCGGCGCTCGACGATCGCGAGCCCGATCTTCACGCCGGCGTTGAAGGTGCGCTCGACCACGGAGCCGGTCCGCACGTTCCGGAGCTTCGTGCGAACGAACGCCCCGCCCTTCCCGGGCTTGACGTGCTGGAACTCGACGACCTGGAACAGGGTGCCGTCCAGATCGAGCGTGATGCCGTTCTTCAGGTCGTTCGTCGAAACGCTCACAGGACGATCAGCTCCTTGGTGGACCGAGGGATCTGTCGCGGGCCGCGGGTGGTCACCTCGACCATGTCTTCGATCCGGACGCCGCCGAGCCCCGGGACGTAGACGCCGGGCTCGATCGTCACGACCATCCCGGCGGTGAGCTCCTCACCCGAATGCCACCGCAGGAACGGCTCCTCGTGGATCTCGAGCCCGACTCCGTGGCCGAGACCGTGCGGGAACGCGTCGCCGAAGCCCGCGTCCGCGATCACCGACCGTGCGGCGCCGTCGACCTCGGTCGTCGTCGCGCCCGGCCGGACGGCCTCGACGCCCGCGCGCTGCGCCGCGGCGACGACCTCGTGGATCTCGCGCAGGCGGCCGTCGGGTTCGCCGAACGCGACCGTTCGGGTCATGTCCGAGTGATAGCCGCCGGCGAGGGCCCCGAAGTCGAGCTTGACCACGTCGCCCCGTTCGAGCGCCCGGTCTCCCGGATCGTGGTGCGGCTCGGCCGCTGCGGAGCCGAACGCGACGATCGACTCGAAGCTCCGGTCCTCCGCGCCGGCGTCCAGCATCGCCGTCTCGAGCTCACGCGCGATCTCGCGCTCGGTGCGCCCCTCGCGGAGCCCGCCACCCAGCACGACGCGTTCGAACGCGACGTCCGCGAGCTCCTGCGCGCGGGCGACGAGGGCCACCTCGTCGGCATCCTTCGAGCGACGCAGGCCCTCGACCTCCGCCCCCGCGGCGATGAGGTCGATCCCCTCCGCCACTTCGGACAGCTGCTCCCACTGCTCGTAGGTCACCCCGCGTCGCTCGAACCCCGCCCTGGCGGCCGCGAGCGTCCGACAGGCGTCGATCAACGGGCGTGGGTACCCCTCCGTGTAGACCGATCGCTGCAGGTCGGGCACCTCGCGGCTCGATCGCTCCGCGTAGCGGCCGTCGGTGAGGAACACCGCCGATCCGTCCCGCGCGACCACGACCTGACCGTTCGAGCCCGTGAAGCCGGTCAGGTACCGGACGTTCGGCAGGCGCGTGACGATGAGGGCTTCCAGCTCGAGGTCCTCGAGCCGTTCGCCCAGCCGGGCGCGTCTCAGTCCGTGATCCACGCGAGCGCCTCCAACGCGACGTGGTACCCGCCGGCCCCGGCACCGGCGATCGTCGCCCGGCACACGGGCGAGACCACCGAATGCCGGCGGAACTCCTCCCGGGCGTAGATGTTCGTCATGTGGACCTCGACGACCGGCAGCCCGCACGCCTCGACGGCGTCCCGAAGCGCGTACGCGTAGTGCGTGAGTGCCCCGGGGTTGATGACGACCGCCTCGAAACCCTCGCCGGCCGCACCGTGCAACCATCCGATGAGCTCGCCTTCGTGATCGGACTGTCGCCAGGCCGGCTCGTGTCCGAGCCTGCCACCGCGCGCCGCCACCTCGTCCATGATCTCCTCGAGCGTCTGGCTCCCGTACCGCTCGGGATCGCGCACGCCGAGCACGCCGAGGTTCGGGCCGAACAGGAACAGCACCCGCATCCTTCAGTCCCCCCTCGTCCGAACGCCCGGACGCATCTGTTCGAGTCCGGCGCGGAGGTCCTCCTCGGACACCGCATCCTGCACGAACGGTCGGCCGACGTCTTCGAGCAGCACGAGTCGAACCTTCCCCCGGTACTTCTTGTCCATCCGGAACGCGACGAGGATCTCGTCGGTCTGCGGCAGCATCCCGCCGACCTCCAACCCGAGCGAGGCCAGCAGGCGCGCGTGTCGCGACGCGAGGCCGTCGCGCGCGCGACCCAGCAGCTCGGCCATCCGCGCGGCGAAGACCATCCCGACGGCCACCGCCTCGCCGTGCGACCGGCCGGCGAACGCGTCCGATCGCTCGAGCGCATGACCGAGCGTGTGGCCGTAGTTCAGGACGAGCCGACGCCCACCGTCGCGTTCGTCGGCCGCGACCACGCCGGCCTTCGTCCGAACGCAGCGGGCAACGACCGCCTCCAGCGCCGAGGGGTCGCGCGCGAGCACCGGGCCCGGATCCGACTCGAGCTGCGCGAGGAGGTCGAGGTCGAGGGTCAACGCGTACTTCGCGACCTCGGCGAGGCCGCTCCGGAACTCTCGGTCGGGCAGGGTGGCGAGGGTCGCAACGTCGGCGACGACGCCGACTGGCTGGTGGAACGCTCCGACCAGGTTCTTCCCCTCGGGGAGGTTGACCGCCGTCTTGCCTCCGATCGCGGCGTCCACCTGCGCCGTGAGGGTCGTGGGCACCTGGACGAACGGCACGCCGCGCATGTAGGTCGCCGCGACGAAGCCGGCGAGATCGCCGACCGCCCCCCCGCCGAGCGCCACCACCGCGTCGTCTCGGTGGGCCTCCTGGGTCGCGAGCTGCCGCTGCAGCGCCGTCATCACCTGGAGGGACTTCGCCTCCTCCCCCTGCGGAGCGTGCAGGTGGACGACCTGGAGTGGAGCCAACCCCCGCACGAGCGGCTCCAGGTACCGATCGGCGACCGACGCATCCGACACGACGAACGCGCGCTCGGCCCCCGGCAGTGGGGGAAGGAACTCGGCCGCGCGGTCCAACAGCTCCGCGCCGATCGCGACGTCGTACGCCCGCTCGGGGATCTCGACCCTCACGCGCTCCAACGGAGCAGCTCCCGTTCGATCGCCGCGGCGACGTCCTTCGGCGACCCGCCGCCGTCCACGACGTGCGCCGCGAACTCGCGATACAGCGGCTCGCGCTCGCGGAAGATCCGTTCCAGGTCGCCCTCCTCCCGGATGAGCGGGCGGTCGGCGGCCGGCCGGACGCGCGCTCGGAGCGTCTCGAGCGGAACGGACAGGAACACGACCTCCCCGGTCGCCCGCAGCGTCACGCGGTTCGCCGGCTCCACGACGATCCCCCCACCGCACGAGACGACCGAGGGATCCCGCGAGGCGACCTCGGTGAGCGCCGCCGCCTCGAGCTCGCGGAACCGGGCCTCGCCCTCCCGCTCGAAGATCTCCCGGACCGTCATCCCCGCCGCGCGTGCGATCTCCTCGTCCATCTCGACGAACGGCACGCCGAGGCGCGAAGCGAGCTCCGGGCCCACGGTGGACTTGCCGGAGCCGGGCATCCCGACGAGGAAGACGATCACGACAGGCTCGCGACGAACGCGTCGAGGTTGCGACGTGTCTCCGGCAGCGAGTCGCCGCCGAACTTCTCGAGCACCGCGCCCGCCACGACGAACGCGACGGCCGCTTCGCCCACCACGCCGCCCGCGGGCACCGCGCAGACGTCCGTGCGCTGCCCGATCGCGACGTCCGGGCGGCCGGTCGCCAGGTCGACCGTGGCGAGGGGCTTCGGGACGGTGGAGAACGGCTTCATCGCCGCGCGGACCCGGATCGGCTCTCCCGTGCTCATGCCGCCCTCGATCCCGCCCGCCCGGCTCGTCTTGCGCCGCAGGCTTCCGCGGGCCGACACGATCTCGTCGTGCGCGCGCGAGCCGGGACGGGTCGCGGCGAGGAACCCGTCGCCGACCTCCACCCCTTTCACCGACTGGATGCTCATCAGGGCGAGCGCGAGACGCGCGTCGAGCTTGCGGTCGTACTGCACGTAGGAGCCGAGGCCCGGCGGGCACCCGTGCGCGAGGACCTCGAACACGCCACCGACGGTGTCCCGGGCGCGGCGGATCCGGTCGATCTCGGCGACCATGCGGTCCGCCGTGACCTCGTCGATGCACCGGACGGGGGACGCGTCGATCGCCTCGAGGTCCTCGGGCCTCGGGACGCGCGCGGAGCGGACGGAGACCTTCCCGATCCGCACGACGTGCGAGAGGACGTGGATCTGCAGTTCGGCGAGGAACGCCTTGCAGAAGACCCCGAGCGCGACCCGGGTGGCGGTCTCACGAGCGCTCGCCCGTTCGAGCACGTTGCGCACGTCGTCGAAGCCGTACTTCTGCACACCCGCGAGGTCCGCGTGTCCGGGCCGCGGCCGCGTGAGCCGTTCGGCTGGATCTCCCTCGCCCTCGACCGACATGAGGTCTCGGTACTTCTCCTGCCACTCGGCGTTCTCGATCGTGATCGCGATCGGGCTCCCCAACGTGCGCCCGTGACGGACCCCCGAGACGATCTCGAAGGTGTCGGACTCGAGCTTCTGGCGCCCACTCCGGCCGTGGCCGTGCCGGCGGCGCGCCAGCTCGCCCGCGACCTCCTTCGGTGAGACGGCGACGCCGGCCGGGAGCCCTTCGAGCACGCCGACGAGACCCTTGCCGTGCGATTCACCCGCCGTGAGCAGCCGTAACATCGCGCTCCATCATAGGTCTCGGTCTGGCCGCCACCGGCCGCGTCGCGCCTCCCCGGATTGGTAGAGGGCGGCCCCGTGACCGAGGCCGCCCTCCGTACCGGCGACCGCTCCCCCCGAGCGCGGTGCGCCGGACCCCTTGGTTCAACCCCTCTCGCAGAGCTCGAAGCTCTGGTCACCGAAGAGGAACTTCGCGCACTTCCCGTCGATCCGGACGAGCTTGAAGTTGTCGGCGAACATCGCGCCCGGCTCGACGGTCCATACCCTGCCGTCCACCTCCACCTTGAGCTTGTTCCCGTTGCCGGCCACCTCGACCAACCGCACGTCGTGCCCGCCGATCAGGATCTTGTCGCCCGGCTGCTCGGGCGGCGGTGGTTGGCCGGTGGTCGTCGGCGGTGTCGTTGGGATCGTCGGTGGCGTGGTCGGCGGCGTCGTGAACGTGGACGTCGGCGGCGTGGTGGACGTGGTGGTGGGCGGCGGTGCGCCGGTGGTGGTCGTGGTGGGGCTGACGCTGCCGCCCGCGGGCGCCAGACCGGGCGGGATCGAGAACGGATCCCGGGCTCCGGCGAGCGACACGGGCGGCAGCGTCTCGCGGGGCGTGGGGGACGGCGATGCGCTGGGGCTCACGCCGGTGACACCGGTCGGTCCGGTGGCGCCCGACGGGAACTCCGGCAGCGCGACGTCTTCGCCGCCCTCCGGCCGCAGGAACAAGAACCATGTGATGAGCAGGAGTGGGAGCACGACCCCTGCGATCTGCAGGAGCTTCCGATCTCGGGGGGTGAGCTGCATCTTCTAGGCTCCTGTGCCTTCGGTCGGGCCCGGGATCGAGCCCGGACCCGCGCTGGTATCGGTCGTGAAGAACTCCACGGTGGTCTGGAGCTGGAGCGACGTGGACGACGTGGTCGCCCCCTCCTCGGCCGCTCCCGCGGGCGCCAGGGCGATCGTCGTCGCCTTCGCCGCGCGCGGCAGCGTCTCCAGCAGGAACAGGAACTCGTCGATCGCGAAGTAGCCGCCGCTGACCACGACCTGCGACGAGATCGTCGAGTAGCTCGACGACGCATCCACGACCGGCGTGCCGGGGGTGAACGAGAAGAAGTCGACGGCCGACCGGTCGGCCGCGCTCTGGAGCAACCGGAACAGGTTCGGCAGGTCGGCCGTCGGCGGGATCTGGTCCTCGATCACGGCGATCGCCTGCTCGGTCTCGGGGGCCTGCGCCTGCGCCTGCTGCAGCGCCCGCAACTCGGCCTCCAGCGCGATCTCCTGGTCCTGCGCCGCCTGGAGCTGCTCCTCGGCGGCGCTCACCTCGCGCATCTTCGGGAGCACCAGCATGATGATCGCAACCACCAGCAGGAGCGCCATGAGGGCGAAGGCGACGATCGGGGCCCGCCGGTTCACGGTGTCACCTGCCCGAGCCCGCGCTCGGTCGCGGCCTCTTGCGTGAGATCGAGGCCGTTCGCGAAGGTGTAGATGCGGGAGAACGGTGCGTCTTCCTGGGCGCTGTTCGCCCACGCGTTGACCCACCCCTGCACCTGCTCGAGGCGGGTGAGCCAGTCGGCGATCGTCTCGGTTCCCTGGGCCACGCCGGCGAACGTCATCGCTCCGATCAGCGTGGTTTCGGGCGTCCCGCCGGTCGTCGTCGGCACGCCCTCCACCCCGGCGACCGCCGTGACCTGCCCGGTGAGGTTGGTGAGGTACGAAGCGTCCGGGATCACCCGTGAGACGTCGAGCAGGGCGCTCGACCACGACACCTCGTTCTCGAAGATCGTGGCCAGCAGTGCCTCCTTGGCCGCCAGCTCGGCCTGGAGAGCCGCGAACTCCTGGAGGCCGGCGATCTGACCCTCGAGCTCGACGTTCCGCGCCTGCTGCGCCTCGAGCTCGTCCTGGGCCTCCGACACGCGCTGCACCTGCAGGAAGTAGAAGAGGCCGACGAGCGCGAGGAGGACGAGGCCCACCAGGACCACGATCGAGGTGGCGCGGCGTGTGGCCTGCCGCTGGCGGAGCTCGGGGGGAAGGAGGTTGACCTGGCTCACACGTGCCTCCGCGACGGGATCGCGAGTCCGACGGCCACCGAGAGCACGGCCTCCGCCTCGGCGGCCGCGTCGACGGAAAGCTCGAGCTCCGACTTCGCGCGCTCGAACAGACGCCCGCGGTCCACGGGCACGGGGATCCGCTCCTGCAGCAGCTCGAGGAACCCGTCGAGCCGCGATCCTCCGCCGACCACGAGCACTCGGCCGATCCTGGCGCTCGGCACCTGAGCCGCGTAGAACTCGAGGGACGATCGGACCTCGTCGACGAAGCTCCCGGCCCGCATGAGCGCGAGCCGCTTGACGTTCTCGGGATCGTGCTCCCTTCCGAGGCTGAGATCCCGCAGACCGAGATCATCGCTTCCGACGAGGAGCGCCTCCGCATCCGCAGGCGGTCCACCGGGGACCTCGGCGCCGGCTTCCTCGGGGCCGGCTTCCTCGGCGCCCGAAACCTCGGCCTCGGCGACCTCTTCTTCGACCTCTTCGACCTCTTCGCCGCGCTTCAGCCGCTCGGCGACGTCGTCGTCGACGCCGAGGCCGCGGGCGATCGCGATCGTGATGTCTCGGCCACCCGACGGAAGTATCCGAACGAACCGGGTCACACCCCGGTCGTGGACGCAGATCGACGTGACGTGTGCGCCGATGTCGATGACGGCCTCGTCGCCGCTGGCGTCGAGGTCCAGAGCCTCGTCCCCGCTGCCGACCGCACGGACCACCGCGAAGGGCGACAGGTCCACGCCGGCCGGGTCGAGCTTCGCGGCCAGGGCCGCGTCGATCAGTGCGCTCACCATCGACTTGTGGGCGGCAACGAGGAGCATCCGCTGCATCCGGCGCCCGCCCTGGTCCACCTCGCCCAGCGGGTCGAAGTCCAGGACGGCGTCGTCCGTCGACATCGGGATGAACTCCTGGACCTGGAAGGCGAGGGTGTTGCGCAGCTCCCGTTCCGGCAGCCACGGCAGGGCGACCTCGCGTACCACGACGCGCTGGTTGCCCACGCCGAGGAACGCCTGGCGGGACTTGATGCCGGCCTTCTCCCAGAGCTCCCGGATGGCGGCCCCGACGGCTTCCGGCTCGCGGACCTCTCCGGCCTCGACCAGGCCGGGCGCGAGCGGAACCTGCGCCGCGCGCACCACGACGGGAACGTCCCCGATCGCGACCTCGGCGACCCGGACCGCGGTCGAACCGACGTCCACGCCGATCCTCGTCTTGGGCATCTAGGCCCCCTCGACCTGGACGGAGCGCCCGGCCAGGTAGTCGTCCATGTCCGACTCTCGGATCCGGTAGTTCTTCCCGACCCGGATCGCTGCCAGGTCACCGCCCTTGATGAGGCGATACACGGTCATGGTGGAGACCCGCATCGTCGCCGCGACCTCACCCACGGTCAGCAGGCGGTCGCCCGCCTGCCGGCCCACCCATCCGCTCTTCGACTTCGCCACCACGCCCCGCCTCAGACAGATCGATCCGACAGGTATCGATCCACGTCCGACTCTCGGATCCGGTAGTTCTTCCCGACCCGGATCGCGGCGAGCTGCCCGCCCTTGATCATCCGGTAGACGGTCATGTTCGAGACCCGCATCGTGGCGGCCACCTCGGCCACCGTGAGCAGGCGATCACCCACGAATGGACGTCGTTTGCTCATCCGTCACAACTCCCACATCTGCACCAGTATCCCCATGTTCCTCAACTGCAACATCTGCCTCTCTCGTACCCATCCACTTCGCGGGTCGCGCACCGTAACAGGTGCCACATCTACGGTCAACGCCCCCATATGCCTACTTTCGGCACGCAAGGCTGAATAACAGAGATGTAATTAGCTCTTTATCGCTTCAGTCACATCAGCAACAGGGTTCAGCCGAGGGTTCAGGCAGGTTTCGGGCGTTCTCCCGGGCGGAACCGGGTCAGGTCAGCAGGCGCAGGTACGCGTCCGCGATCTGCTCTCCGACGAACACCGCGACCGCGGCCCCCGCCGCCATGAAGGGTCCGAACGGGATCCGGGTCTTCCGGTTGGCCCCGAGGACGATGGCAGCGATCGCCCCTACTCCCCCGAAGAGGATCCCGACGCCGGCGGCGACCCCCACGAGGCCGAGCTTGATCGCCCCGAGGACCAGGCCGATCAGCCCCGCGAGCTTCACGTCGCCCATGCCCATGCCACGGGGCGCGATCAGGGCGACGATGAGGAGCGCCAGGCCATACGCGAGGAAGCCGATGCCGGCGGTCGGGGCTTGGAAGTGGCCGCCCGCGAGGTCGCCGACGACCACGAACGCGGCGGCCAGCAACACGGCCGGGTACACCAGTCGGTTGGGGATCTTGTGGTGCCGCACGTCGATGACGGAGATCGCGAGGAGGAGGCCGAGGAACGGGGCGAGCAGCGTCGCTTGCCATAGGTCCTCGTACGTGAGCGCGACGGCGACGAACAGCAGGCCGCACCCGAGCTCGGTCAACGGATAGACGGCCGGGATCCTGGCATCGCAGGCGCGGCACCGGCCACGGAGCACGAGCCAGGACACCACCGGGATGTTGTCCGAGACCCGGATCTGCGTCTGACAGCTCGGGCACCGGGAGCGCGGGCGAACGAGCGACTCCCCCGCCGGGATCCGGTGGATCGCGACCGTGAGGAAGCTGCCGAAGACGAGCCCGAGCGGCAGCGCGACCGCGAGCCGGAGCATCACGTCGGGCATCGTCATCTCGTGGCCGAACGCTACTCCACGGCTCCCCGGCCGCGGTTAGTCCGCGACCTCGCGGAGGTAGACGATGCTCTGGTTGAAGCCGTTGACCTCGCCGAGTCCGGGGACGAGGACCGGCGTCGCCGACAGTGTGAAGGCGTTGTTGATGATCACCTGGTTCGCGAGCACCTGCCCCGAGAAATCGTGCTGGTTGTTCAACGTCACGGTGCAGGGGCTGTAGAACAACACGCTGGCATTGCTGAAGTTGGAATTGTTGCCCGTCGAGATGCCGTACGAGGAGCCGCAGCTCGCCGGGAAGATGGATCGGTAGTTCACGATGAACGCCAGGCTGCGGCCCGTGACGCCGTTCCAGTTGTTCTGGTTGTTCATCGAGATGCTCCCCTGCGTGACGATGGCCAGGTTCCCGCTGAAGTTGACGACGTCGTTGTTCGCGATCGCGAGGTTGCAGACCTGGTCGATCCAGACCACCTGATCTCCGGTGATCGTCCCCGAGAGCAGGAACGACCTCGCCGATGAGCATGCCGTCGCGCCCGTGAAGGTGTTCACGGCGTATCCGGTCCACGGCAGGGCACCGCAGACCCCCGCGATCGCGACCTGGCAGGCCGTGGGGAAGACCTGCGTCGGCGGCGGGCCCTGGGGACTGTTCGGGTACTCGGTGCCGGTCACGTTCAGTCCGGCCGCGATCGTCGTCCCAGCCCTCGCGTCACCGCCGATCACGCCCGTGCCGCTCACACCGAGGGTCGAGGACGTCACGTCCCCCGTCACGCTGGCCGGGTTGTTGATCGTGATCGCGTCCCTCGCCCAGAGGTTCCCGATGATGCTGCTGTTGTTGCTCATCGAGGCCCCTCCGGCCGGGACGAAGATGTTGCCGTAGATGTCCGGCGTGTTCGTGATCGTGATGTTCCCGTTCAACACGTACACGTCGCCGTCGTTGCTCTGATCGCCGGTGATCGTGAAATTGTTGTTGAACGCGGTGGACGTGACGGCGATGATCGCGGCGCCGAACCCCCCGTAGCTCGGGGTCAGCGTCATGTACGCCTGCATCGTGCGTGGCACGCCGTTGTTCGTCCGGCCGGTCGACGTGACGAGCACCGCAGCGGGCAGGTTCGTCTCGGACAGGGGGCAGGTGGCGATCGCTGCCCCGCTCGCGTCGAACCAGGTGTACTCCGCCTCATAGGTCGCCGGCCCCGGCGCTGTGGTCAGGGTGCCGGCGTCCGGCGTGCCACACGGCATGGCTGGGTCGCCGGGTGGCGTGTACTGGATCAGGTTCCACGCACGGTCGATCCCACTCTCGGCCGCCGCCACCGACGTGACCCGCTTGCGATCGTACGCAGCCTGATCCGTGTTGTGGATGGACATGTCCAGGATGGCGGTCGAGAGGAGGACGACCGCCATGACCACGAACATCGCGATCACCATCGCGACCCCCGACTCCTCACGGTGCACCCTCCAGATCCGGTCCATGACGATCTCTTCCTAGTCGGCCGGTTCCGTCGCGCACACACCCGTCGGGAACCCGTACGAGGTGTTCCGACCGGTGAGTGCCGTTTGGATCTTCACGGTCCCGGTGTCGAAGTCTTGCTGTGGGTCCTCGTTCACGAGCAGGACCACGTTTACGGTCCGCCCCCCCTTGTTGGGATCGGGGTCGAGTTGGAACGCGTTCAGCGGCGTCGCTACCAGCCGGTTCACGATGCCGGTCGCCGCGGTCAGCCATCCCGACGCGAGATCCGGCCGGTTCGGCGGCCACCATCTCGTCTGGAGTTCGCCGCTCGAGGTGATACGCCACAGCCGACACGTGTAGCCGGGCGAGGGCTGGCGCGTGGTGGCGTTCGCCTGCGTGTAGATCTTGAAGCGAAAATAGGGCTCGGCGGAGGTCGCGGGGTCGTACAGGACGTTGCCGGACCGAACCTCGTGGTCCAACGTCTGGAGTGCGAGGCGGGCTTGTGTGTTGGTCCGGGTCCGGATGTCGTTTTCCGCCACCGATCTCTGTACCGAGAACAGCGTGGTGAGGAACACGCCCGATGCGAGGGACATGACCATCATGCCCACGAGGAGCTCGGTGAGCGAGAGTCCCTGTTCGTCCCACCGGATCCTGCGGATCACGCGCATGGTCAGCCTGCCGCCGGCGGGGGTCCGTAGATGGACTTCGAGGTCAGCGCCCCCAGGGCGACCTCGACCCGGAGATCCACGAGCTGGATGCCGTCGACCCAGACCCGGTACGTGAGGGCACCGAACACGGGAGAACCGACCGTCGCCTGGGCCTGCGTCTTGCAGGTCGGATACGCGAGGACGTTGCAACCAGTCGTGCTCGAGCTCGTCGTCGGCACCGAGGCCATCTGGATCGGGGCGTCCGGGTCCGACGCGATCTCGATGCGGACCGTGTGCCCGTTCAACAAGGTGGTGTGATCGAGGAGCAGTCCCGAGAGCGAGTAGCCGGGCGTGGTCGCGAGGTTCACCGACGAGTAGCCGGCGCCGTTCCAGTAGCTGATCGTCCCCGAGTTGATCGTGGCGGTCGGAGAAGCGGCGCTCGTCCCGGCGGTGGACACAACGGTGTCCTGATATGACGTGAGCTGCAGCAGGTAGCCGAGCCAGCCGACCGGCGCGACGACGTTGTCCGGGAGACCTCCGATGAAGATCGTGCCGAACGAACGGGTCGCCGTTTCCCGGATGTTGCCATCCTGGCCCGACACGAGCATCCGATCCGTGAACGCGGTCGTGTTCGTGGTCGGGTTGGCGATCGAGGCGAGCGTGGCGTCGCCGATGTCGGTCGCGAACCCGTGGAAGTGGCCCAGGGCGCGCGAGATCCCGGCCTTGAGGACCCTCGCGCCTCCACAGGGCTGAAGGTCGGTCTCGACCGGAGGCGCCGGGGGGGTCGGCGGACACACGTTGGCACCGCCGGCCGACGTCGTGCTGATCGCCTGCCCGTTGTCGCCCGACGCGTTCTGCACCTGTACGAAGTTGCCTCCGCCGGACGCGAACTGGTTGCTGGCGACCCCGAGCCCGGCGGCGGTCACTTGGTAATTCGGCGTCGTGCCGGATGGATCGCTGTCCGCGGCCGTCGTCCGCGAGACGGTCGATCCGCCGAACGTCGTCCCGGCACTGGTCGTGAGCGCGGTGCCGGACTGGGTCCAACTCCCCTGTACCTGGGAGACCTGCTCGACCTGCAGCGTGGACTCGGCGCCCGTGGTGAGGATCACCCCGCTTTGGAAGTCCACCTGATCGACCGAACCCCTCACCGTGATCTGACCCACGGGCGATAGAGACTGCCCGAAGTAGAAGGGCTGGCAGGGCGCCGCGAACGGATGCGTGGAGGAGTTGACGCACCCCGACGGCGAGTGGACGAGGCTCTCGGTCGTCACCCCCTGGATGCCGGAAGGCGAAGACCCGGCCCCGGGCCATGTGACGACGATCGTGATCTTGTAGGCACCGATATCGGTACAGCCCGTGACGACCGTCGGGCAGTTATTCGTGACGTACGAGTGCCACGTGTAGTCCACCGGATAGCCTGCCGAATCGCCCACGGTGCCGGTGCTCGGCACGATCGGTTGTGCGCAGTCGGTCGACTGCGTCGGGCAGTTGAGGTTGGTCGAGACCACCTTGTCACCGGCGCACGAGCGGAAACGGTACGTGCCGGCGGCGTCTCCGGAGCAGCTCGTCACGAGGTTCGGATCAGTTGACAGCGCCGATGCCTGCATCCCCCGCTGGACCTTCGAGAAGGCCAGTCCGCGCGCCTGTTCCATCAGCTGGTTCGCGACCTGGTTGGCGACCTGTTGTTCGCGGCCGATGCCCACGTATCGGAAGCCCGATGAGGCGCTCATCGCGAGCGTGATGAGCGAGCCGAAGATCACGGTGATCGCGATGACGGTCTCGAGCAGGCTGAAGCCACGCTCGTCGTCGTGCAATCGAGCGTGGATGCGCACGAACAAACTGCTGCCTTGCGGCATCATGTGCAGCCTCGGTTCACCTCCTGAGAGGCATCGGCCGGATGGCCGATACGCTTGAGGCAGCGGGACACGGCCCTACCAGCCGCCGGTGCACTCGGCGACCGTGTCCAGCCCCGCGAAGGTCGTGGCGTTGCCCCGAAGCGTCGCGGGGTTGCTCTGGACCTGGGCCAGGCAGAAGTAGGTGCCGGTCCCGGACAGGCCGACGATCAGCAGATCCTGCCCGGCATGCACCTGGATCGAGATCTGTCCGACCGGCGGATCGCCACCGTCCAGCCAGACGAGCGAGGGTTCGATCGAGGTTCCCTCGGACGCGTCGAACCCGGTCCAGCTCTGCGCCTCCGCGAAGTACGAGAGCCCCGCCGCCAGCCCGTTCCGCAGGTCGGCCTGGACGGCTCGGTCCTGAGCCCGGCTCCGCGCCCCCAGGAACGTGGGCATGGCGATGCCGACCAGGATGCCGATGATCAGAACGACCGTCATGAGCTCGATGAGCGTGAAACCCTCTTCGTCGCTCGGGTCCGTTCGGTGGGGCCGTCGGTCCCAGCCGTACATCTCCGCCTCTCCTCCCGATGTCGCCGTCGCGATGACGCGTTCATCCATACAAGAAGGAAGGGGCGGCCCGGAGGCCGCCCCTTCCCCATCGTCGATCCGGGAGGACTACCAGCCTCCCGCACAGGCGGCCGAGTGGCCGTCGACGTTGCCGAACGTGGTACCGCCCGGTGCCTGGGCGACGTCCAAGATGCAGAACACCTGCCCCGAGTCACTGAGCCTGCTCAACTCCACGGTGGTCGCCGTCGCCTGGTTGATCACGACGGGACACACACCTGCCGCACAGGTGGCGGCCGCGCTCGTGGTCACCCACTGGAGCGACGGTTCGATCGAACTCGCTGCCCCGGACGCGTCGAATCCAACGTACGTGTCGTCGTCCGTGAAGAAGGTCTTCGCGGCCGCGAGACCGTTCCGCAGGTCCGACTGAGCCGCCCGGTTCTGGGCGCGCTCACGAGCGCCGAGGAAGGTCGGCAGAGCGATGGCGATCAGGATGCCGATGATCAGAACGACCACCATCAACTCGATGAGGGTGAAGCCCTCTTCGTCCTTCCGGCGCTGCCAGAAGCGCTCGAGCATGGAGTCACCTCCTCCTTCCGTACTCACGCGCCCCGATGGCGCGTCCTGGGGTTCCTTCGGCGCCGGATGAGGACGCCTTGACCCTGGTGGGGCGGAATGACTCGAACGCGGTAGTCCATCTTCGAGCCGACGGACGCCGTGGTTCGGAACCTGCGAACGACGAACGACCGGACTCGCGGTGTGGCGGCTACTCGATCTGGTTGATGATGTCGAACATCGGCATGTACAGCGCGATGACGGCCGCGCCGACCGCACCGCCGATGACCGCGATGAGGAGCGGCTCGATGAGCGACGTGAGCGCGTCCACGGTCGCCGTGACTTCGTTGTTGTAGAACTCGGAGACCTTGTCGAGCATCGTGTCCACCGCTCCGGTCTCCTCCCCGACCGCCAGCATCTGGACGACCATCGGCGGGAAGACCTTGTGCCTGCTGAGCGGTCCCGCGATCGACTCACCCTTGCCGACGCTGCTCTTCACATCGTCGACCGCGTCGCCGAGCACCCGGTTGTTCACCGTGTCCTTCACGTTGTCGAGCGCCTGCAGGATCGGCACGCCCGCGCGCAGGAGCATCCCGAGGGTGGACGAGAACCGCGCCAGCGCGACCTTCAGGAACAGCGGTCCGAACAACGGGACCCGGATCTTCAGGGCGTCCACGCGGGCCCTGCCCGGCTCGGTCCGCTTGTACCGGCGGAGCGCGAACGCGGCGCCGCCCAGACCGAGCAGCACGATGTACCAGTAGGTCCGGAACGCGTTGGAGACGGTGAGCAGGATCCTCGTCGGCAGCGGGAGCTGGCCCCCGAGGCTCGCGTAGATCGTCTCGAACTGCGGGACCACGAACAGGAGCATCGCGCCCAGGATCAGCATGACCAGGCAGACGACGACGATCGGATACGTCATCGCGGACTTGATCTTCCGCCGGAGCTCGACCTCCTTCTCGATCTGGTCGGCGAGCGAGAGGAGCACGTCGTCGAGCACGCCGCCGGTCTCGCCGGCCTTGACCATCGAGATGAACAGGTTGCTGAACGCCTTCGGGTGTTTGCCCATCGCGGTGGAGAGCGACGCACCTCCCTCCACGTCGGTGCGCGCCTGGATCAGGATCTTCGAGAGTTCCTTGCTATCGGTCTGGTCGCCGAGGATCGTCAGCGCCCGCAGGATCGGCAGTCCCGAGTTCACCATCGTCGCGAACTGCCGGCAGAAGACCGCGACCTGCTTGAGCTTGACCCGGCCCGGACGGACGTTGATCTCCATCGACAGGCCGCGTCCGGATCGCTTGACCTGGACGGGCGTCATGCCCATCTCGCGCAGGCGCTGGACGACGAGGGACTCGCTGTCCCCCACCAGCTGCCCGGTCAGGACGTTGCCGGTCCGGTCTCGGACCTTGTACTCGTAGGTCTGCGGCATCGGGCCTCGCCCCCTGCTCAGTAGAGCGCGATCCCAGCCGCCGCGGCGGCACCGTACTCCGCCTCGAAGCTGGCACCGCTGCCCCCGAGCAGCCGGTTGAGCTCCTCGGGATCGTGGCATCGCTCGTAGCCGAGCTGCTGGGTGATCTGGCCGGCCTTCACGAGCTTGCCGAGCGACTGATCCATGGTCTGCATCCCGAAGCGACCGCCCGCCTGCATCACCGAATAGATCTGGTGGACCTTCCCCTCGCGGACCAGGTTGCGGACCGCCGGCGTGCAGACGAGGACCTCGGCGGCGACGACCCGGCCGGCCCCGTCGGAGGTCTGCAGGAGCTGCTGCGTCACGATGCCCTGCAGGGTCGTCGCGAGCTGGACGCGGACCTGCTGCTGCTGGTGCGGCGGGAAGACGTCGATGATCCGGTCGATCGTCTGCGGGGCGTCCTGCGTGTGGAGCGTCGCGAACACGAGGTGGCCGGTCTCGGCGGCGGTGATCGCCGTCGAGATCGTCTCGAGGTCGCGCATCTCGCCGACGAGGATGACGTCGGGATCCTGGCGCAGGACGTGCTTGAGGGCCTGCGAGAACGAGTGCGTGTCGGCCCCGACCTCGCGCTGGTTCACGACGCAGTTCTTGTGTCGATGCAGGAACTCGATCGGGTCCTCGACCGTCATGATGTGGGCCTGCCGCTCGCGGTTCACGATGTCCACCATCGAGGCCAGCGTGGTGGACTTCCCCGAACCGGTGGGGCCGGTCACCACGACGAACCCTCTCGGATACCGCGCGAGGTCGGCGACGACGCTGGGGAGCCCCAGCTCGTCGACCGGCCTGATCTCGTAGGGGATGAGCCGGAAGGCCGCGCCGAGGGAATCCCGCTGGTAGTACACGTTGACCCGGAACCTGGCTCGGCCCGGGAGGGAGTAGGACATGTCCAGCTCGAGCTCCTGCTCGAGGCGCTCCCGCATCTTCTGCGGCAGGATCGCGTAGATCATCCCCTGGAGCCCCTGCGCGTCCATGACCGGGTACTCATCCAGACGGATGAGGTCGCCGTGGAGCCGGATCGTCGGCGCGGTTCCCACCGTGACGTGGAGGTCCGATGCCCCGCGCTCCAGCATCGCCTCCAGGAGCTCCGGGATCGGAACCTGGATCTCCTGCTCTGCCACCTGCGTGCTCATCACTTCACCACCCTCGCGATCTCTTCGATGGATGTGACTCCGGTGCGCGCCTTCTCGAGTCCGTCGTCTCGGAGCGATCTCATCCCCTGCTCGACGGCCACGTTCTTCACGATCTCCGCCGAGGCGCGGTCGACGGTCAGTCGCTCGATCTCTTCCGACATCAACATGACCTCGTAGAGCCCGACCCGGCCCCGGTACCCGGTGTTCGCGCAGGACCCACATCCCACGGGCCGGAAGAACTCACCGTGCTCGGGGAGGTCGTCCTTCGGGTACCCGGCCTCGATCAGCTCGCGCTCCTCGGGAACGAAGGTCTCCTTGCAGCGCTCGCACAGCTTGCGGGCGAGGCGCTGCGCCACCACGCAGTCGAGCGCGGACGCGACGAGGAACGTCTCCACCTCCATCTCGATCAGGCGGGTGATCGCGGATGGCGCGTCGTTCGTGTGGAGCGTGGACAGGACGAGGTGGCCGGTCAGCGCGGACTCGACGGCGATCATCGCCGTCTCGCGGTCGCGGACCTCGCCGATCAGGATGATGTCGGGGTCCGCACGCAGGATCGACCGGAGCGCCGAGGAGAACGTGAGGCCCGCCTTCGGGTTCACCTGCATCTGGTTCACGCCCGGGAGCCGGTACTCGACCGGGTCCTCGACGGTGACGATGTGCCGGTCGATCGAGTTGACGATGTTCAGCGTCGCGTACAGCGTGGTCGACTTGCCCGAGCCCGTCGGACCGGTGACGAGGATCGCGCCGTACGGCTTGCGGAAGGACCGCTCGTAGCGTTCGAACGAGTCGGGAAGGAACCCCAGCTCGGACAGCTGCAGCAGGGCGTTGCTCTTGTCCAGGATGCGGATCACGATCTTCTCGCCGAAGACCGTCGGCAGCGTCGCGAGCCGGAGGTCGAGCGTGCGGTTGTTCACGCGGAGCGAGAGGCGCCCGTCCTGCGGCACGCGCTTCTCGGCGATGTTCAGGTCCCCCATCACCTTCAGGCGGCTGATGAGGCCGCCTTGGATGCTCTTGGGCGAGTGCATGACCTCATGCAGGACGCCGTCCACGCGGAATCGGACGCGCACATCCTTCTCGGTCGGCTCGATGTGGACGTCCGACGCCCGGTCCGAGGCCGCCTGCGTCATGATCGCCTGCACGAGCTTGACGATCGGCGCGTCCTCGACCGCCGCCTGGATCTCGGACAGATCCGTGTCCTCGTCGAGCGCCTCGGCGGCCTCCGAGGCGAGGGCCTCCACCTGGTCGCCCATCCCGGAGAACTTCGCGATCGCCTGATCCACGTCGTTCGACGTCGCAACGACGGGGCGGACCTCGCGGCCGGTGATCGTGCGGATGTCGTCCAACGCGTAGACGTTGGCGGGGTCCGACATCGCGACGAGCAGCTTGCCGTCCTCCTCACCGATCGGCAGGGCGCGGTACCTGCGGCACAGGGCCTCGGGAAGCAGGGCCGTCGCTGAAGCGTCGATCCGGTACTCGGCGAGGTCGACGAACTCGAGGCCGACCTGTTCGGCCAGCGCCCGCACGAGATCGCGTTCGCGGATGTACCCGAGGTCGATCAGGACCCGTCCCAGGGACTTCGGCGTGTTCCGGTGCTCCTCGAGCGCTCGCTGGAGATGCTCCTCGGTGACGAGCCCCTGCTCGAGCAGGATCTGGCCGAGCTGTTTCGGCTTGCGCTGCGTTGTCACCATATGGAGCTACGCCCTTCGGTCCCGGGTCGCCTAACCATCGGCAACGGCTTCATCGTCCTGAAGCAGTTGCCCGAACTCCCGGGCCAGGGAGAAGCGGTCGATGTCGGTATCGCCCTCCGTGCCATCACGCTCGGCCACCGGGTCTTGGATCTCGCGAGCACCGGGGGCCTCCTCGGGTTCCTCGGTCGGACCCATCGCGAAGGTCGCGGCCGGCTCCTCTGTGCCGTCGGTGGCCTCCGCGCCGACGATGACCTCCTCGGCCGCCGCCGGCAGGTGCGCGGCTCCGACCGGCGATGCCTCCGCCACCTCGGCGGCGATCGGAACGGCGACGTCGGACGTGATCAGACACCGGCTCATCGGCGGTTCGACCTTCTGGGTGCAACGAGGTGCGGGGTCTGGTCGTCGGGGCCGTGCCGGTCGGCACCGACTCGCGAACGGTCCGCGGCTGGCCCCGAGACTCCTCCGCTGCAAGCAGGACCAGCTCGAGGGTGTCGATCACGATCCCGGGTCGCACGCCGGGTCCGACGATCGCGAATCCGGCGTACGGGCCGCGGCGCACGTAGCACCACGTCTCGGCCCCGAACTGGGCGAACCCGCGCTCCGGATCCCCGAGCGCGGCGAAACGCACCCACGCGTGCCTGGCCTCGACCTCGCCCTCTTCCGGATGCGCCGCCAGGACCAGCCCGTCCTTCGAAAGGATCAGGCATCCGCGGACGTCGTCGAGGTCTGCCGAGAGTGAGGACGCCAGGCCATCGAAGTCTTCCATCAGTGGTCTCCCTCACATCCATCGGGAGCACGTGCCCGCCACTTGAGGGGGGGCCATTCGGCGGACACCGCGTACGTAATCCGCCTAGTGCTGCGCGCCGTTCCGATCGTCCGTGAGCTCGGCGAGGGCCGCTGAGGACATGACCTCCAGCGGAGCCGGGTGACCCGTCCACAACTCGAACGCGATCGCCGCCTGCTGCAGCAACAGCCCGAGGCCCCCGAACGCCGTGCCGCCAGCGCCACGCACGGCCGTCTGGAGCGGCGTCGAGCTCGGGCGGTACACGAGGTCGACGGCCACCATCCCGTGATGAAGGACCGGCTGCGGGAGCGACTCGCCGGCCGAACCGATCGGCGTCGCGTTCACGACGAGTTCGGCCTCGATCGTGCGGACATCGGCGAACGGCACGACCGACACGGTCGTGTCGAAGCCCGCGAGGCTCGGCGCCATGGCCTCACCGCTCGACGGATCACGAACGGCGACGGTGAGCCGAGCGAGCCCGCCGCGTGCGAGTGCGAGTCCGCAGGCGCGCGCCGCCCCGCCCGCGCCGTACAGGAGGGCGGTGCGCCCCGCTGGGTCGAACCCGGCGTCCTGTTGGAGGAACCGATCGAAGCCGGAGACGTCGGTGTTGTGTCCCGAGATCGCCTCCGAACCGACGACGATCGTGTTCACCGCGCCGAGGAGCCGTGCGTCGTCAGACAGCTCGTGGAGCACCTCGGCGCACGCCGACTTGTGTGGCATCGTCACGTTCGCGCCGGCGAGGCCGAGTGCTCGCAGCCCCTTGACCGCGGCGGGCACCTGCCCGGGGGGGACCGGCATCGGCACGTAGACCCAGTCGAGGCCCAGGGCGGCGAACGCGGCGTTGTGGATCACCGGCGACAGGCTGTGATGGACGGGCCACCCGATCACGCCGACCGTGCGCGTCGATCCCGAGACACGACCCTTCGGGACGGGCACCTCACTCATCACACGCGACGCGATTGGCCTCATGCTCGGCGGCGGTCTCCCCGAACTCGTGGCGCCCGTCGGGCCCGCAGAGCACGTAGAACAGGAACGTCGTGTCGGCAGGGTTCAGCGCCGCCTCCAGCGACGCGCGGCCGGGGCTGGCGATCGGTGTCGGGGGCAGGCCGGGGTTGATGCGGGTGTTGTACGGGCTGTCGAACTCGAGATCCGAGAACGACAGTTGGCCGTCCGGCGTGGGGTCGTCGTACAACAGGGTCGCATCGATCCCCAGGGTCATCCCGAGCTCGATCCGGTTGTAGATCACCCCGGCGATGAGGGCCCGCTCCTCGTCGAGCTTCGCCTCCTCCTCGATCATCGACGCGATCACCACCACCTCGTACGGGTCGACGCCGAGCTCCTCGGCGTTCGCCCACGGGAGCGTCTCCGCCTCGGTGCCGAACTGATCGAGCAGCTTGCGGATCACGTCGTTCGACTTCGTCTCACCTTCGAGGAACTCGTAGGTCTCGGGGAACAGGAACCCCTCGATGCTCTCGGCGTCCTCGGGCAGGTACGGCGGGAGCGACCAGTTCCGCTCCTCGGTCGCGCGGAGGAACCGACGGGCCGGGATGCCGAGGGCGTCCTCGACCCGCTCGGCGATCTGCGTGAGCCGGTAGCCCTCGGGCACCGTGAGCCGGACCGTGGGCACGGGCTCGGGCGGGGTCGTGAGCACCTCGAAGGCCTCGTCGGGGGTCATGTTCGTCGTGAGCTCGAACGAGCCGGCCCGGAACTGGCCCTCGAGGCCGCTCCGGCGCAGGAGCCAGCTCGTCACCATGCCGCAGCGCACGACCCCCTGGGCGTGCAGCGCGTCGACGACCTCCCCGCCGCTCGCGCCCTCAGCGACCTCGAAGGTCACCGGCACCTGCTCGCCCGAGGCCCCCTGACACCACGAGTAGTAGCGGACGCCCGCGACGCCGGCCACCGCGAGCACGAGGACGAGGACGAGACCGATGCGGAGCCCCCAGCGGCCACGTCGGCCGACGCGGTGGCGTCCGGGCGCGGTCTCCTCCCGAGGCGGGGCTTCCTGCATCGGCCCCGCAGCATACCGGCGACTCAATCGGCAGGGGTCCGGTCGAGCCAGGCCTGCAGGATCACGGTCGCCGCCGACCGGTCGATCGCGCCGCGCCGGTCCCTCCCCGAGACGCCGGCGGCCCGGAGCGCTCGCTCCGCCTCGACGGTGGACAGCCGCTCGTCGTGCAGGGCCACGGGGATCTCGAGCACCCCCCGCAGAGCCTCGGCGAACCGCTCCGAGTGGTCGGCGCGCGCGCCGGGCCGACCCGAGAGCAGCAGCGGGTGGCCGACCACGACCAGCGTCACGTCGTGCTCGCGGACGAGCGCGCCGATGGCCCGCACGTCGTCGGGTGCACCGGTCCGGACGGTCCCGAGCGGGACCGCGACACGGCGTTCGTCGTCCGAGATCGCCACCCCGATCCTCGCGTCGCCGAGGTCGAGCCCCAGGACGCGCCCCGGGCCGGTCATCGCTCGCCCAGGAGCTCCTTCAGGCGGGGTTCGATCGCATCCAGCGCCTGCGTGAACGCGTCGCCCCTCGGACCGCCCGAGAACGCGAGCTCCGGCTTGCCGCCCGCGCCCCCACCTACGATCTTCGCGGCGGGGTCGAGCAGGGCGGGCGCGGTGACCCCTCGCGCGACGAGGTTCTTCGACGCGGCGGCGACGAGCAGGGCCTTGCCGTCCTTGCCCGTCCCGAGCACGACGGCGGAACCCGAGCCGTTCTCCAGGCGGTGCACGATGTCCTGCGCCAGCGAGCGGAGCTCGTCGGCGGCGGCGTCATGCCGGATCGAGACGAGCGGCACGCCTCGGACGTCACGGGCCGCCTCGGCGAAGCGCTCGGCGAGCTGGCGCTGCTCCTGCTTCTCGAGCTTGCCGAGCCCGCTCTCGAGCGCCTTGACGCGCTCGACGAGCTGGCGGGCGCGCTCTGCCGCGCCCTTCGGATCCGTCCCGAGCGCGTCGGCCACCGCCCGGAGCCACTCGCGTTCGAGGTTGATCTCGCGGAGCGCGTCCGGCCCTACCACGGCCTCGACGCGGCGCATCCCGGCGCCGATCGATCCCTCGTGCAGGATCCGGATCGTTCCGATGTGCCCCGTGTGGTGGACGTGGGTGCCCCCGCAGAGCTCGACCGAATAGTCGCCGACCTCGACGACGCGGACGAAGTCCCCGTACTTCTCGCCGAACAGGGCGATCGCGCCCTGGTTCTTCGCCTCCTCCATCGTCGTCTCGTAGATCGTGACCTGGTCGTCGGCGGACGTCTTCGCGTTCGCGACCTCCTCGGCCTGCTCGAGGACGTCCAGGGGCACCGCCGAGTGGTGGGGGAAGTCGAAGCGCAGCCGCCCCGGCGCAACGAGCGAGCCGGCCTGGCGGGCGTGATCGCCGAGGACGTGCCGCAGCGTCCAGTGGACGAGGTGCGTGGCGGTGTGCGACCGGGCGGTCGCCTCGCGCCGAGGTGCCTCCACCTCGCCGTGGACCTCGTCACCCTCGTGGACCTCGCCCGACTCCACGAGGCCGGCGTGCACGATCACCTCGCCCGGTCCGAACTGCGCATCGCTGACACGGATCGTCCCGGCCGGGGTCCGAACGAGTCCCCGGTCGCCGACCTGGCCGCCGGACTCCGCATAGAAGGGCGTCCGGTCCAGCACGAAGCGAACCTCGTCGCCCTCCTCGGCGGCTCCGGTCCTGCCTTCGGGCCCGAGCAGCGCGAGGAGCCGCGCGTCGGACTCGAGCGTCCGGTATCCGACGAACTCGGTCCCGCCCGACTCGGCGGCGATGTCGGCGAGCTCCTCGGCCGCGCGTCCCTTCCGCGCGGCGGCCTTCGCCCGCTCTCGCTGCGAGCGCATCAACGACTCGAACCCTTCCTCGTCGATCTCGAGCCCGGCGTCCTCCGCCAGCTCACGCGTGAGCTCCTTCGGGAACCCGAAGGTGTCGTGGAGCTTGAAGACGACGTCCCCCGCCAGGCGTTCGCTCCCCTCGGCCCGCTCGATCTCGCCCTCGAACAGGGTCATCCCCTGCCGCAGGGTCGAGGCGAACCGTTCCTCCTCGGAGGTGGCGACCTGCTCGACGTAGGCTCGATTCTCGACGAGCTCCGGGTAGGCCTCGCCGAACAGCTCGACCGTCCGTTCGATGAGCGCCGGCATCACGTCGCGCTCGATCCCGAGCCGCCGGGCGTGCGAGACGACGCGCCGGAGCATCCTGCGCAGGATGTAGCCTCGGCCCTCGTTGGACGGCAGGACCCCGTCGGCGATCAGGAACGTGGTCGCGCGCCCATGCTCCGCGATCACCTTCAACGAGACGTCGGTCCGCTCATCGGAGCCGTGCGTCGTGCCCGACAGCGACTCGGCCACCTCGAGCAGCGGGCGCAGCAGGTCGGTCTCGAAGACGTTGTCGACGTCCTGGAGCACCGTCGCGACGCGTTCGAGGCTCGAGCCCGTGTCGATGTTCTTCGCGGGGAGCTCCCCGACGACGTTGATGTCCGCGTCCACCTGGTCCTGGATGAACACCAGGTTCCAGATCTCCATGAACCGCTCCTCGTCGACGTCCGGTCCGCCGTCCGGGCCGAACCGGGCGCCCCGGTCCACGAAGATCTCCGAACACGGTCCGCCCGGCCCCGCGGCATGCGTGGACCAGTAGTTCGCGAGCTCCCCGTGCTCGTCGAGCTTGCCCCGCCGAACGATCCTCGGGTCCGGCATGCCGACGGCGTCCCATGCGGCGACCGCCTCGTCGTCCTCCTCGTACACCGTCACCCAGATGCGCTCGGGATCGATCCCATACACCTGGGTGACGAGCTCGTGCGCCCAGGCGACTGCCTCGCCCTTGAAGTAGTCGCCGAAGGAGAAGTTGCCGAGCATCTCGAAGAACGTCAGATGGCGATCGGTGTGCCCGACGTTGTCGATGTCCAGCGCGCGGAAGACCTTCTGGGCGGTCACGGCCCGGGGGAACGGCGCCTTCGCGTGACCGAGGAAGTACGGGATGAACTGGTTCATCCCGGCGTTCGTGAGGAGCAGCCCGGACTCCGGCGGCGGGATCAGCGAGGAGGAAGGCACGACGCGGTGCGCGCGCTCCTCGAAGAAGCGCAGGAACACGTCACGGATCCGGTTGCCCTCCATCCGGCAAGTCTAGTGGCGGTGTACGCGGGCCCGGCAGGCCTGCCCTCACTTGAGGCCCGAGCGGCAGCTCCTCTTCACGCTCGCGCATCGCCTGGCGACCCTCGGCGATCGACTCGTTGAAGAGCTTTGCCAGATCCATCAAGCCTCCGCGCGCCTCACGCGTCAGGTTGGCCGGCGCCACCTTCGCCGCTTGCGTGCGCAGGAACCGCCTGGTCATGATCGGCGCCGGCCACGCCGGCGCCGAGGCCGAGCGCCACCCAGAACCCCCGCCTCACGGGCGGCTGCCCCGCTTCCCGGCGAAGCGACTGGAGGCCCTCCGCACCCCGGCACCGACCGAGATCAGCTTCACGAGCGGGCCGGAGGCGACCTCCTCGACGAGCTTGGAGACACGTTGGACGCGACCCACGATCTCGTTCGCGGAGACGAGCACGCCGTCGAGGCGGTCGAGCTCACGGTTCGTCCGCTCGACCGAACCCTTCACCTCGTGCAGGAGCGGGATCGTCTCCTCCCGGACCTGGTCGATCATCATCTTCGTGCTCTCGAGCACGCGGAACGTGTTGATGAGCACGATGCACAGGAACAGGACGAGCAGTCCCCAGAAGGCCGACAGGACGATGAGGGCGACGTCACCTCCGTCGAGCGCTGCGATCATCGCGTCTCCTCCGATGTCGGGGCCGGTGGGACAGGCCGGGGCATCATACCCACCCGGCCCCGGTCATCCCGCCTCGGGATCGCCCTGCTTCTCCTCGCCCTGTCCCGAAGGTTCGTAGTAGCGACGGCCCTCGAACTTCGCGGGGCGGTACTCCTGCTCCACTCGGTGCCCCGGGAAGTCGTGCGGGTACTTGTAGCCCTTGCCGTACCCCAGCTTGCGCAGCCCCGGGTGGCCGGCCTCCTTCAGGTGGAGCGGCACCGGGTCGGCCGACCGCGCATCCTCCAGCGCACGGCCGAGCGCGGCGACCACGCTGTTGGATTTCGGCGCGCGGGCGAGGTAGATCGCGGCCTCGGCGAGGTTGAGCTGGGCTTCGGGGAGGCCGACGTACTCCACCGCATGCGCGGCGGCCGTCGCGACGAGCAGTGCCCGGGGATCGGCGAGGCCGATGTCCTCGCTGGCATGGACGACCATCCGTCGCGCGATGTAGCGAGCGTCCTCCCCCGCCTCGAGCATCCTGGCGAGCCAGAACAACGCCGCGTCGGGGTCCGATCCCCGGATGCTCTTGATGAACGCCGAGATCACGTCGTAGTGCGCGTCGCCCTGCCGGTCGTAGACGATCGCCTTGTGCTGCACGGCGTCGGCCGCCAGCTCGCGCGAGAGCACATCCTCGCCGGCGGCGCGGGCCGCCAGCACCCCGGCCTCGAGGCCCGTGAGCGCGATCCGGGCGTCGCCGCCGGCGATCTCGACCAGATGCGTCGATCGCGTCGTCCGAGACCCGGACGTCGAGCTTCGCGAGCCCACGGTCGCCGTCTTCCAGGGCACGTCGAAGCAGGGTCCGCAGGTCGTCCTCGGTGAGCGGCTCGAGCCGGAGCAGGATGCAGCGCGACAGCAGCGGCGTGACGAGCGAGAAGTACGGGTTCTCCGTCGTCGCGCCGATCAGCGTGATCGTGCCCGTCCTCGACCGCGGGGAGCAGGACGTCCTGCTGCGACTTCGACCAGCGGTGCACCTCGTCGACGAACAGCACCGTCCGGAACATCCCGGACGCGGCCTCCTTCATGACCTTGCGGGCGTCCGCCACCCCCGACGACACGGCCGAGAGCTGGACGAGGTTGCCCCCCACCGCCTCGGCGAGCAGGTACGCAAGGGTCGTCTTGCCGGTGCCCGCCGGGCCCCACAGGACGATCGACGGGAGATGACCGGCCTCGAGCAGGTCGGTGAGGGCGCGGCCGCCCCCGATCAGGTGCGACTGGCCGACGAACTCGTCGAACGTCCGGGGGCGCATCCGGGCCGCGAGGGGGACGTCGGCCACGGTGCCTCAGTCCCGGTAGCGGATGATCCGGTCGGGCCGGATCCGCAGGATCTCGCGGACCTGCCCGGGCGTGTAGCGATACCCATGTCCGTCGTACCGATGCGACAGCTCGTCGATATGCCGCTCGGCTCGCTCGCCCGCCTCGATGTCCACCACCGTGCCGATGATCGTGATCCAGGCGTACGCGTCCCCGCCCGGCATGATCGTGAGCGCGACGCGGGATTCGCCCGCACGTTCCGATCCTTCGACGCGCCCTTGGGCGGTGTTGATCGAGCACGTGGCCGTCCGTGGCATCGGTCCAGGTGACCGTCGCGTGCGGAGACGTGTCCGGGTTGACCGTCACGAAGGTCGCGAACTCGGTCCCGGTCAGCAGCTCGAGATCGACCTCGGTGAGCTCAGCCATCGGCCCGTCGGTCCTTCGGCTCGCGCGACCACCGCGATCCCGAGCTCACGCAGCTGTTCCGGCGAAGCAGGCGCCGGCGCGCCGGTCAGCGGGTCGGCCCCGGACTGGGCCTTCGGGAACGCGGTCACGTCTCGGATCGTGTCCTTGCCCGCCATCAGCATCACGATGCGGTCGACCCCGAGCGCGATGCCCCCGTGCGGCGGAACGCCGTACGCGAACGCGCTGAGCAGGTGGCCGAACTGCTCCTCGGTCTGCTCGGGCGTGAGCCCGAGGACCTCGAAGACCTTCCGCTGCACCTCGGGATCGTGGATCCGGATGCTCCCGCCGCCCAGCTCGAACCCGTTCAGCGTGAGGTCGTACCCGCGGGCCCTCGCCGTCTCCGGGTGCAGGTCGTCGGTGAGCGGCGCGGTGAACGGGTGGTGGTTCGAGACCCACTTCCCCTCGTCGTCGGACCAGTCGAACAGCGGCGGCTCCGAGTACCAGCAGAACCGCCACTCCCCCTCGGGGATCAGCCCGAGACGACCGGCCAGGTGCCGGCGGAGCCCGTCGAGCGCGACGTTCGCCCGGTCGGCGCGGTCGGCCACGATGACGACGAGGTCGCCCGGGCCCGCGCCCGTCGCCTTGCGGACGCCGTCGATCTCGTCGGGCGTGAGGTGCTTCTCGACCGGCGACCGGATCCCGTCGCCCTCGACGACGATCCAGACGAGGCCGGCCGCGCCGCGCGACTTCGCGACCTGCACGAGCTCGTCGAGCTCCTTCCGCGAGAGCTCGGCGCCCCCGGGGGCTGCGAGCGCCTTCACGAGCCCTCCCGCCTCGAGGGCCGAGGCGAACGCTCGGAACCCCGTTCCCGCGAAGACCTCGCCGAGATCCGCGAGCTCCATCCCGTAGCGCAGGTCGGGCTTGTCCGAGCCGTAGCGCGTCATCATCTCGTCGAACGTCATCCGCGGGAACGGCGTGGGAACCTCGACACCCTGCGTCTCGCGGACGACCTTCGCGTAGAGCGGCTCGATCACCGCGAAGACATCCTCCTCGTCGACGAACGACATCTCGACGTCGAGCTGCGTGAACTCGAAGCTCCGGTCTGCGCGCGGCTGTTCGTCGCGGAGGCAGCGGACGATCTGGTAGTACCGGTCCTGTCCCGCGACCATCAGCAACTGCTTCAGCTGCTGGGGCGACTGCGGCAGCGCGTAGAACGTGCCGGGCCACAGGCGAGCGGGAACCAGGAAGTCTCGCGCGCCCTCCGGGGTGCTCCTGCCCAGCAGCGGCGTCTCCACCTCGAGGAACCCACGCGACTCCATCTCCTCGCGGATGATGCGGTTGATCGTGTGGCGCAGCCGCAGGATCTTCGTCATCTCGGGTCGCCGCAGGTCGAGATACCGGAATCGGAGCCGGAGCTCCTCGGACGCCTCGATGCGATCCTCGATGACGAACGGCGGCGTCTCCGCCTCGGTCAGCACCTCGACCTGCGCGACGGCCACCTCGACCTCGCCGGTGGCGAGGTCCGGGTTCACCGTCCCGTCGGGGCGTGCCCGAACCTCCCCCGTCACGCGGACCACGGACTCGGCCTTGAAGGCCTGCGCCACGGCGTGCGCGTCCGGTGCGTCCGCCGGATGGAACACCAGCTGCACGTGCCCCGCCCGGTCGCGGAGATCGACGAAGGTCACGCCGCCGTGGTCCCGCTGCCGCCACACCCACCCGCAGAGCGCGACCGCCGCGCCGACGTGTGAGGCTCGCAGCTCCCCGCACGTGTGCGTGCGCATCGCGGTCCGGCCATCGCTCATCTCGTCGGCCCCTCCGCCGCCCAGTCCGTTCGGGCGAGCCAGTTCACCACATCGCCGAGCGGCACCTCCTCCTGTTCGCCGTCGGAGAGCCGCCGAAGGGTCACGATCCCCGACGCGACCTCCCGCTCGCCGAGGATCCCCGCGTAGCTGGCGCCGGCGCGATCGGCCATCCGCAGCTGCGCCTTCAGCGGACGGTCCTCGAAGGCACGCGCGGCCGGGATGCCGGCGAGCCGAAGGTCGCCGACCAGACGCGCACCCACGCGGGCGGCCTCGTCGCCGAGCGCGACGACGAAGCACGCGATCCCGCGCTCGGCCGGGACGGCCACCCGTTCCTCCCGCATCGCGGCCAGCATCCGGTCGAGCCCGAGCGCGAAGCCGACGCCGGGCGTCGGCGGCCCGCCCAGCACCTCCGCGAGCCCGTCGTACCGGCCGCCGCCACAGACCGTCGATTGGGCCGGGGAAAGCGCGCCGGAGACGAACTCGAACGCGGTGCGCGTGTAGTAGTCGAGGCCCCGCACGAGCCGCGGATCGTGGGTGAACCCGATCTCCGCCGCATCCAGCCCGGTCCGCACGGCCGCGAAGTGCTCCGCGCACGCCTCGCACAGATGGTCCGAGATCTTCGGGGCGTCCACTACGAAGGGCTTCCGCCCGTCGATCTTGCAGTCGAACACCCGCATCGGGTTCGTGCGGAGCCTGGCCCGGCAGTCCTCGTCGAGCTCGGCCTCGTGGGGCTCGAGGTACGCGACGAGGCGTTCCCGGTACGCCGGGCGGCAGACCGGATCCCCGATCGAGTTCACCAGGAGCTCGAGCTTCGACAGTCCCCTGCCCCGGAGGAACCGGTCGCCCAGCGCGATCACCTCGACGTCGGCGCCGGGCGCGGCGACGCCGATCACCTCGGCGCCGAACTGTCGGAACTCGCGAAGTCGCGCGGCCTGGGGCCGGCCGTGCCGGAACTGCGTCGACACGTGGTACGCGGTGAACGGGATCGGGAGGTCGTGCGCCTTCGCGAGGTACGCCCGGACGATGCTCGCGGTCTGCTCCGGGCGCAACGTCAGGGAACGGCCTCCCTTGTCTTGGAACGTGTACATCTCCTTCGTCACGATGTCGGAGGACTCGCCCGAGGTCCGCGCGAACAGCTCCGTGTGCTCGAACGTCGGCGTCTCGACGTACCGGAACCCGTATTGCGCCGCGATGCGGTGTGCGGCCTCGTACAGGCCGAGCATCGCGTCGGCGTCCGGCGGCAACAGGTCGCCCGTCCCGCGGGGCGGCTGGAGCTCCACGCTCACGAACCCCGCAGGAACGGGTTGTTCGCGCGCTCGCGCCCGACCGTCGTCCGAGGGCCGTGCCCGGGCAGGACGTCGGTGGGATCGGGGAGCTCGAGGAACCGGCGGAGGCTCTGCTCCAGGTGCGACGGCGACGAGTTCGGGAAGTCGCTGCGACCGATCGAGCCCGCGAAGACGAGGTCCCCCGAGAGCACCCATCCGTCCGTGCGGAAGCAGGCGCTGCCCGGCGTATGGCCCGGGGTGTGCAGCACCTCGACCCGGAACCCCGCGTACGTCAGGACGTCGCCGTCGACGAGCGTGCGCACGTCCTTCACCGGCACGGGCGGGGTCTGGAACCCGGCTCCCCATGCCTCCGGGTCTGTGAGCGCCTGCACGTCGGCCTCGTGGATGTGGAAGGGCAGGCCGTCGCCGCAGAACTCCGCCGCCGAGCCGATATGGTCGAAGTGACCGTGGGTGGCGAGCACCGCGACCGGCCGCTTCCCCTCGGCCTCGAGCATCGCGTGCACGCGCCCCGGGGAGAAGCCCGGATCGACCACCACCACGTCGTCCGTCCCATCGGCCCCGATCAGCCAGCAGTTGGTCTCGAACGAGTTGTCGGAGAAGACGTCCAGGTACATGGAGGCCTGAGTCTATCCGGGCCCGCGGCGCCGCCATCCGGGGGGCGAACGTCGGCGCCCGGGGGTACGCTCGGGCGGTGAGAGGCGACCGCGTGGAGATCGTCGTGGACTCGGGAGCGGGCGTCCTCACGTACGAGATCGAGGCCACCAAGGCCGGGCGTCGCGTCGAAGTCTGCACCTCCCGAGGCGTGATCGAGGTCGCGGAGGTCACCCGCAACGGCGAGCCGGTCCGGACGGGTCGGTTCATGGCGGACCGGGTCGTGGCGCTCGTGGAACACCCGGCGCCGCCGGTCGTCACCCGGAGCCGCCGCCCGGGCCGGGACCAGACCCGACTCGTCTAAGGGTCAGAGCGACGCGGCGTCGACCCAGAGGGTCACCGGGCCGTCGTTCACGAGTTCGACCTCCATGTGCTCGCGGAACGCGCCGCGTGCGACCGGAGCGCCGCGCGCCTCCAACGCCTTGGCGAACGCCTCGAGGCGATCCTCCGCGACCTCGGGCGGCGCTGCCGCGTCCCAGGAGGGGCGCCGTCCCTTGCGCACGTCGCCGAACAGCGTGAACTGCGGCACCAGGAGGATCGCGCCGCCCACGTCGGACAGCGACCGGTTCATCTTGCCCTGCTCGTCCTCGAACACGCGGAGATGGAAGACCTTCTCCGCCAGGCGATCGTACTCGCCGAAGCCGTCGTCCCTTCCGACCCCGACCAGCAGCAGCACGCCGTGACCGATCTCCGCCACCCGTTCGCCCCGAACCGTGACCGACGCTCGCGAGACGCGTTGCAGGAGGACCCTCAACGAGGGACAACGCGGAACGCGTCGTAGACGTTCTCGATCTTCTTGACCGCGGTCAGCAGCTCCGCCAGGTGCGCGATGTCGGCGAGCTCGAACGTGAACCGCAGGATCGTGGTCCGGTCACGGCCGACGGACGTCGTCGCGGACAGGATGTTCACGTGGTGGTCGGCGAGCACGGTCGCCACGTCCGAGAGCAGGCGCGTCCGGTCGAGCGCCTCGACCTGCACGGCGACCGCGAAGGACGTGGGTTTGCCGGCCCGCCACGTCACGTCGATCAGGCGCTCGGGCTGCGCGACGAGCGACTTCGCATTCGGGCAGTCGGTCCGGTGCACGCTCACCCCTTGGCCGCGCGTGACGAACCCGAGGATCTCGTCGCCCGGGACCGGGGTGCAGCAGCGGGCGAGGCGGACCCAGACGTCGGCGGACCCCGGGACCTCGATGCCGGAGGTCACGTCGGTCGAGACGGGTTCGCCGATGCGCACCGGGCGCGCGAGCGGGACCTCCGTCACGTCCTCGTCGGTGGTGCCCTGCAGCGAGCGTGCCAGCCGCGCGACGATCGATTGCGGTGAGACCTGGCCCTCGCCCACGGCGATGTAGAGCGCGTCGAGGTTCGGGAACTTCATCTCGCGTGCGAGCTGCCCGAGCGTCTCCTCCGTGGCCAGACGCTTCAACGGGACGTTCTGCTTGCGCATCAGGCGCTGGAGGTGCTCGCGGCCCTCCTCGAGCGCGTCCTCCCGCCGCTCCCGACTGAACCACTGGCGGATCTTCGTGCGCGCCCTCGGGGTCTTCACGAACCGGACCCAGTCCTGCGACGGACCCTCGCCCAGGGCCTTCGAGGTGAGGACCTCGACGGTGTCGCCGGTCCGAAGCTCGTAGTCGAGGGGAACGAGCTTGCCGTTGACCTTCGCGCCGATCGTCCGGTGACCGACCTCGGTGTGCACCCCGTACGCGAAGTCGACGGGCGTCGCGCCCGCCGGCATGTTCATCACGTCGCCTTTCGGCGTGAAGCAGAAGACCTGCCCGCCGTACAGGTCGATCCGCAGGCCCTCCATGAACTCGCGCGGATCGGCCATGTCCTTCAGCCAGTCGAGCATCTGACCCAACCAGGCGAGGTCGCCGGCCTCCTTCGCCTCCTTGACCTTCTTCCCGCCCTGCCCCTCCTTGTAGCGCCAGTGCGCCGCGATCCCGAACTCCGCCGTCCGGTGCATGTCCTTCGTCCGGATCTGCACCTCGATCGGGCGGCCCTGCGGCCCGACCACGGTCGTGTGGAGCGACTGGTACATGTTCGACTTGGGCATCGCGATGTAATCCTTGAAGCGGCCCGGGACCGGCTTCCACAGGGAATGGACGGCGCCGAGCGCCCCGTAGCAGTCGCGGAGGGAGCCGACGAGGATCCGCATGGCGGCGAGGTCGTAGATCTCGTTGAACTCCTTGCCGCCGATCACCATCTTCTCGTAGATCGAGTACAGGTGCTTCGGGCGGCCGATCACCTCGGCTTTGACGCCGGCTTCGCGCAGGCGTTCGCGTGCCGCCTCGAGCACCTCGTCGACGTAGAGCTGGCGTTCGCCGCGGCGCTTGTCGACGAGGCTCGCGATCTCGCGGTATGGCCCCTCGTGGAGCGTCTTGAACGAGAGGTCCTCGAGCTCCCACTTCACCTGCTGGACACCCAGACGATGCGCCAGTGGCGCGTAGATCTCGAGCGTGGCGGTGGCGATGCGCTTCTGCTTGTCGATCGGAAGCGCCGAGAGCGTTCGCATGTTGTGCAGGCGATCGGCGAGCTTGATGAGCAGGACGCGGATGTCGCCGGCCATCGCGACGATCATCTTGCGGACGTTCTCCGCCTGCTCGTGCTCGCGGGTGCGGAACTGGACCTGGTCCAGCTTCGTGAGCCCGTCGACGATGCGGGCAACCTCCCCGCCGAAGCCCTCCTCCAGCTCCTGGACCGTGACGGCCGTGTCCTCGACGGTGTCGTGCAGGAGCGCCGCCTGCAGCGTGGTCGTGTCGAGCCCGAGATCGGCCAGGATCCTGGCGACGGCGAGCGGATGCTCGATGAAGGCCTCGCCGGACAGCCGCGTCTGACCCTCGTGGTGCTCCTGCGCGAACCGATAGGAGCGCTCGATCTCCTTCAGATCCGCCTTCGGGTTGTAGGACTTCACGGTCCGAAGGAGCCCCTCGAGGCCTTCACCCGGCGGTGCGGGCTCGCCGGGTCGCAGGCGCGAGAGCAGTCCGCCGCGCCGCTCCGTCCGCAGCTGCTCGCCCGTGTCCATCCCCGCCGTCACCCCCGTGGAACCAGTCTACGCGCGGGTGCAGCGCAGGCCGTGCACGTGCCGGCCGGGCTCAGTACGAGATCAGCGTGAAGACGTCGTGACCCTTGAGCTTCTCGCGCCCGTGGAGGAACCCGAGCTCGATCAGGCACGAGATCCCGATGACCTTGCCGCCGATCTGCTCGACCAGCTTCGCCGCGGCCCGGGCCGTTCCGCCGGTCGCGAGCACGTCGTCGACGATCAGCACCCGCTCCCCCGCCGCGATCGCGTCCTGGTGGATCTCCAGGGTCGCCGTGCCGTACTCGAGCTCGTACTCGGCGGCCTGCGTCTGCCACGGCAGCTTGCCGGCCTTGCGGACCGGGACGAATCCCGCGTTGAAGTGATAGGCGACCGGGGAGGCCAGGATGAACCCCCGCGCCTCGATCCCGACCACCTTGTCCACGTTCCCACGCCCGAAGTGCACGACGATGAGGTCGATCACGGTCGAGAACGCGAGCTCGTCCGCGAGCAGCGGCGTGATGTCCTTGAACACGACGCCCTCCTGCGGGAAGTCGGGGACGTCCCGGACGAGGGCCTTCACCTGTTCGATATCCATCGTTCACCTCCGCCTGCGTTTGGCCGGCGGGCGCCGTCTGCTCTTCGGACGCGGACGCGTCGAACTTGAACCGCTCGGGCTCGCCCTGCCCGTCGAGGCGGTCGCGCCGACGGCGGCGGGGGCGGTCTCCTGCTCCTGGACGACCTCGGCGGCCGGGTCCGGCACCGCCCGCAGGCCGCGCGCGGTCGCACGCCCCTCCAGGCGGGCGCGCAGCTGTTGATAGCGCGGCTCCCGCTCCTTGAGCACCACCAGGATCGGCGTCGCGACGAAGATCGACGAGTAGGCGCCGATGATCGTCCCGATGAGCATCGCGAACGCGAAGTCCTTCAGGGTCGCGCCACCGAACAGCAGCAGCGACAGGATCGGAAGCACGACGACGAGCGAGGTGTTGACCGAACGCATCAGGACCTGGTTCATCGAGGTGTTCGCGACGCCCTCGTACGTGTCCTTGCCGAGCTGCGCCGTCGACTCGGTATTCTCCTTCACCTTGTCGAAGATCACGACGGTGTCGTAGAGCGAGAAGCCGAGGATCGTCAGGATCGCGATCACGGTCGCCGGGGAGACCTCGCGGCCGGTCAACGCGTAGACGCCGGCGGTGATCACGACGTCGTGCACCATCGCGATCATCGCGCCGAGCGCCATCTTCCATTCGAAGCGCAGGGTGATGTACAGCGCGATCGCCGCGAGGACGACGACGAGCCCGATGATCGCCTGGCGTGAGATCTGCGCTCCCCAGGTGGGACCCACGACCTGCGCGCTGATGTCGTCCGGCGTGATCCCGGCCTGGTCGGCGAGTCCCTCGAACAACAGGGTCCGCTCCTGCGGAGACAGGTCGGTGAGCGCGGTCGTCCGGATCGAGACGCGGTTGCCGCCAACGATCTGGACCTCGGCGTTCGCGCGATCGAACGGGTCGGCGGCCAGCGTCTCGCGGACCTCCTCGACGGTCACCGGCTGCTCGAGGCCGTACTGAATCAGGGTCCCGCCGGTGAAGTCGATCGAGAAGTTCAGCCCCAGGACGACGAGGGCGAACAACGAGATCGCGATCGCGGTCCCCGACAGGATCAGCCACCGCCGGCGCTGTTGGACGATCCGGAACTCGGGATGCCGGTAGCCACGGAACGTGTCGAAGGCGCGTCGGAAGCTCACTCCGAGCCTCCCGCGATGGCGGGGGCGGCGGGGGCGGCCGGCCCGGCCGCCGGGGCCGCCTCACGGTCGGCGGCGAGGCCGGCCCGGACACCCATGACGGGCAGCTCCACCAACCGGTCGCTCCGGCAGAGCAGCGCCACCGCCGGTCGCTTGAAGAAGTACACGACGAACAGGTCCAGGAGCGTCGCGACACCCAGCGTGAGCGCGAACCCGCGGACCGAGGAGATCGCGGTGAGGTACAGCACGATGGCGGCGATCGCCGTCACGAGGTCGGCGGCGACGATCGTTCGGAACGAGCGTTTGAACGCGGGGGCGGCGGCCGAGCGCGGCGACTTGCCGGCGTGCACCTCGTCCTTCAGCCGCTCGAAGAACACGATGTAGGAGTCGGCGGTCACCCCGAGCGAGATCACGAGCCCGGCAACCCCGGCGAGCGTCAGGTTGTAGCCGATCGAGACGCCCGCGAGCGCGATGAGCGACAGCGCGAGGATGCCCCAGATCGTCATCCCCACCCACGCGACCAGGGCCAGCACGCGGTAGTAGAACAACAGGTACAGGGCAAGCAGGATGAGTCCGGCGAACGCTGCCACGAGCCCCTGTTGAAGCGACTCGTCGCCGAGGGTCGGGCTCACCGTGAGCACCTGCTGCGTGGTGAGCTCGACCGGCAAGGCGCCCGCGTTCAGCTGCGTCGCGAGGTCCTTCGCGCGTGCCTCCGTGAAGCTCCCGCTGATCTCGCCCGTGCCGCCCGTGATCGCGCTCTGCACGGTCGGCGCCGAGATGACCGTGCCGTCCACGACGATCGCGAGCTGGCGGCCGAGCAGCCGCGTGGTCACCTCGGAGACGATGTCGGTCCCCTCGCCGGTCAGATCGAACGTGATGCGCCATCCCGTCCCGACCGCACCGGCCGACCCCGCGTCGTACACGGGCGCCGCGCTGTCGATCACGTCGCCGGTGAACTCGACGGGTCCGAGCGTGTACTTCACCTCCCCTGCGGGATCCAGGAACACGACCTCCTGGTCTCGCAAGGCCTCGAACGAACACGCCTCGGTCGCCTGCTCCGCCTCGGTCCCGCACGTGACGGGCGTGGTCGCGAACGCCGGATCGGTCTGCGGGATGATCTGCAGGACCTCGCGCTGCTCCAAGCGAGCCGTTTGGCCGATCACCTGGAGGAGGCGCTCCTGCCCCGTCTCCTGGAGCCGCGCCTCGGCGGCCTCGCGCGACAGGAAACACCCGAGCCCCTCCTCGGCGGAGCTGAGGACGCAGAACTCGCTGGGGAACCGTTCCACGGTCATGCCGTCGAGGAGGGTCTGCGCTCCCTCCTGCGTCGGCAGACAGGCCGCGCCCTGGTCGTTCGAGAAAGGTTGCTCTCCCTCGCCCTGGACACAGAAGCTCTGGGTGACCTCCGTCGAGATGCCGTCGATCGCCGCCTCCGCCTCCTCGCGCGACGGGAAACACGGATCCGATTCCAAACCGGTGCCCGTCAGGCAGAACTCCGCCTCCCCTCCGTCCTCCGCCTGCTGTTTGTCCACCTCGATCGCGGCGATCGCGTCGTCGGCCTCCTGTTCGTCCCCGAAACAGGGGCCGTCCTGCCCGTACAACTCGCCGGTCAGGCAGACGGAGGAGACGAGCGGGCGCACGGCGGCGGCCTCGAACTCATCGGTCGCCTCCTGCTCCTGGTCGAAGCAGGCGAACGCGGCTCCGTCCGCGCCGGCGAGGCAGTACTGCGTCTTCGCGCGCTCCTGGATCGTGCCACGGGCCAGGCCGGGGATCTGCACCTCGAGGGTGTTGCCGGTGACGAACAGGAGCGGCTCGGCGGTGCCGAACGCGTCGATCCGGTTCCGGATGTTCTCGAGGGCCTGGTCCATCACGTCGGGTGGCGTGCCCTCGGGGGCCGACAGGATCACCGACACGCCGCCCTTCAGGTCCAGGCCGAGGACCGGTCGGGTGCCCGTCAGGAACAGCGCGGCCCCACCCAGGGCGAGCGCCACGACGAACACGATCGACCCCCACAGCGCGCGCGGCTTCTTCACGATCGGACACCGGCCTCGCTCATGCCAACTCCGCCCCGTTGATGTGCAGCTTGAACTTGCAGTCGAGCACCTCGGCCGCCAGGCGGCACATCTGCATGCGACCGAGGAAGATCTCGAAGTACTCCATGACCTGGCTGATCTGTGTGTCGATCGTGAGCTCGAGGGTGGCGGTCTTGGCCTCCGAGTCCACGCGCAGGAACGACTGCTCGGCGGCGAAGTTCACGCGGTCGTGGATGTCGAACTCGATCTGGCCGGTCTTCCGCACCCGGCTCCGGTGCACGTCGGACTTGTCGGCGAGGATCACCGCCGCCGAGACGGGCGAGATCGCGTAGCCGTTCTCCTCCTCGTGGTTCGCGATCGCCGAGACGATCTGCGCGAGATCGGCGGACGGCACCCGGTCCCGGAGCGCCTGGTAGACGAGCACGCCGCCGGTCTGCCCGTGCGCGTACCGGCTGATCATGTTCCCCACGTCGTGGAGGTAGCCGGCGACGCACGCGAGGTTGGCCGTGTGCTCGTCGAAGCCGGCGCGCGTGATGACGTTGTAGGCGATGCGCGCCGTCAGGTTCGCGTGGCGGAACCCGTGCTCCGTGTAGCCGAGTCCCTCCATGACACGGTCGGCCGCGGAGATGAACGATGACAGTTCCGGGTCCTCCTGGACCAGCTCGAGCGTGATCCCGTCGGACCCGGTCTCGGGGACCGCCTCGACGGGTCCCGCGCCGGGTACCGCTTCAGCGCTCACGGTTCCCGGTCGGCTCCCTCGTCGGCCGTGCCGGCGTCCTCGTCGTCGTCCTCGTCGTACCCGCCGTCGTCGTCCTCGACGAAGCGCTGCGCGATGCCCTGCCGCAGCATCCGGACGCGGGTGCCGGGGGCGATCTCCACGGTCAGGACCCCTTCGTCCTCGTCGATGTCGACGATCGTTCCGAACATCCCGCTGCTGGTCATGACCTCGTCGCCCACCTCGAGCGCGGCGAGGACCGCCTGCTGCGCGCGCTGCCGATTGCGCTGCGGACGGATCAGCAGGAAATAGAAGCCCACGATCATGAGCAGCGGCAGCGCGAGACCGACCAACGAGCTTCCGGCCTGACCGCCACCACCATCCTGGGCGAGGATCCCGAACATGCTGTGACCAGCCTCCTTGGGGGTGACGAAGCAGCATACAGGCTATCGCGCCGTTCGCAGTTACGGGCTTCCAGGTCGTTCAGACGAGCGGGATGGCGCCCTCGCGCGCGACGCCGAGGTGTCGGTAGGCGCGTTCGGTCGCCACGCGACCGCGAGGGGTGCGCTGCAGCAGCCCGAGCTGCAGGAGGTAGGGTTCGACGACGTCCTCGACGGTATCGGTCTCCTCGCCGACGGCGGCCGCGAGCGTCGAAAGGCCCACGGGGCCGCCTCCGAACTTCTCCACCACCATCGACAGGATCGCCAGGTCGAGCTTGTCCAGGCCCTGCTCGTCCACCTCGAACAGCTCGAGCCCCGCTCGGGCGACCTGTTCGTTCACGACGCCGTCGTGGCGAACCTGGGCGAAGTCGCGGACCCGCCGCAGGAGGCGGTTCGCGACGCGGGGCGTGCCCCGGGAGCGCCGCGCGATCTCCTCCGCGCCCTCGCCGTCCACCTCGACCGCCAGGATCCCGGCCGAGCGGCGCACGATCGACGCCAGGTCGACCTCGGAGTAGTAGTCCAGGCGCGGAGAGAAGCCGAACCGCTCCCGGAGCGGAAGCGTGATCCGGCCGGGACGCGTGGTGGCACCGACGAGCGTGAACCTCGGAAGGTCGAGCCGGATGCTCCGGGCGCTCGGCCCCTTGCCGAGCACGACGTCGAGCTTGAAGTCCTCGAGCGCCGGATACAGGACCTCCTCGACCGCGCGCGGCATGCGGTGGATCTCGTCGACGAACAGCACGTCGCCGTGCTCGAGGTTCGTCAGGATCGCCGCGAGGTCGCCCGGGCGGTCGAGCGCCGGCCCGGACGTCGGCTGGAACCCGACGTCGAGCTCGTTCGCGACGATCCCGGCGAGCGTGGTCTTCCCCAGGCCCGGCGGTCCGGAGAACAGCAGGTGATCGGTGGTCTCGCCGCGTGCCCGAGCCCCGTCGATCAGGAGCGCGAGCTGCTCCTTGATCCGCTCCTGCCCGACGAACTCGTCGAGGCGTCTCGGTCGGAGCGCCGCGTCGAACTCGCGCTCCTCCTCGGGCACCTCGGGGTCCACGATGCGAGGTTCGTCGGTCACGGGCGCCCAGCCTATCCGCGTCCCACGTGCCGGAGCGCCTCGCGAAGCAGGTCTTCGACCGGCCGGCCGCCGTTCGACTCGATGCCGGCCATCGCCTCGCTCGCCTCCTGCGGGGACAGACCGAGCGCGAGCAGCGCGTCGCGCACGTCGGCGAGCGGACCGTCGACGATCACGATCTCTTCGCCGCCGAGCTTGTCCTTCAGGTCGAGCACGACCCGCTGCGCCACCTTCTTGCCGACACCCGGAACGATCGTGAGCGCCGCGACATCGCCGCTCGTCACGGCGCGGCGGAACGCGGCCGGCGTCAGTGCCGACAGGAACGCGAGCGCGACCTTCGGTCCGACGCCGGTCACGGTCACGAGCAGGTCGAACAACTCGCGCTCGTCCGCGTTCGCGAACCCGAACAGGGTCAACGCGTCGTCCCGAACCACCATCCGCGTATACACGCGCGCCGGTCGGCCGACGGGTGGGAGCTTCGAGAGCGTGGAGGCCGGGACCAACACGTCGTAGCCAACGCCCCCGACGGAGATCACGACCCGGCCGCCGGCGCGTTCGGCGACGTCGCCCTCGAGGAACGAGATCACGTCGCCGCCGCCGTGCGCAGCCTGGACTGGGTCAGATGACAGAGCGCGATCGCGACCGCGTCGACGGCGTCGGGTTCGTTCGGGAGATCCGCGAGGCCGTGGAACCGCTCGAGCGCGTCTCGCACCTGCGCCTTGTCGGCGTTCCCCTGGCCGGTGACCGCCATCTTCACCTCGAGCGACCCGTACTCCTCGACGGCAAGACCCGCCTGGGCGGCGGCGAGGAGCACGACGCCGGTCGCTCGAGCGACGCCCATCGCGCTGACCTGATTCTTGTTCCACGCGAGCCGCTCGATCGCGACGGAGTCCGGCCGGTGCTCGGCGATGATGGCCGCGATCGCGTCGTGCAGGAGCCGAAGCCGCGCCGCCTCGGGCAACCCGGACGGCGTTCGCGCCGTCCCCAGATACAGGAGCTCCGACGTTCGCCCTCGTCTCCCCACCACGGCCAGGCCGAGCGCGGACAGGCCGGGGTCCACGCCGAGCACACACGACTCGAACACCTGTTCAGTCTGTTGCATGCTCGGCCCGCGGTCAATCACTCGGGTTCGGAGACGGAGACACCTCGGAACGGGACCCGCGCGCGGAAGCCCGCCGCGGATCTCGCTCGTTCGGCACGGCGCTCCTCGGAGCATGCCGGCCTCGGTCCGTCGCGCGCGGGAAGTGGGCCGCCACACGCCGCATCGATCCGTAGGGGACGCGGCGAGCTGCCGTCGGAGTTCACCACCCAGATCGCCTTGTGATGCTCGTGCGTCTCGCGCATCACGAACAGGATCTGATCCCCGTCCGGCGACCAGCTCCCCGCGGATCCGGCATCGTCGACCACGAGGTCCAGAGGCGAGATCTGCACGAGCCCGGAACCGTCGAGCTCGGACACGAAGAACCCGACGGGCTCGTCGTCGACCCAGCGCGAGAAGACGAGACGCTCGCCCTCGGGTGAGTAGTCCCCCGGTGTGTCCCAACCATCTGCGTTGGACGTGATGCGTTGCAGACCGCCTCCGTCGGACGCGCGGACCGAGTAGATCCCGTTAAGGCTCGGGGCCTTCACGCCGTAGCCCTCGCAGGCGATCCGCTTGCCGTCCGGGGACCATGCCCCGCCGCAATAGAGCTCAACGGCGGGATCGGGCGGCGGCAGCGCGCGCAAGAGCTCACCGGTGTCCGGATCGACGAAGTGCGCGACCATGCCATCCTCACAGCAGAAGACGTGGATCTCGGTGCCGTCCGGCGACCAGCTCGGGAACTCCGAGTTCGGGAACTCGGAGACCAGCCGTCGCTCGTCGCTTCCGTCCGGGTCCACCGTGTACGCGACGCCGGCCTCGTGCGACGCATCGCCGCGCATGAACACGATCCGGCCGTCGAGCTCCGGAACGGCTCCCGTGGTGGAGTCGTTCGGACCCGGTCCGCTCGAGCCGACCGGGTCCGTCCCATCGCCGCCACAGCCGCCGAGGACCAGCATCGCCGAGAACGCAACCGGCGCAACTCCCCACCGTCGTGCCATGGCCTCGCCCCTTCTCGCTCGTGTCGCAGGGGGTGACTCGCGCGGGCGGCACCCAAGGTTGAGTCCGGGCTCGGGACGAGAAGGCTGCACGGGACCGAAGCAGGCAGGCGTCAAGGAAGGGCCCTCGCTACGGCATGGATCCGCGCGCCGTCCACGGGACGCGATAGCGTGACGCATGCGCGTCGTCGACATCGTCTCGGTGCTGATCCCGGTGTTCGCGGTGATCGGTCTCGGGTACTTCGCCGGGGCGAGGAAGATCTTCGACGACGACCAGGTCGACGGCTTCAACGAGTTCGTGTTGGGGTTCGCCCTGCCGGCGATGGTCTTCGTCGGCGTCGTCACGACCTCTCGTTCGGTGCTGCTCGGCGACGCGGCACTCTTCCTCGGGGTCACGGCCGTCCAGCTGCTCTTCGTCGGTGTCGGCCTCGTGATCGGTCGGGTCGTGCTGAAGCGGGACCTCGCGTCGAGCGCGATCATCGCTCTGCTGATCGCGATCCCGACCGCCGCGTTCATGGGCACGCCGATCCTCGACGACCTCTTCCGCCGATCGACGAGTTCGCTCGCGATCTCCCTCTACGCGATCTCGACCAGCGCCGTGATCTTGCCGGTGACCATCGTGATCCTCGAGTGGGCCACACGTCCCGCCGACGACGCGCGCGGATTCGGCCCATTGCTCCGCGACGTGCTCGTGCGCACGGGCTCGAGGTCGATGGTGTGGTCGCCCTTCCTCGCGCTCGCCGTCGTCGCGGTGGGATTCGTGCCCCCGGAGCCGTTCGACGCGAGCCTCGACCTCATCGGCCAGGCAACCTCGGCGGTCGCGCTCTTCGCGTCGGGGCTGATCATCGCGCGGTTCCGTCCCAGGATGGGCGTCGAGCCGATCGCGCTCGCGGTCATCAAGAACGTCGTGCAACCACTCGTGATGCTCGGCCTCGCGATACTGTTCGGCATCACCGGGGTCGGTCGGAGCGAGGCGGTGATCCTGACGGCGATGCCGGCGTCGGTGGTCGGCCCGATGTTCGCGGTCCGCTACGGCGCGTACGAGTCCGAGTCGGCATCGGCGTTGATCGCGAGCATCGTCCTGTCCGTCGTGACGATGGTGCTCGCCGTCCTGCTCTTCGGCTGAGAGGCGCTCAGCCGAGCTCGGCCATCACGGCCTCGGGGATGTCGAAGTTCGCGTAGACGTTCAGGACGTCGTCGAGGTCCTCGAGCGCCTCGAGCAGCGCGAGCACCTGCTTGGCCTGACCGCCCTCGACCGGGACCGTGCTCTGCGGCAGCATCGTGAGCTCGGCGGACAGCATCGGGATGCCGGCGGCCTCGACCGCTCCACGGACGGCGCCGAACGCCGCCGGGTCCGTCGTGATCTCCCACGTGCTCTCGGCGTCGTTCAGGTCCTCGGCGCCGGCCTCGAGCGCGATCTCGAGCAGCTGCTCCTCGTCGGGCGCCCGGTCCTTCTCGATCTGGATCGATCCCTTGCGCGCGAACATCCACGCCGTGCTCCCGTTCTCGCCGAGGTTGCCTCCGCTGCGCGTGAACGCGTGGCGGACGTCCTGCGTGGTCCGGTTGCGGTTGTCGGTGAGCGTCTCGACGAACATCGCGACGCCGCCGGGGCCGTACCCCTCGTACGTGACCTCCTCGTACCGCGCGCCACCCTCGAGCTCGCCCGTCCCCCGCTTGATCGCCCGTTCGATGTTGTCGTTCGGGACGGACGCCTCTCGCGCCTTGTCGACCGCGGAGGCGAGGGTCATGTTGCCCTCGACGCTCCCGCCCCCCTCGCGGGCGGCGACCTCGACCGCCCGCAGGAGCTTGGCGAACAGGTTGCTCCGCCGCGCGTCCGCCGCACCCTTCTTCCGTTTGATCGTCGACCACTTCGAGTGACCGGACACCTCACACCTTCCCGAGGAGGTATGCGTGCAGCCTCGTCTCCCCCACGAGCTCGGGGTGGAAGGACGCGACCACCAGGTTCTCCTGCTCGAGGACGACCGGCGCGTCCTCGAGGCGGGCGAGCACACGGACGTCCGGCCCGATGTCGCGCACGATCGGCGCGCGGATGAACACCCCGCGGACGGGGTGATCGACTCCTTCGACGTCGAGATCGGCCTCGAACGAGTCGACCTGCCGCCCGTAGGCGTTCCGTTCCACGGTCACGTCGACGAGCGGGAACAACGGCTCGAGTCCGGTCACCCGCTCGGCCATCACGATCATCCCGGCGCAGGTCCCGAGGATCGGCATCCCGGCGTTCGCCCGCTCGATGACCGGCTCCACCAGCCCCGCACTCCGGGCGAGCTTCGAGATCGTCGTCGACTCGCCACCGGGGATGGCCAGGCAGTCCACGCTCGAGAGATCCTCGGGCGTCCGGACCTCGATCGGTGAGGCGCCGAGCTCGGCGAACACTCGAGCGTGCTCCCGGAAATCACCCTGCAGCGCGAGCACCCCGGCCTTCATGACGCCCCATGATACGGAGGCTCGCCCGGCGTCTACGACGACACGGTCCGAGATCCCTCGCGCAGGTGCCACCACCAGACCGTGCCGGCGACGAGCACGACGATGACGCCGTTCGCCACGGCGCGGACGGCAACCTCCGAGTCGTTGCATGCGAAGGACGCGATCGACGGACACGGGGGTGGGAGAACGACGTCGATCAGCAGGAACAACGTCACCGCCACCCCGCCGAGCGCAACGATGTAGGCGATGAACGCCACACCATGGACGTACAGCGAGCGCCCCCAGGACGCGCCGGGTGCCACGATGCCTTCCCGCCGTTTCGCCTGGCCGAGATGCCACCAGGCCGAGACCGCGCCCGGCAGCGCGAACGCGAGGCCGTGGAGCAGGAACCGCGTCGACGCCCGGGTCACGCTTCCGGGGTCGGGCCACGCGAGCACCCGGAGCGCCATCACCGATGCGATCGTTCCTCCGATCACGAAGCCGACGGCGACGATCGCGACGAGGTAGTAGTAGAGCGCGACAGTACGTAGGCGCGTTTGCCGGTGAAGGAGACCGCGGCGCCGGGCGATCCGCGGCGGCGGCTCCGCGGCGCTCACCAGCCGCGGGTCTGGAGCAGACCCTCCTCGCCGAGCTCCTTGATGTCGAGCCCGTGCATCGGCTCGCCCAGGCCGCGCGAGACCTTCGCGAGCGCGTCGGGGTCCTGGAAGTGCGTCGTCGCCTCGACGATCGCGCGGGCGCGTGGCGCCGGGTCCTCGGACTTGAAGATGCCCGAGCCGACGAACACGCCGTCCACGCCGAGCTGCATCATCAGCGCCGCGTCCGCCGGGGTCGCGAGCCCGCCCGCGGCGAAGTTCACGACGGGAAGCCGGCCCTGCTCGGCGACCGTCCGGACGAGGTCGACCGGGGCCTGCAGGTCCTTGGCCGCGCTCACGTACTGCTCGGGCCGAAGGCCCTGCAGCCACGAGGTCTCGCGCAGGATCGTCCGCTGATGCCGGACGGCCTCGACCACGTTGCCGGTGCCCGCCTCGCCCTTCGTCCGGATCATCGCCGCGCCCTCGGCGATCCGCCGGAGCGCCTCCCCGAGGTTCCTCGCGCCGCAGACGAACGGGACCGTGAACGCCCATTTGTCGATGTGGTGCTCCTCGTCGGCGGGCGTGAGCACCTCGGACTCGTCTACGTAGTCGACCCCGAGCGCCTGGAGGATCTGCGCCTCGACGAAGTGGCCGATCCTGGCCTTCGCCATCACCGGGATCGAGACGGCGTTCATGATCTCCTCGACCTTGGTGGCGTCCGCCATGCGCGCGACCCCGCCCTCGGCGCGGATGTCCGCGGGGACGCGCTCGAGCGCCATGACGGCGCATGCGCCCGCGTCCTCGGCGATCTTGGCCTGGTCGGCGGTCGTCACGTCCATGATGACGCCGCCCTTCAGCATCTCGGCCAGCCCGGACTTCACCCGGAACGTGCCCGTCTCGCGCTCCACGGGAACCTCCTCGTGCTGGGTCCGTGCGTGTCGGACCCGCGAACCTGAGTGTACCGCCGGAGGATGGCCGGCTCCCCTCGACGTGCCGGCGGGCGGAGGAGGCCTAGAAGGTCGTCATCTCCGCGACCACCACGTCCCTCGCCGACCCGTTCGCCGACTGGAACGAGGTGATGCACCGGTAGGTCACGTTCTTGTCGAAGTGCGTGATGATGTTGACCGTGAAGACGACCTTCTGCCCTGGATCGAGCTCGAAGGTGAGCGTGCCTCGCATGTACCGACTCGTGAGGTCCTCGGCCGAGGGGTCCTGGCGCTTGTGCTTGCCGCGCAGCACCTTGTTGATCTCGTAGGTCCGGTTCCCTCGGCACCCTTGGACGCGGAACGTGTCGGTGGCCGTCCCGTCGTTCTGGATCGTGATCCAGTACCGGATGCCCTCACCCTCGTTGATGTCGTCGACCTCGGTCTGGTTGCGACCGTTCGTGTTGTAGATGTCCCTGCCGCGCGTGGGGTGCGGAAGCGGGTCGATGACGCAACCCAGGCTCTGCCCGCAGAGCTTGATCCACCCGTCGGGTTGGAAGGACGAGCCGCCGAGGTCGACCGCCCCGCCGATCCGCCCCGACCCACGCATGCCAACCGCCTCGGCCGCCGCGGTCGCGAGAACGACCGAGGTCAGGAGGGCGATCGTCAGCACGATCCGTCGCGTCACGGCGGCGAGCCTAGTGGAGGTCGCTGCTTCCGCACAAGACTGCATCGATGAGAAACCATCTCACCGACGGCCTGACAGCTCGGTTCGTTCGAGGCCCGGCTCTCGCCTAGGATAGGCAACCCGTCGCGTGGAGGAAGCGTGAGCGTCGCCGAGGTCCCAGGTCCCACGTTCATCCGGCCGGACGGCAAGGAGAAGGTGACCGGCGCCGGCTGGTACACGGCCGACCTCACGTTCACGGGGATGGCGCACGCCAAGTTCCGCTACGCGGACCACCCGCACGCCCGGATCCGAGGCATCGACACGACGAAGGCCCGCTCGGTGCCCGGCGTCGTGGCGGTGATCACGCAGGCAGACCTGCCGGACATCCGGTTCGGGGGCCTGGTGCAGGACCGCACGCTGTTCGCGAAGGACGTCGTCCGGTTCGAGGGCGAGATCGTGGCCGGCGTGGCCGCGCTCACCGAGGAGGCCGCGGCCGAGGCCGCGCGCCTGATCGAGGTCGACTACGAACCGCTGCCCGTCGTGACGGACTTCGTGGCCGCGATGGAGCCGGGGGCCGTGCTCGTCCACCCCGATTGGGCGTCGTACTCGCGGGACGACGAGATGCGGTCGGGCGGCAACACGATCGGGTACCACACCATCGTCAAGGGAGACGCGGACGCCGCGATGGCCCGGGCCGACGTGGTCGTCTCTGGTCGGTACGAGTCCGACGCGTCGCAAGGCGTGCCGATCGAACCCAGGGCCGTCGTGGCCGAGTGGCGGGGCGACGAGGTCACGATCTGGTCCTCGACGCAGGTGCCGTACGCCGCACGTTCCGGTGTCGCGGAGACCCTGGAGGTCCCCGAGGCGAACATCCGGGTCGTGGTCCCACTGCTCGGGGGCGGCTTCGGCGCGAAGTGCGACCTGCACTTCGAGGCACAGGTCGCCGCGCTCGCGCGCGCCGCCCGGCGTCCGGTGAAGCTCGTCTTCTCGCGCGAGGAGGAGTTCCGGGCGATCGCCCAGCGCCGCGAGGGCATCGTGATGGAGTTCGAGACCGGCGCGACCCACGACGGCCGTCTGGCGGCGCGAACGGCACGGCTCATCCTCGACAAGGGCGCGTACTGCGGCGAGGGGGGCTTCCTCGGGCAGATGGCCGCGATGCATGCCTGCGGCCCGTACGTGATCGACAACGTCTTCGTGGAGGCCTTCCTCAACTACACGAACCAGCAACCCTCGGGCTCGGTCCGGGCGCCGACGGCCCCGCAGGTGTGCTGGGCCCTCGAGCAGCACATGGACGAGGTGGCCCGAGCTCTGGACCTGGATCCCGTGGAGCTCCGTCGGCGCACGCTCATCGAGGAGGGGGCGGAAGGGCCGACGCGTCAGGTCTTCGACCGGATCGGGATGAAGCAGACGCTCGAACGAGCGGTGGAGATGATCGGCTACGACCGGGAGCTCCCGGATGACGAGGCGATCGGCGTCGCCGTGGGGTGGTGGCCCTCCTCGGCTGCCCCCTCGGGCGCGTACATCCACCTGAACGGCGACGGGAGCGGCACGATCGTGACCGGCGCCCAGGAGAACGGGAGCGGGGCCGTGATGGCGATGCCCGTCTTCGTCGCCGAGGAGCTCGGCATGCGGCCCGAGGACTTCACGCTCCTGTACCAGGACACCGCGGCCGCGAACTCGGACATGGGTTCGTGCGGCTCGCAGACGACGTTCAACTCCGGGCGCGCGATCCTCGCGGCGGCGGCCGACGCGCGCGAACAGCTGCTGGACGCCGCGGCCGCCGAGCTCGAGGCGGACCGCGACGACCTGGAGCTCGCCGACGGCAACGTCCGGGTCACGGGATCGCCGGAGCGTTCCGTCTCGATCGCGAACCTGGCCGGGGCGGCCACGATCCACGGGAAGGGCTCGGGCGAGGTCCCCGAGGCGCCGGTCGGCGAGACCGGGGGATGCGTCGGGCGGGTCGGGAACGAGACGTTCCTCGCCCCGCAGCTGATCACGCAGGCCGCCCACGTGAAGGTCGACCGAGAGACCGGCGTCGCACGGGTGCTGCGGGTGGCCGCCGCACATGATTCGGGCGTGATCCTCAATCGGAGCGGCGCGGATGGCCAGGTGTTCGGCGGTGTCGTCATGGGCGTCGGCCTCGCGCTCTCCGAGGGCACCCAGCTGGACGACGCCGGCCGGCAGATGAACCCGCATCTCCTCGACTACAAGCTCGTGACGTGCTCCGACGGTCCGCAGATCGAGGTCGATTGGATCCAGATCCCGACCGAGGGAGCCGGCCCGCGCGGCTCGAAGGGGGTCGGTGAACCACCGCAGGTGCCGACCGCGGGCGCTGTCGCCAACGCGATCGCGAAGGTGCTCGGCCGGCAGGTCCGCAGGCTGCCGATGACCCCCGAACGTGTCTGGGCGGTCTCGCAGGGATCGGACGCGTGACGCGCTCGTTCACGTCGGCGACAACGGTGGAGGACGTGCTCTCGGCGCTCGGGGCCGGGGCGAGACCGGTGGCCGGCGGGACCGACCTCGTGGTCGGCGCGCGACAGGGCAAGGCACCGCTGCCGGACGCGATCGTGGCGATCGACCGGGTCGACGCCTTGGCGGGGATCTCCCACGCGGACGGTGGTCTGCGGCTCGGGGCGCTCGTGACGCACGAGCAGATCCTGGCGAGCGCGCCGATCCGTGAACGGTTCACCGCGCTCGCCGACGCTTCGGCGATCATCGGATCGCACGCGACGCGCGCCCACGGCACGATCGGCGGCAACGTCATGAACGCATCGCCCGCGATGGACACCGGCGGACCGTTGCTCTGCTTCGACGCGTCGGCACAACTCCGCTCCGGGAGCGGAACGCGCGAGGTGCCGCTCGGCGAGCTCTGGACCGGTCCCGGGGGGACGATCGCGGACCCCGGCGAGCTGCTGGTCGCGGTCGAGGTCCCCGAGCCGCGTCCGGTCACCGGCTCCTCCTACGTCCGGCTCGAATACCGGCGACAGATGGAGATCGCCGTGGTCGGCTCGACGGCGGTCGTGACGCTCGACGGCCGCACGATCGCCGACGCACGGGTGGCGATCACCGCACTCGCCCCCACGATCCGCCGGGTTCCGGAAGCGGAAACCGCGCTCACCGGCACCGACGGCGGCGCCGAGGCGATCGCGGCCGCCGCCCGCGCCGCCGCCGAGGGGTCAACGCCGATCGGCGACGTTCGGGGGTCGGCCGAGTACCGCCTGGCCATGGCCGAGGTCATCACGCGGCGCGCGATCGTCGCCGCCCTCGCACGCGCCCGGGGCGACCACGTGCCCGTCCCAGCCAGCGCCTCCACCGTGGGAACCAGCCTATGAGGACCACGCTTTCGGTGAACGGGACCGCCTACGAGGCGGAGCTCGATCCGCACACGAGCCTGCTGAACGCCGTCCGGGACGTCATCGGCCTGACGGGTTCGAAGGAGGGTTGCGACGATTCCGAATGCGGAGCGTGCATGATGCTGCTCGACGGCAGACCGGTCAACGCATGCAGCTACCTCGCGCTGCAGGCGGAGGGGCGCGAGGTCACCACCGTCGAGGGCCTCGCCGACGGCGATGGGCTCGCCCCGCTCCAGCGAGCGTTCCTCGAGCATGGCGGCGTGCAGTGCGGCTTCTGCACCCCCGGGATGTTGATCTCGGCGACCGCGTTGCTGCAGGTGAACGGCGACCCGTCTGAGGAGGACGTGCGCATCGCGCTCTCCGGGAACCTGTGCCGGTGCACCGGGTACGACGGGATCGTGCGGGCCGTCCGCAGCGTCGCCGCGGCCGACGACTGAACCCGAGTGCCCGACCTCGCCCGCGGCTGCATCACGACGGTCGCGATCGCTTCGCTCGTGGCGACGGCGTGCCAGCAGTCGGCGCCGGCCCGGGGATCCACGCCACCCCCGACCACCCCCCCGCCGGTCACCTCGACACCCGGTCCCGCGTTCGATGCGCACGAACGGTTGATCGAGCTCGCCGGCAGACGGATCGAGCACGTCGTGTACCTGATCAAGGAGAACCGGACGTTCGACCACATGTACGGCAGGTTCCCCGGGGCGGACGGGGCGCGAACCGGCCTCACGTGCGACGGTCGTGAGATCCCGCTCGTGCGAGCCTCGGACGACACACCCGGGCCGAACCACTCGTTCGAGGGGGGCCTCACCGCGATCAACGGCGGACGGATGAACTGCTTCAGCGAACTCGACGGCGGCGAACACCTCGAGTCCTACGTGCAGTTCCGACCCGACCAGATCCCCGCGTACTGGGCGTACGCGGAGAACTACGTTCTGGCAGATCGGTTCTTCTCGTCGACGTACGGCCCGACGGGCATCGAGCATCTGTTCACGGTCGGCGCGACGACGGACGGGTTCACCGATCACGAACGCCTGACGCCACCGGGTCAGTTCGGCACGAACGGGATCCCGCGCGAGTACTGCCTCGACCCCTCCGAACGCATGTGGTCCTTCCGAAGGCTCGACGCGATCGAGCGGTCGGACGCGTTCGAGCTGGAGGAGCAGGCGCTCGTCGGGGCGCTGAAGGCTCGGTACTGGTTCCTGCGACAGGCCTGCACCGATATCCAGATCCTTCCCGATCTGCTCGAGGACGCGGGGGTGTCCTGGCGCTACTACCTCGGCGACAACGACTACATCAACACGCTGTCGCTCGTCGAGCACGTCGTGTTCGGTCCGATGGTGAACAAGGTCGTGAGCGACGACGACTTCCTCACCGACCTCGCGAACGGCGACCTGCCGGCCGTCTCGTGGCTGATCCCCGACGTCGAGGTCTCCGAACATCCCGCCGCAGCCTCGATGTGCGCGGGCGAGAACTGGACCATCGAGATCCTGAACGCGATCATGCGCAGTCCGGAGTGGCGGCGCACGGCGGTCGTGATCACGTGGGACGACTTCGGCGGCTTCTACGATCACGTCCCGCCGCCACACGTCGACCTGTTCGGGTTCGGGCCGCGCGTGCCGATGCTGCTGATCTCACCGTGGGCTCGGCAGGGATCCATCGCGAGCGACACGCTGGAGTTCTCGAGCGTGCTGAAGATGATCGAGACGATCTGGGGCCTGCCCTCGCTCACCCGACGGGACGGGCGCGCGAGCGACATGCTCAACCTGTTCGACTTCGAAGGGGAGCCTGCGGACCGGCTGCTGCTCGAGCCTCGCGACTGCAGCCTGGCGGACTGAGGCTCACCGCCGGAGCTCTTCGACCGCGATCCAGCTCGGGAGCAGTTGCACCCATGTCCGGCCGGGAGCGAGCTCGATCTCGGTGCCGTCCTTGGTCACGAACCTCGTGACGTCGTCGAGCGAGGCCCGCTCCCAGCGTCCGACGATGAGCCTCCCGTCGCGGAGCACGTAGGCCCTGCCCTTCCCCGTGAGCTCGACCTCGGGTGAGGCGTTGCCGGCCGGATCTACGATGGAGCCATCGGTGACCGTCACGACCTGGATCACCACGTTGTCCGCCGAGACCTGCTCGCCCCCCTCCAGGACGTGTGCGACGTCCCCATGGGAGCGCACCCAGACGCCCTGCCCGCGCTTCCAGGTCCACACCACGTCCGAGACCGACGAGTACGGCAGGTGCACCCCTCGAACCCTCCTCGCCTTGCCCTCCCACTCGGTCGAGTACGAGAACAGGCCGTCCGGAGCGCCCTCGCGGGAGCGGGACGCCTTCCAGAGCGCGGCCGTGGTCGTGTAGAGGTCGTGTGGCGCCGCGCGTGCGGGGTCGCGGGTGTAGGCGTCGACCGCGATGAGGTAGTTCACGTCGACGAGGCCGACGGCGGGGACCTCCCGCTTCACCACGCTCACCCCGCCCGCGTAGCCGAAGACCGCAGGGCCGAGTTGGCGAAGGAAGTCGGGGTCGGTGGTGCGGCCGCTCCGGACCGGACCCACGCGGGCCGCGCCGCCGCAGTGGAAGATCGCGATGAACCGCGTGTACCCACCCTCGACGGGCTCCTCGACCACGATGTCGGCGTCGTTCAGCGCCGCCTGCGGACGCGCCTCCGGATGGTTCTCGACCTTGATCGCGAGCGCCGGCCGGCTCGGGACCCGTCCGCCCGCGACCTCCTCGCCGGTGAGCGGGCATGTGGCCTCGGGCTCGACCTCGCTCTGGTCAGCCAGCCCGACACTGACGAGCGTCTTCTGGACGAACGCCGGCGCCTGATCGGGGAAGACGGCGAAGTAGCCCAGCACGCCGCCGAGGACGACCGCCACGCTCGCCGAGGCGGCGACGATCTTGCCTCGGCGCGAGAGCGAACGGCCGTCGGCACGGTGCGATGCGGGCATGGGGGGCGTTCTCCTGCTGTATCTCGGGTCCTGCGTTCCCTCTTGCGTTCCCTTGGTGGGCGATCCGTCAGGTCCGGCGCTCGGCCGGACTCGTGAGCCCGGCGATGCTACCCATGATTCGCCGCCCGCTCAACGACCCGGCGCATCTTCGCCGGATCGTCACATCTCCTCCAAGCGCCGGATCCGCTCCTCGATCGGCGGGTGCGTGCTGAACAGACGCTCGAGCGGCCCCGTCCCCTCTCCCTGCACGCGGGACGGCTGGTTGAGCCACAGGTGGGCCGTCGCGTTGTTCGCCGAGTGCATCGGGATGCTCGCGCCGGCCGCGATCTTGCGCAGCGCCGACACCAGGCCGGGTGGGTACCGCGTGAGCATCGCTCCCTGCGCGTCGGCGAGGAACTCGCGCTGCCGGGAAACCGCGAGCCGGATGATCTGCCCGATGATCGGCGCCAGGACCAGCAGCACGAGGCCGATCGCGAAGATGATGGCCTCGCCGCCGCCGCCGCTCCGGTCGCCGCCTCGGCGTCCTCGGACACCACCCCACCACCACGACCGCATGAAGAACTCGCTGATGAGCACGATCGCCCCGACGAGCGTGGCGACGATCGTCCCGACCAGGATGTCGCGGTCGACGACGTGTGCGAGCTCATGCCCGATCACGCCTTCGAGCTCGACCCGGTTCAGGGCGCCGAGCAGTCCCTCCGTGACCGCGATCGACGCATGCTCGGGGTTGCGGCCGGTCGCGAACGCGTTCAGCGCCTGCTCCGGGACGATGTAGACCCTCGGCTTCGGGATTCCCGCCGCGATCGAGAGCCCCTCGACGATGTTGTGCAGGCGCGGCTGCTCCTCCGACGTGACGAGGCGCGCCCGGGTCGAAGCGAGCACGAGCTTGTCCCCCGCGAAGTACGAGCCGATCGACATCACGGAAGCGAGCGCGACCGCGCCGACGGCACCGACCGGGCCGGTCGCGTACAGCAGCCCGAGCACGTAGCCGACGGCCCCGAGCAGCACGATCGCCCCGAAGACGAGCACGACCGTCTTCCGTTTGTTGGCGGCGATCTGTTCGTACACGGACTCCCCTACGGGAACTCGACCGTCGTCGGCCCTCGCACCGGCTCCTCGATGTCGAAGAACTCGCGCGGAGCGAACCGGAAGGCGCCGGCGACCACGCTCGAGGGGAACGAGCCGATCAGCGTGTTCAGCCGCATGACCTGGTCGTTGTAGAACTGGCGCGCGTACGCGATCTTCGACTCGGTCCCCGTCAGCTCCTCCTGCAGCGCAAGGAAGTTCTCGTTCGCCTTTAGGTCCGGGTACGCCTCGGCGACCGCGAGCAGCTGCCGAACGCCTTGCGTGATGGCGTTCTCGGCGTTCGCCTGATCGGGCACCGCCGTGGCGTCGATCGCGCGCGCGCGGGCCTCCGTGACCTTCTCGAAGAGCTCTCGCTCATGGGTCGCGTAGCCCTGCACGGTGCTGACGAGGTTCGGGATGAGGTCGTAGCGACGACGCAGCTGCACATCGATCTGGGACCACCCGTTGTCGACGCGGTTGCGGAGCGCGACGAGCCGGTTGTAGATGAGGATCGCCACGACGAGGAGCACGCCGAGGATCCCGAGCACGATCCAGAGCCAGAGCACGGGCCGAATCCTAGCGCGCGTCCTGGAGCGCCCGGTCGTACACGGCCTCGACCTGCGGCACGACCACGTCCCATGAGAAGGACTCGGCGCGGGCACGCCCCGCGTCGGCGAGTGCGGTCGCGAGGTCGGGGTCCGTGAGCACCCTCGAGACGGCGCCGGCGAGTGCCGGGGGGTCGTTCGGATGCACGAGCAGGCCCTCGACCCTGTCGCGGACGACCTCTCGGTAGCCGGGGATGTCGGAGGCGACGATCGGCAGGCCGGCCGCCATCGCCTCGACGAGCACGATCCCGAAGCTCTCCTGACCCAGCGCGGACGAGACGTAGACGTCGCATGCGGCGTGGTAGCGGGGCAGGGCGTCGTGGGGCACCGTGCCCAGACGCACGACGCGGCGGCGAACGGCAGGGGACAGCATGTCGAACTCCGTCCGGTCGCGTCCGTCACCTGCGACCACGAGCGAGACGTCCTCGAGCTCGGCCGCCAGTCGCTCGAACGCCGCGATCATGACCCCGAACCCCTTCTGTGGATCCAGCCGGTTCACCCACAGGATCTTCCGGTCCTCGGGCAGCCCTTCCGCCGGTCTGCGCTCCCGGGCGAACGCCGTGACGTCCACGCCGTTGGGCACGATCTCGACCGGTCCACGGATCACCCGGCGAACGAACGCGGCCGCCGCCTCGGACACGGCGATCCCGGCATCGATCCGCCGGTGGACCTGCCGCAGCACCGGGCCCGCGAGCTCCATCAATCGCGAGCGGTCCAGGTACGCGTGGAACGTCGCCACGACCGGCGCGCTCGCCGCGAGCGCGGTCAGCATCGACGTGCTCGGCGTGAACGGTTCGTGCACGTGCACGATGTCGGGGCCGAACGCGTGCATCGCGGAGCGGACGCGTCTCCACGATCCGGGCGAGAACGCGATCGGCGCCACCGTCCCGTTGTACGGGACGCGCAGCGACCGACCGACGAGCCGCACCGGTAGCGCATCGGCGCTCGCCGGCCCGAGGGCGGCCCCGGGCGCCACGATCAGCACGTGATGTCCCCGTCCCCGCAGCTCCGACGCCAGCTGCCGAACGTGCACCTGCACGCCGCCGGGCGCGTTCCAGTCGTACGGACACGCGAGGAGGACCCTCACGCCGGGTTCGCGGCCGCCGGCTCCGGAGCCTGGCGCACCGCTTCGTCCCAGGCGGGCTGGAACATGTGCCAGTCGGTGGGCCTGGCCGCGATCTGGCTCTCGAACCGGTCGGCCATCAGGCGCGTGAGCGCCGTGACGTCCTCCTTGACCACGCCCGTCCGCTCGATCTCGAGCGGCTCGCCGAACCACACGTCCCAGCCGTCCTCCGAGGTGTAGGTGGGGCACGTCAGGATCGGCGCCCCCGAGGTGAGCGAGAGCAACGCCGGGCCCGCCGGAACCCTGCGGACGCCGCCGAACATCTCGACCTCGATCCCGCGACCGGTGAGATCCCGGTCCGCCACGAGCGCGACCATCCAGTTCTCCGACAGCAGCTGCTTCAGCTGCTGACCGACATGACCGTCCTTGCTGAGACCGACGATCCGCATGCCGTGGTCCTCGCGGTTGTGGACGAACAGGTCGTAGAGCCGCCGGGGCCGCAGCTCCTCCGCGACGGCGGCGATCCGGTACCCGTTCACGCCGAACCAGTGTCCGCCCGCGTCCCAGTTGCCGGTGTGCGGCAGGACCGCGATGCATCCGCGTCCGGCCTCGAGCGCGCGGTCGACATGCTCGAGGCCGTGCACCCGGCACCGCGCGTTGAACTCGTCGTCCGGCATCGTCCACAGCCGGAACGTGTCGAACCAGTAGCGCGCGTACAGCTCGAACGCCTCGCGCGTCGCGAGCGCGACCCGCTCGTCCGACGGATCGGCTCCGAGCACGCGCGCTTGGTTGGCGGCGACGGTTCGACGCAGGTTCGGCATCCAGCGGAACGACGCGCGCCCCAGCGCCTCGAACAACCGCCGCCCGCCGCGTTCGGGGAGGGCGATCGCCAGCCGCTCGAAGCTCCGATAGCCCCAGTAGACGGCGGTCTCCTTCAGCGTTTCGTCGTCGCGACTCACCTTCGAACGACCTCGAGGACGACCATCACTGACGCTCCTCCTTCGCCACCTGACTCGCCCGAACGCCGCACGCGAGGAGCATGAGGACGGCGACCGTCCACACCGTCCACCCGCTGAGGCCGCCGATCAGCCCGGCCGAGATGAGCCCGTAACGAAGCGCCGGCGTCACGATGCCCTCCTCGATCCCGTACCCCAGCGACCCACCGCGGGCTCGGATGTAGGTGGCCAGGAACCCGGCCGCGAGCGCGACGAGCGCACCTGCCGCCACGACGGGGTCGGTCGAGCGGGTCACCCACGCGATCGACCCGAGCACGGCCCCGTCGAACAGCCGGTCGCCGAAGGACAAGATCACCCGGCCGAGCCGGTCCGTCGGCCGGAGCAGGATGCCGCCCGCGACGAGGGCGACCCCTGCTGCGAGCGCAGCCCAGCCCGCCGGTTCGGGCTCGCGGATCAGCAACAGCCACGTCGAAACGCCGGTCGCCGCCGCGGCCGCCACACACAGGATCGGGACCACGGCGCGCTCGCCGGCGCGCTCGCGCGCGCTCACCTGCACCACCCGCGCGAGCCTATCACCGGGCCTCGAGCCGGCAGGAGGCCGCCGCGAGCCTCGCGCTAGAATCCCTCTCCGTTCCCCGGCCTGCGATCGGAGAGCCCTGTTGAAGACCTACGACGCGAACGACATCCGCAACGTCCTGCTGGTCGGCCACGGCGGTTCGGGCAAGTCGACGTTGGTCGAGGCCATGCTCTTCACGACCGGCGCGACCACGCGGATGGGGCAAGTCGAGGACGGCAACACGGTGAGCGACTTCGAGCCCGAGGAGGTCAAGAAGGGCATCAGCGTGTCGCTCGCGATGGCCCCGATCGAGTGGAACGGCGTGAAGATCAACGTCCTCGACGCGCCCGGCTACGCCGACTTCGTCGGCGACGTGCGTTCGGCGATCAAGGCGGTGGACGCGGTCCTGCTCGTGGTCTCGGCGGTGGACGGGGTCGAGGTGCAGACCGAGGTGGCATGGGAACTCGCGGTCGAGGCCGGCCTGCCGCGCGCGATCCTCATCAACAAGCTCGACCGCGAACGGGCGTCGTTCGAGCGCACCCTCGAGCAGCTCGTGGCGTCGTTCGGCACGCAGGTCGCACCGCTCGAGCTCCCGCTCGGCGAGGAGCACGACTTCGAGGGCGTCGCCGACCTGCTCGGGCGCAAGGCGTACCGGTACGGCCCGGGTCCGGCGGCCGAACAGGGCGAGTGGCCCGACGACATCTCGGGCAAAGCCGACCCGTTCCGCGAGAAGCTCATGGAGGCGGTCGCCGAGTCCGACGACACCCTGATCGAGAAGTACCTCGAGGAGGGCGAGCTCTCCGAGGACGAGGTCCTGCACGGCGTGAAGGACGGGTTCGCGACGGCGCGGATCGCGCCGGTGCTCTGCGCGGCCGCCGCCAAGCCGATCGGCGTCGACCGCGTGCTCCAATTCATCGCCGACGAGTTCCCCTCCCCCGTCGACCGCGGCCCGGTCACGGTCGTGACGAGATCCGGCGAGGAGGAGCAGCGCGCCTGCGATCCGGCCGAGCCGCTCACCGCCTACGTGTTCAAGACGGTGTCCGATCCCTACGTCGGGCACATCACGATGTTCCGGGTCTTCTCCGGCAAGATGCGGCCCGACGCGTCCGTGTACAACGCGACGAAGGGGACCGAGGAACGCATCGGCCAGGTGTTCACCTTGCGCGGCAAGGAGCACGAGACCCTTTCGGAGGTCCCGGCCGGCGACATCGCGGCCGTCGCGAAGCTGTCGCACACGACGACGGGAGACACCTTCTCGACGAAGGACGACCCGGTGATGGTCCCGGCCGCCGAGATGCCCGAGCCGCTGCTCGCGTTCGCGATCGCCCCGAAGACCAAGGGTGACGAGGACAAGCTCTCGACCGCGCTCTCGCGGCTGCGTGAGGAGGATCCGACGCTTCGGATCGAGCGCTCCGACGAGACGCACGAGACCGTGATGTACGGGATGGGCGAGGCGCACCTCGACGTCCAGATCGAGCGGATGAAGCGCAAGTTCGGTGTAGAGGTCTCGACGGCGCCGGCCAAGATCGCGTACCGCGAGACGGTCCGAGCGCCGGGCAAGGGCCTCGGGCGTCACGTGAAGCAGACCGGCGGCCACGGCCAGTACGCGGTCTGCAACATCGAGATCGAGCCGCTGCCGCGCGGTGAGGGCTTCGAGTTCGTCGACAAGATCTTCGGCGGCGCGATCCCTCACCAGTTCATCGGCTCCGTCGAGAAGGGCGTCGTGAAGACGATGTCGCAGGGGGTCATCAGCGGGAACCCGATGGTCGACATCCGGTGCACGCTCGTCGACGGCAAGTTCCACTCGGTGGACTCGTCCGACATGGCGTTCCAGCTCGCCGGGTCGCTCGCCCTCAAGGACGCCGTGGCCTCGGCCGGCGTCGTGCTCCTGGAGCCGATCGTCGAGGTGGAAGTCGTCGTCCCCGAGTCGCACACGGGCGACATCATGGGCGACCTGAACTCGAAGCGGGCGAAGATCCAGGGCGTGGAGTCGGCCGGCGCGGGCAAGCAGCACGTGAAGGCGCTCGTGCCGCAGGCCGAGGTGGCGCGGTACTCGATCGAGCTACGCTCGATGACCGGCGGGCGGGCCGCCTTCTCGATGCGCTTCTCGCACTACGAGGAGGTCCCGACCCACTTCGCCGAGAAGATCATCGCCGAGACCCAACGCGAGAAGGAAGAAGCCAAGAAGTAGTCGGTCGATCCGCCTCAGAGGACCTCGGCGAGGAAGTCCAGCACGACGCTGTTGAACTCCTCGGGCCTCCGCAGGTTGATCACGTGATCCGTGTCCGGGATCCGGGCGAGACGGGCGTTCGGGATCCGTTCCGCGATCGCCGAGCACATCGGGTCCATCTCGGGCGGATCGTGGTCCGCGGGCAGCATGAGGGTCGGGACGGCGATCTCGCCGAGCCGCTCGAACGCAGGCGGGTCGAGCTTCTCCCGTGCGCTCTCGTCCATCGTGAGCTCATGCAGGTTGTCGAACGCGATCTCTGCGGATCCTCCGGCCGGCCTCGTCCTCCGTACCGAGGGTGGTCCACATCGTCTCCAGCCGGAGGTCCTGCGCGCGTTCGAGGTCGCCGGCCTGGATCGCGGCGTCGATCGGCGGCTCGCGCTCCGCGTACCACGCCTCCCATGCGGCCTCCTGCTCCGCGGTGCCCTCGTAGCCGTCGACGCCCGCGGCGACGAGCACGAGCGCGAGGACGCGGTCGGGATGCTCGAGCGCGAAGTCGACCTCGTTCGCGCCGCCCATCGAGCATCCGACGAAGGCCGCCCCCTCGATCGCGGCATCGTCGAGCACGGCGAGCAGATCGCGCACGTGCGAGTACGGCACGCCCGGCTCGAGCCGGCTCGACCGGCCCGTAGCCACGTGCGTCGTACCGGAGCACGCGGTAGCGGTCCGCGAACAGCTCGAACTGCGGGTCCCAGGTCCGGCAGTCCCATAGGCCGGGATGCAGGAACACGACGGCGGGATCCGTCGCCGTCCTCCTCGACGTACAGCCGCGCCCTCTCGGTCTCGACGAACCTCGAACGAGCACCCATCGTCCTCACCGTCCCTCGAACCTCGGGCGGAGGTTCGCGTAGGTCTCCTCGAGCAGTTCCGGTAGCACGCGGGTCTGGCCGACGACCGGCATGAAGTTCGTATCGCCGTTCCACCTCGGTACGACGTGCCAGTGGACGTGGTCGGGGATGCCGGCGCCGGCCACGCGGCCGAGGTTCATGCCCAGGTTGTAGCCGTGCGGCTCCATCTCACCCCGGAGCGCGTCGATCGACGCAGAGATCAGCCGGTCGACGTCCGCATGCTCGTCCGGCGAGAGCGCGCCGAACTCCCGGCGTGTGCTGGAACGGCGCGACCATCACGTGGCCGGGGTTGTAGGGGAACGAGTTCAGCAGCACGAACGCGTGCTCCGCCCGGGCCAGGATCAGCGCCTTCGCGTCGTCACCCTGATGCGGCAGGTCGCAGAAGATGCAGCCCTCATCGGCCGTCGGCTGCTTCGCGGCGCGGATGTACTCCATGCGCCACGGCGACCAGACGATCCGGTCCACGCGAGGGTCAGCCCCCGAAGCGCGACTGCGTGAGGCGCCGCGTCTCGGCCTCCTCGACGATCGCCTCCGTGAACGTCGTCGAACGGCACGCCCTTGATCTCGGTCCCCGCGCGATCGCGGACCGTGAGCTCGTGCCGACCTCGATCTCCTTGTCGCCGATCACCAGGACGTAGGGCGCCTTCACCAGCTGCGCGGCCCGCACCTTCTTGCCGACCGTCTCGCCGCTTTCGTCGACCTCGGGCCGGAGGCCGGCCTCCCGCATCCGCGAGGCCAGCCCGCGGGCATGCTCGACGTGCCGGTCGGCGACGGGGACGAGGCGAACCTGTTCGGGCGAGAGCCACAACGGGAACGCGCCCCCGTAGTGCTCGATCAGCACGGCGGTGAACCGCTCGAGCGTGCCGAGGATCGCCCGATGGATCATCACCGGCCGGTGCCGTTGCGTTGTCCTCGCCCATGTACTCCATCCCGAACCGCTCGGGCAGACCGAAGTCGCACTGCACCGTGGTGAGCTGCCACAGCCGCCCGATCGCGTCGCGGAAGTGGAAGTCGACCTTCGGGCCGTAGAACGACCCCTCGCCCTCGGCGATCCGGTACTCGCAGCCCGCTCCGCTCGAGCGCATCCCGCAGCGCGCCGGTGGCCCGCTCGGCCATCTCGGGCGTCAACGATCGAGTCGCCCGGGCAGCGTCGAAAGCTCGACGATCGGCTCGGTGAACCCGAACGTCGCGTGGATCTCCTGCGTGAGCTCGAACACCCGCAGGACCTCGTCGACGAGCTGGTCCGGCGTGCAGATGATGTGGGCGTCGTCCATCGTGCCGCCGCGGATGCGCAGCAGGCCGTGCAGCGCCCCCATCCGCTCGTGCCGGTAGATCGTGCCGAGCTCGGACAGCCGCATCGGCAGGTCGCGGTACGAACGCGTCTGCGACTTGTAGACCAGGACGTGGAACGGGCAGTTCATCGGCTTCACGTAGTAGTCGCCGGTCTCGGTCTGCATCGGCGGATACATGTTGTCCGCGTACTTCGTCGAGGTGGCCGCTCGTCTCCCACAAGCACCGATCGCGCGATATGCGGCGTCACGACCAGGTCGTAGCCGTGCTCGAGGTGCACCTCGCGCACGTAGTCCTCGAGCTGCTTGCGGAGGACCCCGCCCTTCGGATGCCAGATCCACAGGCCCGGCCCGAGCTCGTCCGGGCGACGAGAACAGGTCGAGCTCGCGGCCGAGCTCGTCGATGGTCGCGCTTCTCCGCCTCCTCGAGGCGGCGCAGGTAGGCCTCGAGGTCTTCCGTGGCTCGCCCACGCCGTCCCGTAGATCGCGGGTGAGCATCGGGCGTGACTCGTCGCCGCGCCAGTACGCGCCCGGCAAGCTTGGTCAGCCTGAACGCGCCCAGGCGGCCCGTGGAGGGCACGTGCGGACCGAGGCATAGGTCGGACCAGTCCCTCGTTGCGGTACACGGTGACGGTGTCCCCGCCCGCCGACCTCGCCCTCCTCGAGGGTCTCGACGATCTCGCGCTTGTACGGCTGGTCGGCGAAGCGCTCGAGCGCGTCGGCCCGAGCGAGCTCCTCGCGGACGAAGGGCTGGTCCTCGGCCAGCGATCTCGCGCATCCGGTCCTCGATCTTCGGAAGGTCGGTCTCGGAGATCGGGCCCGGGAGCTCGAGGTCGTAGTAGAACCCGTCCTCGATCGGCGGGCCGATCGCGTATCGCGTCCCCGGGCCACAGGTCGCAGACGGCCTGGGCGAGCACGTGAGCGCTCGAGTGCCGGAGCACGTGCAGGCCGTCGGGTTCGCTCGCGAGCACCGGCTCGGCCGCGACGTCGGTCCGCGGGACGAACGACAGATCGACGAGCTCGCCCTCCACGCGCGCCGCGATCGCCTCGGGCGGCAGCACGGAGCCGACCGGCTCCCCCTCGGGGAGCTCGGTGGTGCGACCTTCGGGAAGCTCGACCTTCGGCATGGAGCGGCCATGATAGTCGGCCGCCCCGGAGCGGCCGGACCGCTACTCGTACGCGATGGCCTCCAGGACGTTGAGCTTCGCGGCGCGGCGAGCCGGGCCGATCGCGAAGACCACGCCCATCACCGCCGCGAACACCACGTAGATCACGAGTTGCGCGCCGGGGATCACCGAGCTCGGTGAACCCCTCGGACGCGAGCGCCTGCTGCAGGGCCCAGCCGAACGCGACCCCGATCACCACGCCGAAGAGCGCGCCCATGACCGCGATGATGACCGCCTCCCAGCGCACCATCGAGCGTGTCTGGCGCCGCGTGAGGCCCACGGCGCGGAGCAGGCCCAGCTCTCGGGTCCGTTCGTAGATCGACAGGTACAGGGTGTTCATGACGCCGAAGAGCGCGATGATGACGGCGAAGACCAGGAGCGCCGTCACGAGGTTCAGCACCTGGTTCAGGAACGTCGCGTACATCTCTCGGAACTCCGCCTGGTTCTGCACCTCGGCATTCGGATACAGGGTGAGCGCGTCCTCGAGGTCCGACCGCACCGCGGCGATGTCGGCGCCGTCCTGCGCCTTGACCAGCACGAAGAGGTCCAGCTGCTGCGCGACGTTCACGTCGTAGGTCTCGAGCGACGTCGCGTAGTCGCCGATCAGCCCGTTCTCCTCGTAGATCGCGGCGACCTCGAGATCGACCTCGCCGGTGGCCGGCCACTCGACCGTGATCGTGTCCCCCAGCGCCCAGCCGTTGTCGACCGCTGGCTCCTCGTGGACCGCGATCGTGCCGGGCCGCGACAGGTCGGCGATGGAGCCCTCGAGGACACCGGCCTCCGAGACCGCGTCGAACGTCGCCGGATCGAGGCCGGTGACGAACGTGGTGCCGTCGTTGATGTGCACCTCGGCCTGGCGAACCTGGGAGACGGTCTCGACCCCCGCGACCGCCCGCATGTCGTCGGCCGCCGACGTGCTGAACCCGGCGAAGGTCGGCGAGGTCAGGATGAAGTCGGCGCGCAGCGTGCGATCAAGGATCGCGGTCGTCGAGGCTTTCGCCGATGCGCCGAACACCGCGACGAACACGACGAGCCCGAGCCCGATCATCAACGCCGACGCGGTCGCGGCCGTCCGGCGCGGGTTCCGCTTCGAGTTCTCCTCGCCGAGCTTGCCGGGGACCCCGGTCCGGCGGATCGGCGCCCCGAGGGTGGCGGCCACGGGCCGCGCGATGAACGGCGTGAGCATCGCGACCCCGATGAACGTGAACGCGACGCCCAACCCGACGAGCTGGAGCGCGTTCGCCGGGCTGCCGAAGAGACCGTACAGCAGCGGGATCACGCCGAGCGCGAGGACGATCGCGCCGGCGATCAGCCGGAACCGGAGCGAGCGTCCCGGGCGGTCCTGCGCCTCCCGGAGCGCCTCGATCGGGGCGACCCGGGCGGCCCGGCGCGCCGGGACGATCGCGGCGATCACCGTGATGAGCGTCCCCACAACGATCGAGACGATGAACGTGCGAGGCAGGATCACCGTGCCGGACGCCGGGATGTCGAAGCCCGTCGCGTTCAGCGCCGCCTTGAGCAGGATCGCGATGCCGATCCCGACGAGCACGCCGACCAACGACGATGACGATGCCGATGACGAGGGCCTCGACCACGACCGAGGTCGTCACCTGTCGGCCGCTCGCCCCGAGCGCTCGGAACAGCGCCAGCTCGCGCGTGCGCTGCGCGACGATGATCGAGAACGTGTTGAAGATGATGAACGCGCCCACGAACAGCGCGACGAACGCGAACACGAGGAACGCCGTCCGGAGGAAGCCGAGGCCCGTCGCGACCTGGTCCTGGGTCTCGGCGATCACCGTCGCGGCCGTTACGGCTTGCACCCCGTCCGGGAGCACACCCGAGATCTCGCGCTGGAGCTGCACGCCCGAGACGCCCTGCTCGGCGACGACCGAGATGGTATCCAGCTCGCCCTCGCGCCCCAGAACGATCTGCGCCGTCGGCAGATCGAACAATGCCCAGGTGGCTCCGAATAGGCTGCCACCGTCACCGTAACTCGCGATCCCCACGACCTCGAACTCTCCCGACGGTCCCTCGAACAGGATCCGCACGCGGTCGCCGACGCCGATGTCGTTGGTCTCGGCGGTGCTCGCGTCGATCACCACCTGGTCCGACCCCTGGGGCGGCGACCCGCCTGGCCGGATCGTGAACCCGCTGAGGTCGTTCCATGACGAGGCGGCGGTCGGCGGCCCGAACGTCCCGATGACTTTGCCGGTCGCGGGGTCGACGATCTGCGCGTACCCGATCACGTCCCCGACAGCGCGCGCGACGCCCGGCACCGCGGCGACGTCCTCGAGCACGGACTCGGGCATCGGGTCGCGCTCCTCGAGGCTGCTCGTTCTGGGCGGTGAAGGCGTTCTCGCTGCGCACGAGCACGTCGATCGACGAGTACCCGGTGTCGACCAGGTCATTGAAGGCGCTCGTCATCGTGTCGGTGAGCACGAAGGTCCCCGCCATGAAGCCGACGCCCAACACGACCGACACCCCGGTCAGGAGCAGCCGGACCTTCCTCGCGAGGAGGCTTCGGATAGCCGCGCGGAACACGTGTCAGCCCTCGAGCGACTTCAGGCGGTCGAGCACGCGGTCCGTGGTGGGCTCGAGCATCTCGTCCACGATCCGGCCGTCGGCCAGGAACACCACCCGGTCCGCATAGCTCGCCGCGCTGGCGTCGTGCGTGACCATCACGATCGTCTGACCGTGATCCTTCACCGCGCTCCGGAGGAACGTCAGGAGCTCCTGGCTCGCCTTCGAATCCAGGTTGCCCGTCGGCTCGTCGGCGAACACGATCTCCGGCCGGCTGACGAGCGCCCGCGCCCCCGCCACGCGCTGCTGCTGCCCCCCGGAGAGCTCGCTCGGGCGGTGCGAGAGGCGGTCGCGGAGCCCGATCGTGTCCACCACCTGGTCGAACCACGCCTGATCGGGCTCGTCTCCGGCGATGTCGAGCGGAAGGGTGATGTTCTCGCCGGCGGTGAGCGTCGGGATCAGGTTGAAGGTCTGGAAGATGAACCCCACCTTCTTGCGGCGGAGCACGGTGAGCTCCTTCTCGGAGAGCGTCGTGAGGTCGACGTCACCGATGAACACGCGGCCCTCCGTCGGCGTATCCAGACCCGCCATGCAATGAAGCAACGTGGACTTGCCGGAGCCCGAGGGCCCCATGATCGCCGAGTAGCGGCCCCGCTCGAACGCGACGGTGACCCCGTCGAGCGCTCGGACGGCCGCGTCACCCCGTCCGTAGACCTTCGTGAGCGCCTCGGCCCGTGCGGCCGCATCGATACGGGCCTCGGGCGGTGCCATCTCGTTGATCGCGGACATCCGGGCTCCCCTCGGGCTGGCCTTCCGTGTGGGCGCGGCAGGTTTCGAACCTGCGACCTCTCGCGTGTGAGGCGAGCGCTCTCCCGCTGAGCTACGCGCCCGAGCGCGCAAGCCTAGCAGCCGTCCCAACCGCCCCAAGGCCGGGGAAAAGGAGACGGCGGCGCGTGCCCGCGTCGCGCCGCCGTCAGTCGCCGAGCGAAGCCGCTCGGACGCTCCGGAGGGGACTATGCACTGCGGGGGTCGTCCGCGCAAGCCCGCGAATCCGTCATCCTGCGTAGCCCGTCTGGGCTCGGCCGTCCGGCAGCGCCGCTGGTCACGGGCTCTGGCGCGGGGCCCGGTCCCGGACCCGCCTCCGGTGGCATGATGCCCGCATGAACGCCGGCGCGGGCTCGGATCGCGAGACGCTCGACGCCTCCCGGCGAACGTACCTGGCCGAAGAGCGGACGCTGCTCGCCTGGTGGCGATCGGGGCTGGCCGCGATGGCCGTGGCGCTCGGCGTCGGCCGGCTGCTGCCGGCGCTCTTGGACGCGTCGTCGCAGGCTCCGTTCGTCGCGCTCGGCGTCGGCTACGCGGTCCTCGGCCTCGTCCTGGTCCTGTTCGGTTCGGCGCGCGAACGAGCGCAGGCCAGCGCGCTCGCGCAGGGCCGGTTCGCTCCCCTCCCGAGGTGGGTCGTGGGCGGCCTGACGGCCTACCTCGCGGTGCTCGCCCTCGCGACGATGGCCCTCGTGTTCATCGAGTAGCGGGTCGTCCTCAGGCGAACGGCTTGCCCGACGGCTCGGCTCGAGGGGCGGCGATCGAGGGCGCGCTCTCCACGCCTCCGGGGACGAACATCGCCGCGCGGATCGTCAGACCGTGGATCACCAGGACGTTCAGCGCGATCACGATCACCGATGCCAGCGGATAGGCGCCGATCGACAGGAACGCGATCAGCGATGAGGCGCTCGCGACGATGATCCCCAGCGTGCGACCGCCGGAGGCGCGCCCGAGGATCATGTACGAGGCGGCGATCTGCAGGATGCCGAAGATCAGCCAGACCCATCCCCAGAACGCGAGGTTCGAGTACAGCAGCCCCACCTCCGAGAAGTACTCCTTCTTGAAGATCGCCCCCAGACCTTGGATCCCGTGGAAGAACCCCGCCAGCGCGAACAGCGTGGCGGCGAAGGTCACGATCCCCGTGCTCTGCTCTCGTTCGGCCATGAGCCACCCCTCTTGAGCGTTCCGGGCTGCGTTGTACCACGCGCGCGCGCCCCTTCGTCGATGCCGATCGCAGCCTGCTCGGGTCGGCTCTCGGTGGATGATGTGGGGTGTGGATCGAGCCTCGGCGACCGCCATCCTGCGCGATGCGGGGAGCATCGCCGCGAGTGAGGAGGCCGACGAGCTCCTGCGAGCCGCGGGCGATGACGCGGACATGCTCGAGGATCTGGTCGCCCGCCGAACGAGCGGCGAACCCATCGCCTGGCTGACGGGCACCGTGACGTTCTGCGGGCGCAGGCTGTTCGTCGCGCCGGGCGTCTACGTGCCGCGACGACACACCGAGGCTCTCGCGCGCAGGGCCGCGACCCTCCTGCCGTCCAGCGGTGTGGCGGTCGATCTGTGCACGGGCGCCGGGGCGATCGCGGCGGTGCTGGCCGCGGCCGTCCCGACGGCGCGCGTGCTCGCGACCGAGCTCGACGGGACCGCCGCGGGATGCGCCCGACGCAACGGGGTCGAGGTCTTCGAGGGGTTCCTCGACGATCCGCTCCCCCGCGCGTTCGAGCACCGCGTGGCCGTGATGACCGCCGTCGTCCCGTACGTACCGACCGACTCGATCCGCCTGCTGCCGCGCGACGTCCAGGCCTTCGAGCCTCGGCTCGCGCTGGACGGCGGGCCCGAGGGGACGGACCTGCTGATCGAGGTCGCGCGACGCAGTGTCGGCTGGCTTGCTCCGGGCGGGTGGCTGCTGCTCGAGTTGGGAGGCGATCAGGCCGATCCGATCGGACGACTGCTCCGCGACCTGGGATTCGAGCGCGGGCGGGTGTTGGTCGACGAGGAAGGTGACCCCCGCGGGATCTGCGCTCGCCTCGTACCTGCGTGAGAGGGCGCCCGGATCCTCTGACTCAAGCCCGGCTCGATGGCTGCCGAGCCTTGCATCGTGGGATCCAAGCGCTCACGCAGACGGAAGGCTTGGCGACCGAGACCGGGCGGCAGCCCGAACTCGAGCAGCCCACGCACGAGCTCGACGACCCCACCCAAGGAAGCCGTTCCCGTCGGGGACCCCACCGAACCGTCGGGGCCAGAAGCCTCCGACGAGGTGACGGTGCCCCGAGACCGGCCGAGGGCGAGCCCAGCCGAACCGTCGGGGCCAGAGGCCTCCGACGAGGTGACGGCGCGCTACTGGATGCCCGAGCCTGCCGGGCGAGCGCCGCCGAACCGTCGGGCCCGGAGGCCTCCGACGAGGTGACGGAGCCCGAGCCCGAGGGCGAGCCCGCCGAACCGTCGGGCCCAGAGGCCTCCGACGAGGTACAGCGGCCCAGGGCGAGCCCGCCGAACCGTCGGGGCCGGAGGCCTCCGACGAGGTGACGCTCTCCGAGACGCCCGAGCCTGCCGGGCGAGCGCCGCCGAACCGTCGCGGCCCAGAGGCCTCCGACGAGGTGACGGTGCCCCCGGAAACGCCCGAGGCCGAAGTAGCGGCCGCGTCACTTGCTGTCGGCCGCCGGTTCCGAGCGTGGGAACGAGGTGCCGAAGCGCACGATCGCGGTCGTGACGGCCCTGATCTTCGCGCTGGCCTCGGTCGGGGTGGCGTATGGGGTGTTCCGGGGCGACGGAGCCGAGGGTGCCAGCGGCCCGACCTCACCCGAGCCCGGCAAGTCGAACTCGAAGGGCCCCGGCAAGTCCCACGAGGGCCAGCCGGGCAAGAAGGGTGCCAAGGGCCACGCCGCGGACCTGGTGATCGTGGACCTCACGCGCACGCATGTCGAAGTGAAGAACGTCGGTGACGGCCGTGCGGGCCGCTTCACCGTCGCGATGGAGCGCAGGAGCTTCGTGGTCGAGGACGGGCTCCGCGCGGGCGAACGCGCGAGCTTCCGGTTCCTATGCCGCGAAGGCAAGCTCACCGCCGTCGCGGATCCGGACGATCGCGTGGACGAGTCGGACGAGCGCGACAACGAGTTGACGGCCGGACCGTTCGGAGTGCAGCGGGTCGGACCAGTCTCCTTCGGACGATCCCTCTCCATCGGACGACCCATCGACACCGGATGACTCTCCTCCCTCCGAGGACCCGTCGCCGCCGAACGACGGCCCCTCGCAGGGCGAGGGACCCGCGGAGAAGCCGGACCTCATGGTCCGCTCGCTCGCGAAGGATCGGATCGTCGTCGCCAACATCGGGGAAGGAGCGGCCGACGACTTCGTCGTCGACGTCGGCGCGGCGGGAAGGTTCCGCGTCGGTCGCCTGAGCCCGGGGGCGACCAAGACGTTCACGTTCGGGTGCACGCGTCGGCCGTCGGCGAGGGTCGACGCGGGCGACGACGTCCGGGAGTCGAACGAAAGCAACAACGACAGGACCGGAGGTCCGTTCACGTGCCTCGCGGACCTCATCGTGTCGGCGATCGAGGCGCGCAGCGTGACGATCGAGAACATCGGCGTTGGCCGCGCGCGTTCGTCGATGGTCAATATCGGAGGGAACAGCTTCCGGGTACCGGCGATCGCACCCGGCGGGCAGTACCGGCTCGGCTACCAGTGCCTCGGCGGTGTCGTCCACGCGACCGCCGACGCGTTCCACGAGGTCCAGGAGTCGAACGAGGGCAACAACAACGCCTCAGGTCCGGTCGGAGAGTGCGAGGCGCCACGCCAGACTGCCGGCCTCTCCGTGCGTTCCGCGCTGAGGTCGCTGAAGGCGTTCGAGAATCGAACCTATGACCTGTTCCGCGTGAAGGTTCCCAGAGCATCCAGACAATTCGTGATGGTCTTGTAGGTACGGACTGCCGCAACGCTGCCGTTTGGTGGAGGATCAGACGGACTGCGAGCATCTACCATCTTCTCAAGGGCATCTCCTTCAATGTCCGAGTCAGGCTCGGCCAGTGTGCCACCTTCGTTGACCCCATAACTACGCCGGTTGCAGCTCGCCGGCAACGCGAAGGGACCTCGCTTCGTCACGCAGCCAGTCGGTCCGCTGGACGAGAACGCACCTGAGACACGGATCGCGAGGCGAGGTAAGGCCCTGACCGTCTCCTCGGGTCATGGTTCCGGCCGAGATGGGGTATGACTCGTACGTCCCGTAGAGACGGGCGCCTCATGAGAGGGGGTCGAGGATGGCCACCCCCATCGGGCTCGATCGTGGAGCGCGCGCCCGGGACCTCCCTCATGCCTCGTTGACCTCGCACACGACGACGCGAGAAGGCGGCTCAGATGAAGAAACTTGCCATCCTCTTCGCAGCGCTCGCTCTTGTCGCCATCACGACCGCGAGCGTGAGCGCGGACGACAAGGAGAAGACGGTCAAGATCCGCGGCGTCGAGCGTTTCGTCCCCAACGAGCTCTTCGCGAGCAACCCGCGCTTCGTTCCCGGGCCGATCCAGGTCAAGTCCGGAGACACCGTCACATGGGTGAACGACGGCGACCTGCCCCACACGATGACCCTGGTTGCGGATGCCCCGGACGATGTCTTCGAGGTGTTCTTCTGTCGTGAACCCGGCGGGGAGTGCCGGGCGGCCACCGATGGGCACTTCACCACTCCGCCCACCTTCGTGCTGAACGTCGGCGCTCCGGGGTTCGACCAGGCCGGCGATTCGCTGCTCATCTTCGACCCGGGCGCTTCCGTGAGCACGGTCGTCTCTGCGCCCCCGGGTTCGCTGCTTGAGTACATCTGCGCGTTCCACCCCTGGATGCAGGGATCGATCGCCGTCTCGTAAACGCCCCGATCGATCAAGGGGAGGGCGGGATGCTCCGCCCTCCCCGAGCGTCGGTGGATCCGGTCAGTGGGAGTCGCTTCCACACCGCTGCCGACTTCGGGTTCGACGAGGTCCGAGAGCGTGACTGGATCACGTGTTCAGCCGGTACCACTCCGCCCACGTGACCGCGTTCTCGGGTTCGCTCACGGGATCATCCGGGTTGCGGAACCGGAAGCCGTGGGCGATGGCCTTCGCCTCCCATACAGCTTCGCACTCGGGACAGGTCCACCGATCGTCTCCGGGCGGCCTGTCGTCGCGTGGTGGATTACAGTCGTGCATCTGCACGAGGACATGCTAGCTCTGTCTCGGCAGGCGTTCGTCCCGGGCTCACCGTCGGCCGAGTCGCGGCGCGTCAAGATGTCGGCCACCGTGTATCGCGGCGCTTGCAGTGGGATGGCTCAATCGGCTTCCTCCGCACGCCGACAATCCGGACATGGTCTCGCTGGATGCCGACCGCGCATCTCTCATGGGCCGTGCGGCGCTCGCGCTGCTCTTGGCGGCTGGCTTCTACGCACTCGCCTTCGCGATACTCGCCGGGCTCGGCTTCATCATCTACCTCGAGGCTACGTCGGAGAGCTTGTCGATCGGGATCACGATCATCGCGGGACTCGGGATCGTCGGGATCGTCGGCGGGATCGTCCCAAGGCATCGGAGGTTCGTCGAGCCCGGACCTCGCGTGACCTCCGATGACCAACCGCGATTGTTCCAGGAGATCTCGCGTGTGGCCGACGAAACGAAGAGTCCGATGCCTCACGATGTCTACATCGGTGCCGATCTGAACGCCGGAGTCGCCCACATCGGTGGTTTCGCAGGGATCGGTGCGCGGCCCGTCATGGTCGTGGGCCTGCCGTTGATCGCCGCGCTGACCGTCTCGGAGCTTCGAGGTGTGCTCGCACACGAGTTCGGCCACTACGTGGGTGGTGAGACCAAGCTCGCACCGGTGATCTACCGGACCCGAGAAGCGATCGGCGGCACCGTCATATCGCTCGCTCGGAGCCCTCATTGGCTCACGCGGTTGCTGTTCGTTCCGTTCCATCTCTATGGCCTCATGTACCTGCGGACAACCCAGGCGATCTCTCGTCGACAGGAACTCGACGCGGACGTGATGGCGGCGCGGGTGGCCGGGGCCGGGTCGGCGGAGAGCGGGCTCGTCAAGGTTCATGCCGCCGGCCTCACAGTGGACGCCTACCTGAACGAGCTCTCCGTGCTCCTCGCTGCCGGATGCAGGCCGCCCATCGCAGCGGGCTTCTCGCGGTTCCTCGACGGACGACAGGTGGCGGACGCGCTTCAGGATGCCGACGAAACACTCCGTGAACACGGATCGGACCCGTACGACAGCCATCCGAGTCTGAAGGAACGCCTCGCGGCTCTGAGCGGCGCGCCGGCACGGCCGGCTCCCGCTCCCGACCCGACTGCGACGGAGCTCCTCCGCGACGAACCCGGCCTCGAGGTCGAACTCCTCTCAAGGATCACCCAGTTCGACGTTCCCTCGCTCCGACCGATCTCGTGGGACGAGGTGTCGAGCGTTTGGCTCGATCTTTGGCGGCAGCGCTGCCGTGACGAGCGCACGACGCTCGAGGGGATCACGCCGGGGACGCTTCCTCTCGTGTGTCAGGACTCGGCGGCGTATGCCAGTCGGGTCAGGCATCCGGATCCTGCGGCACGGCTCGACATCCTCGGGTCGCTCGTGGGGGCGGCGCTCACGGTTGTCCTGTCGCGCTCCGGTTGGATGATCGATGCGGGCCCGGGGGATCCGGTCACAGCGACGCTCGATGACGAGGTCATCATGCCGTTCGAGGTGATGCATCGACTGACCGATGGTGAGCTGTTACCGGAAGAGTGGCTCCGTACCTGCCACGGGGCCGGGATCGCAGACATCGATCTGGGGATGCGGGACTCGAAGGGGATGCCGAGCTCAAGTCGGCGACCGCCCGAGAGGACATGTCTGATGAGGCGATCGTCGCGGAGATCAGGATCGAGTCGTCAGCGGTACACGGTCCCGGGCTCCCGAACGATGAGCGAGCCGAGCCCGCACGGGAGGAGCAGGAGCTCGGTGCCTGGGAACTGACCGTTCAACGGACACGGAGACGACGGCGCATGCTGGTCCCGCTACTCATCCTCGCGGCGGCGGGGGCCGTACTGCTGGGCTGGCGCGTGGTCGATCGGCGCGTCGATGGACAGGAAGCCACCGTAGCCATCGGAAACCACCCGGTCCGGTACAGCCGGTACACGGACCCGTCTGCAGGATTCTCTATCAGCTACCCGTCGAACTGGACGACACCCGAGGATCGGTTCGGCGCGGCGATCGCGCTCGCGTCACCACCTCAAGGCTCAGGTGACGAGTTCGTCGAGAACGTCAGGGTGTCTGTTTACGATGTCGGCATCGGTACGTCGCTGGATGCATTCGAAGCGGAAGGCCTCGAGCTGATGGCGGACGGATTCATCGAGTTCGACCTGCATTCGTCGAAGCGCGTATTCCTTGGAGGACGAATGGCATTCGAGGACCACTACACCGGGCGACTCCAGCAGGGACGGTTCGAGGGCCTCCAGGTCACGGCACTCGCTGGAACGAAGGCGTACGTCGTCACGTACACCGGCGAGCCAGGGACGGGCTTCGCCACTTGGCTCCCGTTGGCGAGGGAGATCCTCGACTCGTTCACCATCATGGGCGGGTAGCGAGAAGGAACCACCGGGCGCCGAAGGCGTGTGTTCGGGAGGTGTCCACGGCACTATCTCGATCGGCGAGGATCGTCCCTCGCGGTAGACCAACCCAACCCGCAAGCTCGTACAGGCCTGAAGTCGACTGCCGATGCCTATCGCATGAAGCCCGAGGCGTTCGTAAGAGCTGTAGCGGAGGGTCGCTGGAGCGATGTCATGCCCGACCGGGATCTTGAACGGATCGCGGTGACCTTCACGAACGCGGTTGACCAGGGCGCGGATGGGATCCTGATCGGGTTCGTCCTCAGCCGCCACCCCACCCGGGTCGTTTGGACCGACTTCGAGCGGATCGGGGCCGGGATCGTTCACGCTGGAGAGCCACCGCCGGACGTGCCTCCTGGCACGCGGGCGTCCGATTGGCGGCTGGCCGGACTCGCCTTCCTCGAGCACCCGGACGCTGAACCGAGCCGGTTGCGGCCGAGCCGCTTCGCAGAACGCCCCTGGTTCCTCACCGACTACCCGGGCGCCGCGTCGTGGACGCGATTGCGAAGGGCGGCCGAACTCGAGCTCTCGCCGGGAAGCGCGCGTGAACTGCAGCCGTCGATCAAGCACCGCCTCCAGTTCCCGTCCTGGTGGTGGGGCCGCCGGTGGGCCCGACTGCTCGCCCGCTCCCCATCCGATGAAGTCGATGTGTTCGATCGTGGTGGGAACTGGATCTGCTCGGGCCTCCTCACGAGACGACCCGATGGACGAGCAGCCCTGGTGCCCGATCACCACTACGTCTTGGCTCACTACGCGATGAGGGACGGCGAGCTGAAGACTCGGTACTTCGTTCCCTGGCCTTCGCTGCATCTCGATGCGGTCAACGATGCGGAGGGGCCGGATCCGTGAGCATACGATCCTGAGTCGCGACGTCTATGTGATGTGAAGCCACGCTGTCGGCTCATCACCCCACGAACCGGTCGCCGGACATCGGAAGGAAACAGGGCGAGGGCCGTCAGGTGGGCGCGCAACGGGATTCTCGGAGCGCCAGGAGGAACGCCTAGCTGCCAGCCATCCCAACCCGGACGTCCGCTACAGCCTGAACAGCTCCCGCGCCGTGAAGGCGGTGTCGGGGAAGTCCGAGAAGACGCCGTCGACGCCCAGCCCGTAGAACAGCAGATATTCGTTGATCGGGTTGCCTCCATAGTCGCTCGCCAGTCGGCGCTGCTCGTTGCGGAACGTCCACGTGTGGATCAGCAGGCCGTGGTCGTGTGCACGATCGACGAGATCGGTCGGCGGGAGGAGCACGCGGTCGGTCTCGTTCACGAGACCGTCGCCGTTCGCGTCGGCGACCGTTCCGTCTGGATTGAGAGCGATCGCGCGCGAGCTCACGATGTACGGCTTCCAGGGGCCGATGCCATCGGCATACGTGCTGATCTCCTCGAGGCCCTCATCGGTCACGAAGAAGCCGAAGGTGCGACTCTGGAGCTCGGGATCGCCGGAGACGGTCCAATCGTACGGGCGGTCGAAGGGCGGCGCGTACGTGATCGTCCCGTCCGGGGCGACGTCGTTCGCATCCACCAGCTGGACCAGCCGCACCGGGGTAAGCCCGTTGAGCACCTTCAGGTTCGACTGTTCGAAGGACTGGATGAACACCGGCGCGCGGCTGTGGTTCCAACCGGCCGCCTGCAACACTTTCACGAGCAGGGGCTCGAGCGGAAGTCCGAGGTCCGCGTGGTAGGTCGGATGCTTCGTCTCCGGGTAGACGCCGATCTGACGGTCGAGCTTCTTCGACCAGCGCTGCGCAAGGGCGATGACCTCGCTGAGCGTCGGGATCTTGAAGCGGCCGTTGAACTGCTGCGGTCGCTCGGCCAACGGCTGGACGGCGCGCAGGGTCCTGATCTCGGCGAGCGTGAAATCGGAGGCGAAGAACCCGGTTTCCGCGACCCCATCGACGACCTTGGTCGTCTCCCGGTCGGCGAACTCGGGATGGCTCGCCACGTCGGTCGTGGAGGTGATGTTCGGCTCGTGGCGGGCGATCAGCTGCCCATCCTTCGTGGCCACGAGGTCCGGCTCGATGTAGTCGGCTCCGAGCTTGATCGCGAGCTCGTATGACTCCAGCGTGTGGTCGGGGAGGTAGCCGGCTGCGCCGCGGTGCCCGATCACGAGTGGAGACTGCTCGCGGGCGCCCCCGACGCCGAGTGCCCACACGGCCGGGACCGCGACGAGCAACAGGCCCACCATCCCCGCGAACGCTCGAGTCCATCCTCTGCGAGTTGGTCTCATGGCCGGGAGCCCTCCTCAGGTCGGGTGTGACGCGAATCTAACCGCCGGAACTTCGTCGGGCAAACGGAGCCCTCGCGGCTTCTTGCTCGATCCGCGCTCGGGGGAGCGGGGTCTGAATGCCAGAAGACAGAACGCGCAGCATGCGGGGACTTCATAGATGGGCCGAAGCGAGTTCGCGCGAACCGCGAGCTTGCGCACCAGCACCTCGCTCGCTACGGTGCCTGCACAGATGCAGTATCGGGTTGAGTTGCTCATCCGGTCGAACCTGGATGATGAGGCCCTGCACGAGATCGAGATATCGGCGAACACCTACGCGCTCGTCGAGGCCGTCGAGGCGACCCGCGATATCGATAGCAAGGATTGTCTCCTCGTGGCGAGGATCAATGCTCCGAGTCCCGAAGCGGCGCTCGGCGCCGTGCTGACCGTCGTCGCCCAAACCTCAGGATATGTCGGGCTGGCGGAGGAAGGCTCTGTGCGCCGGGTGACTATCGAGCGCGAAGACTCTCCCGACGGGAGCAGCGGGTAGCGGAGCCGCGAAAGAGCGAGAGCCTGTCCCCCGAGATCGAGGTGTGTTGGTAGCGAGCCGGCTCGTCGGCCTCTCCCCCCGTCAGATCACTTCGAGCAGCCGTTCCCTGCGACGCGACGCCAACGCGCCTTCGTACGCCGGCAAGGTCACCGGGGCCGAACTCGAACACCTGCGTCTCGAGGATCGGGCGTTTGACCGGGGCCTCTCAGCCGATCTCGGCGGACACGTGAAGGTTTGCGTGGCCGTAGGCGATGTATCCGAGTGCCCGGATTCGCTCAGGGTCATGTGCCCAACTGTGCTCAACGACGACGAGGCTAGTGGACTCGCGAGAGTGACGTAGTGCTTCTGACCTGGGCTTCCATGGAGGGCGCGAGAGGACTTGCACCTCTGACCTCTTCCGCGTCAAGGAAGGATCGGGTAGAGCCGTGACCAGCACTTCTGCTGCTCAGAGGTGGTTCACGATGTAGCAGGGGACCGCTGAGTACCGTCTAGTCCGTCGGCTCCTTGACCAGATGTTGACCAAGTGTTGTTGAGCGCCCCGCGTCCGAACAGCCCGCTGGTGCGTGTCCTCGAAGAACGCCTCGAAGCCCACATCCCAACCAGGCGGGGAACGGCGATCGACGCGACGGCCCGGCTGGCGCGAGCACCGAGTGCGCGCCGTGCCCTGCGCGACCCGAGCCCGGCACCCGTGGGCCGAGCCTTCCAAGCGTTCTCCATACGACCGGCCTTAGGCTCTCCACCGTGCGTGACTCGACGTGGAGCGACGTGGGGATTCCCCTCGAAGGGCGCGGCCGATACGGTCGGCCGGTGCGGCTCCAGATCCTCGGGCCCCTGCAAGTCACCGAGGGGAACGGCCCGATCCCACTCGGGGGCCCCAAGCAGCGTGCGGTCCTCGCCCACCTGCTCCTGCGCGCCAACCACCTCGTCCCGACCGAGGTCCTGATCGACGACGTCTGGGGAGACGAGCCACCGGAAGCGGCCCGGAAGTCGCTTCAGGCCTACGCCTCCAACCTCCGGAAGGCCCTCGGCACTGAGCGCCTCGAGGGCAGCCGCGCCGGGTACGTGCTCCACGCCGACCCGACCGAGGTCGACGCCTTCCACTTCCAGGCGTTGCTGCGTGACGCCCGGCGGCTCCTGCCGATCGAACCGAAGGCGGCGGTCCGCGCGTTCGACGAGGCGCTCGCCCTGTGGCGCGGTCCGGCGTTCGCCGACCTGGCCGAAGAGGGCTCGCTGCTCGCCGAGGCCGCCCGCCTCGACGAGCTCCGACTCGCCGCGATCGAGGATCGGTGCGAGGCGCTGCTCACGCTCGGCGAACACGCCGAGGTGATCGGCGAGCTCGAAGCGCTCACCGTCAGCCACCCGCTCCGCGAGCGCCTATGGGGGCAGCTCGTGCTGGCGTTCTACCGAGCCGGCCGTCAGGCGGACGCGCTCGCCGCGTACCGACGAGCCCAGGAGATCCTGGCCGACGAGCTCGGCATCGACCCCTCACCCGAGCTCCGCCGGCTCCACGAACGCATCCTGCAACAGAGCCCGGAGCTCGAGATCAGCGGCTCGCCGCTCCGCGGGTACCGGCTCCTCGAGCGCATCGGCTCCGGCAGCTTCGGCGCCGTCTGGCGCGCGCTCCAGCCCGAGGTGGGCAGGGACGTGGCGGTCAAGGCGATCCATCCGCACTTGGCGAACGATCCCGACTTCATCCGCAGGTTCGAGACCGAGGCCCAGATCGTCGCTCGCCTCGAGCACCCGCACGTGGTCCCGCTCTACGACTACTGGCGCGAACCCGGCGGGGCGTACCTCGTCATGCGATACCTCCGGGGCGGGAACCTCGCCCAGGCGATCGGCTCCGGTCCGCTCGAGCCCGAACGGGTCGGGAGGCTGCTCGACCAGGTGGGCGGCGCGCTCGCGGCGGCCGACCACCAAGGCGTCGTCCACCGCGACGTGAAGCCGAGCAACATCCTGCTCGACGAGGAGGGCAACGCGTACCTCGCCGACTTCGGGATCGCGAAGGACACGACCGCGCCCGACGCGACGGAGCCCGGGACAGTCCAGGGGACGCTCGCCTACCTCGCGCCGGAGCAGATCCGCCGGGGGACGGTCACGCCGCGGACCGACCTGTATGCGCTCGGCGTGGTGCTGTACGAGGTGCTCGTCGGCGAGCACCCGTTCCACGACGTGCCCGCCATGACGGTGCCCGACCGCCACCTGCACGAACCGCTCCCCTCGGCCCGAGAACGCCGCCGCGACCTGCCCGCCGGCGTGGACGAGGTCATCGCCGTGGCGACGGCGAAGGATCCAGATCTCCGCTTCCCCGACGCGCTCGCGATGGCCGCCGCCTTCCGGGACGCGATCAGCCCGGGACACGCCGTCTCGGCGCCGGCCGGGCCATCCCTCAAGGTCCGCAACCCCTACAAAGGCCTGCGCCCGTTCACGGAGGCGGACGCGAACGACTTCTTCGGACGCGAGGCCTTCGTCCAACGGCTGCTGGGGCGGTGGCGTCGTCCGTCCGGCACCTCGCAGGCGCGGTTCCTCGCCGTCGTCGGACCGAGCGGGAGCGGCAAGTCCTCTGCCGTTCGTGCGGGCCTGGTTCCCGCCCTTCGAGCCGGCGCGATCGACGGCTCGGCCGGGTGGTTCATCACCGAGATGGTCCCGGGTCGCCATCCGATGGAGGAGCTCGAGGCCGCGCTCCTCCGCGTGGCCGCGCAGCCGCCGCCGGGCCTGCTCGGTCTGCTCGAGTCGGGGCCCCGCGGTCTGATCGACGCCGCCGACCGGATCACGCCCGAGGGTTCGGAGCTCGTCCTCCTCGTCGACCAGTTCGAGGAGGTGTTCACCCTGACGGAGTCCGAGACCGAGCGGTCGCTCCTCCTCGAGAGCCTCCGGGTGGCCGTGGCCGACCCGGCGAGCCGTGTCCGGGTGATCGCCACGCTCCGCGCGGACTTCTACGACCGGCCGCTCAACTACCAGCGGTTCGGCGAGCTCCTCGGCGTGCACACCGAGGTGGTGACGCCGCTCGCGCCCGACGAACTCGAGCGCGCGATCGTCGGGCCGACGGAGCCCCTCGGCCTGAGCGTGGAGCCCGCCCTCGTCGCCCATATGGCCTCGGACGTCGCCGAGCAGCCGGGTGCGCTCCCGCTCGTGCAGTACGCGCTCACCGAGCTCTTCGAACGGCGCGACGACGGACGGTTGGCGTTGTCGGCCTATCGGGACATCGGCGGTGTCGCGGGTGCGCTGGCGGCCCGGGCCGAGCAGCTCTACACGAGTCGGGACGCGGCCGGCCGCGAGGCGATGCGTCAGCTCTTCCTCCGCCTGGTTACGCTCGGCGAGGGAGGCGCGGACACGCGGCGCCGGGTGCCTCGGTCCGAGCTCGCGGGCATCGAGGTGGAGCCCGAGGCGATCAGAGCGGCGATCGACGCGTTCGGGCGGCACCGTCTGCTGACCTTCGACCGGGACCCCGCCACCCGCGAGCCGACGGTGGAGGTCGCGCACGAGGCCCTCCTGCGCTCGTGGCCGCGCCTGCGCGGGTGGATCGAGGCGGCGCGCGAGGACCTCCGCACCCTCCGACGCGTGTCGGACGCGGCGACGGAATGGAGGGCGAGCGGACGCGATCGGAGCTACCTCCTGACGGGTTCGCGACTCGAGCAGGTCGAGTCGTGGGCCGCCTCGACAGGCCTGGCGATCGGACACACGGAGCGCGAGTTCGTGCGGGAGAGCCTGTCGAGGCGGGAGGCGGAGATCGCCGCCGAGACGGCGAGGGCGGCGCGAGAGCAGGGGCTCGAGCGTCGATCGAACAAGCGGCTTCGTGCCCTGGTCGCCGTCCTGACGGCCGGCGTCCTCGTGGCGGGAACGCTCACGGTCATCGCCGTCGATCGGAACTCGACGGCGCAGCGCGCCACCCGCCTCGCGTTCGCGCGCGAGCTCGCGGCGGCGTCCTTCGCGAACCTCGAGGTCGATCGGGAACTCGCGGTCCTGCTCGCCCTCGAGTCGCTGCGCATCAACGACGGCGTCGCGCTCCCCCAGGCCGAGGAGAGCCTTCGCCGTGCCGGAACCGCGGTCGCGATCGACGCGGGCACTGTCCTCGGCCGCGACGTCAACGCCGTCTCGGTCGCGTCCGACGGCAGCGCGGTTGCGGTCGTCGGAGGCGACGGCTCGGTCGGCGTGTGGGACCTTCCCACCGGCCGACGGACCTTCGTGGACCCCTCGCCGGAGCCGTGCGGGATCGCCAGCTGTCCCGACGTGCTCTCGGTGTCCATGAGCGATGACGGATCCACCCTGGCCACGCTGACCCCGGCCACGTCGGAGGGCTACAACGTCTTCCACGTGTGGAACCTCGCCAGTGGTCGCGAGACCTTCACGGTCGCGCCGACACCCGGGTTGTACGACCAGGGGTTCGTCCTCCTCAGCCCCGACGGGAGCATGCTGGCCACCGGGGAGTGGGACACGATCAAGATGTATTCCGTCGGAACGGAGCGACCCATGTGGACGCTCGACGGGCTGCGATCGAACCCCGCAGCGAGGTTCCTGGGATCGACCCCCTCGCTGAGGTTCAGCCCCGACGGGAAGCATCTGCTCTTCGGCATGTCGTATCCGAGTCCCGACGGTGGGCCCGGACTCATCGATGTCACGACGGGTAAGGCCCTGTTCCTCTTCCGGGGTCGCTCCCTCGAAGTGGGGCGGGGCGGTATGGGCGGTGGGGCGTCGTTCAGCGCAGACGGCGGGAGGGTCGCGCTCCTCGGGGGCTCTGGCGCCGACCAACCGGGTGGCGGAGAGCTCATGGTCTGGGACGTCGCATCCCGGAAACAGATCGCCACCATGCCATCGATGGACGGCCCTGTCGCTCTGAGCCCGGACGGGAGCGTGGTCGCCGGGACGGGCGTGGACGATCGGGGCGCGGTCAGGCTGTTGGACGCGGAGACGCTCGAGTTGATCGGCACGTTGCGGGGCCATGCTGGCTCTCTGGTGACGGAGATCGGCTTCGCACGCCGGGGCAGCAAGATCGTGACCGCGAGCGTCGACGGAACCGTGCGCGTGTGGGATGCGCGGACGGGAGAGCTGATCTTCACGCCGCCGGCGGAGCCAACCGGCGTGGAGTCGGTCGCCTTCACCGGAGACGGCTCGCAGATCATCGTGATCCATGCGGATGGGAAGATCTTGGCGTACCCGGTCGCCCTCGAAGACGCGACCGAGTTCGCCCGCTCACGTGTCAACCGTTCGCTGACGGACGAGGAGTGCCGAGCGTACCTCCACGTCGAGACCTGCCCCTCGACCTAGCTTCCCGTTGAGCGGACTACAAGGGTGCTCCGCGATGCTGCTCTGCATGACCACCCGGGTGACCGAGAGCGTCGGGATTCCGGGGGTCTGGAGTCAGGTGGGGACCGGGGCTGGGCCTCTGACCTGAGGTTTCGTGGTGGGCGCTAGAGGATTTGAACCTCTGGCCTCTTCCGCGTCAAGGAAGGATCGTGCGACGCCGTGACCAGCACTTCTGCTGCTCAGAGGTGGTTCACGGTGTCACAGGAGTACCGCTGAGTACCGCCTAGTTCAGTCGGCTCCTTGACCAGGTGTTGACCAGAGTTTCGCTCAGACCGCCCGAGGATCGCTGCGTGAACATCGTGTAGCCGCGGACGTCCGCGATCAGGAACGCGTGGACGTCGGCGTCCCCGCTCGTAGCGGTTTCGGGTTCACGATCGCCCGGTGGATGGCCCACCGATGGCGATCCACCCTTCGGTGAACCGCTCATGCGCGACGTATTAGCCCCCTGTTCCAGCCGGCGCCACCCACCTTCCGATCGGTGTCCGCCTGTCCTTACGGGACGACGACGAGCGTGTCGTCGCCGAACCAGTCGGCAGCCCCGCCCTGGGCGACCAACGAGGTCAGGCCGGTGGAGACGTCGACGACGTGGATCTCCCCGCCGTCCGCGTAGACGATCCTCGTCCCGTCCGGAGACCACCGTGGGAAGTCGATCTGCTCTCCCTCCACGAGCACCCTCGGACCGCCGCCGCCGACGTCGGCGATCATGAGCCTGGGGGAGGCCCAGTAGCCTCGGGGCGAGTCCAGGTAGGCGATCGCCCCGCCGCCGGGTGCGTACGCGGCCTGGCTTGCGTCCCGAATCAGGAGCGAGGGCTCGCCCCCGGCGACGGGAACCGACCAAAGGTCCCACCGCGTGGTCGCGTCGTCGTCCGGGCCCCGGGGCACGTGGAAGACGATCGTCTCACCGTCCTGGCTGAAGGTCGGAGCCAGGTACCACCAGCCGTAGGATGCGGGATCGAGGTCGGTGATCTGTGTCGTCTGCCCCGTTGCCACGTCCACGACGAAGAGGTTCCCGATCTCGTGGGTCGCGGCGTTGCGTCCCTGGTAGACGAGCATCGAGCCGTCGGGGGACCACCGGACGCCGAATCCGTCGACACCGTCCGGCGTGATCTCGCGGACGCCGGTTCCGTCGACGTTCGCGACGAAGGCCGGGTTCGGCGGGTCGCAGCACGGGTTGTACGCGAACATCGTGCGGTCCGGCGATGTGAAGTAGATGGTGCCGCCGAGGATGCTCTCGGGCAACGACTGCACGTCCTCGCTTCGAAGATCGACCAAGGACGCCTCGGAGACCTCGGTCACAGAGGGCGGGGAGGCATCGCCGGCAGCCGGGCGGTTGTCGCTCGGCTCCGTATCGGTTCGCGAACACGAGCCTAGGGCCGCCACCCCGACGACGGCCGCCACCGCGAATGCGCCGATCCTCCGGTTCCTGGACGATCGCCGCTGGTGCTGCTCCTGTTGGCGCCGTGCGTCGACGTCCGGTTCGATGTGCTTCGTGGTCATCTCGAGCACCTCCTCAGCTCAGCATCTGGCCTGCCGTCGACCGTGGGGCGGTCGGCCAGAGGGCCCTGGCGCCGTCTATCCGTGGGCTCTCGTGGACGTGGACGGAGCGCTGGACCAATCGACCGAGCGTCTCAGGGCGTCGGACTCTGCGGCCGCCAATCCGCCCATTGGATCCCGGAAACGAGCCGACGCAGGTCGGAGCCATCGGCGTTGATGCTCCAGAGCGAACTCACGCTGCTGTCCGCGTCTTCCGTCCTCGAGAACAGGATCTGATCGCCCTCGGGCGAGAACTCGATGACCTGGAGTGGTTCTGCTCCGCTCACCAGCGACGTCGTCATTCCGGTCGCTATGTCCCTCACGCGGAGTTCGGTGTTGCTATGGACGAACGCGACCCGATCACCACTCGGCGACCATGCGGCGTCCCAGAAATCAGTGGCGGCGCCGAGTTCCTGAGCGTCGGAGCCATCGGCCTCGGCGACGACGAGCGACCCCCTGTCGATGTAGGCGACGTGAGATCCATCGGGCGAGTACGCAGCGAACCAACGGCGTGTGAGGTCGTCCGCCGGAAGTCTCCGTGGGGTGCTTCCGTCGAGGGGTACCTGGACGCCGGGAAGCAGGAGCGATGCGCCGTCCCGCGACCACGCCGGAGAGTAATCGCCCGAGGGCATCAGCTCCGAAGGCACGGTGAGCGCCGCCTGGCGCACGCCGTCGAGTCCGTAGACGCCGATCGTCTCGCCCCAGGAGTCCCAGATCGCGACGCTCGTGGAGTCGGGCGACCATGAGATGGTCCAGCCCTGGCCGGGGAACGATGCGACGAGGTTGCCTTCCGGATCGGTGATCATGACGGCCCCCCAGGCGTCTCCAGAGACCGGGCAGCCCCAATCCCAAAAGGTGAGATACCGACCGTCCGGCGACCAGGCAGATCCGAACACGATGTATTCGGCCCGATGTTCGGCCTGGCCGCATGCGTCGGCACCGTCGACGGGCCGGCCACCCCCGATCCGGACCGGGTTCGCACCATCCGGGTCAGCCACGAAGATGTCGCCGTCGATCCCGTACGCGAGGGCGCCCGAGCCGACCGGCGCTGGGGGTGGCGTGGGCGGGTCCGCGGGGGTCGGCGTCGCCTGGATCGTCCGCACTCCGGCGAGCGTCCCTGCGACCAGCGCGAGACCGATGAGCGTTCCCACCGCGGCGTTCACGACGAGGCGCCGACGCGCCCGCCGGACCGCCTTCGGCGGATCGGTCGGAGTCGCCGAGATCGTCCCGGCGCGGCGCTCGAGCATCTCGCGGAGTTCGCGTTCGTCGATCATCGGGACACCCCTTCGAGTTCGCTCCGGAGGGTCTTCATGCCGCGCGAGACGAGGGAGCGGACGGTCCCCGGCGAACACCGGAGGATCTCGGCCGTCTGGACGTCGGAGAGGTCCTCGTAGAAGCGCAGGACCATCGCGGCCCGCTGGCGCTGGGGCAGGCGCAGGAGGGCTTGGTGCATCGTCTCGTCCAGGTCCTCGTTGGGGTTGGTCTCGACGATGGAGGTGCGCGCGAGCCGCTCGAGATAGCCGCGCTCGACCAGTCGGTGGCGGAAATGGCTGGTCGCAAGGTTGACGATCGTCCGGCGGAGGTAGGCGCCGAAGGCGCCCGGGTCGCGCAGGTGCCGCAATCGGCCAACCAGTCGCGCGAACGCCTCCTGGACGAGGTCCTCGGCCAGGCCTCGATCGCCGGTCAACAGGAACGCGAGCCGGATGCTCTCAGGTGCGTGCCGGACGTAGAGGTCGCTCAGCGAGGTGCGCCCGAGCGAGCTCTCGTGGGTCACAACGACCGGCATCATGTCGCGTTCTTCCCTCACGGTATAGAGACGCGGAGCAGCCCTCGGAACGCTGCACACGGGCCCCCATCAGGTCCCCCCAGCACCGTGTGAAGTCGGGGTCACGGCGGCGAGTCCTCAACGAGGCCCGCCTACCGACCACACTCGGAGGGCAGAGTTGCCCCTGCGGTTGACCGTTGGCGGGGTGCGGACACTCATCGGGCCTTCGGCGAGGGCAAAGCACCCCTGCCACCAGGGGCTCTACGGTGGGCGCTAGAGGAATCGAACCTCTGGCCTCTTCCGCGTCAAGGAAGCGCTCTACCCCTGAGCTAAGCGCCCGAAGGTCGGCATGGTACCGCCGGTTCGAGGCGGGGACCGGAATTGAACCGGTGTAGAGGGTTTTGCAGACCCTTGCCTAACCACTCGGCCACCCCGCCGGATCGCGCATGTTGCAGGTGCAAGTTCGATTCTACCGGTCATGAACGAGGGCCCTTCGCGGGCCCTCGTGCCGAGCGGACGACGGGATTCGAACCCGCGACCCCCACCTTGGCAAGGTGGTGCTCTACCAGCTGAGCCACGTCCGCGCAGTCGTTCGAGTTTAGGCCCCGCTCGCGGAGCCTTCAACCGAGGCGCACCGACGGGGCCGAGCGCCACGACCGCATCTCGCCGATCCACGCGCGGTTGAACCGGCCGTGGGCCAGGCCCGAGCCCTCCTCCTCCGCGACCGTGCGAAGGAACCCGGTTGGTATCGAGCGCCGCGTCGGGGTCCTGCCGTGCCTTGGACCGGACCTCGCTCTTACGCGACCCCGGTCGAGCCGAACCCACCCTCACCCCGGGTCGAAGGTGGCAGATCCTCTACCCAACCCGGTTCCACCTGCGGGACGGCCACGATCATGAGCTGTGCGATCCGGTCACCTCGGCGGACCTGCACCGCCCGATCCGGATCGAGATTCACGACCGCACACGTGACCTCCCCGCGGTACCCGGCATCGATCAGCCCTGGGGCGTTCGCGAGGGTGAGCCCCTGCTTGGCGGCGAGCCCGCTCCTCGGCAGCACGAGGCCCGCGTGTCCCTCCGGGATCGCCACCGCCACGCCGGTCGGGACCAGCGCCCGCTCCCCCGGCTTGACCTCGACGTCGATCGTCGAGCGAAGGTCGAGCCCCGCGTCACCGGGATGCGCCGGCGCCGGGAGCTCGGCCTCGGGATCCAGGCGCCGGAACGGAAGGTCGGTCATACGGGCTCGACGAGCTCGAGCCGGTTACCGAACGGATCCCGCACGTGGAACCGGCGGAACCCCTCGAGCTGGACGTCCTCGTCGATCCGATACCCCGCGCCCTCCAGCCGCTCGCGCAGCGCATCCAGCCCGTTGACGAGGAACGCCGGGTGCGCCTTGTTGGCCGGACGGAAGTCCTGGCGTTCGACGCCGAGATGCACCTCGAGTGAGCCGGAGCGGAACCAGATCCCGCCGCGCGGCGCGAGCTCGCTCGGCTTCGGCACCTCGGGGAGGCCGAGCAGCTCGCCGTAGAACGTGCGCCCCGCCTGCTCTTCACCCGCCGGCATCGCGAGCTGGATGTGATGGATCCCGGTGAGGCGGTGCGCCATGACGCGCGAGCCTACCCGAACGCCGGAGGGCCGGGCGAAGCCCGGCCCTCCGGCACTCGCAGCGTCTACGAGCAGCCGCTCGTCGATCCGCAGCTCGGGCAGACGTAGCAGCTGCCGGCGGGCTGCATCTTCGAGCCGCACGCGTAGCACAGCGGCGCGTCCGCCTCGTGCGCCGCGGGCCTGGCGGTGACCACCTCGACCGGCCGGAGGGTGGCGGCCGGGGGCTCGCTCTCGCTCGCAGCCACGGGGGTGGTCGTCTTCTCTGCCGCCTCGGCCGAGGCGGTCCGCTTGCGCTCCTCGATCGAGTTGATCCCGAGCCCCGCTCGCTGCTCGGGGCTCAGATGGTCGAGCGCCAGCCGCCGGAACACGTAGTCGACGATCGACGACGCGAACCGGAGGTCCGGGTCGTTCGTCATCCCGCTCGGCTCGAACTTCATGTTGATGAACTTCGAGACGAAGGTCTCGAGCGGCACCCCGTACTGCAGCCCGATCGAGATCGCGATCGAGAAGGCGTCGGTGATTCCCGCGAGCGTCGAGCCCTGCTTCGACGTCTTCAGGAAGATCTCGCCGAGCCCGTCGTCCGGGTACGAGCTCGCCGTGATGTACCCCTCGGCGTCGCCCACCTCGAACTTCGTGGTGATCGACGGCCGGCTCTGCGGCAGGCGCTTGCGGACCGGCGTCGCGAGTTCCGCCGGCTCCGTCTCGGTGGCCGTCGCCTTCTTGTCGGCCGACAGCGGCTGGGCGACCTTGCAGTTGTCGCGGTAGATCGCGACCGCCTTCAGCCCGAGCTTCCACGACTCGACGAACAGCTGCTCGACCTCCTCGACCGTCACGTCCTCGGGCATGTTCACGGTCTTCGAGATCGCACCCGAGATGAACGGCTGTGCGGCCGACATCATCCGCACGTGCCCCATGTACTGGATCGGCTGTGCGCCCATCGCCGTGTCGAACACCGAGGCGTGCTCGTCGCGCAGGTGCGGAGCGCCGTCCACCGAGTTGTGCTCGGCGATGTACGCGACGATGTCCTCGACCTGGTCCCCGTCGTAGCCGAGCCGCCGGAGGGCGCGCGGCACCGTCTGGTTCACGAACCGCATCGAGCCGCCCCCGACGAGCTTCTTCGTCTTGACGAGGGCGAGCTCGGGCTCGATGCCCGTGGTGTCGCAGTCCATCATGAGCCCGATGGTTCCCGTCGGCGCGAGGACCGTCGCCTGCGCGTTGCGGTACCCGTGCTTGACGCCGAACGCGATCGCCTCGTCCCACGATTGCTTCGCCGCGGACAGCAGCGCCTCGGGGACGAGCTCCCCGTCGATCTCGTCGGCGGCGGCGCGGTGCTTGCGCACCACCCGGACCATCGCGTCGGCGTTGGGCTCGTAGCCGTCGAACGGCCCCATCGCCTCGGCGATGCGCGCGCTCGTCCGATAGGCCTGGCCGGTCATGAGCGCGGTGATCGCCCCCGCCCATGCACGCCCGCTGTCCGAGTCGTACGCCAGCCCACGCGCCATCAGCAGCGCGCCGAGGTTCGCGTAGCCGAGGCCGAGCTGACGGAACGCGCGGGCGTTCTCGCCGATCCTCTCGGTCGGGTAGTCGGCGGGGCCCACGATGATCTCCTGCGCCGTGAGGACGATCTCGACGGCCTTGCGGAACGCCTGCACGTCGAAGGTTCCCTCGTCGTCCACGAACTTCATGAGGTTCAGCGAGGCGAGGTTGCACGCGCTGTTGTCGAGGTGCATGTACTCGCTGCACGGGTTCGACGCGTTGATCCGGCCCGAGGCCGGGCACGTGTGCCACTCGTTGATCGTCGTGTCGTACTGCATGCCCGGGTCGGCGCACTCCCAGGCGGCCTGGGCGATCTCGCGCATGAGCGCCCGGGCCCGGACGGCGTCCACCGTCTCGCCCGTGAGCACACCCTTGAGCTTCCAGTCCTGGTCCTGCTGGTAGGCCTTCATGAACTCGTCGGTCACCCGGACCGAGTTGTTCGCGTTCTGGTATTGGATCGAGTACGCGTCCTTCCCGTCCAGGTCCATGTCGAACCCGGCGTCGCGGAGCGCGCGGGCCTTCTGCTCCTCATGCGCCTTGCACCAGATGAAGTCGTGGACGTCTGGGTGGTCGACGTTCAGGATCACCATCTTCGCCGCGCGGCGCGTCTTGCCGCCGGACTTGATCGTGCCCGCCGAGGCGTCGGCGCCCCGCATGAACGACACGGGCCCGCTCGCGGTGCCGCCGCCGTTGACCCGCTCCTTCGAGGACCGCAGCGTCGACAGGTTGATCCCCGAACCCGAGCCGCCCTTGAAGATCGTGCCCTCCTCCACGTACCAGTTGAGGATCGACGACATGTGGTCGTCGACGGCGAGGATGAAGCACGCGCTCGCCTGCGCAGACATGTCGGGAACGCCGAGGTTGAACCACACCGGAGAGTTGAACGACGCCTTCTGGTTCACGAGCAGGTGCGACAGTTCCTCCGAGAAGACCTGGGCGTCACGATCGGTCGCGAAGTACCCGCCGCTGCGGCCCCAGCCGGTCACCGTGTCGACGACGCGACCGACGAGTTGGCGCACGCTCGACTCGCGCTCGGGGGTTCCGAGCGTCCCGCGGAAGTACTTCTGGGCGACGATGTTCGTCGCGTTCTGCGACCACGTGGCGGGGAACTCGACGTCGCGCTGCTCGAACGCGTTGCCGCCCTCCCGGTAGTTGGGGATCACGGCGTCGCGCTGCTCCCACTCGACCTGGTCGAACGGATGCACCCCGTCCTGCGTGAAATACCGCTTGAACGTCAGGCCCTCTCGGATGACCCGGACGTCGCCTTCCTTCGTCGCCAACGTGCGCCCCCCTTTTCCACCGGTGGGGAAGGACTGTGGAGAACTACAGGCGTGTGATTCTGCACCCGCGTAGCGTCGCAGTCAAGACCTTCATCAAGGATATCTTGTGGTTCCATCGACCGCCCACCACAAGATGTTGTGGTTACCGGGAGCGCAGCTTCGACCGCTCCTTCGGGGCAAGTCGGCCCAGCTCGCGCTCGAAGTCCCCGACCTCCTGGAAGTCCCGGTAGACGCTGGCGAAGCGCACGTACGCAACCTGGTCGAGCTTCTGAAGCCCCTGGAGGACCTCGAGACCGACCTGCTGCGACGTGATCTCCTGGCCCTTGCGACGCAGGCGCTCCTCCACGCGGTTCGCGAGTGCGGTGACCTGCTCATCGTCGACCGGCCGGTTCACGATCGCCTTGCGGATCCCCGCCACCATCTTGGCCCGGTCCCAGGGCTCCTTCGACCCGTCGCGCTTGACCACCAGCTGGCCCGAGCTCCTCGACACGCTCATACGTGGTGTACCGGCGACCGCACGAGAGGCATTGGCGGCGGCGCCGGATCGACTCCCCGGCCTCGGCCGAACGCGAGTCGACGACCTTGTCCTGCCGGCGACCGCACCACGGACACCGCATGTCCCCCCAAGATGTAGTGGTCGAGCCGAAGGGTATGGCCCACATCTGGGGCCCGTCAATCATCGAGCCCGAGACGTCTCAGGCGTCGGACGGGATCAGCAGCGTCTGCCCCGGGATCAAGCGGCCCGCATCCACCACGTTGACCGACGCGATGGCGTCGACGACGGGACGCGGATCCTCGCCCGGTGCAAGGCGCTCGGCGATCGACCAGAGCGTGTCGCCCGCTCGGACCACGTAGGCGTGCGACGAGACCCGTCGAGGCTCCGATGTCGCCCCGACCGCCCCCAAGGCCGCCGGAGCCCACGCGGCCCCGACGATCGCGATCGCGAGCGTCACGACGCAGGCGTCTGCCGCGAACAGGTGTTCGAGTCACTGGCTCATCCTACCGAACGCCTGTTCGGAGTCAACCCTGCAACCGAACATATGTTTGAATGCCTCCCGTGCCCGTGCTACCGTCGCGGAGCCTAGGAGGAGGGTCTGACATGGTTCCGACCGAGACCGCGCAGCTCACGCCCCGCCAGCGCCGCATCCTGGAGTTCATCGCCGAGACCGTCCGCACCCGGGGCTACCCCCCCACCGTCCGCGAGATCGGCGAGGCGGTCGGGCTCACCTCGTCGTCGAGCGTGCACGCGCAGCTCGCGACGCTCGAGCGGCGCGGGCATCTGCGGAAGGACCCGACCAAGCCCCGCGCCATGGCGCTGTCGGACTCGCCGCGGGCCCAGGGCGTCATCGTCCCCCTGGTCGGGCGGATCGCCGCCGGCGAGCCGATCCTGGCCGAGCAGAACGTGGAGGACCACCTCGTCGTGCCGATGGGGTTCGCCGGCGACGCCGAGCACTTCGCGCTGACGGTTCGAGGCGACTCGATGGTCGGAGCGGGGATCCTCGACGGCGACGTGGTGATCGTCCGCAGCGGGACGACGGCGGACGACGGCGAGGTCGTCGCGGCGCTCCTGCCCGGTCCGGCCGAGGACGAGGCCACGGTCAAGCGGCTGAAGCGGACGAGGGGCCGCGTGATGCTCGTCCCCGAGAACGACGCGCTCGAACCCTTCGAGATGGACCCGCAGGGGCAGATCCTCGGCACGGTGGTCGCGGTCCTCCGAAGGCTCTAGGCTCGCCGGCACGACGCCGCATCCGTCGCCGGGGCGTCGCCGGAGCCGATGCCAGCGAACCAGCCCACCACCGCGCTCGAACGCCAGATCGCCTCACAGCCCGAGGAGCTCGAGCGTCTCCTGGACGCCCCGATCCCCCACGACCTGATCGAGCGGCTCCTCCGGGCCCGTCGCGTGTGGCTCGTCGGAACCGGCACGAGCCAGCACGCCGCGGAGCTCGGCGCGTCGATGCTCCACGACGCTGGGCGGGCCGCGCACGCGATGAGCTCGATGCACTTCGTGAACTGGGCTCCGCCGATCAACCCGCGGGACGCTCTGATCCTCATCAGCCACAACGCAGGCACCGAGACCGCGTTCGCCGGCGCCGCGTGGACGCTCGCGATGAACGCGGGGCTGCGCGTCGTTTCGGTGACCCGCCGCGAGGGCAGGCTCCCCCACGCGATCGAGACCGTGGACAAGGAGTCCTCGCACACGTACACCGTGAGCTACACGGCGGCGCTGCTGCAGCTGGCTCGGCTCGCACACGCGCTGGAGCACCGACCTTCACACCGGACGTCGTCGCTCGGGTGCCGGACGCCGTCCGCGCCGCGATCGAGGACCCGCAGACGCAGTCGATCGCGCAGCCCGACCGCCTCCTCGTGCTCGCCGGCGAGGGGCCCGCCTCGGTCACGGCGCGCGAGGGAGCCCTCAAGGTGCGCGAGGCGGCCCGCTTCCCCGCCGAGGGGTTCGACATCGAGTACCTGCTCCACGGGCACGCGGTGCCGCTGAACGCGTCGGACCACCTGGTCACGCTCGATCCGCCCGACACCCAGGGCCTCACGCTCGGCGTGGAACACGCGGCGCAGGCGGCGGGCGTGCCCGTCACGCGTCTGGAGGAGCTGTCCGAGCTCCCACCGATCCTCGCGCAGATCCCGCTCACGGTGCGGCTGCAGCTCCTCGCGCTCCGGTGGGCGAACGAGCGCGGTCAGGACCCGGACGTCGCGATCGAGCCGCCGTGGGACGACGAGCTGCTCTGGTCGATCGGCTCGCCGGACTCCTGACGCGCACTCACGACGCGGCGTCCGCGATCGCCCGGACCGTGTCGACGTCGCGCGCCTTCGCGAGCAGGGTCGTCGCCCCGCTGGCACGCCAGGCGTCGAGGCGTTCGCGCACGGCCTCGACGGGGCCGACCAGGCAGAGCTCGTCGATCATCGCATCGGGCACGAGGGCCGGCGGCCTCGGTCCGGCGACCGGCGAGGAACGCGGCCTGGATCGCGTTCGCGGCCTCGCCGAACCCGTACCGGGTCACGAGCGACCGGTAGAAGTTCACGCCCGCCGAGCCCATGCCGCCCGCATACAGGGCGAGGAGCGGACGGAGCCGATCCCGGCATTCGGCGAGGTCCGGCCCGATCGCGACCGGCACCATCGGCGCGACGTCGAGCTCCGCCGCGTCACGCCCACCCCTCGAACGGCCCTCGCGCAGCGCATCGGCGAACAGGTCCGACCGCTCCGGCGAGTACAGGAACGGGATCCAGCCGTCGGCGATCTCGGCCGCCAGTTCCACGTTCCTCGGGCCCATCGCCGCGAGGTACACGGGCAGGTCCGCCCGCAGCGGCCGGACGTTCGCCTTCAGGGCCTTCCCCGATCCCCCGGGCAGCGGCAGCGGGAAGTGCGGCCCCGGAGACGTCACCGGAGCGTCCCGGCGAAGGACGCTGCGGACGATCGCGACGTACGCTCGGGTCCGCTCGAGCGGCTGCGGGAACGACGAGCCGTACCAGCCCTCGGCGACCTGCGGTCCCGACACGCCGAGGCCGAGGCGCATCCGGCCGCCGCTCAGATGGTCGAGCGTCAGTGCAACCATCGCCGCGGACGCGGGCGTCCGCGCGGGCATCTGCAGCACGCCCGCGCCCAGACCGATGCGCGTGGTGTGCGCGGCGATCCACGCGAGCAGGACCGGCCCGTCCGAGCCCCACGTCTCGGAGATCCACACCGAGTCCATCCCGGCGCGCTCCGCCTCGACCGCGACCGCCGCCACGTCGTGCGGGGTCGCCTCCCAGTGCCCGACGTGGATCCCGATCCGCACGGACCGGAGGCTACCCGAGGCGCACCGCGGGCTCGGACCGCGCGACGCGGAACCGCTCGACCGCGGCGAGCTCGCGGCGGTTCACGCGAGCGTGGACGAGCGTGCCGTCCGCCCTCGCGTCCTCCGAGAGCACCTCGGCGTCGCGATGCAGCATCGCGGTGATGTCCTCGCGTCCCCAGGGGACGAGCAGGGTCACGTCGACCGGGAAGCGCGGCACGGCCGCCTCGATCGCCGACAGCAGTTCCACGAGGCCCTCGCCCGTGCGCGCGCTCACCGGCGACGGCGCCGTCTCGAGACCGCGAGAGGACGCGGGCGCGCTCGTGCTCGGAGAGCAGATCCGCCTTGTTCAGGACCAGCAGCTCGGGGATGCGGCCGGCGCCGATCTCGCCGAGCACCGTCCGGACCGCCTCCACCTGGCGGAAGCAGTCGGGCGATGCGGCATCGGCGACGTGCAGGATCAGCGTGGCGCGGGCGACCTCCTCGAGCGTGGAGCGGAACGCCTCGACGAGGTCGTGCGGGAGCTTGCTCACGAACCCGACGGTGTCCGACAACGTCGCGCTCCGGCCGCTCGGCAGCTGGATCCGTCGCACCGTCGGATCCAGGGTCGCGAACAGCTGGTCGGCGACGACGACGTCGGAACCCGTGAGCGCGTTCAGGAGCGTCGACTTCCCGGCGTTCGTATAGCCCGCGATCGCGATCTGTCGGGGCGCCCGAGCGTTCGCGGCTCGAGCGCTTCACGTCACGGGTCCGCGCGAGGTCCTTGAGATCCTTGCGCAGCTTGGTGATCCGCCGCTTGATGTGCTGGCGGTCGGTCTCGAGCTTCGTCTCGCCGGGTCCGCGACGGGTCCCGATGCCGCCGCCCATCCGGCTCATCGCCTCGCCCCATCCCCGGAGCCTCGGCAGGAGGTAGTTCAGCTGCGCGAGCTCGACCTGCGCCTTGCCCTCGCGGCTGCGCGCGTGCAGCGCGAAGATGTCGAGGATCAGAGCCGTCCGGTCGACGACCTTGACCTTGAGCCGCTCCTCGAGGTTCCGCAGCTGCCCGGGCGTGAGCTCGTCGTCCAGGATCACCGCCTCCGCCCCGGTGCGGTGCAGGGCTCGGTGCACCTCCTCGATCTTGCCCTTGCCGACGAAGGTCGCCGGGTTCGGTTCCTGGCGCGTCTGGACGACCCGGGCGACCGGCTCCGCCCCCGCCGAATCCGCGAGCGCCGCCAGCTCGTCGAGGTCCGACTCCTCGATCCCGCGACCGACACCCACCAGGACCGCCCGCTCGAGGACGCGGGGGCGCCACGTCGCCGCGAGCGGCGACTCGAGCGTGGTGGCCTCGTGGGCCCCGCGTGGTCTGCGTCGGCCGTCCTGCGTCATCGGCGGTTCGCCGAGGTCGCCCGAGGGGTGCTCACGCGAGCTCCGACGCGAGTCGATCCATCGCCTCGGCGAGCCGGTCGTCGGCGACCGTGAGGGACAGGCGCACGTACCCCTCGCCGAGCGCGCCGTACCCGCTCCCCGGCGCGACGAACACGCCGGTCCGGTCGAGCAGCCGGTCGGCGAACGACATGGAGGTCTCGCCTTCCGGCACGGGCGCCCAGACGTAGCAGGACCCGAGCGTGGGCTTCAGCGACCAGCCGAGGTCGTTCAGCGTTCCGATCGACGAGGTCTCGCCGCCGCTGGTACGTGGCGCGCAGCTCGTCGAGCTGGTCGGGCGGGCCCTCGAGCGCGACGATCGCCGCTCGTTGCACCGCCGTGAACTGCCCGGAGTCCAGGTTCGTCTTCACGACCGCGAGCGCGCGGATCGCCTCGGCCGAGCCGGCCGCCCATCCGATCCGCCAGCCGGTCATGTTGTAGAACTTCGACGTCGAGCCGAACTCGAGCGCGACGTCCTTGGCGCCGGGCGCTTGCAGCACCGAGGGTGCGACGTACCCGTCGAACGTGATCTCGCTGTACGCGGCGTCGTGGAGCAGGAGGAGGTCGTGCTCGCGGGCGAAACCGACGGCGGCCTCGAACGTCGACGCGTCGGCCACCGCGGCGGTCGGGTTCGAGGGGAAGTTCAACCAGACGGTCTTCGTGCGCTCGGAGACACGTGCCGCGTCGAGGTCCGGGAGGAACCCCGTCTCGGCCGGCATCGGCAACGACACCGGCGTCGCACCGGCCAGCCTCGCCGACACGCCGTACACCGGGTAGCCGGGGTCGGGGATCAGCGCCTCGTCCCCGGGATCGAGGTACGCGAACGCGATGTGCCCGATGCCCTCCTTCGAGCCGATCAGCGCGATCACCTCGGTCTCGGGATCGAGCTCGACGCCGAACCGCCGCCGGTACCAGTCGGCGACCGCCCGGCGGAACTCGGGCGCGCCGACGTAGCTCGGGTACCGATGCGTCGACGGGTCTCGGACCGCCTCGCGCATCGCCTCGACGACGTGCTCGGGCGTCGGGAGGTCGGGGTCGCCGACGCCGAGCGAGATCACGTCCACACCCTCCGCGCGTTTGGCGGCGAGCTTGCGATCGAGCATGGCGAACAGGTACGGGGGGAGCGTCTCGATCCGCCGCGCGACCCTCAACCGACGACCCCGCGCAGCCTCGAGCCACGCGTCGTCGATCGTGGCCTCGAAGACGCGCTCCGCCGGGCCGATCAGGTACACCTGGTCCTCCGCGCCGGTCCACGACGACCGTCCCTCCCGGGAAGCGCACCTCCGCGCGCGCGGGCACGAGCCCGGCCTCGTTCGAGGCGACGAGCGCGGCGCACGCACCGGTGCCGCAGGCCATCGTCTCGCCCGAGCCCCGCTCCCAGACGCGCAGCCGAACGGCGCCGTCGTCGATCGTGACGAACTCCACGTTCGTCTTCTCGGGGAAGCGGTCGTCGTGCTCGATCCGAGGGCCGAGCGTTCGGACGTCGATCTCGGCGGGGTCCTGCTCGACGAACAGCACGAGGTGCGGGTTGCCCATCGAGACGGCGGTCGCCTTGAAGGTTCGGCCGTCGACCTCGAACGGCTCGGTGAGGAACGTCTCGCCGGGCGGACCGACCATCGGGATCGCATCGCGGGCGAACGACGCCGGCCCCATCCCGACCGTCACGGTCCCGACGACGCCGTCGCGCACGTCGAGCGACAGGTGCTTCGTCCCGTCGCGCGAACCGACGTCGAGCTCGGTCTCCGTCGTGTGGCCGTGCTCGAACACGAGCTTGCCGAGGCACCGGATCCCGTTGCCGCACATCTCGGCGAGCGAGCCGTCCGCGTTGCGGTAGTCCATGAAGAAGTCCTCGCCGGGCCCCCCGCGCGTCACACGGATCACGCCGTCGGCGCCGATGCCCGTGTGCCGGTCGCACACCGCGGCGACGAACGCCTCCGTCAGCGGCCGGGCGTCCTCGAGGTCCTCGAGCATGACGAAGTCGTTCCCGGTGCCGTGGTACTTCCAGATCCGGATCGGCTCACCCACGCAGGTACTCCGTCATCTCCATCGCCGTGGCGTCCACGTCGTCGCCGGCCGGGAACCAGCGGATCCGCGGATCTCGCCGGAACCAGGCGAGCTGTCGACGCGCGAGCGCCTTCGTGCGCTTCACGGCCTGCGCGATCGCTTCCTCCAGGGACAGCGTCCCGTCCAGGTGCCGCGCGAACTCAGCGTACCCGATGGCCTGGCTCGCGGTGAGCCATCCTTCGAAGCCGCGGCGAACGAGGCCCTCCACCTCCTCGAGCAGCCCAACGTCGAGCTGTCGCCGTACCCGCCGCTCGATGCGCTCGGCCAGCACCGGCCGCGGCACATCGAGCCCGGCGGCCCGGACGCGGCCGGCCGGATACCGCTCCCACGCCTCGGCGAAGCTCGAGAACGGCCGGCCGGTGATCTCGGTCACCTCGAGCGCGCGGACCGTCCGGCGGACGTTGTCGGGCTCGATCCGCTCGGCCGCGACCGGGTCGAGCTCGGCGAGGCGTCCGTGGAGCGTTCGGCCGCCGACGGCGACGGCCTCGCGTTCGAGCTCGTCGCGTACGCCGGGGTCGGTCGGCGGGAAGACGAGGTCGTCGACGACCGCACGGAAGTAGAGGCCGGAGCCGCCGACGAGCAGCACGCGGCGACCACGGGCCGAGATCCCGCGGATCGCGTCGCGCGCGAGGCGCTGGTACGCCGCGACGGTGAAGGCTTGGGAGGGTTCGGCGACGTCGATCAGGTGGTGCGACACGCGCCGCGCGCTGTTCCCGGGTCGGCTTCGCGGTCCCGACGTCCATCCCGCGGTACACGGTCGTCGAGTCGACCGACACGATCTCGGCGCCGAGTCGTTCGGCGACGCGGATGCTCGTCGCGGTCTTCCCCGAGGCGGTCGGCCCGACGATCGCGAGCAGTGGGAGGTGCGCCGCGTCCCCGGGTGCGGTCATCAGCCGACGCGCGCCGGCTCCCGCACGCGTTCGCCCGCCAGGTGGTGCGGGTGGGCCGAGACGATCCGCGCCTCGAGGAACGTGCCCGCGTCGATCTCGCCCGGCAGGTGGACGACCCGGTTCGTCCGGGTCCGGCCCTGGACGCCGCCCTTGCGGCCCGTCCCCTCGACGAGGACCTCGACGGTCGTGCCGACCTGCTCGCGCATCCGCTCGAGTGAGATCGCCTCCTGCAGCCCGACCAGCCGGTCGAACCGTTCCTGCACGACCCCCTTCGGGAGCTGGTCGTCCATGACCGCCGCGCGCGTGCCGGGACGAGGCGAGTACTGGAACGTGTAGGCCTGGTCGAACCGCGCGCGCGCAACCACGTCGAGCGTGTCGAGGAAGTCCTGCTCGGTCTCGCCCGGGAACCCGACGATGATGTCCGTGCTCACCGCGATCCCGGGGATCGCCGACGCGGATCCGCTCGAGCCAACCGAGGTATCGCTCGCGCCGGTACGAACGCCGCATCGACTGCAGGACCCGATCCGAACCCGACTGGAGCGGGAAGTGGATGTGCTCGCACACCTTCTCGCTCTCGGCCATCGCGTCGATCACGTCCGGTGTGAAGTCGTGCGGGTGCGGGCTCGTGAAACGGATCCGGCGGATGCCGTCCACCTCGTTCACCGCCCGGAGCAGGTCGGCGAACAGCGGCCGGCGCGGCGAGCCCGGAACCGTGAGGTCCCGGCCGAACGTGTTCACGTTCTGCCCGAGGAGGGTCACCTCGACGACGCCGTCCCGGGCCAGCCCCTGGACCTCGGCCAGCACGTCGCCGATCGAGCGCGACCGCTGCGGCCCTCGAACGAGGGGCACGATGCAGAACGTGCACGCGTTGTCGCAGCCGACCGCGATCGAGACCCACGCGTGGTGCGCGACCTCGCGCCGGGCCGGGAGCGCGCTCGGGAACACCTCGGTGTACTCGCGCACGTCCATCTGCGGCCCCTCGGTCTCCGCGGTATGCAGCAGGGCGAGCAGGCCGGGGAGGGCGTGCGTCCCGATCACCACGTCGACCCACGGCGCCCGCTCCTGGATCGACCCGCCGTCCTTCTGCGCGAGGCATCCGGCCACCACGACCCGCATCCGCGGGTTCGCCTCCTTCAGCGGGCGGAGGTGCCCGAGGTTCCCGTAGAGGCGGTTGTCGGCGTTCTCGCGGATCGCGCAGGTGTTGAAGACCACGACGTCCGCCTCCGAGGCCTCGGTCGGTCGAGACGTAGCCGTCGGAGGTGAGCAGCCCGGCGATCCGCTCGGAGTCGTGCTCGTTCATCTGGCACCCGAAGGTGCGCAGCAGGTATCGCCCGGTTGCCATGGGTCTCAGGCTACCGCCCGGGCTACTTCGCGTACTCGATCGACCGGGTCTCCCGCACGACCGTGATCTTGATCTGTCCCGGGTACTGCAGCTCCTCCTCCACCTGCTTCGCGATGTCCCGCGCCATCACCTGCGCCGTGAGGTCGTCGACGTCCTCGGGTTTCACCATCACCCGGACCTCCCGGCCCGCCTGCATCGCATACACCTTCTCGACGCCGGCGTAGCTCGTGCAGATCTCCTCGAGACGTTCCAGGCGCTTGATGTAGGTCTCCAGGCTCTCGCGTCTGGCGCCCGGGCGCCCGCCCGAGATCCCGTCGGCGATCTGCGCGATCACCGCCTCGATCGTCCGCTGCTCGACCTCCCCGTGGTGGGACTCGATGCAGTGCACCACCTCGGGCGCCTCGCGCATCCGGCGCGCGATCTCGGCACCGATGATCGCGTGCGATCCCTCCACCTCGTGGGTGACGGCCTTGCCGATGTCGTGCAGCAGCGCGCCCCGCTTCGGGATCGTCGGATCCACGCCGAGCTCCGCCGCGATCGCGGCCGCGATGTGCGCGGACTCGACGAGATGCTTCAGGACGTTCTGCCCGTACGAGGTTCGGAACTGCAGGCGGCCGAGGAGCTTGATCATCTCGGGATGGATGTCGGCGATCCCGGCGTCGAGGACCGCCTCCTCCCCCGCCCGACGGATCTGCTCGTCGATCTCGCGGCCCGACCGTTCGTGCATCTCCTCGATCCGCGCGGGATGGATCCGGCCGTCCTGCACGAGCTTCTCGAGCGTCAGCCGCGCGGTCTCCCGGCGCACCGGGTCGAAGCTCGACAGGACCACCGCCTCGGGGGTGTCGTCGATGATCAGGTTCACACCCGTGGTGGCCTCGAACGCGCGGATGTTGCGTCCCTCGCGGCCGATGATCCTGCCCTTCATGTCCTCGCTCGGCAGCGAGAACACCGACACGGTCGACTCGCTCGTCTGCTCGGAGGCGACGCGCTGGATCGCGATGGTGACGATCTTGCGTGCTCGCTCCTCGCCCTCCTCACGCGCCTGCTGCTCGATCTCGCGGACGGTGGACATCGCCTCGCGCTTGGCCTCGTCGACGACCTGGGTCAGCAGCGACTGCCTCGCTTCCTGCGCGGTCATCCGCGCGATCTTCTCGAGCTCCGCTCGGTGCTGCGACGCGGCCTGCTCGAGCTGCTCGCGGACGAGCCGCAACTTCTCATCCCGGTCTTGCAGCTCGACGGATCGCTTCTCGGCCTCGTCCACCTTGCGGTCGACCGTCTGCTCCTTCTGGGTGAGCCGCTCCTCCTGTCGTTGCACCTCCTCGCGCCGGGACCGCAGGTCTTCCTCGGTCTCGCGGCGAACGGTGCTCGCCTCTTCCTTGGCCTCCACGAGCGCCTGCCTCGTCACTCGTTCGGCCTCGCGCTCGGCCTCGAGGACCACCTTCTGGGCCCTGGCCTCCGCGCTCTCCGCCTGTGAGCTCGCGACCGCTCGCCTGATCGCGTATCCGATGGCCACCCCGACCGCGAGCGCCACGATCCCGATCACCGCTTCCATCGGTTCACCGCCTCTGAAGACGACAACGATCGAACCGAGGCCCCTCGGGCGCTGTTCGGCCGTGCTTCGGGTGGATGCGGTTCAGGGCGAGGCGGGGCGCGCGGCCCCGATCGCCCTCCGATCCGGTCTTCGCTGTTGGGTCGGGTTGCTGGTCATGGTGTCAGGCACGGTTGAACAGGTTGACGAACCGATGAACCTCGTTAGCCGCCAGGGTACGGCCTCAGGGGTGTTGGGGCAAGGGTGGCCGGATCCGCCGGCCCCACCCCACGCTTACTGGTCGGTTCGAGCCAGGTCCAGCGCTCGACGAGCGGCCGGATGCGCCACGTCCGCCGGGTACCCGCGTCGCCCGAGGAAGCCCACGAGACGTGCGTACGCGGTCTCGGCCGGCAGGTTCACGAGTCGCCGGGCCCGTTCGCGTGCCAGGACCTCCGCCCGCTCGGCTTCGTCGCCCCCGATATCCGCGAGCGTCCGTTCGATGACGGCCCGGTCGACGCCCTTGGCGAACAGTTCCCGCTCCGCGACCCTTCGGCCGCTGCCCCTGACGGTGAGGTGGTGGGTGGCGACCGCCGAAGCGAACGCCTCGTCGTCGATCAGCCCCACTTCCTCGAGGCGCGCGAGCTCGGCATCGACCTCGTCCGACTCGAACCCGGCACGCAGCAGCCGAACCTCGAGCTCACGACGGGACCGCGCGCGGACGGACAACAGACCGAGGGCCCGGTCGTGACACCCGAGGGCCTTCGATGGATCGCGAGAACGCCGGGGCCCGGCCAACCCTTCCCCTAGCCGGCCGTGGCCCCGGTCGTCTCACGCTCCCTGACCGGCTTCGCCGGCTTCGGTTCCGGCTCCTCGGTCACGACGACGTCTTCGTGGTCGGCCTCGATCGGTGTCTCGTCGCCCTCCACGCCGAACGCCGTCAGGCCGACCGCCTCGCGGACCTTCCGCTCGAGCTCGAGCGCGATGTCGGTGTGTTCGGCCAGGAACTGACGGGCGTTCTCGCGACCCTGACCCAGCTGATCGCCCTCGTAGGTGAACCAGGCGCCGCTCTTCTTCACGATCTCGAGGTCGACGCCGACGTCGAGCAGGCTCCCCTCCTTGGAGATCCCGTACCCGTACATGATGTCGAACTCGCACTGACGGAACGGCGGCGCGACCTTGTTCTTCACGACCTTCACGCGTGTGCGCGATCCGACGACCTCGACCCCGTCCTTCAGGTTCTCGATCTTGCGGACGTCCAGCCGCACCGAGGAGTAGAACTTCAGCGCCCGACCTCCGGGCGTGGTCTCGGGGCTGCCGAACATCACACCGATCTTCTCCCTGAGCTGGTTGATGAAGATCGCGGTGGTGTCGAACCGCGAGAGCGTCCCGGCGAGCTTGCGCATCGCTTGCGACATCAGTCGGGCTTGGAGTCCGACGTGTGTGTCGCCCATCTCGCCCTCGATCTCCGCACGAGGGACGAGCGCCGCGACCGAGTCGATCACCACGCAGTCCAGCGCGCCCGAGCGCACGAGGAGGTCGGCGATCTCGAGCGCCTGCTCACCGGAGTCCGGCTGGGAGACGAGGAGCTCGTCGATGTTGACGCCGAGTCGCTGGGCGTACGTCGGGTCGAGCGCATGCTCGGCGTCGATGAACGCGGCGATCCCGCCGTGACGCTGCGCCTCCGCGATCACGTGGAGGCAGACCGTGGTCTTGCCCGAACCCTCGGGTCCGAACACCTCGACGACGCGGCCGCGGGGGATGCCGCCGACGCCGAGCGCGATGTCGAGCGCCAGCGAACCCGTCGGGATCACCGAGATGCCGGCCCCCATCGGGTGCTCGCCGAGCTTCATCACCGCACCCTTGCCGAACTGCTTCTCGATCTGCGTGAGCGTGACCTCGAGCATCTTGTCTCGGTCCATCCGCGATGCCTCCTTCGTGCCCCGCACCCACCGGGCCACCGCCCGCGTGAGCTCCTCCCCGACATCCGGCTCGACGTGAGGGCGGACGCTACCGCGAGGGTCTGACATGGATTACACCCCTGTAGTTACCGAACTGCAACTCGAGGACGAGGGTACTCGAACACGTGTTCGAGGTCAAGCAGCATACGGGAGGAGGTTCAGCGTGCTCCTTCGACCGGTTGGGTCGCTCCCTGCCAGAGCATCCGCAGGCCGTCGCGTATCCCCTGGACCGATGGGGTTCCCGGCGAGGTGGGGTGCTCTCGAGTCAGGCACTGGTTCAGCCACAGGCCCTCGATCATGCTGCGCATCGCCGTCGCCAGATCCATCGGCGTCCATGGCGACCGCGTCTCCAGCCCGAAGTGCGCGAGCGCGGGCCGGATCGCATCTCGCTCGAACCGCTCCGCCGAGTGGCGGAACTCGCTCATGCTCGGTTCGGCGATCGTACTCGCTCCAGATCCCGTACGGCACCTGTCCGAGCCAACAGCACCCAACCCGCTGCGTAGCCCTCGAGCGTCTCCGCCTCGTGGATGGGCGCCGCGCGTATGCTCGGCCGCCGCGACCGCCTCGATCCACGCCGTCGGGTCGGCGAACCCCCGAGGATCGGGGGGGCCGATCGAATCGACCCCCGGATCCTCCAGCGCGAGGGCCATCGCCTCGAGTTGGAACCGGCGCTGGCTCTTGAAGACGTTCGTGATCGCCCCCCGGCTCCGGCCCTCGTCGAGGCTCGCCACCTGTTCGGCGCTCAGGCGAGCGAAGGGCCCCACGGCGACGCGCCGCTCGTCTTCCTCCCTGGTCGAGCCGGCGGGCATCCACCTTGACCTGTTCGAGGATCGACCTTCTCCGCCAGCTGGATGTAGTGCCGGCGCGCCTCGTCGCGGGACAGCCTCGAACGTCGGGACCGGGTCATGGTTCCGATGCCTCCTCGATGAAGTGCAGGATCCGGCAGGAATCTTGACATACGGACCGTATGTATGGAACACTCCTGCCTTCCGTACGGACCGTCCGTACGTAGCGTGGAGGATACCGGTACGACGGGTCCCGCGTGAAGGAAGCCCGCCCCGGGTCCATCGGGAGTGTGAGGCGGATGCTTCACCTGTGGATGGCGATCGGTGCAGCCCTGGCGTTCACGGTCGGTGGGGTCTTCATGAAACCCGCCGAGGGACTCTCGAGGCCATGGCCCACGCTGGCGGTTCTCGGCCCTGTTCACGATCGGCGCGCTCCTGCTGACGCTGTCCGTGGCGGTCCGCGGTGAGTTCAGCGCCGCGTACCTCGTCGTGCTCGGCCTTGAGACGACGCTGGCGCTCGCGTTCGGGGTGGTGATCTTCGGCGAGCGGGCAACCGCCGGCCGTCTCATCGGGGTCTTCCTGTTGGTGGCCGGGATGATCCTGATCGAGCGGGGCGGGGCATCCGAGTCCGCGGAGCCCCAGGCCGATCGACCCGCGATCGAGGCGAGCCTGAGCTGACGTCCTGACCTCCGGGTAGCCGGAGCCTGCGATCGGCCGGTCACCGCTGGAGGGGGAACGTCCCGAGGGGCTCGTAGACAGGTGCCGGTCGCCGAAGGTGGCTGCGGAACAGGACGAGCCGATCCACGACGAACGACCCGGTCCCGACGTCGGCACCGAGTTCGCCGAGCGGAACCGGCGGATCGAAGCGAGCGATCGTGAGGTGTGGCGTGAACGCCCGCTTCTCCGGTTCGAACTCGCGACCCAGCGCATCGTCGAGCGCGCCCGCGATCGCCGTGAACCTCGACGTGGGATCCTCGAGTCCCGCCCACAGGACGCGAGCGCGACGGACGTTCGGGAACGCGCCCAGACGTTCGATCCGTGTCTCGAACGGAGCGTGGCCTCGCGGCCACCTCCCCGACGCAGGTCGTCACCCACTCGACCAGGCGTGGCCACGTCTGCCCAAGGAACTTCACCGTGACGTGCTGGTTCTCGGAGGGCACCCATCGAGCCTTCGGGAACCGGTCGCGGACGGGCGCGACGGCCTCCCCGAGGGCAGACCGGACATCTCCGGGCACCTCGACCGCGACGAACAAGCGCAGTGGCTTCGCCTCCGGGCGCGATGCCCGATCACGCGCCATCGGTCACGCGCTCAGTCCGGGAGCGGGAGCCCCAGCGCGTACCGCCGGACCACGTCGAGTGCGGCCATCTCCGAGAAGCGGCGTACGAGCTCGCGATCGAACGGCCAGCGGAACCCGTGCTGGTGTACGAGGTCGGCGGCCTCGATCGCGATCCAGACCTGACCCGGCTCGGCGCCCCCGTGCGCCTCGGGTCCCGCGGCGCCGGTGAGGGCGACGGCCACATCCGCGCCGAACAGGCGCCGCGCGCCCGCGGCCATCTCGGCCGCGCACTCGCGACTCACGGGGCCGGGGTCGTCGAGCGTCGCCGCCGAGACCCCGAGGATCGAGCGCTTCGCCTCCAGCGAGTACACGACCGCGGAGCCGAGGAAGTACCCCGACGCGCCGGGGACCCCCGTGATGCGTTCGCCGAGCCCGCCGCCGGTCAGCGACTCGGCGCAGGCGAGCGTCTCCCCGCGTTCGGTGAGCGCGTCGCCGACCACGGCCTCCATGGTCTGCCCATCCGCGCCGTAGACGTGATCGCCGAGGCGTTCGCGGACGGTGCGTTCGAACGGCTCGAGCAACGCGCGCGCCGCTTCGGTACTCGCGGCTTTCGCGGACAGCCGCACGTGCACCTCGCCCCCGCCGGCCAGGTAGGCGACCGTCGGATTGTTCGACCCGCGGAACAGGTCGTCGAGCAGCTCGGAGATCCTCGACTCCGCGAGGCCGTAGCAGCGGAGCGTCCGCGACACGAGCGAGGAAGGACCGGCGAGTGCCGCCAGCTCCGGCAGCGCGACGCCCTCCAGCATCTCGCGCATCTCGGAGGGGACGCCCGGGACCGCGTAGACGCTCGCGCGACCGATCCGTACGACCAGTCCCGGCGCCGTCCCGCGTTCGGGGAGGATATGGCGCCCGCCCGCCGGCACGTCTGCCTGTGCGAGGTTCGAGTCCGGCATCTCGCGACGCCGGATCGCGAAGCGTTCGCGGAGCATCTCCTCGATCTCCGGCTGGCGGATCAGATCGGCACCGGCGGCTCGAGCCAAGGCCGGCCGGGTGACGTCGTCCTGCGTCGGACCGAGCCCCCCCGTGACGATCACGACGTCGGCGCGCGAGGCCGCGAGCTCGAGGGCCTCGACGATCCGGTCGACGTTGTCGCCCACGACCTGGTGATGAAGCACGTCGACGCCGATGTCGGCCAACCGCTCGGAGATCCACCGCGCGTTCGTGTTCGGGATCTGCCCGATGAGGAGCTCGGTCCCGACGGCGACGATCTCGGCCCGCACGCGGGGAGCTCAGCTCCCCGGCGGCGGCGATGCCTCGTAGCTGTAGGTCTTCCCCCACGGCTCGCCGGGTTCGCCCGGGTAGCCGTGTGGGGTGCCGTTCACCGTGATACTCGCGCTCGCGCCCTCGGACAGCCGGATCGTGAGCGACGCGTCGGCTTCGAACGAACGCCCCTCGTCGGCTTCGAGCTCGAAGCGCTGCGGGTCGCCGCCGTCCGCCACGATCGTCACGTCGACGGGACGCCGCGCGACGACCGCCACGCTGATCGGCCTCGGGACGGCGGCCGATCCCAACTGGGCGGTCGCACCCGCCAGTTCCGCCGGTGCGGGCGCGGGTCGTTGCGCGGACAACACACCGAAGGCGGCGGCGAGCACCAGCACCACCGCGGCGACGAGGATCCACAGTCGGTGGTCGTCGCGCCGGCGGCGCCTCCCCAAGACCGGTTCGGTCCGTCGCGGCGGCGCCGGCGCGAATTCCACCTGCTCGTCGGAGCCGAACTCCCGCTCGTACGCCGCCACCACCTTGTCCGGCGACAGGCGGAGGTACGTCGCGTACGTGCGCAGGCAGCCGCGGACGTGCACATCGCCGAGGAGTCGCTCGAAGTCGTCGGCCTCGATCGCTTCGAGGAACTCGAGACGGACGCGGGTGTCGCGGGCCGCCTCCTCGAGGCTGAGCCCTCGGCTCTCGCGCACGGACCGGAGTGCCGAACCCACGCCGAGTACGGATCGTTGCAATGACGCCCCTCTCCCGGCCGAAGATCGCCGCTCATCCTAGCGAACCCCCCAGGGCACGCGACCCGCACTCGGGCGATACCTCGTCCCCAAGCGCGCGACACGCCGGGTCGCCGCGTGGGCCTAGGTCCTCGGCCTGATGCGCGAACACGGGGCGGCCGATATCGTTCGGGTCCGTCCGGCTCCACGGAGGGACCCGAATGACCAGGCAACCGGCGACCGTTCAGCTGAACCGCTTCGCGTTCTCGTCCGCATCGGCGTTCGCCGTCGCGGAGCGGCCGACCGCCTCCGACTTCAGCGTCGAGGGGGGTGTGCGGTTCCTCCTCGTGAGCGGCAGGCGGGACGAGGGGTCGTGGGGCCCGGTCGGCGCGGCCTGGCTGGCGGAGGATCGTTCGCGCGGCGGGTTCATCGTGAACCCGTGGGCGCTCTGGGAAGGCAGCGAGGTCGTCCGCGGGTACCGCAGCGCCCACGATCGCGGGTGGAGCCCCGAACGGATCCACGAGTACTGGAGGTCCGAGGTCTGGCGGGGCTCGTACTCGGTGGACGAGGAGCAGTTCGCCGGGAGCCTGGCGCTGCTCTGCGAACTCGTGAACGCGCTCTAGACCCTCGCGCACCGACTCGACCGGACCCCCGCGTCTCGATATCGTTCGACCCGTCGCGATCGGGGGTGGACCGTGGCGATCGAAGCGACCGGGAGCCCGAGGAGCCGGAACCGACTCCTCTCCTACCTGCTGATCGGCGCCGCCGTCTCGGTCTCGCTCGGTGTGTACGGCCGGGTCCACGACCCGACGGGCGACGCCCTCGTCAGCGGGATCTTCACCGGATCGATCAACCTGAAGGTCTGGTTCGCGACGGCGGCGTTCGCGCTCGCGATCCTCCAGGAGCTGTCGGCGGCCAAGTTCTACGGCAAGCTCGGCAAGGGATACGGGCCGAAGTGGCTCGGGCGGGCCCACCGCGTCACCGGCACGCTCGCGTTCCTGTTGACGGTGCCGGTCGCGTACCACTGCCTGTGGTCGCTCGGGTTCCAGTCCGGCGAGACCCGCGTGCTCCTCCACGGGTCGTTCGGATGCCTGTTCTTCGGCGCGCTCACCGCGAAGGTCCTCGTGGTCCGAGCGGCCGGCATGCCGAAGCTCGCGCTCCCGGTCCTCGGCGGCGTCGTGTTCACCGCGCTCACGGTCGTGTGGCTCACGAGTTCCGTCTGGTTCTTCACGAACGTCGAGTTCCCGGGGTTCTGACGATGCGGCGCACGACCTTCAACCGCGGCGTCGAGCTCGTCTTGCTGGCGGGCGCGATCGTGTTCGTGTTGCTGCTCGCGGGGGTCGACCTCGGCCTGATCGTGTCGTAGCCGCGGGTCAGCCGGCCCGGGCGGCGCGGCTCTCCTCCCATTCCTCGGGCGTGATCAGCACGTCCCGGGCCTTCGAGCCGAGCGAGGGTCCGACGATGCCTCGGTCCTCCATCAGGTCCATGAGCCGGCCCGCCCGGGCGAACCCGACCTTCAGCTTGCGCTGCAGCATGCTCGTGGAGCCGAGCTGCGAGCGGATCACGAGCTCGGCCGCCTCCTGGAGCAGCTCGTCGTCGCCGCCGAGCCCACCCTCGTCACTCCCCTCCGCCGGCGCCCGGCCGAGGCCCTCGACGCTGATCGCGTACTCGGGGTCGCGTTGCTCCCGGATCCACGAGCAGACCGACTCGATCTCCTTCTCGGTGACCCACGCCGCCTGGAGCCGGACCGGCTTGCTCGCCGATGAGGGTGCGAACAGCAGGTCGCCGTGGCCCACGAGCTTCTCGGCGCCGTTGATGTCGAGGATCACTCGCGAGTCCGCCTGGCTCGAGGTCATGAGCGCGATCCGCGAGGGGATGTTCGCCTTGATCAGGCCGGTCACGACGTCCACCGACGGACGCTGTGTCGCGACGACGAGATGGATGCCCACCGCTCGGGCCATCTGGGCGATCCGGCAGATCGCGTCCTCGACGTCGCGGGGCGCGACCATCATGAGGTCGGCGAGCTCGTCGATCACCACGATGAGGTACGGGAGGTCCTCGACGTCGTCCTCCCGGCCCGGCGGGATCCGCAGCGTGTCCTCCGCCAGTCCCTGCCGGAAGCCGTCGATGTCGCGGACGCCGACCATCGCGAGGAGCTCGTAGCGCTGCTCCATCTCGCGCACGACCCAGGCCAGCGCCTCGGCGGCGCGCTTCGGATGGACGATCACGGGGACGAGCAGGTGCGGGAGGTCGGCGAAGTGCATGAGCTCGACGCGTTTGGGGTCCACGAGCACCAGCTTGACCTCGTCGGGGTCGGCGCGCATCAACACCGACGCGATGAACGAGTTGATCAGGCTCGACTTGCCGGCGCCGGTCGCCCCGGCGATCAGCAGGTGCGGCATCTGCGTGAGGTTCACGAGCTGGGCCCGCCCGTGGACGTCCTTGCCGAGCGCCACCGACAGCGGATGGTCGTCGTCGTGCGCCGCCTTCGACCGCAGGATGTCGCCGAGCATCACGAAGTCGCGGACCTTGTTCGGCACCTCGACGCCGATCGCCGACCGTCCCGGGATCGGCGCGATGATCCGCACGTCGGGCGTGGCGAGCGCGTACGCGATGTCGTCGGCGAGGGTCAGCACCTTGTTCACCTTCGTGCCCGCCTCGACCTCGACCTCGTACAGGGTCACGGTCGGTCCCCGGTGCGCCGCGACGACGTGGGCCGGCACGCCGAACGTGTGGAACGTGCGCTCGAGCGCCGCCATCTGGTGTTCCTCGTCGCGTTCGTTGCCGGCCGAGGCGGGAGAGGTCCGCAGCAGCTCGAGGGGCGGGAGCTCGTACTCTTCGCCGTCGCCGCCGCCCGACCGGACGAGCTCCGGCACGTCGATCGGTTCGAGCTCCTCCTCGTCCTCCTCCTCGGGAAGCTCGACGACCGGGAGCTCGTGCTCGGTGCGGACGACGGGCGCGCGCTGCGGCTCCGCCTCCGGTTCGTCCTGCTCCTCGTCCTGCCCTTCGCCGCGGGAGAGCGCGTCTCGGACCCGATCCCACAGGTCCGACAGCGGCGTGCCGGTGAAGATCAGCAGCCCGAGCAGGACCGCACCACCCCACACGATCACGACGCCCACCTCGGACACCAGCTTGCCGAGTGGCCACGAGGCCAGCGCCCCCACGACGCCGGCGCTGTCGCCCACCCGCTCGAAACCGCCGAGCGGACGCGGGTTGCCACGTCCGAGCGAGAGCAGCGCGAGCACGCCGATGAGGGCGACCGAGAAACCGATGAACATCCGGAGCCGGTCCTCCTCCGCCGTGCCTCGGAGCAGCAGCAGACCCCAGTACAGGGCGATGACCGGGAACGCCACGGCCGCTACGCCGAACCCCGCGTGCAACAACCAGTCCAACCCGCGTCCGACGGGTCCGGCCGACTCGAACCACAGCCCGAGGATCGCGAGCAACGCGAGCACCACGAGCCCGATCCCGAGGGCGTCGCGCGCCCAGGGGCGGAGGTGGCTCCGGACCGACGTGCGGGCGGAGGCGCCGGTGCGACGCCCCTTCGTCTTCCTCGCCAACTACACCTCCACGATCACGGGCAGGATCACCGGCTTGCGCTGCGTGACCTCGTAGAAGTACTTCCCGAGCGTCCGCCGGATGTTCTGCTCGAGCACACCTCGGTCCACGACCTCGGCCTTGGCGGACTCCTGCAGGGAGAGCATGACGCGTTCCCGCGCCGCTTCAAGGATGTCCCCCGAGGTCTCGTCGAACACGAACCCGCGGTTCACGATGTCCGGACCCGAGAGCACCTGCCCGTGATGCGCGTCTACGACCACCACGACCACCACGACGCCGTCGCCCGAGAGCTTGCGCCGGTCGCGAAGGACGATCTCGCCGACGTCCCCGATCCCGAGCCCGTCGACGAAGGTCATCCCGGCGGGCGCCCGTCCGGTGATCTGGACCTTCTCGCCCACCTCGACGATGTCGCCGTCCTCGCAGATCAGGACGTGGTCGGGCGCGATCCCCACCTCGGTCGCGATCTTCGCGTGGTGGGCGAGGTGGCGCCGCTCGCCGTGGATCGGGATGAACCAGCGTGGTCGCACGAGCGAGAGCATCAGGCGAAGCTCCTCGGCGGCCGCGTGGCCGCTCGCGTGCACTGGGGCGGCCGGCATGTGGAACACGTCCGCCCCGGTCCGGTAGAGCCCGTCGACCACGCGATGGATCGCCGGTTCGTTCCCGGGGATCAGGCTGCTCGAGAGCACGACGGTGTCCCCCTCACGCAGCTTCACCCACTTGTGCTCGCGGGCGGCCATCAGGCTGAGCGCGGAGAACGGCTCACCCTGCGAGCCGGTGCAGATCACGACGACACGGGACGGATCGAGCGAGCCCACCTCCTCGATCGGCACGACGTCCTGCTCCGGCGCGTGCAGGATCCCGAGCGCGCGGGCCGCGTCCACGCTCTGGTGCATGGAGCGCCCGAGGAACGCCACCACGCGCTCGTCCGCTCGAGCGGCGTTCACGACCTGCTGGATCCGGTGGATGTGACTGCTGAAGCACGCCACGACCACGATCTGCGGCGCGCGCGAGATGATGTCTTGCAGGACCGGGCCCACGCTGCGTTCGCTCGAGGTGTAGCCGGTCTCCTCGGCGTTCGTGGAGTCCGACAGCAGCAGGTGGACGCCGCGACCCGCCTCCTCGGCGAGCGCATGCAGGTCGGTCGGCCGGCCGTCGAGCGGGGTCTGGTCGACCTTGAAGTCGCCCGTGTGCAGGATCGAGCCGACCGGCGTGTCGATGACGACCGCCATCCCGTCGGGGATCGAATGCGTCACGCGGATGAACCGCATCGAGAACGGGCCGGCCTCGGCGTCCTCGCCCGGTGTCACCGGCCGGAACTCGGCACGGTCGCGGACTTCATGCTCCTCGAGCTGCCCCTCGAGCAGGGCGAGGGTGAATGGGGTCCCGTACACGGGCACGGGACGGTCCTCGAACTCGCGGAGCAGGTACGGCAACGCGCCGATGTGGTCCTGGTGACCGTGCGTGAGCACGACGGCCTCGATGTCGTCGAACCGCCCGCGGACGTACTCGAAGTCCGGGAGCACGAGGTCGATGCCCGGCATCTCGGCGTGTGGGAACGAGAGGCCGACATCCACGATCAGCACCCGACCGGCGATCTCGACGCATGCCATGTTCCGGCCGACCTCGCCCACGCCGCCGAGGAAGACGACCCGCGTGGCCGAGTCATCGGCGTTCGAGCCCCGGGTGTGCTTCGAGCCCTTGGTGGCGCGCCGGCTAGAGGAGTCCGGCATCGACAAGGGCCTTGTGGATCCGGTCGCGCTCCTCCGTGGTCGCCGGGACCAGGGGCAGCCGCGGGGGCCCGACCGGCTGCCCGATCATCTCGAGCGCGGTCTTGACGGGGATCGGGTTCGACGTGATGAACAGCGCGTTGAACAACGGCGTGAGCTCCTCGTGGATCTTGCGCGCCGCCGGGATGTCGCCGGCCGCGATCAGGTCGCACATCTGTCGGATCCGCGTGCCGACGAGATGTCCCGCTACCGAGACCACACCGACGGCGCCGAGGCACAGGTAGCCGAAGGTCGCCCAGTCGTCACCGGAGTAGACCTCGAAGTCCGGCGGCGCCTCGGAGATCAACCTCGAGATGGCCTGGAAGTCGCCGGTCGAGTCCTTCACGCCGACGATGTTCGGCACCTCCGCCATCCGAAGCAGCGTGTCGTGTTCGATCCGGATCCCGGTCCGGCCCGGGATGTTGTAGGCGACGACGGGGATCCGGACCGCGTCCGCCACCATCCTGAAGTGCTCGAGCAGCCCGCGCTGCGGCGGCTTGTTGTAATAGGGCGTCACCAACAGGAGCCCGTCGGCCCCGAGCTGCTCGGCCTCTCTCGACAGCTCGAGGGTCTCCGCGGTGTCGTAGGTACCGGTCCCGGCGATGACCTTGCCCTTGCCGTCGGCGACCTCGACGATCGCCCGGAAGAGCTCGAGCTTCTCCTTGTGGTTCAACGTGGGCGACTCCCCTGTCGAACCCGCGACGACGAGCGACTCGGAACCCCGTTCGTACAGGTGCGCGGCGAGTGAGCGCGCGGCAGCCAGGTCGAGCGAATGGTCCTGCTTGAACGGCGTGACCATCGCCGTGACGACCGAACCGAAGCGACCGGCCATACCTACTCCCTCCTTCGGCTGTGGACCGCGTGTCCCACGAGGAGCACGATAGCCACATCTGTCACATGTTGCACATGTCGCCCGAGGGGGTTCCGAGCCCGCGGAGGCACGCTCGGCACGTGTGGTTCGAGGGACGCTCGTACCTCTCGCATCTCTTGCGGCTCCCCTGGGGGCTCCGCCCGCGCCCGGAAGGGGCGGGTACGGTGACCTATCCTAGCCGGATGCCGCGGATCTACACGAAGACCGGGGACGACGGGACCACCGGCATGCTCTACGGGGGCCGGGTCTCGAAGGGCGGTCTCGTGCCCGAGGCATGCGGCTCGGTCGACGAGGCGGTCGCCGCCCTCGGGCTCGCCCGAGCCCTCGCCGATGCCGGCGAGCCGGCATTCGGCGAGCAGGTGCTCGCCCTCCAGCGAGGGATGTTCGTCGTCGGCGCCGACCTCGCGACGAACCCCTCGCAACGGGATCGGCTCGAGCCGGAGGTCTCGCTGGTAACGCCGGAGATGGTGTCGAGGCTCGAGTCCACGATCGACGAGCTCGTGCGCGCGCATCCCCTCCCGAACGCGTTCATCGTCCCCGGCGCCAACCCGGTCTCCGCTTCCCTCGACGTCGCGCGGAGTGCGGTTCGGCGAGCCGAGCGTCGCGCCTCGGAGCTCCGCGACTCGGGGAGCGAGGTGAACGGGGAGCTCCTGCGCTACCTGAACCGACTGTCGGACCTGCTGTTCGTCCTCGCGCGCGTCCGGGCGGACGAGACCGAGCCGCTCAGCCGCGAGGCCCGAGCTACCCGGTCCTGACGAACGCGCCATAGTTGTCGGCGCCGAGGAGCAGCACGAGGAGCCCGATGTTCTCCGCGTCCGTGATCTCCTCGACGGTCACGTCGAACATCGCGCGCTCCCCCGCGGGGACCGGGGCCGCGGCCGCCACCTCACCCTCGACCTGGTGACCGTCGATCGCGTCGAGCACGTACACGCCCGGCGGTCCGAGATCGCCCTCCGTCCCGTTGTCGACGGTCATCGTTCCCGTGTTGCCCTCGAGCTCGAGCGTGACCACGAGGCCGCCACCGTTCGCGTACGTGTAGACGGCGGTCCCGGGGGCTCCCGTGAAGGTCTCCGCCGGAGTGGGGACGAACGTCGTCGTGGCACCGTCGGTCGGCCCGTTCGCGCCATCGCCCCCGCCCGTGCAGCCCGAGAGGATCGCGATCGCGAGCGACGCGACCACCGCGGACCGACCGGTAGGCTTCATGGCTCGCGAGAGAGTACACGTCGCCTGCCGGGAGGAACCGCAGGGTGAGAACGCTCGAGGTGCGACGCCACGCGCAGCGAGATCCGGACGCGGATCGGCTCTCGGAGGCCGGGCGAGCCCGGGCCCAGTCGGTGGGCTCGACGCTGGCCGGTGGGTACGCGGTCGTCTTCGTCTCGCCGGCGGAGCGCGCCGCCGAGACCGTCGCGTGGTTGCTCCGAGGCCTCGGGGAGCAGCTTCCACCCCACGCGGTGATCCCGGGTCTGGCCGCCAAGGACAACGACGGCTCGGCACTCGCGATGGCCGGCGTCCTATCGGCGCTGCTCGACGCGGTGCCGGAGGAGGGGCGCGGCCTGGCCGTCTCGCACACCCCGCTCATCGAACGTGCCGTGCTCGGTCTGATCGCGCTCGAGATCGAACCGCTCGCCGAGTGCGAGGGCGTGGTCCTCACCAAGGCGGACGACGAGTCGGCGATCGAGATCGAACAGCTCCGGCTCGCCTGACGCGACGTGGACCCATCGATCCCGCTCGCGGCATTCGGCCTCGGCGTGGCCCTCGGCGTCTCCCCCGGACCCGTGCAGCTGCTCCTGTTCTCCGAGGCGTCGCGCGGCGGGGTCGGGCGGGGACTGCGCGCGATGGCCGGCGCGAACGCCACGTTCGGGCTCCTGCTCCTGGCGCTCGCCGCCGGTCTGTCCGCCCTCGAGCCGGGCGAGACGTTCCTGCGGGTGGTGAAGGTGATCGGCGGCGGGTTCCTCGTCCTCCTGGCGGTCGACGCGCTGCGTGAGAACCGACGTCCGAACGCGAGCGAGGTGGGACGAGCGAGCGTGCATCCGAGCGTCCGCGGCATCGTCGCCGTCGTGCTGAACCCCGGCGTCTACGTGTTCCTCGCGACGACCGGGACCGCGGTGGTCGCGAGCGCGGTGGACGAGGGCGGACGTGCGCTCGCCGTCGCGACCGTGTTCGCGCTGCTCGCCGGCGTCACGTTGATGGACTCGGCGATGGTGCTGCTCGGCGCCGGCGCCCATCGCGTGAGCCCTCGGTTCCTGCGGATCCTCGGCGATGTGCTCGCCCTCGCGATGGGAGCGCTCGGGATCTGGCTGATCGTTCGGGGCCTTGCCGGCTAGCGGGGCTCGTCAGAAGTCGTAGGGGCACCAGGGGGCCGGGTCCCACCCGAACATCGCGTCGGCCCGCGTGAGCGCCCCGGTCGTCCGCTCCTCCACCAGACCGGCGCGATGCAGCCGTCGGAACGTCGTGCCCCCGAGGTACGCCGACCCGATCTCGTTGCTCGTGCAGACGATGTCCGGCTCGGCATCCGTTCGGTCGACCGAGCCCGCACCCAGGGACGCCACGAGCGCGTACCGACCCTCGTTCCACGGGCAGAACCGGTCGACGACCTCGAACACGACGCTGCCGTCGTTCGTGTAGCGACGAGCCCGGAGGGCGCCGGCCACATCGACGAGTCGGATCCAGAGCGAGTCGTGCAGCGTCGCACGGAGGCGCCGGGGCTCCTGCAGCAGGTGCAGCAGGGGTTCGTCCGCGGGGCGGTCCCAGGCCTCGACGCGCTCCATGAGGTCGGTGTCGAGCACGAATCGCCACACGTCCGCGTACGCGCTTGGCGTCGTCGCGTCTAGGTCTCGGACGGTGAGGACCGATCGCGGGAACCCCTCGGGCCACTCGTGCTTGACCTTGTAGACCACGTAGCCGTCGACGTCGCCCTCGGTCTCGTGGAGCGCGACCAGTGGAGGCACGTCCTTGTCCGGACCGTGGTCGTGGGTCAGCTGGTAGTCGAGCCGTGGCTCGTCGAGCTGCACCATGCCCGGCCGGACGAGCCGGGTGGCGCCGTTGACGGCGAGGATCCCCTTCACGCCCTCGTCGCGTTCGACGAGGCGCATCGCGCCGGTCTGCGCGTAGCCGCGCACGAACGCCGAGCGTCCCGTTTCGATCCCGACCGACAGCGCGAACGTACCGAGCCCGTAGCCGTATCGGCCGTAGATGCCGCCCTCGGACGCCTGGAGGACGGCGACGAGCTCGCCCCGCTCCCGCGCGTCGTCCAGCTGTCGCCGCATCAGTTGCGTGTTCACACCGCGGCGGCGGTGCGTCGCGCGCACACCGACCGCCGTCACGTACCCGATCTCGAGCTCGCCTCCGGGCACCGTCACCGTCATCGTGAGCGCCGCCGCGGTCCCGACGATCTCGGGGCCGTCGAACGCGGCGATGCACCGGTCCGGCTCGGCGATCCGGCGTTCGCGCTGGATCTCCGCGTCCGACGGGCTCACGCTGAACGCGAACTCGGTCGCGCGGAAGAACGTCGGAAGCTCGTCCTCGGAGATCGTTCGGATCTGCAGGTCCATCTGTCCCGCAGCTTACGGGGCCGGCACGCCATCGAACACATCGGACCGCACCCGGGCATCCCGCGCCGGCTCCGGCCACGCGATCACGAAGGCCTCGGTCCCGAGCATCGTCGGCCACAGGTCGAAGGGGACATCCTCCAGCTCCGCCTGGGTCTTGTGCGCGCGCAGCGCCTCGAGCTTGCGGTCGAACACGCCGGAGCAGTCGACGCGGACGCCGATCCGCTCGTCGGGCACCGGGCGCGGCATGAACGGCTGGGTCGAGTCGATGGGCTCGAGGCCGCGCGCCCGGAGTCCCTGGTTCAGGCGGTCCAGGTCGCTCGCGCCGACGGCGACGTGCAACAACCTCGCGAACGCGGGCTCGGATGCGTTCTCGCGCACGGCGGTGAAGGCGTCGGTCGCCGCGGCGCCGATCGACACGTGATCGGGATGGCCGGTGATCCCGTCGGGCCCGAACGTGACCACGACCTCCGGCGCCACCTCCTGCAGGATCCGGACCAGTGCTCCGGCGAGCTCGGCGCGCGGGATCCGGGCCAAGGCACCATCCGGGTGGCGCAGGAACCGGACGTCGGGCTTCAGTCCCAGTGCGTGCCAGGACGCGAGGTCCTCCGCCTCGCGGACCGGTCCGAGCTGCTCGCGGGTCGCGAGCGACGGGTCGGCGATGCGACCGGCCTCGCCGCTCGTCGCCAGGACGATCGTGATCGCCGGGTCGTCCGCGGCGTGCAGCGCCAGGCTGCCCGCGATCCCGAACGTGTCGTCGTCCGGGTGCGCGAACACGCACGCGATGCGACGGCTCATCGCGACTTGGGTTCCCCCGGGGTCACGGCAGCGGCGGCAGGTCGAGCAGCGGCTCGAGGCCGACCGTGACGCCGGGCCGCGTCATCACCGCCCGGGCGGCCAACAGCACGCCCGGCATGAAGGAGGAGCGATCGGTCGAGTCGTGGCGGATCGTCAGGGTCTGGCCCTCCCCACCGAAGATGACCTCCTGATGGGCGACGAGACCGGGCAGCCGCACCGAATGGACGCGGATGCCGTCGACGTCGCCGCCGCGGACACCCTCGAGCGACTCGTCGAGCGGGCCGCGCCAGCCCTGCTCGCGGTCCTCCCGGATGCGGTTCACCGTGGCGATCGCGGTGCCCGAGGGCGCGTCGGCCTTCTGGTCGTGGTGGAGCTCGACGATCTCGACCGCCGGGAAGTACCGGGCGGCCTGGGCCGCGAACCGCTGCATGAGGACCGCGCCGAGCGCGAAGTTCGGCGCCACCACCACGTTGGACTCGTGGGCCTCGTCCGACAGGAGCTTCTCGATCTCGCGCAGGTCTTCCTGCGAGATCCCGCTCGTGCCGACAACGACGTGCACCGCGTGCGAGACGCACCAGCGGATCGTGTCCATCACGACCTCGTGATGCGTGAAGTCGATCGCGACCTCGGCCTCCGCCTCGAGGAGACGGTCGAGCTCGTCGGTGATCGGCGCGTCGATCTCGGGGTGGCCGATCATCTTCCCGACCTCGTAGCCGATCTTCGACCGGTCGATCGCCGCGACCAGACGCAGATCCGGGGCATCGGCGATCCCCCGGCAGACCATCAACCCCATCCGTCCGGCGGCGCCGATCACGCCGACACGGATCACCGGATGGCGTCCCTGGAGAACGGCCCGAGCACCGTCACGGTCATCGGCTGCGAGAGTACCCGCTCGGCCGCTCGCCGCGCGTCGTCGGGCGTGACCGACTCGATGCGCTGGAGGAGCTGGTTCACCGTCAGGGTCTCGCCGTGGCCGATCTCCGACTTGCCCAGGCGCGACATGCGGCCACCGGGGTCCTCGAGCGACAGGACCAGCGAGCCCTTCACGTGCCCCTTCGCGCGCTCGAACTCGTCGGCCGACAGGCCGTTGGCGGCGACGTCGTCGAGTTCACCGCGCACGATCGACAGGACCTCGCGCATCCGGCCCGGGGTCGTCCCCGCGTACGCGCAGAACACCCCGGCCTCGGCGTACATCGAGTGGTAGGAGTACACGCTGTACGCGAGCCCCCGCTTCTCGCGGATCTCCTGGAACAGCCGCGAGCTCATCCCCCCGCCGATCGCGGCGTTGACCACACCGAACGCGAACCGGTCGGGATCGGTCCGCGAGAGCCCGCTGGTCCCGACGCAGATGTGCGCCTGCTCGGTCTTCCGCTTGCGGACGAGAGATCGCCCGGATGGCACGGGGGCGTCTCCGGCGGCGCGCAGGTTCCACGCGCTGGGTCCCGCGGCCCGAACGCGCCCCGGCGCCATGCGTCGGCGGATCAGTTCCAGCAGCGCCTCGTGCCGGAGGTTGCCCGCCGCCACGACGACGACGTTGCCGGGCACGTAGTGCTTCCGATAGAAGCGACGGACCTGGTCCCGGCCCGCGGCCTGGATGCTCTGCTTCGTCCCCAGGATCGGCCGGCCGAGCGGGTGGCCGGGCCACAACGTCTCGGTGAACAGGTCGTGGACGAGGTCGTCCGGCGTGTCCTCGTGCACGTTGATCTCCTCGAGGATCACTTGCTTCTCGGCCTCGAAGTCCGCCGTTCGCAGCACGGAGTGCTGGAGCATGTCCGCCAGGTGGTCGACCGCCAGCTCGAGATCGCGGTCGCGGACCCGCGCGTAGAAGGCCGTGTACTCCTTGGCCGTGAACGCGTTCACCTCGCCGCCGACGGCGTCGAACGCCTCGGCGATGTCACGCGCGCTGCGGGTCTTCGTCCCCTTGAACAGCAGGTGTTCGAGGAAGTGGCTCGATCCCGAGATCGGGGGCGGCTCGTCTCGCGAGCCCGCGAGGACCCAGAAGCCGAGCGTCACCGAGCGGACGCTGGGCATCCGCTCGGTGACGACGCGCAGGCCGGAGGTGAACTCCGTCCGCCCGATCGGCATCCGTCAGGCTGGATCGCGTGGCTGGCTGTCGCGATCGCGCGGGCGGCGGTCTCGATCTCGCGGGCCGCGCCGGTCCCGATCCCGATCGCGGCGCGGGGGCCGCGACTCGGAGGCCTCGGGCTCCATCCCCTCGGGGATCGCCCACTCCTCCCCCACCGGTCGCAGCGAGATCTTCCCTCGATCGTCGATGTCCTGGACCTCGACCTCGACCGTGTCGCCGACCTTCACGGCTTCCTCGACGCTCGCGATGCGCTTGCCGCGTCCGAGCTTCGAGATGTGGATCAGCCCGTCCCGGCCCGGCACGAGGTTCACGAACGCCCCGAAGGTGGTCGTGTTCACGACGGTGCCCGTGAAGTGTTCGCCCACGCTGATCGGACGCGGGTTCGCGATCTCGTCGATGATGCGCGCGGCCTCGTCGGCCCCACCCGCCTCGCGGGCGCCGATGAAGACCGTGCCGTCGTCCTGGATGTCGATGTCGGCGCCGGTGAGCGCGACGATCTCGTTGATCTTCTTGCCCTTCGGGCCGATCACCTCACCGATCTTGTCGACCGGGATCTTCAGCGTGATGATCCGCGGCGCCTTCGGGTTGACCTCGCTCCGAGGCGCCGGGATCGCGGCGAGCATCACGTCGAGGATCTGCAGCCTGGCCTCCTTGGCCTGTTGCAGCGCACCGACGAGCACCTCGCCCGGCAGCCCGGTGACCTTCATGTCGAGCTGGATCGCCGTGACGAAGTCCTTCGTGCCCGCGACCTTGAAGTCCATGTCGCCGAGCGCGTCCTCGTCGCCGAGGATGTCGGTCAGGGTCACGAACGTGTCGCCCTCGGCGATCATCCCCATCGCGATGCCGGCGACCGGCGACTTGATCGGCACGCCCGCGTCCATCAGCGAGAGCGTCGAGGCACACACGCTCGCCATCGAGGTCGAGCCGTTCGACCCCAGGATGTCCGAAACGAGGCGGAGCGTGTAGGGGAACTCCTCCTCGGTGGGCACGACGGGGACCAGGGCCCGCTCGGCGAGCGCGCCGTGGCCGATCTCGCGGCGGCGAGGTGAGCCGATCCGGCCGACCTCGCCAGTGGAGAACGGCGGGAAGTTGTAGTGGTGGATGTACCGCTTCGTGTCCTCGGGATCGAGCGTGTCGATCATCTGGGTCATCCGCAGCATCCCGAGCGTCGTCACGTTCAGCGCCTGCGTGTCGCCCCGCTCGAACAGGCTCGAGCCGTGGGCGCGGGGAATCAGGCCGATCTCGGCCGAAAGCGGCCGGATGTCCCTCGGCCCCCGGCCGTCCAACCGAACGCCCTGCTGGAGCACGCGCGCACGCATAACCTGCTTCTGCAGGTCCTTCCACGCCGGCGAGATCTCGGAGGAGCGGACCGCGAACGTCTCGGCACCCCAGACATCGAGCAGATGCACCTTCAGCTCGTCCTTGATCTGGTGCAGCGCCTCGCCGCGTTCCTGCTTGTCGGGCACGATCGCGGCCTCGAGCCGCTCCTTCGCGAACGATCTGACGACCTCGGAGGTGTCCGCACCGTAGAGCGGCCTGGGCTCGAACGGCTTCGGCTTCACGTCGGCCCTCGCCACGAACTCGAGCTGGAACTCGATCAGCTCGTCGATCGCGCGCTTGGCGGCCTCCAGGCCCTGCGCGACGACGTCCTCGGTCGGCGCCGAGCCGCCACCGGACTCCAACAGCGTCCAGGTGTTGTCCGGCGCCTCGCCCTCGATCATCAGGATGTCGACCTGCCCGGCATCGTTGCGGCGACCCGCGACGACGATGTCGAACGTCGCCTCGTCGACGTCCTGGAACGTCGGGTTGATGACCCACTCGTTCCTGATGAACCCGAGGCGCACCGAGCCGACGGGACCCTCGAACGGGATGCCCGAGAGCATCGTGGCCAGGCTCGCCGCGTTCATGCCGGGGATGTCGTACGGGTTCGCCATGTCGACCGACAGGACGGTGATCACGACCTGCACCTCGTCGCGGTAGCCCTCCTTGAAGCTCGGTCGCATCGGACGATCGGTCAGCCGGGCGGTCAGGATCGCGGTCTCGCTCGGGCGCCCCTCGCGTCGGAAGAAGCCGCCGGGGATCTTCCCGGCCGCATACATCCGCTCCTCGACGTCGATCGTGAGCGGGAAGAAGTCGATCCCCTCGCGGGGGTCGGCGGTGGTGCACGTGGCGAGCACCTGCGTCTCGCCGTAGGTCACGACGCACGAGCCGCCCGCCTGCTTGGCGAGCTTGCCCGACTCGAACGTCAGGGTCTGGTTCCCGAAGGGTCGGGAAAGGGTGATGGCCATCGGCCGGTTCCTCCTTGGTTCGTGCGCGGCGCACGCGCGCCGCGCGGCGGATGGAGGCGAACCGGGCCGGTTGTCAGTGGTGAACCGCCGATCGAGATCGGAGGCTCGCAACTGAGAACCGACCGCAGGGTATCGCCCCCCGGGTCGTTCAGTGGATCGTTGGCATCCCTCCTGCGCGGGACGGCGCCGCGCGAGGCGTCCTCCCGATCACCGGCGAAGGCCCAGCTTCGCCACGATGTCCCGGTATCGGTCGATGTCCTCTCGCTTCAGGTACTCGAGGAGGCGGCGGCGGCGGCCGACGAGCATCAGCAGGCCGCGCCGGGAGGCGTGGTCCTTCGTGTGGGCCTTCAGGTGGTTCGTAAGGTCCGAGATCCTCTTGCTGAGGACGGCGATCTGTACCTCGGCCGAACCGGTGTCCGCTTCGGAGCGCCGATGGTCGGTGATGATCTCGGACTTCTGCGTCTTCGTGAGCGTCATACGAGGTGCAAGGCTACCAGACGATCCGGCGTCGCCCCTGGTCAGAGACGTGATCGGGCTACGCCGGCGGCGTCACGAGGTAGTCGTCGAAGGCCACCTCCGTGAAGGCTCGTCGAGATTCCACCCGGAACCCGGCGGCACCCGGACCGATCGGATCCACCGAGTCGATGATCGTGTTCACCGCGATCCCGTTGACCTGCAGGCGGAGCGTGATGCCCTCGGGGCCGTCCACACATTCGGCCGCGATGCGGTTCGGCCCGCTCCCCCCCACGATCGCGGGGCTGAACCCCGTGTCGAGGTTGGTCGTCGCGTCCGCCGTCTGCTTCCCGATGAAGTAGGTGCCGTCGCCCTGGATCAGGAAGTAGTAGTGCGACGTGGGCGAGGTCGCGCGGCATTGCAGCCCGTACACGGCGCTCCGCAGCCCGGCGAGCGGTCGCGCGGTCGCCTCGATGCGGACGTCGCCGAGGGTCGACAGCTCCTGCGTGGAGGTGTTCGAGTCCCCCGACACGTTGAACCCGCCGATCACGCTCAGCACGTAGGCGCCGTCGGCATATCCCCCGTTGGATGCCTCCACCGAGAAGACGTCCCACCCGGAGGTCGGGTCCGAGAAGTCGTCCTGGAAGATGGCGTTCGACGCGGTTGGCCCCGTCGGCCCGGTCGCGCCGGTGGGACCCGCCGCGCTTCCCAGCTCGAGGTCCAGCGTCCACCCCCCGGCGATCTGGCCGCGGTCGCGATCCCCGTCGTCGAACACGTACAGCTCCCAGGTGCCGTTCGGATCGGTCCCGTTGAACACGCTCAACGCCGTGGCGTGCGGCGGGGCGGGGGCCGGGGACGGCCCGTCGAATCCGAACCCGTCGCCGGTGAGCGAGCTCGGACGGAACGTGCCCGAGCTGAGAGGGGGGCCCGGTGTCATCGCGTCACCGTCGTCGTCGATCGTGACGGCCAGGCCGTTCACGGGCGAGGTCCCGCCCACCCCTTCCATGAGGAGGGCGGACTCCCCCGTCGGCCCGACGAGGAGCACGTCGAGGTCGTCGGCGAACCCGTGGGTGAACCCGGTGAGCGTCACGTCGACGTCGGTCACGACCCCGATCAGACCGGACACCTCGATCGGGGACGGGTAGGGGCTGGCGGTCCCGAAGCGTGGGATCTGGATCGGCTCGCCGTTGGCGAGCGAGGTCGGCGGCGAGGGGCCGACGCTCTGGGTAGGCGACGGTCCGGGCCCCGTTCCGTCACCGCCGAGCGACGCGACCACGAGGATGACGGCCACGATGACCGCGACCGCCCCACCGACGATCGCGAACAGGCGCGCGTTCGACCGTCCCGACCGCGCCGCGACCCGCACGTCGTCCGTGGCCGAGCCGGTCGAGGATCCCGACGCGGCCGTCGTGTCCGACACGGTGGCGGGTGTCGCGGAGGCCGGGGTCTCCGGCGCCGGAGGGAGCATCGGACCGGAGCCGGGCTGCGGGGGTGCGGCGACGACCGTGGGGTCGAGCGCCGGAGCGGGGCGCGGTCCCGAAGGCAGACCGACCGCGCGTGCGAGGGCGTCGAGCATCGCGGTGCAGGTCGGGAACCTGCCCTCCCGCTCCTTGGCCATCCCGGTGGCGACGACGTCGTCGACCTCGACCGGCAGGTCGCCTCGCGAGGCCGACACCTTCGGAGGCGGATCCTGCAGGTGTCCGAACATCGTCGCCACGTCCGCCGGTTTGTTGAACGGCACGTCGCCCGTCAGGCACTGGTAGACGACGCAGGCGAGTGAATACTCGTCGGTCCGGCCGTCGACCTCCTCGCCCTTGATCTGCTCGGGCGCGACGTAGTCCACCGTTCCCAAGAACTGGCCGGTCTTCGTCAGTCCGCTCTTCGAGGACGTGTGCTTCGTGAGTCCGAAGTCGGACAGGTACGGGTGCTCCTCGCCCTCGTCGATCGCCACGAGGATGTTCGCCGGCTTCACGTCGCGGTGGACGAGGCCCCGACGATGGGCGGTGTCGAGCGCCGCCGCGACCGGCCGGAGCAGGCTCACCGTCCGATCGGGTCCGAGCGGGCCCTCGCTCGAGATCAACGTCCGCAGATCGTTGCCGCGCACGTAGCGCATCGCGATGAAGAGACGCTCTTCGATCTCGCCCGCCTCGTACACCGGCACGATGTTCGGGTGTTCGAGCCCGGCCGCAAGCTGCGACTCGCGGGTGAACCGCGTTCGGAACGAGTCGTCTGCGGCGAGCTCGGGCGCGAGGACCTTGATCGCGACCTGCCGACCGAGCCGGCGATCCTCCGCGAGGTAGACCACGCTCATCCCGCCCCGGCCGAGGAGCGATTCCATGCGGTAGCTGCCGAACTCCGTTCCGGGACCGAACGATGTGCTCACGCGTGCTTTCTAGCAGATGGCCCACCGAGAGCGTGGCGCCCCGCGAACGCGTCGCCGTTCACCGGAGGACCGGATGTCCGTCCGACACGATGTACGCGGGCAGGAGCTCGCCGGTGACCGTGCCGTTCGGCCGCACGACGACCCGGGCGACCGCCGTGGTCGAGCCCTCCACGGAGAAGCTCGGCCAGACGAAGTTCCCGAGGCCATAGAAGATCGGCTTGCCTCGGTACGTGTCCATCGGCTGGAGGCGATGCGCGTGGTGGCCGAAGATGACGTCGGCACCCGCGTCGATCATCCGGTGCGCCTCGTCGACCTGGTACTCGCGGGGCTGCGTATCGAGCTCGACCCCCCAGTGGATCGCGACGATCACGAGATCCGCCCGTTCCTCGGCCTCGCGGATCGCGCGGAGGGCCCTCGGGAACTCGTGGCCGACGGACGTGCCGATCTCGTCGCCGTCCGCGACCTGCGAGTCGGGATCGATCACCTCTCCGACCCCCACGAGTCCGATCCGCCACCCTCCGATCTGGAGGTAGGCGGGCGCGTCCGCCTCCTCCTCGGAGGCCCCGGCGCCGATCGGCACGATGTCGGCGCGACGCAGGTTCCGCACGGAGTCCAGCAACGCCTGCGGGCCCTGGTCGAAGCCGTGGTTGTTCGCGAGGCTCGCGACCTCGATCCCGGCCTCGCGTGCCTCGTCGAGCGCCTCCGGATCGCACCGGAACACGAACGTCTTCGGCAGCGGCGCGACGATGTCGGTCGAGGGGCATTCGTGGTTGATGACGGTGAGGTCGTCGTCGCGGAACAGGCCGTCCAGGCCGCTCCAGGCCCACCCGTAGCCGTTGGTTCGGAAGGCGGGGATGTAGTCGGGATCGAGGCTCACGTCGCCGGTCCCGTGGATCACGATCTTCCGCCTCGGCTCGACGGTCGGCGTCGATGATGGCGACGGGGTCGCGGCCGGCGTTCCGCCCGGGGAGCCATCGAGAGCGTCATTCGTGCTCCCCGGCGTCGGCTCTCTCGACGCGCCCCCGGCGGCTCCGCCGGCCGCTCCCTCCACGTCATCGCCCAGGGTCGAGGATGCGAGCCATGCACCGCCCGCCACCAGCGCTGCGAGCGCAGCGACGAGCACGGCGAAGGGGATCTTGGAACGCGGAGCGTGCCGACCCGTCATCGGTCTACGGTTCCGGGACGAGGTCGCGCGTCCGTCGGACGTCCTCCCCGATCGCCGCCGACAGCTCGGCGGGCGTGTCGAACCGGATCTCATCGCGGAGGTAGGCCCAGAACTCGACGGCCATCGCCTGCCCGAGCACGTCGTCGTCGAAGTCGAGCAGGAAGGACTCGACGTGGAGCGGTTCGACGCCGAACGTGGGGTTCGTGCCCACGCTGATCGCGGCGACGTAGGTCTCCGTGCCGACCTGGGCCCGCCCGGCGTAGATGCCGCGCCCGGGGAGCAGGAGCCTCGGCCACGTCCGAAGGTTCGCCGTGGGGAACCCGAGGCCGTGTCCCCGTCCCGCACCGCTCACGACGGTCCCGTCGAGCATGGATCGCCGTCCCAGCGCCGTCTCGGGCCATCCGAGCTCGCATCGGGAGAGCGCGTCGCGGACCGACGAGGACGAGACCCGGCGGCCGTCGATCTCGACGAGGTCGACGCGCTCCGCAGTGAACCCGTAGGAGGGCCCGGCGTCGATCAGCAGCTGCACGTTGCCCGCGGCCTTGTGGCCGAACGTGAAGTTCGCCCCCATCACGCAGTGCTGCGCGTGGAGCCCATCGACCAGCACCCGCGAGATGAACTCCTCCGCCGGCCAGCGGCTGAACTCCTCCGTGAACTCGAGCACGAGCAGCAGGTCGACCCCGGTCTCCTCGATGAGCCGCGCCTTGCGCTCGACGGTGGTCAGGAGCCGAGGCTCACGTCCGGGCGTCAGTACCTCGCGGGGGTGCCGGTCGAACGTTACGGCCGCCGACACCAGCCCTCGGGCTCGTGCCTCCTCGACGGTCCTGCCCAGGACCGCGCGATGACCGACGTGGACCCCGTCGAAGAAGCCCACCGTCACGACCGCCGGACCCGACTGGACCGGGAGCGTCTCGAGACCGTGCAGCTGCCGCATGTGCCCGCAGGGTAGCGAACTTCCCCACCACAACCGCCCTCGCCTCCGGCGACGGACGGCGCCCGCTTCGGGACCGCGACCGTGGAGTAGAGTCGGCAACGCTGTCCCATGGCCACCGTCAGCGAACCCCCATCCATCTCCGAACCTCCGCGCCGCGTCGCGGACGTCTCGAAGGGACGTCGACGCCGGCCGTCCGGCGAGCCGCCGCCGCTCCCGCACGACCTGGGGAGATCGGGAAGGTTCTGGCTGTTCATGGTCGGTTACTTCGTCGCCGTGTTGATCGGCGTCGCCGTCTTCCCGTCGTTCCAGGACCTGTTCGATCGATTCGATGCCCAGCGATCGCAGTGGCTCGTCGAGATCCGGACCCCCTGGTTGACGGACGTGGCGCTGGTCGTGAACGGCCTCGCCGCCGTGTGGACGATCCGAGTGCTCCGGTGGTTCACGATCGCGGTCCTGATCGGCTTCCGGCGGTGGCGCCACCTGTTCGTGTTCCTCGGCGCCATCTTCGTCACCGAGATCCTGGTGAACCTGATGACGCAGGTCGTCGGTCGTGAACGCCCATTCGGGATCGAGATCCTCGCGGGCTGGCAGGGCTTCGCGATGCCCTCGCAGCCGATGGCCGCCGTGGCGGTCACGCTCGTCGGCATCAACTACGCCCTGATCCCGCACGGACCGATCCGCAACCGCGCGAAGTGGGTGATCGGCGCCATCCTGATCCTCCTCGCGTTCACGCGCGTGTACCTCGGCGTCGAACACCCATCCGACGCGGCGTTCGGCGCCATCTTCGGGGTCGCGGTCGCCCTGACCGCGTTCCGGTGGCTCACGCCGACCGACGTGTTCCCCGTCAGCTACCGCCGGGGCAAGTCCGCGCACCTCGACGTCGGCGGACGGCGCGGAGCGGCGATCGTGTCCGCCGTTCGAGACCAGCTCGACCTCGACGTGATCGGTGTGAAGCCGATCGGGCTCGAGGCCTCGGGCGGGTCGACGCCCTTGCGCATGAAGGTCGCCGCCACCGAGGACGAGCCCGAGCGCTACGTGTTCGCCAAGCTGTACGCGAAGAGCCACGTCCGAGCCGACCGCTGGTACAAGCTCGGGCGGACCCTCCTGTACGGCGCGCTCGAGGACGAGACGCGATTCGACTCCGTGCGCCGCTTCGTCGAGTACGAGGACTACACGCTCCGGCTGCTCCAGGACATGGGCCTGCCCTCGCCGAAGGCGTATGGCGTGGTCGAGATCACGCCCGAGCGCGAGTACATGATCGTGATGGAGTTCTTCGAGGGCGCGGTCGAGATCGGCGACGCGGCGGTCGACGACGGCGTCATCGACCAAGGGATGCGCCTCGTCCGCCAGCTCTGGGACGCGGGACTCGCGCACCGCGACGTCAAGCCCGCCAACCTCATGGTCCGAGACGGCGACCTCAAGCTGATCGACGTGTTCTTCGTGCAGATCCGCCCATCGCCGTGGCGACAGGCGGTCGACCTCGCGAACATGATGCTCGTCCTCGGGTTGCGCACCGACGCCGAACGCGTGTACCGCATCGCGCTCCGGTACTTCACCGAGGACGAGATCGCCGAGGCCTTCGCCGCGACGCGGGGTGTCGCGAGTCCGACCCAGCTCCGGGCCGAGCTGAAACGAGACGGGAGGGACCTCCTGACGCGGTTCCGAGACCTCGCCCCGAAGCGGACGCCCGTCGCGATCCAGCGCTGGAGCGTCCGACGGGTCCTGCTCACGATGGTCGTGGTCGGCTGCCTGCTGCTCGACGCTGCTCCTGGTCGTGAACAACTGGGCGGTGTTCGCATGAGACGCATGACCGCCGCGATCGGGTTGGCGGGAGTCCTCCTGGCCGGCTGCACCGTCGCGGTGAGCGAAGAGGTTGCCGAGGTCTCGTGCGCGCTGAGTGAAGACACCGTCTTCATCCTGGTGGCGCAGGCGGTGCCGTCGGCGACCCTCGTTCCGTGCGTCATCGAGTTCCCGGCCGGCTGGTCGTACGGCGGATCCGATGTCCGACGAGGCTTGGCTCGCTACTGGTTGAGCTCCGACCGCGCCGGCGTGCGCTCGGTCGAGGTCGAGCTCACCCCGAGCTGCGACGTGGCCGGCCTGGAAGAACGGATGGACCCGGTGACCGAGCTCGGCGTTCGCGTGTACCAGGAGCCGCTGTCGTACCAGCCCTACGTCGCCAACCGCTACTTCGTCTTCGAGGGCGGCTGCGTCGTCTACCGGTGGCGGTTCGCCGCCGGAGCCGAGGAGGCCCCCAACCTCGCGTACGAGGCCGTCGCCGCGATGACGTTCCTGCCCCGAGCCCACCTCGTCCGGCTCGTGGAGGAGGAGATCGGCCTCACCCTCTGCGGTGCAGAAGCTCCCCCCTGCAGCGACGGGACCTGAGCGTGCTCACCGACCACCGCCGCGCGATCATGTGGTCGCTCGCGCTGCTCGCGGCCACGATCTTCGTCTTCGTCGCGGTCGGACGCCACCCACCGTCGGCGGCGCCCACCACCTCGCTGCCGATCGTCGGGCGGTCGGATCTCGGCGTGTACCACTGGATGGACGACATCCGCAACGAGCCGCTGACGCTGCTCGCCCGCTTCCTGAGCCTCCTCGGCGGCGGCCTCGTCACGATCCCGCTGCGCGTGCTCGTCTCGCTCTGGCTCGTCGTTCGTCGCTCGTGGCGGATGCTCGCGGCCTGGCTCCTCACCTGGGCCGGGGCGGAGATCATCCTGTCGAGCGCGAAGGCCTTCTACCACCGAGGGCGGCCGCCCGAATCCCTCGTCGAGACCTTCGGGTTCTCGTTCCCTTCCGGGCACGCGGTCGCGGGGGCCGCGACGGCCGTCGCGCTCGTGCTCGTCCTACTCCGGCCCGGTCCCGAGCGACGACGCTGGGAGATGGCGGCGATGCTCTTCGCGTTCGTGATGGCGTTCTCGCGCGTGTACCTGGGCGCACACTGGCTCTCCGACGTGGTCGCCGGCGTGCTGCTCGGCACCGGCGTCGCGCTCGGAGCGGCGGGGCTCGCGAACGAGGTTCGGGACATCGCGCTGCGTCGCAAGGCCCGATCGGCCCCGGCCGCGACCACGGCCGTCCCGCGTGCCTCCGACGACCCCTAGGCGAGGGTGGGCTCTGCCTCCGGCTCGTGCTCCGATCCGCCCGCCGGAGCCTGCCGCCGCCAGCTGCTCTTCGCCCGCCAGATCACGTACGTGAACGCGCCGAGTGCGATCTGGATCCCGTACGTGAGCACGCGGAACAGCAGGACGGCCGCCACGACCTGCGGCTCGTTCCCGCCGGCGCTCACGAGCCCGCCGATGTAGCCGAGCTCGATCACCCCGAGCCCACCGGGCGTGATCGGGATGGCCCCGAGGAGCCGTCCGAAGGCGAAGACGGCAAGGCTCTGGAGCGCGCTGACCTCCTGCTCCGAGATCCCCACGTGGCGGAGACTCAGGAGCAGCACGAGCCACAGCGCGAGCTGCGACAGGACCGTCGTGACCGTCAGGTACAGCCAGCGCTTCTCGACCAGGATGATCGTCCGCTTGCGGAAGGCAACCGCCTGCTCACCCCAGGTCGTGATCGCGGGTTTGTGGAACAGGCGAAGGAACCATGACACGAGCCGTCCCAGCCCATCGCCGATCCGACGCGCGAACTCCTTCTTCCACAGCGCGAGCGCGAAGAGCGAGACCGCGACCGCGAGCACCGCGAGCCCGACGAGGGCGGCAGCCACGAGCGCCCCGGTCGCCTGCCCCGTGATCGCCAGGAGCGCGAGCGCGATGATCGGGAGGCCGAGCTTCATGAACGTGTTCCACACACCGGTGACGCCGATATACAGGGTGATGTTCTGTGCCCCGAACCCCCACGAGTGGAGGATCTGGAAGGTGAGCCCCAGGGCGATCGCGCCGCCCGCAGGCAGGGTGTTGGCGACCGATGTCGTCGTCTGCGTCACGACCGCCGACTGGGCCAGTCGGAGGCCGGGGAGCGCGGCCATGTTGGCGAGCCAGTAGGTGAACAGGTTGAAGACCGTCGCCGCCAACAGTGTCGCGACCTCCATCGGCGACAGGTCCTGGATCGTGGCCCACACGGCCGAGTAGCCGGCGATGCGTGGGATCGCGTAGACGAAGATCCCGACCACGACCACGAGCGAGAAGCGATCTGGATCACCCGGCGGACCGGGAAGCCCTTCTTCACGGCCGGCTCGGACATCGCCTACGCGGACAGGCTCGCGGCGTGGTCCGGCACGTACCGGTAGGTCGCACGCGATGGTCGCACGTACCCTTCGTCGGACTGGCGCTCCGGGACCTCGAGGTCCTCCTGCGTCGACCGTCTCGTACGGGATCAGCGACAGCAGATGCGCGATGCAGTTCACAGCGCGCACTCGGCTTGTCGTCGGCCTCGACCACGTACCACGGCGACTCGGGCGTATCGGTGTAGACGAACATCTCGTCCTTGGCCCGCGAGTAGTCCACCCACCGAGATCGCGAGAGCAGGTCGGTCTCGGAGAGCTTCCATCGCCGGATCGGGTCGTCGATCCGCGCCTTGAACCGACGCTCCTGCTCCTCGTCCGAGACGGAGAACCAGTACTTGATGAGCGTGATCGCCGTCCTCGATCGAGCAGGTTCTCGAAGACCGGGCATTGCCGGAGGAACCTCCGATGCTCCTCCGGCGTGCAGAACCCGAGCACCTTCTCCACACCGGCGCGGTTGTACCAGCTGCGGTCGAACAGCACGATCTCGCCCGCGGCGGGCAGCTGCTCGACGTAGCGCTGGAAGTACCACTGGGTGCTCTGGCGTTCGGTGGGCTTCGGGAGCGCGGCGATCCGGGTGATCCGCGGGTTCATGTACTGCGTGATGCGTTTGATCGCGCCGCCCTTGCCGGCCGCATCACGGCCCTCGAACAGGACGACGACCCGAGCGCCGACCCGGGCGACCCAGTCCTCCATCTTGACGAGCTCCACCTGGAGGCGCCGGAGCTCCTTCTCGTAGACCTTCTTGGACACCCGGCTGGTTCGATCCTCGGCGTCGTCGGTGCTTCGACGCCTTCTTGCCCCGCGTCTGGTCCTGGGTCTTCACCGTGTCCGCCCCCGGCCCGCTCACCGCGACCCTCTCACATCCCACCCGTGCCCGTCGCCTCGGCGGGCTCGAGTACGACCTCGGGGCGCGCCTTCGCGGCGTCGTCGCGGTAGACCCCGATGAGCCGGCCGCCGCGACCGTAGACGCCATACGGGCCGTCGATCCCGGCCGGGCCCAGGATGCTGCCGTTCGAGGCGGCACGCGCCTCGTCCGGCTCGAGATCCACTCGGGGCAGATGCGCGACGGCGCGTTCGACCGGCAGGAGCTCCGCCTCGCCCGGCGATCGTGCGTCGTGCACGGTCAGCGGCCCGATCGCGGTCCGTCGAAGGGCGACCAGATGCGCACCGCACCCCAACGAGCGGCCCACGTCGGACACGAGCACGCGGACGTACGTACCGCCCGAGCACACGACGCGGAACCCGAAGTCCCGCCCGTCGAACGACGAGACGTCGAACGCGTCGACGCGCACGGGACGCGGCGGCGCGACCAGCGTCTCGCCCGAGCGAGCCGCCTCGTACAGCTTGCGACCGCCGACCTTGACGGCCGAGTAGGCGGGCGGCGTCTGGAGCTGCGCTCCCACGCACGCGGCGCAGGCGCGTTCGACGTCGGCGGTCGACGCCGACACCGACGTCGTCCGCACGACGAGGCCGTCGGCGTCGAGGGTGTCGGTCTCCTCGCCGAGGCGGCCGATCCCGGTGTACGTCTTGTCGAGATCGCCCAGGTACCGGAGCAACCGCGTCGCCCGGCCCACCCCGAGGACGAGCAACCCCGTCGCCATCGGATCGAGCGTTCCCGCGTGTCCCACCTTGCGGGTCCCGAGCGCGCGGCGCTCGACGTCGACGACATCGTGCGAGGTCAGCCCGGACGGCTTGTCGACGAGGAGGATCCCCTCGGTGACGGCCGCCATGACCGACTACGGGGCGGTTGGCTCGCCGGCGAGCGCAGTCCGGAGACGCTCGACGGTCTCGGCCACGCCGTGTCGCGAGGTGTAGCCCGATGCGAGCCGATGGCCGCCACCACCGAAGACGGAGGCGACCGAACCCACGTCGTGCGCGCCCCGGGACCGCAGGCTGACCTTGAACCGCCCGTCCCGCTGCTGCCTGAGGACGGCGGCGACGTCGGCCTCTCGCGCGGTGCGGACGAGGTCGATGAGGTCGTCCGACTCGGACGGCGGGACGCCGGCGTCCTCGAGGTCCGATCGGGTCACGTAGCTCCACACGAGGTCGGCGTCGTCCTCGAGCCGGATCCGATCGAGGACGACGCCCAGTAACCGGAGGGAGGCCGCCGACCGGTCCTCATAGAGCGCCTGCACGAGTCGCGTGTGATCGAAGGGGAATTCGCGGAGCTCTGCGGCCAGCCGGAGCGTCGCGGGCCCGACGGCTTCGTACTGGAACCTCCCCGTGTCGGTCACCAGCCCGGCGTACACGCACATCGCGGTCTCGATCGAGATCTCGCCGCCGAGCTCCTTCACCAGCCGCCAGACGAGCTCACACGTCGAGGAGGCCGCGGGATCGACGAGCCGGATCGAGCCGGCGCCGTCGCCGGTGACGTGGTGGTCGATCCAGATCAGCGTCTTCGAGCGAACCGCGACGCCGCCGAGGGACGCGAGCCGGTCGAGGGTCGCCGCGTCGCACGTCACCATCACCGGTGGGTCCTTCGGGAACCGGCTCGGAGGCACGAGCGCGTCCGTCCCGGGCAACATCGCGGCCCACCGAGGTGACTCGAACGGTTCGTTCGGGAACGAGCAGACCGTCTGCTTGCCCAGCGCCCGGAGGTGGTTCGACAGTCCGAGCATCGACCCCAAGGCGTCCGCGTCGGGATTCACGTGGCACGCGATCGCGACGGTCGTCGCTTCGGAAAGGGCGTTCGCAGCACGAGCGATCGCCCGTTCGACCGTCACGCGTCCTCCTTGCGGTTCGCCTCGCGGAGCAGCGCCTCGATCCGGTCCGCGGCGTCGGCCTGCTGCTCCTCCTCGAACCGGAGATCCGGCAGCGTCTTCATCCGCACCTGGCGACCGATCGCCTGGCGGAGATGACCACGCGCCGAGCGCAGCGCCGCAGCGGTTGCGCGTCGTGCGCGCTCATCGCCGAGCGAGGTGTAGGACACACGCGCCAAACGCAGGTCGGCCGTGACCCGCACGCCGGTCACCGTCACGAACCCCACGCGCGGATCCTTCAGCCGCAGGATCTCCTCGGCCAAGATCTCCCGGAACTCCTCGGAGACCCGGCTCGGGCGCCCGCCTTCGGTCACGACTCAGTCCTCGGGGTAATGGAGGGAGACCTCGGCGTCGATCAACTCCACCTCGGCCCAGCGCTCGACGAGCTTCTCGACCTCGTGTAGCACCTGACGCGAGTGGTACTGCTCGTTGGCCACCGCCGCAACCGCGATCGCGGTCCGCTGCCACAGGTCGTGGTGATCGACCTCGGCGACGGAGACGTTGAACGTCGACCGGATCTGGTTCGTGAGGGCCTTCACCACGTGGCGCTTCTCCTTCAGCGAGCCGCATCCCGGGATGCGGAGGTCGAAGCGCTCGAGCGCGACGAGCATGCCGCAGTCCTACAGCTCCCGAGCGACCTCTCGGAGCTCGTACGTTTCGATGATGTCGCCCTCCTTGACGTCGTTGAAGTTCTCGATGCCGATCCCGCACTCGAACCCCTCGGCGACCTCGCGGACGTCGTCCTTGAAGCGCCGGAGGGAGCCGACACGTCCGTCGTACGCCACGATGCCGTCACGGATCACGCGGGCACGTGCGTTCCGGACGATCGTCCCCTGCACGACGTAGCAGCCGGCGATCACGCCCGCCCTCGGGACGCGGAAGAGTGCTCGGACCTCGGCGCGGCCGAGCGAGGTCTCCTGTTGTTCGGGCTTCAGCATGCCGCCGAGGGCTCCACGGATGTCGTCGATCGCGTCGTAGATCACCCGGTAGAGCCGGACGTCGACGCCCTCCTTCTCGGCGAGCTCGCGCGCCTGGGGGTCCGGCCGGACGTTGAAGCCGACCACGATCGCGCCGGAAGCCAGCGCGAGCGAGATGTCGCTCTCGGTGATGGCGCCCGCGGCGCTCCGGACCACGTTCACGCGCACCTCTTCCTGCGGCAGCTTCGCGAGGGCATCGACGAGCGCGCCGATCGAGCCCTGGGCGTCGGCCTTCACGATGAGGTTCAGCTCGGGCACCTCATCGCGCCGTGCCTGCGCCATCAGGTCCTGGAGGGTCGGCGGCCGGGTCGTGACGAGCTCGGCGGCACGGGCCTTCGCCTCGCGTTCCTGTGCGACGTGGCGGCCCTCGCGCTCGTCCCCGACCTCTCGGAACTCGTCGCCCGCGTTCGGCGTCGCGGACCAACCGAGGACCTGTGCGGGCTTGCTGGGTCCGGCTTGCTTCAACGCCTGTCCGTTCTCGTCCTGCATGGCGCGGATCCTCGCCCACGAGGTCCCGGACACGAGCGTGTCGCTCACGTCGAGCGTCCCACGCTGGACGAGCACGGTCGCCACGGGACCACGGCCCTTGTCGAGGTGTGCCTCGAGGACCACCCCCCGCGAGCGGCCGATCGGGTCGCCCCGCAACTCCTCGACGTCGGCCACGAGCAGGATCGTGTCCAGGAGCGAGTCGAGGTTCGCTCGCGACTTCGCGGAGACGTCCACGAACTCCACGGTGCCGCCCCATTCCGAGGGCACGACGCCGAGTTCCACGAGCTGTTGGCGGACCCGCGTGGGATCGGACTCGGGCTTGTCGATCTTGTTGACCGCGACGACGATCGGGACGGCCGCGGCCTTCGCATGATCGAGCGCCTCGACCGTCTGCGGCTTCACGCCGTCGTCGGCGGCGACGACGAGGACGGCGATGTCGGTCACCTGAGCTCCCCGGGCACGCATCGCGGTGAACGCTTCGTGACCCGGCGTGTCGATGAACGTGATCTCGCGACCGTTCACGTGGACCTGGTATGCGCCGATGTGCTGCGTGATGCCGCCGAACTCCTGGGAGACCACGTCGGTCCGACGGATCGCGTCGAGCAGCAACGTCTTGCCGTGGTCGACGTGTCCCATGATCGTGACCACCGGCGCTCTCGGCTCGAGGCGGCTCTCGTCGATCTCTTCCTCGGGCTCTTCCTCTTCCTCGATCCCGACGATCTCGACCTCGTAGCCGAGCTCCGTGCCGAGCGCCGTGAGTCCCTCATCCGACAGCGATCGGGTGGCCGTGGCCATCTCGCCCAGCGAGATCAGGATCTTCACGACCTCGGAGGGTGTCCGGTCCGTCCGGTCGGCGACGTCCTGGGCGGTCGCCCCGCGGACCAATCGCAACACCGGCCCCGCCGGCTCCCCGACCTCGACCACGACCGCCTCCGGAGCGACAGCGGTCGGAGCGGAGGCGGCGACGTCGGCGTCGGACTCGGCGCGACCATCGGGTGCGCCCTCCGCAGGAGCGATCGCGGCGTCGTCCGGAGCGAGCTCCGCGGGCGAGGACGAAGGCGTCGCCGCATCCGTCTTCTTCGCCCGGCGCTTCGGCAGCGGTTCCTCGACCGCCTCCTTCATCTTCGCCTCGGGGACCGCCTTGCCTCCAGAAGCTCGAAGGCGGGGGACGGCCTGGTCGGGGACGGACGACGACGCGGTCAGCCCGTCGATCCCCATCTCCTTCAGCGCCGCGAGCAGCTCCTTGCTCGCAACGCCGAGCTCCTTGGCAAGTTCATGAACCCGCACGCGACGTGTCTCCTTCGATCTCGGCCCTAAGGGTAGCGGCTCCCTGCTCGTCCAGGCTCGTCCGCAGCGCGCGGGCGATCGCACCACGCTCGATCGCGAGCTCGATGCACCCGCGGTCCTGGTGCACGTACGCCCCCCTGCCCGGCAGTTCGGCGGGGGGGTCGGTCCGAACGCGACCGTCGCTCACGACGATCCGGAGCAGCTCGCGTTTCGGGGCCGGCCCGCGACACCCGACGCAGGTCCGCTCGGGCGCGCGCCGCGACCCGGCCTCAGGCGTCCGCCTTCTCCTCCGCAACCACCGTTCCGTCCTCGACGACCGCGACCGGCTCCACGTCGTCGACGTCGTCCGCAGCGGCCGCGATCGGAGCCGAGTCTGTCTCGGTCGGGGCGATGTCTGCATCGGCCTCCGGTGTCGAGGCGGCGTCCGACTCGGCGCTCCCGTCGGGTGCGGTCTCCACCGAAGCGACCTCCGGGTCGGACGAAGCGAGCTGCGCCGGCGAGGACGACGCCTCGGCGGCGGACGCCTCGGAGGCCTGAGGAGCGGCCGGCTTCGGCCCCCGCTGCTCGTCGGCGAACTGCGTCTCGCTCTTGATGTCGATCCTCCACCCGGTGAGCCGGGCGGCGAGCCTGGCGTTCTGCCCCTCCTTGCCGATCGCGAGCGACAACTGGTAGTCGGGCACGATCACCAGCGCGGTCTGCGTCTCGGGATCGACGCGCGCCTCCTTGACCTTGGCCGGCTGCAGCGCGTTGGCGACGAGGGTCGCCGGATCGGCGCTCCAGGGCACGACGTCGATCTTCTCCCCTCGGAGCTCGGTGACGACGTTCCGCACGCGCGAGCCCTTCGGCCCCACGCAGGCGCCGACGGGGTCCACGGCAGGCTCGTTGGAGGACACCGCGATCTTCGAGCGGTGCCCGGGCTCGCGGGCGACGGCCCGGATCTCGACGATCCCCTCCTCGACCTCGGGGACCTCCAGCTCGAAGAGCTTGCGGAGCAGCCCCGGGTGCGTGCGGGATACCACGATCTGCGGGCCCTTCGTGCCCTTGCGAACCTCGGTGATGTACGCCTTCAGGCGCTCGCCGCTCCGGTACGGCTCGGACGGCACCTGCTCGGCCTGCGGCAGGAGCGCCTCGACCTTCCCGAGATCGAGCAGCGTGTACCGGCGTTCGGACTGCTGGACGATGCCGGTGACCACATCGCCCTCGCGTCCGGCGAACTCCTCGTAGGTCATCTCTCGCTCGGCATCGCGAAGCTTCTGGAAGATGACCTGTTTCGCCGTCTGGGCACCGATCCGGCCCTTGAACTCATCGGTGACGGTCACCTCTTCCTCGGACAACACCTTCGACTCGACGGTGATCTCGCCCTCGTCATCCTCGCGCTCGATCCGCTCGAGCTCCTGGATCCACACGCGCAGGTCGCCGGACTCGGGGTCGATCTTCGCGCGCACGCCGAAGGTCTCCTCATCGAGGTCGGGATGCTGCTGTTTCCACCACGACTTGTACGCGGACGCCATGGCCTCCTCGAGCCCGGCGAGGATCGTCTCGAACGCGATCCCCTTCTCGCGCTCGAGCTCCCGGAGCGCCGCGATCATCTCCTGGTTCATCTTCCGCTCCTCGCCGTCCCCCACTCGAAGACGGTCCGCGCCGCTGCGATGTCCGTGTACCGGACGCGCACCTCTCCGCCGCCGGATGCGACCACGATCGCCTCCGGACCGGCCGAGACCAGCGCGCCCTCGTGCACCCGCCGGCCGTCCACCGGCTCGACCGTCTTCACCCGCACCTGCTCCCCGACGCTCCGCTCGAAGTGACGGGGTTCCCGCAGCGCTCGCTCGAGCCCCCGAGAGCTCACCTCGAGCTCGTACGGGGTGTCCGCCGCGAACCCCTCGAGGTCCAGCCGGCGCGAGAGACGCTCGGACGTCGACGCGATCGTCTCCAGGTCCACGCCCCCCTCGCGATGGACGGTCACGCGCAGGACCCGCCTGCCGGACTCGCGTCGGAAGGTCGCCTCCCAGAGCTCGAGGCCCGCAGCCTCGACGACCGGCCGCACCACCGCCTCGACCTCCTCGTCAGGCACGACGAACGCCTCGTTGACCCCTTCGAAAACAAAAGTGGGCGCGAGCCCACTTCAGGGTGACACCGATCCGTTTCCGACCTTGAGTATACCGTCCGGCTTGCCGGCGTGGGCGGTTCAGAGCGCTCGGCGTTGCCCGTCGGGCGTGTTCCAGTGGTCGCGAGCGTTCAGACGCCGGCTCATGCGCGGCTCGTCCCATCCGCGGTGCATCCGGATGCCGAGCGCTCGGCAGGCTGCCTCCGCGGCTTCCTCGCCCGAGAACTCCTCGCGGATCCACAGGCCGGTGACGTCGATCAACACCAGGTCCCAGGTGCGGAGGCCGACGTGCTGCACCACCGCCTCGACCTCCGGATGGACCTTCACGAAGTCCCGCAGCGCGGTCGGTACACGCTCCTCGGCCATGGCCGAGAGCCTAGGGTGCCCGCTCGAGCAGGTCCATCGCCCCGCGGGCGGCACCGGGGAGCGGCGCCGTCGATCGCTCGCCGGTGGCGCGGAGCTTCAGATCGGCGGTCCCGGCGGCCACCCCTCGCTTGCCCACGGTCACCTGGACCGGGTACCCGATCAGATCGGCGTCGGCGAACTTCACCCCGGCGGTCTCCTCCCGGTCGTCGATCGCGACGGCGACCCCGGCCTCCGCGAGCTCCGCGTACACGCGCTCGGCCTCGGCCATCACGCGATCGTCGTCGCGGTTGGCGATCACGACGACCACCTCGAACGGCGCGAGCACCTTCGGCCACCGCAGGCCCGCCTCGTCGTGGAACTGCTCGGCCGCCGCGGCCATGATCCGCGTGATCCCGATCCCGTAGCTCCCCATCTCGTAGGGCCGTTCGGTCCCGTCCTCGTCGAGGAAACGCGCCTTCAGCGGCTCCGAGTAGCGCGTGCCGAGCTGATAGATGTGGCCCACGACGATCGACCGCTCGATGTGCAGAGGTGCCCCGTCGTTCGGACATGGGTCCCCTTCGCGGATCTCCACGAGATCGACGAACGCGTCCACACGGAAGTCACGTGGCGTGTTCGCCCCCGTCACGTGGTGGTCGAGCCTGTTCGCGCCGGTGACCCAGTTCGGCCGCCCCCGCACCGAGGGATCCGCGAGGATCACGACGTCGTCGGCGAGCCCATGGGGCCCGACGAACCCCTTCACGTAGCCGCGCGCCTCGAACTCCGCGTCCTCGAAGGGCCGCACCGGCGTTGGGAAGAACCGGCGTTCGAGCTTCACCTGGTTCACCTCGCGGTCGCCCGGCACGAGCGCGGCGACGACGGTCTCGCCCGCTTCGAACAGGATGTTCTTGAGCATGTGCGCGGCGGGCCGCTGCAGGAACGCGGACACGGCGGCGATCGTCGACGCGCCGGGCGTGTGGACCTCGACGAGCGGCTCGAGCGGCGGGTCGTCCACCGGCTCGGGCGCCCCGGGCGACGCGGCCTCCGTGTCGGCCAGGTAGTCGCAGGTCGGGCACGAGACGTAGAGGTCCTCGCCCACGTCGGCCACCGCCATGAACTCGTGGTTCGTTCCGCCCCCGATCTGGCCGGGGTCGGCCTCGACGACGACGTAGGACAGCCCGCAGCGGTCGAAGACGCGGCGGTAGCTCTGCTTCATGACCTCGTACGACGCGCGCAGACCCTCCGCATCCCGATCGAACGTGTACGCGTCCTTCATCAGGAACTCGCGCACGCGGAGCAGGCCGTACCGGGGCCGATACTCGTCCCGATACTTCCATTCGACCTGGTACAGGTTCACCGGGAGGTCGCGGTACGAAGGCAGATCGCCGGCGACGAGCGGCGTCACGACCTCCTCCTGCGTCGGACCCAGCACGAGCTCGCGTTCGTGCCGGTCGACCAGCTTGAACATCACGGGCCCGTAGGCCTCCAACCTCCCCGTCTGCCTCCACGGCTCCGACGGGAGCAGGATCGGCATGCGGATCTCCTGCGCGCCCGAGGTGTCCATCTCCTCGCGCACGATCGCCTCGATCCTGCGGGTGGTGCGCAGCCCGAGCGGCAGGATCGTGAACACCCCGGCGATGACGGGACGGATGAACCCCGCGCGGAGCAGCAGCTTGTGCGACGCGGCCTCGGCCTCCGCCGGATCCTCTCGCAGGGTGGGCGTGAACAGCTTCGAGAGCCTCATGGGTGCCCAAGGATACCGGTCGACCTCGATCCGCTCGACGGCTCCGACCCGCGGGTAGGGTGGGCCGTCGTGATCCTCGTCGTCGACCACTACGACTCGTTCACGTACAACCTCGTCCAGCTCATCGAGAGCCTCGGGATGGCGACCGACGTCGTGCGGAGCGACGAGGTCAGTGCCGAGGAGCTGCTCGAGCGGCGGCCCGAAGCCGTGGTGCTCTCGCCGGGGCCCGGCCGACCCGAGGACGCGGGATGTTTCATCGAACTGCTCCGGATCCTCCCGGAGGAGGTGCCGGTGCTCGGCGTCTGCCTCGGGCACCAGGCGATGAGCGTCGTCGCCGGAGCTCGGGTCGAGCGAACGACGCCCGTGCACGGGAAGGCCTCGCTCGTCCACCACGACGGGACCGGGATCTTCCGAGGGGTCCCCGACCCGTTCGAAGCCGCCCGCTACCACTCGCTCGTGGTGGATCGCGAGAGCCTGCCGGACGAGCTCGAGCTGCTGGCGTGGAGCGAGGACGGGACGGTGATGGCCACCCGGCACCGATCGCGCTCCCGGTTCGGGGTGCAGTTCCACCCCGAGTCGATCCTGACCCCGCAGGGGCCGACGATCGTCGGGAACTTCCTGGGATTCACCCGAGGTGGTTCGGCACCGTAGGAGCGGACCCGTGGCCGCGTGCGTCCGCGGCTACTCGGCCCCGATCGGCTCCCGCTCGCGTTCGGCGGCGATCCTGCGTGCTTCCTCGAGCAGCCGTTCCACGAAGCGGTCCTCGGGGATCTTGTCGACGACCTCGCCCTTCACGACGAGGAACCCCTGGCCCTTCCCCGCCGCGATGCCGAGGTCGGCCTCTCGTGCCTCGCCGGGCCCGTTCACGACGCAGCCCATCACGGCCACGCGGATCGGGACCTTGAGCCCCTCGCGCTCGATCGCCTCCTGCACCTTCTTCGTCAGCCCGAGCACGTCCACCTCCGCCCGGCCGCAGGACGGGCAGGCGACGAGATCCAGACCGCGCTTGCGCAGGCCCAGCGACTGCAGGATCCACGTGCCGACCTTGACCTCTTCGACCGGATCGTCGGTGAGCGAGACACGGATCGTGTCGCCGATGCCCTCGGCGAGCAGCGCCCCGATCCCGACGGCGCTCTTGACGCCGCCCGCCGGCATCGGCCCGGCCTCCGTCACGCCGAGGTGGAGCGGGTAGTCGCTCGCGTCCGCGAGCAGCCGGTAGGCCTCGATCATCACCCGGGGGTTCGAGTGCTTCACCGAGATCTTGATGTCGAAGAAGTCCTCGTCCTCCAGGATCCGGGCCTCGTTCATCGCGCTCTCCACGAGCGCCGGGGCGGTCGGGGCGCCGTGGCGTTCGAGCAGCTCCTTCTCGAGCGAGCCGGCGTTCACGCCGATCCGGATCGGCACACCTCTCGCCTTCGCCTCGCGCGCGATGAGCCGGACCTTGTCCTGGTACCTGATGTTCCCGGGGTTGATCCGCAACCCCTGGATCCCCGCCTCGAGCGCGGCGATGGCGTACTTCCACTGGAAGTGGATGTCGGCGACCACCGGCACGGTCGACTTCGCGGCGATCGCCGGAAGGGCCGCCGCGTCCTCCCAATGCGGCACGGCGACGCGAACGATGTCGACGCCGGCCGCCACCAACGAGGCGATCTGCTGCAGGGTGCCGTCGATGTCCGAGGTCTTCGTCGTGGTCATCGACTGGACGCGGACCGGGGCGTCCCCCCGATCGTCACGTCGCCGACGCGAACCTGCCGGGTCTTCCGACGCGGGGTCTCCACGGGTCCCAGTCTCCCAGCCCGCGCTCGCTACGCACCGAACACGTGGAAGACCACGCGCCGGTCCTTCGGCTCGTCCAGCTCGAACAGGATCAGCCGCTGCCAGCGTCCGAGCATCGGCTCGCCGGCGGTGACCGGTATCGAGTGCGAAGAGGCGGAGAGCAGCATCGCCTTCACGTGCGCGGACCCGTTCATGCGTTCGTGAGGAGCGCTGAGGTTCTGCGTCCGACGCGCCAGGTCGTCGTGCGCGTCGTAGGCGTCGTCGCGGACGAGGCCGATCATGCGGTTCCGCAGATCCTCCAGCGCCCCGTCCTCCCACTCGTTCACCAGGAGCGCGCAGGTCGTGTGCGGGCAGAACGCCACCGCGGCGCCTTCGGTCACCCCCGCGTCCTTGATCGCCCGATCGAGGTCCTCGGTGAGGTCGAGGAAGGCGTAGCGGGCGGGGGCGGCGACCTCGAGCGTGATGGTGGCGGACCTCATCCGTCCCTCCGTGTCTCCGGCTTCGTGGGGTCCACGGAGACCCCCGGACCTCCGGCCGCCGGCGCGACCGGCAGCGCGAACGTGAACGTGCTCCCGCTCCCGGGCTCGCTCTTGGCCCAGATGCGACCGCCGTGCGCCTCGACGACGGAACGCGCGATCGCGAGGCCGATCCCGGTCCCCCCGTCGTCGCGCGAGCGGGACGCGTCGATCCGGTAGAAGCGCTCGAAGACGCGAGGCAGATGTTCGGCCGCGATCCCGGGCCCGGTGTCGGCCACGGCCACGTCCACCGAGCCGTTGTGCGGCGACGCGCTGACGGTGACCCGTCCACCCGTCGGCGTGAACCGCACCGCGTTGTCGAGCAGGTTGAACAGGACCTGGTGGACGCGCTCGCGATCGGCGAACACCGGCGGCAGGTCCGCCGGGAGCACATCATCCAGCTCCACGCGGCGGTCGGCGCGAGCGACTTCGATCTCGGACAGCACCTGCGCGACGAGCGGGGCCAGCTCGACCCGCTCGCGCTCGAGCGGGACATCGCCCGATTCCAGCCGCGAGAGCATGAGGAGCTCGTCGACGAGCCGGCCGAGCCGCTCGGACTGCGTCAGCATGACCTGCAGCGTCTCGGGATCGGGCCGTTCCACGCCGTCCAGCAGGTTCTCCAGGTGCGCCCGGAGCGCCGAGATGGGGGTCTTCAGCTCGTGCGAGACGTTGGCGACCAGATCTCGGCGCAGCCGCTCGAGGCTCTCGAGCTCGGAGCTCATCCGGTTGAACGCCACGGCGAGCTGACCCACCTCGTCCCGCGAGTCGGTGAACACACGCTGGGAGTAGTCACCCGCCTCCATCCGGCTCGCAGCCTGCGCCATGTCGCGCAGCGGCTGCGTCATGCCGCGCGCGACCCATCGCGCGATCACCAAGGCGATGCCGGCTCCGAGCGCCCCTGCGAGCAGGAGCTCCCAGAGGTGGTCCCGGATCACGAAGACGTCGAAGACCTCGCCGAGGATCAGCAGGACCACGAGGATCGTCATGCCGACCGCGAACACGATGACCGATCCGAGCTTGGACCGGATCGTGGGGAGTCGCTGCAGCAGCGTCATCGGTTCACTCGTCCGCGAAGGTGTACCCGACGCCGTGCACCGTCCGGACGAACCGCGGCTCGATGCCGTCCTCCCCGAGCTTGCGACGGATCCGCGCGACGTGCGAGTCCACGACCCGTCCGCCGGCGTAGTCGCGGTACCCCCACACGCGGTCCATGAGCTGCTCCCGGGTCAAGACGACGCCCGGCTCGCGCGCGAGCGCGAGCAGGATCTCGAACTCGAGGGGCGTGAGCTGCACCTCCCCGCCGTCCACGCTCACCCGGCGGCGCGCGGGATCGATCGAGATCCCCTCGCGGGTGATGGGCCCGTGTGAGGCGCTCGACGCGATCCGCTCGACGCGTCGCAGGATCGCCTTCACACGTTCGGCGAGCTCGCGGAGGCTGAACGGCTTCGTCAGATAGTCGTCGGCTCCCACCGCGAAGCCCGCGACCTTGTCGGCCTCCTCGGTCCGGGCGGTGAGCATCAGGACGGGGACCCAACGGTCTCGCTGCAGGCGTTGGCAGACCTCGAGGCCGTCCATCCCCGGCAACATGAGGTCGAGCACCACGAGATCGGGACGTTGCGTGTCCGCGAGCTCCAGGGCCTGCTGACCGTCGGCGGCGACCACGACGTGGAAGCCCTCGCTCGAGAGACGAGCGCGAACCGCCTCCGCGATCGCGGCCTCGTCGTCCACGACCAGCACGGTCTGCTCGGCCACGCGCTCATCGTATCCGTAGGCCGGGGGCGTCCTCGTGGACCCGTGTTGAGAAATCGTGGCGGCCCCGTGGCGCGCGCTCAGCCCGGGGGCTTGACGATGTCGACGTAGACCACCGCGACCGTGAACAGGATGAAGAACGCGGCGACCGCGGCCGACACCGGGACGACCTTGCGCATGTCGACCGGCCTGCCCCGGATCTTCTCGATCGCGAGCACGGCGAGGTGCCCGCCGTCGAACGGCGGCAGCGGTAGCAGGTTCAGCAGTCCGACGAACACGTTCACGAGGCCGAACACGAGCAGCAGGTCCCCGAAGTGCCCCTCGTCGGCGATGCTCCCGGCGATCCGGCCGACCCCGACGACGCTGGCGGGGTCGTCGGGTTGACGGGGTTCGTCCGTGAACACCAGGTCCGCGAGCCGCCCCAGCCCCTCGGGTCCGAAGATCCGGAAGACGCCTTGCACGGTGGTCACCAGGTTCTCGCCCACGAGCCCGACGCCGCCCGTGACCGAGCCCAGGACCCCGGCGGTCTCCCGTCGTCCCGGCCCGAGGACCACGCCGAGCCGCGCCTGCTCCACCCCGTCGACCTCGGACAGGACGGGGACGATCTCGACGGTCAAGGTGCGCCCGTCACGCTCGATCGTGACCGGGACGGGCTCGCCGACGTGCTCCTGGATGTACGCCACGAGCGCCTCGTCGACCGGATCGTTGAGTCCCCCGACGCCGACGATGCGGTCGCCCGGTCGCAGCCCGGCCTCGAACGCGGGGGCGGGAGCGCCGTCCAAGGTCGCCGGCACCTCCACGAGCAGCGGGCTCCGGGCGGTGGGTTCGCCGACCACACCGAGCCAGAGCGCGAAGAACACGAACGCGAGTACGAAGTGGGTCGCGGGGCCCGCGACGATGACGAGCGCGCGTTGCCACGCCGGCTTCGCGCCGAACGTCCGCGGGAGGTCCTCGGGCGACACGGTCTCGTACGGGTTCATGCCGGCGATCTTCACGTAGCCCCCGGCGGGGATCCATTTGAACCCGAGCTCCGTGTCGCCGCGCCGCGTCGACCAGATCTTCGGACCGAACCCGACGAAGAACTCGTGGACCTTGATCCCGAAGGCCCGCGCCACACCGAAGTGCGCCGCCTCGTGGATCACGATCACCAGGATGAGGACGACGATGAAGGCGCCGACGCCGAGGGCACCCACGCTTCGGGTCCTAGCGCGCCTCGACGATCTCGGCCGCGCGCCGGCGGGCCCACGCGTCGGCCCGCTCGAGGTGCACGACCGAGACCACCGATGAGGGCGGCTCGTGCTCGTCGACGACGGAGGTGACGATCTCGACGATGCGCGTCAGGGGGATCTTGCCTTCGAGGAACGCCATGACCACGACCTCGTTCGCCGCGCTCATGACGGCGGGGAACGTGAGTCCGAGCTCGCCGACCCGATACGCGAGGTCGATCGCCGGGAACGCCTCCCGGTCGACCGGCTCGAACGTGAGGTTCCGGTCCGCCAGCGGCACCGGCCCGATCCCGCTCGGGAGCCGTTCCGGCCACGCGAGCGCGAGCTGGATCGGCAACCGCATGTCGGGCATCGCCAGCTGCGCCGTGATCGACCCGTCGCGGAACTCCGCGAGCGCATGGACGATGCCCTCCGGGTGGATCAGGACGTGGATCTGCCCGTACTCGATGCCGAACAGGTAGTGCGCCTCGATCACCTCGAGGCCCTTGTTCATCAGGGTCGCCGAGTCGATGGTGATCTTCGGCCCCATCTGCCAGACGGGATGCGCGAGCGCCTCCCGGACCGATGCCTTCGCGAGCTCGGCATGGGTCCACCCTCGGAACGGCCCGCCGGAGCCGGTCAGGATCACGCGCTTCAGGTCCTCGCGGCGCTCGCCGCGCAGGCACTGCGCCAGGGCGGCGTGCTCGGAGTCGACCGGCACGAGCCGCTCCGGCTCCCCCTTGATCAGGTCCACCACGAGATCGCCGCCGACGACCAGGCTCTCCTTGTTGGCCAAGGCGAGCATCTTGCCCGCCTGGAGCGTCGCTAGCGTCGGCGCGAGTCCGGCCGCGCCGACGAGGGCGTTCAGCACCATGTCCGCCTCGGCGTCGCGGGCCAGGGTCTCGGCCGAGTCGGGACCCACCAGCACCTCGACGCCGTGGATGCCCGCGACCTTCTCCCGCACGTCGGCGGCGGCCTCCTCGTCGGCGATGGCGACGAGGGGCGGGAGGAACTCCCGGATCTGGCCGACGAGGAGCTCCTGGTTCGTCCCGGCCGAGAGTCCGACCACCTTGAACCGGTCGGGATTGTGCCGGACGACGTCGAGCGCCTGCGTCCCGACCGACCCCGTCGACCCGAGGATGACCAGCGAGCGCATCATCAAAGGGTACCCCCTGCGGCCAGGAAACCCCGGCAGGCCGGGCGGGCCCGGCCGGGCTTCGACGAGCGACTACAGCAGGATCAGCCGCAGGTAGATGAAGGCCGCCGGGGCGACGAACAGCACCGAGTCGATCCGGTCCATCACGCCTCCGTGGCCGGGGAGGATCCCCCCCATGTCCTTGATGCCGAGGTCACGCTTCAGCAGGGACTCGGCAAGATCGCCGAGCGGCGCGAAGATCGCGACCACGACCGCGAGCCCGCTCGCTGTCCCGAGCGAATCGAGCGGCCAGGTCGGAGACGACGCTCCCCACGTCACGACACCCACCGCGACGGCGATCACGACGAGCGTCGCGCCGATCGCCCCCTCCCACGATTTCTTCGGACTGATCGTGGGCGCGAGCGGACGACTTCCCCAGAAGCAAGCCGACGGCGAACGCCGCCGTGTCGTACACGAAGGTCAGCCCGATGATCGAGAGCGTGAGCCCCTCGCCGTCCGGCAGCTTCAGCACGGCGAGGGCGTAGGCGGCGAGCAGCGGGATGTACGCGACGCCGAGCACCGTGATCGCGATGCTCGAGACCAGGTTGCGGCGGTGTGGCGCGGGCACGGTCATGTACCACAGGAAGGTGGCGAAGATCGAGAGCGCCATGATCGCGAGCATCGCGTTCTCGCCCCGGAAGTACCCGGCGCCGAGCACGAGCGCGCCGGAGACCAGCCCGAGCGCCGTCGCCGGCTGGTAGCCGCGCTTCTGCATCGCGAGGTAGAACTCCCCGAGCGCGAACAGGACGACGAGGCCCGCATAGATCGCGAACGGACCGGGACCGAGCAGGATCGTGACGACCGCCAGCGCCACGAGGATCAGCGCCGGTGAGGAACGCCTTCGGCATGTCCCGTCCGGGCCCCTTGCGTTCGGACTCGGCGCCGACCTCGATCGTCGTCGGCTCCTGCCAGCTGGGTCCCCCGAACCCCTCCGCGCCGACGCGGACGGTGGCCGGTTCGGCCTCGGCGGCGGTTCCCTCCCCGAGGAGGGTGGCGATCGCGACCTCCTCGGTCGCGTCGGCCGCCGGCGGCTCCGGTTCGATCCGAACCTCCTCGCGAACGGACTCCGCGAAATGATCGGCCGCCGCCTCGACCGCCTCGAGGTCGGGTGCCTCCTCCACGGCCGCGGCGGCCGGCGCGCCGACGGCGACGTCGTCTCCCTCCTCCAGCTCCGCGACCTCGGTGGCGTCCGCGTCCCCCGGAAGCTCCACGTAGGAGGGCTCGGCGGCCTCGACGGGTTCGTACTCGTCCGCCTCGGTCTCGAACAGGAACGACCCGACCCCGCCCTCCGCCTCGATCTCCTCGTCTTCGTCTTCGTCTTCGTCTTCGTGCTCGGTCCGCCACCTGCGTCGGCTCGTCGGGCGCGGTCGTCCACGGCGTCGACGGGACGTCGGACACCGAGGGCTCCATGTCCTCGGCCTCGACGACCACCCGCGATCCGTGAGCGGGCTCGGGCTCCTCACCCGATCCGCCGGACTCGGGGGACGCTGCGCCCGACTCGGACCCCTCCTTCGCGCCCCGCGAGACCCCCTGGTCCTCGTCCGGCACGCGGACGACGGGTTCGGTCGGTTCCGGCCAGTCCACGTCCTGGATCGGGGCGAAGAACTTGTCGAGGTCCTCGAAGAGCTCCTCGCCCTCGCCGCGCCGCTCGTCGTCGGCCACGTCAGATCTCCTTCAGCTCGGCGTCTTTGTGGGACACCACTTCGTCGATGTCGCCGATGTGCCGGTCCGTCAGCTTCTGGAGCTCCTTCTCGGAACGCACGAGGTCATCTTCCGAGATGGCGCCCTCGCGCTCAAGTTTCTCCAACTCTTCCTTGGAGTGTCGCCGGATGTTCCGAACGGCAACCCGGCCCTCCTCGCCTCGATGGTGGACGAGCTTGATGAGCTCCTTCCGGCGCTCCTCGGTGAGCGGGGGGAAGCTCAGCCGGATGACGACGCCGTCGTTGCCCGGCGTGATGCCCACGTCGCTGGACATGATCGCCTTCTCCATCGCCGCGATCGCATTGCGGTCGTATGGCGTGATCATGAGGGTTCGGGGTTCGGGCACGGAGAACGAGGCCAGTTGCTGGATCGGCACCGGCGTGCCGTAGTAGTCGACGATCACCCGTCGGAGCAACGCCGGGGTGGCTCGCCCGGTGCGGATCCCAGCGAGCTCGTCCTTGAGGACGCCGAGGGCTTTGTCCATCTTGTCCTCGGCCGACGCCAGCGCCGTTGCCACCGTCATCGGGCACCCCCGTGCACGAGCGTGCCGATCGGCTCCCCCGAGACCGCGCGCCGGATGTTGCCCTCACCCCGGAAGTCGAACACGATGATCGGCAGCGCGTTCTCCATGCACAGGCTGATCGCCGTGGCGTCCATCACCTGGTAGCCCTCGCGGAGCACGTCGAGGTACTCGATCGCCTCGTAGCGCTCGGCCGTGGGGTCCAGGTGTGGGTCGGCGGTGTACACGCCGTCGACCTTCGTCCCCTTCAAGATCGCCTGCGCGCCGATCTCGAGCGCGCGTTGAGCCGCCGTCGTGTCCGTCGAGAAGTACGGCGCGCCCAGCCCCGCCGCGAACACCACGACCCGGCCCTTCTCGAGGTGGCGGATCGCGCGAAGCGGGATGTACGGCTCGGCGATCTGCGCCATGTGGATCGACGTCTGGACACGGGTCGGGACGTGGATCTTCTCGAGCGCATCCTGCAGGGCCAGGGCGTTCATGACCGTGGCGAGCATGCCCATGTAGTCGGCCCGGGATCGGTCGATCGCGGGCGCATCACGCCCGCGCCAGATGTTCCCGCCACCGACCACCACCGCGGTCTGCACCCCGAGATCCACGACGTCCACGAGCTCGCGCGCCAGCATGGCGGTGGCGTCCGTCGAGATCCCGTAGCCCGCGCCGGCGGGTGCGAACGCGTCCCCCGAGAGCTTCAGCAGGACCCGGCGGTAGAGTGGCCGGCCGTCGTCCCGAGCGTGATCGCTCTCCGGCATGTCCTAACCCTACTCGGTCTCCTCGCCGAGCCGGAACCGGACGAAGCGGCGGACGGCCACCTTCTCGTTGACCTTGGCCCCGACCTCGTCGAGCAGCTGCTGGATCGTCTTCGAATCGTCCTTCACGAAGGGCTGGTCGAGCAGGACGGTCTCTTCGAAGAACGCCTTCATCTTCCCCTCGACGATCTTCGGGATCACGTCGTCCGGCCGGCCGAGCTCCTTGGCCTGGACCTCGTAGATGTGGCGTTCGGACTCGAGGAGGTCCTCCGGGACGTCCGCACGCGAGACGTAGGTCGGCGCGAGGGGGCTCGCGACGTGCAACGCGACGTCGCGGGCGAGCTGCCGGAACTCGTCGGTGTTCGCGACGAAGTCCGTCTCGCAATTGACCTCGACGAGGGTGCCGACGGTCTTGTTGAAGTGGATGTAGGACTCGATGACGCCCTGATCGGCGGACCGCCCGGCGCGTTTCGCCACTGAGGCCTGCCCCTTCTGGCGAAGGATCTCGAAGGCCCGGTCCAGGTCGCCGCTGGCCTCCTCGAGCGCGCGCTTGCAGTCCATCATGCCGGCCCCGGAGCGATCGCGGAGTTCCTTGACGAGCCGGGCGTCGATCTCAGCCATCGCTCGGCTCCCTGGCCTTCGGCTGATCGTCGGCGCTGCCCGGCGCCGAGGTCGAAGGCGGAGCCGGGGCCTCATCGCCTCCGGCGATCGCCTCCCGGGCCTGCGGTTCCGCGGCGGCCACCGCAGCGAGCGGCGATGGAGCCCCGGCGGAGTCTTCGGCCTCGGCGACAACGGCGGAGTCGGGCTCTGGCTCGATCTCGGGACCGGTCGCCCGGGTGACCACGGCCTCCTTGCCCTCCTGGCGACCCTCGATGATGGCATCGGCGATCAGCCTGGTAACGAGCGAGACCGAACGGATCGCGTCGTCGTTGCCCGGGATCACGTAGTCGACCTCATCCGGATCGCAGTTCGTGTCCACGATCGCGATGATCGACACGCCGAGCTTGCGTGCCTCGTTCACCGCGATGTGCTCCTTCTTCGTATCGATCACGAAGATCGCGTCGGGCAGCCGCTCCAGGCTCTGCATCCCGCCGAGGTTGCGCTCGAGCTTCTCCTTCTCGTGGCGCAGGCGGATCGCTTCCTTCTTCGGGAGGAAGTCGAGCGCCCCCGTCCGTTCCATCTCGCGGAGCTCCCGAAGTCGAAGCAGCCGGCGCGAAACCGTCTGGAAGTTCGTCAGCATGCCGCCCAGCCACCGGGTGGTCACCCAGGGCATGACCGATCGAGCGGCATGCTCCTCGATCACCTCTTGCGCCTGCTTCTTCGTCCCGACGAACAGGACCACCCCGCCCCGCCGGCCCAGATCCCTCGCGTAGGCGTAGGCCTCCTCGAGCCCGGTCAGGGTCTTCTCGAGGTCGATGATGTAGATGCCGGACCGCTCCCCGTACAGGTACCTGCCCATCTTCGGGTTCCAGCGCCGCGTCTGGTGCCCGAAGTGGACCCCTGCCTCGAGGAGCGCCCGCCTCGTGACGACAGGCATGGTGCGCCTCCTTCCGGTTGTCCCTCCGCCCGCCTCTCCCCGGACGCGACCCGGCCGGAGCCGAGACCTCGCGTTCGGTCAGCGGGCGTGTGTGCTCGGCGTCGCAACGCCGGCGAAGGGGCAGTCTATCAGCGCGTTGGTCGCGATCGGCCGGCGATCGACCCCGGCGTTCGGCGATCCTATCGTCGCGCCCGGGTGCGTTCGGAGGACGTCCGCCGAGCCGGCTGGCGCCTGCGGACCGGCTCCTCCGGCACGCTCGGCTCCGCGACGATCCATCGATACGCGAGCGCGGCCATGAAGGCGAGATGGATGACGTTGACCCCGAGGATGAAGACCCAGGCCACCAACGACGGGTTGGCCGTGATCTCCGAGCCGCCGGGGGCGAACCCGACGACCACCGGCAGTGCGATGAAGAAGTAGAGCGCGCAGAACGGAAGCTGCCTGCTGCCCGGCAACATCGCGGCCCGCCCCGAACGCCGCACCGATTCGAGCGCAGGCCTCCCTTGCCGAACCGCCGCCGCCGGAGCGAACCCGAGGAAGAACAGGCCCCCGACCAGCGCCGCGACGAACGCGAGGAAGCCGATCCCTGCGCCGAGGATCGGGAAGCACGATGTTGCCGGCCACGATCAACGAGAAGGACAACACCTGCACCACGAGCACGGTGGGGATCGCGCGCGCGCCGCGCAGCAGTCCGTACGTGCTCACGCCGCCGCGCTCCAACGCCTCGACGATGAGCCCGGTGAGGAGCGCGAACAGGACGCCGCGGATCGTGATCGAGACGGCCGTGTACACCAGGAACGCCGGTCCGACGCCGACGAGGCTCGCCCCCGTCCCGAGATCGAAGTAGGTCGAGATCGGCGGCAGCGCCAGCACGTCGACGAGCCGAGCCGGCGAGCCTTCGAATCCGAACGCGAGGAGCGCCAACCACGCGAGCAGCGGGAAGACGATCGCGACGGCGAGCAGCACGGGCGAAGAGGCGACCGTCAGCAGGCCTCGACCGAACGAGCGAGCGATCCCGGGCATGACCGATGGCCCGCCGCCGAACAGGGCGCTGCCGAAGGGCAGGCGCGATCGCCGCGGTTCGGCCGCCGGTTCGGCCTGTGCATCCGGCTCGGCGTCCGGTGGGCGCGGGCGGGGTGGACGTCGGCGGGCCTTCTTGGCGCTCATCGATCCTCGCCGGGATCGCGGGCACCGTCGGACTCTTCCGGGGTCGCCCGCATCGACAGACCTGGTCTCGGTGCCCTCGTCTTCGGCAGGCTCGGTCGGCACCTCCAGCTTGGCTGGGCCGGCCCGGCGCGCGAACAACATGCCGGGGATGAACGCTAAGCCGAAGACGAGCACGGCCGCCAACGCGTAGCGTCCGAACGTCGTTCCCGACTCGAGCTCGGTCGGCGAACGTTCGTCGATCAGCGCTCCGTCGGGATCGTGTTCGAACGCGACGAGCCCCGCGTCGCGCCCGAGCCTGACCGCCACGACGACTTCGGTCGACAACGCCATCGCTCCGAACGGATCAGATGCCGGCGCGCTCTGCCAGACGAGATGCCCCGGACCCGCGTCGACGGCCGCCAGGCGTCCGTCGTCCAGGCCGAGCAGAACCGTGGTGCCGGACACGACCGGCGAGCTGCGGATCACCACCTCGTTGAACTGGTAGCTCCATCGACGCTCCCCATCGTCCGGGTCCAGCAGGTAGAGCCCGCCGGACAGACCAGCAACCACCGCTCCCTCCTCGGCGAGCGCCGGTGAGGTGAACGGAGAGAAGCGCGAGGTCGCGATGGCGCTCCACCGGAGCTCACCGTCGGCGGCGGCGACGGCCCGGACGGCCGGGTCGGTCGAGCCGACGATCACCGTCCCGTCGATCAGTGCAGGGGCCGAGCCGCCGGTCGGCGCGGCGTCCGCCGCTTCCGCGGGCCAGCGGCGCTCCCCCGTCGTCGCGTCGAACGCCATCAGCGTCGAGAGCCCCGTGTCCTGGTCGCGGCGGACGACGTAGACCGCCCCATCGCCCACCGCGACCGGGAGGTCGACCTGACCCGGACTCCCGGCCGGCGAGCCCCACACGAAGGACCCGTCGTCGAGATCGACGGCGTAGACGTCGCCGTCTCGGTCCCCGACGTAGACGATCCCTCCATCGATCGTGACGCCACTGTGGGAGGTGGCCTCGAGCGGTGCCCGCCACAGCTCCGAGCGGTCCGCCAGGTCGACGGCAACGACGGAGGAGACGCGGTCCTCGACCTCTGCCTCCCCACCGGGCGACGCCGAGACCGTCGGCGACGGTCCGTCCGTGATCGACGGGGAGGTCGATCTCCGAGGGCGACGCGGCCGGCGAAGGCGACGCCGGATCGGTGGCAGCCGGGCCCTCGAGGTAGACGAGCAGGTCACGCCCCCCAACGCTCGCCGCCGCAGGGGTCGAGACCGGGCCGCCCACCCGCGGGATCTGCCAGGTCACCTGCCCCGTCGCGAGGTCGATGCCGTAGACGGCCTGCGAACCGACGCTGACGACCTCGTCACCGATGACGATCGGTGATGAGAGCCCCCCTCCCGCCGGGGCGGGCATGGTCCATCGCACCCGGTACGGGGGTTGCGGTCCATCGGGGAGGAACCCGCCGTGCGCGGGACCGCCCTGGAACTGTCCCCAGGGGACGCCATCCCCCTGTTGGGCCGCGGAGTTCGTCGCCCAGATGCCGAGCGCCGCCGGGATCAGCAGGATCAGGGAGGCGGCGCGCGGCCGTCCGCGACGGTGCATGGGATGTGGTGAAGCCTCCGGTGTCGGGGGCCGCACATCCTAGCGGGCGCCCCAGCCCTTCGCTCGGCTCGAGGCGTCAGGCGGCGAGCGGCGCGAGCCGGATCAGGTCGACGGCGCTCGGCGGCCCGAGGTATTCGAGTGGGTCGACGTAGTCCCCGGCGAGCCGCACGCCGAAGTGCAGGTGCGGGATCGCCGAACCCGGGTGACCGACGCCCGTGGTTCCGATCACCTGGCCGCGGGCGACCGAGTCACCGCGCCGGACGGTGATCGATGACAACCACGAGTACGTGCTGTGCAGCTCGGCCCCGTGATCGATCGTGACGAACAGGTGGCCGCCCACTCGACCGGCGAAGGCGACGGAGCCGGTCTCTGGCGCGAGGATCGACGTCCCCACCGGCACCGCGATGTCGATCCCCCGGTGACCCGCACCGAAGGGCGAGTCCGGCGGGTCGAAGGCGTTGATGACGGGCCCGTGGACCGGCCACGCCCACGACCCGGGCACGGGCGGCGCCGGGCCGAGGCTCGCGAACGCGCCGGCGAGCAGCACCGAGAGGGGGAGGGCCAATGCGCTGAAAGCATGGGGCACCTCCGATCGAACGTTCAGGCGGAGGCTAGCCCGAGAACGGCGCGCGCGCTGTTGCGCATGTCACAGCAGGCCGGAGGAGGACTGCTACTCGGTCTCGACGAACTGCAACCGCAGCTGTCCGACCGCCTTCGTGTGGATCTGACACACGCGCGATTCGGTCACCCCGAGGATCTCGCCGATCTCTGCGAGCGTGAGCCCCTCGAAGTAGTAGAGCGTGACGACGATCTTCTCGCGCTCGGACAGCGAGTTGATCGCCGCGGCGAGCATCCCGCGCGTCTCTTGGCCCTCGAGCCCGGTGGTCGGGTCGACGCTGCGGTCGGCGAGCGTGTCCAGGAGCGAGACCTGCTCGCCGCGATCGCTGCCCACGCTCAGGATCTCGTCGAGCTGAAGCACCTGGACGAACGAGATCTGGTTGATCACCTCGTGCAGCTCTCGGAGCGTCACGCCCAGCCGCTCGGCGATCTCACGTTCGGTCGGTGCGCGCTTATGGATCGATTCGAGGTCGGCGTACGCCTTCTCGATCTCCCGTGCCTTGAACCGGACCGAACGCGGGACCCAGTCCATCGCGCGGAGCTCGTCGATGATCGCGCCCTTGATGCGCGGGATCGCGTACGTCTCGAACTTGTTGCCCCGGGCCGGCTCGAACTTCTCGAGCGCGTCGATGAGACCGAACATCCCGTAGGAGACCAGGTCGGCCTGATCCACGCTCGCCGGCAGGCCGGTCGCGACGCGGCTCGCGACGTACTTGACGAGCGGGGCGTAGTGCAGGATCAGCCGTTCGCGCGCGGGAGCCTGCTCGACCGCGCCCGCGCTTCGCTTGAATTCCGCCCAGAGCAGGGAGAGCTCGTCGGTCCCCTCGTCGACGCGGCCCGATCCCCCGCCCGCCGGCCTGCCGCCCTTCGGAGTGGCGTCCCGCGTCTTCGTCGCTGCCTTGCCTTTGGCCTCGGGCTTTCGGCTTGGCGCGCGCCGCGACCTTCCCCTTCGGCTTGGACCGCGCCGCGCCAGGACCGGGTTTGGCGCTCGCGGGCGACGGCACCTCGGCTTTCGTCGCCCTCGCCATCATGCCCTCGGGTGGCTGCGCTCGTACGCCTCGAAGAGGCGTGAGCGCGTGACGTGCGTGTACCGCTGGGTCGTCGCCACGCTCGCGTGGCCGAGCAGTTCCTGAACCGCCCTGATGTCGGCTCCTCCCTCCAGCAGGTGCGTCGCGAACGAATGCCGCAGCGTATGCGGCGTCACCCGCCGCCCCGAAAGCGTCGCTGCCCCGTATCGTCCCACAAGCCGCCGGATGTCACGTGGGCCGATCGGCCGTCGCCTGCGGTTCAGGAAGAGCGCGCGCTCCTCGGCAGCCGGCTCCAGCAGGTCTCGGCCGTGCTCGAGCCAGTCGGTGATGGCGAGCGAGGCGAAGTCACCGAGCGGCACCTCGCGCTCCTTCGCCCCCTTGCCGAGCACGAGGACGCGTCCCCGCCCGAGATCGACCCGATCGAGCGTGAGACCGGCGACCTCGCTCACCCGAAGACCCGACCCGTACAGGAGCTCGAGGATCGCTCGGTCGCGAAGCAGCACCGCGAGCTCGACGCCGCCCGCCTCGGCCGGGGTGGCGGGCGCCTCGACGAGCGCCGCCGCCTCGGGCACCCGGAGGACGATCGGCAGGCGGGAGGTCACCTTCGGCCTGCCCAGGAGCGATGCCGGGTCCGGGTCGACGTGTCCGCGAGCGCTCGCCCATCGATAGAAGGTGTGGATCGCGGCGACACGGCGTGCGATCGAGGCTCGGGCGTAGCCGAGGGTCGTCAGCTGGGCGAGGAACCGGCGGAGGTCGTCGAGCCGGGCGGTCGCGAGCCCCCGGCGCACGCGGACCAGGGAGGCCGCGAGCTGCGCCAGGTCCCGGCGGTAGGCGTCGACGGTGGACGCGGCGAGGTGCCGCTCGAGGGCGAGGTGGTCGGCGAACCCCTCGATCAGGGCGGCGTCGGCTGGGGGAAGCGATCGGCTGGCGGGCATCGGCCTCGTGGTTGGGGTGCGCCCCTTGTACCAACCCCGTGCGGGTCGTTCAAGCAGCCGATCGGGTCAGCCGGACACGCCGACCCGCAGGGTCGACTCGTATCGGCCGCCGACGTTGCGGACGAAGCCCCGCAGTTCGAGGCGCATCAGCAGCTGGACGGCCTCGGGCAGCCCGATCCCGAGCGCGGAGGCGACCCGGTCGGGCAGGGTCGGCCCACGGAGCTGGGCGAGGATCCGCCGCTCGCCGTCGCCGAGCTCCGCACGCATCGCGACCTGCGCTCCGACGGGTTCGATGCCGAGGTCGTGCATCAGATCCTCGGGTCCTCGGATCATCGTCGCGCCGTCACGCACCAGCTGCAGCGGCACGTGCGACAGCGGGTTCGTCACGGCCCCCGGCACCGCGTACACATCTCGGCCGAACTCCATCGCGTGCTCCGCGGTGATCATGGACCCGCTTCCGTTGGCGCCCTCGACGACGACCGTGGCGGCGCACAGCCCGGCCACGATCCGGTTGCGCGCGGGGAAGTTCCGTTGCAGCGGCGGCGTCCCGGGTGCGAACTCGCTCACGATCGTCCCGCTCGATCGGATGCGCTCGAGCAGGCGGCGGCTCGCCTTCGGATAGTCGATGTCCACGCCGCATCCGAGTACGGCCAGGGTGGAGCCTCCGCCCGCCAGCGCGCCCTCGTGGGCGGCCGAGTCGATCCCCCTGGCCGCCCCGCTCACGACGGTGACGCCGCCCAGCCCGAGCTCTCGACCCATCGCGGCGGTCAGCTCCCGCCCGAGCGGGGTGCACCGGCGGGCGCCGACGATCGCGACGGCGTCGGGTGCCGCCGGGATCGCTCCTCCAACGACGAAGAGCGCCGCGGGCGGATCGGGGATGTCCGCGAGCTGTGGCGGATACGCACGCGATCCCCACACGACCGTGCGAGCCCCGCACGCCGCGACCGCTGCGGCCAATGCGACGGGGTCCGACGACCGCGCGATCGCCCGATCCCCCTCGCTCCCGGCGCGACCCTCGCGGAGGGCGGCGAGGACCGCGGCCGCGGAGCCGAACTCGGTCGCGAGTGCGATGAGCGAGCGCGGCGTGCTGGTTCGAAGCACCGAAAGGACGAGCACCGCTTCCCGGTCCTCGCGGGTTGCCGCGAACCCGTCGGGCCAGAGCGGCCACGGGGATCCGGGCCGAGGCGAGGCTCCCCGAGGCGTCCTGCCGACGGGAGGTGCGCTCAGCCGACACGGTCGAGCTCCGGCGCGGCCGATCGATAGGCGAGCGCCTCGACGACGTGGTCGGGCCCGACGCATCGGCTCGCGGCGAGGTCGGCGATCGTCCGCGCGACCTTCAACGCGCGGTCGAAACCGCGCCCCGTCAACACGTGCCGGTCGACCGCCGCCGCGAGCAGGTCGATCGCTTCGCGCGACACCTGTGCCGACCGACGCGCCACCGGCCCGGGGAGATGCGCGTTGCAGGCGAACCCGAGCGACCCGTACCTGCGACGCTGCCGTTCCCGAGCCTGTTCGACCCGCTCCCGGACCGACTTCCGAGGCCTCGGCGCTCGACTCCTCGAGCAGCTCCTGCTTCGTGAGCCTGGGGACGATCAGCTGGATGTCGACGCGGTCGAGCAGCGCGCCGGACAGACGAGCGGCGTACGCCTGCACGCGGTCCTCTCGACACACGCAGCGCCGCGCGGCGTCACCGGCGAAGCCGCACGGACACGGGTTGGCCGCGGCCACGAGCGTGAACCGGGAGGGGAACTCCGCGGTCCCGGCCATGCGGGTCACGACGACCCGGCCGTCCTCGAGCGGCTGGCGGAGTCCCTCGACCGCGTCGCGGCGGAACTCGGTGAACTCGTCCAGGAACAGCACGCCGTGGTGGGCGAGCGAGACCTCCCCCGGACGCAACCATGCGGTTCCCCCTCCGAGCAGCGCCTGCGGCGACACGGTGTGGTGCGGCGCGCGGAACGGCCGCTCGAGGATCAGACCCCCGGACAGCAGCCCGGCCACCGAGTGCAGCTGCGTGACCTCCAACGCCTCCTCGCGGGTCATCGTCGGCAAGATCGTGGCGAGTCGTCGGGCGAGCATGGTCTTGCCGGCGCCGGGCGAGCCGACCATGAGCACGTTGTGGCCGCCGGCCGCTGCGACCTCCAGCGCCCTGCGGGCGTGTGCCTGCCCGCGAACCTCGGACAGGTCCACGCGAGCGGGTTCGACGTCCCCGTTCTGCGCGACCTCGGGCGCGGACGGCGCCCAGGTCCCGCGGAAGAAGGCCACCACCTCCTCCAGCGAGTCGGCGCCGACAACGCGCAGCCCGTCCACGAGCGCCGCCTCCGCCGCGTTCGCGGAGGGAACGACGACGCCACGCAGACCGTCGCGAGCCGCCGCGATCGCGACCGAGAGCACCCCGGGCGTGGCGACGAGACCACCCCGCAACGAGAGCTCGCCGGCGAACGCCCAACCGGCGACCGGTTCGACCGGCACCTGCGCGGAGGCAACGAGCACGCCCATCGCGACGGGGAGATCGAGACCGGGACCCTCCTTGCGGAGGTTGCCCGGCGACAGGTTGACGACCACGCGGCGGAGGGGCCATTCGAGCCGGGCGCTCTCGACGGCCGGCCGGATCCGGTCCCGCGCGTCCTGGACCGCCGCTCCAGGCAGGCCCGTCAGCGAGAGCGACGGGAGTCCCCGACCGATGTACGCCTCGACGATGACGAGGTGGCCTCGCATCCCGACCACGGAGACGCCGTTGACTCGGCCGTACACGGTCGGCGGACCCTATCGGCCGGCACCGACACGCTAGAAGGCGTCCTGGAACACCTCGACGTCCGGAGCACCCCGTCCCAGCCACACGCTGGCGACGTCGAAGCGGACGCGCGCCCGCCGCAATCCGTTCCGCTCGATGAACGCCTCCGCGAGGTTGCGCACCTTCCTGCGCTTGGACCAGGTCACCGACTCGTACCCTCCGCCGAACGACGCGCCCGAGCGGGCCTTCACCTCGCAGACGACGATGAGGTCGCGACGCCGGAGCACGAGGTCCAGTTCGCCGAGCTCGCACCGCCAGTTCCGAGCGAGGAGCGCGTACCCGTTCCGCTCGTACACGTGGAGCGCGGCCTCCTCTCCCGGAGCGGCCGCGCGCGGAGCGTGCATCGGTCCTGGGCGCCATCGCCGCAGGACGCTAACGCGAGGGACCGACACACCCGGACGTCGCCGGTGCGAGTGGGTGATGATCGCTACGAAGGCATCCGGATGGAGTCGTCCGGGCGGAGCTCCTCCACGTTCACGTCTCGGCGCGTCATGACCCGAACGTTGGAGACGAACCGCGCCGGCCGGAACATGTCCCATACCCAGGCGTCGGCGAGCACGACCTCGACCCAGCCATCGTCTCGGGGGTGCACCTCGACCTGGTTCGCGAGGTAGAAGCGGCGCTCCGTCTCGACGACGAAGGCGAACATCGGCACCACGTCGCGGTACTCACGATAGAGCTCGAGTTCGCGCTCCTCCTCGAACCGCTCGATGTCATCGTCCTGCGGGTCCATCAGGGGCCCACCCTATCGTCGTCGTCGGAATACCCGGTTCGAAGTCCCTTGAAGGAGAACCGGTGGATCGGCGACGGACCGAACGCCCGGATCGCGTCACGGTGCTCCCGGGTCCCGTACCCCCGGTTGTGATCGAAGCCGTACGCGGGGAACCGACGGTGGTAGCGATCCATGATGCGGTCGCGCGTGACTTTGGCGACGATCGACGCCGCGGCGACGGACGCGGTCACCGCGTCGCCCTTCTTGATCGACAGGTTCGGGACGCCCAGGCGTTTGACCGGGAACCCGTCCGTGAGCACGTAGTCGGGTGCGACGCCGAGCCGGGCGACGCACCGCCGCAGCAACCACACGTTCGTCTTGTGGAGACCGCGGCGGTCGATCCGCTCGGGCGTGCACCGGCAAGCCGACCACGCGACCGCGCCGCGCAGGATCCGTTCGTACGCGGCCTCGCGCTGGAGCGCCGTGAGCACCTTCGAGTCGTTGATGCCGTCGAGGTCGAAGGCGTCCGGCAAGATCACGGCCGCGGCGACGAGCGGCCCGGCGAGCGCGCCGCGGCCGGCCTCGTCCGCGCCGGCGATCATGCGGAACCCCTGCGCCCGCAGACCGCGCTCGTAGCGCCCGAGGTCGAGGACTAGCTCAGCCACCCGAACCGCGACGGTGGCCACACGATGAGGAAGGCCCGTCCCACCACCTTGCCGACCGGAACGAAGCCGAGGCCGAACCTCGAGTCGCTCGAGTGGAGCCGGTTGTCCCCGAGGACGAACAGGGACTCGCTCGGCACCTCCACCGGACCGTAGTCCCTCGTGTCCACGTCCCCCTCCAGATACGGCTCCGGGATCCGGACCCCGTCGACGAACAACCTGCCGTCTCGAAGCTCGACCGTCTCGCCCGGCAGCCCGATCACCCGCTTGATGAAGTCATCGTCCTCCGGCCTCGCGATCCCGACGGCCTCGGACAGCCAGTGGACGAACCCGCCCACCACCCCGCGGTCCGGCCCGGGCCGTCCCTGGGGATCCTCGAAGACGATGATGTCACCCCGGCCCGGTGTGTACAGGACCTTGCGGACGAGGACCCGGTCGCCCGGCTGCAGGGTCGGCAACATCGAGCCGGACGGGATGAAGAAGGCCTGGACGAGGAAGGTCTTGAGCAGGATGGCGAGCGCCAGGGCCACCAGGACGAGGAACGGGAGCTCGCGGAAGAACGCTCGCGAGGTGGGGGGCGATCCGGGCCGGGGCTCCTCCAGCGTGTGTGAGCCGGCCTGCTCCGAGGAGCCCGGCGGGCTCTCGGACAACGCCTAGCCCTGGACCCCTGCGCCGGGCGCCTCGGCCTCGGCGAGTTCGCTCGACCTGATGCTCGCCGGCACCGTCGCTCGGGAGCTCGCCGGCCTCGGGTATCCTCGGCGTCGGCACCTTCGGCGCGCGACATCCGAGGTCTCGGTGGAGTCCACGGGATCCTCGGCCGAGGGCTCCTCCGACCTCCTCCTCCACTGGCTCTTCTGCCGCGGCCGCGCGCTCCGCCTCTGCCGCGGCGATCGCCGCCAGTTCGTCCTCGCCCAGGCGACGCTCCCGGATCCGGGCCTTCTTCCCTCGGCGCTCGCGGAGGTAGTAGAGCTTGGCCCGGCGAACGTGCCCGCGGGATACGACCTCGAGCTTGGCGATCGAGGGCGAGTGGAGGGGGAAGGTCCGTTCCACACCGACGCCGAACGAGATCTTCCGAACGGTGAACGTCTCCTGCAGCCCGCCGCCCTGGCGCCGGATCACGACGCCTTGGAACACCTGGATGCGCTCGCGCCCGGCCTCGACCACCCGGACGTGCACCTTGACGGTGTCGCCCGGCCGGAACTCTGGCCTGTCCGCGCGCAGATACGCCTTGTCGACGAGATCGGTCTTGTTCATGACGGGAGGCCTCATGGTAACAGGCGGGCGTAGAGCGCCCGGTCAGCGTTCGAGCAGGTCGGGGCGGTTGCGGCGGGTCTTCTCGAGCGCGGCTTCGCGGCGCCAGCGTTCGATCTCGGCGTGGTCGCCGGACTGCAGGACGTCGGGAACGGCCATCCCCCGGAACTCCGGCGGTCGCGTGTAGTGCGGGTGGTCCAGGAGCCCGTCGTCGCCGAACGAGTCCCGCCGGTGCGACTCCTCGCGCCCGATCACGCCGGGCACGAGGCGCGTCACGGCCTCGAGCACGACGAGGGCGGGGACCTCTCCGCCGGAGAGCACGTAGTCGCCGATCGAAAGCTCCTCGGCGGGCAGACCCTCGATGACCCGCTCGTCGACGCCCTCGTAGCGCCCACAGATGAGGACGAGCCATGCTTCCGCCGAGCAGCTCCCGGACGAGCGGCTGGTCGAGCCGCCGGCCCGCCGGCGAGAGCACGATCACGCGCTTGGTCGCCCTCGCCGAGCGACTCGACGGCGCCGAATACCGGCTCGGGCTTCATCACCATCCCCGGTCCGCCCCCGTAGGAGACGTCGTCGACCTGCCGGTGCTTGTCGGTGGAGAAGTCGCGGATGTCGTGCACACGGACGTCGAGCGTTCCCGTCTCGACCGCCTTGCCGAGCAGGCTCTCGCGGAGCGGCCCCTCGAACACGCCGGGGAAGATCGTCAGGATGTCGATCCGCATGGCGGGCAGGCTAACAACGCGAGGTCATGACCCCGAGCATAGGCCCGACGGCTGCGCTCACTCCGGCGTCGTGAGACCCGGGATCTCTCGGATGATGATGCGCTTGCGCCCAACATCCACCTCGACGAGGACGTCCGCGAGGACGGGGATCAGTGTCTCGACCCCCGCGTCGTCGATCGGCTGACCAGACGTCGTTCGCCGCCGTGTGGATGACCTCGCGGACTGTGCCGAGCGCGCGCCCGGTGTCCGTCTCGAGGCTGCAGCCGTCGATCTGGTGATCCCACCAGGAGCCCTCGGGCAGCTCGGGCGACGCGGAGGCGGGGACGACGAGCAGCGACGTCTGGAGTGCCTCCGCCTGCGTTCGATCCGCGATCCCCTCGAAGCGCACGAGGAGCCGGTCCTTGTGTGGTCGCGCCGCCGCGACCGTCAGGACCCGGCCGTCCTCGAGCCGGAACTCGGCGCCCACGGAGAAGCGTTCCGGCACGTCCGACATGACGAGCACGATGACCTCGCCGTGCACGCCATGCGCCTTCCCGATCCGGCCGACCGCGACGGTCGGCTCGTCGCTGGTCAGTCGACGATCTCCACGCCGACGTGGTGGATGCCGGCGCGCAGGCCACCGGCCTTGACGACGGAACGGATCGCACGTGCGGTCCGGCCACCCCGACCGATCACCTTGCCCATGTCGTCGGGTGCGACGCGGAGGGTCAACAGGACGCCTCGAGCGTCCTTCGACCTCCTCCACGCGGACGGCGTCGGGCTCGTCGACGAGCTCGCGCGCGATGAACTCGAGGAGGGCACGCACGTCCGTCAGGACGCCCCGGCGCCTGCCTTGCCGCCCGCCTTCTCCGCCGAGAACGTGTCCCAGATGCCGACCTTGCTCATCAGCACCCGGACCGTGTTCGACGGTTGCGCGCCCACACGCAGCCAGTGCAGTGCACGCTCTTCGTCGATCTGGATCACCGACGGGTCCTCCAGCGGCTGGTAGATGCCGATGTTCTCGATGAACCGCCCGTCGCGCGGGCTCCGCTGATCCGCGACGACGACGCGGTAGTAGGGACGCTTCTTCGCGCCCAGTCTCCTCAACCTGATCCGTACGGCCATCTCGCGCTCCTCAACCCATCCCCGGGAGGTTCGGCATCCCTGGGATCCGGGGCATCCGCTTGCCGCCCAGCATGCTCTTCATCAGCTTCCGGGCCTGCTCGAACTCCTTCAGCAGGGCGTTCACTTCCGCGGTGGTCACGCCGGACCCCCGGGCGATCCGCAGGCGCCGGGACCCGCCGATGATAGCGGGTTCGCGTCGCTCCTCCAGGGTCATCGATCGGATGATCGCCTCCGCTCGCCCGATCTGGCCGTCGTCGACCTGCAGGTCCTTGAGCGCGTTCTTCCCGCCCGGCACGCCGGGCAACATCGCGAGGATGTCCTGGAGCGGGCCGAGCTTGCGAACCTCCTGCATCTGCGTGAGGAAGTCCTCGAGCGTGAACTTCGCGGACGCGAGCTTCTCGGCCGCCTCGGCGGCCTTCTCGACGTCCATCCCCTCCTGCGCCTTGTCGATCAGGGACAGGACGTCGCCCATGCCCATGATCCGGGAGGCCATCCGGTCGGGGTAGAAGGGCTCGAGATCCTCCGGCTTCTCACCCGTCCCGACGAAGAACACCGGGCGCCCGGTCACCTCGGTGATCGAAAGCGCGGCGCCGCCGCGCGCATCGCCGTCGAGCTTCGTCAGCACGAAGCCGGTCGTGTCGACCTCGCGCATGAACGCCCGCGCCTGCACGACCGCGTCCTGACCGGTCATCGCGTCGCACGCCATGAGGACGTGGTGCGGGCTCGCCGCGTCCTTGACCCGGCGTGCCTCGCGCATCATGTCCTCGTCGACGTGCAGGCGGCCGGCCGTGTCGATGATGAGGACGTCGTAGCCCTCGCGATCTGCGTGCTTCAGGGCGCTCTTCGCGACCTTGACGGCGTCCTTGCCGTCGGAGACGACGTCGACCCCGACCTCGGAGCCGAGCGTCACGAGCTGCTCGACGGCCGCCGGCCGCCATAGGTCCGCGGCGGCGAGCAGCGGCCGTTTGCCCTTCGACCGGATGTGCAGCGCGAGCTTGGCGCTCGCCGTCGTCTTCCCCGAACCCTGGACGCCGGCCATCATCACCACCGCGGGCTTCGACGATGGCAGCGTGAACGCCGTCTGCGTCCCCCCCATCGTGGTCTGGAGCTCGTCGCGGACGACCTTCACCACCTGCTGCGCGGGGGTGAGGCTCTTCATCACCTCGTCGGACAGCGCGCGTTCGCGGACCCTCGTCAGCAGTCCGTCGGCGACCTCGACCGCGACGTCGGCGTCGAGCAGTGCCGTCCGCATGTCCGTGAGCGCGTTGTCCACCTGCTTCGGGTGGAGCTTCCCGCGCGAACGCAGCTTCTTGAAGATGCCGTCCAGACGGCCCGTGAGCGTGTCGAACATCAGAGGTCCAGGGTACGCGCCGGCACCCGGATCAGGCCGGCGGGGCCGACGGAGCCTGCGGCGGTTCGGAGGGCGCCTCCTCCAGCACCTGCTCCACCGTCCGGAGCAGGGCCATCGGCGAGAACGGCTTCGTGAAGTACTCGTCTGCCCCGAGCGAGGTCACGAACTCCCGGCCCTCTTCACCAGTGGCGGTCACGATGATCACCCGGATGTGCTTGGTGGCCGGATCGGCCTTGATCTCGGTGAGGACCTCCGCGCCGCTGGTCCCGGGGATATTCAGGTCGAGGAACATCAGATCGGGAGGTCGCTCGCGAGCCATCGACAGCGCGGTGCCGCCGTCGGGAGCCTCGCGGATGTCGAACCCCTCGTGCTCCAGGATGAGGCGCATCGCCTCCCGCATCGTGGGATGGTCCTCGACGATTAAGATGTCTGCCTTGGCCACGTCAGCCACCGAGGAGTCGGTCGGCGAATGCATCGGGGTCGAAGGTCTCGATGTCCGTGACGCCCTCCCCCGTCCCGACGAGCTTGATCGGCACACCGAGCTGATCGCGGACCGCCAGGACGACCCCGCCTTTCGCCGTGCCGTCGAACTTCGTGAGCGCGACGCCGGTCACCTCCACCGCCTCGCCGAACGCCCGCGCCTGTGCGATGCCATTCTGACCCGTCGTGGCGTCGAGCACGAGCAGCGTCTCGTCCGGCGTTCGGCCTACAGCCTTCTCCAGCACCCGACGCACCTTCTGCAGTTCGTCCATCAGCGGCTGTTTCGTGTGCAGGCGTCCGGCCGTGTCGACGATCAACACGTCCGAGCCGCGCGCCTGGGCCGCCTTCGCCGCGTCGAAGGCCACCGAGCCGGGATCCGAACCCCTCGACTGGGTGACCAGATGGGCCCCCGAGCGCGTGGCCCACACGTCGAGCTGCTCGGAGGCCGCGGCCCGGAAGGTGTCCGACCCGGCCAGGCTGACCGTGCGTCCCTCCTGGGCGAAGCGCGCGGCGAGCTTGCCGATCGTCGTCGTCTTGCCCGATCCGTTCACACCGACGACCAAGACGACGCCCATCCCCTCGGACGGGAGTCGCAGGCCGTCACCGTGGCCCAGGATCGCCCGGATCTCCTCTCCGACGAGGACCGCAGGGTCCGAACCGGTGCCGGAGCGGTCGCGGACGTTGGCGACGATCCGCGCCGACGTGGCGGGACCAACGTCGGCGCGGACGAGTAGGTCCTCGAGCTCGCTCCACGGGTCGTCGGACCCGGCGCCGAAGAGCGATCGAACTCGAGCGGAGAGGCCGCCGGTCGCCGGCGATCGCCCCCTCGAGGGGCGTGCTTGCGCCTCGGGGTGCGACGGGGCGCGCTCCGTGTTCCTCCGGCGCGCGGTCACCAGGCCCGCCACGACCGCGGCGATCAGCACCACGGCGACCACCGCGATCACGATCCACACGGAGGTCAGGCTAGCCGACGACGCCGGGCTCGGGCACCGCGTCCGAGACGACGGCGGCATCCGCATCCGTCGTCGCCGGATGGTCGAACCGTTGGGCGACGACCTTCGAGGTGCCCTCTCGACTCATCGACACCCCGTACATCATCGCGGCGACCTCCATCGTCCGCTTCTGGTGCGTGACGATCAGCACCTGCGATTCGCGGGCGAACCCCTCCACCAGCGCGATGAACCGGTGCAGGTTCACGTCGTCCAGCGCCGGCTCCACCTCATCCATGAGATAGAACGGGCTCGGACGGGCCTTGAAGATCGCGAACAGGAACGCCAACGCGGTGAGCGCCCGTTCCCCGCCCGATAGGAGCGAGATCCGCTTCACGCGCTTGCGTCCGGGTCGAGCCTCGATGTCGATCCCGGTCGAGAGCGGATCGGTGGGGTCGGTCGCGATGAGGCGCCCCTCACCGCCGGGGAACAGGTCCGCGATCAACCGCTCGAACTCGGCCGCCACGTCCCGGTACGCGGCTTCGAAGACGGTGACCATCTCGGTCTCGATCCGCTGGATGACCTCGAGGAGGTCCCGGCGTGCGTGGCGAACGTCGTCGAGCTCACGGTGCAGCAGGTCGTGACGCCCCTGCAGCGCCTCGAACTCGCCGCCGGCCAGGAGGTTCACACGTCCCAGGAGCGCCAGTCGGCGCTGGACGAGCTCGGCCTTGCGTTCCAGCGCGGCGACCGTGTCCACCTCGGACAGCTCGGCGACGGTCGGTTCGGGGTCGCGCTGATGACCCTCGCGCAGCACCCGCTCCGCATCGCGGATCCTGCGCTCGAGGTCGCCCCGGGAGCGGTCCTCGTCCTCGTAGACCTCCCGCAGACGATCGAGCTCCGTCGAGGCCTCTCGCCAGCGTCGGTTCGTCTCGGCCTCCTCCTCGGTGGCCGCCCGCTCCGCGTTCGAAGCCGCGGTCCTGGCCGCGGTCGCCGCCTCGAGGGCACGATCGGCGATCGCGAGCCGTTCCTCGGCGCCGGCGCGTCGCTGCTCGGTCTGGTCCACCTCCGTCCGGAGCGCGTCGGCGTCTTGGGAGGCGAGCGCCTCGCGTTCCGAACGGACGTCGTGCAGGCGGGACTGGACGTTCGCGCGATCGCGGCGAAGGGTCTCGACCGCGACGCGTGCGCCGATCGGCGGCTCCGCGGGTCGCGGGAGTTCGGGGAGGTCGTGCGCGACGGGCTCGGCGGCCGACAGGGCCTCGCGCCAGGCCGCGGCGGCGTCGTCCATCCCGGCGAGGCGTTCGGCGAGGAGCTCCGCCTCCTTCGATGCCGCCGCGACGTCCGCCTCCGCCCGGGCCATCCCCTCCGCGGCCCGCGTGATGTGCTCGTCCGCCTGCTCGATCGATGCGGCCAGCCGTTCGAGCTCTCCTCCGATCTCGTCCAGCCGGCGGCGGCGCGGTTTGCAGGCCTCCTGCGCGTGCGCGAGGTCCCGCTCGACGACGACCAGCTCCCGCCGGATCTCGGCGGCTCGGGAGTCGCCCAGCGGCGCGGTCCGGATCACGGCCGGACCGACCAGGATCCCCTCGGGCGTCACGAACGACGCCTTCGGATGCTCCGCACGCTTGCGGACGGCCTCCCCGAGGTCCTCGGCGAGGTAGATGTCCTTCAGGACGGTCGAGACGAGGCCGCGGACCATGGCGTCGGCGTCGACGATCGACAGCAGCGTGCGCTCCCCCGAAAGGATGAAGGACGCGGGACCGCCGCGGGCGATCGTCAGGATCGCGCCATCACCGTCCGGCGCATCGGCGATCGCGTGGCCCTCGTCCTCGTACACGACGGCGTCGGCGAGCGGGCCGAGCGAGGCTCGGAGTGCCCGCTCCCACCCCTCGGCCGCCCGCACCATGCCGCCGAGCAGTCCGATGGCGCGGCCCTCGCGCCCCCCGAGGAAGCGCGATCCGGGGGTCTCCTCGAGGTCGGCGAGGCGGGCTCGGAGCACCTCGCGACGCTGCTCGTGACGCCGGACGGCCTCCTCGAGCTCGGCGACCTTGTCGGACAGCCCATGTCGCTCACGTTCGAGCTCGGCCCGTCGCTCGGACAGCGGCGCGGTCGATGCGTCGAGCCGTTCCACCTCCTCCGCGAGCGCCTCGCGTTCGGCCACGCCACCGGCCCGCCGGGCCTCGACCTGACGAAGCGACTCCTCGAGCCGGGTACGTTCACGATCGTGTGACTCGAGCGAGCGGCGGAGCGTGTCCATCTCCGCGCGATGGGCGGCGCGGTCTTCCGCGATCCGGCGGCGATCCTCTTCGATCGCACGCCGGGCGTCCGCCGCCGCCTCGAACTCGCGCTGCGCGACGTCCAGGTCTCGCTCCCGCTCCTCGAGCTCGACCTCGACATCGACCGCACGCGCCTCGAGCCGTCGGAGGTCCTCCTCGATGGTGGTGAGCCGGACACCCCGAGTCGCCTCGGCCGCGAGCGCCTCGCGTGCCCCGGACTCCAGCTCGACCGCCCGCCGGAGCTCGAGCTCGGCGGCCGATCTCGCCGCGAGCGCCTGCTCGGATCCGCCCTCCGCCTCCTGGAGGGCCCACACGGTCCGCGCGCGTTCGTCGGCTGCCTCGCCGACCCGGGCATCCAGCGCGTCGAGCCGTTCCCGGGCCTGGGTCCGGCGCGCCAGACCCTCGTCCCAGCCGGCGGTGCGACGGTCCCGCTCGATCCAGAGCTCGCGGAGCCGCGCCGCCGCCAGGCGGATCGAGACCGCGTCGGCCTCGCCGGCGAGCTGCTCGTGCCGGGTGGCCATCTCCGCCTGCTGTCGCAGCGGCTTCAGTTGTCGCTTGAGCTCCACGAGGACGTCTTGCAGGCGGAGCACGTCTTGGTCGAGGCCGGCCAGCTTCCGCTCGGCGCGCTCCTTCCGCTTCCGGTGCTTCGCGATCCCGGCGGCCTCCTCGATGTAGGTGCGGCGGTCCTCCGGCCGGGCGGTGAGCACCTCCTCGAGCTGGCCCTGACCGACCACGGTGTGCAGCGCCCGTCCGATCCCCGACTCGGACAGCAGCTCCTGCACGTCCAGCAGGCGGACGAGCTGGCCGCCGATCCGGTACTCGCTCTCGCCCGAGCGGAAGATCGTCCGGCTGATCTCGATCTCGGTCATCGGGACCGGGATCAGGCCGGCCGAGTTGTCGATCACGAGCTTCACCTCGGCCATCCCCAGCGCGGGACGCTGCGGGCTGCCGGCGAAGATCACGTCGGCCATCTGACCGCCGCGGAGCGCCCGCGGCCCCTGCTCGCCGAGCACCCAACTGATGGCGTCGACGAGGTTCGACTTGCCGGAACCGTTGGGCCCGACGATGACGGAAGTGCCCGGCGCGAACTCGAGAACCGTCTTGTCGGCGAACGACTTGAAGCCTCGGACCTGCAGGGAGCGGAGGAACATCTGAGGGCCGATGCTAGCAGTGGCCCTCCGCCCGGCCGGACATCTCCGGCGGGAAAGTTCCGGCTCCAGCGATCAGCCGGTCACCCGGAATCCCGTCTCCCCGAGCGGGTCGAGCGTCTCGATCTCGACCTCGTCGACGCGGGCATGCTCGGGGCCCGACCGGCACCAGGCCACCATCTGGTCGACGACCGGCGCCGGGCCCTCGAGGATCGCCTCGACACGGCCGTCCGGAAGGTTGCGGACGGTGCCCGCGAGACCTCGCCCGCGGGCTTCGGCCGCGCACTCCACACGGAAGAAGACCCCCTGCACGAGACCGGAAGCGACCACCCGGACGCGCTTCACATGCTCATACTAGGTTCGTGCCGGACTACGATCGCAGGAGCGTCCTGCTCGTCGTCGACGTCCAGAACGACTTCGCCGATCCGAACGGCGGCCTGTTCGTGAAGGGTGGCGACCTGATCGTTCCGGTGGTCAACGTCGAGGTGTCGTCGGCGGCCGCCGCCGGGGCGATGATCGTGTACACGCAGGACTGGCATCCGGAAACCACTCCCCACTTCGAGAAGGACGGAGGCGTCTGGCCCGTCCACTGCGTCCACGACACCTGGGGCGCCGCCTTCCACCCGGGGCTTCGCGTGGAGGACTCGACGCCGGTGATCCGGAAGGGGATCGGCGGTGAAGACGGGTACTCGGCCTTCAGCGTTCGCGGTCCGCGAGGCGGCGAGGCGTGGGAGACGGCCCTGGGGTCGCTCCTGCGAGCGCGCATGATCCAGCGGGTCGTCGTCTGCGGACTCACGACGGACCACGGTGTCGTCGAGACCGTGACGGACGCACGAGGGCGCCACCTCGACGTCGACGTCCTGACCCGCGCCATCGGCGCGGTGGAGGTTCGCGAAGGCGACGGACAGCGCGCGCTCGAACGGATGCGCGACGTGGGGGCGGTTCTCGAGTAGGCCGCTACGCGGGCGGCGGCCCGGATGGAGCGAGCCCGAGCTGCTGCATCATCGACATCGTGTCCGTGATGCCCCAGTGGTCGGTGAACCTGCCCTGGTCACTCACGCGCATGATGTCGACGCTCTCGATCTCGAACGGCTTGTTCGTCGGAGGGATGCCCGGCATCGCGCCGCCGGTATCCGTGCCACGCATGACCGTGTGGGTGCAGATCCGGTCCCCACTCGCGATGACGTTCTTGATCTCCACCCGCATGTCCGAGGACATCCCGAACGCGATCTTGAACCACTGGAGCGCGCCTGCTTGTCCGGGGTCGAAGCTACGCCGACGTGCCCGGACCCGCAACCGAGTCGCGGAGCGAGCACCTACGACTGGCACTGCGGGCAGTAGTACGCGTTGCGCCCCGAGACCTTGACCGCCTTGATCGGCGTCCGGCACCGGCGGCACGGCAACCCGACACGACCGTAGACCTTGAGCTCGTTCTGGAACTCCCCGGGCTTGCCGAACAGGTCCAGGTACGCCTCGTCGTCCAGCGTCGTCCCTCGGAACCGGATCGCCTCCTGCAGGACCTCCTGCATCGCCCGGTACAGGCGACGGACCTCCTGCGACGAGAGCGAATCGGACATCCGGTCGTAGCGGAGCCCGGCGGCGAACAGCACCTCGTCCGAGTAGATGTTCCCGAGGCCGCTCACGAACTTCTGGTCCATCAGCAGCTGCTTCATCTTCGAGGCGCGCTGCGCCAGCGCGGCGCCGAACGCCTGCCACGTGAAGACGTGGTCGAGCGGATCGATCGCGATGTGCTGGAGCTCCTTGACCTTGCCGAGCTCGTCGGCGGTGGCGACGAACATCTCGCCGAAGGTCCGCGGGTCGAGCAGACGGAGGTCGCCGCCCTGCACGAACGTGATGACCACGTGCGTGTGCGTCAGCACCGGGACACGCTTGTTCGCACGGACGAACTGCCCGCTCATCCCGAAGTGGGTGACGAGCACGTCGCCGTTGTCCATGTGGAGCAGGACGTACTTGCCGCGCCGCTCGGCCTTCGTGAACTTCCGTCCCACGAGCCGGTCGGTGAACTCCTTGCGCTTCGCGTGCCGCCGGATCACACGCATCGCGTTCCTCGAGGGCCGCACCTCTGCGCTCGCGACCTTGCGACCCACGACGTCCTTCTCGAGGTCGCGGCGCATCACTTCGACTTCGGGCAGCTCCACCTACGCTCCCTTCACCGGCGCGGGTTCGGCCCGTTCGGTGAGCCGGACGTACGCCTCGTGTGCCGCCTGCTGCTCGGCCTCCTTCTTCGAGCGCCCGATGCCGCTGCCCCAGGGCTTCCCGCCGAGGAACACCGTCGCGGTGAACTCCTTCTCGTGGTCGGGCCCACGTTCCCGGATCCGGTACTCGGGGACCGCGTGAACCTCCGCGGAGGCGAGCTCCTGCAGGATCGTCTTGTAGTCGCGCTCTCCCTCGCCGCGGACGTAGGCGACCATCCGAGGTCGGAACACGCGCTCGATCGAGCTTGCGGGCAACCGGCATGCCTCGGTCGAGGTAGATCGCGCCCAGCACCGCCTCGAGGGCGTCGGCCAGGATGCTGCTCTTGTCTCGACCGCCGCTCATCTCCTCACCCTTGCCGAGCAGGACCAGTCGTCCGATCCCGAGGTCGCGAGCCACGTCGGCGAGGGCCCCCATGTTCACGATCGCCGCTCGAAGCTTGGCGAGCTCGCCTTCGGGCATGTCCGGGAACTCCCGGAACGCCAGGTCCGTGACCACGATCCCCAGGACGGCGTCGCCGAGGAACTCGAGCCGCTCGTTGTTGCCGGGCAGGCCGTTCTCGAACGCGAACGAGCGATGCGTGAGCGCGAGCTCCCGCAACGACCCATCGCGGAACCGAACCCCCAGGATCCGATCGAGCGCCCTCGGGCCCTCGGATGTGCGACCGGGCGCCACGCTCCCTACTCGACCTCGATCGCTTGTCGGCCCGCGTAGTACCCGCAGTTCGCGCAGACCCGATGCGGCAGCTTCGGCTGGTGACACTGCGGACACTCCGAGTACGTGGGTGGTTGGGCCTTCCAGTTCGCCTTCCGCTTCGCGGTCCGCGTGTGGCTCTGGCGTCGCTTCGGTACCGGCATCGTGTGTTCCTTTCTCTGTGATCGTCGTCGTCGTGGTCGCGCTCAGTCCATCCGGTCCGCGGGCGACTCGGTCTCGAGCCACGCCTCGAGCTGCGCCCACCTTGGGTCGGTGACCTGGTGGCCGGGGCATCCGCCGAGGTTCCGATCGCCCCCGCAGACCTCGCACAGGCCGAGGCAGTCGGGCCGGCACAACGGCGAGAACGGCATCTCCAGCACCACGGCATCACGGACCATGGGCTCGGGATCGAGCGTGAGCTCCGGCGTGAGCGCGTAGTCGTCCTCCGGCCCTGGTTCGCGCGCGTACAGCTCGGACATGCGCACATCGAACGGTCGCGCGAAGCCCCTCAGGCATCTCGCGCATCGCATCGCGAATCGGCCGGTCACGGAGCCGGACACGTAGATGCCCAGCTCCACGCTCTCGAGCATGAACTGGCCGCGTATCGGCGTGTCCTCGGGGACGTCGGCGAGCTCGGTCCGTAGGCCGGGAACCGCCTCGTCCACCCGCACGGTTCGCGAGGACCCCGGGCGCTCGAGCAGATCGCCCACCTCGATCGCCCGCATCACGCTTCACCACCCTCCTCGGACAGCTGCACCTCGGCACCGAGCTCGGCGGCCGGTGCCGCGCCGCGGAGCTTCTCCCGCCCCGCGACGACCTGGTCGATCGTGCGCGACAGGGCGTCGTTCGAGCTCGACATGTCTTCGAGGATCTTCTGAAGCACGACCTCGAGCTGGGCCAGCTTCGCATCCGCGTAGTCCTCGGCCTCCAGGCGCAGCCGGCGAGCATCCTCTTGGGCCTCGTGCGCGATCCGTTCCGACTCCTCCTTGGCGCGCTGCACGATGGCCTCGTGCGACGCCATCCGCAGCTGCTCGGCCCGGGCGGCCTCGACCATGGACTCGGCATCGCGCCGGGCCTTCGCGAGGAGCTCTTCGCGGTCCTTCACGACCCAGCGCGCCTGCTTAATCTCCTCGGGCAACGAGTCCTTCAGCTCCTCGATCAGGACCAGCACCTCGTCGCGGTTCAGCAGAGCCGAGGAGGACAGCGGCATCGACTTGGCGTCGCGCACCATCTCCTCGAGCTCCAGGAGCCGGGTGGCCAGATCCATCAGCCCGAACCCCCGAGCCGCTCCGCGAGCCGATCGATCACCGCGGTCGGAACGAGGCCGGAGACGTCCCCCCCGAACCGCGCGACCTCCTTGACGAGCGAGGACGACAGGAACGACCACTGCGGGCTCGTCGTCATGAACAGGGTCTCGACGCCGGCGAGCCGGTGGTTCATCTGCGCCATCTGGATCTCGTACTCGTAGTCGGACACCGCCCGTAAGCCCTTCACCACGACCACATCCGGGCCCCTGCGCGTCACATGGTCCACGAGCAGCCCCGAGAAGGCTTCGACCTCGACGTTCGACAGGGCCTGCGTGGCTTCCTTCAGCAGTCCGACGCGCTCCTCCGCGCTGAACAACGGATCCTTCGCGGGGTTGTCGAGCACGCCGACGACCAGCGCGTCGAAGCGCGCCGCCGCTCGCTCGATGATGTCCAGATGACCGTTGGTGACGGGGTCGAACGTCCCCGGACACAGGGCGGTCAAGCCCATCTATGCCTCCTGGAGGATCAGGGCGCGGGTGTCGCCGTAAGAAAGGCGCCTCGCGGCCAGCCAGTGTACCGGAATGACAAGCGTGGAAGCCTCCTTCGGCCTGGTCAGGACCACGCGCCAGCCCGTCCCGGAGACCCAGCCGGACCCCAGCGCCTCAAGCACGGCCTCGAGCTCGCGAACGGGGGTCGCGTAGGGAGGATCGACGAGGACGAGATCGAACGGATCCGCGTTCGCGCCTGCCCGGCCGAGGAACGATGCGACCCGGGCGACGACGATCTCGCCGGAGGCCGCCAGCCGCGCCCGCTCGAGGTTGTCCCGGATCGTCCGGGCTGCGGAACGGTCCCGGTCCACCAGGACCGCCCGCTCGGCGCCGCGCGAGAGGGCCTCGATCGCCATCGCGCCGGTCCCCGCGTACAGGTCGAGGACCCGGGCCCCCGCGACCTGCGCGCCGAGGCTCGAGAAGACCCCCTCCCGCGCCATGTCCGACACCGGCCGGACGCCACGAGGCACCGGGGCCAGCCGCACCCCTTTCGCCGACCCCGCCACGATCCTCACGGTTGGCTCACGAGTGGAACAACCAATCCACGGAGCGCTCGAACCGCGATCGCAGCTCCGCCAGGAGCTCGGGGTGCGCGTCGAGCTCCGGGTCGGCGTCGATCGCCGCGAACGCCGCGAGCCGCGCGCGCTTGACGAGCTCGAGGTCCTCGGCGAGCCGGGCGAGCTTCAGGTCCGGCAGGCCCGACTGCTTCACGTCGAACAGCGTTCCCTCTCCGCGCAGCCGCAGGTCCTCATCGGCGAGCTCGAACCCGTCGGTGGTGCGGACCATCGCGGCCAGGCGAGCCCGGGCGATCTCGTTCGTCTCGTCGGACTCGTCGAACAGGATGCACGTGGAGGGGTGGCTCCCACGACCGATCCTTCCGCGGAGCTGATGCAGCTGCGAGAGCCCGAACCGCTCGGCGTTCTCGACGAGCATCACGGTCGCCTCGGGGACGTCCACACCCACCTCGATCACCGTGGTCGAGATCAGCACGTCGAGCCGTCCCGAGCGGAAGCCGTCCATGACGCGCTCCTTCTCGGTGGGACGCATCCGGCCGTGCAGGAGCTCCACCGACAGCTCGGGGAACACCTCGCCGGCGAGCCGATCGGCCTCCGCCTCGGCGGCGCGCACCTCGCTCCGGTTCCCTTCGTCGATCGCGGCACAGACGACGTACGCGCGCCGCCCAGCTGCCACCTCGCGCCGCACGAGCTCGTACGCTGCGGCGCGCTCCGGCTCGGTCCGGGCGATCGTCGTTCGGACCGGCACGCGTCCCTTCGGCATCTCGTCGAGCACCACGACGTCCAGATCGCCGTAGTACGTGAGCGCCAGTGTCCGCGGGATCGGCGTCGCGGTCATGATCAGGACGTCGGGCGAGCCGCCCTTGCCTTTCAACGCCATCCGCTGATGGACGCCGAACCGATGCTGTTCGTCGATCACCGCCAGGGACAGGTCGGCGAACGAGATCCCCTCCTGCACGAGCGCGTGGGTCCCGACCACCAGATCGACATCCCCCGCCGCGATCCCCTCGACGATGCGGATCCGATCCTTCCCCGTGACCGCTGCGGTCAGGAGCGCGAACGTGATCGCGCGGTCGTCCTCGAGAGATGGTTCGGGTTCGAGGAGCGAGACCTGACCGTCCGTCGCTGCCCATTCGGACGCGAGGTCGAGGTACGCGACGGCTCCGGACGGCTCGAGCAGTTGCGCAACCGACCGGAGATGCTGGCCGGCCAGGACCTCGGTCGGCGCCATGATCGCGGCCTGGTGCCCCGACCCGATCGCCACCAGCGACGCATGGACCGCGATGAGCGTCTTGCCCGAGCCCACGTCCCCCTGCAGCAGCACGTTCATGGGCCGCGATCCGGCCATCGCCCGGTCGATCTCCTGGATCGCCCGCTCTTGGGCCTGCGTCGGCACGAACGGCAGGGACGACTCGAACCGCTCGACGAGGGCCCCGCCCGGATCGTGCGCAACGCCGCGCTCGGCTCGTTCGACCCGGCGTTTGCGGAACGCCACCCCGAGCTCGAGCGTGAACAACTCGTCGAACTTGAGCCGGGTCGTCGCCGCGGTGAGCTCGCGCTGCGTATCCGGGAAGTGGATCTGCCGGATCGCCGTTCCGAACGGCAGGAGCCCCTCCGACGCGACGAGCGCATCCGGCAACGGGTCGGCGATCGTGCCGAGGCGTTCGAGCGCGAGCCACAAGAGCTCACGGATCGTCCGCGTCGTCACGCCCTCGGTGGCCCGATGGACCGGCGTAATCCGACCCATGTGGACGAGGTCGTGCTCGTCGCTCGTCAGGAGCTCGACCTCCTGCTTCGCGACCTGCCGCCGGCCTCCGTACAACTGTGCGACCCCCGAGACGGCGACCTCGTGCCCCTCGCGGAACTGGGTCGCCGTCCACGGTTGGTTGAAGAACGTGAGGTCCAGCGTGCCCGACCCATCGGTGACGGTGACGACGACCATCGACTGACGCCGGCGCGTCAGTCGTTTCGTGACGCGTTTGACGCGGGCGATGATCGTCGCGTACTGACCGACCTTCAGGTCCTTGATCCGAGAGACCCTCGTGCGATCGATGTACCGCCTCGGGTAGTGATGGAGCAGGTCCCGGACCGTCTCGAGGCCCATCCCGGACAGGACCTCGGCCGCGGGCGGGCCCTTCTTGGTCAGGCCGACGCGCCGTGTCGCGACGCGCGCGTCGATCTCGGCCACCGGGGAATCGATGGAGAGGGCCACACCGCGAACCTACCGGGTGGTCGCGACCCGTCCAACGAGCGCGACGCTCACCCGAGCGCCGCTCGATCGGCGACCCGATCGACGGCTCGCTCCGTCGCCTTCCGGTCCGGGCCGGGGGTCCGCACGCGTGAGAAGACGCGGTCGGAACGCCGCTCGAGCGTCCGTGCCGGCCCCGTGCGGCCCTCGATCCGAGCCGCGGCCGACGCGAACCGGAGGGCCCGGGCGTGCCACACGGTGGCGCCCATCTGTTCCCACGTCGCGGCCGCCTCCTCGAACGCCTCCCGGGCGCGAGCCGGACGGCCCGCGCGGAGCGCGAGCAGACCGTCGTTCTCGCGCGCGATCGCCCGAGCCTCGGCGTCGGCCCGCCGATCCGCCCGGCCGGCGGCCTCCCGGACCCGGCGACCGGCCGCCGCGAGGATCCGGGCCTGGTCGGCGAGGAGTCGCGCCAACCGCTCGGTCCCCGTTGCGCCGGCCGAGCGCGCGAGGGATCGGGCCAGCTCCAGGTCGCGGAGCGCAGCGTCCGACCGACCGCCGCCGAGCGCCGAGCGACCCCGGATCAGCGGCCCGAGCGGCTCGCACAGCGCCCAGCCGTAGCGCGCCGCCAACGACGACGCCCGTCCGGCGATCGAGGCAACCCCCGACGAGATCCCGCGGTCTATGCGGATCCCCGCTTCCGCGTAGAGCAGATCGGCTCTCGTCGCGGTCTGGCGGCGACCGATCAAGCGTCGGGCGGCCTCCATCCGACTCGTGGCGATGGCGGGCCGCCCGAGGCGGACCGCGGCTCGCGCCTCCGCGAGCAGTCCCATCGATTGCAACCGTACGGAGTCGAGGCCTCGGGCGAACCGTTGAAGCTCGGACCCGAGCTCCAGTGCTCGTTCCGGCGAGCCGACGGCGATCTCGGACAGCGCCAGGATCGCGATCGCGTCTCCCTCCGCGTACCGTTCGCCGCAACGAGCTGCGAGCGGCCGCGCCTGCTCCATCTCCACGATGGCCCGGGCGTACTCGCCTCGGTAGAAGGCCTCGTAGCCGGCAGTGCGGGCGAGCGTCGCATGTGAACGCAGGTCTCCCTCGTCCCCGGCAAGTCGTGCCGAGGTCCGGTACCAGCGTTTGAATGCGGATCCGCCCTTCGGCGTGAGGATGTACGCGAGATCCTGCGCCGCGATCGATCGACCCCACCGATCACGCGACCTGGCGAACAGCCCGTACGACTCCTCGAGATCCTCGAGCTCGCGAGCCGGGTCGCTTTCGCTCCATGTTTCCGATCGCCGATGCAGCGCCCACGCCTCGCCACGCAGATCCCCGCCCACGTGGAACAGCCGTCGCGCGTCCTCGACCAGGGATCGTGCCTTGAGCATCCGGCCAAGGTCGGACTCCGTCCGGCCGAGGCAGAGCAGCGCGCGGGCTCGTCGAGCCGGATCCGAGATCCGCTCGGCGATCCGTCTGGCCTCGGTCCCGTCGGCGAGCGCCTCGCGATGTCGACCCATCTCGTTGCGGCTCTCGGCCCGGCCGATCAGTAGGTCCGCCATGACGGGCCCGATAGCCGCTTCATCGGCGGATCGCGCCACCGTGATCGCACGCCCGTAGATCGACTCCGCAAGGCGGGCCTGGTACGCGAAGGTCCGGTCGGCCCACCGTCGTAAGGAGTCGACGGCCAGGATCGCCGTCTCCGCCGCCGGGCCGGGGCCCGTCCGTGAGTGCCCGAGCTGCCAGGCTCGCTCGAGGTGGTAGGCGAGCCAGGCCACGGGCTCCTCTCGCATCGCCGACGCCTCTTCCTCCAGCCATCGTGCGATCACGAGGTGCTTGTCGGCTCGCTCCCCGCGCGGCACCGACTCGTACGCCACCTCCCGGATCAGCACGTGCTTGACCTCCAGTTCGATCGCGCCCCGGAACACGCTCGGCTCGCGACGCATCAGGAGCCCTCTCCGTTCGAGGGTCTCGATGGTTCGCGCGGTGCTCCGACCCGCGAGATGCTCGAGCAATCGATCCCAGACGACCTCCCCGGCGACCGCCGCGTCCTGCAACGTCGCCTTCTCGATCGGTGGGAGTGCATCGAGCCGCGCTGCGATCAACCTGCGGATCGTCGAGGGGACACCGTGGAGCTGTGCGGGGTCGGCGACCTCCCACACACCGGCCCGCCGCTCGAGCGCCCCGGCGTCCACGAGCATCCCGAGCGTTTCCTCCAGGAACAAGGGGTTGCCCCCGGCACGGCCGAGCGTCTCGTCGACAGCGTCCTCGGGCACCCCGCTCCCGAGAACGTTGCGCGCCAGCGTTCGCATGTCGTCCGGACCCAGGTTCGGAAGGTCGATCGAAGCGAGGCCACGGAGAGCCGCCCACGGCCGGGACAGCGCGAGGAACAGGACGGGGGCCGTCCACGGATCGCGGTGGACATCCCGCAGGAACCGCAGGAGATCGGCGTCGGCCCAGTGCAGGTCGTCGATCACGACGATCACCGGTCGCTCCCGGGCCACGATCTCGATCGCGATCCGCCCCGCTCGCGCGGCGTCGTGCACGGAACCGCGGGCCTGCCCGGCCGGCACGTGTTCGGCGCCCAACAGGAGGCGGAGGTCGCGGCCGAACCTTGAACGCTCGGCTGCCGTGAGGGCATGTCCCACGCGTCGAACGGCCCGGTCGACGGATGTTGCCGGCGCGCCCGGGGAAAGCCCCAAGCCCGACCCGACGGCCTCGGCCAGCGCCTGGAGCGGGAGCTGCTGCCCGAACGCGGGACACCGGCCGACGAGGATCCTGCCGACGCGGCGGCGTCGCAGCTCCGACGCCAGCCGGCTCTTGCCCGTTCCTGGCTCACCCGTGACGACCACCACCCTTGACCGAAACCCGCGCGCGGCGCCCCGGAACTCCTCACGGATCCGTTCGAGCGCGTCCCGGCGGTCGACGAACACGGTGGAGGAACCCCGACGCGTGGAGCTCCGCGTTCGGGTCTGCACGGCCTCGTAGGCGATCAGCGGCTCGCTCTTCCCCTTGGCCCGCAGTGTCCGGCGCGGTCCGTACCGGATCGCATGCGCTGTCCGGTCATGCGTGCGTCCGTCGACCAGGACCGTCCCCTCACTCGCGAGGTCTGCCAGCCGCGAGGCGGTGTTCACGGTGTCCCCGACCACCATGAACCCGGACGCCTCGTCGGAGGGCGCGACCATCACCTCTCCCGAGTTGATGCCCGCGTGGACGCGAGGGAAGCGAACGCGCGGCGGCCGCGCATTCAATAGATCGACGTGGTCGCGGATCGCGAGTGCCGCTCGCACCGCACGCTCTTCGTCGTCCTCATGCACCGACGGGACACCGAACACCGCCATGAACCCGTCCCCGAGGGTCTGGGGAACGGTGCCCCCGAAGTCCTCGACGATCCCCTGGAGCTGTTCGAGCGCCGGCCGGATGAAGCCGTACACCTCTTCAGGATCGAGCGAGGCGGCGAGCGCGGTGTAGCCGGTCAGATCGGCGAACAGCAACGTGACGAGCTTGCGCTCACCGCCGCGGGAGGATGTCCGGGCGCCTCGGACGGTCACCGCCGCCGCCCCGATGCCGGGGGCGTCAGGCCGACGTCACCCCGGGGTCGATGTAGCCCACCCGGAAGTCCTCCTGGTCGACGCCGTCGAAGACACGGAGGGTGTCGACGAGGCCGCGAACCGCATCGGCGTCCGGACCGCCGAGCTGGACGAGCAGCCGGGAACGCCGCAGCAGCTGGGAACCACCGACGAAGGGACCGCTATCCACGTCCGCTCCGAACTCATTCCCGATCGCCTCGAGCACGAGGTCCGGCCGTTGGGTTGCGCCGAAACGACAGAGGGCTCCGAACTCGGGGCTGTGGCGTCGGGGACCGAATGCCGCGCCACCCGAATCCTTGTAGACCTTCCCCTCCGTCTCGTAGTCGGATTGGATACCCTCGTCCCACAGCGAGGCGTTCAGCTCGCCCAGGTCTTCGGCGGTATCGCGGCCGAAGTGTGCGAATCCTCGGAAGTCTCCCCCCTCCGCGAGCAGTCCGGCGGAGAACAATGGACCATCCTCCGGGTCCGGATCCCACTTCCTCAAGATCGCGCCGATGCGCGCCTGCGCTTGCGCCTCACCCTGGACGAACAGGAACTCGTGTATGCCGTCATATTGCCCGGTCATGGCTGCGCCTCCCTCCCCGGCATCCGCATCGGTCGGCATCCGTCGCCGACCTGCTTCCGCAACTCTGACCGCGACCGGGCGCGGTCGCAAGCCCTGCTAGCATGGCGAGCCGCCATGGCAGCCGTCTGCGACATCTGCGGGAAGAAGCCGTTCTTCGGCATGCAGGTCTCCCACTCCCACCGCCGCTCACCGAAGCGGTGGAACCCGAACGTGCAGCGCGTCCGCGCCGTCGTGAACGGGTCGCCCAAGCGCCTGTACGTCTGCACGAGCTGCCTGAAGGCCGGCAAGGTCCAGCGCGCCGTCTAGGCGACTAGCTGCCCCGCCGGCTCCGCTCCTCGGGTTCGGCCAGCCCGCCGCCGCCGATCGACCAGAGGTGGTTCACGGGACCGATCCCGTGACCGAGTGGCAGCGCGGCCCGGATCGCCTCGGTCACGAACGCCTTGCCCAGGCGAACGGCCTCGAGGAGGTCCTCCCCCCGCGCGAGATAGGCGGCGATCGCGGAGGACAACGTGCAGCCGGTGCCGTGCGTGTTCCGCGTGTCGATCCGCTCGGCGGAGATCCACTCCATCCGCTCCCCGTCGAAGAACAGGTCGTCCGCGCCCGCGGGCTCCGCCAGATGGCCGCCCTTCACGAGCACGGCTCGCGGCCCCATCGCCTGGATCGTCTCCGCCGCGTCGGGCATCAGGTCCCGGGTCGTGACGTCGAACCCGGCGAGGCCGCTCGCCTCGGGCAGGTTCGGAGTGACGAGCGTGGCGAGCGGCAGGATCCGGTCACGGAGGGCCCCGACCGCATCCTGCTCGAGCAGCGCATGCCCGTGTTTGGAGACGAAGACCGGGTCCACGACGAGGTACGGCACCTGTGTCTCTACGAGCGCGAGGGCGTCCGCGACCGCGACCACGATCTCGGCCGACACGAGCATGCCGGTCTTGGCCGCATCGACCCCGATGTCGCTCACCACCGCGCGGATCTGTTCGGCCACGATCTTCGGCGGGAGGGCGACGTGATCGCTCACCCCCTGCGTGTTCTGCACGGTGACCGCCGTGACCGCCGTCGTCCCGTAGACACCGAGCGCGCTGAAGGTCTTGAGGTCGGCCTGGATCCCCGCGCCGCCGCCCGAGTCCGAACCGGCGATCGACAACGCCCGAGGAGGTATCACGGCTTCGTCCCGCACGTCGTCCAGGCTACCTACGGAGCGAAGTGATCCCACCCCGCGGGCGCGAGCGGCTCCTCCGCTCCATCCGCGCCCTCCCCGACGACGCCGGAGCCCTCGACGATCTCGCCGACGTCGGTCAGGTCCACGCCGAACGTGTCGAGGAGCTCGGCGCGAGCGACACCGTAGGCGTCCGGGGGGATCGTCGCGAGGAGCTCGTAGTCCTCTCCCCCCGACAGCGCGAGCGCGACCGCGTCGATCCCCAGGGCCTCCGCACCAAGGACGACTGCGGGCGCCACCGGGACGTCGTCGATCGTGATCCGTGCGCCGACGTCGCTCGCGATGCAGAGCCTGGACAGGTCCTTCGCCAACCCGTCGGACAGATCCATCATCGCGGTGACGCCAGAGCGCGCGAGGAGCTGCGCCTCCCCCACCCGAGCGGTCGGCCGCGCGAGCGCCTCGGCCAGCTGCCGGCCCCACGGCTCCGAGAGCGCCGCACCCGCGACCGGACCTTCCGCCCTCGACAGCGCGAGGCCGCCCGCCGCCGCCCCCAGCGACCCCGTCACGACGATCCGGTCACCGACGCCCGCTCCAGAGCGCAGCACCGCTCGCCCGGGCGCGACCTCGCCCACGACCGCGACGGAGACCGTGACGCGCTCGGAGCGGTTCGTGTCCCCCCCGACGACGGCCACGGCGTACTCGGCACAGACGTCCCGCATGCCGCCGTACAGCTCCATCACCCAGGCCGCATCGGTGTCCGGCGGGACGCCGAGCGCGACGAGCGCGAACCTCGGGCTCGCGGCCATGGCGGCGATGTCGGACAGGTTGACGATGACGGACTTCGCGCCGAGGTCGTGCGCCGAGATCGATCCCGACTCGAAATGCACACCCTCCACGAGGAGGTCCGTCGTGAGCACGAGCTCCCCGCCGCCGGGTGCGACCACGGCCGCGTCGTCCCCGAGCCCGACCACGACACCCGGCTCCAGATCCGAGAGCACGCGGGCGATGGCGGTGATCAGCTCGTCCTCGGGAAGCTCCATGTCGTTCGCTCCGGCGACCCGAACGGGAGCGCCTCCCCTCGTTGGGTAGGATACGGGCGCTGTGACGTCCGACGGGCCTCGAGCCCCGGTGATCGAAGGAGCTCCGTGAAGGTCGAGGCGCGATCCATCCACGACAACCCCGGCGCGGACGAACTGCGTGCGTTCACGGAAGCGATGCCCCGATGCCGGATCACTGGGTTCGGCAACGTGAACGTCCAGACCCGGGCCACGTCGCGAAGCGCCGGCAGCACCTACGTCGTGGCGGAGCGCTCGAGCGGCAAGACGATGACGCGCGAGGACTTCGAGGCGGTCGCCGAGATGCAGGACGCCTATCTGCGCGAGCGCGACGTCGTCGTGATCGACGGCTACATCGGCAACGACCCGAACTTCCGCACGAAGGCCCGACTCACGATCGAGCGCGCCAACGCGAACATCGCAGGGATGCAGCAGAAGCTGTACTTCCCCCGGGACGACGGGGACGAGCCCGAGCTCGAGGTCATCTACACGCCGAACCTCCCGGCACCCGGCTACCCGGACGACCGCCTGATCGCCGTCGACCTCGAGCACGGCGTGACCCGCGTCATGAACTCCGACTACTTCGGCGAGTCGAAGAAGGGTGGCCTGCGGATGTGGAACGCGAAGGTCTTCGACCTCGGCGGCCTCGCGCTGCACGCAGGTCTGAAGGTCGTTCCGACCACCGCCGGCGAGAAGGTGATCCTGATCATCGGGCTGTCGGGCACGGGCAAGACCACCACAACCTTCACGACCCAGAACGACTCGCTCCCGGTGCAGGATGACTTCGTCGCATTGCTGCCGGGCGGACGCGTCCACGGGACGGAGAACGGATGCTTCGCCAAGACGTTCAGCCTCGATCCCGACTTCGAGCCGAACATCTACAACGCGGTCGTGAAGCCGACCACGTACCTCGAGAACGTCTACCAGGACGACGCCGGGAAGGTGAACTTCTTCGAGCAGAGCTACACGCAGAACGGGCGAGCGGTGTTCGGGATGGACGACCTGGCGCGGTACCGGGACGCGACGCAGGTCGGCACCGTCGACTACCTGCTGATCCTCAACTGGAACGAGAGCATCATCCCCGCCGTCTCGAAGCTGAACCAGGAACAGGCCGCGGCGTACTTCATGCTCGGCGAAACCACGGGGACGTCGGCCGGTGGCGCTTCGGAAGCGGGGCGGTCCCTCCGCGTCCCGGGGACGAACCCCTTCTTCCCGCTCCCCCACGGCTTCCAGGGGAACCGGATCCTCGATCTGCTCGCCACGCATCCGATCGAGGCCTACTTGCTCAACACGGGGCGGGTCGGCGGGAAGGCGGACGACGAGCGCTCGAAGAAGGTGCAGATCCCGCACACGTCCGCGTGCGTCGAAGCGATCGCCGAGCAGACGATCTCGTGGACGCGGGACGACGACTTCGGGTACCTGGTCGCGGAGTCGGTCCCGGGTTTCGACGACCCCGAGGTGCTCCAGCCGCGACGGCTCTACGAGCGTCAGGGCCGGATGCCGGAGTACCGGGACCTCGCCGAGCGACTGAAGGCCGATCGCGTCGCGCGGCTGGAGGAGTTCCCGGAGCTCACCCCCGAGATCAAGAAGGCGGTGGGCTGACCTCCGCCCCGTCGTTCGCCGCATCCGCCGGCCCGTCCGGCGGCCCTCGACGACCGAGGAACCACCCCGCCCCCAGCTGCAGCACCGCGAGCGCGAGCGGCACGATCAGGTACCAGCGGTACTGAGCGAGCTCGTCGAGCGCGGCTCGGCCCTGGACGTCGATCGACGCGTAGATCAGGAAGAACCCGGCGAACGCGAACCACAGGCCGATCCGGCCGGTCAGGTACAGCGCGTACAGGACGTGGTCGACGACGTCGATGCCCTGGAAGGGCCGACGACCCCACACCCAGAGCGACCGCAGGCCACCCGCGATGAAGACGAGCGCGATGGCGAGCTCGAACGGCCTCACGCCCGAGAGCCGGCGGACCGTGCGAGCGCGGCCACGACCTCGGTGTCGCTCGTCTGCTCGAAATCCCGGTACCACTCTCCGACCGCGAAGAAGGGGTCGGGCGTCGCGAGGACCACGACCTCGTCCGCCTCGGCACGGAGCCGTTCGAGCGACGCGGCGGGAGCGACGGGGACGGCGAGGATCACCCGGGTGGCGCCTCGCGACCTGGCCCACCGGAGCGCCGCGACTGCCGTTCCGCCCGTCGCCACCCCGTCGTCGACGACGATCGCGACACGGCCGGCGACGTCCGAGCCGGGGCCTCCATCCCGGTAGGCGTGCTCCCGGCGCGCGATCTCGGCCTCCTGCGCCGCGATCTCGCGCTCGAGATAGGCGTCCGACACGTGGAGCAGCCCGATCATCCGCGGATCCAGGACTCGGACACCGGGCGCCACGGCGCCGAGGCCCAACTCGGGGTTCCCAGGGGCACCGACCTTCCGGGGGACCACCACGTCGAGCGGTGCGCCCAGCGTTCGCGCGACGACCTCGCCGACCACGACACCGCCACGCGGGATCGCGAGCACGACCGTTCCGTCGCCGACACGTCCGGCGAGTGCCTCGGCGAGGCGTCCACCTGCCTCGGCGCGATCGGCGAAGATCATCGTCCTCGCCGCTCCGGCGGATCTCCGGCGCCCGCGCCGGCGGCGTCGACCTCCCGACGCGCCTGTTCGTCCTCGAGCTCGCGACGCCGGTCCCGCATCACCTTCTCCGGAGGCGGCATCGGCTTGCGGATCTTGCGGTAGGCGGCCAGCAGGTCCGACGCCCGCGCGCGCTTCTTCCGGCGGGACACCACGCGACGATCATCCCACGCCCGCGTCACGATCGCGGTGTCGTTGTCGCCCTCGAACGCAGCCGCATAGCATGGGCCCCTCTTCACGAGGGAGGTCGCCGTGGTCCAGGCCTACATCCTGATCCAGACCGAGGTCGGCAAGGCGGCGCAGGTCGCGAAGGAGGTTCGCGACATCAGCGGCGTCACCGAGGCGGAGGACGTGACCGGTCCGTACGACGTGATCGTGCGCGCGGAGGCGAAGAACGTGGACGAGCTCGGCAAGCTCGTCGTCGCCAAGATCCAGGGCGTCGAGGGGATCACCCGGACGCTGACCTGTCCGGTCGTTCACCTGTAAGTCGTCACGAGAGCGGAAGGCGAGGCCGCGCTTCCCCACTGCCGAGGACGGCGGATCAGCCGCCGGTGCCCTTCTTGCGTTCGGCCTCGTGGCGTTCGATCGCAAGCTCGAGGAGCCGATCGACGAGCTGCGGATAGGGCAGGCCCGACGCCTCCCAGAGCTTCGGATACATGGAGATCGTCGTGAAGCCCGGGATCGTGTTCACCTCGTTCAGCACCAGTCGTCCGTCCGCAAGCAGGAACAGGTCGATGCGCGCCATGCCGGCGGCGTCGATCGCGCGGAACGCGGAGATCGCGAGGCGCTGGACCTCCTCGAGCGCCGCCGGGGGGATGTCCGCCGGGATCACGAGATCGGCGCCGCGCTCGTCCAGGTACTTCGCCTCGAAGTCGTAGAACTCGTGTCCGCGGGTGACGATCTCGCCGGCCACCGAGGCGACGGGGTCCTCGTTGCCCAGCACGGCGCACTCGAGCTCCCGCGCGCCCTCGACCGAGCGCTCGAGGAGCGCCTTGCGCCCGTGGCGGAACGATTCCTCGAGGCACCCTCGGAGCTCGGCGGGTCCGCCGATCCTGCGGATCCCGATCGACGAGCCGAGGGCCGCCGGCTTGGAGAACAGCGGGAACCCGAGGTGCTCGGCACGCGCCGCGACCGCCTCGGGATCCTCCTCCCACTCCCGTTCGTAGACGACCTCGTGCTCGACCACGGGAAGGCCGGCCGCCGCGAACACGACCTTGTGCATCGCCTTGTCCATCCCGAGGGCGGACGCGAGGACCCCCGAGCCCACGTACGGGACGCCGGCCATCTCCAGGAACCCCTGAACCGCACCGTCCTCTCCGTAGGGTCCGTGCATCACGGGGAACACCACATCGATCTCGGTGCGCGAGCCGTCTTCGGACACGAGCGCCTGCGATCCGGGGCGCTGATCGAGGACGACCTCGGTGCCGCTCCCGGGCCCGACCCGGGGAAGGACGCCGGCCTCCGCAGCGGAGGGCAGGGCCGGCGGCCCACCCGGCATCAGCCGCCAGCGACCCTCCCTCGTGATGCCGATCGCTACCGCCTCGTAGCGACCGGGGTCGAGCGCGTCGATCACCGACCTGCGCCGACAGGACGCTGATCTCGTGCTCGGCGGAGCGACCGCCGAACAGGACGACGACCCGACGCCTCACGCCTTCTCCAGGGCCTGCGCGAGATCCTCACGCAGATCGTCGACGTCTTCCAGACCGACGCTCAGCCGGATGAGCCCGTCCCCGATCCCGGCGGCGCGCCGGCGCGCCGCGTCCATCTGGCGGTGGGTCGTCGAGGCGGCGTGACACACGAGGGTGTGGGCCCCCCCGAGGCTCGCCCCGACCCAGGCCACCTCGAGCGCGTCGCAGACACGCTGTCCTGCCTCCACACCACCGGTGACCTCGAAGGCTGCCATGCCCCCGCATCCGCGGGGAGGATGGCCGCAGCCACCGCCCGGTGCGGGTGCGACGCGAGGCCCGGGTAGTGCATCCGTTCGACCTTCGCATGCGCCTGGAGCCACGCGGCGAGCGCACTCGCGGTCTCGCTGTGACGCCGCATCCGGATCTCCAGCGTCATGAGCCCGCGCATCGACAGCCACGCCTCGAGCGGCGCCATCGTCGCACCCGTCTCGATCACCGTCGCGCGGAGCTCCGCCATCCGCTCCTCCGAGGTGCACACGATCCCGCCGATCAGGTCGTTGTGGCCGCCGATGTACTTCGTCGCCGAGTGCAGGACGTAGTCGAACCCGTACCGCGACGGGTTGCACAGGTACGGGGATGCGAACGTGTTGTCCACGGCGCTGGCGACCCCCGCCTCCGCGGCGAGCGCCCCGAGCGCCGGCAGGTCCGCGACGGTGACGTTCGGGTTCGCGATCGTCTCGACGTACAGCAGCTTCGCCCCCGGCAGCGCCGCGCGAACCGCATCGTGGTCGTGCGGGTCCACGAACTCGACCGCGATGCCGTAGCGCGGGAGCACGGTGGCGAACAGGGCGTAGGTCCCGCCGTAGAGCTCGTTGCTGGCGACGACCCGGTCGCCCGCGACGGCGACGCTGGTCACCAGCGTATGCACCGCGGCCATCCCCGAGGCGAACGAGTGCGCCGACTCCGTTGCCTCCAGATCCGCCATGACGCGCTCGAACGCGAGGAGCGTGGGATTGCCGTAGCCGCGGGTGTAGGTGTAGCCGGGCCGGCGGAAGTCGATGGTCTCCGCGAATTCGGCGGAGGTGTCGAAGCGGAACGTGGACGTCTGGAAGATCGGAACGCTCGGCGTGTCCTGGTCGACGGGCGGCAAGGCCTGACCGTGGATCGCCCGCGTCGTGAACCCAAGCTCGCTGCGGTCGCCCATCGCCTCAGCCTACCCCTGCGCCCAACGAGCGGGATACCGCGCGCGGATCCGCGCGACGAGGCGCGTGAGCTCGGTCATCAGCTCGTCGGTCATGGCCCGGACCCTGGCCGTCTCCGGCCGGCTCGAGGCGGCACCGGGGTCGATCGGCTCGCCGGCGATCAGCCAGATCGGGCGGCCGAACCGCATGCTCTGGCGCCCCGACTTGCGCCAGACGTACTGGCCCCCCCAGGTCGCGACCGGCAGGATCGGCACGCCGGTCGCGAGGGACAGGCGGACGCCCCCCGTCCGGCCCCTCCCGGGCGAGAAGTCCGGGTTCGAGGTCGTGGTGGTCCCCTCCGGATACATCACGACGACCTCACCCGCCTCCAGCGCTCGCCGCGCCTCGTCGAGCGGCGTCTGGTCTCCGGATCCCCGATGCACCGGGATCTGGCTCGACCCCCGCAGGACGGCGCCGACCAGCGGGACGTCGAACAGCTCCCGCTTCGCGAGGAACCGCGGCCGTCGCCCCGCCTTCACCACGAAGATCCCGTGCGCGAACGGGTCGATGTAGGAGAGGTGGTTGCCGGCCACGATGAGCGGCCCGCTCGGTGGGACCTTCTCGAGACCCTCGATGTGCCAGTTGAACCAGAGCTGGAACGGCGGCCGCAGGACGAGCTCGCTCGCTCGGTACCAGGGTTCCACGATGGGCCTCCTCCACGTGGCGGGCGATGCTATCGCTCCTGCGTCCTCGTCCGCACGCCCTTGCCCGTCCGAGGACCGCCCACCGGATAGCCTGTCCGGATGAAGGTCGTCGCGGTGCCGGTCAAGTCGCTCGCCCGAGCCAAGACACGGCTGGCTCCGGCACTCACCGACCTCGAGCGAGGCGCGCTGACCCTGGCGATGCTCGAGGACGTCCTCGACGCCGCGCTGTCCGTGCCCGGCTGGGAGACGTGGGTCGTCTCGCCGGACGAGGTCGCGCTCGAGATCGCGGCGGCCCGCGGAGCGCGACCGATCACCGAGGAGAAGCCGCCGCTCGCCAACGCGATCCGACAGGCCGAGTCGCTCGCGAAGGAGGCCGGTGCCGGCGCGCTGGCCGTGCTCCCCGCGGACGTCCCGTTGGTGACGGCCGAGACCCTGCACGACGCGCTCCGCACGCTCGGCGCGGTCGTGCTCGCCCGGTCGGCGGACGGAGCGGGGACGAGCCTCCTGCTCCGGCGCCCGCCACGGGCCATCCCCGCACGGTTCGGGCCGGACTCGTTCGAGCGTCACCTGGCGCTGGCCGCCGAGCGGGAGCTGCCCGGTCTCGATCGTGCAGCGCCGCGAGCTCTCCTTCGACGTCGACCGTCCGGGCGATATCCTCACGCTGCTCGCGGAGGGACGACGGGGTCGGACGCGCGACGTCTGCCTCGAGATGGACCTGGGTGAACGTCTGCGGGCATGAGCCCGAGGAGGCCGGGTGGCGCAGGGAACGGTTCGCGATTTCGACGACGACGAGCGGTCCGGCACCCTGCTGATGGACGACCGCACCGAGGTCCACATCGATGCGACGTCGGTCGAAGGGTCGGGGCTGCGGTCCCTCCGCCTCGGACAGCGCGTCCGGTTCGACCTCATCGACGAGGGCGGGCGCAAGATCGCCAGGACCCTGCGCCTCGTCACGCTCTGAGGCGCGGCTCGGCAACCGTCGGGTCCGCGCTACCGTTTGGCGGGTACCCGGCGCCGCTTCGACGCCACCATCTCGCGGAACTCCTTGCCCGCGATGAACCACGGGAGATCGCGAGCCGGCACCACGATGGGGGTCTGCGGCTTGCGGGGATTCCGCGCGACACGCTTGTTGCGCCGCTTGCGCTCGAACGTCCCGAACCCGACGAGCGAGACGCGCTCACCTTTCGACACCGCCTCACGGATGACGTCCATCGAGGCATCGATCAGCCGCCCCGTGTCCGCCTTGCTCGCTCCCGTGCGTTTCGCCACCTCGGCGATCAGCCCGTTCTTGTTCACGCGATCACCCCCAGCGGTCTGCACTGCACCGTAGCCACCTCGAGGGTCGCTGGTCAATCCGGTCCTGCCGTGCCACCATCGTGCGCATGAGGAGACGAGCACCGCTCCTGGCCCTCGTGCTGGTTCCGGTTGCCCTCGTCTCGTGCAGCCAGGACTCGGGTCGGGACTTCGCCCGCTACTACGACGAGCAGGGACTGTTCACGGTGGACCTGCCGTCGGCCAACGACATCACGGTTGCCACACCCCAGGCGGCGGCGGAGGGACCCGAGCTGCTCACCGGCGTCGTCTCGAGTCCTCCGGCGCCGAGCCCGGAGCCACAGACCGGTTTCGGCGCGCTGGGGACGGCGGCGACCGAGCAGCCCGACCAGACGATCTACCGCGCGTTCGCGCTCACCTCCGACGGGTTCGTCGATCTCGAGGAGATGACCCTGTCCCTCATCACCGGCGACCCGCTGATCGACGTCGTGCTCGACGATCGCGCCCGCCTCGCAGGCTCGCCCGCCCGGCTGATCGTGGCCGACGTGGTGAACGGTGGCGAAGTGACGGCGTCGATCGCCGCGGCGATCACGCTGGGCGACGGCGAGACGGGCTACCTGCTGGCGGCCATCTTCCCGCCGGGGGGATGGGAGTCGGAGCGCGGCGACTTCGATCGCGTCCTGTCCTCGTTCCAGGCGAACGTCCCGCCCGGGCTCGAAACGTTCCCGGTGGCCGGCCAGGCCTCCTAGCCGGCTCGAGCTTCCAGCTGGCGGGCAGGGACTCGAACCCCAACTTCCAGGGCCAGAACCTGGCGTCCTGCCATTAGACGACCCGCCATCGGAGCGGAACCATGCTACCCGCGCGCGGCCCGGCCGCGAAGTGACCGGCGATGCCGGAACGTCTCGTCCGCCGCGAGCTCGGGATCGAGCACCTTGAGCGCGACCTCGCCTTGGGGCGGTCGTGCTCCGCGAGGTAGAGGCAGGGTCCGGACCAAGGGGGCGAAGGCCACGACTCCCCCATACGGAACGCTACGAGCGCGGGCTGGCAACGCCCGCGGATCCCCGTTACGGCGTCGGGTCGAGGATCAACGGCGGGATCGGCTGCTGACTGAAGTCGAACTCGTTGAGGAGGTTGCCGAGGATCGCGACCCGCTCGCGCACCGTCGGGCGTGAGTCCGGACGGCTGAGCGTGGCAGGGTCGAGGCGCTCCCGCTGCAGGAACAGGTCCTCGATCAGCTTCAGGTACGCGTCGAACGACAGGACCTGGGAGTCGATGAGGCCGGCGCGCGCCCAGGGGCTGATCATCAGCCCGGGGACGCGGATCCCGTAGCCGTTGCGGTCCACGCGGGGCGGTTCGACGTGGTCGTAGAACCCGCCCCAGTCGTCCCAGGTCAGGAAGATGGCTGTCTCCTCCCAATCCGGGCCGTTCATGAGCGCGTTGATCAGCTTCGTCACGTGGCGCTGGCCCTTCCAGATCGGCTCGCCGGCGCCCGGATGCTCGCCGACCCCCGAGTACGGCATCACCCACGACACCGACGGAAGCGTCCCCGTCCGGGCCGACTCGTAGAACGAGTCGTGCCCCATGATGCGGTCGAGCTGATGGTTCTGGCGGACCGTCGTGAACCACGGGAGCGGGTTCTGGTTCGCGACCGTGTGCTCCGGACCGCGATCCCCCTCGCACGGTTCGATCGCGCAGGTGTCGTCGCCCACGTAGTACCCCCACGAGACGTCGTTCTCGTGCAGCAGGTACGTGATGTCGGTCCACGCCCAGATCGGGACGTCCGCCCCGTCGCGTTGCACCTGCGCCTCGGTGTCGAGCTCGAGGTTCGAGGAGCACGACATCGGGTCCTGCGGGTTCTGGCACCTGGCGGCCCACGCCGAGACGAGGAACAGGTGCGCCGGCAGCGTCCACGAGTCGGCGGGCGCGTACATCCCATCCTGCAGGACGAACTCCTTCGCGTACCGCCAGTAGTTCGGGGATCGTCTTGCGCGTGTGGTAGCTCATCACGTCCGGCTGCCGCTGCGGGCCGAGGGCGTGCTTGCACTTGGGGTCGTTGCGATGATCGGCGCAGTAGATGTTGCTCTCGACGACCGCGCGGATGAACCCGTTCATCCTCCCGCCGTTCACGTCCATCACGGAGTTGCGCTGCGCGTGCGGCCCGCCCTCCTGGAGCTGCTCGGTCGTGTGGTACGGCGAGCTTGCACTTATCCGTGATCGGATCGGGGTTGCACACGGTCGGCCGACCGTTCCGCATCGGGATCCCGTTAGCTCCGGGGAAGGTTCCGAAGTAGTGATCGAAGGACCGATTCTCCTGCACGATGAACACGACGTGCTTGATGTGCTCCCTCGCCAGCTCCAGCTGCCCCGGCGTGCCGCCGCCGAGGGAGGCCGAGGAGGACGGCGCGACGAGCGGGGCGGTGGGCTCCAGCGCCTCGCCCGAGGTGACGGAGCACGCCGCCGCGAGCACGAGGGCGGCGAGCGCGATGCCGAGCCAAGGCGCGCGGGTTCGAATCTTCACCATGGGGCTATCGACCCTACCAAGCAGGGACCTGAGTACCCGTAGCCCAGGATGGTGATTTTCCCGCGCCGCTAGGATGACGCGCCAACGTCCGACCCGAGGAGCGAGCCGAGTGAGCGCGACCGCATCGCCGACGACCGTGACCCTGATCCCCGGCGACGGGATCGGCCCCGAATGCGTGGAGGCGGCGCGCCGCATCGTCGAGGCGGCCGGGGTGCCGATCGAGTGGGAGCTCTGCGAGGCGGGCGCCGAGGTGTTCCGCAAAGGCCTGCCATCGGGCGTTCCCCCCGAGACCCTCGAGTCGATCTCACGGACCCGGGTCGCGCTGAAGGGACCGCTCGAGACGCCGGTCGGATTCGGCGAGAAGTCCGCGAACGTCACGCTTCGCAAGCTGTTCGAGACCTACGCGAACGTTCGGCCCGTGCGCGAGATGCCCGGCGTGCGCACGCCGTACAGCGGTCGGGGCATCGACCTCGTCATCGTGCGGGAGAACGTCGAGGACCTGTACGCCGGGATCGAGTACCTGCAGACGCCGGGCGTGGCCCAGGCCCTCAAGCTGATCAGCGACAAGGGGTGCGAGAAGATCGCGCGGTTCGCGTTCGAGTACGCCCGCAGCGAGGGCCGCACGAAGGTCGCCTGCGCGACGAAGGCCAACATCATGAAGCTGTCGGAGGGCACGCTGAAGCGCGTCTTCGAACGGGTCGCCCCCGACTATCCCGAGATCGAGCCCTGGCACGTGATCGTCGACAACTGCGCGCACCAGCTCGTGAAGCGACCCGAGCAGTTCGAGGTCATCGTCACGACGAACATGAACGGCGACATCCTGTCCGATCTCACGTCCGCGCTCATCGGCGGCCTCGGGTTCGCGCCGTCGGCCAACGTCGGCAACGAGGTGGCGATCTTCGAGGCGGTGCACGGATCGGCGCCGAAGTACGCCGGCAAGAACGTCATCAACCCCACGGCCGTGATCCTGTCCGCCGTGCTCATGCTCCGCTACCTCGGGTACTTCGAGCAGGCGGCGTCGATCGAGCACGCGATCTTCGTCACGCTCGAGGCGGGGGTGCTCACCGGCGACGTCGTCGGCTATGACGCCGGGACACCGACGACCAGCATATGCCGACGCGATCATCGGCAACCTCGGCCGGCGGTCCGAGACCTGGACGGTTCGCGACGTCCGACCGCTGCAACTGCCGAAGGTCGATCCGCGACCCGACAGCGTCCGGCCCTCGAACCGCGCGGTCGTCGGACTCGACGTCTTCGTGGAGTCCGCGTTGTCGGCCGAGGCGCTCGGGGCCTCCCTGTCGGAGCTCACGGCGAGCACGAGGCTGTCGCTCAAGCTCATCTCGAGCCGTGGGACGAAGGTGTTCCCCCCCACCGGGGCGATGACCGAGAGCGGCGACCACTTCCGGTGCCGGTTCGTGCTCGAGGACGAGCGGGGCGACCTGACGGACCAGGACGTCGGTGAGCTGCTTTCGGTCCTCTCGGGCGAGCACACGTGGATGCACCTCGAGAAGCTCCAGGTGTTCGACGGCGAACCGGGGTTCACGCGCGACCAGGGAGAGGACTAAGGCCGCGTCCGGCCGTTGCTACACTTCCCGCCTGCCCGGCGGTCCCATCGTCTAGTGGCCTAGGACACCACCCTCTCAAGGTGGAGACACGGGTTCGAACCCCGTTGGGACTACGAGTTAGCGCCCAGGTCAGACCCCCTGTCCAGTCTGAACGGCGAGCGTAGCCCGGCCGTTCGTCCCGCATTCGTCCCGCGGACGAAACGCGACACGTCACGGACCTGCCGAGGATTGGATCCGGTCGTGTCGACCGATACCAGCCTGGGCGATGCCGTCCCTCAGGATCCTGATGGGACGATGTGCGGGACGCAGCTGGCAAGGAACGACAGTCTCTACTTGTCTACCGGCCTGTTCACGGCCGTGCCTACTCCGGGTGGCCCGTCACATCCTCCGCCTTCGCCACTTCGCGCTGATCCAACGAGGCCAGAAGGATAGGTGGTCGCTCACCTCGCCCAGGTAAGCATCGTCGAACCGCTTCAGGTCCGTGAAGTCGATGCCCTCGGTGTGCGATGTTGCGATCAGCCTCCGATCCTTGTGCGCTTGGGAAGCCTGGGCAACTGCCACGTCCCGGTCGACGATGGCCACAACAACGGCTACCGCGGTGAGCACGACACCCGCGACTACCCAGCCGTCAGCTGCAACAACGCCAGGAGTGTGCCACGGCGCGAGGGCCATCCTCTAACAGTGCCTGCAGGTTGGGGGTCTACGGCGCGGCCCGCTGCACAGCGCAGTGCAGCGCGGTGTGCGGCGGCTACCGTGTTCGGGTTTGTGGTCTTGCTCTGAGGGGGTCGTTGATCCGATGGCCTTGCCCCACCCCCACGGGATGCCGCTCAGGGGGCGGGGTTCGGGAAGGGGGTGGCCTCGCGGCGGAGTCGGGCGCCGGCGCCGGCGGCGGCGCCGAGCACGGGCCAGGGCAGCCAGAGCAGGAGGCCCCAGGTCAGCGTGGCCTGCAGCGCGTCGTGCGCGCCCTCGCCGGGGGTGAGGGGATGGACGGGTAGTCGCCGTCGAGGAGCAGTAGACGCCTGCCTCACGGGCCCACAGCGCGCCCTCGGGGATGGCGGTGGCGAGCACGCCGACCAGGATCGCGATGAGCGCGGGGACGGCATGCTCGAGGCCGTTGCGCATTGAGCATCCTTTCCAGGCGGCGACGAATCCCACGAGGAGCAGCGTGATCTGTGGTGGGCCGAAGAGAACCCCCAAGAGGCTGCCGCTGCGGTTGCCGTGCAGCGATACTCGTGATGTGGCGACGGTCAGGGCCGCGAACAGCGTCCCGCATGCGACGGCGACGATCCACGGAGACCGTCCCCAGCCGCGGCGCAGTGCGGTCGGGGCGCAGCTCACTGCGAACCGGAGCCGCTCGCGCTTCGGGCCGGTGATGCTCGCGAGCTCGGCGCGCATGGCAGCGCCCCACTCGTCGCGGTGGCCGCGCCGGCCGCCGCGGCCGCTAGAGACGAGCGCGAGCAGGCGGGCGGGCCCGTCGGCCCCGCTGGCGGCGCGCGCGATGGCGATGACAGCGATCGCGGCGGCGAGCGCATGGGGCCAGCCGAACAGCAGGGCACCGACGAGCACCTCGGTCGGTGGGACGCCACGGTCGTCGACGCTGATGCCGAGTGCAGCCGCGATCAACAGTGTCCAGGCGCCGAGGACGACGAGGACGGCTGCGACCGCGACCCAGATCGTCCGCCGGGTGACCGAGCCGAGTGCTCATGACTGCGCGAATGCCGAGTGCAGCGGGGATCACAGTGCCAAGGGGCCGAGGACGAGGACGGCTACGGCCGCAACCCAGTTCGTCCGCCCGGGTGACCGAGCCGGTGCTCATGCTGCGCCCCTGCAATCGCTCCATCACCGATCGCCCGGTGCCCGGCGCCCGGCAACCGCAAGGAGGCACGTTCCGCTTCGGCGCGGCGCAGCTCGCGCAATGCTCGGCTCCGGTGCCGGCCGACAACCGGTAGAGGTGACGGGGTGGGCGGCCTTGGGGCACCTCCTGCTCCCACGCAGTCTCGAGGTAGCCACGGTCGGCCAGCCGGATGAGGATCGGGTAGACGGTGCCGGCCTTCAAGCCCAGCAAGCGACACAGATCGTAGCCGTGACTCCAGTCCGATGCCTTCTCGGCCAACGCATCGAGGATGGCAACCGTCTGCGGCGAGGGACGACGCACTCTGGTCATACGGTAGAATTCTACCTAGATAGTAGTCAGAGAGTCAAGGGCCAGGCCCTGGGTGTCGACGACGGCTTGCGGGAGACGCTGCGTGCCTGATCATGGCCCTCGTCTCCACGTCGCTCGACCTCAACTCGCTCTCGAAGTCGCGAAAGAACCGCGCAGCGATTTAGGTGGACATGGGAGACCCACCGTGAGATGGACGACGACAGCGTCCTCGTGGGGACGATCGGGAGCTTTCCCTCCGGGTTCGCCGCGAGGTGACGTTCTGGATCTCGACCCCGGACAGTGGGTCACGGGCTCGCCAAGGTCTCGGCCGCGAGGTCGGCGAGTCCGTTCACCGGCTTGACTAGGTCGATTGACCCCGAGCGCCTTGGTTCGCTCAGTGATCAGCGCTTCGATGCATGCATCCTCGCAAGGTCGAGGGGCGTAGACATCGAAACGGCGTCGCGTTTCGCCCGCGCCGGAGGACGGAGGGACCGGATGCTCAACGGGAGTTCGCGGCCGGATGCGCCACTTCGTAGGTGAGGTGGGTCGCCAGCGGCGTTGTCGTGACCTCCGTGGGTCGCAAGTGGACGATGGGCGACGGCCCATCGTCGAACAGGCGCGTACCGGCCCCCAAGATCACGGGCGCGAGATGCAGGCGGAGCTCCTCGATCGCGCCCGCTCGTAGGTACTGGCGGGCGATCTCCGCCCCTCCCATGACGATGATGTCGGCGGTCCGAGCAGCTTCACGAGCTTGGCGGAGCGCGTCGTCGATCCCGCTCGTCACGAACGTGAAGGACGTGCCGCCCGCCTTGACGATGGTCTCAGCCGGCCGATGCGTGACCACGAAGACCGGGGCGTGGTACGGGGGCTCCTCGCCCCAGGCACCGATGCCGAGGTCAGCCATGCGACGGCCCATGATCACGGCCCCGATGTCGCCGAACAGATCCGACTGGAACTGCTCGATCTCGGCCGAGGATCGGCCCTCGAACATCCAGTCGTGCAGCTGCTCGCCCCCGCGCCCCATCGGTTCCTCCGAGCTCACGTCGGGACCGGCCACGTTGCCGTCAAGCGAGACGGTCATCTCCAGCAGAACCTTCGTCATGACTCATCCCTCTACCCATCGCGCTGCATCGTCAAGCAGGCCGCTTGGAGCACTGCCGGTCCGATACGCACCCGGACTCGGTTCCGTTAGGTACCGTCGTCCATCCGGTCTGGTGACGTCCCGACGAGGAGCACGATCGGGGTAGACGGATCGACGACCTCGTTGACGGCGGGCTCGGTCCCGACGACCGTGCCGGGAGGACCGGGCGCCGGCTCCGCGTCGACGACCGACAGGCCGATCCCGTTGAGGAGCGCACCGGCCTCCATCGGCGAGAGACCGCTCACATCGGGCACCGTCACGCCATCGGTGACCGGAGGCGGCGACGGAGCCGTCGACCGCGCGTTCGACGCGGCGGCCGGTTGCTCGCGCACACCCGAGGTCGGCACGCCTTCGAAGATCCCTACCCCGACCACGACCGCGACGATGATCACCCCCGCACCGACCAACGGGTATGTCGCCTGACGAAGGAGCCGCCCGGTGGCCGGCGCTGCTCGCCGGGGGGCGGCGGCAACCGCTCGGGTCGCACCCACGACGTGCCGGCCAGCCGACCGGACGGGATGCGTGAGGGACCGCAGCCCTCGGCCGGTGCCGACCACCAGCGTCCGTAGCCTTCGGCCGGTGCCGACCACCAGCGTCCGTACCTCGGCCGTACCGACCACCAGCGTCCCGATCACAGCAGCCACGGCTCGACCTACACCGCGTAGTGGTCTGGTCCCGGCACGCACAGCTCGCCGGGGACCGGACGCGACCCCCCGCAGGCCGTCCGCGACCGAGCCCCACGCTCGCCGACAGGAATGACGGGTCGATCGCACCCGCTCGGCGTGGGATGGACCACACGGCGTCGCAGCATCGATGAAGGAGTCGCGGGCCCGACCGACCCACGCGCCCGCGGCGCTCCGCCGGACCCTCTTGGCGCGGCCCACGCGCGCCGATCGCCGTCTCTTGGGTCTGCGCCGGCTCGACGGGCGCTTGGTCGAGTGCCCGGCCGTGACAGGGGGTTCGGACGGACTCGCCAGGACCAACTCGATGAGCCTTCGGAGATCGAACTCGCCCGATGCCGGATCGCCGGTGAGCATCCGCTGCATGAGGCGCTCGAGGTCCCGAGCATCCCGCGCCCTGTCCAGGGGCAACGCCACATCGTCGTCTCCCACCGCCTCGCCGGCCTCTCGGGCCGTCGTCCAGAGGGCCACCGGGATCCCGAAGTCGAGGACCTTGGCCCCGTCGGTCTCGGTGAGGAAGACGCTGTGGGGCGTGAGCCCACCGTGGACCAGGCCGAGGGCATGCGCGGCGTCCAACGCTGCGCGCACCTCCGAACCGATCCGATGAGCCTCGGTGGGGTCGATCCGCCCCGTCCGGTTCAGCCGGTCGGCCAGCGTCTCCCCCTGGAGGCGCTGCATGACGATGTGCAGGGTCGGATCGGGTCCCGCGATGTATGTGATCGCTCTCGCGACGTTCGGGTGCTGCAGCCGGGGCCACACGCGGGGCAGTCCGGCACGCAGCACCCGCATGAACCGGCGATGCGCGCCGAGGTCATCCCGGATGGTCCGGACCGTCACCCTTCGCCGGAAGGGACCATCCTCGGCGTCCCATACGGCTCCGATCGGATCCTCGCCGAGCTTGCGCAGCAGTCGGATGCGCCGGCCCTCACCGATGGTGGCGTTCCCCCGGTGACTACTCCACATGGTCCTTGTCAGCCTAGGAACTTCTGCTGTAGAACGAAAGGCCTAGGTTGCTTGCATGAGAAACGTCTCATCGACCTATGCCTAGGTAGGAGGTGCGGCATGAAGAGACCGGGGCTGCTTCGGATGCCCCTCGTTCTCGTGCTGGCCTTGGTTCCCCTTTGTGCAGCCGTGGGGGTCCAGGCGCAGCCGGCCACGGCGACCGTCACGGTGCTCCACGCGTTGCCGGGTTTCACGGCGCGACGTCTACGTGAACGGTGAGTTGACGCTGTCGGGGTTCGAGCCGGAGACCGCCACCGACCCGCTCGAACTGCCGCCGGGTCGCTACGTGATCGAGATCCGCGACGTCGGGGCCGATCCCACATCCGAGCCCGCCCTCGCCGGGTCGGTCCGGCTTCGCACCGGCCAGAACCTCTCGATCATCGCCGGGCTCTCGGTCGCCGGGGAGCCGGAGCTCAACGTGTTCAAGAACCCCCTGTCCCCCGTCCCGCCGGGCCGAGCCGCCTGATCGTTCGCAACGTCGCGGACGTCCCTTCGATCGACGTCCTGTTGGACGGCGATCGCGTGTTCCGCTCCGTCGGACACGGTGATGAGCAGACCGATGATCTGAAGGCCGGTGGACCCTTCGACCTCGAAGCCACGACCTCCCCGGAGGTCGTGATCGGACCCGAGGACCTGCGGCTCGACGAGGGAACGGTCGCGATCGTGTTCGCGGTCGGTTCCGAGGATCAGGGCACGCTCAACTTCATGTTCCAGTCGATCCGGGGGGTCCAGTCCGCGCCGAGGAACGTGTTGACGGGAGATGCCGGGCTCGCGACGCAGCCAGGCCCGCCCGTCTGGGCGATCGCGATGGTGACGCTCGCGATCGTCGGCCTCGCCTGGGGCACCCTGCACGATGATGCGGCGCCCGGGCCGGAACGAGCCGCGGCCGGGCTGAGCCTCGGGGAACGGAAGGTCGAAGCGATGAGGAGGCCGGCTGGCGGTCGGCCTCCTCATCGCGAGCTCGATCGTGCTCGTCGCGACGCCGGTGGCGGTCCGGGCGACCAGACCGGCCGACGAGGTCGGCACGCGTCCCCAGCCTCGTGCTGGGCGACGCGGGCTCCGCCGGGACCGTCCGGCGTCCGACGGAGCCATCGGTCCGATCGAGGCGCCATCGCCAACCGTCGCGGTCGACCCGATCCAGGTGAGCTCGGCGACCCTTGCCGACTACCGCGGACCGCACCTCGGACCGCGTCCCATCAAGATCACGATCGCGACGATCGGGGTTCGGGGCCGGGTCGTGCCGGTCGGGGTCGAGGCCGGTACCGGCGACGTCGCGGTGCCCGCCGACGTGGACACCGTCGGGTGGTATCGGTTCGGGCCGACGCCGGGAACCGCGGGCTCCGCCGTGCTCCTGGGACACGTCGATTCGCGGACGCAGGGACTCGGGGTCTTCTTCCGGCTCCGCGAGCTGTGCCCGGGGACATCGTCCACGTCGACTTCGCGGACGGATCTCGAGCCTCGTTCCGCGTCGTTGCGCGACGGTCGTATCCGAAGAGCGACCTGCCGGCGAACCTGTTCGACCGGGCGGGACGATCGATCCTCGTGCTCGTGACGTGCGGCGGTTCCTTCGACGAGGCCACGGGGAGCTACGACGACAACGTCGTCGTGTTCGCCGTCCCTCGAACCTGAGCGGTCCACCCGCTCGTATGGACGAGCGATCAGCGGGTCGATTTGTGCCACGGAGACGCCTGAGGCACCATCTCGCCCGGAACGCATCACGATCGACGGGAGGATCGCATGCGGACGAAGCGCCTTCAGATGCTCACCATCGGCCGCGGCCGTCGCGCTCTTGGTGCCGATGGCCGGTGCCTGGGCCCAGAGCGGAGGATCGGGGCCGGCCACGAGGCGATCGGTCGATCTCGGACAGGCGCGGGCGCCCTGCGGCCAACGTCGGTCTGGCTCGTCTCGGCGGTCTCACGTCTCGCGAGCTCAAGCTCTGGGCCTCCCAGAACCTCGTCGTGCCGACGGGCGCGAAGTACCTGAAGTCCCTCGTCGAGTGCGAGACGCAGGCGTCCGCCACCCAGCCGGACTTCAAGCTCGACTGCGACACGATCCTTCCGAACAACGAGCCGGACATCGAGGTGAACCCGACCGATCCGTCGCATATCGTGGCCAGCTCGAACGACTATGACTCGTGCTGCGATGGCTTCTACACGTCGTTCGACGGCGGTCAGACGTGGACGCAGGGCAACATGTCAGCGGAGGACGACAAGCGGATCGGGAGCGACCCGGTCACGGTCTTCGATCCCGTCACCGGCAACGTGATCCACGCGTCGCTGAACTTCCTCATCAACAAGGACGGCCTCGGGAAGGACGGCGACGTCGTCGTATCCATCTCGAAAGACGGGGGTGTCACCTGGGGTCGTCCGGTCGTGGTCCTGGACGGAGAGGGCAACGACGAGATCGCCGACGCAGATCTTCAACGACAAGGAGTGGATCGTCGTCGACACGAACCCGTCGTCGCCGTTCTACGGTCGCACCTACCTCACGTGGTCGCGATTCGTCAGTCACGACGCCGTCTACGCGGAGTCGGCGATCTTCGAGGCGCACAGCGACGACGGGGGAAGACCTGGAGCGCCGCTCAGGAGATCAACGGTTCTGCACCCTTCTGTGACATCCAGTACGACGGCCCCGCGAGTGAGTGCGACGAGAACCAGTTCTCGGTGCCGACCGTCGCACCGGACGGGACCGTCTACGTCGCGTTCGAGAACGAGCAGAACTCCACGATCCAGGAGCCCGGCGAGGAGTTCGGGAACGTCCAACAGATCCACGACAACCAGTACCTCGTCGTGCGCTCCGACGACGGCGGCGTCACGTGGTCGGCACCGGTGATCGCGGCCACCCTCGAGGACGGGCCGACGAACTACCCCGTGAACGTCCTCGGTCGCCAGACGTTGACGGGGTACCAGACGCGTACGAACTCCGCCGGCAACATCGTCGCGAGCCACACCGGCGACCTCTTCCTCGTGTGGTCCGACAATCGCAACGGCACCAGCGACCCGCTCGCGCCTGTGACCAACACCGACGTGTTCATCTCGACGTCGGTCGACGGAGGGGCCACGTGGAGCGCCCCGTCCCCCGTCGACGCCGGACCCGGCGACCAGTGGTTCCCGTGGGTCGACGTCGACCCGACGACCGGCGGCCTCGCGATCGTGTACCACACCCGCAACGACCCCGACCCCGCGCTCTACAACACCGCGGTGGCGACGGGGTCCATCGGGAGCTTCACGATCGCGCAGGTCTCGACGAAGCCGTCGAACCCGACGAGGTCCGTCTTCTTCAAGGCGAAGACACCCGGATGTTTCGCGTGCTCGACCTTCATCGGCGACTACAACCGCTTGGCGTTCGGCTCGGACGGCGTCGCGCATGTCACGTGGACGGACATGCGCCGGCCGTACCCGAAGGCGAACAAGCCGCCGCAGTACCTGCAGTTCCTCTTCTACCGGCAGATGCCGTAGCGGTTCGTTCCTCCGGAGCGACGTAGGATGCGCGGGTGGACGAACGCGCGCTCGAGGTCATGAGGGGGGCCTGAGGGTGGGAGGCGACAAACCGATCGGTCTCGTGATCGGAGCCGTCGTGGTCGGCGCGATGGTGGCGCTGCCTGCGTTCATCGTCCCGGCGTTCTACCTGTTCGCGAACGTGTACGCCCTCATCGCCGGCTCGGACTTCGGGTCGGACACGATCGACGTCGGCGCGTTCCTCACCGGCCTGGTCTTGTCCGTCGCCCTGTTCCTACTCCTGCTCGCGGGCGTGGTCTCGCTGATCGGTCGAGCGCTCTCCCCGAAGCATCGGGAGGCCTGAACCCCCACGCGATAGGCTCCGCGCCCATGTCCACCCTTCGCCAGGATCCGACGACCCGGCAGTGGGCGATCCTCGCGACCCGCCGGCGCGAACGCCCGCACGAACCGGTGGTCGTCCCCCGGCCCGAACTGCCCGAACGCGAGCCCTCGTGCCCGTTCTGTCCGCGCAACGAGGACCAGACCCCGCCCGAGATCCTCCGGAAGCCGCCGGGCCCGGACTGGCAGGTCCGCGTCGTCCCGAACATGTTCGCCGCGCTCTCGGGCGACGGCTCCGCCGAGCGGTCGGGCGACCGGATGTTCCGCGAGATGCCGGGCATCGGGAGCCACGAGGTGGTGATCGAGACCCCCCGCCACGACGGCCGGATGGATGAGCTCAGCCCGGAGGAGGCGGCGCGGGTCATCCGGATCTGGCGCGAGCGCTACCGTTCGCTGATCGCGCGGCCCGACGTGCGCGCCGTCGTGGTGTTCAAGAACTTCGGGACACTCGCCGGCACGTCGCTCACCCACCCGCATTCGCAGATCGTGGCGACGCCGGTCTTCCTCCCGCGACTCCTCCGCCGTCTGCAGGTCGCGTCCCATTACTACGACGAGAACGGCGCGTGCGTGTACGACGACGTGATCGCAGCCGAGCAGGATGCGAAGGTCCGGCTCGTCGAGGAGATCGGAGGGTTCGTCGCGTTCGAACCCTGGGCCGCGCAGACGCCCTTCGAGACCTGGATCGCTCCGACGTTCCACCAGGGCTCGTTCGGCGACATCGCGGACGCGCACGTGGACGATCTCGCCGCGATCGTCGTCCGCACGCTCGCCGCCGTCCGTCGAGCGTGCGGCGACCCGGACTTCAACCTCGTGCTCTATTCGGCGCCGACGAACGGGTGGGACAGCGATCGCGTGTTCCACTGGCACCTGAAGCTGATCCCGCGCCTGTCGACGATGGCAGGCTTCGAGTACGGCTCCGCGATGTCGATCAACACGGTCGCCCCCGAGGACGCGGCGGCCGCGCTCCGCGAGGCCCTCGGGACCGCCTAGCAGCCCGAGGCGACCCAGGCGGGCCCATCGCCGACCGGGACATCCAAGCGCTCGGCCGTGCGTTTCAGCCGACGCCGGTAGACGCGCATCTCGCCGCGGTCGAAGTCCGCGTGCGTCCGACAGCGCCAGTCCTCGTACCGCTCCGTGTGGAAGGGGCTCCGGAGGATCTCGGCGTGACCGATCACGTTGCCCCATGAGATGCCGGAGCGAGCCATCAGCCAGACCGTGAGCCGGAGCGAGGCCCGCATCATGTCGGCGTTGCCCAGCACCTGCTCCGCGCTCGTCCCGACGTGCTCGATCCCGATCGCCGTCCAGTTCATCCCGATCGCGTGCCGGCATCGCAGGCGCAGGTTCACGAGCTGGTAGATCGTCCCGTCGGTGTCGATGAGGAAGTGCGCGCACACACCCGGCTTCTCGCCGAGGTGGGCGCCGTTGTTCGCGAAGTGGTTCCACGCACTGTCGAACGAGGTGCCGGACGTGTAGTGCTCCACCACGACCTGCGGGTCGGTGAGCTGCGAGGTCCGTTCTCCGTAGTGGCGTTGCGAGTACGCGGCGGTCTGCCGGACGCGCCTCGGACCGAAGGGGATCCTCCGCCAGACGATCTCGGGCTGCACGTCGCCCGGTTGGGGCGGGCCCACCGCGGGCGCCGCCTCGGGGACGAACAGCAGGACCGCGAGCAGGAGCGGGATGGCGCGTCTCACGCGACCACCCGGAGCCGTTCGACGGTCCGCTCGCGCCCGAGCAGCTCGAGCGACTCCGGCAGCGGCGGCGACACGGTCGAGCCGGTGACCGCGGCGCGGACCGGCTGGAACCCCTTCGTCCGGTTCAGGCCAGCCGCCTGGGCGAGCTCGTCCAGGCGGTCCTTGATCGGCTCGGCCTTCCATGGCTCGAGGCCTTCGAGGGCATCGGCAACACCGGCGAGGTATCCGGCGGGGGCTTTCGAGATGACCGCTGAGGCCTTCGGATCGGGCGAGACGTCGTCGGTGAACAGGAACCGCAGGAGTGCGACCGACTCCGCCAGCGTCTTCATGCGTTCCTTCACGAGCGGCATCGCCCGGCGCAACACGGCGAGGTCCGGCGAGAGCCCTGCGACCGACAGGAAGTGCAAGCATCTGGCCGCCAGGTCGTCGTCGTCCAGCGACTGGATGGAGTGGTTGTTCATCCACTCGAGCTTCTCGGGGTCGAACCGCGCGGGGTTGCTCGAAACGCGGCCGATGTCGAACGACTCGACGAAGTCCTGCTTGGACAGGAACGTCGTCTCGGCGTCCTTCGACCAACCGAGGAGCGCGAGGGAGTTCAGGAGCGCCTCGGGCAGGATCCCGTGCTCGCGGAAGGCCTCGACGCTCGTCGAGCCGTGCCGCTTGGACAGGGGTTTGCCATCCGGGCCGTTCACCTGCGGGACGTGCGCGTACGCCGGCGGGGTTCCGCCCAGCGCCTCGATGACGGCCGCGTTCCGGGGAGCGCTCGCGAGCAGGTCGTCCCCACGGATCACGTGCGTGATCTCCATGAGCAGGTCGTCCACCGCGACCGCGAGCAGGAACACCGGCGTGCCGTCCGAGCGCAGCAGGACGAAGTCCCGGAGCTGTCCCGCTCCCCACCGGACCTCGCCCTTCACCAGGTCGCGCACGACGTGTTCGCGATCGGGCATGACGAAGCGGACCACGGAGCGGCGGCCCTCGGTCTCGAACACCGCTCGGATCTCGGGGCTGCGGCACTTGCCGTCGTACCCGGGGGGTTCCCCGCGAGCGAGCGCGGCCGTGCGACGCTCCCCGAGCTCCTCCTCCGTGCAGTAGCAGCGGTAGGCGTCGCCCTGCGACAGGAGCCGCTCGATCATCTCGCGGTAGATGTCCATGCGCTGCGACTGTCGGTACGGCCCGTGCGGACCACCGACGTCGGGGCCTTCATCCCAGTCGACCCCCAGCCAGTGCAGGGAGTCCATCACGCCGTGGAACGCCTCCTCTGTGACGCGCGAGGCGTCCGTGTCTTCCACCCGCAGGACGAAGGCACCGCCGTGGTGCCTCGCGAACGCCCACGAGAACAACCCGGTGCGCGCGTTGCCGACGTGGATCGAGCCCGAGGGCGCGGGCGCGAACCGGGACCGCACGTCGCTCACGCCGAGGCCTCGACGGGGTTGCTGAGCGTCCCGATGCCGTCGACCTCGACCTCGACGACGTCGCCGGCCGAGAGCGGTCCCACCCCCTCGGGCGTGCCGGTCAGGAGCGCGTCGCCCGGCAGCAGGGTCATGAACGTCGTGACGTACTCGATGAGCGTTGCGACGCCGAACACCATGTCGGTGGTCTGGCCCGCCTGGCGGACCTCCCCGTTCAGCCGGGTCTCAACCCGGACGTCGTTCGGATCCAGGTCGGTCTCGATCCAGGGCCCGAGCGGACACGAGCCGTCGAACCCCTTCGCCCGGGCCCACTGCTCGTCGGTCCGTTGCAGATCCCGCAGGGTCACGTCGTTCGCGCACGTGTACCCGAGGATGTGCTTGAACGCGTCCTCGCTGCGGACGTTGCGCGCGATCCGTCCGATCACGACGGCGAGCTCCCCCTCGTGGTCCACCCGCCGGCTGATCGGCAACAGCGGGATCGGGTCGCGCGGTCCGATCACCGCCGTCGACGGCTTCAGGAACACCAGCGGCTCCTCGGGCACCTCCATCCCGAACTCGGCCGCGTGGGCGGCGTAGTTCTTGCCCACGCACACGACCTTCGACGGCAGGACCGGAGCGAGCAACCGCACGTCGTCGAACGGGACCTCCTCACCGGTCGGGATCGGGTCTTCGAAGAACGTGCCCCGGAGCACGCGGACCGTGTCGGAGCCGTACTCGGATGCGCCGGTCGCGATGCGATCGCCGAAACGGAACCGCAGGAGCCGCATGGGACGCAGGCTACCCGCTGCCCCGGCCCGCGCGCCGATGGCGACTCAGGACGTCCAGTCGAGCTCGCGGAGGATCTCGGCCGCCACCTCGGCGACCGGACGATCGCCGTCGATCGCGACGTCCGGGATCGGCAGCTCCCTGCCGGAGTCGATCCATGCACGTGCCTCGCTGAGGTCGTCCAGCCGGCCGGAGGTGGGGCTCGAACGGAGCCGCCGCTCGATCTCCACCCACGGGACCCGAAGCTCGACGAACGTGAGCGGGAACGGGAGGGCGGCGCGGAACGAATCGACCTCCTCCTGGGTCCAGAACGTGCCGGCCATCACGAAGAGCCGAACGCCGGCGGCGAGGTAGTTCGTCGACACGCTCTGGACGTTCTCGAGCCACACACGTTCGTGCGTCTCGGAGCTCCCGACGTCGAACCAGCCGAGCCAGTCCAGGTCGAGGGCGCCGTAGGGAAGGCCCTCGCGTTCGAGGCGGGTGGCGATCTCCTCGGCGACCGAGCTCTTCCCGGTACCGAGCAGCCCGCCGATCACGACGCCCGAGGGTTCCCGCACGTGCGAACGGTACGGTCTTCGGCGGGTCGCGTCTCAGCCGGAGAGGGCTCGCCGCCACGCCTGCGGCGCGCGGCCTGCGACCTCGATCGCATCGGCGCCAACCCACGACGCCAACTCGCCGACGGCGGCCGCGAGGGCGACCGCGTTCGAGCGATCCGGCTTCACCCCCGGTTCCGGCGTCACCTGGTGCACGACGAGTCGGCCTCGAGCCCGATCCGCCGCGGGGTCGACGCGCGCGAGGAACCGATCGCCCGCGAGCAGGGGCATCGCGTAGTAGCCGAACCGGCGCTCGGCCTTCGGCACGTAGATCTCCATCCGATAGTCGAGATCGAACAGCTCCAGGGACCGCTTGCGATCGTGGATCAGGTTGTCGAACGGCGAGAGCAGGGTCGCTCGCGGCCGCCAACCGCCGGCCTCGATCCGATCGAGCAGCGACCGGTCGTCCCGATGGATGAACCAGGTCCCCTTCAGGGGCGTCCCATCGCGGACGAGGTCGACCCGCTCGACGACGCCGCGCACGCTCGAAAGCCCGCAGGACCGCCTGCAGCTCGGGGTACCGGCCCTCGGTGAAGTGCCCGCGGATGTGCGCGGGCGTCGCGACGCCGAGCCCCAGCAACGAGCGCTCCGTCGCCCGGCGCGTGACCTCCAGATCGGACAGGCGCTCACGCGGGATGCCTTCCGGCAGGACGCGCTCCGCCAGATCCCACAGCTTCTGCAGGCCCTCTCGACCCGCGACCAGGATGCGACCGGCACGCCACAGGAGCGCGAGCATCCGATCAACGTTGCGCTCGTTCGTCCAGCCGGTGGAGCGCCAGGACTGGCTCGTGATATCGGTGATCGCTCGCGACGGCAGTGGCCCGTCCCGACGCAGCTGCCGGAGGACCGAGCGCCGGAGCCGGTCGTTCGCACGGATCCACTCGACCACCCGCTCGTGCCAGTCCGAACCGTTCGGCATGACGTACCGTCGCATCTGCCAGGCGTGGATCGGGTAGTCCTCGGTCAGGACGATCGAGGCGGCGTGCGCCCAGTACTCGAACAGGGAACGATCGCGCCACAGGAGCCGGTCGAGATGCTTCGGTTTGAAGCCGGCGAGTCGGCTCCGAAGGACGAGCAAGGGGCTCCTCGCGACCACGGAGATCGGGTCGAGTTGCACGCACCGGATCGACCCGACGACGTCGAGGACCCGGGCCGGCGACGAACGTGGTGCCGGGGCATCGAGGCGCTGCTTCGCGATCGCGAGGCGACGCGCGGTCGTGACGTCGACGGTCCGAACGGCCCCCAAGGATCGCTCAGTCGAGACGGGTCCCGATGCCCCAGGTCACGCCCACGCTCCGCCAGTACCCACCGATCATCTCGACCGGCGCGAGGCTCTCGAGCTCCTCGGTGGGCGAGGGTCCGAACGAGAGCTCGGCGTCGCCGGTCCAGATGTCCGAACCCTCCCAGTCGTAGCTCTTCATCGTGACGAGCTCGTCCATCGACGCGGGACTCCCCTCCTCGATCGAGGGGAAGTAGCGGGTGTGCAACATCGGCAGCGCGTTCACGAAGCCGTTCGTGTCGGACGGCCCCGAGACCGTGAACCGCGCTTCGACGATCCGCCGGTCGTTGGCGGACACGGTCGCGCCGAAACGACCGCCCGCCTCGAGCCGCGGCCCGGCCTTCCCGAAACCGACCGGGCGCGTCATCCAGATCGAGCCGAGCTTCTTCGGATACCCCTGGTGCCACCCCCGAACCATCGAGAAATCCTTGTCGACCCAGATCGACAGGCAACGCGAGTACCGCTCGCTCCGGTACCGGCACCGGACGACGACGAACGCCTCCTTGTACTGCGAGCGAACCGGGTCGAGGAGCTCCTCGAAGGTGTCCGAACAGGACTGCCAGTCGGCGAAGACCACCGCGACCGCGTCGGGGTCCTCGTCGGCGGGTTCGATCGGATCGGGGAGCCAGCGGGCCACCGACCCGGTGGCGGCCCGGTACTCGATCGTGAGCAGGTCGCCGGAGTAGTGCCACGGCGGGCCGGGGACGACGGTCGCCCGGCCTTCCGGTGTGCGCGGCGGGACGAATCCCTTCAGCTCGGGCATCCCACGCATCCTAACGGTGCGAGCGACACGGCCCGGACGGGCACCGTTACGCGCCGGTAACCACGCGGCATCGGATCGAGCCCATCATGGCTTCGTGGGCTCCGACCCCGAGATCCGCGCTGCGAGCGGTGACGATGCGCGGGCGATCAACGACATCTACAACCGATACGTGTCGGGCTCACACGCCACGTTCGACCTCGAGCCGATGACGATCGGGGGGCGGCTCGCGTGGCTCGCCGAGCACGACGGCAGGCGCCATCGCGCGATCGTCGCGGTGCACGACGGAACGGTACTCGGGTTCGCGTCCAGCGGGCGGTACCGGATGAGGCCCGCGTACGACCCATCCGTGGAGACGAGCGTGTACGTCGGCGAACACCACATCGGCCGAGGCATCGGAACGCGGCTGTACACGGCGTTGTTCGACCTGCTCCGCACCGAGGATGTCCATCGCGCATACGCGGGGATCGGCTCTCCCGAACCCGGCCTCGGTCGCCCTCCACGAACGGTGCGGCTTCCGAGAGGCGGGGCGTTTCACGGAGCAGGGGCGGAAGTTCGGCCGGTATTGGGACGTCGCATGGTTCGAGCGGCCGATGCCAGACCTCGGATGAGGGGTCCGGTGCCGGTCCCGCCGGGCCACGACATACTGCGCTCGTGGAGACGCGGCGGATCCTGCTCGACGGCCGGCCGACCAGGGTGACCCGCGAGGGCGACGAGCTGGTCGCGCCCGACGGGCGCCGTGTCCCGGCCGACGCCGCGCAACATCTCTCGCCGGTCGAGCCGACGAAGATCGTCTGCATCCACCTGAACTACGAGAGCCGGGTCAAGGAGTTCCTCGCGAACCTCCCCGCCGCGCCGACGTATTTCCACAAGCCGGTCACCGCGCTGAACGCACACGGCGGCGACGTCGTGCGCCCGCCGAGGTGCCGATACCTGAACTACGAGGGCGAGATCGCGATCGTGATCGGACGCGGATGCAGGCATATCTCGCCCGACGAGGCCTCCGACTACATCGCCGGCTACACGATCGCGAACGACTACGGCCTCCACGACTTCCGCGACACCGACGCGGGTTCGATGCTCCGCGTGAAGGGCTCGGACACGCTGTGCCCGCTCGGCCCCGGCCTCGTGGACGACTGGGACTTCCGCGGGAAGCGGATCCGGACGCTCGTGAACGGCGAGGTACGCCAGGAGGGGTCGACCGACGAGATGCAGTGGAACATGCACTACCTCGTGGCGGACATCGCCCGGACGATCACGCTCGTACCCGGGGACGTGATCCTGTCGGGAACGCCGGCGAACTCCAGGCCGGTGGAGCTGGGCGACGTGGTCGACGTCGAGGTCGAAGGCCTCGGCCTCCTCCGCAACACGATCGTCGAGGGCGACACGCCGATCCGCGACGACGTCGGGGCACAGCCGAGCGCGTCCGAAGAGGTGACCTCGACCGCGCTCGGCGGGGACTGGGAGTTCCGCGGGATCCGTCCCCCGAAGCGGGACTGAGCGCGCGCCGGAAGACCCGACCGGTCGGCGTCTCAGGTCGCGCCGTCGAGGAACGCGTCCACGAGCCGGCGCGACCGGGCGCGAAGGTCCTCGGCCCGCAGGTCGAGCTCCGCGCGGACCGTTTCCCGATCGACGCCGAACCGCTCGAAGTCGGAGTCGTCGATCCGGCACCACTCGCCGAAGATCCTCGGGGTCACCTCCGGATGGAACTGCACCACGAGGCTCCGGCCGAAGGCGTAGGCCTGCGGCCCCGAGGCGCTCGTCGCGAGGACCCGCGCTCCATCTGGCGGCCGGAAGGCGTCGGAGTGCCACATCATCCAGGGCCCGCGCTCCACGGGACCGCCGTCGAGGACGTCCACCGTCCCGAGCCCGAGCTCCCATCGCTTCGCCTTGAAGACGTCACCGCCGAGGGCCTTCGCGTGCGCCTGCGCCCCGAAGCAGATGCCGAGGTACGGCAGATCGCGTTCGGCGGAGTCCCGGAGGCGCTGGAGGAGCGTGCCGATCCACGACCGGACCTCCGGGCCGTAGACCGACCACGGCGCGCCGAAACACAGGAGCAGGTCGAACCCATCGAGCGGCGGGATCGCCGGATCCTCGCTCGGGACGTGCTCGACGAGCTCCACACCGCGCTCGCGCAGGCGCTCGTCCACGGTCCCGGGATCCTCGAGCCGGTGCGGCTTGATGATCAGCGCACGCATGCTCCGGAGCCTATCCGAGGTTCAGCCGGCCACCGTTCCCGGTCGATCCGGTACACGAGGTGCGGAAGGCCGTGGTACTCGACCTCCCGGTCGACGCGCATCCCGATCTTCTCGGCGACCCGGACGGACGGCCGGTTCTCCGGACGCACGAGCGAGATCACGTGGTCGACCGGCAGGTGCTCGAAGGCCCAGTCGCGCACCGCGGCGGCCGCCTCGGGCGCGATCCCCACACCCTTCCACCCCGGGCGGACGTGCCAGCCGATCTCCACCTCTCGGTGGTCCTCCACCACGCGGATGGCGCGCCCGAACGTGCCGACCACCGCGCCGGTCGTCTTGTCCTCGGCGACCAGCAGTCCGAACCCGTCGCGTTCGTACCGCCCGAGCTGCTCCGCCACCCATCCCTGTGTCTGCTCGCGCGTGAACGTCGTGGGATAGAACCGCATGTGCTCGGCGTCGGCGAACATCGCCGAGAGCTCGTCGACGTCCTCCGGTCGGTAGCGCCGCAGGCGGAGGCGGTCGGTCTCGATGGCGAGGTCGTCGTCCACGAGCCGGGCACCCTATCCCGTGGACGACCCCCGGGCCACCGCGTGGGCTATCCTCGCGCTCGGGACCGGCCCGACGTCGGCCGGACCCGAGGAGCGACGATGGACATCAAGGGCAAGCGGCTCCGGCTCCTGTATCCGGACCTGTTGGGCGTCGAGCGCGGCAAGTACCTGTTCGGCGAGGTCGCCGACGCGGGGCACGCAGCGTTCTGCATCGGCGTCTACCCCCTGACCACCGACCGAGAGATCCTCGACGTGTCGCGCCAGCAGTTCGACGTCGGCCTGCCCGACATCGAGGCGCACCTCGATCGAGACACGCTCCGCCCGGGATGGGAACCGGACACGGTCATCGGGATCGCGGACATCCATCAGGACGGCGAACCGCTGGAGGTCGACCCGCGCCAGGTGCTGCGTTCGGCCATCGAACCCTGGAGAGCGATGGGCCTCGAGCCGATGATGGCGTTCGAGTCCGAGTTCTACCTGTGCGAACCCGGCGACGACGGGTGGGTGCCCGTCCGGCTCCCCTCGCATCGGGTGTACGGGACCGGCATGGCCGTCGATCCCGACGGCGTCGTCGACGAGATGGTGAGCTCGCTGCTGCGATGCGGGTTCCCGGTCGAGGGCTGGAACAGCGAGTTCGACGAGTCTGCCTACGAGGTGAACGTGAAGTACAAGGAGGCGATGGCGGCCGCCGACGAATGTTTCCTGTTCCGCCTGCTCATCAAGGAGACGGCCACCAAGCACAAGAAGCTCGCGACGTTCCTGGGCCGTCCGTTCAACGACCGGGGCGGCAGCGGCCTGCACATCAACTTCTCGTTCCGGCGCCCCGACGGCTCGAACGCGTTCCACGAGCCGCACGCGTCCGATGGGCTGGCGCCGATCGCGAGGGAGTGCATCGCCGGGCTGCTCGCGCATCACGAGGCGATCGGGGCGATCGCCGCCCCGCACACGAACGCGTACAAGCGCCTGCAACCGGACATGCTGAACGGCTACTGGGCGAACTGGGGTCACGACGACCGTACGGTCTGCATCCGCGTCCCGCCCGCGCGCGGCGAGGGGACGCGGCTCGAGCATCGCATGGCGGACGGCGCGGCGAACCCGTACCTGATGGCGGCGGCCGTCCTGCACGCGGCCAGGTTCGGGGTGGAGCACTCGATGTCGGTGCCCGAACCGCAGGTCCCCGGCGAGCCACCGAACACCGAGCGGCGCGTGCCGCCGACCCTGGAGGCGGCGCTGATCGCGCTCGAGGCCGACGAGGAGTTCGCGGCCGCGTTCGGGCCCTGGGTCATCGAGTCGTTCGTCAAACTGAAGCGGGCGGAATGGGAGCGGTACGCGAAGACCGTCACGGACCCTGCCACGACCGAGGTCACCCCGTGGGAGATCGACTACTACCTCCCGTACTTCTGATGGCGGGCTCCCGGATCGGACCCGATCGATGAGCGTCGCCACCCAGATCGACGTGTCCCGGATGGACCTGGCGAACCCGGACAGCTACGTCGACCGGATCCCGTTCGAATGGTTCGACGAGCTCCGGCACACCGCCCCCGTCGCCTGGCATCCCGAACCCGCTCCGAACCACGGCTTCTGGGCGGTGACGCGCTACGACGACCTCGTCCAGGTCCACATGGACTGGGAGACCTTCTCGTCCGAGAAGGGAGCGGTCGCGCTCGAAGAGCTCGACGAGGAACAGCTACGGATCCGCAAGTCGATGCTCGAGACGGACCCGCCTCGGCATCGCGAGCTCCGCAACATCTGCAACAAGCGGTTCTCCGCCCGGGGCGTCGGCGCGTACGAGGACTTCATCCGCGACGTCGCTCGACGGGTGCTCGACCGGGCGCTCGAGCGGGAGGAATTCGACCTCGTCCCCGAGATCTCGCGCGAGCTCCCGATCCGGTTCCTGTGCGCGATCTTCACCGTCCCGCAGGAGGATGCGCCGATGTTGATCCGCTGGGGTGACGCGATGATCGGGAACCAGGATCCGGAGTTCACGCACGCGGTCGTCGATCAGGTCGACACGGAGGAGTACCGCACCCTCCCGTTCCGCTCCCCGATCGCGCTCGAGATGTTCGAGTACGCCCACCGGCAGCGCGATCTCCGGCTCGAGGAGCCGCAGGACGACGCGATCACCGCGCTCACCGTCGCGCAACGCGAAGGGGTCCTGTCTGAGCGCGAGTTCGACAACTACTTCGGCCTGCTGATGATCGCCGGGAACGAGACGACGCGGCACACGATCAGCCACGGGCTGCTCGCCCTCATGGAGCACCCCGAGCAGATGCGGATGCTGCAGGACGATCCGTCACTGATCGGGCCGGCGGTCGACGAGATCCTGCGGTGGGCGACGCCCGTCCTGCACTTCCGGCGGACCGCGGCGCGGGACACGGAGCTCCGTGGCCAGGTGATCCGCGAGGGCGACAAGGTGGTGACCTGGTACATCAGCGCGAACCGCGACGAGGAGAAGTTCGACGAGCCCTACCGGTTCGACGTGACCCGCGCGGGCGCCGGCGAGCACGTCACGTTCGGCCCGGGCGGACCGCATTTCTGCCTCGGCGCGCACCTCGCCAAGCTCGAGACCAAGATCCTGCTCCAGGAGCTGCTCCCCCGCCTCCGGTCGATCGAGCTCACCGGCCCCGTGGTGCGGATGCGCTCGAACTTCGTGAACGGCATCAAGCACATGCCGGTGCGCGTCGAGCTCGCGTAGCCGGTTCGGGCTAGCAGGAGATGGCCCGGTCGCCGCCCGGGCCGCTGAGGCACACATCGTTGCCCGGGCCGCCGTTCATGACGTCGTTGCCCTCGTCGCCTCGCATGACATCGTCGCCCGGACCCCCGGCCATGTCGTCGTTCCCCGCGTTCGCATCCAGCCAATCGTCGCCACGTCCACCCTCCACGACGTCGTCCCTCGGACCCGAGTTGAGTAGGTCGTTGCCCCCGAGGCCCCGGAGGATCAGCACACCCGGGAAGGAGCCCCCGGACAACAGGTCCGCGCCCGGGCCGCCAACTACCTCGACCTCCTCGACGGATCGGACCGAGGACTCCTCGGCGACGGGGCTCCGGCGACCGATCAGCCCGTCGATCATGAACCAGCTCCCCCCTCCGGAGAACGTGGCACGGTCGCGACCGTCCCCGCCCTCGACCTGGTTGTACCCGGGACCTGGAATCAGCCGGTCGGCGCCGGAACCACCGCGCAGCTCGTCAGCCCCGCCGCCGCCCGAGAGCACGTCCGCGAAGTCCGAGCCGATCAAGGTGTCGTCGCCGTCGTCGCCGGATACGGAGATCGACACGAGGTTCGAGAACGTGGATCGCGCTACCTCGGCGAGGCTGACGCGGTCGTCCCCACCGCCCGCGTTCACCCGGATCTCGCGCAGGTTCGAGCACGCCTCCGGCCCGCCCGAGGGAGCAGCCCCGTCGACGGTGACCTCGCTGCCCGCACAGCCGATGGACGTCGTCTCACCTTGATCGGTCCCGGTGACGGTCAGGACGTGGTTCGTCACGCCGGCGGACGGCTGCCCCGCCGACGCGGACGACAGCGGCGTCAGCACGGCGGCGCACAGGACGGAGGCGAGCACGAGGGAACGGCGCATGCTGTCACGCTAGGTGGGCAGATGGTGCCGTCTACGTACGCAAGTCGTAGGACGCCGCGATCCCCCACCCGGAGGACACGCCTCGGGGGTCACACCTCGGTCTCGGTGTGCGCGTGGTACTCGTACCCGCTCATCGGCCGGCCCGATGGGCTCTTCCACTCGCGTTCGGCCTCCGGGAGCTTCCCGAGCACCTTGGCCATCGCCCGGACGTGCGATTGCACGCTCCCGCAGCACGAACCGATGTACCCGATACCCCCCGCCGCGGCCTCACCCGCGAAGCTCCCCATGTCGTGCCGGGTCAGCTGCATCGGATCGAGCTCGTACGGGAAGCTCGGCGACGCAGTGAAGTCGGGAGCCTCGGCGGTCGTCCGGTAGGCGACGGGCTGCGTCGCGACGAACCCGCCGGCCGCCTCGCGCATCTCGAGCGCGATCGGCAGCTGCTGCTCGGGGCCGTTCAGGCAGTTCACGCCCACGATGTCGGCGCCCGCGTCCCGGAGCCTGCGGGCGCAGTCGCCCGGCGTGTCCCCCTCGTACGCACGCGGTTCCGGCTGCTCGAAGGACATCGTCACCATGACGGGCAGGCCGGTCGCCTTCGCGCGCTCGACGAACAGCTCCGCCTCGCCCAGGTAGCTGAACGTCTCGCCGATCCAGAAGTCGGGCGGCCCCGCGTCGAGCTGGTCCTGCAGCTGCCGGTCGAACAGCGCTCGGACGTGATCCGGGCTCGACGGATCCTCGGGCAGGTACGCCCACGTGAGCGACAGGTTCCCGCCGACGAGCGCATCACCTTCGGACGCGACCTCGCGGGCGACCCGCACCGCGTTCTCGTTGATCTCGTCGACCCTGCCCTGGAGCCCGACCGTGGCGAGCTTGTCGTCGCTCGCGTAGAAGGTCATGGTCTGGAGCACCTCGGCGCCGGCGCGGAGGAACTCCCGGTGGAGCTGCGCGAGCGCGTCCGGGTGCTCGAGCACCACCTCCGGTGTGAAGGGCCCCGCCTGCACGTAGCCGCGCTTCTCGAGCTCGAGCAGGTAGCCACCGTCTCCCAGCACCGGCCCCTCGGCCAGCCGCTCGAGGATCCCCTTCGTCATCCGTCCTCCTTCGATCGTCTACCTTCCGAACCGCTCGATGACCGTGCGCTCGTCCGGAAGGGGCTCGTCGGGTCTCCGCTTATCCGGCGAATCCTAGCCGGGTGCCGCGAGCGGGACCTCGAGGCGTCGGCCGGTGCCTGGAGCTATGACCTCGCTCGGGTGACGGGGGCGCGTTCCGCACGCCGGCGGACGGGAGCAGGCAGCGTGATCACCCGGTCGGCGAGGCCCAGCGGGGCGCGGCGGTGCGAGATGACGAGCATCGTCTTCTGGCTCGCGAACTCGAGGAGGTTCTCGAGGACCTCGGACTCGGTGGCCAGGTCCAGGTTCGCCGTCGCCTCGTCGAGGATCAGGATCGGCGCGTCCTTGAGGAAGGCCCGGGCGATGGCGACCCGTTGCCGCTCGCCACCGCTCAGCTTGAGACCGTCGTCCCCGACGAACGTCTTCAGCCCGGCGGGCAGCGAGCGCAGGAACCCGCCGAGCCGCGCGCGGTCACAGGCCTCGGCGATCCGGTCGTCGTCCGCCTCGCCGTCCGCCAACAGGAGGTTGTCACGCAGCGTGCCGTTGAACAGGTAGATCTGTTGGGGTACCACGCCGACGAGCGAGCGGACGTCGTCCGCCAGGAAGCTCCGGACGTCGAGGCCGTCGAGCAGGATGCCTCCCGACCCGACGTCCCAGAACCGCAGGAGCAAGCCGACGAGCGTGGTCTTCCCCGCGCCGCTCGGCCCGGCGATCCCGAGGCGTTCGCCCGGGCGAACGGAGAAGCTCAGATCGTCGAGGACGAGCGGCGATCCCTCCTCGTACCGGAAGCGGACGTTCCGGAACTCCAATCTCGGGTGCACGGGGGGCGCGAGCGGATGCGACGGCTCGGCCACCGTCGCCGGGGCGTCCACGATCTCGAAGGTTCGAACCGCCGCCGCGCGGCTCGCCTCCACCTCTCGGAACGCGTCGCCGAGCGGTTGGACCGCCTCGTAGGCCGCGAAGACGACGAGAGGAAGCGAGGCTAGGAACACGCCCTCGAGGTCCGCCCTCCCTACCCACGGGATCGCGAGCGCGAGGACGGCCAGGCCCGCAGCGCCGGCCAGGACGGTTCCGGCCGCGGCGCTCCCGCCCCGGATGAACGCGAGGGTTCGCTGCTCCCGCCCCATCGCGTTCGAGCGCGCGACCAGATCCCCCGCCAGCCTCCCGTCGCGGCCGAACACCAGCAGGTCGGCCAGACCTGAGAGGTCGTCGGCGAACCGAGCGTACAGATCCGCCCGAGATCGAACCATGCGTTCGGCCGGACGATGCGCGAGGTGACGCACGGCGAGGGGGAGGGCGATCCCCCCCAGCGAGAGTGCGACGAGCAAGACGAGCGCGAGCACCGGGGCGAACAGAGCCAGGATGCCGCAGGCGAGTGCGGCCACCAGGATCGCCGCCCCGAGCGGCACGACCCCTCGAACGAAGAACGCGTCCAGCGTGTCGACATCGCCGACCGTCCGCGCCAGCAGATCGCCGCTCCGGAACGCCCGGAGCCCGCCGGGAGCGAGCGGCTCGATCGCTCGATAGAGCCGGACGCGGATCTGCGTGAGGATCCGGAGGGCGGCGAAATGGACGACGTACCGTTCGGAGTAGCGCAGCGCCGCCCTCGCGATGGCGAAGCCACGGACCGCCGTGACCGCCAGGGCCAAGGCCGCGAACCCCGTCACCAGCGTCGCCTTCGAGATCAGGTACGGCGCGGCGGTCATCAGCGCCACGTTCGCCGCGAGTGCCGCGAAGCTCGTCAGGGTCGCCAAGGCCATCCACCCTCGGACGGGGGCGGCGAATGCCAGCACGCGGCGAAGCGGAGACGGAGGGCGCCTCATCGGCTCCCCAAGCCTGCTTGCGCGATCCCCTCGGTTCGGGCGCTCGACCGGTCGGGAGCGTCGAGGACCTCCGCCCGGCCGGCCCGCATCACGACGACGACGTCGGCGCCGGCGATCGGCTCGGGCCGGTGCGCGATCGTTAGGACGGTTCGTCCCTGAACCAGGCGGGAGATCGCGCCGAGCACCAACGCCTCGCTCTCGTCGTCCAGGTGCGAGGTGGGCTCATCGAGGATCACGAACGGGGCGTCCTTGAGGAACGCTCGCGCGAGCGCCAAGCGCTGACGCTCTCCACCACTGAGGCGCGCGCCTCCTTCGCCGATCGGTGTGGCGTACCCGTCGGGCAGGTCCTCCACGAAGCCGTGCGCGTTCGCCGCGATCGCTGCGGCGGCGAGCTCCTCCTGCGACGCGTCGGGCCTCGCGAGTCGCAGGTTCTCGGCGACCGTGCCGTTGAACAGCGATGGGAGCTGCGGGACCCACGCGACCAGCGTGCGCCACCTGACCGGGTCGATCGCGGACAAGGGCATGCCGTGCACCGTCACCCGACCCCGATCCGGCTCGACGAAGCGCAGGAGCACGTTCGCCACCGTCGTCTTGCCGGCTCCGCTCGCGCCCACGAGGGCGACCGTCCGGCCATGCGGGATCTCGAACGAACAGCCCGAGAGCGCCGCTCGGGTCCTGCCGTCGTAGACGACCTCGACATCTTCCAGGCGCAGATCGAAGCGCGACGGCAGGGGGCCCGGTGCGACGCCGGTCGGTCTCGGGATCCGGACCGACTCGTCGAGGATCGCGCGTACCCGCTCGGAGGCCGCCGCGCCCGAGCGCCCCACGTGGTACTCGGCCGAGAGCCGCCGGAGCGGGACGAAGAACTCGGGCGCGAGGAGGAGCACCGCCAGCGCTCGCTCGAACGCGAGGCCCCCGGCCATCAGCCGAACGCTCGCTTCGATCGCCACGAGCGCGGTGGCGGCGGTCGCACCCCACTCGAGGACGAGGGTCGTCTGGAAGGCGGTTCGAAGGACGTCCATCGTGGTGGATCCTGCCCGCTCGCTCACGGTCTCGATCGTCTCCGCCTGCTCTGCGCTCCGTCCGAACATCTTCAACGTAGGCAACCCCCGGAGGACGTCGAGGAACTGCGCGTTCATCCACGCGAGCTCGTGCTCGCGACGCTCGGTCAAGGCGCGGATGCGACGACCGATCAGGGCGAGCAGCACGACCAAGGCGGGACCGGCGAGGAGCAGGATCGGGACCGTCCAGGGATCCAGGACGAAGACGACCGCCGCGACCAGGATCGGGACGATCACGGCGAGCTGCCGGGACGGGACGTACCGGGTGATGTAGGCGTCGACCGACTCGATGCCCTCGCCCGCGACGTACACGAGCTCCCCGATCCGCTCCCCCCGCGTGTACGTGGGACCAAGTGCCACGAGCTTCGCGGCCAGCCGCGCTCGGAGGTCCGTCTTCACCCCGTTGGCGGCCCGCTGGAGCACGATCTCGTTGCACCAGAGCAGCGCGCCTCGGACGAGGATCAGGGCGCACATCACGAGCAGCAGGCCATCGACCGCGTTCAACGCTTCCTTCCCGATGAAGACGCGGCCGACGACGGCGGCCAGGAGCAGCGCGAACGCGATCCAGCACCCGGCCGCCGATACGGCGAGGGCCGTCGCCGCATACTGGATGCTGCGGGCCCGTGGGTGCTCCATCACGACACGCGGTTCGGTCGAGCTACCGCTCCGTCTCATCCACCACGATCCGGCCCGCCCGTTCGTGCGTGAAGCCCGCCCACGTCCAGTCGACGATCGCCCGACCGCGGTCCTCTCCGGTCGACAGGAGCGCGAGATGGACCGCGCCCCACGCGAGCCAGGCCGTCGTCCCCCGAAGCGTCTTGCCGCTGTGGAACTGCACCACCGCGGCCTTGCGCCCGATCGTGGCCATCGTCCCCTTGTCGTGGTACTCGAACGGCTCGAGCTCCTTCTTGCGCAGCGCCCGTGCGATGGTCGTCCCGGCATACTCACCCGCCTGCAGGGCGACGGATCCGAGCTGCGGCAAGACCGTCTTGGTCTTCGTGTCCGTGATCCACGCGATATCACCGACCCCGAAGACCTCTGGGTGCCCGGGCAGGGTGAGGTCCGGACCGACGGCCACTCGGTTGCCGTGCTGGAGCTCGAGTCCCAGGCCGGAGACGAGCGGGTTCGCCTGGAGCCCGGCGCCCCAGATCAGCGTGTGCGCGTTGAGCACCGTGCCCGACTTCAACCGGACCCGCGTCGGCTCGATGCTCGAGACCACCTCGCCGAGCTTGATCTCCACGGTCCGCTTCTCGAGCGCCTTCCTCGCGTACGTCTGCAGCGACTTCTTGAACATGGACAGGACCGCGTCGCCGGCCTCGACGACGATGATCCGGGCCTTGTCCTGGGGGATGTCCGGGTAGTCCTTCGAGAAGTTCGCCCGGTAGAGCTCGGCGAGCGCGCCGGCGCTCTCCACGCCCGTCGGACCGGCACCGACGATCACCACGTTGAGAGCGCCGTCGTCGATGAGTGCCGCATCTTTGTCGGCGGCCTCCCAACGCTCGAGCACGTGCTCCTTCAGGCGGACGGCGTCGGGGAGCGTGTACATGGGGAAGGCATGCTTCTCCGCCCCCGCAACCCCGAAGAAGTTGACGGTCGCGCCGAGTCCGAGCACCAGGTAGTCGTAGGGGCGAGGCCCCATCTCTGCGAACGACACCCGTCGCTTCGCGAGGTCGACGCCCGTTACTGTGGCCTGTTTCACGGAGAGGTTCGGGTGGTCATGGAACAGGTCGCGGAGCGGATGACCGACGGTCGGCGTCTCCAGGAGATCGGTGGCGACCTGGTACAGGAGCGGCTGGAACGTGTGGTAGTCGTGCTTGTCGACCAACAGGACGTCTGCCTTCGCTTCCTTCAGCCCCCTGGCAGCGCCCAGACCTGCGAACCCGCCGCCCAGGACGACGACGCGAGGCCGATCGGGCATCGTCTCTCCCACTCCGGTTGGCCCGGACCACCCGGTCCGCTGCCGTGAGGGGATCGAGAGCCGAGCATGCGTGTCCTCACATCGAACCCCTCGCGCCTCTTCCACGCATCGCCCGAACGGGATGAACGCCCCGGATCGTCCGGATGCTCGCGGGCGACCAAGCGACGCGTGGGTGGGGCGTTTTCATGCTGTCGGGGTGATGGACCGACCGCCCCGGAAGCGTTCGATAGCCTCAGCGGACCCGGCCGCCGAGCATCTGAGCAGAGGGGGATCGAGTGACGGAACCGGTCGCCGGGTTCTTCGACGGACTGGCCGAGCGACAGCCGCTGCTGGCAACGATCACTGGGACGCTGCGCTTCGATCTCGAGCACGCGGGTGGCACCGAACACACCTGGCTCGTGGCCGTCAGGCGAGGTGCGCTTCGTGTCTCCGATCGCAACGCGAAGGCCGACTGCGTCGTTCGGATGGACCGGAAGCTCTTCGGCGGGATCGCGGCCGGCCGCATCGATCCGATGACCGTGATGCTTCGTGGCGTCGTCGAAGCGCAGGGTGACAAGACGCTCCTCGTTCGGTTCCAGCGCCTCTTCCCGGGGCCCTCCAGCTCGAACGTCGACGCGGGTTCCGATCGCGGCCGGACCGGGTCATGAGCGGCAACGTCGTCAAGATCCTCGACGGCAACACTTCGTCGTCAGCAACGAACGCGGGGACATCGAGGCGTCGCCGACGGACCCGACGGGACTGTTCTCGTGCGACACGCGGTTCCTGTCGAAGTGGGTCCTCACCGTGAACGACCAACGGCTGACCGCACTCTCCACGGACGACCTGCAGTATTTCGAGACGCAGTTCTTCCTGGTGCCGGGCACGGGAACCGTGTACATCGATGCGCAGCTCTCCGTGATCCGGCGGCGAGCCGTCGGTGACGGCTTCCACGAGGAGCTCGCGATCTTGAACCATGACGCGAACCCCGTGGAACTCACCGTCCGCATCGAGGCGGCGAGCGACTTCGCCGACCTGTTCGAGGTCAAGGACGCGCTGGAGAAGAAGGGGAAGTACTACACCCGGATCGAGAAGGGACGCCTCCTCCTCGGCTACGAGCGAGAGGAGTTCCGGCGGGAGACGATCATCTCCGCGTCGTCCAAGGCCCAGCTCGACGAGCGCGGCCTGACGTTCACGGTTCGGATCCAACCGCACGGAGCGTGGACCACCGATCGCCGAGGGGCTCCTCGACGCCGCCGAGTTCTTCGATGGCCCGCTGCCCGAGACCTTCGGCGGCTACGAGCGCGCACTCACGAAGTATCCGGTGCAGTACCCGACGGCGTGCAGCCCGCAGGCGTGGTCGACCGGAGCGCCTCTGCTCTTCCTTCGAACAATGCTCGGCCTGGAGCCGGTCGGCGGGCACCTGATCGTCGACCCCGCGCTCCCGAGGAGCATCGGACGCCTCGAGCTGCTCGACATCCGAGGACGATGGGGTCGGATGGATGCATTCGGGCGAGGGCGGGTCGACGTCAAGGCTCGATCGAGAACGCAGACCGGCAGCAACCGCTCTGGAACAACGACAACGCGAAGGTGACCCGAGGAGGGACGGACCATGGCAGGAAGAGCTCGGACAAGGGACGAGGGCAAGCCCGCCGACGTGCTCGTCGTGTTCGGCATCACCGGCGACCTCGCGAAGGTGATGACCTTCCGCTCGCTCTATCGGCTCGAGCGCCGCGGGCTGCTCGACTGCCCCATCGTGGGTGTGGCGGTCGATGACTGGACGCCGGACCAACTCGTCGACCGAGCGCGTGAGTCGATCGAGGGCACCGGGGAACAGCTCGACCCGAAGGTGTTCGACCGGTTCAAGGCCCGGCTCTCGTACGTCGCCGGGGACTTCGGTGATGCCGAGACCTACAAGAAGGTGGCGGAGGCGATCGGGGGGGCGCGCACGCCGGTGTTCTACCTCGAGATCCCCCCGTTCCTGTTCGGGACCGTGGTGAAGGGGCTCGCCGAGGCGGGCCTGACGGGCACGGCCCGCGTGGTCGTTGAGAAGCCCTTCGGCCACGACCTCGAGTCTGCGCGCGCGCTCGCCGAGGAACTCCACCAGTACGTCGACGAGTCCCAGCTCTATCGGATCGACCACTTCCTGGGGAAGATGGGTCTCGAGGAGATCCTGTTCCTGCGGTTCGCGAACACGATGCTCGAGCCCGTCTGGAATCGGAACTACGTCGAGTGCGTCGAGATCACGATGGCCGAGGACTTCGGCGTTGAGGATCGCGGGCACTTCTACGATCCGGTGGGCGCCCTCCGCGACGTCGTCGTGAATCACCTCATGCAGGTGGTCGGCGCCACGGGGATGGAGCCCCCGGCGGGTGGGGACCCAGCGACGCTGAAGGACGGGCTCGTCGCCCTCTTCAAGGCCGTCGGGCAAGGAGATCCCGCCCACTACGTCCGCGGCCAGTACGACGCTTACCTGTCGATCGACGGCGTCGCCCCGGACTCGACCACGGAAACGTACGCCGCGGTGCGTCTCGAGATCGACAACTGGCGCTGGTCCGGCGTTCCGTTCTTCATCCGCACCGGGAAGAGCCTGCCGGCGACGCAGACGGAGGTCCGGCTCGTCTTCAAGCGCCCGCCTCGGCTCGGCTTCTCGGCGGTCGGACCGCATACCGACCCCGACCAGTTCGTGATCAAGCTCGATCCCTCCACGGGAGCGCAACTCGTGCTCGCCGCACACCGGGCCGACGCGCAGAGGGCAGAGTCGATCACGCTCGACATGGAGTTCACCGAGGAGGGCGGCGAGGGACCGACCCCGTACGAGGTCCTCCTCCATGCCGCGATGGTCGGCCAGAGCACCCGGTTCACCCGACAGGACGGCGTGGAGGAGACCTGGCGGATCATGCAGCCGCTCGTCGACGCGCCGCCGCCCGTGCATCCGTACGCGAAGGGATCGTGGGGCCCCAAGGCCGGAGACGATCTGGTCGCCGGATTCGGCCAGTGGCATGGACCGTGGATCACATGACCGCTGGCGACACACACGATGGAGGAACGGCAGGAACGCCTCGACAGAGCGCCGCGATGCCCTCGCCGTTCCCTCCGATCGCCGACTATGCCTTCCTCTCCGATTGCCACACGGGCGCGCTCGTCGCACCGGACGGCGCGATCGATTGGCTGTGCGTCCCTCGCTTCGACAGCCCAAGCGTATTCGGCACGCTCCTCGACCGCCAGGCGGGCACCTTCCGCCTCGGCCCGTTCGGGATCAACGTCCCCGCGGCGCGTGCGTACGACCCGGGGACGAATGTCCTGGTGACCACGTGGAAGACGCCGAAGGGATGGGTGGAGGTCCGCGACGCGCTGACGATGGGCCCGCGCACCGGCGTCGACCAGGTGACGCCGCACACTCGACCCCCCGCCGACGACGACGCCGATCACACCCTCGTCCGGACGATCTGCGGATTGGAGGGGGAGGTGGAGATCGACCTCGTCTGCGAGCCGGTCTTCGACTATGGACGCACCGACGCGGGATGGACGTTGGTCGACGGGGACGGCCACGTGGCGGATGCGAGCGGAGCCGGCTCGACGATCCGGCTCGCGACCGACCTGGCCCTCGGCATCGAGGGGGGGCGTGCCAGAGCGCGGCACGTGATCGCCGCGGGCGAGCGGGCCTTCTGCTCGTTGTCGTGGGCGCACGATCTGGTCTCGCCGGCCGACGTGGACGAGGCGGAGGCGCGGCTCGCCGCCACGACCCGGTTCTGGCGGGGGTGGCTGGGGCGTGCCCGACTCCCCGACCATCGCTGGCGGGACCCGATCCAGCGATCGGCCCTCGCGATCAAGGGCCTCACCTTCATGCCGACGGGGGCGACGGTCGCGGCCCTCACGACGTCGTTGCCCGAGACGCCCGGCGGCGAGCGGAACTGGGACTACCGGTACACCTGGATGCGCGATTCGACCTTCACGCTGCAGGCCCTGCACTACATGAACCTGGATTGGGAGGCCGACGAATTCATGCAGTTCGTCGCCGACCTCGAGCCGAACGACGACGGTGCGCTCCAGATCATGTACGGCATCGACGGCCGGCGCGACCTCCGGGAGTCGACTCTGGACGAGCTGAGCGGGTATGCGGGGGCTCGGCCGGTTCGCGTCGGGAACGGGGCGTTCGACCAGCGGCAGAATGACGTGTACGGGGCGGTCCTGGACTCGATCCTGTTGCATACGCGGCGGAGCCAGCGCCTCCCCAGACGCCTGTGGCCGATCGTCCAGTCGCAGGCCGAGTGCGCGACGCGCGTGTGGCGCGAGCCCGACCAGGGGATCTGGGAGGCGCGCGGCAAACCGAGGCACTACGTGTCCTCGAAGCTCATGTGCTGGGTCGCGATGGACCGGGCGGCGAAGCTGGCCGAGATCCGCGGCAACCCCGACGACGCCTCGGAGTGGCGCGGAACCGCCGACGAGATCCACGCCGACATCCTCGCGAACGGCCTCCAGGAGGGTGTGCTCCGCCAGCACTACGAGACCCAGGCGCTCGACGCGTCCACCCTGCTCGCGCCGCTCTTCGGGTTCCTGCCGGGCGAGGACGAACGGATGCATTCGAGCGTCCTCGCGATCGCCGACCAGCTGACGGAGAACGGGTACGTGCTGCGCTACCGAACGGACGAGACCGACGACGGCTTGTCCGGCAAGGAGGGGACCTTCCTGATCTGCTCCTTCTGGCTCGTGTCGGCACTGGCGGCCGTCCGGGAGGAGCAACAGGCTCGAGACCTCATGGAACGCCTACTCCGGATCGCATCACCGCTCGGCCTGTTCGCCGAGGAGTACGACGTCGAGACTGGGCGCCACCTCGGGAACTTCCCGCAAGCCTTCTCGCATCTCGCTCTCATCGAGGCCGCGGGCCGGATCATCCTCGCTGAATTCACGGCGGAGATCACATGAGCGACTACGACGTGATCATCATCGGGACCGGGGCCGGAGGCGGCACGCTCGCCCGGCACCTCGCGCCTTCGGGCAAGCGCATCCTCCTGCTCGAGCGCGGCGACTGGCTCCCGCGCGAACCCGAGAACTGGAGCACCGCCGACGTCTTCATCGACGGGCGGTACATCTCCGCGGACAAGTGGTACGACGACAAAGGCAAACCGTTCCAGCCGCAGGTCCACTACTTCGTCGGCGGCGCAACCAAGCTGTACGGGGCTGCGCTTTATCGCCTGCGAGAGAAGGACTTCGGCGAGCTCAAGCATCACGACGGGATCTCGCCCGCCTGGCCGATCGACTACGCGGATATGGAGCCGTACTACACGCAGGCGGAGCAGCTGTACCAGGTCCGCGGCGCCCGAGACGAGGACCCGACCGATCCGCCCGCGAGCGCACCGTACCCGTTCCCGGCCCTGACACACGAGCCACGGATCCAGCAGCTGTCCGACGATCTCGCGGCCGCCGGTCACCATCCCTTCCACGCGCCGTGCGGGGTCCTGCGCGACGAGAGCAACCCGCCGTACAGCGTGTGCGTCCGCTGCGGCACCTGCGACGGCTTCCCGTGCCCGCTCCATGCCAAATCCGATGCGGAGACGATCGCCGTGCGCCCCGCGCTCGAGCAGCCGAACGTGACGCTCCTCACCAACGCGAAGGCTGTACAGCTGGTCACGAACGCCGACGGCACGTCCGTGAACGGGGTGGTGGTCGAGCGCGACGGTTCGCAGGAGACGTTCTCGGGCAACGTCGTCGTCGTGTCGGGGGGCGCCGCGAACTCCGCGAAGCTGCTGCTCGCATCGGCGAACGACCGTCACCCGAACGGGCTGGCCAACGGCTCGGACCAGGTGGGACGCAACTACATGTTCCACTACAGCCAGGCCGTCCTCGCCCTTTCGAAAGAGCCGAACCCCACCCGCTTCCAGAAGACGCTGGGGGTCAACGACTTCTATTTCGGGAGCGACGACTTCGAGTACCCGATGGGCAACATCCAGATGGTCGGCAAGTCGCAGGCGGAGATGTACAAGGGCGAGAAACCGATCGAGACCAAGCTCGCGCCGACGTTCGCGCTGCGCGATGTGGCCACGCACGCGGTCGACTTCTGGCTCTCGACGGAGGACCTCCCGACCCCCGACAACCGCGTGACACTCGACGAGGACGGCAGCGTCCGGCTCGCCTACACGGCGAACAACCAGGAGTCGGGCAAGCGCCTCTATCACAAGCTCAAGTCGATGCTCGGTCACCTCGGGATGCACCCCGACCACCTGATCCCGCGGAACGCCTACCTGAAGACCACGATCCCCGTCGCGGGGTGCGCGCACCAGGCGGGGACCTGCCGGTTCGGGACCGACCCCGCAACGTCCGTCCTCGACGTCAACTGCAAGGCGCACGAGCTCGACAACCTGTACGTCGTGGACACGAGCTTCTTCCCGAGCATCGGCGCGGTGAACCCGGCACTCACGGCCATGGCGAACGCGATCCGCGTTGGCGACCACCTGCTCGAGCGGCTGTAGGTCCGCGCGCGAGCGCCGCACGAACCGATGCCGAGTCGCACCGAGAGAACCGTTATCTACGTGGCCGGCGCCGCTCAGGTCATCGTGCTGGTGACGTTCCCCGCCGCCAGCACCGTGTTCACCGATCCCGCCGAGTTCGGCCTCTCCACAACGCAGTACGGGACCCTCTTCCTGCCCCAGGTCGTCGCCGCTATCGGGGCCTCCGTTGCCGGTGCCGGCCTGGTGCAACGGGCCCGACGTGAAGTCCGTGTACCTCTGGGGCCTCGTGGGAGGCCTCGTCTCCATGTCGTTGCTCCTGCTGAGCGCGGTCGTCGAGGGAGAGGCTGCGGCGTACCCGATCCTGTTTGACCCACGGCCTCAACGGCACGGTGTCCGGGCTCTGTCGGGTGCAGGCCCAACGCTCCAGATCCGGAACGTTCTCGAAAGGGCGAGATCAGTGACCCCACTTGGTCTGTAGGTGCTCTAGAGATGAGCGCATCGATCCATGTTGGCGGGTGGGAGTGGATGGGAAGCTTCACACGATCGACCTGACCGCCGCCACAACGAGCGCCGCCTGGAAGGGTAGGTTCCGATGAGCGACATCGGCATGTCGCAGAAGGAACACACCTCATGAGCGCCACGTCAGGATCGGCGCCGGCACCGCCGTTCCCTCAGACGCCACAGTTCTGGGTGCTGATGGGGTATGCGCTCGGGCTCGGTGTCTTCGGGGCGGGCGTCGCCCTCCTGTTCATGGGATTGATCGGGTTCGGGGACAACTGGAACACGGTTTCGGATCCGGGGTGGTTCGGCGGGCAGTGGTGGTGGGTGGGTGTCACGGCGGGCGCGGGAGTCGTGGTCGGCCTCCTGCGCCGGTTGACCCACCTTCCCGCCAGGCTCCCGAGCCTGATCGAAGACCTCGAGCTCGGACATGTTGACCTCCGATCGGTGCCGGGGACCGTGGCCGTGTCGGCCGTGTCGTTGATCGGAGGCGCCAGCTTGGGACCGGAGCAGGCGCTCGGGTCCATGGGCGGCGGGGCCGCCGAGTGGATCTCCCGGCGACGAGGGCTCAACGATGAGGACGAGAAGGTGAACACCCTGGCCGGGTTCGCCGGCGCCTACGGTGGGTTGTTCTCCAGCACGGTGATCGTGGTCATGCTGATCTTGGAGATCGCCCGCCCGGGCGGACAACGCATGGCGAAGACGCTCGTCGCCATGATCGTTTCCTCCAGCGTCTCATTCGGGATCTACTTCGTCGTCGCGGGCGCCTTCTTCCTTGACGCCTATCGGGTGCCCTCGTACAAGTTCGAGGACTGGCAGCTGTTGGCCGGTATCGGCCTGGGTCTGTTCGCGGCGGTGGTGGTGACGCTGCTGGTCACCGTGATCAAGCTGGCGGTACGGCTGTTCGGCCGGCTCAAGGTGCCGGCCATCGTTCGGCCACTGATCGGTGGCCTGGTGTTCGGCGTCGTCGGCGTGATCCTGCCGCTGACGATGTTCACGGGCAGTGACCAGCTCAAGGTCGTGCTGGAGACTGGCGGGATACTCGGCGCGGGCTTCCTGGCTGCCCTCGTGCTCGCCAAGATCCTCACCTTCGCCGTCAGTGAGGCGAGCGGGTTCGTGGGTGGGCCGATCTTCCCAGCGCTGTTCATCGGCGGGACGACTGGAGTGCTCGTGCACCAGGTGTTCCCTGGCATGCCTCTGGGGCTGGCGTTCTCGTGCATGCTCGTCGCGGTTCCCGGAGCCCTGATCTCTGCGCCATTCGCGATGGTGCTGCTTGCCGCGTTCATGACCCAGGTAGGGGCGCTGCAGACCGCACCCATCCTCATCGCCGTCGTCACCGCGTTCCTCGCGATGGAGTCTGTGAAGTACGTCGCTACCACTCGCCGGAAGCGAAGCCCCTCAACGGGTCAGTAGAGAAGCCGATGATCCGTTCATCGAAAATCGCGGACTCGTGGCACGTCTCCGCTCTGTGAAACTAGAGGAACGCGCCCGAGGGTGAAAGCGGTGACGGCTCGCGTCCGGGCAAGCGGCGCAAGTACCAGCCGGCACCCCGGGGAGCATCATGTCAGCGCGATGGCGGCGCGCGCCAACACGAGACCCGGGACGGCCAGGGAGATGGCCGCTTGTACGGTCATCGCGAACTTGGCCCATGGCACCAACGGCCTGGCATCGGTCGAGCTGAACGCCATGGCGTTCGTGAACCCAAAGTGGAGGTAGTCGACGAAACGAGGGCGCCAGTTCGCCGGGACGGTGTCGGGGTTCAGCTGTTGGAGGAACGCGATGTCGGGATGATCGGGGAGCGTGTGCGCTCTCGCCGCGGCGCCCCCGCTGTCGAGCTCCAGTAGAGGAGAGCGAACGCGATGATGTGCGAGACCCACACGATCGAGGCCGCCGCCAGCAACGGCCCGGGCTCGGTGGTATGCGGGCCCCCGACGATCAGCTCCTCGATGAGGCTGGCGGTGGACCACAGGGATAGAGCGATCAACAGGGTCACGAGGGCGATCGACGATCCTCGGAGCACCGATGAACGCTTGGAGATTTTGCCCGGGTCACCGACGATGAGCACCACGAGGAGGGCGCCCTCGAGGATGGGAGCAGCCACCGCGGCCCGAGCCGAATCTCGCTCGGCAGCAAGAGCGTCAAGAGCATCGCGGCCAGGACGGCGCCGGCCATATGCCAGCGCGCTTCCGGGACGATCGGACCCGGCTCCACCGGCTCCATGGCCCGATCGGGTGCGTCGCCGTCTGATCGCCCGGTCCCTACCTTCGCCGCAACGCGATCCCCCACGCCCCCGACCACGTTTCGGCGGGACCCAGCCGGATCACATCGACGCCGGACGCGAACGCGTTCGGCGGGCACGTCATCGGTTCGATCGCGACAGCTCGCCGGCGCCTTGAGGCCGGCTCGAGGGTGTCTCCCGTGTAGGCCTGGAGGTAGCCGAACGCCTCGTCCGCCCACACCTCGACGCCGTACTCGCCGTCGTTCGACTCCAGCCGAGCGCGCGACCGGCCATCCGACCCGCGAGCCAGACCCGTGAAACAGGTATCGAGCCGCACGGCGCCGACCGGACGACCGACGGTGAAGTCGAACTCGGTCTCGGCGACCTCCTCCTCGCCGACCGGAAGGGATCTATCGTCCGTGGTCAGCCGGCGCGAGGCCGGGATCGTGAGTCGCACGTCGTCGACCGGGATCCCTATCGTCAGGTAGGGGTGGAACCCGATCCCGAACGGGGCCGCGTCGGCGGAGGGGTTGGTCGCGCGCGCGACGACCGCGAGCCCGTCCGCCCCGAGCCGATACTCGAGGCCGAGCTCGAGCCGCCACGGGTATGCCGGCTGGGGGTGTACGACGCACTCCAGCGTTACCGCTTCGTCGGTCTTGGAAGCGAGCAGCCAGGGGAGCCAACGCACGAGCCCGTGGATCGCGTTCCCGAACTCCGGCTCGTCGATCGCGGCGACCCCTTGACGACCGTCGAACTCGTATCGCCCGCCGTCGAGACGGTTCGGCCACGGAGCCAGCACCTGCCCGCGTCCGGCCGACGAGGGGTCGTCGACCGAGAAGCCGTCCAGGACTCCGCGCTCCCCTGCCGAGTACGCCCGGAGCGTCGCACCGACCTCCGTCACGACGACCACCTGATCCTCGTGGCTGATGACGTGCTGTTCGCCCGAGGGCGGGTGCGGCTGCACGACCTCCTCGCCCTCGCTCACGCCGTCAGTAGCTGCTCGGCGTGAGCTTGACCTTCCCGCTGAACAGGTACTGCACACCCGCCGTGTACAGCAGGACGAACGGCAGTCCGATGATCGCGACCACCAACATCACGGTGAGCGTCTCCGAGCGCCGCCGAGGCGTTCGTCACGGTCATGCTGTACGACGGATCCGTGCTCGACTTCAACATGTTCGGGTACAAGCCGGCCGAGATCGTGGCGAGGGAGGTGGCGATCGTCGCGCAGCTCGCGAAGAACGCCGCGACCGCCCTGCCTGCACGACGCATGACGACGATCGTGATGAACGCGACGAGTGCGGCGATCGGGAACACCAGGGTCCAGACTTCCTCGGTGAAGGTGTCCACCACTCCGTAGTCGGCGACGACGATCCACACGGCGGAGCCCGCCGCCATCACCGCGAACAGGACGATGAGCCACGGGATCCACCGCCGGACGCGCGCTTGGAGGTCCCCCTCGGTCTTGACGGCCAGATAGAGGGCGCCGTGCATCGCCAACATCGCGATGGTCGTCAGACCCAGGAACACGGCGAATGGGTGCAGTACGTCGAGGAGGCTGCCGATGTGCACGTTCCCGTTCTTGCCCAGAGGCACCCCGCTGATCACGTTGCCGAACGCCACCCCGAGGAGCAGGGCCAGCGCGAACGACGAGACCGAGAAGACGGTGTCCCACAAGCGGCGCCACCCGGCGCCCTCGCGTTTGCTCCGGAACTCGATCGCGACCGTGCGGAGGATCAGACCCATCAGGACCAACATCAGCGCCCAGTAGAAGCCCGAGAACAGCGCCGCGTAGACGACCGGGAACGCCGCGAACAGGACACCTCCACCGACCACCAGCCACACCTCGTTGCCGTCCCAGATCGGACCGATGCTGTTGAGGACGATCCGTCGCTCCTCGTCGTTCCTGGCAGCGAACGGATGGAGGATCCCGACACCGAGGTCGAATCCGTCCAGGACGAGGTAGGCCGCGATGATCGCGACGAAGAGTACGAACCACAGATCAGCGAGCGACATGCTCATCCACCTTCAACTCCAGATCCCCCGAGGCTCGAGCCTGCGCGCGGGTGCGGAACAGCTCGCGGAACGTATCCGGCAGGGGTGCCGTCGGCCCCGGCCCCTCCGGCGGCTCCGGTCCGTGCTTGATCTTGCGGTCGAGCAGGAACAGGAACAGCACGAGCAGCAGGGCGTACAGGAGGGCGAACGTGACCAGCGACATGAAGACCTCTCCCGTGGAGAGCGTCGGCGAAACGGCGTCCTCGGTTCGGAGGACGTTCCAGACGATCCACGGTTGTCGCCCGATCTCACCGGTCCACCACCCCGCGATCGTCGCGATCTCCGCGAGGAAGACGGTGGACACGCAGACCCACAAGAGCCACCGAGGCATCGGCTCCTCACGACGGCGCCGCCGCCACCACACGAACCACGCGACCACGCCGATCATCGGGAACAGGAAGCCGAGGTCGATCATGGCGTGGTACGCCTGGAAGGTGAGGTTCACCGGCGCCCAGTTCTTCTCGGGGAACTCGCTCAGTCCGGGCACCGTCGCGTCGAACTTGCCGTAGGACAACAGACTGAGCAGGCACGGGATCTTGAGACCCGTGGTGGTCTGGGCGCTCTCGTTCACCCACCCGACCAGGTACAGGGGCGCACATGACTCCGGCGTCCAGCTCCCTTCCATCGCCGCCAACTTCGGCTCCTGGTTCTTGGTCACCGCGATCGCCATCTGCGCGCCGAAGATGAACACCTGGAGGACGGCGAGCACCGTGAAGAACTTGACCGCAGCGGAGAAGTTCCGCTTCGCGAACTCGAGGTGGCGATGTTTGAGTTGGTACCAGGCGCTGACCGACAGGACCAGGGTCGCGCCGATCATCCACGACGCCACCCAGACGTGGAACAGCCGCGGGAGGAACGTCGGTGTGAACACGACCGAGAGGAAGTCGGTCATGAACGCCTGCTCCCCCCATCGCGTCGTCTGCGTCGTGTATCCCTCGGGCGTCTGCATCCAGGAGTTCGCCATCAGGATCCAAAGGGCGCTGAAGTGCGCGCCGAACACCACGAGGGACGTCGCGAGCAGCCACATCCGCGACCCGAGCCGGTCCCCGCCGAACAGCATCAGCCCGAGGAACCCACCCTCCAGGGCGAACGCGAACACCCCCTCCGCTGCGAGCAGGCTTCCGAACACGTTGCCGACGAACCGTGAGTACTGGGACCAGTTCATGCCGAACGCGAACTCCTGGACGATGCCGGTCGCGATGCCCAGGGCGAACACGAGCCCGTAGACCTTGACCCAGAAGACCGATGCCTGGCGCCACACGGGGTCGCCGGTTCGGACGTGTTTCCACGCCATCCAAACCAACATCAGCCCGAGGCCCATGGAGATGGGCGGGAAGATGAAATGGAAGCTCGCCGTGAGTGCGAACTGGAGGCGAGACAGGAACTCCGGGTTCACCTCACCCCCTCTCTGCCTCCCCCGGGGCACGTGCGTCTCGGACCCGTCTTCGAGGCATGGTTCCATCCGGTGGGTGGCGCAACATCACACCGACGGGATGATTCCCGTCCGGTCGCCAGGCACGGCGGGCGCCCAAGTCTGCACCATCGAGGAGGGCGACTTCGCGGCCGCGGTGATCTCGTCGCGTACTTCGGGAAGACCGGTCCGCGATCGCCTCCGTCGGATATCTGGTTCGGATCCACCGCTACGACGGGGCGTCGTGCTCGAGCTTCTCGAGCGCGGCGTCCACGTCGTAGCCGATCGCGATCCCGAGCTTCGGGGCCGCGGAGACGGCCCGGGCAACTCCGATGAGTGGAGCGACGGCGACCAGGGTTCCCACGATCTCGTCGGCCGTCGCACCGGCGGCGAGGGCCGCCTCGACCTCACACTGGTAGGTGGCGGGAGCGGCGTCGAGCGCGACGAGCGCCGCCAGACGGACGAAGGCCTGCGTCTTCGGACCGAATCCCGAGACCTCCCCGGGGCCGGGGCTTCCGGACACCACGGATCGGATGAAGCGCTCGTCGTTCACCGCGAAGCACCGAAGCGTGCGCTCGTGGCCGGCCACATGCGCCCCCTCTGAGGTGACCTGAGGATCGGAACCCCACCATCCGCCACGACGCGCGGCGCGGCATCATCCGGTCGGCATGAAACGGCTCGAGCGGCGCTAGGCGTCGATCAAGCCGAGCTCCCGAGCGCGCTCGATGGCCTCACGGCGGGAGGAGACCCCAAGCTTCCGGTAGATCGAGATCGCCTGCGTCTTGATGGTGTGTCGCGACAGGAACAGTCGCTCGCCGATCTCGGGGAACGTCAGGTACGTGGACAGGTACGGGAACAGCCGGAGCTCGGCGGCGGTCAGTGTCGAGACGCCCGCCGCTCCGACCGGCACGTGTTCGAGCTGCCCTCGGACCTCTGCGAGCTGCGCCCCGAGCACGCCCAGGTCGGGCCTCCGACGGAAGATCTCGTCCACCTCCCGAAGTATCGTTCGGGCGCCGGCCGGGTCCGCGAGGGAACGATAGGCTCGCGCGAGCTCGAGGCGAACCTGCACGGCCAGCCACGGGATGGCGTAGGTGAGCCGGAGGCGAGCGCGCTGCGCACGAACGAGGCTCCGGTGAGCTGCTCCCGGGTCGCCTTCATGGATCGCCATCCGAGCCGTCACGGCGTGCACGAGCGCACTCGTCACGTACTCCTCAAGGTTCGCCCGGCGGACGGTGGATCGCGCCCGCTCCGCGTCCAACTGCGCGGCGGACCACTGCTCCCGCGCCATGGCGAGGATTGCCCGCTCACAGAGCGCGATCGCCACGGTATCGGCGGAGCCGGAAGCGTCTCCGACCTCGGCAGCGGCGAGGAGATCGGCGTCCGCGGCGTCGTCGTTTCCGGTCATCAGATGTCCGATCCCGCTCACCAGGAGCGCGGCCGCCCTCCAGGGACTCCCGTCGGGGATCCGCGCCCGCGCCAACTCCGCGTCGAGCGCGAGTCGTTGCGTTCCGTGCGCGTACATCGTCGCTCGCACCATGGCCAGGAGCGCCACGGATGGCGTCACGCCGTCCGGGAGCATCGGCCCTCCCTCGACGATCACCGGCCCTCCGTCGTCGGGCTCTGCCGCGGCGACCCAGCGCTCCGCCTCGGGCGCATCTCCCATGAGGGCCAACACGCCGGCCCCCAGGGCCGCGATCGTCGGGTACGGCTCGATCAGATCGCGCTCGTCGAACCAAGCCAACCACTGCCGCACGGTGAAGAGACGCCCATGATTCTGTGCGGGCAGCAAGACGGAGGGCAGGAGCCGGGCCGCTCGATCCGCGTCGCCCGCCTCCTGCGCGTAATCGAGCGCGTCCTCGGTCAGCCCGTGCTCTTCGCACCAGTCCGCTGCGCGGCGCAGGAGTTTGGACGCGATCCCCGGTTCGCGTCGCTCGAGCTCGTTCCGGAGCATCTCGCGGAACAGGTGATGGTAGCGATACCGATGCCCTTCCCGGTCCAGCGGAAGCAGGAGGAGGTTCTTCCGCGCGATCGACTCCAACGACCTCGCCGAACCCGTGCGCTGCAGTGCCGCATCGCAGAGCTGCCCGCTGAGCGTGTGCAGGACCGACGTGCGGGTCAGGAACGTGACGGTCCGTCGGGAGAGTTTCGTCAGGAGTTCACTACGCAGATAGTCCGCCATGAATCGGTCGGCGCCGGCGAACGGAGCGATGCTCGGGGGTTCGTCGCTACCGGCTTGGATCGAGAGGGCCGCCAGGTACAGTCCGACCGGCCAGCCCTCCGTCCGATCGATCAGGTCGCTCAGCTGTTCCCGGGGAACGGCCACCCCGGCGCCACGCATGAGCGACGCGGCTTCGTGCGCGTCGAGCGCGAGATCGTCCGTCCCGACCTCCAGGACCCGGCCGCTGGCCCGCAGCCGGGTGATCGGCACCACCGGTGCGTCACGGCCCGCGAGGGCCACCTGCGATCCCGCGGGTAGGTGTTCGGTGAGGGTCGTCAGGGCATCCGCAGCATCGCGATCGTGGAGCAGATGGACGTCGTCCACGACCAGGACGAGCGGCTGGGTCGCGGCGGCGAGGGCCGCGCCGAGCCGCGGCACCAGGGTCGATCCGATCGAGACGCCGGGAGAGGCCAGGGCCTCGTACACGCGTGGTCCGATCGGCTCGATGCGATCGAGGGCGAGTGCGACGTAGCTCAACAAGATGGCCGGATCGTTGTCCCTGCGATCCAGCGAGACCCAGGCGAAGGGTCGCTCCTCGGCCTCGGCCCACTGGGACAGGACCGTCGTCTTCCCGTACCCGGGCGGCGCCAGGAACGACACGACCGGAGTGTCGACCGAGGACCTCAGCCGCTCGACCAATGCCGGCCGCGGGACGATCCCTTTCCGCGTGAAGGGTCTCGCGAGCTTCGACTCGACGAACTCGAACGGAAGCCTCGCGCGGCTCCGGGTGGCCCTCTGGGGCCGTTCGGCGGTTCGAGAGGGGTTCCTCAAGAGAGGAACTGTAGACTCCTGCTGCAGGGTTGGCGAACCCGTCGACGCCTGCGTTCTATGAACGGAGCGCGAACGGTCCGCGTAGAAGGTGTTCGCTCAGATCCCGAGGATCAGCTTCTTCTTCGCCGCGAACTCCTCTTCCGTGAGCAGCCCCTGATCCTTCAGCTGGGCGAGCTGCTGGATCTGCGTGGCCGGATCGACGACCTGCTCCACCCCCTGCTCGGCGGCGGCCGCCTGCTGCTGCGTGTACTGGGCGTCCTGGCCCGCGTACTTCGACTGTTGACGGCGCGCAACCCGCCCCGAGACCGCCGTCGCCGTGCCCGCCACGACCGCCGTTCGAGCTGCCATCCCGACCAGCCCTGGTCCTCGTCGTCTCCCCATCGTCGGATCCCCTTTCGGTTAGGCGTTCTCCTTGGCGAACTCGACCGCCGCCTGGACCACCTCGTACGGGAGGCGCTCGAGATCGAGCAGTTCGCCACCCGCGTTGACGATCGCGTCCCTGAGCTTCGTCGCCCACACGTCCTCCCAGACCAGGAGCGCCGCCGACGAGTTCGGCTCGAGTTCCTCCCCGGCCGCAGCCAGGTCTTCCTCGTTCAGCAGACCCAGCGTCTCGGGCGTCAGAGCGTCGAACGCCTGGAATACCTCCGAATCGAGGTCGCCCATCTCCGCGGTGATGACGGCGCCGTCCGGATCCTTCATGACGAACGCCAGGTCGATGATCCGGATCGTCCCGTTCTCGACCAGCTCAGCGAGCGCCGGCACGATCTCTCCCTTGAACCGGTTGCCCGGGAACGCCACGATCATGTACTCCACCGGCCCGATGCTGCTCATTCGGCTGCCTCCCTCTGCTGCTTCGGGTGTTCCTTCGTCGCACTCGTGAAGAACTCGAGCGCGGTCTTCGTCTTCGTCTGCTGTTCGCCTCCGAGGTCGAGGCCCTTCTTCTCGAGGAACGCCCTCGACTCGACCGCGGCCTGGAAGGCCTCGGACGGCAGGGCCTTCGTCGACAGCTCGACGATCTGCGACCCGTCCGGGTAGAGCCAGAGCTCACCGACGAGCTTGCGCTTCGTACCTTCGGGCTTCCACTTGACGCGGAGGGTCGGGATCGGTCCGAGCACCGACAGGCCGTCCAGCTCGACCCCTTCGGGCGCGTGGGTCGCGTAGAAGGTGCGTTGCTCCTTCGAGAAAAGCTTGCGGACCGGCCGCTCGCCTGCGGCGGCGGCCGCGATGTCCTGGTTGCTTGCAGCGCCCTTGAACGACCCCGAGCACACGTAGCCGCCGGGCATCGCGTCGACCTCCACGCCGAAGCTCGGGTCCCTGCGGATCTTGTCGGGCAGCTCGCTCGGGACGACGGGACGGAGCTTGACGACCGTGTCGCCCAGCTCGCCTTGACGCCGACGTGCCCGCACGACCACGCCGGCCGAGTTCAGGGCCAGGTCGGGGGTGTCGAAGAAGAACACCTGCCGCAGCTGCGCATCGAGCGGATCCACGCCGAGCGCCCTCGCGGCGGACGCGCGCGCGTCCTGCGGGATCGTCAGCTTCAGCTCGACACTGTCCGCGCCGCCGATGAGCTCGAGGAGCTGCTGGAGCTCCTCGCCCGAGATCTGCTTGGTTCGAGCCATCGTTCCCCCTCGTTTCGCCGAGTACCGGCCGCATATGGTGCCATGTTTGCCCCCCGGCTGCCCGCCGACGACGTTCAGCGGACTCGCGGAACGTACCCATCGCATGAAGCCTGCGGCTACGCTTCCCGCAACGTGGCGCTGATCCTCGTCTCACTGGCGGTCGTCGCCTATGCGCTCGTCAGCAAGCGTCTCACCTCGACTCCGGTCACCGGCGCGTCGATCTTCATGGTCCTCGGCGTGCTCCTCGGTCCAACGGCGTTCGACGTGATCCACGGGGACGACGACCGGCAGGTGATCGAGGCGCTCCTCGAGATCGCGCTTGCGGTCGTGCTGTTCACCGACTCGCTGGCGATCAGCGCCGGGAACTGGCGAGCGAAGAGCCGGCTCCCGGGCCGGCTCCTGCTCATCGGGATGCCACTCACGATCGCCCTCGGGTGGGGCTTCGGGCTGCTCCTGTTCCCGGACATCGATGTCTGGGAAGTGGCGTTGGTCGCGATCTGCCTCGCTCCGACGGACGCCGCCCTCGGCCAGGCGATCGTGACGAGCCCGAAAGTGCCGGCGGCGATCCGCCAGGCACTGAACATCGAGAGTGGGCTGAACGACGGACTCGCCCTCCCCTTCTTCGTCCTCGCGCTCGCGGCGGCGGTCGAGACCACAGATGCGGGTGCTCCCGACATCGTCGAGGTGTTCCTGCGATCACTCGTCCTCGCAGGCATCGTCGGAGGGGCGATCGGGTGGTTCGGTGCTCGCGCCCTCCGCTCGTGTCGGGAGCGCGGCTGGGTCGGGCGCGAGTGGAGCCAGATCGCGACCCTCGCCATCGTGATCCTCGCCTTCGCGAGCGCCGACGCGGCCGACGGCAGTGGGTTCATCGCCACCTGGGTCGCCGGCGTGACGTTCGGTCGCGCGATGCGGGACCGGATGCCGGACGCCGTGCTGTTCGCCGAGGATCTCGCGAGCCTCCTCGCCGTGGCCTCGTTCCTCGGTTTCGGGGCGGTCCTGCTCGGACCGATCCTCGACGACCTGTCCTGGCAGGCGGTTGCCTACGCCCTGCTCAGTCTGACGGTGATCCGCGTGATCCCCGTCGCGCTGTCGTTCATCGGGGCGGGCATGGCTCGAGCGACGGTCGCGTTCGCGGGGTGGTTCGGCCCTCGCGGACTCGCGTCCATCGTGTTCGGACTGCTCGTGGCCGAGGAGACCCTCCCAGGTGGATCGATCGTCCTGCAGGCAGTGTTCGTCACCGTTGCATCGAGCGTGGTCCTTCACGGCGCCACCGCAGTCTGGGGAGCCGGGCGCTACGGTGCGTGGTTCGAGCATGCGAGGGCGGCCGATCCCGCTCTACCTGAGGGTGCGGACGTCGGCGAGCCCTCGGTTCCACGCAGGTTGCGGATCCACGGTCCGCCGACCGAGAACGCCGGCCCCTCCGAAAGCTAGCGACGGGCCCACGCAACGCTCAGCCGTCCGCGGCGCTCTCCAGGACAGGCAGGATCCGTTCGAGGCCCCACTCGAGCTCCTCCTGCGAGATCACGAGCGGCGGCGCGAGCCGCAGGGTGCTGTCGTGCGTGTCCTTCGCGAGCACGCCCTCGTGGAGGAGTCGTTCCGCGGTCCGGCGCGCGGGCCGAGCGCTCGGCACGAGCTGGATCCCCGCCCACAGGCCGCGACACCGGACCTCCTCGACCGTCGCGAGATCCGCGTCCGTCAGCGCGGCGCGCAGGTATTCGCCGAGGCGCTTCGAGGTGTCCTGCACCTCGCCGGTCCGGAGCAGAGCGACCACGCGCCGACCGATCGCGCACGCGAGCGGATTCCCGCCGAACGTGCTGCCGTGCTCCCCGGGCCGAAAGACGCCGAGGACCTCTCGATCGGCCACCACCGCCGAGAGCGGCACGATGCCGCCGGCGAGCGCCTTGCCGAGGATGAACACGTCCGGTCGCACGCCGTCGTGCTCGACCGCGAAGGTCGTCCCGGTCCGGCCGAGGCCGGTCTGGATCTCGTCGGCGATCAGCAGCACGTTGCGCTCGGTGCAGAGCTCGCGGGCCCGGCGCAGGTAGCCCTCCGGTGGAAGGATCACGCCGGCCTCGCCCTGGATCGGTTCGACGAGGAAGGCGACGGTGTCTTCGTCGATCGCTGCCTCGAGCGCGTCCGCGTCACCGTAGGGTACGACCTCGAACCCCGGCGTGAGGGGACCGAAGTTCTTCCGCGACCCCTCGTCCGTGGAGAAGCTCACGATCGTGATCGTCCGGCCGTGGAAGTTGCCGTCGCAGACGATCACCTTCGCCCGGTCCGGGGCGACGCCCTTGACCTCGTATCCCCACTTCCGGGCGGTCTTCAAGGCGGTCTCGACTGCCTCGGCCCCGCTGTTCATCGGCAGCGCCATGTCCATGCCGCAGAGCTCCGCCAGGTCGCGCAGGAACGGTCCCATCTGGTCGTTGTGGAACGCGCGACTCGTGAGCGTGAGCCGATCGAGTTGCTGCTTCGCCACCGAGATCAGCTCGGGGTGGCGATGTCCGAAGTTCAGGGCCGAGTAGGCGGCGAGCATGTCCAGGTACCGCTTGCCTTCGACATCGGTCACCCAGCAACCTTCGGCCTCGGCCACGACCACCGGCAGCGGGTGGTAGTTCGACGCCGAGTAGCGCTCGACGAGCTCGAGCTGCTCCTCGGTCGCGCTGGGGCGGTCCGCTCCGTTCGTCACGGCGGGGAGTGTACCGAGCCGCCGCGCGCGAGCCGTTCCGGACGCTACGAGGTGATCGCCCCGGCGAAGGCCTCGAGGTTGTCGACGTACCGCTGGGCGTCCGACTCCGTGTGCCAGACGGACAGCGTCCACGTCTCGTACTTGGCCCACGGCGACTTGAAGACGCCGCCGTTCTGCTGGAAGAGCCAGGCGAGGTAGGTGATCCGCTCGTCGATGTGGATGGCGTCGCGATACTCGCGGACCGGCGTGGCGGAGTAGATCACCGAACCCTTCGCGCCGATCCCGGTGACGTAGGCGGGAAGCTGGTGCCGGTCGATCACCGCCGACAGCTGCTCCTTCAGGTACCCGTCGATGCGATCGAAGGTCGTGTACGCCTCCGGGGTGAGCACCTCCGTGAGGGTGGCCTTGCTCGCCGCCAGCGTGAGCGGGTTCCCGTTGAACGTGCCGGCGATGTCGTGCCCGCCGTCGATCACGCGGCGGAACAGCTCCTCGGTCGCCCCGATCGCGCCGCACGGCAGGCCGCCGCCGATCGCCTTCGCCAGGCAGACGATGTCGGGCACCACACCGAACGCCTCGACCGCTCCGCCGTACGCGATCGTGCATCCGGTCTTCACCTCGTCGAACGCGAGATAGGCCCCGAACTCGTGGCAGAGGTCCTTCAGTCCCTGCAGGTAGCCCGGCTCGGGCAGGATCACCCCGCAGTTCATCATCGCCGGCTCCACGATCAGGCCGGCGACGCGGTCGGGGTTCCCCTCGAACGCCCTGCGCGCCTCGCCCAGGTCGTTGAACGGGATCACCCGTACGAGCTCGGAGAACGCGTTGGGGATCCCTGGAACCTGCGGCAGCGTGGCCGGATGCTCCCGCGGCCCGATCCGCTCCGGGTCCGGTACCACGCTGAACATCAGCGAGTCGTGATGGCCGTGATACGTCCCCTCGATCTTGAGGAGCAGGTCGCGCCCGGTCTGCGCGCGCATGAGCCGCGAAGCCTCGAGCGTGGCCTCGGTCCCCGAGTTGCAGAACCGCCAGAGCGGCAGCGAGAAGCGCTCCGCGAGGTTCGCCCCGACGACGTCGAGGTCGCGCGTGGGTTGCGCGAAGTGTGTCCCGCGGCCTGCCTGCCGGCGGATCGCGTCCACGATGGCCGGGTGCGCGTGCCCCATGACCATCGCGCCGTAGCCGAGGTGGTAGTCGATGTACTCGTTCCCGTCGATGTCCCAGAGGCGGTTGCCTTCACCCCGGTCGATGTAGATCGCGTGCGGGGGCGAGTCCTGCCAGGAGGAGGCGACACCGCCGGCGACGTGCTCCTGGGCCTTGGCCCGATACTCGATCGAGGCCCGATGCTTGGGCTCGAGTTTCGCCTCCTGCTCCTCGATGAGCGCGCCGACCCGCTCGAGGTCGATCTCGATCGTTTCCCGGACCGCCATGTGTCTCCCCCGATGATTGAACGGCGATTCAATCATCCCAGAGGGGGCGCGAACGCCGCAAGCGCTCCGATCGGCCGTTGGTACCATCGGCTCGAACGCGGTGGCCGTAGCTCAAGTGGTCAGAGCACCAGGTTGTGGTCCTGGGGGTTGGGGGTTCGAGTCCCCTCGGTCACCCGAAAGCCGATGTCCTGCGCTTGCTAGACTGCGCCGGGCCTCTAGCTCAATCTGGCAGAGCAACGGACTCTTAATCCGCAGGTTCGGGGTTCGAGTCCCCGGGGGCCCACCAGCGAACTCTGGTCAGACGCGCCGCGGGCGTTCACACCTTGAGTCACGGATCGATGGTTGGGGCGGATCGGGGGCGAATGGATTCCGCTTCACTCGACGAGCTCGAGGGCAGGCTCCGCCAGCGCCTCGATGCGCTCCCTCCGGCCGCCTGCGCCGAACTGCTCCACGTCCTTGTGCTCCCGGACTTCGATCGCGCCGGCAGGATCGGCGAGTTCTACGGGAACGCCCAGACGCGAAGCTTCGCCGAGCTCCTGATCGACTGCGAAAGAGGACCGGGCGCTCCGGGCGGTACTTGTGGGGATGCTGCGGGAAGGCTGAGTGTCCCCTGGTCACCGGGCGCACCGAGGAGCGCGCTGTGTCTAGGCGATTCTCGTGCGCAGCAGGGCGATCGCAGCGATCGACATGATCAGGCCGACAACCGCAAACGCCGCCGATGGGGAACCAAGGGTCCAGATGAGGCCAACGCCCGCACTCGCGGTGAAGTTGCCGAAGCTCTGAGTTGCGGCGAGAAGGCCGAAGGCCGAGCCCCTGAAGATCGGCGGGAGCGGCGGCCGCAACCGAGGCGTGCTCGGCCGTCTCTACTCCGCCGATCCCAACCCCGGCAAGGACGAAAGCGAGAAGCAGGATGGGGATGCTTGGACCAGTCACCGCGAATAGGAGGTAGGCGAGCAGGAACGCTCCAACGCTGGCCCTCAGGATGGCTACCGCACCGAACCGATCACTCGCGTGACCGGCGGGCAGGCTCGTGAGCGATCGCGGCGACGTTGTAGGCGAGATAGAGCAGCAGTGAAACGAACGTCGCGGATTCGAGGCCACGCTCCGGGGTCAGTAGTTCCGTTGCGCGGAGGATCAGCAGCGTCGCGGCGATGTTGCCGAACTCGAACAGAGAGACGCCCACCATGAGGCGACCGAGTCGCCCATGGAGAACGGCCCGTACGTGGAAACGGATCGCCTGTCGCTCTCGCCTGGCTTGGCTCGGAAGGTGCCGAACGGCGTAGATGATCGCGACCGCCGCTAGCAGACCTGGGACAACCGAGAGCAGGATCGCCGTGCGCACGTCGAACGCAGCCACGAGAGCGATCGCGAGCAACGGCCCTGCGACCGCACCGAGGTTGTCCATCATCCGTTCGAATCCGTAAGCGCGACCGTATGCCTCGGGCGGAACGGCATCGGCAAGCAGCGCATTGCGAGCGGGGACGCGGAGCCCGCGAGCGGCCCATCCCCCCGCACGCAGGAGGCCGACCTGCCACGGGGCCGTCGCAACCCCGATGCCAGCCGTCAGAACTGCCGTAGCCGTGTAGCCGCCAACCGCCACGTTGCGTCTCCGCTGCGGATCGTCTGCGAGCCCTCCGCCTACGAAGCGGGTGATACCAGCGAGGCCATCCGCCAACCCCTCGATAAGCCCGAGCACCGCTGCCGATGCGCCGAGCGTCTGGGTGAGGAGACGCGGCAGGAGCGAGGTTGTCACCTCATGGCCTAGGTCTGACAGGAAGCTCGCGGCGCCGATTCCTCGAACGCCTTTCGTTAGCCACCGCGGCGGCGCCAGCACGGGCGGAGCGTAGCCGCTCGGCCGTGAGCGAGTTGCGGCGCACCGGAGCCGCGCCGCAGGGCGAGCTGGGCGGTCTTAGCTCAGGTCGGACGCGAGCGCGGCTGCGGATAGAGCCTTGCCACGACCAGGAGGCCGAGCAGTCCCCCCGCGATCTCGGCCAGGACGAACATCGGGACTGAAGCAGGTGCGATCCCAGCGAACGTGTTCGACAGGCTCCTCGCGATCGTGGCTGCCGGGTTCGCGAAGCTCGTCGATGACGTGAACAACATGGCCGCCCCGATGTACACCCCGACCCCGTAAGGAACCGCGGCCGTAGCGCCCAGACCGAAGGAGCCCGAACACCACCAGAACGAGGCCGAGTGTCGCGACCACCTCGGATGCCCACAGGCTGCCGGACGCCCTGGATTGTTCGGCGAACTCCACCGCCGGAAGGCTCGAACATCATATTCGCGAGCACCGCACCCACCGCAGCTCCGGCGAGCTGAGCACCCACGTAAACCAGAGCCGCTCTTGCGGGCGAGCCCGCCCGTCAGCCATCCAACCAGCGTGATCGCCGGGTTGATATGCCCGCCGGAGACCGCGCCGACCCCCAGGATGATCGCCACGAGCCCGAGACCGGTCGCGAGCGCGTTCAGCAGGAGCTGGAACCCGGCGTCGCCGGGACTCAGACGCGTCGCGGCGATGCCCGAACCGATGATGCAGAGGGTTAGGAAACCCGTTCCAACGAACTCGGCGGCAGCCCGCCGACCGAGAGATGCTTGCGTCACGTATCAGGCTGATGCGGGCACGAGTTCCGCCAGCAGCACCTTGATTCGAGCGTCGATCTCGTCGCGGATCGCCCGCACCTCCTCGACACTCTTCCCGGCGGGGTCCGGCAACTCCCAGTCGAGGTATCGCTTGCCGGGGAAGATGGGGCAGGCGTCGCCGCAGCCCATCGTGACGACGACGTCCGCAGCTTCGACCACCTCCGTCGTGAGCGGCTTCGGGAACTCCTTCGACAGGTCGACGCCGACCTCGTCCATCGCGGCGATCACCGCCGGGTTGATCTCGTCGGCCGGAGTGCTGCCCGCAGAGCGAACGTGCACACGGCCCTCGGCGTGGTGGTCGAGCAGCGCCGCCGCCATCTGGCTCCGCCCCGCGTTGTGCACGCAGACGAACAGGACTTCGGGGACTTCCTTCACGAGCTGCCCTCCCGCTTGCGCCACCGCTCGAAGCCGTTCTCGAGCGAACCGCTCGGCCAGGACCGGAACATGCGTCTGGATCGGAGCATCAGCCCATCGGGCCGTCGAGTCCCGGACCATCTCCGTGACGGTCTCGGGCGAGAACACTCCCTCGAACTCAGCGACAAGTCGTTGCTCCGCGGTTGCGAGTTCCACTCTGCCTCCCCTGAACCCAGACTCGAAAGACCGTATCCAGGCTATGTGACGGAAATGTGAACTTACTGGTCAGACATGTAGCGGTCGTTCACACCTTGGAGGTCACGGGATCGATGGTTGGGGCGGATCGGTGGCCCTCGAGATCGGCGGCAGTCCCCGAAGTGGAACCCATTCCGCCGAGCTGATGATCGACCGAAGTGAGCTTCCAAACGCGCAGTGACCGATCCCGTTCGAACGCGGGATCGGTTACCTGCGCGCTACTGGCTGCGGCTAGTGCGTTGTGCTTCTTGACGGGCGAAACGTCCTTGACGCACCTGTTCTCGGTATCAGGCGAGAACTTCGGCACCAGGGCGCGATACTTACCCTCGTTGTCCCCGATCTGGGCTTTGTAGCTGCCGTTGTTGCTGGTCGTGTCGTTGGCGATCGTCTTCCAGTTCCCGTTCTTGTTTCGCTGGATCTTGACGTTCACTCCCGACTCGCACGCATCGAAGCCGGAGTTGACCTCACCCTTGGCCACCAGGTGCTTGCTGAGATTGAGGGTCACCGAGCGATCATGCACGGTCGGGGCTCCGCCCGTCACGTCGAAGTTCGTGGCGCTGGTCGCCGTCCCACCAGGAGTGGTCACGGCGATCGGACCGTCCACGGCCCCAGCAGGTACCGTGGCCGTGATCTGCGTGTTGGAGTCCACGGTGAAGGTGGTCGCCGCGATCCCTCCGAACGTCACAGCCGTCGCTCCGGTGAAACCCGTGCCGGTGATGACCACGACCGTGCCAACCGGACCGCTCGTGGGATCGAACGACGTGATCGTCGGGACCGGAGATGGCGTCACGTCGAAGTTCGTCGCACTCGTAGCGGTCCCCTCCGTGTCCGTCACGGCGATCGGGCCGTCCGTCGCGCCAGCCGGAACCGTCGCCGTGATCAGCACGTCGGAGTTGACCGTGAACGACGTGGCAGCCGTCAGGTTGAACGTCACGGCCGAGACGACGCTCGTGTCCTGGAACCCAGTGCCGTTGATCTGAACCGACGTCCCGATCACGCCGCTCGTCGGGTTGAACGAGGTGATGGTCGGAGCGGCTGCTTGAGCTGCCGGAACCCCGATGACCAGCACAACCAAGGTACTTACCGTCGCGGGCAGGATCGCCCGCGACAACAGACGCTTTCCACGCTTCATAGCGTCCTCCTCTCGTCGTCGCGGAATGACGTACCTACCCGTTGACCCCGACCGGCAAACGCACCCACGGGAACGCCTGGATGCCCTCCCGCGGGTGCGAGTGTTCGTGGATGTACCCTAGGACATTGATCGACCCGCGGCTGTTTCGGATGCTCTCGAGCGACGAACCGCGCCCACCGCACGTCACACGTGCTGATCGACGAAGATCGGGTTCCCGTCCGGATCTACGACGATGAAACTGGCGGGACCGGTCGACGACTCGTCCGCCTCCTGCTCGACCGGCACTCCTCGAGCCTTGAGTTCTCGCTGAAGTTCACGCACGTCGGTGAACGTCGTGAGCGGCTTGGCGTCGTGGTCCCAGCCCGGATTGAAGGTCAGGATGTTTCGCTCGAACATGCCCTGGAAGAGCCCGATCGTGGCGGCACCGTTCCGAAGGATCAGCCAGCTCTCGGACGGCTCGCCCATGACGACCTTGAAGCCGAGCGACTCGTAGAAACGCCTCGATGCCCCGAGATCCGTGACCGCCAGGCTGACGGAGAACGCACCTAGCTCCAACTCCATACTCCTTCTCGTGCCGGGAGCCGACCGTACCCTACACGCGCCTGGAGCCAGGTCCGCCTGAGCTCGCGTCACCTTGGCGGAGGGCCTCGAAACGAAGCGCACAACTCGGTGCGTCCGCCGGGACTTCGTGCTTGATCGCTCTTCGGGCATCATGCAGGCGATCCCGTTCATGCACCACATCGTCATAGACGAGCTTGAGCGTTTCTGCTTCGACCCTCCTCGAACTGTGACCCTGCAAGTCGACCTCGGTCAACCGTGAGCGGGAGCGACCATCCGGCCTGGCGACCTGCACTGTGTCATGCTTCACGCTCGCACCTCCAGGAGGGGGGCCCAGGATGCCGGTGTCGATGCTGGGGGCAGTTCGAGGAACCTTCGTCGTGGTCGCACTCGTCGTCCTGACCGTGGTGCTGCTCGGCTATGCCGTCTACTTCTTCTTCTTCAAGAAGATGTAGGGACATGCGAGACAGCCGGCTATCCGTGTACCTCGGCACGGTATGCGCGCGGGCTATCGGGTGGATGTTGGCACCGGCCTCCCCGCGTCGCTGAGAGCTGCCCGGATGAAGCGGACGATGCGGTCGGCGCCCGTTCGCCGGGGGTCGAGGTCCGGGTTGTAGATCGTGACGTCCCAACCGACCGGCGCTGCGGCGAGCGCGACGGATGTCACCTCGTCGAGCTCGTCCCATCCGAGCCCACCCTCCTGCCGATAGTCGACCGCCGGCAACGCGTCGGTCGACAGGACGTCCAGGTCGAGGTGGAACCACCACGGGCTGGGCAGCGAGCCCACCGCTCGTGCGGTCTCCTCCGCCGGGGTTGCCAGCAGTCGCGAGCCGTCGACGAACGACAGGCGATCCGACAGGGACGGCACGCCTTCGCTCTCCAAGGTCCGCTCATCCCGAGGGCCGAGGACGCGCACGTGCTCCGGCGAGACGAGCGGCGGAGAGGTCGGCAACTCGGGCCACCACGGCGCTTCGACCATCCCGAGTGCGAACGCGAGCTCCATGTCGGCGGCCTCCCCGGTGGTTGACCGGTTCGGCGGGTACGCGTCCTCGTGCCCGTCGACGAACAGCAAGCCGGCGCGCCCGTCTGCGTCGAGCGCCCCGACACATCCGAGGAGGACCGGGCAGTCGCCACCGATCACGAGCGGGAACCGCCCATCGCCCACGATCGACGCCACCGCCTCCCGAACCCGTTCGACGAGCACCCGGAGACCGTCCGGGTCGATGACCTGCGTCTCGGGATCGCGACCCGCCGATGGCTCGGGGAGGGACACGTCCCCGTAGTCGACGAGGGTGGTCGCCTGCCGGATGGCGGAGGCCAGACCCGCCGCTCGAAGCGCCTCCGGGGCGCGGGCGACTCCGTCGGACCGGCCCGCCGAGTTCGTCGGCACGCCGAGCAGCCCGATCTCCATGCGTCACCCTGGTCGTGCGACGGAGGTCCGGTCAACTCGTGCGGTGAGCCGTCTACCCGCATCCTCACGGGCAACGCAGGGTCAGTCCTGCGCGAACGATCCCGTGACGATCTCGCCCGCCGGCTCGTACGTACCGATCACGACTCCGGTCGTCGAGACCTTGCTGTCGACGAGCTTCAGCCCGGAGGGGATGGTGCCGTCCGAGAACAGCCGCTTGCCCGATCCGATGACGAGGGGGAAGACCCAGAGGCGGTACTCGTCCACCAGGTCGTTGCGCAACAGCGTCTGGATCAGGTTCGCGCTTCCATGCACCTGCAGCTCCGGCCCATCCTCTCCCTTGAGCGCCGCGACGCCTTCGGCCGCGTCTCCCTCGATCAGGACCGAGTTGCTCCACTCCAAGGTGGGACGACCCCGCGACGCGACGTACTTGGTGGCTTCGTTCAAGGGCTTGCCGCCGGCTTCCTCCGGGGCGTGCGGCCAATGGGCGGCCATGATCTCGTACGTCGTGCGTCCGAGGACCATCGCGAACGGTCTGCTCAGCGCCTCGTCCATGATCTGGCCCATCTGCTCGTCCCAGTAGTTCACCGACCAGCCACCGAGCCCGAAGCCCCCGCTGTCGTCCTCTCCGGGGCCACCGGGTGCCTGCATGACCCCATCGAGGCTCACGAACGTGCTCACGATCAGCTTCCTCATCGCTTCCCTCACCCTCGAGGTCCGGCGGCACTGCTGTGGAAGGATCCGCACTCGATGGTGCGCCGACGCGCTCCTCGAAGCAAGATGTCGGGGTGAGCTCGGAGCAAGCGTTCGCGCGAGCGATGCTCGAACAGGCGCACGGGATGCTGACGTCCAACATCGAGGGCATCTCGATCGAGGAAGCCCTCGAAACCGCGCGTGGCTACCGTTCCATCCTGGGGATCCTCAAGCACGTCGCTGGTTGGAACGCCGTCTACTACTCGTACGCGTTCGATCCCGAGCCGCGCCATTGGAAGCAGACGGACTGGCCGCGAGGCCTCCGCGACCGCATCGAATCGACCAGTGCGTACCTGCAGGAGCTCGTCGATTGGTTCGAGGCGGTCTACGGACGTTGGCTCGACGCGCTCCCGACCGTCGATGATTTCGGAACGCACCGGCCCCTGCACTGGGGTGACACGGCGCCCGTCCGCGAGATCCTTGCCCTCGTCGCGGGGCACTGGCTGTACCACGCCGGCGAGATCAACGCCCTCCTCGCGATCCGACGAGGCGAGGCGTGGGAGCACATGGAGGAGGTCGAAGAGAACCACATCAGCACCGTCGGGCACCGCGTGCGGCCGCCGTGGATGACCGACGAGGAGTGGGAGACCTTCATCCGAGACCAGCCGTAGGCCGCGACTGCGTAGAGGCGTGCCCGAGGGGGCGAAGGCGGTCCTCTCTTGTCGCTACGATGCGGGTCATGTCATCGACGTCGGAGCTGCAGCCCATCCACGAGGGGTGGGCGAACCACCAGCGCCTGCTCCTCGACATGGTGCGCAGCCTCACCCCCGACCAGCTCGCCAGCAAGCCCGCCCCGAACATGTGGACCGTGTGGCAGCTCGCCGGTCACCTGGCGGGATCGCGTGCGTACTGGTTCCACGACGTCCTCGGCGAGGGCGATCCCGAGGTCCGTGCGATGTTCCGGGTCGCCAGCACGACCGTTCCCGATCTGCCGATCGAGGACGCCGGGTGGGAGGACGACGAGGACCACCCTCGCGACGCGGCCGAGATCGCCGCGGCGTTCGAGCGGACGTGGGCGATGATCGATGCCAGCCTCAACAACTGGACGACCGACGACCTCACCGTCGAGTTCTCTCGCCAACGCCGTACCGGCACGGAGACGTTCACGCGAGGTTGGGTCGTCTGGCACGTCATCGAGCACGATCTCCACCACACCGGCGAGATCTCCGTGATCCTCGGGAGCCACGGCCTCACGGGCCTCGACCTCTGACCTGAACACCGACGTTCAGTGCCATACTCCCGACGCGCCGGGAAGAGGAGGACGTATGGACGTCGCATCGTGGCTCGAGGCGTATCGGCGCGCATGGGAGGAGGAGGACTCCGAGGCGGCCGCAGCCTTGTTCGACGAGCATGCGACCTATCGCTCGAACATCTTCGAAGAGCCGTACATCGGGCGCGACGGGGTTCGCCGCTACTGGCAGAGCGTGACTCGGACGCAAGAAGATGTGAGCGTCGTGATGGGCCGGCCGTTCGTCGACGGCGACCGCGTCGCCGCAGAGTTCTGGACGACGATGAGCAACGACGGCGCCGACGTCACGCTTCCGGGCTGCCTCCTACTCCGCTTCAACGAGGACGGCCTCTGCCTCTCCTTGCGGGAGTACTGGCAGTTCGCGGCCGGCCGGCTCGAGCCCTCACCCGGCTGGGGTGACCTGTCGGCGCCACCCGGGTAAGGACCGGTCCGTCTGATCGTGGGCAGTGAGGCGACCGGATTCGAGTTCTCCGAACGCGGCGATGCCATCGTCATCACGCACCGTGGGAGGATGGCTGCGACGCTTCGTGGAACAGCGGCCAGGCGCTTCCTCGAAGACGTCGAACAGGAAGACCCGCAGCAGGTGATGGCCCGGGCGACGGGTCAGTACAAGCGGGGGAACGAACGGCTGTCGCGGCACCATCCGCGTAACCGCTGAGCCGGCGCCGCCTGCGGAGCCCTCTTTGACGAGACCCCGTCCGAACGGCAGCGATCTCGTCACGAGGGTATGAGCGCTTCCGGAGCACGATCACAGCCAGCGCGGGCCGGAGTTGAGTCGTAAGGTGGCAAGGAGGGCCTTCGACATGCGGGATACGAGGGCGACACGGCCGGGCTTCAGCGCCCGGGCTCCCGTCGACGATCCATCACGACGGCCGCGACGTCGATGGCTCCGCCGACTCGGTGCTGGCCTGGCGGCGATCATCCTCGTCATGCTGACCGTCTTCGGATGGGCATCGCTTTCCCTCGACCGGTCGTCGATCGCACGGGCGATGTTGTGGATGGAGGCCGACGTTGGCGACCAGTTCCGGTTCCCGGAGCGCGTGATTCCGGCCGGCGATGCGACGAGCCCGCTTCCTGCCGGCACCGAGATCGCCCTCCCACCACCAGCCGGCGCCGCGACCTTCGACGGCTTCCTGCGTGAGGCCGGAACGCTCGGGTTCCTCGTCGTCCACCAGGATCGTGTGGTCTACGAGCGATATCTCAACGGCGCCGATCACGCGGCGCTGCAGACGTCATTCTCGGTCGCGAAGTCGTTCCTCTCCACGCTCATCGGGATCGCGATCGAGGAGGGGTTGATCGTGAGCGTCGACGATCCGGTGACGGACTACGTGCCCGAACTGGCCGATCGGGATCCACGATTCGACCAGATCACGCTCCGTGACCTCCTTACGATGTCCTCGGGCCTGCGCTACGAGGAGCAGTCGGTCCCCGTGTTCCCGTGGGGCGACGACGTCGACACGTACTACGGCACCGATCTGCGCGACCTCGCTCTGACCTCGACCGAGGTCGTCGATCCCGCGGGAGAGGTCTGGCTCTACAACAACTACAACCCACTGCTGCTCGGCATGGTGCTCGAGCGCGCCACCGGGATGTCGGTTTCCGAGTACATGTCCACCAGGCTGTGGCAGCCGCTCGGCGCCGAACGCGACGCCACCTGGAGTCTGGACTCCGAGGCTTCTGGCTTCGAGAAGATGGAGAGTGGGCTGAACGCCTCGCCTGCGGACTACGCACGGTTCGGCCTGCTGTTCCTGCACGGCGGCGAGTGGAACGGAAGCCGCATCGTGTCCGAGGACTGGGTGCAAGACGCCACGAGCGGCGGGGCCGCGCCGCACTACGGCCTCTTCTGGTGGCTCGATGTCGAGCGACCGGGGCGCTTCTACGCCTTGGGGAACTTCGGTCAGTACATCTACGTGGCTCCCGACGCGGACGTCGTCATCGTCCGGAACGGGCGCGACTGGGGGGTCGACAACGACACGTGGCTGGCCACCTTCCGCGAGATCGCCGACCGGCAAGCGGGAGCGAGCGTTCCGTCGTAGGCTCGAACGGACCGGAGGAGGCAATCGCGGAAAAGGAGGAGGGCATGGACAAGGTGGTGCACTTCGAGATCCCGGTGGACGATCGGGCCCGGGCGAAGGAGTTTTACCGCTCCAGCCTTTGATTGGCAGCTGGACGACATGGACATGGGGGGCGGGAACGTCTACACGACCACCACGACTACCCCCATCGATGAGCAGAGCCGGTTGCCGCTGGAGCCGGGTGCGATCAACGGCGGCCTGATGCAGCGGACCTCGGACACGCCCACGTCGGTCATCACGATCGGCGTCGACGGGATCGACGATGCGCTGAAGAAGGTCGAGGCCGGAGGCGGCATCATCGTCCAGCCGCGGACGGAGATCCCCGACATGGGTGCCTTCGCGTACTTCAAGGACACCGAAGGCAACGTGGTCGGATTGTGGGAGAACCTCTGACCGTCAGATCGACAGGCTGATCGGGAACGTCGCGATCCACGACAGGGCCGACAGGAAAACGACGCAGCCGACCGCGAGGATGACGCCGCGGAGCCTCGTGCTGTTGAGCTTCGTGCTGATGCCCGCGAAGAACAGAGACGTCGCGAACAGAACGACGCCGAGCACGTAGTTCGTCGCCCGTTGCACGTTCGTCCGGGCCTCCTCGGCCGATGCTTCGGCCGTCGCCTCGAGCTCGCTCGCCTCCTCCGTTCGCCGCCAGCTGGTACTCGTCCATCGCGAAGGGAGACGGGGGCGCTGCCGGATCGTCGAACGGATCGGTCGCGAGCCACGCCTAGAACGCGGGCTGGAACTCGGCCCGGAACCGCAGCTCGTAGAACTCCGCGAGCTCGTCCTCGCCTCGCAGCTCCGCGTCGACCCACTGCGTGAAGACGCCGACGTCGACCGCCGTCTGGGCGTTCGCGAGGCTCGACGCTCTGGTGGACTCGACACGAGCGGCGCTGGCGGAGGCGAAGGCCTTCGCCTGCTCCCCCGTCCATCGGCTCGCCTGGTAGCTGCTCCACGCGGTTGCGACCGCGGCGAGGGCGAGCAGCACGGCCGCGATCGTGTCGATCCAGACGTCCGCGGTCGAGCGCTCCCCAGCGGCGGCGCTCACAGCGGCTGCCCGAGGGGATCACATGGCGCCGGCTCCTCGATGTCGAGCGCGACGCGGGCGGAATCGATGATCCCCAACGATCTCTGCATCGCCACGGGTTCGATCCCGCCGATGTCCCGGTCGTACGGCCGGTTCAACGTCAACAGGACGAGCAGCGAGGCGACGAGCACCGCGGTCACGGAGCCCGCCAGCAACGCCTGAACCACGGCCCGTTCGCCGCTATCAGCGAAGAACAACACGTAGAGGAGGACCAGCCCAGCCGAGATGAGCAGCACGATCCACACGGGCAGCGGGACGACCCCGTCCGCCGCGTGCAGTCGGTCACGGCGGGCCTCCTGCCGGGCGTTCGTCTGGGCGAGCCACGCATCGAATGCGCTCTCCTCGCTCGGGGTCTCCGGCTCGACCCCTTGGAGCGTTTGGAGCATCGAGAGCCCCCAGGGGCTGGTCTCCTCCGAGCCGCGGCCGGCCTCCATCGCCGGCCACTCGAGATGCACCACCGAGCGCGCATAGCACTCGATCTGACCCCCGAGCACGAGGCCGGCTTCCGACGGCATGAGCTGGGCGGTCTCGTACAGCTGGAGGACCGCCAGGGCCTCGGCTTCCGCTCCCGCACGTGATCCGTCGAACTTCGTGAACGCGAGGAAGATGACGAACCCAAGCAGCAGCGCGAATCCCGTCGCGAGGACGCCGAACACGCCGGACGCGCGATCGCCGTCGTTGAAATATCCGCCCTCGGGAGCACGCCGTCGCAAGAGAAGGATCGCGACGATCATGATCGCGCTGGCCCCGAAGACGACCAGCGCTCCCAACGCCCATCTCATGCGTGCGACCTCCTATCGCGGTTCAGGGTAGCCGGGACCCGTCATCGTTGCGGCGGAGGCTTCGGCCCCCGCTCACGGACCCGCACGGCCCGGGCCGCACGAAACCGTCGCGTAGGGGCGGTCCTTCCTGATCTGTCGGTCAAGCTCGCATCGTCGAAGCGCGCATGCATCGGGGCGACACGACCGGCGCCCTACTGTCTCGCCATGGCGATCCTGAAGCGCTCCTCTGGGTCGATGAAGTGGTCGTGATCGTCGGTACCGAGGTCGATCTGCACCCAGCTGATCTTCCCCGTGAATCGGCTGTCCTTGGGGGTGTAGTCGGGGGTGACCGTGGTGCCCGTCTCCTCACCGATATCGGTCGTCTCGTCGGCGGAGAAGATCATCGGATGGGTGTTCTCCACTCGCCCCGTGCCAACCGTGTTGCCGTCGTAGTAGAGGGTGACGTCACCGCCCTTGGCCAGACCGCCGCCGTCGTAGGCGAACTCCATACGCACCTGATGGGTGCCGGCAGGGATCGCGGTCTCGGCAGCGGTGGCGTACTCGTGGATGCCGAGCGTGTTGTAGACGAACCTCGCTTTGCCGTCCTTGAAGTAGACGGTCCAGCCGCCGAAGCGGCCGCCCTGCGCGATGATCACGCCGTTCGCACCGCCGTCGGCGACCTCGACCTCCGCGGTGACCGAGAACGACTTGTTCTTGATGCTGACGACGCTGTTCTCCGAGAGGCGTCCCATGCCCGCGAAGAACAGCTGTGAGTTGCCACGGATCAGCGTTGGACGCCCGGCCAGCGTCGGCTCGAGACGCTCCGCGCTGCGGTCATCGAGCGGCACGACGTTGTACTTGACGGCCTCGATCAGCCACAGCCGTTGCAGCGCGGCGAGCTTCTCGGGCTGCTCGGAGGCGAGGTTGCGAGCCTGGCTATAGTCCTTGCTGCCGTCGTAGAGTTCCCAGACGTCGTCGTCGAACGCCGGCAGCGTGCCGCCGACCATGATCCATGGCGTCTTGTGTTTGGTGACTGCGCTCCAGCCCTTGTGGTAGATGCCGCGGTTGCCGAACATCTCGAAGTACTGCAGGTCGTGTCGCTCCGCGGCGCCGGCGTCATTGAACGAGTACAGCATGCTCGTGCCCTCCATCGGCGACTGCATCACTCCGTTCACCATCGTCGGCTCGGGAAGACCTGCGGCCTCCAGTATCGTCGGAGCCACGTCGATGACGTGGGAGAACTGCGAGCGCAGACCATCCTTCTCCTCGATCCCGTTGGGCCAGTGCACGATCGTCCCGTTGCGTGTGCCGCCCCAGTGGGAGGCAACCTGCTTCGTCCACTGGAACGGGGTGTTCATCGCCCACGACCAACCGACCGCGTAGTGGTTGTACGACGACGGCGAGCCGAGCTCGTCCATCTTGCTCAGCAGGAACTCGGGCGTCTCGAGCGCGGCCATCCCGTTGAAGTTCGCCATCTCGTTGAACGCGCCGTTCAGGGTGCCTTCGGCAGAGGCGCCGTTGTCGCCGATGATGTAGTAGACGATCGTGTCGTCGAGGATCTCGAGATCCTCGAGGGCGTCGATCACCCGGCCGACATGGTGGTCGGTGTGCTCGAGGAATCCGGCGTACACCTCCATCTCCCGGGCCAGGACGGGCTTTAGCTTGTCGGGCATGTCGTCCCAGGCCGGGATCTCGTCGTGCCGGACCGTCAACTCCGCGTCGGCCGGGATGACCCCGAGCTCCTTCTGGCGGGCGAAGGTGCGCCCGCGCTGCGCGTCCCAGCCGTCGTCGAACTTGCCCTTGTACTTGTCCGCCCACTCCTTCGGGACATGGTGCGGCGCGTGCGTCGCACCCGGTGCGAAGTAGATGAAGAACGGCTTGTCCGGCATCAGCGCCTTCTGCTGGCGGATCCAACTCACACAGTGATCCGCGAGATCTTCGGTGAGGTGATAGCCCTCCTCCGCTGTCGCCGGCGGCTCGATGGGCGTCGTGCCGTCGTACAGCGCTGGATCCCACTGATTGTTCTCCCCACCGATGAACCCGTAGAACTTCTCGAATCCTCCGCCACCCGCCGGCCACGCGTCGAACGGCCCCATGGGCGAGGACTGCCACACGGGCACCTCGTGGCACTTGCCGAACTGCGCCGTCGAGTAGCCGTTCAACTTCAGCGTCATCGCCAATGGCGCCTTGGAGTTCGGACGCAACGAGCTGTTCCCGGGAGCCGACGTCGCCGTCTCGGTGATCGAGCCCATCCCGACCGAGTGGTGGTTGCGCCCGGTCAGAAGCGCCTGGCGGGTCGGCGCGCACAGCGCCGTGGTGTGGAACCGGTTGTAGCGCAGCCCGCCGGCCGCCAGCCGCTCGGCATTCGGGGTTGCGCAAGGCCCGCCGAACGCGCTCGAGGCGCCGAAGCCGACGTCGTCGATCAGCACGATGAGCACGTTCGGCGCCCCCTCCGGCGGCAGCAGCGGCTCGATCGGTGGGAACGAGGTATCGGGGTCCTTTGCGTCGTACGTGGTTAGACCGGGGCTGGGGCGGTCGGGGATCGGGAGCATCGTCCGTGCGTGCCGATCGGGTAGCTCTGCCATCCTCAGGCCCCTTTCGCTCCACCGGCGCGGTCGGTAGCCGCGCCGGAAGTGCCTCGCATCATCGGCAAGCACGGGGGGGATGTCGTCACGCAAATCGCATGATGTTGTCGCGCGGTCCAGCCTGTTGAAGCCTGACGGCCGAGGTGGCTAGGCTCGGACCGTGATCGAGGGGTCGGAAGGGGCGGCGCCTCCGATCGCTGGGCTGGGTCTGTCGCTGCTCGACGCCAAGTTGACGGTCCCGCAGGCCCGGCCCGGAGCCGTGAGTCGAAGAACGCTGATCGAGACGGCCCGAGCGAGTGAGCGCCGCGTCGTCGGGGTGACGGCGCCCGCGGGCTACGGCAAATCGACCCTGCTGGCCGAATGGGCCTCCGCCGAGGATCGACCGGTCGCGTGGGTATCGCTCGACCGCTTCGACGACGATCCCGCGGCGCTGATGTCCCTGTTGGCGTCGGCCTACGGACGGACCTCGCCGGGCAGCGCAGACTTGGTCGCCGACATGGGCGGTCTCGGCGTGTCGGTGCTGGGACGAGCGGCACCGCGCCTCGCCTCGGCGTTCCTGGGCAGCCCAGAGCCGTTCGTGCTCATGCTGGATGACCTTCATGAGGTGCAGTCGCCCGCGTGCCACGATGCGCTGGGGGTCCTGATCCCCGGGATCCCTCGAGGTTCCCAGCTGGTCACCGCGAGTCGTTCCGAGCAGCCGCACCTGCCGCGGCTGCGGGCCTCCGGTGACGTGCTGGAGTTCGGCGCCGCTGACCTGGCCCTCGATGCCGCGGGCGCCCGGCAGGTCTTCTCGCAGGCGCGGGTCCACCTCACCCCCGAGAAGCAAGCCGAGGTGCTCGATCGCACCGAAGGATGGCCGGTCGGACTCTACCTGGCTGCATTGATCGCCAAGGAAAGCCGGGGTGGGGAGATGGTGGTCACCGGCGACGATCCGTATGTCGCCGACTACCTGTACCGCGAGTCCTTGGCCCGACAGCCCGAGGACGTGCAGCGGTTCCTGAGACGGACGGCGGTGCTGGATCGGCTCAGTGGCCCGCTCTGCGATGCGATCCTCGAAGGATCTGATTCGCAGGCGCAGCTTCGCGGCCTGGAGGCGACGAGTCAGTTCGTGATCCCGCTCGACCGCCGTCGCGAGTGGTATCGCTACCACGCGCTGTTCCGAGAGTTCCTCCTCGGTGAGCTGCGTCGCATCGAGCCCGACCTCGTCATGAAGCTGCACCTGCGTGCCGCCGACTGGTACGAGTCGAACGGATCCCCCGCGTTGGCGCTCGAGCACCTGTTGAACACGGCCGAACGGGAACGATGCACCCAGTTGGCGGCGGCGTTGGTCCTTCCCACCTACAACGCCGGCCAGATGTCGACCGCGCAACGCTGGCTCTCGACGCTCGGTGACGACACTGTCAAGACCTATCCCCCCCTGGCGGTGCTCGCGGGTTGGCTCGCGGTGCTCACCGGACAGACCACGGAAGCCCAGCGGTGGGCGTCCATCGTGGACGCCGCCACGTTCGAGCAGACTCCCGTGGACGGCACCGCCTCGTTCGACTCGGCCCGAGCCATGTTGCGGGCCATGATGTGCGCCGACGGTCCCGAGCGGATGATGGCGGACGCGAGCTACGCGACGAGCGAGGAGCCGGCGTGGAGCCTGTGGCGAGACACCGCGCTCTCGTTGCTCGCGGGAGCGCACCTGCTGGCCGGCGATCTCGACCGAGCCGCCGCCCTGTCCGCAGAGTCATCCTGCGCGGGCGCCGAACGGGCCAACGCCGACACGGTCGTGTACGGCAGATCCGAGCTCGCGGTGTTGGCCATGGATCGCGGGGAGTGGGAGGAGGCCGCCGAACACCTGGATCCGGCGCTCGCGACCATCGACGAACTCCGGCTGCACGACTATGCCTTGTCCGTGCTGGCCTTCGCCGGCGCGGCCAGGCTCGCGCTGCATCGAGGCGACGTGAAGGACGCGAACCGACAGCTGGCGCGGGCGATGCGAGCCCGGCCGGCGTGCACGTTCGTGATGCCGTGGATCGCCGTGCGCGTGCGGCTGCAACTCGCCACGGTCTATCTCGCCATGTCCGACGCCTCGACCGCTCGTCACCTGCTGCGCGAGATCGACGACATCCTCCTCCACACGCCGAGCCTCGGCGCGCTTCTCGACGAGGTGTCGGAGCTCCGCCGGAGTGCTCGCATCGAGCGCGCCCGGAGGAGTCGTCGGCGGACCGCCACTCAGCCCCGCGGAGCTGCGACTCCTCCCCTACCTCCAGACCCACCTCACGCTCGGCGGAGATCGCGGGTCGGCTCTTCGTCTCGCACAACACCGTCCGGTCACAGGTTGGCTCGATCTACCGCAAGATCGGTGCCTCGTCTCGGAGCGACGCGGTGCAGCAGGCGACGGCCATCGGTCTGCTCGGGGGGTAGCCCGCACGTCCCCAAGAACGAACTACGGTTCCGTACGCCTCGTCGCTGTCGTATCCGAGCGCCATCGCGACGTTCGGTGCCGCTGCCACGACGCACGGGAGACCGACGACCGGTACGACTTCGAGCAATACATCCACGATCTCGCCGGCGCTCGCCCCCGCGCCCACGGCGGCGTCGGTCAAGGCTCCGTAAGACGGCGGGGCGCCACCGACCGCGACCAACGCGGCGAGGCGGACGAGCGCGCGGGTCTTCTCATCGAGTTCCGTGGGCTGGTTGGCTCGCTCGATGAGGTCTTCGGATAGGCGAGGGTCGTTGATGGCGAGACTTCGAAGTACATCCGTGTAGTCCACGTCGCCCTCTTACCCGATTCGATGATCCGCGATCACGCAACGTATCGCGCGTAGGGGCGATCCGCGTCATGCAGAATGCGTGATTCTCGGACGCCGCCTCACGGCACAGGCAGGGTCCGTGATGCTCTCAGCGACGCCCTGACCTCAGCACTGCTGGCCGAGTGCCGCACCGCCGGGACGCGTTTGCCGTCGAGGCCCGCGAGCGTCCTCGACGCATCGCCGATGCGATCACATCACCTCGACGTCCGGCAGCGCCCACGTGCCGTCGAACAACGGCGCGGTGGGGCTGTAGAAGCGGAACATCGGGTAAAACCCCCTGCCGGGCACCGTCTCGATCCAGTGCCTCTCCTGACCAGCCGGTACGTGAGGCCCGAAGTACAGGTCCAGCGAGCCGTCGCTATTCGTTTTCAGCTCGTCGTAGCCCGAGCGGGCCGCGTCGTTCGTCGGGTTCTGCACCATCGAACGGGTCGCGGTGTCGTACAGCGTCAACGACCAGAACGCCGAAACCGGCGGGTTGGCGGGCACGTGCAGCCGGTAAGACCTGCCGCCGTCGAAGTGATCGCCGTCCTTGTCCCTGAATGTCTGGATGTAGGTCGCCCCCGGACCCCCCTTCATCACTCCGATGGACGGCGACAAGTAGATCGCCCCGTAGGTGTACTGCAGCCGTTCGTCGAGCTGGCTGTAGTTCTCGGTTTCCTGGCTGGGCTTCACGCAGATCGTCCAGTCCCAGGAGCCTCCGGGGAACGGTTTCGCCTGGCTGATGCGCTGGGTGTTCTCGTACATCACGTTCCGCGCCATCGCGTCGCCGAGCGCGGCGGCCTCCTCGAGGATGGCCGTCTGCCGCGCGTCAGGCTCGAACGGTTTGCCCTTCTCGATGCCCAGCGGCATGAGCATGGCCATGAAGAAGCGGTCGTGCTCCTGGATGGGGTTGTTGTCGATAACCGATGCGAGTCGTGTCCAGTACTCGATCCCGCCCGGAGGGGTCGTGTCGATCAGCTTGCCCGAGATCGAGACGACCTTGGTCGGCTTGGGGTCTTCGCGCTCGCTCCACGGGTAGACCCTCGTCTTCCGGACGCGCTCGACGGCGTCGGGCACGTCGTTGTCGACGATGATTCCCCGGACGAGGAGGTTGTGGTTGTTCATCGTTGCCCGAAGTACGTAGTAGCCGGACGAAGGAACGTCGCCGTCGTACCCAGGTGGCAGCAGGAGGAACGAGCCTCCCTCGCCGGCGTCAGGCCCAGGCAGGCCGACGTCGGTTAGCGAGCGCTGCCAGAAGTCATCCATAAGGCCAACGATGGCTCCGGGGGGGATCTCGATCACGACCGGCCCTTGGGCAACGTCGAGGTTGACGAACGCATAGATCGTGGTGTCGTTCGCCGTGAGCCAGACCGACTCCGGGTGGACGAAGCCGTCGGCGATGCCCAGGTCGTTGAAGTTCATGCCCATGTCCCGCTTGGCCGTGAGCCGGATGGACTCGAACGACACGGCGGGGTACCCCCACAGATAGGCCTGCACGGCGCGTTGGAAGTCCATCTCGTCGAAGAGCTTCTGCGATGTCTCGGGGGTCGGGAAACCTAGCTCGTATCGCAGCGTGCCGATCCGCGGAACCTCCAAGCTATCCGGGATCGTGGCGTTCGGGTGTTGTGCATCGGCCATGAGCGTGTCCCTCCCGTCGTACTCGTACCAGCGACCCGCGAGGATAGGTAGAAGGGTCCCAGTTGGTCATCACACATTTTGGGTGAATCGAGACGTCCCAAGCGCCGATCAGCATCAGGATCGGATCGCGCGTTGCTCGCCCAGCTCGTCTGCACGTACTCAGAGCTGGCGAACGCCCAGCGTTTCACCCACTTTGCGTGATGGCACTCTGGAAGCGGCGGGATTCAATCACGGTCAGCGATCCCAGAGGGGGCTGGTCGTGGAAGAGTCCGACGGCAGTGATCTCGCCCAGCGCGAGACGAAGCCGGACGCCGGAGCGGTGGCCGTGGCCTCGGCACCCAAGATCGGCGTCTTGGCCTGGAGCTTCGTGGGGGTCGTGGTGGCGACGATCATCGTGGTCACCGCGTTCGGCTACGTGAGCGAGATCTTGCTCCCACTGCTCTTCGCGGCCGTCCTGGCCGTGATCTTCAAACCCATGGTCGGGAGTCTCGAACGGCACGGGTTCAAGCCTTCCCTGGCGGCAGGTCTGATCGTGCTCGGATTGCTTCTCCTGATGACCGTCGTGTTCGTCGCGACGGTCCGGGGCGTGGTCGATCAGACGGATGAGATCGAGACGTCCGTCGACGCGGCGATCGACAAAGCGGCCGACGAGCTCGGCGTCGATCAGGGTTCCTTGGAGGATGCCAAGACGTCGACCAAGGAAGCCGGCCCGGCGATCGCCGAGGGCGTGGCCACCAAGCTGGTGGAAGGCATCAACTCACTGCTCGGCCTGGTCAGCGGTCTGATCCTCGGCGCGCTCATCATGTACTACCTGCTCAAGGACGGCACCAAGCTCCGGCGCAACGTCGTCGAGAAGGTCGACGCGTCGATCCGTGGTGAGGTCGATGCGTTCATCGGCGACGCGTGTGGGATCCTGCGGGACTACGGGCGGGGTCGCACCGTCATGTCCGCCACCGTCGCGGTCGTCGTCGGCCTCGCCGCGCTCCTGCTCGGCCTCCCGCTCGTGTTCACGATCTTCGTCGTGAACTTCATCGGCGGGTACATCCCCTATATCGGCGCCTTCCTGGGCGGCGGGCTGGCCGTGATCGTCGCCTGGGGCGACGGGGGGATCGGCGTGGCCGCCCTCATGCTCCTGATCGTGCTCGCCTCGAACCTCCTGCTGGAGAACTTCGTCGAGCCCAAGGTGATGGGCCGCACCCTCGACATCCACCCACTGGTCGTGCTCGTCGTGACGGCGTTGGGCGGCTTCCTCGCCGGCATCGTGGGCCTGATCCTGGCGGTGCCGTTCACCGTGATCGCCGGCAACCTGATGGGGCGACTTCGATCGAGGGGCTTCTTCGGGCGGGTGGCCGAACGAGCCCAGCCGGCCGTGGACAGCATGCTCGAATGACATGGACGTTTCGATCCTCCGCGCCGAGGGTGCCGCGGCACGACTGTGAGAAGGAGGTTGAGGAGGGGCGTGCGATCCGACGCGCCCGATGCGACCTGAAGGCCTCGGGAATCGTGATGGGAAGGAGCACCTGATGAGTGATGCATCCGCTGAGACCCCGCTGAGGGACCTGATGTTGACCATGACCGCTGCTTCGCTTGAGACCTCGGGTCTCGATCCTCGAACCCTGATGTTGGTGCGTATCGGGGCACTCGTCGCGGTCGATGCCTCTCCGGCGTCGTACCTGTTGAACCTGGGGGTCGCCGCCGACACAGGGGTCGATGGGGAACAGGTCCGGGATGTGATGGCCGCAGTCGCCCCGATCGTCGGAACGGCTCGGATCGCGTCCGCGGTGAGCAACGTCGCCGTTGCACTCGGGTTCGCCGAGCTCACGGCGGAGCTGGAGGAGCTAGAGGCGGAGCTGGAGGAGGAGGAGGAGCTGGAGGACGAGGAGAACTCGTGACTCGACGGTTCGCCGACGACCGACCGGCGCGGAAGAAGAGGGAGAGAATTCGATGTCGCAGCAGCGGAGTAGTGGTGCCGTGGGTTGGACGACGTTCGCCGGAGTGATGATGATCCTGATCGGCTCGTTCCACGCGATCGCGGGTCTCGCCGGCGTCGTCAAGGACGACTTCTACGCCGTCACCCCCAACTACGTGTTCGAGTTCGACGCCACCACGTGGGGATGGACGCACCTGATCGGGGGCATCATCGTCATCTTCGCCGGCTTCGGCGTCTTCAGGGGAGCGGTGTGGGCCCGGACCGTCGGCGTCATCATCGCGATGATCAGCGCGCTCGTCAGCTTCGCGTGGATCCCCGTCTACCCGATCTGGTCGATCGTCGTCATCGCGATCGACGTCGCTGTGATCTGGGCGCTCACGGCTCACGGCCGCGATATCACGATGGTCGAGTAGCTCGAGGCTTACTTCAAGGAGGGACGATGAGCGGGACACAGCCCGAGGTTTCGACCGAAACGCTGAGATCGATCTCGACGCCGGACAAGGTCGAGAGTCGACTGGGAACGCTGGAGTTCGACGACGGAGCCCCCTCCGAGGCGACGGCGGCGTTGTTGTACGACCACCTCGATTTCGTGAACGGGGTCCAGGCGTTCCTCGGGGCGCTGCCGGGTGCATCTCTCGCCGCGGTACGTCGTGGGTTCCTCTCGGTCGGGGTCGAGGACAACTCGTTCGTGTTTTTCCCGGAGCTGATGGATTCCGCCTCGCGGTTCCTGACCGCCAACTGCGACACGGTCTACTTCTGGGGATTCCTCGACCTGTCGAACGGACCGATGGTGGTCGACGTCCCGTCGATCGACGCGCCTTCCGGGATCCTCGGCACGGTCGATGACATGTGGTTCCGATGGGTCACCGACCTCGGCCTTCCTGGCCCGGACCGCGGTGCGGGCGGTCGGTACCTCATCGCGGGACCGGGCTACGACGGCCCGCTGCCCGACAGCGGGTTCCACGTCTCCCACGCCCGTACGACGCGGGTGACCGTGATCGGGCGGGCATTCATGGTCGACAACGACCCGAAGGTCCCGGCCGACGCGATCCGCGACAGCTTTCGCGTCTCCCGCTACGTACCCGGCACGCAAGGCACCGCGGTCGGCACATTCCTTGCCGGGAACGCGCCCTTGGGTGCCCCCGCACCGGTGCCCGCGACGCTGTTCGTCGAGGCAACGGGGAAGACGTTCAACACCATCTATCCGAACGACTTCGGGTACTGGGAGCTCGTCGACGAACTGCTGCAACAGGAACCGGCCGGAGCCGGTGACCCCGAGCTGCTCGGGCTGCTCGCCGCCGTCGGGATCGTCAAGGGCAAACCCTTCGAGCCGGACGCGCGGATGCGCAAGGTTCTTGAAGACGCGGTCGTCGTCGGCAACGCCACCGCCCGGACCGTCACGTTCGCGGCACGACCCGAGGAAGGCTTCGCCTTCTACCCGAACTCGGCGTGGGAGAGCGCGCTGTTCGTCGGTGGCTACGAGTTCCTCGACCCGCCCTCGCAGATCACCGCCGACGGCCCGATTTCGTCCCCGAGCGACGGTGCCCGCAAGCTCGGCCCCCGCACCAACTTCTTCTACATGGCCACGGGCATCACACCAGCGATGTGCATGCGCCTCACGGGCATCGGCTCACAGTACATCTATGCGATGCGCGACAGCGAAGGAGCGTACCTCGACGGTGACCGCACGTATCGCCTGACGCTCCCGCCCGACATCCCAGAGAGCCGCTTCTGGTCCGTCATCGTCTACGATCGCCAGACCCGCTCGATGCTCCAGACTGACCAGCACCTTCCGCGCCTCGGAAGCCAGTCCGGCACCGTCGAGACCAACTCCGACGGCTCGACCGACATCTACTTCGGACCCACGGCCCCTGAAGGCAAGACCAACAACTGGCTCCAGACCATCCCCGACAAGGGCTGGTGGCCGATCCTCCGGCTCTACAACCCGCTCCAATCGTTCTTCGACAAGACCTGGCGGCCGAGTGAGATCGAACCGATCTGACGGGTTGGCCACGACAGAAGGAGGAGTGTGATGAGCGAGAAGGACACGTTGCTGGTCCTCGGAGCCTCGTACGAGAGCCTGGCGGAAGCCGAGGCAGATTACGAGGCCGTGGTGGAGCTGTACAAGGAATTCGGAGTTGGGCACGCGTTCGACGCCGCGGTCCTCGAGCGCGGAGCCGACGGGAAGGTCAAGGTCGTCGACAAGCATGAGCAGACCACACGTCATGGTGCCTGGACGGGTCTGGCGATCGGGGCGCTGACCGCCGTCCTGCCGGGGATCGGCCTAGGCGTGGGCGCCGCAGTGGGCGCGGGGATCGGGGCCGTCTCGGGGCATCTGAAGGGTGGGATGAGCAACGACGATCTGCGGGAGCTCGGCGCCGTGCTGGACAAAGGCGAGGCCGGACTGATCGTCCTGTACGCGACGAACATGGCCGATCAGATCGCCGCGAACATCAAGGCGGAGAACCGCTACGTCTCCGAGGCGATCGACGCCGAGGCCGACGAGCTCGCCAAGCAGCTGAAGGAAGTGGAGAGCAACTGAGATAGGCACGCCTGGGTCGTGACCCGATCCACGTCCACCCGATCCATGACCGGGTGGACGATCGCGGTGGGAGGGCTTCAGCGAGGAGCGCGAAGGCATGGCGGCGATACGGGCCCGGTTAGAGCGACTGCTCCTGTGGCGCGTCTGGGAGCGGCTGCTCGAGATCGAGTTCGTGGATCGGAGCATCGCGCTCGCAGGGAAGGCGTTCGTCTCGTTCTTCCCGCTCGTGATCGTCGTCGCCGCCTTCGTGCCCGACGGGATCCGCTCGTCGATCGTGGCCACCCTGGCGGCCCGATTCGGCGTTCAGGGGGACGCGCTCACGCTCGTCAGAGGGTCCTTGGCATCGTCGGACGACATCCGGCAAGCGACCGGCCTGCTCGGGCTCGTGCTCACGATCTTCTTCGCGACCTCGTTCACGACGGCGCTGCAGCGCGTGTATCTCCGCGCGTGGCGACGACCCTCCAGGACCGGGCCCGGAAAGTACGGGCGTGGGGCCGTTTGGCTGCTTGCGATGCTGGCCAGCCTGGCGCTCCTCGGCGCCCTGCGCGGCGCGCTCGATGACGGCCTTGGACTCGGCGTCTTCGCCATCGTGTCCCTGGCGGTGACGTCAGCACTCTGGTGGTTCACCGCGTGGTTCTTGCTGCTCGGCGAGGTGCGCATGCGGGTGCTCGTGCCGACCGGTGTGGTCACCGGCATCGCATTGGCCGGATACGCACTCTCCGCCACCGTCTGGATGCCCGAGGTGGTGACGAGCAACGAGGCCCAGTTCGGCCTCTTCGGTGTGGCACTTGCCTTGGTGACCTGGTTCTCCGGTGCCGCGATCTGCGTCTTGATCGGGGCGTGCGTCGGACCGGTGTTCGCGGAGGACACCGGTTCCGTGGGCCGGCTCGTCCGCGGCGGCGTGTCTGAGACCTTGACCCCCAGCGCGCGTCCGCCGCTGCCCGCTCCACCTCGCGAGCCCAGTCTTCGCGACGCGTTCCACAGCACGGAGGACTCATGACCGTTGCCGAACGTTGGCCCGAAGTCCTCGGTCCGAAGGCAGGGTGTCGAGAGGTCAACCGCTTCGGAGGTGTCGAGTGATGAACCGCTTCGGAGGTCGGCCGAGCTAGCAGGTCTGCGTGATCTCCGACGACAGGCCGGTCAAGGCGGTGCCCAGCCCACTGAGTGCGTTGCCGACCTCGGTCGCTGCAGCGCCGAGACCGCCCCCGGACGTGACGCCCTCGAGCGCCGTCTCCAAGTCGCCGAAAGCCGAGCTCACCTCAGCCACTGCGGGCTGGAGATCAGACGCCACCGCCGACGCTGCGGCATCGAGATCCGTCCCCACCTCGGCGGCAGCCGACTGCAACGCGTCGGTGCCGTCATTCACCAGGTCCACCTGCGTGAGCGCAGTGAGCGAATCCTGGAGCGCGGTCACCTCATCGCATCCCGACGTGGCTGGAGACGCCGCGGTGCCGCCGGTGCCGCCGGTTCCGTCGGTGCCACCGGTTCCGTCGCCGTCGCCGTCATCGCTGCAGCCTGCGGTGGCGAGCGCGAGCAGCGTCGCCATCGATAGAAGTCCTGCCTTCGCGAGATGCGTCATGCGCCGCCTCGTCATGCCACGACTCCATCACGTGGGCCGGCGGGCAACATCATCCATATCGGGTGAAAGCGGCGTCCACCGGCCGGACTACGCTCCAACAGCCGCGGTCCAGCCACGATGGATCCGCCGGAGCACGACTACGGTCGCTCCGACCAGACGGCCCGTGGTCGAGATGTGGGGTTGAGATGTCGGGTGATGATGCGGTGGTGGAGGAGGACCAGGGGCCGGCCGCTGATCCGCGCCACGAGTCGGAAAGCCGGGACGGCCACCGGACGCGGCGACCAGCCGACTTCCGGATCTTCTCTTCGGCTCCCGATGCCCGCCGATCGCGTCGGCCCACGGACGGAGTGCTGCTCGCACTCGCGGTCCTCGGTGGGGTCGTCCTCTCGTTCTTCGCACCGGGCCCGACGACCATCGACACCGCCATCACCGACCTCGTTGCCGGGCTCCCAGATCTGGCTGGATGGTTCTGGGAGGTCTCCTACGACCTTCTCATCATCTGGTCACTCGGCCTCCTGCTCCTCGCCCTGTTCGCGCGCAGGCGGAAGCGACTATTCGTCTACGAGGTGCTCGCAGCGATCATCGCGCTGGGGGTCGCGATCCTCGTCGGAAGCGCCAGGCGGCACCGACGCGTCGACGAGCTTGTCCGGTCTGATCAACTCCGCATCGCCGCCGATCTACCTGGCAGCGCGCATCGCCGTCGCCACCGCCGTCATCGTGACAGCCTCACCAGACCTGGCGCGGCCGCTGAAACAGATCGGCCGGTGGCTGATCGCGATCGGGGCGGTCTCCGGGATCGCGCTCGGGGCCGCGCTCCCGATCGGGGTCTTGGCTGGCTTCCTGATCGGGTTCGGCTCCGCCGCCCTGGTCCATCTCATCTTCGGCTCCCCCGGCGGGCGGCTCACCCTCGACCAGGTCACAGGCGTGCTCCATGAGCTCGGCGTCGACGCGACCGCGACCCGAGATGCAGCCTTACAGCCGCGCGGCGTCGCCCTCACCCTCGCCTCCATGCCGGGGGGAGAACCGCTCCTCGTGAAGACCTTCGGCCGAGACGCTTCGGACGGGCAACTCGTGGCCGCCACGTGGTACGCGATCTGGCACCGCGGCGCGAAACGCGTCAGGGCCGGACGACTCGAGCAGGTCGAGCACGAGGCGTTCGTGACCTTGGCCGCCGAGCGGGGTGGTGTCCCCGTGATGTCGGTCGTGGCGGCGGGAGAGACGGACCAGGGCGACGCGCTCCTCGTGCTCGACGCGAGTGCTCGCTCCCTGAGCTCGCTCGATGCGGGCGAGGTCGGCGACGAGCTGCTTCGGGGCACCTGGCAGGTCCTGCACGGCCTCCACGACCTCGGCATCTCTCACGGACAGGTGGACGCCCAGACCGTCCTCGTGCGACCCAACGGCTCGGCAGCGCTCACCGACTTCGGAGCCGCCCAGGTTGCCGCGACCCCGAGCGCGCTCCGTACCGACCGGGCGCAACTGCTCGTGACCACGGCGCTGCTGGCCGACACCGACCGCGCGGTCGCCGCCGCAGCCGACGTGATCGGCAACGACGGCGTCGCCGAGATCCTCCCGTTCCTGCAGCCGGCCGCGTTCGGATCCGATACGCGAAAAGCTCTGCACGTCCAGCACCTCGATCTCAAGAAGTTGCGCGAGCTCATCGCGGAGCGCACAAGCAGCGAGATCCCGCCCCTCGAGCCGTTGCAGCGCGTCACGTGGAAGTCACTCCTCCAGCTCGCCGTGGTCGGGTTCCTCGCGTACACCCTCATCTCCGCCTTCGCGAACATCGGTATCGACACTATCGTCGAGCAGTTCAAGAGCGCCGACTGGGCATGGCTGCTCGCCGCCCTGATCCTGTCGCCGCTGTCACAGGTTCCGCAGGCGTTCTCGAGCATGGGAGCCACCTTGAACGAGGTCCGCTTCTGGCCCGTGCTGATGCTCCAGTACGCGATCGCGTTCGTCTCGCTCGCGGTTCCCAGCTCGGCGGGCCGCTTGGCCCTGCAGGTCCGGTTCTGGGAGCGCATGGGGGTTCCAGGCGCCGGCGCCGTCTCGATCGGCATGGTCGACAGCTTCAGCACCTTCGTGATCCAGATCCTGTTGATCGTGCTCATCCTCGCCTCGGACGTGGTGAGCCTGAACCTGTCATCGGCCCGTGGGGGCTCATCGGAGGGATCCTCAGGCATCGATTGGGGGTCGGTGCTGATCGCGATCCTCCTCGTGGTCGCGGCGCTCGGCATCGGGTTCCTGCTCCCGAAGACCCGAGAGAAGCTCCAGCGCTTCCGGGCCACCCTCAAGGAGAAGTGGGTCGAGGCGAAGGAGGCCTTGCAGGTGCTCCGCCGTCCGAAGAAGCTCCTCCTCCTCCTCGGCGGCAACCTGATCGCCCAGGTGACGCTCGCGATCATCCTGGGCCTTTGCTTGCGGGCCTTCGGACAGTCCGCGTCGCTGGCGGAGCTGATCCTCATCAATACGTTCGTCAGCCTGTTCGCGGGCTTCATGCCGGTGCCGGGTGGTGTCGGCGTCGCCGAAGCGGGGTTCACCGCAGGCCTGATCGCCATCGGCATCCCCGACGGGGCGGCGACGTCGACCGCGCTCGCGTTCCGACTCGTCACCTTCTACCTGCCGCCCCTGTGGGGGGTGGTCGCGATGAAGTGGATGAAGTCGCAGTCGTACCTCTAACACGCGACCATCGGGGGACACGCCCGACCGGAGGAGGACGTCGTGGCCGCACCGTTGACGGGTCAGATCGAAGCGAAGAGGCGCCGCAGGGTGACCGCGATCGTGGTGCTGCGGGCGTTGCTGACCGTCGCGGTGCTCGTCGCCCTGTACTACACACTGCCGATCGATGAGGAGTGGCGCCTGTCCGCGGGGGCGCGCGCGGTCGTGGGGCTGATCCTGTTCATCGCCGTACTCAGCTGGCAGGTCCGGTCGGTCGCCAGGTCGAGGCATCCGGGACTCCGGGCCGTCGGAGCACTGGCCCTCGCTGTCCCGCTCTTCCTGCTGCTGTTCGCCTCGACGTACTTCGTGATGTCGGGCCACGACCCGGGCGCGTTCAGCCAGGAGGATCTCACGCGGACGGATGCCCTGTACCTCTCGGTGACGATCTTCTCCACGGTGGGATTCGGCGACATCTCCGCCACCAGCCAGAGCACTCGCCTGGTGGTCACGTCGCAGATGATCCTCGACCTGCTGATCCTCGGCATCGGGATCAATGCGTTCGTCCACGCAGCGAAGGTGGGTCGGCAGCGGCAGACGGCCGACGGAGAGGCCGAGTCATCCTAGTGAACGAGCGCGTTCGTCACCTGACCCACTGGACCGCCTGCTCCCGCGCGGCCTCCACCTGCGAGCCGGACTGACGACGCGCCATCCGGCGCAGCACCTTCGGCGCGACCAGCAGCCCGAACGTGGCCCACGCACCGAGCACCGCCACCGTCTCGAGGGTCCGCCACGAGCCGCCGATCTCGAGCGCGGCGGCGGCGTCGGGGAGGAACGCCGAACGCATCCCCAGGCCGAGCCAGTACATCGGGAACACCTGCGCGACCGCCTGGACCCATCCCCAGAGCTCCTGGATCGGGAAGAAGATGCCGGAGATGCCGAGCAGGATGAGGATCGGCAGCATCCCCCACGTCCCCACCTTCTGGACGCCGGGGGCGAGCGATCCGATGATGATGCCGATCGGCATCGTCGCCAGCAGGCCGAGCACGACCACCCACGCGACCGTGACCCACCCTCCGGCTCCACCGATGCATCACGTTCTCGAAGAGCAAGGCGCTCGGGATCAGCACCAGGGCGAACGACGGGATCAAGCCGAGGCTCTGGCTGAGGACCGTGCCGGTGACGTGGCCGATGAGGCCGTTGGGCGCGGCCCGGGCTCGGAGCAGCGTGCCGTCCTCGCGCTCCATCGCCAGCGAGTACGCGGGGCCGATCACGAGGCCGAACGCGATCATCGCGCCGAGGATGCTCGGCAGCGCCACCGCCGGGACGTACAGGTCGGTCCCCTCGACCTTCGAGGCACGGTTGAGGAACAGGTACCCGAGCGTCAACAGCGCGGTGAACAGGTAGAAGCCCTGGTCCTGCGGGCTCTTGATGCTGAGGAGGAACTCCGTCCACCCGCGCCGCATCCCGTTGCGGATCGCATGCAGCCTCGGATTCATCGGTCACCCTCCGCGAACGCCGCCGCGGCCTCCTCACGGTGGCCGCCCTCGTGCTTCTGCACCATGGCGAGGTACGTGTCTTCGAGCGAGGCCCGTGCGCACGTCGAGGTCCGTGATCTCGTCCCCGAACCTGTCGAACAGGTCCCGGACGAACCGCGTGGCATCGGGCGTCGCCTCTGAGTGCGACTCACCGTTGAGACGCCACTTCACGCGGGCATCTCGTGTCACCGACCGCGCGAGCTGCTCGGCGCTGCCGTCCGCGACGATCTTCCCCCCGGCGAGGATCAGGATGCGGTCGGCCAACCGTTCGGCTTCGTCGAGGTCGTGCGTCGTGAGCAGGATCGTGGTGTCCTCCTCGTCGACGAGCTTGCGCACCAGCTCGTGGAAGTCCCGCCGGGCCTGCGGGTCGAAGCCGGCGGTCGGTTCGTCGAGGAACAGCAGCTCCGGCCGCCCCACGATCCCGACGGCGACGTCGAGCCGGCGCCGTTGGCCGCCGGAGAGCGTGCGGATCTTCTGATCCGCTTGCGCCTCGAGTCCCACCACCGCGAGCAGTCGCTCGACGTCGTAGGGTCGGGGCCGGTCAGGCTCGGAGTACGGCTCGTAGTACCGACCGAGGTGGGTGAGCAGCCCTCGCGGCGTCCAACGAGCGTGGTCCCGCCACGACTGCAGCACGATCCCGACGCGCGCCCGCCACTTCTCGTCCGCCCGGACCGGATCGACCCCGAGCACCGAGACGTCGCCGGCCGACCGGACCCGGAATCCTTCGAGGATCTCGATCGTGGTGGTCTTGCCGGCCCCGTTCGGACCGAGGAGCGTCACGACCTCGCCTCGATCGACGGAGAACCGAACCCCGTCGAGGACGTCGAGCGACCCGTAGCGCATCCGCAGGTCGTCCACCCGGATCACGGTCTCCGACTCGGACATCTCGCCACCACCCGTGCCTCGGGTAGATGCTTCCCGGCCGACCCGAGGACTATCCTCTACGGTGTACGGAGTTCCCGCGCGACTTTACGGTACGGTGTACGGAGTTGTCAATCCGAGGTGACAGCGTGACGGAGAGGGACGAACGCGAACGGATCGACCCCGGCCGGAGCATGCGCCTGCTCTGGCGCTTGGAGTTCGGGCGCAACCGCGGGCCCAAACCGAAGCTGCGCGTCGAGGACATCGTGGCGACCGCGATCGAGATCGCCGACGCGGAGGGCCTCGGCGCCGTCTCGATGCGACGGATCGCCGAACGACTCGGCGTGGGGCCGATGACGCTCTACACCTACATCCCCGCCAAGAGCGATCTCCTCGACCTGATGTTCGACCGCGCGGTCGGCGAGGAGCACGTCGAGATCCCCGAGGGCGCGGGTTGGCGGGAGGGGCTCGAGGCGATCGCGCGGAGCCAGTGGGAGCTCCATCAGCGGCATCACTGGTTCTCGGAGCTGCCGTGGACCCGGGTCCCGCTCGGCCCCAACATCCTGGACGCCTACGAACGCGCGGTTTCGGTGGTCGCCGGGATCGGTCTCAGCGGCAAGGAGATGACGGAGGTCCTCACCCTCGTCACCTCCTACGTCAACGGGGCGGCCCGGTTGGCCGTGGAGGCCGCCACCCTCCCCTCCACAACCTCGATGAACGACGAGGCGTGGTGGGCGGACGTCGCGCCGGTCCTGGAGACGATCTGGGACCCCTCGCGATTCCCCACGCTCACGAGCCCGGAGATGGCCCACGCGTGGGATCAGCCCTACGTGGAGCACGACTACTTCCTCGCCGAGGCCCTCGCGTCGTTCGAGTTCGGCCTCGCCCGGGTGCTCGACGGCATCGAGGCGTTCATCGAACGGCGGTAGCGTGACGGGGATGGCGTACACGAGCCTGAACCTCGCGGCCGCGGCCATGCGCCCGTTCCTCGGGATGGTGCGGGAGTTCGGGCCGCTGATGAGCGATCCCGACGCGTCCGACTTCCTGGCCGGGAACCCGGAGGAGCCGGCGCTCCCCGGCTACGTCGAGACGATCCAGAAGTGGGCGGTCCCCGAACACCGCCGCTGGTTCGCGTACGGCTTCGCCGACCCTCGAGCTCAGGAGGCCGCCGCGGCATCGCTCACCGACGAGCTCGGACTGACGTTCGACGCCGAGGACATCCTGCTCACCCGGGGCGCCCACGGGGCGCTCGCGCTGGCGCTGCGGTTGACCATCGAGCCCGGAGAAGGAGACGAGGTGGTCTTCCTCACACCACCCTGGTTCTTCTACGAGCCGATGATCCACGGGGCCGGTGCTACGCCGATCCGCGTGGCTACCGACCCGAACACCTTCGACCTCGATGTGGACGCGATCGAGGCGGCCGTCTCGCCGCGCACACGGGTCGTGTTGGTGAACACGCCGAACAACCCGACCGGTCGGATCTACCCCTCCCCGACGCTCGAGCGCCTCGCCGACGTGCTTCGGCGACGGAGCACCTCGAACGGCCGGCCCGTGTACGTGCTCTCGGACGAGTCGTACAGCAAGGTGCTGTTCGACGGGGCGCGGATGGTGACGCCGGCGTCACATTACGAGGCGACGTTCCTCGTGCACACCTACAGCAAGAGCACGCTCGCGCCCGGGCAACGGCTCGGCTACCTGGCGCTTCCGCCGGCGATGCCCGGCCGGGAGCGGCTCCGGCAGTTGGCGATGGTCGCGGCGCTCGCCTCGGGCAACGCGCAGCCCGACGCGGTCATGCAGTACGCGCTCGCCGACATCGAGCACATCTCGATCGACATGGATCGTCTGCAGCGCCGCCGGGACCGGTTGCTCGTTGCGCTGCGAGCCATCGGCTACGAGGTGCATACACCCGAGGCCACCTTCTACCTCGTGCCCCGCAGTCCGGTGGAAGACGATTGGGCGTTCGCGCGTCGGCTGGCTGCCGAGAAGGTGCTCGTGCTGCCCGGCTCGGTCGTGGAGATGCCCGGCTACTTCCGGATGTCGCTCACCGCGAACGACGACATGGTCGAGCGTTCGCTGCCGGTGCTCGAGCGCGCGATCGCGGGGTAGCTCGACCCGTTCTGCCTGAAGACCGTCACTCGTCCAGCGCTGTCGCGATGAGTTCCGCGACGGCGTACGGTCTGAACGGATGGACCACGAGGAGGTGGCACGATGCGGAAGGTGGTCGTGAACGAGTTCCTCTCGCTGGACGGCGTGATGCAGGCGCCCGGACATCCGGAGGAGGATCAGACCGGCGGGTTCGCGCACGGCGGCTGGCAGCTTCCGTACGTGGACGACGTCTTCGGCGAGGTGGCCGCCGAGGGCATGGCCGAGACCGACGCGTTCCTGTTCGGGCGCCGGACCTACGAGATCATGGCGAGGTTCTGGCCGTCCCAACCGGACGACGATCCCTTCGCCGCGATGCTGAACAACACACCGAAGTACGTCGCCTCCACCACCCTCAGTGAGCCGCTCGCGTGGCAGAACTCCACGGTGCTCCAGGGTGACGTCGCGAAGGCGGTCGCCGAGCTGAAGGAGCAGCCCGGCAAGAACATCGTCGTCCTCGGCAGCGGCGAGCTCGTGCGGACGCTGATCGAGAACGACCTGGTCGACGTCTACGGCATCATGATCAACCCGATCGTCCTCGGGACCGGGAAGCGGCTGTTCGCCGACGGGATGCCGAGGACGCCCTTGAAGCTCGTGCGCTCGGTGACGAGTGGCACCGGCGTCCTGATCGCGAGCTACGAGCCCGACCGCTGAGATCGTTCCGAACGCGCCGAGGTGCGCTCGGACGCCGCGGCGACGAGCAGCCGTTCGAGACCAGCGAGCGTCCGTTGCTGCTCCGCGAGGTGTTCCTCCAACCGCTCGCGATGCAGCGCGAGGTACCGGCGGACGGTTCGTGGATCGTCGGCCTCGACGACCGCTCGGACTTCCTCGGGCGGCATCGCGTACCGACCGAGGGCCCGAGCCGCCCACGTCGAGGACCGGGTCATCAGCACGTGTCGGTTACGACTTCCGGCTCTTGGGGGTCAGCATGAGCCCCAACCCCGCCACGAACATGAGCAGACCGGGCGGGATCAGGATCACCGACATCATGAGCGAGAACCCAGTGACCGTGAGGAACGATCCGATCAGGACCCCGCTCAGGCTCGGCAGCTCCGGACCCGACGTGCTCCGAGGCGCCTCCAGACCCGACCGCGAGTCATCCGATCGCGACATCTGCTGCTGCGCTGTTCCCATAGCTCGGTCCCTCCTCCTCGACCGGCGGCGCGGTCGCCGCCTACCAGACGAGACGCGGGAGCGATCCCCCCTGTGACACCTCCGAAGGGATCCCGGCCGGGTGTCACAGACGGGATGTCTCGAACGTCTCAGGGGTCGAAGATGGACGTGCACAGCGCTTCACGGACGCGAAGGACCGGCGTGTACGACGAGCTTCGGCCGCTCCTGTTCTCGATCGCCTACCGGATGGTGGGCAGCGTCGGCGAGGCCGAGGACATCGTCCAGGAGGCCTTCCTTCGGTTCCATCGGGAGTCGAGCGAGGGCACCGTGGTCGATTCGCCGAAGGCGTGGCTGTCCACGGTCACGACCCGCCTCGCGATCAGCCACGAACGATCGGCGAGGGTGCAGCGGGAGCGCTACGTGGGTACCTGGCTCCCCGAACCGATCCTGACCGACCCGGAAGCCGACGTCGCCCAGCAGGTCGAGACGGCGGATTCGCTGTCGCTGGCGTTCCTGGTCCTGCTCGAGAGCCTCACGCCGGTCGAACGCGCGGTCTTCCTGCTCCGCGAGGTGTTCGACTACGGCTACGACGAGATCGCCGAGGTCGTCGGCAAGAGCGAGGACAACTGCCGGCAGATCGCCGTTCGCGCTCGCAAGCAGGTCGACGCGAAGCGGCCGCGGTTCGAGGCGTCACGCGCGAGGCGGGACGAGCTTTCCCGACGGTTCTTCGAGGCCGTCCGGGAGGGCGACACCGAGGGTCTCCTCGAGTTGCTCGCCGCGGACGTCGTCGTGTACGCCGACGGTGGCGGCGAGGGACCCGCGTTCCCCCGCCCCGTTCATGGGCGAGATCGGGCGGCTCGGGTCCTGATGGGCGCCACGCGCGGCGGGGAGCGGCTCGGCATCACCGGGACGCGGTTCGTGCTCGTGAACGGGCAACCGGGCGCGGTGTTCCTCGGCCCGGACGAGCAGCCGCTCGTCGTGGTGTCGGTGGACATCGTCGACGACTCCGTCCAGGCCGTGCGCGCGATCAGCAACCCGGAGAAGCTCCGCCACCTCCGCTCCTAGAGCGGTTCGGCGACCTCGTCCTCCCGGGGCGTCCGCGTCCTCGGGTTCGGATCCCCGTTGGTCGCCGTCGGACCCGTCCTGTTCCGCGAAGGTCAGCGCGTAGACCTCCTGCCCTCTCGGATACTCCTTCGTCGGACGGTACTCGCGCGAGATGCTGACGCCGAGCGCCTCGTAGACGCCCGCCTGCTCCTCGCGCAGGCGTTCCCCGAGGAACACGTTCGCGATGATCTCCCGCGGCCGCTCCGCCGCGGTCACCATGCGCACCGCCCCGACGACCGGCGGCCCGACCACGGTCAGTTCCCCGCCGATCTCCACGAGGTAGCCCGGGCCCGCGTCCAGGCCCATCGAGAGTCCCACCCCTTCCGGCAGGTTCCTCGAGTTGCTCCGGAAGTCCTCGAGCACGAGACGGTGGAAGAAGTCGACGAGCGTGTGGGCCGTGTGCGTGATGTTGCCGGCCGCCCGGACGAACTGCTCGTGATACCGGTCGTCCGGCCCCGAGCGGACGATCCAGTAGGCGAGGAACCCGTCTCCGGTGAACTTGTCGAACCAGCCGCCCGACCCGCGGATCCCCCGTCGCACCGCGGTGACGAACTTGTCCATCGTGAAGGCGAACCGCTCGAACCGGACCGCCTCTTTCATCAGGATCGTCGAGCTGCGGATGTCCGCGGCCATCACGAACATCTGGATCGGCTCGCCGTCGATGACGGCGTCGAGGAGCTCGTCTCGCTGGAACCACTCCTCCCAGTCGGGAGGTGCGTGGGCCTCGAGGAGCCCGGCCACGCGAGCTCGCGCTCCGTCTCGCTCTTCCGCGGTCGACGAGCCGTCCCCGTCGCTCGGCCCGGCGTCGTCGCGTTGCCCGACCATCGGCCCAGCCTAGCCGTTCGGCGTGATGGCCCCGTGTCGAGTCGCGCTAGCCGAAGAACCCTCGCAGCGCGTCGGCCATCACCGCCGGATCGACGTCGTGGCCCTGCCCCTCCAGGAACTGGGCTCGCCCGTTCGGCAGCGCGTCCGCGAGCGCCTGCGCGGTCTCACGCATCCATGGCATGTCCGCGCCGCCGGCGATCACGAGGGTCGGCGCCGTGACGGCGGCCGCCCGTCTCGACCGGCAGGGAGTAGTCGCCCATGATCCGGGCGTCGTAGGCGAGCGTGTGTGCCAGCGCCTCGGTGCTCGCCCACCACGGCTGGGTGCGCGCGTCGGCGACGAACTCGGGCGGCATGTGCACGATCTTCGACATGAAGTACTCGACCGCGTCTCCTCGGCGGCCCTCGGCGATCATCTCGTCGTAGCGTGCGACCTGGTCGGCGGGTGGCCGGCTCTGCTCGTCGAGGATGAACGGCGGCTCCCACAGCGCCGCCTTCGTCGATCGGGAGCCCACTCGCCGCCGCCTCCAGCACGAGGGCAGCGCCGGACGAGGATCCGTAGACCGACGCGGAACCGCCGGCTCCGTCGATGACGGCGGCGAGGTCCTCGACCTCGCGCTCGATCGCGTACGGCAGCGTGTCGCCGCTGTCCCCTCTGCCTCGCCGGTCGTAGTTGAGGACGGTGAAGCCGGTCGCGAGGAGCTCGGCCACGGGACGCGTTGGACATCCGGTCGACGGATCCACCGCACACGAGGACGACCGGTGGGCCCTCCCCCAGCCGGTCGAACGCGATCGTCGTGCCGTCCTTCGACGTGACCGTTTCCATGTCGAGCCTCCTCCCGTCGCGGAACGCTCGGGCGCCGCGGACCCCTATCATGCGGCAACCCGAGGATGGAGGGTGACCGTGACGGATCTGGGCGACGGCGTCTACCGCTCGAGGATCGACACCGACGCGTGGGAGGCCGATACCGAGGTCGGCGGCTCGGCGCACATGTTGTTCGAGGAGGGCGACGCCAAGGTCGGCCTCTGGAGGGCCGAGCCGGACATGCGGCCGGGGCCGTCGGACCCGATCGAGCTCCCCGCCCGCGAGACGGTCGTCGTGCTCGAGGGGTCGGTCGCGTTCGGGATCGTCGGCGGACGGACGCTCGAGCTGTCGGCGGGCGACATGGCCTCGGTCCCGAAGGGATCGCGGGTCACCTGGGACCCCTCCCCCGACTGCAAGGTGCTCTGGGTCTACAGCTGAACTGCCCGGTCAGGCCGGCCGCTCGAGCGCCCGCTTCGCCGCACGCCCGTTCAGCAGCACCGCGACCAGGATCAGGCTGAAGCTCACCGCGAGCAGGAGCGTCGCGACCGCGTTGACCACCGGTGTGAGGCCGAATCGGATCCGCGAGTACACCTTGATCGGGAACGTCGCGGCGCGTCGGGCCGGAGTTGAAGAACGCGATGATGAATTCGTCGAACGAGAGCGTGAACGCCACGAGGCCGCCCGCGACGATCCCGGGCGCGATCAACGGCAGCGTCACCCGGAAGAACGTTGCCTTCCGGCTCGCGCCGAGGTCCTGCGCCGCCTCCTCGATCGACCGATCGAAGTACCCGAGCCGCGTCCGCACGATGGCCGCGACGAAGATCATGTCGAACACGACGTGCGCCAGCACGATCGTGTGCAGACCGAGCGAGGCGCCCACGAGCGTGAAGAACGACAGGAGACCGATCGCGAGCACGATGTCGGGAACGACCGCCGGCAGGAAGAGCGCGCTGTCGAGCACCCGGCTGCGCACGGTGCGCTCGAGCCCGATCGCGAGGAGGGTCCCGAGCACGCACGAGATCGCCGTCACCGCCACGCCGACGAGCAGCGTGTTCTTGAAGGAGTCGATCAGGTCGGTGCTCTCGAGCAGCCGTCCGTACCAGCGCGTGGTGAACCCGCCCCACGACCCGATGCCACCACTCTCGTTGAACGAGAGGACGACGAGCACGACGATCGGCGTGTAGAGGAAGACGTACACGAGAACGGCCGGGATCAGGAGGAGTCCACGGCGGCCGCGCACGCGCTCAGGCGCCATGGACCAGCCTCCGCTCCCTGCCCAGGATCCACGCCTGCACCGCGAGCAGGATCATCGTGATCGCGATCACGGAGCACCGCGAGCGTCGCGCCGAACGGCCAGTCGCGCGCCTGGAAGAACTGGCTCTGGATCAGGTTGCCGACCATGATCCGCTTCCCGCCTCCGAGCAGGTCCGGGACGATGAAGTTGGCCAGGCTCGGGACGAACACGAAGATGCATCCGGCCATGATCCCCGGCAACGTGAGCGGCAACGTGACGCGGAAGAAGCTCGCGACCGGGCCTGCGCCGAGATCCGCCGCAGCCTGGCGAGGAGCCACCCCGAGTCGCTCGATCGACGCGTACAGGGGCAGCACCATGAGCGGGAGGTAGGCGTACAGCAGTCCGACGACGATCGCGAACTCGTTGTTGATCAGGGGCAGCGAGCCGTCGATCAGCGCCGAGTCCCCGGAGCGTTCGGTTGATGAGCCCCTCGTTGCCGAGCAGCACGATCCAGGAGTAGGTACGGATCAGCAGGTTCGTCCAGAAGGGCAGGACCACCATCACCAGGAGCGGGAGCCGCCACCGCTCGGACCGCGTGGCGATGAAGTACGCGGTCGCGTAGCCCAGCACGAGCGCGATGGCCGTGGTCAGTGCGCGGTGCGGATCGAGAACCACAGGACGTTCAGGAACACCGGATCGACCACGCGAACGTAGTTGTCCAGCGTGAAGGTGTAGTCGATCCCGCCGATCGCGCTCCGCCGGAAGAAGCTGTAGGTGAGGATCAGACCGACCGGCACGAGGAACAGCACGAGCCAGTACACGAGGCCGGGCCCGACGAACAGGCCCCGTTCGGTCCACCGACCCCGCCGGCTCGCGTCAGCCACGCGCCACCCCGCGCGCCGGTCCGGGTCGGTCCCGATCGACGGGCGCGCGCTACGCCTTGATCTCCGTCGTCGCCTGGGTCCAGATCGTCTGCGCCTCGCCAGGTCCAGCTCCGTCTCGAACGCGAGGAGCTCCTCAGGCGTGATGCGCGAGGTTCGGGTACAGCTCCACGACGGCCGGGTCGAGGAGCGCCATCGCCGGCTCGTTCGGCACCTTGTAGAGCACGAGCTCCGCCACCTGCACGTGGTTCTCGGGCTCGAGCACGAAGTTGATGAAGGCGTGCGCCGCTTCCTTGTTCTCCGATGACTCCATGATCGTCATCGTGTCGGCGAACACGTCGCTGCCCTCGCTCGGGATCACGAACGTGCCACGCACGTCGAGGTCCTGCTCACCGGTCTCGAAGTCCAGGCCCACGTAGTTGCACCACCCGTCCCACGCGTGGACGACGAGCGCCTCTCCCGTCTCGAGCTTGTCGTAGAAGACGGTGTCGTCGAACGCGAGCAGGTCGTCCTTCGCCTCGATCGTGAGCTGCTTGGCCTCCTCGATCTCGCGCCTCGTCCTGCGTGTTGATCGAGTACCCGAGGCTCAGCAGGGCGGGCTGGAGGAGCCAGCGCTCGGTCCCGAGCATCGTGATCTTGCCCTGGAGCTCGGGAACGGGGTTCAGCAGGTCCTGCCAGCTGTCGACCGGCTCCGAAACCTCGCCCTCCCGGTAACACAGTCCGGTCGTGCCCCACGTGTACGGCACGGAGTACACGTTGCCGACGTCGTACGCGAGCTGCGTCGCTTCGGGGTACAGGTTCGACAGGTTCGGGATCTGCGCGTGGTCGAGCTCCGCGGCCCACCCGTTGTCGACGAGGGTCTGGACGTAGGGTCCCGAGGCCATCACGACGTCGAACCCTGCTCCGTCGGCCGCCTGCAGCCGACCGACCATGTCCTCGTTGTTCACGAACTCCACGAGCGTGACCTCCACGCCGGTCTGCTCGGTGAATGCTTCGAGGAACCCCGCCGGCGTGTAGGCGCCGAAGTTCGCGAACACGAGCTCCTGGTCTTCGAGCGGGACGCCCGTCTCGCCGCCGCCACCATCCCCGCCGCCGCCGCCGTCGCCGTCGTCCGAACCGCAGGCGGCCAGGACCAAGCCGAGCGCCGCCAACAGGATGCCTGTGCGCACAACACGAGAAGCCTTCACGCCGATGACCCCCTCAAGAGGAACGAGGCCAGGACAGTAGCCGTGGGCCTGAGTGCGGTCAATCCAACGGGGTCTACGCCTCGATCACGACCGGCGTTCCGAGCGGCACGTCGACGAGCGCCTCCATGTCATCGTTGAACACACGGACGCACCCGTGCGATACGGACCGTCCGCGATCGCCGGCGAACGGTGTGCCGTGGATCGCCATCCGGCCTTCGCCGGGCCAGTCGGACAACACGGGTGAGAACCCCGACAGCCCGAGCGCCATGATCCCGTAGGCCTGGTTCGGATCAGCGTACGGGACCTTCACCCAGACGTAGAACTCGCCGGTACCGGTCGGCGTCGCGGTCGTCCCGACGCCGACGCTGAAGCGGTGGACGAGCTCATCGGCGACGAAGTGCCGAAGCAGGCGTTCGGACAGGTCGACCTCGATCCGCTCGTCCACCTCGCGAAGGGCGATGTCGTGTGCCTGCACCCACGCGGTCGTGCCGTTCGGTCGCAGCGGGAGGTACACCTCGTACCAGGCGCTGCCGCCCCACCGACGCGCGCCCTCGACGAGCATCGGAGCGAGCGTGCCGAGTGGGTTGCGCGTGTCCAACGCGTACTTGGGAGCTTGGGCCCCCGGGCGTTGCCACATCGAGGTGTAGCGCTCGACCGGGACCGCGACCACCTCGATGCCCTCGGTCAGGAGCGGCGGGAGCGGCTCCTTGGTCACCGTTCCGGTCGCCGTCTGCGCCGGCGTCGCGATGCCGGAAGACGGTGACGGGGTGTGCGGGGGCTCCCCGCCCGACGAGCACGCGGCGAGGAGCAGGACCAACGACGCGCAGAGCAGTGACGACCTCCGGATCACCGCACGATCATCGCAGAGCCCCGGCCGGATCGGGCGACGTCAGTTCAGGGATGCCGGAGGAGGCGGCGACTGCGAGGCCGCGAGCGCTGCGCGGGAGGCGAGCGCATCGAGCGCATCGAGCGAAGCTCGAAGCTCGTCGAGCGCATGGTCGCCGTCCGGTTCGTCCTCGTGGTTGAGGACGTCGCGGAGCTCGTTCAGCGCCTCGAGGTGCGTGTTCGTCTCCGTGAGCGTCTCCGTCACCTCGCGCTGCCAGCGGAGCACGTCGCGCATCGGACCGACCATCAGCACGACGGCCACGAACACGTAGAGCCTCGTCAGCCCGCTCCAGTAGGTGACGAAGCTGCCCGCGTCGGTGACACCGCGCGCGAGCTCGGCGGCACCGCGCGCGAGGGTCGCCATGATGGCCATCGCGAACCCCATCCCCCGCCCCCGGCTGAAGGTGACGAGCCCGATCGGGACGATGTAGAGAGGGCCGACGTCGAAGCTGCCCGTCAGCGTGTCGATGAGGCCGAACAGAGCGAGGAGCAGCAGCCCGAGCAGGATGATGAAGGCGGGCGAACGCCGGTCGAGGAACGCATCGAAGCGGAGCAGCGCCGAGTGCTCGAGGCGGGTCTCCGCCGTGTCCTCCTCGGATCCACCTCCGCGAGTCGTGAGAGCGATCTCGTCGGTCTCGAGCGTGAGCTCCTCCACGTCGGGGACGTGTTCGGCCGTCGGGCGGGACTCGCCGCTCGACGGACTTCCGATTCCTGCGTTCGCGCAAGGACATCGCTGGGACCCTCCCGCGGTCTCCCCCATGTGGTCGGCCCCGTGGGGTGCGACCTTGAGCAGCCCGGACGGCTGCGGCGGCAGGGTGGCGACGGGACGGCCGAACGCCTAGAGTGACGCGCTCCGCATCAGGCTTAGGCGATCCGGAGGTATTGGCGGGGTGGACGCGTTCAGACCCAACCCTTGGCGAGACTCGGCACGCGCGCCGAGCAACGGACGGCTCACCTTCGGCACCGGCTGCGATCCCTGGGCCACCGGCTGCTCCACCCGAGGATCCGGGTCCCGCAGGTGGGGCCCAGGCTCCGGTACGTGCGTCATCGGGCCCTGGACACACGGATCCGGATCCGCGACGTGCGGGCCGCGGTCCCCCTCGTCTGGAAGCGAGCGCTCCACCCGACCCGCCAGACGCTGGCCCGGACGGCCGGAGGGATCGCCGGCGTGGTCTTCGTTGGGGGATTCCTCGCGGCGCTCGTCGGACTCCTCACGGCGACGGAGGGGGGCAGGATCCCATCGCTCCTCGGAGGAGCGTTCACGGTCGAGGTGAGCGAAAGCGGTGTGCCCTACGTCGCGATCGACCCGGACGTCGTAGGAGGCAACCAGGGCGGACCAACGCGGGCGAACGGGAGGGGCGGGAGCGACTCCACGCCGCTCCTGCTGTTCCCGTTGACCGGCGACTTCACCTTCCCGGGAGGCGATCCACCCCCCGGAACCGACCCGGTGCCCCCACCGGGCACACCACCAGGACCGGCACCAGCGCCCTCGCCGGACCCATCCCCATCACCCACGCCGAGCCCCACGACCTCCCCCGCACCATCGCCTTCGCCGAGGCCAACCCCGAGACCCTCACCGCCCCCGGATCCGTCCACCTCGCCGAGGCCCTCCCCGAGCCCGTCCCAGACGCCCGATCCCTCGCCCACCGAGGAGCCTTCACCCGATCCCTCGCCCACCGAGGAGCCTTCGCCCGATCCCTCGCCCACCGAGGAGCCTTCGCCCGATCCCTCGCCCACCGAGGAGCCTTCGCCCGACCCCCCGCCCTCCCCGTGACGTCCAGGCCCGCCGAAGGGCGACGCGCGCGGCCGCGCCTCAGACGCGAAGGCTGACGTCGACCTCGCTCTGCGTCAGCAGGTCGAGGGTCTCTGGAAGGTCGGCCGCGAGGCTCCTCATCTCGGCGAGTAGGTCCGCCCGGTCACCGTCCGGGAGCGCCGCGATGTCGCTCGAGGTCGCGTACAGGTCGACATACCTCCGGGACGGAACGACGTGGCTCACCGAGAACCTGCGGCGCTCGAACGGCGTGAACCCCGGTGTTGGTGGCGGGATGCCGAACCACGAGCGGTAGGCTTCCGCTATCGGTGAACGGTCGGTCCGCTCGGTCACGACTTCGTTGATCCTCCGGATCATGGGGTCGTCGGACGCGTCCAGGGCCGAACGCGCCCAGAACAGCGCCAGCACGCCCCCGTGACGGAGGGCACGCCGTGCCTCCTCGAAGGGCCCGTTCGGCATCGAAGTGGTGGAACGCGTTCCCAACCACGAGAGCGTCAACGGCAGCATCGGGGAACGGCAACGCCTCTGCGGTCGCGGCGACGACGGGGAGCCCAGCGACCCGCTGCTTGAGAACCGAGCGCATGTTCTGCGCCGGTTCGACGGCCACGCAGTTGAGGCCGAGCGGAACGAGGATCCGGGAGAGCTGTCCGGTTCCTGCAGCGACGTCTAGGACGAGACTGGAAGTGTTCAGTCCTCCGCGATCGACGACCCACGCCACGGCCTCGCGCGCGTAGCCAGGACGGAGGTCGTCGTAGGCGATCGCGTCAACGACCTCGAAGCTGAACCCCGTGCCCACACGGTGATGCTATCTGCCGTCGTAGCGAGGGCCTCGCGAGAAGCGCACCGGACTCTGCGCCGTACGCTGGTCCGGTGCGTCACGTGCTTTCGGCCAGTCCCCAACCGTCTACGCTGTTCAGCGCTTCAACCACCGCGAGAGTGGCGGAACGGCAGACGCGCCGGACTTAGGATCCGGTGCCCGAAAGGGCGTGGGAGTTCGACTCTCCCCTCTCGCACCTTTCTGACCTGCGGATCCTCTGCTGAACACCCTTCGACCCCCTCGGCAGCAGCCGTCACCGTCACGCGGGTCGCGTGGGATCGAGGACTTCGACGTCGAGGGACAGTCCGATCCCGTTCAGGCATTCGCCCGTGTCAAGACTGAACTCATGGTGGTGGGCGAGACATCGCAGGATACCTGCCGGGAAGCACCTCCCCGGTCCCCTCGAGATCGTTGCCGGCGTGGGGGCAGAACCTGCCTACCGCGTACCGGCGTCCCTCAGCGTGCACGATGATCCGTTCCCCGAAGCCCATCGAGACGTCGAAGGCCTCCACAGCATCCAGGGCGGCGGGCTCTGCGAACTTCAGTAGACCGAGCAGATAGTCGTTGTAGAGATCGGGATGCCGCTCGGCCTCGAACCGGAGCGACAGGAAGAAGTCCTCCCACGCAAGCCTGCCGCCCAGGATGGGCTCTAGCCACCTCGACTCGAACGAGAGCACGTATGCGCACTCGCCCAACTCGGCGAAGACCCTCTTTGAACCTGGTCTGAAGTCGACGGCCCACCTGCCGCCGGCCGGCCCGCCGATGTCGAAGCCCACCCGCATCGCGATCTTGGCGTTGAAGTAGGGACTCATGTCCATGAGCCGTTCGAAGTACTCCACGAAGGGTTCCCAGAGGGATCCAGCCGGCTCCGGATACCTGTCCTTCACCGCTCGGATCTGGTCCACGCGGCGCTCGGCGTAGGCTGCCAGGTACCCCCAGCGGTCACCGAACGAGAAATCCGACCAAGCAGCGTCGTGATCCTTCACCTTGGCTTCGAGATCCCAACCGTCTCCCGGTAGGAGCACGATGACGTTTCCGATGGAGTGTGCACGGAGCCAGTCCGCCACCGCCTGGGGGTCCGGGAAGACTCCTCCCTCCATCTCCGCGTTGTGCCGAAAGAGATCGGGGTCGAGGAAGCACGGGGGACCCGCGAAGGGCAGCTGCGTGACGGGATCGAGGAGCTTGACAGCACTTCGCACGTACGAGAGCTTTGCCGAGCGCTTCTTCGCGGACAGCTCCAGCTTTCGCTCTTCAGGGTATCGATAGCACATCGGGTACCACGAGGCACCCGCCCCCTGGAAGGCGAAGAGATCGACTACACCCCCCGCGAGCTTCTTGATCTCACGTAGCTGAACGGCGGACAGCCTCGCGTCGTTGAGATCCAAGAGCGTATGGCCGTCTCCATCGACGACGATCCCGGAATCGTGGTTCATGGGAGATCCCTCGGACACGAACGTGACGCTCGTGCCGTCGGCGAGCACCACTCGTTCCCAAGGCGAGGCCTCCACGATCGTGCGTGGCCCCACCGACTCGATCTTCCGCCGCAGCATGGGCGAGGGATAGCGAGGAACGACCAGCGGAACCGAGGATGGGAGGTGGCTCAGGAACCATGGGTCCACGTGGTCGAGATGCTCGTGGGAAACGATGACGGCAGTTGGGTGGAGGAGCGAGGGTCCAAACACGTGGGAGTTGTCGGGGTACTGGAACCATGAACCAAGGAACGTGCCCTCGGGCGAGAACCAGGGGTCGATCAGGAGGGTCGCGCTGCTCGTCTCCACCTTCAGACCAGCGTGGCCAAGCGCGGTCACCCTCATCTCGTGCGAAGGATAGACACCGTGTGCGTCGGGTGGTTCTTGAACCATCGGCCCGTTGGGCAGCGCCGGCGTCGCCGCGGGCGTCGAAGCCGCGACTCCGGGAGTGGCTTCCTGATCATCGTGGCGGGGGTCGTGTTCGACCGCCCGATTCCCAGGTCCGTACTGATCTTGGGAACACTCGTGTCCGCGGTCGTCTTCGTTGGGGTTCGGGCGCTCGGACGATCGGCCCGGTAGCCCTCACCACGCGGCGGTTCTCCGACGGACGTCTAACCGTCTTCCTCGTGCACATGCGAAAGGGCTCCATCCTCCTCGTGGCGGATGTGCTCGCGCGTGTGGGAGAAGCGGATGACCTCGAAGGCGATGAGCCCGACCGAGATCGCGGCGAGGACGCCGAGCGCCGCGAGCGCGGGCACCTGGGCGGCCACCGGGACGAGCCCGAGCAGCAGCGCGGCCACGAGCAGCCGAGGAACGCTCGTCTTGCGGATGACCCGGTACTTGAAGGCCACGAGCGCGAGCAGGTAGAGCACGACGCCCCCGTACATCGCGGCGAGCGGAAGCAGTGCGAGCGACTCCGACAGCTCGTGGTGCGTCGCATCGCCGACGTACGCGTGCACCTCCTTGAGCCCGAGGGCGAGCAGGACGATGCCGGCGATCATCGGCAGGTGCAGGTAGCTGTACGCGTCGCGCGCCAGGCGTGCTCGTTCCTCGCCCTCGGCACGCCGCAGCAGGCGTTCGGCGACGATCGCGGTGACGTCGAAGTAGGCCCACCACACGCATGCCGCGACCGTCAGCCCGAGGACCGACGCCAGGACGATCGGCGCCGTGATCGGCAGGTCGGCGACGCCCAGACCGATCGCCACGATGGACTCACCGAGGGCCACGATCAGGATCAGGCCGTGTCGCTCGGCGAAATGTCCAGCCGACCGCAACCGCCATCCGGCGGCTCCGCCGAGGATCGTGCCGACGTAGTCGACGGCCACCACGGCGACCCAGGTGAACGTCTGCGCGCTGCCCTCGAGCTGCGAGGCGACCAGCAGCAACGCCGTGCTGCCCAGTACCGAGGGCATGAACCGGAGCAGTTGCGATCGCAGGGCCGGGTCCTCCTTGGACAGGAGCCAGAAGATCGCGAGGTGCAGCAGGCGCACCGCGAGGTACGCGATCGCGATCATGACCGGGCCGCTCAGCCCGCCGGGGAGGTCCTGGAACGCCTCGGGCACCGACAGCGCGAGCACGAACATGGCGGCCATGGCGCCGAACATCGCCACCCGGCCGATGCCCTCGTCGGAGCGGACCACGCTCCCGAGCCACGCATACCCCACCCAGCACCACCAGAGCAGGGCGAGGACCAACATCCCTCGGACGACCCCCCGGACGGTGAGGTCGTGGGCCATGAGGGCCGTGACCTGGGTCAACGAGAACACGAACACCAGGTCGAAGAAGAGCTCGATCGGGGTGACCCGAGCCTCCTCCGAGACCGCCTGGATGCGCGGATGACGCTCGACCTTCACGGCGCCCATCGTGCCACGCCGCGACGGCGCCGACTACGCGTCCGGGCGCGCGTCCATCCCCGCATCGAACCACAGCGACCGACGCCGGCGCCGTCAGCTACGTGCCGGCGTCGAGACCCTCGAGGCCGCGGAGCCACGTCCGAACGTTCGACCCGAGATGGTCGACGTGGTACCCGCCCTCCTGCAGCACGCACGGTCGGCCGGCCGAGCTCACGGACCCGCCGCCCCGTCTCGTGGTAGGCCTCGGCGGTGAGCGCCAGGTCGCAGATCGGATCGAGGTGGTACGTGTCGATGCCGAGCGAGACGACCAGGTGGTCGGGCTCGAACCGCCGGATCGCCTCGAGCCCCGCCGCGAGCGCCTCGAGGTAGACGTCGTTCGAGCACCGCACCGGCAGCGGGAGGTTGAGGTTCGCGCCCTCGCCGGGACCGCTCCCCGTCTCCTCGGCGAACCCGGAGAAGTACGGGTACGCGCGTTCGGGATCGCCGTGGAGCGAGACGTACAGCACGTCGGCCCTCGCTGTAGAAGACCTGCTGCGTCCCGTTGCCGTGGTGGTAGTCGACGTCGAGGATCGCGACGCGACTCTCGGAGCGCCGGACGAGGTCCTCGGCGACGATCGCGGCGTTGTTGAAGAAGCAGTACCCGCCCATCATCGCGCGTGCCGCGTGATGGCCCGGCGGCCGGCACAGGCCGTACGCGGACGTCGCGCCGCCGAGCACGAGATCGGCCGCCGTGAGCGCGACGTCGGCCGAGGCGCGCGCCGCCGCGTAGGTCCCCTCGAGGATCGGGCTCGCCGCGTCGAAGACCCACGCGCCGGCGGCGCGCGAGCTGGGCGACGACCTCGCCGGCGGCATCCCCTCGTGGTAGGCGGGCAGCGGGAACGTGTCGGGGATGATCTCGGCCGCCTGCTCGCCCGCCGCGCGCCACTCGCCCCATGCTCGCTCGAGCCACGCGAGCATCGCGGGTTCGTGCACGGCCTCGATCGGGCCCGTGCCGTGTTCGACCGGCGGCTCGAGCGTGAACGTGTCGTCGGCCTCGAGCGCGTGGCGGATCGTCTCGGCACGCTCGGGGACCTCGAAGTTCGAGATCGCGCGGCCGTCGAGGTACTCGTGCTCGGGGGCGTGCCGGAGATGATCGGCGCTGTAGACGACGCGCATCATGTCCCTCCCCCACCGTCGGTCTCCGCGAGGAGCCCTCCGAGCGCGCGGAGCGCGCGGCCGCGATGACTGATCGCGTCCTTCTCGTCGTCGGCCAGCTCGGCCATCGTCCGCGTCGAACCCTGCGGCACGAAGACGGGGTCGTAGCCGAAGCCGCCTTCCCCCCGAGGTTCGCTGATCAGCGTCCCCTCGCACGTCCCCTCGGCCTCCAGCGAACGTCCGTCGGTCCACGCGATGGCCGCCACGCACCGGTAGCGCGCCGAACGCCGCTCCGCCGGGACCCGGGCGATCTCCCGGATCAGCTTCGCGAGGTTCTCGGCGTCGGATGCGCCCTCGCCCGCGAACCTCGCCGAGCGTGGCCCGGGACCACCCCCGAGCGCATCCACCTCGATACCCGAGTCGTCGGCGAGCGCCGCGACGCCGAGCGCCGCGGCGACCGACCGGGCCTTGTGGAGCGCGTTCTCCCGGTAGGTCTCGTAGGGCTCGTCGACGTCGGGCCACTCGCCCTCGTCCTGCTCGGTCGTGACCCACGCGACGGGCCAATCCGCGCAGATCCGAACGATCTCCCGGAGCTTGTGCCGGTTGCGCGAGGCGATCGCCAGCCGGTCGGGGAACGTCACCGTTCGCCGAGGACGTCGCGCTGGATCTGCGTGAGCTGCTTGATGCCGGCCTCGGCGAGATCGAGCAGCGCATCGAGGTCGGCGCGGGAGAAGGGCTCCCCTTCGGCGGTCCCCTGCACCTCGACGAGACGCCCCGTGCCGGTCATGACGACGTTGCAGTCCACGTCGGCGGCCGCGTCCTCGTCGTAGGACAGGTCGAGGACCGGACCGATCCCCAGCATCCCGACGCTCACGGCCGCGACGCTGTCGGTGAGCGGGTCGGCCGAGATCCTGCCGGACTCGGCGAGCGCCCGGAGCGCCACGGCGAGCGCGACGTACCCGCCGGTGACCGAGGCGCACCGCGTCCCGGCGTCCGCGACGAGCACGTCGCAGTCGATCGTGACCGTCCGTTCGCCGAGCTTCGACAGATCGGTGACGGCTCGGAGCGAGCGCCCGATCAGGCGCTGGATCTCCTGCGTCCGGCCGCTCGGCCGGCCCTTGTGGACCTCCCGTGGCGTGCGCTCCGTGGTGGCTCGCGGGAGCATCGCGTATTCGCCCGTGACCCAGCCGCGTCCGGTCCCTCGCAGCCACCGGGGCACGTCGTCGGACACCGTCGCCGCCACCAGGACCTTCGTCCGGCCCATCGAGAACAGCACGGACCCCTCGGCCCACACCTGGACGTCGAGCTCCACGGCGACCGGCCGAAGTTCGTCCGGCGCGCGGCCGTCGGGCCGGTCGCTCACGAGCCGATCCGCAGGCGCATGCCCTCGACGGCCGTGTCGATCGGTCCGCGGTACTCCTCCGCCGCCTGCTGTCGCGACACCCCGTGGTCGAGCGACGGCCAGATGTGTGTGAGGATCAGCCTGCCCACCCCCGACTCGCGGGCGTGGTCGGCGGCCTGTCGAGACGACATGTGGAACGGCAGGAGGTCGTCCCGATCCTGCCAGGTGGCTTCGGCGAGCAGGACGTCCGCGTCGCGCGCGAGCTCGTTCACGTGATGGGTCGGCCCCGTGTCGCCCGTGTACGCGAGCACGACGCCGTCGCTCGAGATCCGGAAGCCGAGCGCCGGGAGCCCGAGGTGCGCCATGGGCTCGGTCTTGACCCGGAAGGGCCCCACCTCGAACGCCTCCCCGGGCGCGACCTCGGTGAAGGCGAACGAGCTGCGCATCGCGACCTGCGAGTCGATCGAGACGAGGTCCGCGAGCCGCTGCGAGAAGTCGGTCGGGACGAAGACCGGCAGGCCCGGCTCGCCGAGCTCGCCGTAGTGCCACGCGTAGAAGGCCGGATACAGGTCGACGAAATGATCGGGGTGCTCGTGCGAGATCACGATCGCGTCGAGGTCGGGGATGTCGATGTGCTGCTGCATGTTCGCGAGCGTCCCCGTCCCGGCGTCCATCCACAGGTTGAACCCATCGTGCTGGACCAGGTACCCGGAGGTCGCGGTGTCGGCGTTCGGCCATGTGCCGCTCGAGCCGAGGACCGTCAGCTCCATGCGACGCCCTCCACCTGCCGAACGGCGACCTCGCCGACGCCGCCGACCGCGGGGCCGAGGAACCGGTGCGCGATCCGCCGGAACCGGTCGGCATCACCCGTCGTCAGGAACTCGTGTTCGGGCTCCGTCCCGCCATCGTGGAGCAGCCCGGAGCCGCGAAGCGTGGCGTACACGTCCTTCGCGGTCTCCTCCGCCGACGACACGAGCACGACGTCCTCCCCCATCACGACCTGGATCAGGCCCGAGAGCATCGGGTAGTGGGTGCACCCCAGGATCAGGGTGTCGATCCCCTCCCGTTCCAGCGGCCCAAGATACCCCCGAGCGGCCTCCAGCAGCCCGTCGCTCGAGGTGTCCCCCGCCTCGACGTGCTCGACGAAGACCGGACAGGCGGCGGAGAACAGGCGAACGTCGGCTCCCGTCGCCACGAGCGCCCGGTCGTAGGCCCCGCTCGCGACGGTCGCCTCGGTACCGATCAGGCCGATCCGCCGGTTGCGGGTCGCGTGCACGGCGGCGCGCACGCCGGGATCGATGACGCCGACGATCGGGACCCCGTGGGTCTCGGCGACGTCCGCGATCGCGGCGACCTCGATCGAGTTGCACGCCACGACGAGCAGCTTCACGTCGCGATCCGCGAGGTACCCGGCGATCTCGAGCGCGAACGTCCGGATCTCGTCGAGCGGCCTCGGGCCATACGGGAAGCGGCCGTTGTCACCGACGTACAGGATCGGCTCGTGCGGCAGCAGGTCGAACACCGCGCGGGCGACGGTCAGGCCGCCGACCCCCGAATCGAAGATGCCGATCGGGCGCGGGTCGCTCATCGGGCTACCACCACAGCGACTCGGCCACGCGCTTCTCGGCGAGCTCGAACTCGGGCGCCCAGGTCTCGGTGGACAGGTACTTCCACCCGCCGTCGGCGAGCAAGCACACGACGTCCCCCTCGTCGAGCTCGCGAGCGATCCGCCGGGCGACGTGCAGCACCGCGCCCGAGGAGATCCCCGCGAAGATCCCCTCCTCGTCGGTGAGCTCGCGCGTCGCGCGGAGCGCGTCGGAGGAGGCGACGAGGAACTTCCGGTCCACGACCGTCTCGTCGAAGATCGGCGGCACGAACCCCTCGTCCAGCGATCGGAGCCCGTAGACGAGCTCCCCCAGCTCCGGCTCGGCGGCGATCACCTGCACCGACGGGTCGTGCTCCCGCAGGCGCCGCCCGACGCCGGTCAGGGTCCCGCCGGTCCCGAGGCCGGCGACGAAGTGGGTGAGCTCGGGGAGGTCGCGGACGATCTCCTCGCCGGTCCCGCGTTCGTGCGCGAGCGGGTTGGCGGGGTTCCCGTACTGGAACGGCATGAAGTAGCGCTCGTCCTTCGCCAGGCGTCGGGCCACCTCGATCGAGCCGTTCGTCCCGGCGTCGCCGGGCGAGGTCACGATCTCGGCGCCGAAGAGCTCGAGTAGACGGATCCGCTCGTCGCTCGCGTTGTCGGGGATCACCACGGTCAGGCGGTACCCCTTGCGGCGCGCGACCATCGCGAGCGAGATCCCCGTGTTGCCGGACGTCGGTTCGAGGATCGTCCGGCTGGGCGTGAGCTCGCCCGAGGCCTCCGCGGCCTCGATCATCGCCTTGGCGATCCGGTCCTTCGTGGAGCCGGTCGGGTTCTGCCCCTCGAGCTTGGCCCACAGCCGCACGCCGGGCTTCGGTGACGAGCGCGGGAGCCCGACGAGCGGCGTCTCGCCGATCGCGTCGAGGACGTCGGGGTATCGCATCAGATCCGCGTGGACCGCATCGGGCAGGGCCATCCTAGCGCCGCGTGCTCATGGGGCCGGGTCTGTTCGGACCCGGCCCCACGAGCTCGAGCGTCGGTCAGGTGGTCGTGGTCACCACCGCGTACTGGTCGTCCGGTGCGTTGTTCGGGAAGACCGCCAGGATGCCGGGGTCGTCCCCCGCGGCCGCCGAACCGACGCCGACCGACACCGACCCTTCCGGACCGTCCCAGAACCCGCCGATGACCTGGTTCGAGAACGTGAGCGCGGGCTGGGTCACGTCGAACACGGTCGTGTACATCCCGGTGGCCGAGTCGAACCCGCCGGCCGTATCGCAGACCTCGTCGGCGGGAAGGTCACCGGCGTACACGCCGGAGCACGCGACGATCTGGTACGCGATCTCGTGCGTCCTGGTTGTCCAGCCCCAGCACGCCGACGTCGACCGGGATCCCCCAGATGCTCGCGTTGTAGTTCGAGTAGTCCTGGAAGTAGGTGGCGTCGCACGCGCTGAAGTCGCTCGGGAGCTGGAAGACGCAGACCGTCCCGCTGGCGAGGTCTCGCAACTTGACGATCAGCACGTCGGCGGCCAGCACCGGGTCCGCGTACACGCCGTCGGCCCCGACGTCGACCAGGACGTCGATCTCGGTCGTCTCGGTCGTGTTGTGGACGTTCGGCGCCCACCGCCACGAACTCGATCGGCTCCGTCGGCTCGTCGACCTGGGTCATGAATTGCGCCCAGGTTGCTCCGAAGAGCGGATCCGTCCCCGGCGGCAGGCCCTCCGGCAGTGCCTTCGATCGACTGCGCCGGTGAAGGAGCGGGCGCCGATCGCGACGAGGTCCCCCTCCCGCCCGGTCTCGGACGGGTCCTCGGCCCCGAGCAGGAACAGGTCGGCCGCAGTGCAGCCCCGCCCCGTGAGCGACGACCGCCAGGTCGGCGGGCCCCGCTCGTGAGGTCGAGCACGTTCGGGAACACCTCTGCGTCGGCCGCGGCGAGCGCGGAAACGTGCCACGCCACATGCAGCTCGTCGCCCTTCTTGCCCTTCTCGACGATGTCGACGTTGCCGTCCACGTTCGGGTTGAAGTAGACCCAGCCGAACTCCTGCTCGCCTTGCGACAGCTGTTCGGGCTCGAGCCGGACCTCCACGAAGATCTTCACCTTCTCCCCAGCCTTCAGCGAGAAGTTGTGCGAGGTCGCGAGCTGCTCGTCACCGATCGCGATCCGCACGCTCGCGAACTGGTTCGTGTAGTCCGTGTACCGCACGCTGCCACTCGCGCCGGTACTTCTGGGTGTGGTTCGACAGGTTGTGCAGCGTGAAGGACTTCACGACTCGTGAAGACGTCCGTCACGCCCTGCAGGCCGTACGACAGGCTCCCCGGTACCGCGAGCGATTCCGCGAGCGCCGACTCGTACGCCTGGACCCGCCCCGAGCCGATCACGGTCGCCGGGACGGGTCCGGTCCCGTCGTTGTTCAACAGTTCCTGGGTCGCCTGGTTCATGATCAGCGCCTTGATCCGCGCCGGCGACCAGGTCGGATGCAACTGCCGCAGCAGCGTGGCCACGCCCGAGACGTGCGGGGCGGCCATCGAGGTCCCGGAGAGCGCGATGCCCTCGGTCCCGGTCGCCACCGCCGCCGAGATGATGTCCCCGCCAGGGGCGGAGACGTCCGGCTTCAGCGCGCTCGAGACGCGCGCGGGACCCTCGGACGTGAAGTCGGTCATGCGGTCCTCGAAGCCGGGGATCACGGACGGCGTCGCGTTCGATGCGTGACGTCGAGCGTTCCCGTGTTGTACGAGCCCGGCGCGTCCGGGCTCACGGCGTCGCCGAGGATCTCGCCGTTGGTCCCGCTGACCATCACCGCGGGGATCGTGACCTGATCGACGAACAGTCCCGGCCCGAGGCCGAACGGGAAGCCGCCGAACCCGCTCCACAGAGATCACCCCGGTCGCGCCGGCCTCCTGCGCGCGGAACACCTTCTCGCTCCCGTCGCAGTCGCCGCCGCCGGTTGCGCCCTTGAAGACGAGCGCGATCTGCCCGGCGAACGGCGTCCCGGGAGGCGTCGTGTCGCACAGCTGGCGGTCCGACGCGTCCGGTACGCCGTCCGGGTCGGCCGGCGGGTCGACTTCGCGTGCGTCGACCACGCCCCCCGTGATGTCGGCGGCCAGGTCGGCGCTCCAGTCCTGGTGCACGATCAGCCCGTCGTCCTCGAGCGTGATGCCCGGCGGGTCGTTCACCGTCAGCACGTTGGCGACGAACTGATCGATCGAGGCCGCGACGGCGATCACGCCGGGAGCGCTCGCGGGCGTCCCGAGGATGTACCCGGGGCCCCCGAGCGGCTGGTTGACCGGAGTTGCCGGCGGAGGCCACGAACACCGTTCCGCCGTCCACGACGGCCTGAGCAGCCTGCGCCTCCACCGAGCTCGGCGGACCGAAGTCGACGCCTCCGGAGAACGACAGGACGTCGACGGCGTCCCTCGAACTGCCGTCCTGGTTCGGGTCCATCGCGAACTCGTAGCCCGGCGACGAGGACGTCGGCCGTGGAGTTCCCCACGTCCCACACCCGGACGGCGATGACCTTCGCCTTCGGCGCGACGCCCTTGCCGATGGATCCCGGGCACGCCGTTGCCGCAGCAGGTTCCGGCGGTGTGGCTTCCGTGGTCCGTCGACGTCGAGCGGATCCGGGTCGGGATCGGGGATGTCGTTCGCCGGGTTGTCGTCGATGACGTCGTAGTCCTCACCGACGAAGTCGAAACCGCCGACGATCTTCGGGGTCGGGAACGTGCCCGGCTCGATCACCGTCGGGTCGTTCGTCTCGTAGGCCTCGACGGTCCCGGGACCCCCGAAGTTCGGCATGCGTGTAGTCGACGCCCGTGTCGACGATCGCGACGGTCATCGCCCTGCCCCTTGGCGCCGAGGTTCTTCCAGACCTTCGGCGCGCCGATGAACGGCACGCTCGTCTCGTTGTGGCGGACGACGATCGGCACGCGCTCGACGAGCGCGACGTCCGGCCGCTGGGCGAGCGCGGCCGCGCCCTGCCGCGGAGATCTGCACCGAGAACGCGTTCACCAGCCTCGAGTACCGGAAGATGACGGTTCCGCCCGCCGCCTCCGCCTCGCGGATCGCTCCGGCCTGAGACCGGAGCACCGACGCGGCGGCGGCGCGCTGCGCGGCCGCCCCGAGGCTGCCTCGCTCGAGGACCGCCGGCGTCCGCAGCTGCACGAAGAACCGGCCATCCGCTCGTTGTGACAGGACCGCGGGCTTCCAGCCCGCGGGAAGCGCGCTCTCGTCACGCGATACGCGGCGGCGGTCCATGTCGACGGCCCCGAAGGCCGGCACCGACAGCGCCACGAGCAGGACGAGTGCGCACGCCGACACGACACGAAGTCGCATGGACGCGCACCCCTCTCTCCAGAATGAGCGCCCGCATTGCCCGCCACCCGGGCGGGACCGGTTCGCTCGTTGCGCCGCGCAGGATATCCGAGCGGGCTCGAACGCGCATGGCCCAACCGTCGGACCCCCGGGACGGCGAGGGGGCGCTCGTCCGAGCGCCCCCTCGCATCGTTGTGTGTGGCCCGAGATACCTACCCGCCCGGCTGGACCACCCCGTTCACGGTCAACGTGTACGGCGCGGTCTGCAGCACGGTCTCCGAGCGATCGAGGAACGTCACGATCGCCGCGATCGTGCCACCGGACGCCCCGATCAGGGCATCGAGCTCGGCCCCCTCCAGCGTCCCGTCGAACGCGTCGTCGAGCGTCAGGTCGGCGATCCGGACCTCGTCTGTCGTCTCGTCGAGCACGACCAGTCGCACGTTCCAGGCCTTGACGTCGACGGGGTTGATCTGCGTCGGCGACTTCCACCCACGAAGGGTCTTGCCGTCGGAGATCTCGCGCCCGTCGAGCACCACGTCGTCCACCCAGAAGCCCTCGAACTGCACGCTGCTGTCGGTGACGTAGCGGAAGGCGAGGATCACGCGCTCGCCCGCCCAGCGGGAAAGGTTGCACTCCTGGTGCGTGAAGCCGCCGGAGCTCCCCTCGAACCCTGGTCCGAGCGGGGCGTTGATCGAGTCCGTGCACCGGACGCTGCGGTAGTGCTCGCCGCCGTCATCCGACACCTGGACGTAGGCGTAGTCGTATCCCTCCTCGGTATCCCACGCCAGTTCGGCTTCCAGGTTGCCCTGTCCGACCCGCACCCTCCGTGCGATCGCCCGATCGAGGTTGTCGCCCTGGCCGGAGTACAGCGCCTTCTTCACCGGTCCGGGCGCGTTGTTGTCGACCTCCCACTCGACGGGCAGCTTCGCCAGCTCGCTCGCCCCATCGAACGCGACGCTCTCGACCGCGCCGACGCCGAGGAACGCGCCGGCTCCGTCACGCAGACGAACGTAGTCGGATCCGTTCGCCGGGACACCCGGGCCCGCGTACGCCTGATCGTTCTCCCACCGGATCTCCGCGTTCAGCGTCGGCGTGCTGAACTCCTCGGGCGCGCCGCCGACGAGCGTGAAGCCGTCGTCGAGCGCCGCGTCCACCGCGACCATCGTGGCCCACGACGTGATGACGTCCAGAGGCTTGGCCGCGGTGCCCAGGAGCTGTGCCAGCGAGTCGAGGCCGTTCGCACCGTCGGTGTGCAGGCCGGAGAGCACCTCGTGCCCGAACCGTCCAGCGAGGTACTCCATGAACGTGTAGGCCGCGCCGTAGTCGCAGAACGTCTCGGTCGGGAAGTCGGCCTGATCACCCCACAGCGTCAGCGAGTTCTCGGGACCTCCCGGCCTGGCGATCGGGTTCGCGTTGGTAATGATGTCGTTGAACCCGAGGAAACACTGCACGTGGCTATCGAACCCGATCTCGGTGACCGGGACGCTCGGGTCCACGTACCCGGTGATCGTCTGCGCATAGTCGGCCACGCCCTCGTTCACCCAGATCGTCTCGTCGAAGTCCACGTAGTTCAGGAGGAGGTGCTGATACTCGTGCGCGAACGTGCCCTCGTACAGGAACGGGCGGGCGTTCGCGTTCAGGCACAGGTCGGACGACGGCTCGTGCGGCGGGTTCGCACCGGTCCGGTGCACCCAGTCGAACGCGTCGATCGTCATGACCAGCCGGTTGAACAGGTCGTCGAACGTCGAGAAGTAGAAGCCGGCCACGTAGGGCAGGCTGCCCTCATTGTTCGTGTCGTAGAAGTTCTCGTCGCGCACGTTGTCGATCAGCGCCACGATCCGCTCACCGGGACCGCGGTAGTAGTTGTTCGGCAGATCGAGGATGTCCGTCAGCGGCGCCTGGGCACCGTTCCGCGGCGGCGGCACGCTGAACGCCTCGGACTCCACCGGGTACATGTTCGTATCGAACTCGTCGATGAGGTACTGGACCTGCTCGTCCGAGATGACGTTACGGACGCCGTCGTTGCGGCAGTCCCCCGCCGGGAAGTCGATCCCCGTCGAGATGTCGTCCTCGTCGCTCGCCACCCAGACCTCGATGTTCTGGCCGATCCCCCGCAGGGTGTAGGCCTTCGGGTAGAGCGCGCCCTCGAAGTCGTCCAGGCCGAGCCAGGTCCGCTCCTCCCCGACCACAGGCGGTGCAGCTGCCGTCGCCTGACGGATCGACTGCTTCGCCTCCTGCGAGATCACGAGTTCCCGCTTGGCCTTCCGGTCGAGCTCGCGGGTATCGGAGCCCGAGGTCCCCGCGTCCGAGCGCGGTGCCGCCGCCGTGACGACGGGTACGAGAGCGATCGCAAGCAACGCGGCGATCGCGAGTGCGGCCTTCCTCATGTGGTTCCCCCTCTCTGACGGACGCGGACCGCCCGAGCGCCCGACCCAGCTCCCCGGGCACCGGAGGCACCGGGGTCATGAGGGTAACGCGACTGGCCGGAAAAGGTCGGGTCAGCCGCCGGCGACGGCCGGGAGGATCGACACCGTGTCGGACTCGCCGACGGCGGTCTCGAGCGAACCGAGATACCGAACGTCCTCGTCGTTCACGTAGACGTTCACGAAGCGATGCAGCGCCCCGTCCTCGGTCACGACGTTCGCCGTGATGCCCGGGTAGCGCTGCTCGAGGTTCCCGAGCAGATCACGCAGGGTCTCCCCTTCGGCCTCCACCTGCGCCACGCCGTCCGCGTGCTTGCGCAGGATCGTCGGGAGCTTCACGCGGGTCATCGGGAGGATCCTTTCCGCGCTGCGTTCATCGGGTCGAGACGCCGTGCTCGGCTTCCGGCGGCGCCTGTCCGGGCGTGAGCCCGCAGAACGCCTCGTAGTCGATGAGCTCGGTGATCGATGGCTCCTTGCCGCAGACGGGGCAGTCGGCGTCCCAGCGGACCTTGACGGTCTGGAAGTCCATCTCGAGCGCGTCGAAGATCAACAGACGCCCGACGAGCGGATCGCCCTTGCCGGTGATGAGCTTCACGGCCTCCGTCGCCTGGATGCTGCCGACGATCCCCGGAAGCACCCCGAACACGCCGCCCTCCGCGCAGCTCGGGACGGTGCCGGGCGGCGGCGGCTGCGGGAACAGGCAGCGGTAGCACGGCGCCTCCTGGCCCGGCATGAACACCGTCGCCTGTCCGTCCCACTGGTAGATCGAGCCATAGACGAGCGGCTTACCCAGGAACTGCGTCGCGTCGTTCACGAGGTAGCGGACGGGGAAGTTGTCGGTCCCGTCGACGATCACGTCCCAGGGCTCGAGCACCTCGAACGCGTTCTGCGACGTGAGGATCGTGTCGTAGGGGACGATCTCGATCGTCGGGTTGATCGCCCGGAGGCGGTCGGCCGCGCTCTCGACCTTCGGCCGCCCGACGTCGGCCGTCGAGTGGATGATCTGTCGTTGCAGGTTCGACTCGTCGACCCGGTCGAAGTCCAAGATCCCGAGCGTGCCGATCCCGGCCGCCGCCAGGTACATCGCGACCGGCGAGCCGAGCCCCCCGGCGCCGATGCACAGCACCTTCGCGTCGAGCAGCTTCGCCTGCCCGTCCCCGCCGATCCCGGGAAGGATGATATGCCGGGCGTACCGGCGGACCTGCTCCTCGGTGAACCGCGGCGTCGAGCTCATGTGACCCGCACGTCCTGCTCCGCGACCGTCCCGTCCTCGATCCGGAACCCGCGCAGCTGGGGGTTCGCGCGGTCCGAGAGCGACATCACGAGGTACGCCGCCTCCGGGTAGAAGGCCTGGCGGCGATCGGTCTCCGACGGGTATGCCTCCGAGTGCGTGTGGGTGTGGAAGATCGCCAACAGCTCCCACCCCTCGTCGTCGATCTCGTCGAAGACGCGGAGCTGCTCCTTCGGGTCGAGACGGTAGGAGACGGGGCTGGCGTCCTGGTTGGACATCGGGAAGAACTTCACGGGGCGACCTTCCTTGCCGGCCAGCAATCCGCACGCCTCGTTGGGGAACGCGGCCATGCCGTGTTCCACCATGTCGTCGAACGTCACGCGGTCGAGTTCGAGCATCGTTGCAGGTGCACGAACCCTACCAGCGCGGGTTTCATTCCCCGGGCGGTCGGCCGTCCAGTCGTCCCGTCACCCTGATCCGGCCCGCGGGGCCCCCCGACACCTCGCCGATCTCGGCGAACGGGACGCGCCGCGCGGCGAGCTCGGTGGCGAGGCGGTCACCGTCCGCGGCGGCGATCAGCAGCCCACCCGAGGTCTGCGCGTCGGCCAGGGCCATCTGCTCGGGCCCGGTGAGCTCGCCCCACTCGGTCGACGGCGAGACGAACGCGTGGTTGCGCTTCGTCCCGCCCGGGATCACGTCCCCGCGCGCGAGGTCGAGGACGCCGGGCAGGACGGGAACCGCCGACGCGTCGATCGTCGCTGCGACCCCCGAGGCCTCGAGCATCCGATGGAGGTGCCCGAGCAGTCCGAACCCGGTCACGTCGGTCGCCGCGACCGCGCCCGCCGCGACCATGGCCTCGGAGGCGGCGTCGTTCAGCGTCGTCATCAGATCGACGGCGCGCGCGACCTGTTCCGGCTCCGCGGTGCCGCGCTTGAGCGCGGTCGAGACGATCCCGAGCCCGATCGGCTTCGTGAGGAACAGCCGGGCGCCCGGGACCGCGGTCGAGTTGCGGACGATCCGGTCCGGTTCGACCAGCCCGAGGGCGACCATCCCGAACTTCGGCTCGGGATCCGTGATCGAGTGTCCCCCGAGGACGCTCGCGCCGGCCTTGCTCGCAACGTCGATGCCACCCTGGAGGACCTGACCGAGCATCTCGAGCGGCAGATCGTCGACCGGCCAGGAGACGATGTTCAGCGCGAGGAGCGGCCGCCCACCCATCGCGTAGACGTCCGAGAGCGCGTTCGTCGCCGCGATCCGGCCCCAGTCGTACGGGTCGTCGACGATCGGCGTGAAGAAGTCGAGCGTCGCGATGAGCGCCTGGTCACCGGCGAGACGTACCACCGCGGCATCGTCGCCGGTGTCGGAGGCGACGAGCACGTCCTCGCTCACGCCCGGAAGTGAGAGCGCGCCCAGGACCGTCTCGAGGTCCGAGGGCCCGAGCTTGCACCCGCATCCGGCCCCATGGCTGAAGCTCGTGAGGCGCCGCTGATCCGCAACCACGTCGGCCAGGATACGGGCCTCCGCCCGAGGGACCGTGCTCGGCACCGCCCCGTGCCTTGACGACGGAGATAGCTAACGGTTATAGATATCGGTCATCTAGCACGGGGAGGACCGAGTTGCAGGATCCGATCCTGGCGCTGCTGACCAAGGAACCGTTGCACGGATACGAGTTGCGGATGCGGCTCGTTCGAGCGCTCGGGCCGGCTGGATCCGCGCTGAACCCTGGCCAGGTGTACATCACCCTCGCCCGGCTGGAGCGGGCGGGCTTGGTCCGTTCCGAGGAAGTGGAACGCCCGGGCCGGGCCGATCGGAAGGTCTACGAACTGACGGCCGCCGGCAGGGAGCGTGTCGATCGATGGCTCGTGGACGTGACCTGGCCGAAGGTCGCACCGACCGAGTTCCACCTGAAGCTGGTCGCGGCGGCGGCAACACGCCTGGCCGATCCGGTCACGCTGGTGGATCTCCAGCGGCTCGAACTGCTGCGGCAGCTCCGCGACGTGCAGGAGCTCGTGCTTGCGGAACCCCCCGACGGCGAGGGCGCCCTCCTGCTCGAAGGCACGGCCCTTCGCCTCCAGGCGGACATCCGGTGGCTCGAGGCGTGCGAGGCGAGATGGATCGAGAAGGAGTCGAGATGACGGACGTCGTGAACGCTCGCGGCTTGACCAAGACCTATCCGGCGGAAGGGTCGCCGATCCGAGCGGTCGACGAGGTCGAGCTGGTGATCGAGGCAGGCGAGACGGTCTCCGTCATGGGCCCGAGCGGGTGCGGGAAATCGACACTGCTCCACCTCCTCGGCGGCCTGGAGCGGCCTGATGCGGGCGAGCTGGTCCTGGGTGGCCGCCGAGTGGACGGCCTCTCCGAGACGGAGTGGGCGATCCTGCGGCGTCGCACGATCGGGTTCGTCTTCCAGGCGTTCAACCTCGTGGACGAGCTGACCGCGGTTGAGAACGTGGAGCTGCCGGCGCTGCTGCTCGGGGCCTCCAGGAACGTCGCGCGAGATCGAGCGATGGAGCTGCTCGAACGGCTTCGGGTTCCCGACCGAGCGGGGCATCTCCCCGACCGGCTGTCCGGAGGAGAACGCCAGCGCGTCGCGGTTGCGCGTGCACTCGTGAATGAACCCCTCCTGGTGCTCGCCGACGAGCCGACCGGCAACCTCGACAGCCGCGCGACCGGCGACCTCCTTCGGCTGTTCGCCGAGCTCCGGGATGCGCGCCAGACCCTGTTAGTGGTGACCCACGACCCGCGCGTGGCGAGCACGGCCGACCGGCTGCTGACGATGCGCGATGGAGCGATCGTCGCGCAGACGCGGCTGGAGGCCGGCGCGACCACCGCCGTCATCGCCGACATGTTCGACATCGGCGCGGAGCGATGACGCGTCCGGTTCCGATCGTCGCCCACCTCGCGTGGCGCAACGTGATCCGGCGCCCGGGGCAGGCGCTGCTGCTGCTGTTCACCCTCACGATCGCGACGGGCACCCTCAGCGTCGGGATGTGGTTGTACGGGAGCGCGGACGCCCCCTGGGACCGGGTGTGGGATGCGACGAACGGCTTCCACGTGTCGGTGAACTACTACCGCGATCGCGACGCGCCACGCGAGGACATCGAACTGGCCGAGCTGCGACGGGAGGTCGCCGCCCTCACGCGCGAGCAGGGCGTCGTCGCGGTCGGCGGACCCTGGACCCACCTGTACGGCTCTCTCGAGGTGGGCGGCACCACGGAGGATCTCACGGCCGAGATCCGAGATCCGGTGGTTCCGGCCGCGGTGGACCAGCCGCTGGTCACGGCCGGCCGGTGGCTCGGCCAGGACGACGGGGTGGTCGTCGAGGACGGACTCGCGGACACGATCGGCCTGGAGCCGGGCGACACCGTGACGATCCAAGGCCGAACGTTCCCGGTTCGAGGGACCGCGATGACCGTCAGTCGTGGGCGCTTCCCGCTCAGCCGCCCGGCACAGGTGTGGGTGACGCCGCGGACCGCCGCCCGGATGCGATCGCTCGGCATGACCGAGGAGGGGTTCGAGCTGCAGCTTCGACTGGCCGACCCCGGGGATGCCTCGGCGTTCGTCGCGAACCACCGGTCGCTTGAACTCACGAACGAGGGCGAGACACTCTTCCTCGAAACCTGGCAACAGCGCAGGGCGGACTCTCACTCGGACATCGACATCCTCGCGGGGACGTTGTTCGCGACCGGCGTCCTCATCTCCTTCCTCACCGTGGCCACCGCCGCCGTCCTCGTGACCGGGCGGATGGCGGCGCAAACCCGGCAGATCGGAACGTTGAAAGCGGTCGGCGTGACTCCGCGTCAGGTCGTGCTCGTGCTCCTGGCCGAGCATCTCGGCCTCGCGGCGCTCGCCACGCTGATCGGACTCGGCATCGGCCGGATCCTGGCTCCGCGGTTCGCGGCGACCTCGGTGACCGTATTGGGGACGCCCGAGTTCCCTCCGCTCTCACCGAGCCGGGCCGGGATCGTTGGGGCGGTCGCCGCCGTGATCGTGCTGCTCGCGACGATCCGGCCGGCGATCCGTGGGGTCCGACACAGCACCCTGCGCTCGCTCGCGAGCGGCGCGCGCCCGCCGAGGCGACCCGGTCGTCTCGCCCGTCTCGCGGAGCGGGTCGGCGTGCCGGTCGTCGGGGTGCTCGGGCTCCGCTCGGCGTGGCGCCGTCCAAGCAGGCTGTTCACCAACGCGGCGGGGCTGGCGCTCGGGGTGGCGATGATCGTGGTGGCCTTCGGGCTGCGCGCGAGCCTCGACCTGCTGGCGGTGGAATCCGTCGAGCCCGGACACGCGTTGAGCGCCGCCGGGATCGATGTGCTCTACGAGCAGGTTCGCGCGATCGTCCTCGGAACGGCCGCACTGCTGATCGCCCTAGGAACGATCAACGCGTTCATCGTCGCCGCCTTCGCCGTGCGCGACGGATCTCGGAACCACGCGATCGTCCGTGCCGTCGGGGGGACGCCTCGACAGACCGTGGCGGCGCTCATCGTCTCGCAGCTCGGCGCGTGTGTGCTCGCCGTCGGGTTGGGCATCCCGCTCGGTCTCGGTCTCTGGGGACTCCTGGACGGCGGCGACCTGCCCCCGGTGGACATCTCGGCTCTCTCGCTCACGCTGCTCGCGATCTGCGTCCCCGTCGGGTTCGCGGCAATCGTCGCCGTCCCGGCTCGCCGTTCGGCCCGGCGGCCGGTTTCGACACAGCTCGCCTACGAGTAGGCGGGGGCGGACCCGGACCGCCGTGTGTCCTAGGCTCGCGGCCGATGCGCACCGCCGTCGTGGGACACACCGAGTGGATCGAGTTCGGGCGCGTCGACCGCGTGCCCGCGGCCGGCGACATCGCGCACGCGGACGACTCGTGGGAGGTCCCCGGCGGCGCAGGAGCGGTCGCCGCCGTGCAGCTCGCTCGGCTGGCAGGCTCGTGCACCTTCTTCACCGCGCTCGGCGATGACGAACGGGGTGCCCGGTCCCATCGCAACCTCGAGGCGCTCGGCGTCCGGGTCGAGGCAGCCGAACGTGCGGAGCCGACCCGCCGGGCGTTCGTCCTGGTCGACGGCCGCGGTGAACGGACGATCACGACGTTCGGAGGGCGCCTGGATCCCACCGCGGACGACGCGCTTCCGTGGGACGAGCTCGAGGCGATCGACGCCGTCTACTTCACGGCCGGCGACGCCGGTGCCCTCCGACACGCTCGGCGCGCGCGGGTGCTGGTCGGTACCAGCCGCATCGCCGGCTTCCTCGCCGAACACGACGTCCCGCTCGACGCGGTCGTCGGAAGCGGCTCGGACCCGGCCGAGGTCTTCGATCCTGCCGCCTTCGCGCATCGACCGCACCTGGCCGTTCGAACCGACGGAGCGAACGGCGGTCGTTACGAGACTGGCGGCGGGCGCAGCGGGACATACGGATCGGTGGCTCCGCCGGGTCCGGTCGTCGATGCGTACGGGGCCGGCGACTCGTTCGCGGCCGGCCTTGCCTTCGGCTTCGCCTCGGGGATGGACGTCGACGAGGCGCTTCGGCTCGCCGCCCGGTGCGGGGCCTGGTGCGTCGCCGGACGAGGGCCGTACGGCAACCAGCTGAGCGCCGCAGACCTCGACCCGCCGCGATAGCCCGCCGGATTTGCCTGTCCGCCACCGGCGGGTGAGACTGGCGACGGCGTCACGCTGCATCGCCGGGCAGGGAGGGTTCGCCATGATCGCGGCCGACATCTCGTTCTGGAGCGTCGTCTGGTACGCGTTCGCCGGCCTCGTGATCGGGCTGCTGGCGAGGCTCTTCATGCCGGGGAGGCAGCGCATGAACATCTTCGCGACGATCGCGCTCGGCGTGATCGCCGCCATCGCCGGCGGCTTCCTGTGGAACGCGATCTTCGTCGATCAGGAGGGCATCGCGTGGATCGGGGCGATCGTCGTCGCGGTGATCCTTCTCTGGCTCTACTCGCGCTTCGCGCCCAAGCAGCGCCGGAGCGGATAGGTCCTCTGTAGCTCGGTCGTTCGTCCGCTCACCGACCGCTGCGTTCGTGTCGCTCATCGTGTGCGATGGCTGCAACGACGCCAAAGTCTCATGGAGCTGCGGCGGGATGCTGGTCCGATCATGTCCTGCGACGTGCAGAGGCGCACGCAGCAGTGCACGAGACTGTCGGGCTCCGGTGGGATCCCTGCTAACCGACGCGGCCTAGGAAGGCCAGCGTGCGCTCCTTGAGCAGCCCGGATGCCTGCTCGTCGTAGTCGTTCAGACTCGGGTCGGCGAACAGGTGGCCCGAGCCCGGGTAGAGGAACAACTCCGCGGCGCCACCCACCTCGGCGACCAACGCTTCGGCAGCGGGCCGATCCTCCTCTCCCCACGGGTCGGAGTCCATCATGTGGATCTGCAAGGCCACCCCCTCCGGCCACGGACCTTCGAACTCTGATGCGGGAAAGGCCGCGGAGTAGAAGATCGCCCCTCGCGCGCCCGGGCGCGTCTGGGCCAGCGACTGCGCCGGCATGACGCCGAGGGAGAAGCCCGCATAGACGATGTCCGCCGGCAGGTCCTCGGCGGCCGCCGTACCGCGGCGCAGGACCTCACCGAAGCCGACCTCCTTCGCGTACCCGACACCCTCGTCGAGATCGTCGAACGTGCGGCCGTCGTACAGATCCGGGGCATGGACCGTGTGCCCGGCCTCACGCAACTCGTCGGCGAAGGCAAGGAAGCCGGTCGACTGCCCCTGCGCATGATGGAAGAGGAGCATCGTCGTCATGTGGACACCCTAATCCTTGAGCGGCGGCCTCCGCAGTCGTGCCCCGCCGTCACCCTTTCGACCTGCGGATGAGGTCGGCGGGCCCGTTTCGCGACGTCCGAGACAGGGAGGAGCCGAACGATGACCGATCTCACCACGGCCACGTCGACGACGATCAGGGCCCCCATCCAGGAGGTCTGGCAGGCACTGACGACGCCGGACCTGATCGAGCGTTGGTTCTTCGGCGTTCAGACCGAGACCGACTGGAGGCCTGGGAGCCCGATCGTTCACCGAGGCGAATGGCAGGGGCAGCGGTACGAGGACAAAGGGACGATCGTCCGCGTCGAGCCGCCCGAACTGCTCGTACACACTCACTGGAGCGATCTCTCCGGGACGCCGGACAGCCCGGAGCACTATCAGGAGGTCACCTGGGCATTGAAGCGGCGTGACGGAGCGACCGAGCTCATCGTGTCCGAACGGAACCTGCCCTCCCCAGAAGCCAAGGAGTTGTCGGAGCAGAGCTGGGAGATGGTCCTCGGCAACCTGAAGTCCCTGCTCGAGCCGTGATCGACGTCGCGTCGTCGATCGTCACGTGTCATAGCGCGGGTTCGGCAACGGCCTGCTGTACGTCAGCTACCGCACCGATCTGTGAGGGACAGCCGACAACGTTCCGGTGCGTAGACTTGGGTCGTGGCCTCGTATTGAGTCAACAAGCGCGCGGTCGCACATGCAAGCCAGCTCATCGACGCTCACCAGTATGTGCTGAACAGCGATTGGGGCGAGGCTCAACCGAAGGCGGCCGACGAGAACGCCTTCCTCGAGTCACACTCGTGGGAAGAGTACGCCGCGTGGTTCCTCGGATCGACGGAAGGTGCGAGTGAGGACACGAAGGCCGGGTACGGTTTCGTCTACGGGGACTTCCGTCGAGTGCATCGGACCGGCTTGATCGCGTGTCGATATCGAGCCGCGGAGTGGCGACACAAAGAGGTCGAACTCGCTGCCCACGATCTCCTGCAGCGCCTCGATAGCAAGCGAGCCTGAGCCCTCGCATCCAGATCCGTCGACTCGCTTCCGCGTTCCGGGCAGATCTCGCCTCATCATCCACGCACAACGTCTCTCGTTCGTAGACCAGGACGGTGGCTCGGACCACGCCTCGGAGGGTCGGCGCGGCCTCGCTTCGAGCGATGGTTTGGATCCGGGCCGGTCTGGCTATCAGCCACGGAGAGGAGAGTCCCAGGGGAGGAGGCCCAAGATGGATCATCGAAGGATCGCGACATTCACCGGTTGGTTGTGGATCGTTACCTTCGTGACCTCGATCCCGGCGCGATTCATCTTCTACGCCCCGGTGCTTGACGAGCCCAACTACGTCACCGGGGCGGGGTCGGCCGCCTGGGCGCTCTTGGCCACCGGGGCTGTGCTCGAACTCATCCTCATCATCGCGAACGTCGGAACCGCCGTGGTGCCCTACCCGATCCACAAGCGTGTGAACGAAGCCGGCGCTGTCGGCTACGTCTCCGCTCGCATCGTTGAGTGCGTGTTCATCGCGATCGGCATCGTCAGCATCCTCGCGATCGCGACCCTGCGGCAGGACGCGCCGAGTGGCACCAGTCCTGCCCTCGGTCAGGGCTTCGAAGCGGTCTACGAGTGGTCGTTCCGGCTCGGTCCGGGCTTCATCGTCGGCGTCGGGAACGGACTGATCCTGGGCTGGCTGATGTACACGTCCGGCTTGGTACCCCAGAGGATGGCCATGCTCGGGCTGATCGGCGGACCGCTGATCATCCTTGCGGGGATCCTCGTCATCTACGACGTCATCGAGGCTGGCGGCGCGGTACAGGGTCTCATGACGATCCCGGAGGCTCTTTGGGAGCTGTCGCTCGGTATCTACCTCGTCGTGAGGGGATTCAGGCCGTCGTCGCCGATCCTGGAGGAACCTCCTCGAGTGATCCGGAGCCCCAGCGTGGGCGTCTCCTAGATAGCTCCTTCGGTCACGTTCGACCGATGAGTTGAAGGGCCGCCCCTTCACCCGGGCGGCCCTTCACCATCGCGATCCGCGGCCGCGCTCGTGGACCGCTCGGTCGGATCCTCTGACTTCGACACACCTACAGGACGAGGCCTATGGTCGGATCCGTGTTCGAGTACGTGCCTCGCTCGCTCGGAGGTGAGACGGGCCGCTTCGTCGAGTCGATCTGGTTCGCGCGTGGCCGCATCCAGGGGATCCGCGAGCGCATCGCTCCCACGGGCTCGACCGTGGCTGCCGTCGTCCTAGGCGACGCGATCCGGCAGACCCCGGACGGCGAGAGCATCGCTCTCGTCGCCGACACGGGCTTCCTCATCGGTCCGCATGACCGCCCGATCATCAACGAGCCCCTGGGCGAGACCTACTGCGTCGGGATCGTCACCACCCCCGTCGGTTGTCGGCCCGCCTTCGGGCTCGCCCCCGCCGCCCTTCGGGGTCGGGTCGTGGACCTGCTGGAGGCATGGCCGCGAGGCGCCGCCATGCGACGGGAGCTCTCGAGGTCCGGGACGCCGGCTGAAGCCCTCGACATCGTGGAGGCGACCCTGGCAACGCCGGAAGCGTTCGACCGGAACGCGTTCGCTCGGTGCGAGGTCGCAGCCGCGCAGCTCTCGGCGGACCCGACCCGCTCGGTCGGTGACATCGCGGCGGAGCTCGGCGTGAGCCACGGGCACCTCGACCGGCAGTTCATGGAGCAGGTCGGAGTCAGCCCGCGCACGCTCGCTCGCATCCTGCGGATGCGCCGGCTGCTCGAGGAGATCGACGTTCACGGGTCGGTGGGCTGGGCGGACAAGGCAGCGGACCTCGGGTGGTCCGATCAAGCACACCTGATCCGGGACTTCAAACGCCACACGGGCGTCACGCCGACTGAGTATCTCGACGCCCACCGTTCGACATATGACCCCGCCGAGGCAGCCTCCTCGGCTGGTTTCGTGCCCGAGGTGAGGTGAAGTTCGTTCAATCCCTCCGGCGTCAGACGCCGCAGCATGGCGTGGATGGCCGACGATCCGGAGGTGCACGAGATGAAACCGAGTCTCCACCCCGAGTTCCATCGGGCGATGCAGGCGAGCCGACTGGAGGAGATCTCGCGCGCAGCCGCTCGGCGGCGCGCGGAGCGCGATCCCGAACGGAGGGCGTGGGCTGGATCCTTGGGGCGAGCCGTCGCGGCGGGAGCTGCGGCAGGCCGCTTGGCTCGCACAGACCGCGGCGGTGTGAACGCCTACCGCCCAGGGGTAAACCTCCCCTGCCCCGATGACATCTGATGGAGAACTACGCGTGGACCACGGTTGCCGTGCGGGTGCTCGCGTTCTCCGTGCTTCCGGTGCTGCTCGCCACCCTTCATGTTCGACTCGACGCACGCGCGAAGCATCGTGCGTGGAAGGTCGAGGTGTACTTGATCTATCTGTTGATGCTCGGGGTAGGCGCGAGCGGCCTCAGCGGTTTCTACGGTCACGTCTTCACGCCCGAAGCCGTGGCGGAGTCGATCGATTGGCCGACGGGCGGTCCGTTCCAGCAGGAGATGGGTTTCGCCAACCTCGCGCTCGGCGTCCTCGCTCTCATCGCTGCGGGGCGCAGGGACGGCTTTCGAGAGGCGACGGTCATCGCGGTCACAATCGTCGGGGTCGGTGCGACCTTCGTGCACGTCATCGACATGCTTCGGGAGGGCAATCTGGCTGCGGGGAACTCCGTCCAGAACGTAGCGAACCTCCTGAAGCCGGCCCTGCTCATACCGATGCTCATCGTGAGTCGTCGTTCTGAGCCCGCAGAGGCCGGCGGAGCCTCCTTCGATCGATGGCGGATGACGGTTGTCGGTACTGCAGGGATGGTCACGGCCATCGTCGGGACCGGCTTCGGGATCGGTTCCTCGCTCGGACGTGCCGCTCCAGCGACGCTGGTTGCAGCTGTCCTGGCCGCAGGCATCACAGCGCTATCCGCGAGCGGTCGAAGGACTCCGAACGTTCCTGCTCCGCACCTCACCGCGTAGGCGGCGCCGTTCACCATGACCTCAGAGGCATGGCCAGATGACCTTCAGAAGCGTTCGAAGGAACGGAGCTTCGGGAACGTGACCACGTCCGGGGCCTTCATGCAGCCGTCCGAGATCGGGCTCGTCGCCAAGCGACAGCCAACCCGGCGGCCACCGCCGCGAAGCCCGCGATCGAGGAAACGAAGAAGACCCGCCACCACTCCTCCGCGGCCGCATCGTCGGAGACGAAGGCCCAGCCGAGCGCGAGACCCGCGATCCCCACGCCGGCGCCGGCGAGCAACGCGAGGACAACGCCGGAACGATATCCCGGGGGCAGGAACACGCCCATGCCACCACCGAGCGCGAGCGCCGTGCCGATCAAGAACAGCGAGCCGTACATCGTGAGGTCGCTCACGTCCCGAGCATCGCCCGTCGGTCCGACGAAGGGAACCTCCACTACAGAACGGCCACGCCATCGGCATGAGACCACAACGTGGCCAGCACTCGTGCGCGGACTGCCTCGGAACACCCCGCGCCCGCGGTCCGCAAGGCCGGGGTCGAGCCCGAGTACGTCGATCGGTCGGTCAAGCGCGGGATCTTGAAGCCCGAACCTGGAGACACGTTCTCGACGGCGATACGACACGAAGCCACCAGAGCCACGATCCTACGCACGTCCCGGCGAACGAGCGCCCGCCGACACCGGACGGGAAGACAACATCTCAACGTCCCCGCAACACCCGCGTCACCGACCCCATTACGACGTCCCGTAGCGTTGAGAGATGCTCAGTCTGGCGACGAAGCGTCTGGTGTTCCCGGTACTTCTCGGCGTCATCTCGCTCGCGCTGCTCGTGCGCGGGTTGGGCTACTACTGGGGATCTGGCCCGCACGATGGGGAGGACCTTCCTTCATCCGTGATGTTCGTAGCGGGTTCGGCCGCTCTCGTCGCCGCCGTGCTCAGCTGGGGAAGCGCGCGTCGGCGATGGCGGAGTCTCTGGCTCATCGGCATCTGCGTGGCGGGCGTGCTGCTCCTGATGACGTTCGCGTGGTGGGTGTTCAACGTGATGCTGGAACGCTGGGCGAGCTGACGGTCCGAACATCTCGAGACATCCCGGAACACTCGCGGTGCGAGCGGCAGACTCGTCCTGGCGGCGTCCAGGTCGAGCACGACGATAGGCTGCGTCGGTCGTGGCCACCTGGGCTGAGTTCGCGAACGCCGAGCCGGATCTGGCCGCCTTCGCCCGCGAGCGGATGGAGGGTCGGATCTTGTACCAGGCGACGCTGCGGCTCGACGGCGGACCGCGCGTGCACCCCGTCTCCCCCTGGCTCGCGGCCGGGCTGCTGTGCGTCTCGTTCCGCGACACGAGCCCGAAGATGCGCGAGGTTGCGCGCGACGCGCGCTACGCGTTGCACACCGCGCTGCCGTGGGAGGACCACGCAGGCGACCACGGCGAGTTCATGGTGCGCGGATGGATCGAACAGATCCCTCCGTCGCACCCGGCGGTGACGGCGCGTCCCGGCCAGACGCCCTACGGGCTGGTCCACTACGCGTGCTCGATCGAGGAAGCGGTTGCGACGGAGTACTCGGACGACGAGATGCCCGTCTACCGACGATGGAAGCCGTCCCCAGGCAACGTGACCGGGTGAGCCGCCGGTGACCGCCTTCGATCGCCGCGGCGCTCCCCCTGGGTCGATAATCACGGGATGCAACGCGTCCTCCTAACCGGCATGTCGGGGGTTGGGAAATCGACGGTGGCTGAGCGTCTTTCCGACCTTGGCTTCAAGGTGGTCGAAACCGACTACGGCGGCTTCTCCGTGGTCGACGACCAGGGCGACCACCATTGGGATGTCGATCGCGTCCGCCATCTCCTCGCGACCGAGGACGCTGACGTCCTGTTCGTCGTCGGTTCGGACGATGCTCAGGTCCTGTTCTACCCAGACTTCGATCACGTCGTCTTGCTGAGTGCACCTCGAGAAGTCATGGTCGAGCGTCTCACGTCCCGGACCAACAATCCGTTCGGCATGAGTTCTGAGGAGCTGGCGAAGATACTGGCCGATCTGGAGACGTTCGAGCCGTTGATGCGGCGGGATGCGACCCATGAGATCGACACCAGCAAGCCTCTGGACCGCGTGATCGACGAGATCCTCAGGCTGGTTCAGCAGCCGCCTCACCATGAAGTCGGGTAGGCGCTTCGACCCGGGGGCAGCGCACGAGCGAGTAGCTGCAACCTGTCGGGGCGCGTGAAGCCTCCGTCAGGGCCGAAGCGTACGGCAGAGGGGCAGATGGAACGCTACCTGGTGATCGTCTGCTCGTGAGAAGGGAGCGATATGACGACTCAGTCCAGTCAGAGCGTCCTGATCAACGGGTTTGGGGTGCTCTTCGTGATGTTCAACTCGTTCGGGTTGGGCCTCAGGCTTCCGGTTGGCAAGCTGCTGGCAGAGGCTTCTGCCCATTGGAAGATCGCCGTGTGGGCGTTGGTGATCAATTTCGTCTTCATCCCGCTCCTGTTCATCGGCTATCTGCTGACGATCGCCTCGTCGATCCCTGGAGAGATCAAGGTCGGGTTCTGTGTCGCAGCCCTGTGTGCAGGTATGCCTTTCGCTCCCCTCCTCGCCCGGCTAGCCAAGGCGGATGTCAGCATATCCACCACGCTGTTGGTGCTCTTGACTGTCGCGACCATGATCGCCCTCCCGCTCGGGTTGCCCCTCGCCATCGATGCGGTTGACGCGCAACTCAAGGCCTCTGTCTGGGATGTTGCTTGGCCGCTGCTGCTCTTCTTGCTCCTGCCGCTGGTTCTCGGGTGCGGCTTCAGGGTCTGGTGGCCCGACCTGACGCCGCCATCGGCACGGTGGGTTGTCCGAGTCGCGATCCTGTGTCTGCTCTTCAATCTCAACTTCACGCTGGTTGCGTATTGGGATCAGTTCGTGCAGACCTGGGGCACCGAGAGCTACATCGCGGCTCTTGCCGGCCCATTCATCGCCTCGGGTGTGGCTACCTTCTCGTCTCCAGTCTTCGAGTCAAAGACGTGGGGATCAGGCATGCGACCGAGGCGACCACGGCGGTCCGCAACATCTCTCCGATGCTCCTGATGATGATCTTTCCCTTTGCAGCCGACCCGTTGGTCACGGTGTCGATTACGATCCTCAACACCATCGGCATCGTGACCGTTCTCCTCTTCGTCCTGATGTGGCGGCGCGCTGCTTCACCATCGGACACTCACGCAACCAACAACCAGCCAGCAAGCGAAGGCCTGCCCCCACCCACTTCGAGGTGACGGTCTCCACCGCGTCCTGAGGCGTGGTCATGACACTCGAGGGGACTGCAAAGGACTGCGACAGGCTGGCACCGAGGGATCGATCGGCCTCACGGATGCCCGAGGGATAGAGTCGCACGACCGTCCGGCCGGAAGCGGTGTCTGAGACGAACGTCGGGCCGGCGGAGCGGACCGATCAAGGGAGCCATGGATGGCCAGCAAGGAGGATCAGGAGGCATCGACCGCCGACCGGGCGGTACTGCCGCCTCACGACCCGCCGTTCCAAGGCGAGATCGCTGAGGCGTTCAAGGACTCGACCGGCGAGTTCCCTGAGCCACTCAGGGCGCCAGAGGGCGCTCCCAACGTGTTACTGATCATGGGCGACGACATCGGGTACGGACACATGGGCTCGTTCGGTGGGCCGGCCGACACCCCGGTGTTCGACCGGCTGGGGCAGCAGGGGCTGCGGTTCACCAACTTCCACACCACGCCCGTGTGCGCGGCATCGCGTGCGGCGATCCTCACCGGACGCAACCCCCACTCCGTGGGGATGGGAGCCATCCCGGAGGCGTCGGTTGGATTCCCTGGCTACAACGCGGTCATCCCGCGCAGCGCCGCGACGATGCTCGAGATCCTTCGGCAGAACGGGTACGGCACCGCCGTGGTCGGCAAGTACCACAACACTCCCGATCCACGAGACCACGTCCGCCGGACCGTTCGACCGCTGGCCGATGGGCATGGGTGCCGAGTACTTCTACGGCTTCTTCGGTCCCGGCGTCAGCCAGTGGTATCCGCCCTTGTGGGAGAACACGACGCCGGTGCGGGCGCCGAAGACTCCGGAGGAGGGCTATCACCTCGAGGCCGACATGGCGGACAAGACCATCGGCTGGATCCAGCGACAGAGATCGATCCACCCGGACAAGCCGTGGGTCGCCTATTACGCCCCGAGCGCGCACAAGCCACCGGTCGGTGTCCCGAGTGAATGGATCGAGAAGTATCGAGGTCGGTTCGACGACGGCTACGACGTCCTCCGCGACCGCATCCTGGCCCGCCAGAAGGAGCTCGGGATCGTGCCGGCCGACACGAAGCTTCAGGCCCGGCCCGAGGGGATCCCGCCGTGGGAGGAGCTGACCGACACGGACAAGCGCGTCGGCGCCCGCTGGATGGAGGTCTTCTGCGGCTCGGTCGAGTACACGGATCACCAGGTCGGCCGCATCGTCGAGGCCATCGAAGAAGCTGGCGAACTCGACAACACGCTCATCGTCTACATCGCGGGCGACAATGGGCCGACTCCCGAGGGCGGCCTGCACGGCACCATGAACAAGCTGAGCTACTGGAACGGCGTCCCGGAGTCGCTCGACGACCTCGCCAACCACCTCGAGGACTTCGGCAGCCCAAGGTCGCACGGCGCCTATCCCACCGCGTGGGCATACGCCACTTCGACGCCGTTCACCTACGGCAAGGAGGTGACCTCGGGTGGGGGGACCACCACGGCGATGGTGATGTCCTGGCCTGCCGGCATCAAGGACAACGGCGGCATCCGCCGACAGTTCCATCACCTGATCGACGTGGCCCCGACCATCCTGGAGGTCGTCGGTGTGCCCGAACCTGTTCGTGTCCACGGCGTCGACCAGATGCCGATGCATGGGGTAAGCATGCTCTACACCTTCGATGATCCTGAGGCGAAGGATCGGCGGACGACCCAGTACTTCGAGCTGCTTGGCGGCCGCGCCATCTATCAGGATGGTTGGTGGGCCGGTACACGCCACGGATTCGACGGCCTATCGACCCCCGTCGGGGGCGTGCCGTTCGCCGAGGATGTCTGGGAGCTCTACGACACGAGCACCGATTTCGCTCATGCCACCGACGTGGCGGCGGAGCACCCGGACAGGCTCAGGGAGCTGCAGCTGCTCTTCGACCGCGAGGCCCGCGAGTACAACGTCTATCCGTTGTCGGACAACATCGCTGACCTGTTGGCCGCCGAGAGACCGAAGCTCGTCTCGGGCAACAAGGCCAGCTACGGCCCGGGCACCGTCAGGCTCGCGGAGGATGCGGTCCTCGACATCAAGAACCGATCGTTCTCCCTCGTCGCTGAAGTCGAGAACCCGGACGGCAGTGCGCAGGGCATCCTCGTGACCCTGGGCGGCGAAACGGGAGGGTTCGCGCTCCTGGTGCTGAACGGCAGACCGACGTTCATCTACAACTTCCTCGGACTGGAGCGGTACACGATCGCTTCATCAGAGCCCCTGCCGATGGGGGCATGCATCGTCGGCTTCGACTTCGCCTACGACGGTGGCGGCATGGGCAAGGGTGGCACAGGCACGTTGTCGGTCAACGGCGAGACCTTGGGCGAAGGTCGGATCGAGAGAACGGTGCCGATCATCTTCTCGACGGACGACACGTTCGATGTGGGCGAGGACTGGGGAACACCGGTCTCGCCGACGTACGAGCCCCCGTTCAGGTTCACCGGCATCCTCAAGAAGGTGACGGTGGAGGCCAAGGGACCGTAGATCCGTCCGATCTCGGCGAGTTCGACCCACGACAACTTCGTGGTTCGAAACGATGCTCATCTGTGCGCTGCGCCCTCGGATCCGTCTGGTAGGTGCCCTTTGCTCGCCCCTATGCCGTCGTTGAGACCTCCATCCGGTGGTGCTCGCGAACGTCTCCGGCGGCGGCGATCGTCGCCGGGCCGAGGAGGAGGTCCCCGCCGCGGAGCTCCTGCCGGATCTTCGCGAGCTCGCGTCGGGTGAAGTCGCAGCGAGGCGGCACCGGCTCGATCTCGTACAGTCGCGCCGCGTTCTGTCCGAGCACCTTCGCCTTGAGCTCCTTCGTGAGCCTCGGGTACCCGTAGCGCTCCTGGAACTCCTCGGAGATCTGGAACGAGCGGAACGCCTGGATCTGTGGCTGCGGCGAGCCGTAGAACAGGCAGTCGGTCCCCCACACGACGTTGTCCTGCCCCACGTGCTTCAGCAGCTTGCCGAGGACGTGGGCGGCCTGCGTGGGCGTCCGCATCACGTTCCACCACGTCGTGCCGAGCTCCGCGTACACGTTCTCGTTCGGTCCGATCCCCGACCGCTCGAGCGAGGCGATCAGCCGGTTGACGCCAACCTCCGCGGTCGGCGCCGTGAACGGCCCCTCGAACCCGCCGGACTCGTAACCCGAGTGGTACACGACGAAGTTCACGTCGGGGAACGAGCGGGCGGCGGGACCGACGTCCACGGGCGAGGAGTACCGGCTCCCGCCCGAGAGCCCCTTGTGCACGCAGATCGTCCGGATGCCGAGGTCCACGCTCCTACGGATGAACGGCTCCCCCACCGGTGGAAGCCCGCGCTCGTGGTCGTCGAGCCACCACGCGCCTCCGCCCGGGTCGAAGAAGTCGGGGAAGTGCGTGAACGTCTTCCATGCGCGGATCGGATACCGGCTCGCCGTCTGCTCCATGCCGTCGAGCACCGACTCCAGCGTGCCGACGTTCGGCAGCACCTGCCCGTGGAGCAACACCCGTTCGTCGCGACACAGACCCTCCACGATGCGACGGGTCTCGGCCATGATCTGCGGCGACAGCGGCGAGCCCTCCGGGTAGATCGGGAGCGCCGAGAGCACGACGACGTTCGTGTCGCTGCGGATGAAGAACGCCTCGAGGAAGTGCTCGATCGAGAAGCAGACGCGTGGGTCGTCCTCGCCGCAGTACCGCTGCGGGAAGTTCGCGTAGAACCCCTCGCCGTGGAAGACGGGGTTCAGGTCGTACTCGAGCAGGTGGCCCTGCACGTCCATGATGAACTCCTCGCCACCCACGGCCTCCTCGGCGGCCTCGGGCTCGGTCGTGGCCTCGGGTGGGATCTCGAACGTGCCACCGGGCGAGGAGGTGGGCACCTCGGGCGCCGCGCGGTGAGCCTCCCGCGTGCACGCGTCGAGCGCGAGCAGGACCGTGGAGGCGGCGCACAACGAGCGCAGGAACGCCCGACGCGGGATCCCGAGCCGGAGGGCGTTCTCGTCGCAGGTGTCGGCCGCCCGGCGGACGGTCTCTCGCACGACCGGCGAGAGCGGCGTGGGGTCGTACTCGCCGTTCGAGCAGGGCCCGAAGTCGATGGGCAGGTGGCGGTCGCTCATAGCTCCAGTTCCTCGACCGCATCCGGCGGTCGGAGGTTCCGCCCGAGTGGGGCTCCAGCATCGCGCGCGCCCGGCCGATGACCTGAACCAACGTCCGAGGACAGGAAGGCGGAGGCGTGTCCATCATCATGCGCACACGGCACGAGCAGCGCAACGGCGGTCATCCGAGGGCGCCCCTGCCATCGATGCTCATCGCGGGTTCGATGCTCCTGACGCTGCTGATCCCAGCGGGCCATGCAGGAGCGACCGCGGCTGGGCAGGCCGGGCGAGACGCCCTCGAGCGGCGACTCGGGCCCGGCGTCGAGGTGGCGTATCACGCCGGCACCGGTCTGGTCCGCTTCATCGGGACCGCATCCGGCGAGCCGATCGCCCAGCCGTCCGGCGTGCCGGCGTCTGCAGGAACCGTCGAGACCGCCCGCGCCTTCCTCGCTCGCTTGGGCTCCACGTTCGGCGTCGCCGACCAGGCCACCGAGTTGCGGGTCACGTCGGTCTCGCGTGCCACGGCCGGACGCTCGGTCGTCCGCTTCCGGCAGTTCCTCGACGGTGTCCCGGTCCTCGGCGGAGAGCTCCTCGTCCACCTCGACCGCGCCGGCAACCTCCTGTCGATGAGCGGCGAGGCCACCGGAGCGCCCAGGTCCTCGGATGCACCGCTCGTTCGCCGCACCGACGCTCGGGACGCGGCGCGATCCGCGGTCGCCAAGGAGACCGGCGTCGCCGAGGGTCGTCTCCACGCGAGCCGGCCCACGCTGTGGATCTACGACTCGCGGATCCTTGGCGGACCCGGACTCGGCGTCCCCACGCTCGTATGGCGGACCGAGGTCACGCGGCGCGGATGGCAGCCGATCGACGAGCTGGTGCTCGTCGACGCCCGGCTCGGGTCGGTCGCCCTGCGCTTCAGCCAGATCGAGCACGCGAAGAACCGTCGGGTCTGCGACGCGAACAGCACCGCGAACCAGGTGCCGTGCACGGCCCCGGTCCGCGTCGAGGGCGGCGCCGCGAGCGCGATCGGGGACGCGAACAACGCGTACGACTATTCGGGGAACACCTACGACTTCTACTTCACGAACTTCGGCCGCGACAGCCTCGACGATGCGGGCATGACGTTGAACTCGACCGTTCGCTTCTGCCCGAGCCCAGGGCAGTGCCCGTACGGCAACGCGTTCTGGAACGGCCAGCAGATGGTGTACGGAGCGGGCTTCGCCGCGGCCGACGACGTGGTTGGCCACGAGCTCACCCACGGCGTCACCGAGTTCACCTCGCACCTGTTCTACTACTACCAATCGGGCGCGATCAACGAGGCCTTCTCCGACATCTTCGGCGAGTACGTGGACCTCACGAACGGCGCCGGGACGGACACCGCAGCGGCGCGCTGGCTCATGGGCGAGGACGTCCCCGGGCTCGGGGCGATCCGAGACATGGAGAACCCTCCCGCGTTCGGCGATCCCGACAGCATGACGAGCGCGAACTACACGGCGGACACCGGCGAGACCGACGGCGGGGGCGTCCACTCGAACAGCGGCGTCGCCAACAAGGCCGCCTTCCTGCTCACCGACGGCGCCACGTTCGGCGGTCAAACCGTGTCCGGCCTCGGGATCACGAAGGCATCGAGGATCTTCTACGAGGTCCAGACCAACCACCTGACGTCGGCGAGCGACTACGCCGACCTGGCGAACGCGCTCCAGCAGGCCTGCACGAACCTGATCGGCACGGCCGGCATCACGGCCGCGGACTGCCAGGAGGTCACGGACACCGTGACGGCCGTCGACATGGACCAGTCGCCGCCCGCCGCGCCGAACCCGGAGGCGCCGGTCTGTCCGGCCGGACAGTCGGCCACGAACCTGTTCCTCGACAACCTCGAGAACACCGGGAGCGGCAACTGGACGCTGCAGACGGGCTCCGGCCTCAACCGCTGGTTCTACCCGCAGAACCCGAACGGGATCCTCGACGCGACCTACGCGACGAGCGGCACGACGAACTTCTGGGGCTACGGACAGGGCGCGGCGGCCGACTACTCGATCGCCAGAACGGCGAACACGGCGATCCCGGCGGGGAGCAGCGCCTTCCTGCGTTTCGCACACGCCTACGGGTTCGAGGACAGCCCCGGGAGCGCGTTCGACGGCGGCGTGCTCGAGTACAGCACGAACAACGGCGCGAACTGGATCGACGCCGGCGCGCTGCCGGTCGTGAACGGCTACAACGGAACGATCGCGAGCGGGTCGGGCAACCCACTCTCGGGCAGGACCGCGTTCGTCCGTGAGAGCAACGGGTACATCTCGAGCCGCTTCGATCTCAGTTCGCTGGCGGGTCAGAACGTCCGGTTCCGTTTCCGGATCGGCACCGACTCGAGCGCGGACGACTACGGCTGGTTCGTCGACGACATCCGCGTCTACACGTGCGCGGGGGGCGGTTCGAACGACCCGCCCGTCGCCGACGCCGGCGGCCCCTACACCGTCGGCGAGGGCCAGACGCTCAACCTCAACGGGTCGAGCTCCTCGGACCCGGACGGCGATCCGCTCACGTACGGGTGGGAGCTCGACGGCGACAACGACTTCAACGACGCGTCCGGCCAGCAGCCGGCGGTCAACTGGGCGACGCTCGTAGCGCTCGGACTGGACGACGGCCCGTCGGCCCCGACGATCACCCTGCGGGTGCTCGACGACCAGGCGAGCTCGGACACGGATACCGCGAGCCTGTCGATCACGAACCAACCCCCGACCGCGAACGTCGGCGGCCCGGTCACGGCGACCCCGGGGCAGAGCACGAACTGGACCTTCTCCGCGACCGACCCGTCGCCGGCCGACCAGGCCGGCGCGATCTCCTACGCGATCGACTGGGACGGGAACGGCACGATCGACCAGACCGTGCCCGCCGACGGTTCGGAGAGCGTCGCCCACACCTACCCGGCGACCGGCTCGTTCACGATCCGAGCGAGAGCCACCGACAAGGACGGCGGCCAGAGCCCGGCGGCGACGCTGACCGTCAACGTCACCACCGGCGGCGGCGGCGGTGGTGGCGGCGGCGGCGGCGGTGGCGCACCGGAGACGACGATCACGTCCGCACCGTCGGGCGTGACCAACGACCAGACGCCCGAGTTCGCGTTCACCTCTTCGCTGGCGAACTCGTTCTTCCAGTGCCGCGTGGACGCAGGGCTGTTCGGCGGCTGCACTTCACCGCACACGACGGCGGCGCTCTCGGACGGCCCGCACACGTTCGAGGTCCGGGCGACGGCGGCGGGGGTCTTCGACCAGTCGCCGGCCATGGTCTCGTTCACCGTCGACACGGCGGCGCCCGACGTGACGATCACGAGCCATCCGAAGAAGACGACCTCGAAGCGCAGGGCCACCTTCGCGTTCGGCTCGACCGAGACCGGGGCATCGTTCCTGTGTCAGATCGACGACGGACCGTGGGAGTCGTGCGCTTCACCGTTCAAGACCGGGCGGCTCGGCTTCGGACGGCATACCTTCCGAGTCAAGGCGGTCGACGCCGCCGGCAACGAGACCGCGTCACCCGCGACGTTCAGCTTCCGGGTCGTCCGGAGGCACTGAACCCAGGCGTCCGCGGTGTGAGCCCAACGCCAGAGCGGCGTAGGCTCGCACCGTGGACGTCGCGACCTTCCTCGCGCGGCACCAGCCGTTCGACACGCTCGACGACGAGCGCCTTCATCGCGTCGCCAACAGCGCGCAGGTCCAACGGTTCGCGCCCGGCGCGGTGATCCTGCAGCAGGCAGGGGCGCCCGCGGCCCATCTGTACATCGTCCGCGATGGCATGGTCGAGATCGTCGACGACAACAGGGTCATCGACGAGCTTCGCGAAGGCGAGGTCTTCGGTATGTGGTCGCTCCTCGGTCAGGTCGCACCCGCGGCCTCCGTTCGCGCGGCCGAGGACACCATGTGTTACCTGGTCGCGCCGGAGATCGCGAAGGACGTGCTCCAGACGAGCGCCGGCGTCGCGTTCGTCGCGGCGAGCGTCCGGAGGCGGATCGCGCGCGTCGACGAGACGCTGAAGGCGGAGATCGACACCGTCAGGTACCGCGAGGTCGGCAAGCTCGTGCGGCGACCCCCGGTCACCTGCGAGCCGGAGATGGCCGTCGCCGAGGCGGCCGCGCTGATGGCGCGCGAACGCGTCTCGAGCCTGCTGGTCCCCCTACCCGGGGGGAGCATGGGGATCCTCACCGACCGAGACCTGCGCTCCCGGGTCGTCGCGATGCGGCGTGGTGGCGACACCCCTGTGGCGGACGTCATGACGCCTCGGGCCCGGACCATCCCCGCGGACACGATGGCGGGCGAGGTGCTGCTGCGGATGCTCGAGGGCGGGTTCCACCATTTCCCGGTCGTTGAGGGCAGCGGTCGCATCGCGGGCGTCGTCACCGACACGGACCTCATGGGCGTCGGCAAGAACACCCCGTTCGCCCTGAAGAGTGCCGTCGAACGCGCGGCGGATCCCGAGTCGGTCGCCGCCGCCATGGGCCAATTGCCTGCGGTGATCACGGCGCTCGTGGACTCGAGCGTGGACCCCGTAGACGTCGGCCACATCATCGCCTTCTCGATCGACGCGGCGACCCGTCGGTTGATCAAGCTCGGGGTCGATCGCCTGGGAGCGCCGCCCGTGGCATGGGCATGGCTCGCGCTCGGGAGCGCCGCGCGACAGGAGCAGGCGATCCGTACCGACCAGGATCACGCCATGGCGTTCGAGGGCGAACGTGAGGCGGCCGAGCCCTATCTCGGCCGCCTCGCAGACTTCGTCACCGCCGGGCTGGAGGCCGCTGGCTTCGCGCGATGCCTTGGAGCCGTGATGGCCACGAACGAAGCGCTGCGGCTCCCTTTGGACGACTGGGTCCGCAGGTTCGACTACTGGATGCGCGAGCAGAGCCCGAAAGCGAGCGAGCAGCTCTCGATCGTCTTCGACTACCGCCAGGTGACCGGTTCGCTCGACGCCGAACCCCCGCTGGACGAGGCGATGCTGCTCGGCCGCCAGCGCCCGTTCTTCCTCGAGCATCTGGCGAGACGAGCCCTCGACCTGCGCCCGCCCATCGGATTCGTCCGGGGCCTGGTGGTACAGCACCGCGGTGAACATGCGGGCACCGTGGATCTCAAACGGGGCGGGATCCTGATCATCGGGAACATCGCCCGGGCGTACGCGGTCAGGCACGGGGTCGTCGCGAAGCGGACGCTGCACCGCCTCCGGGGCGTGGAGGCGGCGGGGGGATCGACGCCGAGACGCGGCTGGGCCTCGAAGAGGCGTTCCGGCTCCTGTGGGAAATCAGGCTCCTCCACCACGCCGAGCGATTCCGGACAGGACTGGAGCCCGACGACTTCGTCGACCCCAGCGAACTCGGCAGCGTGGCGCTGCAGGGCTTGAAGGAAGCCTTCCGGATCATCGCCGGAGCGCAGAAAGGCCTCGCCCTCGACGCAGGCGTGCGGATGCGTTAGGTCGGCGCGTCCCTCGTCGGAGCTTCTGACGGACCTTCGGCCGGGGCCGAGCCGATCGCGTGGTAGCCACCGTCCACATGGATCATCTCGCCGGTGATCCCGCGCGAGAGATCCGAGAGCAGGAACACCGCCGCGTCGGCGACCGGGCTCGCGTCCCCCGTGTCCCAGCCGAGCGGCGCCCGCTCGCTCCATCCATCTGCGAGCGTCTGGAACCCGGGGATCCCCTTCCCGGCGATCGTGCGCAACGGGCCCGCCGACAGGGTGTTCACGCGGATCGCGAACGGCCCCAGGTCGCGGGCGAGGTACCGCGTGATCGATTCGAGCGACGCCTTCGCGACGCCCATCCAGTCGTAGACCGGCCACGCGACGCGCGCGTCGAAATCGAGCGAGACGATCGTGCCGCCGTGCTCCCGCATGTGGGGCAGCATCCCCGCGGCGATCGCCTTCAGCGAGTACGCGCTGGTCTGGATCGCCGTCCCGACGCTCTCCCACGGCGTGTGCAGGAAGTTGCCACCGAGCGCGTCTTGCGGCGCGAACGCGATCGCGTGCAAGAATCCGTCCAGCCTCCCCCACCGCTTCCCAACGTCATCGGCGACCGAGGCGATGTGCTCGGCATCGTTCGCGTCCATCTCGAGGACGTCGACGTGCACGGGAAGGCGACGCGCCAACTTCTCGGTGATCCCCATCGCCCGGCCGAACGAGGTGAGGACGATCTCGGCGCCGTGCTCCTGAAGCGCGCGCGCCGTCGCGAACGCGATCGACTCGCGCGTGAGCACGCCCGTGACGAGCAGCTTCTTCCCCTCGAGCAGCATCCGACCTCCCCGCGGTCCCCCGCATGCTATGTGTACGCGCGTGGATCTCAAAACGACAGCCAAGGTCGATCTGCATCGGCACCTCGAGGGGGCGGTCCGACTCCAGACCCTGATCGAGCTGTACCGGGACGCGGGCGCGCCGCTGCCCGAGACCACGCCGCAGGAGCTCGCCCCGCGGGCGCAGGTGCTCGAGCCGATGCGGAGCCTCGAGGAGGTCCTGTCGCGGTTCACCGTCGCGCAGGCGGCGTTCTTCGACGGTGCGGCGGCGGAGCGGATCGCGTACGAGGCCGTGGAGGACCTCGCGACGGACAACGTCCGGCTCGCCGAGCTGCGGTTCTCCCCGGAGTTCCTGTGCGAACCGCACGGGCTCGACTGGGATCTCGCCTTCGACGCGATCGTGCGCGGGGTCCGGCGGGCGAGCGGCGAGCACGGCGTCGCGGTGGGCCTGATCGCGATCGCCAGCCGGAACTACGGCATCGACTCGGTCGAACGCACGGTGCGCTTCGCCGTCGAGCATCGCGACGACTTCCTGGCGTTCGATCTCGCCGGCGACGAGCGCCGCTTCCCGCCGTCGCTGTACCGGGACGTGGTCGCCGAGCTCGGCGGCAGCGGCCTGCGGCTCACGACGCACTACGGCGAGTCCGGCGGACCCGAGTTCCCGCGGGAGGCGGTCGAGGCGCTTGGCTCGCTGCGTCTCGGCCACGGCGTGAGCGTGGCAGCGGATCCCGAGGTCACGGCGCTCGTGCGGGAACGGGGCGTCACGCTCGAGATGTGTCCGACCTCGAACCGCAGGACCGAGGCGGTCACCGCGATCGAGGAGCACCCGGCACGCCGCCTGCTCGACCAGGGGGTCTCGGTGACGATCAATACGGACAACCCGGGGTTGTTCGCGATCGACCTCACGCACGAGCTCGAGGTGTGCCGCGACCGGCTCGGGTTCTCCGACGACGACCTCCGCACGGTGACCGCGAACGCGATCGACGCGAGCTTCGTGGATGAGACCACGAAGGCCGGCGTCCGCGAACGCCACTTCGGCTGGGTCGGCGGGTAGGTCAGTCGATCGCGCGAAGCGCGTCCCACTGTTCCGCGGTGGTGCCGGGGAACGTGTAGTAGCTCGCGCCGATCACATCGCGGTCCAAGATCGTGTCGACGAACCCGCGCGTCTCCGGACCCGTGGCGTCGAACGAGATCCCGCCGATCACATGGATCGGCACGTTCATCCCCGAGGTCTCCTGCCGGATGATCAGGACGTTCTTCGCGGTGTACCAGGCGGCATCCTCGCGTCCGCTCACCCGATACGTGTAGTACGTCATCGGCAGGAACACGTCGAAGGTCGTCCCGAGCTCCCGCCAGGGGAATCCGGGCCAGTACGCGGCGTCGGTACGCATCCTCCGGGGCGAGGCGACGATCGCGCCGAGCGGGTACCGCGGCCCAGCTGCCCGCCGGATCCGTCCGGACAGGCGCAGGAGTCGGTCCGTCCGGGTGGCGGGGCGCCGGACCTCCGAGGACTCGATGTCCAGTGCGAACGACTCGAACCGCTCCCCCGCGCCGGTGACCAGCGAGATCGCGCGAAGCGCCCGATGCAGGTCCAGCTCCACGTCTCGGAAGCCGGGCAGGTACCAGGCCACGACGGCTAGCCCGTGGCGATGCGCGCTCTCGAGGAAGGTCTCGACCCCGTCCCGGTGCACGAACGGCCGATGCCGGTTGAAGTTCGACGTCTGCAGGTAGATCGTGCGGACGCCCTGGGCGGCCATCGAACGGACCGTGCGGGTGGGATGCCGCCACGCCTGCTCGTCGTAGATGTCGATCCACGTCCCGAGGCCTCGGTAGGCGCCGTCCCGAAGGCCGGGCACCGGCTCGGGGGCTGACTCGACCGCGACCGGCCCATCGCCCGCGACGACCGGGACCGACTCCGCTCCGGGCTGCGGGACGGGGCCGTCGGTGCCCGCTGATCCCTGGCACGCCGCGAGCGAGAGCACCACGGTGACGCCGAGCGCCCGGGACCACATCGGCCTCATGCCTCCTCCTCCGTCCACCGCATCCGCGACGTGAGAACGCCGGAACCCTCCTAGGGTTCGGCTGGGGGAAGGCATCTCCTGAGACCGGAGCACTAGGATGTTCACCCCGTGGGCTCCGAACCGGACACCGACGCCGCCGCGCGCGAGCTGATCGACCGTTACTGGAACCAACTGCTCGAGACCGAGCCGATCCTGGGAACGGCGGTCGGTGACGAGCGGTTCGACGACCGGCTCCCCGATCCCGGGCCCGAGGGCCGTGCGGCCCGCGAGCGGCTCCACGCGGGCACGCTCGAGGAAGTGGGCCTCCTGGATCGCGAGTCGCTCGGCGACGACCTGCGGATCAGCATCGACATCCTGGAGGCGATCGCGCAGCGCGACCTCGCCTCGCTCGAACACCGGATCGACCGGCTGTGGGCGGCGAGCCACCTCTGGGGACCGGCGGGCCTGGTCGGTGACCTCGCCTCGCTGCAGCGGGTCGACACACCCGAACGCGTGGAGCGGTTCGTGGCCCGGATCTCCGCGACGCCGAGCTTCTACGATGCCTCGGCCGACCTCCTCCGCGAAGGCGTCGCGGACGGCGTGACCGCGCCGCGCATCGTGGTCGAGCGGGCGATCGGACAGACCGAGCGGATCCTCGAGGCCGGCGCGGAGGACTCGCCGCTGCTGGCGCAGGTCGCCGCCGACGACACGGCGGCCCGCGAGGCGATCGTGGAACCGGTCGAGCGGGACCTGCTCCCCGCGCTCGGTCGCTACCTCGACGGCCTGCGCGCGTACCTGCCGCGCGCGACCGAGACGATCGGCCTGTCCGCGCTTCCGAACGGAGAGGCGATCTACGCCTCGCAGATCCTGTCGTGGACGACGCTCCCCCTGGACCCGCGGGCGACCCACGAGCTCGGCCTCGAGGACCTCGCGAAGATCCAGGACGAGCGGGCCCGCTCGGCGCAGATCGCTCGGCAGCCCCGATGCGGCCGCGGCGACCGCCGCCCTGACCGCGTCCGGTGGGAACGCGTTCGCCTCGAAGGAGGAACTGCAGGCGACCGCCGAGGAGCAGGTGCGTCGCAGCTGGGAGGTCGCCCCCGACTGGTTCGGCCGGATCCCGAGCGCGAACTGCGAGGTCCGGCTCGTCGAGGAGTTCCGCGAGCAGGACATGCCGTTCGCCTTCTACAACCAGCCCACCGAGGACGGACTCGCGTCCGGGCGTGTACTACGTGAACGGGTTCGGCCTGCCGGGCAAGCCGAGGCACCACCTCGCCTCGACCACGTACCACGAGGCGAACCCGGGGCATCACTTCCAGATCGCGCTCGAGCAGCAGATGGAGGGGAACACGACGCTCCGCCGCTTCGGCGGGTTCCTCGCCGGCAGCGCGTTCACCGAGGGTTGGGGTCTGTACAGCGAGCGTCTCGCCGATGAGATGGGGCTGTACCTGGACGAGGCCGAGCGCCTCGGCATGCTCGATCTGCAGGGCATGCGCGCCGCCCGACTCGTCGTCGATACCGGGATCCACGCGCTCGGGTGGACGCGCGAGCAGGCGATCCTGACGATGGAGGAGGCGGGCGTCCCGAACGTCGACGCGGTGATCGAGACCGATCGCTACATCACGATGCCCGGCCAGGCGCTGAGCTACAAGGTCGGGCAGTTCGAGATCGAACGCCAGCGCGCCGCGGCGGCCGACCGGGACGGGTCGTCCTTCTCCCTCTCCGCGTTCCACGATCGCCTGCTGTCGCTCGGGTCGTTGCCGCTTGCCGCGCTGCGGCGCGAGCTCGGTCGGTCGGCCTAGGCGACCCGTGGGCACGTCGGTCGACCGGACCCGACTCGCCGACCTCACGGTCCGGGAGCTGGGACGGTTCGAGGCGACCCATCCACGCTCCCGCGCGCTCTTCGAACGCGGGCAGGCGAACCTGCTCGCCGGGGTCCCGATGCCGTGGATGTCCGAATGGGCAGGGCCGTTCCCGGTGTTCGTCGCCGAGGCGAGCGGCGCGCGCTTCCGCGACGTCGACGGGCACGAGTACGTCGACCTGTGCCTCGGCGACACCGGCGCGATGACCGGTCACGGACCGAAGGAGGCGGTCGCCGCGATCGCGGAGCAGGCGGCGAAGGGCATCACGACGATGCTGCCGACGCGAGGACTCGATCTGGGTCGGGGCGGAGATGGCGCGGCGCTTCGGCCTGCCCATGTGGCAGTTCTGCCTGACGGCGACCGACGCGAACCGCTTCACGATCCGGCTCGCGCGAGCGATCACCGGCCGTCCGAAGATCCTCGTCTTCAACTACTGCTACCACGGGTCGGTCGACGAGACGATCGTCACGATCGAGGGAGGCGCACCCGGTCCGCGCCCCGGCAACGTGGGACCGGCGGTCGACCCCTCGAAGACCACCCGCGTCGTCGAGTTCAACGATGTCGACGCGCTCGCCGCGGCGCTCGCGCACGGCGACGTCGCCTGTGTGCTCGCCGAGCCGGCGCTCACGAACATCGGCATCGTCCTGCCCCAACCCGGCTACCACGACGCGCTCCGCGAGCTCACGAAGGAGCACGGCACGTACCTCGTGATCGATGAGACGCATTGCATCTGCGCGGGTCCGGGCGGCGCGACCGCGGCGTGGGGCCTCGAACCCGACTTCCTGACGATCGGCAAGCCACTCGCGAGCGGTGTGCCGGCGGCCTGCTACGGCATGACCGCCGAGGTCGCGGAGCGGTGCCGCGCGTACCTGGAGACGCTGCCCACGACCGATGTCGGCGGGATCGGCGGGACGCTCTCGGGCAACGCGTTGTCCCTCGCGGCGATGCGCGTCACGCTCGAGCACGTCCTGACCGACGAAGCCTTCCAGCGGATGATCTCGCTCGGCGAGCGCTGGGCGGCAGGCGTGAAGGAGGCGATCGACCGGCACCGGTTGCCGTGGGAGGTCCAGCGCCTGGGTTGCCGCGCGGAGTACTGGTTCACGCCGGTCCCACCCCGCGACGGCGGCGAGGCCGCGGCGGCCGACGACCACGAGCTGGCGAGGTACGCGCACCTGTACGCCCTGAACCGAGGGATCCTGCTCACGCCGTTCCACAACATGGCGCTCATGTCGCCCGCGACCACCGAGGACGACGTCGACACCCACTCGCGCGTGTTCGACGAGATGGCGGCGGAGCTCGTGGCGTGACCGGCGTGCGGATCTCGCACGTGATGCTCGATTCGCGTGATCCCGAGGCGCTGGCCCCGTTCTGGTGCGGTCTGCTGGGAACCGAGGTCGCGAGCCGGTTCGAGGACGGGCGGTTCGTGTTCCTCGAGGCGACGGGCGACGGCGTCCCCGCGATCGGGATCCAGTGGGTACCCGAGCCGAAGGGCGCGAAGAACCGGATGCACGTCGACCTCGAGGTGGACGACCTGCAGGAGTGGACCCGCTGGGTCCGCCGGCACGGCGGTTCCCGCATCGCGGACCGGCGCACGGCCGGCGTGCACTGGCGGGTGATGGCGGATCCCGAGGGCAACGAGTTCTGCCTGGTCCCGTCCGTGCAGTCGTGACGGGGCAGCGCTACGCGCGCTGCCGGAGCACCTGACCGAGCTTGACCCGTCCGGTCTGGAGCACGGCGCGTGCGTACACCTTCGTCGCGATCGGGATGAGGGCCGCGGTCGAGGCCACCGAGATGAGGATCGAGAGCACCACCTCGGCCGCGCTCGCCTCGCCGAGCACGATCCGGGTGGGCATCACGAGCGGAGCCGAGAACGGCAACAGCGAGGCGACGGCCGCGAGCGTCGAGCTCGGGTCCGACGTCGCGCTGATCCCGATGAAGAACGACCCCACGATCAAGATCGTGAGCGGCGTCATCGTCGACTGGAGGTCCTCCTGGCGGGTCACGATGGACCCCGCGACGGCGAACAACCCGGCGTAGAAGAAGAACCCCAGCACGAACCAGAACAGCACGAGCCCGACGATCGCGAGCGCCCCCGACGGGAACTCGAGCCGGCCGACGGCGTAGGACGTCACCAGGCCGACGAAGCCGATCACCACCAGCTGCGCGAGCGCGAGCGCACCGATCCCGAAGATCTTCCCCCGCAACAGCTGCGAGGGACGGACGGTCGCGAGGAGCACCTCGATCACGCGCGAGCTCTTCTCCTCGACGACGCCCGCCGCGACCCAGTAGCCGTAGGCGAACAGCTGCCCGTACAGGATCAGCACCCCGACGAACGCGACGGCGGCGAGCTCCCGGCGTCGCTGGTCGACGGGCTCGAGCGCGTCCACGGGCAGTGGCTGCTGGGTGAGGGCGGAGCGGATCTGCTCCTCGGACAGGCCGGCCTCGACCAGCGCCTCCAGCGAGCGCTGCCGGATCGAGGCCGCCTGGATCAGCTCGACGAGCTGCGCCGGGGGTTCGGCCCGCACGAGGATCCGGGCCGCGTCGATGATCGCGGCGTCGGCCTCGCCCGACCGCACCGATCGTTCGGCCGCCTCGTCGTCCGGGAGCGTGCCGACGTCGACCCCGACGCCGAGGACCGACGCGGCCGTCGTGACGTCCTCCGCGATCGAGGCCGACCCCTCCCCGACGACCACGACGTCGAAGCTCGTCCCGCGATCGAGCGCGTTCGTGATCACGATGATGCCGACGAGGATCACCAGCGTGATCACGGTCGAGATGAGGAACCCACGGTCGCGGGCTCGCTCGACGAACTCGCGCCTCGCGACGATCCGCCAGGGGCTCAGCGCGTCACCGCCTCGCGGAAGATCTCCGACAGGCTCGGCTGCACGACGCTGAAATGCCGCACCCCGCCCGCCGCTCGCGCGGCGTCGAGCACGTCGGACTCGCGGACGCCCTCCCCCAGCTCCAGGATCGCCCCGTCCGGGAGCGGCTCGAGGACCCGGACCCCCGCGAGCGCGTCGAGCCATCCGCCGTCGGCCCCGGGCACCTCGATCCGAACGAGCCGACGGGGGTCTCGCGCCCGGAGGTCGGCGATCCGGCCGTCGGCGACGACGCGGCCGCGGTCGATGAGCACCACCGACTCGCACAGGCGCTCGACCAGGTCGAGCTGATGGCTCGAGAACACGACGGGCACGCCGGCCTCGGCCTGCTCCCGCAGCACGCCGGAGAGCACGTCCACGCCGACCGGGTCCAGCCCCGAGAAGGGTTCGTCCAGGACCAGCACCTCGGGACGGTGGACGAGGGCGGCCGCGAGCTGGACCCGCTGCTGGTTCCCGAGCGAGAGCGACTCGGTCTTGTCCTTCACCCGTTCGGGGACGCCGAGCACCTCGACCATCCGCGCCGCCTGCGCGCGGGCGTCGGCCGTGGTCAGGCCGTGCAGGCGCGCGAGGTAGACCAGCTGGTCGAGCACCCGCATCTTCGGGTAGAGCCCGCGCTCCTCCGGCATGTATCCGAACCGCCGGCGGATCTCGGCGTCGACCCGTTGCTCGCGCCAGCGGACCAGTCCCGCGTCCGCCTGGAGCACCCCGAGCACGATCCGCATCGCCGTGGTCTTCCCGGCGCCGTTCGGGCCCACGAAGCCGACCATGCGACCTTCCGGGATCGAGAACGACACGTCGTCGAGCGCGACGACGTCGCCGAAGCGCCGGGTGAGATCGAGGAGCTCGAGCACGGCGGAAGACTAGTGGACGGGCCGCACTCAGCCGATGATCGGGTGCGCCATCGAGAAGCCGCGCCGCTCGTGCTGCTCCGCCTGGATCAGGTGGACGACCGCATTGATCAGCGCCAGGTGCGTGAACGCCTGCGGGAAGTTGCCGAGATGGCGTCCGGTCGTCGGATCGAGCTCCTCGGCATAGAGCTGGAGCGGGCTCGCGAAGGACAGGAGCTTCTCGCAGAGCGCGCGGGCGCGGCCGAGCTCCCCGATCTCGACGAGCGCCGACACGAGCCAGAACGAGCAGATCGTGAACGTGCCCTCTTCACCCGCGAGCCCGTCGTCCGTCTCCTCGACGCGGTACCGCAGCACGAGCCCGTCGACCGTGAGCTCGTCCGCGATCGCCCGGATCGTTGCGCGGATCCGAGGATCGTCACGCGGCAGGAACCGAACGAGCGGCAGCAGCAGCAGCGAGGCGTCGAGCGCGGTGGTCCCGTAGTACTGCGTGAACACCCCGCGATCGTCGACGCCCTTCTCGCAGATGTCCGTGTGGATCTCCTCGGCGATGGCTCGCCACTCGGCCTCGAGCTTCTCCTCCCCTCGCCGTCGCGCGAGGCGCGCACCCCGGTCGAGCGCGACCCAGCAGAAGACCTTCGAGGAGGTGAAGTGCTTCGGCTCGCCCCGGACCTCCCAGATGCCGCGGTCGGGCTCGCGCCAGTGCTCGATGGCCTCCTCCACCTGGGCTACCAGGATCGGCCACACGCGTTCGGGCATCCGGTCCCTGGACTTCGCGTGCAGGTAGACCGAGTCGAGGAACACACCCCAGACGTCGTGCTGCGTCTGCTCGAACGCCGCGTTGCCGATCCGGACCGGGCTCGCACCGTCGTACCCCGAGAGGTGGTCGAGCGTGCTCTCGGCCAGGTCCCGCTCGCCGCCGATCCCGTACATCACCTGGAGGTCCTGAGCGTGCTCGCACCGGTCGGCGACGAACTCGAAGAAGCCGTCCGCTTCCTTGTCGAACCCGAGCGAGTACAGCCCCCAGAGCGCGAAGGTGGAGTCCCGGATCCAGGAGTACCGGTAGTCCCAGTTGCGCTCCCCGCCGGGGGTCTCGGGGAGCGAGGTGGTCGAGGCCGCCATCAGGGCGCCCGTGGGGACGTAGGTGAGCCCCTTCAGCGTGAGCGCGCTGCGCTGCAGGTAGGTGCGCCATGGGTGGTCCGGGAACTCACCGTGGTTCAGCCATTCCCGCCAGTACTCCTGCGTTCGCCACATCCGGTCGGCGGCTTCCTCGTACGACTGTGGCGCCTCGTGATCGGACCACGAGAGCGCGACGAACCGGTCGTCGCCCTCGCGCAGGGTCGTGGAGGCGTGCGCCCGGCTGCCCTCGAACCCGACGCGCATGTCGGTGGTCAGACGGAGCTGTACCTCGGTTCCCTCGGACCTGGCGACGGCGCGGCCGTAGCCCTCTCCCTCGTACTCCCAGTCGACGCCGGCCCGCCCGTAGTCGGGCGCCGGCTCGCAATCGACGGTGAGCTCGACGTGGCCGTTCACGCAGCGGATCGTCCGGAGCAAGACGTGTTCCGCCTCGTCGTCACCCGGCGGCCGCTGGTAGGCGACGGCGCGCTTCGTATCGTCGTACCAGGGGCCGACGAGCAGAGCATCGCGGATGATCAGCCAGCCCGTCCGGACCTGCCAGGTGGTCTCGAGCACGAGGGTCCCGGGCACGTATCGACGACCGGCCGGCACGGTCGCGTCCTCGGGTCCCACCCGGAACATGCCCGCCGAGCGATCGAGCATCGCCGCGAACACGCTCGGACCGTCCGGCCGCGGAAGGCAGAGCCACTCGACGTTCCCCGACGGCGCGACCAACGCCTGCACGTCGCGATCGGACAGGAAGGCGTACTGGGCGATCGGGGGGAACGGGCTCCCGTCCAGGCGCGACGCGTCCACGACCATGCGCGGGATAGTAGACCGGGCTCGGGTTCCGGCGGTGGCCGCGACAGATCAGACGCTCGAGACGCCGACGATGTGGCCGATCCACCCGTCGCGCGCGAGCGCGTCGAGCGTGAACGCCGCGAAGTCGGTCGTGGCGATCTTCTTCCCCGGGGCCTTCGCGTCCACGACGGCCTCGTAGCCGGTCCCGGGTTCGTCCACGACGCTAGGGGCGGCGCCGATCGTCCAGCCGAGTCGGCTCGGCGCGGAGCAGGTCGCGGTTCCGGCGGTGCTCACGCGCGGCCGCCGCGAACTCGCTGGTCACCTCGTCGTCGCCGAACACGTGGTTGTTGGCCGTCACGACGATCCTCCGAACGCCCTCGCGCTCGAGCGCCTCGACGATCGTGCGCGTCGCCTCCGAATGTTCGGGCTCGTCCTCGGCCTTCCCCAAGGCGAGCACGGAGATGACCGCGTCCGTCCCGCGGACCGCCCCGGCGTACGGCGTCCGGATCACGCGCGTCGCCCTCGACGACCCCGAGGTGGTCGTGCGACCCGCCGAACCTCGATGCGGCACGGACGAAAGCCGTGACCTCGTGCCCGCGTTCGAGCGCCTGTTCGACGACCTTGCGTCCCGTCCGCCCGGACGCCCCGAACACCACCATGCGCACGACGCGACCCTACGCCGAGTCCGGCCGCGCGTCCTCCCGGTGGCCCTTCTGCGCGAGCGCGAAGGCCACGACCCGCCCGTCTACCGAGATCGAGGCATCGGTGCTCTCGGCATTCCCCTTCTCCCCCAAAGCTGAGGTCGAGACCAGTGTTGAGCGCTTATGGACGGGTGATGAGACAGACACAGAACTCATCCGCCCCACCGGACTCGAGCAGATGCAGGTCGTCGACCATGCGGTTGTGACCGCCCTTGAAGGGTCGAAACTCGCCGTTCGCCTGCGGTACGTCCAGTTCGAACGTCCCCTGCACGTACGTCCCACCGGATCCATCGGGAACTTGGATGGTGTTCGAGTCCGTGAACTCCATGGCGATCGCGCCTCCCGGGAGGTCGTAGGCGCAGAGCATGCCGGCGAACTGCACGTAGAAGTCGCCGATCTCCTCGAGTACGTCTGGGTGGCCGGGGAACGCGGGATAGATCTTGGTCGTGGAGTACGTTCCGTCGCTCAGATCGATCATGGACAGGCCGAGATCGGGGCCATCGACCACGGGCTGATACAGACCCCGCAACAGCAGGACGAGCGGCTGTTTCCGCGGCCGGTCGTGCGCCGTCGCCAGTTGCGGGGCGAGCAATGTGACCAGGCCCCCACCGATCGCCCCGCCGACGACACTTCGTCGACTGATCATCGTTCGGCCGTTGGTTGCGGAGCGTTCCCCGACTTCTGCCGTTCCGGTCCGGGATCGGCGATCTGCGTCGACACGCTCCATCGTTCCTTCCTCCGCGGGCATGCGCCGTGTCGTGGTGGTCATGACCAACCTCCTTGTTCGCATCGGCCCATCCGGAACGCCACGGCCGGATGAACCACGCTACGGACGGCCGAGCCCCATGCGCAACGGGGATTCCCCTAGGGTTCCGCCCTGCGACAGAGGGGACTACGCTTCATCCGTGCTGGTCGGCAGGGCCGACGAGGCTGCGGCGCTCGGTGGACTGCTCGCCCGGGCCCGCGACGGAATTCGAGCTCCGCCCTGATCCTGCACGGCGACCCGGGGGTCGGGAAGACGGCGCTGCTCTCCAGCGTCCTCGGTGAGACCGACCACCTGAGGGTCGTGCGGACCCGGCCGTTCGAGACCGAGTCGGAGCTCCCGTTCGCCGGCCTGTCGGACCTGATTCGGCCCTTCCTGCCACTGCTCGACCGGATCCCGGAGCGTCAGGCGGCGGTCCTGTCGGGCGCGCTCGCGTTGGGACCGCCCTCCCCCGGCGACCGGTTCGCGGCCGCGGCCGCGACGCTCAGCTTGCTCGCAGCCGCGGCCGAGGATCGGCCCCTGCTCGTGGCGGTCGACGACGCGCACTCGCTCGACGCGGCCTCTCGCGAGGCCCTGCTGTTCGCCGGGCGGCGCCTCGGGTCCGAGGGCATCGTCCTGCTCCTCGCGACGCGGTACCGGACCTGGATCGACACCGCCGGGATCGACTCGCTCGAGCTGAAGGGGCTGACTCCCGATGCGGCGGCATCGGTCGTCGACGCCGCCGGGAGGCGCGTCGCCCCACATGTGCGGGATCGCATCGTCGCCGAGACGGAGGGCAACCCGCTCGCCATCAAGGAGGCCGTCGCGACCCTGGCCGATGCCCAGCTCGACGGGTCGGAGCCGCTCAAAGGGCCGATCCCGGTCGGGCCGACGCTGGAGCAGGCCCTGGCGCAGCGCCTCGACCCGCTGCCGGACTCGACTCGTCGAGCCCTCCTCGTCGTGGCGGTGAGCGACACCGGTGACGCGGAGGAGATCGATCGAGCGTTGTCCGGGCTCGGTCTCGGCCGGGAGGCGTTGGTTCCCGCCGAGGACGAAGGCATCATCGCGCGCGCGGGGAGCGCGATCGAGTTCCGCCATCCATTGGTCCGCTCCGCCGCATACCAATCGCACACCACCGCGCAGCGCCGGACGGCTCACCGCGCGCTGTCCGATTCGCTGGACCCTGCCCGGACCGATCGGATCGCGTGGCACCTGGCTCAGGCGAGCACGGGGCCCGACGAGCGCGTGGCGTCCTCGCTCGAGGCATCGGCGGGTCGCGCCCAGGCGCAGGGTGGGTATGCGGCGGCCGGGCGCGCATTCGAGTCGGCTGCCCGCCTCAGCGAGCACGACGACGACCGACTGAGACGGACGATGGCGGCCGGGCGGGCGCTGTGGCTCGCTGGGGAGCCACAGCGGGCGTCGGACCTACTCGAAAGCGTCCTCGGTCTGGCGGTCGAACCCACCGCGCGCTCGGACGTCCAGGAGCTCCGCGCAACCGCAATGCTGTTCATGCGCCCCGTCTCCGAGACCCACGCGATGCTCCTGGTCGAGGCGGACCGCGTCGAGCGGCACGACCCCGTACGGGCAGCAGCGCTTCTTGCGACCGCAGCGCTTACACGGGTCATGGCCGCCGACCAAGAGCAAGCCGCCGAGACCGTGAGCCGCGCACTGCGGGCCCCCGGCCTGCAGGCTAGCGCCGTCTCGTTGCGCGTGCGCAGTGTCGATGCAATGGTCCACGCCATCTACGGCGAGGTCGACGAAGCACTCGCTGTCATAACGCCGCTGGTCGACCAGCTTCTCGCCGACAATCCGCTCGGTGAAGACCCAATTGCACTCGCGGCCGTACCCCAGACACTCAGGTGGATCGAGCAGTGGGATCGGACCTACGCGATCCTCGATCGCATTCTCGAGCGTAGCGAGGGCCGCGGGCGCTCCGTCGATGCTCCCATTCCCTCTGGCCGTCTTGGCCGACGCCGAGCTTCGGCGGGGGAGGATCGCGACGGCGTACGCTGCTGCCACCGAGTCGGTCCAGCTCGCCGCAGAGACCGGTCAGACGGTCGAGTCCTCATTCTCGCTGGTCATGCTGGCACGCATCGAGGCGATCCTCGGCCACGAGGAGTACTGCCGGACCCACGCCTCCGCAGCGCTCGACTACGCACGGCGAACGGGCGCGACCTCGATCGAGGTCTTCGGGGCCGCCGCTCTGGGGCTGCTCGAGCTGTCGCTCGGTCGCGCTGATCGCGCGGTCGTCCACCTGAGCGAATGCCAGCGGCTCGAAGAGGGGTTCGACTTCCGTCTCCCGACCATCCACCATGGCGCGGCGGACCACATCGAAGCGTGCATCCGATCCGGCGCCCTCGAGGAAGCCGAGCGCGTGCTGGCCGTGCTGGAGCGCCGAGCCGCCCAAAACGGGCTGCGCTGGCCTGCGGCGACGGCTGCCCGATGTCGCGGGCTGCTCGCCGACGAGGCCGAATACGAGCACGAGTTCGAGACCGCACTCGACCTGCACGGCCCAGACATGGCCTTCGAGCGTGCGAGGACGCTGCTCTGCCTCGGCATGCGCCGCAGGAGGTCGCGCCGCAGGGCGGACGCTCGTGCCGCCCTGCACGACGCGCTCGCCTTCTTCGAATCCGCGGGCGCCGACCCGTGGACCCAGCAAGCACGCGCCGAACTCCGAGCGGCCGGTGACGTCTCCGAGCCATCCGCCGACCACTCGTTGCGCTCGCTGACGCCGCAGGAGCTCCAGGTCGCCCTTATGGTGGCGAAGGGGGCGACGAACAAGGAGGCGGCCGCTTCCCTGTTCCTCAGCCCGAAGACCGTCGAATTCCACCTCGGCAACGTCTATCGGAAGCTCGCCCTTGCGATCACGCGCCGAGCTCGTCCGCAGGGTGGCCTCGGCCGCGTAGGGTTCAGGCGGCATCGATCACGACCGGCTCGGCCGCCGGGCGCTCCAAGGCGATCGCGAGCACCTCGTCGATCGTCTCGACCGGGTGGAACGCGATCTCCTCGCGGACCTGCTCGGGCACGTCGTCCAGGTCCCCCTCGTTCCGCTTGGGGAGGATGACCTCCTTCAGGCCGGAGCGATGGGCGGCCAGCACCTTCTGCTTCACGCCGCCGATCGGCAGCACCCGACCCTGGAGCGTGACCTCGCCGGTCATCCCGACGGTGCTCCGCACCGGCGTGTCCGAAAGCAGCGACGCGAGCGCGGTGACCATCGTCACGCCCGCGCTCGGCCCGTCCTTGGGCACGGCGCCCGCCGGCACGTGCACGTGGAACCGGCCGCCGAGCAGGGACCGGTCGATCTCGAGCTCGTCGGCGTGCGAGCGGACGTAGCTGAGCGCGATCTGGCCGGACTCCTTCATGACGTCGCCGAGCTGACCGGTGAGCACGAGCCCATCCGAGCCCTCGCCGCCCTCGAGGCGCGTGGCCTCGATGAACAGGACGTCGCCGCCGGTCCCGGTGACCGCGAGGCCGGTCGCGACGCCGGGCACGCTCGTGCGGTCCGCCGCTTCGAAGAAGAACTTCGGCCGGCCCAGGAACTCGCGGATGTCGGACACGTCCACGCGGACCGGCGCCTCCGTGTCGCCGCGAGCCAACCGCGTCGCGACCTTCCGCAGGACCTTGCCGAGCTCGCGCTCGAGGTTGCGCACGCCGGCCTCGCGCGTGTAGTCGCCCACGACCTGACGGATCGCGTCCGTCGGCGATCTCGACCTCTTCGGCGCGCAGCCCGTTGCGCTCCACCTGGCGAGCGAGCAGGTGGTCGCGCGCGATCGCGACCTTCTCGTCCTCGGTGTAGCCGTCGAGCCGGATGACCTCCATCCGGTCGAGCAGCGGGCCGGGGATCGTCTCCGACACGTTCGCGGTCGAGATGAACAACACCTCGGACAGGTCGAGGTCGACCTCGAGGTAGTGATCGCGGAACGTGTGGTTCTGCGCCGGGTCGAGGACCTCGAGCAGCGCGCTCGACGGGTCGCCCCGCCAGTCGGCGCCGACCTTGTCGACCTCGTCGAGCATCATCACGGGGTTCTTCGTGCCGGCCTCCTTCAGGGCGCGCACGATCCGACCCGGGAGCGCACCGACGTACGTCCGACGGTGCCCGCGGATCTCGGCCTCGTCGTGGATCCCGCCGAGCGAGATCCGGACGAACTTCCTGCCGAGCGCCCGCGCGACGGACTCGCCGAGCGACGTCTTGCCGACGCCCGGAGGTCCGACGAGCGTCAGGATCGCGCCGGAGCCCCGGCCGGCGGCCGGGCCGAGCCCGCGCTCCTGCCGGAGCTTGCGGACGGCCAGGTACTCGACGATGCGGTCCTTCACGTCCTCGAGCCCCGTGTGGTCCTCGTCGAGGATGCGGCGGGCATCCGCGATCTCGAGGTTATCCTCGGTGCGGACATCCCACGGGATCTCGGTCATCCAGTCCAGGTACGTGCGGATCCAGCCGTACTCGGGCGACTGCTCCGAGGTGCGTTCGAGGCGACCGAGCTCGCGCTCGGCCTCCTCCCGCGCGTTCTGCGGCATGTTCGCGTCCGCGATCTTCTTCCGGTACTCCTCGACGACGTTCTCGTCCGAGTCGTCGCCGAGCTCCTTGCGGATCGCGTCCATCTGCTGCCGGAGCAGGTACTCGCGCTGGTTCTTCTCCATGCCCTCGCGGACGTCGGTCCGGATCTTGTCCTTCAGCTCGACGTCGGCCAGGACCTCCCTCGCCCAGGTGAGCACGCGCTCGAGCCGAGCCTCGACGTCGAGGGTCTCGAGCACCTCCACCTTCTGCTCGAACGACAGGTCCGGCGAATAGCCGGCCGTGTCGGCGATCTGTCCGGGATCGTCGATGCCGCGCAGGAAGTCGGCCACGCCGGGCACCCCGCGCGACTCGATGATGTTCTCGAGCACGGCGCGGTACTCCCTCGCGAGGGCTCGCGTCCGCTCCGACGGGTGCTCGGGGTCGGGGCTCGGCTCGAACTGGACCCAGACGGCGTCGCCGGTTCCCGCGACGCCGGTGCCGACCACGGCTCGGTAGAGGCCGCGGATCACGAGGGCGTCCAGGCCGTTCCGGAGCCGGCCGACGTCCTCCACCTTCGCGACCGTCCCGATCCGCGCGTACCGGGACCCCACCCGGGGCACCAGCAAGAGCTCACCGTCCGAGTTCTCCGAGGCCTCCAGGGCCCGGCGGGCGTCGTCCGACTCGACCGTGAGAGTCACGACCATGCCGGGCAACACCACCCCCGACGACAAGGGCAGCAGCGGCAGGACCTGTGTGTCGATCTGAGCCATGGCTTTCTCCTTCACATGCGTGGCCGTGCACCCGGCTCAACGCCCTGGTCAAAGACCATATTCCCGTGTTGTAAGCAAGATTACAGCGAGTCTCGGGAACGCTCTGCCGCCAGCGTAGAGGCCTATCCTGGGCACGTGTTCGAGCGCTTCACCGACCGAGCCCGCCGGGTGGTGGTCTTCGCCCAGGAAGAGGCGCGGTCGCTCAAGCACAACTACATCGGGACCGAGCACATCCTGCTCGGCCTCCTCCGCGAGGAGGAAGGGGTCGGGGCGAGGGCCCTCGAAAGCCTCGACATCCATCTGGACGGGGTCCGCACGCGCGTGGCCGAGATCGTCGGCGAGGGCCAGATCGCTCCCGCCGCACACATCCCCTTCACCCCCCGCGCGAAGAAGGTGCTCGAGCTCTCGCTCCGCGAGGCGCTGCAGCTGGGACACAACTACATCGGGACCGAGCACATCCTGCTCGGCCTGATCCGCGAGGGTGCGGGGGTTGCCGCCCAGGTCCTCGAGTTGCTCGGTGCCGACCTCGAGAGGGTCCGCGGAGCCGTGATGGAGCTCCTCGAGGGCCACGTCGCCACCGAGCCCGGCACGGCCGGCTTCGAGGAGCTCGAGGAGCCGAAGCAACGCCGCGGGTTCCGGGCTCGTCCACGGATGCGGATGCGAGGCGCCGACGGGCCACACTGCCCGAGCTGCCACGTGTTGCTGGAGGGATCGACGGCCGTGAAGCGCGTGAAGGCCGCCGGCGACGACGAGGAACGCGAGGTCGTGGTCGCCTACTGCGGAAGCTGCGGACGCGCGCTCGGCACGGTCGCCTAGATCGCCGCTACTCGACGGTCGTCGCGAGCGGCGTCACGCGCAGGACGATCCCGTCGCCGAGGATCGGCAGCCACAGCGCGTTCGACTCGAACACGATGAGTTGGTTCGCGTTGATCGCCCCCTCATCGGCGACCTGCCCCGCGGCCAGCACCTCGTTCGTCGCGACGTCGATCCCAACCAGCTCGGGACCGATCTCGGTCGCGACCCAGACGATGAAGCCGCCGGCGTCCGGTGCGAGGCCGTCCGGAGCCACCGGCGTGGCGATCTCGGCGACGACCTCGTGAGTGGCGGGGTCGATCCGTTGGACGACGTCGGCGTCCGTGCACGAGACCCAGAGGCTCCCCGCCGCTTCGATCATGATCTGCGGCCCCTGCGCGACCTCGATCTCGGCGATCACCCTGCCCCGCGTCGGATCGATCCGGCGTGATCCCACCCTGGAGGTAGTTCGAGACCCACACGCTGCCGAACGCGAACGCGGCGAACCGCGGCTGGAGACCGACCTCGATCGTCTCGGTCATCTCGTCGCGACGCGGATCGATCCGTCCGACGACCCCGTCGTCCTCGCAGACGACCCAGACCGATCCGTCGCCGATCGCGAAGCCCTCGGGAGCGGCGCAGGTCTCGATCGTGGCCACGACCTCGTTCGACGACGGGTCGATCCTCGAGACGGTGTCGTCGTCGGCGTTCGAGACCCAGACCGCGCCCTCGCCGACGGCCACCTCGAGCGGCACCGCGCCCACCTCGATCGTCGCGAGTACCTCGTTGGTCTCGGGATCGATCCGAGAGACCGAACCATGACCCCCGGACTCGAACTCCGAGTTCACGACCCAGAGGGAGCCCTCGCCGCTCGCGATCCCGATCGGCTCACCCCCGACGTCGATCGTTGCCTCCACGATCGCTCCGGCCTCGGGGGCAGTCACCGCGGGGCCGGTATCGGAGGTCGGGCCGGAGGGGGCGGTGGCCGCCGTCGGTCCTCCTCCCCCGTCACCGGAGGAGCAGGCGACGAACACGAACGCCAGCATGCCCGCGATCGCGAGCACGGCCGAGCGTGGAGACCCCCTCCCCATCGCCATGGATACGTGCCGCGACGCACGGGCGGACGGTCGAGGATCCGCAAAGGCAGGAATCCGCAAACCCCGGCCGCGCCGGGCGGCCCTATCCTTGCCTGGATGACCGAGGTCGAGGGCGCCCGGGCGCTCTTCAAGGAGTTGGCGGACCACGTCGACGAACGGCTGTTCGGCGTCCGGGAGCCACTCCGGCTCGTGATGGTCGGCATCCTGACGGGCAACCACGTCCTGATCGACGACGTCCCGGGCGTGGGCAAGACCACGCTCGTACGCATGCTCTCGACGCTCCTCGGGATGCGGTTCCAGCGCGTGCAGTTCACCCCCGATCTCATGCCGTCGGACATCACGGGCACGTCGGTGCTGAACCTGAAGACGAACGAGTTCGAGTTCCGCCACGGCCCGCTGTTCACGCAGGTGCTCCTCGCCGACGAGATCAACCGCGCGACGCCGAAGACCCAGGCGGCCCTCCTGGAGGCGATGCAGGAGCGGCAGGTGACGGTGGACGGCGAGACGCATCCCCTCCCCGAGCCGTTCTTCGTCCTGGCCACCCAGAACCCGATCGAGCTCGAGGGCACGTTCCCGCTGCCGGAGGCGCAGCTGGACCGGTTCCTCTTGCGCGTGAAGCTCGGGTATCCGGACGAGCGCGAAGAGGACCGGATCCTGCAGACGCGGCCGTCCGAACGCACGCTGCCCGACGCCGCCCTGCCGGAGCTCCCACCGCTCCGCGAGCTCCGGGACGCGATCGCGTCGATCGGGCTCGAGCAGCCGGTGCGCACCTACGTCGTCGCGCTGGCTCGCGCGACGCGAGACCATCCGGAGCTCTCGGTCGGGGTGAGCCCGCGCGCGGTCGAGCAGATGGGTGACGCCGCCCGGGCCTTCGCGATGCTCGACGGGCGCGACTACGTGCTCCCCGACGACGTGAAGGACCTGGCCGAGCCCGTCTTCGGCCACCGGCTCGTCCCGACCACCGACGCGCGGATCCGCGACCGAGACGCGGACGACATCCTGCGCGAGGTGTTGCGCTCGGTGCCGGTCCCGACCGAGCTCGGCCCGTAAGGGTCCGCGACGGACACCCCCGAGCGACGGCAGATCGCGCTGTACGTCGCGGCCATCGTCGCCATCTTCGCCATCGCCTGGGGCCAGGTCGTCGTCCTCCTGTGGGCCTCGGCGGTCGCGACGTTGGCGATCGGCTGTCACGTGTGGGCGAGGTCGGCCCTTCGCAACGTCGAGGTGGAGATGGCGTTCGAGCCCTCGCGCGCCTTCGTCGGCGAGGAGGTGGTCCTGCGCCTTCGGATCGACGAACGCGAAACGGCTGGCGCTGCCGATCGTGCGGGTGCTCGTGCGCTTCCCCCCGGGTCTGCTCCCCGAGGCGCACCCCGACCCGACGGCGCTCCGAGGGCACCGTCGCAGGCTCTCGCTCGCCGGGCGTGGCGAGGTCGAGCTGCGGCTCCCGGTCGTCGCGCCGGGCCGGGGTGAGTTCTGGCTGGAGGGCGTCGATGTGACGATCTCCGACCCGTTCGATCTCGCACCGGTCAGGCTCGAGGTCGATTCCGAGCGCCCGCTCCTGGTGATGCCCGAACCGCGCGTCGGGATCCCGATGCGGATCGCGAGGCGGCTCCCGTTCGGCTCCCCCGCCCCGGCGGTCCGGCTGTTCGAGGATCGGGAGCATTTCGCGGGTGTCCGCGACTACGAGCCCGGCGACCCGATGCACCACGTGCACTGGCGACTGTCGGCGCACGCCGGCCGCCTCCAGACCAAGCGGTACGAGCCGACCCGGTCGGCCGAGGTGCTGTTCGCGATCGACCTGTCCAACGGGGAGCCCTTCTGGCACGCGGTCGACCCGGAGACCGCCGAGGAGACGATCGGCTGGGCCTCGTACCTGGCCAGGCAGGCGATGCATGCCGGGTGGCGAACCGGGCTGCTCGCCAACACGCACCTGCGGCGCGGCCGCGGACCGCTGCGCGTGCCGTCGTCGGACTCGCCCGGCAGCGAGGCCGCCCTGTTCGCTGCGCTGGCACGGATGCCGAACCAGCCGACGAGCGACCTCGGGCCGGTCATGCGGGAGGTCGGACGTCGGCTCGTCCGCAGGACCACCGTGATCGTCGTCTCGCCCCGTCCCGGGGTCGGGCTCGCCCACGAGATGGAGGTCCTTCGGCGGCGCGGATGTGAGGTCATCCACCTGTCCCCGCTCGACGCGTACCGACAGGCCGCATCGTGATGACCACGGCCGGCGTCGTCGCTCCGGATCGCAGGGAGCTTCGAGCCTGCGGCCTCGCAGCACTCGCGGAGGCGGGTGCGCTGGCCCTCCCCGCCTGGCTGCTCCTCACCGAGACCCGAGGCCTCGACCTCTCCGTCGTCGCCTTCACCGTGCCGTTCGTCGCGATCTACGTGGGCGGCGCGGTGCTCGCGTGCGCCTTCCGCGCCTCGCGGTGGGTCGCGATCGGGGTAGTCGCGCTCGCCGTGATCGCCGGAGCCTGGCTCGGGCGTGGGGACGCGAACCGAGGCGTCTTCGCCGTCGTCGTCTGCCTGCTGGTCGCGTTCCGGCTCATGACCCTCGCGCTTCGCGACTGGCGACAGCCGATCCACGCCGAGCTCGGGTGGTTCGCGCTCGCGCTCGGGCTCGAGGTCATCGTCGCGTCGGACGCGACGCCCGAGTGGCGTGGCGCGCTCCTGGTCATCGTGCCGCTGTTCTTCGTGGCGGGGCTCGCGAGCCGCGCGTCCACCGTGTGGACCTCGGGTGGGGCCGGCCAGCTCGACGACCGGGTGCGCGGCGTATGGATCCGTCGTGCCGTGCTCGCGACCGGGGCGCTCATCGGGGCGATGCTCCTCGCCGTCGGGCTGAGCGTCCGCGGTGGCGTGCTCGACCGCATCGGCGAGTGGCTGGCTCCGATGGCCAACGCGGTGGCTTCGTTCCTCGTCTGGGGACTCTCGCAGGCGGCCCGGCCGGTGTTCTGGCTCGTCGACCTGATCGGGATCGATCCCGAGGGTGTGCGCGAGTTCTTCGAAAGCCTGCGCGAGGACGCAGCCCGCCGGGCCGCCGAGCAGGGTGCGAAGCCGGGCGCGCCCGCCGCATGGCAACGGCTGCTCGCCCTGTGCATCTTCGCCGCGATCGGATTCGCGATCTTCCGCGCGATCCGTCGCTTCCGTCCGCCGGCGGGAGGCCCCGAGCCGGACCTCGGCATCCGAAGCGGGACCGGCGAGACCGCGCTCCCCGAAGCCGTTGTGCCCGCTCGCCCACGCCTCCGCCGCGAGCCCCCCGCCGACGCCGTCCGGCGCATGTACGCGGCCTCGCTCACCGCCCTGGATGCACTCGACCTCGCGAAGGATCCCTGGCAGACGCCGGCCGAGTTCGCCCCGAGGGTGAGCGAGGCGTTCCCGGGGTGCGCGACCGAGTTCACCGAGCTCACCCGCGCGTACGAAGACGTCCGCTACGGGAGCCTCCGGCTGGACGGCGAGGCGATCCGTCGGCTCGAGGTCGGTCAACGGCGGATCGCCGCGGTCCTCACACCACGCTGACCTCGGGCTTCGTCGCACTCGATCGACCTGGGTAGGATGGCCGACTCGATGTCCGACCCCGTCATCCTCGTCGAAGGACTCGCGAAGCGGTTCGGCAAGGTCGAGGCGCTCCGCGGCGTGGACCTGCAGGTCCCGCCAGGGACGGTGCTCGGCCTCCTCGGCCCGAACGGCGCCGGGAAGACCACGGCGGTGCGGATCCTCACCACGCTGCTGCGTCCCGACGAGGGGCGCGCATCGGTCGCCGGCTACGACGTCGTCCGCGACGCGGAACGCCTGCGCCACGTGATCGGACTCGCCGGGCAGAACGCCGCGATCGACGAGAACCTGACCGGCCTGGAGAACCTCGAGATGGTCGGGCGCCTGTACCACGTGTCCGCCGCGGAGGCTCGCGCGCGTGCCAAGACGATCCTCGAGCGCTTCGAGCTGACCGATGCCGCCGACCGGACCGCCAAGACCTACTCGGGCGGCATGCGCCGGCGACTGGACCTCGGCGCCAGCCTCGTCGGGCAACCGAAGGTCCTGTTCCTCGACGAGCCGACCACCGGGCTCGACCCGCGGAGCCGCCTCGAGATGTGGGACATCATCCGGGAGCTGAAGCAGGAGGGGACCACGCTGCTGCTGACGACCCAGTACCTGGACGAGGCGGACCGTCTCGCCGACAAGATCGCCGTGATCGACCTGGGCCTCGTGATCGCCGAGGGCACGTCCGACGAGCTCAAGGGCCGCGTCGGAGGTGAGATGCTGGCGATCCGTGTGGCGGATCGGACGCTGGTCTCGCAGGCGGCGGGCGCCGTCATGTCGCTCGGCCCGGGGGGCGGCACCGTCGACAACAACGGGGGCGAGATCAACCTGCCCGTCGGGACGGACGGCACAGCGATCCTGACCGAGGCCGTCCGCCGGCTCGACGCCGAGAGCATCAAGCTCGCGGACATCGCGCTGCGGCGTCCGACGCTCGACGACGTGTTCCTGGCGCTCACCGGACACGCGGCGGAGGGCGCCGGAGACGGCCAGGGACCCTCCCCCGACGGGGAACCCAAGCGCAAGCGCGAGCGCAAGAAGGAACGGACATGAGCGTGACGGCGGCCCCGACGACGCGCGACACGGGACGGATCCCCTACATCGTCTCGGACTGGTGGGTCATCACCAAGCGGAACCTGATGACCTACCTGCGCAAGCCCGACCTGCTGGTCTTCTCGACGATCCAACCCGTCATGTTCGTGCTGTTGTTCGTCTACGTCTTCGGCGGGACGTTCGAGCTCATCCTTCCGCCGAGCGTCCCGTACGTCGACTTCCTGATGCCGGGCATCTTCGTGCAGACGGCGATCTTCGCGGCCACGCAGACGGGCGTCGGGCTCGCCGACGACCTGCAGAAGGGGCTGATCGACCGGTTCCGCTCGTTGCCGATGGCGCGTTCGGCGGTGCTCGCCGGCCGCACGGCCGCGGACACCGTCTCGGTCTTCGTGCAGACGATCCTCATGCTGATCGTCGCCTTCCTGGTCGGGTACCGGCTCCACGAGGGCGGATTCGAGGCGCTGCTCGCGTTCATCATCGTCGTCGCCGTCGGCTACGCGTTCACGTGGGTGTCCGCATTCGCCGGCCTGTCGCTGAAGACGATCGAGGCGGTGCAGGCGGCGCTGTTCACGATCGTGTTCCCGTTCGTGTTCTTGAGCACCGCGTTCGTGCCGCTCGCGACGTTCCCGAGCTGGCTCCAGCCGTTCGTCGAGTTCAACCCGGTAACGATCTGGGTCGACACGGTCCGGGTGCTCACGCTCGGCGAGCTCTACTCCGTCGCGACGAGCGACCTGTTCGCGGACGTGAAGTCTCTCGGCACGCTGCTGTGGCTCTCGACGCTCTGGTTCGGCTTCTTCCTCGCGGTGTTCTCGTTCCTCGGGGTCCGCGTCTACCGCCGGACCTGAGGGGGGCACGCCAGGCGCGCAGCCCGGAACCGCGGTTTCAGCCGCGGTCGGTCCATGCCGATACCTCCCCCGGGAGGGAACCCGGCATGCAGGCACCCACCACCCCGGACGATCGCCCCGACCACGGGTCGGACGGTCGAGCTTGTGCCGGCTGCGGCGCCGCCAACGGCCTGACCGCGTCCTTCTGCTGGCAGTGTTACCGCCCGTTCGGCCAGGCGGCCCCGCCGCCCGGGATGGCGGGCGCGTCCCGCCTGCCGGTGAACGCCGGCGCATCGGCCACATCGAGCGGGCCGACGGCTCCCCCAGGGTCTCCCGGGCTCCCGAAGACGTGGACCCCGAGCCCCGGACCGTTCGACCACCCGACGCCGGAACCGGGCCGAAGGGTCGGCACGATGCTCGGCGTGATCGCCCTGACGCTGGCCGTGATCGGCGGCGCCTGGTGGTTCCTCAACCGAGAAGCGGCGGTCGCGATGCCGGACGGCTTCGGTGGGCTCACCCGCATCGAGAACGACCAGACCGCCCTCGCGGTCGACGCGTTCGAGCAGGAGACGGAGACCATGGGGGTCGAGGGAGAGATGGCCCTGTACGGCAGCGGGGCGCCGAGCGCCGCGTTGATCTGGATCCGTGACGCCTCGATCCCGGCGACGGACGAGGCCTTCGAGCAGTTCGCGGGCGGCTTCGAGGCCGGCATCGGGAGCGACGGGTCGATCGACACGTCGAGGAAGACCAGCGACCTCGTCGACGGCGTGACCTACCTCTGCGCCCCGGTCGTGGGGGTCGCCACCGGCACGATCTGCATGTGGCAGGACGACGAGGTGTACTGGACCCTGTTCGACCTCTCCGGAGCGCCACAGGCGGCCGGCCAGGACCTCGCCGTCGTCGCCCACGATTCGATCGAGGCCTCCTAGCCCGCTCGCCGGGCTCGGGAACACGCCGCCTCGGCTCGTCGGTTGCACGGAGCGACCGGTACAGTCAACGGAACGGCTGCGCTCGGAGGTTTCCGCGTGCTGGGGTTCGAAGGCGAGAACGCGCGCGAGAAGGTCATCGTCCTGCTGACGATGTGTTTCGCGCTCGCGATGGCGATGCTCGACAACACCGTGGTGAACGTGGCGCTGCCCACGATCAGCCGAGAGCTGGGTGCCGGCGTGAGCGGCCTCCAATGGATCGTCGACGGCTACGTGTTGGTCTTCGCTTCGCTGCTGCTCACCGGCGGCATCGCGGGCGACCGGTACGGGCGCAAGCGCCTGTTCCTGACCGGTCTCGTGATCTTCACCGCGGCCTCGGCGCTCTGCGGCCTGTCGGGCTCGACGGGACAGCTCATCGCGGCACGGGCGCTCCAGGGCGCGGGTGCGGCGCTGCTGCTCCCGGGCACGCTCACGATCATCACGGTGACCTTCCCGCCGCACGAGCGCGCGAAGGCCATCGGCCTGTGGGCCGGGATGTCCGGGGTCGCGCTGGCGCTCGGTCCGACCGTCGGCGGCCTCATGGTCGAGCACCTGGGGTGGCAGTCGGTCTTCTTCCTCAACCTGCCGATCGGCATCATCGCGTTCTTCGTCGCGGTGCGGACGGTCCGGGAGTCGACCTCCGAGGTCACGCGCGAGCTCGACGTCCCCGGGCTGATCCTGGGATCCGCCGCCCTGTTCTTCGCCACGTACGGGCTCATCGAGGCCAACCAGCGCGGGTGGACCGACCCGCTGATCGTCGCCTCCCTGGTCGCGGCGGGCGTGTTGCTCGCCGCGTTCCTGATGTTCGAGAGCCGGAGCCCGAAGGCGATGTTGCCGCTGGCGTTCTTCAAGATCCCGTCCTTCTCCGCGGGCAACACGGTGGCGTTCAGCGTCTCGCTCGGCATGTTCGCGACGTTCTTCTTCATGTCCCTGTACATGCAGACGATCCGCGGCTACACGCCGTTCGAAGCCGGACTGCGCTTCCTGCCGATGACGGCGGTGATCATCGTCACGGCCCCGTACGCGGGCAGGTACGCCTCGACGCATGGATCGCGGATCCCGATGACGTACGGGCTCATCCTCGCCGGGAGCGGCCTGCTGCTCTTCTCGCGGCTGAACGTGGACACGCCGTACCTGCTCATGCTTCCGGTGTTCGTGATGATGGGGCACGGGATCGGGTCGACGATGGCCCCGATGACGGCCGCGGTCATGAACGCCGTCGGACCCGAACGCGCGGGTCTGGGCTCGGCGATGACGAACACGTCGCGCGAGGTGGGCGGTGTCTTCGGGATCGCCCTGCTCGGCACGCTGCTCACGACGAGGCTGCGCTCGACGCTCGAGCCCTCGCTCGCGGCGATCGGGCTGCCGCCAGAGACCGCAGGTCCGATCCAGTCCGCCGCCGGGCACGGCGAGCTCGACCCATCGTTGTTGGCCACGCTCCAACCCGGGCAACGGACGGCGGTCGTCGACGCGTTCCACCAGTCGTTCATGAGCGGCTTCCGGCTCTCCCTCATGGTCGGCGGGCTCGCGCTGCTCGTGGCGGCGGTCATCGCCAACCGGTTCATCCCCGGACGGGCCCACGCGGCCGAGGTGCGACGTGCCGCCCGGGCGGAGCCCGTCGAGGTCTAAGCTTCCCCGACATGTCGGGTGAGGACCGAGAGCTCATCGAGCAGATCGAACGGCTCGCGCACGAGGAGCACGAGCTGTTCGACAAGGAGTCGCGGGGCGAGGCCTCGACGCGGGAACGCGCGCGCCTGAAGGAGATCGAGGGCGAGCTCGAGGCCTGCTACGACCTCCTGCGCGCCCGCCGCGCCCGCCGCGCGGCCGGGCTCGATCCGGACGTGGAGCCGGTCCCCGACCTCTCGGCGGCAGAGGAACCGACCGGCTAGTGCCGCACGGAACCCAACGGGTCGGCCGCGTGGACGTCATCGCGCTCTGCGACGCGGTCGTGGTCGCCGGCGGCTCGAGCGAGGACAAGTTCCCCGGCGGCTCGAGCGCGACATGGGGCGAGGCGCGGGACCGGTACGCGGAGGTGTTCGGCGAGCGAGACGCCTGGCGCCTGCACGTCCACTGCTTCGTCCTGCGGTCGGTGGGGCGGACCGTGCTGGTCGACACGGGGATCGGACCGGAGTCGGCTCCCGCCTTCGCGTGGACGGCGACGCGGGGCCGGCTGCCGGAGGAGCTCGAAGCGGCGGGTGTCTCGCCCGGTGAGGTCGACCAGGTGCTCATCACCCACGTCCACGACGACCATCTCGGGTGGAACGTGACCGAAGGCGCGACGAGCCCGCGGTTCCCGAACGCTCGCTACGTGGTGCACGAGGCCGACTGGTCGCTGATGGCGGACACGACCGACGAGGAGGACCGCGAGATCTTCGCCTCGGCGCTGCAGCCGCTCGAGCGCTCCGGGGTGCTCGTCCGGTCGAGGGACCGCTCGGCGATCACGGACGAGTTGACGCTCGTGCATGCGCCCGGCCATACGCCCGGCCACCAGATCGTCCTGATCGATTCGGACGACGAGCGGGCGGTGATCTCCGGGGACCTCGTGAACCACCCCGTCCAACTCCTCCAGCCCGGCGTGAACGCAGCGACCGACATGGACCCCTCGCTCGCGGCCGCGACGCGGGCCACGTGGCTCGAGGCGATCGTGCGCGAGGGACGGCTCGCGTGTCCGGCGCACCTCCCCGAGCCGTTCGGGCGGTTCGTGCCCGACGGCGACCGACATGTGTGGGAGCCCGCGTAGGCGCTACGCCCAGCCGGCTCGGAGCAGCGCCACCGGATCCGTCATCGCGGCATGGCGGGATCTCGGAAGCCGACGAGCTTGTGCGAGCCGTCGCAGAACGGTTTGTTGTCCGACTGACCGCATCGGCAGAGCGCCTGCCGGTTGCGCACCTCGTACGGCGTCCCGTCTTCGGAGACGACCGGGATGTCGCCGCGGACGCGGTAGGGGCCGTTCGGCTCCACACCGATCGACGGCTCGTAGCGCTCCTCGACCGGTTCGGCGTCGGGGCGAACCGCGTACGCCAGGCGGCCCGACGGGCAACGACCGACCATCGCGACGAACTCCTCCCGGACCCGGGCGTCGCCGGCCTCGTCGAGCATCTCCCACACACCGGTGCGCACGTTGCGACAGAAGCCCGCCTTCGAGCAGAGCGAGAGATCGTCGTACAGGACGAGATCGTCCTCCCCCTCCCAGGTCTCGCGGCGCGCCGCGATCGGCCCGCGATCCGCCGTCTCGGTCCCGTCGAAGGGGACCTGCTCGTGGGTGGAGTCGCAGAAGGGTTTGTTGTCCGACTGCCCGCACCGGCAGAGCTCGTAGACGTCCTCGTCCGGGCGCTCGAACGATGGCCCGTCGTTCCACGCGACCGGCTCGCCGCGGTCGGTCTCCACGATCGCGGCGCGGAGCACCGGCACGCCTCCCTCGACGCGGTACGGCCCATCCGCTCGAACGACGATCCGAATCTCGGTCATGTCCGCGGAAGTCTACGCGGGAGCGGGGAGCCGGTCGCCCCGATCGGTGGTGGCTACGGCGAGCGGAACAGGCGATCGAACGTGGCGGCGCGCCACGGGCGCCGCCCGCTGGCCAGCAGCTTGCCGCTCAGGGCGGCGCGCCACGGGCCGATCCGGCCGTACGAGACCAACACGAGTGCCGCGGGCCGGGCCCGGATCGTGCAGTCCGCCTCGCCGTCGGACGGCAACGTGGTCGCGGTTCCGTCCTCGATCCGGATCCGGAACGTGGGTCCTCCTCGAACCACGAACCGGTAGGTCGTCCGGACGCCACGGGCGGCATCCTGATCGACGTAGTGCGGCGCGACGACGGCCGACGCCCGCACGATCGTCCTGGCGTCGGCCGCCCCGATCTCCCAGCGCCGATCGAGCGTCCGAGCGATGTCGAGGCCGTGCACGAGCAGCTCCGCCAGCAGCAGCCCGGTGCCGGTCGCGACGTCGACCGTGACGCCCGGATACCAGGGGAACGGATCCGCGGCGAGCTTCCCCTTCGTCGTACCCACGAACGACGCGACGTTCGAACGGAGCGCGTCCACGTGCTGTTCGAGGGGGCGCGCCGAGCGTGCTCGCATCTCTCGTTCGTTCTCCACCGACATGTCGACGAGCTCGTCGTCGGCCAGCGGCCCGCCCGACAGCGTGCCCGCGAACCGTTCGGTCCGGGCGGCGAGGTGCGCGGCCAACCCCTGGAGCGTCCACGCCAGACCCGTCACGGACCGCGTCGGATCGTCCACGCCGGCCAGGAGGTCGGCGAGTCGCCGGCCCGCGCGTTCGACGGCTTCGGCGGCGGGCGCGAGGGCGATCCGCAGTTCGGGGATCCCGGTCGTCGTCACGCGTCCACCTTCGCATGCCAGGCGGCGAGCAGCTCGCGCTCTCGCTCGGGCGCGAGACCGACGGGGAGCGTTGCCTGCTCGCGCTCGCGATCCCACGTCCAGCAGTCGCGGAGCGTCTCCGGCAGTGGCCTCGTCCGCAGGCCGGCGCCGAACGCCCTGGACGGATCGAAGCGACGCAGGGCAGCGTACCGAGCCCCCACCCAGTACGGCACCGGCTCGTCGTCGGGGACGCCGTGTTCGAGCAGGAACGACTCGGGGACGTAGGTATGCGACACGTCGCTCGCGCCCACAGCCGCCGCGCACGCGTCGAGGAGCTCGCGCATCGCGTACCCGTCCGGTGGCGCACACAGGTTGAACACGCCGCCCGCACGTCGCGTGGCGAGCTCGAGCGCGAACGCCGCGATGTCGCGCGCGTCGATCACCTGGACCCGGTCGCCCGGTTCCCCGGGCACGAGCACCTCCCCGCCCCTCGCAAGCCGACGGAGCCACCACGGCATCCGCTCCACCTGGTCGTAGGGGCCGCCGATGAACCCAGGCCGAAGCACGAGGGCTCGGTCACCGAAGGCGCGCTGGATCGCACGCTCGGAGGCTACCTTCAGCGCCCCGTAGTGCTCGTGGACGTCCTCGGTGCTCGGGTCCGCGAGCTCGACGAGCGGAGCGCGCTCGTCCTGGTCGAGGGTGGTCTCGTCCGAGTAGGCGGACAGGCTCGAGACGAACGTGTAGTGGTCGGTGGAATCCAGGAGCGCCGATGCCGCCATCCGCGCGTGCCGAGGCAGGTAGCAGGACGGGTCGAACACGACGTCCCACGTCCGACCCTCGAGCAGCTGGAGCGAGACGTCGCGATCGCCCCGGATCTGCTCGACGTCGCGGAAGAGGTCCGGTCCCGTGCGGCCCCGGTTGAACAGTGTGACGTCGTGTCCGTCCTCGAGCGCGCGCTCGACGTAGCTCCGGCCGACGAACTTCGTCCCACCCAGCACGAGGATCCGCATCCCGCGATCCTCGCTCGCACCGACCGGGATCGGCAAACGGAGAGCGTGGCCTGGAGTCCCGGCGAGGCCAGGCCTCGGGCTCACGTCCCACCTGCTCACCGCCCTCTCATGCGTCCTGCAGCATCATGGACGCACCGGATCGGAGGAGGTCATCCATGCTCCGCAGACTCCAGGTCATCGTCGCCGCGTTCGTGCTCGCCGCCGTCGTGCTGCCGCCCAGGGTCGCGGCGGCCGGCACCTGCCCCGTCACGCTGCCGCAGGGCAGCGACCCCGTCACCCTCGATCCCTCTGACTTCGTGGGCGAGATCGACAACACGTCCTGGCCGATGCCATCCGGGGCCCGGTGGGTCTACCGGGAGAGCGATCCGGGAGGGGACGCCCAGAAGGTCAAGGTCACCGTCACGAGCAGGACGAGGGACATCTCCGGCATCCAGGGAACGGTCGTCCACGACAAGGTCACCGCCCAGGGCGAGCTCGTCGAGAACACGTTCGATTGGTACGCGCAGGACGTGTGCGGCAACGTCTGGTACCTGGGCGAGAACACGAAGGAGTACGAGGACGGGCAGGTCGTCAGCACGGCCGGCTCGTGGGAGCACGGCGTCGACGGCGCCATGGCAGGCGTCGTCGTACCGGCGAGCCCGCGGGTCGGCATGACGTACCGTCAGGAGTACGACGCGGGCGAGGCCGAGGACGCCGCCGAGATCCTGAGCCTCGACGAGCAGGCGCAGGTTCCGGCCGGACACTTCGTCGACGTCCTGCTGACCAAGGACTACACGCCGCTGGAGCCGAGGATCCTCGAGTACAAGCTCTACGCACCCGGCGTGGGACCGGTCCTGGTCTTGGGCGTCTCGGGCGGATCGGACCGCGAGGCCCTGATCAGCTACACCATGCCCTCCTGAGCGATCGCGGTTCACGGGACGGCTCGCCGCCATCGACCCAAGCCTAGACTTCGGCCATGACGGCCTGTCCGAGCTGCGGGTCGAAGAACGTCGAGGACGCGAGCTTCTGCTCGGCGTGTGGGGCCCGCCTCGTCGCACCCGAGGCAGCCGAGGTCCGCAAGACGGTCACGATCGTGTTCTGCGACGTCACCGGCTCGACCGAGCTCGGCGAGCATCTCGACCCCGAGTCCTTGCGCAAGGTCATGGCGCGCTACTTCGAGGCGATGCGAACGGCGCTCGAGCGCCATGGCGGGTCGGTCGAGAAGTTCATCGGCGACGCCGTGGTGGCCGTCTTCGGAATCCCCCAGCTCCACGAGGACGACGCCCTCCGGGCCGTGCGCGCCGCGGCCGACATGCTCGCCACGCTCGAGTCCCTCAATAGCGAGCTCGAGCGCGATCACGGCGTTCGCCTCGCCTGCCGGATCGGCGTGAATACCGGCGAGGTCCTCGTCGGCGCCGAGGCTTCCGAATTCGGCCGGGTCACCGGCGACGCCGTCAACACGGCCGCTCGCCTCGAGACCGCGGCCGATCCCGGCGACATCCTGATCGGCCAGGAGACCTACCGTCTGATCCGCGACGCGATCGTCGCCGAGGCCGTCGTGCCGCTCACGCTCAAGGGCAAGGCCGAGCCGGTGCTCGCGCACCGACTGATCGAGGTCGCCTCGAAGACCGGGCAGCTCCCTCGCGGACTCCGTTCGACGATGGTGGGCCGGGACCGTGAGCTCGAGGATCTCATGCGCGCGTTCGGTCGCGTCGCGGAGGATCGCAGCTGCCTCCTGTTCACCGTGTTCGGTGCCGCGGGCGAGGGCAAGACGCGCCTCCTCGAGGAGTTCCTCTCGGGGATCGAGGACTCGGCGACCGTCATCACGGGCCGATGCCTCTCGTACGGCGAAGGCATCACGTACTGGCCGGTGGCCGAGGCGGTCCGAGCCACGCTCGGCGTGCGCTCGTTCGACCCGCCCGAACTGGTCGGCGAACGCCTCCGCGAGGTCGTCGCCGGCGACGAGCACGCGGCCGCGATCTCCAGGCGCCTCGCCGAGATCCTGGGCGTCGGCGAGGGCGCCGGATCGGCAGAGGAGACGCCCTGGGCGATCCGGCGCTTCCTCGAGATCTCCGCCACCGACCGGCCACTCGTCGCGGTCTGGGAGGACATCCATTGGGCCGAGCCCGCGTTCCTCGACGTCGTGGAGCACATCGTGGACTGGTCGCGCGATGCGCCGATCCTGCTCGTCTGCACCGCGCGTCCGGAGTTCCTCGACTCGCGCTCGGCCTGGGGAGGCGGCAAGCTGAACGCCACGAGCCTCCTGTTGCAGCCGCTGGACCCGAAGGCGTCGGCGGAGCTGATCGCCAACCTGCTGGGCGGATCGGGCCTGCCGTCGGAGGCGTCGGACCGGATCGCCGAGGCCGCCGGCGGGAATCCGCTGTTCGTCGAGCAGATGCTCTCGATGCTGATCGACGACGGCCTGCTCGTCCTGCAGAACGGCGCCTGGATCCCGGCGGACGACCTCTCGTCCGTGACCGTTCCGCCGTCGGTGGCCGCGCTCCTCGCCGCCCGCCTCGACCGGTTGAACGAGGACGAGCGGCGCACGATCGAGGCCGCCGCGGTCGTCGGCAAGGTGTTCTACGCGGGCGCGGTCCGCGACCTGCTCCCCGACCCGTTCCGCGGCGACGCCGGCGACCTGATCCGCTCGCTCGTCCGGAAGGAGCTCGTGCGACCGGATCGCTCGACCGTCCCCGGTGAGGATGCCTTCCGGTTCCGCCACATCCTGATCCGCGACGCCGCATACAAGGCGATCCCCAAGGAACGCCGCGCCGGCCTGCACGAGGGGTTCGCGGCGTGGATCGGCCGCGTCGGCGGCGAGCGAGCCGAGGAACAGGAGGAGATCGTCGGCTACCACCTCGAGCAGGCCTTCCGCTATCGCGAGGCGCTCGGGCCGCCGGACGTCGCGGCGCGCGAACTCGCAGGTCGGGCCGCCGAACGCCTGGCGGCCGCGGGCCGTCGTGCACTTTCTCGCCACGACCTCGCGGCGGTGGCGAACCTCCTCGGGCGCGCCGAGTCGCTCCTCGAGCCGTCGGATCCCGACCGGTTGTCGCTCCTCCCCGACCTGGCGCTGGCGCTGTGGGAGGGAGGACGCGTCGACGGGTCGAACGCGGTGATCGCCGAGCTCCGTGCTCGAGCCGACGAGCTCGGCGATCCGCGGATCCAGGCGTACACATCGATCACGCTGTGGAACCTCAGAAGCCAGCTGGAGCGCTCGGTCGATGACGCGAGATCCGCCGCCCAGGACGCCATCCGGATCTTCGAGACGGTCGGGGACGAGAAGGGGCTCTCACGAGCGTGGACGCTGATCGCCGGGATCGAATGGGACCTGGGTCAGGCCGGGAAACAGCTCGACGCCCTGGAGCGGGCACTCGACCATTCCCGTCGTGGCGATGCCGCATTCGAAACGGCGGAAGCCCTCCTCAGCATGACGGCCGCGCTCGTCCGCGGACCCACGCCTGCGCCCGTCGGGATCGCTCGAGCCGAAGACATCGTCGGCGAATCCATCGGCGATCGAGCGGTGGAGGCGTACATGTCACACGCGCTCGCGCACCTGCGGGCACGCCTCGGCGAGTTCGATGAAGCCAGGGAGGCGGTCGATCGCTACCGCGGTTTCCTCCACGATACCGGTCAGGTGATCGGCTACTGGCGCTCGGCGGAGGTTCGGTTCGACGTCGAGATGCTCGCGGGTGACGTCGACGCGGCGGCCGCCGTCGCCGAGGATGCGTACGCGAAGCTCGTGGAGCGGGGCGATCGGTGGCACTACCTCTGTGCGTTCGTCGCGCAGGCCCGATACGCGCTGGGTCGATACGAGGAGGCCGCGGAGGTCGCCGAGATCACCGCCTCGAGCGCGCTCGCCGTCGAGCGCGCGCTGGGGCTCGGTGTGCTCGCGAAGGTCAGCGCACGCGAGGGAGACCTTGCGAGGGCGCAGGAGCTGATCGACGAGGCGGTGACGATCGTCGAGCGGACGGACTTCCTGTTCGATCGAGGCACGCTGCAGCTCGACCTGGGCGAGGTGCTGCGGTTGTCGGCCCGCGAGGAGGATGCGCGCGCCGCGCTCAGCCGGGCGCTCGCGATGTTCGAACGGAAGGGCGACCTGATCTCGGCGGGCCGGACCCGGGCGCTTCTCGAGCGGCCCTCGTAGACGTCGGAGCGCTCGAGGCGGTCAGACGAAGGTCTCCGCGAGCCAGGACGTCCAGGCTCGCTCGGCCCCCTCCTTGTCCACGTTCCCGGAGAAGTCGTGATGCCCGACCATGGTCGTGCCCTCGAACCCGAGGATGAACCGGTACAGGCCGTCCTCGGTCCGCACGCCGATGAAGCTCGGCGAGACCCAGTCCACGACCCCTTCCTGCGACGGGAGGCCCTTCGGCTCGAGCCGGACCTCGTCCCCCACCTCGACCGGGCCGGACAGCCCCAGGCCGCCGCGGAACGTCTCCCACACGTCGTCGCGATCCTCGCCGGCCACGTTCGGCCCGAACGCGTCGATCGGCGTCCCGGTTCGCCCGAGGAAGTACGTGAGGTACTGGGCCAGCTTGTGGAAGTACATCGGGTCGCCCTCGCCCATCGCCTCGTACTCGGCCTCCCAGTCGCCCGCGAGTGCGCCGGTGTGGACCCAGCGCACGCCGGTGTCGCCCGGGGCGCGGGCATCGACGAGGTACTCGAACGAGTGGAAGCCCCCCTCCTCGTCCTCGGAGCTCCGGAGCGCGAACCGTGTCGGCGGCTCCCACGCCATGACGGTTGCCTCCATCGTGAAGCCGGGGTGCACGGTGCGCGCGGTGCCGCCCTCGCGTGGCTCGATCTCGTTCCGACCCATGAACCACGAATCGATGCCGGGCCCCGTCGTGATCGCCTCCCAGACCTGCTCGGGCGTAGCGGTCACCGAGATGTCGTGGGTGAGCTCGAATGCCTTCGCCACCCGGAACGCTCCCTGCTGCTCAGGTTCTGCCGTCCCTACACTACCGACACATCGCCGACGACGCGTCGGCCTGGGACCCATCGCTGACCGCGTGGCTCCTCGGGCGGTCACACTTCCGCGGCTCGATCCGTCAAGAGGGTGAGAAGAGCAACCGTCGGAAGGAAGGAGAGGAAGATGTCGGTGCAGGCGACCGCGATCATGCTCGGCGTGGAGGACCTGGCCCGCGCGAAGGCGTTCTACGCAGAGGGCCTGGGCTGTGCGATCGACCAGGACCATCCGAACTTCGTGTCGATCGACCTCGGCGAGGGTTCTTCGTCGCTGGCCCTCTACGAGCGTGAGGCCGCGGCCCAGGACGCCGGCGTGTCCTCCGAGGGCTCCGGGTTCCGGGGCGTGGGGTATTTCGGGTACTTCAGCGACCCGGACGGCTACCCGTGGAAGGTGGCCTCCGCCTCGTAGACGACTCGCCCGAGGGATGTTTGCCGGCTCCCCGGCGCGGGCAAGGTGAACGGCAAGACGAAAGGAGTCCGCATGCCCGCGACCCGCAAGCTGTTCGGGCTGGTGTTCGGCCTGCTCCTGGTCGCCGCCCCATCGGTCGCTCATCCGTTCCCGGACGTCATCCCCCTTCCCACAGGTTTCCAGCCAGAGGGGATCGCCGTCGGCAGGGGTTCGACCTTCTACGTGGGATCGATCCCGACCGGCGCCATCTTCCGAGGGAGCCTGCGCTCGGGGAACGGCGAGGTCTTGATCCCCGGTCAGACGGGCCGCTCCGCGATCGGGTTGGAGGTCGACGCGAGCAGCCGGGTGTTCGCGGCCGGCGGCTTCACCGGCGGCGCTTGGGTGTACGACGGCAAGACGGGAGCGGAACTCGCTGCCTACCGGTTCGCACCCGCAGGCGATACGACCTTCGTGAACGACGTGGTCGTGACGAAGACGGCCGCATGGTTCACCGACTCGTTCGGCGCCGTGCTCTATCGGGTGCCGATCGACGGCCAGACGCTCGGGGACCCGTCGAGCGTCGAGGTCCTGACGCTCACCGGCGACTTCGTCTTGGGCGAGGGGTTCAACGTCAACGGGATCGAGGTCACGCCGGATCGGAAGCGGCTCGTGATCGTCCAGTCGAACACCGGGAAGCTGTTCACGGTCGACCCCGAGACCGGCGTCACCGACGAGATCGAGCTCACGGGGGGCGACGCGGCGTTCGGCGACGGTCTCCTGCTCGTCGGGAGCACGCTGTACGTGGTGCAGAACCAACTGAACCGGATCGCCGTCGTCGAGCTCGCCGCCGACGGCAGCTCCGGAACCGTGGTCGGTCATCTCACCGATCCCCGGTTCGACGTCCCCACCACGGTCGCGAAGTTCGGACCAGCGTTGTACGTGGTGAACTCCCGCTTCGGGATCGAGGAACCCGAGACCGCCGAGTACACGGTCGTTCGCGTCGAACCCTGACCGGGGACCGCCGACGTTCGTCGTCAGGCGAGCCGCCGGTCCGACGCCCATCGACTGAGCTCGTATCGGCTGGTGAGCTGGGCTTGCGCAGGCACCGCGCTCACGTGGGACTCGACCGTCTTCACGCTGATGTGGAGCTCGCGTGCGATCTCCTTGCACGCGTAACCCCGCGCGATGTACCGGAGCACCTCGCGCTCTCGCGCCGTGAGCTGGTCGAGCTCGGGGTCGATCGAGGGCGGCGCGCTCCCGGCGAACGCGTCGAGCACGAAGCCCGCCAGCCTCGGCGAGAACACGGCGTCGTCCTCGTGCACCCGGCGGATCGCGTCCGCGAGCTCGACCGGAGCGATCGACTTCGTCACGTAGCCGCGGGCGCCGGCCCGGATCACGGCGATCACGTCCTCGGCCGCGTCCGAGGCGCTGAGCGCGAGGAACCGCACGCCGGGGCAGCGCTCGACCACGCCCGCCCCGCTCCCGTCGGGCAGATGCACGTCGAGGAGCACGACATCGGGTCCGGACGCGAGCACACCAGCGACGGCGGTCTCGACCGTGCCCGCCTGGCCAACGAGCTCGAACCCGTCGACCAGCTCGGTTCGCACGCCGCTCGCGAACAGCTCTGATCCTCGACGAGGAACACGCGGATCACGTTCGCCCCAAGGGGATCCGCAGACGCACCTCGGTGCCGCGACCCGGCTCGCTCTCGACGAGCGCGACGCCCCCGTAGCGTTCCATCCGACCCTCGATCGACTCGGCGATCCCGCGGCGGTCCGCCTGGACCGACGACCGGGCGAAGCCCACCCCCTGGTCCCGGACGAACGCCGTGACCTGGTCGTCCTCGACCTCGATGTAGGCCGACACACCTCGAGCGCCCGAATGCCGGGCCGCGTTCACGATCGCCTCGCGGCACGCGTCCACGAGCGCACGCACCCGGTCGTCGACCGGACAGTCCCCGACCATCACGATCTCGATCCGGGTCCGGTGCGTCCGCTCGACCTCGGCGGCGAGATCGTCGAGCGCGGCCGACAACGAGCCTGCCCCGCCCGGTCCGTCTTCCCGTACAGCCACGTCCGAAGCGCGCGTTCCTGCCCGCGCGCGAGCGCGACCATCTCGCTGGGGTCCTCGGTCCGCTGGATCAACGCGAGCGTCTGCAGCACCGAGTCGTGCAGGTGCGCCGCCATCTCGCGCGCTCCTCTTGGCGGATCCGCTCGCGACGCTCGTCCGAGACCTGTCGCACGAGCCGCCAGATCCCCGGCCCCCCGATCACGAGCAGCCCGACGAGCACGGTCGTCACCGCGAGCGGCGCGTTGTCGAACAGGTCGAGCGGCGGGTTCGACGAGAGGAACGCCCATGCCCCGAGCGCGATCACGAGCACGCCGAGGAGCGTTCGGATGCGGGAGCCCGACCCAACCTCCTCGCGGATCGGGCGTGGCATCCTCGAGAGCCATCTGGTGCGCCTGACCTCGTCCCCGCGCGTCCAGATCACGCGATCAGCCGAGATCGGGATCGGGCGGGAGGTCTCGTGGGCTTGAAGACGTTGGCCGGGAGCTGGCTCCCCTCGATATCGGTGTTCGCGAGGATGATCTCGGCCAGGGTGCGACGCGCACCGATCCCGAACCGCTGCCGGATGATCCGCAGGCTCGGGTCGTTCAGGTAGAAGAACCGGTCACCGTCGCGGAGCCGCCCGAACTGCTCCGTCCAGATCGCGGTCTGGAGCTCCCCGAGCTCCGACCCGGGCAGATGCGGCTCGGCCAGCATCCCCACGAACGCTTCGAGTCGGTCGACGGACCCGTAGATCGCCTTCAGCCGGGCCGCGAGGGTCGTCCGGCGGATGCCGACGACGGCCTGCTCGTCCGCCTCCGGGGTTCCGGGTGTGAGCTGCCGGCCCTCGGCGTCCAGCAGCCGGACGAAGGTCAGGATGTCTGGGTCGTCGATCGGGTCGTCCGGGTCGATGAGCGGGTCGTTCGGGAACTCCTCGGTCTCCTCGCCCGTGACCTCTGAGAACGACGCCTTCGGCTCCAGCCCGTAGGCCGCCCGGAGCTCGTTGTACGTCGGGATGCCGTGATCGCGCGCCCGTTTGATGTCGACCGCGCCGAGGTCGAGCACGGTCTGGAAACACTCGGGAAGGGGCGGGCCGTCAAGGCAGTCGCTCGGGTCGGGGACGTCGGGCCCGGGAAGCTGGAACAGGACGCTCCGGAGCTGGTCGTCGATCATCTCGTCGTTCTTGTATTGCCGTTCCGCGCCGAGACCCAACAGGATCGCGTCGAGGCCGATCGCCTCGACCAGGTCCGGGTTGCCGAACGCGACGTTCAGCGGGACGACGAACTCCACCTCCTGGCCGGCGAGGAGCACCTCGACCCCGTGCGCGCGGATCGCGTCGAGCTGCTCCGGCGTGTAGTCGGCGAGGTTGCCCTGCGGTTCGAACTCGCCGTGGACCATGCTGTGCGCGCGGTAGCCGATGACGGCGAACTCGTTCGACAACGTGGCGTCGACGCTCGAGCGGTATCCGCGGTACGCCGCGAGCTCGACCCCGAGCGCCGGGAGGAACTCCGTGTAGGTGATGTGCTGGATCTCGGCCATTACCACGCGGCGCGCGATCTGGAACTTCAGCTCCGTGGGCAGGCGATCGGGCAGCGCCTCGACGAGCCGGTTGTGCTCCCGCACGAACAACGTGTGCAGGCTCGTGAGGGCGATGTTCTCGTTCGCGCGCACATCGCCCGCGACGACCGCGAGCTCGGGGGTGGCGTACAACCGGCCCATCAGCTCCATCCCGGGCGCATCGCCCGGATCGCCGCGAGCGGCGGCCCTCGGGAGGTAGCCGTCGGGCGACGTCAGCAGCCGCGCCCGGTTGTTCGACGGGTCGTCGTCGAGCCGACCCGCCCGGAGCCACTCCAGGCGCTCGGCCGTGCCGCCGTACACGGCCCACGCATCGATGTAGGAGCTCACCGTGTTCATCTGCTCGCGCGGCGAGCGGATCCCGGTCCCGGGGGCACGCGGGGTCCTCGCGAAATCGATCGCGCCCAGGTCGTTCACGAACCGCTCGAGCGGGTCCTGCGGATCGAACGTGATCGATCCGCCCTTCGTCCCGACGGCGCGGAGTCCGAAGGTGTGGTCGAGGAACTGTCCCCAGGCGAAGCCCCACTGGGTGACGCCGTTCTCGGAGAACAGGTTCTGACCGACGTCGTTGAAGACCCGGTTGCTCACGTACCGCGGTCGCGCCCCCGCAGTGAGTCGTCGCATCCCGTCCGCGTAGCTCGTCGCCGCGATGCGCGCGTACGCGCGGTACGCGGTCCCCCATCGGGGGTGGCCCCGGTTGTTGCCCGCGCCATCCAGGCTCGCGACGCCGCCCGGGAACACGATGTCGAAGAGCGCCCGTTCGTCCTTCGAGTCGGCGCGATCCGCACCGACCCTGCCGACGGATGGCGTCGGGACGCTCATCAGCACGACGACCGCGATGCCGGCCGCGAAAGCTCGAACGCCCCGTCGAAGGATCAGACCGCCCCGGGCTGGCCGCGGCCGGTTCGGATCCCAACGTCTGACGATGTGATCCTCACAAGCCCCCGAGGATACCCATGGGCGCGACCCGCGTCCGGCTCAGGTGAGCGTGGGTGAGAGGCGGCGGATGGTCTCGAGCATCCGGTCGACGTTCGCCTCGGTCGACAGGTAGTTCACGATCCCGGCCCGAAGGTACGTCCGTCCCCGCAGGGTCGTCGTCGAGACCCACGCCTCGCCACTCGCCTCGAGCGCGAGCTGCAACGCGTCCTGGTACAGGTCCAGCCGGTCCTCCTCCATCCCGAACGGCACGTGGCGGAAGCACACGACGGAGAGCTCGGGCTCCTTGGGGATCACCTCGAGATCCGGCTCGTCGCGGCACCGCTTCGCCAGGTACGCGGCGAGCCGAACGTTGTGCTCGATCAGCCGGGCGAGTCCCTCGGTCCCCAGGTGCTTCCACGAGAGCCAGAGCTTGAGACCACGGAACCGCCGGGTGCCTTCGAAGGAGTACTCGAACCAGTTGAGCGGCGCGTCCGCGACATCGGGATGCCGGTAGTACTCCGGCATCCGGTGGAACGTCTGCCGGAGGTCGTCCCGGCGCTTCACCACGAGTGCCCCGACGTCGTACGCCTGGAAGAACCACTTGTGCGGGTCCACCGTGACGCTGTCGGCGCGCTCGAGATCGGGCACGCGGCCCGCGACCTCGGCGGACAGCAGCGCCCCTCCCCCGTAGGCGGCGTCGACGTGGAGCCACATCGATTCCCGTTCGGCGAGGTCGGCGAGCTCGCCGGTGCGGTCGACGCTCCCGGTGTTCGTCGAGCCGGCGACCGCGGCGATCGAGAGTGGCACGAGGCCGGCGGCACGATCGCGCTCGACGGCCTCGGCGACCGGCCCCGCGTGCAGGCGGAACGCCTCGTCCGACGCGACCAGGTGCAGCGTTTCGGCGGGGAACCCGAGGATGTCCAGGGCCCGTGCGATCGAGAAGTGCGCCTGGTCGCTCGCGTAGACGCGCACGCCATCGAGCGCAGCGGCGCGCGGCGGCCCGGACCGGCCGAGCAGCCGGGGGAGGTGGATGTCCCTCGCCACGGTGAGCGCCATGACGTTCGCCATGACGCCTCCCGAGGTGAGGACCGCCCAGGATCCGTCGCCCGCGCCGACGAGCTCCCGCAACCACGCGGTGACCTCCTCCTCCACCAGCGCGCCGACCGGGCCGGCCGCCCAGACGTCGACCCCTTGGTTCGTCCACTGCGCGAGCAACTCGCCGGCGATCGACATCACGAGCGGCGGTGGCGTGAAGTAGCTGAACGAGCCGGGGTGCTGGGTGTTGAAGACCCACGGCGCGACGCGCTCGCGGAACTCGTCGAGGACCGCATCCGAGGTCGACGGTCCCGTCGGCGCCGGTGCAGGCTCGCCCGACACCCCGAAGAACTCGCGGCGCATCTGGGTGTACGGGAGCGTGCGCAACGGCCGGGCGGCCGCGTCCTCGTACAGGTACCGCAGGGCCTCGTCCCACACCGCCCTGCCGAGCCGCTCGAGCATCGGGCGGGCGATCGCCTCGTCGCGGAGGTCGATGAGCCCGGGTTCGGGATGCGCGGCGAACGGATCGGTCACGCCTGGAGCCCGGTCAGGACCGCGACCCCGATCGCGATCACGGCCACACCCGCGAGCTGCACGCGGGCGAGCCGCTCCCGGAAGACGAAGTACGCACCCACGGCCGCGAAGGCGGCGAACTGCGACGCCAGGATCGCGGTCACCGCGATGCCATACCGCGCGCCGTACGTGTAGGCCACGAGTCCGAGCACCTCGAGCAGGCCGGTGGCGACGACGAGCGGGGCCACGGATCGGTTGATGCGGAGCCTGCCCATCAGCGCGAGGGGCACCGTCACGCCGAGGACGCCGAGCATCCTGCTCGGGAAGATGATCCAGCTGATCGGAAGCTCAGCGGACAGCCGGCCCATCGCGTACAGGCCCAGGCCGAAGAACAGCGCCGCGCAGATCGCGTACGAGACGGCGACGCGCGCGCGACCGCCTTCCAGCGCCTCGTCGCCGCCCTTCATGCTCGACAGCACGACACCGAGCACGATCACGACGAGCGCCACGCCGGCCCCGGTGGCCAGCTGCTCGCCGGCGAACACCGCGATCGCGGCCGCCGCGGCACCTTGCGAGGACGTGATCGGGGCCACGACCCCGACCTTGCCGAGCCGCAGCGACGTGTACACGCACAGCAGGCCGGCGGTGTTCCCGATGGCGGTCACGCCGAGCCACGCGGCGTGTTCGGAGCTGAAGCCCTCCGGCACCCCCTCGGCCAACGCGAACGGCGCGGAGATCGCCGCCCCGATCAGCAGCACCCAGCCCAGGATCGAGACGGGCGGGGCGACCTGGCTCGACCGCCGGACGCACATCGCGGACGCGGCCCACACCGCGGCCGCGGCGATGCCCGAGACGATGGGGATCATCGCGCCAGTCTCGCACGCGGTTCCGCGGTCTAACCCGTGGCCCTCCGTCGAGCCTGATGCCGAGCGACGCGGATCCGGTTGCCGCATGCGACCGAGCACCACAGCCGGTCCGACCTCGACGCGAGGAAGAACCGGCCGCACGCCGGGCAGCGCCGCAGCCGCTCGCGGTCGTCCCCGCCGAGGAGCTCCATGGCGGACCAGACGATGCGAGCCAGGACGAGGGATGAGGCACTGCCCGAGAGGGGCACCTCGACGGGCACCGGCGGCTCGAACCTGAGCACCCGGGGGACCCGTTCGCTCAGCTCGTTCAGGCGCTCGACGGCGGCGGCGGGAAAGGGACCGCCGCCGATCGAGGCCTCGAACGTGTCGCGCAGGCTGGAACGCAGAGCCAGGAACTCCGGCAAGCGCATCGAGATCTCCTCGCTGGTCGGCGCGCCCTGCTCCTCGAGCCACCGCCGCAGGTCGGCGCTGGAATCGATGGCCTCGTTCGCCAAACCGATCGCTGCCAGTCCTCACGGACATAAGGATAGCGACTCCATTAGTCCGACTCAAGGACGAAATGGTCTCGATCGCTCAGAACACATTACACGGCGCCGGCCCACGCCGCGATCGCGGCCTGGAGCTCCGTCTTGACCTCCTGATCCGCGAACGACGCCTGCACCCCGGCTCGGGCCAGCTCCGCCAGGCGCTCGTCGTCGAAGCCGAAGACCCGCCGGCAGACCTCGTACTCGGCCGAGATCGGCGAGTCGAACATCGATGGATCGTCGCTCGCCAGGGTGCACGTGAGCCCGGCGTCGAGCATCGCCGGGAGGGGATGCTCTGCGAGGCTCGAGACGGATCGGGTCATGAGGTTCGAGGTCGGACACACGTCGAACGCGATCCCCCGGTCTCGAACCTCCCGGACGAGTTCGGGATCATCCAACACGCGGATGCCGTGACCGATGCGATCGGCGCCGAGCGCGTCGATCGCCGCCCGGATCGACTCAGAGCCGTGCGTCTCCCCCGCGTGCGGGATCGAACGGAGCCCGGCCTCTCGCGCCTCGCGGAAGATCTCCGCATGGGGCTCGGGTCCGAAACGCTCCTCGCCGCCGAGACCGATCCCGATCACGCCGTCGTCCCGGTGCCGGACCGCCGCGCGCATCGCTCGTCGGGACAACGCCAGGTCGATCCCTCGGACCACGTCCACGTAGACGCGGCACCGGATGCCGAACTCCCGCTCTCCCTCTCGGAGCCCGTGGAGCACCGACAGGAGGGCGTCGTCCCAGTCCGCGAGCCAGTCCCGATGGTCCGGGAGCGAGAAGGACACCTCGGCGTAGCGGACGCCCTGCGCCGCCTCGTCCTCGCAGAACTCGATCGCGATCCTGCGCAGATCCTCGGGGGTGCGCAGGCACCGGAGGCCGGCGACCCATTCGTCGATGAAGTGGCGGAAGTCGCGGAACTCGTAGCGGCCCTCGCGCAGGCCCTCCGGGAGCACCACCCCGTACCGATCCGCGAGCTCCACGACCGTGCTCGCCCGCATCGAACCCTCGAGGTGGACGTGCAGATCCACCTTCGGGAGCGTGAGCAGATCGCGCTCGGTCGTCACGGTCGGCCGAGCGTACGAAACCGGAGGGCCGCCGGCCGGACGGCCGGCGGCCCTCCTCCAGCCCTATGAGTCCTTCACCCGAAGGAGGACCAACTGGCCGCCCTCGCGCTTCGCGGTCGTGGTATTCGGGATGCCTCCGGTGATCGGTCCGTTCGGGAGGCCGGCGATCGGCCCGTCGGCGTACTCGTAGACGTTGTGCGCCTGGACGGTCACGAGCCACATCCCGGGCCCGAAGATGGAAGAGGCGTCGACGATGCCGCTGGACTCCCACTGCTGGTCCTGCACCGAGGCGACCACGCTCCACGTCTGCGTCGCGAAGTCGTAGCGCCAGATCCGCGAGAACGGGGCCTGGCCCGAGTCCTCCTGGACCATCAAGCTCCGCGTGCTGGTGTCGATGTTGTCGGGCTGATGCATGACGGCGGGGTTGTTCAGCCCACCCGGGTCGCTGTCCAGCAAGATCGAGAAGCTCAGGACGTTGAGCGAATCGGTCGGGTCGAGCTCCATCCGGAAGATCCGGCCGTTCGGGTACGGGCCCGTGAAACCGCTGGGTGCCCGGTCGAGCCGGCCGTCCGGCGGGTCCGGATCCGAGGGGTCGAGATCCGGCCGCGCGCGACGCTCGCCCGTGTCTGCGAAGTAGACGACGTTCGGGTCGTTCTTGTCGTAGGCCAGGTCCTCCACCCGGATGAATTGGAACACGTTGTTCTGGTTCGACCACCGCTCGAGCGCACCCTGGGGAGCGAGCGGCGGGGTGCCGGGATCGGTCCCGTCCGCGATCGCGTCGGGCACGGCGATGAACTCGCCCTCCCAGTCGTCGCCGACGACGATATCGCCGTAGTCGTTCGCCTCGTTGAACGCATCGGCCGGATCCACCGGCCCGTCCTGGGTAGCCGTGACACGGAACGCGAACAGGCTTCCCTGGTCCGCGATGAGCGCGTCCGGCGTGGCCGCGCGGTACAGGTACAGCTGCGACGAAGGCGCGTTGAACGTGTCGTCTCCGGAAAGCGTCACGATGTCCGTCCAGCCGCCGGGGACCACGACGGTGTTCTCGTGGTTGAAGCGTCCCATGCCGAGGATCGCGTCGTACGTGCCCGAAGCGACGTCGTAGTAGACGGCGTAGCCGGCCTCGCGGGTGTTCGCTGGGGCGAAGAACGGGTCGGCCCCGTAGAGCGACCCGACGACCGGCAGGTCGTCGTCGGACTCCTCGTTCGCGAAGAAGACGGGGCTGTCGAACCCCTCCGCGGCACCGGCCATGAATGCCGAGCAGAAGCGGATGAAACCCTCGGGCGCCGAGAGCGCGACCTCGGCGGCCAGGATCTCTCGCGTGGCCAGGTCGATCGTGATCTTGGAGATCGACGAGTCGCTGAAGTCTCGCAGGCCACCCGCGGTCGCGGTCGCGAGTGGGAAGGGCACACGTGACTGCTCATGGGTGACGTACACGTCCGCGGTCCCGTCGCCGTTGTCGACGATCCCCACACCGTCGGGGATGCCCTCGAACAGGTACGGCCCGAGTCGGTCCCCGACCGTGATCAGGGCCTTCAAGGTCGTGCCTTTCGAGCCCGGAGCGGGGTCGAGCATCGGAGCGGCCTTCGTGCGAAAGCCGGCGGCCCCCGCCCCGGACTGGAGCGATGCCAGCAGCACAAGTGCCCCGAGCAGGATCAGAAGTCTCGATCGGCGCATCGTCCCCCTCCTTCCTCGGACGCACTCCGCGTCCGGTTGTCCCCATCCTTTGCACAAGGAGCAGCCGCACGCGAATCCGCAGGTCAGGGCACTCGCGCTGTAGTCCTCGCGAACTACCTGATCAGGCGCGAGAAGCGGCGGTCGGCGAGGACCTTGCCGCCCGTCTGGCAGGCGGAGCAGTACGTGACCTCGTGCGACTCGTACGAGACGCGGCGGAGGTCGCCACCACAGACGGGACACGGGGTGCCGTACCGGCCGTGCACGGTGAAGTGGTCACCGATCTTCGTCGGGAGACCGCCGGCCCGCTTCCGCTCGTGCTCCAAGGCGTCGGCGAGCACGTCGTGCACGCTCTGCAGGAGGTCTCGTCGCTGCTCGGGCGTGAGTGAGACGAGCGAGGCGTACGGCGAGAGCTTCGCGCGATGCAGGATGTCGTCCGAGTACCCCCGGCCGATCCCGGCCACGGTGCGCTGATCGCGGAGGATCGTGTGGACGCGTCGAGCGTCGTCACCCTCGAGGACGAGGCGCTCGAACTCGGCAGAGTCCGGCTCGGGGCCGAGCTTCACGAGCGGGCCCTCGTCCCCCTCGGCGAGCACCCACCATCCGGCCTTGCGCTCGCGCCCGAACTCCTTCACCAGCACCGACGGGTGACCGTCGAAGCGCAGCCGAACGACGGCGCCGCGCGGCTTCGTCGTCTTCGGCGGATCCTCGACGTCGACGCGGCCGCCCTGGGACAGATGCACGAGGACCCGGGGCCCCTCGAGCTCGAACACGAGGTACTTGCCTCGGCGACCCACACGCGCGACCGTCCGCCCGGCGACCTCGGGCACCCGGGGCGTTACCGTCTTCAGGGATGAGAACTGCAGCACGTCCGCGGTGACGAACGTCGACCCGGCGACCGCCGCCGTGAGCCGTTCGGCGAGCGCCTGCACCTCGGGGAGCTCCGGCACGACTCAGACCTCGAGCGCGTGGAGCTCGACGAGCCGGTCGTGGAACTCGACGTCGCGCTCGTAGGCCATGCCGAGCCTGGCGGCCACGCGCTTCGAGGCGTCGTTCGCGTGTTGGATCAGCGCGATCACGCGCCGCAGGCCGAGCTCGCGCAGCGCACGGTCGCGCATCGCCGACGCTGCCTCGGTCGCGTAGCCCTGTCCCCAGTGTTCGCGCCCGAGGAGGTAGCCCACCTCCCGTTCGATCCGGCCGTCGATCTCGCGCACCGCGATCCCACACCGGCCGAGCACGGCTCCGTCGTCCGCCCGGACGACCGAACGCATGTCCCACCCGTCGAGCTCGTTGCGCCGGATCGTGCGGTCGAGCCACTCCGCCGTCTCGTCGCGGGACGCGGTCGTCCCGTCCGAGATGAACCGCACCACCTCCGGGTCCGCGTACATCGCCGCATACGGATCGAGGTCCTCGGCGAGGATGGGGCGCAGGATCAGCCGGTCGGTCCGGATCTCGTCGGCGACCGCCGCGGTCACGACCGGGCGACGTCCGCCGTCGCGCGCCGGACGATCTCGACGCACTCCTCGACGCGGTCGCGGTGCGTGCGGTGGGACAGGATGCAGGCGCGGATCGTGAAGCGGCCCCGCACGATCGTGCTCGACAGCACGACGCGTTTCGACGCGTTGATCAGGTCGAGCAGGCGGCGGTCGTCCTCGTCCGTACCGTCTCGGAGCCGGAACGGCACGACCGTCAGCTCCGGCTCCCACGGCAGCTCGAGCTCGGGGATCGTCGAGAGCTCCTCGTAGAGGTACCGGGCGAGATCGAGCTTCTCGTCCAGCGCGTCGCGGAACGCCCCGACGCCGTGGAGCACGAGCGGGAACCACACGCGCAGGCCTCGGAAGTCGCGGGAGAGCTCGGGCGAGTACTCGGTGAAGTTCGGCAGCTCGTCCTCGGGCGGGAAGTCCTGCAGGTAGGCCGCGCCCACGAAGTGTGCCTCCCGAAGGAGCGCGCCCTCGCGGACGACGAGCGAGCCGGTCCCGTACGGGAGGAACAGCCCCTTGTGCGGATCCAGCGTGATCGAATCGGACCGCTCGATCCCGGCGAACGCCGTGCGGCCTCGTTGCGTGAGCTGGAAGAAGCCGCCGTACGCGGCATCGGTGTGCAGCCACAGACCCTGCTCGGCCGCCACGTCCGCGATCGCATCGAGCGGGTCGATCGCTCCCGTGTTCGTCGTGCCGGCCGAGGCGATCACGAGGAACGGCGTGCGTCCCGCTCCGCGATCCTCATCGATCAGCGAACGCAGCGCCTCCACGTCCATCCGAAGGTCCGGCGTGCAGGGCACGGACCGCACGGCGTCCCGGGGGAAGCCGGCGATCGCCGCCGCCTTCGCGTTCGATGCGTGCACCTGTTCGGAGACGTACAGGATGCCGGACAGGAAGTCCTCGGGCAGCCGCGCCACGCGGGCGGCGACGATCGCCGAGAGGTTCGCCATCGAGCCGCCCGAGGTGAGGATCCCGCGCGACGCGGGTCCGAACCCGAACAGGTCGCACAACCACCGGATCACGTTGTTCTCGATCTCCGCGCCGACCGGGGCCTGACCCCACATCCCGACGTACCGGTTGATACCGGTCGCGATGAAGTCCCCGAGCGCGGCCGCGAACAGCCCGCCGCCGGGGATGAACGGCAGGTATCCGGGACCGGTCGTGTTGTACGCGTGCGCGGCGATCAGGTCGACGCCGTCCATGAGCCGCTCGAAGCTGCCGCCCTGCTCCGGCGGCGACCCGCGGACCGTTCGGGCGGCCTCGAGCGCGCCGCCCGTGTCGGAGGCCGGCATCTCCGGTTGCGCCTCGATGAAGTCGATCAGGTACTCGAGAGCGGCCTGCCCCATCTCGCGCATCTGTTCGGGCGTCGGGTCCAGCGCGTACGCCATCGTCCGAACAGGGTATCGGGCGAGCTACCGCGCGGACGCGGTCACCGCGTCGAGCAGGCGGCGGGACGCGTCGGCCACCTCGTCGACCGCGGCGTTGAACGCGACCTCGTTGCGTCCCGCGGGCACCCGGTACCCGCTCACCTTCCGGACGAACTGGAGCGCGGCCTCGCGGATCTCGTCGTCGGTCGCCGCCACGTTGCCCTCGCGGAGACGCTTGATGCTTCGGCACATGTCCCGATGCTACGCGGCCGCGGTCCTTGTGCCGGTCGGTCTCCCCTCCTAGACTGCCCGAACGCATGTTCGAGACCTGCAACCCCGAACAACGAGCCGCGATCGAGCACCTCGGCGGGCCGCTCCTGGTGGTTGCGGGCGCGGGCTCGGGGAAGACCTGGACGCTCGCCTGCCGGGTCGCGCGTCTGGTCGACCGGGGGGTGGCGCCCGAGCGCATCCTGCTCCTGACGTTCACGCGCCGCGCGGCCCGCGAGATGCTCTCCCGGGCCGAGGGCCTCACCGGCGAACGTGGGCTCGGGCGGGTGTGGGGCGGCACGTTCCACGGCTCGGCGAACCGGCTGCTGCGGCTCCACGGAGGCGCGCTCGGCCTGTCGCCCGGCTTCACGGTGCTCGACCGGACGGACACGGCCGACCTCATGGACCTGATCCGCGGCGAGCTGGGCCTCGGTCAGGGGGAGCGTCGCTTCCCGCGCAAGGAGACCCTCGCCGACGTCTACTCGCGGACCGTGAACGCGCAGATCAAGCTCGCCGAGGTCCTCGAGGCCGAGTACCCGTGGTGCGCCGAGGTGGTCGGCGACGTCCGAGCGATCTTCGAGGTCTACACGGAACGCAAGCGCGCGCAGCACGCGCTCGACTACGACGACCTGCTCCTGTTCTGGCGCGCACTCTGCCGCCACCCGGCCGCGGGGCCGGCGATCTCGGCGATGTTCGACCACATCCTCGTCGACGAGTACCAGGACACGAACCCGCTCCAGGCCGACATCCTGGAGGCGCTCCGCCCGGGCGGCGACGGGCTCATGGTGGTCGGCGACGACGCGCAGGCGATCTACGCATTCCGTTCGGCGACGGTGCGCAACATCCTCGAGTTCCCGGCGCGGTTCCCCGGGACGACGATCGTCAAGCTCGAGCGCAACTACCGCTCCACCCGGCCGATCCTCGATGCCACGAACGCGGTGATCGCGTTGTCGCCGCAGCGGCACGAGAAGGCGTTGTGGACCGAGCGCGACGGAGGCGAACGACCCCGGCTGCTCACGTGCCTCGACGAACGCGACCAGGCCGACGCGGTGTGCCGGCAGGTCCTCGAGCACCGCGAACGCGGGACGGCGCTGCGCGAGCAGGCCGTGCTGTTCCGCGCGGGCCATCACAGCGACCTGCTCGAGGTCGAGCTGGCTCGCCGGAACATCCCGTTCATCAAGTACGGCGGCTTGAAGTTCCTCGAGTCCGCCCACGTGAAGGACGCGCTCGCGGTGCTGCGGATCGCGGACAACCCGCGGGACGAGGTCTCGTGGTTCCGCATCCTCCAGCTGCTCGACGGTGTCGGGCCGGCCGGCGCCCGCCGGGTCATGGCGGCGATCGGTGTGCGGGCGCCCGGCGATCCGCTCGTCCGCTTCATCGAACAGGCGATCGCGGTGCCCGCCCCGGCCCGCGCGGAGCTCGGGGCGCTCCGCGAGACCTTCCGCGATCTCGCGCTCGAGCCGGCCCCGGCCACCCAGGTCCATCGGGTGGCCGCGTTCCTCGAACCCCTGCTCCGGCGCCGGTACGACCAGCCCGAGCCTCGTCTGCGCGACCTCGAGCAGCTCGAGCAGCTCGCCACCGGATCGGAGGACCGGGCTCGATTCGTCACCGACCTCACGCTCGACCCGCCGGTCTCGACCTCGGACCTGGCCGGACCGCCGCACCTGGACGAGGACTACCTCGTGCTCTCGACGATCCACTCGGCCAAGGGCGGCGAGTGGGACGTCGTGCACGTGATCCACGCGGCCGACGGGATGATCCCCTCGGACATGGCGAGCGGCGACCCCGACGAGCTCGAGGAGGAGCGCCGGCTCCTCTACGTCGCGCTCACCCGGGCTCGCGACGTCCTGCACGTGTACTTCCCGCTGCGCTACCACCGCTCGAACCGCGGGTTCGAGGATCGCCACTGGTACGCGCAGCTCACGCGCTTCCTGCCACCGGACGTCCGGACGTCGTTCGCGCTCGAGGCGACCTACGTCGACGAGGCGGCTTCGGACGACCAGCCCGCGCCGCACGGCACGGATCCACCGGCGACGTCGACGCGATCCTGACCGGCCTCTGGTCCGAGTGACCGCCGGTAGCATCGGCGGGTGCAGATCGTCCGGCCGACCGACGCGGGCGCGTTCCTGTAGCTTGCCGGTCCACTGCTCGAGCGCGACGAGGCCAGGAACCAGCTCGCGCTCGGGATCGCGGCGACGGCCGTCGGAGCACCCGGACGCCTACGAGACGGTCTCGCTTCTGGGTCGGCGACGGAGCGGGGCGAGCCGGTCGCCGCGGCGTTGCGTACCGTCGCCGTACGACCTCGTGCTCGCCGACCCGCTGCCTGCCCGACCGCGCTCGAGCCGGTGCTCGACGGCGGTCGCGGACGGACGATCCGGACAGTCCCCGGCGTCGTCGGCAACGTCCCGCACGTCGAGGTGGCCGCCGCGCGTCCTCGCCGCAACCGCCACCGGCCGGCGAGCCGAGCAGATCCTGTCCGCGGGCCTTACGCGCTCCGCGGGTCCGGACGGTCATGTGCGTTCCGGGTCGACCGCGCAGGCCAGCCGACGCAAGGTGACCGGGAGCTGCTTCGACGATGGATGACCGACTTCCTGCTGGAGGCGGTCCCCGACCTCGCCGCCACATCGACCAGATCGAACGGATCGCTCGACGTGCGGTTCTCGTCCGCCGATGCCGGATTCTGGTCTGGTGGATCGACGAGCGCCCGGTGTCGCTCGCCGGCTACAGCGGGCGGACGCCGACGGGGATCCGGGTCGGCCCCGTCTACACGCCACCCGAGGTTCGCGCCGGCGCGGGTATGCGACGGCGCTCGTCGCCGAGCTCAGCCGGTGGCTCCTGCGACGCGGTCACGCTCGGTCGTTCCTGTTCACCGACCTGTCGAACCCGACATCCAACCGGATCTACACCGACATCGGCTACGAGCGCGTCGCCGACTCGGCTCGTCTTCGTCTTCCGGCGCGACTAGAGCTGCGCAGGCTCACGGGCCTGGAGCGCGAACCAGGCGATCCGCCGGAACCCGCCGTTGCGACGCATCAGCGCCTGGCCGAGGTGCTGTCCATCGCCCACGTGGACCAGCTCATCGAGGATCGATCGGATCGGCCACGGGCTCTCGGGATGCCCGTAGTCGATCTTCAGGACCGCGGTGCCCGCGTCCGTCACGCTCGCACCGAGGCTCGTGTCGAACCGGAACGCCGTGAACGCGCCGGGTGCCTCCGGCTCGAGACCGTCGTACCCGGGCCAGAGCAGCCGGAAGAACGGACGGGCGCTCTCCACGAACCGGTTCCTCCCCTGCGCCATCGCGGGATCGAAGGCCTTGCCCCGCCACGGCATCCACAGTCGCGACGCGCCTTCCAGGACGGCGTCGAGGCCGGAACCGACGGTCCCCGTCACCAGCCGGCCGTCGAGCGGTCCCTCGAGGGTTCCGGGAGCCTCTCCGCCACGGAAGCACGCCTCGAGCTCGCCGAGCGCGCGCGCCCGATCGTGCCGGAGCATCGACTCGGCCCGCCAGAGCCGAGACGCGTCGGTCGTCATGAGGCGCCCGACCCGCGCCGCCGGCTCTTCAGGTCGGAGACGATCTCTCGTGCGGCGTTCGCGCCGGGGGCTCCGGTGATCCCGCCGCCGGGATGCGCACCCGATCCGCACAGGTACAGGCCGGGCAGTCCGAACCGGTACCGCGCGTGCCCGAGGAGCGGTCGCCAGACGAAGAACTGATCCAGGCCCGGCTCGCCGTGGTAGACGTTCCCGCCGGACAGCCCGTACTGCTCCTGGAGGTCCACCGGCGTGAGCACCTGGCGCGCCGTCACGAGGTCCGAGAGCCCCGGGGTGTAGCGCTCCATCGTCTTGAGGACCAAGTCGCCGAGGCGGTCGCGTTCGGCGTCCCAGTCCCCTTCACGCAGCGCGAAGGGCGTCCACTGCACGACGACGCTCATCACGTGCGTGCCGTCGGGCGCCAGTGTCGTGTCGGTGATCGTGGGGATCGTCGCCTCGAGGTACGGCTCCTCGCTGATCGCCCCGTACTTCCCGGCGTCGAACCCCCGCTCGAGGTGATCGATCGACGGCGCGATCACGATCCGGCCCGCGAGCCGCTCCGGCTCGGCACCGTCGAACGCGGGGAGCGCCCGGAGCGCGAGGTTCACCTTCGACGTCGAGCCGGGCGTGCGGATGTTCGCCGCCCGCCAGCGGAGGTGCGGGCCGATCTCGACCGGATCGACGAGGGTCGTGAGCGTCCGCTTCGGATCGGCGCCCGAGACGACCGCTCGCGCCGCGATCTCCTCGCCGTCGCCGAGCACGACGCCCGTCGCGCGATGATCCCGCGTCGTGATACCGGCGACCTCGGCGCCGGTGCGGATCTCCACCCCGAACGACCTGGCCGCGCTCGCGAGGGCCTCGGCGAGCGCCCTCGGCCCGCCCCGGACGAGGGTCGTCTGCCCGGCGGCCCCGCCGTCGGTGCCGGCCGAGTCCGCGAGCAGCACCGCGGTCGTCCCCGCCGACCACGGTCCCATCGACGTGTACTGGACGGCCCGAGAAGCGATCGCGCCGCGCAGGGCATCCGTCTCGAACGACTCGGCCACGTAGTCGGCGATCGCCATCGGCAGCGCCCGCATGGCCTCACGACCGGGCTTGACCCCGAGCCGGCGGTAGGCGTTTCCGAGCTTCACGGCGTTCAGGGCGTCGGCGAGCGACGGATCCTTCACGTCCGGCGGCGTGATGGCGTGCAGGTACGACAGGAAGGACGCGAGCGACCGGACACGCCGGTCGAACGCGGGGTACGCCTCCGCGTCCCGCGCCGAACGTTCGCCGAGCTCGGACGCCGTGCGCGCGGCGTCGGTCCACAGCGTCAGCGGCGGGCCCTCGGGCTGCGGCGCGAACACACGGACGTCGGGCTCGACGGTCACGAGCCCGTGCCGAACCAGGCCGAGATCCGCGATCACCGACCGCCGGAGGCGCCCGACCGTGTGCACGATGCCCGGCGCTCGCACGCCGGGGGCGATCTCGATCGTGTCGAGGATCCCGCCGGCACGCTCTCGGCGCTCGAGCACCAGCACCCTCCGACCCGCCTTGCCGAGGTACGCGGCGGCCACGAGCCCGTTGTGGCCCGCACCGATGACGACCGCGTCGAACCGCCCCGTCACGCGGCTCGCCCACCGGTCTTCGCCTTCAGCAACTCGAGCGCCGCGATCCGGCCCGGCGCCCCCATGATCCCGCCGCCGGGGTGCGTGGCGGACCCGCACATCCACAGGTCCTTGATCGGCGTGCGGTACCGCGCCCAGCCGGGGACCGGCCGGTTGAAGAACAGCTGCTCGAGCGACAGCTCGCCTTGGAAGATGTTGCCCTCGGTCAGGCCCGTGATCCGTTCGATGTCGAGGGGGGTGAGCACCTGCGCGTGCAGGATCAGGCTCCGGATGTTGGGGAAGCGCTCCTCGAGCGTGTCGATGACCGTCTCGCCGAACGCGTCACGCTCGGCATCGTCCCACTCGCGCCCGTCCGACAGGTGGTACGGCGCGTACTGGACGAAGCAGCTCATCACGTGCTTGCCCGGCGGCGCCATCGACGGGTCGACGAGCGTCGGGATGATGCTGTCGATGTAGGGCCGCGCGGAGAAGCGTCCGTACTTCGCGTCGTCGTAGGCGCGCTCCATGTACTCGACGCTCGGCGAGAAGCTGATCGCGCCGCGCAACCACTCCCCCCTGCCCGGCCTGCACGCGAGCTCGGGCAGCCCGTCGAGCGCGAGGTTCACCTTCCCGCTCGACCCCCGGTACTTGTAGCGACGGACCTCCTCGAGGAAGCCGGCGTCGAGGTGCGACTCCTCGACGAGTCGCAGGAACGTGACGTGCGAGTCCACGCTCGACAGCACGACGCCCGCGCGGATCTCCTCGCCGCTCTCCAGCACGACGCCGATCGCGCGACCGTTCCGCACGTCGATCCTCGCGACCGGCGACTCCGTCCGGATCTCGGCACCGAACGCACGTGCCGCCGAGCCGATCGCGTCCGAGATCCCGCCGGTCCCGCCGCGCGGGATCCCCCAGGCTCGGAACGCGCCGTCGATCTCGCCCATGTAGTGATGGAGCAGGACGTACGCGGTCCCGGGCGACCGCACGCCCTGGAACGTACCGATGATGCCGGAGGCCGACATCGTCGCGATGAGCGGATCGGTCTCGAACCACTGCTGGAGGAACTCGGTCGCGCTCATCGTCATCAGCTGGACGAACGTCGACTGCAGGCGTTCGGGCAGGTCGCGGAAGGTCTTCGCGAGCCCGACCAACGGCATCCAGTCGAGCGGGTTCAACCGGCCGGGATCGGGCGGCACGACCGACAGGATCGGCTTGATGAACCGGGCCATGTCGGCCATGAGCTGGCCGTACTCCTCGTACGCCTCGGCGTCGCTCTTCGACCATCGGCGGAGCTCCCGGATCGTCTTGCCATGGTCGTTCACGCGCCACAGCGAGTCGTCGTCGAGCGGCGTGATCGTGCCGTCGAGCGGGAGGATCTCCAGGCCGTGCCTGGGAAGGTCCAGCTCGCGGATGATCTCGGGCCGGAGCAGCGAGACCACGTACGAGAACTCGCTGAAGCGGAAGCCCGGAACCACCTCCTCGGTCACCGCCGCGCCGCCCAGGACGTGGCGCCGCTCGAGGACCAGGACGCTGCGGCCGGCCCGGGCGAGGTAGGCGGCGGCCGTGAGGCCGTTGTGCCCACCCCCGATGATCACCGCGTCGTAGCGCCCGGCCACGCACGCCATCGTAGGGTCGGCACCTCGGGTGGGCCAGCACGACCCTGACTTCCGGTCAGACCCCGGCCCGTGTTCCGGGCCGACGCCGCCGCTACGCTGCGGCGGTGAGCCTCGGGACCGCGTTCCACGAACGAACCTCGCAGCTGAACGCCAGGATGGCGTGGGGGGAGTGGTCGGGCTATTTCGCCGCGGCCGTCTACGCCGACGCCCACGACATCGAGTACAACGCGATCCGGGAGCAGGCGGCGCTGATCGACGTGTCGCCCCTGTACAAGTACGCGGTGACCGGCCCCGACGCCGCGCGGCTCGTCGACCGGATCATCACCCGAGACGTCTCGAAGCTCGCCGTCGACCGCGTCCTGTACACGCCGTGGTGCAACGAGGACGGCAAGGTGGTCGACGACGGCACGATCACCCGGCGAGGCGAGCGCGAGTTCTTCTGGACCGCGGCCGACCCCTGCTTCCGCTGGTTCACGATGAACGCCGCCGGTCTCGACGCCCAGATCGAGGACGTCTCCGAGCAGGTCGCGGGGCTCGCGATCCAGGGCCCTCGCTCCCGAGCGACGCTCGAGGCCGCGACCCGCCAGGAGTGGTCGGACGTCCGCTACTTCGGCCACCGGCGCGCCGAGGTCGGCGGTGTGGACGTCCACGTCACGCGCACCGGCTACACGGGAGACCTCGGGTACGAGGTCTGGGTACCGGCCGATGGAGCGCTCGAGGTCTGGGACGCGTTGTGGCAGGCGGGCGAGCCGCACGGCATCCGTCCGGCCGGCATCCGAGCGCTCGACGTCGCCCGGCTCGAAGCCGGTCTCATCCTGATCGAGGCCGAGTACACGAGCGCCCGACACGCGATCAGCCTCGAACAGCAGTACTCGCCGTTCGAGATCGGCCTCGGCCGGCTCGTCGACTTCGGCAAACCCGCGTTCGTCGGCCGGCGCGCGCTCGAGCTCGAACGACGCGCGGGGGGCCCGTCGCGCAGGCTCGCCGGGCTCGACCTCGACTGGACCGCCATCGAGTCGATGTTCGCGCGCCACGACCTGCCTCCGATGGTGTCCGCGGCCGTGCAGCGCGATGCCGTGCCCGTCTACAAGGAGGGTGCACACGTCGGCCGGGCAACGAGCATCGGCTGGGGGCCGACGATCAAGAAGATGGTCGGGTTCGGCTCGCTCCCGCCCGATCTCGCCCGGCTCGGGACCCGCGTCTCGGTCGAGTGGAGCGTCGAGGGCGAGCGAGGCAAGGTGGGCGCGACGGTGGTCGAGCTCCCCTTCCTGGACCTGGCGCGCAAGCGCGCGTAGGCCGGTCTTCGCAACACCGTCTGCGAGAATCGATCCATGCCGTCTCGAGGTCTCCTCGTGCTGCTCGCGTTCGCGGGTGGGGTCGTCGCGTTCGTGCTGGTCGCGACGGGGAGCCTGCTCATCGGAGCCGTGGCCGGCCTGCTCGTCCTGGGGACGGCGGTGGTGGTCGTGCGCAACCGAGCAGGCACGGACCCGTCGCGCCGACGACTCCTCGGCCTGTTGGGCGCGTTCGGCCTCGTGTCCGTCGCGGGCGGGGCCGCGCTCGGGGCGACCGCTCGACGGATGTCCCGGCCGGACCCCCGCCCGACCCTGGAACAGATGGCGTCCGATCTCGGCGCCGAGTACCTCGAGCTCGTCACGCGCGCGTACCACCCGGAGCGCCTCGGCGACATCCAGCTCCTCGTCACGCCGTACTCGAGCTCGAACTACCCGCAGGAGTCGCGTTCCCTCAGCCCGAACGATCCTCGGACGAGCCATGCCGTCACGTGGATGTACGGGGAACGCGTGCCGATCGTGGTCTGGTCACCCGGGGTCATCGAACCGCAGGACCACGACGAGCGCGTCACGCTCGCGGACCTGGCACCCACCACCGCGGGGTTGATCGGCTTCGAGGGCTTCGTGGCTGCCGACGGGGTCGCCCTCCCGGGGATCGAACGGGCCGTCGGGACCACGCCGCCCGCGGTGGTCGTGACGCTGGTGATCGACGGCGGAGGGTGGAACGTCCTTCGCCGGTGGCCCGACGCATGGCCGAACCTGCGGCGCCTCATGCGCGAAGGCGCCACGTATCGCAACGCGATCTCGGGGTCGTTCCCGGCGGTGACGGCGGCCACCCACGCGACGATCGGCACGGGCGCGTTCCCGCGCACCCACGGCATCACGGGACACAACGTTCGACGGGGCGGCGGACCCGTGAAGGCGTGGGGCGAACCCGGCCGCATCGACCCCTCGTTCCTGCTCGAGCCCACGCTCGCCGATCGCTGGACGGAGGAGACCGGAGACCTGGCCTGGGTCGGCGAGCTCGGCTACCAGGTCTGGCACGTGGGGATGCTCGGACGCGGCGGCCGGCCGCTGGGCGAAGCCCCCGTCGGCGTGTTCTGGGACGAGGACGGTGGCGGCGGATGGAAGTCGCACCACCCCGAGCTGTACCGGCTCCCGCGCTCGGCCCCGGGGCTCGAGCGCCTGGACGAGCTGACGGCCGGCTACGACCCTCCCCCGCCCTCCCCCCACGACCCGAGCGGGAAGAAGGCGATGTGCTGCTTCCCGCCGGTGGTCCGCTACCAGGGCGAACTCATCGAGGCGACGTTCGACTCCGAGTCGATCGGACGGCACGACGCGGCGGATCTCCTCTACCTGAACTTCAAGGCGCCCGACTACTCGGGGCACGTCTACAACATGGACGACCCCCGGCAGGCGGAGGTGCTCGGCGCCGTCGACGCGGAGATCGGTCTCCTCGCCGACCAGCTCCTGCAGCGGTACGGCCCCGGTGGGTCGGCCCTCATCGTGACCGCCGATCACGGCCAGTGCCCCGAGATCGACGCGAACGGCGGCGTACGGATCGACCCGATCCAGCTCGAGCAGGATCTGGGCGACGAGTTCGGGACGAGCGTGTTCGGCCTGGTGCAGCTCGTCGCGCCCTCGGAGGTCTACCTGGATCCCCTCGCGCTCACCGACCTCGGGTACGGGGTCGAGGACATCGCGGCGTTCCTGGCCGACTACCGCTACGGCGACAACATCGGGCCGTACATCCGGCCGGCCGCCGTGCAGCGGGACCGGCTCGAGGCCGAGGCGTTCGCGGCGGTGCTCCCGGACACGTTCATCGCGGATCTGGCGTCGCGCGACCTCGCTCCCTACGGCGCGACGCGGTACCCGGAGGCCGACCCGGACGGCGTGCCGCCCGTCACCTGGTAGCCACACGGCCGATGGTAGGGTTCGTGCCGATCCCGAGCGATCCGCACACACGGAGGTCCTCATGACGCACCGGTTCTCGGAGAGCATGCAGCGCATCCGCGACACCGAGGAGCCGCTCATGCGGTTCTTCCTCGACAGCGGCTACGCGCATCGCGATCCCGCCGACCCGGAGACCTGCGATTTCGTCGCCGGCAACCCGCAGGAGCCGCCTCTGCCCGAGTACGTCGAGTCGCTCCAGCGCTGGGCGGTCCCGCAGGACAAGGACTGGTACGCCTACAAGTTCAACGAGCCGTACGCGCAGGAGGCGGCCGCCGCCGGGCTCCGCGAGCGACGGGGGATCGCCTACGAGGCCGACGACGTGCTCGTGACCGACGGCGGCTTCGCCGGGCTCAACCTGTGCATCCGCCTCGTCACCGACCCCGGCGACGAGGTGATCTTCCTGACGCCGCCGTGGTTCTTCTACGAGGCGATCATCCTGGGCGGCGAGGCGACGCCGGTCCGGGTGGCCGTGGACTACGCGACCTGGGACCTCGACGTGGCCGCGATCGAGGCGGCGATCACCGAGCGCACCTCGGCGATCATCGTGAACTCTCCGAACAACCCGAGCGGCAAGATCTACCCGCCGGAGACCCTGCGCGCGCTGGCGGACGTGCTGACCGCCGCCTCCGAGCGGAACGGGCGCCCGATCTACCTGATCTCCGACGAGGCCTACTCGCGCATCGTGTTCGACGACCGAACGTTCTCGAGCCCGACGGAGTACTACCCCTACGCGTTCCTCGTCTACACGTACGCGAAGCAGCTGCTCACCCCAGGACAGCGGTGCGGGTACGTCGCGCTCCCACCGCAGATGCCGGACCGTCCGGCGATGCGCGAGGCGATCCAGCTGGCGCAGCTCACCTACGGCGGACACGCGGCGCCGAACAACATCCTGCAGCGCGCCATGGCGGAGCACGAACAGATGAGCGTGGACGTGAAGGCCCTCCAGCGGCGCCGCGACATCTTCGTGGAGGCGCTGCGGTCCTTCGGCTACGAGCTGCACTCCCCCGAGGGGACCTTCTACCTGCTGCCGACGAGTCCGGACCCCGACGACGTCGCGTTCGTCGAACGGCTCGCGCGCGACAAGGTCTACGTGTTGCCGGGCGCGGTCGTCGAGATGCCCGGGCGCTTCCGGATCTCGGTCACGGGCAACGACGAGATGACGGAACGCTCCCTGCCCGTGTTCGAACGGGCCGCCGCGCAGACCTGACCCGACCGGGATGCTCGAGCTCTCCGAGCGCGACCGGGTCGTGCTCGACGGGAACGAGGGCGAGGCGGCCTCGCTCGCGATGCGGATCGTCGTCGAGATGGCCGGCGTCGTCGGCGCGAACCGGCTGATCGACGTCTCGTCCGCGCACGTCGACGGTTGCCTCTACCACGGCCGGGCGGGACTCGAGTTCGCGGAGCGGCTCGCCTCCGGCGGCGCCCGGGTCTCCGTGCCGACGACGCTGAACGTCGGTGCCCTCGACCTGCTGCATCCGTCGCTCGCGGGGGATGCCACGTCGTCGGACGATGCACGCCGGCAGATGGACCTGTACGTCGGGATGGGGTGCCGTCCCACGTGGACGTGCGCGCCGTATCAGCTCCGTGAACGACCGGCGCTCGGCGAGCACGTCGCGTGGGCCGAGTCGAACGCGATCGTGTTCTGCAACTCGGTGCTCGGTGCTCGAACCGATCGATACGGCGACTTCATCGACATCGCGGCGGCGATCACCGGTCGGGTGCCCTCAGCCGGACTCCACCACGACGAGCACCGGCTCGCCGGCCTCGTGCTCCGGCTCGAGCGCGTCCCGGAGCGCCTCCTGCACTCGGACGCGCTGTACCCCGTCCTCGGGCACCTCCTCGGGCGGGAGGCGGGGTCGACCGTCGCGGCCATCGTCGGGATCCCTCCGAGCGTGCCCGAGGAGCGGCTGAAGGCGCTCGGGGCGGCCGCCGCGTCGTCGGGTTCGGTGGCGATGTTCCACGCCGTCGGCCGCACCCCGGAGGCGCCGACCCTCGAGGCGGCGACGGGCGGACGTGCCGTCATCGAGATCGCGGTGACGGTCGACGCGCTCCGCTCCGCCCGGGACGAGCTGACCACACGGGCCGGCGACGGCCTCGGCGCCGTGAGCGTCGGCACGCCGCACGCGTCCCTGGCAGAGCTCGAACGGCTCGCGGCGCTCGTCGCGGGCGCGAGACCGAGGGTGCCCTTCTACGTGAACACCGGACGCGACACCCTGGCCGCGGCGACCGACGCCGGGACGATCGCCGTGGTCGAAGCGGCGGGGGTGCGCATCGTCACCGATACGTGCACCTACCTGACGCCGATCATCCACGACCTCGAGGGACCCGTGATGACCGATTCGGCGAAGTGGGCCTGGTACGCCCCCGCGAACATCGGCGTGGACGTCGTGTTCGGCGGGCTCGAGGAGTGCGTGCGTTCGGCGGCGGCGGGGCGGGTCGTCCGCGACGAGAGCCTGTGGGCCGACGATGACTGATGTGCGGACCCTCGTGACCGGTGAAGCTCGAGGCGAGGTCCTCGTCCTGGACGAGCCGCTGTCGTTCTGGGGCGGCATCGATCCCGCGACCGGCGCCGTGATCGACGTCCGCCACCCGCAGCGAGGCGCGAACGTCGCCGGCCGCATCCTGGTGATGCCGTCCGGACGAGGCTCGAGCTCCTCGTCCAGCGTCCTCGCCGAGGCGATCCGAGCCGGGACGGCGCCCGCCGCGATCGTGCTCGCCGAACCCGATCCGATCCTCGCGCTCGGCGCGATCGTGGCCCGCGAGCTCTACGGGCGCTCTCTGCCGGTGGTGGTCACCCCCCGCGGCGAGCTGCGGAGCGGAGACGAGGTCACGGTTCGAGCGGAGCGGGGTGGAGCCTCGATCGACGCGTGACGGTCGGGCCGAGGCTCACGCCGGATCGACCGTTCCCGCCTCTTCGAGTCGCCCGCTCTCCGTGGGAGCGCCGTCCGAACGTGACCGGACCAGGTACCAGGTCTCCATCTCCCCCTTGCCCTTGACCTGGATCGTCCCCCGTCGCCGGCAGACGAATCCGTCCTCCAGCAGCTCGTACGTCGCGCGCGTGATCTGGATCTCGCCGGGGGTGCCGTTCGTCTCCATCCGGCTCGCGACGTTCACCGCGTCTCCCCAGAGGTCATAGAGGAAGCGCTTCGTGCCGATCACGCCGGCGACGACCGGCCCCGAGTTGATGCCGATCCGCAGTTCGAGCCCGGACCGGCCGGCGACCGTTGATCTCGCAACCGCATCCCGCATGTCGAGTGCCAGGAGTGCGGCCTTCCGCGCGTGATCCGGGCTCGGATCGGGCACGCCCGATGCGGCCATGTAGCAATCGCCGATCGTCTTGATCTTCTCGAGCCCGTGCCGCTCCACGAGGGTGTCGAAGTGGGAGAACAGCTGATCGAGGATGCCCACGACCTCGGCCGGCGCAAGGTGCCGCGCGAGCGGCGTGAAGTCCACGACGTCGGCGAAGAGGATGGATGCCGACTCGAAGTGATCCGCGATCGTCCTGGGCACGCCCTTCAGACGCTCCACGATCGAGCTCGGCAGGACGTTCACGAGGAGCGCTTCGGCCTTGTCCTGCTCGATCCGGAGCGCGGCGAGCGCCGCGTTGCGCTGGTTGGCGAAGAACGCGAGGAGCGTGAAGGCGACCGCGCCGGCACCGCTGATGTTCAACGCCAGCATCGTGCTGGTGAACCAGATCGGGAGGTCCGCGTCCGCGAAGAGCACCTCGCCGAGGATCCCCGTGAGCAGGAAGACGAACAGGAACGCGACGAACCAGCGGACGGCCTGACGGACCTCGAGGAAGACGAGGGCGCCGAGGGGAGCAAGGATGCCCCAGAGTCCGACGGCGCCGGAAGGAAGGAACCCACCGACCAGCATCTGACCACCGACCGTCGGGCGCGATGAGGATATCGAGGAGCTGCACGAGGAGGAGGAACCGGAAGTTCTTGGTTCGCGCGAACACCAGGAGGGACGCGACCGAGATCGCCAAGTAGACGAAGGGAGCGATGCCCACCGCCGAGCCGAAGGCGAGGTACAGGGTGCCCCACACGGCGGAGATCGGCGCGATCAGGACCGCGAGCAGGACGAGGAGTGCCTTCTTCTGGCGCAGATCCTCGTCGTCCCCGGGATCCGCGCCGACCCTCGCGAGCCTGGCCGCCACGTTCGCGATCCAGCCGTCCCCGGTTCGTGCGGGCGACCCGGATGGGGCTGTGGTCTCTTCGCTCACGAGTGGGACCGGACCCTTGGTCGTCAGCTGGTTGCCGGTCGGTAGCGCAGCCACAGGACGCCGGACCGGTACGGTGTCGATGCCATCAGATCGAGGCGCACGGGCCCACGCCGTCGTCGTTGATCTGATCGCTCACGATGAGCTTGCCCATCAGCCGGACCCCTCGTCGAGATCGTGGCGTTCGTGGAGGTGGGGGGATTCGAACCCCCGTCCCTGGGCGACCGATCAGGGCTTCTCCGGGCGCAGCCGACGGTGTGATCTCGCCTCGAGGCTCCCGTCGGCGGAGGACCTCTCGGCCAGCCCGGGTGCGATGTCCGGCCTCAGCCCCCAGGCGGAGCCGAAGCCGTCAGCCTGCTCACGACGCCCATCCTCCGGTCGCAGGCGATCCGGAGGGGACGGCTACCTAACCGTGGTTAGGCGGCGAGCGCGTAGTTATCGGCGCTTGTGTTGATCCCGGCTTTTCACGAGGCATCCGGGGACCTCGGCCCGCTTCCCCTGAACGGTATCCGACCAGGTCGAAGCCGGTACACCCCCATATGCGGTTGTGGCACAAGTATACGGGCCTACCTGCGCCGTCCAGCCTCGCGCTCCATCTCGCGCCGATGTTCGCGCTCGGCGATCGCCTGGCGCTTCTCGAACTGGCGCTTGCCCCGACCGAGACCGAGCTCCACCTTCGCCAGCCCGTGCGAGAAGTAGACGCGGAGCGGAACCAGGGCCAACCCTCGCTCGGCGGTCTTGCCGATGAGCCGCTCGATCTCCTTCCGATGCAGGAGGAGCTTGCGAGGACGGACCGGGTCGTGCCGGGTCTTGTCCCCCTGATGTTCGTAGGGCGGGATGTGCATCCCCTCCAGCCAGACCTCCCCACCCCGGACGCGGCCGAAGGCCTCCGCGATCGACCCGCGGCCGCCTCGAAGGGTCTTGACCTCGGCGCCGGTCAGCGCGATGCCGGCCTCGAGGCGTTCGAGGATCTCGTAGTCGTGGCGGGCCTTGCGGTTGGAGACGACCGTCTTCTGCCCGGTGTCGGGCCGAGCGCTCATGGCCCCGAGCCTAGACGTCGAGGAAGCGACGCATCCCGACCAGGCCGGCCAACATCGCGACGAGCGCCCCGGCGATCAGCAGCCAGGGGATGATGGCGATGACGTCCGCGTTCGTGACCCAGGGGATGAACTGCACCGTCCCGTAGAGCGGGTTGATGAACGCGACCTTCAGGCCGAACAGGACCAGGATCGCGGCGAGCGCCCCGATGAGGCTCTCGAACAGCCCCTCGATCAGGAAGGGCCAGCGGATCCGCCAGTTCGTCGCGCCGACGAGCTTCATGATCCCGATCTCCTTGCGCCTGGCGAACAGCCCCATCCGCACGGTGTTCGCGATCAGGATCGCCGCGGAGACCAACATCACGAGCGAGATCAGCAGGACCCCGACCCGGAACACGCGGGTGACCGCGAAGAGCCGGTCCAGGAACGCGCTCTGGTCGACGATGCGATCGATCCCCGGCTGCCCCTGCAGCACGGCCTCGACCTGGGCGTACTGCTCGGGGTCCTCGAGCCGGACCCGGAGCGACGCCGGGAGCGCATCGCAGTCGACGTTGTTCACGAGCGCCTGCTGGTTCGCGAAGAGCTCGGCGAACCGGTCGCAGGCCTCCTGCTTGCTCTCGAAGTCGACGCTCTCCACCACCGGAAGCTCGGTGATCGTCTGCGTGAGCGAACGCACCGTGTCGGGGTTCACCGGATCGGTGAGGTAGACCGCGACCTCGACGTTGCCGGTGGTCGCCTCGATCATCAGGCTCACCTGCCGGCTGATCAGGAGCGCGAGCCCGAACAGGAGCAGCGCGATGAACGTGGTCGAGATCGCCGCGAACGCGACCAGTCCGTTCCGCCGCAGCCCCGAGGTCGTCTCTCGGAACAGGTACTCGAATCGCGCCACTAGCTGTAGACCCCGCGGGCCTGGTCCCGGACGACCTTCCCCTTGTCGAGCTCGACCACGCGCCGGCGCATCGCGTCGACGATCGCCTGGTCGTGGGTCGCCATCACGACGGTGGTCCCGATGCGGTTCACCTTGTCGAGCAGGCGCATGATCGCGACCGAGGTCGTCGGGTCGAGGTTGCCCGTCGGCTCGTCCGCGAGCAGCACGAGCGGCCGGTTCACGCAGGCGCGCGCGATCGAGACGCGCTGCTGCTCGCCGCCGGACAGCTCGTCGGGGAAGTTGTTGAGCTTGTCGCCGAGCCCCACGAGATCGAGGATCTCGGGGACGCGCTGGTCGATGACGTGCTTCGTCTTGCCGATGACCTCGAGCGCGAAGGCGACGTTCTCGAACACCGTCTTGTCCGTCAGGAGCTTGAAGTCCTGGAAGACGGTCCCGATGTTCCGGCGCAGGTGCGGCACCTTCCAGGTCGTCAGCTTGGCGAGGTTCTTGCCGGCGACGTAGATGTCGCCCTTCGTCGCCTGCTCCTCCTTGAGCAGCAGGCGGATGAACGTGCTCTTGCCCGAACCGGACTGGCCGACGATGAAGAGGAACTCACCCTTCTCCACCTCGACGGTGACGTCCTCGAGCGCGGTGGTGCCGTTGCGGTAGACCTTCGTGACGTGCTGAAGACTGATCATGATCAGGGGTCCAGTCGGTCGGGCGGCCGGCGGGGGCGGAGTTTAGCAGACGACCTGCGCGTTCGGAACGAAGGACGCTCGGATAGCCTTGGCCGATGAGATCGGCGACGCGTGCTCCTCGCGCCACCGAGGCCCCTCACGACGCCGAACCCACCGCCGCACGCCGGTTCCTCGTGGCCGCGGCCGGGCCGGCGCTCATCGTGGTCGCGGTCCTGCTGGCCCTTCGAGGGATCGCGTTCCTGCCTCGCCTCCCCGACCAGCACCCCGATCTCCTGTCGTTCTGGCTCCCGCGCTCGTGCCTGCTCGGGCGCGCGCTGGCCGACGGGCGCGTTCCCCTGTGGAACCCGTTCGAGATGGCGGGGACGCCGTTCGCCGCCGACCCGCAGAGCGGGTGGCTCTCCCTGCCGACGATGCTCCTGTCCCGGGTGTTCGGCTGCGGGGGCGGGCTGCGCGCGATCGTGGTCCTGAACCCGATCCTGGCCGGTCTCGGGCTGCGCTGGTTCCTGCGCAAGGAGGGGCTGGGGCGGATCGCCGCGACCGCCGGCGGGCTCTCCGTCGCGATGGCGATCGCGGCGTCCACCTTGGCGATCAGCCTCCCGTTCGCCGGCGCGCTGGCGTGGACGACGCTCGTCCTGGTCGGGGCGGCGGGCACCTTCTCGGCGACGGGATGGCGACGGCTCGGATGGGTGGCGCTCGCGGCGTTCGCGTGGGGTCAGGTGGCGACCTCGCACCTGTCGCACGGCCTCGTGATGGCGACGGGACTCACCCTCGCGTACGTCGTCGCGCGGGCGTTCCGCGACGTCCGGAGCGGGTCGCGCTCCAGCCGGAACGCCGTGCTGCTCTCCGCCGGGTTCCTCCTGTTCCTGGCCCTCGCGAACGTCGCGATCTGGTTCCCGCGCTTCGATGCGATCGCCGCCTCGAGCCTCGGCGACGGGTACCGGGCGCTCGAGGGGACCCTCGCGCGAGGAGCCGGCGAGCTCGATCGCCCGATCGCGGACGACGGGATCTGGGCCGGGTGGCCGCTGGGGCTCGCCTCGACGCCGGGCGCCTACGTCGGGGCCGTCATCCTGCTCTGCGTCCCGTTCGCCTTCCGCGACGCCGCGAGGCGATACCTCGTCGGCGCGTTCGTCGCGTTCGCGGGCCTCTCGTACCTGCTCACCCTCACCCTGGTCGTGCGCGCGGGATGGTTCCGTTCGGTCGTGCTCGCGTTGCCGTTCGGCGACGTGTACCTGCACAACCCCGGTCGCCTGCGGTTCGTCGCGTACCTCGTCGTGCCGGCGCTCGGGGCGCTGGGGATCCAATGGCTGCTGGACGTGCGACCGTCGTTCGCGGACGCGATCCGATGGATCGCCGGCGGGCTGCTCGTGCTGGTGCTCCTCCCGGTGCTCGGAGGCGCCCATCCCGAGCGGCTCGTGATCTTCGCGCTCGCGGCGGGCGCCGTGATCGTCGTGGTCCGGGCGCTCGCCCGGGGCCGGCGTTGGGCGCCGCTCGCGCTCTGCGGCGTCCTCACGGTCGAGCTGCTCGCCGGCGCACTGTGGTCGTCGGCCTACGAAGGCGGAACCACGTTCACCGGCCTCGAGGGAACCGACGGGGTGCTGCTCGCCGGCCCGCTCCGCTGGCCGGACGTCGACCTGAACCGGTACCTGGAGCCCGGGGAGATCGTCGGGGAGATCGCAGCGGGGCCCGCCGGCGCCCGGTACCTCGCGTGGGTGCCGCCCGACGCGTACTTCACGAAGGGGTACCTGTTCGCGCGCGAGGAGCCCGAATGGCCGGCGCTGCTGATCGGCCGGTCCGTGCTCTTCGAGGAGCACGACGTGCTCGGGTACTCGCCGATCCAGCTGCCGCGCTACTGGGCCTACATCCGAGCGACGAACCGGCTCCCGGTCTTCTACAACGCGTCGGTGATCCAGGTGCCGACGAGCAGGGACCTTCGGCTCCTCGGCGCTCGATACCTGGTCGTCCGGGACGGCCAGTCGCTGCCGCCCGGTCTGTCCGGCGAGGTCGTCGCGACGGAGGGCGCGTACCGCCTGATCGAGGTCGCGGGGGCGCAGCCCCGTGTCTCGGTCGTCCCGGCCTGGACCGTGGTCCCGGACGCGGGAGCGGCGCTTCGGGAGGTCGTGCGTCCGGACTTCGACCCCGCCGTGGTCGCGGTGCTCGAGGAGGACCCCGGCGATCGTTCCGACGCCCGGCGGACGGGCGGGGTCGGCGACCTACCAGGAGCCGCGGCCCGAGACGATCAGGATCGTCGCCGACGCCCCGGCACCGTCGATCGTCGTGGTCCGCAACGCCTGGGCCGACGGGTGGTCGGCCACCGTCGACGGGCGCCCCGTTCCGCTGCTCGCCACGGACGCCTTCCTCCAAGGGGTGGCGGTCCCGGCCGGGACCCACGAGATCACGCTGGAGTACCACGCGCCGGAGCTCGCTCAGGGACTCGTGGTGTCGATCGGCGTGTGGCTGGCGTTCCTCATCCTCGTGCTGCTGACGGCTCGACGGGACCGCTCGAGGCGTCAAGGCGCAGGGTCCGGGACGAACTAACGACGACCGAACCCGAAGTCCGGATCGCTCGGCGTGGGGCTCGCGCGGCGTCGTCCGCGCACCCTGCCGAGCGCCGGCAGCATCGCGCCGAGCGGGATGAACGCGATGACCCCGACCTCGATCCCCGAGGTCACGTCGAACGACCCGCTCGTCGACCTGCGCGGAGCAGTCGGTGGACGAGGCGACGATCGTGTACGTCCCCGGCTGGTCGATCGAGAGCGGCCCGAAGACGACCTCGCTGCCGTCGGCCGTGATCGGACCCGCGTTGCCCGAGAGGGCCGCGCCCTCCTCGTTGTCGCCGAGGGACAGGGAGATCGCGCATCCACTGCCCCCCACCGGGTTCCCGTCGTCATCGACCACGACGACCTTGATCGAGAACGACGCGCCGACCTTCTCGAGTCCGGGCTGCGCGTAGAACACCAGGGACACGTCCGGCGGGCCGGCGATCCGAAGCTGCGCGGTGTCGCTCACGCCGAGGTAGGTGCCGGTCACGCGTGTAGGTGCCGGGCTCCGAGGCGGTGCAGGTCGCGTTCGAGCACGAACCGCTCGGGTCGATCGAGAACGACGTCTGCTCCGTCACGTCACCCAAGGAGTCGCCGTCGGCCTCGAACGCCTCGGCCGTGTAGGCCTGCGACTCGCCGAGCTTGATCGCCGCCTGGCCGGGCGAGATCACGATGTGATCCAACGGCGGCACGACCGTGAGCACCGCGGTGTCGCTCGAGCCCTGGTACGTGCCGGTCACGGTGTGCTCGCCCAGCTCCGAGGCCGAGCACGTCGCGCCGGTGCACGAACCGTCCGGACCGATCGAGAACGACGTCTCCTCCGTCACGTCGCCCATCGACCCGCCGTCGGTGTCGAACGCCTCGGCCGTGTACGCCTGCGACCCGCCGACCTCGATCGACGCAGCCCGCGGCGAGATCACGATGTGGTCGAGCACCGGCGGGATGTCGATCGTCCAGTCGTGGGAGGCGGAGCCCGTGTTCCCGGCCGGGTCGGTGACGCTGACCGAGAAGCGATGGGGGCCCTCGGCCAGGTCCGTGTAGGTCACGGAGCCGCTCGGCCCGTCGCCGCAGTCCCTGCGCGGTGCCGTCGAGCACGCACTCGAAGCCGGACCCCGTCTCCGAGGTCGTGAACGTGAACGTCGCATCGGCCGAGTCGCTCGGGTCCCCCGGCGCGCCCGTGATCGTGACGACGGGCGGGGTCGTGTCCGGCTCGACGACGATCTCCTTGCTCATGGAGTCGCTGGCCCCGTCGGGGTCGGTGACCGTGAGCGTGACCGTGAACGTGCCGGGCTCCCGGTAGATGTGTTGCTGGTCCTTCCCGCCGGTCGCCGAAGCGCCGTCGCCGAAGTTCCACTCGCGCGTCAGCTCGTCACGGTCGGGGTCGGACGAGCCGTCGACGAACGCGACCAGGAGCGGAGCCGGTCCCGTCGTCGGGGCCGCGCCGAAGAGCGCCTCCGGCGGGTGGTTCTGAGGTGGCGTCGGTGACGTGGGCGGATCCGGTGGCGGCAGCGGCGGAGGCGGCGGGGTCTCGGTCCCGCCGGTCCCGTCGTCCGTGCCGTCGTCGTCACCGGGGGTCGTGTCGCCATCCGGTTCGGTCGTCGGTTCGGGTGACGTGCCGGGTTCCTCGGACCCCGGCTCCTCGGAGCCGACCGGCGGCGTCGGTTCGGGCGGGGTCTCCGGCAGACACCCGGGGGCGTCGTCCAGGTCGCACTGGTTGAACTCGATCCACTCGCTCTCGAGCACCTCGTCGGGGATGTCTCGCGGCTCGCCGACCGAACCGTCCGCCTCGCTCTCGACCATCGTCCCCTCGAGGACCTCGACCACCTCGCCGTCGGAGCCGCTCGCGACCACCGAACCTTCGAGGACCACGATCGTCGTGGCGCCGTCGGTCGTCGACCTGGACCGAGAACGTCGCTGCCGGTCACGGAGGCCTCGACCGTCGGCGTCACGATCTCGAACCGGCTCTGCGGATCGGTGAGCTCGACGACGTGGTTGAAGGAGTTCCCCTGCGAGCTGCTCGCCGACGATGACCTTCGATGCGGCCACGTCCTTGATCGTCGCGAGCTGCGTGAACTCGAAGCTCGTGTCGTTGTCGATGCGGGTCTGACTGCCCTCGAAGAACTCGATCATCGCGAGCCCGTCGGCCCCGGTCCGGAGGATGTCCCCCTGACGCAGGGCTTCACCGTCGCGGCCCACCTCGATCGCGCCGCTCGCGCGCTGGATCTCGACCTGCCCGCGCAGGACGTCGAGGGTCGCGAACTGTTTCGCCGTCGCGGAACTCCCCACGAAGACGAGCACGACCCCGACCAGAAGCAGGGCGCACAAGAAGACGGCGCTGGCCGATCGCTCGAGCCTGCGCTTGGCCTCTTCGGTCACGCAGAACCCCTTTTCCCCCGACGAGAGTTATGAAGAGATTCTCCCGTGCAGAGCAGGCTGCTTCAAACCCCCGAGGTAGCTACGTTTGATTTCGAGGGGTGATTGTTAGATAGGCCGAAAGGACTACTACGCAACCGAACCAGGCTCGGCGCGGCGCCTGAGCTCGCCCTCGATGAGCTCGTCGAGGTCGCCGCCCAGGACCCGGTCCACGTCGCCGATCTCGACGTCCGTCCGGTGGTCCTTCACGAGCCGGTAGGGCGCCAGGACGTACGAGCGGATCTGCGAACCGAAGTCGATCCCCCGCCGCTCGCCGCGCAGGTTCTCGAGCTTGGTCTGTTGCTCTTCCCGTAACCGCTCGGCGAGCCGCGACTTCAGGATCCGCATCGCGACCGCTCGGTTCTGCAGCTGCGATCGTTCGTTCTGACAGGCCGCCGTGATCCCGGTCGGGAGGTGCGTGATCCGCACGGCCGAATCGGTGGTGTTCACCGACTGCCCGCCGGGGCCGGTCGAGCGGTACACGTCGATCCGGAGGTCCTTCGGGTCGATCTCGATGTCCTCGTCCGAGGAATCCTCGAGCAGCGGGATCACATCGAGGCTCGCGAACGAGGTGTGCCGGCGCTTCTGCGCGTCGAACGGCGAGATCCGCACGAGCCGGTGGACGCCTCGCTCCGTCGACAGCAGGCCGTACGCGTTCGGCCCGTGGACGATGAACGTCGCGCTCTTGATCCCCGCCTCGTCCCCGAACAGCATCTCGTCGACCTCGACGTCGAACCCCTGGCGCTCGGCCCACCGCAGGTACATCCGCAGGAGCATCTCCGCCCAGTCCTGCGACTCGGTCCCGCCGGCGCCGGCGTGCAGCGTCGCGACCGCATCGTGGTCGTCGTACTCGCCGCCGAGCAGCGTCGCGAGCTCGAGCTTCTCGACGTCGCGCTCGAGCTCGCCCACCGCGCGCGCGAGGTCGGCGCTCATCTCCCTGTCGGACTCGTCCGCGAGGAGCTCGTCCATCGCGCGCGCGTCCTCGAGCCGTCGGACGAGGCCGTCGTAGCGGTCGATCTCGGCGCGCAGCCGCGCGAGCGAAGTCGTCAGCTGCTGGCCGCGGGCGGGGTCGTCCCAGAGCGAGGGGTCGGACGCCTGGCGTTCGAGCTCGGTCGCGCGTGCGCGCTTGCCGTCGACGTCAAAGGAACTCCTTCGCGGCGTCGATCCGCTTCGTGAGGTCCTCGAGGCGTTCGGTGTGCTCGCTCATGGTCGCGGCCATCGTACCGGCCGCACCGCTACTCGGAGCCCGGAGCGAGCGCGATCCGGTCGAGCGCCGGGAGGCCCGCGAACTGGTCGAACGAGTACGCCACGACGCGCTCCGAGACCACGACTGGTGTACTCCGACGACCCATGTACGGGACCCGGGAGACGACCTCGGTCATCAGGTACTGGTCGAGCTCGGCCCAGCACTGCGTTCGGGCCACGCCTCGACGGGCCAGGCACAGCTGGACGCGATCGTCGACGCTCGGTACCGACGTCACCGGATACCCCCATCCGCGGAGCTGAGCCGGGCGTGGCGCCAACGAGGGACGTGTTCGAGTTGAGCTACCGAGCCCCTGCCGCGTCGAACAGCGGCGGGAACCAGCCGGCGCCCTCGGGATAATCCGTGCCCCACGGGTACGCCGATCGCCCATCGGGATCCGCGCGGTGGGGTCGTGGATCGAGCCGGAAGAACGCTCGAAGCCCCGGGACGGGGTCGAGCTCCAGCTCGATCCCGACCTCGGCCAGGTCTCGCGGATCGCCCTCGCCTGGTCGGAAGCACCCCTTCATCCATGACGAGCGCTCGGACGTCCCGGCATGCCGCCGCATCGCATCGGCCGTCGCCGGTCCGATCGTAGTCGGACGCCCGCATCTCCTCCCGCGCCGCATCGGGGTCGTAGGGATACGGATCGAACGCTCGCAGGAGCTCGCCTTCGAGGGCGTCGGGCGCCACGTGCGTCCCGACCTCCCCCCAGCTGAAGCCGAACGGACCGTACGGCGGCTCGGAGAGCAGCTCGACGAGCGCCGCCCTGTCGATCGCCCGCGCCACCGCGCGGCGGACGTGGACGTCGTCGAACGGCGGAACGGCGAGGTTCATCGTCACCGACCAGAAGCAGCGTCGGTCTCGTGCACGAACAACCGTCCCTCCAGGTCCGGGTCGTCGCGATACCGGGCGACCTGCTCGAACGGCGAGTTCGGGGAAACCGAGGTCCACTTCGGCCGCGATCGACACGTTGCGCGATCTCGCCTCATCCTGGCCGCCGAGCGTGAACTCGATCCGGTCCGCGTAGGCGGCGCGGAGCTGGTCGGTCGCCGGGTCCCACGAGCGGGTTCCGGACCAGCACGAGCGAGCCGGGCTCGATGCACGGCCCGTCCTCGTCGAGCACCGGCGGGAGTGAACCCGGCGCGTCGGCGCCTGCTCGTCCGGTGGGGCGGTGAAGTCGAGTCGCTCGGACCCCTCGACCATGTAGGGCCCGGACGCCACGACGTACCTCGCGTAGTCCTCGTCGTGCCCCTCGTCCGCTCCCTCGGGGATCGGAGCCGTGGCCGCGAGCGAGAAGCGGTACGCGAGGTCGCCGGTCACCTCGTCGAGGCGAACGACGAGCGTCCGATCGTCCCGCGCCTCCAGCCCCACGATCGAGTCCGCCGCGCCCGAGGCGTAGTCGCTCGAAGCCGCGGATCGGTTCGAAGTAGTCGCGGTACGCGCCGACCCGGGCGGTCCGCTCGAGGGCTCTGACCAGATCGAGGGCGGTGATCGGCGTGTCATCGAAGGGCGGCGCGTAGCGAAGCCCTGCCGCAGAGCGGAACGTCCACGTCAGACCGTCCGCGGAGACCTCCGGCAGGGCCGACGGCGAGGTCCGGGCGGGGTTCCGCGCCCCCCTCACTCGGTCGGCCTGCCGTTGTACGAGTAGAGCGTTCGGAGCAGGCAGCACCGGAACACCTCCCACTCCGGGGCGTCGTAAGCACGCTGCGGATCCAGCTCGAGCAGCGCCCCGAAGTCCGGCGCACGCGAGGCGCAGCGTTCCGCCGCGCGGTGTCGGGTCGGCGAGGGTGTGCCTTGCTCCTCCCTGGTCGCCCCCGGACGTGCACGCGCTCAGCGACGAGCAGCACCACGATCGCCCAACCGCCCGCGCCCTCATGGCTTCCTCCGATCCCTTCCTACAGCGGCCTGCGCGCGGACGGTCACCCAGACGTCGCCGTCGACCGTCCACGGCCGATCCAGCCCGTGATCCCGCCGAGCCGAAAGCTGGTCGATCGTGTCCGACTCAGGGTCGATCCGTGCGACCGCCGTGTCCAGGTCGCTCCCGACCCACACGCCGCTCGGGGCCGATCGCGATGGCGCGTCGGCCCGTCGGGGACCCCGTCGCCGCCTGGAGCGTCCGAAGTGCCCTGCCGTCGACCGGGTCAAGGTGATAGACCCGGTCGTTGGCCTCGCTCGTTACCCAGATGCCGCCGTCGTCGGCCGCGACGGCCGTGGGCGACATCGACCTGGAACGGTGAGGCGACCTCGTTCGTCTCGGGGTCGATCCGCACGATGGTTTCTCCGAGCTCGTTCACGACCCAGATGCCCCTCTGCCGCTCCGCTGCCCTACCGCCAGGGAGCGCGGGGCCGCGTCGGCGATCTCGTCCTCGTCGATAGGGATCGGGATGGGCTCGGCCGACAGGTCCTCCGGGTCGTACCGAAGCACGCGGTCGCGATCGGCGTCGGCGAGCCAGATCGAGCCGAACGCGACGATGATCGCCTTGGCGTTGTCCGACGCGAACGCGATATCGACGGAATCATCGGCCGGGTCGACCCTCACGACCTGCGTCCCGCTTTGGCTGCCGAAGCCATTCGTGATCCAGACGGCGCCCTCGCCGGCCGCGATCCCGGTGGGGATGCCGAGCGTGGACTTCGCAGGCGTCACCTCACCGGTCTCCGGATCGATCCGGTTCACGGTCGAGTCCCCTTGGTTGATCACCCAGATGTCCCCGTCCTCGCCGATCGCGATGCCCGGTGGGATCCTCACCGACCCGTATCGCCTCGTCGAACGCGTTCGTGCTCGAGTCGATCCGAGCGACCGAGTTCGCGGCAGGGCACGACGTCGCCGCCTCCGCCACCTTGCGTGAGAAGGACGACCCCCGCAGCGGCCAGGAGCGCGACGGCCGCAACGACCGCTGCGATCAACGTTCCTCCGGCGCCGGGTCTTCCGCTTCGGCTTCCGGCGGGGCAAGGACCACACGCCCGGGCTCGAGCCCGAGCGCCGATCGGAACCCCGCGGCCACATCCCCCGCGGCCGCCGTGCGCTCGGCCGGGTCCTTCGCCATCGCGAGCGGCCAGGACGTCGTCGACCTCCGACGGCAGGTCGGGGCGCTCCTCCGTGAGCGACGGCGGAGGGGTCTCGACGTGCGCCCACAGCACGCCCACCTCGATGTCGCGCGGGTACGGCGCATGCCCGGCCAGGCATTCGAAGAGCAGGCACCCGAGCGAGTACACGTCGGCGCGCTGGTCGACGGGATCGCCCTTGATCTGTTCCGGCGCGACGTAGTCGATCGTTCCGATGAGCTGGCCCGTCTCCGTGAGCCCGCTCACCGACACGGCCCGCTTCGTCAGGCCGAAGTCCGACACGTACGCGTGGTCGTCGGGGGTCAGCAAGACGTTCGCCGGCTTCACGTCGCGATGGACGAGCCCTCGTGCATGGGCGGCATCGAGGGCGCTGGCGACCTGGTCGACGATCGCGGACACGCGCAGCGGATCGAGTCGGACCTGCGTCGCGGATCGTCTGCTTCAGGTCGGAGCCCTCGACGTAGCGCATCGCGATGTACAGGACGCCGTCGGCCTCGTCCGCGTCGTAGATCGGGACGATGTTCGGATGGTCGATCGAGGCGGCGAGCTTCGACTCGCGGAGGAACCGGTCGTGGAACCGCTCGCTCCCCGCGAGCTCGGGCGCGAGGACCTTCAACGCGACCTTGCGCTCCAGGCGGGCGTGTTCGGCGAGGTAGACCACGCTCATGCCGCCTCGGCCGATCACCCGTTCGATCCGGTAGCCGGCGAGCTCGGTACCGAGCCTCGTGTCCTCGGCCATCTCGCCGTTCTACACCCCGAACCGGCGCAGGCATAGGGCTCCCTCGGGCTGCCCGCGTATCCTCACGCCCGTGGCAGACCTGGAAGCGGGCACGCGGATCGGTGCCTACCGTCTCGAGGAACAGCTCGGCGAGGGGACCATGGGTGTCGTCTTCCGCGCCCTCCGCGAACCGGAGGGCGACGAGGTCGCGCTGAAGATCCTGCGCGCGGAGCTCTCGAGCGACGAGACGTTCCGACAGCGGTTCGTGCACGAGGCGCGTGCCGCCGGCGAGGTTCGACACAAGCACCTCGTCCCGATCCTCGAGGCCGGCGAGGCGGATGGCCGGCCGTTCCTGGCGGTCGCGTACGTCCGCGGCGACACGCTCGAGCAACGGCTTGCCCAGACGGGCCCGATGCCGATCGATGACGTCGTGCGCGATCGTCGCCCATGTCGCATCGGGGCTCGACGCGCTGCACGCCGCAGGGATCGTGCACCGAGACGTGAAACCGTCGAACGTCATCATCGATCCGTCGGGCTCGGCGAACCTCACCGACTTCGGCCTGGCGAAGGGCCGCGCGTACACCGTGCTCACCAAACCCGGGATGGTGATGGGGACGCTCGACTACATCGCCCCGGAGATGCTGAAGGGCGGCGATGCCACCCCGGCTTCGGACCTGTACGCGCTCGGGTGCCTCGCGTACGAATGCACGGCGGGCCGCACACCGTTCGCCGACAAGTCGATGTTCGAGCTCGCGAGCGCGCACCTGAGCGCCGAGCCCCCGGACCCCTGCGCGAACCGCCCGGATGCCCCCGAGGGTCTCTCGTGGGCGATCCTGCACGCGATGGCGAAGGAGCCCGAGAAGCGTCCGCCCACCGCGACGGCGTACGCCCACCTGCTCACGTTCGCGTCGGGGCGTGGGTCGCGGAAGACCCCGGGCGCGACGCCGACGGGCACCGAGCGACCGTCCTCGCCGGAGCCTTCCTAGGACGGGGCCGGAGCCGGCTTCTCACCGGTCGCGCGGGTCTTCAGCCACTCGAGCCGGCCCTGGAACGCCTCCGCACGCTCCGCGTCGCCGACGCGCTCCGCGAGCCGCACGCCACGGGTCCACAGCTGCTCCGCGCGGGTCGGCGCCTCGACCTCGATCGCGTGCTCGGCCGCACGGTCGAGGTACTCGAGGGCCTTGGCCGGCTCCGCGCTCCGGTAGAAGTAGAACGCCAGCCGTTCGAACCGCTCGTCGCCCTGCTCGGCGAGGTACACCTCCATCGCGTGCCCGACCCGCCCGTAGAGCTCACGCTGCGTCGTCGGCGTCAGCGTCGAGAGCGCCGCCTCCTGCAGCAGGCCGTGCCGGAACGTGCACTCGAGCTCCGGGAACCGGCGGAGCTCGCGCACGATCTCGGAGCGCAGGAGCTCCCCGATGTCGCGGTCCGCGTTCTCGCTCCCGGCGACCCCGGCGGCCACCGACACGGGGAACTCCCGGCCCACCACGGCCGAGACCTGCGCGAGCCGCCTGGCACCCGGAGCCAGCCGGTCGATCCGCGCGACGAGGAGCGCCTCGAGGGCCGGAGGGAGCTCGGCGGCCGTGCTCGGCGTGATCGTCCACGTTCGCTTGCGGTCGCCGCCGGCCTCGAGCAACGCACGCAGCAGCTCCTCGACGTACAGGGGATTGCCCTCGGCCTTGGCGACCAGCTCGTCCTTCACCGACTCGCCCACGAGGCCGGGCGGGACGAGCGCCTCGATCAAGGCCCGCGACGCATCGGGCGTGAGCGGGAGCAGCGGGATCTCGGCGACCCGGTGCGCGAACCGCGTCTGCGCCTCGAGCCGCAGGGCCCATCCCTCCGAGCCGGGATCGGGCCGAAGCGTCATCGCGAGCATCACGGCGGCTCGGTCGGTGACGGACAGCAACCGTTCGGCGAGCCCACGGGTGGTGGCGTCCGCCCAATGCAGGTCGTCGACCGCGAGGATCAACGGTCGCGCTCGCGCGAGCGCCTCGGCCCAGGTGACGAACGCCTCCTGCATCCCTTCGGCGAGGTCGTCCGCCGAGAGCGCCAGCAGGTCGCGCTCCACGTCGGGGTCCAGGCGGACCGAGAGCAGCAGGCCGAGGTAGGGAAGCACGCGGTCGGCCTGGACGCCGAGCAGCGCCCCCGCGCGGGCGCGCAGCTTCATGCGGACGGCGAGCTCCGCATCGGCCTCCTCGGCCCCCAGCCACGTGCGGAGGAGTTCGACGAACGGCCCGTAGGGCGTGCCGGCGCCGTACGAGACGCATCGCCCCTCGAGCCACGTGGCGTCCTCGCCCGACAGGTGCCGGAGCTCGGCCAACATGCGCGTCTTCCCGAGCCCGGCGTCACCCACCAGCAGCAACACCTGCCCGCGACCGGCGTGGAGGTCGGCGACCGCCCCCTCCAGCCTCGCGAGCTCGGCATCTCGGCCGACGAGCGGCGTGCGTGAAGGCGGCTCGGCCGCCGGTCGAGGCCCGACCAGGCGCGAGGCCATGACGGGCTCCGTCCGCCCCTTGACCGTGATGTCGCCGATCGGTTCCAGAACGAACCGCTCCGCGAGCCTCGATGCCGTGCCGGGTCCGATCGCGATCGTGCCGGGTTCGGCAGCGCTCTGGAGCCTGGCTGCGACGTTCGTCGTGTCCCCGAGCGCCACGGTCTGCGAGTCCTCCCCGCCGACCACCCCGACCGCGACGGGACCGCTGTTCAGTCCGACGCGGACGTTGAACCCCTCGATGTCCCACGCGGCCTTGACCTCGGCCGCGTAGTCGACGGCGACCCCGATGATCCGCAGCGCCGAGCGCGCCCCGCGTTCCGGATCGTCCTCGTGCGCCGACGGCACGCCGAAGTACGCGCAGATGCCGTCGCCCATGAAGGCCTGCACCACGCCGCCGAACTCCTCGACCGCGCGGCTCATCCGGGTCACGCACTCGCCGACGAGCGCCTTTACCTCGTCCGGACCCAGCCGCTCGCCCAGTCCGGTCGAGCCGACGATGTCGGCGAACAGGGCCGTGATCGGCCGCATCTCGTCGCTCGGTCGTGCGCGGTCTCCCACCGGCACCCCCTTCGGCGGCAGCCTAGCCGACACGGCTCGGCGAACGTGACCGAGGTCACCTCGCATCGGTGCCCGCGGGCACCGATGCCCGGCGCCGGCACCCGTACGGTTCACGCATCGCACAGGCCACGACGGAAGGAGACCCGATGGCCACCAGGAGCGCAGCCCTCCCGATCGAGCGGAACTACCTCGCCAAGGCGAAGGTGTTCGTCGCAGCGCTCGTCCTGGCCGCCGTCGTCGCGATCACCCTCGCCTTCGCGATGACGGGCTCCACGCCAGCGGGCGGAACCGGCCTCGAGCCGGTCTCCGACCAGGGATCGGTCGAGGTGCAGCACCAGCCGATCGTCGTGAACGGCAACGTGTGCGGACAGTGCCGGTGAGGTAACCCCCCTCTCCGAGCGCGACGGCGGCCGGCCCTCGGGCCGGCCGCCTCCATTTCGGGCCCCGATCCTCCGGCGAACCGCTTCGAAGCCCGCGCGTGCCCGACGTCACCTCGCGCGTGTGCGGCCGGGCACCGACCCGGCGGGAGCTCACGCCTACGGTGACCGGGAGCCGCCAGAGCGGGCGACCGGAACGAAGGGAGCGGAGATGAGCATCGGAGTCGGAACACTGAAGCCGAAGACCCGCATCATGCGTCCGGTCTGGATGGGAGCGCTCCTCGCGCTCGTCGCCGCCGTCACGCTCGCCGTGATCGTGGCGAACTCGGACGACGCGCCGGCCAGCGTCGACCACGTCAACCACCCAGGTCAGCGGGACCGCTGAACACCCCGACCGAGCTGAGCGGCGGGCTGCCGCGGAGCTCGGTGGCACAGCGGACGTGCCCGCCGCCGTTCCTCACATCCCGAGGCGGACCCCGGCCGACGACGGCCCGGACGCCCTCGGCGGCAACACGCCCAGCGAGATCGGCGAGCGAACGGACCCCTGCCTCACCAGTGCACGTGAGCGAACCCGTCTCACCGGATGTGAAGGGCCGGTCCGAAGGGCCGGCCCTTCGGCTTGACCGGCGTCGGGTGCCTAGGCGACGCCCACGGCGCCGTGGCACTTCTTGTACTTCTTGCCGCTCCCGCACGGGCACGGCGCGTTCCGCGGCACCTTGTCGCTGCGTGCCTGCCCGGACGCTCCTGCAGCGGCGGCCTCCGGTCGATCGCCGTGTGTCTCCTGCACCCGCTGCGGCCTCGGCCGTCCCGGCTCGTCCTGACGGACGAGCTGGACCCGGTAGATGTACTTCACGAAGTCGTCCTGGATCGCGCCGGTGAGCTCCTCGAACATCGCGTAGGCCTCGCGCCGATACTCGGTGAGTGGGTCCTTCTGCCCGTACGCGCGGAGGTGGATCCCCTCCTGCAGGTAGTCCATCTCGTAGAGGTGCTCGCGCCACTTCGTGTCGGTGATGTTCAGCAGGACGAGCCGCTCGAGCTCGCGCATCGTCTGCGAGCCGAGCATCCGCTCCTTCTCCTCGTACCGCTCGAGGGCGTCGGCAGCCGCCCGCTCCTCGAGCTCGGCGGTGCTGATCATCTCGTCGAGCTCGGTCCGGGTGATCGTGGTCGGGAACACCTCGGTGATGCCCGCAAGCACGAGGTCCAGATCCCACTCCTCGTTGAAGACCTCGTCGGGTGCGAGGCGGTGGACGGTCCCCCGCACGACCTCCTCGACCATCCGGAGCGCCTGGTCCTTGAAGTCCTCGCCGGAGAGCAGCCGTTCGCGCTCCTCGTAGATCACCTGGCGCTGCGTGTTCATCACGTCGTCGTACTTCAAGACGTTCTTGCGTCGCTCGAAGTTCAGCTCCTCGATCTGCCGCTGCGCGCCCTCGACGGCCTTCGTGACCATCTTCGCGGTGATCGGCTCGTCGTCGGGCCACTTCAGGCGCTCCATGATGGAGCCGATCCGCTCCGAGGCGAACATCCGCATGAGGTCGTCCTCGAGCGACAGGTAGAACAGTGACGCCCCCGGGTCGCCCTGCCGTCCCGAACGCCCTCGGAGCTGGTTGTCGATCCGGCGCGACTCGTGCCGCTCCGTGCCGAGGACGTACAGGCCGCCCTTCTCGACGACCTCCTCGTGCTCGGTGTCCGTCTGCTGCTTGAACTTCGCGAGGATCGGCTCGTACTCGGCCTCGTACTCGGCCCGCTCCTCCGGCTCCATCTCGAAGAGCAGGTACCGGTCGTTGTCCCACTCGCGAGCGGCCATCTCCTGACGCGCGAGGTACTCCGCGTTGCCCCCGAGCAGGATGTCGACGCCTCGGCCGGCCATGTTCGTGGCGACCGTCACGGCGCCGAGGCGCCCCGCCTGCGCGACGATCATCGCCTCCTTCTCGTGGTTCTTCGCGTTCAGGACGTGGTGCTGGACCCCCCGCCGGTTGAGCAGCGTCGAGAGCTTCTCGGACTTCTCGATCGAGACGGTGCCGACGAGCATCGGCTGCCCCTGCTCGTGACGCTCGACGATGTCCTCGACGAGCGCGTTCCACTTCGCGTCCTCGCCCTTGAAGATCAGGTCCTGCTCGTCGACGCGGATCATCTCCCGGTTCGTGGGGATGTCCGCCACGTCGAGGTTGTAGACCGACTGGAACTCGGCGAGCTGCGTCTTCGCGGTTCCGGTCATGCCGGCGAGCTTCTCGTACATCTTGAAGTAGTTCTGGATCGTGATCGTCGCGAGGGTCTGGTTCTCCTCCTTGATGCGGACGCCCTCCTTCGCCTCGATCGCCTGGTGCAATCCCTCGGAGTACCGCCGACCCTCGAGCACCCGGCCGGTGAACTCGTCGACGATCTTCACCTCGCCGTTCGCCACCAGGTACTCGACGTCGCGGTGATAGTGCTCCTTCGCGCGGAGCGCGTTCTGCAGGTGATGCACGAGCGGCGTGTGGACGTGCTCGTAGAGGTTGTCGAGGCTGAGGGCCTCCTCGACCTTGGCGACGCCCGCCTCGGTGACGGCCACGGTCTTCTTCGCCTCGTCGACCTCGTAGTCCTCGTCGCGCCGCAGCCGCGGGACCAGCCGGGCGAACGTCTGGTACCACTTCGCGCTGTCGGCCACCATCCCGCTGATGATCAGCGGGGTGCGGGCCTCGTCGATCAGGATCGAGTCGACCTCGTCCACGATCGCGTACGCGTGGCTCCGCTGGACCATGTCCTCGGGCCGCATCGCCATGTTGTCACGCAGGTAGTCGAACCCGAACTCGTTGTTCGTCCCGTACGTGATGTCCGCCGCGTAGGCGGGCCGGCGTTCGGCCGGCGTCATCTGCGACTGGATCAGGCCCACCGAGACGCCGAGCGCCCGGTAGATCGGCCCCATCCACTCGGAGTCGCGCTTGGCGAGGTAGTCGTTCACGGTGACGACGTGGACGCCCCGGCCCGAGAGCGCGTTCAGGTACACGGCCAGCGTCGAGGTGAGGGTCTTGCCCTCACCCGTCTTCATCTCGGCGATCTTCCCCTGGTGCAGGACGACGCCGCCCATGACCTGGACGTCGAAGTGGCGCTGGCCGATCGTGCGCCTGGCCGCCTCCCGCACGCAGGCGAACGCCTCGGGCAGCAGGTCGTCGAGCGACTCGCCGGCCTCGAGCCGCTGCCGGAACTCGGCGGTCTTCGCCTGCAGCTCGGCGTCGGATAGATCCTCGAGCTCGGGCTCGAACGTGCCGACGAGACCGGCGAGCTGCTCGAGCTGCTTGCGCTTCTTCCCCTCGCCGAACTGGCCGAGTTTCTCGATGCCCATGCGTTGCCCTTCGTGGTGGGGAGGAACCCCATGGTACCGAAGGCCCCGCGAACCCCTGCCGGGCGCGGATCGTCAGATCAGGTTCTGGCGGTCCGCATCGAGATCCAGGCCGCGACGCCGCGCGGAGGACGTCCCGCAGCTTGGCACCACGCGTCGACCTCGGGATCGCGTCCGATCACGATCCCTCGAGGAATTGGCGCGTGAGCGACGCGTGCGCCACGTGCTCGCGGAGGTGCACGAGGGCGTGGATCATCGCCCAGGCGGCGGTGACGGGCTCCTCCGCCGAGGGGCCGGGCAGCCACGGCGCCAGCCCGGTGCGGCCGGGCTCGTACGTCGCGCCGTCGAGGAGGGCGATGCAGTCGGCCGCCATCCCGTCGAGGAACGACAGCAGTTCGCCGGCGTCCGAGGCAACGGAGCGGAACTCCGCCGGTCGATCTCGTGCGGGCGGCTCGGCCCCGACGCCGATGCTCAGCCAGGCTCGAGTGCTGTGCATCGCGTGCGTCACGAGCACGGCGATCGAGTTGGTGTCGTCGCCTTCCGGACGGCGGTTCAGCGCATCCGCGGACAGGCCCTCGACGGCGCCCCGGAGATCGGACAAGGCCGTCCGAAGGATCTCCTCGGCGGCCTGGACGGTCGGGTCCGCCACGGGCCTCAGCTGATCTCGATCATCTTCTCGCGCACGGCGTAGACGACGGCCTCCATGCGCGAGTGCAGGTGGAGCTTCTCCAGGATGTTGCGGATGTGGTTCTTCACGGTGTTCTCGGAGATGAACAGCTTCGAGGCGATGTCCCGGTTGTTCAGGCCCTGCGCGACCAGGCGCAGCACCTCCATCTCGCGCTCGGTCAGCCGGGGCGCGGGCATCCGGGGCTTCTCCTCCGACGCCTTGCTCATCGCGGCGAACTCCGTCAGGAGCTTGCTCGCCATCGACGGGCTGATCCGCGACTGGCCGGCCCAGACCGAGCGGATCGCGTCGGCGACCTCCTCGATCGGGATCTCCTTCAGGAGGTAGCCGGACGCGCCGGCCTTGATCGCCTCGTAGAGGTCCGCCTCCTCGTCGCTGATCGTGAGCATGAGGATCTTCACATGCGGCAGCGATTCCTTGATCTCGCCGGACGCCTCGATCCCCGACTTCTTCGGCATCCGGACGTCCATCAGGATCACGTCCGGCATCAGCTCGAGCGCCCGGTGCACCACCTCGGCGCCGTCCGATGCCTCGCCGACGAGCTCGAGGTCCGGCTCCTGGTCGAGCACCATCTGCAGGCCACGCCGGAACAACGCGTGGTCGTCGCAGACGAGGACCCGGAGCTTCTCGGGGCCGCCCGCGGGCCGTTCGGCGTCGCTGTCGGCTTCGTCGGTCACTCGGAGTCCTCCACTTCGTGCTCGGGGTGGGCGGGCGGCACCTGTGCGGATTTTACGCGAGTCGCGCCCGCGATCAGCCGTGCCCGCCGCCGTTCGTGCTGGTCGCGGATCTGTCGCTCGAGCCGCTGCGTGACGACGTCGAGCGCCCGCTCGGCCTCCCGAGCGTCCGCATGGGCTCGATACCGCTCCCTGGGGGTCGCGGCGAGGGCATGGACGCGGTGCGTGCCGCCCTGCCTCGGGTTCTTCTCGGAGGTCACCTCGATCTCGAGGCGGGCGAGCCTCGGCTCGATGCGCTCCAGGTGCGCCAGCTTGATCTCCGTCGCCTGACGGAACGCTTCGGTGATGCGGGTCCCACGTGCCGTCAGGACCAGCTCCATCGACCCTCCGCCCTCGGCCCGCCTTCACGGATGGTGCGGGCCCGCGCCCGGCTGACCTGGTCTTTTCCCCCACACCCGCCTGCAGGGATGATCGCCGTCCACCGGACGGCTTCGCACCCTCTCCCCGCGAGGTCGCCCCCGCCGAGGCAGGACTTACATCTAAACCGCGCCATGCTCACCGACCAATGGTCGGCTTACGTGGGTCGCTTCGCCCGCGGCTGGCATCGACTGCCGGGGAAGGATTCCCCGGGGCAACCACAGACCCGGACGCGAGCCCGAGCGCGAGTATAGGCCCACGGAACGGCGTCGGAGCCACGTCGCCGATCGCGTCCGGTCGCACCCCGCCGGCACGCCTCCTCGCGGGAGCGACGGCGCGGGCGGCGGTCAGCAGGCAGACCTCTCGAGCGCCCGCCTGCCGGAGCGCCTCGGCGCACGCGGAGGCCGTCGCGCCGGTGGTCAGGACGTCATCGACCAGGAGCACACGCGACGGCGCCGTGCTCGCGGCCGCGAACATCCCCCGCATCGCGAGGCGCCGAGCGTCCCCGCCTCGGCGAGCCTGCGGCCCGGGATCGCCGACCCGTCGCAGCAGCGCGCTCGCGGGAAGCCCGAGTCGCGGAGCGACCGCGCCCGCCAGCGCCTTCGCCTGGTCGTAGCCGCGAGCCGCGAGCCGGTCGCGCGACAGCGGCACCCAGGTGACGGCGTCCGGCGCACGCCACGCCGACCTCCACTCGGTGCTCCACGCCGACGCCATCGCGTCGGCGAGCGCCCCGGCGACCGGTCGCCACCCGGCGAACTTGAGGCGGTGGACGGCCCGACGGACGGGCCCCTCGAACAGGAACGGCGCACGGGCCCTGGCGATCGTCTCGGGCGGGCAGTCGCGGCAGCTCGAGATCGCGCGACGCGTTGGCGCGCCGCAGCGCTCGCACCACGGCGGCGACAGGACCTCGACCTCGGTCCGGCAGCTCCCACAGAACGGCCAGGTGCCCGAACCGCACCCCGCGCACCGTTTCGGGAACAGGAGATCGAGCATCGGGCCGAACACCCGCGGACCCTAGCGCCCGGCGCCGACACCTCGGGGAGTCAGTCCAGCGGCACCTCGAGCACGTCGTGGGAGTCCCGGCCCCGGCCGCGGAGCTCGATCTCGAGCCGCTCATCGACGCGCAGGAGCGGATACGCCGTCACCTTGCACCGTCCGTTCCCCTCGTCGAGCTCGACGTCGAGCACGGCGAGGCGACGCCCATCCGCGCCGAGCTTCACGGTGACCGGGCCGGGCGGTGTGACCTGGAGGTGGAGCGTGATGTGGTCGCCCGCGCACTCCACGTGATCGACGAGGACGGTGGACCCGCCCACCTTCGCGCGATGCCCGACCTTCACCGTCCCTCGCCGAACGGTGGCGCGAGGCCACGCGACCGAGAACCGACGCCCGCCGTCGAAGGCGGCCGGCGTCCCGTCCACCTCGAGGTCGCACACGAGCGTGTACCACCCGGGCTCGAGCTCGGTCACCGGGAGCTCGAAGGGGACGAACACGTCGCGGTGCGGGATCACGTTCAGCGTCGTGGGGGCCAACGGCATCGGGCTCGACCCTCCGCCGAGCCCCGAGACCCGCGCGCCGTTGATCACGACCAGGTGCGGGTCGCGATCCTCGCCCCGGAGGATGAACGCACCCTTCACGGTCGCGGGGAAACGCTCGAAGCGCGCCCGGACCGAGATCTGCGCCGTCAGGTCCCCTGTTCCCACGACCGCAGGTACGCCTCCTGCTCCTCGGTGAGCTCGTCGAGCTCGATGCCCATCGCCCGCAGCTTCAGTCGTGCGACCTCGCCGTCGATCTCGCTCGGCACGGGGTGCACGCCCACGTCGAGCGTCCCTCGCGCCTTCACGAGCCATTCGACCGAGAGCGCCTGGTTGGCGAACGACATGTCCATCACGGCCGCCGGATGTCCCTCCGCGACCGCGAGGTTCACGAGCCGGCCCTCACCCAGCAGGTGCAGCCGACGACCATCGTCGAGGGTGTACTCGTCCACCGAGCCGCGGATCCGCCGGACCCGCCCGCCGGACAGCTCGGCGAGCGCGCCCTTGTCGATCTCGACGTCGAAGTGGCCGGAGTTCGCCAGGACCGCGCCGTCCTTCATGACCTCGAAGTGTTCGCGTCGGATCACGCTCGTGTCGCCGGTCACCGTCACGAAGATGTCGCCAACGCGCGCCGCGTCCCGGAGCGGCATGACCCGGTAGCCCTCCATCGCCGCCTCGAGCGCCGGCAGCGGGTCGACCTCGGTCACGACCACCTGCGCGCCCATCCCGCGGGCCCGAGAGGCGACGCCGCGGCCGCACATCCCGTAGCCGGCGACGACCACGGTGCGACCGGCGAGCAGGAGGTTCGTCGCCCGCATGATCGCGTCCACGGTCGACTGCCCGGTGCCGAAGCGGTTGTCGAACAGGTGCTTCGTGTTCGCGTCGTTCACCGACACGATCGGGTACCGCAGCGCTCCGTCGGCGGCCATCGCGCGCAGTCGGATCACGCCCGTGGTCGTCTCCTCGGTCCCCCCGATCACCTCCGAGATCTGCTCCTGCCGGTCGCGGTGCAGGACGGTCACCATGTCGCATCCGTCGTCCATCGTGATGTGCGGTCGAGCGTCGAGGACCGCCCCGATGTGCCGGAAATACGTGTCGTGGTCCTCCCCTTTGATCGCCTGCGTCGGGATGCCTTCGTCGCACAGGGCCGCCGCGACGTCGTCCTGCGTCGACAGCGGGTTCGAGGCACAGATCGCGACCTCGGCGCCCCCCGCGGCGAGCGTCCGCATGAGGTTGGCCGTCTCCGTCGTCACGTGCAGGCACGCACCGATCCGGATCCCATCGAGCGGCCGCTCCTTCTCGAAGCGTTCCCGGATCTGAGCGAGCACACCCATCTCGGCGGCAGCCCACGCGATCCGCTCGCGCCCCAGTTCCGCGAGTCCCAGGTCCTTCACATCACAACCGCTCATCATCCGTCCTTCCGTCAGCCGTCCTGACTCAGAATCGATCCACGAGCTCCACGATCACCGCACCGATCGTCCCTGCCGCCGCCTTCGACGCCGCGAGCACCTCATCGTGCGAGACCTCGACGCCGGCCGCGTTCGTCGCGAACGCGAGCCCGAGCACGCGCATGCCGAGCGCGCGCGCCACCACGGCCTCCGGCACCGTCGACATCCCGACCACCGTCGCGCCGAGCTGCCGGAGCATCCGCGTCTCGGCGGGCGTCTCGTACGAGGGACCCGACAGGGCCGCGTACACGCCCTCGCGGACCTCCTCGCCCGCGTGCGCGCTCGCCGACGCGCGCGCCGCCTCGGCGAGGTCGGCATCGTAGACGGCGGAGATGTCGACGAACGCGGGGGAACCATCCGGGTATCGCCACCCGGCGAGCGGGTTCACGCCCATCAGGCTGAGGTGGTCGCGGAGCACGACGATGCTCCCGGCGGCGATCGCCGGATCGAGCGCCCCGGCGGCGGCGGTCAGCACCATCGTCTTGGCTCCCAGCTCCGATGACAGCCGCGAGGTGATCGATGCCATCGGCATCCCGTGCCCCTCGTAGAAGTGGATCCGGCCCTGGAAGACCACGAGCGCTCGGTCGCCGACCTGCCCGATCCACAGCCGACCCGCGTGGCCGGCGACCGTCGGCGACGGGAACCCGGGCAGGTCCGCGTACGGGATCTCGATGCCGTCGTCGAGCGCGGCGTCGCGGACGGTCTGCACCGCGTCCGACAGCCCGGATCCGAGCACGACGCCGGCCACCGGTTCGAGCGAGGTCCGCTCGCGGATCGCGTCGGCGATCCGTTCGGGGACACCGTCCCCCGGCGAGGGAAGCCGTCGGATCTCGCTCATCCGCGGGTCGCGCTCATGCCTCGGCCAGCGCGCGTTTCAGCCCGGCGATCGCATCGACCGGCGTGGGGTCCACGCCTCGCGAGAGCGCGTGGTAGGTCGCGATGAGGTCCCCGGTCTGCAGGAGCGTGAGCAGCGCGGACAACGGAGACCTCCCCGTCGCCCACACCTCCTCGGCGAACGCGCCGGACGCGCGAGCGATCTCGAGCGAGGGCGCGAACCTCGAGGCGACGTCCGGGTGCTCGCCCTCGTGCCGCAGCGCGAGCACGGCGAACCCCCGACCGCGACCGACCGCCCAGCCCTCGACGTCGTTGTGGTCGAGCTCCGGCATGGCGGCCGCGAAGGAGGGGATCTTCGCGTTCTCGTTGAACTGCGTCTTCAAGCGGACGGCCGCCACGGCGGCGATCCCCTCGGCCCCCCACACGACCGGCGTCCGTTCCCCGATCGAGCGGGCGAGGGCCTTCGAGCGGTTCACGGCGAGCGGCGCCTCGGGGCCGTCGGTCGCCGTCACCGCGTCGATCCCGGCGACGGCCTCGTCGAGATCGACCGCGAGCGACGGCAACACGCCGATCGACTCGAGGGCGCCGAGGGTCGCGAGCAACGACCAACCGATCGCCGCCCGAGGCGGCGCGCCGGCCGGTACCGTGACGCACCCGAGGTCGAGCTCGTTCGCCCGGCGGGCGAGCGCGCCCCCGAGGTGACCGGCACGATGCGGCACCCGCGCACCACGGCCTCCTCGAACAGCTCGAGCGCCTCGGCGGTGTCGCCCGAATACGAGGAGGCCACCACGAGCGTGTGCGGCCCGCAGAACTCGGGGAGCTCGGGCGTGCGGACCACGACCACCGGCGTACGCAGCCGGGGCGCGGCGAGGGCGGCGAGCACGTCGCCGGCCACGGCCGAGCCGCCCATCCCGCAGACCGCGACGGCCGTGACGCCCTCCCCGAGCGGGAGCCCACCCGTCTCGAGCCCGATCCGGTACCCCTCGCGGCACCGCTGCGCGAGCTCGAGCACGGCATCGAGCATCCCATCGGGGTCGACGCCGCGCAGCGCCGCGGGGTCGTCCAGGTCGATCAACGGCCCCGCTTCCGCTTCGCGGCCGGCTTCTCCGCCTCGTCGATCAGCATCACCGGGATCCCGTCCCGGACGGGGTACCGGTAGCCGCAGACGCGACAGGTGAGCGACTCCGGATCCTCCTGCTGGTAGTCGAGCTCGCCCCGGTCGTTCGGGCACACCAGGATCTCGAGCAGCTCGGCATCGAGCGTCACGTGTTTCCCCCTTCGTCCCGGATCCGCGCGAGGACCTCGGCCGTTCGCTCCTTCAGGAGCTCCTCGGTCCGGGCCTCGACGTTCAGTCGGAGCAGCGGCTCGGTGTTGCTCGGCCGCGCGTTGAACCACCAGTCGTCGAACTCTACCGTCAGTCCGTCGGTGCGATCGGGGGCGCCGTCCGCGTAGGCGGCCGCCAGCTCCTCCAGCTTGGCCGTCGGATCGTCCACGCGCGAGTTGATCTCGCCGGAGGCGCGGTAGCGCCGGAACGGCTCCAGCACCTTCGAGAGCGGTTCGCCCGCCCGCGCCAGCTGCTCGAGGACGAGGACCGCGGCGATCACCCCGGAGTCGGCGCGGTAGTTGTCGCGGAAGTAGTAGTGCCCCGAGTGTTCCCCGCCGAACACCGCATCCGAGTCGGCCATGACCTGCTTGATGAACGAGTGCCCGACCCGCGTGCGGATCGGCGTCCCGCCGGACTCGCGGATCACCTCGGGGACGGCCCAGGAGCAGATGAGGTTGTAGACGATCCCCGCCCCCGGAGACCGCTCGAGCATCGAACGAGCGACGAGGCATGTGACCTCCGAACCGCTCACTCCTTCCGCGCGTTCGTCGACGAGGAAGACCCGGTCCGCGTCGCCGTCGAAGGCGAGACCGATGTCCGCGTGTCGTTCGAGGACCTCACGCTTCAGGTCCCGCTGGTTCTCGGGGTCGATCGGGTCCGCGGGGTGGTTGGGGAAGGTGCCGTCGAGCTCGGGGAACAGGTGCACGAGGTCGACCTCGAGCCGTTCGAACACCGCGGGGACGACGAGGCCCCCCATGCCGTTCGCGGTGTCCGCGACGACGGTGAGCCCGGTGATGGCCGAGGCGTCGACGAACGACAGGACGTGATCCGCGTACGCGTCGAGCAGGTCGCGTCGCTCCACCGACCCGGCCCTCGAGGCCTGCGTTCCGTCGTGGGCCTCGGCGCGCGCACGGATCTCCGACAGGCCGGTGTCCTGCCCGACCGGGCGCGCGCCCGGCAGGCAGAACTTCATCCCGTTGTACTGGGGAGGATTGTGGCTCGCGGTCAGCATGATGCCCGCGACGTCGAGGGATCCCGACGCGAAGTACAGGAGATCGGTCGACGCGAGCCCGATGTCGATCACATCGGCGCCACGCGACGTGATGCCCTCGCGCACGGCCTCCGCGAGCGACGGCGACGACAGCCGGCAGTCGGAGCCGACCGCGACGGCCGACGCCCCCGACCACTCGGCGAACGCTGCGCCGACCGAGCGCGCGACGTCCTCGTCGAGCTCGTCTGGGACGACGCCGCGGACGTCGTAGGCCTTGAAGAGGCGGCCGAGGTCACGGTGCGGCGACACGGTCACCGCATCGTACTGAACCGGGTTGGGTCAGGACCCGTGCTGGAGGACGGAGCCGATCACGGACCGGAGCGGCACGCTCTCGCCGTCGCGGTACCACCACTTCGCCTCGCACATGTGGCAGGTCGTGAAGGCCAGCTCGTTCCCGCTCACGGTCATCGCGATGGTGATGAGATCACCCTGGTTGCAGACCGGACACCGCCCCTCCAAGAGGCCTCCCTCACCCAGCCCGTCGTCCATGGATGAATCCTCGGTCGCCGGCGTCGCGCAGCCCATAGCACAGGGCTCTCAGATCCGAGGGTCCGTCGGGACCGGCGCCGCTGTCCTCCATCCGGCCGCCACGGGAGCCGTCGGGGGATGGTCGCGCGCACGCCGGGGGACGCTGACCCGCGCCCGGGGTGCTGGAGGACGCTACGCCTTGATGAGGACCTGCGCCCCGACATCGACGAGCTCGAACAGCTCCTCGGACTCGGAGATGAGCATGCGGATGCAACCGTGCGACGCGTAGGTCCCGATCGAGAGCGCGTCGTAGGTCCCGTGGATCCGGATGCCGGGCGCGTTCAGGTTCAGGGCCCGCGTGCCGAGCGGGTTCCCCGGCCCGGGACCGATCGACGCGGGCAGGCTCGCGCCCCAGGTGTCGGGCGCCGGGTTGACCCACGTCGGGTTCTCGCGCTTCTCGACGATCTCCCAGGTCCCGAGCGGCGTCGGGTATCCTCCGCTGCCGGTCGCGACGGCGTAATCCTTGACGAGCTTGAGTCCCTCGTAGAAGTAGAGGTGGTTCTCCGAGATGTCCACCACGATCGTCTGACCGAGCGACGCCGTCGTCACCTCGGGCTCGAGGGTCTTGACCGGGACCTCGACCTCATCCGTCCGTCGTGCCAGCGCCCGCAGGATCCGCCTCGTCGCCGCCTCGGTCGCGAGCTCCTGACCCTCGCGGGATCGCCGCGTCAGGACGTCGCCGTCGACGAGCTCGAAGCGCGCGTTCACCGCGGGAGCGGCGACCTCGTCGAAGGCCTGCCGGACGAACGCCTCGACCGCGGTTGGATCCGCCGTGTAGGGGAGCCTGAGCGACTCGTCCACCGGGATCTCACGGAGGCGGTGATAGATCCGCGAGAGGAACGACAGGTCGTCGGCGACGCCGAGCGCGTCGTCGACCGCACCCTCGACGTCCGCGGTCATCCCGAGCGACGCGGGGGTCACGATCCAGCTGTCCCCCGCCGCGCGCACGACGACGCTCTTGTACAGCGTCTCCTCCGCGCGCTCGCGGATCGTTCGCTCCGCCTCCTCGCGCGACATGCCACCCACGTCGACGCCGGCGACACGGACGCCCATCAGGACGCGATCGGCGTTCGCCGCGTCGTACCGGTACGCGGCGAAGGCGGTCCCTCCGCCCACGACCGCGAGCACGCCGACCGCTGCGGCGATCACCCATGCCCGGGCGCCCTTCCGATGTTTCGCTCTGGCCACGTCTTCTCGCTCCGTCCGGGGTTGCCCCGGCACACATCATGATACCGACCACGTTCTCCGCATAGGAACGCTCGGTCACCGCTTCGGGATTCCCCGCGATCCCCCCGAGCTCCCTACGACGGATCCAGGGGAACGGGGATCCCGAGCGCGACCGCATAGGTCGCGACCCCCTCGCGGCCGAGGGAGTAGGACGCCGCGGCCGCGATGAACGTTCCCGAGCTCGCCGTCGCGAGCACGGCGGCCTCGGGCGCCGCTCGCACGAACGCCTGCGGCGCCTGCACCGTGGTCCCGGGCGCCACGGTCACGGTCGTCTCGTCCGCCGGGCCGGGCGACAGGAACCGAAGCGTCACGATCGCGGGTTCGGTTCCTGGGTTGGACAGGACGAGCCCCGGCACGTTCGGAGAGCCCGCCACCGCCGGGGGCACGATCCACGACGGCGCCGGGACCCCGGAGGTGACGGCCGCCTGATCCGAGGCGACGCCGAACGTTCGCCGGACCGCCGCGACGCCGGGTCCCGACGGGGCGAGCGTGACGGACGTGGTTCCCGCCGTCGTCGCCGGGAACGTGCGCGCCGAACCGCTCGGCATGCTCGTGTCCGCCAGGCCGGCGAGCGGCTGCTCACCCTCGGCGCCGACGATGCCCCCCGTCAGCGTCACGCGACCCGCGCCGTCGCTCTCGGCGCCCACGTTCATGACGGCGAGATCGCTCCGCCCGGCGTCGTCACCACCCGGGAACGTGAACGGGGCCGGTGGTTCGCCGAGGTATCCGAGCGCCGCCCGGATCCCACCGGCGCCCGAGACGCCGAGCGTCGCGGCCGCGACGCGACCCACCGACACCTCGAGCAGGGTCGACACGGTCCGCTCGCCGAGCACGACGTCGTTCAGCTTGAACGACGCGCTCCGGAAGGGCTTGAGCACGACGTCGGTCAGGTCGCCGTGCCGGACGGGTTCCTGTCGTTCGGACAGCAACGCGAGCGAGAAGACGGCCTGTCGGGCGAACGGGTTCATCACGACGACGAAGTCGTTGTCCGCCTCGACCTCGCTCGTGCCGTCGGGCAGGAGCCACGTCGATCCCGCCGCCGGGGCGCAGGGCTCGACCGCGACGCCGCCCTCGCCGCCGCCGGCATGGGCGAGCCATCCGACGGCGACCCACTCCCCGAACCACTCGACCGCGGAGGTTCGGCCCCGCCCCCGCGCCTCGACCGGCACGCGGACGAACTCGCCCGGCCCGACCTCGAGGGTCTCGGGTTCGCCCGGACGCTCCGAACCGAGCGACGTGATGCGGACCGATGCGGCCGAATCGCCCGGGTTCGCGATCTGGAGGAAGACCTCCCAGCCCTCCGGACCACCGCCGTGGGGGCACATCCACAGCCCCGAGCTCGCCGCCCCGTCGGCGCCGGGCCCGAACGCCTTCGGCTCGACCCCGCGGTCCGCGTACGCCGCCCCGACCGACCACCAGCACGAGGACGAGGATCGCGACGATCACCTGGAGACGCCTCATCGGACCGCCGCCGCTCGCATCAGGCGGACCCGGGCTTCCTCGTGATCCACAGAGCGCCGATCCACAGCAGCGCGAGCGCCACCAGCTCCGCCGTGCGGTACCAGGGACGGGGATGTTCGACGATCACCGCTCCGGGTTCCACCCGCGCCGCGATCGCCCAGCCGTACCCCTCGAACGGCGCCGGCGACCGGTCGTCGTTCCGCACGCGCCATCCGTCGTCGAACTGCGCCGACACCACCACGTGGCCCGCCGACGTCGCGGTGCCCGAGAAGCGATCGCCGCCGCCGTCGAGCGGCTCGGCGTCGACGGCGGATGCGTCCTCGAGGGCCGTGGGATCGCTCGCTCGGGGCACCGGCGCGTTCTCCGAGACGAAGGCGGTCGGCAGGACCGCGGCGTTCCGGAAGATCGTGAGCCCGCCGGCCGGGACGAGGTCCAGATCCACCTGTGCGGACAGGCGCGCCTCCGCGCCGGGGGGCAGGTCGCCCTCGGCCGCGATCAGGAACCGCACGCCGAACGGCCCGAGGAGCGCTCCCGCGTGCTGCGTGTCGCCGGCGAACAGCTCGCTGACGATCGACTCGAGCTCGTCGTACCCGGGGCCGGAGCGCGCGCGCCCTTCGTCCAGCGCCACCAGACCATCACGATCGGTCAACCCGAACCGAACCGTGTCGTCGCCGGCCTCCGCGAGCCCGATCGGGTCGCCACCGGGGGCCGGGAAGGGGTCACCGTTCGGCGACCCGAGCCAGAGGACGCGGAAGGCTCCCCGCGAGCTCGCCTCGATGACGGGCCACGCCGGAGGCAGGCCCCCCGGGACGGACCTCCCACTCGGCCAGCGACACCTGGAGCGCCTGGGAGCCCAGGCCCACGCCGATCACGACGGCGACCAGCCCCGAGCCGAGCTGGCGCAACCCGAACGCCTCTCGGCCGAGGCCCGTGGCGAACGTGGAGAGCCCGTACGCGACGAGCGCGGCCTCGGCCACCGCCGCGCCGGCGAGCCACGCGGGCGCGTTCGTGAGCGCGTCCGGCAGGAAGCGCGCGACCGAGGCCCAGGCGAGCACCGTCCCTGCGACGGCGACCACCATCGCCGCCCAGGCTCGCCTCCGCTGCTCGGCGCCGACCCCCGCGAAGCAGATGAGCGCGGCCACGGGCAGGAACGCGGCGATCGCCCACGTGCCCGGCCCGTCGCCGGGCGCGAGCCGCAGGAGGGACCAGACGTCGTCGGTCCCGATGCGAGACGAGAGCGCCGCGGCCGGGCCGCCGGTCGCGGCGATCAGTACGGGGAACGCGAGGGCGGCGGCGGCGAGCGCGGCGAGCGCTGCGAGCGCGAGCCCGCGGCCCCGACGCGGCCCGACGAGCAGGGTGGCGCCGACGAACAGGCCGACCGGCAGCACGACCGACGGGGCGAAGGCGAGCCCGATCGCGAGCGCGACGCCGAAGCCCACTCCGAATCGGACCGGGCGCTCGAGCGACCGTCGATCGAAGCCCGACACGATCCGGTCCCATGCCAGGGGCAGGACGCCGAGCGTGACCAGGAGCGCCAGCCGGCCCTCGGAGAACGACCAGAGCATGAGGGCGCTCAGCAGGTACGCGGCCGAGGCGACGACGGCGGCCACGGGCGACGCGGTCTGTCTGGCCATCGCCCGGTACATCGCGATCCCGCCCAGCGCCGGCATCGCGGCCAGCAGCACCTTCTGCGCCATCGCGGTGCTGCCGAACGCCACCCACGACGCCGCCCCCAGGCCTGCGAGCGCGGGGCTTCCGGGCTGCACGCCGCCGAGCACCGTGCTGCGGACGGACGACAACGAGCTCCGAGAAGAACGTGCCGAGATCTGCCGGGAACGCCGCGACCGCGCCGCCCGCGAGGGTCTCGGGCCCGACGAAGTGCCGGACGGCGAGCGCGCCGAGACCGATCGCGAGCACGGTTCCGAGCAGGACCGGATGGCCGCTCGCGATGCTGACCGCGCGACGGGGCAGCGGGCGCCCGAGCTCCTCGTCCTCGAGCTCCTCGAGGCCCTCGTCCAGGAACTCCTCCGCGCGCTCGAACCACCTCGGCAACCGGAACGTGGACGCCATGAACCGGCGCACGTTCCGGTCGCGGACCGAACGCACCGACTGCGCGCGGACGCGCCGACGCACGGTGCCGGGCAGGTGGACGAGGTTCCACGCCCACGCTGCGAGCAGGTCGTAGGCGTCCTCGAACCGTCGCGACACGGCCAGGTAGATCACCCGCGCCAGGCCGAGGATCGCGTACACGGGCAGCAGCCAGAGCAGGGTCAGGACCCCGTAGCCCTTCAGCATCGACGCGAGCGCCGCGCGCTCGGCGTAGTAGAGGGAGCTGCGATGCCGGTGCTCCTCCCGGCGCTCCCCGCGCGAGGACGCGTCTCGGTGACGGGCGGTCGCGAGTGGCGTCATGAAGACCCGGAACCCGGCCACGCGGGCCCGCCAGCAGAAGTCGAGATCGTCGTGGTGGCCGTCGAGCCGTTCGTCGAACGGTCCCGTCCGCTGCCAGGCCTCCCGCGACACGAGCATCACCGTGGAGGACACGAACAGGACCTCGAGCACGCGGTCGTACTGGCCCTGGTCGCGCTCTCCTTCTTGGAGCGGCGTGTACGGGTGGCCGAACCGGTCGGTCGAGCGGCCGACCTCGCGCAGGACCCGCGGATCGTCCCAGTCGACGATCTTCGGACCCACGACGCCGACCCGTTCGACGCCCTGGATGCCTTCGGCCGCCTCGAGCAGGCGGGCGACGGCGTCCGGGGCGAGCGCCGTGTCGTCGTGCACGAGGAGCAGGTAGTCGGCGGCCTGCGCGGCGGGAAGATCCGTCGCCGCGGCGAGGGCTCCCGCGATGCCGAGGTCCTCACCGAGCGCGATCACCCGGCCCTCTCCGAGCGCCTGCTGGAGGAGCTCCACGGTGCCGTCGCGCGACCCGTTGTCCACGGCGACGACGCCCAGACGGGCATGGCTCTGCTCGGCGAGCGACCGGAGGCACTCGCGGAGCCATCCCGCGGCGTCTCGCGTGACGAGCACGGCGAGCACGCTCGGTGAGCGGACGTCGTCGGCGGCCGGGGAGCGATCGACGGAGGTGGTGGTCATGACGTAGGCCCGAAGGCGGCGCGCAGCCTAGCACGCGCTCGTTCGGCCGAAACGGGAAAGGGGGGCCGAAGCCCCCCTTCCACGGAACCTCGGCGATCGGACGTTACTTCTTCCGTGCGGAACGTCTCTTCGCCGGCTTGCGCGCCGTCGTCTTCTTGGCGGCGGTCTTCCTGCGACGGGTGGTCTTCTTCGCCGTCGTCTTCCGAGCGGCGGGCTTCCTCCGCGTCGTCTTCCGAGCGGCGGGCTTCCTCCGCGCAGTCTTGCGAGCGGCCGGCTTCCTCCGCGTCGTCTTCTTCGCCGCGGTCTTCCTCCGTGTCGTCTTCTTCCTGGTCGTCTTCTTCGCCGCGGTCTTGCGAGCGGCGGGCTTGCGTCTCCGGGTCGTCTTCCGCGCCGCCGTCTTCTTCGCGGCGGGCTTCCGAGCGGCCGTCTTACGCTTCGCGGTCGATCTCTTCCTCGCTGGGGACATGGGTCACCCCCTCTCCATCGTCAGGACGCCATGCGCTTCAGGCGTCGGCGTTCCCGTTCGCTCATCCCTCCCCACACCCCGTACCGCTCGTCGCGGCGGAGGGCGTAGTTCAGACACTCGATCCGAACGGGGCAATCCGAGCAGATCCGCTTCGCCTCCCTCGATGACCCTCCCTTCTCGGGGAAGAAGATCTCGGGATCGTGTTGCCGGCATCGCGACCGCTCTTGCCACGGGATGTAGTGATGCACCCTGCGCTCCCCCCAGAATCACACGCGTGTGATTCTGAGCCATCTGCCCCCCCTTTGACAAGAGGGAACTCGAGATCCGGTTGCACCTCCACATACGTCCCCAAGGCAATGCAATACACGTCAACGCCCAGGTGCAAGAGGGTGAGCGGAGAAATCTCACGGTCTATCTGATTGACCGCTTTGGTCAATCAGATAGACGGAACTCGCCGATCAGCGGGTTCCGGCACGAGCGTTCGCGGATCTCGATCAGGTCGACGCGCTCCGATGGTCCGTCGTTCGCCTTGCGCTGCAAACGTTCGTACGTGGTGCTGCGTTCGACCGGCACCCGGCCGATCGCCGTGATCGCTTCGCGGATCTGCGTCGGCTCCATGCGTATCCCCCAGGTTGCCCCCGCCATCCTGCTGATGGTTTCCTCCATCAACGTGCCGCCGAAGTCGTTCGCGCCGCCGTTCAGGATCGTCTGACACGCCTCCACACCCATCTTGACCCAGGACACCTGAACGTTGTGGATAACTCCGTCGAGCAGGATGCGCGCGACGGCATGCATCCGTCGGTTCTCATCGAACGTCGGCCCCGGTCGCGCCTTGCCCGCGAGGTAGATCGGCGCGTTCTGATGGACGAACGGGAGCGGCACGAACTCGGTGAATCCACCCGTCTCGCGTTGGATGCGCGCGATGCGCCGGATGTGGAAAACCCAGTGCGGCGGCGCGTCGACGTGCCCGAACATGATCGTCGACGAGCTGCGGATGCCCAGCGTGTGGGCGGTGCGCACGATCCGCTTCCCATGTGTCGGCCGGGAGTTTGCCCTTCGTGAGCACCCACCGCACGTCGTCGTCCAAGATCTCGGCGGCCGTCCCCGGGATCGTGCCGAGTCCGTGGGCACGACACTCCTGCAGGAACTCCTCGAACGAGATCCCGAGCTTGCTCGCGCCCGTCAGGACCTCCATCGGGCTGAACGCATGGATGTGGATATCCGGGGACGCGGACCGGACGGCGTCGAGCAGGTCGAAGTAGAAGCTCCCTGGCAGATCCGGGTGGATCCCGCCCTGCATGCACACCTCGGTACACCCCCACGCGACCGCCTCGCGCACCCGATCGGCGATCTCGGCCAGCGTGAGCGTGTAGGACTCGGCGTCGACCTCGCGCTGGGCGAACGCGCAGAACCGGCACCCGACGTAGCACACGTTCGTGAAGTTGATGTTGCGGTTGACGACGTACGTGACCTCGTCGCCGACGGCCTCTCGGCGCAGGCCGTCCGCCACCTCGCAGAGCGCCTCGAGGGCGGCCCCCTCGGTCCGGAACAGCGCGAGCGCCTCGTCGTCGGTGATCGGCTCGTGGCGCTCGGCCCGATGCAGGGCGGACCGGACCTGTCGGTCGAGCCGTTCGGGGGCGACCCGCTCCGCATGCCAGGCGCGCGTGACGTCCGGGACCTCGGTCTCCCCGTAGACGACCTCGGCGTCTGCTCGAAGGCCCCGCGCCCTCGGCCCTTCGCGAACGTGAGCTCGGTCGTCCTCGGCTTCCAGGCGACCTCCGGGTCCTGCCACGGGATCGGCGCCGGCGACCGGCCGGCGACCGGCGAGGCCGTCCGGTCCCATGAGCGCGGCGACCGGCGCCCGCATCTTGCCGGCGAGGAACGGGTCGGGCGCCAGCGCGAACTCCGGGTAGATCGTGAGCCGCTCGCGGAGCTCGAGGCCGCGTTCGGCCGTCCGGGCGGCGAGCACGTCGAGCGCCGGCCAGGGCCGCTCGGGGTTCACGTGATCGGGCGTGAGCGGGGAGACGCCGCCCCAGTCGTCGATCCCGGCGTCGAGGAGGCGCGCCTGCTGCCCGGGATCGGACAGGTTCGGCGGCGCCTGCACGTGCATCCGAGGGCCGAGCACGACGCGCGCCGTCGCGACCGCGGCGAGGAACTCCTCGTCGGAGGGCTCCGGGGCGTCGTGCATCGCGGTCCCGGGTTTGGCGCGGAAGTTCTGGACGATGACCTCCTGGACGTGGCGGTACCGGCGATGGATCTCTCGGAGCGCGAGCAGCGACTCGGCGCGCTCGAGCGGCGTCTCCCCGATCCCGACGAGGATGCCGGTCGTGAACGGGATCGCGAGCCGTCCCGCGTCCTCGATCGTCCGGATCCGGACCGCCGGGAGCTTGTCCGGCGAGCCGAAGTGGGGCCCGCCGCGCTCGGACAGCCGCGTTGACGAGGTCTCGAGCATCAGGCCCATCGACGGGGCGACCTGCTTGAGCCGCGCGAGCTCCTCGTACGACATCACGCCCGGGTTCAGGTGCGGCAGCAGGCCGGTCTCCTCGATCACCCGGATCGCGACCGCGCGCAGGTAGTCGAGCGTCGAGGCGATACCCGCGCTCCTCGAGCCACGTGCGCGCGGCCTCGTAGCGTTCCTCGGGCCGGTCGCCGAGGGTGAACAGCGCCTCCTTGCACCCGAGCCGCCGGCCGGCCTCGGCGATCGCCACGACCTCCTCGGGCAACAGGAACGGGCGATCGAGCTTGGCCGGGGGCTTGGCGAACGTGCAGTAGTGACAGTGGTCCCGACACAGCATCGTGAGCGGGATGAAGACCTTGCGCGAGTAGGTGACCGTCGTCCCGTGACCGAGCGCACGCAGACGGGACGCGACCCGCATGAGTTCGAGCAGTCGGTCGCCGCGCGCCTGCAGCAGCGCCGCCACCTCGTCGACGGACAGGGTCTTGCCGCTCCCCGCCCGGGCGACGGCGCGGGCGGTGGCGTGCTCGAGCGACGGGCGCATGCCGGGCGGAGCGTATCACCGGGCTCCGGTTGCACCGCGCTCGACGGAGCGCCCAGACTGACGCGACATGCGGGTCACGGCGCTCGCCGGTGGGATCGGCGCGGGGAAGTTCCTCCGCGGGCTGGTCCGCGCCGTGCCGCCCGCGGACGTCACGGTGATCGTGAACACCGCGGACGACATCCAGATGCACGGGCTCCACGTCTCGCCCGATCTGGACTCGGTCACCTACTGGCTGGGGGACGCGTTCGACCGAGAGCGCGGATGGGGACGGCGGGACGAGACCTTCCGCGCGACCGAGGAGCTCCGGTCCTTCGACCCCGACATGGCCTGGTTCAACCTCGGCGATCTCGACCTCGCGACCCACCTGTTCCGCTCGAACCGGCTCGCGTCCGGCGCGACGTTGACCGAGGTGACCGGCGAGGTCGCCGCGCGGTTCGGCGTTGCTGCGCGGCTGCTGCCGATGAGCGACGACCCGGTCACCACCCGGATCGACGTCGTGGCCGAGGGACGCGAGCTCGACCTGCACTTCCAGGAGTACTGGGTCCGGCGAGGCGCTCGCGACGAGGTGAAGGCGGTCCGGTACGAGGGCGCCGAAGCAGGCACGTGCGGCGCCGGGCACGCTCGAGGCTCTCGCGGACGCCGACGTCGTGATCGTCTGCCCGTCGAACCCCGTCGCCTCGATCGCTCCGATCCTCGCGGTCCCCGGGCTGCGGGAGGCGGTCGCCGCCCGTCGCTCGGACGTGGTCGGCGTGAGCGGCATCGTCGGCGGCGCGCCGCTCTCCGGGATGGCCGACAAGCTGATGCCCGTCGCCGGGGTCGAGGTCACCGCGGCGGGCGCGGCCGAGACCTACCGCGGCCTGCTCGGCGCGTGGGTGATCGACGAGGTCGACCGCGCGCTCTCGAACCGGATCGCGACGACGGGCATCCGCGTGGGGGTGACCGAGACGGTCATGACCGACGACCGGCGGGCGGAGGCGCTCGCCCGCTTCGCGCTCGACCTGGTCGCGTGAGCCGGTCCCCCGTCGAGGTCCATCCGATCGAGGGCGTGCCCGAGGTGCGCCCCGGCGACGACCTCGGCGCACTCCTCGCCCAAGGGCTCGCGGGGCTCGACGTCCGCGACGGCGACGTCGTGGCGGTGACGCAGAAGGTCGTCTCGAAGGCCGAGGGTCGCGTCGTCCCCGAGGGCGACGGTCGCGCGGCATGGGTCGCACGCGAGGCGCGGCGGATCGTCGCACGTCGAGGCGACCTCGTGATCGCGCAGACGCGTCACGGGCTCGTGTGCGCCAACGCGGGCGTCGACGCCTCGAACGTGGAGGCGGGGTTCCTGACCCTGCTGCCCGAGGACCCGGACGCGTCGGCCGAGCGCATCCGAGCGTCGCTCTCGGAACGGCTCGGCGCGCGGCTCGCCGTCGTCGTCACGGACACGTTCGGCCGCCCCTGGCGTCGCGGCGTGGTGAACGTCGCGATCGGATGCGCGGGGCTCCCGGCGCTCGTGGACCTGCGCGGCACCGTGGACCACCACGGGCGCGAGCTCGAGGCGACCGTGGTCGCGCTCGCCGACGAGGTGGCCGCGGCGAGCGGGCTCGTGATGGGCAAGGCCGATCGCGTCCCGGCCGCGCTGGTCCGCGGCGTCGAGGCCCTCGCGCGGCCGTCGCGCCGCCGCCGAGATCGTCCGGCCCCCCGAGGAGGACCTGTTCCCGGCCTCGCCGCTCCTGTCGATCTCGGAGCGCAGGACGATCCGCTCGTTCGGAGCCGGCGACGTCGCCCGCGAGGTCGTCGAGGAGGCGGTGCGCGCGGCATGCACGGCCCCGGCGCCGCACCACACGCGGCCGTGGTCGTTCACCGCGCTCTGGTCGCCGGCCGCCAAACGCCGGCTGCTCGGCGCGATCGCGGCGGCGTGGCGGGCCGATCTGCGGGGCGACGGAACCCCCGAGGACACGATCGAGCGCCGGATCGCGAGGAGCGACGCGGTCCTCGGCGCCGCGCCCGTCCTGATCGTGCCCTGGGTGCGGTTCGCCGGCGCACACCCGTACCCGGACGCCGAGCGTGCCCACGCCGAGCAGGAGATGTTCCTGCTCTCGGGCGGCGCCGCGATCCAGAACCTCCTGCTCGCGCTGCACGCGCAGGGCGTCGCGTCGTGCTGGATCTCGTCGACGTTGTTCTGTCAGGAGGAGACGCGAGCTGCGCTCGGGATGCAGGAGGAGTGGTTCGCGCTCGGCACGGTCGCGGCCGGCCCGATGCCGGAGGGAACCGTGCAGGCGAGGCCCGCGATCGACCTGTCCGAGCATCTGCGGAGCGAGTGATCGGGCCGGGCCGCCCGCGCGGCGGCCCGGCCCGATCCCCACGCCTCTCGGCCTTACAGGACCCCGTGCACGAAGTACCAGGCGAAGATCCCGGCCACGATGTACAGCAGCGGATGCACGTCCCTCCACCGGCCGCGCAGGACCGCGATCACGACGTAGGAGAGGAACCCCGCACCCACGCCGTTCGTGATGCTGTACGTGAAGGGCATGACCAGGATCGTGAGGAGCGCCGGGATCCCGATCCCGGGGTCGCCCCACGAGATGTCCTTGACCATCACCATCATGAAGTAGCCGACGAGCACGAGTGCCGGCGCCGTCGCCTCGGGCGGGATCACGCCCGCGAGCGGCGAGAAGAACATCGCGCCGAGGAACAGCACGCCGACGACGACCGCGGTCAGGCCGGTCCGGCCGCCCTCGGCGATGCCCGAGGCGCTCTCGATGTAGGTGGTGTTCGACGACGCCGACGCGGCGCCGCCCGCCGCGGCCGCCAGCGAGTCGACGAGGAGCACGCGGTTGACACGCGGCAGCCGGCCGTCCTTGTCCAGCATCTTCGCCTCGCCGCCGAGACCGATCACGGTCCCCATCGTGTCGAAGAAGTCCGACAGCATCACCGAGATCACGGCGGCGATCGCCGTCGCCGTCCCGAGCGCCGAGACGAAGTCGAACGAGAACTCGCCGACCAACCCGAAGTCCGGCGTCGCGGTGATCCCGCTGGGGATCGCGGCGATGCCGTTCGCCCAGATCGTTCCGTCCTTCAGCTCGTTGATGACGATCGCGAGCACGGTCGAGGCCAAGATCCCGATCAGCAACGCACCCTTGACCTTCCGAGCGACGAGGGCCGCCATGATCGCGAGGCCGACGACGAACACGAGGATCGGCCACGTCGTGAGCTCACCCGCGAGCGAGAGCGGCGTGGCCCCCTGGTTCGTGACCACGCCGGCGTTCACGAGGCCGATCAGCGTGATGAACGCCCCGATGCCGATCCCGATCGCGCGCTTCAGGTCCATCGGGATCGCGTGCAGGATCATCTCGCGAACCCCGGTGAGGACGAGGATCGTGATGAGGATCCCCTCGACGACGATCACGCCCATCGCCTGCGGGAACGACAGGCCGTTGCCGGCCACCAGTGTGAACGCGACGAACGCGTTCAGCCCGAGGCCGGCGGCGAGCGCGAACGGGTAGTTCGCGACGACCCCCATGAGGATCGTCATCACCCCGGCCGTGAGCGCCGTGACCGTCAGGACCTGTCCGAACGGGAGCCCGAGGGGCTCGAGGTCGGGGACGCCGGCGAACCCCAGGATCGCGGGGTTCACGAACAGGATGTAGGCCATCGTGAGCCAGGTCGTGATCCCGGCCACGATCTCGATCCGAACGGTCGAGCCTCGTTCGGTGATCTTGAAGAACCCGTCCAGACCACCGGGGGGCGCCGACCCCACCCGTACCACGTTGTCGGTTTCGGTATCCGACACGCCTCCCCCTTTCCGGACCGGCGGGCGCACGGTCCCGCCCCACGGGGAAGGCGTCCGGAGCATAGGAAGGACCCCGGTCCGAAGCAAGGAGCGGGAGCAAGCAGGCGGCCGTTTCCGCGCGACCTCGCTTATCCTGGGGAGCCGCCCGGACCCTGGGCGGCCCGGATGTCATGGCGAACACCACCTCCAACCAACGACCGACGAAGGCCGAGCGCAAGGAGCAGGCACGGCGCGAGCGCGCCGAGCTCCAGCGGAAGATGGCCCGTTCGCGGCGCACGCGCCGCGTCGTCGGCTTCGTGCTCCTGTTCGTCGCCGTCGGGCTCGCGGTGGCCTGGTTCCTGCGGCCGCAGCCGGTGCAGGCCACGCCCGGCGAGCTGCTCTCCGCCGCCGCGCAGGCACGGGAGACGGCGGGGTGCGGGCCCGTCGAGGACGTCGGCCCCTACGACCCGGAGGACCAGGATCGCGCGCACGTCGACGCGGCCGTGGCGCCCCCCCTGTCCACCTACCCGTCGGTACCGCCGGCGTCCGGCCCCCACAACGAGATCACGTGGGGAGCGGGCGTGTACGACACCCCTCCGCCGATCGAGCGCGTGATCCACTCGCTCGAGCACGGCGCGGCGGTCGTCTGGTACTCGCCCGACGCCTCGGGTGAGGAGCTCGACCGGCTCCGCGAGTTCTACGCGGACGGCGGCCCGGGCGCACGCGTGATCGTCGCGCCCTACGACTATCCGGATCAGGGGGCGGCCGGCAGGCTGCCCGGCGGCAACGAGATGGCGCTCGTCTCGTGGCACCACGTCCAGACGTGTGCGAGCGTGAACCTCGCTGCGGCGTTCGGCTTCACCTCACAGTACGCGGCGCCGCCGTTCGGGCAGCGTCCGTACCGAGGCACCGCGCCCGAGGCCGGGGTCCAGTTCTGACCGATCGATCGAACGATCCACCGACGAAGAGGACGTGATGGCGAAGAAGCGGCGCAAGCCGAGCCGGCCGAGGAACCGCCCCTCGCAGGGCGCGGGCACCGGGACCGTGGAGCAGCGACGCGACCGGATCGCAGACCGCCGACGCGCCGTCCGCGAAGACGGCGGCCGCACCTCGGCCGGTGACCCGCTCGCAACGCCCATCGCCGACCTCCGCCGGCCAGCAGCGATCACGCGCCGAGAAGAAGGAGCTCGCGCGCGCCGAGCGCGAGGCCGTCCGCAAGCAGATCGCGCGCGGCGAGCGCCGCCGCCGTCTGGTGTGGGCCGTGGGGATCGCGACGGTCGTGGGCGTCGGCGCGTACCTCGTCCTGAACGTGGCCTCGCCGGGCGAGATCTCGGCCGAGGCGCAGGAGATCGCCCAGGCGGCCGGGTGCGGCGAGGTCCAGACGCCGGTCGCCGACGCCCCGGGCGGACAGCACCTCTCCGCCGGTCAGTCGGCCGGGTACACCGACCGGCCCGCAACCTCGGGCGCCCACGACCCGTCGCCGCTCCCGAACGACCCGCCGGTGCACACCGAGCCGATCCGGGAGGAGAACGCCGTCCACAACCTCGAGCACGGATACGTGATCCTGTACTACCGGGCGGACGGGCCCGAGGCGCTGGGTGAGGACGTCGTCACCCGGCTCTCGTCGATCGCGGAGCAACAGGACAAGGTGCTCGTCGCGCCGTATCCGAACCTGAACGAGGGCACGTCCCTCGCCATCACCGCTTGGAACAAGCTCTGGGAGTGCCCCGCGACGATCGGCGCGGCCGACGCCGCGACGCTGGCGAACGCGTTCATCGAGGCGTACCGCGGCACCTCGAACGCGCCGGAGCCGAACGCGGCGTAGGGTCGGCGGTCAGCCGGTCCGGCACGAGCCGTCCGGCTCGCAGGTGATCACGCCGTGCTCGAAGCTCGCGCGGACGTTGCCGTTCGGCATCCTGCGCACGTCGGAGGTCGGGAAGCCGAGGTTGCCGGCCGGCCCGCCCCGGCGGAGGTAGTGCTCGAGCACGGGCCCGCGGAGCTCGTGCGCCCCTGCGCCGGCGGAGTGGAAGATCGTCGACCTCTCGAACGTCTGGCGCGTCCCGCCGGCGACCGAGACCTGGCGGGACATCGGCAGGCCCGGTGAACATCCGAGGCCGTCGTACTTCGCGCGGATCGACCCGACGACGCGGCGGTCCGCGTCGATCCAGACGCGGTCGTCGTTCAGGCCGAGCGCCGACTGCAGCGTGTTCCCGCTGATCGAGGACTGGCCGTTCGCGCCGATCACCGTGACCGTGAGGATCCGGCCCGAGACGCCGCGCTCCACGTTCGCGAAGCGGGTGACGCTGCCGATCCCCAGCCCGAGATCCCTCGTGACCTGGCCGGCGGTGAGGGTCTCCTCCCAGACGGCGTTCGGGTTCGCCGTCGTGTAGTCGCCGGGGTCGCAGACCCCGCGGAGGTACGAGATCGGCGTGCCGCCCCAGACGTTCTCGTTGTTCTCGGTGTAGCCCGCCGGAGGAGGACATGTAGAAGGCCTGGATCGTCTCGCCGCCGTCGAGCACGACCTGGTCGAGCGTGTCGTCCACCGCCGAGACCCACCGCCGGCCGTCGAGCCCGCCCTCCTTGTCCCAGCCCGCGTAGACCTGGTCGAACGAGCTCGCGTACAGCGCGCAGTCGCACACCGGGCGGTGCTGCGAGTTCGCCGCCTTCCGGAAGGCGTAGCTCCGTGCCGCGATCGCCTGCGCCCGCAGCGCGGCCGCCGGCCAGGAGCTCGGCACCTCGGCGAGGCCGTAGAGGTACCCCTGCGGCGCGACCGTGAGGACGAGCCGCATCGCACAGTCGTCGTTCGTGCAGGCGTACAGGTCGAACTCGATCGAGCCGCGGTTGTACGCGTGCCCGGCCTCGGGAACCCGGACGCGCGAGCCGGCCGACTCGTACACGACGAACAGCTGGTTGCTCGGACCGCCCGTGACGTCGACGAGGCTCCCCGACGCGTCGACGATCCGGTAGCGGTCGCCCGTCGCCCGAACCCTCCATGTCTCGCCGGACGGGATCCTCGCGACCACGTTGCCGTTCCGCGCGTCGCCGAGTCGAAGCTCGACGGCCCCGCTCTCGGCCTCCAGGCGGATCGCGTCCCTGCCCTGCACGAGCCCGATCCGCAGGTGCCTCGGGGCGTGGGTGCGGGCCACGCGCGTCCCCGAGTAGTAGTGCCGGAGGATCTTGGAGGGCCCCATCCGTCCCTCGCGAGCCCGTACGCGCCCCACTGCGACATCCCGAGCCCGTGTCCCCAGCCCCCGCCGAACAGGTGGAACTGCTTGTTCGGCCCCCGGGCATCCGCCTTCGGAGCGGCGTTCGCAGGGAACGCGCCGACGGCCAGGGCCAGGAGTGAGACGAGGATGAGGGCTTTGCGCATCACATCAGGGAGTTCGTTCGCGGGCGAGGCAGCACCGTACCACAGCCCTCTCGGCAGGCCCGGGTCACGGCCCCGAGATCCGCTCCCCCGCCGAGACCCTGGCGCCGTGCACCCCGGCTCCGGCCTCCACCCGCGCGTCCTGGCCGAGCACGGAATCGGTGACGCGGGCGTGCTCTCGGACGTGGGCGTTCGGCCCGAGGATCGAACGGCGCACGACGGCCGACGCATCGACGATCGCTCCCTCCAGCAGCACGCTCTCCTCCACGACCGCGGTCGCGGCGACGGATGAGCCGGGGCGGGCGACGACGTGGCTGCCGACGATCCCGGTCGGGTCCGCGCCGGAGCTCTCGAGATACGGCGCCTCGTACGCGTCCGCCCCACCCACGAGGTGGTCGAGCAGGTCGAAGGACGCCTGCAGGTACTGCTCGGGCGTGCCGAGGTCGATCCAGTACGCGTCGTTCGCGAACCCGTACAGCGCGCGACCGTCGGCGATGAGCCTCGGGAAGATCTCGCGCTCGATCGACACGTTCTCGCCGGAGGCCCAGCCCTCGAGGGCCGACGGCTCGAGCACGTAGGTCCCCGCGTTCACGTCGCCCGGAACGGCGTCCGCGGGCTTCTCCCGGAACTCGAGCACCCGCCCGTCCGACTCGGTGACGACCAGCCCGAACGGACGCGCGTCCTCGACGTGGTGCAACGCGATCGTCGCGCGTCGCCTCGCGCTCGCGATGGCGGGCGACCAGCGCCGTGAGGTCGAGATCGGTGAGGATGTCGCCGTTCAGCGCGAGGAAGGGTTCGTCGGTGCCGAGGGCGCCGAGCGCGTGCACGATCGCTCCCCCGGTGCCGAGCGGCTCGGACTCGGTGATCCAGGTGATCGTCGGCTCCCGTCGCCGGCCGAGGAAGTCCCGGAACTTCTCCTCGAGGTACGCGCTCGAGAGCACGACCTCGCGCACGCCGTGACGGGCGAGGTGGTCCAGGACGTGATCGAGGATGGGGCGGTCGACGAGCGGCACGAGCGGCTTCGGCATCGTGTCGGTGAGGGGCCGCAGGCGGGTCCCCTCGCCGCCGACGAGGACGACGGCCTTCATCGCGCTCGCGCTCGGAGCCGGTCCGCGAGCGAGACCACCTCGGCGCGGATCCGGAGCACCGCCCACGCGACCGGCAGCAGCACCCGTCGCCACCCCTGCGCGTGATGCTTCTCGAAGTACCGGTAGACGCTCGTCGAATGGATCAGGTGCATCCGCCGAGAGCGGCCGGTCGAGACACCGCCTTCGTGCAGGACCTCGAGCTCGGGCGTGAACAGGACCTGCCATCCGGCCTCGCGCAGGCGCTTGAACAGGTCGACCTCCTCCGCGTACAGGAAGAACCGCTCGTCGAGCGGGCCGACCTCCTCGAGCGCCTGGCGGCGGACGAGGAACGCCGAGCCCGAGATCCAGTCGACCTCGCGCTCGGTCGAACGGTCCCATCCGTCCATCCGGTACCGCTGCGAGAACGGGTTCGCGTCCCAGAAGGGCCCGAGCAGCGCGTGTCCCACCGCCACGCCGGTGCCGGGCACCACACGGCCGCTCGGATACACCGAGCCGTCGGCGTTCCGGATCATCGGGCCGATCGCACCGGCGCGCGGTCGCTCGCCGGCGAGCTTCACGAACCGCTCGAGCGTCCCCTCCCAGATCTCGGTGTCGGGGTTCAGCACCAGGACGAACGGCGCCGTCGTGGCGCCGATCCCGACGTTCACCCCGGCCGCGAACCCTCGGTTCGTGCCGGTCTCGATGACCTCGACCGCTCGGGAAGGCGTCGCGCGCCTCGGCGGCACTCCCGTCGCTCGACGCGTTGTCGACGACGACGACCTCGACCTCGGCGTCCCCCGCGTTCGCGAGCACCGACGCGAGGCACCGCGACAGGTACGCCCCGGCGTTGTGGTTGACGACGACGACCGCGAGATCGGGCACGAGGCCTACGTGTGCGGCGTCCTGGAGATGAGGAAGATCCCCATCCCGATGAACGCCACGCCCGCCCACCGGAGCGCCGGCACCTGTTCCTCGAGGACGAAGTGGTCGAACAGCAGGATCATCACGTACGTGAGCGCCGCGAACGGGTAGGCGAACGAGAGCGACGCGCGAGAGAGCACGACGAGCCACACGATCGCCGAGAGCCCGAACAGGACCAGGCCGCCCCACACGAACGGCTGGATCACCAGTGCCTTCAGCGACGGGCCGTTCAGCGAGAACGTCGCCGGCGCGAGCTCGTCGTTCACGCCGTTCATCCCGGCCTTCAGGGCGAGTTGCGCGACGGCCGCCAGGCCGACGGACAGCAGGATCATCGCGATCAGCATCGTGGGGGGTCCTTTCCGTTCGGCTCCTCGGGGCGTGCTCTCCTCGGTCGCGGTCACAGGTCCTCGACCTCCACGGCGACCGGCACCTCGACGATCTCCTGGACCCGAGGCGCGTCGATCACCTCGAACAGGTACCGCTGCGTCTGCACGTGGTACAGGTGGCCGCTCGTGCGGTTCGACAGGCCGACGGTGACCCAGTACTTCCTCGGCTCGTACGGGAACGCCGGGATCGTGAACCGGATGCGCTTCTTGTCGAAGCGGCCGAGGTCGATCCCTTCCCGTGACGTCCGAGCGTCGAGCACCGCGTGGTTCGTCCCGCCGTCCAGCACCGCGAAGTCGACGTCGAGGTCGTCGACGGGCTCGTTCTGCCGGACGTCGACGAGGATCGTGAGCGGATCCCCTCGCAGGATCGCGCCCTCGCTCTTGCCGTTCGGCCGGACGATCTGGACCTCGGCGATCTCGGCCTCCCGCGTGCCCTCCTCGGGCACGAAGCCCGGGTCGGTCACGCCGAGCAGCACGTAGCGCATCTCGCGCACGACCTCGCTCGGCATGCCGATCGCGTGGAGCCGGCCGTGGTCGAGCATCGCCGCGCGGTCGCAGATCTCGATCACGGTGTCGAGCGCGTGGGTGACGAGCACGATCGTCCGGCCCTCGCGCTGGAACGCGCGCACCCGCTCGATGCACTTGGCCTGGAACGCCTCGTCGCCGACGGCGAGCACCTCGTCGATCAGCAGCACCTCGGGGTCGACGTGCACGGCCACCGCGAACCCCAGGCGCACGAGCATGCCCGAGGAGTAGAACTTCACCTGGTTGTCCATGAAGTCCTCGAGCTCGGCGAACGCGACGATCTCGTCGTAGGCGCGGTCGGTCTCCTTGCGCGACAGGCCGAGGAAGGCGGCGTTCAGGTAGACGTTCTCGCGGCCGGTCAGCTCGGGATGGAACCCGGCGCCGAGCTCCAGCAGCGCGGCCAGACGTCCGCGCTGCGTGACCCGGCCGCTCGTCGGGCGAAGGATGCCGGCAACGCACTTCAGCAGCGTGGTCTTGCCCGAACCGTTGTGGCCGATCAGGCCGAAGGTCGAGCCCTCGCCGACGTCGAGGTCGATGTCGCGCAGCGCCCACAGGTCCTCGGCGCGCGTGTGCGCCGTGAGCAGGCGCTGCTTGATCGAGGTCGGCTTCTCTTTGAACACGCGGAAGCGTTTGGAGAGCTCGTGCACCTCGATCGCGGCGGCGGTCACAGCTCCTCCGCGAAGTCGCCCGATCGGTTGAAGAAGTAGCCCCAGGCGAGTCGCAGCGCGACCAGGCTCACGACGAGGACGAGCGCCAGGACGCCGGCGAGCCAGCCGAGGCTCACGTCGAACAGCACCGGCGTCGCCGAGCCCTCGGGCGTCACCTCACCGTAGAGCGCGCGCTGGAACCCGGCGACGACCGAGACGAGCGGGTTCAACAGGTACAGGGCGAAGCGGTTGATCCCCAGGAACGTGCCGGTGCCGCCGTCTGCGAGCTGCTGCACCTGGTACCCGGCGTAGACGATCGGCGTCGCCCAGAACCAGACGAGCAGCCCGATGTTCAGCAGGTGGCCGACGTCGCGGTACCGGACGTTGCCCGCCGCCAGCCAGAACGAGAGGGCGACCGAGAGCACGACGAGCGTGACGAACGCGAGCGGCCAGAGCGCGAGCTCGGGCCAGTGGAATCCGTATCCGGAGACCAGGAGGTAGAGGAAGAGGACGACGGACTGGAGCGCGAAGTCCACGAGCGCGACGCCGAAGATCGAGAGCGGCAGGATCTCGCGAGGGAACGCGACCTTCTTCACGAGGTTCGCGTTGTCCAGGACGGAACTCGAGCCGCCGGTGAGCGCCGCGCTGAACAGGTTCCACGCGAGGAGCCCCGAGAGCAGGTAGACGGGGTAGTCCGGGATCCCGGCGCCGAGGACCTTCGCCACGAACGTGAACACGGCGAGGTAGACGAGCGGGTTCAGCAGCGACCAGATGGCGCCGAGCACCGAGGCCGCGTACTTGACCTTCAGCTCCTTGCGGACGAGGTTCGCGAGGATCTCCCGGTGCGCGCGGAGCACGCGCAAGCGCTCGCCGACCCGCAGACGCGGCGGCTCGGAGGTGCGCTCGACGATCTGGACGGCGGTGCTCATGGGTGTGGGAACGTCCTGTTCAGGGTTCGGCCAGGAGGTCTCGCGAGTCTAGCAACGTGCCTGTTCGGGACCATGGAGGTTGTGTGCGGTCTCCCGCGTTCTCGAACTTCGCTTCAGGTGTGACCCAGTTCACTGCGGCCGGGTCCTGCGTTCGCTAGCATCGAACGCATGTTCGAACACCTCATCGACGCCGCCGATTCCGCGCACGAGCGGATCGGTCACGCGCATCGCGATCTACTGCGACTGATCGTCGAGATCGACCGCCGGGAGGCGTGGCGAGACTCCGGCGCGCGCGACACCGCTCACTGGCTCTCGATGCGCTACGGCCTCTCGAGCTGGAAGGCGTATCGCTGGATCGCCGCCTCCCGCAAGCTCGAGGAGCTCCCGCTGATCTCCGAGGCACTCGCTACAGGGGAGATCGGGATCGACAAGGTCGTGGAGCTCACCCGCTTCGCCACGCCAGATGACGAAGCTCGCCTGCTGTCGTGGGCCGGCGACGTATCGTGCGCAAGCGTTCGACGGCGCGGTGACATCGAGGCTCGAACCTCTCGCGCGGAGCTCCTCGAGGCCGAGCGCGACCGATCCGTGGCGTGGTGGTACTACGACGACGGGCGCCGTTTCGGGTTGCAGGCGGACCTGCCTGCCGCCGATGGCGCCGTGGTCGCGCGAGCGATCGAGCGGCTGGCACGGACGGTCCCGGTGATGCCGGGCGAGGACGACTCGGACTTCGCCGAGGCTCGCAGGGCGGACGCGTTGGTCGCGCTCTGCGGCGCTCGGCTCTCCGAGGACCCAGATCCGGACCGGGCAACGGTCGTGGTCCACGCGCCGCTCGAGAGCCTGCTTCAGGGGACCGGCGGCTGCGAGGTCGAGGACGGTCCGCCGGTACATCCCGAGACCGTTCGCCGCCTCCTGTGCACGAGCAGGCTTCAGGCCGTGCTCGAGGACCGGACCAGCACCGCCGTTCGGTTCGGGCGGATGACGCGGGAGCCGTCTCCGGCGATGCTGCGGCAGGTGCGGTACCGCGATCGTGGGTGCCGGTTCCCCGGATGCGGCGTTCGACGGTTCACCGAGGCCCATCACATCGTGTGGTGGCGGAACGGCGGGCGAACCGACCTCGTCAACCTCGTGCTGATCTGCTCGTTCCACCACCGGCTGGTCCACGAGCACGGCTGGCGCATCGAGCGCGAGCCGGGAGGTGAGATCGCGTGGCGCCGTCCCGACGGGATCCGCTACCGGGCAGGACCGCCGCCGCCCGGAACCGGTGTGGAAGAACCGCTCAAACTGACCGCCGTCGGGTGAGTCCTCGCATCCTACGCGGGCGGGCGGAACTCCTCGAGCGCGCGCGCGTACGAGAGGCCGTACCCCTCGGCCAGGTCGCCCTCGGTCACTCCCAGGTCTACGAGCGCGCCGCCCCACCTGGCGAGCGCCCGACGGGCTGGATCGAGCAGCAGCGCGAGCGTGGCGTCGATCGCCTCCGCGTACACATGCGCGGTCGCCTCGGAGCGCGCGAGCTCGGTCATCGAGTCGCGGGCGGCATCGCCGATCTGCCGGCGGCGTTCGGGGTCGTCGACGAGCTCCCGAAGCGTGACGGCGAGCTCCTCCGGCTCGAGCCGCCCGGGCGGCACGTGGACGACGATGTCGTCCCGCAGATCGAGGTAGGTCCCGGTCGCCGACACGATCGTCGGCCGGCCGCACTGCATCGAGCGAGCGAGCGATCCGCTCACCTCTCCGCGGTGCGGGAAGCGGAGATCGATCGCGATGTCGGCGGCGCACATCCAGGTGAGGAAGTCCTCGTCCGAGACGTCGGCGTGGACGCTCACCCGACCGCCGAGCCCGCTCGCACGCACCACCGGCTCGAGCTCGTATCCCGGGGATCCGCCGCCCCACGAGAACGATGTGCACTTCCTCCGGCAGCCGGGCGACGGCGCCGAGCACGACGTCGATCAGCTTGGCCGCGTTCTGGTCGCCGAACACGCCGACGAGCGTCCGCATACCCATCGTCTCGAGCGATCCTCGGAGCACCGGCGCTCGACGTTCGGCGGCCCGGACGTCCTCGTCGCGCTCGACCACCGGGTGCGGCGCGACGAAGACGGGCGTCCGGCAGCCGAACGCGCGCAGGTAGCGCTCGACGAACGGCGAATGCGCCACGATCCCGCGCGCGTGGCGGGCGGCGTGGGCGATGAACGGGATGCGGAGCGGCTCGTTGCGTTCGGCGTCGTCGAAGCCGGCCAGCTTCCCGGCGTTCAGCAGCCCCTCGCGGAGCGCCGGATAGCCGAACGGGTGACCGGTCGCGATCATCCCCTGCACGAAGTCGTCGAGCGCCAGGTCGTGGATCACGAGCAGCCCGGGCACCCGGATCGCGAGGTCGTAGATGTCGCCGTGGAACTCCACGTTGTTGCCGAGGTGGTACACGGCCATCGTGTGCCACGGGATCGTCGCCGAGTGCTTCTGCTTGACCGGCCAGACCGGCTCGAGCTTGTGCTTGCGCAGGTAGCCGATCCGCTCGAGGCCGGCGAGCACCGCCTTCGAGTAGCTCGCGATCCCGCTGCGGGCCGGCGGCATCGGCGAGACCCAGGCGATGCGAGGATCCATCTGGTGGTCCCACCGGAACACGCGGCGGGCGGCGCCGAGGACGGGGTTGCCCACGCGCGCGTCTACTCCGTCAGCCGCGCGACGACCTCGGGCCAGCCGGGGACCGTCGCGCGGAGCTTCTCGTTGCCGGCCTCACCCATCTTCTTCGCCTTCGGGCGGTTCGAGAACAGGACGTCGAACGCGTGGGCGATCGCCTCGGGCTCGGGCGGGGTGACCAGGCCGGTCTCGCCGTCGGTCACGAACTCGAGCGGCCCGCCGGCGTCGGTGAGCGTGACGACCGGCCGATGCGCCGCGAAGCCCTCGAGCGTCACGTACCCGTAGTCCTCGTCGAACGGCCCGTAGTACACGCCGAGCGCGCCGAGGTACAGCTCGTGCAGCTCCTCGTCCGGCACGCGGCCGGCGATCTCGATCTTGTGCTGCAGGCCGTGCTTCTCGATCTGCTCGCGCAGGGCGGGCTCGTCGGGACCCCCGCCGACCAGGACCAGCCGGACCTGCGTCTTCGTGTAGCGCATCGCCTCGACGACGAGCGATTGGCGCTTCAGCGCCTCGAGCCGGCTCGGGAACACGATGTGATCGCCGTACGAGCCGGGCACGCGCGGCAGGAGTGCCTCGACGATCGGCGAGGGGTGGTAGAGCACGTCGCTCGACAGCCGCAGCGAGCTCCACAGGCGGTCCTGCACGTTGCGCGAGTTCGTGAAGATGCGCTTGGCCTCGCCGAGCGCGATCCGGTCGGACTGCTGGACGATGTCGCGCACCTGCGGGCCCTCGACCTGCTTGGAGAGGTCGGCGAACTCGGGATGGTCCCACAGCTCGTACGCGCTGCGGTGCTGATGGATCAGCCAGACCACCTTGCGCTCGTGCGGCACGAGGTACGCGGGGAACTTCAGCGCGATGACCATGTCGATCGGCAGGCCGTTGGATTCGGCGAGGTCGAGCGCGCGCCAGACCGCCATCTGGTGCACGAGCTCGGTCGCGGGGTACCACTTGCCGGCGACCACGACCTCCTCGGCCTCGTGCCCGGCCTCCTGCAGCGCTCGGACGAGCGTATCGGTGTGCGTCTCGGCACCCCCGCGCACGAACGGCGTCTGGGGGTGGGCGACGGCGATCCTCACTCGTCGTCCCCGAGCTTCGCTCGCAGTCGTTGCACCTCGTCCTCGAGGGCGAGGACCCGGTCGGAGAGCGCCGCGGTGAGCTCGCCGAGGTCGGCGAGCAGCCGGTCGTTGCGCCGCCGGATCGGCCGGAAGAGGCGGTACTGCGTCGCCTTCGCCTGCCGGCGGAAGCGCGAGCGGGAGGCGAGGTTCGGCTCGCCGCGCGGGATCGCCTGCTTCTCGTCGGCGCGCATGAGCGCCGCGAAGTCATGGAGCAGGTCGCGGACCTCGGGAGTGTCCATCCGAGAGCGCGTCGTGGCCTCCTCGGCCCAATAGATCTCGCGCTCGAGGGCGCTCTTCGCGTCGTTCTCGCTGGTCATCGGCGGTGTGAGGGTAGCACCGCCTGCAACCGTCGCCCAGCGAGTGTTGGTGGGAGGCGACGGTGTGGCAAATCCGTATCCACCTAATGCCCTGCGACACGTTTCGTTCGGAAGACGCCTACGAGAAGTCTCGGGCTCCTCGCCGCTCGAATAGATGTTGACGAGGTTCGATCACCTTGATTGATCTCGGAGTGCGCCTGCGGAGCCACTGAGCGGCTTCGCGATCGTCGGCCGCTATGAGCTGAGTTCTCATACGGGGATAGCTGGATGCGCTCCAGGTCAGGCCAATCCACATCGGGCATGCCCGCCACGGCTCAGGGAACACGCCTCGCACCAAATGGAGACTGCGAGAGGTAACGGTCAGTGGAGGCGGCGTGCCAGGTATGCGCAAGGTTTCCCTCCAGCGCTTTGACTCAACGTCTGCGAATCTCCTGTTGAGGTAGATCTCGGGCGGGAGCCAGATATGCAGCCCTCTGGCTACAAGTACTACCCAACAGGTGTTCAAGACCTCCTCCTTCCAGCAGGAGTTGGTATGAGACCGATCGCGGGGGCTGGTCGTCTGTGAACTCCGTCACACAAGACCGATTTGATCGGCAGCGAGGAGCTGCCTAGATTCGCGGACATGGCGCGGACAGCGGGCTGGGCCGGTTCAGTCTCTGCCTATCTGGGCGCGTCCGAAGACTCAATCATCTCGGCTCTCGAACAGCAGCACGAGCACGAACTCGGGATGCCGCCCGCGACTCTTCAGCTGGATGTATGGCGCGAGCAGATCGATATCCTTCGCGACGCGCTCGAAGAATGCCTGCGAGCGAATCCTGAGACCAGTGTCTGGAGCGTGGTTCTCGAGTACGAGTTGCCACTTGAGGGAGGACGCCGCCCAGACCGATCCTGCTAACAGGATCGAGCATCGCAGTGCTTGAATTCAAGCAGGCTAGCGCGGCAACCCGCGCCTTTGTAGATCAGACGGAGAGCTACGCACGTGACCTCTCCGACTACCATGCGGCAAGCCACGGTCGGCACGCACTTCCTGTCTTGGTACTTACCAGAGCTCGCAACGTGGCCGTTGACTTCTCGCCCGTGGTCATCACTGCCCGCGACGAACTGGCCCACTACCTCCTCGAGAGCGCAATGCCGGGAGCCATTCCGCTCCAGGACTGGCTTAACGCACCGTATGAGCCGCTGCCTACGCTTGTCGCGGCCGCCCGGCAAATCTTCCGGGACAAGCGTCTTCCCCACGTCCGCACCGCGCTGGCCGAGGATATCCCGGGGACCTTGCAGCGAATCGCCGAGCTGATTGTGGATGCGGAGGCCAAACAGGAACGAAAGCTGCTCCTGATCACAGGCGTCCCCGGATCCGGGAAGACACTTGTCGGACTGAGACTCATCTACGAACGGTCGGAAACGGCTGGACGAGGGTTACTCCTTTCCGGCAATGGCCCACTCGTTGCGGTCCTGCAAGACGCACTTGAGAGCCGGGTCTTTCTGCGGGATCTCCACGCGTTCATCAAGACCTATGGAGTGAACGGTCGCACGCCCGCGGAGAAAGTCATCGTCTTTGACGAAGCTCAACGAGCATGGGACGCGGACTACATGTTCTTCAAGCGCGGGGTTAGGCGGTCAGAGCCGGACCTGCTCATCGAGGCAGGACAGCGAATCCCTGAATGGGCCGTGCTTGTGGGGCTTGTTGGCCAAGGACAGGAGATCTTCTCAGGCGAGGAAGCCGGAATCGGCGAATGGGGTAATGCATTACGTATGAACGACGCCAAGGCCTGGACTGTTCACGCTCCGCCGGGCATCGTTGAGTCGTTCAGAGATTGCCGCGTCCGGGCTGAGGACAAGCTCGAATTGAACGTGCCTTTGCGATCTCGGCGAGCAATCCTTCTTCATGAATGGGTCTCTCATGTCCTCAACGGCAGCCTTGCGTTGGCCGCCAGAATCGCCGCTCGGCTGAGTGCTGACAGAACGGGCTTCCCGCTCTACCTAACTCGTGACTTGGAGCAGGCGAAGGCGTACGCTCGGATGCGCTACTCGAGATGAGCCAGACAAGCGGTTTGGGCTCATTGTAAAGGCGTACGCCAAGATCCCAAGAAGGTACGGGGTCGATAACCACTTCCAGGCTCAACAGAAGCTCAAGCTCGGTCCTTGGTTCAACGCTGAACCCAGCGATCCCTTGTCCTGCTGTCAACTCAAGACGGCAGTGACTGAGTTCCAAGTCCAGGGGCTCGAGGTCGATCTTCCAATCGTCTGCTGGGGCGAGAATCTCACCTGGACTGGTTCGGACTGGAACCGAGTGCCGGCGCGAGCCCGATATCCGCAGTCTGATCCAGAGCAGCTCCTGGTAAACGGCTACCGTGTTCTCCTCACGCGTGGTCGCGACGCGCTTCTCGTGTGGCTACCTCCGGAAGAACTGTTTGACCTAACGGAACACGCACTGCTGGCGGCAGGGATGCGACCGCTGGATGAAGTAGAAGACGAGGTGCGGCAGGCGGTCGCTGGCAACGCGTCTTAGCCGTAACGAGCCCATCTCGACGGCTGGCACCATCACGCCGCGGTTGCGCCGCCTGGTCGGAACTCGGCACTCCCCTCACTCCAGGTACGCGAGGTAGGGGTCGAATTCCTCGGCTCTGGTCCGCCCGAACCACACACCGCTGCGATCACGGCTTCTCCTCGGTCCGCGACGCGACCGGTATCGTTCGGGCGTGACCGAGGAGCACGTCCTTCGCAACCGCGTCGCCTGGGACGGCTACGCGGAGGAGTTCGCGAAGTCCGGCCACGAGGACTGGTCCTCGGACGAGCCGACGTGGGGCATCTGGGGCATCCCCGAGTCCGAGGTCCACATGCTCACCGACGTCGACGGCCTCGACGTGGTCGAGCTCGGGTGCGGCACCGCTTACGTTTCGGCGTGGCTCGCGCGCCGCGGGGCAAGACCCGTCGGGATCGACAACTCGCCCAAGCAGCTCGAGACCGCTCGGCGCTTCCAGGCCGAGTTCGATCTGCGGTTCCCGCTCGTCCAGGGCGACGCGGAGCACACGCCGTTCCCGGACGCGCGCTTCGATCTGGCGATCTCCGAGTACGGCGCCGCGATCTGGTGCGATCCGTACGTCTGGATCCCGGAGGCCGCGCGCCTGCTCCGGCCGGGTGGGCGGCTGGTGTTCCTCGGCCACTCGCCGCTCGCGATGCTCTGCTCGCCCTACGACGACGAGGTCGTCCCGATCGAGGATCGGCTGATCCGCGAGCAGTTCGGCATGCATCGGTTCGACTGGTCGGACGCGACCGAGTTCCAGATCTCCCACAGCGAGACGATCCGGCTCCTGCACTCCTGCGGCTTCGAGATCGAGGAGCTGCTGGAGCTGCAACCGCCCGAGGACTCGACCACCGGCGCCGAGTGGGTCACCCTCGACTGGGCACGCCGCTGGCCGTGCGAGGACGTCTGGAAGGCCCGCAAGACGGGAGCGGGGAAGCATCGACCCATCCGTGAAGGGGCACCGATAGGCTTCACCGGATGATGCGTCGTGGGTTCGCCGCACTTGTGACGCTCGCCGTGCTTGCTCCCGCGTGCTCCGAGGTGGATCCCGACGAGATCCGCGACCGGCTCGAAGGCGTCTCGATCAGCCTGCCCCCTCTCCCCTCGATCCCCTGGGACCGGCCCGGGGACGGGACCCACGGGCGCCTCCGGACCGACATCAGCAACCGCCCCGACGGCGCCAACCGGTCCCACGGCACCCACCGGCACCCACCGCTCCGACCGCACCGACCGGTCCGACCGGTCCGACCGCTCCGACCGGTCCAACGGGTCCGACCGCTCCGACCGGAGCCACGGCACCGACCGCACCAACGGGACCAACCCCACCGGAGGATGGCGATCGCGAGGGCCTCCTCGCCGCGCTCATCCTGTTCCTGGTGGGGTTGATCCAGGGCAGTCAGCCATCGCCGCCTCCGAGCCCGGAGCCATCACCGAGTCCCACAACGGAACCGTCCGAGACCCCCGAGCCGACCGAAGAGCCATCGGTCACCGAGGAGCCAACGCAAGAGCCGACCGACACCGGATCGACTACTGACACCCCCGAACCGACCGTCGTGAGCCCGGCTACCCCCGAGGCCGAGGACGGGGGCATACCCGTGTGGGTCTGGCTCGTGATCATCGGGCTGATCGTCGGCGCACTCGCAGCCCTGTTCGCCCGGCTCCGCCGACCGCCCGGGTCGCCGGAGCAGACGCAGTCACCATCGGCCGGAGCCGTGCCCCCGCAGCAACCCGAACAGGGGCCACCTCCCGAGCCTCCGCCCCCCACCCGGCAGCGGCCCAGGCTGATCGGACGTTCCTACTCGCCGAAGCAGAAGAACGGGACGTGGTGCTCGACGGACCTCACCTCGTCGCCGGGATCGTAGTCGGCCGTGTCGTTCCCCGGTCCCCCGATCACGTCATCGCCCGGGTGATCGTCGATCGCGGACAGGCAGAAGTCGTTGCCCGGACCTCCGGCGATCCGATCCCTTCCGAGATCGCCCCGGACATCGTCTCTGCCGGGGCCTCCGGACAGGTCGTCGGGACCCCCCTGCCCCAAGAGGATGTCGGGACCGTCTCCGCCGCTGACCGTATCGGCCCCGAACCCGGCGTCCACGAGATCGCCACCCGGGCCGGCGTAGATCAGATCGTTGCCACCCATGCCCTCGATGAAGTCGTCACCTCGGCCGGTACAGATCACGTCGCGGCCCTCTGTGCCCCGGAGCTCGTCGTCCCGAGTGGTTCCACTGATCGTGCATCCTGGCCCTCCGAGGATGCTGCGGGTCTCTCCCGATGCCGACAACGCCAAGACCACGATCAACATCGTCGTGATACCCACGGTGCCGAGCGCCCGCGTCTTTCCCATCACCGTGCACCACCTCCTTGCCCGTTGGGGCGAGTCGTTTCGCAACGACGCATCATGCTTCATCCTTCGGACCGGATGAGAGGTCGCTCATCTATGAAGCCGCCTCATACGCAGAACGTGTGAGGTGATCCGCGTTCTCCCTTGCGACAGAACCCGATGCTGCGTAGGTCGATTACGTCGCTTGTCGCATTGTTCGCAGACCGAACCCCTGACAATCTTCTCATCCGGGTAGGCGAACAGCGCCCGGTCTGGTCCGGGTGCGAGGCGGGTCAGGGGGGAGATGCCCGCAGAGAAGCAAGGGCTTCCCAGACGCGACTTCCTCAAGAAGGCGGCGGCCACCGGCGTCGGTGTTGCATGGGCAGCTCCGGTGATCCAGACGGTTGCGGCGACGAAGGCGTACGCCAACGGGATGGGGTCGCCGAAGACCAAGAAGAAGAAGAAGAAGAAGCCACCCGGCTAGGACTGGACTTCAACGCGCGAACTCCCCGGTCGGCGAGGACCACCTCGCCGATCTCCGTAGTTGTCTCGACGGCAGATGCCGTCACCGCCGACAACTTCGAGAGCGTCCAGCTGACCAGGTGGAGGCTTCGCTTGGTCAGCTGACCGAGAGCAGCTCCCGCAACGCGTCGTCGAGCGACGGGAACGCCGGAACGCCGAGCGCACCGACGAACACGCTGACGAGCGCGCTGTTCTTCGGACGGCTCGCAACCAGCCCGAGCTCCTCGGACGTCTGCTCCCGGACGGCTCCCTCGAACCCTCCGATCGACCCGGCACGTGAGACCAGGTCGAACCAGGTGGTCGGCTCCGGGCCGGCGAGGTGGTACGTGCCGAAGCGCTCGGTGAGCGCGAGCGGCAGGAGCCGCTCGGCCAGGTGCGCCACGTAGGTGGGGCTCCCGACCCGGTCGGCGACCCCCCCGACGTCCTCTCCCTCCCGCATCCGGCCGATCGCCCGGGAGAGGTGATCCGTCCCGCCGCCGAACACGTACGCGGTCCGTACGACCAGGTGCCGCGGCGTGATGCGACGGACGTGCTCCTCCCCGGCGAGCTTGCTGCGCCCGTACACGTTCAGGGGATCCGGCTGGTCCACCTCGTCGTACGGCGAGCCCTTCGTGCCGTCGAACACGTAGTCGGTGGAGACCTGCAGCAGGGTCGCGTCGCACGTTCGGGCAGCGAGCGCGAGGCTCTGCGGTCCGAGCGCGTTGTCGCGGTACGCACGCTCCGGATCGCGCTCGCAGGCGTCGACGTTCGTGACCGCGGCCGCGTTCACGATGAGGTCGGGCGCGAGCGGCACGATCGCCTGCATCACGGCGTCGTGATCGCCGATGTCGAGCTCTCGGTGCGTGAACGCGGCGACGTCGTGATGCGAGGGGCACGTCGCGAGGAACGCCCGGCCGAGGCCGCCGCCCGCGCCGGTGACCGCGATCCTCACGCGGGCGCGCCGGCGAGGACCTCGCCGACCCAGTCCTGATGATCGCGGTACCACGCGACCGTGGTCGCGAGACCGTCCGAGAACGGCGTCGCCGGCCGCCACCCGAGGCCCTCCAGGCGGCTCCACTCGAGCCCGTACGCGAGGTCGTGTCCGGGCCGGTCCGGCACGAACGTGATGAGCGACGGGTCGACGTCGAGCGTCGAACAGATCCGCCGAGCGAGGTCGAGGTTCGAGAGCTCGGTCCCGCCGCCGATGTTGTAGATGCCGCCAGGCTCCCCCCGTCGAGCACGGCCGCGATCGCCCGAACGAAGTCGCGCACGTACAGCCATTCGCGGCGGTTCGAGCCGTCGCCGTACACGGGGACCGGACGGCCCTGCAGCGCAGCCGTCGCGAACGTGGGGATCGCCTTCTCCGGATGCTGCCTCGGCCCGAAGGCGTTCGTGCCTCGAACCGTCGTGGCACGCAGCCCGTACGTCACCACGTACGCGTGCACGAGCAGGTCGGCGCCGGCCTTGCTCGCCGCGTACGGGTTGCGCGGGCGCATCGGATCCCCCTCGTCGAACGGATCGGCGTCGTCCTCCCGGGAGCCGTAGACCTCGTCCGTCGACACGTACACGAGCGGACGTTCGAGCTCCCGGCACGCCTCGAGCACCACCTGCGTACCGAGCACGTTCGACAGCACGAAGGCGCGCGAGTCCTCGATGCTCCGGTCGACGAACGACTCGGCCGCGGCATGGACCACGCGGTCGGCCTCCGCCACGAGTGGAGCGACGGCGGCCGCATCCGACACATCGCCGAGGACGAACCGGAACCGCGGATCGGGATCGTGGTGCGACAGGTTCAGCCGCGTGCCCGCGTAGGTGAGCCGGTCGAGCACCACCACCTCGGTGCTCGGCCGCTCGAGGAGCAGGTCGACGAGGTGCGAACCGATGAACCCGGCCCCGCCCGTGACCAGGATGCGCTCGGCCCGCGACCCGTCGTCCCGTTCGGCCATCGCGGCCGAGTCTACCGGCGGCTCGCGGCCCGCAGGACGTCGGCGGTTCGGGCCGCCGACCGCTCCCAGGCGAACGTGCGGACGCGATCCCGTCCCGCCGCGATCAGCCGCTCGCGGAGCACGGCATCGTCGAAGAGCGACCGAAGCCCCTCGCCGATCGCGGCCGTGTCCCCCGGGTCGACGAGCAGCGCGGCGTCGCCGGCCACCTCGGGGAGCGAGGACGTGCTCGAGGTCAACACGGGGACGCCGGCCGAGAACCCCTCCAGCACCGGGAACCCGAACCCCTCGTAGCGCGACGGGTACACGAGCGTTGTCGCCCCCGCGATCAGGGCCGCCTTCACGATGCCGCCGACGTATCCGGGAAGGACCACACGACGGCGAACCGCCGGAGGCAGGCCCGCCACCTCGGCGCGCAGCGACTCGGCCGCGTGCGGGATCCAGTTCGTCCGGCCGCCGGCGATCACCAGCCACGCGTCCACGTCACCGAGCGACGCGAACGCCTGCACGAGCGCGGACAGGTTCTTGCGTGGCTCGATCCCGCCGACGAACAACGCGTACGGTCCCTCGATCCCGAAGCTCGCTCGGACCTGCCCCACCTCGGCGGCGGGAGGAGGCTCGAACGGCTCCGCGCCGTGCGGGATCACGTGGACCTCGCCCGCGACGTCGTGGCGCTCGAGGAGGTCCCGCCTGGTGCTGTCGGAGGGCACGATGACGGCGGCGGCGCGCCGAAGCCATCGGTCGAACCTCCTGCGCCACCGGGCGTCGTGGTGCGGCGCCGTGCCGGGCATCACCTCGTGCGCCAGGTCGTGGACGACGAGCACGACGCCTCGGGACGACGTGGGCGGCGGCAGGAAGTTCGTCGCGAGCAGCGCATCGAAGCGCAGGAGCCACTCGAGCCTCGGGACGTGGAGCCGCCACGACACCGGCTGGAACACGCGCGTCGGGAACCGGTCGGCGTGTTCGGTCAGGTTCCGGGCGCCGACCTCGTCGAAGAATCGACGCCGCGACAGCAGGCCCCTCGGATCCAGGTACCAGGCGACGACCTCGTCGGCGGGCGCCGAGGCCGGCAGGTGCCGCACGATCTGGCGCGCGTAGTGGCCCACGCCGGTCCGCCGCGGATCGAGCGCCGGCCGCGCGTCGATCGCGAGCCGCACGCGCGCTACCCCGTCTCGGCGAGCCGCACGAGCGCCCGTCAGACCTCGACCTGGCCGTGGTCGCCGATCACGAGCCGGTGCACGTCGCCGTCGGCGTGGCGGATCTCGACGTCACGACCGATCACCGAGCCCCCGACGCCCCGAACCCCGGAGATCTTCGAGCCCTCCATCACGATCGAGTCCGTGACCGTGCTGGCGGTCACCACGCAGCCGGCCGAGATCGCGACGTCCGGCCCGACGGTCGAGTCCTCCACGAGCGCGCTCTCCCCGACGATCACCGGGCCCATCACGGTCGAGCGGACGATCTTCGCGCCGGACTCGACCACGACCACCCCTTCGAGCGTCGAGTCCGCATCGACCTCGCCCTCGACCCGTGGCTCGAGGGTGGCGAGCAGCATGCGGTTGGCGTCGAGCAGGTCCTCGGGCCTGCCCGTGTCCTTCCACCAGCCCGAGAGCATCTCGGCTCGCACGTTCCGGCCCCGGTCGACGAGCCACTGGATCGCCTCGGTGATCTCGTACTCCCCGCGCCACGAGGGCTCGAGCGACTCGCACGCCTCGATGATCTGGTCGTCGAACAGGTATACGCCGACGAGCGCGAGGTCCGAGACGTGCTCCTTCGGCTTCTCGACGAGGCGGACCACACGATCGCCCTCGAGCACGACGACGCCGAACCGCTCGGGCTCGGGCACCCGGGCCAGGAAGATCTGCGCATCCGGCCGGTGGCGCTCGAAGCCCTCGACGAACCGCGCGATCCCCTCGAGCAGCACGTTGTCGCCGAGGTACATCACGAACGGTTGGCCCTGCACGAAGTCCCGCGCGGTGAGCACCGCGTGCGCGAGGCCGAGGGGCGCCTCCTGCTCGAGGTAGGTGGCGCGAAGCCCGAACGTCGAACCGTCGCCGACCGCCGCCCGCACCTCGTCCCCGGTCGGCCCGACGACGATCCCGACCTCGGTGATCCCGGCCTCGCGGATCGAACGCAAGACGTGGAACAGGATCGGCGTGTTCGCGATCGGGATCAGCTGCTTCGCGCTCGTGTGGGTGAGCGGCCGGAGCCGCGACCCCTCCCCGCCCGCAAGGACGAGCGCCCTCACGAGGGGCACTCCACCGGCGCCTCGGTGCTCGGCGGGGGGATCTCGTAGTTCGCCGTGGCGACCACGGCGACGTCCACGCCGGCCGGGAGCGCACCCGCCGGCGCCGGCACGAGCGGCAGGTCCCGGAAGTACGTGCCGACCACCTTCGCCTCGGGCTCGAACCCCTCGCGGTACACGATCGCCGACCCCTTGACCGGTGAACGGACCTCGGCCCGGCCGACGACACCGGGCGACGTGTTGAACCCCCCATCGGTGAGAACGCCGAGCATGTCGGTGGCGACGATATCCGCGCCCTTGTCGACGACGGTGACGACGATGTTGGCCGGGCTCGGCGGGATCGACGCCAGCTGCCTGCCGAGATCGCCGAGCGGCTTGCCCTGCTTGATGCGTTCGAACAGCTGGGTCGCCTGCGGCTCGATCGACCGCACGATCGACAGGTACTGGCCGTCCACGTAGGTCCCCGCCGGGATCGAGGGCACCGAGCGGAAGTCCGCCGCTCCGGTGTTCACGCCGTCGAGGGTGCCCGCCAGGTACACGAGCTCGGCCGGGTTGCGCAGGCCCTCGTCGACGACGAGGTTGTCGAGCAGCTCGGGAACGAGCGTCGGCAGCCGCAGCAGCTCGCCCGGCGACAGCAGCCGCGAGACCACCGCACGCATGAACTGCTGCTGACGTCCGATCCTCGCGAAGTCCGGGATCGCGTCGCAGGGCTGGTGCCGCGTCCGCACGTACGCGAGCGCCGTCGAGCCGTCGAACCGCTGGCACCCCGCGGGGATGTCCAGGCCGGTGAGCTCGTCCTGCATCGGGTACGGGACGCACACGTCCACTCCGTCGAGCGCGTCGACCAGTCCCTGGAACCCGGCGAGGTCGACGTACAGGACGTGGTTGATCCGCAGGCCGGTGAGCTGCCTCACGGTGCGGGCGACGCGCTGCGCGCCCCCGCCGTCGATGCCGCCCTCGAACGCCGAGTTGATCCTCCCCGGGCCGACGCCCGGGATGTCGACCCACAGGTCGCGGGGGAACGACAGGAACGTCGCCTGCCGCTGGTCCGGCTCCGTGTGCACGAGGATGATCGTGTCGGAGCGGTTCTCGCCGCCGATGTCCTCGTCCGTCCCGAACGCCACCTGCTCCTCGGGCGTGAGCCCCTCGCGCGAGTCGCTCCCCAGCAGCAGGTAGTTGCAGGCGCGCTCGTCGCACACGCCGGCGATGTCGGGCTCGGCCGGTTCGGTCGCCTCGATCTGGGGCGGGTCGGGGATCACGTTGATCTGGCCGCGGGCCCAGAAGTACGTCCCCATGCTGAACGCCGCAACGACCGCGACGAACGCGGAGACGCTGGCCGTCGCGGCCAGGAACGCGCGGCGCGCGTGCGGGTGGGAGTGGTCGACCATAGGCTGTCCGGGAAGCGTACCGGGACCGCCGGGGACGCGAGACGGAGGCCCCCGTGACGATCGTGTGGAAACCGAGCGACGAGGTCGTGGAGCGGGCGAACGTCACCCGGTTCATGCGTGCCAACGGGATCGCGTCCGAGGACGAGCTGATCCGGCGCTCGACGCAGGACGTCGCCTGGTTCTGGGACGCCGTCGTGCGCGACCTCGGCCTCGAGTTCTTCGAGCCGTACGAACGCGTCCTGGACACGTCCCGCGGGGTCGAGTGGGCGACGTGGTTCGGCGGCGGCAGCGTGAACCTCGCGCACAACTGCGTGGACCGATGGGCCGAACGCACGCCGGACGCGCTCGCCGTCGTGTGGGAAGGGCGAGGAGGGCGAGGTCCGCCACGTGACGTTCCGAGAGCTGCGCGAGACGGCCGACCGGCTCGCGAACGGGCTCGTCTCTCTCGGCGTCGAGACCGGCGACGCGGTCGGGATCTTCCTCCCGATGACCCCGGAGGCCGTCGCCTCGGTGTTCGCGTGCGCGAAGCTCGGCGCGATCTTCCTCCCGATCTTCAGCGGGTTCGGGGCGGACGCCGTCGCGCAACGGCTCGCCGACGCCCAGGCGAAGGTCCTCATCACGGCCGACGGGTTCCCTCGGCGCGGGAAGCACGTCGCGATGAAGGAGGTGGCCGACGAGGCCGTGGCGCTCGCGCCGAGCGTGGAGCGCGTGATCGTGGTCGAGCGCGCCTTCCGCGCGGACGCGCCGTGGGATGCGGCGCGCGACCTCCGTTGGGACGAGCTGCTGTGGCAGCAGCCCGAACGGTTCGAGACCAGGCACCTCGATCCGGAGCACCCGCTGTTCATCGCGTATACGAGCGGCACGACCGGCCGGCCGAAGGGTGCGGTCCACGTCCACGGCGGGTTCCTCGTGAAGATCGCCGAGGAGGTCGCGTACCAGACCGACGTGCGGCAGGGGGACGTTCTGTTCTGGTTCGCCGACCTCGGCTGGATCATGGGCCCGTGGGAGATCGTCGGCGCGACGGCGCTCGGTGCGACCGTGTTCCTGTACGACGGCGCCCCGAACCATCCCGGGCCCGATCGCCTGTGGTCGCTCGTCGAGCGCCACGAGGTCACCCACCTCGGCGTCTCCCCCACCCTGATCCGCGCGCTGATCCCCGCGGGCGAGCAGGCGGTCCGGTCGCACGACCTCTCCTCGCTCCGGATCCTCGCGTCCACCGGAGAGCCGTGGAACCCGGAGCCGTACCGGTGGTTCTTCGACGAGGTCGGCGGCGGGCGCCTGCCGGTCATCAACCTGTCGGGTGGGACCGAGATCGGCGCCTGCTTCCTCTCGCCGCACCCGATCAGCCCGCTGAAGTCCTGCACGCTGCGCGGTCCGTCGCTCGGCATGGACCTCGCGGTCTTCCGGCCCGACGGGACGGAGGCGGACCCGGGTGAGGTCGGCGAGCTCGTGTGTCGTCAGCCCTGGCCCTCGATGACGCGCGGTCTGCGCGGCGACCCCGAGCGATACCTCGAGACCTACTGGCGCCGGTTCCCCGGCGTCTGGTGCCATGGCGATTGGGCGAGCGTGGACGAGGACGGCTTCTGGTTCCTGCACGGTCGAAGCGACGACACGATGAACGTCGCCGGCAAACGGCTCGGCCCGGCCGAGGTCGAGAGCATCCTGACCCTGCACCCCTCGGTTGCGGAATCGGCCGTGGTGGGTATCCCGGACGAGGTGAAGGGCGAGGCGATCTGGTGTTTCGTCGTGACGAACGGGGAGGCGACATCCGGGATCGAGCGGGAGCTGGCGGGGCTGGTCGCCGAGCACCTCGGCAAGGCCTTCACGCCTTCCCGTGTCGTGGTCGTGCCCGAACTGCCGCGCACCCGGTCGGCGAAGATCCTGCGCCGCGCGATCCGCGCGACCGTCACGGGCGACGAAGCCGGCGACCTCTCCAGCCTCGAGAACCCGGGGGCGCTCGACTCCATCCGCTCCGCGGTCGATCGACCCGCCGGTTGAACCGGGCCGGTTCCCGCCCACGGTCCGGGCTGGCATTAGGCTTGCTCCTGCCCATGACCCCAGGCGCGGAACGCGAGGTGGCCGTGCTGGCCGTCGGAGCCGATCCCGGCGACCTGCAGGGATGCGCGGTCGAGCTGGCCGACGACCTGCTCGGCGCCCTCGCCCACCTGTCCGACGGCGGCATCGACGTCGTGCTCACGGCGCTCGAGCTGCCCGACGCCTCGGGTCCGGATATCGTCCGTTCGCTCCGGGAGCGCGCGCCTGACGTTCCGGTGATCGCCCTGACGACATCGGAAGCGAACATCCGGGAGGCCCTCGGGGCAGGCGCGCGCGATGCGTTGCCGGCGGACTCCGGCACCGATCTGCTCGGGCGGGTGTTGCGATACGCCGCCGAGCTCGCTCGCCTCGAGGGGGACCTCGAGCGGCATCAGCTGGTCGACGAGCCGACCGGGCTGGTCGCCACCGAGGGGTTCCGGCTGCTCGCCGCCCACCACCTGCGCCTGGCGGATCGCTCGAAGTCGCCGGTGGTGCTCGTGTTCATCCGGCTGGACGATCTCGGCGAACCGCGCGGTGGAGCCGCGATCACCGAGGCCGCGTCGTTGCTGCGTGCGGCCGTCCGGGCGTCGGACGTGGTCGCGCGCACCGGCCCGGGGGTCTTCTCCGTGTTGCTCGCCGGGGCCGGTTCGGGAACCGAGTCACTTGTCCTGACTCGGGTGGTCGAGGCCGTGGCCGACCACAACGCCCGGAACGGGCGCTCGCGGGGCCCCGCCCTGTCCGTCGGCGCCGCCGTCTACGACCCGGAACACCCCGTCGGCCTCGACACGTTGATCGTGCAGGCCGACCGGCAGATGCGGCGGCCCTGGAGCGAGCCGTGAGTCGACGTCTCTCCGGCCGGCCGCGCCCCGGTCCGGAGCATGAGAACCGCCGACACGTCAGGACCGACATGAGAAGTGCGACCCGCGGGCGCGGGTCGCCGATCCGGCGAACACGCCGCTGCGAATGCCCGTCGAGGAACGGACTGAACGATCGGTCAGGGTCCCGCTCCTCGAGGCGCCCGATGCCCGTGCGTCATGGGGACCGCCCGTGACGGCCGACCTCTCCGACGCCCGAGATCGCGACCTGGTCCAACGGATCGACCGTGGTGACGGCGAAGCCTTCCGAGTGCTCTTCGGACGGTACGCGCCGACCGCCATGGCGATCGCACGCCGGGTGGTCCGGCAGCCCTTCCTCGCGGAGGAGATCGTGCAGGAGGCATTCCTTGCTGTGTGGCGGAACCCGGAGGGCTACGACCAGTCCCGAGGGTCCGTTCGCGCCTGGCTGATGGGCACCGTCCATCACCGCGCGGTCGACACCGTCCGCCGTGAGGAGTCCCAGCGCAGGCGAGCCGAGGAGTCGCAGCTCTCGGAGCCCACGACCGTCGCCGATCCCGCCGAGCAGGTCGTGGACGAGATCGGCCTGCCCGAGGAGCGGAAGGCGGTGCGTGGAGCGCTCGAAGAGCTCCCGCCGGAGCAGCGTCAGGTGATCGAGCTCATGTACTTCGACGGCCTCTCGCAGTCGAAGATCGCCGAGAAGCTCTCCCTGCCGCTCGGGACCGTGAAGTCGCGGACCCTGCTGGGCATGCGGAGGTTGCGGACCAGGTTGGCAGGGATGGAACGATGAGGAGCCACGAGCGCATCGAGGAGCTCATCGCGATCCGCGCGATCGGTGGGCTGGATGCCGACGACGTCGTCGAGCTCGAGACCGAGATGCACGAGCACGGACCCGACTGCGCCGAGTGCCGCCGGCTCGAGAACGAGTACGGAGAGGTCGCCGGTCGCCTCGCGTTCGCGCTCGACCCCGTCGCTGTTCGGCACTCCTTCCAGGAGCAGACGATCGAACTCGCGCTCGGCGAGCGCCCCGGGGCGCCGGCGACGGCGCCGGAGCCCGACCGGGAGCCCGTTCGAGCGCCGCGTCGACGCGGCGGGATCCTGCGACCGCTGATCGGCGTCGCCGCGGCGTTCGCGTTGTTCGCCGGCGGCTGGCTGATCGGTGGCGCCGTGATGGAGGACGAACGCGTGCCGGCGGACGCGACGGTGGTTGCGCTCGAGGGTGAACCCGGCGCCGGCACGATCACGGCCGCGTTCCGGCCCGGCGAGGAGGGCCTGTTCCTGGCCGGCTCCGGTCTTCCCGCGCTGCCGGAGGGTCAGGTCTACGAGCTGTGGCTGTTCACGGGCGAGACACCGGCATCCGCGCTCTGTGCGACACCGAACGAGGACGGCTCCCTCTTCGAGTTCATCGACGAGTCGATGGAGGGCATCGGCCTCCTGGCCGTGACGGTCGAACCGTCCTCGTGCCCCGACGCGCCCACGACCGCCCCGATCTTCGCCGCCGAGGTGGCGACCGTCTAACGACGCGCGACCGCGCGGATCACGTCCCGTCGCGAGAGCACGCCGACGAGCTGCCAGTCGTCGTTCGCCACCGGCACGCGTTCCAGGTTCTCCTCGTACATCGTGCAGGCGGCCCTGGCGAGCGGCGCGGCCGGCGAAACCGCCCGATGGCACGGGGTCATGACATCGAAGACGAACCAACTCGCCCGGCTGCGTCCGGGTCCCCATGGCATCCCGGCCCTGCTCGCCAACGTCCGCTCGTCCAGCAGGTCGCGGAGCGTCACCACGCCGACGAGCCGCCCTCCTTCGACCACGAGCCCGGTCCCCGCACCCATCCCCTCCAGAAGCACGACCGCCTCTCCAGCGAGGGTGTCCTGCGACAGCACCCCGAAGTCCGTCGACATCGCCTGCTCGACCGTGCCCAACGTGGTGAGCACGTCGTCTCCGTGCATCGCCTCCCGAACGCTCATCGACCTCACCTCCACCGCGATGTTCCAGGGCCGCGAGCGCGCTCGGGAGGGCCGATGGTCCCGGTCTCGGAGGTCCCTTCGGCCGCCTGCCCGCGACGGGAGGCGCTGGCGCGACCGGTCGCGCTAGGCTGCCGCGCGCGATGGACCGCCGAGACAAGCTCATCCGTTCGGGCCTCGAGCTCGCCTCGGAGCTCGACCTCGAGACGGTCCTGCAACGCATCGTGGAGCTCGCGGCCGAGCTCACGGATGCCACCTACGGGGCGCTCGGGGTCCTCGGCGAGGACGGAACGATCAGCGAGTTCGTGACGACCGGCATCACGCCGGAACGCCGAGCCGCGATCGGCGACCTCCCGACCGGTCGGGGCCTCCTGGGCCTGTTGATCCGCGACCCACACCCGCGGCGCGTCTCCCGCATCTCGGAGCATCGCGACTCTTCGGGGTTCCCGCCCAACCATCCGCTGATGACCTCGTTCCTCGGAGCGCCCGTCACGGCCCGGGGGAAGGTGTTCGGGAACATCTACCTCACGGACAAGCGAGGGTCCGCGGAGTTCGGCCAGGAAGACGAAAACGCGCTCGTCGTGCTGGCGACGCAGGCGGGCGTAGCCATCGAGAACGCGCGCCTCTACCAGGACGTCGAGCGGCTCGCGCTCCTCGAGGACCGCGAGCGCATCGCGAAGGAACTGCACGACGGCGTGATCCAGTCGCTGTTCGCGGTGGGGATGGGACTCGAAGGCACTTCGATGGTCGCCCGCGATCCGCAGATCTCGGAACGGCTCGACGGCGCGGTCGAGGAGCTCGATCGCGTGATCCGCGACCTGCGCAACTACATCTTCGGGTTGCGGCCCGGGATCCTCGCCGACCGAGAGCTCGAAGCCGCCCTCCACGCTCTCGCCGACGAGTTCCGCGAGAAGACCGGGGTGGTCACGATCGTCGAGGTCGATCCTGAGGTCGCAGCACAGCTGGCGCCGGCCGCCTCGGACGTGATCCAGCTCGTACGTGAGGCGCTCTCGAACGTCGGGCGGCACGCGCGGGCCACCACCTGCCGGATCACCCTCCGGCACGAGGCCGGCGTTGGACTCCTCGAGATCGACGACGACGGTGCAGGGTTCGACGTCGCCACCGCACCGCGAGGGGACGGCCTCGCCAACCTCGAGGGACGCGCCACAGGCATGGGTGGGACGGCGTCGGTCACATCCGACCCCCACCATGGGACGACCGTCCGCGTCGAATTGCCGCTGTAGCCGCCTACTGCACGATCAGCGCCGTGACCATCCCGTACATCCCGTGCGGCCCTTCGACGTGGGGAAGGATGTGGCAGTGGTAGGCCCACACGCCCGGGTACTCCGCCTTCACCAAGATGTCGAAACGCTGACCCGGCGCGACCGCCAGCGTGTCGGCCAGGTAGCGGTTCGCCCGGTCGAGGACGAACCCGTCCTCCGCGACGACCTGGAAGTGGTAGCCGTGCAGGTGCATCGGGTGGATCTGGGCGCCGTCGTTCGACAGGTGGATCAGCACGTCGTCGCCGAGCGCAGCGACGATCGGCCGGGTCGCGGGGAACTCCTTGCCGTTCAGCACGAACCCGGTCGGCCCGTCGCCGAGGAACATCGTGTGCTCCACGGCGATGTCGGCGTCGTAGAGGGAGCCCCAGTCGTCGTTCCTCGGCTGGACGAAGAAGGCCCCATACAACCCCTTCCCCACCTGCTCCGTCGAGTTGAAGTGCGAGTGGTACACGTACATCCCGGGCGGGTCGACCACCTCGAACTCGTAGGTGAAGAAGTCGCCCGGCATGATCGGGTCCTGCGTGATGAACGGGACCCCGTCCATGTCGTTCGGGACCGTCACGCCGTGGAAGTGCAGCACGGTGGGCTGGCTCATCTCGTTGCGCAGGACGATCCGGACCTTGTCGCCCTGCGCGACGCGGATCTCCGGACCGGGGACCGTCCCGTTGAACGCCATCGCGCTCACGGTCACGCCCGGAGTGGTCTCCCAGTCGAGCTCGGTGGCGGTGAGCTCGAAGAGCTTCACGCCGTTCTCGACCGTCGGTTCGAGCGGCTCGTTGCCGAAGCCCTCGGTCTCCGCGGGGAAGGCGGCGACCCCGGCCTCGTGCCCGTCGAGCATGTCCTGCACGCTCACCGCCCCGCCCGTCGCACCGGTCGGACCCGTGCCGCCGGCGGCGACCACCGCGCCTTCCTCCATGACCATGAGCTCGCCGACCATGCCGGCTTGATCGTGACCCGAGACCGTGCAGAGGGTGCGGTACGTGCCGGCCTCCAGGGCAGCGACCTCGAGGGTCGCGGTCCCGCCGGGCTGGATCTCGGGCGTCGCCTGGACGGTTCCACCGGCCTCGATCGCGAACGTGTGTGCCGCGGCCCCGTCGTTCGTGACCTCGAATAGCAACGCCTGGCCGGCGGGAGCGTGGATCATGTTCGGACCGATCGCGAACTCCGTGAGCGAGACGGCGATCGTCGCCGGAGCGGCGGCCGCTTCCTCGCCGGGAGGCGCGTCCCCGTCGCCCTCGCCGGTGCACGCCACGGCGGTGACGGTGATCAGAACCAGCGCGAACGCTCGGATGCCGTGTTTCATGCTGCGTCCTCCTCGTTCTCGTGTGCGGATGGTGCGTGACGCTTCCGTCGCGGGCTAGAGGCGGTCCACCGGAGCCGCGCCCGCGAGCGATGAGATGGCCGCGAGCAGCTCGTCCCGCGCGGGACGGCGACGCACCCGAACGAGCTGTCCCGGGTTCCCGTCGTGGAACCGGTCGTCGGCCAGCGCGACCACGCGGTTGTCGCCGGTCAGGTAGACGTCGAGCAGCTCGATCGCGCCGCTCCCCTCCATCGCCGCGTCGCTCTCGAGGTCCATATCGAGCACGACGATCGACGCGTCCTTCGCGAGGGGACAGCCGTGGGTGCGGGTGCCGACGCACGTGTAGTCGGGCCCGGTCGGACCGGGACACACCATGACGTCGAACCCGTCGTCCTCGAGGCACGTGGCGAGGCGCCTTCGTTCCTCGTCGTCGGGCTCCACGAGCAGCACGGTCTCCGGTCGGTCGTCGTCTCCCATGCCCGCAGTCTCGGGTGCGGCGGGCAGACGGACCCGAGCCAGAGGTCCCTGCGGTCGAGGGTCCTTCGACCCTCCGGGCACGCACCGGTCGCCCGCATGCTCGGCCTCGTGTTCATCCGCTACTACCTGGAGCTGCCCGTGCCGTTCGGCGAGGTAGAGCACGCGCTGCTGGCGAACCCCGGCTCGTGGTTGCCGGGCATGGCGTCCGACGCAGAGGACCGGGGAGAGCGGCTGCTCGTCGAGGTGGGATTCGAGGTCGGTGAGGACCGTCGGGTCGAGCGACCGGTGCGGATCGAGATCGGCGATCCGGTTTCGGTCCCCTCGACGTCGACCACGCTCCCGATCGTCTGGACGGCCGAGCGCGGCGGACGCGCCCTCCCACGGCTCGACGCCGACATCGAGATCGCCGCGCTCGGTGCGCGTCGTACGCAGCTCTCGATGAGCGCTCGGTATCGTCCCCCCTTGGGGATCGTCGGCCGTGTGCTCGATAAGGCCCTGCTGCACCGGGTCGCCGAGGCGACGGTGAAGGACTTCCTCGACCGGGTGGGAGAACGCCTCGCCGACCGGGCCCGCGCACACGGCTAGGATTCCAGGAGCCGATGGGTTCCCCGGATCAGCCGCCGCTGCGCGTCCTGCTCGTCGACGATCACGAGGTCGTCCGCGGCGGCGTGAAGGCCCTCCTGCAGGCCACCGACGACATCGTGGTCACAGCCGAGGCCGGGACGGTCCGGGAAGCCGTCGACGAGGCGGACCGGGCCCGGCCGGATGTGGTGGTCATGGACGTGCGGCTGGCCGACGGGAGCGGCATCGAAGCGACGCGCGAGATCCGAGCGAACCACCCGAACATCCGGGTCGTGATGTTGACCTCGTTCGCCGACGACGAGGCGCTCTTCGCGTCGATCATGGCCGGCGCGTCCGGCTACGTGCTCAAGCAGGTGCGAGGCGGCGAACTCGTGCGAGCGATCCGCACCGTTGGCAAGGGCGAGAGCCTGCTCGACCCGGCGGTGACGAACGCGGTCCTCGATCGCCTCCGGAAGGGCAAACATCTGTTGAAGGACGAGAAGCTCGCCCGACTGTCACCGCAGGAGGAGCGGATCCTCTCGCTCGTGGCGGACGGGGACACGAACCGAGAGATCGGCGACGAGCTCGGACTCGCGGAGAAGACCGTCAAGAACTACGTCTCGAGCATCCTGTCGAAGCTCGAGGTGGCGCGGCGGGCCGAGGCCGCGGCCTACCTCGCCCGCCACACGACCACCCCGGGCACCCAGGGCTGACGTCGAGGGCCTCCGCCCTCAGCGCATGTCGAAGACGAGCCTGGCGGGGACCGATCCGGCCAGTACCTCGCGGAAGCACTCGTTCACCCGACCGAGGTCGCGAGTCTCGAGCTCCACCTGCGTGCGGCCCTGCGCGTGGAGCTGGAAGACCTCGGCGAGGTCCTCGCGCGTCCCGACGAGCGATCCGACGACGGTGATCCCGCGAAGCACGGTCTCGAAGATCGGCAGGGGGAAGACGTTGTCGGCGGGGAGCCCGACCAATACCAGCCGCCCGGCCGGTCGCAGCGACGCGAAGGCCGTCGAGAGGGGCGCGGGCGTCGCCGCGGTCGAGACGATCGCGTCGGCGCCGCCGAACGCTTGCATCTCCTCCACGACGTCCTGCCGTTCGGCGTTGATCACGTGGTCGGCCCCAAGCCGCTTCGCCAGGTCGAGCTTGGCGTCGTCCACGTCGATCGCGACCGTGAACCCGCCGGCGATCTTCGCGTACTGAAGACCGAGGTGGCCGAGCCCGCCGATCCCGACGATCCCGACGACATCGCTCGGCCCGACCTCGGCCGTCTTGACGGCCTTGTAGGTCGTCACGCCGGCGCATGTGAGAGGTGCCGCCTCGAGCGGGTCGACACCCTCAGGGACGAGGCCGACATAGTCCGCCCTCGCGATCGAGAACTCGCGGTACCCGCCGTCGACCGTGTAGCCCGTGAACGTCGGGCTCACGCAGTAGGTCTCGAGACCCTTCACGCAGTACTCGCAGGTCCCATCGGCACCGCCCAGCCACGGGATCGCGACGCGTTGGCCGATGCCGACGCGGGTGACGCCGTCACCGACGGCCTCGACGAGCCCGACCCCTTCGTGCCCGGGGACCAGTGGCAAGGCAGGCTTGACCGGCCAGTCGCCGTTGGCGGCGTGGATGTCGGTGTGGCAGACACCCGAGGTCTCGATCTTCACGCGGATCTCACCGGGGCCGGGCTCCGGGATCGGGTGGTCCTCGATCGTCAACGGTTCGCGGAACGCTCGGATCACCGCAGCGCGCATGTGACGCCTCCTTTCGATCTCGGTCCCAGCATGTCGCGGGGGCCGTCGGGCGGCGGGGGCCGAAGGTCCCGGTTCGCTCGGGACGATGCCTCGAGCCTCGCGGCCGTCACCGGAGGGTCGCGAGACTCCGGTGGCCATCCGCCTACGCGGAAGCGGGCTCGGAGCTCGGGCGCAGCACGCTGATCGTCAGGACCAGGAACCCGACCCCCGTCAGCAGCAGGGCGATGCCCATCACGATCGAGAACAGCGCGATCTGCTCGGCCAGGAAGGCCGTGTTGAGCGCGGTCGTCAGCGACGTCGCGGTCACCCACAGGTTGCGCACGCCGTTCGGGACGGGGTTTCCTTGCTCGTCCGTCGCAGCTTCCGCCTCGTCGTTCGTCTCCTCACCGGTCTCGGTCAGGTACCGGCCCATCTCGGCGTACGTCCGGCCGCCGGTCGACTCGAGGACGTGCGCCCGGATGATCCTGGCGAACTCCTTGGCTTCGGCGCCGGTGTCGATCGGCTCGCCGGGCTCGAGGTCGACGCCGAGCTCGGGGGCGTCATCCGTCGCGGTGATGTTCTCCCGGGCGATCGTGTCTCGAACCTCCGAGAGACCGAGCGCCCCCACGATGATCGTCCCGAGACCGAACAGGATCAGGATCCCGCTCGCGAAGTAGCCGCCGTACGCGAAGAGCCGCTTCATCGTCACACCCTCCTTGGTTGGGATGGGCGCATCCTGGCCGCCCCTCGGGTGCGGGCACCGGGCCGAAGGTCCCCGCGCACGTGGGCCGGTCGGCCCCTACCGAGGGCCGTCGAGGGGCGGATGCTGCCCTGAGACGAAAGGGGGATGTCATGGAAACCTCCCAGCTGGAGAAGGAGCTGAAGGTCCCGGCGGAGGTGACCTCGAACGGTCACACGCCGCAGGTCGTCGGTCTCGAGACCCCGATCGTGCGGCCCGGGGTCGAGTTCCCCGAGGGGCGCATCAAGGGGGCCTGGGCGCTCGGCGTGCTCCGGATCTCCCTCGGGTTCGTCTTCCTCTGGTCGTTCCTGGACAAGGCGTTCGCGCTCGGCTTCTCGACGGGGCGGAACCCGGAGACCGGAGCGATCGACTTCTTCGGAGCCGACGCGTGGATCAACGGGGGCTCGCCGACCGACGGGGCGATCCTGTTCGGGGCGAAGGGCCCGTTCGCCGACCTGTACGCGAACCTCGCGGGGCTCGCGTGGGTCGAGTGGGTGTACATGCTGAGCATGCTGCTGATCGGCACGGCGCTGATCCTGGGCGTCGCGACCCGGCTCGCCGCGATCGGCGGCATCATCTGGCTGGCGGTCTTCTACACGCTCTCGGCGATCTGGCCGGAGCACAACCCGTTCGTCGACGACCATGTGATCTACGCGCTGGTGCTGGTCGTGCTGGCCGCGGTCGGGGCGGGCAGGTACTTCGGGTTCGGCAGGTGGTGGGAGCGCACGACGATCGTGCAGCGCTTCCCGGTCCTGAAGTAGCCGGACCGATCGAAGGAACGGGGCCATCTGGCCCCGTTCCTTCTCTCATCAGTCGGAGGTGATCGATGTGTCGGTTCTCGTGACGTACGCGACCAAGCACGGTTCCACCCGCGGGATCTCGGAGGCCATCGCCGCGACGTTGGCAGACCACGGCATCCGGATCGAGGTCCACGCGGTCGACGAGGTCGTGGACGTGGAGCCCTACGACGCAGTCGTGCTCGGGAGCGCCATCTACATGGGTCGGTGGATGAAGGAAGCCAGCGAGTTCGCCCGCAGGCATCGGGAGGGCCTGGCCCAGCGCCCCCTCTGGCTGTTCAGCAGCGGTCCGCTCGGTACGCAGGTCGTCGACGACGATGAGCAGCCGAGGGAGCTCACGGAGCTCCGCGAAGCGCTCGCGCCGCGAGACCACCGACTGTTCTTCGGTTCGCTCGAGCGGGACGCGTTGGGTTTCGGCGAGCGCATGGTCGTCAAGGCCGTCAAGGCACCCGAGGGTGACTTCCGGGACTGGGACGCCATCCGGGCGTGGGCGGGGACGATCGCCTCGGAGCTGACGTCGATCGTGGCGAGCTGAGGCTCAGCCGGCGAGCAGCTGGCGGAGCACCATCTGCAGGATGCCCCCGTGGCGGTGGTACTCGACCTCGGCCGCGCCGTCGATCCGCACGATCGCCCGGAACTCGGTGATCCGTCCGTCCGCTCCCCGTGCCGTGACCGACACCTCCTGTCCGGGCTCGATCCCGCCCGCGGTCCCGATGATGTCGAACGTCTCGGAACCGGTGAGTCCGAGCGAGGCCGCCGAGTCCCCGGGCGGGTACTGGAGCGGGAGCACGCCCATCCCGATCAGGTTGCTGCGGTGGATCCGCTCGAAGCTCTCCGCGATCACGGCTCGAACGCCCAGGAGCGCCGGCCCCTTCGCCGCCCAGTCGCGCGAGGAGCCGCTGCCGTACTCCGCGCCGGCGAGCACGACGAGCGGGACGCCCTCGCCCTGGTACCGAAGCGCGGCGTCGAACACGGTCGTCACCTCGCCGCTCGGCAGGTGGGTCGTCCACCATCCTTCGGTGCCGGGCGCCAGCTCGTTGCGCAAGCGGACGTTCGCGAACGTCCCTCGCATCATCACCTCGTGGTTGCCGCGCCGCGCGCCGTACGAGTTGAAGTCGCGTTGCTCGACCCCACGTGCGATCAGGTAGCCCCCCGCTGGCGAGTCGGGCTTGATCGACCCGGCCGGCGAGATGTGATCGGTGGTGATCGAGTCGCCGACCTTGACGAGGCATCGGGCCCCGACGATGTCGCTCGGCGCCGCCGGCTCGGACTCGAGCGCCTCGAAGAAGGGAGGCTCGCGCACGTACGTCGAGTCCGGATCCCACGCGTAGACCGGACCGTGCGGCGTCGGGAGCGAGCGCCAGCGCTCGTCCCCCTCGAAGATCCGCCCGTACTCACGCTCGAACTGCTCCGGGGAGACCGACGCCGAGACGGCCTCTCGGACCTCCTCCTGCGAGGGCCAGAGATCGCGCAGGTATAGGGGCGCGCCATCGGGGGCGTGGCCGAGCGGATCGGACGAAAGGTCGATGTCCATGTGACCCGCCAGCGCGTACGCGACGACGAGCGGCGGCGAGGCAAGGTAGCTGGCCCGAACGAGCGGGTGGATCCGGCCCTCGAAGTTCCGGTTGCCCGAGAGCACGGCGACCACGGCGAGGTCCGCGTTCGTGACCGCCTCCGCGACCGCGTCCGGCAGCGGACCCGAGTTCCCGATACAGGTGGTGCACCCGAACCCGACGAGCGAGAACCCGAGCTTGTCGAGGTACGGCGTGAGTCCGGCGGCCTCCAGGTACTCGGTGACCACCCGGGAACCCGGCGCGAGCGACGTCTTCACCCACGGCTTCGTCTCGAGCCCGGCCTCCACCGCCCGCTTCGCGAGCAGTCCCGCCGCGAGCATCACCGTCGGGTTCGACGTGTTCGTGCAGCTCGTGATCGCGGCGATCACGACCGATCCATGCCGGACGGCCCCGTCGTTCACGGGCACCGGCTCCTCGGTGCCCGGCTCGACGGTCTCGTCGGGGTCGACCGCGACGACCGGGTTGCCCCCCTCGTCCAGCAGGCGGCCGACGTCGGTCGGCTCGGGATCGGGCTCCAGCCGGTCGCGGAAGGCCTCGACGAACGAGGTCCACACCTTGGGCAGCGGCACGCGATCCTGCGGTCGTTTCGGTCCGGCCAGCGACGGTTCGACCAGCGACAGGTCCAGATCGACGAGCTCGCTGAACATCGGCTCGGGGTCGCCGTCGCGGCGGAACAGTCCCTGCTCCTTCGTGTACCGCTCGACGAGATCCACCCGGTCGCCCCGTCCGGTGGCGCGCAGGTAGCGCAGCGTCTCGTCATCGACCGGCCACAACGCCGAGGTCGCGCCGTACTCGGGACACATGTTCGACAGCGTCGCGCGGTCGGCGAGCTCGAGCGTCGAACACCCGTCGCCGAAGAACTCGACGAACTTGCCGACGACGCCGTGCGCCCGGAGCATCTGCGTGAGGGTGAGGACGAGGTCGGTGGCGGTCGTCCCCGCGGGGAGCGCGCCCAGAACGCGGACGCCGACGACGACGGGCGGCGGGAGGAACATCGGCTGGCCGAGCATCGCCGCCTCGGCCTCGATCCCCCCGACCCCCCAACCGAGGACGCCGAGCCCGTTGATCATCGTGGTGTGCGAGTCGGTGCCGACGAGCGTGTCGGGGAACGCGACCCCGTCGGTCACGGTGACTACCGACCCGAGGTGCTCGAGGTTCACCTGGTGGCAGATCCCGGCCCCCGGGGGCACCACGCGCACGCGTTCGAACGACTCTTGCGCCCAACGCAGCAGGGCGTACCGCTCGCCGTTGCGGAGGTACTCCCACTCGATGTTCGCCTCGTAGGCCCCGGGCGAGCGGAACAGGTCGACCTGGACCGAGTGGTCGATCACGAGGTCGACGTCGACGAGCGGGTTCAGCTTCGAGGCATCGCCGCCCGCGCGCGCGACCGCCGAACGGATCGCGGCCAGGTCCACGACCGCGGGGACGCCGGTGAAATCCTGCATCAGCACGCGGGCCGGCATGAACGCGAGTTCGGCGGTCGGCGCCTGCCGTGGCCAGGCGGCGAGCGCCCGGACGTCCTCGTCGGAGACGTCGCGCGAACCGGCGCGTCGCAGGAGGTTCTCCAGGAGGATCCGCAGCGTGTGCGGGAGCCGCTCGACGTCTCCGAGCCCACGGATCGCGAAGACGTCGACGGGACCGGTTCCGGTGTCCAGCCGCGTGCGGGTCTCGCTCACCCCTCCATGCTCCCAGACACCGGATGCGATCCGACCCGTCAGTCGCGCCGGCGCTCCTGTTCGATCGCAGCGCGATGCGCCTTGCGCGTCTCCCGCCGGATCCGCGCCTCGCGCTGGCGACGTTGCTCGTCGGCCGTCTCGGCCACGATCGGTGGCACCGGACGGGGCCTCCCGTCGTCGTCCAGAGCCACGAACACGAGGTAGGCGCTCGAGGTATGGATCCGGATGCCCGACCGGATCTCTTCCGACTCGACCCGGACACCGACCTCGAGCGATGTGTTCCCCACGTCGTTCACGCTCGCCATCACCGTGATCGTGTCGCCGATGTGCGCGGGCGCGAGGAACGACATCTCGTCCATCGACACCGTGACGCACATCCCGCCCGCGTGCTTGATCGCGGCGAGGCCGGCGGCCGTGTCGACCAGCTTCATGATCACGCCCCCGTGGACGATCCCACCGAGGTTCGTGTCCGTGACCTCCATGAGCTGCACCAAGGTGACCTGGCTCGTCGCGACGGTCTTGGCGGGTCCCACGGCCGAATCGTATCCGGGGCACCGGGCCCACCGCCCGATCGTCCGTAGCATGGCCCCATGCGCCGCCCGCTCACCTCCGTCACCCGCATCGCGGTCGTCGCGATCGTCTCGCTCGCCGCGTGCACCTCGGACGGCGATGGGACGGGACCGACCGAGAGCGGACCAACGTCGTCGGGATCGAACACCGGGAGCGCGTCACCCACCGGACCACCGACCGGGAGCGCCACCACGAGCCCGGGCGAGGAACCGGAGCCGGATCTCCAACTGCCGACCGACGCGCCAAGCTCGGTCGGCGACTCCGCCGACGTCGTGCTGATCGAGGCCGGGGATCACTCGGTGCTCATCCCGTCCGGGGCCGAGGACACGATCGCGATCCGCCAGACGACCCCCGACGATCCGATCGACCAGATCGCCGTTGCGTGGCGGCGCGGCTCCGACCCGTTCGCCCCCGAGATCGGGCTCGTCGTGTGGCAGCGTTTCGATCAGGGCGACGACGCCGGCTGGCGAGCCGTCTACGCGTTCACCGACCGTCCGAACGCGGGCGTCCTCGGCATCAGCGTCGTTCCCGCCGACCTCACCGGGGACGGCGTCGACGACCTGCTCACCGAGGAGCAGCGGGGCGGGAGCGGGGCCTGCGCCACCTGGCGGGTGATCACCTCGGTCGCCGGCGGCGCGGCGGAGATCTACCGCCGCGACGGCTGCGACACGGAGGTCTCGGCCGTCGACGGGGCCCTCGAGATCCGAGAGGCCGTCTTCGAGCCGGGCGACCCGCATTGCTGCCCGACCGCGTATCGGACCACCGTGCTCGAGTGGGACGGCCAGGCGTGGGCGGAGGTCTCCGCCGAGGTCGAGCCCGCCCGCTAGGCCGCAGAGACCGGGCCCGGCCCGGCCGGACCGGTCGCCAACTCCGTGCGCCGAACGGCTTACGTCGCCCCACCCACACGCCGATACATCGAACGGTCCCAGCATCCGATCGTTCGAGATGAAGGCGGGAAGTGGCTTGAGCGTTCCCCGCGGCGCCCAGCGTATGGCGCTCATCGCGCTCGCATTCGTGCTGGCCGCGGCGGCCTTCGGCGCGTTCCAGCAGGCGGGCAAGGCGAGCCATGCCCTCGAGGCCGAGGCCACGCGCCTCGGCCGAGCGCGCCGCGGCGGCGGTCGGGGATGCGCTCATCCCCGAGGACCTCGCCGGCCCGGTGAGCGGCGAGCGCTACCAGTCGCTCTCCTCCGTCGTGGACGCGGGGCTCGTCGGTCCGGACGACTCCGTCACCGTCCTCAACAGCGAGGCCGTCGTGGTCTTCGCTCAGGACCGGGAGGCCATGGGACTGAAGGAGTCGCGGGCCAAGGTCGCCCGCGTCCTGTCGGCCGGGACGCAGACGGAGCTGGGCGCCGGGACGTTCAGCGTCTTCGTCCCCGTCACCGTCGGCGGGCCGTCCGACATCGCCGTCGTCGACGTCGCCGGTCCGTCCGATGCGATCGAGGCCGCTCGAGGACCATGGATCGTCGTCACGATCGCCGCGGGCATCCTCGCGCTGCTCGTGCTCGTGTACGCGTTCGCCCAGAACGGGTCGCGGGCCGCCGGGTTCGGCGACGCCATCAGTCCCTCGCGGGTGCTCGACATCGAACGCCGGCACGAGAAGGAGATGGCGGGCCTGGAGAAGACGATCGAGCGGGCGAAGGCCGACGAGGCCGGCGTCCGCACGGAGCTCGAGAAGGTCGCCGAGGACCTGACGGCACACAAGAAGGTGTTGCGGGAGCTCGACGAGGCCGTCAGCAAGACGGAGGCGCGTGCCGCCGAGGCGGAGGGGAAGCTCGGCGATGCCACCTCACGCATCGCCGAATCGCAGGCGCGCGCCGACCACGCCGAGAAGGGCGAGAGCGAGGCGCGAGCCAGGATCACGGCGGCCGAGTCGCGCGCTCGGGACGCCGAACGGCAGACCGCGGAGGCCAACGCGAGAGCGAGGCAGGCCGAGGAGTGGGCCGAGGATCTTGCCGCGCTCGGTGACGATCTCGAGCGGGCCGGGTCGGGCAAGGACGAGGAGTTCAAGCAGCTCCGCAACTCGCTGGTGGAGGCCAAACGCCAGGCGGCGGTCACGCGGGACGCGAAGCGCGAACTCGCGGACCGCGTCGCGACCCTCGAGGCGACCAACCGGACGCTCGAGGCCGAACGCGAGACGCTCGCGGCGGAGCGCAGCGCGCTCGCCGGGGAACGCCAGGCGCTCGTCGCGGAACGCGAGTCGCTCGAGCAGGCGCGTGGCTCGGCCGAGGGTGAAGCCGCCGCCATGCGTGAGGAGTTGCAGCGCGCGCAGCAGCAGCTCGAACACGCGCTCGAGACCTCCAAGTCGCAACTGGCCACGGCACGGCGCGAGCTCGAGGAGGGTGGTACCGAGCTCGCCGCGGCGCGGAGCGAACTCGAGGACGCCCGAGCCCGAGAGGCGGAGATGAGCGTTCGCGTCGAGGATGCCAAGGCCGAGGCGGAGCGGTCCAGGGCGGAGGTCGAGCGGGCCAGGGCGGACGCGGATCGAGCCGCCACCGAGATCGCGGCAGCCAGGCTGGCCGAACAGGCGAAGAGTGCGCAACTCTCAGATGTGACCGACCGATCCTCATCGCTCCAACGCCAGGTCGACGAGACCGCCGAACAGCTCCGCGAGCAGCAGGAGCGAGCCGGTGCCGCCGAGGCGAAGGTGGTCGACCTCTTCCGTCAGGTGCAGTCGCTCGAGCAACGGCCGGATCTCAGCGCCGAGATGGAAGCGGCCATCTCCGAGGCCGCCTCACTTCGGACCTCGCTCTCGGCCGCGAACGAGCGAGCGGAGGCCTTGGAGCGGGAGGTCGGGTCCACACGCTCGGAGATGGAGGTGGCACAGCTCGCCGGGGCCGAGGTCGCGGATCGACTGAACGAGCAACGCACCCGCGCGGATCGAGCGGAAGCCGAGATCGCGGAGCTCACGCAGGAGACGGCCGAGCTCGCCGGCGTGATCGCCGAACTCGAGGCCCGGCCGGACCTGACGACGGCCCTCGAATCTGCCCAGGATGAGCGGAACGCGCTCGTGGCTCGCATGGAGACGGCGTCGTCCGAACTTTCCGCGGCACGGGCGGAGATCCTCGTCGCCCGACGCGACGCGGAAGTGGTGAGCACCGATCTCGAGGCGGCCCGCGCCGAGGTCGAGGCGCGCGCACGGCGGATCGAGGAGCTCGAGGCCCGGCCGGACCTGACGGCCGAGCTCGAGGCGGCCCGCGCCGAGGTCGAGGCACGCGCGCGGCGGATCGAGGAGCTCGAGGCCCGGCCGGACCTGATGGCCGAGCTCGAGGCGGCCCGCGCGGAGATCGGATCGGGCAGACAGCGGATCGAGGAGCTCGAGGCCCGGCCCGACCTGACGGCCGAACTCGAGGCGGCCCGCGCGGAGATCGGATCGGGCAGACAGCGGATCGAGGAGCTCGAGGCCCGGCCCGACCTCAGCACGGACCTCGAGTCGGCGAAGAACGAACGACGGGCGCTCACGGCTCGACTGGAGGCGGCGACGACCGAGCTCGAAGCTGCTCGGCGCGACATCGTTGCGGTCCAGGGAGAAGCCGAGACCTTCAAGACCGACCTCGAGGTGGCACGAGCCGAGGTCGAAGCGGTGCAGGGGGATCTCGAGGCGACACGTGCCGAAGCCCAGGTCGCGAGGGACGAGCTCGAGGCGACGCGGGCCCAAGCCGGGACGTTCAGGTCCGACCTCGAAGCGGCGCGGGCCGAAGCCGAGTCAGCGAAGACCGAGCTCGAGGCGACACGAGTCGACGCGGATGTCGTGAACGGGGATCTCCACGCAGCACGCGCCGAGATCGAGACGGTGAGGGGCGATCTCGAAGCGATGCGAGCCGCCGTCGGCGAGACCGAAGCCAACGAGCGAGCGCTCCACGACAAGCTCCGGTCGGCGCGAGAGAAGGCCGAATCGCGCCGGCAGAAGAACGAGGGCCTCGCGGCGGAGCTCGACGCTGTCAACGCCGCGCTGGCGAGCGACCGGGCAGAGCTCGAGGCTGCCAACGCCGCGCTCGCGACAGACCGGGCAGAGCTCGAGGCTGCCAACGCCGCGCTCGCGACGACCGGGCAGAGCTCGAGGCTGCCAACGCCGCGCTCGCGAGCGACCGGGCGGAGCTCGAGCGGGTCGGATCGAGCTGGCGGCAGTATCTGACGAACTCGAGCGGACGAAGGACGACCTCGAGAACACCCGTGCCCTGGCCGGAAGGACCGAGGCCGATCAGCGCACACTCGCAGCGGAGCTGCGAACCACGGCCGAGGAGGCCGAGGCACGTCGACGCGAGGACAAGAGACTGCGCGCCGAGCTCGAGTCGAGGAAGGTGGAGGAGGCGCGACTCGCTGCCGAGCTCGACGCACGAGGGTTGGAGGAAGCGCGGCTCGCCGCCGAGCTCGAGTCGAGGAGTGTGGAGGAAGCGCGACTCGCGGCCGAGCTCGAAGCGCGAGGGTTGGAGGAGGCGCGACTCGCCGCCGAGCTCGAGAGCGGGCGGGTCGAGGTGGAACGGCTCCGCGCCGAACTCGACGCGCGTCGGGTCGAGGAAGAGCGACTGGGCGCCGAGTTCGAGACCGGGCGCGGTGAAGTGGAGCGGCTCCGGACCGAGCTCGAGGCCGGACGCGGGGAGGTGGAGCGGCTCCGCGCCGAACTCGACGCGCGGCGGGTCGAGGAGGAACGACTCGGCACCGAGTTCGAGGCCGGGCGCGGGGAGGCAGAGCGGCTCCGCGCCGAGCACGAGGCCGGCCGCGTCGAGCTGGACAACCTGCGAGCCGAACTGGATCTCCAGCGGGCGGAGGCGGATGGGCTTCGCGTCGAGTCCGAGAGCGCGCGAACGAGCGTCGAACGCCTCCGAGCCGAGAGCCTGGAGCTGCTGCAGGAGAAGGATCGACTCATCGAGCACCTCCAGAGCTCGGAGTGGGAAGCCGGATCTGAGCGCGCTCGCGCGGAGGAGCTCGCCCGGCGACAGGACATGCTGCAGGAGCACGCCGACGACGTCGCTCGGAAGGCGGCGGAGGAGGCCATGGCGGCCCGCAGCCGGCTCCTCGAGACGCAGGAAACGCTGGCCCGCTTCCAGAGCGAGCTCGAACAGGTCGCGACGAACTCGGTGTCGGCCGGGGACATGGGCCTGGACGGCGACGGCGTACAGGGGGTCGTCGACGCCATGTCGACGGACGCGAAACGCTCGCTCTCGGCCATCTTCGGGCTCGCACGGATGATGTCCTCGCAGGGAGCACCCGATGAGGGGCGGATGCTCCAACAGCTCATGTCGCAGGCTCGCCGGATGGAGCACGCCCTCACCGACATCCTCGACGCCGAGCGCCTGTCCCGAGGGGAGGTCGTCCTCAAGCGGCGCAGCACCGAGATCGACACGCTCATCCGCCGCGTCGTGCGGGAGTTCCCGGTGACGGACGGGCGCCAGGTCGAGGTGATCGCCGAGACCGCGACGATCCAGATCGATCCGGCGCGGCTCGAACGGCTCGTGGACGACCTCCTGTCCTCCGCGATGACGCGGACGCCGCGCAGCGATCGCGTCGTCCTCCGCGTGGAACGGACCGACGACGGCGTGATGATCGCGGTCGAGGGAGGCGCGGCCTCGGGTGTCGAGGTCGGACCCGCGGCGACCTTCCTCGCCAAGCTGCACGGCGGGTGGACGTCGGCGGAGGAGCTGCCGGGGGGCCGCGGGGTCGCGCGCGTCTTCCTCCCGAGCGTCTGGGCGCCCGTGGGCGGGCTGGACGCAGGAACCGTCTCGCAGGGTGCAGCCGACGGCTCCGATCCGGCGATCCCGGCGCCGCCGGAGCCGGATGGCGATACCGAGCCGGCGGATCGCGCCGAAGCGACCGCCTAGACCATCACGGCGGTGCTTCGGCGCCGTCCGGTCTTCTGCACGACGATCGAGGCGGGGAACTGGTCCTTGATGCGCTCCGCGTGGGTGATCACGAACAACTGGTGGAACCGACCCGCCAGCATCCCGAGCGCCCGGACCATCAGGTCCTTGCGCTCCTCGTCGAGCGAACCGAGCACCTCGTCGAGCACCATCAACCCGACGTCGGCACCGGACACTCGCGACAGGTGCGTGGAGATGGCGACGCGGAGCGCGAGGTTCGCCAGGTCGCTTTCCGAACCGGAGAACCGGTCGATCGGGAAGTACGCGTCGCCGTCCGCGATCCGGATCTCGAGGCTCTCCTCGTCCACCCGCAGGTCGTCGTACTCGTGGTTCGTGAGCTCACGGAACAACGCCTCGGCCTCCCGGGAGAGCTCGGGACCGACGCGCGCGACGAGATGATCGCGGAAGCCGTCCAGGAGCATCGCCACCCGTTCGACGTACCGGGCGTCGGAGCGGAGGTCATCGACGCGCGACGCGATCTCCCTGGCCTGTCCGAGCGCCCCGGCGAGCTCGCTCCGCGTGAGCTCTGCGCGTTGCAGCTCGTCGCCCGCCGAGCGTTCGGCCTCGACGGCCTCCTCCACCGCCTGCTCCGCGCGTTGCAGGTCCTCGGTCGAGCGTGCGTGTTCGGCCGGATCGAACGAGATCGCGCTCGCCTCGTCCGTCAGCTTCGCAAGCTCGTCCTCGAGCACCGCGATCCGAGCGTCGGCAGCGGACAGGTCGGTGCGGAGCTGCGCAGCGAAGCCCCGCTGCGCGCCCAGCTCCGCGATCCGCCCTCCGAGGACCCGGGCCCGCTCGGCTCCGGCGCGGAGCTCGTCGACGTCGGGCGGGGCCCCCTCGAACGGCTGGGCGAGCGGCGCGAGCTCGGCGCGCATCGCGTCGAGCTGTTCCGTCAGCCGCGTGCGCTGCTCGCCGGCGCGCCGAGCGTCTTCGGCTGCCGACACCGCCGCGCCGAGCGCCTTGGCAACCTTCGCCAGCGCCGTCTCGGCGCGTTTGACGGAGGCAGACGCGTCGGCGGCCGTCCGTTTCGCGCTCGCGAGCTCGGTCTTGCAATGCTTCACGTACGCGGCGAAGTCCTCGAGCGGCCGGCCGCACGTCGGACACGGTTGGGTCGGGTCGGCTTCGGCGGCCCGGTCGAGTCGCGCCTGTGACTCCTCGAGCGCCGAGGCACGTTGCCTGAGCTCGGCCTGCGCGCCCGCCGCCGCGGCCTGTGACTGCGCGTGCGACGCCTGCGCCTGCCCGAGCGCGTCGAGCGCGGCCTTGGCGTCGACCTCGGGGAGCGCGGTCAGCTGCAACTCCACCGCATGGACCTTGTCGGACCCCTCGACGAAACGCATGCCGAGCCGCAGGCGCTCGTCCGCGTCGCCGAGCCCGGCGAGCTTGGCCTCGAGCTCCGGCAGCGCTTCGAGCTCGACCGCGAGCCGCTCGAGCCGCTCCCCGAGCTCGTCGCGCTCGGCCTGCCGCTCGTCACGGCGCTCGACCTTCTCGGTCAGGAGCGCGCCGAGCCGCTCGATGCGTTCTCGCGCCTGGTCGATCCGGCGGAACGCATCCGTGGCCGCCTTGGCCTGCTTCGTCGTCGCCTTCCGCGCCTCCTGCGCGTCCTTCACGACGCGTTTCGCCTCCGCCGCGGCTTCCCCGGCGTCCTTCAGTTCCGCCTCGAGCGCGGCCAGGTCCGGCACCGCGCCCTGGAGCTGCGCGGCGTTCTCCTTCGACGCGCGGGCCTGCCGGCGGGCGGCGGTGCGCGCGTCGTCGACCGGCTTGATGCCGAGCAGGCGCAACGCCATCTCGACACGTTCGCCGCGCCGCAGGTCCGAGAACGCGTCGAGCTGCTTCTGCTCCGCGTACACGGAAGCTCGGAACACGCGCAGGTCCATGTGGAGGATCCTGGCGACCTCCTCGTTCACCTCGGTCGTCCCCGACGCGAACGGGCGGGCCCCGACGAAGAGCTCGGCCTCCGGCGCATGCCCCCTCCCCTTGATGGCACGCCGGACCTCGAACTGCTGTCCGGCGTGCTCGAACACGAGACGCACCAGGCAGTCGGCCAGGACGCCGTGGGTGCGGATCTCCTGTCGTTTGGTCCGCGCGGCCTCGGCCCCGTAGCACGCGAACGCGATCGACTCCACGAGGGTGGACTTGCCGCTGCCGTTCTCGCCGAAGATCCCGATCACCCGAGCCGGCAGCTCGAGGTCGAGCTCCTCGAACACTCGGTAGTTGCGCAGCGACAGCTCGAGGACCCTCAAACGGTCTCCCCGCGCGCGTCGGACAGGAACCCGGCGCCGATCGACACGACCCGCTCGCGTTCGAGCCCCGCGAGATCCTGCAGCTCGACGTACGACGTCCACTCCCGCTCGAGCGAACCGATCGTGGGACCGCCCTGGATCGCGAGCGCCTCGGCACCGAAGTCCGGCTCGACCTGGACCCAGATCGCGCTCGGGACGGCCTCGTGGAACTGCTCGACCGCGACCTGCCGGAACGACGCCGGGTCCACCTCGTTCAGGTAGACCCGCACGATCGCGCGTTCGGGGATCCCTCGCGCCGCGCGCTCGACCGCGTCGACGAGCTCGCCGGCCGACAGCCCGGCGGCCGCGACGCTCACGGTGGCGAGCGGACGTTCGTGCGGGTTCTCCACGTGCTCGACCGTGCCCGCGTCGGTGTCGATCACGACGAGCCCCTTCGCCGCCTCGGGCGTGTCCGCGTACGAGAACGTGTCGGTCGAGCCCGCGTACCACGTGCGCTTCGAGACCTTCTGTTGCGCGTGGTAGTGGCCGAGCACGACGAGGTCGAACCCCGTGTGGAACGCCGCCTCCTCGACCTCGAGCTCGTTGATGTCCGGGTAGATCCGAGCCGGCAGCGAGGTGAGCGCGACGTGCGCGAGCAACAGGTTCGTGAGGTCGGGCCGGACCGCGGCGGCCGCGGCCGCGAGCTGCTCGCGAAGCTCCTCGACCGACAGGGTCTGCGGAACGGCGTGAACCGCGACCCCGGCCAGTTCGGTGGCCATCGCCTCCATGCGCCAGGCGAACGCGACCCCGGGGAACACGCGCTCCAGCGCGTCGTACGGCGAGCCGGTCCCGCGGACGCGGGGCGTGTCGTGGTTCCCGCTGATCGCGGCGCCTCGCAGGCCGGCGTCGGTGAGACGTTGGAGCCCGCCGAGCACGTGCGCGAAGGTCCGGTAGGTCGGCCTCGCGTGATCGAAGATATCCCCGAGCCACAGGAAGCCGTCGGGTTCCTGCCGGATCGTCTCGTCCACCGCCCAGGCGAACGACCGGAGGAAGTCCTCCTCTCGGAGGTTCCGGCCCTCGTCGTCACGCAGGTGCGCGAGGTGCGTTCGCCCGAGGTGCGCGTCCCCGAGCGCGACGAGCTTGCTCATCGGCGCGTGCGCGTGCCTCGCGTCACTCCGCGAACCCCTGCGCTCCGCCCGCCGGCCGCGGCGGCAACGGCGAGGGACCCTGCACCGACTTCAGATACTCCTCGTACAGATAGACCATCGCCGGCAGGGCGAACGGCGAATCCAGATTCGTCACGATCGCCTCGCCCGGCATGAGGGTCTGGATCTCGGGGCCGAGGTCGGAGATGTCCTGCTTCGAGCTCCCGCGCAGGATCGTGCGGTCCTTCTCGTCGGCGAGCCCGAGGATGAAGAACGTGTTGAACTGCGACAGCAGCTCGTCGTCGATCAACTTCGGCTGCTGGCTGACGGCGCACAGCCCCACCTTGAACTTGCGCCCCTCCCGCGCCACCCGGGGGAAGACGTTCTCGTCAGAGCGCGTCGCGCGCGAGAGCACCCGTTGGGCCTCCTCCAGCGCGATCAGCGTCGGTGGCAGGGCGGCGAACCGCTCGCGGTCGTCCAGGAAGACCGAGCCATACGCGTCGAGCACGCGCCGGGTGATGACCGACGCGACGAGGATCTCCTCCATGGACGAGAGACCGCTCGTGTCGACGAGCACCGAGTAGCCGTCCATCAACTCGTCGACGATGCGCTCGGACAGCGACGGCTGGGAGGGATCGCGTGAGATGCACGGCATGTCCAAGATCCGCTGTGCGCGACGCTGGATCACCTGGAGGGTGCTCGTCGCGACGCCCAGCTGCTCGGCGAGGTCGCTCACGTCCTGTTCCTCGCCCACACGAACGATCCACTCCTCGTGGAAGAAGCGGATCAAGCGGTAGATCGCCTCTTCCTGCGGGTGGCTCCACACGTACGCCGTTTGCAGGTCGCCCAGCGTGAGCTCGCCGAGCGAGAGGCGCAGCGCGGTGGCCCCGGCGCCGGCGGCTCGGGTCGCGTAGACGCGCAGGCGGTCGGCGGCCCATGGGTGTTCGCGCAGACCGCGGCGGGTCCCGCTCCCACCTTCGAGATACTCGCCGTGCGGGTCGAACAACAGGCACGCGTACCGGCCCTGGGAGGAAAGGATCTGGCCGGCGAGCACCTTCATGAGGTTCGACTTGCCCATCCCGGTCGTGGCGAAGACCCCGACGTGCGACGTGAGCGTCTCGCCCTTGATGCCGACCTCGAGATCGATCGTATCTTCGCCCGAGCGGAGCAGTCCGATCCGCAGGTCGCCCATCCGTTCGTGGAGGAAGGCGAAGTCCTGCGGCGTCGGCGCCGTGACCCGGGCGAACTGCGCGGGCAGCGACTTCGGCTTGCGGAACTCTCCCGCCGCGTCGATGTAGCCCAGCGGCTGGCACGTCGCCACCTTGTAGAGGCGCTGCTCCGGGTCGTGCAGCGTGTACGGAGAGCCGGCGGCGTCGCCGGCCATGTACGCGCCGGCCGTGCGCTCGGGCCATCCCGGATCGGAGGACTCGGAACCGTACGCCACCTGGATCACGCGGAACAGGAACCGTCGCGCGCGTTCGGCGTCCTCGCCGACCAGCAGCTCACCGAGGAACAGGTCCGTCCCGTAGAAGGAGCGGAAGGTCGCCTCCAGGACGCTGCGGCCGAAGATCCGGCCCTTGTACGCGCTCACCGGTTCAGGACCTCGTGGAAGTCCTGGAACAGCACCTCGATGTCGTCTTCCGACATGCCCCGCCGAGAGAGCGCCTCGCGGAAGGAGCGGCGAACGTCCACCACGTCGTAGCCGGTGACCCTCGCCGCCTGGTGGGCCCGCGCGAGGGGGTACGGGTACCCGACGAACGCGGGATCGTCGGCGAGCCCGGCGAGGCGACCGAGCACCTCGCTCGCCGGGGCGGGCCCGTGCGCGACGTCGACGCGGAACGCGAACGGAGCGGTCGGCGCCAGGTGCGCGACGAAGATGTCCCCGACGTACAGCCGCGCGAACACCGGATCGGTCGAGATCCGGGCACTCCATGCCGTCGCACCCCGTTCGCGGTCGCCCCGGCGTTTCAGCAACGTGACGAGCGGCGCGTTGCGACCCCAGTAGAGCGTGGAGGCCTTCACGACACCGGCGAGCGACACGCCGCGTTCGACGGCCTCCGCGTGGACGCGCCGAACCACCAGGGCGGGAACGAGCGGCCCGCCGTGGAGCGAACCGTCCACCAGGACCAGATCGCCCGGGGCGGCGTCACGGACCGTCCGAGCGACCTCGGCCCACTCGCCCCACTCCCGGAGCGCGTCGACGGGCCGTGGCATCTCGGGCAACCGCTCGGGCTCCGTGCCGCACAGCTCGCGCAGGACGGAGCGAGCGAGCTCGGCCATCTCCTCGGGGGGGAGCGCGCGGACCGAGAGCGGCGGCGTCTCCACCCGTTCGGTGACGCCGGCCTCGAACCGCACGCGCGCGGCCCGGTACGCCGCCACCTGGAACGAACGACCGTCGGCGACCACGCACGACCCGCCGTCGACCGCCCAGACCCGGCCGGGATCGGCGGGCTCCACCGGGGTCAGCTCGAACGCGTCGGGGTGGCCCTGGACCACGAGCGCCTCGTCGAGGGACGCCTGGCCCTCCATCACCCGGATGTCCGAGCCCGGGCGCTCGAGCAGGTCTACGACGAAGGACGCGGCCTCGTCGAGCTGCCCACGCTCGACGATGTCGAGGTTGAGCACGCCTGGGTTCGCGCTTCCGAGCACGGCCGAAGCGTAGCGGAGGCTTCGGACAGGGCCAGGAGGCACGCCGCCTTCCTCCCTGGGTCCGGCGACACGCCCCTCCGTGTGGCCGAGTAGTCATTCGTGACTAATCACCCCTTCGGGGGACTCCACGTAGGCCGCTGACCTGCCGATACGACCCCTGACGCACCAAGCCCGCGGTGTCGTGAGAGAGGAACGAGATGGTGGGCTCCCTAGCCAGACGGCATCGCCGACCCCTCTGGGGGGCCCTTGCCTTCCTGCTGGTCGTCGCGATCGCCGTCTCGATGTACAGCGCCTCGAAGGCGAAGGACGCCGCGATCGCCGAGGCGGAGATCGACGCGAAGCTCACCGCACAGACGGAGCTCGCCACGTTGCTCGAGCCGCGCGACCTGGAAACCCCGATCTTCAACGAACGCGCCGACGAACTCACCGCCCTCATCGACGCGCAGATCACGTCCGTCAGCCGGATCGACGAGGTCCGGATCTTCTCCGCGATCGGACGGATCCTGTACGCGGACGACCCGACGATCGTCGGGACGCGACCGTCCTACCTTCGTGAGCTGACCTTCGAGGTCGCGAACGGCGAGGCGCAGACGCACGCGCGCGGCTCCATGCTCCAGACGTTCGTCCCGATCTGGATCTCCCCCGACGGCACGGTGGCGGTCGCGGAGATGTCGCAGGCGCTCGCACCGATCACATCGGCGGCGGCGGCGGGATGGACCACGATCGCGTTGATCTGCGGGGTGCTCCTGCTCGGAGCCGTCGTGATGATCGTCGTGACGAGCCTCGCGCAGCCCGCGCAGCCCTCCAACCTGCCGGTCCATGTGTACGCGCCCGTGTCCGTCCCGTCCGGGGCGGACGGAACCCCGGCGCCGGCGGTCGTGGCGGCGGACGCTCCGCTGAACCAGCAGCCCGGGTTCCGCGAGATCGACGAGCTGCGTCGGACGGCCGAGAGCCGCGCCCGGGCCAGCGAGCAGGACCTCCGGGGCGTGCGCACGCAGCTGAAGGACGCGCTCGCCCAGGTCGCCCTGCTCGAGGAGGAGCTCACGATCCTGGGCACCGGCCAACAGGATTGCGAGGCGTTGCGGGACCAGTTCCGCGAGTCGAGCGAGCGGCTGAACCTGATCGAGATGGAGAACACGGCGCTGCGCGAGCGGCTGCACCTGCGTGAGCAGGAGCTCGAGGAGGCGCGAGCTGGCCTGCGATCCTCGCAGACCGCGCCCGCGGGGATGAGCGAGCTGCGACAGCGCCTCGAGGGCGCGGAGGAACGCGCCTCACAGATGGCGAGCGAGATGAAGCGGATCGAGACGGAGCTCGACGACACGACGACCCGCCTCCACATGTCGAGCCTGACGGAAGCGCTCCGGGAAGCCGGGCATGTCGACCCCGAGATGGAGGACCAGGACACGCCGCCGATCGTGGTGGACCGGTAGCGGTCGATGAACGAACCAGAGGAAGCGTGGTGAGCAAACGATGGCCGACACGATCGCGATGATGCAGGGCCGCGAAGCGAGCGAACCGGGCGACCGGGCGACCGAGGACGGCGGCCTCATCAGCCGCGTCTCGGCCGCCGGGTACCAGGTCGCGCAGGCGGTCGACGGACTCGAGCAGGCGGTTGGACTGCTCCGCGCCGCCGAGGAGCTGGCTCGAGACGCGGACGCGCGCCGCCGCGTCGCAGAACAGCGGCTCGCGGGCACGCAGACCGAGGTCGCCGAGCTCACCGACCTGCTCACGATCGCCCGCGCGGCGCAGGCCGACGGGGACGAACGCGCACGCGCCGCGGAGCAGCGGCTCACGACCTTGCAGGGCGAGATCGAACAGCTGACGGACATGGTCCGGGTCGCCCGCGCGGCGCAGGGCGACGCGGACGAACGCGCACGCGCCGCGGACCAGCGGTTCGCCGGCGTCCGAGGGGAGATCGAGGAGCTCACCGGGTTGGTCGCCGCGGCACGCGCCGCACAGTCCGAGTCCAACGAGCGCGCACACGCCGCGGACCAGCGGTTCGCCGGCGTCCGAGGGGAGATCGAGGAGCTCACCGGGTTGGTCGCCGCGGCACGCGCCGCACAGGCCGAGTCCGACGAACGCGCTCGGTTGGCCGACGAGCAGGCGCGGCTCTCCGACGAGCGCGCCCGGCTGGCCGAAGACCGTTTCGAGCGGGTCTCCGACCGAACCACGGCGATGGAGCTCGCCCTCGGCGATCTCGAGGACCGCTGGCGCTCTGCCGAGACGACCCCGCAGGTCACGCTGGTCGGCGAGCGTGACGAGCTGCAGGCGGCGGTCGCGGCGGAGATCCGCCGGCCGCTGACCTCGATCCTCGGGCTCACGCTCGCCCTGAAGCAGGCGGACGTGAAGGCGAACGACGGCAAGCACATGGTGCGCCAGCTGGGGACGAACGCGAAGCGCCTGGAGCGGCTCGTCGAGCAGATGCTCGACCTCGACAAGATCGCGAACGGCACGTACGAGCCCAAGCGACGCCGGTCCGACCTGGCGGCGCTCGTCGGTCGCGTCGCCGAGGAGACGCCCGACATCGCGAACCGCGACCTGAAGATCGCCGGCGAGCACGTGGCGATCGAGGTCGACCCCGGCCTCACCGAGCAGATGGTCGAGACGCTCCTGTCCAACGCCGGTCGCCGGACCGCGCCGGGGGGAAGATCTGGATCACGGTCGTCCCCGAAGCGGACGGGGCGGTCATCGCGGTCGACGACACCAGCGCCGATGCGCTGCCGGCGATGCCGAGCGACCGGGAAGCAGCCGGCGCTCGGTCGCAGCGGGCACGGGCCTCCGGCCTCCCGCTCCTCTCCCGTCTGGCCGAGTTGCATGGCGGCCGGGCATGGGTCGAGGAGCGCGAGGGCGGCGGTGCTTCGTTCCGGGTCTTCCTTCCCGGCGCCTCCTCGAACGAGTCGGAGGTCACGGCGGTCGACCTGATCGAGGACGTCGAGGAGCTGCCGTTCGAAGCCGACCGGGTCGAGGGGGCGCTCCGCGAGCTGTCGAGCTTCGACGACCTGTCCGGCGGCGTCGCGATCTAGGAGCGCGGACCGACCGGGTTCGGAGCGCGATGCCCGTGGCGCTCCGGGCCTCGTCGCCGGCTTGCGTCGCGACGTCGACGTGGCGAAGATGAGCTCGTGCCGAAGGTCTGGGGCCTCTCGAAGCAGCAGGCGAACTACCGGACCGCGCCGAAGCCCGCCGTCCGGTGCACGGCCTGCACGTACATGTTCCCGCGCCTGTCGATCGGCGGGTGCCGCTTCGTCCGCGGCGTGATCAGTGGCTCGGCCACCTGCAACGAGTTCTCGCCCCGCTCGAAGCCGGGCACGTAGCCGGTCGGCGCGGCCGGACTACCCGAGCGTTCGCAGGAGCTCCCGGGCGATCACGACGCGCTGGATCTGGTTCGTCCCCTCGTAGATCTGCGTGATCTTCGCGTCGCGCATGAACCGCTCGACCGGATACTCCCGCATGTAGCCGTATCCCCCCAACACCTGCACCGCGTCGGTCGTGATCCGCATGGCGGCGTCGGAGGCGAAGCACTTGGCGATGCTCGAGAAGTACGTCATGCGGGGATCGCCGGCGTCGCAGAGCGCGAGCGCCTTGTACACGAGGAGCCGGGCGGCCTCGAGGTGCGACGCCATGTCGGCGAGCATGAACGACACGCCCTGGAACTCGGCGACCGGCTTGCCGAACTGCTGTCGCTCGCTCGCGTGGCGGGCCGCGACGTCGAGTGCACCCTGCGCGATGCCGAGCGCCTGTGCCGCGATCGCCGGCCGCGAGAAGTCGAGCGTCCGCATCGCGTAGCCGAACCCCTTGCCCTCCTCGCCGATCAGCCGGTCGGCCGGGAGACGGACGTCCTCGAGGATCACCTCGCGCGTGGGCGAGCCGCGGATCCCCATCTTGTCCTCCTTGCGCCCGAACTCGACGCCCGGGTCGTCCCGCATCACGAGGAACGCGGAGACCCCTTTCGTCCGCAGCGACGGGTCCGTCGTCGCGAACACCACGTACGCCTGGGAGACGCCGGCCCCGGTGATGAACCGTTTCGTCCCGCTCAGCACCCAGCCGTCCGCGTCGCGCTCGTAGCGGGTGGTCATCGCCGCCGGATCCGAGCCCGCGCCGGCCTCGGTCAGCGCGTAGGACATGAGGAGCTCACCGCGGGCGATCCCCTCGGTCATGCGGGCGGCCTTGTCCACGTCCCCCGCCACCACGAGCGGGATCACGCCGAGCTTGGACACGAGCGGGGTGAGCGAGACCCCGGCCGAGACCCGGGACAGCTCCTCGATGAACACGCCGAACGCGAGTGAGCCGCCCCCCGAACCGCCGTGCTCCTCGGGATACCCCACGCCCATGAGGTCGTTCTCGACGAGGATCTTGTAGACGTCCTCGGGCCACTCGTCGGTCTCGTCGATCTCGGCCGCTCGGGGTTCGATGCGTTCCTCGGCGATCCGGCGAACGAGCCTGCGGAAGTCCTCGAGCTCCTCGGGCAGCTCGAAACGCTCGAGATCGCTCATGGGAAGGTCAGACGCGGCGAACGACCAGGGCCTCGCCCTGTCCGCCCCCGCCACAGATGCAGGCCCCCCCGAGCTCCGCGCCCCGGCGACGCATCTCATGCGCGAGCGAGAGCACGATGCGGGCCCCGCTCGCACCGATCGGGTGCCCGAGCGCGACCGCCCCCCCGTTCACGTTCACGAGCTCCTCGTCGAACCCCAGCACGCGGGTCACGTGGAGCGCGACCGCCGCGAACGCCTCGTTCACCTCGAGCAGCCCGAGGTCGTGGACGTCGAGCTCCGCCTTCTTCAGCGCGTGCTGCAGGGCGATCGCGGGGACCGTGTGCAGGTACGAGAACCGCTCCGCGCTCATCCCGTGCGCCACGATCTCCACGAGTGGCTCCAGGCCGAGCTGCTCGGCCTTCTCGGCGCTCGTGATCACCACCGCGGCGGCACCGTCGCTGATCTGCGACGCGTTGCCCGCGGTGATCGTGCCGTCGTCGTGGAAGGCCGGCGCCAGCCCGGCGAGCGTCTCGGGGGTCGAGTCTGGTCGGATCCCCTCGTCGCGTCCGACGACGACCGCGTCGCCGCGACGCTGTGGGACCTCCACCGGCACGACCTCCTCGGCGAGCGCTCCGGAGTCCCACCCCGCGGCCGCCCGCCGATGCGAACGAGCGGCCCATGCGTCCTGGTCCGCACGCGAGATCCCGAGCTCCGCGTTCACCGCGTCGGACGACGCTCCCATGTGCTGCTCGGTGAACGTGGACCACAGACCGTCATGGATCATCGTGTCGATCATCTGCGAGTGCCCGAGGCGCGAGCCGGCGCGAGCTTCCGGGAGCACGTACGGAGCGTTCGTCATCGACTCCATCCCGCCGGCCACCACGATCTCCACCTCGTCCGCCCGGATCATCTGGTCGGCGAGCGCGATCGCGGTCGTCCCCGACAGGCAGACCTTGTCGACGTTGAGCGCGGGGACCTCCTTGGGGATCCCGGCGCCGATCGCCGCCTGACGGGCGGTGATCTGACCGGTGCCGGCCCGGAGCACCTGTCCCATGACGACGTAGTCGACCTGGTCGGTTCCGACGTGCGCGCGGTCGAGGGCTTCCCGGATCGCCACGGCGCCGAGATCGGTGCCCTGCAGGTCCGCGAACGCGCCCCGGAACCTCCCGATCGGCGTCCGGGCGCCGCCGACGATGACCGAACGACTCACGGACCGAGTCTACCGCCGCGCCATCGCTCGAAGACCTCGAGCCCGTCGGGACAGAACCGTTCGCGGCCGATCATCGCGTCGAGCGCGTCGGCCCGCACGTACGCGCCCCAGGCGACCTCCGCCGGCTGCCAGCGGATCGGTCCGTCCCACACGACGTCGAACGCCGCGCCCCACACCCGGCCGCTGGGACCCTCGTAGCGATGGAGGAACCGGAACGTCGGATCGGCGTCCACGCCGAGCTCCTCCTCCAGCTCGCGCCGCGCGCAGTCCGGATAGGCCTCGCCCGCCGCGTTCACCCCGCCGGCGCATAGGTCGTAGTAGCCCGGGTACACGTCCTTCGTGTCGGTGCGCCGGTGCACGTAGAGCTCGCCGGCGGCGTTGCGGACGAAGACGTAGGTGCACCGGTGCCAGAGGTTGTCCGCGCGCAGCTCGCGCCGCGCGGCGACCCGGACGACGGAGTTCCGCTCGTCGACGACGTCGACGAGCTCGTCCGCGGGGTCCACCGAAGGAGCGGTCAGGATCGAATGTCGAGCGCGAGCTCGATCTGCCGGATGATCTCATCGCCGACGAGCTCGTCGCGGGCGATCAGCGCGTCGCGCAAGGCGACGACGACGTCCCGGTTCTCCTCCAGGAGCTTCGTCACGCGGTCCTTCTGCTCGGTGAGGATCTCCTCGACGCGGGCCTTGCCCTCCGGATCGGCGAGCACCTTGCCAACGAGGTTCTTCGAGCCGATCGGACCTTCGGCGATCGCGTCGAACGAGAGCAGGGAGCCCGCCATGCCGAACGACCCCACCATCTGCGCCGCGAGCGTGGTCGCCTGTTGCAGGTCCGACGCGGGGCCGGTGCCGCTCTCGCCCGAAGAAGACCTCCTCGGCGACGAGCCCCCCGAGCGCGATCGCCACGTTCGCCTCGATCTCGGTCCGGGTACGCGTGAACCGCTCCTGCTCGTCACCGTGCGCGAGCAGGCCGAGCGCCTGCCGGCGCTTGATGATCGACAGCACCTCGAGCCGGCGACCCTTGCCCACCAGGTAGGCGACGGTGGCGTGGCCGGCCTCGTGGGTCGCCACCGACACGCGGTCCGACTCCGCGTAGTTGACCGGCTGCTTGAAGCCGAGCTCCTCGGTGAGCTTGGCCTCGTGGATGTCCTGGCTGCTCATCGCCGTGCGGCCCTCGCGGAGCGCGACGAGCAACGCCTCGTCGAACAGGTGCTCGATCATCACCGGCGTGTAGCCGAAGGCGTCGTGGGCAAGACGATCGCGCGTGTGGTCGTCGTCGAGCTGCTCGTGGTGCGTCTTCCGGTCGAGGAAGAAGTCGATCAGCTCGCGGCGCTCGGACTTGGTCGGGAGGTCGAAGAACAGCCTGCGGTCGAACCGGCCCGGTCGCAGGAGCGCCGGGTCGAGGTTGTCGGCGCGGTTCGTCGCCGCGATCAGCAGGATGTTGTTGTACGTGGGCTTCGCCGTGGGCATGCGCTTCGTCGCCGGCAGGTACCCGTTCACCCACTCCTTCATGCGCGCCTTCACGCGCACCCCCCACGGCGGCTGATCGAACGACTGCATCTGGATCAGCAGCTCGTTCACCATGCCCGAACCCGCGGCGCCCACGATGCGAGAGGAGACGCGTCCGAGACCGGTCGGATGCCGGGCTCGCGTTCATCGCCGCCGCGCTCGCCGCCGATCGCGTCGATCTCCTCGATGAACCCGATCGCGCCGCCCTCCTTGCGGGCCAGCTTGCGCAACCGCCTGAAGAAGGAGCGGATCTTCGCGTTCGTCATCCCGAACCACATCGACTGGAACGCCGGCGCCGAGATGAACAGGAACGGCACCCCGGCCTGCTTCGCCATCGCCTTGGCGAGGTAGGTCTTCCCCGTGCCGGGCGGGCCCTCGAACAGGATGCCTCGACGCGGATTGCCGCCGAGCTCGATCGCGGAAGGTCGCGTAGCCCGAGGAACACGTCGAGCGTGCGGCTCACCTCGTCGACCTGGTTGTCCAGCCCTCGGACCTCGTCGAGGCCGACCTCGATCTCCTCCGGGCGCACGACCGCGTGCGGCGAGCGGCCGCTGAACAGCGGCATCAGCATCATCAGCACGATCGCGAAGACCAGGATGATCACCGGCGCGAAGATGATCGCAGTCGGGGCCGAGGGTCGGGAGCTGGAACGGGTTGTGCGTGAGGTAGCGGTACCAGAGGTACCCGTCGATCAGCGCGAGGATCAGCACGAGCCGCACGACCGCCTCCGGCGCGTCCGCTCGCGGACGCGAGAGACGTCCGCCCGGCCCCGGGACACGGCGTCGGATCCGTGGAGCGCGGTGGCGGTGGACCGACTGGCCTGCTTCACGGGCACCTCGGATCGGCGTAGGTCGACCAGGGCATCGTAGTGAAGGGCGGGTGTCGCATGCATCAGACCTTTGCACTAGAGACCGCCGGACGCGGGACGGCGCCGGGACCATGCCGCCGGTGAGGGCGAACGACTATCGTGCGGACCCATGGCGAGGAAGAAACTGACGCCTGTGACCAGGGAGGACGCTCGAACGATCGGCGCCCTCCTCCGTGGCCTCCGGAGGTCGCTCGGGCTACCGGGCCGTGCAGGAGGCCGCATCGGCGAACGGCTTCCCGGCGGCCCGCCAGACGATCTACGCGTACGAACGCGGCGGCCTCACGCCCTCGCTGAAGCAGTTCCTCGAGCTCGTCGAGTTCTACGCCGTCCACCCGATCGCGGGGGACGGGGCGAAGCCGGAGGAGGATCTGCGCGCGCAGGCGGTGGCCGCCGTCGGCCGGGCGTTGACGCTCCCCGCGTACCACGTGAAGGAGGCACAGGACCTGATGGAGCGCCTCCAGCCGTCGCTCCACGAGGGCCGTCGCCGCGGCGCGAAGACGTGAAGCTCACGCAGATCGACCACGTGGGGATCGCGGTCCCCGACCTCGACGCCGCGGTCGAGCGCTACGCGCGCGCTGTTCGGCCTGCAGCCGGTGCACCGGGAGCGCGTCGGGGACCAGGGGGTCGAGGAGGTCCTGTTCGCCGTGGGCGAGTCGTTCATCCAGCTGCTCGGTGCGCTCGGCCCGGACACGCCGGTCGGCCGGTTCCTCGATCGACGCGGCCCCGGGGTGCACCACGTCGGCTACCGGGTACCGGACGTCGCCCTCGCGCTCCAGGACCTGCGGGCCGAAGGCGTCGCGCTGATCGACGAGCAGCCGCGGCTCGGATCGCGAGGGACGACGATCGCGTTCGTCCACCCGAAGGACATGGGCGGGGTGCTCGTCGAGCTCGTGCAGCAGGCGCGGCTAACCGGGCAGGCTCGCGAGCCCCCGGGCCGGGGCGTTGATGAGGACCGAGACGTTGCCCTCCGGGAGCGCCCCGTCGCCCATCAGCTGGTGTGCGACCCCGGCATCCGCGTAGTCGTACGTCTGGCCGAGCGTCGTGGTGACCTTCGCCTCGCGCACGAGGTCGTTGAAGGCCGCGGCCTGCTCGTCGTTGAACAGGTGCGAGCCCTGGTAGCGCTTCTGCGGGTACCAGAGGTACCGCACGTCCACCATCGTGTCGTAGCCGCTCGTGCCCGCGCAGATCACGACCATCCCGCCGCGCTCGCACACGAAGATGGACGTGGGGATCGTGTCCTGGCCGGGATGGTCGAACACGATGTTCGGGTTCCGTCGCTCGCCGAGCACGTCCCAGATGGCCTTCCCGAACGCCTTGGCGCCCTCGAACCACGACCTCCACTCGGGGCTGTTCCACGCGGGCGGAACCCCCCAGTGGTCGAAGCTCGTGCGGTCGATCCACCCGACCGCCCCGAGCTCCTTCGCGTACTCGCCCCGTTCGGCCGACGAGACGACCGCCACGGCCTTCGCGCCGGCGAGCGTCACGAGCTGGACCGCGAGCGACCCGAGGCCCCCCGAGGCGCCCCACACGAGGACCACGTCCCCCGCCTTCACCGTGTTGGGCGGCCAGCCGTGGAGCATCCGGTACGCCGTGGCGCCGGTGAGCGTCGGCGCGGCGGCCTCTTCCCACGTGAGCCGGTCGGCCTTCGGCAGGCACTGATGAGCCTGGACCTTCGTGAACTGCGCGAACGAGCCCCAGCAGGTGTCGTAGCCCCACACCCGGAACGAGGCGGCGAGACCGGGGTCGTTGCCCTCGACCACCCAGGGATCGTCGAGGTCCCACTGCCCGGCATGCACGACCACGTGGTCGCCGACCTGCACGTTCGTGACCTCGTCCCCGATCGCGGAGACGACGCCGGATGCGTCGGAGCCCACGATGTGGAAATCGGTGGGCTCACCCCAGCGGGCCTGGGTCTTCGTCACGTCCACGGGGACCCCTCGAGCGGCCCACACGTTGTTGAAGTTGACCCCGGCGGCCATCACCATCACGAGCGCCTCGTGCGCGCCGATCGCCGGGACGTCGATCACCTCGTCGAGGATCGCGTCCTTCGGCTCGCCGTAGCGTTCGGGGCGCACGAGCTGCGCGTGCATCCGCTTCGGGACCTCCCCGAGCGGCGGGATCTCGCCGATCTCGTACAGGTCCTTGCCCACGGCTGCTCCCAGAAGTCCGGCGGTCCGGGTCGGCGCGCCACCCTAGCAGGACGTGCGCGTCAGACGGAGGGCTGCAGGGCAGCGCTGGACGGACACGTCGTCGCGCGAGGACACCAGGTGCAGTAGGGGCCTGGGCGCAGCTCGGGACGCCGGCCCGCGTCGATGACCGCCACCGCGCGGATCGCCTCGACCACCCGATCGGCCGCCCGCTCGAGGACGCGCTCTTCGACGTCCTCGGCCTGCCACTCCCCCGAGTCGAGGTAGAGCGTGGCCACCCGGTAGGGCGGGACGCCGAACCGCAGCGCGAGCAACAGCGCGTAGAACCGCATGTCCTCGGCGTGCTCGGGCCAGGCGCGGCCGGTCTTCAGGTCGATGGCCAGCCGGGTCGCCCGAACGGGCTCCGCCGCAACGCTTCCGCCAAGGACCAGGTCGAGCTGTCCGGACAACACCAGCGCTCCGCCGAGCAGCTCCGCGCGCACATGCCACTCGGTCGACGGCGCGAGCTCGCGCCGCAACAGCCGGAGCGGGGGCATCGTGGAGCGGAAGAGCTCGAGCGTCTTCGCGGCGTCCATGAGCGTCTCGTCGCGAGTGAGCCCGTCCAGTGCGTCCCAGTAGGCGCGGAAGGCGGCATCCTCCTGCAGCCGCTCCGCCGAGCGCTCGACGAGGTCGAAGGGATCGCGCTCGTCCCGCCCCGCGACCTCGAGCTCCACGGCCTTGTGCGCGAGCCTGCCCGCCGCCGAACGCGCCGAGAACGCGAACGGGCCGCGCTCGCCGGCGCGCACGGACTCGAACAGCCCCCGGCACCTGGCGAGGTCGTTCAGCGCGGACTTGCCGAGCCAGAGCGGCTCGGGGCGCTCGAACGCCCGGGCGGTCTCCTCGATCCGGTCGCGGACGCGCTGGACGATGCCGGCCGCGAAGACCGGCCGCTCGCCCGTCCCGATGAGCCCCTCGAGCGTGCGCCGCTGCGCGGTCGTGAGCTCCACGGTCGCCTCCATGGCCGGGATGGTAGGAGTACCCGCCGACATGCCCGAGACCCCGAACGACATCCTCCGGGCCCTCGCCGACCCGGAGCGGCTCGCCGTCGCCGGCCGTCTCTCGCGCGCGGACGCGACGGCCGGCGACCTCGCCGCGGACCTGGGCCTGCCGATGACCCGCGTGCAGAAGCATCTGAAGCGTCTGCTGGGCGCCGGCGTCGCCCGGTTGGACGAGGACCGCCGCACGTACCGCCTGGACGCCGAGACGCTCCGCTGGGCCGCCGAGCAGGTCGGCCCACCCCGGGAGTCAGGACTCGCTCTGGGGGCCGCGAACGAGGACGAGGAGTCGGTGCTCCGCGCGTTCTTCCGAGACGGCAGGCTGGTCGAGGTTCCGGCGAAGGCTTCGAAGCGACGCATCGTCCTCGAACGCATCGCGCTCGAGTTCGAGCCCGGCATCCGGTACGACGAGCGAACCGTGAACGCGATCGTCGGCAGGTTCCATCAAGACCACGCAGCCCTCCGTCGATACCTCGTCGATGAGGGATTCCTCGACCGCGATCACGGCGCGTACTGGCGGAGCGGCGGACGGGTCGAGACGTGACGTCGCGCCGCTGCGCGCGAGCGCAACCCCGGTTCGACGCCCTGCCGGGCCGCTGCTAGGTTCGCGCGTCGTGCGCGCCTCCACGCGGGCGATCCTCCCCGCGCTCCTCCTGCTCCTGCTGCTCGCGCCGGCGACCGCGCGAGCGCATCACCGGCCCGGGCCGTGCGACGTGCACCGGGGACCGGACGAGTCGCTCGTGTCCCACATGAAGCGACTGATCACGTGCGCCGCCCTCGAGTGGGAGGTCCGCGGCGGCGCCGAGCGAGCGATCTGCGTCGCCGACGCCGAGAGCCACCTGAACCCCCGCGCGGGGGAAGAGGAGGGGAAGTTCCTCGGGCTGTTCCAGCACAGCGCCGTGTACTGGCCGGACCGGTACGAGACCTGGACGCGCCCCGGATGGGAGCTGCCAGAAACCGCGCTCTCGGGCCGAACGAACAGCGTCGTGACGATCCGGATGGTGCACGAGAACGGGTGGGGACCGTGGCAGGGCGCCGGGGACTGCTTCGAACGACGTGCGCGTGGGGCGCTCCGCTAGACTCCCGAGGCGATGGCGAAGACCGAGGACCTTCCCCAACCTTCGGTCCGCACGGTCGAGGACCGGATCGCGGAGCTGCGCAAGCGCCGGGCCGCGCTCCTGGACACCTCCCGTCGCGACGCGGTCCGCAAGCAGCACGAGAAGGGCAAGCTGACCGCGCGCGAGCGCGTGGAGCTGCTGCTGGATCGCGACTCGTTCCAGGAGACCGATCCGTTCGCGGTGCACCGCGCGCACGAGTTCGGCATCGAACGCAACCGGCCCGCCGGCGACGGTGTGATCACCGGCTACGGGACCGCCGATGGCCGCCGGGTCTTCGTCGCGTCCCAGGACTTCACGGTGTTCGGCGGCTCGCTCGGCGAGGTGCACGCGCAGAAGATCTGCAAGGTCCAGGACCTCGCCATGTCCACCGGCGCGCCCTTCATCCAGATCAACGACTCGGGCGGGGCGAGGATCCAGGAGGGCGCCGCCAGCCTCGCCGGCTACGGCTACGTGTTCGAACGCAACGTGCGCTCCTCGGGCGTGATCCCGCAGATCAGCGTGATCATGGGGCCGTGCGCCGGCGGCGCCGTGTACTCCCCCGCGATCACCGACTTCACGTTCATGGTCCGCGAGACCTCGCACATGTTCATCACCGGTCCGGACGTGATCAAGGCGGTGACCGGCGAGGAGGTCACGTTCGAAGAGCTCGGCGGCGCGATGACGCACGCGAGCCGCTCGGGTGTGGCCTCGTTCGTCAGCCAGGACGAGGAGGAGTGCCTGGCCATGGTCCGCCACCTCCTGTCGTACCTGCCGTCGAACAACCTCGAGGATCCGCCGTCGTTCGCGACCGCGGACGACCCGGCGCGGATCGACGAGGGGCTCACACACCTGATCCCCGACTCGGCGCGCGAGCCGTACGACATGCACGAGGTGATCCGCCGCGTCGTCGATGACGGGGACTTCTTCGAGGTCTTCCCCTTCTGGGCGATGAACGTCGTGATCGGGTTCGCGCGACTGGACGGCCGTGCCGTCGGCATCGTGGCGAACCAGCCGAAGGTGCAGGCCGGCACGCTGGACATCGACTCGTCGGAGAAGGCGTCTCGGTTCGTCCGGACGTGCGACGCGTTCAACGTGCCCATCGTGACGTTCGTCGACGTGCCCGGGTTCCTGCCCGGGACGGACCAGGAGTACCACGGCATCATCCGCCACGGCGCCAAGCTCCTGTACGCGTTCGCCGAGGCGACGGTCCCGCGGCTGACCGTGATCACCCGCAAGGCGTACGGGGGCGCGTACCTCGTCATGAACTCGAAGCACCTGCGCGCCGACGTCTCGTTCGCGTGGCCGACGGCCGAGATCGCCGTGATGGGACCCGAGGGCGCGGTCAACGTGGTGTTCCGCAAGCAGATCGAGAAGGCCGAGGATCCGACGGCCGCACGCGCCGAGCTCATCGCGCAGTACCAGGAGAGGTTCGCGACGCCGTACGTCGCGGCCGAACGCGGGTTCATCGACGACGTGATCGAGCCCTCGGAGACGCGGCCCCGGCTCATCAACGCGCTCCGGATGCTGGCGACCAAACGTGAGGCCGTGCCCGCCCGCAAGCACGGGAACATCCCGCTGTGAGCAACGGGCGCCGATTCGAGCTCCCCGAGGACCTCACCCCCGACGAAGAGCGCGCGATCATCCGCGCGCTCGAGCGCTACTTCGCGCAGGAGAACCCGCACCCGCGTCCGTGGGCGCTGGCCGGGCGGGTCGAGGCGACCGGCTGGGGCGCCCTCCAGTCGCGCCACCACACGGAGACGCCGTGGGCCGCGACCGGCAGGGTGACCTTCGTCCGTCGGGGTGTGCCGCCGCTCGCCGGCCGAGGCGACGCGGGGTAGATGACCGCGTCGAAGGTACCGAGCGCGATCGCGGATCGACAGGAGGCCTCGGCCGCGTTCGAGGCTGAGGGATGTTCGACGCCCCGACCGTGGGGGAACGGGCCCGGCGACACGTATGGTCGCCATTCGCACGGCTACCACAAGGTGCTGTTCTGCCTCGAGGGCTCGATCACGTTCCAGCTGGACGCGGGCGACGTCGACCTGCAAGCGGGCGACCGCCTGGACCTCGAACCCGGGACGGCGCACGCTGCGACCGTTGGGCCGCAAGGCTGTTCGTGCGTGGAGGCATCGAGGTGAAGGTCGCGGTCCACGTCGACCAACTCTTCACCCCCGTCCCGGGCGGCATCGGCACGTACGTCCGGAACCTCGTGCCCTCGATGGCCACCCACGACCCCTCGCTCGAGCTCGTCCTGTTCCACTCGCGCTTCGTCTCGCCCGAGCCGCCCGAACGCTGGATGCGGGAGTTCTGGGTGGAGGAGCTCTCCGCCTCCGCCCGGTCTCTGTACCCGCGCTGGACAGCGCTCGGGCGCCCCACACTGCCGGCGTCACTGGCCGCCGCCGACGTCGTTCATGCGACGAACCCGGTCGCCATCCCCGCGGTCGCGGACGGTCAGCGGCTGGTCGTGACCATCCACGACCTCGCGTTCGTGCACTACCCGAGCGCGTTCCCGCAGAAGTGGCGCGCGCTCTACCGCCTCGGGCTCCGAGCCGCGGTCCGGCGGGCGGACGCGATCGTGACGCCGTCGAGGAACACCGCGGAGGACGTGCTCTCGCGCACGAAGGTCGACCCCCGGAAGCTCCACGTCGTGCCCCTGGCGGCGTCCCCGGCAGTTGAGGTCGTCGACGTCGCGGAGGTGATCGGCCGGCTGAAGGTGCGGCCGCCATACGTGCTGTTCGTCGGGACGATCGAGCCGAGGAAGAACCTCGTCCGGCTCGTGCGCGCGTACCGGCGGGTCGCGGCGACCGGCGTGCCGCACTCGCTGGTGCTCGCCGGCCCGCTCGGTTGGCACCACGAGGCGTTGATGCGCGAGCTCGCGCTGGAGGGTCCCGGCGACATCGCCATGACCGGAGCCCTCACGCCGCAGGAGCTCGACGCCGTCTACCGTGCCGCGGACGTGTTCGCCTACCCGTCGCTCTACGAGGGCTTCGGCCTCCCGGTCCTCGAGGCGATGTCGCGGGGGATCCCGACCGTCGCATCGGGCACCTCCTCGGTGCCCGAGGTCACCGGCGACGCGGCGCTCGCCGTGAACCCGCGTTCGGTCCGCGAGATCGCGAAGGCGATCGAGTCCGTCTGCACGGACGTCGGACTCGCCGAGCGTCTCGCGGCGCGAGGGCGAGCCCAGTCCGAGCGCTTCAGCTGGGACGAGACCGCGCGCAGGACGATCGAGGTGTACGAGCGGGCGCGGGGATCCAAATGAAGGTCACGCTGATCACCACGGTGTTGAACGCGTCGGACCGCGTCGGCGCGTTCCTCGAGTCGGTCGCGTGGCAGACGCGGTCGCCCGACGAGGTCGTCGTCGTCGACGGCGGCTCGACCGACGGCGGGCTCGAGATCCTGCGGGGGTCCGCGGAGGTCTCCCTGGTCGAGCAACCGGGGGCGAACATCGCCCGCGGCCGGAACCTCGCGATCGCGTCGGCCACGCACGACGTGATCGCGGTCTCCGACGCGGACTGCGTGCTGGAACGCGACTGGCTCGAGCGGCTGCTCGAGCCGCTGGAGGCGGGGGCGGACGTGGCGATGGGGTTCTACCGTCCGCTCGCCGACTCGTTCCTCCAGCGCGCGATGGCCTGCGTGAACCTCCCCGACGCGGACGAGCTCGACGAGGCCACGTTCATGCCGAGCGGCCGGTCGGTGGCGTTCACGAAGGAGGCGATCGAGCGCGTCGGCGGGTATCCGGAATGGCTCGACATCGGCGAGGACATGTTCGTCGATCACCGGTTCCGCGAGCTCGGGCTCGACATGCGGCTCGTCCCCCACGCGGTCGTGAACTGGCCGCTCCGCGAGTCGCTCGCCGAGACCTGGCGCCAGTACTTCCGCTACGCGCGGGGGGACGCGGAGGCGGGGATGTTCCCCGAACGCCATGCGCTGCGGTTCGGCGTCTACTCGGCCGGCCTGTACGCGTGGTCGACGAGCGGGCTGCTCCGCAAGGCGGCCACGCTCGCGGGCGCGGGCGCGTACGCCTTCACGCCGCTCCGGCGTGCCCGCGACCGCTTCGACGATCCCGCGGAACGCGCGCGGGCGATGCTCGCGGTGCCGGGGCTGATGGCGTTCATCGACAGCGCGAAGATGGCCGGCTGGCTGGCCGGTGCGCGTCGCCGTGGCGCGCGCACTGAGCGCCCGTCGGGAACCGTTGTCGGAAGGCACGCGTAGAATCAGATGCACCCCAGGAGGAGAGACCTCGCGCGTGCGTGAAGGACCACGGATCCGCGGCCTCCCGGTCTTCGGCTTCGCCGTCGCCGGGCTCCTGCTCGGGCATGCGTTGTCGTACGCGATCGCGATCCCGGACCCGTACCATCGAGACCTGGTCCTGGACCGGACGGGACACGGGTACCTGCCCCTGTTGGCGGAGGCTGCCCTGATCCTCCTGCTCGCCGGGGTCGCCGCTGCGGTCGCTCGGGCGCTGTCCGATCGACGCTCCGAACGCACCGATCGCTTCGTCGGTCTCGCCGGGCTCCTCGCCTGCGTCCAGGTGTCGGCCTTCGTGGGCCAGGAGGTGCTCGAGCGCGTGGTCGCGGGGGTGTCGCTCGGAGACCTGGCCCACGACCACCTGCTGAGCATCGGATCGGTCGTGCAGGTGGTCGTCGCGATCGGCGCCGCGGGGCTGCTGCGACTGCTCGCGCGAACATCGTCGCGGCTCGCGGACGTCGTCCGCTCCCGGGTGGAGCAGCCTCGCCCCGAACACGCAACGGTGCTGCCGGTCGTCTCGATACGGCCGGCCCGGCTCCTGCTCGTCTCGGCCGCCAACGTTCGCGGCCCTCCCCCCGCCTGACGGAACCCCCCTCATCACTTCCGATCCGCGCGGCCAACCGGTCGCGCCGAGACCCGGTGGAGGTTCGTCATGTCGATCGGATCGAAGCGGCTGCTGTCGGCCGCGACCATGGTCACCACCCTGCTGATCCTGCCCGCCTCGCCCGCCCTCGCGCACGACCCCAGGACGACGGGCGACGGCGACCTGCTGATGGTCGTCGGGTTCGGGACCGAGCCCGCCTACGCGGGCCAGCCGAACAGCGTGCAACTCCTGCTCGAGCACGACGGCGAGCCGGTCGTCGACCTAGGCGACACGCTGGACGTCAGGATCGGGTTCGGCGAGGAGACCACGGGGCTGGTGCTGGAGCCGTACTTCGCCGTCGGCGAGTTCGGCGAGCCGGGCGACTACCGCGCGTGGTTCATCCCGTCGCAGGCCGGGCAGTACACGTTCCACTTCACCGGGACGATCGACGGCGAGGAGATCGACGAGATGTTCACGTCCGGGCCGGACACGTTCTCCGACGTCCAGGACCCGCTGTCGTCGGCCTTCCCGGCGGTCGAGGCGCCGACCACGACGGAGCTCGCCGACCGGATCGAGCGCGAGGTCCCGAGGCTGTCGGGCGAGATCGAGGACGCCCGAGCGGCCGCGATCGCCCGCGCCGACGAGGTCGCGGACGACGCCTCGAGCGCGCAGACGTTCGGGCTGGTCGGCCTGATCGTCGGCGCCCTCGGGCTGGTGGTCGCGGTCGTCGCGCTCGTCGCATCGAGGAAGCGGACGGCGGCCTGAGGACGATGCTCGCGCACGCGGGCGGTGCGCCCGAGTTCGCGTCGTCGGCGCTCGTCGCCGCCGGCCTGGTGGTCGGCTGGGTCGGCCTGAGCCGGATCCGCGGCCGCGGGTTCCGACGGTTGCCCGGATGGGGCGCCTGGACGTTGATCGGCCTCGCGCCGGTCGTGCTCGTCGCGTCGATCGTCGTGCCGTCGGTGCTCTGGCCGCAGCCGAGCGGGAACCGACCGGCCTCCAGCGCCACGATCGCCTTCATGGAGCCGGCTCCCGGGCAGGTCGTGAGCGGGGACGACCTCGAGGTCCTCGTGCGCGTGGACGGCGCTTCGATCGTCGAGGGGTCCTCGACCGACATCGCGCCGGATACCGGGCACCTCCACTTGTTCGTCGACGGCGCGATCGTCTCGATGACCAGCGGTGAGGTCCAGCAGGTCGCGGTGGAGGACCTCGATCCCGGCGTGCACCGGCTCGAGGCCGAGTTCGTCGCGGCGGACCACGCACCTTTCGATCCGCGCGTGGTGATCACGACGACGTTCGTGACGGAGGGGTCGTGAGACGGCTCACGCTCGCCGGGTTCGTCGCCGCCGCGAGCGTCGTCGCTGCTGTCGGCGCTCGCCCCCCCTGCCGGCGCCCACGCCGCCGTCACGTCGACCGATCCCGCGAACGGCGCCATCCTCGACGCCCCCCCCGAGGAGATCGGGATCTCGTTCACCGAACCGCCCGACCTCTCCCTGACGGTCGTCGGCATCGTCGACCGGACGGGCGCCTCCGTGCCGACCGGGCCGGTCGAGCGCGTCCCGCGAGACGAGCTCGCGATCCGCGTCGTCCCCGACCCGCTCCCCGACGGGGTGTACACGGTCACGTGGCGGACGGTCTCGACGACCGACGGCCACGTCACCTCGGGGGCCTTCTCGTTCGGGGTCGGCGTCTCCGAGGGAGACGTCACGGCGATCCCCGCCGGCGACACGGAACAGACGGAACCCCCCACCCCGGTGGCCGTCGCCGGCAGGTGGTGCCTCTACATCGGGCTCGTCGTGCTGTTCGGCGCCGGGGTGGCGGGTCTGTTCGCGCTCGGACCCGGCGTCACGACCCGGCCCTGGATCCTGGGGATCGCGTGGGCACTCGCGGCGATCGGTGTCGTGCTCATGACGGTGGCGGAGCGGTCCGCGGTCGGGGTGCCGCTCGGGACGCTCCTGTCGTCGGATGCCGGCGGCAAGCTCGTCGTGCTCGCGGTCACGGTGGCCGTCGCCGGGATCGTGGCACTCGCCGCGGCGATCAAGCCGGGGAGGGTGACGCTCGCGCTCCTGGCGCTCGGGGCCGCCGGTGCGATGCTCGCCCGCGCCGCCGGCGGCCACGCCGCGGGCTCGCCCACCGCCGTCCTGGTCCAATGGGTGCATGTCGTCGGCGTCGGGACCTGGATCGGGGGGCTCGTCTGGCTCCTCGTCGGCCTCGCGAAGGGTCTGGGACCCGCCGAGGTCCGGCGATCGTCGCGCCTCGCGCTGATCGGGCTCGTGATCGTCGTGATCTCGGGCGTGCTCCGCGCGTCCAACGAGCTCGGCGGCTTCGGATGGTGGCTCCACGCGTTCGACACGAGCTACGGCACGACGCTGATGGTCAAGCTCGCCGTCGTCGCCACGATCGTCACGCTCGGCGCGGTGAACCGGTTCCGCAACGTCGCACGGTTCGAACAGCTCGGGCCGCGCCCGCTCCTGCGGACCGCCGGAGGCGAGGTCGCGCTCGCGGCCGTCGCCTTCGGGATCACCGGCCTGCTCACCGGGCTCCCCCCGCAGCCGAGCGAGCCGGAGCCACCGGAGGCCGCGCACCTCCTGGTGACCGGCTCGGACTTCGCCACGACGACGAAGGCACGGCTCACGATCACGCCCGGCACCGTCGGGCCGAACACGTTCCTGGTCGTGCTGACGGACTACGACACGGGCGAACCGGTCGAGGCTCGCCGGGTGGTGCTCACGTTCGACCTCCCGGAGCAGCCGGAGGTCGGCTCGGAGCTCGAACTCGAGCGCGTCGATGACCGCGGGTGGCAGGCCGCGTCGACCGCGCTCGCGCTCGAGGGCACGTGGACGATCACCGTCCGGGTGGAGCAAGCCGACGGCTCGTTGGAGATCCCGCTCGAGGTGACGCCGGAGGTCCCCGAGCCGCAACTCGACGTCTCCGAGGTGCCGGGGCAGCCGACGCTGTACACGTTCACGCTCGCCGGAGGGATCCAGATCCAGGCCTACGTCGATCCCGGCGAGGCCGGGCGGACGAACCAGGTGCACATCACCGCCTTCGACGCGGAGGGCTCGGAGCTGCCGCTGCATCATGGGATCGTGCTCGCGACACCGGACGGCGGCTCCCCGATCTCGCCGCTGCCACAACGTCTCTCGAAAGGCCACTTCGTCGCGAACCTCGACCTCGAGCAACCCGGCACGTGGACGTTCGACCTCGACGTGCTGACCCGCAGTGGGCAGACGTTCCTCCTGTCGTTCGAGCAGACGGTCCCGTGACCCGTCCGTCGTGGGCGCCGTGTATGAACGGAGGTGAGATGCGCACGAGGATCGCGGGCATCCTCTTCGTGACGCTCGTGCTCGCCGCCTGTGGCTCGGGTGGCGAGACCGGCGGCTCCACGGCGTCGCCGTCCACGTCGCCTTCGTCGCCGAGCACCGCGACGCGGCCGAGCAGCACCGCCGACCTCGCGATCGTGCAGCCGAAGACCGGCAGGGTGGTCGAGGGTTCGACCGTCCTACTGCAGGTCTCGCTCGAGGGTGCGAAGCTCGTCCCCCAGACGACGACCGACATCGCGCCGGACGAAGGACACCTGCACGTGCTGCTGGACGACCAACTGATCTCGATGACGGAGGGACTCGAGCAGGAGATCGCCGAGGTCGCGCCCGGTACCCACCGGATCACGGTCGAGTTCGTGGCAAGCGATCACGTCCCGTTCGACCCGCGCGTGGTCTCGGTCGTCGCCTTCGAGGTGCGACCGTGAGCGCGCTCGATCCCCGCGCCGGCCGATCGGACCCGACGCTCCCGGCGATCGTCGTCGTGGTGGCCGGCACCGTCGCGCTGCTCGCGAGGCCGTTCGTGGTCGCCGGCCCGAACGCACGCATCGGCCTGCTCGCCGCCGCCTACGTCGCGATCGCGCTCGCCTGCATCGCCGTCCCGGTCGAGCGGGGTCGAGCCCGGATCCCCTTCTCCGTCGTGGCGCTGATCGGGCTCGGCGCCGTGGCGGCGGCCGGGATCGTCGCCGGCCCGGCCGTCCCGGTCCCGTGGGGCTCGGCGGCACTGCCACTCTCGGTGCTCGCGGCCGTCGCCGAAGAGGCTCTGTTCCGGCGCGTCGCCTACGCGCGGTTCGAGCGGTTCGGGCCCGCGCCGGCGATCGTCGTCACCGCCTGCCTGTTCGCGCTCGTCCACGTGCCCGCGTACGGCCCCGCCGCGCTGCCCGTGGACCTCGGCGCGGGCCTGCTCTTCGGATGGCAGCGCTGGGCGAGCGGGACCTGGATCGCTCCCGCCGCGACCCACGCGGCGGCGAACGTGTGGGTGGTGCTCGGATGAGGCGCCCGCTCTCCGCCGCGCTCGTCGGCGGGCTCCTGGTCCTGAACGCCTGCACCGGGGCCCCGCAGGAGGATCCGATCCGGATCGGCGCCGTCTATCCGCTCTCCGGCACCCAGGGACCGGGTGGGGTCGACGAGTTCCACGGCGTCGAGGTCGCGGTCCAGCTCGCGAACGCGGACGGCGGCGTGCGCGGGCGGCAGATCGAGCTCGTCCCGGTCGACGTCCCGGCCGCCGATGCCGCGCCCGGGGCGATCGAGCAGCTCGAGGACCTCGGCGTGCGGCTGCTCCTCGGGAGCTACGGGAGCACGATCTCGGCTCCCGCGGCCGAGGCCGCCGCGAGGCGTGGTCTGCTGTTCTGGGAGACCGGCGCGGTCGGCGAGATGAGCGGTGACGGCGCGGGCGAGCTCGTGTTCCGCGTCGCGCCGTCGGGCGCGGTCCTTGGTCGCAACGCGATCAGGTTCGTGGCGGACGAGTACGCCCCGGTGCTCGGCACCGATCCCTCGACGTTGCGGTACGCGGTCACCCTCGTCGACGACGCCTACGGACGCGCGGTCGCCCAGGGAGGCATCGACGAGATCCGAGCTCGGGGATTCACGCTCGCGGGCACCTTCGCGTACGACCCGCGGACCGTGGACATGGAGGCGTTCGTGCGGGACCTCGCGTCCAGCCGGCCGGACGTCGTGTTCGTGTCCGCGTACCTGCAGGACGCGATCGACATGCGTCGCGAGATGGTGCGGCAGGGTCTGGACATCCTGGTCGGCATCGGGACCTCGTCGAGCTACTGCATGCCGGCGTTCGGCGCCGAGCTCGGCGACGAGGCGGTCGGACTGTTCGCCTCGGACAAGCCGGACTCGAACGCGCTGAACGTGCAGGGCCTCATGCCCTCGGGACGCCTCCTGCTCGAACGCGCGGACACGGCGTTCCGGGACCGGTTCGGCGAGCCGATGAGCGCCGCCGCGCTCGCCGGCTTCTCGGGAGCGTGGGCGCTGCTGCACGAGGTGCTGCCGGAGGCCTCGGGCTTCGCACCGATCGAGGTCGCAGCGGCCGCGAACGACACGAGGCTGGCCTCCGGGTCCCTCCCGAACGGCAGCGGGCTGCGCTTCGGACAGCCGGGAACGGTCACCGCCGGCGCCAACCTGCTCGCGTCGAGCGTGATCTGGCAGTGGCAGGCGCCCGGCTCGTACGCGGTCGTCTCCCCCGACCGATACGCGACGAGCGAGACCCTGCTGCTCGATCCCCTCCCGTGAGCGTCGCTCGCCGACGAGCGCTGGCCGCCGGGATGGTCGCGCTCGCGCTGTACGCGTCCGGGGCGGCGCTCTCCGGTCATCTGAGCCCGCTCGCCCGGCGGCCCCTCCTCGACGGCCTCGCGCCCCCGACCCCGTACCGATGGGTCGAGCCGCCGGTCGAGCTCGTCACGAGCAACGAGCCGCCTTCCTCCGGGAGGTTCAAGATCCGCCTCGGACCGGAGGGGAGCCGCACCTCGGTCATGACCACCGACGACGCGCAGGTGACGTGGATCGCGCCGAAGGGATCGTTCGGCTTCGCCGAAGGGCAGCGCGCGGTCGAGATCACGATCGAGCCGCTCGCGCCTTCCGCGGTTGCGGAGCCCGAACCGCCGCTCGAGATCGCGGGGAACGTGTACCTGCTCGAGGCCGCCTACCGGCCCTCGGGCGATCCCGCGCCGCTCACCATGGACTCGACGATCGTCCTCGTGTATCCGCTGCTGTCGAACGACCACGGCGGCCACACCGTCCTCGCCTCGGGGACCGGGGCCGAGTGGACGGCGCTGCAGACGAGCGACCTGCCGAGCATCCAGCAGGCAGACGCGGAGCTCGACATCGTGGGCTACGTCGCCGTCGCGCGGACGGGGTCGCCGAGCCCGTCACCGCCCGCGAGCGGCGGCGGAACCTCGGTCGGGACGATCCTCGTGTCGTCGGCGATCGCCGTGCTCACGTTCGTCGCGGTGTACCTGATCTTCGGGGCGAGGCGACCGTCGAAACGGCCCGGGCGTCGCGCCTAGCAGACCTGGGCGAGCAGCGGGAAGGGGTTCACGGCGGTCCCGATCACCGAATAGCCGTACGGGCTCGCCGGCCAGTCGGTCGGGATCCCCTTCGGGTGCCACTCGAAGTGGTTGTGCGGCGTGCTCGCGTTCCCCGTGGTCCCCACGTAGCCGATGATCTCCCCGGCGGTCACGGACCCGGTCACGCCCGGCTGCATGAGGTGGGCGTTGTACGTGTACCCGAGCTCCCCGTACACGTAGACCGCGTAGCCCCCCAGGGAGTTGATCGACGTCTGCGCCACGCCGTCGAACGTCGCGCGGATCGGCGTGCCGTGCGGCGCGATGATGTCGTTGCCGGCGTGGGGGTGGTAGCCGCCGCCGTAGCGCGGTGCGCCGAACCCGTCATAGACGGCCCGGGGTTGGTCGACCGGGCAGTACTTGAACACGCCGTCGTGCGCCTGGATCCCGTACAGCGCGGCGAGCTCGCGTTGGTACCGCTTCTCGAGCTGCTCCACGAGCTCCTCCGCACGAGCCTTCTTCGTGTTCAGGTCGGCGAGGACGCCCTCGGCCTCGTCGAGCTTGGCCTTCAGCGCCGCCTCCTCGGTCTCGACCGCCCGCAGGGCCCTCGCGGCCCTGGACTGGAGCCGCTCCTGGTCCTGCTTCTCGGCCGCAAGGGTGTTCCGCAGGTTCTGCACCTCCGAGGCGAGATCCACGTCCTCCTCGCTCAGCGCGTTCATGTACTCGACGCGCGCCGACAGGTCGGCGATCGACGTCGCACCCAGCAGGAACTCGAGACCGCTCCCGGGGCCGACGATGTACGCCTCGCGCGCGCGAGCCTCGAGCACGTCCTGGAGCCGCTGGTACTCGTCCTGGGCGTCGCCGAGCTGCGCCCGGGTCTCGCGGAGCTCGACGGTGATCTGCTGCCAGCGCCCGTAGGCGACCTCTCGTCGTTCGGCGATCACGGCGGCCTCGAGCAGGAGACCGCTGAGGACGCGCTGCTGGGCCGCGATCTGGCCCTTCAGCTGCTCGAACTCGGCCTTGGCGGCCTGGAGCTTCTCCTTCGTGCTGGGCTCGGCCCGCGCGACCTGCACGAAGGAGGTCGCGAGCAGGAGTGCGGTCACCGCGCCGAGGGCGCGGCGAAGCACGCGGCGGGAGCCGAGGAGCGTATGGGCCATGGGGAAGGGCCTTTCCTACCGAACGCCCTGATCGGATGTCAACCGTGCCCGCTCGTGAAGCCCGTTGCAATCACCCTCGGCCACGCACGGACCAGCCTTGAGCGAGCGGTCTACAACTCCGTGCCCGGCAGGCCGAGCGAGCGGGCGATCAGCACCCGCTGGATCTCGCTCGTGCCCTCGCCGATCTCGAGCACCTTCGCGTCGCGGTAGAAGCGCGCGACCGCCGACTCCTCCACGAAGCCGTACCCACCGTGGATCTGGACCGCATCCAGCGCCGCCGAGACGGCCACTTCGCTGGCATGGAGCTTGGCGATCGACGCCTCGGTCGCGAACGGCCGTCCGCGATCGCGGAGCCAGGCCGCTCGCTGGTACGCGAGCCTCGCGGTCTCGACCCCCATGCGCATGTCGGCCGCCTTGAACTGGAGGGCCTCGAACGCGCCGATCGGCCGTCCGAACGCCTCGCGCTCGCCCATATACCGCACGCTCTCCTCCATGCACCCGCGCGCGAGGCCGACCGAGAGCGCCGCGATCGCGATCCGGCCGTCGGCGAGCGTCTCGAGGAACTCCGCGTACCCGCGACCGCGCGCGCCGAGGAGATGCTCGGCGGGGACCCGGCATCCCTCGAACACGACCTCGTGCGTATCGCTCGCGCGCCACCCGACCTTGCGGTACCCCGGCCCGACGGTGAGCCCGGGCGTTCCCGCCGGAACGACGATCGTCGAGATCGCGCCGTCGCCGGCCGCTTCGTCGCGAGCGGCGACCAGGATCACCGAGGTGATCGGTGTGCCCGAGTTCGTGATGAACGCCTTCGAGCCGTCGAGCACCCACCCGTCCTTCTCGAGCCGCGCCGTCGTGCGGATCGCCCTCGCGTCGGAGCCACCTCCCGGCTCCGTGAGCGCGAACGCGCCGACCGCCTCGCCGTGCGCCATCGGAACGAGCCAGCGTTCCTGCTGCTCCTTCGTTCCGAACCGGAAGATGGGGTTGGCGGCCAGGCCGACCGCCGCCTCGAGCGTGATCGCGACGGACGAGTCGTACCGCGCGATCTCCTCGAGGCAGAGACAGAAGGACAGCAGGTCGCCCCCCTGCCCGCCGACCTCCTCCGGGAACGGGATGCCGAACAACCCGATCTCGGCCATCCGCTTCACGGTCTCGAGCGGGAACTCCTCGCGCTCGTCCGCTTCGGCCGCCGCCGGGGCGACGACGTCCTCTGCGAACGCCCGCACCGCCGCCCGGAGATCCTCCTGCTCCTGCGTCAGGTCGAAGTCCATCGCCGCTCAGACTAGCCGCCACGGTGAGCGGATCGAGCCTCGGTCGCTGGGCCTAGCCGGCGGTCTCGACCGACACACCGCTCCGGAGCGCGAGCTCCGGTGCCCGAAGGGATTGGGATGCGTGCAGGCGTTCGAGCAGCTCGCGGGCCCGCTCGACCTCCAGGGTCCCACCGGCGGCCTCGACCCCGAACACCTCCGAGATCCACCACACCCGCGCGGCGACGTCCTTCTCGGACGCCTGCCCTCGGTCACGACGCAGCAGCTCGAGCGACTTCTCGAGCGCGGCGTCCCGCTCGCCCTCGGCGAGCAGGACCTCCGCTTCGATCTCCTCCAACCAGTCGGCCGCCTCGGTGTTGGCGAGATGCAGCGTGTCCGCGACGATGCGCCGGGCAGCGCTCGGATCGCCAAGGTCCAGGAACGCCCGTGCGAGCATGCTCGCCGTCCACGTGACGATGCTGCGCTCCTTGAGCTCGATGCAGATCCGGTGGGCCTCCTTGAGATCGAGCGCGGCCTCCTCGGCCCGGCCTCCCAGCCGCCGGACGATCCCGCGGGAGGTGAGCGCGCTCGCGAGCTCCCATCGGGCACCGAGCTCCCGGAACCCGTCGATCGCCGCGGTGAGATGCACCTCGGCCCCCTCCACGCGCATCATCCGGCGGAGCGTTCCGCCGACGGACTCACGCGCGACGGCGATCGAGAAGCGATCCCTCGCCGCCTCCGCGATCGCGAGCGCCTCCGAGGCGATGCCGAACGCGACCTCCTCGTCGCCGGTCTCGCTCTCGAGCATCGCGAGCGCGACGAGCGCCCGGGACTCGGCCCAGGGATCGCGCGTCGGGTTCGCGCGAGCGATGTCGAGGGCCTCCGCGAACATCGAGCGGGCGCGCTCCTGGTCGCCGCGCCAGTACGGGCCCCAGCCGGCAACCAGCAACGTCCGTGCGAGCGTCCACGGATCGCCCAGCGCTCGGGCCGCTTCCAGCGCGTCCTCGAGCAGCGCGCCGGCTCGCTCGGCGTCGCCCCGGACGGAGAGCTCGATGTCGCCGAGGAACCGGGCGGCCTGTGCCCTGATCGCCGCGTCGCCGTCGCCGAGCGTGAGGGCGTGCTCCAGGACCGGGATCGCGCGCTCGAACTCACCGAGCCAGTACCGCGCCTCGCCGAGGCCGGCCATGATCCGGGCCTCTCGGAGCCCCCACCCGCGTTCGGACCCGGCGAGGTCCAGGGCCCGGTGATACGTGTCCTCGGCCGCACGGATGTCGGGACCCTCGAGCGCCACGTTCCCCGCATGGGCCAGCGCCTCCACCGCGCGCTCCGCCAGTTCGCGGTCGCCCGGGTTCAGGTCGAGCGCGGCGCGCGCCGCCCGCTCGAGGTGCGACGCGATGCGGCGCGGATACCGTGCCGCACGCTTCGGATCGCTCGAGAGCCCCTCGGCGACCGTGAGGTGCAGGCGCCGGCGCTCCCGCTTGGGCAGGCTCTCGTAGGCGACGTCGCGGACGAGGCGGTGTTGGAAGCGCCACACGTCGGGCCGGTCCAGGTCGCGCTCCAGGACCTCCTCGTCCTCGAGCTCCTCGAGCAGCTCGTCGTTCGGGCCGGCGATCAGCCGGAGCTCGTCCAGGCTGAAGCTCGATCGCGCGAAGACCGACGCCCTGCGGACGAGGTCGCGGGCATCGGGAGCGAGATGGTCGATGCGGGCGGCGATGACGGCCTGAACCGTCGGCGGGAGCAGACCCTCGGGCAGCGGGCCCGTGTCGGCGGAGATCCCCTCGCCGGTGTGCAGCAGCATCCCGGTGGTCTCGACGATGAAGAAGGGGTTGCCACCCGCGTGGCGAGCGATCCGCTCGGCGGTCGCCTCGTCCAGCCCCTCACCCGCCTCCCGCGCGAGCTGGGTCGCGTCCTCGATGGACATCGGATCCAGGTACAGGTTCAGCGTGTTGCCCCTGCCGCTCCCCCAGCCCGGGCGATCGTCGAGCAGGTCGTAGCGAGCGACGCACAGGACGAGGAGCGGGATGTCCTTGGCCTCGGGCACCACGTGCTCGACGAGGTCGAGCATCGCCGGCTGGGCGGCGTGCAGGTCCTCGAGCACGAGGACGACTGGGCCCTGATGCCCCAGCCCTTCGAGCAGGGCGAGCAGGCCGGACCGGATGTCGGCGACCTGGAACCGCCGCGTCTCGTCGTGGGGCTCATCTCCGCCCCCGAGCCCGAGGGCGAGGCCGAGGCGCGCCGCCACCTGCGGCGTCTCGTCCGCCGGGCAGCAGTCGGAGACGAGCTCCTCGAGGCGAGCCTGGATCCGCTCCGGCTCCGCATCGGCTCGCTCCCCGATCTCGTGCAGGAGGATCTGCGCGAGCGGCGCGAACGTCGAGTCCTCCTCGAACGGGCTCGCGCGGCCGAAGAGCACCTTCGCGTCTTCGGACAGGCCCGACATGAACTCCTCCGCGAGCCGGCTCTTGCCGATGCCGATCTCCCCGAAGAGCGTGACGAGATGGCCGTGCCGGTTCTCGCGGGCGCCCTCGAACGCGTCCTGGAGCAACCGGAGCTCGTGCTTGCGGTCGACGAACGGGATCGTCCGGCGGCTCGTGCCGGGTTGAAGGGCCACGACCGGCCACGCCGCCGCCTCCTCCTCGAACCCCTTCGCCTCGACCTCCCGCATCGGCCCGTACTCGACCTCCGACTGCGACAGGAGGTAACTCGTGTCGGACACGAGTACGGCCCCGGGATCGGCCGCCTGTTGCAGCCGCGCCGCCAGGTTCACCGTCGCGCCGAAGATCAGGCCCTGGTCGGACGCCTCCGAGCCGATGGCGACCGGTCCGGTGTGGATCCCGACCCGAACCTGGAGCGGGACCGGCAGCCCGATCTCCTGGCCGAGGCGGCCGATCCGCTCGACCAGCGCGAGGCCCGCTCGGACGGCGCGGAGCGCGTCGTCGTCGTGCGTGTGCTGCAGGCCGAAGACCCCGACCACGGCGTCGCCGGCGAAGTTGTACGCGCGGCCTCGGAGCGACTCGAGCTCGTCGGAGACCATCCGGTAGTACCGCGTGAGGACCTCGCGATAGCGCTCCGGATCGACCTGCGCGGACAGCTTCGTCGACCCGACGAGGTCGACGAAGATGACCGTGACGACCTTGCGCTCCTCCGCGAGCGGCGCGCCGATCGGGTACCCACAGTTCGGGCAGAAACGCGCCTCGTCGGGCAGCGGGAGACCGCATCGTTCACAGGAAAGGGTGGCCACGTCCGAAGGATACGGGCGGCTCGCGACATCCACTCACCCGTCCGCGGAGCCAGGGCTCGGGGCTATCGGACCGGTGCCGGAGCTCCGCTCGCGAGGCTCGTCAACAGGTGGCTCGCGGCGGCTTCGAAGCGAGCCACGTCGCCGTAGGGTCGGGTGACGAGCATCGCCCCTTCCAGCCCGACGACGATCATCCGAGCCACCTCGCTCGCCGACCCCGCGAACACGAGTGTTCCGTCCCTCCGGCCCTGCTCCAGGACGTGAGTCAACCACGCCTCGTTCTCGTCGAAGAACCGGATCACCTTCTGCCGCATCGGCTTGGGGAGCGTCTGGTACTCGGCGGCCAGCATCCCGCACAGGCACATCCGCTTCCCTCGGAGCACGTCGGCGTAGAGGCCCGCGTACGCCTCGAGCTTCGCTCGCGCTTCTGCCGGGCGCGCCTCGATCTCGACGAGCGCCTCGGCGAACCGGGCCGCGTAGCGAGCGATGAGCGCCTCGCCGAGTTCCGCCTTGCCGGGGAAGTGATAGTGCAAGCTCGCCTTGGTGATCTTGAGCTCCGCGGCGACGTCCGCGTAACTGAACCCGTTGAACCCGCGGACCTGCACGAGCCGCTCGGCGACGTCGAGGATCCTCGTCCGGGTGTCGTTGGCGCCTCGTCGTCGTGTCTCCACCACGTGGGCATCCTCCCTCATCTCGGCCGGGTCCCGGCAGCCCAGGACTTGACCTTAACCTACTAGTAGGTCAGGATACCCCGGATCGAGGGGTGACCTGCCCCGGGAAGGGAGGAGCGATGCAGGAGACCGCGCACAAGAGGTTCGAGGCACCCGAAGAGACGCGGCCGTTCCCGCACGGCCGAGCCGAGATCGTCACGGTGGGCGGTGCCGAGGTGGGACGATTGGTCTTCGAGCCCGGATTCCGCTGGTCGAACGACGTCAGGCCGATCGCGAACACCGCCAGCTGTGAGGCTCCGCACTTCCAGTACCACGTCAGCGGGCAGCTGGCCATCCGGATGGACGACGGCACCGAGTTCGTCGCCGGGCCCGGAGACGTCACATCGCTCCCGAGTGGCCACGACGCCTGGGTGGTCGGCGACGAGCCCGTCGTCGTCGTCGACTGGTTCGGCGCGAGCAACTACGCGAAGGGCAGCGACGGCTGACGACCCGAACCACGCGAGCCGACCGAGTTCCGGGGCAGCCGGTCGTCAGTCGTGTACGACCCGGAAGCCCTCGATGTCGAGGATCGAGCCGACGCGTTCGGCGTGCGGACGGAGCACGACCTCGACACGCCCGCCGACCTCGAGCGGTTCGTCGCCCTGATCGAGCACGCGATGGAGCAGGACCCCGTCCGCCCCGTCCGGTCGAACGAGCCCGAGCGTCTCGGGCCGATCGAGCGGCTCGCCGTCCACGCCCTGGAACACGATGGTGAACGAGACGAGCGCTCCGCCCGGACCGACCTCCGTGTCCGACCCCAGCTCCGCGAAGCACCGCTCGCAGAACATGCGGGCGGGGACGTACGTGTACGCGCACGACGAGCATCTCGAGCCAAGGAGCACCCCTCGGTCGCGGAGCGCCGTGAAGAAGGCCTCGCCGGCCACACCCGGCGTGTACCGGTGCCCGACCGGGAAGTCACCCTCCCATCGCCTGACCGCATCGGGATCGGAGATCTTCTCGAGCACCGGTCAGTCACCTCCCTGCGGGGGACGACCGCTCGCGCGTCCGCGCTCGCTCCGTGAGCCCCCCGCGCCCGCGCGCCTGGGGCGGAAGTACGCGATGTCGAGGATCGAGCCCGTGCGCTCCCCGACCGGCTTCCATACCGCCTCGACCGCCATGCCGATCGTCACGTCGTCGGAGGCGACCTCGCCGAGCATGTGCAGGAAGCCGCCGTCCGAGCCGTCGATCGAGATCACCGCGGGGATCTCGGGCTCGGGGAGCCGCTCCATGTCCCAGCGCACGTAGCAGATCGAGAACGTCTGCACGGTCCCGGTGTCCTCGACCCGCCTCCACGCGTCGGTCGCTCGGAAGCAACGCTCGCAGAACATCCTGGGCGGCACGAGCACCCGGTCGCATCCGCGACACTCGCGGCCGAGGATCGTGCCCGCCTGCAGTCCTTCGAGGAACCGCCCGACCGCGACGCCGGCATCCCATGCGTAGCTCGCGTCGATCGCGTCGTCGACCGCGCCCGTCGCCGAGCGGAACTCGGCGTCCGAGAGCGACGTGGCCGCGGTGGTCGAGGGGGGCGTGGCCGGCAGCTCGGTCGCGGTCGTGGGGGGACCGCCGTCCGAGCCCATCACGACCACGGTCCCGACCTGCATCAGGTCACCCCAGGCCTGCGCGACACCGCGCTCGGGCGTCCCCGGGACCTGGCGCGCCCCCGCCTCGCCGCGCAGCTGCCAGTACAGCTCGGCGATCTTCATGAGGCCCGCGGCCGCGATCGGGTTCCCGACGCCGAGGAGTCCGCCGCTCGGGCAGGACGGCAGGTCGCCGTCGCGGTTCAGGACGCCGTCGCGGGCCGCCTCCGGCGCCTTGCCCTTGTCGAACAGCAACAACCCCTCCAGGTGGTGCAGCTCCTTGTAGTCGAACGGGTCGTACGGCTCGGCGACGTGGATCTGCTTGCGAGGCTCGGTCACGCCGGCCATCGCGTACGCGGCTCGCGCGGCGTTCGCCACGTACTCGGGGAAGACGAGGTCGCGGTTCGTCCAGTACGCGGTGTCGAGGTTCCATCCGACGCCCTGGATCCACACGGGCCGGCCGGCGATCTTCGCCGCGGCCTCCTCGCTCGCGACGACGATCGCGACGGCGCCGTCGCTGATCGGCGAGACATCCAGGCGCTGCACCGGCCACGCGAGCGTCTCGGAGGCGAGCACGTCCTCGATCGTGAGGTCCGTCGTCCCGAGGAGCGCGGCCGGATGATCCGCCGCGTTCCGCTTGTTCTTCACCGCGACGGCCGCGATGTCGCGCTTGTCCAACCCGTACGCGTTCATGTACCGGTTCATCTCGAGCGCGAAGATCCACAGCAGGTTCGGGCCGAGCGGCCGCTCGAGGATGTTGTCGAAGATCGTCAGGAATGCGCCCTGCGGGTGCGGCTGCGTCGAGGACATCTTCTCCTCGGCCACCGCGAGGACGACGTCCGCCATCCCGCTCGCCACGGTGTAGTACGCCTGGATCGCGGTGAACACGCCGCTGCCGCCGCCGACGTACGTCCGGATGTACGGCTTGCCGAACGCGCCGGCGCCGTCGGACAGGTACTCGCCCTTCATGTGGACGCCATCGAACGCATCCGGCGCGCTCGTCAGGCAGACGGCGTCGACGTCCTCGAGCGACAGCTCGCACGACGCGAGGGCCTCGCGCGAGGCCTCCCATGCGAGCTCCTTGCCGGTCTCCTGCGCGCGGCGGACGAACTTCGTCATCCCCGCACCGACGACGGCGACGCGCCGAGCCATCTACGCGTCCTCCGAGGCGTACTCGATCAACTGCATCGAGTTCCCGTCCGGATCCGTGAACGAGGCGTACCGGGCGATCCCGAGGACCTCGCCGAGGTGGTCCTCGAACGGGACGCCCCGCTGCTCGAGCGCCGCCTTCGCGACATCGAGGTCGTCGACGCGGAACACGGCCGTCCCGCCGTGCGCCGCGGGTCTGTTCTCGCCGGCGCCGTGGAGCCCCAGGCGGATCGGACCGGCGTCGAGCTCGGCCCACTCGTTGCCGTGACGGCTCAGCACGCCGAGACCCACGGCATCGCGATAGAAGGTGACGGCCCGATCCATGTCGCTCACCCAGAACCACACGTGGTCCACGCCCGCGAGGTTCATCCGCCGGCCCCCTCGTCGTTCGCGAGGACGACCACCGCACCCGAGGTCGACGGGGCCGCGCGCGTCGACTGCGCGACCGCGACGTAGGTCTCGTCGACCTGGCGCTCGCCGGCCTCCCCGCGGAGCTGCTCGACGCACTCGAGGAGCCGGACCAGGCCGTTGGCCTCGAACAGGTTGCCCTGGCCGAGCGAGCCGCCGGACACGTTCACGGGAAGGTCGCCGCCCGGGTCGAGCTCACCGTCCTCGAGCATCCCGGCCAGATCGCTCGCCGACGCGAGTCCGAGGGCTTCGACGTGCTGCAGCTCCCGGTACGCGCATACGTCGTCCACCTCGACGAGGTCGATCTCCTCCTGCGGATCGGTGATCTCGGCCTGTCGGTAGGCGGCGGCCGCGGCCGTCGTCACGAAGTCGGCCTCGCCCCACGCGCGGCTCTCCAGGGTCGGGCTGCCCGAGGCCCATCCGGCGCCCAGCAGCCACACCGGTCCCTCGGTGAGCTCCCGCACCCGGCCCTCGGCAGCCAGCACCACCACCACGCACCCGTCGGCCCGCCCGGCGACCTCGAGCTCCCTCAGGGGCCATGCGACCGGCGCCGAATCGTCGACGTCCTCGACCGCGAGCGCGGCCGGATACGCGGCCCGAGGGTTGTCGAGCGCGTTCGAGCGGTTCTTCGCAGCGACCATCGCCGTGTGCTCCTCGGACAGGCCGGTGCGCTCGAGGAACGCGAGCATGTCGAGCCCGGCGAGCGCCGTCGTGGGGAACCGGAGGGGACGGTTGAGCACCGGGTCGAGCGCGAACGCCTCGATCCGTCCGAGCGTCCGGACGTCCGAGACCTTGCTGTGCGCCTCGACCGCGACGACCGACGCGAGGCCCGAACGGATCAGCATGAGCCCGGTCGCGACGCCGAAGAGCCCGTCGGCGGTCACCGTATGCACCGGCCGCTGCATCGCGCCGATCTGGTCGGGCACGTACTCGTCGAAGATCGACGTGCCCTCGAGCAGGTCCTCCGAACAGCACACGAACGAGTCGACGTCCTCCCGCGGGTCGACCCCCGCGTCGTGGTACGCGCGCTGTGCGGCCTCGAACATCAACTCCTTGTAGGAGACGCCGGCGGTGATCGGGGCGAACCCCGCGTGACCGACCCCCACGACCGCGACCCTCGGCTCCACGGGGCCTATCCTCCCATCGGCCCCGTCTCCGTCGCCAACGCAGGACTACGGAGCCGCCGAGGTGGCCGGGGCGGCGATCCGGTCGACCACCCTGGCGGCGAGCGGGCCGGCGATCGCGAGGAGCAGCACGTAGGTGGCGGCGATCGGGCCGAGATCCGGTTCGACGCCCTCGGCGACGGCGAGCCCGGCGATCACGATCGAGAACTCTCCCCGAGGGATCAGCGCCGTCCCGGCGCGCATCCGCCCGCGCCGCCCGAGGCCGGCTCGCCTCGCGCCGATCCAGCCCGTCGCGTACTTCGTCGCCGCTCCGATGACGGCGAGCACGGTGGCCGGCACCATCGACGATGGGATGGAGGCGGGATCGACCTGGAAGCCGAAGAACACGAAGAACACGGCCGCGAAGACGGCGCGGAGCGGGCCGAGCAGCGCCCGGCCGCGATCGGCCGAGGGACCCGAGATCGCGATGCCCGCCAGGAACGCCCCGACCGCAGCCGAGACGTTCAGGGCCTGGGTGCCTCCGGCCGTGAGCAGCACGATCGCGAGGATGCCGAGCAGCAGCGCCTCGTCCGAGTGGCTGAACACCGCACGGCTGATCGTGGGGCCGAAGCGGCCGGCGATCCACAGCACACCCACGACGACGAGCACGGCGATCGCGACGGACAGGCCCACCGACGCGGCGCCGCCACCCACGAGCAGGACGGTGGCGAGGGGCAGGAACCCCGCCATCACCAGGTCCTCGATGACCAGCACCGCCAACACGAGCGGCGTCTCACGGTTGCCCAGCCACCCCAGGTCGTCGAGCGTTCGGGCGGCCACACCCGATGAGGAGATGTACGTCACCCCACCCAGGAAGAACGAGGGCACCGGGTCCCATCCGAGGAGCAGACCCCCGACGAACCCCGGCGTGAAGTTCAACACGAGATCCATCACGCCGAGCACGGCGGTGGAACGCATCGAGTCGACGAGCTCGCGCGCCGAGTACTCGAGGCCGAGTGAGAACAGGAGCAGGATCAGCCCGATCTCCGCCCCTGCTTCGATGAACCGGTCGGCGGTCACCAGCGGGATCACACCACCGCTCCCGAACGCGAGGCCGGCAAGGAGGTAGAGCGGGATCGGCGAGAAGCCGAAGCGTGTCGCGAGGCGCGCGAGGACGGCGAGCAGCAGCACGACACCGCCGAGCTCGAGCAGGAACAAGGAGTCCTCCACCGCTCAGCCCGAGCGGAGCAGGATCGCAAGCTCCTCGATGCCGCGTGGGGTACCCACCACGACGACGACGTCGCCGCCGTGGAGCTCGAACGCGGGACCGGGCGCCGGATGCGCGCTCCCCTGCCGGATGACCGCGACGATCGACACGCCGGTTCGGGTCCGGGCGCCGGTGTCGCCGATCGTGCCGCCGTCGAACGGCGATCCGGCGTCGATCGGGAGCCGATCCACGGCCAGCCCCTCGACGTCCCGCTCGAGCTCGGCGAGCTCCTTCGCGACCTGGGAGACGCCGAGGAGCTCCGCGAGCGTGCGCGCGTCCTCGGGTCCGAGTCGGATCAGATCGTGCGCCGTGTCCGGGTCGTCCGGCTCGTACAGGACGAGCTCACGGACGCCGGTCCGGTGATGGATCACACCGAGCCGGACGCCCGCCTGCGTGTCGAACTCGTACCGGACGCCGATACCGGGCAGCGGCGTCTCGTTGACGATCGCCATCGGCTCATCCTTCCACGCCGATCCTCGGCGAGGGCATCGGTCTTCGACTCTGGACTCAGAGGTCCTCGAGCTGCCGCAGGAACGCCTCCTCGTCCAGCTCCGGCTCGGCGCTCCGACCGAACATCATCGGGGCGCCCACCATGACCAGCACCAAGCCGAGCCCCACGTTGAACAGACCCCCGATCTCGATGACGCCGAGCGCGATCAGGACGAAGCCGATCGCGATCAACCCATACCCGACCGCCTCCACCGCTCGGAGGCGTCTCGTCCGGGACTCGGAACGATCCGAGGTGATCACGGCTATGCGGGGAGACGCTCGAGCAGGCGATCGAGGAGCTCGATCGCTCGGACGGCATCGGTTCGATCCGGATCGCTGTCGAGCCCGTCGGAGACCTTCCGGCGCGCGATCACCGCCGCCACGCGGCGTCCCCCGCTCGCGGTCTCGAGCTCTCGGATCGCCTCGTCTTCGTCGGAACCGGCCCGAGCGAGGAGGAGCGCCTGCTCCCGGACGACATCTGCAGTGGTCATGACCTCTCCCTTCGATGGCGGACGCCGGATCGACGGACCTGCGGCCGATCCGAACCCCCGTTGGCGGGTCGGGTTGCCTGGGCGGACGGTCGGTACTCACCGACCGTCGGGTCGCCCGCGCCTCAGGCGCCGGGGATCGGTGGGCCTCGTTCGGCCAGGTCGTTGGCGAGGACATCCGTCGAGCCCGCCGAGGCGGGACGCAGGATCTCGCCCGTGAGCCATCGGGGCGGGTCGATACCGGTTCCCGCCTCGGGCATCGCGTGCAACCCCCGGGCCGTCTCGGTGCGCGTGCCGCCCGGCCACACCTTCGGTCGATCCGGCGTCACGACCATCGGCGTCGTGAGCGAACCGATCGAATCCGACGACGGGTGGACGGAGGTCGTCGGGGAACGCCACCAGTCCGACGGCGACGCAGCGATCCAGGGAAGGATCGCGATCGCGAGGAGGAAGACCGCCGCACGCGGAACCGCGGTTCGGGTCACGACACAGAGCCTAGGTGTGGAGGCGACGAGCTCGCAACATCTGCTCTGGTCGCGTGCGAGGGGCGGGGCGTGTGATCAGCGGTCGCCCAGGACCTTCTTCTTCTGGTTCTGGAACTCGGCCTCGGTGAGGACGCCCCGGTCGCGGAGCTCCGCGAGCCGCTCGAGCTCGCCGGTGGTCGAGGGCGCGGCGGGTGTCGAAACGGGCGACGCGGCCGCCCCGGCGGTGCGTCCGCCGCCGAACATGCGCTCCTTGTTCAGCTCGCCCTGGTGGTAGATCGTCTTCTGGACGTCCTCCGGGTTGCGGATGTCGCCGAAGACCTGGCGCCCGAACTCGCTCGCCGACGAGATGATCAGGTCGCCCGCACCGATCATCCGCTCGAACACGCCCTGGTGGAACCGCACATCGTTGATCGCCTCGAGCGGGATCTCCATCGAGCGCTTGGCGATCCACCCCTCCCGGTGGATCACGCGATCCGAGGTGACCACGAAGTGCGACGTCGCCCAGGAGATGATGCCGCGGACCGAGTACATGATCAGGAGCACGACGGCCACGGCGGTCGCCCCCCACACGACGACGCTGCGTCCCGCGCCGTCGTCGGGGGCGTAGACGAGCGCGGCGATCAAACCTCCGAGCACGAGCACCGAGACCACGACCGGGACGACGAGGGCGATCCAGTGCGGACGCAGCTCGAGGACGAGATCCTCGCCGTCGATCAACACCCTGCGCGGGAACGCCACGGCCGAATCCTACTCCAGCGTGCGAACCCGGCTACTCGAGGTGTCGCACCTCGCCGAAGCGCACGACCCGCAGGCCGTCGTCGGTGCTGACGACCAGTCCGCCGAGCTCGTCGACGCCGACCGCTTCCCCGGCGACGACCGCGCCGTCGGACGTCGTCGCGTGGACGCGCATGCCGAGCGTCGCGCACACCTCGCGGTAGGACGTGACGACCGCACCCGCGAACGCCGGATGCTCCGGCTCGTAGCCGCGCGCGAACGCCGAGAGGAACGCCTCGAGCAGCTCGTCCGCCTCGGCATCGACCGCCCCGGCCTCCGGCACCTCCGGTGGCGGCTCGCGCAGGTTCACGCCGACCCCGATCACGACGTACTCGAACCGCCCCTGCGCGACCCGCGACTCGGCCAGGATCCCGCCTGCCTTGCGACCGGCGACCAGGAGATCGTTCGGCCACTTGCAGGCGGCCCGCTGATCGGCGAGCTCGCGAGCGGCGTGCGCGAGGGCCGTCCCGGCGAGCAAGGTGAGCAGGCCTCCGGCTTCCGGCTCGAGCGCCGGCCGCAGGACGAACGAGCACATGAGCGCGCCGCCGGGCTCATCGCGCCACGGCCGGCCGAGGCGACCGCGGCCTTCCGTCTGATGTCCGGCGGCCACGAGCGACCACTCCGGCGCGCCCTCCGCCGCCATCTCCAAGGCGGTCGCTTGGGTCGAGCCGGTAACCTCGTCGAACCGCACCGGGGCGCGCTGACCCGCTCGTTCGAGGGCTCGGACCAGGGCATCTTCGGAAAGCACCAACGGTTGACTCCCGTTCAGGGGTACCCGATTATCGGCTGCCGGAGCGCAGCCCGAAAACCGCCGGAGGCATGTGGCCAAACCCCGGATCCTGATCGCGAACCGCGGCGAGATCGCCGTGCGCATCATCCGCACCGTCCGAGAGCTCGGCTACACCTCGATCGCCGTCTACAGCGACGCCGACCGCGATGCGCTCCACGTCGAGATGGCCGATCAGGCGCAGCGGATCGGCCCTGCGCTGCCGGCCGACTCGTACCTGTCGATCGGCCAGATCCTCGAGGCCGCCTCGAAGGCCCGGGCCACGATGATCCACCCGGGGTACGGGTTCCTGTCCGAGCGTGCGCATTTCGCCCGCGCGGTCACCGACTCCGGGTTCACCTTCATCGGCCCGCCGGCGGACGCGATCGAGATGATGGGAGACAAGGCCGCCGCGCGGCGAGCGGCCGACCGGGTCGGGGTGCCGATCGTCCCCGGCACGCCGGAGCCCATCACCGCGGCCGACGCACCCGCCGAGGCCGAACGGATCGGCTACCCGGTGCTCGTGAAGCCCGCGTTCGGCGGCGGCGGCAAGGGCATGCTGACGGTCCGCAAGCCGGAGGAGCTCGAGCAGGCGCTCGCCCGCGCGACGCGCGAGTCGCAGGCGTACTTCGGCCGGCCCGAGGTCTTCCTCGAGCGGTACATCGACCGCGCGCACCACGTCGAGGCGCAGGTGTTCGCCGATGCCCGCGGCAACGTCGTCTTCCTCGGCGAACGTGACTGCACGGTCCAGCGCCGGCACCAGAAGCTGATCGAGGAGACGCCCTCGCCGATCGTCGACGACGAGCTGCGCGCACGGATCGGCGACGCTGCGACGGCCCTGTCGAAGGAGGCCGGCTACGTGAACGCCGGCACGGTCGAGTGCATCGTCGACGAGGACGGCGAGTTCTATTTCCTCGAGATGAACACGCGCCTCCAGGTGGAGCACACCGTGACCGAGATGGTCACCGGCATCGACCTCGTCGCGCTCCAGATCCGCGTCGCGCTCGGCGACAAGCTCGACGTGTCGGACGTCGGTTCGCGCGGCCACGCGATCCAATGCCGGATCAATGCGGAGGACCCGTCTCGGAACTTCCTGCCCGGACCCGGACGCGTCACCGCCTATCGCGAACCCTCCGGGCCGTTCGTCCGGGTGGACTCGGGGGTGCGGGAGGGCCGGGACATCCCGCCCGACTACGACTCGATGTTCGCCAAGCTCGTCGTCTCGGCCGAGACGCGCGATCGGGCGATCGCGCGGATGGACCGGGCGCTCGGCGAGTTCCGGGTGGAGGGCGTCCCGACGACGATCCCGCTGCACCGATGGATCCTGCACACGCGTGCGTTCCGCAAGTCCACGCATTCGACGACGTGGCTGCCCGCGGCGCTGCGGGACGCCGAGCTCCCGGACGGCGCACCGCCGCCTCCGGCCGCGGATCCCAAGCAACCGGTCCCGGCCGAGCTGCTCCTGGAGGTCGACGGGCGGCGGGTCCCGGTGCGGATCTTCGACCACCGGCGGGACACGGCGCCGAGGGTCCCGGCGCGGCAGGCGGCCCACGGAGGCGAGCATGTCCACGCGGTCATCGCCGCCCCGATGCAGGGGACGATCCTCCGTGTCCTCGTCGAGCCCGGTCAGGAGATCCAAGCCGGCGACGTCGTCTGCATCCTCGAGGCGATGAAGATGGAGAACGCGATCCCGGCCCCTCGCGAGGGCATCGTGTCCGCGATCCCGGCCCAGCCAGGACAGGTGGTCCAGGTGGGCGAAACCCTCGTCGAGCTCGACTGAAGGGACTCGGAGCGCTCGCCCGGAGCCGGCTAGGAGCCGGGCCGGCCCCAGGAGTCGCGGCCCGTGATCCGGAAACCGGAGCCGCGGATCTTGTACTGACGATTGATCGAGATGAGGAGCGCGGTCAGCGGTTCGACGATCCGAGCCTGCGAGAGCTCCCCCGCGTCGACCCAGCGCAGGTTCGGGATCTGGTCGATCAGCCCGCCGACGATCGCCTTCGCGTCCGCGTCGCTCCCGCAGACGAGGACGTCGCTGTCCATGCTCGTGCTCGAGGTCCTGGAGGGCCTCACCCGCGATCGTGTGGAAGGCGGCGACCATCCGAACGTCCGGGGCGAGGATCGCCTTGGCCAGCTCCACCGCCGAGCCGTGCCAGGGCCGGACGACGTGCCACGCCTTCCCGCCCACGGCCGTCGCGAGGGGGCTCGTGCAGTCGACGACGATCGCGCCGCCTCGCACCTGGTCCTTGATCGAGCGGTAGATCACCGCCTGGCCCTCGAACGGCACCGTGACGATCACGACCTCGGCGCTCCCGGCCGCCTGCTCGTTCGTGGCGCCATCGACGCTCACGTCCCCGCCGAGCAGCTCGCGTGCCGAGTCGGCGGTCGCGGCCCCCTTCTCCTGCGAGCGCGAGCCGATCGTGACGTGATGCCCGGCGCGGGCGAGGCGCAGCGTCAGCCCGAACCCCTCGTCGCCGGTCCCGCCGATGATCGCGATGTCCACGGCGGCAGAGCCTACCCTGCACCGCGATGGGCCAGACCGCGACGTTCGCGATCGAACTCCTCGTCGGGCTCGGGTGTCTGGCGGCGTCGGTCGCGGCGCTGCGCTCGCCCCGCCTGCGATGGTTGGCCGCGGTGCTGCTCGTCGCCGGAGCGGCCGCGGTGCTCCACGCGCTCGTTCGGCTGTTCGGCTAGACGGGGCGGTACTCGCCGAAGACGGTCCGCAGCACGTCGGACACCTCGCCGAGGGTCGCGCGCGCACGCAAGGCCTGCCGCATCGGCGGGAGGAGGTTGCCGGTCCCTCGAGCAACCGCCTCGACGTCCGCGAGGGCGCGATCGACGGCCGCCCGATCCCTCGAGGCCCGCAGGTCCGCGAACCCGCTCGACCTGCCGGGCGACGTCCTCCTCGGCGATCCGTTGCAGCTCGAGCCCGTGCTCCTGCGGGTCCTCGAACCGATTGACGCCGACCACCACACGTGCACCCGACTCGATCCCCTGCTGCATCGCGTAGGCCGCCTCGTGGATCTCGTCCTGGTAGAAGCCCGCCTCGATCGCGGCGACGGCGCCACCCATCCGGTCGATCCGGTCGATGTAGGACCGGGCACGATCCTCGACCTCGTTCGTGAGCGTCTCCAGGTAGTACGAACCCGCGAGCGGGTCGACGGTGTGCGTCGCTCCGGTCTCGTGTCCGATCACCTGCTGCGTCCGGAGCGCGGTCTTGGCGGCCCGCTCGGTCGGAAGCGCGAGCGCCTCGTCGAAGGAGTTCGTGTGGAGCGACTGCGTCCCCCCCAGGACCGCCGCGAGCGCCTCGAGCGCCGTGCGCACGATGTTGTTCTCCGGCTGCTGCGCCGTGAGCGTCGCGCCGCCGGTCTGCGTGTGGAACCGCAGGCTTCGGCTCTTCGGATCCTCCGCGCCGAACCGCTCGCTCATGATGCGCGCCCACATCCTGCGCGCGGCGCGGAACTTCGCGATCTCCTCGAAGAAGTTCATGTGGCACGCGAAGAAGAACGACATGCGCGGTGCGAAGTCGTCGACCGCGAGCCCGGCGTCGATCGCGGCCTGGACGTACGCGATGCCGTTCGCGAGCGTGAACGCCACCTCCTGCACCGCCGTCGCGCCGGCCTCGCGCATGTGGTACCCGCTGACCGAGATCGTGTTCCAGCGCGGGATCCGCTCGCCGCAGTACGCGAACAGATCCGTGATCAGCCGCATCGATGGCTTCGGCGGGAAGATGTACGTGCCTCGAGCCGCGTACTCCTTCAGCAGATCGTTCTGGACGGTGCCCGAGAGCGCCGACGCGTCGATGCCGCGCTCCTCGGCCACGAGCTCGTACAGCAGGAGCAGGATCGGCGCCGTCGCGTTGATCGTCATCGACGTCGAGACCCGCTCGAGCGGGATCGCATCGAGCAACCTCGCCATGTCCTCGACCGTGTCGATCGCGACGCCGGTCTTGCCGACCTCGCCCTCGGCGCGCGGATGGTCCGAGTCCAGGCCCATCTGGGTCGGCAGGTCGAACGCCACCGACAGGCCCGTCTGGCCGTGCTCGAGCAGGTAGCGGAAGCGGCGGTTCGTCTCCTCGGCCGTTGCCATCCCCGCGTACTGGCGCATCGTCCAGAGCTTCCCGAGGTACATGTCTCGGTGGACGCCGCGAGTGAACGGGACCTCGCCGGGCCGGCCGAGGTCGCGGTCCGGGTCGAACGCGTCGAGGTCCTCCGCCGCGTACACGAGCCCGAGCTCGATGCCGGAGTCGGTCCGGCGCGACGGGACATCGGTCATCGCACCAAGGGTAGCCGGTACCATCGCTCGCATGGACATCGTGCACCCGCAGGTCGAGGACTACATGCGCTCGCTGCTGGCGCGGTACGACGAGCCGGTGCTGCTCGAGATGGAGGCCGAGGGCGCGGAGCGGAACTTCCCGATCATCGGTCGGCTCGTGGGGGTCGCGGTGGAGCTGCTGGCCCGCTCCGTCGGCGCCAAGCGGGTGTTCGAGCTCGGGTCCGGTTACGGGTACTCGGCCTACTGGTTCTCCCGGGCGGTCGGGACCGGCGGCGAGGTCCACTGCACCGACGGCGACCCCGCGAACGAGCCGAAGGCGCTCGACTACCTCGGCCGCGCGGGCCTCGGCGAACCGATCCGGTGGCACGCCGGGGACGCGGTGACCGGCCTGTCCGCGGTCGAGGGCGAGTTCGACGTCGTCTACAACGACATCGACAAGGACGGCTATCCGGACGCCTGGCGGGCGGCCCGCGAGCGGATCCGCGTCGGGGGCCTGTACCTCTGCGACAACGTGTTGTGGTCGGGCCGCGTCGCGGTCGACGACCCCGACGACCCACGACCCGCGTACACGTCGGCGATCCTCGAGCACAACCGCCTGATCGCGGAGGACGAGCGCTACCACTCGACCATCGTCCCGACCCGCGACGGCGTGATGGTCGCCCTCCGGGTGGCCTGACCACCCCACCACGCGTCACCCCACGCGACGCGGCGAATCCGCGCTCAAGGATCGAGCCCGGTTTCCCGATGACTACTGCGGAAGGACCACACAGGAAGGACTAGTCCATGGGCTCGACCGTGCTCAGCAGGCGAACGCTCCTCGCAGGGTTCGCGACGTTCGCCGCCGCCGGCACCCTGCCGCGTCGGGTCCTCGGCGGAACGCACGCATCGGGCAACGGGATCACGGGATACCAGCCGAACGGCTTCACGGTCCCGGCCGGCGAGACCTGGGAGATCACGGGGACGGTCGAGACGCCCCGCAACGTCGTCGTCTACGGGACCCTGCGGATGCGCCCCGGCTCGACCCTGCGCTTCGTCAACGTCTCGGAGGCCGGGTTCGTCGGCGGCGGGATGGATCCGCTCACGTCCGACGTCGGCCTGTGGGTGATGAACGGGGGCGTGCTGGACGCGCAGGGGACACCCGTGCAGGGCTGGGCGAGCGGTGCCGCCCCCGCGGGCGCGCTGGCGGGCAACGAGCTCGTCATGACCCCGACCGCCGTCGGCGACCTCCGGTGCGCGCCGTTCGTGGGGCAATCGATCCCGCTGGTCCAGGCGCCGGGCGGTCGCACCTTCGCCGCGGAGGTCGCGAACCTCACCCGCGACGTCCGGATCGAGGGCACGCCCGGACGCCGATCCCACATCTACATCCGGTCGACGGTCCCGCAGCAGATCCGCCACGTGGCGATCCGCTACATGGGCCCGCGACGAGGTCGCGACGAGGTCCTCGGCCGGTACCCGCTGCACTTCCACCACTGCCACGACGGCGTGCGCGGAACGGTGATCGAGGGCGTGGTCGTCCGCGATTCCGGATCGCATGCGTTCGTCCCGCACATGTCGAACGGCATCACCTTCACCGACTGTGTCGCGTACGCCGTCGGTGCAGACGCCTACTGGTGGGACGTCCCGGAGCGGACCGATGACACGGTCTTCGAACGCTGCGCGGCGTTCGAGCTCGCGCTGCCGCTCGGCACGTCGAACCACAACCTCTCGGGCTTCCTGCTCGGAGCGGGCAACAACAACGCGATCCGCAACTGCGTCGTCGCCGCGAACCGCGGGACGAAGAACGCCGCCGGCTTCTCGTGGCCGAATCCCGCCTCGCAGTTCGTGTGGACGTTCCAGAACAACGTCGCGCACAACAACACGAACGGCACGCGCGTCTGGCAGAACGGCGGGTCGGCGACGCATGTGGTGGAGGACTTCGTCGGCTATCGCAACACGACCTACGGCGTCGACCACGGGGCGTATCGCAACGACTACCGCTACGAACGGGCGCTCTGCTTCGGGAACGGCCGGGCCGGCCTGTCCATGCACACGGTCGGCGGTCCCCCGACGGCCTACCGCGGCTGCCGCTTCGACGGCCTGTACGTGAACGGCCACACGGTGTCGCCATCCGTCCCGATCACGTGGACCGATTGCGTCTTCGATCGACCCGTCACGGTGGACGAACGGAGCACCAACCCCGCGAACTACGACTTCGTCCGGTGCGGCCTCGAACCTTCGAACTTCGCGATCCAGCGGATGCACGGGTCCTCGGTCTATCGCGTGCAGCGCGCCGACGGTTCCGCGTTCCGCCTGCGTAGCGACGGTGTCGCGCTGCCGATCCCCGCATTCGCCTGAAAACTTCCCGTGAAAATCGGCGCGAGACGCCGGACGATCCGAGATCAGTTGGTAGGGTGAGCGCTCCAACGAGCGGGGGGCAGGTACGGCGTGAGGCGGAGCATCGGGCTCGCCATCGGGGTCTCGGTCCTGATGGTCGGGAGCATCCTGGGCGTTTCGGCGCTGAGCTCGACTGATGCACTCGCCGGCGCCGGTTGCAGCTCCTGGCGCTCGGACGTGAAGACGCTCTCCGATCCCGATCGGCGAGACGTGAACTTCAACGCCCGCCGCACCAGCGTCCAGAGCCTGCGACGCGTCGATCCTCCGTCGACGCTGTCGGCCCAGACGTCGCGCCTCGGAGGCGTGGAGTCGCGCGTCCACCAGGTCCGCGCCCAGGTCGTCGAGGCACGGAGCAAGCAGGACGGCACGATCCACCTGGTGATCGCGGCCCGGAACGATCGGAACGACACGATGATCGTCCAGTTCCCGGCCGATCGATGCGTGGACTCGTCGTTCCGACGCCCGGAGATGCGCCGAGCGCGGTCGCAGCTCCTGGATGCGTGCGGCCCCATCTCGCCGGGGTTCACGGGCCTGACGGGCAACGTCGTGATCCGGGGGGTCGGGTTCTGGGACGAGGCGCACGGACAGCGCGGGGTCGCCCCGAACGGGCTCGAGCTCCACCCGGCGCTGTCGTTCCAGGGGGACTGCGAGGCCGGCTCGCCTGGGCCGTCTCCATCTCCATCGCCCTCGCCGACCGACGGACCGATCCCACCGATCGAATCCCTCCAACCGATCCGCGACCCGGCCGACTCGGCATCCGAGTCGTACTACCACGTCGAGATCCTGAACTTCGACTTCGCCGAGAGCGAGCGGGTGATCGAACAGCTGCAGTTCGAGACCGGCGAGGGCTGGGAGTTCTACGACCGGCGGAACTACTCGTGTGTCACGATGTACCTGCAGGCGGGCGGCGAACGGGTGGCGCGACTCGTGCTGCGCACCCCCGAAGGGGTCGCCTACGCGGGCATCAACGACCGGTTCGGGAACGAGCAGCCCGAAGAGAACTCGCAGTGCGGCATCCCGAACAAGCCGGAGGGCGAGATCGAGGAGAAGCCGGCAGGCCTGCAGAACTCGCGGGTCTCCTTCCGCGTCGGCGGGCAGATCGTGACCTCGCTGTCGTTCCCCGCGACCTCGCCGCTCGACCCCGACACCTGGTTCGAGCTCGAGGAGGACCAGGTCGGTCCGAACCTCGTCGTCGTCGAGGGGTATTGGGAGGACGAGCTCGTCGTTCGGATCGACATCCACCGGATGTCGCCGGACGTCACGATCACCGCTTCCTAGCCGGCCTCCAGTGCCGGCTCCGAGGTTCCGGGTAGACTCCGCGCGGCCCGCCTTCCGCGATCGTGCCGCGCCGTTCGACCGGGCCGCGGGTAGGCTGACCTCGAGGACTGATGGCGAAGCGAACGTCCGATGTCGGGACCCTCTACAAGGGCAGTCCCGGGCAATGGTCCTGGTTGCTGCACCGCATCACCGGCGTCGCCGTGATCCTGTTCCTGTTCGCCCACGTGATCGACACGGCGGTCGTCGGCTGGGGTCCGGAGGCGTACAACCGCGTGGTGGGCGTGTACCACAACTGGGTGGTGAAGCTGCTCGAGCTCGGACTGGTCGCGGCCGTGCTGTACCACGCGATCAACGGCGTGAAGATCATGGTCTTCGACTTCTGGCCCGGGAGCGCGAGGCACATGAAACCGATCTCGCTCGCGTCGACGGCGCTGTTCGTCCTCAGCATGCTCCCGATCACCTGGATCATGGGCCAGAGCATCCTCGAGGACGCGGGGGTCCTCTGATGGCCGTCGAGGCAGCCGAGCGCCCCGCCCCTGCGCCCGGAGCGGGACCGCGTGGGTACCGGGGCCGAGAGCGGCCCACCGGCGGGTTCGAGCTCTGGTCCTGGCTGTTCATGCGGGTCAGCGGCCTCGTGCTGCTCCTGCTCGCCGTGGGCCACGTGCTGATCATGCACGTGTGGGACGAGGGCGTGGATCGGGTCGACTTCGGCTTCGTCGCGGCGCGGTGGCAGAGCCCGTTCTGGCGCACGTGGGACTGGGCGTTGCTCGTCCTCGCGCTGCTCCACGGCATCAACGGGCTCCGGATCGTCGTGCAGGACTACGTGCGCTGGCCGGGCGTGCGCCTGGCGGTGAACATGGCCTTCGCGGTCATCGGGTTCGGTCTGTTCGTCCTCGGCACCGTCGTCGTGTTCACGTTCGACCCGAGCCGGTGGCCGGGAACCACGTGAGCCGATGACGACCCTCCACACGTACGACGCGGTCATCGTCGGGGCCGGCGGCGCCGGCCTGCGAGCCGCGATCGAGACCTCGGACCGGGTGAAGACCGCCGTGATCTCCAAGCTGTACCCAACCCGCTCGCACACGGGAACGGCGCAGGGAGGCGTGTGCGCCGCACTGGCGAACGTCGAGGAGGACTCCCCCGAGTGGCACGCCTTCGACACGGTCAAGGGCGGCGACTACCTCGTCGACCAACCCGCCGCCCAGCTGATGTGCGAGGAGGCCGTGGACGCGATCTACGAGCTCGAGCACTGGGGGCTGCCGTTCAACCGGACGCCGGCGGGCACGATCGACCAGCGCCGGTTCGGTGGGCACACGCGGAACCACGGCGAGGCGCCCGTGAAGCGGGCGTGCTTCGCCGCCGACCGCACGGGGCACATGATCCTGCAGACGCTCTATCAGCAGTGCGTGAAGCGCGACGTCCGCTTCTTCAACGAGTTCTACGTGCTCGATCAGCTCCTGGTCGACGGACGTTGCGCGGGGGTGGTGGCGTACGAGCTCGCGACGGGCGAGCTCCACGTCTTCCGGGCCAAGGCGGTCCTGTACGCGACCGGCGGCTACGGCCGCATGTTCCGGGTCTCCTCGAACGCGCACACGCTGACCGGCGACGGACCGGCCCTGCTGTTCCGCCGAGGCATCCCGCTCGAGGACATGGAGTTCTTCCAGTTCCATCCGACCGGCGTGTACAAGCTCGGCGTGCTCCTGTCCGAGGCGATCCGCGGCGAGGGCGGCATCCTGCTGAACGACGAGGGCGAGCGCTTCATGGAGCGGTACGCGCCGACCGTGAAGGACCTCGCGCCGCGCGACATGGTGAGCCGCGCGATCTTCCAGGAGATCCGGGAGGGTCGCGGGACCGGTCCGAACCGGGACGCCGTGTGGCTCGACGTTCGACACCTCCCCCGCGACGTGATCGAGGAGAAGCTCCCCGACGTCACCGAGTTCGCCCGCGTGTACCTCGGCGTCGAGCCCACGACCGAGCTCGTCCCGATCCAACCGACGGCGCACTACGCGATGGGCGGCATCCCGACGAACACGGACGCCCAGGTCGTGCTCGGACCGGAGGAGACGCCGGTCCCCGGGCTGTACGCCGCCGGCGAATGCGCGTGCGTGAGCGTGCACGGCGCGAACCGCCTCGGCACGAACTCGCTCCTGGACATCGTCGTGTTCGGCAAGCGGGGCGGGATCCACGCGGCGGCGTACGCCGGTGAGACGGACCTCCCCTCGCTGCCCGACCGGCCCGAGGGCCCCGTCCGCGACACCCTCGACGGCCTGCTGAACCGTCCGGAGGGCGCGAACGCGGCCGACATCCGCGGCGAGCTGCAGGACCAGATGCAGGAACTGGCGTTCGTCGTTCGGACCGAGGAGAGCCTGCGGAAGATGCAGGGCGTCCTCGGCGGCCTGCACGAGCGGTTCGAACGCGTCTACGTCCAGGACACCGGGAAGCAGTTCAACACCGAGCTCATGGAGGTCGTCGAGCTCGGGTTCCTGCTCGAGTGCGCCGACGCGCTCGTCGCCGCCGCCCTCGCTCGCGACGAGAGCCGGGGCGGCCACTACCGCGAGGACCACCCCCTCCGCGACGACGCGAACTGGCTGAAGCACTCGCTCGCGACGCGGCGGCCGGACGGGACGATCGGCCTGGAGACCAAGCCGGTGAAGCTCGGCCCGTACGTCCCGATGGAGCGGAAGTACTGATGTCGTCGCCGGACGGGCTCGGGGACGTGCTCGAGGGGTCGGATCGACGAGCCGTCGGGGCCGCCGGTCGGATCGGCCTCACGCTGAAGATCCGCCGGTACAACCCGGAGGTGCGCGGCGAGGAGTCGTGGTGGGACGAGTTCCAGATCCAGGCCGACCCCGACGACCGGCTGCTCGATGCCCTGCACCAGGTGAAGTGGTACCAGGACGGGACCCTCGCGCTGCGCCGATCGTGCGCGCACGGCATCTGCGGGTCGGACGCGATGATGATCGACGGCAAGAACCGCCTCGCCTGCAAGGTCATCGTTCGCGACGTGGCGCCCAAGGTCACGGTCGAGCCGATCCGCGGGCTCCCCGTGCTGAAGGACCTGATCGTCGACATGGAGCCGTTCTTCGCCGGCTACCGCTCGGTGCTCCCCTACCTGATCAACGACTCGGGCACGCCCGACACCGAGCGGCTCCAGTCGCCGGAGGAGCGTCATCGGTTCGACGACACCACGAAGTGCATCCTGTGCGCCGCGTGCACGACGTCGTGCCCGATCTTCTGGGGCGACGACCAGTACGTCGGACCCGCGGCGATCGTGAACGCCCACCGCTTCATCTACGACTCGCGTGACGACGCCTCGAAGGAGCGCCTGAAGATCCTGTCGGACAAGACGGGGGTGTTCCGGTGCCGGACGACGTTCAACTGCACGGATGCCTGCCCGCGCGGCATCGAGGTGACGAAGGCGATCCAGGACGTGAAGCGCTCGATCCTGTTCGACCGCTTCTGAGCCGCCCTCCGTTCGCGCCGAACCAGGGTACGTCCTGCCGATACAGTTCGGGCCGTGGCGCACCTGATCACGCTCATCCCCGGCGACGGCATCGGACCCGAGGTCGCCGAGGCGACGCGGTACGTGCTCGACGCCACGGGCGTGGAGCTCGAGTGGACGGTCGAGGAGGCGGGCGGCGCGGTCCTGGAGCGCGAGGGCACCACGCTCCCGAAACGGGTGCTCGACCAGATCCGTCGCTCGCGGGTCGCCCTCAAGGGCCCGATCACGACTCCGGTCGGCACCGGGTTCCGGAGCGTGAACGTCGCCTTGCGGCACGAGCTCGACCTGTTCGCCGCCGTGCGACCCTCACGCTCGCTGCCGGGGGTGCCCACTCGCCACCCCGACGTCGACCTCGTCGTGATCCGCGAGAACACGGAGGACCTGTACCAGGGGATCGAGTTCGAACGAGGTTCGCCGGAGGCGGCCGCGCTGCGGGCTGAGCTCCTGCGCCTGACCGGTCACCGGGTTCGCGACGACGCCGGCATCACGGTGAAACCGATCTCGGTGACCGGCGCGAGGCGGATCGTACGGTTCGCGCTCGACTTCGCCCGAACGAACGGCCGGCGGAGGGTCACGCTCGGACACAAGGCGAACATCATGCGGTTCTCCGACGGGCTGTTCCTGTCGGTCGGGCAGGTGGAGTCGGAGGCCGATCGGGACGTGTGGTTCGAGGACATGGAGATCGACCATCTCGCGATGCGACTGACCCGCGAGCCCGAGGCCTTCGACGTGCTCCTGCTCCCGAACCTGTACGGCGACATCCTCTCGGACCTGTGCGCCGGTCTCGTCGGCGGGCTCGGGCTCGCGGCCGGCGCGAACCTCGGCTGGGAGTACGCGGTGTTCGAACCGGTGCACGGGAGCGCGCCGGACATCGCGGGCCGCTCCCTGGCGAACCCGATCGCGATGATCCTGTCGGGGGCGATGCTCCTTCGGCACCTCGGCGAGCTCGAGGCAGCGTCGGCGGTCGAAGCCGCGGTCGACCGCGTGCTCCTGCGAGGGGCCGTCCGGACCGCCGACCTCGGTGGCGTCTCGTCGACCGACGACGTGGCGCGCGCGATCGCCGACGAGCTCCCGTCGTGACCGTCGCTCGGCGTCGTCTCGACGCGTACGTCGCGATCGGCGGCCTCGGGCTCGTCGCCGCCTGCGGCATCGTGGCGCGCGACGGCGACGTCGGCCCGGCCGAGGTGGCGGTCTTCGAGGCGATCAACGGACTCCCGGACACGCTCTCCCCGGCGATGCGGGGGGCGCAGCTCCTCGGTGTGCTCGCGATCGGCCCGCTCGTCGCGGCCATCGCCGCCGGGTTCCGGCGGTGGCGGCTGGCGCTCGCCTGTCTGGTCGTGACCGTGGGCAAGCTCCTGGCCGAACGGACCGTGTGGGAGCTCGTGCAACGCTCGAGACCGGGGGCCACGATCGCGGGTGCGATCGTCCGTGGAGACACCCCGGCCGCCGGCGCGTCGTTCGTCTCCGGCCACGTCGTGCTGGTCACCGGACTCGCATGGGTCGCGACCCCGTACCTGCGCGGTCGGTGGCGGATCCTGCCCTGGGCGATCGTGGCGGTCGTCGCGTTCGCCCGCCTCTACCTCGGCGCGCACGCACCCCTCGACGTGCTCGGAGGCGTCGGGCTCGGCCTGCTCGTCGGCGGGGTGTCGAACCTGGTGGTGGGCATCGACGCCTCGACGGCCCGGGTGGCCGAAGGACGCGCATCGCGCTAGAACTACCGGCAGGCATCGACTCCATGGGAGGTACCGATGAGCGCCAAGGTGGGCGACCGGATCGAGATCGAGTCCGAGACCGTTGGAACGCCGACGCGCGAGGGCGAGATCCTCGAGGTCATCGAGGGCGCGCTGGCGATCCGGTACCGCATCCGATGGCCGGACGGGCACGAGTCGGTCCTGTCGCCGAGCGGAGGCTCGGTCCGGATCATCCCGAAGCGCAAGCGGAAGCAGTAGTCAGTCCGGTCTCGGGTGCGGGTGATCGGGCTCGGAGCCCGGACCGGGCTCCCTCGGCACCTGTCAACAGCCCGGTTCCCCGAGGTGGCCGCAACACTGCCCGCGCGAGGACAGGGCTCGCAGTCGGTTGCGGACCCCGAGCCGCAGCTTCGTGAGGAACGGAGCGTCGTAGTCCCGCCAGTTGGTGAAGAACATGCCGGCGTGCGCTCGGAGCCCGTGGAGGAACCGGCGGATCATCCCCCGCCGTTCTCGACCGCCCACTGGTCGGTGGGGAACCGCAGGGACTCGGGAAGCAGGTCGTTCTTCCGCCACGGCTCGATCGTCTCGGCGTAGAGGTCGCGGCCCGTGCAGTCGTTCACGACCCAGACCGGGAAGTCCTCGAGCTCCATCCGCCTGATCGCCTCGGTCGCGAGGTCCTCGAACGCGATCACCTCCTGCGACCGAACGGTCAGGGCCGAGAGCGCTCCCCCGCCGCCGAGCGCCGCCATGTAGACGGCGGTGTGCTTCTCGAGCTCGGCGCGGATGGCCGGGCCGCGCCCGCCCTTGCCCATGATCCCCTTCAGGCCGAGCTCGAGCAGGCGCGGCGTCCACGTGTCCATGCGGCTCGCGGTGGTCGGTCCCGCCGAACCCGTGACGTGGCCGGGGCGTTCGGGCGTCGGGCCGACGTAGTAGACGATCTGGCCGCGGATGTCGAAGGGCAACCCCTCGCCCTGGTCGAGCATCTCCACCATCCGCTTGTGCGCGGCGTCACGGGCGCCGTAGACGATCCCGCTCACGAGCACCACGTCGCCGATCTCGAGCGCGCGCACATCGTCGTCGTCGAGCGGCGCGCGGATCCGTTTGCGGCCGTCCTCGAGGACCTCGACCGACACGTCAGATCACCCTCGAGCCCGTCCGGTGGGCGTGGCACTCGATGTTGACCGCGACGGGCAGCGACGCGATGTGGGTCGGCATCGTCTCGACGTGGACCGCGAGCACCGTCTGCGTCCCGCCGAGCGCCTCGGGGCCGAGCCCGAGCGCGTTGCACTTCTCGTACAGCTCGGCCTCGAGCTCGGCGATCTGCGGATCCGGGTTCGGCTGGCCGACCTTGCGCATGAGCGCCCGCTTGGCGATCACCGCCGACATCTCGAAGTTGCCGCCGATCCCCACGCCGATGATGCCCGGCGGACAGGCGTTCGGCCCCGACTCGGCGACGGCCTGGAGCACGAACTCCTTCGCGCCCTCGAGGCCGTCGGCCGGCTTCAGCATCGCGTGCTTGCCCATGTTCTCCGAACCCGCACCCTTGGCGTCGACCTGGACGCGGATCTGGTCGCCGGGCACGACGCGCGTGTGGACGAACGCCGGCGTGTTGTCTCCGGTGTTCCGCCGATCGAAGACGGGATCGCGGACGATCGAGCCCCGCAGGTACCCGTCCCCGTAGCCCTGTCGCACTCCTTCGTTCACCGCGTCGTACAGGTCCGCACCGGAGACGTGCACGTCCTGACCGATGTCGAGGAAGATCACCGTGTATCCCGTGTCCTGGCAGTAGGGGTACTCGCCCTCGGCGGCGAGCTCCTGGTTGCGGATCAGCAGGTCGAGGACCTGACGTCCGAGCGGTGACTCCTCGAGCTCCCGCGCGCGCTTGACGAGCTCGACCATCTCCTCGGGGACCGTGTAGTTGATCTCGATGCAGAGCTCGCGGACCGCTCGAGTGAGCTCCGCCGCATCGATCTCGCGAACGTTCGCCATCGCACCGTCATGCTAGCGTGCCCGCCCACGACGGCCCCGCGGTGAGAGGATGCGAGCCGATGTCCTCGGAGATCCGTTCGACCGCCCGCCCGTCCACGCTTCGGCTCGTCGGGTTCATCGTCGTCGTGCTCGGCTCGGCGGCGGCCGGGATCGGCGCGACGCGCGAGTGGGTGCAGATCGGGTTCGCGGCGGACACGCAGGGTGCCGCCGACGTCTCGGTGTACGGCACCGATGTCTGGGAGGGGAAGGTCATCCTGCTCGCGGCGGGCGTCGCGCTGGTCGCGACGATCGTCATGCGCACCACGACGTCGTCGGGCCTGCGGACCGCGATCGGGTGGGTGCTCGTCGGCCTCGGGATCGCGTGCCTGGTCCTGACGATCTCGGTCTCGCTGCGCGCGAGGTCCCGGTTCGGCGGGCAGGAGGGGCTCGAGCGCGTGGCCCGGGTGCTGTCGCAGGAGCTCGAGCTGCCCGAGGACATCGTGCGCGAGCAGCTCGCCGAGCAGTTCGAGCGGGACCTCCGGGTCGAGGTGCAGCCCGGGCTGTGGCTCTGCGGGCTCGGCGGCGTGCTGTTGGTCGCCGGAGGTGCCCTCGGTCTGGCGTGGACCCGCCGGCCGGACGAGGTGCCGGCCTAGGCCGGCAGGTCCGCGAGGTCCGCGCACTTCGCGCGGATGCCCTCCGCCGCGGCCCGAAGGGCGGCGAGCTCCTCGTCGTTCAGATCGAGCTCGACGATCTCGGACACACCGGTGGCCGACAACCGCACCGGGACGCCGACGTAGACCTCGTCGATCCCGTACTGCCCGGTGCACCAGGCGCAGACCGGGAGCGGCTCATCGGTCCGGCCGGCGATCGACTCGATCATCCTCGCGACCGACGCGGACGGCGCGTAGTACGCGCTCCCCTTCTTCAGCAGGGAGACGATCTCGGCACCGGCGTCCCGTGTTCGCGCGTACAGGCGCTCGAGCGTGTCGGCGTCCACGAGCTCGACGAGCGGCGTGCCGTCCACGGTGGCATGGCGGGGCAGCGGCACCATCGACTCGCCGTGCGAGCCGAGCGTCATCGCCTCGACCACGAGCGGCGACCTCCCGAGCTCCGCGGCGATGAACGCCCGCAGCCGGGCGGAGTCGAGCACCCCTGCCATCCCCATCACCCGCTCCTTCGGGAAGCCGGACACGTCCGATGCCAGGAACGTCATCTCGTCGAGCGGGTTCGTCACGACGATGATGATCGCGTCCGGCGAGCCCGGGACGATCTTCTCCACGACGTCACGCACGATCCCGGCGTTCTTGCCGAGCAGGTCCATGCGGCTCATGCCCGGCTGCCTCGGGAACCCGGCCGTGATGACGATCACGTCCGAGCGCGCCGTGTCCGCGTAGTCGTTCGTGCCGATCACGTGGGGTTCGAACCCGACGACCGGGGCGGATTGCCGCATGTCGAGCGCGAGCCCCTGCGGCAGCCCCTCGACGACGTCGATCAGGACGACGTCGGCGAGCCCGCGCTCGACCACCCGCATCGCGGTGGTCTGTCCGACGAACCCGCTGCCGACGACGGTGACACGCATGGGCGAGGCGCTCCTCGATCCGGGGGCGCTCATCCTATCGAGGTCGAGCCGGTCGGCTCCCGCCGGCTCCCGCGAGTTCCTCGCGGCTACTCGCGGCGGCTGGTCAGGTACGCGCCCACCAGCACGAGCCCGGTGCCGAGGAGCGAGATCGCGGCCACCGTCTCGTCGCGGAAGATCACGCCGAGGGCGATCGCGACGACGGGGAGGAAGTAGATCGCGACCGAGCCGCGGGTGGCGCCGACGCGTCCGACGAGCGTGGTCATCGCGACGAAGGCCAGCCCCGTGCCGAAGGACCCGAGCGCCGCGACCGCCAGCATGCTCGACCAGGCGAACTCGGAGCCCGGGCAGCGACACGAGGGCCGCCGGCACGAGCAGGACGAGCGCGAACGCCTGGGCTCTGAGCAGGACGGGAAGGGCGCCGTAGCGCTGCTGGAGCGGGACGGCGAGGTTCACCGCCACGCCGTAACACAGCACCGCGATCAGCACGAGGCCAGCACCGAGGGCCGTCGCATCCGCGTCGCGCGTCGCAGGCCAGAGCACCGCGACCACGCCGGCGAAGCCGATCGCGATACCGGCGAGTTGGCGTCGGGCCGGTGCCCGCCGGAGGAGGATGGCGGCCGTGACCGTCGCGAAGATCGGCAGGGCACCGTTCACCATGCCGGCGAGCGAGGAGTCGATCCACTGCTGGCCGATCGCGATCAGCAGCAGCGGCGCCGCCATCCAGAACAGGCCGAGCAGCGCCACGCGGGGCAGATCGGCTCGGTCGACCGGGCGGCGGGACCGAGGCAGCAGCGCCAGCGTCAGCGCCCCGATCCCCACCCGCAGGAACGCGATGAGTCCCGGGCCGAGGTGCTCGAGCCCGATCTCGATGAACAGGAACGACGAACCCCAGATCACCGCGACCGACGCGAGCAGCATCCATTCCCGGGCACCGAACGCATCTCGGTGGGTGCCCTGCGCGGTGGCGATCAACGGCCGGCGTTCCATCTCCCTAGTCAACGTGGACCGCCCGCCGAACGTGAGACGCCGCCGGGAACCTCACGCGGCGAGCTCCGCGAGGACGGCGTCGCGGACCTCCTCGGTGGTCGCCGCGGTCGGGTCGTCGCGCGTGGGCTTCAGGTCGTAGGTCACGGCCCGGCCCTCGGCGATCACCCGAGCGACGGCGGCCTCCAACCGGTCGCCGGCCTCGGTCTCGCCGAGGTGGCGGAGCAGCAACGCGCCCGAGAGCATCAACGCCATGGGGTTCGCTCGGTGCAACCCTCGGTACCGGGCCGCTGTTCCGTGGGTGGCCTCGAAGACGGCGTGGTCCTCCCCCAGGTCGGCCCCCGGGGCGATCCCTCGCCCACCGACGAGGCCGGCGCCCACGTCGGAGACGATGTCTCCGTACTGGTTGGGCAGGACGAGGACGTCGTACTCCTGCGGACGCTGCACGAGCTGCATCGCGAGGTTGTCGATGATGCGCTCCTCGAACGCGACGTCTGGATGCTCGGTCGCGACCCGCCTGGCCGCCTCGAGGAACAACCCGTCCGAGCGCTTCATGATGTTCGCCTTGTGTCCCGCCGTGACCTTGCCGCGCCCGTGGGCGGCGGCGTATCCGAACGCGAACCGGACGATCCGCTCGCTCGCGCCGTCGCTGATCGTCTTGATCGACAGACCCGAGTCCTCGCGGATCCGTGCCCCCGTGACGCGCTCGAGGAACGCGATCATCTCGCCGGTGGCGCCCATCCCCTGCTCGAACTCGATGCCGGTGTAGGCGTCCTCGGTCGCCTCACGCACGACGACGATGTCCACGTCCTCGTAGCGCGAGCGAACACCCGGGTACGAGCGGCACGGCCGGACGGACGCGAACAGCCCGAGCGCCACCCGGAGCGAGACGTTCACGCTCGGGAACCCGGCCGGCGTGCCGAGCGGCCCTTTCAGGGCGACGCCGGTCTCGCGGATCGATCGCAGGACGCGTTCGGGGAGCGGCGTTCCTTCGCGTTCGGCGACCGAGAGGCCGGCGGTCTGGAGGTCCCACGCGAGCTCCACCCCGGTCGCCTCGATCGCCACCCGGGCCGACTCGACGAGCTCGGGCCCGACCCCGTCACCGGGGATCAGCGTGACCACGTGCGCTGCCACGCCCGGGATTGTGATGGGATGATGGTCCGGACGACCACCGACCCGACGGGAGCACGGTGTGACCGACAGAGGCCTGCGGGAGATCGTCGCGGCCGAGACGAACCTGTCCGACATCGACGGGCCGGCCGGGCGTCTGTGGTACGCGGGCTACGACATCCACGACCTCGCGGGCCGGACATCGTACGAGGAGGTCGTGCACCTCCTGCACGAGCTGCACCTGCCGACACAGACCGAGCTCGAGGGGCTCACGGAGTTCCTCGTCGAGGAGCGGCGGCTCTCGCGCTTCCTCGACAACCTCATGCCGACGCTCGCGCAGCAGACCTCGCCGATGTCGATGCTGCGCACGAGCGTGTCGGCCGCTTCCGCCTTCGACCCCGACGGCTGGGACACCTCGGAGGAGGCCGACCATCGCAAGGCGCTCCGCCTGATCGCGCAGACCCCGACGATGCTTGCGACGTATCACCGTCTGCGCACCGGCCAGGAGCTCCTCCAGCCCCACCCGAAGCTCCCGCACGCCGCCAACTTCCTCTACATGCTGCTGGGCGTCGAACCCTCGCAGGAGGACGCGGAGCTCCTCGATACCACCTTCGTGTTGTACGCGGACCACACGATGAACGCCTCGACGTTCACCGCGCGCATCGTCGCCTCGACGCTCTCGGACATGTTCTCGGCGATCACCGCCGCGATCGCCGCCCTCAAGGGACCCCTGCACGGGGGCGCCAACGAAGAGGCGATGAAGATGCTCGAGGAGGTCGGCGCACCCGAACGCGCCGAGGCCTACGTCCGGCATCGCCTCGACCGGCACGAGAAGATCATGGGGTTCGGTCACGCCGTCTACAAGACCATGGACCCACGCGCGACCGTGTTGAAGCGTCTGTCGAAGGAGACCGGCGAGCGCCACGGTGACACCCGCTGGTTCGAGATCTCGGAGGCGATCGAGCGGACGGTGTTCGAGCAGAAGGGCCTGTACCCGAACGTCGACTTCTACGCGGCGAGCGTGTACCACGTGCTCGAGATCCCGACCGACCTCATGACGCCGATCTTCGCCGCCGCGCGCATGGCGGGCTGGACCGCGCACGTGCGCGAGCAGTACACGAACAACCGCATCATCCGCCCGGCATCCGAGTACGTCGGGGCCCGGGACCGGAGCTGGGTCCCGATCGAGGAGCGCTGACCACGGCTGCTTGAGCCGATACCGATGGGATGGTCCACTTGTCCGGAACGATACCGACCGGAGGAACCATGACATCGATCCTGGCACAGACCTCGGACGTCGAAGGAGGGATCGCCGCCACCTTCATCGTCATCGGGCTCGCCATCTACGTCTTCTACGTCATCTCGTGGTGGGTCGTCTTCACCAAGGCGGGGCAGCCGGGATGGGCGGCGATCATCCCGATCTTCAACATCATCGTGCTGCTGCGGGTCGCGCAGCGGCCCTGGTGGTGGATCTTCCTGTACCTCATCCCGATCGTGAACATCTTCATCCTGTTCATCGTGAGCATCGAGGTCGCCAGGAACTTCGGGAAGGGCACCGGGTTCGGTGTCGGCCTCGCGCTCCTCGGGCTGTTCTTCTACCCGATCCTCGCCTTCGGCAGCGCGCGATACCAACCGCAAGGTGGTCTCGCGGCGAGCGCCCCGATGCGGTCGGCGCCTCCTCCCCCGCCGCCACCGATGCCTTCGTGACGGTTCACCCGGGCGCCGGGTGACCTTCGGCTGAGGCCGTGGACGGCACCCGCGGGAGCAACCCGGCGCCTTCGATCACGTGGCGCACGACGTCCTCATGACCCAGACCCACGACGTGGACCCCACCGATCCCTGGGAGCGCCTGCAGGGCGGTCACCGTCTCGACGCACCGCGCCACCCCGAGCGCTTCCGCATCCGGGCCGGCGCGCTCGAGCTCCCGCACGAGCTCGTCGGGCACCGTGACGCCCGGGATGTGCTCGTTCATGAATCGGGCCTGCCGAGCGCTGCGGAGCGGCGCGACGCCGACGATCACGATGGCCCGCTCGAACACGCCCCGACGACGGACCACGTCCGCCCATCCGGCGAGTGACGCGACGTCGTACGCGATCTGCGTCATCACGAGACCCGCTCCGGCGTCGAGCTTGACCTCGAGCCGCGCCGGGTCGTACCGCTCTGCGAGCGGGCTGTCGGCGACGCCCACGAGGTAGCGGGGCGGGCTCGAGATCTCGGCGCCCGAGGACAGGCGCCCATGCTCGCGCAGGCCGCTCGCGAGGCGCACCAGCTCGAGGAGATCGAGGTCGTTCACGGTGACGGCGTCGGCCTCGTCGCCGACCGAAAGCGGATCCCCGGTCAGGCACAGGACGTTCCGGGCGCCCAGCGCCCAGGCCCCGAGCAGGTCGGAGGCGATCGCGAGCCGGTTGCGGTCCCGGACGGTCACCTGGAGGGTGGGCTCGAGGCCGGCCCGGGCGGTGATCGCGACCCCCGCGAGCGCCGACATGTGCGCGCTCGCGATCGGGTTGTCGGTGACGTTCGCCGCGTCGGCGTAGCCGACGAGCTCGAGCGCCTGCCGTTCGACCGATGCGGGGTCGGCCGAGCGAGGGGGGACGACCTCGGAGGTCACGCAGAATCGGCCGGCGCGACCGAGCGCCTCCAGCCCGCTCGACGGGGAGCTCAACGCAGGTCGGCGAGCTTCTCGGCGGCGGTGACCGTGTTCAGCAACAGCATCGCGGTGGTCATCGGGCCGACGCCACCGGGAACCGGCGTGATCATCCCGGCGACCTCCTTCACCTCGTCGAACCGGACGTCACCGACCAACCCGTGGTCGGTCCGATGCACGCCGACGTCCACCACCACCGCGCCGGGTTTGATCATGTCGGCCCCGATGAGCTGGGGCCTGCCGGTGGCCGCCACGAGGATGTCCGCCCGGCGCGTGTGCGCGGCGAGGTCGCGCGTCTTCACGTGGCACACGGTGACCGTCGCGTTGCCACGGATCCAGTCCTGCGCGAGCAGGATCGACAGCGGCGCGCCGACGAGGTCGCCGTAGCCAGCCACCACGATCTCGGTGCCCTCGAGCTCGACGCCCGAACGCAACAGGAGCTCCACGATCCCGTACGGCGTCGCGGGCGGGAACGACGGCTCGCCGCGCACCATCAGGCCGACGTTCAGCGGGTGCAGCCCGTCGACGTCCTTGCGCGGGTCCATCGTCGTCTGGACCGCGAGCTCGCTGATGTGACCGGGAAGCGGGAGCTGCACGATGATGCCGTGGATCTCGGGGTCGCGGTTCAGGCGCCGCATCGTGGCGAGGAGTTCGTCCTCGGTCACGAACGCCGGCAGGTCGACCTGCTCCGAGCGCATGCCGACCTCCGCGCAGGCCTTGTGCTTCGCGCCGAGGTAGATCCGGGACGCCTCGTCGTCCCCGACGAGGACAGCGGCCAGGCCCGGCTGGGTGCCGCGGTCGACCAGCGCCATGGCGCGCTCGGCGACCTGGGCCCTGACCTGCCCCGCGACCGCTCGCCCGTCCAGGATGGTGGCGCTCACGAGGCGGAATCCTATCCGAGCGACCTCTCGCCCCCGCTGGCAGCCGTCACGCGGATGCCATCACCCACAGCGGCGTCTCGCCCTCGTCCTCGATCTCGTCTGCCTGGAGGAGCCGGAAGCCCGCCGCTTCTAGGAACCGGCGGTTCGTCTGGGCGTCGTGATGACTCCAGTACATCGGGGTGCCGAAGAAATCCTCCTGGCGCTCGTCCGGGTTGTCTCCGCTGCCGAGCGTACCTGCGAACAGACCACCGGGTCGGAGCCAGGTGTGGATCCGGGTGAACACGCCCTCCTGGAGATGGCGGGGGACGTGGATCAGCGACCAGAACGCGCACACCGCATCGAAGGCGTACGGGGCGAACTCGATCTCCGCGATGTCGCCCCGGACGAGGGCCACTGAAGGGGCGCGCGTCCGCGCGAGCTGGAGCTGCCGCATCGAGCGATCCACACCCACGACCCGCGAACGGGTCGCGAGCTCGGCGGCGATCAGGCCAGCGCCGCAACCGAGGTCGAGCACGGACCCCTCATCGGGGATGAGCGCGAGGAGTCGATCCAGGAACCCTCGGAAGTAGGTCTCGGTTCCGCGTCCACGCCCGACGACCTCCGCGTACCGTTCCGCGATCCGGTCGTATCCGCGCTCGACGATCCGGCGCGGATCCTCCGACATCGGTCAGTGCCGGAAGTGGCGGCGGCCGGTGACGACCACGGCCATCCCCCGCGACTCGGCGGCCGCGAGGACCTCGTCGTCGCGCACGGATCCGCCCGGATGGATGACCGCGACGACGCCGGCGTCGGCGGCGACCTCGACCGCGTCGGGGAACGGGAAGAACGCGTCGCTCGCCATCACGGAGCCGGCGGCGCGGTCACCGGCCTTGCGGACCGCGAGCACGGACGCGTCCACCCGCGACATCTGGCCGGCGCCGACGCCGACCGTGGCGAGATCCTTCGCGAACACGATCGCGTTCGACTTGACCCGCATCGCGACCTTCCACGCGAACGTCAGGTCGCCCCACTCGTCTTCGGTCGGCTCGCGGTTCGAGACGACCCGCATGCTCGCGCGCTCCTCCGGCGCACCGTCGCGGTCCTGCACGAGTGCGCCGCCCGCGAGGATCCGGAGATCGAGTCCCCCGCCTCGCGGGAGCGGGGCGCGGACGACGCGCAGACCCCTTGCGCTGCGAAAGGGCGGCGAGCGCCTCGTCCGTGTAGGAGGGAGCCACGACGACCTCCGTGAACACCTCCGCCATCGAGCGCGCGGCGGCATCGTCGGCCTCCCGACCGAACGCGACGATCCCGCCGAATGCGCTGACCGTGTCCGACGCGAACGCCGCCGCGTATGCCACGGCCGATGAGACTCCGACGGCGGCCCCGCACGGGTTGTTGTGCTTCACGATGACGGCGGACGGCCCGAGCGGGTCGAGGTCGGCCGCCAGCGTGAGCGCCGCGTCGACGTCGAGCCAGTTGTTGAACGACATGTCCTTGCCCTCGAGGAGGACCTCGGCGCCTCCGAGGATCCCGGAGCCCGCGACCTCCGAGAACAACGCGCCGCGTTGGTGCGGGTTCTCCCCGTACCGGAGGTCGGTGGTCTTCTCCAGCGCGAGACCGAGGAACGGGGGCAACCCGTCCCCCCCGGACGCGAACCAGCCAGCGACCGCCGCGTCGTACGCGGCCGTGTGCGCGAACGCGTCCGCCGCGAGACGACGTCGCCGCTCGAGCGTCGTTCCCCCGTCCGCGATCTCGGCCAGGATCGCTCCGTACGCCGCCGGGTCGACGACGACGGTGACCGACGGGAAGTTCTTCGCCGCCGCGCGGACCATCGCGGGACCCCCGATGTCGATCTGCTCGACCACCTCGTCCGGTCCGGCGCCGCTCGCGACCGTCTCGCGGAACGGATAGAGGTTGACCACGACGAGATCGATCGGTTCGATCCGATGCTCGCGGAGCTCGGCCTCGTGGTCGGGCTTCCGACGATCGGCGAGGATCCCGCCGTGGATCGCGGGATGGAGCGTCTTCACGCGTCCGCCGAGCATCTCGGGGAAGCCGGTCACGTCCTCGACCGCCGTGACCGGCACACCCGCGTCGCGCAGGGCCGCCGCGGTCCCGCCCGAGGAGACGAGCTCCACCCCGAGCTCGGACAACCCGCGCGCGAACTCCACGACCCCGGACTTGTCGTAGACGGCGAGCAGCGCGCGCCGGACCGGACGACGCTCGCTCACGGGACGGTGTGGGGCCGTTCGAGGATCCGGACCCGCCTGCCGTCGACGGCGAGTCGTCCCTCGCCGAGCGCCCGGACCGCAGCGGGGAGCAGGCGGTGTTCCGCCTCGTGGATCCGCGCCTCGAGGGAGTCCCAGTCGTCCTCGGGCAGGACCGCGACGGGCTCTTGCGACACGATCGGGCCGTGGTCGACCTCGTGGTCGACCAGATGCACCGTCACGCCGGTCACCTTCACGTTCCACGCGAGCGCGTCGGCGACCGCGTGCGTCCCAGGGAAGGCCGGAAGGAGCGCGGGATGCACGTTCAGCATCCGGCCGTCGAAGGCCTCCACGAGCTCGGGGCCGACGATCCGCATGAAGCCGGCGAGCGCGACCACGTCGATCGCGTCGCCGCGGAGCAGCTCGGCGATCGCGTGATCGAACGTCGCGCGGTCGGGGAACGAGGCGGGGTCGACGTGCTCGGCCCGCACGCCACGGCGGCGGGCGCGTTCCAGCGCCCCGGCATCCGCGCGGTCGCTCACGACGAGGACGACCCAGTGGCCCACGACCGGATCGTCGAGGAGCGCCTGCAGGTTCGTCCCCCCTCCGGAGGCGAGCACCGCGACCCGTGGGACCACGCGCGGCACGCTAGGGAGCCGGCCCTGCTGCGTCAACACGCACGGGGTGGTCGCCCGAGGTTCCGCAGGTACGCTTGCGCCCGTGGCACCGGACGGATCCTCGCGGACGAACCCGGACGAACATCCACCGAGGACGGCCGATCGTCGCGGGGTCCGGAACCCGGAGCGATGCGATCGGCACCCCGGGAGCCCGGCCGTCGCGCGATGCGACGGATGCGATCGCCCGCTCTGCCTGTCGTGCGCGACCCCGGTCCGCGGTCAGGCGTTCGGAGCCGAATGCCTCGCCGACGTCATCGGCGCCGACGCACTACCCGAGCCGCCGATCGCCCCTCGGGCACGCGACGCGGTCTCTCGGACCCTCACGTGGATCGGGTTCACGTTCGCGCTCCTGGCGACCACGCTTCCCTGGAGCCGATTCGGGCCGGGCTCGGAACCGTTCGGAGCCTGGAGCAGATCGATGCGCTGGTCCCTGGTGGCTGCCCTGGCGGCCGTCGCGGGGCTCGTGCTGGCGCTCGTACAGCGCAGCGGCCGATCGCGGACCGCGCGATGGGACGCGCTCGTGACCTCGCTCGGCGTGACGGTCGTGGTCGGCTCGTCGCTCTCGCTCGTCTTCCCCCCCGCGTTCTCGCGGCCATGGATCGGCCCGTGGGCGGCCATCGCGGCGGGATCGGTTGCGGCCGGAGCCTCGTTCGTGGCCGGACGGACGGCCGCGACCCCGGCGACCGTGCGTAGTTGACTCGGTACCAGGCGGGGTGTTCGATAGGTCGGCACGGGGTGCCGCGACAGGCGCGGGGAAGCCCTGGAAAGGAGCGTGGATGTCCCAATCAGGTGGTTTCGACGTGAAGTCGATGTCCACGGCCCACAAGATCCTGCTCGGGGCAGGCATCCTGTACATCATCAACGTGTTCCTGCAGTGGAACCGGGTGTGCATCGATCTCGGGGTGGACATCGGCGTCGATCCGTGCGGCGGGGTCGCCGGAACCCATGGGATCGGCATCATCAACCTGCTCCTCGCGATCGCGCTCGTCGCCTGGGAGGCGCTGGGATTGGCCGGTGTCGAGGTCCAGGCACCGAAGGCGCTGGTGAGCGCCGGACTCGCGGCGGCGATCGTCGTGTTCACGATCTTGAAGATCCTCATCGACAACGACTTCCTGTACATCTTCGCGTGGATCGGCCTCATCCTCGCCGCGGTGATCGGCTACGGCGGCTACATGCGCTGGCAGGAGCACCAGGCAGGTGGCGGCGCATCGCCGCCGGCGATGCCCGGCGCCCCGTGATCTGAACCGACGGACTTCGGAAGGGCCCGGCCGAACGGCTGGGCCCTTCCGCGTCGGCCCTCCCCCTCGCACCGGTACCATCGCCCTCGTCCATGAAGCGATGCCCCGACTGCGCCGAGGAGATCCAGGACGAGGCGATCAAGTGCCGCTACTGCGGCAGCATGCTCGAGGGGACGCCTCCGACAACGCCGGCCCCTTCCGTCACGGCGCTCCAGTTCACCCATTCCGGCCGTCGGTACCTGCTCGGCTACGGCGAGGACTTCTTCGGGATCTGGGATCGGCAGGGCAGCCCGGATCCGGAGAGCCGCTACCCGAGGACGGACGACGGCTGGCGACAGGCATGGCTCGCGTTCTCGTCCCAGGAGCCGGAGAGCATCGAGGTCGGGATCGTCCCCAACGGCGGCCGAGCCTCGACCAGGACCTCGACGTCCCCCGTGCGGACCCCTGGCCGAACCACGAACGGATCGGCGATCGCGAGCCTGGTCTTCGGGATCTTGGGCCTGTTCCTCGGGTTCCTGTCGATCCTGGCCATCATCCTCGGGTTCAACGCACGCAAGAGCCTCCGGCGCACCCCGCAACCGGGGGCGGGGCTCGCGACGGCCGGCCTGACCCTCGGGTGGATCGGCCTCGTGTTCTGGATCATCTGGGTCGTGCTGCTCACCACGGGTCTCGTCGAGAGCCCGCTCGCCTAGACCGCGGCCATCCGGCGCTCGCCGCACCGATCGCGCCTCCCGCGACGCCCCACATGAGGGCGAGCACCGTGGCGCCGAACGGCTGGGGGCCGATCCGGATCGAACCACCGCTCCCCTCGACGAACGTCGACCCGTACGCGATCGTCACGGAGGCCAGCACGCTCCCGGCGAACACGAGGATCGCGAACGGCACGCCGGCCGCGGCACCGACCGGCATCGCCGCTCGGCCGGCGAGACGCGCGCGCGCCGCGGCCGCCCGGCCTCCGAGCGCGGTCGCCAGGGCCGGCACCAGCAGGAACAGGAAGTACCCGGCCGGCGCCCTGCCGAGGTCGAGATCCGGACCTCCCGGAGCCGGCGGGCCGCCGACGATGGGCTGGACGACGCTCTCGAGCCCGTGCGGGAACCGCCCGTAGCACAGGACGTCGAGGTTCGGGCCACCCGACACGTCGTCGCACGCGCCGGTCGAGGGCACGAGCACCCACACGGCCTCGTTCGGCGAGAGCGCGAGGTGATGCGCGAGGATCACGGCACCCCATCCGGGTCGGTCGAACACCGCCCGGTAATACCGCGCGGTCGAGGGCGTCAAGGCGGCCACCGCCGCGTCGGGCTGCACGACGCCGGCCACGAACACGCCGACGTAGGCGAACAGCAGCCCGAGACCGAACATCCGCCACCCGCCGGCGAGGACAGCCGAGATCGTCCGGATCCGAGCGCGCGCTTGCTCGGAGGCCAGCCACGAGACCGCTCCGCCGACGGCCCCCGCGACGGCGGCGATCGCCAGCGGGAACACGAGGCCCTGCCACGCCGCGAGATGGATCGAGATCGAGCCGGAGACCAGCGTGCCGAGCTGGACCGGCCGATCCAGCTCGACCAGGATCGCCACGAGGAACACGGGGACGGCGTATCCGGGCGCTACCGAGGCGCCGGCGAGCATCCGGGCTCCGAGCCCTCCTCCCGAACGTTCGGCGACGCTCCGGCCCGCTCCGAACAACAGCCAGGCGGCGATCGCCGTCACCGCGAGCAGCGCGACGCCGATCTCGACCGACGTCGCGCCGCTCGGAGGCAGGTTCGGCAACCGGAGCTCGCCGAGGTCGAGTTCCCCCTCGAACACGACGGGGATGTGGTGGAAGGGCCCGAGGTACAGCGCCCCGATCCGGATCGCGGTCGCGAGCGAGGAGGGCGGGTCGACCAGGAGGTACGACGCGAGGGATGCCCCGATCCCCACGGCGGCAACGGCGATGAACGCGAACAGGCCGCGACCGAGCGCGTACGACCAGACGGGCCCGCGGGCCGGCCCGCCGCGGTGCCGCGGGGTCACGACAGGGCGGCCTGCGCGAGCTCGGCGACCTCGGTCGGGGTCCGGCCGACGCGAACGCCGGCGGCCTCCAGCGCCTCGGCCTTGGCCTGCGCCGTCCCGCTCGAGCCGGTGATGATGGCCCCCGCGTGACCCATCCGCTTGCCCGGCGGCGCGGTGAACCCGGCGATGTACGCGACGACCGGCTTCGTGATGCGCTCCCGGATGAACGCCGCCGCCTGCTCCTCGTCGGCGCCCCCGATCTCGCCGATCATCACGACGAGATCGGTCTCGTCGTCGGCCTCGAACCGCTCGAGCGATCCGGTGAACCCGATCCCGTGCACGGGATCGCCGCCCATCCCGATGCAGGTCGACTGCCCGATGCCCCGTTGCGTGAGCTCGTGCACGATCTGGTAGGTGAGCGTCCCCGAGCGCGAGACGAGTCCGACGCGACCGGGCATGCAGATCTCTCCGGGGATGATGCCGACGTTGCAGCGACCGGGACTGATGAGTCCGGGACAGTTCGGCCCGACGAGCACCGTCGTCTTCCCGCCCAGGTAGGCGCCCACCCGCGCCATGTCGCGGACCGGGATGCCCTCCGTGATGCACACGATCAGGCCGACCCGGGCGTCCGCGGCCTCGTAGATCGCCTCCGCGGCGAACCGCGCGGGCACGAAGATCAGCGAGGTGTTCGCCTCGGTCTGCTCGACGGCGTCCGCGACCGTGTCGAACACCGGGATGCCGTCCACGTCCTGGCCGCCCTTGCCGGGCGTGACGCCGGCGACGACCTGCGTCCCGTAGGAGCGATTGCGGAGCGCATGGAACGTCCCCTCCGAGCCGGTGATGCCGGCCACGACCACCTTCGTCCGATCGTCCACGAGGACGGCCATCTCAGCCGGCCTCCCCGCGCGCGAGCTCGGCGGCCCGGCTCGCGGCGTCGAGCATCGTCTCGGCCGGAACGATCCGCGGGTGCGCCGCCTCCGCGAGCAGCCGGCGTCCCTCCTCGGCGTTCGTTCCGTCGAGCCGAACGACGATCGGCACCTCGGGCGACACGCGCGACAGCGCCTCGAGGATGCCCTCGGCGACGAGGTCGCACCGCGTGATCCCGCCGAAGATGTTGATGAGCACGCTGCGCACGTCCGGATCGGACAGGATCACCTCGAGCGAGGTCGCCATGACCTCCGCGCTCGCGCCGCCGCCGACGTCGAGGAAGTTCGCCGCACGCGAGCCGGCCTGCGCCACCACGTCGAGCGTCGACATCACGAGCCCGGCGCCGTTGCCGATGATCCCGACCTCGCCCTCGAGCTTCACGTACTGCAGTCCCGCGTCCTTCGCGCGCCTCTCGATCGGGTCGATCGGGTAGCTGTCCCGGAGCGCCTCGATCTCCGGATGGCGGAACAGCGCGTTGTCGTCGATCGTGACCTTCGCGTCGAGCGCCATCACCGTGCCGTCGGTGAGCAGGACGAACGGGTTCACCTCCACGAGCGTCGCGTCCGCGTCCGCCAGGACCGCGTACATCTTGGCGAGCAGGCCGGCCGCGCCGTCGCGAGCCTCGGCGAGCAGGTGCCCCGAGAGCCGCCGCGCGTGGTACCCGCGGAGCCCGAGGACGGCGTCGACGTGGAGCCGACGGATCGCCTCGGGCCTGCTCCGGGCGACCTCCTCGATCTCGACGCCACCATCGTTCGAGACCATCGCGAGGTACGTGCCGGCCGTACGGTCCAGTGAGATCGCCGCGTAGAACTGGGCCGCGATGTCGACCAGTCGTTCGACGAGCACCCGCGTGACGGGCGTCCCCTTGAAACCTTCGGCGAACATGCGCCGGGCGGCGTTCGCCGCGTCCCCCGGCGTGTGCACCAGCGCGACGCCGCCACCCTTCCCCCGACCGCCGGCCTGGACCTGCACCTTCACCGCGACGTGGCCGCCGAGTCGCTCCGACACGACGGCGGCCTCCTCGGGCGATGTCGCGATGGCGCGCTCGGGAAGCGCGATGCCGTGCGCCTCGAACAGGTCCTTGCCCTGGTGCTCGTAGAGGTCCACTCAGGAAGCTCGCTCGTCACCGAGGCGCTCGTGCAACCAGGTGACGATCTCACCGGTCGTGGCGCCGGGGGTGAAGAGCTTCTCGATCCCGGCCTCCTCGAGCTTGGGGATGTCGTCCTTCGGGATGATGCCGCCGCCGAACACGAGCACCTCACCCGCACCCTTCTCGCGCAGGAGCGCGGTGACCCTCGGGAACAGCGTCATGTGCGCACCCGAATGACACGACAACCCAACGGCGTCCGCGTCCTCCTGGATCGCGGTCTCGGCGATCTGCTCGGGCGTCTGGTGCAGGCCCGTGTAGATGACCTCGAACCCGGCGTCGCGGAGCGCCCGGGCGACGACCTTGGCCCCGCGGTCGTGACCGTCGAGGCCGGGTTTGGCGACGATGATGCGGTGCTTCCCGGGCATGCGCGGGCAAGTGTAGCCACGGCTTGCCGAGCCCGTCGGCGCGGGCGCACGATGCTGGGGTGAGACCGGAAACGCGCTACGCGAAGACGGCCGACGGCGTCCACATCGCCCATCAGGTGGTGGCCCGGGTCGCGGCGATGGCCGATCCGTCCGAGGTCCTCGTCTCGAGCACCGCGAAGGATCTCGTCGCCGGTTCGGGCCTCGGCTTCGAGGACCGAGGCGAGCACGAACTGAGGGGCGTGCCCGACCGATGGCGCCTCTCTCGGTTCGTGGGCTGAGATGCCCGATCGACCCCAGTTCGGGTACGCGCGGGCACACGACGGCGCCTACATCGCGTACTCGACCATCGGTGAGGGACCCATCGATCTCGTGTGGCAATTCGACTGGTTGGGCAACCTCGACGTCATCTGGGAGGCCAGGGACACCGCCCGCGTGTCCGATGGGCTCGCGGGCTTCTCCCGCCTGATCCTGCATGATCGACGTGACACGGGCTTGTCGAGCCGGAACGTCGACGTCCCAGATCTGGAGACGCGGGTGACCGATCTGCTGGCCGTGCTCGACCACATCGGCTCGGAGCGCCCGGTCCTCGCCGGCGAGCGCGAAGGCGGATCGTCGAACGTGCTGCTTTCAGCGACCCGTCCGGACCGCGCGCGGAGTTTGGTCTGGTACGCGCCGTCCGCCCGCTCCGTATGGACACCCGACTATCCCTGGGGGGCAAGGCCCGACTACGTCGAGCGAGAGCAGCGCGCGTTCGACGAGTGGGGAACGGACGCGTACGGTCGCGCGTTCATCGAAGCGGAGGCGATCGGCGGCCATACCATCCGCGACGACGCCACCTCGATGGTCGCGAAGCTGAGCCGGAACACCGCCACCCCCGACGTCGCCCGCCGGCTGAGCGAGGTGTGGTACGCCACCGACATCCGCCCCCTCCTCCCCGCGGTCACGGTACCGACGCTGCTCGTGAACTACGAGGCCGAGCCGGACGCCGAGGCCGAACTCGCGCATGTCGCGTCGCTGATGCCGCAGGCGCGGACCCACATCCTCCCTGGCGCGGAGTCCGATGGCGATGAGGGTGCCTTCCTCGAGGTGATCCGCGATTTCCTCGGAGTCGACCAGGCCCCCACGTTCGACACCGTCCTCACGACCGTGCTCTTCACCGACATCGTGGATTCGACCGCTCGGCAGGCGAGCCTCGGCGATCGAGGCTGGAAGGAACTGATCGGACGGCACCACGAGACGGTCAGGGATCAGCTCGAGCGATTCGGCGGGCTCGAGCAGGACACCGCCGGTGACGGCTTCTTCGCGCGGTTCGATGGGCCCGCTCGGGCGATCCGATGTGCCCAGGCGATCGTGGCGTCGATCCGAGACCTCGGCCTGGAAGTTCGAGCGGGCGTGCACACGGGCGAATGCGAGCTCGTCGAGGGGAAGTGCTCGGGCCTGTCCGTGTCAATCGGTGCTCGGGTCATGTCGAAGGCCGAAGCTTCGGAGGTCCTGGTCTCCAGACGGTGAAAGACCTGGTCGCGGGGAGCGACCTCGTCTTCGAGGACAAGGGCGAGCACGAACTCAAAGGTGTGCCCCACCGCTGGCGCCTGTACCGCGTCGTCGGCTGAGATACTCGGACCGATGTCCGGGAAGAAGCGCGTCCGGTTCCGCCCCCCCGGCCTGAAGCCGACGACGAAGGTCGGAACGCTCGGTCCGTACCGCGGGCGGCTGGGGCTCGCGTGGGTGATCGCGCCGATCGTCGCGGGGTCGTCATCCTCGTAGCCGGCTACGTCTTGCTCACCTGGTGACGCTCGACGCGTACTGCTGGCCGCGCTCGGTCGGCCGGCACGAGCCCGTCACACTCCACGTCTCCACCGACGCGAAGTCGGTCGACGTCGAGGTGGCGCGCGAGGGCGCCGTCCGCGAGATCCTCTGGCGCTCGAGCGACGTGGCGGGGCAGCTCCACCAGACGCCGCACGACGCGTCGATGAACGGGTGTCGGTGGCCACCCTCGCTGACGATCCCCGTCGGCGACTGGCGCTCGGGCTACCACTCGGTGACGGTGCGGACCGACGGCGAACGAGCGGACGCGTATCTCGTCGTTCGACCGGATCCGTCCGATCCGGCGCCGATCCTCCTCGTGCTGTCGACTACGACCTGGGATGCCTACAACGACTGGGGCGGACCCTCGTTCTACACGGGGAGCACGCGCGTGTCCTTCGAGCGTCCGATGGCGAGGGGGTTCCTGGTCAAACCCGAGCCGTCCCGTCGGATCATGCAGCCGGATCCCGATCGCGAGGCGATGTGGTTCCGCGACTGGGCCCGCCCGCTCGGGCTCTCAGACTGGAGCGGCGGGGCGGGGTGGTGGAACTGGGAGCGGCCATTCACCCGGTGGGCCGAGTCGAACGGTTTCCGCATCGACGTCGCGATCTCTCAGGACCTGGAACAGCATCCCGAGATCCTGGACCATCCACGCCTGATCGTGAGCGCGGGGCACGACGAGTACTGGTCGTGGGGCATGCGTGACACGCTGGACGCATTCGTCGCCCGTGGCGGCAACGCCGCGATCCTCTCGGGCAACACCTGCTTCTGGCAGATCCGCTACGAGGACGACCATCGAGCGATGACCTCCTACAAGTACCGCGCGGACGAGGATCCCGTCCTCGGGACGGCCGACGAGCGCCTGCTCACCGGCCAGTGGTCGGACCGGCGCATCGGCCGTCCGGAGACCTCGACGACCGGCCTCACGTTCACGCGGGGCGGCTACTCCCTCTACGGGCTCGGGGCGGCTGAGAGCTCGGGCGCCTACACGGTGCAGCGGCCGGAGCACTGGGTGTTCGAGGGCACCGAACTCGAAGACGGAGCCGAGTTCGGGGGGGCCGACGCGATCGTCGCGTACGAGTGCGATGGGTGCGCGCTCGGGTTCGACGCTGCCGGTCGACCGGTCCCGAGCGGTGTGGACGGCGCTCCGGCAAACATGGAGATCCTCGCGATCGCTCCCGCCCACCTCTGGTCCCGAGACGAGCAGCCCACCCGCTACTCCCCCGAGCTGGGCGAGCTCGAGTGTGCATCCATAGCCGTCTTCGGCGACGCCGACCCGGCGCACCTGGCCGACCTCGCCGACGGCCACGCCGTGTTCGCGTCGTTCACGAGGGGAGGGACGGTCGTGAATGCGGGCGTGACCGATTGGGTCCTCGGGCTGGGCGATCCGGTCGTCGAGCGGATCACGCGGAACGTGCTCGAACGCCTGTCGCGCTGACGTTGGTCAGCAGGCGACGGTCGATCCGAACCAGCAGCCCGCGTTCTCGGCCAACAGGTACCCGCCCATGACGGCCAGCACCCCGATCGCCACGCCTGCCACGATCAGGTTGGCCGGGCGAACGCGGAGCGATACGGTCGCCTCGAGCGTGCTCCTCGAGCGAGCCGTCCGCAGCCGAACGATCGGCGCGAGGACCACCATCATCGCCAGGACCGGTCCGAGCAGCACGACCGCCGTGACCACGCCCTCGGCGACACCCTCGGGCTCCGCCAGCGGCCCGAGCGCATCCGCGAGGGCGGGGAGGCCGAGCTCGTGCTTCAGCATGTTCCCGGCGACGAACAGCACGGCGGGGAGGAGCAGCAGACCTCCGAGCACGAGCCATCCGCGGCGTCCCACGGCTCGAGCATGCGGACCGGGTCACTTCAGCGCAAGGGTCGCGACCGAACCGCAACACGAACGGCGCAGTCCCGCGACCTGAGCTCAGCCCACCCGCTTGAGCGGCGCGTAGGCGAGCAGCAACCGCTTCTCGCCGGCGTCGTCGAACCGGACGGTGACCTCGGCCTCGGTCCCGGATCCGGTCACGGCGAGGACCACGCCCTCCCCCCACTTGTCGTGCTCGACGGTGTCCCCCGCGGCGACCTGTGGCAGCGCTCGCACGCCGTGCACCGCGTCCCGGATCGGGGAGGCCGAACCGCCCGATCCGCCGCCGAGCTCGGCCTCGTCGATCGCCCGCAGGAGCTCACTCGGGATCTCGCCCAGGAACCTCGAGGGCGGATTGAACGAGGAGGAGCCGAACAGCGTCCGACTCCACGCATGGGTGAGGTAGAGCCGCTCCTGCGCGCGCGTCACACCCACGTACATGAGCCGGCGCTCCTCCTCGAGCTGCGCGGGCTCGCCCATCGAGCGGTAGTGCGGGAAGACGCCGTCCTCCAGGCCGATGATGAACACGACCCCGAACTCGAGCCCCTTCGCGTTGTGCAGCGTCATCAGGGTGACGCTGCCCGATCCCTCGTCGTACTCGTCCTGCTCGGAGACGAGCGACACCTGCTCGAGGAACTCGGCGAGCGCCCCCTCCGGGGACCGCTGCTCGAACTCGGCCGCGACGCCTCCGAGCTCGCGCAGGTTCTCGATCCGGCCCTCGGCCTCCACCGTGCGCTCGGCCTCCAGCTCGAGGACGTACCCGGATTCGGTCGCGGCCGCCTCGACCATCCGCTTGGGCCCCGCACCCCCCTCGTACGCTTCCTGCAGCCGGTCCATCACACCGATGAAGCCGCTGACGGCGCCCTTCGCCCGGCTGCCGAGCTCGGTGAGCACATCCGCACGCCGGGCCGCCTCGAGGAACGGGATCTCCTCGAAGGCGGCGAGGCTCTCGATCGCCGAGACGGTGGCCGCGCCGATCCCCCGCTTCGGCGTGTTGATCACGCGCCGGGCGCCGATCGTGTCCTGCGGGTTCAACAGCAGCCGCAGGTACGCGAGCACGTCCTTGATCTCGCGGCGCTGGTAGAAGCGCACGCCCCCCACCACCCGATACGGGATCCCGGCGCGCATGAAGATGTCCTCGATCACGCGGCTCTGCGCGTTCGTCCGGTAGAAGATCGCGACGTCCGAATACCGGTGGCCCTCCTGCTCGACGAGCCGATGGGTCTCCTCCGCGACGTACAACGCCTCCTCGTGCTCGTCGTCGGCCCGGTACCGCACCGCGAGCTCGCCGCCCGAGGTCTCGGTCCACAGCGACTTCGGCTTGCGCTGGACGTTGCGCTCGATCAGCGCGTTCGCGACGGCCAGGATGTTGGACGTGGAGCGGTAGTTCTGCTCCATGAGGAAGACCTCGGCATCCGGGTAGTCGTGTTCGAAGTCGAGGAGGTTCTGGATCGTCGCCCCCCGCCACGAGTAGACGCCCTGGTCGGCGTCGCCGACGACGCAGATGTTCCGGTACTTGGCGGCCAGCAGGTTCACGAGCTGGTACTGCGCCCGGTTCGTGTCCTGATACTCGTCGACCAGGATGTACGGGAACCGCTCCTGGTAGTGCTCGAGCACGTCCGGGTGCCGGCGGAAGAGCCCGACGACCTCGGTGATCAGGTCATCGAAGTCGAGCGCGCCGGCCGTGTGCTTGCGCCGTTCGTACTCCGAGTAGACCTTCGCGATCGTCTGCTCGTAGAAGTTGCCCGCGGCGGCGGAGAACTCCTCGGCCGACAAGACGTGGTCCTTCGCGCGGCCGATGGCCGCCGCCATCGCGCGTGGCGGGTACCGCTTCGCGTCGAGGTCCAGGTCGCGGAGCACGGCCGCGAGCAGTCGCTCGGTATCGGCGTCGTCGTAGATCGTGAAGCTGCTCGGCAGGCCGAGGTGCGCGTGCTCGCGTCGCAGGATCCGTGCGCAGGTCGAGTGGAAGGTGAGGATCCACATCCCCGAGGCGATGCGTTCGCCGAGGAGACCCTGGACCCGCTCGGCCATCTCCCGGGCCGCCTTGTTCGTGAACGTGATCGCGAGGATCGCGTACGGACTCACCCCCTTCTCCCGGATCAGGTAGGCGATCCGATGCGTGAGCGCGCGGGTCTTCCCGGAGCCGGCGCCCGCCACGATCAGGACCGGGCCCTCCGTGTGCAGGACGGCCTCGGACTGGATCGGGTTGAGCGTGTCGAGCAAGGGTGAACGGGGGGTCACGCGCTCATCCTAGGCTCTGGCCGGGACGACTCCGATCGGGCAACCGTCACGAGCGATCGACCTGGGACACTCATCCCATGGCCATGCACGACGTCGGAACTCGAGGCGAGAGCCCGGAAGCCGACCGGGCGAACGCGGGTCGTGTCGAACGCCGGCGCCGCGGCCGGATCCTGCGGATCTCGGGACTCGTACTCATCGGTGGGGCTCTCGCGCTCGGTGCGTACATCTGGTGGAGCCTGTGGGGGACCGGATTCGCGACCGCCGCCGCACAGGAGCAGATCCGCCCCGAGTTCGAGCGGACGATCGGCACTGCCGCCCCGGACGAGGCGCCGCCGAAGGTCGCGCAGGTCCCCGGCGACGCGGTCGCCATCATCCGGATCCCCAAGATCGACGTCGACTACGTGGTGGTCGAAGGCACCGACGTCGAATCCCTCAAGAAGGGCCCGGGTCACTACACCGACACCGCGTACCCGTGGGAGGCGACCGGCCGGGTCGGGATCGCGGGGCATCGAACGACCTACGGCTCTCCGTTCTGGTCGCTGAACGAGCTCCGCCCGGGCGACCGGATCGTGCTCGCCACCGAATACGGGGTCTTCGAGTACCGGGTGACGGGCTCGGAGATCATCTCGCCGTCGGACGGTTCGGTCCTGGGTTCCACCGACCGGCCCACGCTCGTCCTCACGACCTGCAACCCGAGGTTCTCCGCGGCGGAGCGACTGATCGTGCTCGCCGACCGAGTGAGCTGACCTCGAGGGTCGTGGCGGAGCGCGGCTCACGAGCATCTCGAGAGATGGTTTCCACATCTCGAGGGTGGGTACGCAGGAAGCGATGGGGGTTCTCCCTCGGATGAGCTCTTCCGAGAGCTCAACGGGATAACGTAGCGTTGAAAGACATCTTTCCCGGACCCGAGGAGTGTCGCTGACCGAACAGTTCGACGTCATCGTGATCGGCGGAGGGCCGGCCGGCTCGACCGTGGCCGGGTTCCTCGATCAGATGGGCCACGATGTCCTTCTGCTCGAGCGCGAGACGTTCCCGCGGCATCACATCGGCGAATCGATGATCGCGGCGACGATCGACATCCTCGCCGAGATCGGCCTCGAGGAGAAGCTCGCGACCGCAGGGTTCCCCGTGAAGTCGGGTGGGTGCTTCATGTGGGGACAGTCGCCCGACCCGTGGTGCATCCGCTTCGAGGAGATCCCCGGTCGTCCGACGTCGTATCAGGTCAAACGGTCGGTCTTCGACAAGGTGCTCCTCGACCACGTGGCGGAGCGCGGGGTCGACGTGCGCCAGGGCCACCGGGTGACGGACATGTTGACGGACGACACCGGCCGCGTGACCGGTGTGCGGTTCACGGATGCGCAGGGAGCCGTGCGGACCGCGACCGCGCGCTACACGATCGATGCCTCCGGCCTGTCCGCGGTGATCGCGAACCGGCTGTCGCGGCGCGTGCCGGTCGAGGAACTGAAGAACATGTGCCTCTACGGCTACTGGACGGGTGAACATCCCCCGCCGGCCGCGCTCGGAGGCGACATCCGGCCCGACGACCGGAACAACATCATCATCAAGATGCTCCCGGACGGATGGCTGTGGTTCATCCCGCTCGGCCACCCAGGTGAGGAGACAGACGAGCGATCGCCTCGCGAGATCAGTGTCGGGTTCGTCGCCCCGCGCGCGAACCTGCCCGAGACCGGCGGCAAGGCGGCCCTCGAGGCCTTCTACCTGGACCACGTGCGCTCGACCGAGGAGTGGCAGTACCTGCTCCAGGGAGCGACGTATACGGGTGACTTCCACACGATCAAGGATTGGTCCTACCGGAGCGACCGGATGGCCGGACCCGGCTACTTCTCCGTCGGCGACGCATCCTGCTTCGTCGACCCGATCCTGTCCTCCGGAGTGTTCCTCGCCGTCCTCTACGCGAAGATGAGCGCGATCGCCGTGAACACGTTGCTCAGGACGGCGGCGCCGGAGCCTCTGATCCAGGATTGGTACCAAGGCCTCTACCTGGATACCTACTCCGACTACCTCGAGATGGCTCGGTACTGGTACCACGGGCATCGCCAGGTCGGGATGTGGATGGATCGCGCGAAGGAGCGCCTCGGTGAGGAGGAGGAGACGGTCTTCGCGGAAACGAACCGAGACGCCTTCATCGCCCTGGCGACCGGCAACACGCATGCCCATCCGAACTACGTCGTCCTACGCACGCTCGAGTCGTTCCCGTTCCCGCTTCGGTTGCGCAAGGATCCCCGTGCCCAGTACTTCAGGCAAACGAGGACGGCGCTCCTCCAACACGCCGACCGCCGCTCGGCATCCGATGAGGAGGTACAGGAGATCGAGCGGTCGACGGAGGCACTGGCGAAGACCGAGCTGCGGCAGCAGGTGCTGAGTCTCCTTGGACAGGAGGGTCCGAGTCTGGACCCCACTTCGTCGGACCAACGCGATCGGATCGCACTGCCCGAGTCGGAGGTCGTCGTGTCGAGTTCCTCGCATCTCGGCCTCGAGGCCATCGACGACATCGTGAACCTCGTCGTGGAAACGCCGAACGGTGAACGACATCGCATCGACTGGGATGTCGAACGCAGACTCATCGCCGAGTTCTCGGAGGCCCGGTCGATCCAGCAGGTCGCGGAGCGGACCAGGATCACCGACGCCGAGGTCGCTTCCTTCTGCAAGGAGATGCTCGCGGCGGGCGTGTTGGTGCCGGCCGGATCGTCCCGGTAGCGCTGGGCGAGTCCCGCGGATCAGCAGGCGACCTCGCCCGGCCACAGGTTCGCGATGCGCCGGACGCACGCCGAGACCCGCGTCCAGGGCCGGACCATGAGGTCGAACGAGCGCTCGCCGCTGAACGGACAGTCGTCCTCGACGACGCGCAACCGGAGACCGTGCGCGGTCACCTCGAACGCATAGATCCCGGGGGTCTGCGGACAGTTCGCGTCGTTGAACAAGGTCACCCGGTCGTCCTCGACGACGAAGCTCCCCATCGTTCGGAAACCCGAGAGGTGATGGTGTAGGTAGTAGGCGCCGCGCGTGAAGATCAGCGTGCTGACGCCGGCGTCGATCCGGAACGGCGGGCATCGCAGGCACCGATAGGGGAGCCCGATCCTCGCTCCCCCGACGTCGCGGAGCGTCAGCGTCCGCAGGTAGGTACCGTCGAGCGTCGAAGGGTCGGGCGGCGGCGTCGGCGACATGAACGGGTACGGCAGCAGCGTGGGGTCGTCGATCGTCCGGTCCACCGAGATCCTGGCCGGCGCGCCTCCGATCCGCACATATCCGCTCGAGGACGGCTCCGGCGTCCCCGCCGGAGGGGTCCCATCGGAGGCGATCCCGGGGGCCGCCTGGGAGGGCTCCGCTCGGTCGGTTGCATCGGCCTCGCACCCGGCGGCGAGGAGCGACAGCACGACGACGGCCGCGAGGGCGACGGGACGCTGGCCGCTCACTCCCACTCGATCGTGCCGGGCGGCTTGCTCGTGACGTCGTACGCGACACGGTTCACGCCGGGCACCTCGCGCACCACCCGTCGCGAGATGCGGTCGAGCACCTCCTGCGGCAACCTGGCCCAGTCGGCCGTCATCGCGTCCTCGCTCGTGACGGCGCGCAGGATCACCGGGTGTTCGTACGTCCGCCCGTCCCCCATCACCCCGACGCTGCGGACACCCGCCAACAGGACGCAGAACGCCTGCCAGGTCTCCTCCTCCAGGCCGGCGCGGCGGATCTCCTCTCGGACGATGTGATCGGCCGCCCGCACGATCCGCAGGTTCTCGCCGGTCACCTCGCCGACGATCCGAACGGCGAGGCCCGGCCCCGGGAACGGCTGGCGAGCGACGATCTCCTCGGGGAGACCGAGCTCGCTCCCGACCGCCCGGACCTCGTCCTTGAACAGGTCGCGCAACGGTTCGACGAGCTCGAGATCCATCTGCTCGGGCAGGCCGCCGACGTTGTGATGGCTCTTGATCTTCGCCGCGGTCCGGGAACCGCTCTCGATCACGTCGGGGTACAGCGTCCCCTGCACGAGGAAGCGCGCGCCTCGCCGCTCGCGCGCCACCTCCTCGAAGACGCGGATGAACTCCTCGCCGATGCGCGTGCGTTTCTCCTCCGGGTCGGACACCCCCTCGAGACGCGCCAGGAACCGGTCCGCGGCCTTCACGTGGACGAGGGGCACGCGGAGATGTCGGCCGAACGTCTCCTCCACCTGTTCGGGCTCGCCCTCGCGCAGGAGCCCGGTGTCGACGAACACGCAGGTCAGCTGGTCGCCGACGGCCTTGTAGACGAGCAGCGCCGCAACCGCCGAATCGACCCCGCCGGACAGCGCGCACAGCACCTCGGCGTCGCCGACCTGCGCTCGCACCCCTGCCACGCTCCGCTCGATGACGTTGACCGGGGTCCACGCGGGGAGCAGGCCGCACCCGTCGTAGAGGAAGCGCTTCATGATCAGCGTCCCCTTCGGCGTGTGCGCGACCTCGGGATGGAACTGGACCGAGAACAGCCCGCGTTCGGGGTCCTCCATCGAGGCGATCGGGATCGCGTCGGTACGGCCCGTCACCCGGAAGCCCTCGGGCGCGCGCGTGACGGCGTCGCCGTGGCTCATCCAGACGGGTTCGCGCTCCGCGAGATCGCGGAGCAATGTCCCGGGCTCGATCACCCGAAGCTCGGTCGCCCCGTACTCTCGCTGACCGGTGGCCGAGACCTCGCCGCCCAGCGCGCGCGCCATGAGCTGGTGGCCGTAGCAGATGCCCAGAACCGGGGCCCCGAGCTCGAACACGCCCGGGTCGACCGACGGGGCACCCTCTTCGTACACGGAGGCCGGGCCGCCCGAGAGCACGATCCCGGCCGGCCGCATCCGGGCGAGTTCCGAGACCGGCAGGTCGTGCGCCACGATCTCCGAGTACACGTGGCACTCGCGGATCCGACGGGCGATCAGCTGCGCGTATTGCGCCCCGAGGTCGACGACGAGGACCGGCCGCGAGGTCGAGGAGCTCACCTCAGTGGCCCATCCCCACCCGCTGCGCCGTCTGATACGTCTTGCCTTCGGTCTTGATCGCGGGCGCGACCACGAGCTCGGCCTTCTGGAACTCGCGGATCGTCGCGTAGCCGGTCGTCGCCATCGAGGTGGCGAGCGCGCCGAACAGGTTGAACGTGCCGTCGTTCTCGTGCGCCGGCCCGACGAGGATCTCCTCGAGCGAGCCCACCTGCTGGGTCTTCACGCGTGCGCCGCGCGGGAGCGTCGGGTGGAAGGTGGCCATCCCCCAGTGGTAGCCGCGGCCCGGCGCCTCGTAGGCACGCGTCAACGGGGAGCCGATCATCACGGCATCCGCGCCGCACGCGATCGCCTTCGCGATGTCGCCGCCGGTCCGCATGCCCCCGTCGGCGATCACGTGGCAGTAGCGACCGGTCTCACGCAGGTGCTCCATCCTGGCGGCTGCGGCGTCCGCGATGGCGGTGGCCTGCGGCACCCCAACGCCCAGCACCCCCCGCGTGGTGCACGCGTTCCCAGGTCCGACCCCGACGAGCACCCCGACGGCACCGGTGCGCATGAGGTGGAGCGCCGTCGTGTAGGAGGCGCATCCGCCGACGATCACCGGAAGCTCGAAGCGGGCGATGAACTCCTTCAGGTTCAGCGGCTGGGTCTGCGCCGAGACGTGTTCGGCCGACACGACCGTGCCCTGGATCACGAGGATGTCGAGCCCCGCATCCAGCACGAGCTTCGCGTAGCGCTCGACGCGTTGCGGCGTCAACGACGCGCTCGAGACGACCCCGCCCTCGTTGATCTCCCGGATCCGGCGGGCGATCAGCTCCTCCTTCACCGGCTCGCGATAGAGATCCTGCATGCGGCGGGTGGCCTTCTCGTCGGGCAGCGCCGCGATCTCCTCGTAGACAGACTCGGGATCCTCGAAGCGCGTCCACAGACCCTCGAGGTTCAGGCACGCGAGGCCGCCGAGCCGGCCGACCTGCACGGCCGTCGACGGCGAGATCGCGGCATCCATCGCCGACGCCATCATCGGAAGGGCGAACGTGTAGGCGTCGATCTGCCACGAGATGTCGACGTCGTCGGGGTCGCGGGTCCGTCTCGACGGCACGATCGCGACCTCGTCGAACCCGTACGCGCGTCTCGCCATCTTCCCCTTGCCGAGCTCGATCTCCATCCGTCTCCCCCAGATGCGCGTCGACGCCCACCCGAGCCGGGTGGGCGTCGTCACCCCATAGGGCCACGCTACCACGGCCTCGAGTCGATCCAGCCGCGACGACCGACGCGGCGCCTCCGGGGTCGAAGGGCCCGTCGATGGGGGAAAACACGGACAGCAGGCGCGGTAAGCCCCTCGAGGGATTGAACGGCTCGGCCCCGCGTCGCACGATCGAGCCCCCGCCCGAAGGGAGCACGCGATGGACACACCCGAGCTCCGGTCCGGCCTGTTCGGCTACTCCCGGAAGAGCGTCGACGCGATGATGACCGAGCGCGACATGCAGATGGTGCAGTCGGTGCAGGAGGTCCGCGATGCCGAGGCTCGCGTGGCCCAGCTCACGGACGAGCTGGAGACGGCCCGCCGTGAAGCGGCGGAGCGTCGGAGCCAGGCCGACCGTGCCGAGTCGTCGGCCGATCAGCTCCGCACCGAGATCGACGGTGCCCGCCGAGCGCGGCTGGAGGCGGACCTGCGGCTGACCCAGCTCGAAGGGAAGATCGGTGAGCTCCAGGCCGAGCTCGACGAGGCGAACCAGGGGTCGGCGCGCTCGGTCAGGAGCCTGACGGAGGTGCTCGACGCCACCCAGCGCGGGGTCGCGGAGCTGCTCGAGGACGCGCGACGCCGCGCGGAGCAGGAGCTGCGGGCGAACGAGCGAGCTCGCGAGGCGCTCCGAACCGACATCGACCGACTGGTCGCCTGGCGAGACACGGTCACGCCGCTCGCCGAGCAGGTCCGGCGGACGATCTCGGAGGCTCGCGAGCACACGTCGGAGCTCGCCGGCTACCTGTCGGAGCTCGCGGAGGCCGCACCACCCCCGAGGTTGGACGGCACACGCGAGGTGATCCGCCTCGACGAGGCCACGAGCGAGGCCGAAACGGCGGGACACCCGACGCCCTGGAACCGAGCCGGCACGGGGGCATAGCTTCGCCGGTCGGATCGGCCCGGCGGTTGCCGGTCAGTGCTCTTCGACGACCCGACCCGTCTCGTGCAGCCGAAGATCGGTCATGCCCGAATGCAGGCGATCGGCGGAGGCGAGCTCCTGGTCGTCCTCGAGATAGCCGAGTTCCTTCAGCTTCGTCAGCGTGCGCCCCAGCGATCCGCGCGGCGACTCGACCATCGTGTCCAGGACGAGCTCGGGGTCCTCGGGGGCCTCGTAGGGATCGTCCACACCGGTGAAGCCCGTGATCTCGCCCGCGAGCGCCTTCTTGTACAAGCCCTTGGGGTCGCGGTGCTCCGCGAGCTCTTCGAGCGTCGCGTAGACGTACACCTCGACGAACTCGCCGATCGACGCGCGAACCGCATCCCGCGTCTGCTTGTACGGGCTGATCGGGCAGCAGATCGTGGCGACGCCGTTGCGCGTGAGCAGCTCGGCCACGAAGCCGATCCGCAGGATGTTCGTGTCCCGATCCTCCTTGCTGAACCCGAGGCCCTTCGACAGGTTCTGACGAACGACGTCGCCGTCGAGGATCTCGGTCTTCAGGCCGCGCGCCTGGAACTCGTGGTACAGCATCTCGGCGATCGTGGACTTCCCGGCGCCGGACAGGCCCGTGAACCAGATCGTGAACCCCTTCTGCTCGGGACGATGCGTCACAGGAAGCTCCTCCCAACGGCACCCTCGGGCGCCTCGAGGCCGTACATCGACAGGATCGAGGGGCCCACGTCGACGAGGTTCAGGCCGGTCACCTCGCCGGTCGCCTGGCCCGGCTTCCCGGCCATGGCCCAGACACCGGTCCGGTCGTGGTTCGCACCGTCGGGGCCCGTGTCGTTCTCGTAGGTGTAGACGCTCCGGTTGCCCACCGAGCCGACCGACCGCCACTCGAGGTCCCCGAAGTACACGATCAGATCCGGGGCCACGCCGCGAACCTCGGGATAGACCTCCTGGGGCTTGAGCACCTTGGTGCCGAGCGGCGTTCCGTCCGGTCCCGGGGCCGCCTCGAGACGTTCGATGAGCTCGTCCCGGACCTCCTCGTACCTCGCCGGATCGACGATCCCCTCCGGCTCGCGGCCCTTCACGTTCAGGAACAGCCGTCCGTAGTAGCCGCCGTCGCCCCAGGCCGCCGTCCGTCCCCAATCGATCGCCGCGTCCTTGATCGGGATCACGTGCGAGGGTTGCGCCGACAACGCGAGATAGCCCTCCTGGATGAGCCAGTCGTTGAAGCACAGGCCACCCATCATCGGCCGGGCGCCGTGGTCGCTCATCACGATCGTGATCGCGTCGTCCGGCAGCGCGTCCAGGAGCGAGCCCACCTGGTCGTCCAGGAACCGGTAGTAGTCCTGGAACGCGGTCTCGTACCGGTTCCCGGGCTCGTACAGCGGATGGGTCGGGTCCCAGTGCTGCCAGAAGACGTGATGCAGGCGGTCGGGCGCGATCTCGCAGAGCATGAAGAAGTCCCAGGGCTTGTTCCGGGCGAGCCGGCGCCCGACCTGGAACCGCCGCTCCGTCATCTTGAAGACCTGATCGAGCGCGACGTCGTACCCGGCGCGTCGGAAGTCCGGGATGTCGAAGATGTAGTCGTTGTCCTGCCCGAGCTCCCCCACGATCTCCGTCTCGAGCTCGGACGGGAACGCCCAGGACTTCGCCGACGGAGGGGTGAGGAAGCAACCCACGCGCCAACCGGGGAACTGCTTCGGCGGCGGGAACGAGGGGGGGACGCCGATCAGCAGCGACCGGAGACCCTGGGCTCCGAGCAGGTCCCACACCGCCGGCTCGCCGATCGCGTCCGCCGTGGCGATCGACAGCCCGTCGTAGGAGGTGTCCTTGCGGTTGCGGAACCCGTAGATGCCCAGCTGCCCCGGCGTCTTGCCGGTCATCGCGCACGCCCACGCCGGCACGGTGATCGGTGGCGTGATGCTCGCCAGGTCGCCCCACATCCCGCGCCGGACGAGCGCCTGGATGTTCGGCGTCTCCGCCGCGAAGTCGCGGAACAGGAGCTGGGGGGTCGCGCAATCCAGGCCGATGACGGCGACCCTGGGCGTGTCGGGCATCTCGGTTCCTCTGGTCGGTCGGGTGGACCGGTCACGTCGGATCGGTCAGGAAAAGGAGCCCACGCGGGGCTCCGGCGCTCATGCTACCAACGGTGCCGAGCGCGTGACCTGCGATGATGTGCCGCCGTGGAGCTCCTGCGACGCGTCCTCATGATCCAAGCCGCCGTGTGGGCCGCCTGTGGGCTCGCGCTCGCCGTCGCCCCGAGGTTCGTCCTCGTCACGATCTTCGACCTCCCACCGCTGCCCGACGACGGCTACGTCCGGATCGCCGGGATCTGCTCGTTCAGCCTCGCGCTCCTGATGGTGGTCATCGCCCGAAGGCTGGACGAGATCTGGTGGTTCGCGTGGGCCTTCGTGTTCGCGGCCGCGGGCACGGCGGTCGTTGCCGCCTTCGAGGCCGTGCTCGCCGAGGGGTCGGCCATGCTGTGGTGGCTGTTCGCCGCGGTGAGCCTCGCCTTCACGGTCGGGCTGCTCGCGGGGCTCGCGAAGACGGGCGGCGAGCGGCCCGTGATCTGACCTGGCGGGACCCGGCGGCCTCTCCTCGAGGGTCGCCTGGCTCAGGCGTGTACCTCGGCGTCGACCTCGTTCTCGTCGACCGCGCCCGGCGCCGGCTCCAGGGCCTGCGGACCCGCCCGCGAGACGCAGTACCGCAGCGTCGGTCCCGCCATGAGGGTGGTGAGGACGGCGATCAGGACGATGATCGCGTACGAGGCCTCGTTCAACACGCCGATCGACAGGCCGATCGCCGCGATCACCAGCTCCATCGCCCCGCGCGCGTTCAGCCCGAAGCCGACGGCCAGGGCCTCCCACTTCGGGAGCCCGCCGAGCCGCGCGCCGAGGCCTCCTCCGACGATCTTGCCCAGGCACGCGACCACCACCGCGAGCACGGTGAACAGCACCGCATCCCCGCCGAGCGTCGTGAGATCGACCCTGACCCCCGTGTAGGCGAAGAAGAACGGCACGAAGAACCCCATCCCGACCTGGCGGACGGCCGCGACGGCCTTCCGATCGATCCGCCGGAGCCGTCCGATCAGGATCGCGGCGACGAACGCCCCCAGCACGAGGTGCACGCCGATCGCCTGCGTGATGGCGCCGAACGCGAAGACGAGGATGAGCATCATCGACACCTCGGCAGCGGGGATCGATGCGTCGATGGCTGAACCGCATCGCCTCCCGCACGAGCTTCTTCCCGAGGGTGAACGCCAACGCGACGAACACGCCCGTCAGCACCACGGTCAGCGCGATCTCCCCCGCCTCGACCCCACCCGTCGCGAGACCGGCGACGATCGACAGGACGACCCACCCGATCGTGTCGTCTGCCAGCGCGGTCGACAGGACGATCATCCCGATGCGGGTTCGATACAGATCCAGGTCCATCAGGATCCGCGCGATCACCGGGATCGCCGAGATCGACATCGCGGTCGCGATGAACAGCGCGAACACCGGCTTCTCGATCCCGGGAGGCACGAGCGTGTCGGGACTCAGCATGCCGAGCGCGAACCCGGCCACGAAGGGCAGCCCGAACCCACCGATCCACCCACCGAGGACGGCCATCGGCGTACGCCGGAGGATCCCCAGCCGGGTCTCCAGGCCGGCGATCAGGACGAGGAAGATGACGCCGATCCACCCCACGAGATCGAGCAGGCTCCGCTGGAGGGGATCGTCGGGGAACAGGGTGTCGAACGCCGCCGGCCACACGACGCCCAGGAGCGACGGGCCGAGGCACAGGCCGAAGGTGAGCTCGCCGATCACCTCGGGGATCTTCAGGCGCACGGCCACCGAACCGCCCGCGCGCGCGACGCCGACCAGGACGGCGACCTGCACGAGGAACAGGAAGAGCTGGTGCTCGGTCACGGTCCCTCCGATACCGAACGACCGTGCCGCGGCGGGTCAGGCCTCGCGCCGGCCCCCCACCACGGGCTCATCGTGGCAGTGGCACTCGCGATCGGTACAGCCGTCGTCCCATGCACGGCCGGGATCCCAGACGATCTGCGAATCGTCGTCCGCGACGAAGAACTCGCAGCCGCAGTGCGGGCACTCCCGGCGGACGAGATCGTGCCACTCGCTCTCTTCGTCCCGCCGGCGCGGCGGAAGCGGTCCGATGCCGGACTCCATCCGAACCTCCTCGAGGTCATCGCCGCCGGGACCCGTCACGAACGATCGCTCGCGACGAGCGCCTTCGGCCGAAGGCCCGGGACCTTGGCGCGAGCGTCGCAGCGCCGGCAGACGAACGCCTCCTCCTCGACCACATAGTCGGCCACGCCCAGGCACGTCGGGCACGTGAGCGTCCCGTCGTTCTCCGGATCCATGGCCCACGGGCGCAGCAGGTTCCCGGGGTTGTGCAGTACGCGATCGAACGCCTCCTCCATCGCGTTCTGCAGCTTCCGGTTCCGCTCCACGTGCGCCGGGAGGTAGGGGTTGCCCTGGAGCGCGCGGATCACGTAGGGACGCCAGGTCTTGTGGGTGACGAACCGCGTCAGGAGGTTCTGCAGCTTGTAGAACAGCGTGATCGTGTCGTACCAGGAGTCCACGCCCGTATCGATCCGCTCGTGGAACTCGCGGAACGGCTTCTCCTCGTTCCCGGTCTCCCAGGACTCCTTGATCGCCTCGTACGCGTAGTACGCGCTGAACAACGCCACGTCCACGCCGGACGAGAAGATCGGATCGACGAACCGCAGCGCGTCGCCGATCATCATCCAGCCGGGTCCGGCGTACCGATCCACCTTGAACGAGTAGTCCGCCTCGATCCAGTACGGGCGGATCCGTTCGGCGTCCTGCATCACGTACTCGAACTGACGGCTCCGCTTCACGAGCGAGAAGAAGAACTCCTCGTGGTCGAGGCCCGAACGCTGGAAGTCCTCCTTGTCCACCACGACCCCGACCGATTCCCTGCCCTCCCGCAGCGGGAACTGCCACGCCCAGCCCTGGTTCAGCCCGATGAAGTAGAAGAGGCCCCAGCCGGTCAGACGTTCCGGTGGTCGCTTCACGTCGGTGAACCACGAGTACATGCAGAACTGGTTGAAGTTCCGGTCCTTCTTCTTCATCTTCAACTTCGTCGCCAGCAGGCACCGCCGTCCGGTTGCGTCCACGATCACCTTCGCCCGCAGCTCGCGCTCCCAGCCGTCCGTGACCTGGACCCGGACCCCGACGGCCCGGTCGCCCTCGAAGAGCACATCGGTCACCTTCGCCCCCTGCAGGACCTGCGCCCCGTGGTCGTGCGCGTGCCGGATCAACATCGCGTCCATCGCGTCCCGCTCGACGTGGAACGTGTACGGCTGCGGGTTGCCCTCCAACGGGAGCTCGAACAGGGGGACCTCGACGAAGCTCCACACCTTGGACCGCGGCCCGTTCCAGCCGGTGCCGGGCTTGGGGACGAAGCCGGCATCGTTCAGCTTCTCCAGGAAACCGATCTTGTGGAAGATCACGTTCGTCGACGGGACGAGCGATTCACCCACGTGGTCTCGGGGGTGGATGTCCTTCTCGATGATCAACGTCCGATGCCCGTCCCGGCCGAGCAGGGTCCCCAGGGTCGAGCCCGCCGGGCCTCCCCCGATGACGATCACATCGAAGTCGTACTCCGGTTCCTGCGTCATCCCTCGGCTCCTCCTCGGTCGGCACGGGCCGGCCCGGCCCGCATGGGTGAATATAGGAAGTTGAAGTCGTACGTTGATGGCCCTTCGAGCGTATGTTTCCTACGCTCCTCCGGTACGGTTCGTCTCCCTCACCTCGGCTCGCGGGTCGTTCGGGGCCTCGAGGACCGGCGCCGCCGGTGAACCCACCCGCGAGGCTCCTCGCCTGGTGAGGTACCAGAGCTCCGGGACCGCTCCGAACGCCGTCGCGACCATCTGGACGGTGCGACGCCTGCGCCGGTGCACCTCGCGCACGTCGGCGAAGGCATCGCCGGTCGACTGGAAGGCTCCCCGGACGTGGCACGCCTCGTGGGCCACCAGCACGATCCGCCGCAGCGGTGCCGTCCCGATCGCGTGCCCCATCACCTCGAGGATCAGGCTCCCCTCGGGGCCGGTCAGCGACGCGGCGCCCCCGGGCCAGAGCATCACCTCGGCCTCCGTCAACAGCCCGAGGCTCGCCATCAGCGCCCGGAGCGGCTCCTGGAACCGGTGGTCGCTGCACGCGAGCACGAGGGCCCGACGATCACCCCGCCCCGGCGGTCCCGTCCCCGGACCGGGTACGAGCGCCCGGACGAGGTCGGCCACCACGTGGTCCTCCGCCCCGGGAGCGTCGAACGGGCGCTCCCCGCGAACCCGATACGCGTTGCGGCGACCCTCGCGTCGCCGCTCCAGGTACCCTGCCTCGACGAGGTCCGTCACGATCGTCTGGACCGCGCGAGGGGTGATCCCGACCTCGTCGGCGATCTCGCGGAGACGGAGGTCCGGCCGTCGGGCGAGCGCGAGCAGGACCTGGCCGTAGTTCGACAGGAACGACCAGCGATCCGACACGGCTCACAGGTACCCGAGCGACTCGAGATGGCGCTCGATCTCCTCGAGCTCCCCCGAGCCCTGCTCCGGTTCCGGCTCCGGTGCTCCGGTGGTTCCGGTCGGATGGAACGGGACCGACACCTCGGCGAAGCGCTCGAGGAGCTCGGGCGCCCGCGCGGCGAGGTCGGTCGACTCCGCCGGGTCCTCGTCGAGGTCGAACACCGACCGGGAGCCGTCGGCGCCGGCCACGAGCTTGTGCCGACCGAGGTACGCCGCCCATCCCCTCCATCGGAAGCGACGCTGCGCGGTCGCATCACCCGCGAGCTCGCCGTCCGCAAGGGCTCGCGCCCCCGCGGCCTCCGCGTACGCAGACTCGTACCACGCGATCGCCGGAACGCCGTCGACCGGATCGAGCAGGGTCGACCCGATCGGTGCCAGACCCGCGAGACGTTCGAGCGTCGAGGGGACACGAACGGTCGAGACCGTCTCGGCTCGTTCGCCGCGTGGCACCAGGTCCGGCGGGCCCGTCACGATCAACGGCACGTGCAGGAGCTTGTCCCCCAGCGACGCCTGGTGGCCCAGGAGATGGTGCTCGCCCAGGTGCTCGCCGTGGTCCCCGACCACGACGAGCACCGCGTCCCCGGTCGCATCGATCTCGGCCGCGAGGTCGGCCAGGCGCAGATCCAGGTACCGGATCTCGTCGCGATACAGCGTGGCGAGGAACCCGAGATCGTCCGGCTCGAGCTCGGCGCGCCCGACGTTGTAGCGACCGACGAACTCGTTCGTGAGCCGGCCGTTCAGGCCCGCCGCCCGGACGCGCTTCGCGGTGCCCCTCGGCCCGAACGGACGAGGCGGGAGGTACGGGAGGTGGGCCTCCATGAAGTTGAAGAAGGCGAAGTAGGGGCGCGTCCGGTCGCGCCCGTCGGCCCACGCGCGGAACGCCCCGACCGCCTCCACCGCTCCCGAGTCCTTCCGTCCCGCCCCGGCCTGGGCGGCACGCCGAGACCAGGTGGCGGCCCGCGCGAGCGGCCGCGGCATCCATGACGTCCTCGAACGCCGCTTCGGCGCCGCGTCCACCTGCCAACGCGGGGTCCGCACGTCCTGCCACGTCTCTCGGAAGCTGTCGAACCCCAGGTCCCACCCCATCCGGGGGGTGATCCACGGGTTCGCGCTCGCGGCGAACGTCTCGTACCCCGCCTCCTGGAGCCGCGCCGGGAGCCATCGTCCGGCGAGCTCTCGGATCCGGCCGCCCACCGGCCGCAGCCGCCCGTCCGCGACCGCGAGCTCGCCGGTCATGCCGTGCTCGAACGGCAGGAGGCCGCTGAACAGCGACCCGTGGGACGGCAGGGTCCACGGGGCGGCGGACAGGGCGCGTGTGAACGTCATGCCCCGGCCGCGGAGATCCGCGATCGCGGGGAGACCGTCGGGAGCGAGGATCGCGTCGGCGCGTGTGGTGTCCAGGACCACGAGCACGAGGTTCGGCCGGTCGGTCGACCGCATCACGTCACGGCCCGCAAGACGGCCCCGTACCAGGGCACCCGGCGACCGCGGACGCGCGGGACCGGGAACCGCTCGACGATCTCGAAGCCCGTGAACGCGAGCATCGTCTCGAGCGCCTTCGTCGAGAGCTTCCACACGCCGGCGCCCCTGCTCTCCGTCCGGTCGGCGACGCGACGAACCGTGATGAACTTGGCCCATGAGCCCGGGAGCCGGATGATCCGGGACGTCTGGAGGATCAGGTGACCCTGCGTGACGGCCCGCAGTCGCTCGAGCACGAGGACCGGGTCGGAGACGTGGTACAGCCCGCCGAGCGCGAGCGTCAGGTCGAACGGTCCCTGCACCGACGACGCCAGCTCGTACACGTTCACGACCTCGAAGCGAGGGAGCGGCGAGACCTGGCCGTCGACGAGCCCCGCGACGAAGTTCGCGCAGTCGATCCGCGGCGGGTCGTAGTCGACCCCGACGACCTCGGTCGCGCCGCGCATCGCGGCCTCGAACGAGAACGCACCGTTCGCACAGAACACGTCGAGCACCCGCGCTCCGGGCGCGAGCCGCGAGAGCGCCGGCAGCACCAGGTCTCGCTTCATGCCGCTCGCGATCTCGAGGCGCTCGGACTTCGGATGCGTCGGGCTGACCGCGTTCGCGAACTCGAACCTCGTGAACCACCAGCGAGGGTCGGTCGCCGCGAGGGCACGCTGCTGTTCGGGCTGCAGCTGGACGTCGATGTGGATGGACACGGCCTCCTATTCCTCGTAGCCGAGCGTTCGAAGATGCTCCTCGATCTCGCGCTCCTGATCGTGGGTGACCGACGGGGCGGCGCCGGCCGGGACCCGCGACGTCGTTCGGGGCCGGGACGAGCGGCGGGAGCACGACGAGCTCGTCCCGCGCCTTCCCCTCCATCCACGGCGGTGCGGCGATCCCGAGCAATCCGAGCACGGTCGGACCGACGTCGACGATGTCCGCCTCGGCCGCATCGACGCCATCGGTCCCGCGGACCGCCGGTCCCGACAGCACGAGGACACCGTCCGGCTCGTGGACGCCGGATCGCGGGTCGAACGGCTGCGAGCGCGACGAGCCAAGCAGCCGCTGCGACGGGATGAACGGGTCGTGTGTCTCGACGAGCAGATCCGGGAACCCGGGGGCGGTCGCGCCGAGCTCCTCCCGGGCGTAGACGTGACGCACGATCGGCCGGCCGTCGTCGGCGGTCGCCGTCGCGAGCGCGTCGCGGAGGTTCGCCAGGAGCGCCGAGACGTCCCGTTCGGGAACGCTCCCCTCGGCCTTCACGTCCGCGCGGTTCACGACGACGCCGAACATCCGCGTGTGCGGGAAGCCGACCGCGTACGCGGACGAACGCGACCAGTCGATCAGGTCGGGATCGGCTCGAGCGGCCCGGCTCCGGCCGGACACCCGGGCGATGGGCCGGAGCGCGCGCCGGAGGACCCCCCGTCGCGCGTGGGCGCGCGCGACCGCGGGATCCTTCAGCCGCAGGAACCCCCGCTCGAGCAGCCAGGCGTTCACGGCGAACTTCGACGGCGGCGGCGGGCCGAACCCGTGATCGGCCACGACGACGACGTTGACGCCGGGGCCCGCCGCGTCCACGAGCGCCGCGATCGCCTCGTCTAGTGCCCGGTAGTACGCGACGACGAGCCGCTCGATCTCGCCCGAGGGCTCCGCGCCCGCGACGACCGACTCCTGTTCGGGCCACGCGCGATGCGACACCCGGTCCGGGCCCACGAAGACGACGACCCCGAGATCCACCTCGGACCGCAGGAGCTCACCACCGACGCGCGCCCGGCCGTGCGTGAGCTCGATCAGCTCCGAGATGTACGCCACCCGGTCGATCCCCTGCATCGGCTCGGCGTCCGGCGCTCCCGCTTCCCGCGAGGTCGACAGATCCACGCGGTACCCGGGGAACCGTGAGAGCAGATCGGAGGGATGGCACGTGCCGGTCTCGGCCGCCTGGGGGGTCAGCAGGCCCGTGATCATCTCGCCGTTCACCGGCCACGCCGGGTACGTGAGCGGCATGTTCAGGACCGCGACCCGCTTGCCGGCCGCGCCCGCGACGTCCCAGAACGTCGGCACCGGGAGATCGGCGCTCGTGACGAACCGCCGGCCCGGCCGGCGGTCCTCGAAGTAGTCCTCCGGCCCGGCCGCGACCCAGTACAGGAGCCCGTGCGTCGCGGGGCTCACACCCGTCATGAGGCTGGCCCAACCGGGGATCGTGTACCACGGGAGCGTGGACCGGAGCGTTCCGGCCCGCCCACCCGAGAGCAGCCGACCGAAGGCCGGCATGATCCCGGCGTCCGCGAGCGGGCGGAGGACGCGGAGCGTTCCCCCGTCGAGCCCGATCACGAGCACGCCACCGGGCCTCATGCGACCGCGTCCACGCGGACACCGCGCGCCTGCGTGAGCCACCGCCACAGACGCGGTCCGCCGATGATGGTCGTCACGAGCTGGCCGAGGACCCGGACCCGGCGGGCCAGACCCGGTCCGATCAGCAGGACCCGCCAGAACGTGTGGGCCGCACCCCACCGATCGCCCACCCGGAGCTGCGAGATCCCGAGCGCGTGCAGGTAGAGCGATCGCAGCTCGGGCTCGCGCGCGAACGCCGCCTGATGCTTGTCGAGCAGGAGCCGGATCCCCTCGACCTTCCTCGCCCAGTCGCGACCGACCCTGGTGCCCGCGAGCTCGTGACCGCGATCTACGATGGACGGCGATCCGGTCGGTCCCCGCGAACCTGCCGACCTTCGCGAGGCGGATCAGCATGTCCGTGTGCTCACCCCACACGAGCCGCTCGTCGTAGCCCCCCGCGTCCCGCATGAGAGCCGTCGGCACGACGTAGGTGTTCAGGAACGCCCCGATCCGCACGCGATGGAACAGCGGCTGGAGCCGTTCGAAGCGCTCCGGGGAGCGGACGAGCGGCACGACCTCGGCGGTTCCGCCCCGTTCGCTCGATCGGATCCCCGCGACGACCACGAGGTCGGACGGGAACCCCTGTTCCCGAAGGACGGCGTTCTGCGCATCCCACTTCCCCGGGAGCCATCGATCGTCGTCGTCCAAGCGTCGCCCAGTATCGCCCCCGGGCCTCCGCGAGGCCCTGGTTCCGCCCGTGCGGCGCCCCTCGAGCCTCCTCGTTGCGCAGGACCCGGACCCGGGGATCGGAGCAGCTGTCCCTGATCGCTCGCGCGTTCTCGGGGGTCGATCCGTCGTCGACGACGATCACCTCGACGTCCTCGACCTGCTCGAGCACGCTTCGAACCGCCGCCGGCACCATCGCCGGCCGGTCCTTCGTGGGGATGACGACGGTCAGCACCGGTTCCGTCTCGCCTCGGCGATCGCTCGGCCCGCGTCCTTCGCTCGCGCTCATCGTCGGTCCTGCTCGTCGGAGGGGAAGGTGTCCGGCACGTCCTAGACCTCGGGCTCCTGGTCACCGATCGGACCGAGTGGCAGCGAGGGCTCGATGTCCGCTTCGGCCTCGTTCGCTTCGCGCTCGCGCCTGGCTGCTCGGCGATCGGAGGCGAGCTGCCGGAGCTCCCGGACCTCCATGTGGAAGGGCCGTCCCGTGAGCGCTCCCGCGAACCATGCGATGGAGGCCACCCCCGCGACGAAGAACGCAGGGATGACGTCCTGGGCGAACGGAAGCTGTCCCGCGACGGTCGCGACGGCGACGATCACCGCCGAGAAGAGGAACAGGCTGACGGTATCTCTGCGGAACGGTGTGATCCCGGTGCGCCGGTACAGGATCAGGCTGTAGGCGCAGTTGACGAACGAGTAGGAGAGGGTATTCGACCAGGCCGCGCCGATCGGCCCGAAGCGCGGGATCAGGAGGAACCCGAGCGTGAGGTTCACGGCCATCCCGACCACGGCGAACCACGCCATCGGTCCGACGAGCCCGAGCGCGCCGAGCGTGACGCCGTTGAGACCCGTCATCAGGATGGCCCAGTAGCCGATCGCGAGCACCCATGCGACGCTCTCCATCGTCGCGTAGGGCGCCCCGAACAGGAACGGGAGCACCTGTCCCGGGACCGCCACCAGGACGATCAAGACCGGGATCCCGATCAGGTACCCCCACTTCGTGACGGACAGGTACAGACCCTTGAGCTTGTCGGTGTGGTTCCGGGCGACATAGCCGGTCGCGATCGGCACGAAGAGCACCGCGAACGCCGCCAGGCCCTTCGTCGCGAACTCGGTGAGCCGCATGACCGGCGCGTAGAGCCCGGCCTCCGCGGATGAGCGGAGGGTTCCGAGCAGGAGCACGTCGGCGCTCCGCATCGCGAAGAACAGCAGCTGCGACGCCAGCAATGGCAGCGAGAACGCCACGAGCGCCTTCGTGTCCGACATCGTGCTCTGCGTGATCGATCCGACCTGCCGGCGACGGCGAACCAGCGCCAGGCTCAGCAGGAGGTCGATGAGGGCGGACGCAACGAGGGCGCCGGCGAATGCCGCGATCCCGTCCGCTCCGGCGAGCACGAGGCCGCCGATCAGCAACACGTCGACGAGCGGGGCCACGATCCCGAGGACCAGGATGGCCCGGAGATCGCGATAGGCCCGGATCACGGCCCCGAAGGCGGCGCGGAGGCTGCTGGCGAGCACGAGCGGCGCCAGGATCGTGAGCGCGAGCGAGACCCCGAATCCGTCCATGACACCGGAGACCGCGAGGATGAGCACGATCGCGGTCCCCGCCAGACCGGTCAACCAAGCCGACGACGATCCCCGACCGCACCATCCGCATCGCCTTCGCGCGATCGCCTTCGGCGCGAGCGAACGAGATCATGCGGACCGCGCCGTTGCCGATGCCCGCGCTCGTGACGGCCTGCACCAGCGTGACGACCGTGAGGGCGACCGCCATCGCGCCGTACCGCGCGGCGCCCATGGTCCGGGTCAGGAGCACCGTCACCACGAGGCCGGAGACCGCGGCGATCACCGTGTTCGTCAGCGACGCCGCCGCTCCTCTTGCCGACCTCGGCGAGATCGCGGCGTGCGTCGTGTGGCGCGTCGTGGCTCGAGCCGATCGCCTCCGCGCTCCGTCGTCATCGGCGGCCTTCCGCGATCTTCCTCCGAGTACCGCGAACACCACTCGACGATCCGCTCCGCAGCCAGCCGCTGCACCTCGAGCGTCTTGAACGTGTGCATCTCACCCGGCACGACGTCGAGCTCGTACCGGTCGGTCGGGAGCGTGAGCCGCTCGAGCGCGAACCGGAGCTCCGCCCACGCGAAGTCGCGCTCCGCGTAGAGGAAGTACACGGGCGCTCGGTCGAGCGTTCGACGCACGTCCCGAGCGAAGCCCGGGCTCACGCGAGCCTCGAGCGGGAGACCGCCCTCTCGCCGCTGCAGCGCGGCCCGTGCCGGCCCCTGCGCACGACCCGTTCGCCCCAGCGCACGCGCGAGCTTGACCTGCAGCCGGAGGCGGCGCGTGCGGGTTCGCGCGTGGGTCGGCGCGGACACGACCGCCACGCCCTGGACCGCCGGGATCGCGCTCGCGGCACGCAGGACGACCCGTCCGCCGAAACAGGTCCCGACCAACGCGATCCTGCGCACCGTGGTCTCCCGCAGCAGGAGTTCACACGCGTCCTCCACGGCCCACCCAGGTGGGTCCTCCAGGTCGAAGACCCGCGGCCTGCCGGACGAGTTGCCGACACCCGGGTAGTCGAGCCGAAGCGCGTACATCCCTCTCGCGGCCAGTGCTTCGGCGACGCGGACCCACATCCCGTTGCGATGTGTCCGGTCGCGCGCGCGACCGGCCATCAGCACGACGCCGAGGGCCGATCGAGGCGCGTGGCTCGGGACCGTCACGACCGCCCCGAGACGCTCACCGCGGCTCGGGATGTAGAGCGGAACCTCCGTCGCGGACGCCACACGTTCGGTTCGCGCGCCGGATCCTCCGATCGTCGTCGTCACCAGACCTCCTCGGCCCACTCGACGGTTCGGCGCGCGACGTCTTCGAACAGCGCGAGGTTCGTCGCCAGATGGCCGCTGACCGGCAGCCCCAGCCCGAACGTTCCCTGCCCCGGACCCTCCGCGTGCGCGACGCTCACCCGGACCCCGAACACCTCGAGGCGTGAGGCGCTCATCGCGATCTCCTTGTCGACCCGAGGGTTCACCGCGAGGAACAGCGCTCGCTCGGGGGGTCGAGCGATCGCGTCCAGCGGATGCGTGGCCTGAGCGGCCGCGTAGAACTCGGGGGTGAGTGGGAACCCGAGGAGGTCGATCTGCTCGCCGGAGGACAGAGAGTCCTGCAGCATCTTCGTGCTCGGCCTGGCGGCATCCGAACCGTCGCTCGCGTCGACCACCTGTGCACGCGAGAACGCGCGGAGCAGGCCGTCGAGGTAGGCGCCGGGATCCAGCGATGGTTGCCACAGCGCCACGCCCGGGGCGCCGAGCTCGCCCGCGGCCATGAGCGCGATGGCCGCACCGAAACGTGCGCCCACGGGCACCACCCCCCGGACGTCGGTCCGCGCGACGAGCTCGTCTCGCGCTGCGAGCACATCTCGAACGTGCGTCTGCGGCGAAGCCTCCGCCAGACTGCCGCCCGAATCACCGTACCCCCGCACCTGGACGTAGAGCGTAGGGAACCCCGCAGCCGCCGCCCGTCGAGCGAAGAGGAGCTCGAGTGGGAAGAGCTCGAACTGCTCGAACCCGAACGAATGACAGATGACGAACCCCACCTCCCGACGGGCGCCGAGGGGCTCCGTGAGCGTGGTGAACAGCCGCCCATCGTCGGTCTCGATGAACCGCTGCTCCTCGGACCACCCCGCGTCCGGTTCCTCCAGCACGGAGAAGGAACGAAGCCGGTCGAGCACATCGACCCCGACCGGCCGAGCGTCGAGCAAGGGTCGGGGACCATCGGCCGGGTTGAGCGAGGTCTCCTTCGAGCCGTCGTTGATCACGCCGTCACTCCACGTCGATAGATGTGCCGGGTACGGGTGACACCGTACGAACAGCCGAGTAGTGACCGCACGCCCACACCTGCGTATTCCTGGTACGGCCGATGGACGAGGCCCGATGGCCTACGCCCGGACTACCCTTTCGCACCGCCGTACCAACGGACCGACCCGATCGGAGAGAGAGACCGACGTGCGGGGATCGCGAGGGCCCTTCGCCCCAACACGGGCGCGGGGGATGGTACCGCGCACCCGTCGCAGCCCTCGGCTCTGGCCGCGCTCCTGTCCTCGCTCCTGGTGGTCACCCCCGCTCCCCAGCGGCCGCGCGGCGGCCGCCTCAGAACGGCCGAACTTCGTGATCATCATCACGGACGACCAACGCTTCGACACGATCGGGCGCTGTACCGGCGGCTTCGACGGCAACGATCTGGCCGCGGGCGCCGACGCCTGCATGCCATCCCTCCAGCAGCACCTCGTCGCGAACGGGACCACCTTCACCCGCGGCTACGTGACGACGTCGTTGTGCTGCCCCGCACGGGCGAGCATGCTCACCGGCCGGTACGCCCGGCATACCGGCGTGATCAACAACCAGACGTTGCACCTGCTCGACGACACCTCCACGCTCGCGACCTGGCTCGACGCGGACGGCTACCGGACCGGGCTCTTCGGCAAATACGGGAACGGGTTCGGCGAGAACCCGAACATGTTCCCCGCCGGGTACGTCCCCCCCGGGTGGGACGCATTCCACGCTTTCTGGGGCACGCCCGGCTACACGACCTACTCGATGGTGCACCGAGATCCCGGCGGCACCGCAGCGATCACGTCGTATAACGGGACCAATGTTGCCCCGGTCGCGTGCGCCCCCGGCGTCGTCTACTCGACGGACTTCCTCTGCCGGCAAGCGGTGGACTTCCTCGCCAGCGATACGACCGATCCGTTCTTCCTGCTCTTCGCGCCGTTCGGCCCGCACCTGCGTGAAGGGGACCGGATCGCCGCCTCCCGCTGGTCGACGATCTATCAGACGCTCGCCCAGCCCCGGTATCCCAACTACAACATCCGCCCGGCGCCCAACCCGCCGTCCTGGATCCCGAGCCAGCCGATCACGCCGACCATCCTCGGGCGAACCGAACGGGGGTTCCGTGACGCTCTCAGATCGAACCGAGCGGTCGACGATGCGGTCGGAGCACTCGTGGCTCAGCTCGCCGCCGACGGCCGTCTCGATTCAACGGTCTTCTTCTTCCTGTCCGACAACGGGCTCGCCCAAGGTGAGTTCCGCTGGAGGGAGAAGGGGTGCGAGTACGAGATCTGTCACCGGGTGCCGTTCGTGGTCGTCTGCCCGGCGACCTTCTGCCCCGGGGCGACGCCCGGATCCGTCGACACGGAACGAGCCGTGCTCAACATCGACATCGCCCCGACGATCGCCGACCTGGCGGGGCTCACGACCGCGGCCCCGTTCGACGGGAGCAGCCTCGTGCCGATCCTCGCTGACGCGGCGGCCCCGTGGCGCGACTCCTTCCTCCTGGAAGACCACGGGGTCACCCCGACGAACCAACCGATCGGGATCGTCTCGCTCGGCACCGACGGGCATGTCTACAAGTACGTGGAGTTCCTTCGCCGGCCCGCGGAGTTCGAGCTGTATGACCTGACGTCGGATCCGTGGGAGCTCTCGAACCTGGCGGGCGACGGGGTCCATTCGGCGATCCAGGCATCTCTGGCCGCGTCGCTGCGCAGCATGTTCTACCCGCCGGTCCTGACGATCACGGGTGGTCCCTTCGGCATCACGATGCAGACGTCGGCGACGTTCACGTGGACATCCGACGAGTTCGCCGAGTTCGAGTGCTCCCTCGACGGACTCCCGTTCACGGCATGTGGGTCGGGGACGAACGGATCGGTCGAGTACGTCGATCTCGGCATCTCCGACCACACGTTCCGCGTCCGTGGGACCGACGTCGACCAGAACGTCTCGACGCCGGTCCAGCGGAGCTTCACCGTCACGGATCAACCGCCGAGCGACACGTCGCCGCCCACGGTCACGATGCAGCAACCCCCGACCGATACCCTTCGGTCGACCACGCAGGTGAACGCGGCGTGGTCCGGCGCCGACGACACCGGCATCGTTCGGTACGACGTGTTCGAGCGCGTGGGCCTCTCGGGGAGCCAGGTGCTGGTCCGATCCGATCTCGGCACGAGCTACGTGCGGACCGGCTCGCAGGGCACGACGTACTGCTACCAGGTGCGCGCGTTCGACGCCGCGGGGAACGCAGGCACCGGTCCCGAGCGATGCACCGGCGTCCCGTTCGACGACCGGAACCCCTCGGTCGTGTACTCGGGGACGCCCGCCCCGGCCTCGGTGAGCGGCTCGTTCCTGAACACCCTCAGCGTCATGGACGGCGTGGGCCTCCAGGCGCAGCTGACGTTCACCGGCCGCAAGTACGGTGTCCTGGCCCAACAGGGGCCGAATTGGGGGATGGCCGACCTGTTCCTCGACGGCGTCTTCGTGCGCCGGCTCGACCTGTACTGGAGCACGATCCGACATCGTCAGTTCGTGCATCAGCAGAACGTCGCCTTCGGAACGCACACGGTGAGGCTCGTCTGGACCGGCGCCCGCAACGCCGCCTCGACAGGCACGGCGATCAACCTCGACGGGATCGCCCTGATCGGCTGAGGCACCCCGTATCGGGGACCACTGCGGCCGAGTCCCGAGCCCCGCACGCAGGTCCCGCTCCGCTGATGCATCCACCGTACACGGAATACGTACAGGAGGCCGTGCGTGTGCAGGGAGCACCTCCCTACCATGCTTGCCTGCCCGGCGGATGGTCGCCGAGTCGATCCACCGAGCAGCGGAAGGAGTGGCGTGGGAGCGGAACACGACGAAGACGGCCTCGACCCGGCCCCTCTCCGATCTTCGGCAGGAGGGCCGAGCGGGCGCCGAGCCGTTGCCGGCCACGGTGATCGCGTTCGGCGCTGCGATGCTCGCCCTCACAGCCCCTTTCCGCCCTGCGCGCGACCCGGCGGCGGGCACCCGGGAGGAGGCCGCGTTCTTCGGTCCGGGCCCGTGGAGGCGTTTCGGCGTCACCCACGCACCGATCGGGTGAGCCGGTCGCCGGGCTGGTGATCTGCGGTCCCTACCAGGCCGAGGTCCAGCGCCACTACCGCCGCGAGGTCCTCCTCGCACGCCGCCTCGCCGAGATGGGCATCGCGGCGCAACGGTTCCATTACGCCGGGTTCGGACACAGCGACGGCGACCCGGCGGCCGCCACCCTCGAAACGATGCGCGAGGACGCCCTGGCAGCCGCCGACCATCTCGCGCGTGCAACCGGCGTCAACGACGGTTGGTTTCCTCGGCACCCGGTGGGGCGGGCTCGTCGCGGCCTCGGCGGTCGCCGAGCGAGGCGGACATCTGGCGCTCTGGGAGCCGGTCGTCGATCCTGCGCGGTACTTCGACGAGATCTTCCGGTTCCTGATCATGTACCAGCTGAAGGAGGATCCGGCGACCACGATGTCGGAGACCAGGCGTGCTCGACGGACTCCGACGCGAAGGCTCCGTCGACGTCCTCGGCCATCCGGTCGACCTGGCGCTGTACGAGAGCGCCGTCGGGATGGGTCTGAACGGTTCCGTCGGCGATGCCGCGGACGCTGCGCTGCTGATCCAGATCGGCGTGGGCAAGAGCCTGCGGCCCGAGTACGCGAACCTGGTCGAGTCGTGGACGCGACGCGGCCTCGACACGCAGACGCACGTGATCCGGGACAAGGAGGCGTGGTGGATCAGCGGGCACCGCTGGCCGATCCACGAGGTCCATGCACCGACCGCGAAGCTGCTCGGACTCACCACCGGCTGGATCCGTGAGCGGCTCGGATCGGACGGCGCCCGGTGACCACGATCGACGGCATGCGGGTGGCGACGAGCGAGCAGGAGACCCCCGTGTACTTCCCTGCGGGCACGGACACGCTGTTCGGCGTCCTCACCGAGCCGATCGGCGAGCCGAGAGGGACGGCCGCGATGCTTCTCGTCGGCGGCGGAACCATCGCGACGAACCGCAACCGTCTCTTCGTCCCCCTCGCACGCCGGCTGAGCGCCGACGGGTTCCACGCGCTGCGATTGGACTACCACGGGGTCGGGGAGAGCACCGGGGTGCTCGCGGGTGCCCCTCGGGTCGGCGAGCCGTTCGTCACCGATCTGCATGGAGCCGTCGACTGGGTCCGCGCCCTGGGGGCCCGCCGGCTCGTCCTGATCGGATCGTGCTTCGGTGCCAGGACGGCGCTTTCGGCTGCTCCCGGGATCGCCGGCGTGCAGGCAGTCGTGCTGATCTCCCCGCCGCTCCGCGACCTCGCGATGGACGAGGAGGTGGGCACGCGCCTCGCCTACCGGGTGAAGAGCCGGCACGCGATCCGGCGTGCCCTGTCCCCCAAGGCGTTACGGGCGTGGCGCGACCCGGCGGCCCGCCGCACCTATCTGCGCTTCGTCAAGGTGAAGGCCTGGATGCTCTGGCGGCTGCCGGCGAGGATGGTCCGCCGCGGTGCCGACGACTCGTGGGTCAGCAGGGCCCTGCTCGAGCCGATCCAGGCGCTGGCTCGGCGCAAGGTGCCGGTCCTGCTCATCTACGGCACGAGGGACTATCACTACGACGACTTCCTCATCGCCCAGCCGGGCCGGCTCGGCAAAGTGCTGAAAGGGTGCTCCGCTCACGGAGCTGGTCGTCCTCGAGGGACCCGTCCATGGGTTCCCGAAGATCGACGTGCAGGAACGAGTGCTGGATGTGATCTACGAGTGGATCGAGCGTGTGGTGCCACGTGGTTCGGACGACAGCAGGAAGGAAGCGAGCGAACGATGACGGAGGAGCGAACGATGGCGGCCGACGTGATCATCGTCGGTGGGGGTCCCGCGGGGGCGACGCTCGGCGGCCTGTTCGCACAGAGCGGGCATCGGGCGTTGATCCTCGAACGCGACATCCATCCCCGGGATCACGTCGGCGAGTCGATGGTGCCCGCGAACAACTTCGTCTTCCACCGGCTCGGGTTCCTTCCGAAGATGGAGGACGCCGGGTTCGTGCACAAGGAAGGCGTCGGTTGGACCGCGCCCCGCTCGAAACTGTGGGCCCTCGTGTCGATCCGAACCTCCGACTTCCCGGCCCCGAACGCCGTACAGAAGTACAGCTACAACGTCGAGCGTGACGTCTTCGACACGCTCCTGCTCCGCCACGTGCACGAGCTCGGCGCCAAGGTGCTCCAGGGCGTGAACGTGAAGCACGTGTTGTTCGAGGGCGATCGGGCGGTCGGGGTTCGGGTCGAGATGACCGAAGGGTGGGAGCAGGACCTGTTCGCGAAGGTCGTGATCGACGCCTCGGGCCGCAGGTGCCTGCTGGCCAAGCAGCTGAAGGTCAAGCAGAAGGACGCCGACTTCAACCAGTACTCCATCTGGTCGTGGTTCAAGGACGTCGAGGACCCGCCCCCGGGCTTCGAGGGGTTCGTGATCTTCCATTTCCTCGGGCTCGAGCGCGCGTGGGGGTGGCAGATCCCGCTGCGCAACGGCGTCAACTCGATCGGGGTCGTGACGGACAAGGCCGACTTCCAGAAGTCGGGTCGGACGCCGGAGGAGTTCTTCGACAGCCTCATCAACCGGAACCGCACGTTCGCGCACGCGATGCGGAACGCCACGCGGACGCGACCCTGGTGGATCGAGGCCGACTACTCGTACCAGATGGACCAGATCACCGGCCCCGGCTGGCTGATGATCGGCGACGCCTTCCGCTTCGTCGATCCGATCTTCTCCTCCGGCGTCGACGTGGCACTCAACTCCGCGTCCTTCGCGCACGAGGCGATCCTGCAGCTCGTGGGAGACCGGGGACGAGACGTCCGCCTTCGACGCGTACGCGGAGCGGGTGACCAGTGGCGTCGACGTCTGGTACGAGACGACGGACCTCTTCTACAAGCTGCAGCAGCTCTTCGGCCGGTTCGCGTTGGACCCGCGGTACCGAGAGGACATCGCGCGATCGCTGCAGGGCAACCCGTACCAACCGCAGAACCAGGAGCGCTCGCAGCGCATCCTCGACCTCATGCGCGAGGCCTACGACCAGGTCATGTCGGACCCGGACAACCTGCTGCGGCCGGGCGCGCTCGACCCCGTCCGCGCCGAGTCGACGGGCTGAAGGGAGGTGGGTGCGATGCGAGCCACGGCGGGACCGGTGGGCGCGGCGAGCCCATCGCCGGGCTCCCTGCGCGCCCGGACCTCGGATCGGGCCGTCGTCGTGGCCGGCGTCTCGATCGGCGCCCGCGGGCCCGTCCGCGTGATCGCCGGCCCCTGCTCGGTGGAGGACCTGGAGCAGTTCCGGACGACGGCGCAGGCCGTTCGAGCGGCCGGGGCGGTGCTCCTGCGTGGAGGCGCCTTCAAGCCTCGCACGTCGCCCTACAGCTTCCAGGGTCTCGGGCGCGCCGGCCTCGAGATCATGCGGCAGGTCGGCGACGAGCTCGGGATGGGGGTCGTGACGGAGGCGATGTCGGCCGACGACGTCGTGCACGTCGCCGAGCTGGCCGACATGGTCCAGATCGGCGCCAGGAACATGGACAACCGGGCGCTGCTCGAGGCCGCGGCCGAGACCGGCCGGCCGGTGCTCCTGAAGCGCGGCGCGACGGCGACGGTCGACGAGCTGCTCGTCGCCGCCGATGTGCTGCGCGACCACGGGACCGAGCAGGTGGTCCTGTGCGAGCGCGGGAGCCGCACGTTCGAGCCGTCCACGCGGAACAGCCTGGACATCGGGGCGGTGCCCGAGCTCAAGCTCCGGACCGACCTCCCCGTGATCGTGGACCCGTCGCACGGCACCGGCCTGCGCGAGCTCGTCACGCCGGTGTCGCTCGCCGGCATCGCGGCCGGCGCCGACGGGCTCCTCGTCGAGGTGCACCCGGACCCGGACGCCGCGCTGTCCGACGGACCGCAGTCGGTGCGCGCCGCGGAGTTCGGCGCCTACATGGACCGCGTGCGAGCCCTCTCGCTCGCCGTCGGACGGGCGATCTGATGCAGACCGCGTCCCCGCTCGTCGTCGTGCTGGACCCGGGCGCGAACGACGGCGACCTCGCCGACGCGATCGCCGCCGCGAACGATCTCCAGCCCGGCGCGCAGGTCACCCGGGGGAACGGGTGGGCCGCGATCGCGGTCGGCGACGGTGTGCGGCCGGTCGAGGTCGGAGCGTTGCAGGACCTCCGGGCGGTCGAGCGGATCGTCGAGGTGGACGTCCCGTACCGGCTCGCGTGGCGGGAGGTCTTCGGGGAGGACCTGTCGCGTCGAGGTCGCCGACGCGGCGGCCGGCGATCGCTCCGGCGCCGTGACCTTCGGGGGCCGCGCGCCGATCCGCGTCATCGTGAGCTCCCGATGGGTGGGAGCCGGCGAAGCCAGGCTCGAGCTCCTGGCGCCGATGCTGGCGGAGGCGGGATGCACCGCGTTCCACGCCGGGCGCCTCGCGACGCCCGGCGAACGAGCCGCCGGCGAGGCCCTCGACATCGACGGGCTCCGGCAGATCCGGGAGATCGTTCGGAGCCAGGGGCTCGCCCTGTCCGTCGAGGTGGCCGACGTGAGCCAGATCGAGCTCGCGGAACCCGAGGCCGACCTCCTGCAGGTCGGCAGCGCGAACATGCAGGACTTCAGCCTCCTGCGCGAGCTGGGCAGGACCCGGCGGCCCGTCATCATGAAGCGGGGGGCGGGAGCGACGGTCGAGGAGTTCCTCCTCGCCGCCGAGTACATCCTGTCGCACGGCAACGGCAACGTGATCCTGTGCGAGTCGGGGATCCGCACGTTCGATTCGCTCCGCAGGCCGCGGTTCGAGATCAACGCCGTTCCCCTGATCAAGAGCTCGACGCATCTCCCGCTGCTGGCCGATCCCTCGCAGGCGGCCCCGCATGCCGGGGTCGTGCCGGCCGTCGCCCGGGCGGCGATCGCCGCGGGCGCCGACGGTCTCGTCCTGGAGGTGGGGACCGAGTCGGTCCACGACCCCGAGGGGACCACGATCGACATCGACACCCTGCGACGGCTCACGGCCGAGCTCCGGCCGATCGCGCGCGCGGTGGGCCGGACGATCGGGCCGATCGGTGTCGGGGACGGGGAGCCGCTCCCGGCCGACCCCGCCGACATCCTGCGCCGCACCGATCGGACCCTCGCGCAGACGATCGAATCGATCATCGGGCTCCCGCCCGACCTGGACGTCGTCGCGCAATGGCGGCTCGACGGGGACGCGTCGGCCTGGCTCTCGCCGCCGCTCTCGCGCGGTTCGCAGATCCTCGGCCGGTGCACCGGATACCGCATGGGTTCGGTTCGCCTGTCGCGCAACCTGTCGTACGTGGACCTGGGTCGGATCGACCCCACGCTCGCGGCCCTGTTGGAGACGCGGCAGCTGAACCTGGGGCAGCTGTTCATCGACCCGAGGATCGAGAAGGAGGACTTCGAGTTCGGGACGCACGAGGACGCCGCGGAGATCGACGCCGAGTTCCACCGATGGTTCGCCGACGAGTCGGACGACCTGCACCCATACGTGTGGCGGCGGTACCGCGCGGCGATCGGCGGGGTGACGAGCTTCGTCGTCGTCGAGGCGCTCCCGACCCGGGTCTGGGACGGGCTCCTCGGCACGGACGCCGCCCTCGCGATCCAGCAGGGATGGGCCGGATGAGCACGACGCCGGCGAACGACGGATCCGACGCCTACAACGCGACGGTCGACCTCCTCGAGCGGAACGTCCGCGACGGCCGCGGCGGCAACACGTACCTGCGGACCGAGGAGCGCACCTGGAGCTACGAGGAGGTGGCGGCCGCGGCGGACGCCGCCGGATCCGGGCTCCTCGAGCTCGGACTCCGGCCGGGCGATCGCGTGATCCTGGCGCTCCGCGATCGACCCGAGTTCGTGAGCGCGTTCTGGGGAGCGATGAAGGCGGGCCTGGTCCCGGTCCCGATCGCCCAGGGCCTGTCGGCCTCCGACGTCGACTTCATGCTCTCGGACAGCGAGGCGAGGGCGATCGTGTGTGACGAGTCGTCCGCGGCGGCCGTCATGCCGGCCGCCCGCGAAGCCGCGGCGGTGGCGTGCCTGTTCGTGGGCGGGTCTCCGCCCGAGGCCGCCCGCGCGTGGGACGAGGTGTGCGGCCGGCCCGCCACGCTCCATCCCGCGATCGACGGCGCCGGACGACATCGCGCTCTGGCTCTACACGTCGGGAACGACCGGGCTCCCGAAGGCCGTCATGCACCGCCACCGCCACCTCCGGGACGCGCCGAACGCCCTCGCCCGGCAGGTGATGGAGCTCACCGCAGGACGACACGGTGCTGTCGGTCTCGAAGATGTTCTTCGCGTACGGCCTCGGCAACAGCGTGTACCTGCCCGCGTCGGTCGGAGCCTCGGTGGTGGTGAACGGCGCGCCGAGCATCCCGGTGCGCATCCAGGCCCTGGTGACCGAGACGAACCCGACCGTGCTGTTCGGCGTCCCGGCGTTCTTCGCCGGGTTCGCGAGGCTCCCCGACTCCGAGCTTCCCGCATCGGTTCGGATCGTGCTCTCGGCCGGCGAGGCGCTGTCGGGCGAGCTGTTCGAGATGTTCCGGGAGCGGTTCGGGCTCCCGCTGATCGACGGCCTCGGGTCGACCGAGGCGCTGCACCACGTCACCTCGAACCGACCCGACGACGTCGTCGCCGGGAGCGCGGGGCGCGCCCTCGAGGGGTACGAGGTGCAGGCGCTCGATCGGTACGGTCAACCGACGAAGGCGGGCAGCTCGGGCGAGCTGTGGGTCCGAGGGCCCACGACGTTCGCCGGCTACTGGCGCCGGCCGGAGCTGACCGAGCGGGCGTACTCCGGCGAGTGGATGCGGACCGGCGACGTGGTCCGCATCGTCGACGGTCGCGTGTACCACGAGGGGCGGATCGACGACCTGATGAAGCTCGGCGGCGTCTGGGTGGCCCCGGCGGAGATCGAGGACGTGCTGCGGAGCCACGCGGACGTGGTCGACGCCGCCGTCGTCGCGGTCGACGACGAGGTCGGGGTCCCCGTCCTCAAGGCCTTCGTGCTCTCCGAGCGGGCCGACGCGGCCCTGCCGCGGGACCTGGCCAAGTTCTGCAAGGGCAGGCTCGCGGCGTTCAAGCTGCCGCGGTCGTTCGAGGTCGTCCCGGACCTTCCCAGGACACCGACGGGGAAACTGCGGCGGTTCGTGCTCCGGGGCGGGGCCGGCGACCGCTCCGCGGTGTCGTGACGCGGCGCTCGAGCGGCGAACCCGGGGCTTCCAGTCTCCGCGCTTGGATCGCGAACGGACCGGTGGCGAGCCCGGACGTTCGCGCGCTACGACGATGCGCACGAAGCGACCGCGCCCTCGAGGTGTGCGTAGCGGCGCGGCCGCTGAGCGCGAGCTCAGCGGCGCCCGCTCGTGCCGCTCGTCAGGCGCCCTGCGCCGCGGCTCGGTCCGGCGCTCCCTCGTCGATCTTGGCCTCGAGGAACGCCGCGAGCGCGCTCACCGACTCGAAGTTGTTCTTCACCACCTGATCGTTGCGGATGATCACCTTGTAGCGATCCTCCAGGAACCCGATCAGCGACATGAGCCCGAAGGAATCGAGCAGACCCGACAGCAGCGGGATGTCCTCCGGCAGGTCGACCTCCTCGTTCTCGTCGAGCACTTCCTCGACGATGAAGGTCCTGATCTCCTTCTCGATCTCCGATCGCATCGCCACACCTCCACCTTCCCTATCGTTCGATCGTCTCCGTTGCCTGAGCGTCTCGTGTCCCCGGCCCGCTGCGCCGCGTGCTCTCAGCGCCCGGGGATCACCCCGTCCAGGGCCTTGCGCAACCGTCCGTCGTCCAACAGCTCCGACCACCGGATCCAGGGGTCGCCCACGTAGACGACCTCGGCCGGCTGGTACTGGTACATCGTCTCCGGCGTCGACCGGAGCACGAAGGCTCCCCGCGCGATCGCGTGCGGCTCCTGCGCAGCGTACGCATCGGCCAGAGCGGCCGACTCGAACCGGTACAAGAGGAACCGTTCGGCGTCGATCGTGAGCGCGATCCCGTTGACCGCGCCGACCCGCAGCTGGCTCGGCGGCAGGAACCCGACGTCGATGACCTCGAACCCCGACAGCCGGATCGCACGGACGACGTCCACGAACCCCGGAGGCGACTCCCCCTCCGCGTCCGAGGGCACCGTCGACTCGGACAGGGCATCCAACGCGGGGGCGGTCAGGACCTTGGACCAACGGATCATCGCGTCCGGCAGGGGAACGACGTTCGCTGGGTCCGCATAACGCTCCGGCGGGTCGGACTCGATCACGACGGTGCCGATCCGCCGCGTGCGCCCCTCGTGGGTGCGGGCCCGCAGCGGATACCCCGACCAGGACGCGTCGAACGCGTGGAGGTCGCGGGCGGCGCCCTCGGACCCGAACGCATGCAGGTTGAGCCGGTCGCCGTCGACGTGGACGCGCAGGCTCGCGAGGGCCTCGCGTGGACGCCGCTGGCTCACGAGCGGCTCGGCCACGCGGATCTCGTGGCCGGCGCCGGCGAGTGCGGCGAGCAGCTCCTCGAACGGCCCGAGCGGCCTGGCGACCTCCTCGAACGGAACCGGCTCCCGGCCGCTCAGGAACAGCCGGGTGTCGCGATGCGAGTAGATCCACGCGTGCCAGCGGACGTAGTACCAGGGCACGGGTTCGAGCACGGTCCCGGTGAGGGGGCCCTCGACGGCCCGTCCCTCGATCGTCCAGCGACTCCCCGTCTGCCGGTCGACGAACGTGCCGTGCTCGCGTGCGAAGGTCAGGGCCACGTCGCCCGCGATCGGGACGTACGCGGCCATCGCGAAGCCGTCCTCGCCGGGACCCGCGAACACGACGACGGGCTGCCCGTCGATCGTGTCGGCGACCACGCCGCCCTCGCCGCTGCACCTCGCGCAGCGGGAAGGCGACGCTCTCCGTCTGCCCGTCGATCCCGACGACGACCTCGTTCTCGGGGTAGGTCGTGTCGAGGTTCCCCTGCAGGGTCTGCAGGAACGCCGCGTCCATCCCCTCGCGGGCGAACAGCTCCTCCCGGCCGTGGCCGTGCCGCGCGTCGGGGTGCGTGGGGTCCTCGGGAGGGAGCATCACGAGGGTGTCCGGGTGCAGGCCGAGCCACTCCGCCCACTCCATGTGGTACGTGGCGATCCACGGCAGGCGGACGCCCGCCGCCCGCCGGTCCATGCCGACACCCTCGTAGTGGATCCAGTGGCTCCCGCTGCGAAGGTCCTTCAGCAGGAGCGTCGCGTTCAGGAACCCGACCGAGCGGAACAGGGGCTCACGGTCGGGGTTGCCCGCGACCTCGGCCCGGAAGGCGGACCCGGACTGGCATCGCTCGCAGCTGACGACGAAGAACGGCTCGTCGCCGACCCGGTCGTTGACCACGTGGTAGTTGTCGACCACCCACACGGGGTAGGCCCGCGCGCTGCCCCCGAACGTGAGCCCGACCACGTAGTCGTCGGGCCGCATGTGGGAGGCGCGCTCGGCCGGCACCATCTCGGGATGGTCGGTCCCCGAGATCGCCTCGCCGAGCTTCCTCGCGAAGCGGTACCGGTCGTACGCCGCCTTGTCGAACGCCGGATGGCGCAGCTCCGTGGTGCCGGTGTCCCGGGACGGATCCATCGATCACGTCACCACGATCGCGAACGGTGCCGAGTAGGCGGCGGCGCCGACGCCGGGGTTCTCCAGCCGGGCACGGAACTCATAGGTGCCCGTGCCGGCGTCGGGGACGAACGTGGTGTTCGTGCCGGTCTGGTTCAGCCGCCAGTTGGTCCAGGTGGAGCTGCCGGGCCGGCGGAGCTGGACGTCGACGACGTAGCCCGCCGGCAGCGGCGCCGAGGCCCAGGTCACCCCGAACGACGTGCTCGTGCCCCCGGTCGTGGGCGAGACCACCATCGGCACGCTCACCGAGCCGGTCATGTTGCTCGGCCCCAGCGTGCTGCGGTAGGGGTAGTTGCCGGCGGCGGCGAAGGTGAACTGGTGCGTGCCGGTGGGTGCGATCGTCCCCGAACCGAACAGGCCCATGCCGGTGGTGTCGGTCACGTTGTGGTTGACCGCGCTGATGTTGGTCCATCGCACGGTCTGGCCGAGCGCGATCGCGACGTTCTTCGGCGTGAACCTGGTGGCCTCGATCGAGACGCCCACGGTCGTGGCCTGGGTGTAGGTGGCCGTGTAGGTGACCGGGGAGCTCACGACGACGTTGTGCGACTGCGCCCCCCCGTCGGACCAGGAGACGAACTCGTAGGAGCTCCCGCTCAGGCTCTGGGGCGAGGGCGCGTTCAGCGCGTTCGCGGAGCCGACGATCACGGTGCGGGTGAACGGCGTCGCCACGCTCTCACCGTTCAGGTCCAACGAGAGCCCGGTCGGGCTGGATCCCATCGTGACGGTGGTCGTCTCGGGGTAGATCAGCACGCTCGTCGTGTCGGACAGGCCCCCGGAGTCGGTGACGGTGAGTCGGACCTCGAGGTGGGATGGATATCCGTGATCGGGAGCGGTGAACGAGCCGGATGCAACCCCGGGGAACGTCTGCGGCGGATACGAGTGGCAACTCGACGGACAGTGGTGCAGGATCACCTGCCACGACAACGCGGAGGCGGGAAGGTTCCCGGTCTCGGGGTCCGTCCCCTGTCCCGGCGAACGCCACGTTCTCCCCCACGTGCCAGGTGAAAGCGCCGGTCGGTTGGTTGATCACGGCGGTGGGCGGGCTGTTGCCCACGCTGATCAGGATCGACTCGGTGTCCTGCCCGCCCAGCGGGTCGGTCACCCGCAGTCGCACCGTGACGTTGCCCGGCGAGGTGTAGGTGAACGAGGGCTGGGGCGCCGTCGAGTCATCGTAGGCGCCGTCCCCGTCCAGGTCCCACGCGTAGGTCAGCGCCCCGCTCTCGGGGTCGGTGGACCCCGTCCCGTCGAAGTTCACCACCAGGGGTGCCGGTCCCGAGGTCGGGCTGGCCCCGATCACCGCGTTCGGCGGCTGGTTGTTGGTCACCACGATCGCGAACGGTGCCGAGTAGGCGGCGGCGCCGACGCCGGGGTTCTCCAGCCGGGCACGGAACTCATAGGTGCCCGTGCCGGCGTCGGGGACGAACGTGGTGTTCGTGCCGGTCTGGTTCAGCCGCCAGTTGGTCCAGGTGGAGCTGCCGGGCCGGCGGAGCTGGACGTCGACGACGTAGCCCGCCGGCAGCGGCGCCGAGGCCCAGGTCACCCCGAACGACGTGCTCGTGCCCCCGGTCGTGGGCGAGACCACCATCGGCACGCTCACCGAGCCGGTCATGTTGCTCGGCCCCAGCGTGCTGCGGTAGGGGTAGTTGCCGGCGGCGGCGAAGGTGAACTGGTGCGTGCCGGTGGGTGCGATCGTCCCCGAACCGAACAGGCCCATGCCGGTGGTGTCGGTCACGTTGTGGTTGACCGCGCTGATGTTGGTCCATCGCACGGTCTGGCCGAGCGCGATCGCGACGTTCTTCGGCGTGAACCTGGTGGCCTCGATCGAGACGCCCACGGTCGTGGCCTGGGTGTAGGTGGCCGTGTAGGTGACCGGGGAGCTCACGACGACGTTGTGCGACTGCGCCCCCCCGTCGGACCAGGAGACGAACTCGTAGGAGCTCCCGCTCAGGCTCTGGGGCGAGGGCGCGTTCAGCGCGTTCGCGGAGCCGACGATCACGGTGCGGGTGAACGGCGTCGCCACGCTCTCACCGTTCAGGTCCAACGAGAGCCCGGTCGGGCTGGATCCCATCGTGACGGTGGTCGTCTCGGGGTAGATCAGCACGCTCGTCGTGTCGGACAGGCCCCCGGAGTCGGTGACGGTGAGTCGGACCTCGAGGTGCGCGGGGTACTCGTGATCGGGAGCCGCGAACGAGCCCGCGGCCACGTCCTCGAATGACTGGTACGGGTGATCGTGGCAGTCCGACGGACAGTGGTGCAGGATCACCTCCCAGGAGAACGCGGACGCCGGTAGCGTGCCGTCCTCCGGATCGGTCGCGTGCCCCGCGAAGGCCACGGTCTCCCCCACGTGCCAGGTGAAGCTCGAGAGTGGCTGGTCCAAGATCGCGGTGGGCGGGCTGTTGCCCACGCTGATCAGGATCGACTCGGTGTCCTGCCCACCCAGCGGGTCGGTCACCCGCAGTCGCACCGTGACGTTGCCCGGCGAGGTGTAGGTGAACTGAGGGCTGGGGCGCCGTCGAGTCATCGTAGGCGCCGTCCCCGTCCAGGTCCCACGCGTAGGTCAGCGCCCCGCTCTCGGGGTCGGTGGACCCCGTCCCGTCGAAGTTCACCACCAGGGGTGCCGGTCCCGAGGTCGGGCTGGCCCCGATCACCGCGGTCGGCGGCTGGTTGCCGGAGAAGTACTGGATCCGCCGGACCCGGCCGAGGCCGATATCGACGTAGAACAGATCGCCCGCGGGTCCGGTCTCGATGTCGACCGGGAATCCGGCGAAGTCGACGAACACCTGGGCCAGGTTCGGGTCGGGCAGCCCGTTCTGGCTCCGCGGCATCGCCCAGATGCAGCTCCGATTGTAGTCCGCGAAGAACAATGCGCCGTCGTACGAGTCGGGATACGCCCCTCCCTCGTAGAAGCCGACCGCGCTCACCACGCCGCTGCCGGTCGGGCACGTGTCGCCCGGGAAGACGGGCTGGCTGTGTCGGTACGCGAAGTACGGGGCCTTCGCCGCCGTCGCCATCGGCTCGTTGTAGAGGTTCTCGCAGATCGTGAGGTTGCGTGTGTCCCATCCCGGCATCCGAGGCGACCCCTCGTAGCAGGGCCAGCCGAAGTTCTCGACGACGGAGTCGGTGGGACTCGTGATCCGGTTGATCTCCTCCCAGGTCGCCTGGCCCACGTCCCCCGTCCAGATCTCATTCGTGCCGGGACGGAACGCGAAGCGGAAGGGGTTGCGCAACCCGTACGCGATCACCCGGCGCGCGTTCGGGTCGCTGCTCCCGAACAGGGGGTTGTCCGGCAGCGCAGCTCCCGTGATGGGGTCGACGCGGATGATCGTCCCGTCGAGCGTGGTCGGATCCGAAGGGGTCCGCAGGTCCTGGACCCGGAGCGCCCCGCCCTCCGCGGTCGGAGGCGTCATCGAGCCACCGACGCCGCCCGGCGGATCGCCGCACGGGTTGACGACCGGGTTCCCGAACTGGCCCCAGTCGAGCGGGCTCGCCGCGTCGCCGGCGCCGACGTACAGCGCACCATCGGGGCCGAACGTCACCGTGCCGATCGAGTGGGTCGGGCTCTGCTGGCACCAGTCCTCGATGAAGACCTGCTCCGGACCCGTCATCACATCACCCGACGCGGTCAACCGCGAGAGGCGGGCGGCGGCGGGGCAGCCGTCGGGCGACGCGCCCGGGGGATCGGGGCAGGGATCGGACAGCACGCCGGGCGTTCCATACTTCGGCGCCGCGCCGCCGATGTCCCCGTCGTACGTGTAGAGGGCGTAGACGTAGGGCTGCGCTGGGAAGTTCGGGTGCAGTTCGAGGCCGAGCAGCCCGCGGTCGAAGAAGTTGTACACGTTCGTGCTGAGGTCCGCGAAGGTCGTCGGCGTCGGGTCGTTCAGGTCCGTGTAGACCTTGATGATCCCGCTCTTCTCGGCGACGAAGACCCGGCCGTCCGGTGAGAAGGCGACGGCCGTCGGCGTGTCGAGTCCGCTGATCACCGTGCTCACTTGGAACCCGGGCGCCAGGGCCTCCGCGACCGAGGGCCGGAGCACCGAACCTTCGGGGAGCACCGTGACCGAGAGCACGAGGGCGAGCAGACCGACCTTCACCGCGCGGATGCCGGTCGTCGCCCTCACCTGGAGACCCCGCGCACGCGGTCGGATGCCTTGGGTTCCGCCGCCGTCGCCGTGTGCCCGCTCACCGGAGCGCGAGCTCCTCGATCGCCTGCGCGGCGGATCGGTTGAAGCGGGCGTCCACCTGACGGATGGTATCGACGAGCAGTCGGAACGACATCGCCGACGTGCCCGGGTCCGCGAGGAAACCCATGTTGTGCAGGATGACGTGCGTTGCCCCGGCGTCGACGTACGGCGTCATCCCCTCCACGAGGTCGTCCGGCGTGCCGTGCAGCATGTACTGGTGGACCAGCTCGAACGGGATGCGATCGATGAGCCTGAGCGCCTCGTCCTTCGGGATCCCCGACGGGATGTAGGAGCTCAGACCGTGGAACCCGTCGCCCATGGGATGGTCGGCCCCGACGGTCTTGTACAGCCAGTCGGGCAGGGACAGGCAGAGGCCCTTCACCAACGGGTGGTCGAGCATCCGGTGGGCGGTCTCGTGGTCCTCGTGCGCGACGACGTACGAGCGAACGGCGGGCGTGAACGGGTCGCCCTGCCGGCCGGCGCGCTCACGTGCCGCCTCGATCCAGCCGAGGCGCGTGCGCCAGTCCTCGATCGGCATCATCACGGGAACCCACCCGTCCGCGTACGCGCCCGTCAGCTCGCACATCTTCGGGCCGTGCGCGCCGACCCAGATCGGCGGGTACGCGCCGTCGTACGGACCCAGACCGAGGACGGCCCCGGACAACCGGAACCACTTCCCGTCGAAGTCCACGGGCCCGTCGGCCTCCCAGAGCAACCGGATCACCTGGAGGGCCTCGGCGAGCTTGGACACCTGGTGATCGAAGCTCATCCCGTACGGGATCGTGTTCTCACCTTCGCCCGCGCCGATCCCCAGGAAGACCCGGCCCTCGCTCATGTGGGACAGCGTGAGGAACTCGTTCGCCAGGACGGCGGGATGCCGTCGGATCGGATCGGTCACGCAGGGCCCGAGCATGACGCGCTCGGTGGAGGCGGCCGCCACCGCGATGCACGCGATCGCGTCCAGGAACACGTGCGGACTCTTGCTCGGACTGAGCGCGACGAGCGGCGACACGTCCGGCGTCCACAGGGACTCGGGGAGCCACCCCATGAGGTGGTCCGGCCACGTGATCATGTCGAAGCCGGCCCGCTCGAGCTTCTTCGCGCGGGTCCCCACGGCCGACGCGGGCGGGCCGAGCGTCCCGCCGGTTCCGATCCAAACCCGCTTGCTCCCGCCGTTCGTCGCGTTCGTGCTCACGCCTTCGCTCCGGCGCTCGAGCCGTTGTTCGAGGGCAACCCGGACGAGCGCTTCACCGCGACCACCTCGACGTAGTCGATCGGCGCGACGATCGTGTCGTCGCCGGAGATGTTCGCCTCGATCACGAGATCCATCAGTTCACGCCCGAACCGCCCCTGCTTCTCTTCGTCGATCTGGTCGAACACGGTGCCGATCGGTCCGAAGAACCGGCGGAAGAACTCGAGCCAGTCCTCCGCCGAGCGGTAGCGCAGCTTCACGTTCTTGCGGTGCAGCGCGAGCGACTCGATCGCGTCGCCGAACAGATCGCGCGCCCGCTCCTCGGTGCCCCACAGGACCGGAGCATTGACCCCGCGAGGCGGCAGGACCTGCTTGGCCGCGGCCCGGAAGAAGCCGGCCGCGAGGCTGTCGGGTGGGAAGTTCGCCTGGCCGATCGTGCCGCCGGGCCGGCACACCCGCAGGAGCTCGCTCGCCGTGCGCTCCTGATCGGGAGCGAACATCGTCCCGAACGTGGACAGGACGACGTCGAACGACTCGTCGGGGAACGGCAGGTCCTCCGCGTCGCCCTCGACGAACGTCACCGCGAGCCGCTCCGCGTCCGCGCGGATGCGCCCGCGCTCGAGCAGGGCCGGGACGTAGTCGACACCCGTCACCTCGCATCCCCGCCGCGCGGCCGCGATCGCCGTGTTCCCGCTGCCGGTCGCGACGTCGAGGACCTTCTGGCCGGCGCGCAGGTCGACGGTCTCGCACAACCGCTCGCTCACGATCACGATCGTCGTGGCGAACATCGAGAAATCGCCTGCGGCCCACGCCTCCTGCTGACGCTCCTTGATGGCCGCGAGGTCTGCCATGTGCACTCCTTCCGTGGGGCCGATGCCGGCCCCATACATCCGTGGTCAGGGTCCCATGTACCGCCAGTTGAGCCCGGCGCGGACCGGAAACCCATCGGGTCGCCGGCTCATCCGGCCGAGCTCACGTGCTGGCAAGCGTGTTACGTGGGCGTACGCCTGTCATGGTCCTGTTTGCGTATGTTCTCTACGGCGGAACCGCGGGCCGGGTCCGACGAACCCTGCGTGGCATCGCGCCGAGATACGATGAGCCCGATGGTCAGGGGCTCTCGGCGCGTACGTCCCCTGAGCCGCCCCGTCCACCACGTCCTGTCCGAAGGCGAGGTGAACGAGATCCTGGCGCGGATCCAGGACCGGTTCGGGTGGCCGGAGACCTCGGAGCGTTTCGAGATCGCCGGGCGGTGGGGAAGCCGGACGGCCAGTCTGTACCGGTGCCGGGGTGCATCCACGGGCAGACCGGACGTCATGCTCAAGGTCGGCCGGGACTGGACGCCGGAGATCGCGCGTGCCGTGCACGAGGAGATGGACGAGCTCGCCCGGACCATCCGCGTCGCGGGTCGCCTCGTCGTCGGCGTCCCGGACGCCCTCGGATGGGACGCCGACCCACCCCTCGTGTGCTCGGCGTACGTGGAGGGGACCGACCTGTACTTCCTCCTGGCCGACCTGGAGCATCGGGGGTGGTCGGTCTCCGAGCGCCCGCCCGTCGAGGTCCTCGAGGGCTGCGGCCGCGCCCTGGGCGCCTATCACGCCCGGTTCGTCCCCGGTCCGAGCGACACCGGGGCCCGCACGCAGGCGCTCCACGACCTCGAGCGTGCGGCTCGAGCGATGGCCGTGTCGCGGAGGCAGATCGAACGCGTCGCGGACGTGCTGGTGGTCGCTCGCGGCTTCGGTGACTTCGGGCCGCATCAGTTCCGCCTGGGCCGGCCGGACGGGCTCTACCTGCTCGACCCGCCGCTCGCCGAGACCTTCGAGCCGGTCCACCGGGACCTCGCGCGGTTCCTGTTCGGGCTCGCCAGGACCCTGGGACGCGACGCTGGAGACCGGGGCCGGCAGCGCCGGGCCGAACCGGATCTGCGGTCGGCGTTCCTCCGCGGCTATCGCCAGGCGGGTTCGACGGATCCGTCGGACCCACTCGGACGATGGCTGGTGCGGCTGTACGAGGGCGCGGCGGCCGCCGGCATGGCGCACCAGCGGCTCCACAACCGCGAGCTCGTCTCGGCCGCGCGATACGCCTGGGCGTGGATGGGTTCCCTCATCGCGATCCGGACGACGACCCGGCCCGGCTGAGTGCCCCTCCGCATCTGGCCGGTGACCCGCGTGCCGGTCAGCGGCCGCCTTCGGAGCCGCCCGCCACGCCGACGCCCTCGTGCACGACGAACCGCCGGATCCGCGCCACGGCGTCCACGATCCGGTCCACGGTCGCCGGATCCATGTCCGACCACAGGGGCAGCGTGAGCACCCGGGAGGCCGCGGCCTCGGTCACGGGGAGGCCGTCGTTGCCGGACACCAGCGAGCGATAGGCCTTCATCGCGTCCACCGGCGGCGCGTAGTACCGACGGGTCTCGATGCCGACGGCCGCCAGCGCCTCGCCGAGCTCGTCGGCCCGCAGACCGAACTGTTCGGCCCCGACGAGGATCGTGAAGTCCTTGAAGGTGCTCCGGTCCTGCGGCATCACCTCCGGGAACCCGATCCCGGGAAGCGAACCGAGCCCCTCTCGGTACCGCTCGACGAGCCGGTTCCGATGGTCGATACGCGCGTCGAGACCGTCCAGGGACGCGAGCGCGATCGCCGCGTGCACCTCGGACATCCGTGCGTTCAGGCCCACGAACAGGCAGTCGTAGTCGCCGGGGTTGCCGTAGTCGCGCCCGATCCGGCAACGCTCCGCCAGCACGTCGTCGTTCGTCGCCACGATCCCGCCCTCGGCGGCGACGAGCACCTTCGTCGGCGAGAGGCTGAACACCTCGGCGTCGCCGAACCCTCCGATCCGGGTCGCCGTCGTGCATCGACCCGAACGCATGCGCGGCATCGAAGAACAGGCGGATCCCGTTCCGATCCGCCACCTCGGCGAGTCCCTCGATGTCGCAGGGCGTCCCGAAGATGTGCGTGGCCAAGATCGCCGAGGTCCGCACGCCGACCGCCCGTCGGGCGGCTGCGGCGGACAACGTGAGCGTCCCCGGATCGATGTCCGCGAAGGCCGGCCGGAGCCCGTTCCACGCCACCGCATGGGCGGTCGCGGCGAACGTGAAGGACGGCACCACCACGTCCCCGGAGAGCTCGGCGGCCCGAAGCACGAGCATGAGGCCGCTCGTGCACGACGACACCGCCACGCAGTGGCGCACACCCAGGTACTCGGCTGCCCTGCGCTCGAGCTCGCGGACGTACGGGCCGTTCGTCAGGACCCCGCTCGCGAGGATCCGCTCGACGTCGTCCGCCACGGCGGCCGGATCGGGCACCACCGGCCGGACGAGCCGGATGTCATCACCGGGGGCCTCGGCCTCCGGCAGGACGAGCGGTCGAAGGGACCGGGGACTGGGTACGGCTGTCGCCACGCTCTTCACGACTCCTTCGTCGATCGACGGATCCCGCGGAACCGCCTCGTGCCGACGACCTCGTCGGCCGAGGCCGTCTCCTGATGGCCTCCTGCGACGGTAGTAGTCCGGGGCGTGCGTTCCATCCCCTCACCGCCGCAAATCGACTATCGCACTCGACGTAGATGGGCCCTCCCGGACCCACCGAGCCAGACCGCCGCGGCGGCGGCGGCCCCCACGACCGCGACCCCGGCAGCGCCGAGGGTCCCGAGCGTGTCGGCGAGCATGGCCAGCCCGGCGGCGGCGATCCCGGCCCCCCAGAACACGAGCGTCGAGCGCGTCCGGCCGATCCGCTCGGCCACGAGATCGTAGGAGTGCTGCCGGTCGCCGGTCGCCATCGGCCGACGCGTGCGGATCCGACGCATCGTGGTCAGGACCAACTCGAACACGAAGACGCCGAGGCAGATCCCGCTGGTCAGGACCCCTTCCCACCCGCTGTCCGCCACGACCAGCGCCGCAAGGACGGCGAGCAGGGTGCCCACCGCATACGCTCCCCCGTTCCCGAGGTAGATCCGGGCGGGTGGTCGATTGAAGACGAGGAACCCGGCCAGCGACCCGGCGAGCGCCAGCCCGAGCGTGGCATCCGAGGATGTCCCGCCGCCCGCCGCGAGCGCCGCGAGACCCAGCGCGGCGACGAGCGCGAGCCCACCCACCAGGCCGTCCTGGCCGTCGAGCAGGTTCGCCGCGTTCGCGCATGCCACGGTCACGAGCACCATCGCGACCCCCGCGAGGACCCCAAGGGGGTCCAGGCGGATGCCGCCGGCCACGAGCACCGCCCCCGCGAGGATGAGGAGCACGACGCGCGACCAGGGCGGCATCGGCCGCACGTCGTCGAGCAGGCCGGCGGCCAATGCCACCCCGACCCCGATCGCGATCGCGGCCGGGTACCCGGGGCCGATCCCGGCGGCGACCGCGAGCGCGGCGACGACCACGGCGGGACCGCCGAGCACGGGCACCGGAGCCGAGTGGATCTTCAGGTCGTTCCCGGGACGATCCACGATCCCGGCGAGCGAGCCGAGCTTCGCGGCGAGCGGCGTCAACACGAGCGAGACGACGAGCGCGCCTAGGAACGGCATCGGAGCGTCCAGACGTTGCTGGCCACGCCGTCGTGCACGGCGATCCGTGCCCGGTGCTCGAAGCCGACCCGCTCGTAGAAGGCGTTCGCCGGCTCGTTGTCGGTTCCGACGACCACCTTGAGCTCGTCGACGCCTCGCTCGCGCAACCCCTCGACCACCCCTTCGACGAGCGCCCGTCCGACGCCGCGGGACCTGGCCCGAGGGACCACGGCGATCGACAGGAGCTCCGGATCCGGCAGGTCCTTTGCCGTGCCGGGGTAGGCGAGCGACTCCCGCACGCGTTGGAGCGTTCCCGGACTGGCGAGTGCCGGGATCGCGGCGGCCGAGGCCCGCGCCCCGTGCCGAAGGATGAAACGACGGTAGAACGACCGCACCGACGGTACCCCGGCGGCGAAGCCGAGGATCCCGCGCCGGTCCTCCGCAACCAGGGCCACCGCCTCGAGGTCTTGCGCGAGGGCCACGTACAGGCGCCGGAGGAACCGGTCGCCGAGCGCGGGGAGGAAGGCCGTCGGCATCGACTCGCGATGCAGTCGCGACATCGACCACGCGTCCCGTGGGGTGGCGACGACGGACCCGCATCGGTCCCGCCCCGTCGCTCCCCGTCTCCCCGCTCGCCTCCGGAACCGGCGCACGGAAACCGCGCCGGGACAGCAGCCGCCGGTACTGCGAGAGGACCAGATCGGCGACCCGTCGCTCGTCGAAGCGCTGCGTCGCGCGGACGCGTGCGGCCGCGCCCATCCGGGCTCGCCGCTCCGGGTCCCGGGCGAGCTCGAGGATCGCCTCGGCGAGCCGGCCCGGGTCTCGGACCGGAACGAGCACACCTTCGAGCCCGTCGGTCACCACCTCACGGCATCCGCGGATGTCGGTGAGGACCAGCGGCGTGCCCATCGCCGCTGCCTCGATCGCCGAACGCGGGAGGCCTTCGCGCCACGAGGGCAGGACGAAGATGTCGAACGCACCGAGCAGATCCCGGACGTCTTCACGCCAACCCGCGAAGATGACGTCCTTCGAGGCGGCCTCCTGCTCGGCCTGGGTGATCGCATCGGGCTTCGCGCGGTCCGGGTCCCCGACGGCGACGAACCGGACCTCCGGGAACGACGCGGCGCACCGTTCTGGCGGCCTCGAACAGCTCCCGGTACCCCTTCTCGGCGACGAGCCGGCCGACCGTCCCGACGGCCACGGCATCGGGCGGCAGACCCAGCCCGGATCGGATCCGCGCGCCGCTGTCCGGGTCCACGGCGGCGGGATCGAACCGCGTCAGGTCGACGCCGTTGCCCAGGAGGACGCTGCGGGACCGGCGCGCGATGCGGGTCCGCCGAGCCCACTCGAGGTCCTCGCGCGCTCTGGTACAGCTCGAGGTCGCTGAACCTCGCGGCCAGCCACTCGACGCCGAGCACCGGCCATCGCCGCCGGACGGGGTCGTCCGGAGTCGCGTAGAGGCCGTGGACGGTGTTCACCACGCACGGGACCCCGGCGATCCGCGCGGCCACCCGTCCCAGCACTCCGCCCTTCGGCGTATGGGTGTGGACCACGTGGAACCGACCGCGGCGCAGGATCCGAACCAGCTCCACGAGCGCTCGCGCGTCGTTCGGCGGATCCCAGGCCCTCGTGATCGCCCACGGGATGAACCCGATCCCGTCGCGTCGGAGGTCGTCGACCCAGGGGCCCGCGGAGCTGATGGCCGTGACCTCGTATCCATCGGATCGCTGGCGCCGGAGCTGGTCGAGCAGGAGGAAGCGGTGCGTCAGGTCGACGGTGGCGACGTGGGCGACCCGGATCGTCGTCACGCCGCCTTCCAGGGGCCCCGCCCGAGCGCCCGGTACGCGAGCGCCTCGCGCTCCAACATCCCCCGGACCTTGGCCCGGAAGAACAGCTGACCGTCGCTCGCCAGGACCGGCATGCGGCCAAGCCGGTGGGGATCCACGCGGCCCCGCCGGTTCGTCTTCCAGGCGTCGAGCGCCGCCGACCCGAACAGGCGGCGCGCGACGCGGTCCGCCTCGGGCGACCCGACGGCGAAGGGGTAGGCGAAATGCCGGCAGGCCACCCCGAGCCGGTCTTCGATCAGCTCCTTCGACCGCCGCATCTCGTCCTCGGCGACCTGCTCGGTCGCTCTCGACAGGGTCCGGTGCGCGTGGGTGTGGGCCCCGACCGTGACGAGCCCGGTCGACACGGCCTCGCCGAGCTGCGACCAGCTCAGGCCGTCTTCGTCACCGCGCTCGCCGCGCGCCTCGTCGCGGACGAGCCCGGTCGCCAGGTACAGCACCGCAGGAACGCCGTACCGGACGAGGAGCGGGACCACGCGTTCGTGGAAGTCCCGATACCCGTCGTCGAACGTGACCACGACGCCGCCCCGCCCATCGGCGAGCGCGTCGTCGAGCGAACGAGCGCCGGCCCGCGCGAGCGCATCGAGGTGTCGCTCGAACCGGTCGACGGGCAGCTCGATCTCGCCCGGACCGTCCCCGACCCGGTGATACAGGAGGATGCCGAGGTCCCCCGGACGCCATCGGAACGGTCCGAGGGGGAGTGCGGCCACCTTCACGGCCTTGCGTGCGATCGTGGACATCATGCGCGCGGATCCGGTTGGGCCTGGCGGCGAAGCGCGTTCCGCGTCGCGGCCTTCGGAAGCGGAGAGGGGGATCACGTCCGTCGCTCCGCGGCATCGACCGACGCGTTCGCCGGCTCTTCGGTTCGTTCCGCCTTCGGCGGGATGCAGAGCAGGACGAGCATGACGGGAAGCACCTGGACCCGTTGTCGCGCCAGGATCCCGAAGTTCGCGATGCTGGAGTACGCCACGATGAACATCGCGACGAACACGAACGCGAACGCGACGTAGGCCCGCCTGCGGATGCTCATGAGCGCCGCCACGATCCAGCGGAACCGCACCACGGCGAGGATCAGCAGGAACGCCCCCTCCAGGGACGCGATGAGGGCTTGGGTGCTGTCTGCCTCGATCGGGAGTGGGCGGAACAGGACCGTGAGCGTGGCCGCCGGGAAGTCCAGCGGTGTCTCCACGATCACGGGATCGAACTCCGATCCCCCCTTGCTGGTGCGTTCGCCCGTCTGCGTGAGAGCCTCGCCCAGTCCGCCGAAGGACTCGATCCCCGAGTCGGACAGGAACTGCTTCGCCTGCTGGATCATGAACCCCGCGACCAGGACGGCGACGACGATCGCGGCCACCTTCAGGAGGCGCCCGAACTCCTTGCGGGGCACGCGCCCCACGACGAACCCGACGACGAGGGCGACCGCCACCAGGCCCGCCACGTGCGGCCGGACCACCCAGCAGAACCAGAGCCCGATGGCGGCCACCGGGATGCCGCGCGCGAGTGTCCCGGACATCACCCGGGCGCCCCCGTACGCGGCGATCCCGAGCCCGAACACCATCCACGCCTCCTTGCCGATCCCGGACGGCCAGAAGACGAGCGACGGCAGGAAGAACAGGAGCAGCGCGTACGACGTCCGCCGGCCGTCGGGGACGGCGATCGTGAAGGCTCGATAGAAGAAGAACAGGCCGAGGAACCCGAGCCACGAGTAGACGAGGAACCCACCCAGGAACGTAGGCCCGGTCACCGCATAGATCAACCCGGTGAGGAAGTAGATGAAGTCCGTATCGCTCAGGGTCTCCAGGCCCGTATCGAAGTTGCCGTCCCAGAAGCCCGCCGCGATGCGCGCGCCCTCGCTGTGATACAGCAGCGAATCGCCCTCGCCGCCGTAGACGTCGGACACGACGTAGGCGCGCAGGAGTGCCCCGAACAGCTTGAGGATGAGCGCGGCCAGCAGCAGCCAGAACACCCACGCGTCGCCCTCGCGCCGGGCCTGGCGGACGAGGAGCGGGATCGTGACGACGAACATGACGGGGCCGACGATCAGGGCGCCCCACGTGTCGTAGCTCGACCTCGGCATGAGGTACATGAGGGCACCGACGTAGACCACGGTCAGGGTGATGCCGATGCCCACGATGAGACCTTGACCGGGGATCGCGGCGTTGCCGGCTCGCCGATCCGCGAGGGTTCTGCTCATGCGCGCGCCCGTTCGGTCCGTCGGTCCCGGTCCGTGCTCGGCTCGACGAGCGAGAGCGCGGCCACCGCCAACACGAGTGCGCCGCCGGCGATCCACGCGGCGGCGGCGACGGAGTCGCGGAGACCGGCCACGCGTGCGCAGACGTACACGAGCGCGAGTTGCCCGGCCGTCAGGGTGGCGAGGGCCCACACGCGACCGTCGGGCACCGCGCCGAGGACCCGCGAGCGGCCGCGGGCCAGGGCGCGACCGACCGGCTCGACCACGAGCACCCCGAGGCACGCGAGCCCGCCCACGATGGCGCTGTGTCGGGCGGCTCCCCCGGCCCCGACCGTCCACGCCAGCAGCCCGACGGCGCCGAACGCCCCGGCGGTCCCGAGCGCGTTCATCGCACGCGGCCACCCGACCGCTCCCGGGAGGGCGAGCGGCAGGGACGCACCCAGGACGACGAGGGCCTGCTCCGTGTCGGGCACGGTGGCGTAGACGCCGAAGAGGCTGACCGCGAGCAGCACCGGCGCGGCTCCGACCCGCCGCCACCGCCGATCGAAGTCGCTCGCGAGGGGCCCTCCAACGACGATCCCCACACCGAGCAGCACCTGGATCCATCCGATCCGCGGGATCGGCTCCGCATGGACGACGAGCCAGGCCCCCGGCACCGCGAGGACGGACCCCCACAGGACCGCGCCACCGGGCAGTCGACCGCGCGCCGACGACGAGACGGCTCCGGCGCCGACGAGCGCGACGATCCCCCAGGTGAGCGTGTCGGACATCCCTTCGGTTCGCAGCAGCGCGACGAAGGACGCCGCGACGAAGCACACCCCGCCGAGCGGGACGACGAGGTCGCGGCCGCCTTTGAGCATCGCGAGGGTTGCCGCCGCGACGACCGCGAGCGCGAGGGATCCGAACGCCACCCCCGCCGCGAACCCCGGGTCACGGAGCGCGCTCACGATCGCGTTCGCGATCGCCGGCTCGAGGATCGTCTTGGTCATGGGCGCCGCTCTCGCATCAGAACACCTCCACGTCGCCGAGGCAGAGCCCCCACGACGCGAGCCGCCTCGGATCCGGCCGAAGGTCGGACCGCAGCGGATTCACCACGAACGTGACGCCGGCCGGCGTCGGGACGAAGCCGCTCCGGCGGGCGGCGGTCCTGGCCTCGGAGCCCTCGGGGAAGTGACCGGTCACGTGGTCGACGGACGCGGCCCGGGTCACGCGCCGTAGCAGCCGCGCCGCCGTTCCGACGTCCCCCGAACCGACGATCACGTCGGCGAGGCTCGTCTCCCACAGGGTCCCTCGAGCCCGGACCCGGAACACGGCGAGTCCCTCCAGGCGACCGTCTCGCTCCTCGCGCAGCGACGCGGTAGTCGAACCCCGGGGCCGACCCGTATCTCCACCGGAGGAACGCGTGATCGCGCGGGGTGGACAACCGCTCCGGATCAGCGCCGGTCCGTTCCACGAGCGCCTCCACCTCCGCGGTCGGCCCGAGCCCCTCGGAGGCGAGCGGAGCGTCGACCCTCGGGGGAACGGTCGCAGCGGTCGCCTCGGACGCCTCGGCGTCGCGGAGCGAGCGGAACCCCCTGCCGAACCGCACCGGGTTCCGCACCCGAACGCGCACGGGGATCCGCCCGACGGGCTCCCAGCCCATCTTCAGGTACCCGGGGAGGCTCTTCTCGTTCGGCGTGTTGAACACGAGGTCGACCTCTCCCTCGAGCGCCTCGAGCGCCGAGGTGGTGAGGCGACGGAACACGCCGAGCCCCTGGTGGTCGGGGTCGGTCGCCGTGTCGACCGCACGGACCGCCTCGAGGGTGCGCCCGGCGGCTCGGAACCTCCAGCGCATGAAGGCCCGCAGGCCGATGATCCGGTCGTCGCGCTCCGCCACGAGCATGAAGGAGGGCCCGAAGGGGTTCTCCACATGCTTCCAACGGAAGAACTCGGGCGATCGCTGGCCGAGCGGCCCGCCGCCGAGGGACCGAGCCAGCAGCTCCAGCACCCGCGGCTCGTCCTCCTGCGTGTAGGGCCGGACCTCGTATCCCTCGAGTCGCGCCGGCCGGCTCATCCGGTGAGCTCCCCGTAGACCTCTTCCATGCGCCGCACCGCTCGCCGGATGTCGAAGTCGTCCGCGCGTCGTCGCGCGGCTTCCCCGAAGTTCGAACGGGTCTGCGGGTCCTCGAGCAGGCGGATGATCCCGTCGGCGAGTGCCCGCGGGTCGGCGGCCGGAACGACGAGCCCGTCCCGCTCGTCCGAGACGACCTCGGGGAGTCCGCCCACCCGGGTCACGACGGGAGGCTTCCCGAGCGCCATCGCCTCGAGCAGCGCGATCGACAGCCCCTCCTGGAGCGAGGACAGCACGAACACGTCGAAGGTCGAGGCGATCCGCAGGGCGTCCTCTCGGTAGCCGGCGAACACCACGGTACCGTCCAGGCCGAGCGTGCGGGCCTGTGCCCGGAGCGCCTCCTCTTCCGGGCCCTGGCCGACGAGCACGAAGCGCGTCTCCGGCACGGCGCGTCGGACGAGCGTCGCCGCCTGCAGGAGATGGTGGTGACCCTTGTGCCCCTTCAGGTTCCCGATCGTGCCGACGACCGGGGCACCGTCCGGGACACCGAGCTCCTCCAGGACGCCGTCCGCCGGCTCCACCGTCGAGAGCGCCTCCTGGTCCGGGCCGTGGTACAGGGTCTCGAGTGGAGGCATCGGCAGGAACCGCAGCGCGGCGGGGTACCGGGGGGAGCGACGCACGTGGTCGGAGACCGCGAAGACGTGGTCGTTGCGCGGGTAGGTGATGAGGTTCGCCCAGCGGGTGGCGGGGTCGTAGCGAGACCACAGGTTGTGCTCCGTGTAGACGAGTGGGAGCTTCCGTGGCAGCGCGACCCGGGCCCCCACCATCGCGTACGGCGAATGCCCGTGGACCAGATCGATGTGGCGGTCGCGGACCAGGGCCCGGAGGTGGGCGACCCACCCCACGCCCCCGCCGTCACCCAGGCAGTGCGTCGTGACGCCGGCTGCCTCGATCTCGGGCACGAACGCGTCCTTCCACGGCAACAGGTAGGCCACGTCGAGCTCGAAGCGCGAGCGATCCACGTGCCGAACGGACGTCGCGAGCAAGCGCTCGGCACCACCTCGTCCGAGTCCCTTGATGAGGAGCAGGATCCTGGTCAGCGTTCGCTCCGTTCGGCCGGGCGCCCGGAAGGCTTCCATCCGGGCTTCGTTGACGGGTCGGGTATCGTAGGGCCACCGAGCAGGCCCGCCCCGAACCGATGACTCCTGCACACGGATCCCCCATCCTCAGCCGTCGCTCCGTGCTGAAGTTCGCCGGTGCGACGAGCGTCGCGCTGATCGCGGGGAGCTGCGTCGAAGATCACTCGGCGCCCGCCTCCGCCGGCACCGGGCGAGGCGACCCCGTGGCGCTGGGCCCGGAACCCCCCGATCCGAACGACATCGTGGCGATCACCGAGGAGGTGGTCCTGCGGACGGACCTCCGCGTTGCCGGGGTGGTCGTCGAGCCGACCGGTCATCTGATCTTCGACCCGAACACCTCCGTCACGCTGGAGAGCTCGGGCAACATCGTCGTTCGCGGCCGCCTGACGGTTCGGGCAGACGATCCCGCGGTCAACCACCGCATCGCCTTCCCGCAGGTGAGCGAGGAAGCGTTCGTGGGCGGAGGGTTGTACGTCCTCGACTCCGATGTCGGGCTCTGGGTGGTCGATGACGGCAGCATGGACCTGGCCGGCGCGGCCCGACTGCCCTGGACCCTCGCCGTCGGTGATGTCCGTGCAGGCGACGACGCCATCGAGGTGCGGGACGACCCGGCAGGGTGGCAGGTCGGCGACGAGATCGTCCTGACCCCCACCACGCCGCCCACGACCGAGGGCCACGCCGAGGCCTTCGACGTCCGAACGATCGCGTCGATCGACGGACGGACGATCGGGTTGGCCGACCCGGTGACCCACGATCACCCCGCGATCGCGTCGACCCGAGAGACCTTCCCGCCCGCCGAAGTGCTCAACCTCACCCGGAACGTGCGGATCGAAGGGACGCCCGAGGGCCGCGCCCATGTCTTCATCCGGTCCAACAGCCCCCAGTCGATCCGCCATGTCCAGATCCGTCATGTCGGCCCACGCCGGCCGGCAGCGGACGCGACGGAGCCCGTCCTCGGGCGTTACGGCCTCCACTTCCACATGTCGCACGAGGGCAGTCGTGGGAGCCTCGTCGAAGGCGTCGTGGTTCGCGAGTGCGGCAACCACGCCTTCGTGCCGCACATGAGTCACGGCATCACCGTCCGCGACTGCGTCGCGCACGACGTGACCGAGGACGCCTACTGGTGGGACCCGATCGACACGACCGACGACCTGCTGCTCGAACGGTGCGTCGCCTCGCTTGTGCGAAGCGATCCACCTGGGCGAGGGTACGCCCTCTCCGGTTTCCTGCTCGGCACCGGACGGACGAACGTCGCGCGGAACTGCGTCGCCGTCGGCGTGCAGGGGAACAGCACGGCGGGCGGCTTCACCTGGCCGGCGCGCCCGGTCCTGGCCGGCAAGTACCCGTGGACGTTCGAGGACTGCGCCGCGCACAACAACCGCGTGCTCGGGGCCTACGTCTGGCAGAACACGATCACACCTCAGGAGGTCGTCGGCTTCATGGCGTACCACAACGGGGGTTCCGGGATCCTCCACGGTGCGTACCGCAACCCCTACCTGTATCGGGACTGCGTCCTGTACGCGAACGGGGTGTCGGAGCTCGAGGTCCTCGCGCAGGCGAGCGAGGCGAGCACCGAGAGCGTCACGTTCGATCGACTCGTGTTCGACGGCAACGACCTCCACGACTTCGCGGTCACGACCGGACATCACGCGGTCGAGGCGGTGAAGCCGGTCCGCTTCGAGGGGTGCGAGTTCCGCGGATACCTCCGGGCGGGGTTCGCGGTCGATCCGGCCCGAGACGGCGGCCAGCCCGACTGGTTCGAGCTCGTGGACTGCACGTATGAGGGGAACGAGTTCTGGGTCGACTCCGCCGCGCACCCGGATGCTCGGATCCAGGTGTCGGACGCGGAGCACGGCAGCATCACGCTCCGCCGGTTCGACCAGCCGGGCACCCCGGTTCCCGCCTGGAACGCAAGCGTCAGCTGACCGTGACGTCGGCGCCCGGTGCGGACACGCCGGCGATCGTCCGGTAGATCTCCGCGTAGCGTCGTGCGATCGTCGCGATGTCGAACCGCCCCTGGATCTGCTCCGCAGCGGCCCGGCCCATCGTGGAGCGGAGGTCCGGGTCCATCGCGAGGCGGAGGAGTCCATCGGCCAGCGCCGCGCGATCGCCGGGTGGCGCGAGGATGCCGGTGACATCGTCCTGCACGACCTCGGCGACCCCGCCGACGTCGAACGACGCGACCGGCAGACCGGCGAGTCCCGCCTCGATGAGCGCAGCCGGCATCCCTTCGGTTCGGCTCGACAGCACGAGGACGTCCGACGCCGCGAGCAGATCGCCGACGTCGTCCCGCGGCCCGAGCAGCAGGATGCGCTCCGCGTGGCGACCGGATCGCACCGCCGATCCCACCCGGGATCGCAGCGGTCCGTTCCCGGCCAGGACGAGGGACGCGTCCGGCACGACGTCGAGCACGCGTCCGGCCACGTCGAGCAGCGCGAGCGGATCCTTCTCCCACGTCAGCGCTCCGACCGCGAGCAGGATCGTCGCGTCGAGCCCCACCCCGAGGGAGGCGCGCACCGCTTCGCGGGACCGGGAGGCTCGGACGCGATCGGGATCGACACCGTTCGGCACGACGAGGGTGCGATCGAGCCGGACGCCGTAGACCTCGACGGTCTCGCTCCGCACCACCTCGGACACGCCGATCACGAGGTCGGCCCTGCGGATCAGCCATCCGTACACGTGGCGCCTGGCGGCGTCGGTCACCCACGGGTGAGCCGACCCGATCCTGCGATACACGACCGGGACCCCCGAACCGAGTGCCCCGGGGACCGAGTACTTCAGCGCCTCCCCGCCGTGCGCCTGCACGACCTGCGGGCTCCATCCGCGGATCAGCCGGCGCAGCGACCGGGCCCGCGCGATCCCGAACCTGCCCGGCCGGCCGTCGCCCAGCGCGTGGGTCGGCGCGTCGAAGCTCGCGACGGTACCCTCCGTCGCTCGAAGGACGGCCACACGTTGCTCCAACCCCTCGCTCCGCAGTGCCCGGACGAGGTCCACGGCGAACAGCTCCGCTCCGCGACGTTCGTTCGTCGCGACGACGTGCAGCACGCGGACCGACATGCCTACCCCCGCGACCGGTGTCCGCGCGACGACGTCAGCCAACGGACGGGAACGAGCCACCGATGGAGGTAGGAGGTGCGCCGCCCCCCGTCCCTCGCCTTCACGAACTCGCGGTCGGGCAGCACGAGGGCCCGCAGGTACGCGGCCTTCGCCCCCAGCCCGGGGATCGCACGGAGCGTCGACCTCGCGGTCCCTCCACGGCTCCGCCGGTCGGTGAGGTACGCGTCCAACGCACGCTGCTCGCGTGGGTCGATCTTCGCATGGAGGATCGAACGGGCGACCGGCGGCGGTTCCACGCCGAGCACCGTCCTGGCCTCCTCCAGCGAGCGCCGTACCACCGCCCGAAGCCGCCATCGGTCGGCGAGCAGGTCCAACTCCGCCCAGTCCACGCCTCCGATCGCCGCGATCTGGGCGACGTCGCGCAGCGGGACCAACCGGACCCGGCGCGAGCCGAGGGCCGCGTGCATGCACGCGTGCAGGAACGCCCTCGTGTCGTCGAGCCGCCGGAAGGCCCGGCCGCCGATCGAGAGCTCCGTCGTGCCCTCGAAGAGCGCCTCCGGCTCCATCCAGAGCCCGAACGGGCCGAGCACCAGGGTCCGGTGGAGATCGATCTGGACGCCGTCGGGACCGAGATGGGTCGCGGCCTTGCCGAACCGCTCGTCGAAGCCCCGGCGCGGTTCCGGGAGCCGGCGCCGGAACCCGGCCGTCGCGAGCGCGATGCAGGCAGCCTGCCAGTCCGCCGTGCGGACGAGCAGATCGAGGTCGCCGAACGATCGCCACGACGGGTCGGGGTAGAACGCCCGCGCCACGGCCGGGCCCTTCAGGACCAGGAACTCGATCCCGGCGTCCTGCAGCGAAGGGGTCACCTCGAGGAGGCGGCGTTCGAGCTGCAGCGCGACCGTCATCGCTCCGCGGTGCCGCTCGAGCAGTTGCTCCGCGTCCGCGCCTGCGAGCGTGAGGGCGCCGGCATCGAGCGCCGCGACGCCCAGGCCGGTCAGCCGTTGCGACCCGAGCCAGGCCATCGTCGCCGGCCAGGCGTTGGACGCGACGGCGCGTTCGCCCGCCTCGCTCCCCGGGACACCGAAGGCGGCGATCCACCGGGCCGTCGAGAGCGGGTCGGGCGCGGGGTCTCGCGTCGGTCCGTCCGCCGCCAGGTGCGCGGCCTTCGTCATCGGGCGGCCCGTTCCACCCAGCCTCGCCGCAGCAGCTCGTCCAGGAACGCCTCGACGTCTGCCAGCACGGCCTGCTCCTGCTGCCCGAAGGCCTCCGCGACGAGCCGGGTGACCTCCTCGGGTGCCCTCGGTACCTCGAGGACGTGCCAGACGGCGGCCGCCGTGCCCGAGAGCCGGTCGATGTCCGCGTGGCCCGCGGCGGTCAACAGGACCTCGCCTCCGACGTTGCGAACGAGCATGTCGGGGGATCGCCGGAGCTGGATCCGATCGTTCACAGCACCACGACGTTCGCGCGATGGTCCGGGCCGAAGGCGTTCCGCGCGTCGAAGACCACGCTCGCGTGGTTCGCGATCCAGTCGAGATCGTACGCCGCGTGCGGCGTCAGGATCGCGACGCAATCGGCGGCCTCGACGGCGGGCCTCGAGAGCTCGGTCCTCGTCACGTGCGAACCGTTCACGCTGATGGTGTCGACGAAGGGGTCGTGGTACTCGAGCACCGCACCGCGCCGATGCAGCTGTGCCATCACCCGGAGGGCCGGCGATTCGCGAACGTCGCCGACGTCGGCCTTGTACGACACGCCGAGCACGAGGATGCGTGCGTCCTTCACGGCCTTGCCCGCGTCGTTCAGGGCCTCGCCGATCCGCTGCGCGACGTAGGTCGGCATCTGCGCGTTGATGTCCTGGGCCTGCTCGAGGATCCGGAACTGGTGGCCGGCTTCGCGTCGGATCTGCCACGAGAGGTAGGTCGGGTCGAGCGGGATGCAGTGCCCACCCACGCCGGGGCCCGGGTAGAAGGTCATGAATCCGAACGGCTTGGTCGAGGCGGCGTCCACGACCTCCCACACGTCGATCCCCACCTCATGACACAGGATCGCGATCTCGTTCACCAGCGCGATGTTCACGTGGCGGAAGGTGTTCTCGAGCAGCTTGCTGAGCTCCGCGGTTCGGCACGACGAGACCGGAACGACCTTGTCGACGAGCTGGCCGTAGAACAGGACGGCCACACCGGTCGATTCGGCGGACACGCCGCCGACGATCTTCGGCGTGTTCCGGAGATCGAACTCGTCGTTGCCCGGGTCGATCCGCTCCGGCGAGTAGGCGAGGAGGAAGTCGCGTCCCCCCTGCAGACCCGAGCCCTCCAGGATCGGCATGACGAGCTCCTCGGTCGTGCCCGGGTAGGTCGTCGATTCCAGGACGACGAGCCCGCCTGGTTTGAGGTGATCTGCGACCGCCCCGGTCGCCGACTCGACGTGCGACAGGTCGGGGGCGTGGTCCCGGACCGGTGTCGGGACGCAGATCAGGACGATGTCGCAGTCCGAGATCACTTCGGGATCGGTCGTGAACTCGACCCGGCCGCTCGCCATGCCGGCCCGGTACAGCTCCTCCCGAACACCGGCGACCGAGAGCGTCCCCTGACGGAGGTCGGAGAGGCGAGCGTCGTCGACGTCGATCCCGTACACGGTGAATCCGGCCTCCGCGGCGGCGCACGACAGCGAGAGGCCGACGTACCCTTGTCCGATCACGCCGATCCTCGCCTTGCGGGCGAGGATCCGGCGGCGGAGCAGCGCGGTCGTCTTGATGATGGTCCTCCTTCAACCAGGGTGCCGGCGTATCCGCCGGCACCGGATGGATCTTCCGTTAGGACTCTCGGTTCGCGAGCGGATCGGGCGTGGCCCGCCGGACGCGACGGGGCGTGCGCCCCCGCAAGGCTCGTTTCATCCGTCGTTGCGCCAGGAACAAGCGGTCGGGCACGCTGCGCCTTCGATCCCCGAACCGCTCCAAGATCTCCTCGAGATGGGTCATCGCGGGTGCGAACTCCTCGAGGTCGCGGCCGAAGCCGGCCACGTCGTCCGCCGACCAGTGGTTGTGATGCAGGCAGACGGTCCACACGCCCGGCGGCTGCGGCTTGAACCTCCAGCTCTGCATCGGGACCCAGAACGTGCCGGCTCGATCCCGATAGGGGGAGAGGGCGAGCCCGTCGCTCACCACCTCGACGCCGCAGGCGAGCAGTGCCGCGACGGTCGACCGATCGAACGCGTGGTTCGGGGCCACCCAGGCCTCGGGGACGACCCCGTGCTCGCGGAAGATCGCCGTCCCGGCCCGCAGCTTCTCGAGCTGCTCCTCGTACGCCAGACCGGCGAACTCGCTGCGTGCGTTCCAGCCGAACAGCCCCGGATCCTCCGACACGTAGCGGTGCTGGTACCCGTGCAGCGCGATCGCCCAGCCCCGCGCCTGCCAGTCGCGAACCCGCTCCCAGAAGTCCGCCGCCGCGGGCTCGAGCTCGAGCGACGGGTCACGGTTCTCCGGGATGACGGCCAGGATCGGCCGCACGCCGGTCTCCACGAGCAGCCGTTCGACCTGCTCCCAGATCGTCCAGTTCATCGTCGGACACAGGTCGTCGAACCGCACGAGGTAGCTGGCCTTCATCCCTCGGTCACCCCTCGCTCGTCGATCCGAACCTCCGCGCCGCCGCGCGCCCGTCCGCCCGCGGACAGCGCCCGCTCGTAGAGCTCGAACATCCCGCGAGCGGCGCGCTGGGCCGTGTACCGGTCGAGGAAGCGCTCCCTGCCACGCTCGGCCCGCCGCGACGCCTCCTCGGCATCGGCGAGGGTCGCGCCGATGGCCGCGGCGAGCCCCCCGGCGTCTCCGACGCGCGCGAGGAGCCCGATGTCGTCGACCGTCGAAGACCTCCCGCACCGCGGGGAGGTCGCTCGCGACGATGGGCGCCTCCAGCGCCATCGCCTCGAGCAACACCCCGGGCAGCCCTTCGCGCCGGGAGGGCAGGACGAAGACGTCGGCCGCGCACAGGAGGTCCGGCACGTCGCCCCGCGTTCCCAGGAAGACGACCGCGCCGTCCTGATCACGCTCGGGTCGCGCGCTCCCGAAGGAGCGCCGTCGCGTTCCCCGCCGCGCCGGCAACGAGCAGTCGCGCGTCGTGGCGTTCCGATCGCACCGAACCGAACGCGTCGAGCAGGACGTCCAGACCCTTGGCGTGCTCCTGCCGAGCGATCGCCACGATCAGCGGCACCTCGCCCCCCACCTCGAGCCGCCCCCGGACCCCGCGTCGTCGGTCCGGCGACCGGCGACCGAGCTCCTCGGGGTCCCTGCCCCTTGGGACCACCGTGAAGCGGCCCCGTGGGACGCGCAGCCGCCGAGCCATCGTGTCGGCGATGTGTACCGCCGGAACGTGGAACCGGACGACCGATCGCGCCGTCGCCGCGTCGGCGGCCTGCGCCGCCCGCACCTTCCACCGGCGGAGCCCGGGCTCGCTCACGTGCGCGGAGCCGTACCCCTCGCTCACGATGCTCGACACGACCGGCACCCGGGCCAGCCGGCCCGCGATCCGGCCGAGGAGATCGGCCTCGTACAGCGTGGTGTGGATGAGGTCCGGCCGACGTTCGCCGATCACCCGGCGGACGCGGCGGAGATCGCCGGCGCGGCCACCGGGCCCGTCCAGTGGCAACAGCGAGGCCCCGCTCTCGCGGAGCAGGTCGTGCACGCCCGGACGCTCGCGCAGGTACGCGACGTCGAGGCGGACGCCCGCGGCGACGAGGTCCGGCGCCATCGAGGCGAGCGAACGCTCGGCGCCACCCATCGCCAGGCTGTCGATCAGGTACAGGACGTGCACGCTCACCCCCGTCCCCTCGGCCCGACGGCGGGCGCGGACGACGAGCTCGTGGCGACCGTCTGCGACCCATCGCCGGATCCGCTGCGTGCACCGGCGACGGCGGTGGACCCGGCCGCGAGCTCTTCCAACCGCCGGCGATCCACCTTGCCCGTCGAGGTGCGGGGCAGCTCGTCCAGGATCTCGACGCTCGCCGGCACCATGTACCGGGGGAGCCGCTCGGCCACGTGGCGCTTCACGTCGCTCGAGGCGATCACCGCTCCGCGGTTGCGCAACGACGCACGCCATGATGGCGGTGCCCCAGCCGTCGTGCGGCACGGCGATCGCGACGGCGTCGGCGAGCGCGGGATGCGCGCGCAGGGCGACCTCGATCTCCCCGAGCTCGATGCGGTACCCGCGGCTCTTGATCTGATGGTCCCGCCGGCCCAGGAAGTCGAAGGCGCCGTCCGGCCGCAGCCGCACGAGGTCCCCGGTTCGATAGACGGGCTCCCCCGCGTGCGCGGGCAGCGGGCTGGGCGCGAGGACCTCGGCGGTCTTGTCCGGCCGCCCCCAGTAGCCGCGCATCACCGTCGCGCCGCGGACGTACAGCTCGCCCGGTTCGCCCACTGCGGCCAGCGCACCCGCATCCGTCCACCGCGAAGACCTCGGTGTTCTCGCACGCGCGCCCGATCGGGATCGTCCGGTCGTCCTCGGGGATCTCGTCGACGCGGTGGTAGGTGCAGACGTTCGTCTCGGTCGGGCCGTAGAGGTTCCACAGGGCGGCGTCGGGGACGACGTGGCGCAGCGTCCGCAGATCCCTCGTCGGATAGACCTCGCCCGCGAAGACGACGGTCCGCAGATCCGGGAAGGCCCCCGGCTCCCGCCCGGTCCGCGCGAGCAACGTGAGCGCCGTCGGCACCGAGTACCAGATCGTGATCCGCTCCGACCGGACGAACCTGGCGAGCTCGGTGCCGAGGAACGCGATCTCCTCGGGGACGAGCACGACCGTCGCTCGGCCGAGGGCGGCGAGGAACAGGTCGAAGACCGAGAGGTCGAAATGCAGCGGCGCGTGGTTCGACAGCCGGTCGCCGGGCTCGACGCCGATCCGGGCGGCGCTCCAGTCCACGAACGTCAGTGCGTTGCGATGGGTGAGCGTGACGCCCTTCGGAACACCCGTCGAGCCCGAGGTGTACAGGATGTAGGCGACATCGGCGTCGATCACCGGGACCTCGGGATCGCTCGCCGGACGCGAGGCCGAGTCGAAGTCGATCACGGCGGACGGCAGCCGGCCGGCCTCGGACCCGTCGTCGGCCAGCACCACGAGGCGGGGCGGTGGCCCATCCATCAGTGACAGGAGGGCCGTCGCGCGTCCGGGCGTCGTGACGAGCGCCGAGATCGCGCAGTCCTGCGCCACCATCGCGACGCGCGGAGCGGGGGCCTTCGGATCGAGCGGCACGTAGGCGGCTCCCGCCTTCAAGACGCCGTAGACGGCGACGAGGGTCTCGACGCGCTTCGGCAGGTGGATCCCGACGCGGTCCGCCGGACGGATGCCCGCGTCGAGCAGCGTCCGCGCCAGCCCGTTCGCCGCGCCCGCGAGCTCCGCGTACGTGAGCTCGTCCCCCTCGCAGCGCACGGCGGGGTGCTCGGGGCGTTCCCTCGCCGCGTCATCGAGGAGCTGATGCAGCAGGAAGCTCACGCCGAGATCGCCCGACCTTCCGGCGCCACTCGCGCTCGCAACCCCGACCACGCCGCGCGCCATCGTCAGAGCCCCAGGTCGCGCGCGATGATGCGACGCTGGATCTCCGAGGTCCCCGAATAGATCGTGCCGCCGACCGCGTCGCGCAGCGACCGCTCGATCTCGACCTCGGTCATGTACCCGTACCCCCCATGGATCTGCACGGCGTCCAGTTGCGTTCGGACGTTCGCCTCGCTCACGAACGCCTTGGCCACCGCGGCTTCCACCGTGGCGTCCCTGCCCGCATCCATGAGCCAGCCCACCCGCAGCACGAGCGCGCGGGCAGCGTCGACCGCGATCCGCATGTTCGCGATCTTGTCGGCGATGGACCCGAACTTGCCGATCGGTTGCCCGAACTGGCGACGTTGGCGCGCGTACTCCGCGCAGCTCTCCATGGTCCGGCGCATGAGCCCGACCTGGCTGGCCATGATGCAGGCGCGCTCCCACCGCATCGACTCCTGGAAGATCTCGCCCCCACGTCCGCGCTCGCCGAGGATCGACTCCTCCGGCACGGAGCAGTCCTCGAGGATGACCTCGGACATCGGCGAGGTCCGCAGGCCCATCTTGTCGAACTCCCGACCGACCGAGCACCCACTCGTTCCGCGCTCGACGAGGAACGCGGTGATCCCGAAGGGTCCGATCCCCTCGGAGGTGCGGGCGAACACGATGAGGACGTCCGCGATCGGCGCGTTCGTGATGAAGACCTTCCGTCCGTCCAGGGTGTACCCCCCCGGCACGCGCCGGGCCGTCGCCTGCATGGCGAACGCGTCGGACCCCGCCTCGGGCTCGGTGATCGCGTGGCACCCGATCAGCCCTCCCGAGCACAGACCCGGCAGCCATCTCGCGCGCTGCTCCTCGGACCCGAACCGCCACAGGGGGATCACGCTCGTCCACAGGTGCGCGTTGATCGAGAACACGAGCCCGTTGTCGCGACAGCCGTACCCGAGTCCCTCGAGCGCCAGCATCGTCGTGACGACATCGGCTCCGCCGCCCCCCAGGTCCTGCGGGACGGGCAACCCCTGGATCCCGAACGCACCGCAGCGGTCCCACGCCTCGCGCGAGAACTCCGCGCTCCGATCCCGCTCGCGCGTGTCGTCCGGAAGCGTCCGCGCGAACCGGGTCACGGCCTCGAAGAACTCCGACTGCTCGGGGGTGACCCACTCGACGACCGACGGGGCCGACACCGTCACTGCTGCGCGACCCGGGAGTTCACGAGGTTCTCGATGTCCGCGATCGTCCGGAAGTGCTCGACGGTCACCTCTTCGTCCTGCACCTCGATGTCGAACTCCTCCTCGAGGAACGCGACGAGCTGCATGAGTCCGAGCGAGTCGAGGACCCCGTCGAGCAACGGCGTCTCGTTCGTGAGGGCGACGGAGTCGTCGTCGAAGAGGATCTCGGTCTGGATGAAGCCGCGGATGCGATCGGCGTTCATGCGAACGCTCCTTTCCGGATCGATGCTCGTGCCGATGTGACGCCGGCCGCTATGCCGCGACCTGCGGATCGCCCAGTTGCACGATCCGGCGGATCGCGCTCCCTCGGAGGCGGAAGCACTGCCGCCTCGAGATCGCCGAGCTCCTGCGCGATGTCGCCGACGGCGAGCTCTCGCAGGTACCACAGGATCAGGACCAGACGGTCGCGCTCGGGCAGGAGCAGGAAGCGCCGACGGAGCTCGGACCGCTCGTCCAGGGAGTCGACGAGACCGGGATGCAGACCGTCGTGTCCGCTCCGCGTGCGGCGAGCGTGCCCGACCTCGATCACCGACGAGGTCGACGGTTGCCACCAGTCCGTGTACCGCAGGAGGCCCCGAACCACGCCGCCTTCGGACGCAAGTAGGTCCGACATCCTAGAGGTTAGTCCTCCGAGGAGGGACGCGATAGGTGGGGATTCCCCGCATCCCCGTCCTCGCGCGCACGCACGTACGCGTGGTAGCCGGACGGCACGGGGATCTCCTTGGCCGCGTTCAGCACGACGCCGAGGATCGGGGCCCCGAGGCGCTCGAGGACCTCCGTCGTGCGCGCCGCGATCTCGGGCCGCGTCCATCCCGCCCGCGCGACGACGAGCACGCCGTCCACGAACGGCAAGAGATATGCCGCGTCGCTCACCGCCAGGATCGGGGCGGAGTCCAGCACGACGATGTCCGCGACGGCCTTCGCCTCGGCGACGGCCGCTCGCATGTGCTCCGAGCTGAGCAGCATGCTCGGCGTCTCCCTCGCCGGTCCGCTCGGCACGACCCGCACGCTCTCGTGGGGCGTGTCCCACGTGCACTCGGCGAGCAGCGGCCGGCCGTTCGCGGTGCTCAGGGCGTCGACGAGGCCGGTGTCGTTCGGCACGCCGAAGAACCGGTGGACGTCGGGGTGGCGGAAGTCGCACGCGAGCACGATGACCCGCTTCCCCGTCTCCGCGAGCGCGACGGCGAGGTTCGCGGCCACGGTCGTCTTTCCCTCGGACGGACCCGAGCTCGTGACCAGCAGGGCCCTCGGCTCGTTCGAGGAACGAGCGCGGCCCCCACCTTGCCGTTCTTGATCGACCAGCGGGCGACCTCGGTCCCGAGCAGCCGGAACGCCTCGGCCGGAAGCGAGGTTGGCTCGGTGGCGGACACGATCGTGTCGCGCTGGCTCCGCGGGATCTGTGGGATCTCCGCGAGGACCGGCAGCGCGAACCCCTGCTCCGCGACGCTCTTCGAACGGATCCGCGTGTCGACCCGTGCCAGCAGGATCGCGATCCCGAGCCCGATCGCCAGGCCGAGGAGTCCCGCGATCAGGGCGCGGACCGCGAAGCTGCGGGGCGGCTGGAACCCGAGATCCGGCGCGATCCGCGCGGGACCCGCATCGATCCGCCCGTATCCGGGGTCGAACTGCGCCACGGCCAACGCCTGGAGCTGGTTCTCGAACTGAGCGATGAGCACCGAGTCGGGATCGCTCTCCATCAGCGACTCGATCTGTGCCTCCAGCTGTGCGATGTAGGGACCCGTCGTCTCCGTCCGAAGCTCCCCGAGGAACCCGATCACCGCGGTTCCGAACGCATCCGCGAGCTCCTCGGCGCTCTCGGCGTCCGGCCCGGAAGCGGTGATCGTGACGAAGCCCGACTCGGCGTCGACGCCCGCCGACACCTGGGCCATGAGGTCGCGCGGGTCTCCCTCGTAGCCGAGCCGCTGCGCGGCCCGCTCGGCGACCTCGTAGAGGAACACGAACTCCCGGACCGCCTCCGGTTCCGTCGTGCTGATCCCGAGCGCCGGGTTCTGGAGCGATGCCGCGAGGATGACGTCCGCCTCCCAGGTCTCGGTCTGGGCCGCCTCGCTCTCGTCGGCGCGCGTGAACCACGCGGCGGCGACGGCGACGAACACGCACGAGACGACGATCAGCCAGTGCTGGCGGACCGCTCGGAGCACGTCCATCATGCCCACGTGGGCTCCTTCACGAGTCCCGTCGTGACCGCGAGGTTGACCGCCGCGGTCTGGTTGGCGACGCCGAGCTTGGAGAACATCCTCGTCTTGTGCCGTTCGACGGTCTTCGCGCTGATCCCGAGTTGCCGCGCGACCTGTTTCGCCGCGAGGCCGCGGGCCACGAGACCGAGGATCTGCCGCTCCCGGGTCGTCAGACCCGCGCGAGGCGGTCCACCGTTCGGCAACCCCGGCACGAGCGCCCGTGCGAGCATCGCGACCGGCGCCGCGGTCGAGACGCGGACCCCGCCCTCGTCCACGTCGGGATCGACGTCGTTCGAGGGACCGCCCAGCATGACCACCCGGACGCCCCGACGCCGGAGCCGGATCGCGGAGGTGTCCGCCCCGGGGAGGCGCTCGTCGAGCGCCACGGCGTCCGCCGTCTGACCCCGCGCCTCCGCCTCGGCCGCCGACGAGGCCACGCCCGCCGGCACGATCGCGGGGAACTGGGCGAGCGCGGCCGCGATGCCCTCGGCGACCATGCCCTCGCGGTGGGCGACGACGATCACGCGGGGCCTCACGGAACCACCACCGCGGTTCGGGGGAAGTCCTCCGCGAACGACTTGACGCGAGCCGCTAGCTCCGTGCGTTCGCCCGCGGTGCTCAGCGCCTCGAGCTCACGCAGCGCGCCCCGCAACGAGGGGCGGTCGGGAACGGGTGGCCGCGACATCACGATCCCCGGGTGCGTCGTCGCGACCGGATGCTCGTCGGGGTTCACGAGCTCCTCGATCAGTCGTTCCCCCGGTCGGGCGCCGACGAACTCGATCTCGATGTCGCGGCCCGGGACCCGGCCCGAGAGCAGGATCAGCTTGCGCGCTAGGCCCATGATATTCACGGGCTCCCCCATCTCGAGGGTGAAGACCTCCCCGCCCTCGGACAGCGCGGCCGCCTGCAGGACCAGCTGGACCGACTCCTGCACGCTCATGAAGTACCTGGCCATGTCGGGAGCGGTCACCGTGACCGGGCCTCCCCGCCGGATCTGCTCGAGGAACGTCGGGATCACGCTTCCGCGGCTCCCCAGGACGTTGCCGAACCGCACGGCGCAGAACACGCAGTCCATCCCGTGGATGCTCCGCACGATCTGCTCGGCGAACCACTTCGTCGCGCCCATGACGCTGACGGGGCGGACCGCCTTGTCCGTGGAGATCAGGATGAATCGCGTCACCCCGGCCGCGACGGCCGCATCCGCGACGTTGGCGGTTCCGATCACGTTCGTGAGCACCGCCTCTTCCGGGAAACGCTCCAGGACGGGCACGTGCTTGTGCGCGGCCGCGTGGAAGACGATCTCGGGGCGGTGGTGCATGAAGACGCCGAAGATCCGGTCGCGATCGCGGACGTCGGCGAGCACCTGTTCGATGACCACCGTTCCGTCGTCGACCTGCAGGACGACGTCGTGCAGATGGGTCTCGTCGTGGTCCAACACGATGATGGAGGCGGGTTCGAATTCGGCGATCTGCCGCGTGATCTCGGAGCCGATCGAACCTCCCGCTCCGGTGACCAGGATCCGACGCCCACGGAGCGTCGCGGCGACCGACTCCAGGTCCGTGGTCACCTGCTGGCGACCGAGGAGGTCCTCGATCTGGAGGTCGCGGATGTCCTTGGCCGAGATCTTCCCGTCGACGACCTCTTGGACGGTCGGGAGGACGCGCAGCATGACGTTGGCCTCCTCGCACACGGCGGCCACCTCACGAACCTGCTCCCCGGTGGCGGAGGGGATCGCCAGCAGCACCTCCTCAACGTCGAGTCGGTCGACGAGGGCGGGGATCGCCGAGCGGTCGCCGAGCACCGGCACCTCGTGGAGGGCGAGGCCGATCTTCCGTGGATCGTCGTCGACGAACCCGACCGGCTCTAACTCGACGGAGGGGTTCTCGAGGATGTCCTTCAGGACCATCGAGCCGGCGGCACCGGCGCCGACGAGCAGGACCCGATGCCCGGGGTTCGGCCCGACGGAACGACGGCGCAACGCGAACAGCCGGCTCTGGAAGCGGATCGCGCCGAACCCGATGAGCGACAGAACGGAACCCATGATCACGACCGACCGGGGCATCGGCTGCTCCCACAGCCAGCCGACTGCCGCGTTGACGCCGATCACGAAACCACCGCCGACGAGGGCCGCGATCGCCACCCGGCGCGCCTCCTGGACGCTCGCGTACCGCCACATCTGCCCGTAGAGCCCGTAGATGTGGTTCGCGGTCAGGTGGATGAGCCCAACGACGGGGATGAACAGCCAGAAGTAGGTCCAGTACGTATCCGGAACGCGTCCGTCGAACCGCAGGACGAGGGGACCCAGGTAGGCCGGCAACACCACCGCCAGATCGAGGAGCGCGAGCGGGACGTTGCGGCGAACACGCCGCGACACCGACGTCGCGAGCCCGTCGTGCCTCGCCCGCCGACCGCGCCCGTTCGCCATGCCGAACCTCCCCGGTTGCTTCGAAGACCCGCAGCATAGGCACGCGTCCTGCACCCCTCATCAATCACGGTGCGTAACTTCGCTACGCCGAACCGCGTAAGGGGATGCCCGAGCCCGCCCCACCGGGACATCTACGATGAACGGCGGATGCGCCACGCGGCCCGCCCCCCGACACTCAGGCTGCATGAAGGACCTCGAGGGAAGCGGTCGGTACGAGCGCTCTCTCCGGGAGGACGACGGTGCCACTGCCGACACTCCGATCGCCATCGATGTGGGTACGAACGTCCCCCGGACGCCCGTGACCGTTCCCGACGACTACCGTCCGCGACGCCGTGAAGGCGTGCTCGACATCGACATGGGCGACGGGTTCATCCTGTTCGACGAATCGTCGAGCCTCGTCCACCACCTGAACCCGTCCGCGACGTTGATCTGGCAGCTGTGCGACGGCACGGGATCCGTCGCGGACCTCGCCGGGGACATCGCGGCCGAGTACGGGCTCGACGAACCGACCATCCGGAGCCAGGTCGCCGAGGTGATCGCCGAGTTCGACGCGCTCGAGCTCGTCCAGGACGGACGGAACCTCTTCTCGGAGCGGGATCGATGACCTACGCCCCATGTCGTAGGGCGCCGGAAGACATCGCGAACCGAGGCGATCGACGTGGCGACTCGCTGGGACGCGGACCCGAGCCGATGCGCCGGCAACTACGCACGAGTGCGTATCGCCGAGCGGCAACGCAGTCCGTATCATGGCCCAGCGGCACGACGCCTGTGCGACGTGTCCTCCGGACGGAAGGACCCACTGGATGAGCAACCGGGATCGCCAGGATCTGAACAGGCGCGACTTCCTTCGGAAGGCTGCGGTGACCACCGCAGCCGCAGCGTGGGCAGCCCCGGTGATCCAGACGGTGGCGGCGACCCCGGCCTTCGCTCAGGCCCAAGGGACCCCACCTCCTCCGACCGAGGATGGGTGTGCCCATTCGACCGGCCCGAACGGCGGCTGCATGGGAGCGTGCGCCAGCGTGTGCGGCGGCAACCAGTGCGGCGGTCAGTCGAACGGCCGGAACCAGGTGGCCGGCCCCTGCACGACCTACTGCCCGCCCGGAACGGGGAGCGAGAACCCCTGCGCGAACCCGGGTCTGTGCGAGCCGGGGAACTTCGTCTGCAGCCCCGACCAGCAGGGCGTCGCCACCTACACCGGCCCGCTGTAGATCGGCGTAGAGCGGCACTCCTTTCGTACCGACCTCAGGTCAAGCGTTCCGCGAGCAGAGCTGCCCGTTCCCGAGGCGTGCCGCCGTGCAACTCGAAGGCCTCCGCCTCCTGCGCGACCCGCGTGAGCAGCACGACGCCACGGTCCTGGTATCGGTAGAGGTTGAAGCAGTTCGTCGCCATCCGGCGAACGGCGTCGGCTCGCGGGACCGGCTCCAGTCGCGGCGGTCCCGATCGCTCGAACCCGAGGAAGACGATCCATGATGGCGGCGCCGCCTCGGCGACGCCTGCGCCCAGGTCCTCCGGTCGAACGTAGCGCTGCGGGAGCGAGACGCGGCCCTCGGTCCGGTCGACGAGCCGCTCGCGCAGGCCCCCGAAGTGCTCGAGGGCATCCTCGTCCAGGCTGATCCGCTTCGGGAAGGGGTAGGCCCTCCCGGTGACCGGATCGATCGCGCCGAGCTCGTCGGACAGGTATCCGAACCCGAGCTCCAACAGCGCGACCACGAGCGAGGACTTCCCGGCGTCCATCGCGGCCGGCAGCACGAGGGCTCGGCCATCACGAGCGACGGTTCCGGCGTGCAGGAACAGGTAGTCTCGCGACCCCTTCGGGACGGTCGCGTGCAGATCCCACACGGCGTGCGCCAACAGACGTTCGTTCTGAGCGTGCCGGTACCGGAGGAGACCACCCCGATAGAGCGATCGAGGTGGCGGCTGGATGTCCTCATCCTCTTCGTCCACGAACAGATCGACCGACACCGCGTGGTGGTCGCCGTACGGTCGCCGGAACGGCGCGAGATGCCAGCCGAGCGCGGCCGAGAAACCCTCGTCCACCGAGCGGATCGTGTACGAGGTGGAGAGCATCCGGTAGTGATCCGTGGCGACCCAACCTGGGTCGAACTCGTCGCCTCAGCCGCCCGATGGATGCCGATGCGCGCGTGGCTCTTCAGCCAGCCGACCCACCTCCCTCCGGAACCGTCTGCTCGAGCAGGAGCCGGGCAGCATCGGGAAGCGATCCGACGACGAGCTCGGCGACGTGGGCGTTCCGGAGCACCTCTTGGAACACGAGCAACGCTCGGTCCGCCCAGATGTGGAGGTTGAGACCCGCCTGCGTGAACCGGAAGAGCGCCTCGGCCGCCCCGATGGGCCGGAGCTCCGTCGGGCTCCCCGGTTCGAACGTCGGGAAGACCACCCCGCCCGGATCCGCGGGCTCGGCCAGGCGTCCCCCGAGCTCCTCGAGACGCACGGGTCGCCGGGGTTCCCTCGCGCCGTCCTCGCGCGCTCGCCGGCGTCTCGACGACGGCGAACGGCTCAGCTCCGGGAAGAGCGCGAGATCGCTCTCCGCGAGGAGCAACGGGATCGACGAGCCGTGCACCCGGCGCATGACCGGGTCGATGTTCACGATCTCGTCCCCCAGGTACCCGGCGCCCGACCGCACGAGGAGGGCTACCAGCGCGGGGAGGTGGGGCGCGGGGACCGAGGGCAGGATCAGCGCACGGCCGTCCACGACCACCCCGCCCGCCCGGATGCGGACGAACTCGTTCGAGGAGCGCGTCGCGATGTCACGGACGCCGGAGATCGAACCGTCCCGCCATCTCGTCCGGCGCGTACCCCTCGTAGATCTTCAGGCCGCCGACGAACAGCCGCTGGCGCGCGCGGACCTGCTTGCCGCCGGCGAGCGTTCGCTGGATCCCGCAGTCGGCGGAGAAGCGCAGCTCGTCGGACGCGTCCGGGTCCAGGAACCGTTGCAAGGGCACGCGGAGCAGTTCGAGGAACGCGGGGTCCGTCGAACGTACCGCGAACTCCGTGCCCTCGACCGAATACCGATCGCTGGCAACCCAACCTAGGCGCTCGAGGGTTTCCTCTCAGTGGTTGCGTGCGCGCGTCTGCGGCGTCACAGCTCCCCTCCTCGTTGCATGCGTTCCTGCTGGCAGGCGGCGCGTACTATACCCAAGTGGCTCCTCGGGTCCTCATCGTCGATCCAGAGCCGTTCTTCAGCGAGTCATTGGCCACCGCGCTCGATCTCGACGATCGGATCCAGGTCGTCGGGTGGACCACCGACGAACGAGCGGCGGTCCAGATGGCCACCTCCCTCGCTCCCGACATCGTGCTCTCGGGCTCCGACGCCGCACCGGAAACGGTGGCTCGCAAGGTTCGCCGGTTGCGAGGGCACGCGAACGTCGTCATCCTCACCCGTCGACCGGTTGGCAACCTGCTGCTCGAGGCGGCCACCGCGGGGGCGACGGGTGTCCTCGGGCACGACCTGGGGATCTCCGAGCTGGTCCCGCTGCTCGCCGGGTCGGTCGATGGCCGGTTCGTGGTCGAGCCGAGCCGGCTGGGTGAGAGCCTCCGGCAGGCCGCGGCCGCGCGTGCACGCGAAGGTCCGGAGAGCGACGGGCTGGAACGTCTGACCGACCGGGAGCGCGAGGTCCTGCATCTGCTCGCGGCGGGCCTGGACAATGCCGCGATCGCGAAACGGCTGCATCTGTCCGCGCATACGATCCGGACCCACGTGGGTAACATCCTTCGCAAGCTCGAGGTGCACAGCAGGGCGCAGGCGGCCCGCGTCGCCCTCGCGGCCGACGATCCGAGCCGCGCCGTCGGCGTCTTCCACATCCGTGGTCCGGAGCTGCCTCCCCGGTGAGCTCCGACGAACGCACCGTGCTCCTCGTCTGCTCGGACCGACTGTTCCGCGAGTCCGCGTCCGCGTACCTGGAACGGCACGGATGGGCGGTCCTGCCGGCCGCCGACGAACTGCAGGCGCTCGTGACGATCTCGCGATCGGTCCCCGGCGCGATGCTCGTGCTCGAGGGCCTCGACCGACACCGGCCCGGGGCGCTCGTCCGGCAGATCCACAGGCGGTGGCCGCTCGTCTCGGTCACGGTCCTGGGCAGCACCCCCGTGGACGGAGCCGAGGTCCTCCCACGGTCGGCGACCGCACCCGAGGTCCTCGAGGCGCTCGAGCGGACCGCTGGCCCGAGCGCAAGCAGCCCCGGATCGGCACCGGACGGACTCGACCGCGAGGGGATCGCGCTCCTGCGGACGCTGACGCGACGCGAACGGCGGATCCTGTCCGACCTCGTGGACGGCCTCACGAAGGCGGAGATCGCGGATCGTCTGGGTGTGAGCGAGCACACCGTGCGGACGCATCAACAGAACCTCCATCGCAAGCTCGGGGTCCACAGCCGGCTCGAGCTCATGCGGCTCGCATCCGCGCACGGACTGCTGCGTTCGAAGGACCTCGACCGGGTCGTGTGACCCGGTGCCTACCGTTCGGCGCCCACGAGCTCCTCGACGATCCGATTCTGCCGCACGAAGGCCGCGGCCTCGAGCCGCGAGTGGACGCCCAGCTTGCCGAGCACGTTCTGCACATGCGTCCGCGCCGTCTGCGGGCTGATCACGAGGGCCTGCGCGATCGCGTCGTTGTCGGCGCCATCCGCAAGGAGCGCGAGGACCTCGCGCTCACGGCGGGTGAGACGCGAGGCTCGCCGGAGCGCCTCGTCCTGCTCCGTCCGCCGGCGCGTGAGTCGCGCGATGAGCGTGCCGAGCATCCGCGGAGGGACGAGCGTGTCGCCGTCGTGGATCGCCCTCGTCGCGCTGATGAGGTCGGCGAGCGGGCTCGTCTTCGTCAGGTAGCCGTTCGCGCCGGCCTCGAACGCCGCGACGAGCGACCGCTCCTCCTCCTCGGCCGACACCACGAGGACCTTGCATCCGGGAACAGCAGACTTCATGAGCGCCGTGACGCGGAACCCATCGCCGTTGGGCAGACCGGCGTCGACGATCGCCACGTCCGGCTGCGTCTGCCGTGCCGCCGCGACCGCCTGCAGCCCATCACGAGCCTCGGCGACGACCTCGATGTCCGACTCTCGCTCCAGGACCACTCGGACGGCCTCGCGGAACAGCGACTGCTCCTCGGCGATGAGGAGCCGGATCTTCCGATCACCGTTCGCCATCATGATTTCCTGCTCCGTCCATACAGGCGTGCGGCACAGGGTACGGGCGAGACGACTGGTCGGCACGCGCCCTCCAACGTAGACCGGGTAGTACGAACGGATGAGACGCACCGTGTCTGCGAGCACGACGACCGGCGCTCGTGTCCGGCGAGCCGGCTTCTTGCGCCCTCGCGTCCACGTCCGCTACGCAGGATGACGGGTGCGGGGTGGGCATCCGCACTACGCCGCTCGCGGGAGGATCCGGGTGCACGGGCGCGACCCGCCAGATCCTAGGAACGAGCCGGCCCGACCGGATCGCTCACGAGATGGTGGCGGACGGCGAACGCCGCCGCCTCCAGGCGCGAGTGCACCTGGAGCTTCGTGAGGATGCTCTGGACGTGGGTCCGGACCGTGTTCGGGCTGATCCCCAGGGGTCGAGCGATCGCGTCTCCGCTCGCCCCCTGCACGAGGAGCGTCAACACCTCGCGTTCCCTCGGGGTGAGCTGCTCGGCCATCAGGGCGGCGTTCTCATCCTCCGAACGACCGTTGCCCGAGCTGAGTCGACGCGGCAACACGACCTGACCCGCGGAGACCGTTCGCACCGCTTGGACGAACTCCTCCACCGCCGTGTTCTTCGTGACGTAGCCGTGGAACCCGATCTGCAGCGCCTCCTCGACGGCCCAGTGATCGTTGCGGGCGGTGAGCGCCAGGATCTTCGCATCGGGGAAGCGCTCGAGGATGGCCTTGCCGGCGGCGAGGCCGCTCTGATCCGGGAGGCCGAGATCCATGAGGATCAGGTCTGGACGGTCGCGTTCCACGGCGACGAACGCGTCCTCCGCGGTCGGGGCCACGGCCACCACCCGGATGCCCTCCGCCTCCAGGGCGGGCGTGATCGCGTCCGCGAAGAGCGCGTGATCGTCGACGATCAGGACGCGAATCGTTCGCTCCTTCCCTCGAGGATCGGCAGCTCCAGTCGGAAGCTCGCCCCCGACCGGGTGGACCGCAGGCCGATCGAGCCGCCGTGCGCCTCGAGCACCCGGCGAGCGATGAACAGCCCGAGCCCGTGGCCTCGGCGAGCCGCCCTGCCCGACCCGCCTCGCTCGAACGGGTCGAATACGAGCTGGCGCTCCGTCGGCGGGACGCCGGGCCCCCGGTCGGTCACCTCGACGCCCGCCATCCGTCCCTCGATCGCGACGCGGACCGTCACCGGAGTAGCGGGCGGCGAGTACGCGAGCGAGTTGCGGATGACGTTCGAGATCGCGCCCCGCAGCTGCTTGGCATCGCCGAGGACGAATGGGTGATCGGGGGCCTCGACGACCAGGCGCTCGTCGATCGCCCCGAGGCTGGAGGACCGCGCCGCCTCCTGGACGACACGCACGAGATCGGTCCGCTCCCGCGTGATCGGCTCGGTGCCGACGGACCATCGGAGCAGGGGGTCGACGAGGTCGGCCAACTGCATCAGCTCCTCCTGGGTCCTGCGCAGCAGCTCCCGGCCCTCGTCACCGGCGTGCGTCTCGTAGGCCCGTTCGATCGCGGCGCGCGCGCCGACCAGCGGGCCCTTCAGCTCGTGCGCCGTGAGCGCGATCCCCAGGTCGCGCGCCTGGTTCCGCGCTCGCGACCGACGGTTGACGCTCGATTGGGCCAGCGCGGCCCCCAACATGGACTCCGCCCGATCGAGGAACTCGACCTGCGACTCCTGCGCGTCGCCGACGAGGAGCGTCGCACCCCCGGCCCGAAGGACGGCGACCTCTCCGCATCCGGTGATCTCCCGGAACCGTCGTCGCAAGGTCGCGACCGGCGCGCGGTGCCGCTCGAGCTCGTCGTCGCGGGTCCGGAGGGCGGCGCGCAGCTCCGCCCGTCTCCTCGAGCCGAGACCACCGGTCCCCGCGAGGAACCAACCCCATCCGTCGCGATCGGGCAGCAGACCGGCGATGGGAACCGCCAGGTAGTCGAAGCACACGCCGACCGTGACGCGGACGGCCTCGGTCGCCGTCTTCGCCTCCAGTAGCTCCGGGGCCAGCCGCGAGATCGCCGTCATCCCAGCGAGCGCTCGCTCGGTCTGCGACCGCACGAGCGCGGTATCCAAGACGAGCGCCGACTGCCCGATGAGGGCACGCACGACCTCCTCGCGCCAGACGATCCTGTCGGTCGGGGCGACGATCTCGACGACGCCGAGCACGTCGTCGTCCTGCACGATCGGGAAGATCCCGAGCGCGAGGCCCGGTGACCCTTGGATGGGGACGTGAATCGCTTCCCCGGTCAGGAACACCGTCCTGCGACGCGAGGAACGCATCCGACCCAGCCCCTCGTGTTGCCCGTCGCACGCAATCACCCGCAGCCGCCCGGCGGCATCGGGAACCGCGACCCGGACCGTCGCGGAGCCCTCGCCGACCGCGGAGCGGATCCAGTGTGCGCACGCGGCGGCGGAGCGCCGAAGCTCGGCCTCCGGCCCCCCGATCGACCGGCGAGCGCGCTCGGCCATCCGCACCTGCCCGATCGCGTGGTGTCCGTTCAGCGCCTTGAGGTCGGCCTGCTCGACACGCGCGGCGGGGGTCCGAGCCCGGTCGGGGATGCGCTCGGATACATCTCGAAGGGAACCCTCTTCCAGCATCTTTTCCTTCCTCGTTCCACTGTCGGCCCGAAGGAGGCCGTAAGGTTCCCTTTCGGGGGGACGCCCAAGTGTCGAACACGGAGCGCGCACTTGTCAATCGGGCTTACGTCGAGGGAACTACGAGGCGCGCCGTACGAGGACTACGCGGGGGACAGGATTCCGCCGAGCCTCGAGATACAGCATGATGTCCCCGGCCCCCCAGTCGCCGATGCGAGGGGGTGATCGTGGGGAAGCACGTCACGCGTGACCTGGGGAGAGCCCTCCGGCGAGCACGCGAGGAGCGCGGGCTCAGCCTCCGAGAGGCGAGCCGGCGGTCGCAGGGCAGGTTCACCCCCTCCGGGATCGCCGGGTACGAGCGCGGAGAGCGCCGGATCTCGGTCGAACGCATGTGCGCCCTGGCGGACGTCTACGGGGTCCGTCCGGAACGGCTGCTCGCAGCCGGTCTCCACCCGGCCGAAGCGGCGCCGGTCGAGGTCGATCTGTCCTCGCTGGAGCGGCTCCCGCCAGAACTCCGCACCCTCCTCGCCGGCTACATCGAAGAGGTGCTCACGATGCGCGGACCCGCAGACCCGGACCGGATCTCGTTGCGGTCGGGCGACCTGGAGATCCTGGCGGGATCGGCGAGCGGTTCGGTCGCGGAGCTCTATCGACGGATGCGCGATGCGCTCGCCGACAACGACGGGGAAACCGAGCCGCAACCAGCGTCCTCCTGACGGCGTCAAGCGTCGGTTCCGCGGAACCACTGGACGGTCCGCTCGAGCCCGCGCTCGATGTCGAATTCGGGCTCATAGCCGATCAGTCGTCTCGCCAGCGAGACGTCGGCCTCCGTCTTGCGAACGTCGCCCGCGCGGGGTTCGACGTGGACCGGTTCGGGCCTGGCGTCCGTGAGCCGTGCGACGATCGCCAGCATCTGATTGATCGAGGTCGGCTCCCGTCCCCCGCCGACGTTCAGCACCGTCCCGCGAGCGCCCTCGGGGGCTCGCCCCGCCAGCAGGTTCGCCTCGACGACGTCGTCGATGAACGTGAAGTCCCTCGACTGCTCGCCGTCACCGTGGATCTCGGGCGCGGTCCCCGCCAGACAGGCGAGCGTGAACAGCGGGATCACCGCCGCGTACGCGTTCGCCGGATCCTGGCCGGGACCGTAGACGTTGAAGTACCGGAGCGCGACGGTCGGCACGCCGTACGAGGACCACCACGACCGGCAGAACGCCTCGCCCGCCAGCTTGCTCGCCGCGTACGGGGACCGAGGCAGCGGGGACATCGATTCCTGCAGCGGGAACGTGTCGCGGTCGCCGTAGACCGACGACGACGAGGCGAAGACGACCGACGCCGGTCCCTCGCGCGCCGCGAGGAGCACGTTCAGCGTCCCCCGGACGTTGACGTCGGTCGTCTTCTCGGGCTCCACGATCGAGCGCGGGACCGATCGCATGGCCCCCTGATGGAAGACGACCGCGCACCCGCGAGCCGATTCCACCACCGTGTGTTCGTCGCGAAGGTCGCCCTCCACGAACCGCACCTCGGGCACGTCCGCCAGGTTCTCGAGCTTGCCGTCGGACAGGTCGTCGAGCCCGACCACCTCGTGACCGTCGGCGACCAGCCGGCGACACAGGTGCGAGCCGATGAACCCCGCGGCACCGGTGACGAGTGCTCGCACCGTGTCGGCCTAGTGCATGTGGCCGGCACCGGCCGCGGCCGCCGGCTCTTCCTCCTCGGGCTTCTCGACCACCGCGCTCTCGGCCGTGATGATGATCCCGGCGATCGAGGCGGCGTTCTGCAGCGCCGAGCGTGTCACCTTCGCGGGGTCGAGGATCCCCGCCTTGAACATGTCGACCCACTCGTCCTTCTGGGCGTCGTAGCCGCGCGCGTCGCCCTCGGCCCGGATCCGCTCGACGATCACCGCGCCCTCCACGCCCGCGTTCTTCGCGATCAGCCGGGCGGGCTCGGCGAGCGAATCGCGCACGATCTTGGCGCCCGTGGCCTCATCACCTTCCAGGTCGAGCTTGTCCAGGGCGGCCTCCGCCCGGATCAACGCGACGCCGCCACCGGGGACGATCCCCTCTTCGATCGCCGCGCGAGTGGCCGAGAGCGCGTCCTCGATCCGGTGCTTCTTCTCCTTCAGCTCGACCTCCGTCGCCGCGCCGACCTTCACGACCGCGACGCCGCCGGCGAGCTTGGCCAGTCGCTCCTGGAGCTTCTCTCGATCCCAGTCCGAGTCCGTCTTCTCGATCTCGGACTTGATCTGGTTGATGCGGCCCTTCACGTCCTCCTCGGCGCCGCCGCCCTCGACGATGGTCGTGTCGTCCTTGGTGACCACGACCTTGCGAGCCGTCCCCAGCAGGTCGAGCCCGACGTTCTCGAGCTTCAGCCCAACCTCTTCGGAGATCACGGTGCCGCCGGTCAGGACGGAGATGTCCTGGAGCATCGCCTTGCGACGATCGCCGAACCCGGGCGCCTTGACCGCGACGGTGTTGAAGGTGCCGCGGATCTTGTTCACGACGAGCGTGGCGAGCGCCTCGCCCTCGAGGTCCTCGGCCACGATGAGCAGCGGCCGCCCCGCCTGCACGACCTTCTCGAGCAACGGGAGCAGCTCCTGGACGCTTCCGATCTTCTTGTTCACCAGGGCGATGTACGCGTCCTCGAGGCTCGCCTCCATCCGCTCCTGGTCGGTCACGAAGTAGGGCGAGATGTACCCCTTGTCGAACTGCATGCCCTCGACGAAGTCGAGCTCCATGCCGAACGTGTTCGACTCCTCGACGGTCACGACCCCGTCCTTGCCGACCTTGTCGAGCGCCTCGGCGAGCACGTCCCCGATCGTCGGGTCCGAGGCCGAGATCGCGGCAACGTTCGAGATGTCGTCGCGCGACTCGAGGTCCTTCGCCTGGTCCTTGATCGCGTCGACCGCGGCGCCCACGGCGGTCTCGATCCCGCGCTTGAGGGCGATGGGGTTGGCGCCGGCGGCGACGTTGCGCATCCCGTGGCGGACCATGGCGCGGGCCAGGACCGTCGCCGTCGTCGTCCCATCACCGGCGACGTCGTTCGTCTTCGTGGCGACCTCCTTGGCGAGCTGCGCGCCCATGTTCTCCCACGGGTCCTCGAGCTCGACCTCCTTCGCGATCGTCACGCCGTCGTTCGTGATCGTGGGGGCGCCCCACTTCTTGTCCAGGACCACGTTGTGACCCTTCGGGCCGAGCGTGATCGCGACCGCGTCCGCGAGCTTGTTCACGCCGGCTTCGAGCGCGCGACGCGCATCCTCACTGAACTTCAAGAGCTTGCTGGCCATCCGAAACCTCCTTCGATGCGTGGTGCGGAGACGGGACGAAGGCCGGCCACCGGCCGGCCCCGCCCGGACACTGCTGAGGTGGGCTACTTCTTGGACGCGGCCTTCGTCACGATGGCCAGGACGTCTCGCGCCGACAGGACGAGGTACTCGTCACCCTCGACCTTGACCTCGGTGCCCCCGTACTTCGAGTAGATCACGGTATCGCCGACGGCGACGTCGAGGGGAACCCGCGCACCATCCTCGAACCGCCCCGGGCCCACCGCCACGACCGAGCCCTCCTGGGGCTTCTCCTTGGCGGTGTCGGGGATCACGATGCCCGAGACCGTCGTCTGCTCCTCCTCGCCCGGCTTCACGACGATCCGGTCCTCGAGGGGTTTCAGGTTGAAGTCCTTGGCCATGCCTTCCCTCCTTGGTTAGCACTCGGGTCTGATGAGTGCTAACAGGATATCGGTGGGAGTGCCAGGGGTCAAACGTCGGCACTCGGCCGGGCGCGACCGCTCGCACCATCGGCCCGCCGCCCGGACCCCCTACATCCCCCGCATGAAGGCGATCGTCTCGCGCAGACCGTCCTCGAGATGGGTCCACGGCCGCCATCCGAGGACGCTCGATGCGAGCTCGGGGTCGAGGGCGCTTCGACGCAGGTCCCCCGCTCGTGGGGGCCCGTGCGCCGGTTGCCCGCTGAACCCCGCATGCTCCGCGAGCATCCGGTACAGCCCGTTCACCGAGGTCTCGAGGCCGGTGCCGACGTTCACCAGACGGCCGTCCCCGACGCCGGCGGCGAGCGCGAAGGCGTGCACCGTGTCATCTACGAACACGTAGTCGCGGGTCTGGTCTCCGTCGCCGAAGATCGTCGGCGCCTCGCCGGCCAGCATCTTCGAGGTGAAGATCGCGATCACGCCCGCCTCGCCGTTCGGGTCCTGGCGTGGTCCGTACACGTTCGCGAGCGCGAGCGCGGTGTAGGGGAGCCCGCGGAACGTCTCGTAGAACGCGAGGTAGTCGAGTGCCACCTTCTTCGTGATCCCGTAGGGAGAGGAAGGCCGCCCCGACGCCGTCTCCTTCACGGGCAAACGGCGTGGCTCGCCATACAGGGTGCCTCCGGACGCGGCGAACACGACCTTGCGGACCCCGGTCCTCGCGCAACACTCGAGGATGTTCAGCAGTCCCATGACGTTCACCTGCGCGTCGCGGATCGGCGCCTCCACCGAGGTCGCGACGCTCGCCTGCGCGGCCAGGTGCATCACGACCTCGGGACGATGACGCTCGAACAGCGACAGCAGCCCCTCGGCGCCGATGTCCATGTTGAAGAACGTGAACTCCGATCCGTAGCCGCGCGCCTCGGATAGGTTCGCGATGCGGCCGGTGGACAGGTCGTCGACGGCGACCACGCGATGGCCCTCGGCCAGCAGGCGATCGCACAGGTGCGAGCCGATGAACCCCGCCCCGCCGGTGACCAGCGTCGTCGTCATGCGAGCATCAGCGACGGGTCGGCTCCGACACCGAGCGACGTCCGCTCGCCGCGGGCCAGGCGGGAGGCGCCGGCGATCGCGATCATCGCTCCATTGTCGGTGCAGAGATCGATCGATGGGAACAGGACCCGGATCCCGGCCCGCTCGCCGGCGTCCAGCATCCGCTCCCGGAGCCGCGTGTTCGCGACGACGCCGCCGCCAAGCAGGACGGTCTGCACGCGACACTCCGTCGCCGCGGTCATCGTCTTGGAGACCTGCACGTCCACGATCGCCTCCTGGAACGACGCCGCGAGGTCGGCGGGGTCGATCTCGCGCCCCGCGGCGCGCTCGTTCTTCACGTGCCGCAGGACCGCGGTCTTCAGTCCCGAGAGCGAGAAGTCCAGATCTCCGGACGATGCCATCGAGCGTGGGAACGCGATCGCGTCGGGGTCACCGGTCCGCGCGAGGGCGTCGAGCGCCGGCCCGCCCGGGAACCCGAGCCCGAGGAACCGCGCGATCTTGTCGAAGGCCTCGCCCGCGGCGTCGTCCACGGTCTGGCCCAGGAGCTCGTAGCGATGCCACGCCGGCATGTGCACGAGCATCGTGTGCCCGCCGGAGACCACCAGGCAGACCGCGGGCGGCAGGTCGGAGCCATGTTCGATCGTGTTCGCGGCGATGTGGCCTTCGAGATGGTTCACACCGACGAACGGGGCCCCCGTCGAGAGGGCGATCGCCTTCGCCGAAGCCACCCCGACGAGCAGCGCCCCGATCAGCCCCGGGCCGACCGTGACCGAGACCCCGTCCAGATCGTCGAAGCCGCACGCAGCGATCCGCAGCGCCTCGTCGAGCAGCGGCGTGAGCGCCTCCACGTGCGCCCGGCTCGCCAGTTCGGGGACCACGCCTCCGAACCGCTCGTGGAGATCGACCTGGCTCGCGATCAGGTTCGACAGGACGCGGCCGTCCTCCACCACCGCGACGCCGGTCTCGTCGCACGATGTCTCGATGCCCAGGACCTTCACGGTGCGAAGGTGGTCACGCCGGGTTCACCTCCACGTGGCCTCGCGCGTTCACGCGACCTCCGGGCGGATCCCCTCGGGGAGCTCGTCCATCAGGGACCGCAGGCGCTCGCGGAACCCGGCCACCTGGACGCCGTCGAGCCACATGATGAGCGCGTCCTCGCCGATCTCCTGGTAGTAGTTCTTCCGGACGCCGACCGGGTGGAACCCGAACCGTCCGTAGAGGCGCTGCGCTCCCCAGTTGGTCACCCGTACCTCGAGCGAGACCGCGTCGGCCCCCATCCGGATCGCCGCCAGGACCAGGTCGTTCAGCAGGCGCATGCCGATCTTGCGTCGTTGCAGGTCGGGGTCGACGGCCACGTTCGTGATGTGGGCCTCCTCCCCGTAGCAGATGAGCCCCCCGTACCCGACCACCTGCCGGTCGATCCGGGCGACGAGGTAGCAGCGGTTCCGCGACTCGGCCATCTCGGAGATGAACAGGTTCGGGCTCCACGGACGTGGGTAGACCTGCCGTTCGATCGCCATCACGCCCCGGAGATGGCGCCGGCGCATCCTGGTCACCTCAAGCCGAGGCGCCTCGGGCTCGCTGATCCCAAGCGATCTCCGCATCCGTCTTCCTCAGGTACAGGGGCGCGACGTCCACCAGCCGGTCGGTGTCCTCGCGGATGAACCTCGGAGCCGCGAGGCTCACCAGCGCCGACGCCCACGGGTGGGCGAACGACGCCGGCGCGAACTCGAGACGCGCGCCCGCCCGCTCGAGCTCGTTGCGGTACAGGATGGCACCGTTGCCGACGAGCAGCATCTCCTCCGGCACGGCCTCGAGCTCGGCGGCCAGCGTCTCGGGGGAACCGACGCGATAGCCACCCTGGCGCAGCACCCCGCCGGGTACCGGCCGGTAGAAGGCGAAGAACACCTCTCCGCGGCGGGCATCGAGGACGGCGACGATCGTCCGCCTCGTGTGATGGATGCCGAACGCGAGCACGTCGAGCGAACCGATCCCGACGATCGGGGCGCGCAGCGCCTGCGCCAGCGACTTGCCCACCGCGATCCCCACCCGCAGCCCCGTGTAGAGACCCGGACCGACGCCGACCGCCACGCCGCCGAGCTGCGAGAGCTCGATGCCCGTCCACCGCACGAGCGCTTCGGTCGCGGGGACGACGTCGTCGTGTTTGCGCACACCGGCGAAGCGGGTCGTCCCGAGGATGTCGTGCTCGGTCCCGAGCGCGAGCGAGGTCTGGGCCGTCGATGTATCGATGCCCAGGACGATCACGCGTGGTCGCTCCTCACGCCGCCACGCTCCAGCGGTCGAGCGCCCGCTCCAGCCGCTCCCAGCGGAGCAGCCATCCATCCCCGGCCGGCCAGATCGCGACGGCACGCTCGTCGTCGGCTGCGGGGACGGTGAGTTCGACCACCAGGTGCCCGTCCGGGAGGAGCCCCTCGACGGCGTCCCCCCACTCGACGAGCAGCACGCCCTCATCGGTTCCGTCCTCGAGCCCGAGGTCGAGGACGTCCTGGACGCGGTCGAGCCGGTAGACGTCGGCGTGGGTGATCGGCAGCCGGCCCGTCGGGTACCAGCGCACGAGCGTGAACGTCGGGGAGACGACCGGTCCGTCGAACCCGAGCCCGCGCGCGAGGCCCTGGACGAACGTGGTCTTCCCCGCGCCGAGCTCCCCGGTCAGCGCGAAGGCGTCGCCGGCCACCACGAGCGGGGCGATCGCCTCGCCGATCCCGCGCGTGTCCTCGGCCGTCGCGGCTCGGAGCTGGACGCGCATCAGAACAGGCCGAGCTGCTCCTCGACCGGTTCCGGCCGCTCCGCGAGCGCACGCCGGATCTCCTGGAAATCCGATCGGAGCGCCGCCATCTGGGACGAGGCCTGTCCGCCGCCGTGCAGGATCGCGGCGGGGTGGAACGTCGGGATCACGGTCCGGCCGTTCCACGGGAACCGCTGTCCGCGGACACGGCTGATCGAGATCCGCGGCCCCAGGATGAACCTCGTCGCCCAATTGCCGAGCGTCACGACGACGACCGGGTCCACCAGGCGGACCTGCTCGTCGAGCCAGGGCTGGCACGCCTCCGTCTCGTCCGGGTAGGGGTCGCGGTTCCCGGGCGGCCGACACAACACCACGTTCGTGATCCTGGCGTCCTCCCGTCGGAGCCCGATCTCGGAGAGCATCTGGTTCAGGAGTTGCCCGGCCGCCCCGACGAACGGCTCCCCCTGTTTGTCCTCGTGATACCCGGGACCCTCGCCGATGAACATCAGGTCGGCGTTCGGGTCGCCCACGCCGTACACGACCTGGGTCCGGCCCTCGGAGAGGCGGCACCTGGTGCACGTCGAAGCCTCGAGCGCTGCGTCCTGGAGCGTCCTCATCCCGACTCCCCCACCGCCGGCACACCACCGAGCGTCACCGCCGAACGGACGGCCCGGCGGATCGCCTCGACGACCGCTCGCGAGGCCATCCGCTCGAGCGTCGGCTGTGCGGCCTCGATCTCCCCCGTCGCGAGCGCGAACACCGTATCCCCGTCCCACATCGTATGCGCCGGCGACACGGCGAGCGACACGCCCTCGCTCCCCGCCTGCGCCACGAGCTGCGCCCGCTCCTTGGACAGGCGGGCATTCGTCGCGACCACGCCGAGCGTGGTGTTCGCCCCGGGCCATGCGCTCGGTTCGGCATCCGGGTTGCGGTTCTCGACGAGCGGGGTGCCGTCGTCCTCGACCACGGTGCCGAGCGCGTTCACCGCGACCAGCGCCGACACGACGAGGTCGCCCTCGATGACCCCGGCGGTCCCGATCCCGCCCTTCCATCCCGCCGCCGGGTCCGGGAGCTTCGCGAACGTGGCGCCCGTCCCCGCCCCCACGCACCCCTCCTCGAGGGGGCCGTCGCGCGCGGCCTCGCACGCTGCGTACCCGGCCGCCGCGTCCGGCCGCGCGGCCGAGTCGCCGACGCCGAGGTCGAAGAGCACGGCCGCAGGCACGACCGGGACCCGGGCGACCCCGGTGTCGAACCCGATGCCGCGCTCCTCGAGCCATCGATCGACGCCCGACGCGGCCGACAGCCCGAACGCGCTCCCACCGGTCAGCAGGACCGCGTGCACGTCGCGCACCAAGGTGCCCGGACGGATCGCGTCGGTCTCGCGGGTTCCGGGCGCCCCTCCCTTCACGTCGACCGAGGCGACCGTCCCGGGCGGACACAGGACGACCGTGCACCCCGTGATGCCCTGGAGATCGGTGTGGTGTCCGACCCGGATCCCGGCGACGCGCGTGATCACGCTCGCTCGCTTCGAACGGCGTTCAGCACCGACCCAGGCACCTCACGCGCTCCTGCGCTTGGACCTGCGACGCGGCATCACCCGATCGGCGAACGCCTCGAGGCGACGGTTGAACTCCTCGTATTCCTCCAGCATCGGGAAGTGGCCCGCCCGCTCGACGATCTCGAGCCGGCCGTCCGGCAGCTCGCCGGCGAGCGCCACCGAGGAGGACGGTGGCGTCATCCGGTCGTGCTCCCCGACGACGACGAGCGCGGGAACGCGGACGTGCCGGAGCGTGTGCCGGACGTCCAGGTCCATCAGCGCGGCCAGCCCGTCCGTCCACACCTCCGACGGCGACGTCGACGCCAGCTCCGACGACGTAGTCCACGATGTGCGGCGACGCGTCGGGCCCGAACTGGGTCGCCCGGGCGATCACCGCAGCCGACATCGGTGGGTCTCGAGAGCACGTATCGGCGGAGACGGTTCACGCGTTGCGCGGCCTGGCCGAGCGAGCCGAGGCGTGGGCGGAGCAGCTCCGTGACCGAACCCATCGCGCCTCGGACCAGGTCGCCCGCGGCACCGCCGACGATGACGATGCCGGCGACCCGACCCTCGTACAGGTCCGGCCTGGCCTCGGCCATCGCGAGCATCGCCATCGCGCCCATGCTGTGGCCGACGAGCAGGACGGGTCGATCGGGGATCGACTCGAGCACCGCCGCGAGGTCGTACCCGAGCGCGAGCGGCGACAGGTCGCCGCTCGCCGCTCGTTCGCTCCGACCGTGCGAGCGGAAGTCGAACAGGACGCACCGGAACCGGTCCGACAGGTGGGTCCATTGGTAGTGCCAGGTGGTCATGTCCAGGCTGAAACCGTGCGCGAACACGATCGCCGGCTTCGAGGCATCGCCGGCCGCGCGGACGACGACCCCGGTGCCGTCGAAGGAGCGGACGGTGCCCGGGTCCTGCGGCGGGAGCAGCGAGAGCTGCTCGTGAGCCTCGGGATCGTCGCGCCGGCGACGCGCCTGCAGGACCGTGCGGCCGATCACGCCGCTCGCGATGGCGCCCGCCGCGATGCCGGCCGTGACGACCGCGGCGCGTCTGCGGGTCAACCGACGTACTCCCGCGGGACGCGTTCGCCGAGCCCGGTCGCGATCGCCCGCCCGATCGTCCCCGCCCTTGCGGCGAGCTCCTCGATCGTGATCCGCTCGTTGCCCTGGACGCCGATCAGCACGACCTCGTCTCCGGGCGCCACCTCGTCATCGCCGCAGTCCGCGAGCAGCTGGTCCATCGTGATCGTCCCCGCCACCGGGTACCGCCGGCCGCGGATCAGCACGTCGGCGCCCGCGGCCGTCCGAGGGAACCCATCCGCGTAGCCGACCGGGATCGTCGCGACCGTGCGGTCGCCGTCGAGCTCGTACCGGCCGCCGTAGGAGAGCCGCTCGCCCGAGCGCACCCGCTTGACCATCGCGACCGCCGACCGGAAGGTGAGTGCCGGTCGCAGCCCGAAGGCCGGTCCGATCCCCGACCCGGGTCCAGCCCGTAGATCGCGGCTCCCGGTCGAACGAGATCGAGATGGGTCTCCGGCAGGCGGATCGTCGCCCCGCTGTTGGCGGCATGCAGCGTCGCGAACGAGACCCCCTCGGCGATCAGGAGATCGCGGATCGCGAGGAACCGCCGCAGTTGCTCGAGGGTGCCCGCCGCGTCCTGCTCGGAGTCGGCGAAATGGGTCCACAGTCCCCCGGGCTCCAGGCCCAGCTCGACGATCCGGCGGGCGAACGCCGGCGCACGTTCGGGCGGCCACAGCCCCACGCGGTGCATGCCGGTGTCGATCTTCAGCTGGACGGCCACGGGCCGGCCGGTCGCCGAGGCGGCGTCCGCGACCGCGGCGAGCCCGGCCTCGGTGTAGACGGTCGGCGTGAGGTCCGCGGCGAGCGCCTCCTTCTCCGAGCCGGGCGGGAGCTCGCTCAGGACGAGGATCGGGGCGGCGATCCCGCGTTCGCGAAGGCCCATCCCCTCCTCGACGAGGGCGACCCCGAGCCGGCTTGCGCCCGCCTCGATCGCCGCGCGCGAGACCTCGGCATCGCCGAACCCGTACCCGTCGGCCTTCACGACCGCGAGCAGCTCCACGCCGGAGGGTGCGAGGAGCCGGACGTTGTGCCGGACGGCGTCGAGGTCGACTTCGACGACCGTTGGACGGAACCGCCTCACGCGCCGACGACCTCCGCAAGGGCCTCGGGGATGTGCGCGAGCACGTCGGCCGCGGTGATCGACTCGCCGCCGACCTCGGCCGCGAGCGCGCCCGCGTTGCCGTGGACGAACGCCGCGGCCGCGGCCGCGTCGTGCGGGGCGAGCCCGCGCGCGAGGAACGCACCGATCACGCCGGTCAGCACGTCGCCGGTCCCGCCGGTCGCGAGGAACGGACCACCCGTGATGTTGACGCGCACGGGTCCGTCGGGCGTCGCCACCAACGTCCGACTGCCCTTCAGCAGGACGACGGCGGAGGTCCGCGCGGCGAACGAACGAACGTGTCGGACCCGGTCGCCCTCGAGCTCACCGACTCCGACCCCGGCGAGGCGGGCGAACTCCCCCGCGTGGGGCGTGAGCACCAGGTCGGCCTTGCGGTCCGCCAGGTCGTCGGGCCGGCCGGCGAAGGCGTTCAGCCCGTCGGCGTCCAGCACGACGGGCACCTCGCTCGAACGCACGAGCTCGCGGATCCATCCGGCCGTGACGTCGTCCGTCGTCATCCCCGGGCCGATCGCCAACGCGTCGGCCTGGGCGAGCACCTCCTCGAGCCGCGCCGAGCCCCCCGCCGCCGACCCACCGCTCGTCTCGGGCAGCGCGACGAACACGGCCTCGCGGACCGCGACCTGGACGATGGGAAGGATGCCTTCGGGAACGGCGACCGCGACGAGACCGGCCCCGGCTCGGGAGGCCGCGGCACCGGCGAGCGACACCGCACCCGTCATCAGTCGCGAACCGCCCACGACGACGGCGTACCCGGCGGAGCGCTTGTGGGTGTCCGCGGCTCGGTGCGGGAGCATCGACGCCACGTCCTCCGCCTCCACGAGCTCGATCTCGCCTCGGATCAGCTCGGCGGGAAGCCGATCGTCTCCACCTCGACGACGCCGGCGTGCGCCGCCCCCGGGAACAGGACCAGTCCGGGTTTCGCCGCTCCGAACGTCACGGTGAGATCGGCACGGACGGCCGCTCCGGCGACGGCTCCGGTCTCACCGTCGACGCCGCTCGGGATGTCGACCGCCACGACGGGGACGGCGGCGGCGTTCACGGCGGCGATCGCCTCTTCGGCGATCCCGTCCGGCACCCCTCGGAACCCCGTCCCGAAGATCGCGTCGACCGCGACGTCGGCCCGCGCGAGCTCGCGTTCGAGCGACGCGTGATCCCAGGACCGGACGCGGACGGTGGTGTTCGCCAGACGACGGAGGTGGGTCGTCGCGGGCTCACGGACGTCGTCGTCGTGCAACGCGAGCACCGTCGTCCGGACCCCAGCCGCGTCCAGGTGGCGGGCGGCCACGAGGCCGTCGCCCCCGTTGTTGCCCTTGCCGCAGACGACCACTGCGCGTCGCCCGTACGCGCCGCTGAGCACCCGAAGGGCGGCGTCGGCGACCTCTCGCCCGGCCGACTCCATGAGCGACTCGGCCGAGATACCCCGCTCCTGCGTCAGCCGGTCGAGCTCGGCCGCCTCGGCGGGCGACAGCAGCGGCTTCACGAGCGCCCCCCTCGCATGCGCCCGAACCTCACCCGGCCACCGCGATCGCGAACGCCACCGCGCTCGACCGCTCGTGCGTGAAGGAGACGAGGACCTCTGAGATCCCGAGCAGATCGGCACGCGCCTTCGCGTTGCCCTCGAGCCGGATCGCCGGAGCGCCGCCCGGCGATCGGGTCACCGAGATCTCTTGCCAGGTGCGACCCCGGTAGCCGCCCAGGGCCTTGATCACGGCCTCCCGGGCGGCGAACCGCCCCGCGTACGACTCCGCCGGGCGTGCCCTCGAGTCGCAATACGCTCGCTCCTCGGCCGTGAAGACCCGCTCCCGCAGCGTCGGGTGGCGTGCGAGCGCACGTTCCATCCGCTGGATCTCGCAGATGTCGACCCCAAGGCCGAGGATCTCCACGCGCAACAGCGTAGCCGCCGCCCGGCGCCGTCGGTCGTTACTCGACCGTGACGCTCTTCGCCAGGTTCCGGGGCTGGTCGACGTCGCACCCACGGAGCTTGGCCACGTGGTACGCCAGCAGCTGGAGCGGCGGCGTGACGACGACCGGAGCGAACAGCTCCGGGACCCTCGGGACGGAGAGCACGTGATCCGCGTACGCCGAGATCTCCTCGTCCCCCTCGCTCGCGACGGCGATCACGCGCGCGCCCCGGGCCCGGACCTCCTGGATGTTGGAGAGGACCTTCGGGTACACGTGGCACTCCGTGGCGACGGCGACGACCGGCACCCCGTCCTCCACGAGGGCGATCGGACCGTGCTTGAGCTCGCCCGCCGGGTAGCCCTCCGCGTGGACGTACGAGAGCTCCTTCAGCTTGAGCGCACCCTCGAGCGCGGCCGGGTACCCCGTGTGCCGGCCCATGAACAGGACATCGCGCACGTCGCGGAGCTCCTCGGCGATCGTCCGTACCTGGCCATCCAGCTCGAGCGTCCGCTCGACCTGCTCGGGCAGCCGGCGCATCCGCTCGACGATGTCGATGACCTCGACGGGGAACATCGCGCCGCGGACCTGCGCGAGGTAAAGCGCGACGAGATGCAGCACGGCCATCTGCGTCGAGAAGGTCTTCGTGGCGGCCACGCAGATCTCGGGACCCGCGTGCGTGTACATGACGGCATCGGCCTCGCGGGCGAGCGAGGAGGCGATCGTGTTCGTCACGGCGAGCACCTTCGACCCCTGCCGGGCCGCGTGGCGGGCCGCCTCGAGCGTGTCGATCGTCTCGCCGGACTGGCTCACGGCCAGCGTGAGCGTGTCGGGGCCGAGCACCGGGTCCCGGTAGCGGAACTCGGACGCGATGTCGATCTCGACGGGCAGTCGCGTCCAATGCTCGATCGCGTACTTGGCGACGAGACCCGAGTGGAACGCGGTGCCGCACGCTACGACGAAGACCTTGTCCACCTCGCGGAGGGCGTCCGTGTCGATGTGCAGCTCGTCGAGCGCGAGCAGGCCCTGCTCGCTCACCCGGCCGACGAGCGTGTCGCGGATCGCCGAGGGCTGCTCGTGGATCTCCTTCAGCATGAAGTCGTCGAAGCCGCCCTTCTGTGCGCGGGCGACGTCCCACTCGACCTCGAACGGCTCGGTTGGCACCTCGTTGCCGTCGAAGTCGGTCACCCGTACGCGGTCGGCCCGCAGCTCGACGACCCGGTGCTCCTCGATCGGGACGACCGTGCGGGTCCTCTGCAGCACCGCGGGGATGTCGGACGCCAGCATGTTCTCCCCACGGCCGAGGCCGACGATCAGCGGCGAGGAGACTTTCACTCCGACGATCACGTCCGGCTCGTCCCTGCCGAGGACGACGAGCGCGTACGCGCCCTCGAGCTCTCGGACCGTCGCCCGCACACGATCGGCGAGCGTGCCGTCCTTCTCCTCGATCAGGTGCGCGATCACCTCGGTGTCGGTCTCGGAGACGAGCGTGTGGCCTCGTTTCTCCAGACCAGCGCGGAGCTTCGCGAAGTTCTCGACGATGCCGTTGTGGATGACCGCCACCGCGCCGTCGCAGTCGAGGTGCGGGTGCGCGTTCCGGTCGTTCGCGGCGCCGTGGGTCGCCCAGCGCGTGTGGCCCATCCCGACCCGGCCCGGGAGCGTCCCCTCCCCCTCGAGCGCCGCGTCCAGCTCGGAAAGCTTGCCGGCGCGTTTGGTGACGGACAGCCCACCGTCGAGCGTCGCCACGCCGGCGGAGTCGTACCCACGGTATTCGAGACGTCGGAGTCCCTCGAGGACGATCGGGAGCGCTCGGTCGGGGCCGACGTAGCCCACGATGCCGCACATGAGGTCATCGAGGGTAGCAGCGATCCACCGACGCTCGGAGGCGGGGAAAACCCTCAGCCCAATTCCGCGGCGACCCGCTCGGCCACCGCCTCGGCGTGGCGCCTGGCCAGCTCCTCGGTCTCGGCCTCCACCATGACCCGCACGAGCGGCTCCGTCCCCGACGCCCGCACGAGCACCCGCCCGCTGCCGTCGAGCTCGGACTCCCCGACACGCACCGCGTCCCAGATCTCGGCCGCCTGGTCGAGCCGCTCCTTGTGCGGGACCTCGATGTTCAGCAGGACCTGCGGATACCGGCGCATCACGGCCGCGAGCTCCGCAACCGGGACGCCGCCGGCCGCGGCAAGCGAGAGGAACCGCACGGCGGTGATGAGGCCGTCCCCGGTCGTGGCGTCGTCTCGGAAGATGATGTGCCCGGACTGTTCGCCCCCGAGCGCGACCTCGTGCTCGAGCATCCGCTCGAGCACGTACCGGTCGCCGACGGGTGCGGAGATCACGCGGATCCCGTGCTCGTCCATCGCGCGGTGGAAGCCGACGTTCGACATCACCGTCGCGACGATCGCATCGCCGACGAGCGTCCCGCGCTCCTTCATCGCGACCGCGCATGCCGCCATCACCTGGTCGCCGTCGATCACGTCCCCCGAGGCGTCGGCGAACAGGGCCCGGTCCGCGTCCCCGTCGTGCGCGATCCCCGCGTCGGCGCCGATCGAGACCACCCGCTCGGCGACCACCTCGGGGTGGAGCGCGCCGGTCCCGACGTTGATGTTCGAGCCGTCCGGTTCGGCGTTGATCGCGACGACCTCGGCGCCGAGTCGCTCGAGGAGCGGTGGCGTGAAGCGGCTCGCGGCCCCGTTCGCGCAGTCCACGACGATCCGCATCCCGTCGAGCCGCACCTGCGCGCAGCTCGCCACGTGGTCGAGGTATCGGTCGACACCGACCGGCGTGTCGAGGATCCGTCCGCCCGAGCCGCCATCGCCACCCCGGGCGATCTGCTCCTCGATGTCGTCCTCGAGGCGATCGGGGAGTTTGAACCCGCGTGAACCGAAGAACTTGATGCCGTTGTCCTGCGGCGGGTTGTGCGAGGCCGAGATCACGACGCCGCACGACACGCCCTCCTCCGCCGCGAGGAACGCGACCGCGGGGGTGGGAACCACGCCCGCGAGGGCGACGCTCCCGCCGGCGGCCACGATGCCCTCCACCAGCGCGCCCTCGAGCGCGACACCCGAGGCTCGCGTGTCGCGACCGATCACGAACGTGAGTGGCTCGGACACATCCCGGGACAACACGCGAGCGGCCGCGCTGCCGAGGTCGCGGGCGATGTCGAGCGTGAGATCGCGCCCGTACACACCACGGACACCGTCCGTTCCGAAGAGACGCCCCATATCGGGGCCGAAGGCTACCGGAACGGTCCGAGCCTTAGCCCTCGCCCGGGATGAGCTCCTGGATGAGCGCTCGCACCCGCCGATCGATGTCGTCGCGGATCCGGCGGACCTGCTCGACGGGAAGACCACGTGGATCGGGCAGGTCCCAGTCGAGGTATCGCCTGCCGGGGACGATGGGACACGCGTCGCCGCAGCCCATGGTGACGACCACGTCCGCCTCGCGGAGCGCGTCGTCGGTCAGCACGCGAGGCCGCGCCGCCGAGAGGTCGATCCCGATCTCGGCCATCGAGGCGGCCACAGACGGGTGGACCCGTTCGCCGGGCGCGCTCCCGGCGGAGCGCACGCGGATCCGGTCCCCGGCGTGTGCCTCGAGCAGCGCGGCCGCCATCTGGCTGCGGCCCGCGTTGTGGACGCAGACGAACAGCACCTCGGGAACGTCCGCCTTGGTCATCTCGTCACGGACGACGGGCGCGGACGATCGCGGAGAACATCCCGTCGGCGACCTCGTGCGTGGGTTCGACGCGAATGTCATCGAACCCCGCGTCACGGAGGCCGCGGTCGTACTCCCAGAACGAGAGGGCCCCCGCGATGCATCCGACGTAACTGCCGCGTTCGGCTCGCTCGTCGGGCGTGAGGTGGTCGGCCGCCACGATGTCGCTCACGCCGATCCGCCCGCCCGGACGGAGCACGCGCGCCATCTCGGCGAACACCCTCGGCTTGTCGGCCGACAGGTTGATCACGCAGTTCGAGATCACGACGTCGATGCTCCCCTCCGGCAGCGGCACGTCCTCGATGTAGCCCTTCAGGAACTCGACGTTGTCGACGCCCGCCTCGGCCGCGTTGCGGCGAGCGAGCTCCAGCATCTCGTCGGTCATGTCGAGGCCGAAGGCCTTCCCCGTCGCACCCACCCGGCGGGCCGACAGGAGCACATCGATCCCACCACCGGATCCGAGGTCCAGGACCGCCTCGCCGGTTCGGAGCTCGGCGACCGCAGTGGGGTTGCCGCACCCGAGGCTCGCCAGCAGCGCCGCCTCTGGCAGCTCGGCGCGGTCGGCGGTCGCGTACAGCTCCGACCCCGAAGCCGGCACCTGCCCGCCCCCGCAACATCCCGGATCGCAACATCCACCGTCGGCGGTCGCCAGCGCAGCCTCCCGGTAGTGCTCTCGGACCTGCTCCCTGATCTCGTTCACGTCGCGGCTCCTTCCAGCTCGAAGATCGTCGAGAGTCGGCCGAGCGCGTCCCGGTCGATCGAGTAGTACGCCCACACCCCCCGCTGCTCGCGCTCGAGCAGCCCGGCCTGGACGAGCTTCTTCAGGTGGAAGCTCACGGTGGGCTGGGAGAGGTCGAGACGCGGCGTGAGGTCGCAGACGCACACGGGGCCGTCGGCGTTGGCGAGCAGGTTCACGATCCGGACGCGCCCGGGGTCGGCCAGGGCCTTGAACAACCGCGCCGTGGTCTCCGCCTCCCCCTCCGACATCGCCGTCGCCGCGAGGGGTGTGCAACACGACGCCGGCGACTCTTCCAGAACCGTCAGTTCACGTTGCACGACATCGCCCCTTCGATTCTATCCATCGACGTTCATCGATGCGATGCCCGGAGTCTCGCAAAGACATCGACATCTGTCAATGCCCTCATCGCCCGAGGCGGGGCGCTGCAACAATGGACCCATGTCCGGAGACCTCGTTCGCGTCCTCACGACCCCCTCGGTCCTCGAGGGCGAGATCGCGAAGTCGAGACTCGAGGCCGAGGGGATCCCGGTCCTGCTGAAGGGCGGGGGCGAGGACCCCTACCGGGTCGGACCCGTCCACCTGTTCGTCCGCGCGGACCTCGAGGTACAGGCGCGGCTCGTCCTAGAGAGCACGCAGGAATCGATCGAGGATCCGGAGAGCTAGCGTCCGAGAGCCGCGTGAAGCGATCTACCGCTTCGAGTACTGCGGCGCCTTGCGGGCCTTCTTGAGGCCGTACTTGCGGCGTTCCTTCTCGCGAGCGTCCCGCGAGAGGTAGCCCTCCTTCTTCAGCGTCGCCCGGAGCTCGGGGTCGAGCTCGATGAGCGCTCGGGCGATCCCCAGGCGCAGCGCGCCCGCCTGACCCGAAACCCCTCCGCCCTCGATCCGAGCGACGACGTCGAGGTCCTTCTCCTTGCCGACGGCACGCAGGGGGGCCGAGACGACCATCCGGTGCGCCCGGGTCGTGAAGTACTCCTCGAGCGAACGACCGTTCAGCTCGAAGCTCCCCGTCCCCGGGACCAGGCGGACCCTCGCGATCGCTTCCTTCCTGCGTCCGGTCGCGGTCTGGATCTGGACCATCAGGACTCCTTCTTCGCGCGGCTCGCGGTCGGCTTGCGGGCGGGCGCCTTCGTCGTCTTCGAGGCCGTGGTCTTCTTCGCCGTGCGCTTCGCGGTGGACTTGGCGGTCGTCGTCTTCGCGGTCGCTCGCTTGGCCGTCGTGCGCTTGGCCGTCGTGGTCGCGGTCTTGGCGACTGGACGCCTGGCCGTCGACTTCGGTTCGGCGTCCGAAGGCGAACCGGCCGGACGGCTGGCCGCGGTCTTGGTCACGGCGGGCTTGTCGGCCGTGGCGGTCTCGGGGGTGCTCGGGAGGCCGTTCCAAGAGGGCACCTCGCCGAGCTGCAGGGCCTGCGGCTGCTGGGCCGTATGCCGATGATCCGGTCCCGCGTACACGCGGAGCTTGCCTGCGACCTGCCGGCCGAGCCGGTTGTGGGGCAGCATCCCCTTGATGGCCTTCTCGACCGCGAACGCCGGCTTCTCCGCCAGGAGCTTCCCGTACTTGGTGGCCGTGATCCCGCCGGGGTACCCCGAGTGGCGATAGGCGACCTTCGTCTCCTCCTTGTTCCCCGACAGCGTGACATCCTTCGCGTTGATCACGATCACGTGGTCGCCGGTGTCCATATGTGGGGCGAAGATCGGCTTGTGCTTGCCTCGGAGGATCGCGGCGGCCTGCGACGCCAGACGGCCGAGGACGGCCCCGCTGGCGTCCAGGACGTACCAGCGGCGCTCGATGTCACGCGGCTTCGGCGAGTAGGTCTTCATACGTGGAAACGCCGGCCGGAGCCGGCCGACGGCCCATGCTACCTGCGGTTTTGCCCGACCGTCAAAGGCGACGCGTCCGGCGCGCCACGATCCCGCAGGCGCCGCTTCGCGGCCACGATCGCCGGGTCGCGTGGGTCGAGCGGGAGGACCGCATCGCGTTCGCGGGGTTGAGGCGTCGCCGCTCGCTGGATCGTCATCCTCCGCATGTCGCGTTCCCCTCGTCCAGGAGGTTCTCTCACGTCGTGTTCGTCGTGGCGTGTGACCGGGATCACGAACGTGCGGTGATGCTCGTGGAGCAGACTCACCGATCCGGCGCCGGGACCTCGCCCGTGAGGTGCACGCCCGCGTAGTGCGCGATCGGAGCCGGGCCGGGCACCTCCGGTGACGCCGGCCACGGCGGGATCCCCGTCGCGTCGCGGAGCCCGACCAGGTCGTCCGGCTTGACCGGGATGCGCCGCAGGTCGCGTCCGAGGGCGGCACGCAGCGCCGAGACGATGGCCGCGGGCGCGACCACGTTCGAGGGCTCGCCCACTCCTTTCGCGCCGAACGGCGTTCCCGGTTCGGCCTCCTCGACGAGCTCGACGTCGACCTTCGGCATGTCCAGCGTGGTCGGCAGGAGGTAGTCCGTGAACGACGCGTTCTCGATCCGTCCGTCGCGCAGCTGGATCTCCTCCATCAGCGCGAGGCCCAGTCCCTGCGCCGACCCGCCTTCGATCTGCCCGATCACGCTCTGCGGGTTGATCGCGAACCCGACGTCTTGTGCGGTCGCGAGCTGGACGACGCGCACCAGCCCGAGCTCCTCGTCGACGTCGACCACCGCCCGTTGCGCCCCGAACAGGAACCCGACGTGCACGTCGCCCTGGCCGTGCTCGTCGAGTGGGGACGTCTGCCGGTGCCGCCAGATCCGGGCGCACTCGATCGGCTGGGCGAGGAACTCCTCGACGGCCGCCACGCGCTCGCCGTCGGCGGTCACGAACCCGTCGTCCACGCCGAGGTCACCGGCCGACAGGCGCGCGTCCCGCCTCGCGCGGTCGAACAGCTCCTCGAGGACCGCCTCGCACGCCGCCTTCATCGCCCCGCCCGACACCACGGTCTGCCGGGAGGCGGACGAGGACCCGGCCGATCCGACGTTCGTGTCGGACGTGTGCAGGATCACACGTTCGACCCCGAGGACCGTACGCGCGATCTGCGCGAGGATCGTGTGCACCCCCTGCCCGACCTCGGCCGCCGCGCTGTGGATCTCGGCCACCGGTCCCTCGGGCCCGGCCGAGAGCGTGACCCGAGCCTCCGCGTAGTCGTCGAACCCGCCGCTGTACGCGTGGTTCTTGTAGCCGACGGCGAACCCGACCCCTCGCCGGACGTGTTCGCCGCGCCCGACGTTGCCGGCCACCCCGCCGGGCAGCTCCACCGCTGCTCGCCGGCCGGGCGGTGGCGAGGGCGGCATCGGGATCGCCGCGCACCGCTCGATCACTTCGCGCACGGGAGCGGCGCCGCCGATCACCTGGCCGGTCGGCAGCACCGAGCCGGTGGCCACCGCGTTCGCCGACCGGAGATCCACCGGATCGATGCCGAGCGCCGCGGCGAGCTTGTCCATCTGCCCCTCGTGCGCGAAGCACACCTGCACCGCGCCGAACCCACGCATCGCCCCGCACGGCGGGTTGTTCGTGTACACGCAGGTGCCCTCGATCAGGGCGTTCGGCACCTCGTAGGGGCCGGGCGCGAACGTCGACGCGTTCGAGATGACCGCGGCGGACGACGAGGTGTACGCCCCGCCGTCGATCAGGATCCGGGCGCGAACGTTGACGAGCCGGCCCTCGCTGGTCGCGCCCGTCCGCATCCAGATCCTCGAGGGGTGGCGGTGGACGTGACCGACGAACGACTCGGCCCGGCCGTACGACATCTTCACCGCCCGGCCGGTGTACAGCGCGAGCATGCAGGCGTGGATCTGCATGCTCACGTCCTCCCGCGCACCGAACGCGCCGCCGGTCCCGGCCAGGTAGAGGTGGACCTTGTCCTCCGACAGGTTCAGGCAGGGCGCGAGCTGCCGCCGGTCGACGTGCAACCACTGGGTCGCGACGAACAGGTCGACCCCGCCGTCGTCGGCAGGCACCGCGAGTCCGGCCTCGGGGCCGAGCGGCGCCTGGTCCTGCATCCCGGTCTCGTAGTAGCCCTCGACCCACACGTCGGCCTCCGCGCCGGGGTCGCCGTGTTCGATGCGCGTGTGCATGACCACGTTGCCGAAGGGCTGCACCGACGGCGCGTCCGAGCGCAGGGCCTGCTCCATGTCGGTGACCGCCGGCAGCGGCTCGTAGTCGACCGCGATCTTCCCGGCCGCCCGTCGAGCGAGCTCGGGGTGCTCGGCCGCGACGATCGCGACGGGTTCGCCGACGTACCGGACGACCTCCCAGGCGAGCACGGGCTGATCCGCGAACTCGAGCCCGTAGAACCGCAGGCCCGGCACGTCGTCGGCGAGCAGCACGGCATGCACGCCGGGACTCGCCACGGCCTCCGCGATCTCGATGCCACGGATCCGTGCGTGCGGGTGCGGGCTGCGCAGCGTGTGCCCCCACAACATGTCGTCCGCCCACAGGTCGCTGCCGTACGCGAACTGACCCTTCACCTTCGGCACGCCGTCGATCCGGGGCGCCGAGGCGCCGACGCCGAGCCGGGTGCGCTCGTCGAGCCGCCGGCTCACGGGTCTCCCTCGGCTCGAGACCTCACAGCTCGTCCTCTCGGACGCGCATCCGGTCCGAGGCCAGCCGCACGGCCTCGAAGATCTTCTCGTACCCCGTGCACCGGCAGAGGTTGCCCGACAGGGCTTCCCGCACGTCGGCCTCGGAGGGTTCGGCATCCTGCTCGAGCAACTCGGTCACCGCCACGATGAATCCCGGCGTGCAGAAGCCGCACTGCACCGCACCGGTCTCGGTGAACGCCTCCTGCACCGGATGCATCGCCTCCCCGGCGGCGAGCCCCTCCACGGTGCGGACCTCGCGCTCGTGGGCTTGTGCCGCAAGCACCAAGCAGGCGCAGACGAGCTCGTCGTCGAGCCAGACGGAGCACGAGCCGCACTCTCCCTGTTCGCACGCGTTCTTCGACCCGGGCAGCGCGAAGTACTCACGCAGGAGGTAGAGGAGGCTGTAACCGGGCCAGAGATCGGCCTCGCGCCACTCACCGTTCACGTTGGTCCGGACCAGCATCAGCGCTCGACCTCCCGCCGGTCCTCGAGCGCCCACCGCAACGCTCGCCTCGAGAGCACCCCGCAGGCGTGGCGACGGAACGCCGCGGTGCCACGCACGTCGTCGATCGGCTTGGCCGCGCCGGAGACGAGCTCGCCGAACCGCTGGACGACCTCGGCGTCGAGGTCCCGGTCGGGCGTGTCCCAGATGCCCGCGGAGCTCATCGCGTCGGCCGCAAGATCCTCCGCCTCGCGCGCGCGAAGGACCGTCTCCCCGACCGAGCCGAGCGCCACGCGCACCGTGCGATCCTCCTCGCCCACCTGAAGGCACACGCCGGCGATCGAGATCACCATCGCGTTGCGGGTCCCGACCTTCGAGAACGAGCCGGGTCCCTTCGGGACCCGCCATCGCGTGCCGAGGATCAGCTCCCCGGGCTCGAGGGCATTCCGCTTGACCCCGAGCAGGAACTCGCGCCAGGGGACGGTTCGGGTCATCCCACCGGAGCGGACGAGCACGATCTCGGCCTCGTACACCGCGAGCGGCGGGAGGGCGTCGCCGGCGGGTGAGGCCGTGCCGAGGTTGCCACCGACCGTCGCGCGGTTGCGGATCTGCGGCGAGCCCACCGATCGCGACGCCTGCACGAGCGCGGTCATCTCGGGCAGCTCCCGCATGATCCGGGTGTACGAGACCCCGGCACCCAGGAACACGTGTCCATCCTCACGTCGCAGCTCGTGCAGCTCGGGAAGCCGGGAGACGTCCAGGAGCGTCTCGGGTCGCCGCAGGTCGAAGTTCATCTCGACCATCACATCGCTCCCTCCGGCGATCGGCACCACGTCGGGTTGCCCGGCGGCCACGTCGAGCGCCTCGTCGAGCGATCGAGGAAGGACGACCTCCATGCGGTGATGGTCGGGGGCCACGAGGCCCGAGGTCAAATCAGGCGGGATGCCCTCGCGTTCGCCCGTAGACGACCCGCACGAGGGTGAGCCCTCGGGCCGGCGCCATCTGGGGCGCTCGCGAACGGTCCCGAGCGGCGAGGATCGCCGCGACGGCGTCGGGCTCGAGGCGTTCCGAACCGACCGCGACGAGCGCGCCGACGATCGCTCGGACCATCTGGTGCAGGAACGCGTTCGCGCGAGCGGTGATCTCGACGCGCTCGCCTCGCCGAGAGACGACCAGTCGCTCCAGACGCCTCCTCGTGGGACCGCCATCGGAGGGCCGCCGGCAGAACGAGTCGAAGTCGTGCTCACCCACCAGGTGCGCCGCCCCCGCACGCATCCGCGGAACGGAGAGCCTGCCCGGCCTGCGCCAGACGTCGGGCTCCAAGGGAGCGTCGGTCCACGGCCCGTCGTCGATCCGGTACCGGTACTCGCGGGCCGTCGCCGAGAAGCGCGCATGGAACCCGTCCGGCGCCCGGCGGGCCGCCACCACCGAGACCTCGGGCGCGAGCCGCTCGTTCACCTCGCGCCGGAACGCCACGAGGTCGCAGTCATCGTGCTCGAACGACACGACCTGCCCCGTAGCATGCACACCAGCATCGGTCCGCCCGGCGACCGCGAGCCTCACATGGCTGCCGAGGACCCGCTCGAGCACCGCCTCGAGCTCGCCCTGCACGGTGCGCTGGCCCCGCTGACGCGCCCAACCCCGGAAGTTCGACCCGTCGTACGCGAGCGTCAGCCTGACGATCACGGCCGGGCGCGGAGCGGAGGAGGCGAGGTCGCGTCGGCGCGGGGCTCACCGGCGAGCGAAGCGAGCCGATGGAGCGAAGCGCCCCCGCGATGACGACCTCGCCGACGCTACTCGTCGGCGACGAGCTCGATCCGCGCCATCGGCGCGGCGTCGCCCTTCCGGGGACCGAGCTTGAGGATCCGCGTGTAGCCGCCGCTACGCTCGGCGAACCGAGGCCCGATGTCGCTGAAGAGCTTGTGCACGACGTCGCGGTCGGGGATCTGCTTGAGGACCTCGCGGCGCGCCGCCACGTCGCCCTTCTTGGCGAACGTGATGAGCTTCTCGGCCACCGGGCGGACGGCCTTGGCCTTCGCCTCGGTCGTGTTGATCCGCTCGTGGACGAACAGCTGCGCCGCAAGGCCGTTCAGCATGAGCCGCTGATGCGCCGGTCCGGCGCCCAGCCGCGGTCCCTTCTTGGGCCTCGGCACCTCAGGACTCCCGCAGCCCCAGGCCGAGCTCCTCGAGCTTGGCCTTCACCTCGTCGATCGACTTCTGGCCGAAGTTCCGGATGTCCATGAGCTCGGCCTCGGACTTCTCGACGAGGTCGCCGACCGTGTTGATGCCCTCGCGCTTCAGGCAGTTGTAGGAGCGGACCGACAGGTTGAGCTCCTCCACCGTGATCGCGTAGTCCGAGGGCATCGAGTCGTCCTCGGCGGGGCCGACCTGCATCGACTGCGCCTCGGCGAGGTCGCCGAAGAGCTGGACCAGCTCGAGCAGCGTTCCGCCGGCGCTCGCCAGGCCCTCGCGAGGCGTGATCGAGCCGTCGGTCTCGACGTCCAGGATCAGCCGGTCGCGGTCGGTCATCTGCTCGACGCGGGTGTTCTCGACCGCGTACGAGACCCGCCGGACGGGCGAGAAGATCGAGTCGACCGGGATCACGCCGATCGGCTCGCGTGGCTTCTTGTTCTTGTCCGCCATGCGGTAGCCGACGCCGCGCTCCACGGTCATCTCCATCTCGAGCGAGCCGCCCTTGCCGAGCGTGGCGATGTGCAGGTCCGGGTTCAGGATCTCGATCCCGGCCGGCGGCGCGATGTCGCCGGCGGTCACGGCGCCCGGACCCTTCGCCTTCAGGTAGACGGTGGCCGGCTCATCGGACTCGCTGCGGACCACGAGCTCCTTCAGGTTCAGGATGATGTCGGTGACGTCCTCGGTGACCTTCGGGATCGTCGAGAACTCGTGGAGCACCCCCTCGATGCGGATCGAGCTGATCGCTGCCCCCGGGATCGAGGACAGCAGGGTCCGCCGGAGCGAGTTCCCGACGGTGTAGCCGAAGCCCGGCTCGAGCGGCTCGACGATGAACTTCGAGCGCATCGTGCTGACGGGCTCTTCCTGGATCTGCGGTCGTGCGACGATGAACACTTCGTTCCCTCCTCGGGCGGGGGATCATCCATTCCTTCCCCGCCGTCTCGTTGCAACCCGCGTCGACCCGCGGGCGGTTCGGCGCTAGACGCGCCGACGCTTCTTGGGCCGGACCCCGTTGTGGGGCACCGGCGTGACGTCCTGGATCCCGGCGACCTCGAGACCGGTCGCGGCGAGCGAACGGATCGCGGTCTCCCGCCCGGACCCCGGGCCCTTCACGAACACGTCGACCTTCTGCAGGCCGTGCTCCTGCGCCTTGCGGGCGGCGGACTCCGCCGCGAGCTGCGCGGCGAACGGCGTCGACTTCCGCGAGCCCTTGAAGCCCACGTTGCCGGCGCTCGCCCACGAGATCGTGTTGCCCTGCAGGTCCGTGATCGTGACGATCGTGTTGTTGAACGTCGACTTGATGTGGGCCTGCCCGTGGACCACGTTCTTCTTCTCGCGACGCTTGGTCTTCTTCGCCTTCGGCTTCGCCATGTCCCGCCCCTACTTCTTCGTGGCCTTCTTCTTGCCGGCCACGGTCTTGCGCGGTCCCTTGCGGGTCCGCGCGTTCGTGTGGGTCCGCTGACCGCGCACCGGAAGGCTCCGGCGGTGCCGGATGCCCTGGTAGCTGCCGATCTCGATCTTGCGCTTGATGTCCTGCGCCACCTCGCGACGCAGGTCGCCCTCGACCTTGTAGGTGCGGTCGATGAACTCCCGGATCTTGCTGACCTCGTCCTCGGAGAGGTCCCGGACCTTCGTGCCGCCCTCCACGCCCGCGCCCTCGACGATCTGGAACGCCCGGGTCGGGCCGATCCCGTAGATGTAGCGGAGCGCGATGTCCACCCGCTTGTCGCGGGGAAGGTCGACGCCTGCGATACGAGCCACTCGCCCCTCCTGGCTATCCCTGGCGCTGCTTGTGACGCGGGTTCGAGCAGATCACGCGGATCACGCCGCGCCGACGGATGACCTTGCAGCGGTCGCACATCTTCTTCACCGACGGCCGGACCTTCACGCTGCGCCTGCCCTTCCCTGTCCTACTTGTACCGGTACACGATCCTGCCGCGCGTGAGATCGTACGGCGACAGCTCCACCAGCACCCGGTCCCCCGGGAGGATCCGGATGTAGTGCATCCGCATCTTGCCCGAGATGTGAGCCAACACGTTGTGTCCGTTCTCGAGCTCCACCCGGAACATAGCGTTGGGCAGCGGTTCGGTGACCGTTCCCTCGACCTCGATCGCGTCCTTCTTCGGCAAGCTCCGGGTGATCCTCGTTTCCGGGCACGCCCGACCCGCCCACGGGCGAACCGGAACCACCTCCGGACGGAGGCGGGTTGGAAGTATACGTGCAGGCCATCGGCTGCGTCCACGCACGACCGGAGCCCCCGGCCGCGCCTACGAGACGGTGGGCTGCTCCCGCTCCCCCGCCTGCTCGAGCTCCTCGGCCTGCTCGGTCCTGCCGAGCACGATCACCTGCTCCCGCTCCGACCCCTCGGACTCCTCTGCCATGAGGCCCTCGAGCTCTACGAGGGAGACCCGCAGTCGATCCCGTACCGCCTGTGCCTGGCTCAGGGTGACCTCGCGCAGCGGCACGAGCTCGGCGCGGACGCTCGCCGCCTCGCTCCGGGCCTCGCTGAGCATCCGCTCGGACTCGGCCCGGGCGGCCTCCTCCTCGTGCCGGGCGGCCAGGCGGGCCTTGGCCGCCTCCGTCCTGGCCTCGGCGAGGATGCTCGACGCCTCGAACTGGGCCTTCGTCCGGATCCGCTCGATATCGCGGTCGAAGCCTCGGACGAGGTCCATCACGTGCTCGGAGACCGCCTCGAAGGGGTCGCGTGCCTCGGGCGGCTCCGCGTCGCGCTCTCGCCTCGCCTCCTCGAGCTCCAGACGGACCCGCTCCAGCTCCCCGCGAACCTGCTCGAGGTCCCGGCGGGCCTCCTCGGCCTCGAGCCTCGTCTCGGCGTGTTCGTTCCGGGCCCGGACGAGCTCACGCTGTGCCTCGGCGATCTCGCGCAGGGCATGCCCCAGCCGCGACTCGAGGTCGGCGACGTGCTCCTCGGTCCGGCGCCAGTGGTCCCGAACCTGATCGCGGTCGAACCCGCGTCGCACGGTCGCGAACGCCGGCTCCTGGACGAGTTGGGTCCAGCCGTCGAGGTCAGGCCGGTCCTCGCTCATGGCCCCTGTCTCATGTGGTCTAGAAGGTGACACCCTCGCGGGGGGCAACGTACTCCGATCGGTCTACGACGACCAGCGCCGAAGGTCCATAGATCGATCCCCCGAACGACCTATACGCGCGTCGAAGTAGGCGTGGGAGACCGGCTAGCCACGTGCCGTCAGGACCTCGTGCCCGTCCTCGGTCACGGCGATCGTGTGCTCGAAATGCGCGGACAGCGAGCCGTCCTCGGTCACCACCGTCCAGCCGTCGGCGAGCACCCGGGTCTCCCAACCCCCGGCGTTGACCATCGGCTCGACGGCCATGACCAGACCCGGCTTCAGCAGCGGGCCGCGCCCGGGCTTGCCGTAGTTCGGGATCTGGGGTTCCTCGTGGAGGCGCCTGCCGATGCCGTGACCCACGTACTCCCGCACGACCTCGAACCCCGCGCCGACCGCGACCTGCTCGACGGCCGCGCCGATGTCCGAGAGACGGCCGCCCGGACGGATCTGCGCGATCCCCGCCTCGAGGGCCTCCTCGGTCACCCGGACGAGCTTCTCGGCCTCCGCGGACGGCGGGTCGCCGACCAGCACGGTCACCGCGGAGTCGCCATGGAACCCCTCCCAGATCGCACCGAAGTCGAGCTTCAGGAGGTCGCCCTCGACGACCCTGCGATCGGCGGACGGGATGCCGTGCACGATCTCGTCGTTGATGGACGTGCAGATCGACGCGGGGAAGGGGACGTGACCACCGTTCGACCCGCCGTACCCCTTGAACGAGGGCGTCGCGCCCTGCTCGCGGATGTAGGACTCGGCGACGGCGTCGAGGTCGGCGGTGGGCACGTTCGGCGCCACGGCCGCGAGCACCCGGTCGATCGTGCCGGCGACGATGCGGCCCGCTCGCCGCATCTTGTCGACCTCGTCGGGGGACTTGTAGACGATCATGGCGCTGATCCGCGAAGCTCCGCGATCGCGTCGAGCGTGAGCCTGGCCACCGTTTCCTCCGAGTGCTCGGCGTCGATCTCTCGGAGCAGCCCCCGTTCGCGGAAGTGGCGCACGAGCGGTTCGTGCCGCTCCTCGTACACGTCGAGCCGGCGCTGGATCGTTGCCTCGTCATCGTCGCTCCGACCGGTCAGCTCGTGCCCACAGACGTCGCACACGCGATCGACCTTCGGGGGCTTGAACTCCAGGTTGTACGTCCGCTTGCAGTTCGGGCACACCAGGCGAGCCATGAGGCGCTTCGTCGCCATCGGGTGCGAGATCACGAAGTTCAGGGCAGCGGTGAGCGGTCGGTCGGTCGCCTCGAGCGAGCTCTCCAGGGCTTCGGCCTGCCGAACGGTCCTGGGGAACCCGTCGAGGATGAAGCCGTGCCACACGTCGGGCTGGTTGAGGCGTCCGAGGACCATCGACGTGGTGAGCCCGTCGGGAACGTACTCACCGGTGTCGTAGTACCCCTTCGCCTCGAGGCCGAGCGGGGTGCGGTCCGCGATCTCCTGACGGAAGATGTCGCCGGTCGCGATCACCGGCAGGCCGAGATGCTCGGCGAGCCTCGCCGCTTGGGTGCCTTTCCCAGCCCCCGGTGGACCCAGCAGGATGATCCGCACGACCGCCGATCCCTCCCCTTGCTGCCTACTTGAGGAAGCCCTCGTAGTGCCGCATCAGGAGCTGTGACTCGAGCTGCTTCATGGTCTCGAGCGCGACACCCACGGTGATCAGCAGCGTCGTCCCTCCGAACGGGAACTCCACCGGCAGGAGGTAGGCGAAGAAGATCGCCGGTGTCAGCGCGATCGCGGCCAGGAACATGGATCCCGGCAGCGTGATCCGGGTCAGGACGAAGCTCAGGTAGTCGGCGGTCGGTGGCCCCGGTCGGATGCCGGGAACGAACCCGCCGTACTTGCGCAGGTTGTCCGCCGTGTCCACCGGGTTGAACGCGATCGCCGTGTAGAAGTACGCGAAGAACACGACGAGCATGCCGTACACGGCCAGGTACACGAAGCTCCGCTGGTTCGTGAGGTAGTTGTTCACGAAGTTCGTGAACCAGGTCGCGTGGTAGACGCTGGCGAGCAGCGTCGGGAAGTACAGGACCGAGCTCGCGAAGATGATCGGGATCACGCCTGCCTGGTTGACCTTCAGCGGGATGTAGGTGCTCCCACCGGTGGTCATCCTGCGGCCCACGACGCGTTTGGCGTACTGCACGGGGATCCGCCGCTGTCCCTGCTCCACGAAGATCACCGCCACGATGATCGCGAAGCCGATCAACAGCGCGAGGGTGAACATAGCGTTGCCGCCCGAAAGCAGGATCGCGCGCCCCTGCGAGGGCAACGCGGAGATCACGCTCGAGAAGATGAGGATCGACATCCCGTTGCCGATCCCGCGCTGCGTGATGAGCTCGCCCATCCACATGATCATCGCGGTGCCGGCGGTCATGACGAGCACGATGAGCGCGACGTTCGCGGCGGTGAACTCGCCGGGCGGGAAGATGTCGACGCCCGCGAGCTGGTCCGAGCCCGAGTGGAACAGGAACACGAGGCCCGTCGACTGCAGCAGTGCGAGCACGACCGTGACGTAGCGGGTCCACTGGTTGATCTTCTTGGTCCCGGACTCGCCCTCCTTGCGCCACTCCTCGAGCTTGGGGATCACGACGGTGAGCAGCTGCATGATGATCGAGGCCGTGATGTACGGCATGATCCCGAGCCCGAAGATCGCCATCCGCGTGAGCGCGCCGCCCGAGAACAGGTCGATGAACGAGAGGAACCCGGCCCCGCCCTGCTCTGCGAGCGCGTCGGTCAGCAGACCGATGTCCACCACCGGGACGGGGATGAACGAGCCGAACCGGTAGATGGCGATGATGAGCAGCGTGAAGAGGATCTTGTTCCGGAGGTCGGGAACCTTGAACGAGTTGACGAACGCCCTGAGCACGAGGTTCCTATCCTACCCCGGTCATCCGACGAGCTCGGCCCGGCCTCCGGCCTGCTCGATCTTCGCTTTCGCCGCCGCGCTGAACGCATGTGCGCGAACGACGAGCGCCTTGTCGAGCTCGCCGCGCGCCAGCACCTTCACCGGCCGTCCCTTGCGGACCAGGCCGTGCGCGAGCAGCGCCGCCGGATCGACGTCGCCGTCGAAGTACTTCGCGAGGGTCTCGACGTTGACGACGGCGTACTCGACGCGGTTCGGGTTCGTGAACCCCTTCAGCTTCGGGACGCGACGCTGGAACGGCATCTGCCCGCCCTCGAACCCCAGGCGGGTGTTGTGCTTCGCGAGGTAGCCCTTCGTGCCCCGTCCCGCGGTCTTCCCGCGCACGCCGGCGCGACCGCGTCCGACGCGCTTGCGGTCGCGTTTGGCGCCCGCTCCGGGCTTCAGATGATGGAGCTTCACGTCGCCTTCCCCTCCGCACCGTCGTCGGTGACCTCTTCGACCCGGACGAGGTGCCGGACCTTCGAGATCATGCCGCGGATCTCGGGTCGGTCGTCCTTGACGACGCTGTCGTTGATCCGGTGCAGGCCGAGCCGGCGGACCGTCGCCTTCTGGTCCTTCGGACGGTGGATCACGCTTCGGACCTGCGTCACCTTCAGGCGGTTCATCTGGGACCACGTCCCGCATCCGGCGAGGCCTGCGCCTGGTCGCCGTAGACCTCCTCGAGCTTGGCCGCGCGCGCGGCGGACATCCGCTCCTGCGCGGCGGCGACCGCCGCGAGCATCGGCTTGGGGGCGACCTCGTGGATCTCCAGTCCACGGAGGCGGGCGATCTCCTCGGGGCGCCGAAGGCTCTTCAGCCCGGCCATCGCGGCCTTGACGATGTTGATCGCGTTCGACGACCCGAGCGACTTCGACAGGATGTCCTTGATCCCCGCGCACTCGACGAGCGCGCGCACGGGTCCGCCCGCGATGACGCCGGTCCCGGGCGCGGCGGGCTTGAGCAGCACGACGCCGGCGCCGTCCTCCCCGGTCACCTGGTGCGGGATCGTGGTGCCCATCATCGGCACCTCGAACATCTTGCGCTTGGCCTCCTCGACGCCCTTCGCGATCGCGGCCGGCACCTCCTTGGCCTTGCCGTAGCCGAGGCCGACGCGCCCCGCTCCGTCGCCCACCACGACGAGCGCGGCGAACGAGAAGCGACGGCCGCCCTTGACGACCTTCGCGACGCGGTTGATCGAGATCACCCGCTCCTCGTAGATGCTCTTCTCTCCCTGCGAGTCGTATCGCCGCATCAGATCCGCAACCCCTTCTCCCTGGCGCCCTCGGCGACCGCGGCCACGCGCCCGTGGTACAGGCGCCCCCCGCGGTCGAAGACCACGCGTTCGATGCCGGCGGCCTTCGCGCGCTCCGCGAGGAGCTCGCCGACCGCCTTCGCGGACCCGATCTTGCCGTCGCCGCCGGTGACATCGGCGTCCGAAGCCGACGCGAGCGTCCGAGCGGCGTCGTCGTCGATCAGCTGCGCGTAGATGTGCCGGTTCGAACGGAACACGGCCAGGCGCGGCCGCGCCGCCGTCCCGCTCACCTTGATCCGCACACGCGTGTGTCGACGGACCCGAGCTCGACGTCTGGTCTTCGCATCCATCACGCGGTCGCACCCTTCGCGGCCTTGCCGGCCTTCTTCCGAACGTACTCGCCCTCGTACCGGATGCCCTTGCCCTTGTACGGCTCGGGCTTGCGGATCTTCCGGATGTTGGCGGCCACCTCGCCCACCTGCTGCTTGTCGTTGCCTCGCACCACGATCTGGGTGGGGGTCGGCGTCTCGAACTCGATCCCCTCCAACGCCGGGACGAGCACCGGATGCGAGAAGCCGGCCTGAACCTCCAGCCCGTCCCCCTTCATCGCGGCGCGGTAGCCGACGCCGACGATCGCGAGCCGCTTCTCGTATCCCTTCGTGACCCCCTCGACCATATTCGCGATGAGCGAGCGGGTGAGCCCGTGCAGGCTCCGGTGGAAGCTCTCGTCGCTCGGCCGCTCGACCCGCAGCGACCCCTCCTCGCGCACGATGCGCATCTCCGGGTGGAGCCTCTGACTGAGCGTGCCGCGCGGGCCCTTCACGGTCACGAGCGCGTCCTCGCCGACCGTGACGTCGACGCCGCTCGGGATCTCGATGGGCTGCTTGCCGATCCGACTCATCGTTGCATCACCACACGTGCGCCAGGACCTCGCCGCCGATCCCCTTGCGGGAGGCGTTCCGGTCCGTCATGACACCCTGCGAGGTCGACACGATCGCGATGCCCAGGCCACCGAGCACACGCGGCAGGTCGCCCCGTCCCACGTAGATCCGTCTGCCGGGCTTGCTCACCCGCTGCAACCCCGGTGATCGTTCGCTCGCGCTTGGCCGAGTACTTCAGCGTCACGCGGAGCACCCGCTCGATCCCCTCGCCCTCCTCGTCGAAGCCGACCACGTACCCCTCGGTCGCGAGGATCGTCAGGATCGCGCGGTTCATCTTCGACGCCGGGACGACGAGGTCGTCCTTGTAGGCCAGGTTCGCGTTGCGTACCCGCGTGAGCAGGTCGCCGACGGGGTCGTTCACGTTGGTGGCGAGCCTTACCATGACGCCTTCGTCACCCCCGGCAGCTCGCCGGCGTGCGCGAGCTCGCGGAAGCAGATGCGGCACAACATGAACCGGCGGTACACCGCTCGCGCCCGGCCACACCGGCGGCACCGCGAGTACTCGCGCACCTTGAACTTGCCCTGCCGCTCCTGCTTGTTCCTCAGTGCCTTCTTCGCCATATCGGTTCCCCTCAGGACGCCGCCGCCACGGGGATCCCCTCGAACGGGAACCCGAGCGCGACGAGCAGCGCCCTGCCTTCGTCGTCGTTCCGTGCGGTCGTCACGACCGTGATGTCCATCCCTCGGACCTTCGCGACCTTGTCGTAGTCGATCTCCGGGAAGATCAGCTGCTCGGTCAGCCCGAGCGTGAAGTTGCCGCGTCCGTCGAACGCGTTCGGATCGAGCCCACGGAAGTCCCGGATCCGGGGGATCGCGATCGCGACGAGGCGGTCGATGAACTCCCACATCCGGTCGCCCCGCAGGGTGACCTTCGCCCCGATCGGCATGCCCTCGCGGAGCTTGAAGCCGGCGATCGACTTCCGGGCCTTCGTGATGATCGGCTTCTGGCCGCTGATCGTCGTGAGGTCGTCGACGGCCGCCTCCAGCATACGGCCGTCCTTCAGGGCGTCACCAACGCCCATGTTCACGACCACCTTCTCCAGGCGCGGGACCTGCATCACGTTCGAGAGGCCGATCTCCTCCAGGAGGCGCGGCCGCACCTGCTCCAGGTAGCGAACCTTCAGGCGTGGCGTCGGATGGTCGCTCATTGATCGGCCCCGCACTTGCGGCACACGCGCACCTTCGTGCCGTCACCCTCGACCCGATAGCCCACCCGCGTCGGCTTGCCGCACGAACCGCAGACGAGCATCACGTTCGAGATGTCGATGAACAGCTCGGTGTCGATGATCCCGCCCTGCTGCAGCTGCGACCCGCTCTGCGACCGCTTGCCGCTGGTCCGCTGGTGCTTCTTGGCCATCGCGGCGCCCTCGACCATGACGCGGCCGTCGCGGGGCAGCACGCGGATCACCCGGCCGGTGTGACCGGCGCTCTTGCCGGTCATGACCTTGACCGTGTCGTCCTTGCGGATGTTCACACCGGGCATCGTCACAACACCTCCGGAGCGAGCGAGATGATCTTCATGAAGCGTCGCTCGCGCAGCTCTCGCGCGACCGGACCGAAGATCCGCGTCCCGCGGGGGTTCTTGGCGTCGGGGGTCAGGATCACGACGGCGTTGTCGTCGAACCGGATGTACGAGCCGTCGTGGCGGCGACGCTCCTTCGCGGTCCGAACGACGACCGCCTTCACGACCTCACCCTTCTTCACCGCGCCGCCCGGGAGCGCGTCCTTCACCGAGCCGACCACGACGTCGCCCACGTGCGCGTATCGGCGGCCGCTCCCGCCGAGCACGCGGATCACGAGGACCTCCTTGGCCCCGGTGTTGTCCGCGACTCGGCAACGCGATTCCTGCTGGATCAACTACCTCGCCCTCTCCACGATCTCGACGACCCGCCAGCGTTTCGTCTTCGACAGCGGCCGCGTCTCCATGACCCGAACCGTGTCCCCGACGTGCGCCTCGTTCTGCTCGTCGTGCGCGGCGAGCTTGTTCGAGCGCGCCAGCGTCTTCTTGTACAGGGGGTGCCGGACGCGTCGGTCGATCCGCACGAGCACCGTCTTGTCCATCGCATCGGACACGACCACGCCCACCCGGACCTTCCGCCGGTTCCGTGCTCCCGGGCCCGGCGAGGCGTCCGCGGTCGCACGCGCGCGGCCCGTCGGGGCCTCCTGCGTCACGGGCGTGGTCGTCTCGGTCACCTCGGTCGTCTCGGTCGTCTCGGCCTCACTCGGCGTCGTTCGCTCGCTCACGATCCCTCCTGCCCGCCGCCACCCGTGGCTCCGACCTCGGCGGAGGCCAGCGCCTCGAGCTCGAGCTCGCGCTCGCGCATGATCGTCAGGATCTGCGCGATCTCGTGCCGGACCTCCTTGATCCGCATCGGGTTGTCGAGCTGGCCGGTCGCCAGCTGGAACCGCAGGTTGAACAGCTCTTCCTTGTCCTGATCGAGCCGTTCGAGCAGCTCGGGCTCGCCCAGGTCTCGGAGCTCACGGATGTCCGCCATCACTCCATCGCTCCTGCCCTGGTGATGAACTTCGTCTTGATCGGAAGCTTGTGTGCGGCACGGGACATGGCCTCGCGAGCCAGCGACTCCGGCACGCCCGAGAGCTCGAACATCACGCGGCCCGGCTTCACGACCGCGACCCACCCCTCGGGGTTGCCCTTGCCCGAGCCCATCCGCGTCTCCGCCGGCTTCTTCGTCACCGGCTTGTCGGGGAAGATGTTGATCCACACCTTCCCGCCTCGGCGGATGTGCCGCGTGATGGCGACACGGGCCGCCTCGATCTGGCGGTTCGTGATCCACGCGGCGTCGAGCGCCACGAGTCCGAAGTCACCGAAGTGCACCTCGGTCAGCCCCTTCGCGCGCCCGCGCCGGCGACCTCGGTGCACCTTGCGGTGCTTGACCTTCTTGGGGGCGAGCATCAGGCGCCTTCCTCCCCCGTTCGTTCGGCCTCCGTGGTCTCGGGGGCGGTCTCCTCGGCTGCTCCGTCGACGGCATCGTCCGGGATCGGTGCGGTCTCGGGCGTCGACGGGGCCTCGCTGGGAGCCTCCCCTTCGGCCACCGGACCCGCGTCGCTCGAGGCTTCTGCCTCGTCGGGCTGGTCCGCCTCGGCTGCCTCGGCCTCGACCGCTTCCACGGGCTCGGGCTCCGGCACCACCGGTTCGGGCTCGGCCACCTCGGCGGCCTCCCGTTCGTCCGTGATCAGTGCGCCGGTCGATGCACCGCCGCCGCTCGTCACCTGGGCGAGTGCGCGGGCGCGGAGGCGTTCGGTCTCCTGCTCGGCCTGCGGGATCTCGTCGCCGTGATAGACCCAGACCTTCACCCCGATGATCCCGAAGGTGGTCTTGCCCTCGGCCGTCCCGAAGTCGATCCTCGCCCGCAGGGTGTGCAGCGGAACACGGCCCTCGCGGTACCACTCGCGGCGGGACATCTCGGCGCCACCCAGCCGCCCCCCGCACTGGACCCGCACGCCGAGCGCGCCGGAGCGCATCGCGGTCTGCACGGCCCGGCGCATCGCGCGGCGGAACGAGACGCGGCCGGCGAGCTGCTCGGCCACGCCCTGTGCGAGCAGCGTGGCGTCCGTCTCCGGGCGCGCCTCGCTCGCGGCCGAGTTCATGTCCTCGACCTTCACGTCGACGCGCTTCTTCGTGACCCGCTCGATGTCCTTGCGGATCCGGTCGACCTCGGCGCCCTTGCGCCCGATCACGATGCCGGGGCGGGCGGTCCGGATGTACACCCAGATCTGATCGCCCTTGCGCTCGATGTCGATGCTCGAGATCCCCGCCCGCGACAGCCGCGAGCGGATGTGCTTGCGGATCCAGACGTCCTCGTGGAGCTGGTCGGAGTAGTCGCGCCGGGCGAACCAGTTCGACTTCCACGGGTAGATGACCCCGAGGCGGAACCCGTACGGGTTGACCTTGTGACCCACTACGCATCCTCTCCCAGCGACCGGACGACCAACGTGATGTGCGACGTGCGCTTGAGGATCTTCGTGGCCCGGCCGTACGCACGCGGACGCCAGCGCTTCAGCGTCGGACCCTCGTCGACCCAGGCTCGGTCCACGAGGAGGTTCTGCGCGACGACGCCGGGCTGCTGCTCCGCGTTGGCAACGGCGGAGTCCAGCGCCTTCTCGATCGTCCGGGCGGCGCCGAGCGGTGAGAAGCGCAGGATCCGCCGGGCCTCCTCGACCTGCCGGCCGCGCACGAGGTCCACGGCCCGCCGCGCCTTCTGCGGCGAGATGCGCACGTACTTGACCGTCGCTCGAGCTTCCATCGCTACCTCGCCGTCGTCATCCGCTCGCCGCGGGCGTGCGAGCGGAACGTCCGCGTCGGCGCGAACTCGCCGAGCTTGTGCCCGACCATCGATTCCGAGATGTACACGGGGACGTGCTTGCGCCCGTCGTGCACCGCGATCGTGTGCCCGACCATCTCGGGCACGATCGTCGAGCGGCGCGACCAGGTCCGAAGGACCTTCTTGTCGCCCTTGCGGTTCATCTCGACGATCTTGATCATGAGGTGGTCGTCGACGAACGGCCCCTTCTTCACGCTCCGAGGCACCTAGCCACGCCCCTTCCCGCGACGCCGGACGATGTACCGGTTCGACGCCTTGTTCTTCTTCCGAGTGCGGCCTTCCTTCTTGCCCCACGGGCTCGTGGGGTGGCGACCACCCGAGCTCTTGCCCTCGCCGCCGCCGAGCGGGTGGTCGACCGGGTTCATCGCCACCCCGCGCACCGACGGGCGCTTGCGCTTCCAGCGGTTCCGGCCCGCCTTGCCGAGCTGGACGAGCTCGTGCTCGGCGTTGCCGACCTCGCCGACCGTTGCCTTGCAGGCCGCCTGCACCAGGCGCATCTCGCCGGACGGCAGCCGGAGCGTCGCCATGCGACCCTCCTTGGCCATCACCTGGATCCGCGTCCCCGCGGACCGAGCCATCCGGGCGCCACCGCCCGGCTTCAGCTCCACCGCGTGCACGGTGGTGCCGACCGGGATGTTGCGGAGCGCGAGCGCATTCCCGGGACGGATCTCGGCGCCCTCGCCCGACAGGAGGCGGTCGCCGACGGCGAGCCCGTTCGGCGCCAGGATGTAGCGCTTCTCCCCGTCGACGTAGTGCAGCAACGCGATCCGCGCGCTCCGGTTCGGGTCGTACTCGATCGTGGCGACCTTGGCCGGAACCCCGTCCTTGTTGCGACGGAAATCGATCACCCGGTATCGGCGCTTGTTCCCGCCGCCCTGGTGACGGGTGGTGATGCGACCCTGCGTGTTCCGGCCGGCACGGTTGCGGCCCTTGGCGACGAGCGACTTCTCGGGCTTCGCGCGCGTGATCTCCTCGAAGGAGGACACGCTCGCGCCGCGGCGGCCCGGTGTCGTCGGCTTGTACTTGCGAACGGCCATCGTCTACTTCCCCGTCTCGAAGATCTCGATGCGGTCGCCCTCCGCGAGCGTCACGAGCGCCCGCTTCTGGTCCGGCCGCTTGCCGCTCGTGAACCTGCGGCGCTTCACCTTGCCCCGTCGGTTCAGGGTGCGAACGGAGACCACCTGCACGTTCCAGATCGCCTGGACGGCCTCCTTGATCTCGGTCTTGTTCGACCGGGGGTCCACGAGGAACGTGTACGTGTTCTGCTCGAGGCCCGCGTAGGACTTCTCGCTCACCACCGGTCGGATGATCACGTCGCGCGCGGTCTTCACTCGGCCCCACGCTCCTTCGCGCCGGCCGGGACGCCTTCCACCACGTCGAGCGCGGAGGAGGTGAAGACGACCCGATCGGCCCCGATCACCTCGTACACACCCAGGCTCCGGGCATACGCGACGCGCACACCGCGCAGGTTGCGGAAGGACTTCTCCACCGCGCCCGAGTCGCTCGGTTCCGGCAGCACGAGCAGCACCTTCCCGGTCAGCTCGAGCGCGTCGAGCACCTCGGCGGCTCGCTTCGTCTTCGGCTCCTCGAACCCGAGGTCGGAGACCACGGCGAGCTTCCCACTCGCGAGCGCGTCGGACAGCGCCGAGCGGAGCGCGCCCGAGCGCATCTTCTTGTTCACCCGCTGGTCGTGGTCGCGCGGATGCGGGCCATGCGCGACGCCGCCGCCGGCCCACTGGGGTGAACGGGTCGAGCCCTGCCGCGCGCGCCCGGTGCCCTTCTGGCGCCAGGGTTTGCGGCCCCCGCCCGACACGTCGCCACGGGTCTTCGTGGAGTGCGTGCCGCGGCGGATCTTCGCCAGGCCGGCGACGACGACCTGATGCATGAGCGGGACGCTCACCGGCGCCTCGAAGACGGCGGCCGACAGGTCGCGGGTGCCGACCGTCGTGCCGGTCGCATCGATCACGGGGACGTTGGCCATCACGCCCTTCCCTTCGACGGCGCCGCGGCGGGCGTCTTCGTCGCCGAACGCACCATCACGAGCCCGCCGGTCGGGCCGGGGACCGCGCCGCGCAGCAGCAGCAGGTTTCGTTCGGCGTCGGCCTGCACGACCTCCAGGTTCAGCACGGTGACGCGCTCGTTGCCCATCTGTCCCGCCATCGGCATGCCCTTGAACACGCGCGAAGGCGTCGCGCAGGCACCGATCGCTCCGGGCGAGCGATGTTTGCGCTCGGTGCCGTGGCTCGAGGACAGGCCCGCGAACCCGTGCCGCTTCATCACGCCGGCGAACCCCTTGCCCTTCGAGACGCCGACGACGTCGGTCTGCTCGCCCGGCTCGAACACGTCGGCCCGCAGTTCCTGGCCCGGTTCGTAGGAGCCGGCGTCGTCCGTGCGGATCTCGACGAGATGACGCCCGGGTTGTCCGCCGTGCGTCTCGTAGTGCCCCTCGAGCGGCTTCGTGAGTCCGTTGTGCCCGACCGCGCCGAACGCGAGCTGGACCGCTGCGTAGCCGTCCCGCTCCTCGGTCTTGACCTGGGCGACGAAGCACGGCCCGGCCTTGATGACGGTGACCGGGATCGCTCGGGTGTCGTCGAAGATCTGGGTCATCCCCAGCTTCGTCCCGAGGATGCCTTTCACCGTTCCCATCGTCGCCACCCGATCCCTAGAGCTTGATCTCGATGTCGACGCCGGCCGACAGGTTCAGGCGCTGGAGCTCCTGGACCGTCTTCGACGTGGCGTCGACGATGTCGATGAGCCGCTTGTGCGTGAGCATCTGGAAGTGCTCACGGCTGTCCTTGTACTTGTGCGGCGAGCGGATGACCGTGTAGATCGACCGCTCGGTGGGCAGCGGCACCGGACCGACGACCTTCGCGCCGGTGCGGGTCACGTGCTCGACGATCTCGCGAGCCGCGACGTCCAGCATCCGGTGGTCGTAGGCACGGAGCTTGATGCGGATCCTCGGTCCGGCCACTGCCTGGGTCCCTCTCTCCTACTTGATGATCTTCGTGACGCGCCCGGCACCCACGGTCCGGCCGCCCTCGCGGATCGCGAAGCGCAGGCCCTCCTCCATGGCGATCGGGGCGCCGAGCTGGACGGTCATCTCGATGTTGTCGCCGGGCATGACCATCTCGACCCCTTCGGGCAGATGCGCCTGGCCGGTCACGTCCGTCGTTCGGAAGTAGAACTGCGGGCGGTAGCCGCTGAAGAACGGGGTGTGGCGGCCGCCCTCGTCCTTGGACAGGACGTAGACCTGGGACGTGAACTCCGTGTGCGGCGTGACCGAGCCGGGCTTGGCCAGGACCTGGCCCCGCGCCACCTCGTCCTTGTCGATCCCGCGGAGCAGGACGCCGACGTTGTCGCCCGCCTGCACCTCGTCCAGGAGCTTGCGGAACATCTCGAGGTCGGTCGCGACCGTCTTGCGCGTGTCCTTGATGCCGACGATCTCGACCTCCTCCATCTTCTTCAGGATCCCCTGCTCGACCCGCCCGGTGACCACGGTGCCCCGGCCGGTGATCGAGAAGACGTCCTCGATCGCCATCAGGAACGGCTTGTCGACGTCGCGGACGGGCTCGGGGATGTAGCTGTCGACCGCCTCGAGCAGCTCGTCGATCTTCGTCATCGCCGCCTCGTCGCCCTCGAGCGCCTTCAACGCCGACACCTGGATCACGGGCACGTCGTCGCCGGGGAACTCGTACGACGACAGGAGCTCGCGGACCTCGAGCTCGACGAGGTCGAGCAGCTCGGTGTCGTCCACCATGTCGACCTTGTTCAGCGCGACCACGATGTACGGGACGCCGACCTGGCGGGCGAGCAGCACGTGCTCGCGCGTCTGCGGCATCGGGCCGTCGGCCGCGCTCACCACCAGGATCGCGCCGTCCACCTGGGCGGCCCCGGTGATCATGTTCTTGATGTAGTCGGCGTGCCCGGGCATGTCGACGTGCGCGTAGTGCCGCGTGTCCGTCTGGTACTCGACGTGCGCGATCGCGATCGTGATGCCGCGCTCACGCTCCTCGGGCGCCTTGTCGATCTGGTCGAACGGGGTGAACTCGGCCAGCCCCTTCTCGGCCTGCCGCTTCGTGATCGCGGCGGTCAGCGTGGTCTTGCCGTGGTCGATGTGCCCCATCGTCCCGATGTTGACGTGGGGCTTCGTGCGCTCGAACTTCTGCTTCGCCATCTGCGTGCTCCTCTGATCCTGTGACTACTCGCCTCGGACGCGCGCGACGATCTCCTTCGAGATCTGCGCCGGAACCTCGTGATACGCCTCGAGCTGCATGGGCGTGTGCGACGCGCGACCCTGGGTGCGCGACCGCAGGTCGGTGGCGTAGCCGAACAGCTCGGCGAGCGGCACGAGCATCCGGATCGCCTTCAGCCCGCTCCGGTCGTCGATCCGCTCGATCCGCCCGCGGCGGGCCGTGGCGTCGCCCATCACGTCGCCCATGAACTCCTCGGGGGTGATGACCTCGAACTCCATGACCGGCTCGAGCAGCACGGGGTCGGCCCGGCGTGCGGCCTCCTTCAGCGCCATCGAACCGGCGATCTTGAACGCCATCTCCGACGAGTCGACCTCGTGGAACGAGCCGTCGACCAGCGTGGCCCGCACGTCGACGAGGGGGTAGCCGGCGAGCACGCCGGTCTCCATGGCCTCCTCGATGCCGTCGTCGACCGACGGGATGAACTCGCGCGGGATCTTGCCGCCGATGATCTTGCTCACGAACTCGTAGCCGCCGCCGCGGCCGGTGGGCTCGACGTTCAGCACCACGTGTCCGAACTGGCCGTGGCCCCCGGTCTGGCGGATGAACCGCCCCTCGACCTTCGTCACCGGCTTGCGGATCGTCTCGCGGTACGCGACCTGCGGCTTGCCGACGTTGGCGTCGACGCTGAACTCGCGCCGGAGGCGGTCCACGATGATGTCCAGGTGGAGCTCGCCCATGCCGGAGATCACCGTCTGGCCCGTCTCGTCGTCGTACTTCACGACGAAGGTCGGGTCCTCGTCCGCGAGTTTGCCGAGGCCGGTGCCGAGCTTGTCCTGATCCGCCTTCGTCTTCGGCTCGACCGCCACCGAGATCACCGGCGTCGGGAAGCTGATCGACTCGAGGACGATCGGCTTGGACGGGTCGGCAAGCGTGTCGCCGGTCGATGAGTGCTTCAGCCCGACGATCGCCACGATGTCGCCGGTGAACGCCGCCTCGATGTCCTCGCGGTGGTTCGCGTGCATCTGCAGGATCCGACCGATCCGTTCCTTGCGGTCCTTCGTCGTGTTCTCCACGTGGGACCCCGAGCGAAGGACCCCGGAGTACACGCGCACGTACGTCAGCCGGCCCACGTAGGGGTCGGACATGATCTTGAAGACGAGGCCCGAGAACGGCTCCGTGTCCTCCGGCTTGCGATCGGCCGGCTCCCCCGAGGGGGTGTGCCCCTGCACCGGCGGCACGTCCGTCGGGGCCGGGAGGTAGGCCACGATCGCGTCGAGCATCGGCTGGATCGCCTTGTTCTTGAACGCCGAGCCGCACAAGACGGGCACGCCTTCGCCCGAAAGCGTGGCGCGCCGGATCGCCCGGCGCAGCTCGTCGACGGAGGGCTCCTCCTCGTGGACGAACTTCTCCATCAGGGACTCGTCGTGATCGGCGAGCTTCTCGAACAGGTCGTGATGCGCCTGGCGGGCGGCGTCGGCCAGCTCGGCGGGGATCTCGGTGGTCTCCCAGTCCTCGCCCATCTCGGTGACCCAGCGGAGCGCCTTCATCTCCACCAGGTCGATCACGCCGTGGAACGAGGATTCGGCGCCCCAGGGGAGCTGGAGGACGAGCGTCTTCGCCTGCAGCCGGTCGACCATCATCTCGACCGTGCGCGCGAAGTCGGCGCCGGTGCGGTCCATCTTGTTCACGAAGCAGATCCGCGGGACCTGGTACCGGTCGGCCTGGCGCCAGACGGTCTCGGTCTGCGGCTCGACCCCCGCGACGGCGTCGAACACCGCGATCGCGCCGTCGAGCACCCGCAGCGAGCGCTCGACCTCGACCGTGAAGTCGACGTGGCCGGGCGTGTCGATGATGTTGATCCAGTGGCCCTTCCACTGGCAGGTGGTGGCCGCCGAGGTGATCGTGATGCCGCGCTCGCGCTCCTGGACCATCCAGTCCATCTGCGCGGTGCCCTCGTGGACCTCGCCGAGCTTGTAGGCCTTGCCGGTGTAGTAGAGGATCCGCTCGGTCGTCGTGGTCTTGCCCGCGTCGATGTGCGCCATGATCCCGATGTTCCGGGTCCTGGCGAGCGGGTATTCGCGGATCACCAGGTCCTTCGTGGGCCTGGTTCCGCGTCCCTGGACCTTCTCGACCGTCTCTGCCACGTCCAGCCTTTCCAGCTTCTCCGCGGGGAGCCCCATGCTCAGCAACCCCCCTCGTGGAACGCCGGGCCCGCGATGAGCCCGGCCACGGTGTGCGCCTCGATCACCATCGGTAGTGCGCGAACGCCTTGTTCGCCTCGGCCATCTTGTGCATGTCCTCGCGGCGCTTCACGGACACGCCCTGGCCGGTCGAGGCGTCCATGATCTCGCCCACCAGGCGCTCGGCCATCGAGTGCTCCTTGCGCGAGCGGGCGTTGTTCACCAGCCAGCGCATCGCGAGCGTCGTCCCTCGGGAGGGCCGCACCTCGACCGGGACCTGGTAGTTGGCGCCGCCGACGCGCCGCGAACGCACCTCGAGCAGCGGCTTCACGTTCTCGACGGCCTTCTTCAGCGCGATGACCGGGTCGTTGGCCGTGCGTTCGCTGATGATCTCGAGCGCCTTGTAGACCGTGTTCTCGGCCATCGTCTTCTTGCCGTCGAGCAGGACCTTGTTGATGAGCTGGGTGACCAGGATGTTCTGGTAGACGGGGTCCGGACCGATCTCGCGGCGTACGGCAGGGCCCTTGCGCGGCATGGCTACTCGCCGCCCTTCTTCGCGCCGTAGCGCGAGCGGGCCTTCTTGCGGTCCTTCACACCGGCGGTGTCCAGGGTGCCGCGGATGATCTTGTACCGGACGCCGGGGAGGTCGCGGACCCGCCCCGCGCGGATCAGCACGATCGAGTGCTCCTGGAGGTTGTGGCCGACGCCGGGGATGTACGCGGTGACCTCGATGCCGGTGGTCAGCCGGACGCGGGCGACCTTGCGCAGCGCCGAGTTCGGCTTCTTCGGGGTGATCGTGGACACGCGGGTGCAGACGCCCCGCCGCTGCGGGGAGCCCTTGAGGGCCGGCGCCTTCGTCTTCTCCTTCGGCCGCGCTCGGCCTTTGCGCACGAGTTGTTGGATCGTGGGCATGGGTCCTTCCGTCTGCACTCTCGACTTGTCACCGAACCGGGGGTCCGAACAGCGTTGAAGCCGGACCGCGGGCCCGGCTTCCAGGGTGAACCATGTTTCTGGGCGCAGGTTGTCCCCTAGGAAACCCCCTGGAAGCGCACTCGATGCCAGGCTCGCCCGCCGAGCCCGACGCGGACAACAAGGCTACTAGGCACGAAGCGTGCCTGTCAACGCACGCACGCTCCGTACGGTCCGGCTGCAGAACGCCACGGAGGCGGCCGATCCGGCCACCTCCGTGGCCGTGAACTCGGTGCGACTACTCCTTTGGCGCGAGCGTGCCGAAGAGCTCCCGCTCCGCCTCCTCGCGGGTGATGCCCGCGAGGACCGGCTCGCCGGCCGCCTCCGCCTCGGCGATCTCGCGCTGGCGGGCCAGCCAGTACTCCGGGATCGCCTCGGGCTTGATGCGGACCTGGACGTTCCGGTACCGCGACATCCCGGTGCCGGCGGGGATCAGCTTGCCGATGATCACGTTCTCCTTCAGCCCGAGCAGGCCGTCTGACCGCCCGGCGATCGCCGCCTCCGTGAGCACCCGCGTCGTCTCCTGGAACGAGGCCGCCGAGAGCCACGAGTCGGTGGCGAGCGACGCCTTCGTGATCCCGAGCAGCTGCGGGCGAGCGCTCGCCGGCTGGCCGCCGTTGTCGACGGTCTCCCGGTTGGCGGCCTCGAACCGACGCCGGTCCACCAGGTCGCCGGGCAGGAAGTCGCTGTCACCGGGCTCGATGATCTGCACCTTGCGGAGCATCTGCCGGATGATCAGCTCGATGTGCTTGTCGTGGATCGTGACCCCCTGCGATCGGTACACCTGCTGCACTTCCTCGACCAGGTGCGACTGCAGCGCCTGCACGCCCTCGATCCGCAGCTTCTCGTGGGGGTTCACGGACCCCTCGGTGAGCTGCTGACCGACGTCCACGGCGTCCCCGTCGCCGACGAGCAGCCGAGCCCGGAAGGAGACCTTGTACTGGACCTGGTCGCCGTCTTCCGACGTGACCGTGATCCGGCGCTCCTTCTTCTCCTCGTCGTCCTCGATCTGGACCGTGCCGGGGAGCTCGGTGATCAGGGCCTCTCCCTTGGGCCGGCGCGCCTCGAACAGCTCGACCACGCGCGGCAGACCGTGCGTGATGTCCTCGCCCGCGACGCCTCCGGTGTGGAAGGTCCGCATCGTGAGCTGCGTGCCGGGCTCGCCGATCGACTGCGCGGCGACGATCCCGACCGACTCGCCGATATCCACGAGGCGACCGGTCGCGAGCGACCACCCGTAGCAGAGGCGGCACACGCCGTACTCCGCCTCGCACGCGGTGGCCGAACGGACGCGGACCGTGTCCACGCCCGCCTCCACGAAGGTCACGCCCATCGCGTCGTCGACGACATCGCCCCGCGAGGCGATCTTCTTGCGCTCCACCTTCACGTCCTCGGCGAGCACCCGGCCGTAGACCGACGTGTCGAGGTGCTGGTTCTCCACCTGTGTGCCCTGTGGCGTCTCGTAGGTGATGTGCGCCGGGACCGAGCGGTCCGTGCCGCAGTCCTCCTCACGCACGATGAGCTCCTGGGCCACGTCGACGAGCCGGCGGGTGAGGTACCCGGAGTCGGCGGTCCGCAGCGCCGTGTCGGCCAGGCCCTTGCGGGCGCCGTGCGTCGAGATGAAGTACTCGAGCACCGACAGGCCCTCGCGGAAGTTCGACTTGATCGGCCGCGGGATGATCTCGCCCTTCGGGTTGGCCACGAGGCCGCGCATGCCCGCGATCTGGCGGATCTGCATGATGTTCCCGCGGGCACCCGAGTTGGCCATCATGTAGATGGGGTTCGTCTTGCCGAACTGGGCCTCCATGGCGTCCTTCACCTCGTCGGTCGCCTGGGTCCAGATCGTGATGAGCTCCTGACGGCGCTCGTCGTCCGTGATGATCCCCTTGCGGTACTGGCTCTCGATCTTCGAGGCGTCCTTCTCGTGCCGATCCAGGATCGTGGCCTTGTCCGGCGGGGTCGTGACGTCCTCGACGCCGAGCGTCACGCCGGCTCGGGTCGCGTAGTGGAACCCGATGTTCTTCAGGTTGTCGAGGATCTGCTCGACCTCGGCGCGGTCGTAGCGATGCACGCACGCGTCCACGAGCCGCCCCACGTCGGTCTTCAGCAGGGGCCGGTTCACGAACTCCTCGGTGTCGGGGAAGCACTGGTTGAAGATGAGCCGCCCGACCGTCGTCTCGACGACCGGCACGCGCGTCCCGTTGCCCTGGGTGTCGAGCTCGACGGTCTCCGGGAGCATCTCCGTCGGAAGCGACTTGCCCGGCAGGCGCACCTTCACCACCGTGTGCAGCCGGACGAGCCGGTGGTCGAGCGCCATGAGGGCCTCGTCGACCGAGCCGAACCGGGGGATCTCCTCGTCGTTCTCGGGACGGTCCGGCTCGAGCGTCAGGTAGTAGATCCCGAGCACCATGTCCTGCGTCGGGACCGCGATCGGCCGGCCGTGCGCCGGCGACAGGATGTTGTTCGTCGACAGCATGAGGACCCGGGCCTCCGCCTGGGCCTCAGCCGAGAGCGGCACGTGGACCGCCATCTGGTCGCCGTCGAAGTCCGCGTTGAACGCCGTGCACACGAGCGGGTGGATCTGGATCGCCTTGCCCTCGACGAGCACGGGCTCGAACGCCTGGATGCCCAAACGGTGGAGCGTCGGCGCGCGGTTCAGCAGCACCGGGTGCTCCTTGATGACCTCCTCGAGCACGTCCCAGACCTGCGGGCGGGCACGCTCCACCATCCGCTTCGCGCTCTTGATGTTCTGCGCGAGCGCCTGGTCGACGAGCCGCTTCATCACGAACGGCTTGAACAGCTCGAGCGCCATCTGCTTGGGCAGACCGCACTGGTGCAGGCGCAGCTCCGGACCGACGACGATCACCGAACGGCCCGAGTAGTCCACGCGCTTGCCGAGCAGGTTCTGACGGAACCGTCCCTGCTTGCCCTTCAGCATGTCCGAGAGCGACTTGAGCGGACGGTTGCCGGGCCCGGTGACCGGGCGGCCGCGCCGGCCGTTGTCGAACAGGGCGTCGACGGCCTCCTGGAGCATCCGCTTCTCGTTGTTCACGATGATCTCGGGCGCCTGGAGGTCCAGGAGCCGCTTCAGCCGGTTGTTCCGGTTGATCACGCGCCGGTACAGGTCGTTCAGGTCCGAGGTCGCGAACCGGCCGCCGTCCAGCTGCACCATCGGGCGCAGGTCCGGCGGGATCACCGGGACGGCGTCCAGCACCATGCCCATGGGCGAGTTCCGCCCCTCGGTGAAGTTCGACGCGACCTTCAGCCGCTTGATCGCCTTCAGGCGTCGCGTCCCCTTGCCCGTGGCGATCTGGTCCCGCAGCGATGCGGCCTCGTCCTCGAGCTTCAGGTCCATGAGCAGGCGCTTGATCGCCTCGGCGCCCATACCGCCGTCGAAGTAGTCGCCGAACCGCTCGCGCAGCGACCGGTAGACGGCGTCGTCGGCGACGAGCTGCTTCACCTGCAGGTTCTTGAACGCCGTGAGCACCTCGTCCAGGTGCTCCGTGTCGCGCTTCGTCGCCTCGGTGATCTTGTCGACGTCGCGCTGAGCCTCGCGGCGCGCGGCGGAGAGCTGGGCGCCCTTGGCACCCTCGCCCTCGAGCTCCCGGAGCCGGTCCTCGAGCTCGGACAGGCGGGCCTTGATCTCGTCGTCGCGCTCGGCCTCGAACGCCTTCTTCTCCTCCTCGATCTGCGACTCGATCTCGGGGAGGTCCTTGTGGCGCCGGTCGGCGTCGAGCCTGGTCACGACGTAGGCCGCGAAGTAGATGATCCGCTCGAGATCCTTCGGGGCGATGTCGAGCAGGTAACCGAGCCGCGAGGGGACGCCCTTGAAGTACCAGATGTGGGTCACGGGGGCGGCCAGCTCGATGTGGCCCATGCGGTCACGCCGGACCTTGCTCCGCGTGATCTCGACGCCGCACCGCTCGCAGATGATGCCCTTGAAGCGCACGCGCTTGTACTTGCCGCAGTGGCACTCCCAGTCCCGGGTCGGCCCGAAGATCCGCTCGCAGAACAGGCCGTCCTTCTCGGGCTTCAGCGTCCGGTAGTTGATCGTCTCCGGCTTCTTGACCTCGCCGTTGGACCACGCGCGGATCTGGTCCGCGGTCGCCAGTCCGATCCGGATCTCGTCGAAGTAGTTCACGTCAAGCACGTAGGCGGCCTCCTCACGACCTCGCCCTGCATCAACAACAACGCTTCCGTGTTCCCGCGCACTAGTCGTAGTCCGCCCCGGCCGGCTCGCGCCGGGACAGGTCGATCCCGAGCTCCTCGGCGGCCCGGAACACGTCCTCGTCCGTCTCCTTGAGCTCGATCTCCTCGCCCTCGGCCGAGCGGACCTCGACGTTCAGGCAGAGCGACTGCATCTCCTTGATCAGGACCTTGAAGGACTCGGGGATCCCGGGCTCCGGGATGTTCTCGCCCTTCACGATCGCCTCGTAGACCTTCACCCGGCCCAGGACGTCGTCGGACTTGATCGTCAGCAGCTCCTGGAGCGCGTACGCGGCCCCGTACGCCTCGAGCGCCCACACCTCCATCTCGCCGAACCGCTGCCCGCCGAACTGCGCCTTCCCGCCGAGCGGCTGCTGCGTGATCATCGAGTAGGGGCCGGTGGACCGAGCGTGGATCTTGTCGTCCACCAGGTGGAGCAGCTTCAGGATGTACGCGACCCCGACGGTGACCGGCTCCTCGTACGGCTCGCCGTTGCGACCGTCGAACAGCACCGCCTTGCCGACGTCGTCGACCAGGCGCACGCCGTCCTTGTTCGGGTGCGCGCTGCGGATCGCCTCGAGGATCTCGTGCTCGCGCGCGCCGTCGAACACCGGCGTCGAGACGTACACGGGACCCTCGTGCTCCACCCCGTCCTTGCGGAACCCGACGAGCCCGGCCCACCCGAGATGCGCCTCGAGCACCTGGCCGAGGTTCATCCGGGACGGCACGCCGAGCGGGTTCAGGATGATGTCGACGGGGCTGCCGTCCGCGAGGAACGGCATGTCCTCCTCGGGCAGGATCGTCGAGATGACACCCTTGTTCCCGTGGCGTCCGGCGAGCTTGTCGCCGTCGGAGATCTTCCGCTTCTGGGCCACGTAGACCCGGACGAGCTGGTTCACGCCGGGCGGCAGCTCGTCGCCCTCCTCGCGCGTGAACACCCGGACGCCGATCACCTTGCCCGACTCGCCGTGCGGCACCTTGAGCGAGGTGTCGCGCACCTCGCGCGCCTTCTCGCCGAAGATCGCACGGAGCAGCCGCTCCTCCGGCGTGAGCTCCGTCTCGCCCTTCGGCGTGACCTTGCCCACGAGGTAGTCGCCCGGGTTGACCTCGGCGCCGATCCGGACGATCCCGCGCTCGTCGAGGTCCTTCAGGATCTCCTCGGAGACGTTCGGGATGTCCCGGGTGATCTCCTCGGCCCCGAGCTTGGTGTCACGGGCGTCGACCTCGTGCTCCTCGATGTGGATCGAGGTGAGGACGTCGTCCTTGACCAGGCGCTCCGAGATGATGATCGCGTCCTCGTAGTTGTGACCCTCCCACGGCATGTACGCGACGATCAGGTTGCGGCCGAGCGCGAGCTCGCCGGACTCGGTGGACGGTCCGTCGGCGATCACCTGGTTGCGGACGATCCGGTCGCCCTCGGTCACCAGCGGCTTCTGGTTGAGCGAGGTTCCCTGGTTGGACCTGCGGAACTTCTGCAGCTTGTAGGTCCGGAGCTCGCCGGTCCGCTCGCGGACCACGACGTCGTCGGCCGAGACCTCCTCGACCACGCCCGCTTCCTCGGCGAGCACCACGTCGCCGGCGTCGACGGCCGCGCGGAACTCCACCCCGGTGCCGACGAGCGGCGCCTCGGAGCGAAGCAGCGGAACGGCCTGACGCTGCATGTTGGCGCCCATCAGGGCACGGTTGGCGTCGTCGTGCTCGAGGAACGGGATCAGCGCCGCGCCGACCGAGATGATCTGCTTCGGCGAGACGTCCATGTAGTCGACCTCGTCGGGCGCGACCGCAGTCCACCTCGCCGCCCTTGCGCCGAACGAGGACGGTCGCGTTGGCGAAGCCACCGTCCGGGTTGATCGGCTCGTTGGCCTGCGCGATGACGTGTCGGTCCTCCTCGTCGGCCGAGAGGTAGTCGACCTTGTCGGTGACCTTGCCTCCGGTGACCCGGCGATACGGGGTCTCGATGAACCCGAACGGATTGATCCGGCCGTAGGTGGACAGCGATCCGATCAGACCGATGTTCGGCCCCTCCGGCGTCTCGATCGGGCACATCCGGCCGTAGTGGCTCGCGTGCACGTCGCGGACCTCGAACCCGGCCCGCTCCCGCGAGAGCCCGCCCGGTCCCAGCGCCGACAGGCGCCGCTTGTGGGTGAGCCCGGAGAGGGGGTTGGTCTGGTCCAGGAACTGGGACAGCTGCGACGTCCCGAAGAACTCCTTGATGCTGGCCACGACCGGGCGGATGTTGATCAGGGTCTGGGGCGTGATGGCCTCGACGTCCTGGGTGGTCATGCGCTCGCGGACGACGCGTTCCATCCGTGACAGGCCGATCCGGATCTGGTTCTGGATCAGCTCGCCGACCGAGCGGAGACGGCGGTTGCCGAAGTGGTCGATGTCGTCGGGCTCGTAGCCCTCTTCCCCCGCGTGGAGCTTCACGAGGTAGCGGACGGTCTTCAGCATGTCCTCGTAGGTCAGGATCCCCTTGTACTTGGGGCCGCCCTCGCCCTGCTCGTCCTTCTGGAGCTCCGACCAGACGCGGAACCGCGGCTGGTCCCAGCCCTTCTTGTCCGGGTTGTCGAGCTCGGCGACCTGCTTGGCGCGCGCCTTCAGCTGCGACAGGAGCGTGCCCTGGGGGCTCTCGAGCTTCTTCAGGACCTTGTAGCGGCCGACGCGGGCCAGGTCGTATCGCTTCGGGTTGAAGAACAGGTTCTCGAGCAGCGTGCGCGCGGACTCGGCCGTCGGCGGCTCACCGGGCCGGAGCTTGCGGTAGATGTCCTCCAGCGCGGCCTCGGGCGTCTCGATCCCGTGGTCCTTCTCCAGGGTGTTCTTGATGCTCTGCGCGCCGTCGAACAGGTGGAGGATCTCGTCCTCGGACCACCCGAGCGCCTTGAGGAGGACCGTGACGTTCTGCCGGCGCTTGCGGTCGATCCGGACCCCGACCGTGTCCTTCTTGTCGACGTCGAACTCGAGCCAGGCGCCCCGGCTGGGGATGATCTTCGCGATGAAGACGTCCTTGTCGGTCGTCTTGTCGAGCTCACGGCTGAAGTACACGCCGGGCGAGCGGACGAGCTGGGAGACGACCACCCGCTCGGTGCCGTTGATGATGAACGTCCCGCGCTCGGTCATCATGGGGAAGTCCCCCATGAAGACCTCCTGCTCCTTGATCTCGCCGGTCGTCTTGTTGACGAACATCGCCTCGACGAACAGCGGTGCGGAGAAGGTGGCGTCCTTGTCCTTGCACTCCTCCTCGGTGAACTTCTGTTCCTTGAAGACGTGCTTGCCGAAATGCAACTGGAACTGTTCGGTGAAGTCCTCGATCGGCGAGACCTCTTCCAGGACCTCCTTCAGGCCCTCGGCAAGGAGCCAGTCGAACGATCCACGCTGGATGCCCACGAGGTCGGGAAGCGGAAGCGCCTCGTCGAGCTTGGAGAAACTGACACGGTCGCGGACAGGGACGAGCGAGTCAGGCAAGAACGATCCCCCCTAGGGTGTTGGACACGCATGGGAACAAGGCATGCGGAACGCGGCACGGCGAACAGACAGTGTAGGCGGGAGGACGTGCAGCGTCAACCCCCGGGCTGGGGACCCGGTTCAGAACGGGCGGAAGGTTACCCCCAGTCGGACGACAGGTCAACCCTCCATCCGGCCACGGTCGGCGGATCGGATCGACTCAGTGGCGGTGCGGCGGGCTCAGCGTTCGCTGAGCTGCGACAGGCCGACCGCGACGGTCGCCAAGGTCTCGGTCACGTCGTCCTGTTCGATGACGGTGGTCGGATCCTCTTCGACCATGCCGAAGGCTCGAGCGATGTCCGCAACGGCGCTGCCGAGCGCGGCCGCCTGCTCGCTCGTCTCGATCCGGACTCCTCGGGCGGTCAGGACCGCGAAGAACTCCTCCATGAAGGCTCGGTCGTCGCCGAGCAAGCAGCGCCTCGGACACCCCGAGAGCGTGCGCGAGCCGTTCGAGGGTCTGGATCGATGGAGCGACGTGGCCGTTCTCGTACCTGGACAGCCGCGCCTTCGGGATCCCCGAGATCTCCTCGAGCTCCGACTGGGAGTACCCAGCTTTGATCCGTGTGCCGCGCAGCCGTTGTCCGAACGTCCGTACGTCCATGTCCCCCCCCAGCGGTTTCGCTTCGAGTCGTTGCTCTTCGGTGGAATCTACCCCCCGGTGGACCTACAGCGCAAAACGCGGCGGCCCGCCGGGGCTTCGACGCCTTACTTGACCTCGACCGAGGCCCCGGCGCCCTCGAGCTGCTCCTTCGCCTTGTCGGCCGCCTCCTTGTTCACCCGCTCCAGGACTGGCTTGGGTGCCGAGTCCACCAGGTCCTTCGCCTCCTTGAGGCCGAGGCTCGTGAGCGCGCGGACCTCCTTGATCACCTGGATCTTCTTGTCCCCGGCGCCCGTGAGGACGACGTCGAACTCGGTCTGCTCCTCGGCCTCTTCGCCGCCAGCGGCCGCCCCCGGCGCGGCCATCATCATCGGCGCGGCCGCGGCGGCCTGCACGTCGAACGCCTCCTCGAACCTCTTGATGAAGTCCGAGAGCTCGAGCAGCGTCATGTCCTTGAACTGCTCGAGCAGATCGTCGGCGGTCATCTTCGCCATGGCTTACTCCTCCTCCTTCTCGACGGAGGTTTCCGCCTCCGATGTCTCATCCCCCGTTGTGGCTTCGGCGGCGGGCTCCTCGCTGGCGCCCTCGCCGGTGTCGTTCGCTTCGGCGGTCGTTGCCTCGGCGACGGTCTCCTCGGGAGCCTCGGCCTCGGCCTCGTCGGCTCATCCGCGGCGTCGGCATCCGTCGCGGCTTCGGGGGTCAGCTTGTCCTTGTAGGCGTCGAGGACGCCGAGGAACCGGCTCTGCAGGGCCTGGAACATCGAGGCCGCGCGGCTCATCTCGGCCTTCATCATGCCGGCGAGCCTCGACAGCATGACCTCCCGTGACTCGAGGGTCGCGAGCGCCTGGGCCTCGGCGGCGGTCAGGATCCGGCCCTCCATGTAGCCGCCCTTGAGCACCAGGGTCGGGAACCGCTTCGCCGCCTCGACGACCCGCTTGGCCGCCGCGACGACGTCCCCGTCGACGAACGCGACCGCCGTCGGACCTTCGAGCAGCGCGTCGAGCTCCGCGAGTCCCGCGTCGGCGGCCGCGCGCTGCATCAGGGTGTTCTTCACGATCGAGAACCGGGCCTGATCCGAGAGGGATCTGCGGACCTCGGTGGCGTCGTGCACGCTGAGGCCTCGGTAGTCGGCGAGCAACAGCGCCTCGGCGCCGTCGATCCGCTGCTTCAGCTCCTGGACCTTCTCGACCTTCTGTGCGTTCGGCATCCTGCTCCCATCAACGAAACACGCGCCCCCGCAGACGGCGGAGACGCGCACAGGATCCTGCGTCTTCGATTCGCCTCGGCAGGTGCCCCGGAGGGATTACGCGCGCGAACGCCCCTGCTGTCTGCGGCGGTCCATCAGGGTAGCCGGGTGCGGGCGTTGCCGACAACGCTGGAGGCGCGGTTCAGGCGATGGACGCCTCGTACAGCTCCCCCATCGCCTCGCCGATCCGATCGGCCGAGTACCGCTCGGTCGCGTCCGGTGGCGGGGTCGGATGCTTCGTCGCACCGTCCCGAGCCTGCAGGGACCGGAGTACGGCCTGGGCGATCGCCTCGGCGTCGCCCGAGGGCACCAGCATGCCCTTCGCATCGTCGCGCACGACCTCGGCGACACCCCCGACGTCGGTCGCCACGACGGGCCGGCCGGCCGCCATCGCCTCGATCAGCGCGACGGGCGTCCCTTCGTTCAGCGAGGTGAGCACCACGACGTCGAGCGCCGCGTACAGGAGCGCGAGGTCGAACACCCAGCCGAGGAAGCGGACCCGCTCGCCGAGCGCCCGATGCGCCTCCGCCTCGAGCATCGCGCGGAGCTCGCCGTCGCCGGCGATCGCGAACACGACGTCCGGACGTTCCAGCAGGACCTGCCTCGCCGCCTCGATGAACAGGACGTGGTTCTTGATCGGGACCAGCCGTCCGACGATCCCGACGACCGGCACATCGGCCGGCAGGTCGAGCCAGCCTCGAGCCTCGACCGGATCCACCTCCCCAGCGGTCACCGGCTCGAGGTCGAGCGCGAGGGGCAGCACGTGCCACCGCTCGGGACGGCCGATGCCGAGACCGAGCAGCTCGTCCCGCGTCGACACCGACACCGCGACGAGGGCGCTCGTGTGCTTGGCGAGACGGCGTTCGGCCAGCACGAACGCCGCGTTCGACGGCGAGGCGAAGTACCCCTCGAGGACGTGGCCGTGGAACGTGTGGACGATCCCGCGTGCGCCGATCCGCCGGGCCGCGCTCCTGCCGAGCGCCCCCGCCTTGGCCATGTGGGTGTGGACGACGTCGGGTTGGAAGCGCCGCATCAGCCGCGTGAGGTCGGTGATGGCCCGCTGGTCCGCCGCCGGGTCGAGCGGGCGGCGCAGGGACGCGACCCGAACCGAGGGCTCGTCGAGTCCTGGGAGGAGCTCGCCCTCGTCGGGCTCCGGGGTCCCGTAGGCGATCAGGGTGTCGAACCCACGCGTGCGGAGGGCCGCCGAGAGCGCGAGCACGTGACGCGCCGGACCTCCGACGTTCATGCGCGTGACCACCTGCAGCACCCGGAGCGGGCCACTCCGATCCGGCATCGCTTGAGCGTACGCGCCCGAACCCTCCACTACGATGATGCCGCCCGGCGGATGGCGGGCGCCCACCATGCGCTACCTCATCACCGGCGGCGCCGGCTTCATCGGATCCCACCTCGCGGACCGGCTGATCGCGCGAGGTGACGAGGTCGTTGCGATGGACGACCTGTCCACGGGCTCGGTCCGCAACGTCGAGCACCTCGAGGCCGAGCCGCGGTTCCGGCTCGTCCGGGGAACGATCCTCGACCACGGCGCGGTCGTCGGGCTCGTGCAGGACGTCGACGTCGTCGTGCATCTCGCCGCGGCCGTCGGCGTGAAGCTGATCGTCGACCGGCCGCTCGAGTCGCTGCTCACGAACATCCGCGGCACCGAGATCGTCCTCGATGCCGCGGCCGGTTCGGCCCGGCAGATCCTGATCACCTCGACCTCGGAGATCTACGGGAAGAACGCGTCGGGGCCCCTGCACGAGGACGCCGACCGCGTGCTGGGCTCGCCGTTCAAGGCCCGATGGTCCTACTCGACCGCGAAGGCGGTGGACGAGATCCTCGCGCGCGCCTACTGGCGCGACCGCGGCGTCCCCTCGATCGTCGCGCGCCTGTTCAACTGCGTTGGCCCGAGGCAGACCGGCGAGTTCGGGATGGTCGTGCCGACCTTCGTGCGACAGGCGCTCGCCGGCGAGGACCTGACCGTGTACGGCGACGGCGAACAGCAGCGGTGCTTCTGCCACGTGCTCGACACCGTGGAGGCCCTCGTGTCGCTGCTCGACCATCCCGGCGCCGTCGGCGACGTGTTCAACGTCGGTGCGACGCACGAGCTGTCGATGAACCAGCTGGCGCGCACGGTGATCGAGATGACGGGCTCGTCCTCGAAGGTCGTCCACGTCCCCTACGACGAGGCCTACGAGGAGGGGTTCGAGGACATGGAGCGGCGGGTGCCCGACCTGGGGAAGATCACCGCCCTCACCGGGTGGCAACCTCGGCTGGGGCTCGACCGGATCGTGCGCGACGTGATCGAGAGCGAACGCCTCGCGCTCGACGTGCCCGCGGCCGAGCCGGCCTCGTGAACGCCACTCGTCGCCGCGGGCGACGAGGGCGCGACGCTCGACCTGGCCGACGCCGCGATCCTGTACGGCGCCGCCTTCCTGCTTCCACTGGTCACGACGCTGCTGGTGACGCCGGCGGCCGCTGGCATCGCCCGACGCCTCGGGGTGCTCGACGAGCCGGGGATCGGAAGGGCCACGTCGAGCCGACGCCGTACCTCGGCGGGGCGGCGATCGCGCTCGGGCTCGTGGTGGCCGGCCTGGTCGTCGGGACGACCGCGATGCAGGCCGCCGTGATCGCGGGGTGCGCGCTCATCGTGTTCGGCCTGGGTCTCCTCGACGACCTCCGGGGCCTCGGCCCCCTCCCGAAGCTGACGGTCGAGGCGGGCCTCGCGGTGCTGTTGTGGGCGGGTGGGGTGCGGGCCGGGTTCTTCGACATCCCGGCGCTCGACCTCCTGCTCACGGTCGGGTGGGTCGTCGTGATCACGAACGCGGTCAACCTGACCGACAACATGGACGGCCTCGCCTCGGGGATCGCCGCCATCGCGAGCCTCGCGTACTTCGCGATCGCGGCCCCGCAGGGCGACTACCTCGTCGCCTCGTTCGCGATCGCCCTCGCGGGCGCGAGCCTCGGATTCCTGCGTCACAACTTCCCGCCCGCGCGGATCTTCCTGGGTGACGCGGGGTCGCTCCTCCTCGGCTTCCTGCTGGCATCCCTCGGCCTGCTGCTCGACCTCGACGTGTCGAACGACGTCGAACGGATCGCCGTGCAGGCCCTGATCGTCGGCGTCCCGGTGTTCGACACGATCCTCGTGGTCTGGATCCGGCGACGCGAGGGCCGGCCGGTGATGCTCGGGGGCACCGACCACGCCTCGCACCGGCTCGCGGCGATGGGCTTGAGCGGCAGGGAGGTCGCGCTCGTCGCGTACGGCGCGCAGGTCGCCTGCTCCGCGATCGCGGTGACGGCCGTGAACAGCCCGGAGCTGGTGGTGCCCGTCGCGATCGCGGCGGTGCTGCTCGGGCTCGCCCTCGCCGTCGCGATCCTCGCCGGTGCCGCACGGCGGACCACCACGCCACGTCAGACGTGACGCGTGTGCAGCACCTCGCCGTAGACGCGCTCGGTCTGCTCGACGACGCGGTCCCACGTGAAGGACTCGGCGCGGGCCCGCGCGTTCGCGCCCATGCGTCCTCGGAGTTCGGAACCGCCGAGGAGCTCGAGCACGCGACGCGAGATGTCGTCCGGATCCAGCGAGGTGAGGAACCCGTCCCGGCCGTCGCGGACGAGCTCGGGCGTTCCGCCCACCCGGGTGGCGACCACCGGCCGGCCCATCGCCATCGCCTCGAGCAGGGCGTTCGGGAACCCCTCGTTGTCCGAGGTGAGCGCCACGACCTGCGCCTCCCGGACGAACGGCCTGGGGTCCTCGACCGAGCCCGCGAACGCCACGGCGTCCGCGATCCCCAACCGCTCGCACAGCCGCGCGAGACCGGGGCGCTCCACACCGTCGCCGACGAGCGTCAGCCGCGCATCCGGACGCTCGCCGCGCACCAGCCGCCACGCGAGGAGGAGACGCTCGTGGCCCTTGTACCGATGCAGGTTCGCGACGACGGCGACGTTCGGGCCGCCGTCGGGCATCGGCGCGACGGTGAACCGCTCGAGGTCCACCGCGTTGTGGATCACTCGCGTCCGCGGGGGCGAGAGGTCGTCCGCTCGCACCCGGCGGGCCAGGTACTCGGAGTTGCAGATCAGCAGCCGCGCGCGGCGGTGCGCCATCCCCTGGGCGACCCGGAACGCGCGGTTCGTTGCGTGGCCGAAGGCCTCTCCCCGCCGGGTCGCGACGATCGGCAGGCCGGGCGGCGTGGCCGCGGCCGCGATCAGCTCGGCCGCGTGCAGGTGGGTGTGCACGAGGTCCACGCGCCGAGACCGGATGGCCCGCCGGAACGCCGAGAGCAGGCGGAGATCGCGCGGGAGGTCCCGCAGGTGCCGGCCGAGCCGGCCGAGCACGATCGGGGTGTTCGGCGCGCGATGGGCGAGCGCCCCGGGCTCCTGGAAGACGGCGACGTGATGACGACCGGGCGCCTCGGATCGCTCGATGAACCCGAGCAACTGCCGCTCCGTCCCGCCGATCTCGAGGCTCGGGATGAGATGCAGGACCGTCGGGTACCTCCGTCCGTGCGCGATCATCGATCCGCCTCGGGGCTTCGGTACTCGGCGAGCATCGAATGACCGAACAGGCCGCGGGCCGTGTACGCCTGCCGGCCCGAGGCCGATCGGTGACGCCTGGGACCGATCGCGGCCTTCATCCACAGCCGCGTGAGCGGGTGGCGGTCGCTCGCGGCCCCCACGCGATCGAGGACGGGCCTGCTGCGTTCGCGCTCGACGTCCCAGACATGCGAGAAGTCCGGCTCCTCGAACCGCACGGAGCGGAGCTCGAGGTCGAACCGACGAGCGAGCTCCTCGAGCTGGCGGGCGCTCCATCGCGAGAGGTGATGCGGCGGGCAATCGAGCGGCTCGTCGTCGCGACGCCCGACGCGCTCGCGGTTCGGGACCGAGACGAAGACCGCGCCCCCGGGGCGGACGGCGGTCCGCACGGGCCCGATCAGGGCCCGCGCGTCCGGCAGATGCTCGAGCGTGTGGAAGGAGCAGACCACGTCGAACGTGCGGGGCTCGCGCGAGGCGAACGCCTCGAACGTCTCGGTCGAACCCTCGATCTCGGCCGCCCGCAGCGCCTCGATCGCATCTTCGTTGTGATCGACCCCCACGATCCGCGCGGCTCGCGCCCTCGCGGCTCGCAGGAACGCCCCGTCTCCGCATCCGAGATCCAGGACCGCTCCACCGGGCGGGATCGCGCGCAGCACGTGCTCGAACTCCCAACGGTCCGCGTGATACGGCACGACGTCGGTCAGCAGCCGATAGAAGTCCGGGTCGCCCGCGGTGGCCTTGGGGAAGTACTCGAGCCCACAGGCCGCACACCGGACGAGCTCGGCGACGTCGCCCTCGGACGACCGGCCCGCGTCGTCGGAGAGGTGGACATCCCACTCGGCCGACAGTCCCGAGACGATCGCGGCGTACGGGACGCTGCCGGTGGGCACCGCATCGATGCCCCCACAGAGCGGGCACCGCTCGACCGACGCGGTCACGGAGCCACCCGCAACGGATCGGTCGCCGAGGGTACGACCCCCCGCCGCTCGAGCAGCTCGCGATACAGCGACGATGTCGCGTCGACCATCCGATCGACGGAGAACCGGGACGCCACGTTGCTTCGGCCCGCCGCACCGAGCGCCGCCGCCCGAGCCGGATCCGTCCACAGCTCGACCATCGCGGCGGCGAACGCGTCCGCGTCGCCGGCCGGAACGAGGATCCCGCCGCCGCCCTCGAGCAGCTCGGGGACGCCTCCGACCGCCGAGGCGATGACGGGCCTGCCGTCCGCGAGGCTCTCCAGGACGACGTTCGGCATCCCCTCGCTCCTGGAGGCGAGGACGGTGAACGCGCACGCGTCCAGGAGCGCTCCGACGTCGGCGACCGAGCCGAGGAACTCCACCCGGTCGGCGATGCCGAGCGCCTGGGCCCGCTCACGCAGCGCGGTCCGCTCCGGCCCTGCGCCAGCGAGCCAGAGGCGGGCATCGGGAACGTGCTCGGCGGCTCGCGCGAACGCATCGAGCAGGACGTCGTGCCCCTTGTAGGCGATGAGGTTCGCGATGCAGAGCGCTGCTCCCGACGGCGGATGGGGCGGGACATCGTTCGGGAGACGCACGCCGTTCGCGATCACGATCGAACGCGACGTCGGCACCCGGCCGGCGACCGCATCGTCCAGGACCGCTCGAGAGTTGCACACCCACGTGTCCGCGCGCCGGCGTGTCCACCGTTCCCACGGCCGAAGCAGTCGCTTCGAACCGGCGGCATCCCGGAGGCTGCGCAGCGAGGCGACCACCACCGGGGCGCCCGCCCGCCGTCCCGCCCACACGCCGATGAGGTTCCCCCAGTACAGGAACGTGTGGACGACGTCGGGATCGCGGTCCGCGATCAACCGACGGATCCTTCGGAACACCCGAACCAGGGGCATCGGGTTGCGAAGGGGTGTGAGCCCGCGGAAACCGCCGACGACGACCTCCACTCCGTCCCGCTCGACCTCACGGGCGAGTGGACCCGCGGACGACAGACAGAGGATCGTCACCTGCCAGCCGGCCCTCGAGAGCTCGCTCGACAGCAACGCGAGCTGCCCCTCGGTCCCGCCTCGCTCGAGCGTCCCGATCACGTAGACGATCCTCGGCCGCCCGGGGCGCCGGTCCCGGGCCGGTCTCGACCTGCGGGATCCTCCGGCGAGCCGGGCGAGATCCGACCGCCTCGGCACGAGGTCCCGCCACGAGACGACGCCCGGGCGGCGTGTGGCCAGGACGTAGCCCACGCCGAGCAGGATGTACGTGACGGAGGAGGCCACGCTGGCGCCGACGATGCCGAGGCGCTCGAGCAGGGCAAGGTTCAGCACGATGTTGAGGGCGAGTGCGGCGGCGTTCATCGCAGCGGCGAGCCCCATCCGCCCCTCGCGCGTCACGATCGCGTACAGCGGGCGCTGCGCCGCGATCGCCGCGACGCCCGGCAGCAACCATCGGAACGCCCACGTCGCATCGACGAACGCGTCGCCGTACGCGAGCCGGATCGCGAACGGAGCGACGATCCACCCGACGACGCACAGACCGAGCGCGACGAGCAGGCCGAGGCGCGCGGTCGCGAAGCCCAGCCGGCGGTCGTCCCCCTCCGCGGCTCGGACCTGGTGCGGGAGCAGGGAGGCCGCGAACGGATCGGTCGCGAGCCACAGGAGTTCGGCGAGGACGACGGCGAGCGCGTACAGGCCGAGCTCCTCGAACCCGAGCACCCGCTGCACCAGGAGCTGATCCACGCGCAGCAACAGGAACGTGAACAGGGTCGCGAACTGCGCCCGGAGCCCGAACGCCATCGCTCTCCGGAGCAGGCCGCGGTCTGATCGTGAGCCCGCCGTGCCGCGCCGAACGCCGGCCCGGAGCAGGAGCGCCCACGTGACCCCCACGCTCACCCACGTCACCGCGAGCACGCGGAACGGCGTGAGCCCTCCCGCGATCGCGAGGCCGACGATCACGCTCGCGTGCACGACCGTGCCGGCGACGGTCGCACGCACCGCGGTCGTGAGCCCGCCGTCCAGCTGGAGCAGCCCGGCCCAGTACAGGGACGTCAACAGGAGTGGGAGCTGCGCGACGGCGACCGCGATCCAGCTCGCCGGCAATCCCCCGAGGAACCTCGGCCCGGCGAGCCCGGCCACGACCGAGATCGGCGACCCAGGCGACGACCGACGCCGCAACCGCGATGAGGGCGCTTGCCGCCCAGAGCCGCCGGAACGTCTCGCCCCTCGCGGCGAGGTAGACGTTCGAGTGCTCGACGCCGACGTGCGTGAGCGCCATCACGATCCCGAGGAAGGCGATCGGGAGCGCCACGAGCCCCCGCCCCTGCGGCCCGAGCGCCCGTGCGATCACGACGCTCGCGGCGAACGCGACCGCGAGGTTCGCGATGCGGAGCCCGGCGACGCGGAAGCCCGTGCTCGTGGTGTCCTCGAGGGCGAGGAGCAGGCGTTCGTCGTCGGCCATCGGTTACGCCGCGTTCCGCTCGGATGCCCAGCCGGCGAGGGCAAGCAGGTTCCAGGTCTTCCACTTGCCAGCGTCGTCGCCGTCCAGCGTTCGGCGCACGAGCGGCCGCACCGCGTCGGGGCGCAGCCACGTCCAGAGCGGACCGGCGTCCGAGAGCAGGAGCTCCTCGGCGATCTCACGGAGCTCGAGGCGCAGCCACGAGGCGAGCGGGATGCCGAAGCCCATCTTGTCGCGCTCGAGGATCTCGGCGGGAAGGGTGTCCCGGTACGCCTCGCGCACGATCGCCTTGCCCGTGGACCAGCCGTCGAACAGCTCCGGCTCGGCAAGGCCGGCGGCGAACTCGGCGAGCCGGTGATCGAGCAGCGGCGAACGCGCCTCGAGCGAGTGCGCCATCGTGGCGCGATCCGTCTTCACCAGGAGGTCGTCCGGCAGGTAGGTCTGCTCGTCCACCCACAGCAGCGTGGAGGCGGAGCCCGGAGCCGGCGGCCCACAGCTCGTCGAGCTCCCTCGTCGGTGCGGCCGCGTCGATCGCGTCCAGCAGTTCGGGACGCACGAACGAGCCGAGCTCGCGCGGCGCGAAGTGGAACAGCGCGTCCCGATACCCCCTCCACGGCTCGCGGACCCACGAGGCTCCGCCGGACAGACGCGCGTTTCGCAGGACCCGGCCTCCGACCGCCAGCGCGCGTGATCCGATGCCGGCCAGCGGACCGAGCGTGCGGTGGAGCCGACGCGCCGTCCGATACGCGAAGTAGCGCTCGTAGCCCCCGAACAGCTCGTCGCCGCCGTCACCGGTCAAGATCACGGTGACGTGTTCGCGTGCCGCCTTCGCGACCGCCAGCGTCGCGAGCGCCGACGAGTCGCCGAACGGCTCGTCGTAGGCGCGGGTGAGCTCCCCGAACAACGCCGGGGCGTCGTCGTCGGCCACGAGCTCGTGGTGCTCGGCCCCGAACCGGTCGGCGACCAACCGCGCGTAGCGCGACTCGTCGAACCCGGCGTGCTTGAACCCGACCGAATACGTCGCGACCCGGCTTCGGGCCGCCGCGACCTCGGCCACGACGACCGAGGAGTCCAGTCCGCCCGAGAGGAACACGCCGAGCGGCACCTCGCTCTCCAGGCGGATGCCCACGGCGTCCCGGATCAGCTCGCGAACGCGTTCGGTCGACGCCTCCGGTGCGAGGGTGGGCCGGCCGGTGACCGCACGGATCGGCGGCGACCAGTAGGGCCGGACCTCGAGGCGTCCCGCCACGCCAGGACGCGAGGTGACCGGGTCGGAGCTTCCGGACCCCCTGCCAGGCCGTGAGCGGGGCCGGCACGTACTGCTGCACGAGGTACCGCGCGATCGCTCCCGGATCGACCTCGGGCGTGGTCGCGAGCAGTGGCCGGAGGGCATCCAGCGTCGAGGCGAACACGAGCGTGCCGTCCGACTCCGCGTAGCAGAGCGGCTTCTTTCCGAACCGATCGCGAGCGAGCAGCGCCCGGCCGTCGCGGCGATCCACCACGGCGAACGCGAACATGCCTCGCAGCCGCGCGACCATCGCGTCCCCCTCGCGCGCGTACAGATGGAGCAGCACCTCGGTGTCGCTGTTCGTCCGGAACCGGACCCCGCGGCCTTCGAGCTCGCGGCGCAGCTCGCGATGGTTGTAGATCTCGCCGTTGCACACGACGACGTAGCGCTCGTCCGCGGTGAACATCGGCTGGTCCCCACCGGCGAGGTCGATGATCGCGAGGCGCGTGTGTGCCAGCCCGATCCCCGGTTCGGCCCACGTGGCCTCACCGTCGGGGCCGCGGTGGCGCAACGCGTCGCAAGACGCGATCAGGGCATCCGGACGGACCTCGCCGCCGAGCAGCCCCGCGATCCCGCACATCGGCGTCAGCCTCGAGACGCTCGGCGGGCGATCCGCGCTCGAGCGTTCACAGCCGGACCACGTTCGGGCGTCGGCCGCGGGTCACCCCGCGCGCGTCGAACACGAGCGGCGCGTGCCGAGCCACCTCGGCGAAGTCGACGGCGGAATGCGCCGTGAGGACGACGGCGACGTCCTGCGCCGACAGGAGCTCGGGGGTGAGCGGTCGCGAGCGGGTCCGTCGTCCCGCGAGCGGGAGCGAGGGGACGTGCGGGTCGTGGTAGGTGACCTTCGCGCCGTCGTGCGCGAGGCGTTCGAGGACGAGGATCGCCGGCGACTCTCGGATGTCGTCGACGTCGGGCTTGTAGCTCACGCCGATGCCGAGGACCTTCGAGCCGCGCACGGCCAGTCCCCGGTCGTTCAGCGCCTCGGCGACGCGCTGGGCGACGAAGCCGGGCATCCGCGCGTTCACCTCCTGTGCGTGCTCGACGAAGTTCAGGCGGTGACCGGTCCGCTGCCCCACCCGCCACGACAGGTACGAGGGGTCGATCGCGATGCAGTGTCCGCCGACGCCCGGACCGGGCCAGAACGGCATGAATCCGAACGGTTTCGTCGAGGCAGCGCGGATCGACTCCCACAGGTCGACGCCGAGGTCCTTCGACAGGAACGCGAGCTCGTTCATGAGCGCGATGTTCACGTGGCGGAACGTGTTCTCGATCAACTTGGCCATCTCGGCCTCGCGCGGCGTCGCCACCTGCTCGACCTCGTGGACGAACGTGCGGTAGAAGCTCGCCGCGAGCGCGCCGTCGGCCTTCGTCAGCCCGCCGACCACCCGGGGGGTCTTCGCGATGTGGTCGAGCTCGCGCCCCGGGTCGATCCGCTCCGGCGAGTACGCCAGGGCGAAGTCGCGCCCGGCTCGCAGTCCCGAGCGCTCGAGGATCGGACGCACGACCTCCTCGGTCGTTCCCGGGTACGTCGTCGACTCCAGAACGACGAGCGTCCCGCGCCGCAGGATCGCCGCGATGTCCGCCGCCGCGCGCTCGATGAACCGGAGGTCGGGATCGTGGTCGGCGAGCGGCGTCGGGACGCAGATCAGGACGACGTCGCACGCGCGCAGTGCCGACCGGTTCGTCGAGGCGCGGAACGTGCCCGCGAGATCGGCGAGCATCCCGTCCGGGACGTCGCCGATGTACGAATGTCCGGCCTTCAGCGCATCGACGCGCGCCCGATCGACGTCGACCCCGACGGCGCGGAACCCCGCCCGGGCGACCGAGACGAGCATCGGCAGACCCACGTAGCCGAGCCCGACGACGCCGATGGCGGCACGCCGGTCGCGGAGGGCCGCGCTCAGCGAGCGGCGCCAGCCCGGCCCGGCAGGGCTCCCCTCACGAACGGCGTCATGCATCGCATAGTGGTCCTCGGCAGGCACGACGCGCCGCCTGAGCGGGGCGGATGCGACGATCCGGTGGAGGTCAGAACCGCTCTGGAACGGTGCCTGGATGCGTGCGTGCTGGACCGGCGCGCCGGCGAGCGAGCCACCGCGGGACGACGGCAAGGCCGACGAGGCAGAGGCCCCCGACCAGCAGCAACAGGTCGTACCGGGGGAACGGCTCATAGACGAACCGAACGACGTGCTCCCCGGGGGCGACGCCGTGACCCACGAAGCTCGGGGCGATCATCTCCGGCTCGACGGGGACGCCGTCGACCGTGACCTGCCACCGGGGATCGAACGACGCCTTCAGCAGGACGAAGGCCGGCCGGTCGGCCTGGACGGTGACGGTCGCCGTGCCATCGCGAAGGTCGACCTGTTCGGCGACGATCCGGCCGGGCTCCTCGGTGAGCGGTTCGATCGTCGTCTGCTCCGGCGCGTCGTGCCCCTCGAACGCGACCCCCGGGTGCGCGTACCGAGCCGGCAGGTCCGAGCGGAACCAGTCGGCGAGCGTGATCCCGAGGTTCGTCCGGTCGGCCTCGACGGCGGGCAGGACGTCGACGAGCTCGAAGTAGCTCGTGTCCGGGATCTCCCACAGGACGTGATCGCCCCGCGCGGCGATCCGCTCGGCCTGCGCGGGCGGGTCGCGATCGGTCTCGAAGATCAGGTACCGGACCGCGAACAGGTCGAGGTGCGACGGGTTCGTCCCCGAGAACCGGTACTCGAACGGCGAGGAGAGCGACCACGTCGGCCGCACGAACCCGACCCCTTCCAGGTCGTGGTTCGTCAGGACGATGTACATCGGCACCTGCCCGACGACGTCCTTGTGGCCGAAGTTCGAGTGGCCGAACTCCGAGCGCGTGCCGGCGAAGAACCGCCCCGGCCCCCGCGCCCGGGCGATGTCGACGAGCTCGGTCACCTGCGCGCCCTCGTCGGCGTCCGCGACCGCCTGCTCCCCGATCCACCGCGCGCCCACGCCGGCCCACGCGGCGCGCTCGCCGAACGCGGGCGACAGGAACAGCACGGCCGCGGCGACCGCGATCCCGGCCGTGAGCGCCGGCCGGACGCGGATCGACGGGAACCGCCGCACCAGGACGAGCCCGAGCTGCCCGAGCCGCACCGCACCGACGCCCGCGAGGTACAGGCCGGCGAGATGCACGCCGAACACGAACCTCCGCAGGAACAGGTCCCCGGAGCCGGGCAGGACCCGTAGGAGCCCGCCGAACGTCGCCCGCCCGAAGAACAGCAGGAGCGACAGGAGGAACAGACCGAGGATCACCCGCGCGCGCTCGTCCCGTCGGAAGCGCCAGAGCGCGACCGCGATCCCGGCGATGACCAGGATCGACACGACCGGGACCCGGCCGCGGTCGAAGAGCTGACCGGTCACGAACCACCCGAGGATCTTCCGGGCGCCGAACGAGTCGTAGTAGATCCGCCCACGCGAGAACTCGTCGTTCACGGTCCAGATCCGGTCGGCGAGCAGCGGCACCACCACCCACGCGGCCACGACCAGGCTGCCGAACCCGACGAGCGCGGCCCGCCCGAACCGCAGGAGCACGTGCCGCCACCGCACGATCGCGAACACCCCGAGCGACAGCAGCGCGAGGTAGCCGGTCAGCAGGTGGCACGCGACCGTGAGGGCGAGGACGAACGCGGTGAGGGCGTACGACCGCCCCTCCGAGACGGCGCGATACGAGAGGCCCCAGGCGAACGGGAGCAACCACATCCCCCAGAGCTGCGACCAGACGCCGTACCCGCGCCACGCGTAGCTCCCCCACTCGTACCCGAGCGTCGGCTCGCTCACGATGAGCGGCGAGCACGCGGCCGCGATCGCGCAGACCCACGGGCCCCATCCCATGAGCCTGCCGCCGGCGAACACCGCGATCGGCCACAGCGCCATGCCGAGGTAGGTGGTCCACGTCAGCACGCGGTCGCTGTCGACGACCACGGCGAGCGCGCCGCCGAGGACGTGCGGCAGGCTCTGGTAGTGGTGGAACCTCGACGAGCCGAGCGACAGGTCCGGGTACCAGCCGTCGAGCGGCAGGTGGCCGTCCTCGATCCGCTCGTTCGCCCACGCGACCATCGAGCGATGGATCGAGGCGTCGTTCAGGGTCTGGACCGGTTGGGCCTCCGCTCGGAGCACGAGGAGGTTGAACAGGACCGTCGCGGCGACGACCACGAGCGGCCAGCGCAGCCGGTTGCGGTCGGGGGAAGCCTCATCGGTCCGGGCGACCGGAGCCTCGTCCTGTTCGGGCAGGGTGTCGCGCACCGCGCCATGTTGCCACGCGCCGGCGGCTATCCCGTGGCGGCCGCCTCCGCGGTTCCCTTGATCCGGTTCGTGTCGATCGCGATCCCGGGACCCATCGTCGTCGAGACCGTGAGCGTCTTCACGTACTTGCCCTTGGCCGCGGACGGTCGCGCCCGCAGGATCTCCTCGACGACCGTCAGGTAGTTCTCGAGCAGCTGCTGCTCGGAGAACGACTTCTTCCCGATGATCAGGTGGACGTTCCCGGTCCGGTCCGTCTTGTACTCGACCTTGCCGCCCTTGATGTCGGTCACGGCCTTCGCGATGTCGTTCGTCACCGTGCCGGTCTTCGGGTTCGGCATGAGGCCACGCGGGCCGAGCACCCGGCCGGCCTTGCCGACCGCGGCCATCATGTCGGGCGTCGCGACGGCCGCGTCGAACTCGATCGTGCCGCCGATCACCTGCTCGACGAGCTCGTCGCCCCCGACCACATCGGCGCCGGCCTCCTTGGCCTCCGTCGCCTTCGGACCCTGCGCGAACACCGCGACGCGCACGGACTTGCCGCTGCCGTTCGGCAGCGAGACGGTCCCGCGGACCAGCTGGTCGGCCTTGCGGGGATCGACGCCGAGACGGAACGCCACCTCGACGGTCTCGTCGAACTTCGCGTCGGGGAACGCCTTCACCGTCTTCATCGCCTCGACCGGGGTGTACTCGCGCTCGAGCTCGAACAGCGCGGCCGCCTCCCGGTAGCGCTTGCCGTTGCCGCTCATGCCACCACCTCCACGCCCATGCTGCGCGCGGTGCCGGCCACGATCTTCATCGCGGCGTCGACGTCGTTCGCGTTCAGGTCGTCCATCTTCCGCTCGGCGATCTGTCGGACCTGGCTCTGCGTGAGCGAGCCGACCTTCTCGCGGTTCGGCTCGCCCGACCCCTTCTCCAGGCCCAGGGCCTGCTTGATCAGCTCCGCCGCCGGCGGCTGCTTCGTGATGAACGTGAACGAGCGATCCTCGTAGATCGTCAGCTCGGCGGGGATCACCTGCCCGGTGAACTGCTGCGTCTGCTCGTTGTACTGCCGGCAGAACTCCATGATGTTGACGCCGTGCTGTCCGAGCGCCGTCCCGACGGGCGGGGCGGGCGTCGCCTGTCCGGCGCGGATCTGGAGCTTGACGACGGCGAGCACCTTCTTCTTCGCCATCCGTTCGGTTCACCTCCTGCGGTTCGAGCGGCCTCGCGGCCTCCCGCGTGTGTCGGTTGTGTGTCTCAGACCTTCGCGACCTGGTCGAACGAGAGCTCGACCGGCGTCTCTCGGTCGAAGATGTTCACGAGCACCTTCAGCTTGCTCTGGTCGAGGTTGATCTCGCTGATCGTGCCGTTGAAGTCCGCGAACGGGCCCGAGATGATCCGCACCACGTCGCCCTCCTCGAACCCGAGGCGGAACTGCGGCTTCACCTCTTCCTTCTTGACGGCCAGGATCTTCTCGACCTCGCGCCGCGACAGCGGGGTCGGCTTGCTGCCGGTCCCGGCCGCGACGAACCCGGTCACGCCGGGCGTGTTGCGCACGACGTACCAGGAGTCGTTGTCGTACACCATGTTCACGAGCAGGTAGCCGGGGAAGACCTTGCGCTGGACGACCTGCTTCTTCCCGCCCTTGATCTCCATGACGTCTTCCATCGGGATGTGGACGTCGAAGATCTTCTCCTCCATCTGCATCGTGTGGATGCGCGATTCGAGGTTGGTCTTGACCTTGTTCTCGTAGCCCGCGTACGTGTGGACGACGTACCACTCGCCGGGGCCGCGGAACGGATCGCGCCCGCCCGGGGCCTCGAGTTCGACCTCCTCTGCGACAGGGGCGGCCTCGGGGGCCTCCGCGGCCGCGGGAGCGGCCTCGGTCTCCGTCTCCGTTTCCGCTTCCGACTCGGTCGCGATCGACTCCACCTCGTCTGCGAGGTCTTCGATGATCGCGGCGTCGCTGGCGGCTTCGAGCTCGGTGGCGGCGACGACCGTCTCGGCGATCGTCTCCTCGAGGGCTTCCTCGATCGCCTCGTCGGCGATCGCCTCCTGCACGTCCGCGTCCCTGCCCGCCTCCACGACGGCGGCTTCGAGCTCCGTGCCCTCGAGCCCGGACTCGACGGCCTCGACGACGCGCTCCTCGAACGCCTCCTGGATGTCGGCGTCGGAGACGGCCTCGACCGCCACGGCATCCTCGACGGCCTCGGTCACGGTCTGCTCGAGCGCTTCCTCGATCGCCTCATCGGCATCCGCCTCCCGCTCCGCGGCCCGGTCGAACGCCTCGGCCACGCGCTCGAGGGCGTCGTCGGTCTCGACGGGCGCCGCGGGGGGAGCCGCCTCGTCCGGTTCCGGGGCGGCTTGGTCCGCTCGATCGACCTGGGGTCCATTCATGGGAAGCGCGCCTCAGTTCGTGAAGACGTCCAGGATGAAGCGGCCGAACAGGCTGTCGAGCCCGAACACGTACGTGGTGAGCACGACGACCGTGACGAGCACGACGACGGTGTAGGTGGCCAGCTCCTTGCGCGTCGGCCAGATCACCTTGCGCAGCTCCTGGCGGACCTCCTTCAGGAACTGCCGGGCGCCGGTCCGCTCCTTCTTCTGCTGGAGCTGGGCGCGGCGCGACGCGGCGGAGGCCTGGGCACGTTCCACCTGGGTGCCCTGGCGGCGCTGCTGGCGCTTCATCTGCCTGTTCATCGTGCTCCCTTGCAGGGGCGGAGGGACTCGAACCCCCAACCGCCGGTTTTGGAGACCGGTGCTCTACCAGGTTGAGCTACGCCCCTCCGTGGATACTCGACCCGGCCGGAAGGCGGGGACTCGAGCGCTCAGTATAGGGCGGCCTCAACAGGGGCGGCAAAGTTCCGTCTCTCAGGTTCGCGCAGGTCAGTCCCGATAACCCGCGCGTGACCCCGCGACGGCCCCGGGCCCTCGAGGCCGGACTGTTCCTGCTCGTCGTCGCGCTCCCGCTCGGCTTCTTCCCGCTCTCGCGCAACGCCTTCCTCGACGTGAAGCTGCTGCTGCTCGCAGGCGGATCGCTGCTCGTGTGGGCGTCGGGGCTGCCGGTCGACCGCCGGATCGCGCTCGCGGCGTCCGTGTGGATCGGGGTGCTCGTCGTCGCGGCGCTCGCCGGCGTCGACCCGGTCGAGAGCCTCGTCGGGACGGTCCGTGCGACCGGGCTGGTCATGCTGGTCTGCGCGGCGTCCCTCGTGGCGATCGCCCCCGGCATCCCGTCGGACCTGCTCGAACGTGTCCGCGGATGGGTCGTGTGGTCGGGGGTCCTCGTCGCCGGGGTCCTCGTGATCGAACGGCTGGCCCCCGCGGCGCTCGACGCGGTCGCGCCCGGCCTGAACTTCGGGGGGTCGACCTTCGGGAACCCCGTCGACGCGATCGGGTTCTTCGCGCTCTGCGTGCCGGCCGCGCTGGCGGCGCGCGGGAGTCCGACCTGGAGAACCGTCGCGGTGTTCGCCGTGCTCGGCGCCGGCTTCGCGCTCGCCGAGGAGCGAAGCGCCTACCTCCTTCCTCTCGTCGCACTGGCCGCCACCGCGTGGTTCGTCCGGCCGGGGTGGCGACGGCTCGGCACGGCGGCGATGACGATCGCGGCGGTACTCGTCCTGTGGGCGATGCTGCCGGCCGCCACGATCGACGGAGGACCGAGCGATCGGTTCACGGCCGTCGGGCAGTTCCAGACGCTCGAGGGCGAGCGCCAGCGCGTCGCCGTCTACGGCGCGAACCTGCGCGCGGTCGCCGAGCGACCGGTGCTCGGCTGGGGACCGGCGAACGCGTGGACCGGGTTCCTGTCGGCGGGCACCGAGGAGCAGATCCAGACGGCCGGCCGGAACTGGGCCGACGCGCACAACATCGTCCTGGAGCTCGCCGTGATCTCGGGTGTCGTGGGTCTCGCCGCGTTCGGGTGGCTCGTGATCCGCGTCGCGCCGCGGGCCCTGCGGCCGCCTCCGGACCGACGCTGGCTCGCGGCGGCGGCCGTGACGCTCGGCGTGTTCGCGCTCGTCGAACCGCTCGACATCGTGCTGACCCCGCTCCTGTTCCTGTTCGCGGGGGCCGCCGCCGGCGGCCGGGTCGCCGAGCCCGCGCCGGCACGGAGCACGCACGTCGGAGGACGGATCGCGCGGGGCGGCGCCGCCGCGGCGCTCGCGGCGGCGACCGTGCTCGCGACCGTGAACGTCACGGCCTCCGCGCTCGAGCAGTGGGGACACTCGCACTACGCGACCGACTGGGCGCTCCGGGCGGCGACGCGGGTCGCTCCCTGGCGGATCACCGCCTCGGAGGCCCTCGCGGTCAGCCTGGCGATCGACGGCCGGGCCGGGAACGAGGCGGCCGCCGCCGAGGCCCGAGACGTGGTGCTCGGCGTCGTCGAGGATCACCCGTCGAACCCCGGCGTGCGCCTGCTGGCGGCCGACGTGGAGCTCCTGCTGCGGAACCTCCCGGGGACCCAGGCGTGGATCCGCGAGCACCTCGAGCGGTTCCCGAACGACTCGATTCGCGTCCCGGCCGCGGAGCCGGAGACGACCCTGTTCGACTCGACGGGCTGACGGCACCCCGCGCTCCGAGCGGCGTCCGGCCCGATCCCGGATGTCCGTAGGTGCTCGATGTTGCATCTGCCCTCTCCTACACTCTTGCGGACGCGCCGCGCCGGCCCCGGATTGCGAGCGCCCACATGCAGCGGGATCCCTCGAACCCGCCCGGCGATCGGGCGAGGCGACGCAGCCTGTTCTCCGGTCGCACCGAACCACCGGCTCCATCCATGCCCGCCCTCACGCCCTCGGCGGCCGAACGTGTCGAGGCGGTCATCACCGCCTCCCAGGAGATGATCCAGGAGCAGCTCGACGAGGGCCTCCGGGCGATCCAGCACACGGCCAACACCCTCATGCACGAGATCGCCGCGGAGGTGTGGCGTGGCGCCGGCGGCGACAAGGACGCGGTCGGCTCGACGATCCTGCACGAGCTCTCGCGCGACCAGGCGATCCGCGCGCTCATCAGCCACTCGGACGAACGGTTCCAGGCGCTCGCCGCCCGCACCGGGCGGCTCGAGGACACGATGAACATGCTGGCCGAGTCGATCCGGGGCGCACGCGAGCAGCTCGAGCGCGGCGCGGACACGCTCGCCGAGTCATCGCCGCTCGGCATCGGACAGCTCCGGGAGCAGCTCGACGAGATGACCCGGCAGGCCACGGCGACGTACCAGGCCCTCGCCGAACGCGACCAGGTGATCGCGGAGGCCGTCCACGAACGCATCCGAGAACACGGCGAGCTGATCGCGCGGGAGACCGCCCGCATCTCGGCGGCGATGGAGTCCTACGTGCAGCAGGGCGTCGTCGCGATGGGCAACCTCGCCGGCGACACGGACTCGGAGATCAAGACGATCTCGGAGCGACAGCAGGAGCTGATGGTGCGCCTCGAGCAGACGATCGAGGGTCGCATGGGGCAGCTCGGCGAACAGGTGCGGTCCGCGACGGACCAGGCGCAGCAGATCGGCGAGCAGGTGCGATCGGTCTCGGAGCACGCGGGGCAGCTGGCCGAGCGCCTGGAGCAGAGCATGGCCGACCGGATGGGCGGGCTCGAGCAGACCGTCACCGTCCACATGGGCGGGTTCGAGGAACGGCTGCAGTCGATCGCGGCACGCGAGCAGGAGCTCGCCGAACGCCTCGAGCAGGGCATGGCCGAACGGGTGGGCGGGCTCGAGCAGAGCGTGGCCGAGCGGATGGGCGGGCTCGAGCAGACCGTCACCGACCACATGGGCGGGGTCCAGGAACGGATGCAGGCGATCGCGGCACGCGAGCAGGAGCTCGCCGAACGCCTGGAACAGAACGTGGACGGCCGGATGGCCGAGCTCGGGGAGCAGATGCGATCGGTCGCCGACCGCGAGCAGGAGCTGTCCGAACGGCTCGAGCGCACCGTCGACGAGCACATGGGCCAGCTCGGCGAACAGATGCAGCTCCTCTACGACCGCGCGGCGATCGCCACGGCCTCGCTCCAAGAGCTCGTCTCGGGCCTTGGCGACCGGGTCGGCGCGGACACGCACGCGGCCGTCGCGGGTCTGATGACGACGATCCAGGAGCGCGTGACCGGGCTCGGACATCTCGTGCGCTCGGACTCGGAGGCGCTGCGGGGCGAGTTCGTCCGCCGTACCGCGGCCCTGGACGAACAGCTCGGGGCCCGGCTCGACGAGGACCTCGGCCGGGCGATGGACCAGACGACGGCGGCGATCGACCGGAACATGATCCGGATGGTCGACGCGCTCGAGGCACACTTCGAGCAACTCGGCACGAGCGTGGGCGACCGCGCGGCGAGCGCGGCCGAGCTCGCGATCGGCGCCCGCTTCGACGACGTCCTCGCCAGGCTGCACGCGGCGAGCGAGGTGATCGAGCGCGGCGGGTCAGAGGCGCGCTCGACGCTGAACGAGGGCTTCGCGGCGTTCGACGAGCGGCTCTCGTCGTTCGGCGAGCGGATCGCCGCGTTCGACGACCGATTCACGGCGGTCGACGACTCGTTCCACGCGTTCGACGACCGATTCACGGCGGTCGACGACTCGTTCCACGCGCTCGACGAACGCGCCACGACGCTCGACCGGCGGTTCGACGGCACCGACCAGCGCTTCGCGGCGCTCGCCAAGCTCTCCCGCTCCGACAACGAGCGACTCGCCGAGCAGATCCTTGCGGACCAGGACGTGACGAAGCAGGCGCTCCGCGCGATGAAGGAGCTGCAGGCGAGCCTGCCCGTCGAGGTCGTGCAGATGGTCGAGGAGCGGTTCGCCTCCCTCGCCGAGTCGATCGAGCGCTCGAACGAGATGCTCGCGGGTCGCATCGACCGGATGGCCGAGACGCTCGGTCAGCGGCAGAACGACGACATCCAGGTCGTGATCGATCGGATGGGCGACGCGATGCACGCGCTCGCGAGCCTCGGCAAGGGCAACGACGGGTCGGACTCGGATCCCAGGCTCGAGCTCGGGTAGCGGCTCCGCCCGGTTCTAGTCGAAGCGGACCTGCGCCTCACCCCTGCGGATCGGCCACTCCTCGGCTCCGTCCCGCTCGACGCGGACCCACACGTCGAGCACGGCCGTCCGCGTCTGCGCGTCGACCGATCGGACGCTCCCTCCGCACTCGATCGTCTCGCCGACGAACACCGGCGAGCGGAACTGCGCCCCCAGGCGCTCGAGCCGCGCGTCGTCGCCGAACCGTCCGACGATCGCGGATGCGAGCGTCCCCATCGTGAACATGCCGTGCGCGATCACGCCGGGGAACCCCGCCGCGCGCGCGACCGCGTCGTCCTGATGGAGGGGGTTCTGGTCGCCCGACGCGTCCGCGTACGCCTTCACGTCCTCGCGCGTGACCACGCGCGAGGACGTGAACAGCTCCTGCCCGGGCGAGAGCTCCTCGAACGCGGTCACGCGTCGTCCCGCACGATGAGGGTGCAGCGGCCGGTCGCGACCGGCGCTCCTGCCCCGTCCGTGAACTCGGTACGCACGGTGACGAACCAGGTCCCGCCCTTCCCGCGGACGCGCTCGATCGTCGCGTCCGCGATGAGCTCCTCGCCGACCGACAGCGGGCGCCGCCACTCGTACTCCTGCTCGCCGTGCAGCACGTGGTCGAGCGAGATGCCGAGCTCGGGATCGGTGACGACGTTCGAGAGGCCGACGGCCAGTTCGGGTGCCGTGACGAACGTCGGCGGCACACCGTCGCCCGGATGTCCGACCGCCAGAGCGAAGGTGCGGACGCGATCCGCGTCGACGACGAACCGGAGCGACGGGTAGCGCTTGCCTTCCAGCGCAGCAGTTGCGTTCACCAGGATCCCCGACATCTGACCGACAGACGTGTCGGAAGCACGGCCGTCTCCTGGCTGACCGATTCACATCGTCCGCGCACGCTGCGAACGTACCGACCGTGCGGGGGGGCAGCAACTTCTTCGGCCTACGGCGATCGAACGGATCGTCCGGCTTCCGTGACTCCGGCTCCGAGCCCACGTACGATCGGCGGACCCATGACCGGTAACGCGAGCGGATCCGGGAACGGCGGTCGTCGGGCCGCGCCGAAACCCATCACGATCCTCATCGTCGACGATGAGCGGACCTTCGGCGAAGCGCTCGAGGTCGCCCTCGAGCGCGAGAAAGACCTGCACGTCGTGGGCGTCGCGATCGGCGGGCAGGAGGCCTTGGCCTCGGCCACGAAACACCAGCCCGACGTCGTGCTGATGGACGACGCGATGCCGGGGATGAGCGGCATCGAAGTCACGCGCCGGATCAAGGAGGGCGACTCCCAGGCGGCGGTCGTGATCCTGGCCGGCGGGGACGAGGAGCACATGCTCGCCCGAGCGGTCCAGGCGGGCGCGGCCGGCGTCGTGAGCAAGACCGAGGGGGTGCGCGACGTCGCCTCGACGGTCCGGCGGGTCCACCGTGGCGAGGCGATCCACGACGAGACCGAGGTCGAGGTCGCCCAGCGACGCCTCCGTCATCGCCGCGGGCAGGAGGACGACATCCGGGAGCGGCTCGAACGGCTCACGCCTCGCGAGATCGAGATCCTGACCGCGATGGCGAGCGGCCGGTCCCCCGAGGAGATCGCGTCGGCGCTCTCGATGAGCCCGAACACGCTTGCGGACCCACTCGCAGAACATCCTCACGAAGCTCCGCGTGCACTCGCGGATGGAGGCGCTCGTCCTGGCGATCCGCCACGGCAAGGTGGGGACCGTCGACCTCAGCAACGGCTGAGACGCGTCGTTCAGCCGGACGACTCGCGCAGCATCTCGGACAACGACGGGTTGACGCGATCGCGCTCCGACAGCCGGGGACTCCGATCCGGCCACGCGATGCCAACGTCCGGATCGTCCCACGCCAGGCCGAACTCGTCGTCGCCCGTGTAGGCGCGATCGACGAGGTACTGCAGGACGGCGTCGGTCTCCGCGTAGAAGCCGTGGGCGACGCCCGGCGGGATGTACAGCGCCTGCGGTGACGCGTCCGCGTCGATCCGAAGTTCCGCCGTGCGGCGCTCGGTCGCGGACCCGCGCCGCAGGTCGAAGAGCCCGACGAACGCCGACCCGGACAGGAACACCCAGTGGTCCGCCTGCTCGCGATGGTGGTGGAGACCCCGCAGCACGCCGGCGCGAGACCGGGAGACGTTGGCCTGCACCATCTCCCGCGCGCCGGGGATCCAATCCGCACGGAAGGTCTCGGTCAGGCCGCCCCGTTCGTCCTCGTGGGTCGACAGGTCGAACAGGAGCACGCCATCGATGCCGACCTCTCGACGTGGCGGCGCGGCCACCGCCCGCCTACCGGGTCTCGCGGTGGAGCGTGTGCCGCCGCTCCCAGCGGCAGTACTTGCGGAGCTCGATCCGGTCGCGGTCGTTGATCCGGTTCTTCACCGTGACGTAGTTCCGCCGCTTGCACTCCGTGCACGCGAGGGTGATCACGGGTCGGTTGTCGCCCTTGGCCATCGGGTTCTCCTACTTGTTGATCTTCGTGACGCGCCCGGCGCCCACGGTCCGGCCGCCCTCGCGGATCGCGAAGCGCAGGCCCTCCTCCATCGCGATCGGGGCGCCGAGCTCGACGGTCATCTCGACGTTGTCGCCGGGCATGACCATCTCGACGCCCTCGGGCAGGTTCGCGGCGCCCGTCACGTCCGTCGTGCGGAAGTAGAACTGCGGTCGGTAGCCGTTGAAGAACGGGGTGTGCCGGCCGCCCTCCTCCTTCGAGAGCACGTAGACCTGCGCGCCGAAGTCGGTGTGGGGTGTGATGGTCCCCGGCTTCGAGAGGACCTGCCCCCGCTCGACCTCCTCCTTGTCCACGCCCCGGAGCAGGACGCCGACGTTGTCGCCGGCCTGGACCTCGTCCAGGAGCTTGCGGAACATCTCGAGGTCGGTCGCGACCGTCTTGCGGGTGTCCTTGATGCCGACGATCTCGACCTCCTCCATCTTCTTCAGCACGCCGCGCTCCACGCGCCCGGTGACCACGGTGCCCCGGCCGGTGATCGAGAAGACGTCCTCGATCGACATCAGGAACGGCTTGTCCACGTCGCGGGTCGGCTCGGGGATGTAGCTGTCGACCGCGTCGAGCAGCGACTGCACCTGCCCCTCGGCCTCGGCGTCGCCCTCCAACGCCTTCAGCGCGCTCACGCGGATCACCGGGACGTCGTCGCCGGGGAACTCGTAGGAGGACAGGAGCTCGCGCACCTCGAGCTCGACGAGGTCCAGGAGCTCGGCGTCGTCCACCATGTCGACCTTGTTCAGCGCGACCACGATGTACGGGACGTTGACCTGCCGGGCGAGCAGCACGTGCTCGCGCGTCTGCGGCATCGGGCCGTCGGCGGCGGAGACGACGAGGATCGCACCGTCCATCTGCGCCGCGCCGGTGATCATGTTCTTGATGTAGTCGGCGTGGCCGGGGCAGTCGACGTGCGCGTAGTGCCGGGCGTCGGTCTGGTACTCGACGTGCGCGATCGCGATCGTGATGCCTCGCTCGCGCTCCTCGGGCGCCTTGTCGATCTGGTCGAACGGCGTGAAGTCGGCCAGGCCCTTGGCCGCCTGGACCTTGGTGATCGCCGCCGTCAGCGTGGTCTTGCCGTGGTCGATGTGACCGATCGTGCCGATGTTGACGTGCGGCTTGTTCCGCTCGAACTTCTGCTTGGCCATCTCCCGTGCTCCTCCGACCGACCGACCCGGTTGGCTGCCTCGTAGCGGGGGCGGGATTCGAACCCGCGACACAGCGATTATGAGCCGCTTGCTCTGCCTCTGAGCTACCCCGCCCCGGCGAGCGGAAAGTCTACCGGCTCGCGATAGGCTCGGGACATGGAGGTCACCCCCATCCTCAACGTCTCCGACCTCGGCACCAGCTTCGAGTGGTTCGCCAAGCTCGGCTGGGAGAAGGGCTGGGACTGGTGCCCGCCCGGATCGGAGGCGGCGACCTTCGGCGCCGTCACGTCCGAGGGTCGCGAGATCTTCCTGTGTCTCGACGGGCAGGGCGGGCGAGGCGAGCACGGCGTATGGCTGTCGCTCTGGGTCGACGACGTCGACGCGATCCATGCGAACTGCGAGCGAGAAGGGCTCGAGGTGCTCGAGCCGCCCGAGGACAAGCCGTGGGGCGTCCGCGAGTTGCACGTCCGTCATCCCGACGGGCACGTTCTCCGCGTCAGCGCCGAGATCCCCCACGAGCACCCGCACCGGTAGTCCAGGGCTGCAGCTCTTCCAGCCCTCGGGGTCGCACGGAAGGAGGACCGCATGACGGTGACGACGATGAAGGCGGTCGTCCAAGACACGTATGGCTCACCGGATGTCCTCGAGCTCCGAGACATCGATGTGCCGAAACCCGGCGACGACCATGTGCTGCTCCGGGTGCACGCAGCGAGCGCTCACATCGGGGACTGGCACGTCATGACGGGTCTGCCGTACATGATCCGCCTCGGTCTCGGGCTCCGCGCACCGAAGGCTCACGTCCGAGGCATGGACGTCGCGGGTCGCGTCGAGGCGGTCGGGAAGGACGTATCGCTGTTCCGGCCTGGCGACGAGGTGTTCGGTATCGCCAAGGGTTCGTTCGCCGAGTTCGCGCTCGCGCCGCCGAGGAAGCTTGCTCCGAAGCCGGCCAACCTCACCTTCGAGCAGGCCGCGACCGTTCCGATCTCCGGCCTGACCGCGCTCCAGGCGGTACGCGACGGGGGGCGGGTCCAGCCCGGGCAGCGGGTGCTGGTCGTCGGCGCGAGCGGAGCCGTCGGGACGTTCGCGGTGCAGATCGCGAATGCGTTCGGCGCCCGGGTCACGGGCGTGTGCAGCACGTCGAAGGTGGACCTGGTCCGGTCGCTCGGCGCCGACGAGGTCATCGACTACACGCGCGAGGACTTCGTTGAGAGCGGGCAGCGCTACGACGCGATCCTGCTCACCGCGGGAGCCCGGTCGGTGCCGAGCCTCCGGCGCGTCCTCACGCCCAAGGGAGCACTCGTCATCGTCGGATCCGAAGGGGGCGGGCGGTGGACCGGAGGCTTCGGCCGGAACCTTCGAGCCCAGATGCTGTCACCGTTCGTGGGTCAGCGGATGGGCCTGTTCGTTTCGAAGGAGAAGGGCGAGGACCTGGTCGTGCTCACGGAGATGGTCGAGGCGGGCAAGGTCATGCCGGTCATCGGAGCGACGTTCCCGCTCAGCGAGGTCCCCGAAGCCATGCGGCAACTGGCAGCGGGGCACGCCCGGGGGAAGATCGTCATCACGATCTGAGCGGGTGCGAAGCGAGCCGGAGAGGGGACTCGAACCCCTGACCCCCTCCTTACCATGGAGGTGCTCTGCCGACTGAGCTACTCCGGCGCGGCGGCCATGATACCGACGCCTGGTGGGACCATGAACGGATGCGCCGCGCGTTCGTCCCGCTCGTGCTCGCACTCGCGCTGACGTGCGCGGCGTGCGGATCGTCCGACGGCGGGGCCGAGACGGCTACGCTCGAGATCTCGACGTCCGACGGCGTGCGGTCCTTCGAGGTCGAGGTCGCCGATACGCCCCCCGAGCGCCGCGTCGGGCTCATGCACCGCGAGCAGCTCGCACCGATCGACGGGATGGCGTTCCTGTGGCACGAGCCCATCGATGGGACGTTCTGGATGAAGGACACGCTGATCCCGCTCTCGGTCGCGTTCTGGGACGAGGACGGCCGGATCGTCGCGATCATGGACATGGAGCCGTGCGAGGCCGACCCGTGCCCGAGCTACGGGCCCGGCGAGCCGTTCCTCGGCGCTATCGAGGTCGGCCAGGGCGTGTTCGGAGACGCGGGCGTCGAGGTCGGCGACCGGGTCGAGCTCGGCGTCCCGAACGCATGAACGACGACTGCCAGCTCTGCCGCGCCGAACGCATCACCGAGTGGCACTTCGAGGACGACGAGTGCTGGGTGAGCGACTGTATGGTGTGCATGACGCCGATGATCGTCATGCGTTCGCACGGCCTCCCCGAGCCGGGCGACGAGACCCGGCTCCTCGCGCGTCTCGAGGAGATCGCCGCGGAGCGGTACCCGCAGGGCTATTGGATCGACGGCGAGCGACGACGGATCCCCGACCACTGGCACGCCCACGCGAGACCCGCCGGCGGCTTCTTCGACCCGGCGAGCGATCTCCATGGGAGATTCGGGTAGATATCGGTCGTGGACCGAGAGCTTCGAGGGACCGAGCGGGCGACGGCGGCGCTCCGACGTGTCGTCGACATCGGCATGCGGGTGATCGGGGGTCTCCGGATGCTCGCCGGCCTCGCTGCCGGGCTCGTCGCAGCCGCGTGGGTCGTCTGGGTGGTCGACGCGCCGCCGCCGGACTTGGGCGAGTGGGTCGCGCGGCTCGCCCTGATTGCGGTGCTGCTGACCCCGTCCGCGGTGCTCCTCGTGTTCGTCGCCGGCCTTCGAGAGCTCGCGAGATTCCCGGGACGTTTCCGCGAGCTCCCGGCCGATGTGCGAACGCAGACCGCTCGCGTCCGCACGCCGCGCGGAGTTCGCGGTCTGCTGGCGTCGCTGTTCCGGCTGGCGAGGCTCGCCTGGGGATCTCGGGAGGTCCTGTCGCCGTATGCCGCGATCACCGTCGCGCTCCGTCCGGCGATCCTCCTCGCGGCGATCGGTGCGACGGCGGCCGCGATCGTCGAGGTCCCCGCGTCCGTCCTCGCGATGCTCGTCATGGCGCTGGCGTAGCGGAGCCGGGGCTCGCTCGGCCTCGGAAGCGACGACGCATCCGACGGACGGCGAACAACAGAGCGACGAGGACCGCGACGGCGAGCACGAGGGCGAGCAGCGGCACGAGGATCGCCGCGAACGACAACGTGGCCGAAAGGCCGTCCTCGCCGAGGCTGAGGATCGGGTTCCCGACACCCCCCGTGGCGGCGGTCGAGAGCGGACGGACGGTCGCCCGGGCACCCTGCGTCGCGCCCGCCGCGACCACGCCGGAGATCACGGCGACCGCCGGAACGATCCCTTCGTCCGAGGTGACCCCGAGGGCGAGGACGGCGCCGGCGACCGGTGCCACGACGAGACCGATCGCGTGCAGGACCTGATCGACGGCCGGGATCTTGTCGCCGATGAAGTCGGCCACGCCGACCGCCGCGAGCGCGCCGAGGACGGCCGGCTCCTCGAGCCGGTCGAACGGCGCATCGAGCGTGACGAGGTCCGTCGTCCGCGCGAGGATCCCGGTGATCAGGAGCGGCACGTAGGCGTTGAAGCCCGCGGCCGTCGAGAGCGCCAGCCCGGTCGCGAGCGACAGCAGCGTGTCGGGCACGCCGCCCTACCGGCGCGCTCTGCCCGTGCGACCCGTTGCGATCAGGCCGCGGTGCGGCCGCGGCTCGTGAACATCGCGTAGAGGTACACGAGCACCACGCCGACGATGATCGACCCGATCCAGGCGATCCCGTCGTTGTCCGGGAAGATCGCCTCCCAGAGCAGACCGCCGACGACCGCGGCGACGACGCCGATGAGGATCGTCATGCCCATGCCCATCGACTGACGTCCCGGAAGCAGCGCCCGGGCGATCACACCGATGACGAGACCGGCGATGGCGTAGACGATCACGTCCCAAACAGTGATGTCGATCTCGGCAAGCATCCGACGCCTCCCCCGAGCGCAGCCCCACGTCCGCGCGTTCACGCTGAGCCTACCCGTAGTCACTCACCCGCGATCCCGGGAGTCGAACTAGCCGTCGCCCCGATCGATCGTCTCGCTGTCGATCTGATCCCGCACGGCACCGAGAACCTCGAGCTCGATAAGGTCCTTCGCCCTCCCGGCTGCCCGCTTCATGCGGATCAGATCGTCGATCGATGCGACGAGAACGGTGAGGCCGTCCAACTCGAACGTGACGGCGTTGGCCGCAAGCTCCGTGAAGCCGCCCACCCCCGCAGGCGTTCCGAGACAGTCGAGGTCGCCCGCTCTCGTCGTGAACGTGAAGTGGTCGCCGGCGGCTAGCGTGCGCCCGTCCAGGACGAACGGGACTTCCTCGTCCACCCCGCGGAGCATCGCACCGAGCTCGCGAAGAGCTGTCGCAAGCCGTTCCAGGTTCTCCGGCGAGCGCTCGTAGCAGATGTCCGTGTCGTTGGTCACCGTGGGTGAACCATGCAGCCGCCCGCCGATCCCTCCGATCACGACGAAGCGTACGGCGTGATGGTCGAGTGTTCGGAACGCTCGGAGGGGATCGAAGGAGGCAGCCGTCACTGCCGCCTCGCGCCCGCCAGGAGCCGGTCGAGGTTGCGAGCCTCCGCCGTCGCGACACGGAGACGTTCGATCGGCGGGAGCGCGCGAAGGTCCTTGATCGGCCCGCGAGCGATCCCCACCCCGGGCCTAGGCACGCTGGCAAGAGCGAGACCGCACGCCGCGAGCAGCCGGTCCAGGGTGTCCACCCGCGGGACGACCGCCCTCGACTCGATCCGAGCGACCGTCGGTTGCGGGATGCGAGCTCTCAGGGCGAGCGACCGCTGGGTAAGCCCCGCCCGCCGTCTTGCGTCTCGAAGGGTGCCAGACGCATCCATCCCCCGGATGATAACACGTATGTTATCAGAGCCGGAAGCGGCGCGCCTACGGGGCCGGAGACTGCCAGTCGATCGAGACCACCCGGACCGGCTGTGCGAGCCCCTTCAGCGACACCTCGCGCTCGTTCGAGACCTCGAACGGGAGCGACCCGTCACCCGACGGTCGAGCGCGACACGAGGATCTCGCCGGCCCCGGCGGCCGCGCCGACCCGGGCGGCCTCGTGCACGCCGAGACCCGCGTAGTCGCCGCCGATCGCCGTCGCCTCGGCCTCGTGCAGCCCGATCCGAACCTGCGGCGCGAAGCCGTGCTTGCGCCGGTGCTCGGCGAGATGCCGCTGGATCGCGACCGCGCAACTCGACGCGGCGGCCGGATCCGCGAACGAGGCGAAGAACCCGTCGCCGGTCGTCCCCACCACCTCGCCGCGATGGGACGCGATCAACGTCCGCAGCGCGTCGTCGTGCCAGCGCAGCACGTCGGTCCACGCCTCGTCGCCCATCGTCTCGAGCAGGTTCGTCGAGCCCACGATGTCGGTGAACATGAACGTGCGCGTCACGCGCCGGCCGGCCTCGCCGCGCGCGCCGGCTCGGATCATCTCGTCGCACCGCTCGGCCTCCGGCAGCGCGCCGAGGCCCTCGAACGCCGCCTTCGCGGCCTTCAGCTCCATCACCGCGGACGCCTCGTCACCGGCCGCCCGGTGGGCGACCCCGAGGGAGCGGCGCGCCGATGCGGCCTCGAACGGCGCCTCGGCCTCCGTCCAGTGGCGTACCGACTTGCGCAGCTCGGCGATCGCCGCGGTGGCGTCCTCCTCGAACGCGAGCGTGATCCCGAGTGCCTGGTGCGCGGCCGCGTGGAGCATCGGCTTGTCGTACGTCGTGGCGATCTCGAGCAGTTCGTCGGCCGCCTCGCGCGCGTCCATCAGGTCGTGTGCGGCGACCGCGATCTCGACCCGCGCGGGGAGCAGCCGGGCCCGACCGAGTGGGTCCTGCTGATCGGTCAGCGCCGTCCCGATCGACGCGCGAGCGGCGTCGACGCGCCCGCGCGCGAGGTGCAGCAGCGCCAGACCCGGCTGCGGCTCCTTCCCGAGCTGGTGGGCCTGCTCGAACGCCTCCTCGGCGCCGTCCAGATCGCCGAGCCGCATGCGCACCTCGCCGATCTCGTTGTAGCCCGAGCCCATCGAGATCCGCATCCCGAAGGCCGTGAGCGTCTCGATCGCCGTGCGAGCCTCGGCCTCGGCCTCCGAGAGGTCGCCGCGCAGCCGCATGATCTCGGCTCGGAAGACGCGGCAGACGCCGGGGAACCCCGTGACGGCCTCCCGGTCGCACCAGCGCGTCGCCGCCTCGGTCCACTGTCCTGCTCGCCGGTAGTCCGCGACGCCTCGGCAGACGCTGATCGTGATGCAGTAGATGTTGCCGGCACCGAACGGCGTGAGCTCGCCGCCGGAGGCGGCCGCGGCTGCCTCGTCGACGAGCGACAGGCCCTGCTCGACCTGCGCCTGGGCGACCAGCAGCATGCCCTGGAACGCGAGCCCGAAGGCCTCGAGCTCGCGGTCGCCGAGGCGCACCCCGGTCTCGTGGACCCGGTCCGCGTGCTCCACGGCCTCCTCGAGCGTGCCGCGTCCGAACATCAGCACGCCGCGGATCCGCTGCGCCGCGAGCCACCCGTGCTCGGTGCTCTCCGGTTGGCCCTCGAGCAGCCTGGCCGCGTTGCGGACCCACCCGTTCCACAGCGCCACGTCCATCGACTCGGCGTAGTCGTTGGCCAGACGCAGGGCGACGGCGGCCGCCCGGACCGGGCTCCCGTCGGCGACGAAGGCGGCGTACGCGCGCTCGAACGCGTCGAGGCTCTCCTTCGGGTGCGCGCTCCACCACGCCGCCTCGCCGAGCCCCTGGAGATCCTCGGCGAGCAAGGCCGCCCTCATCGCCTTCGTCCAGCGCGGCGAGCTCCTCGTACGCCTGCGCCCACGCCCGCTTCATCAGGGCCGTGCGCGCGCGATCGAGGGTGGCGGTTCCGGTCACGAGGGGAAGGATGTCACGTGGCGGACCAGGGGACCGACTACCGCCTGCCGAGCCGTCGGACGCGGCGGAGGAGCTTCTCGGACGGCCGGCCCTCGTGCACCGCCTCCCATCCGATCAGGTCGGGCCGAGGGCCGAAGAGCACGAGCACGCGCCCGTCCCGGCCCGGGCCCGGGCGGAGCCCGCCGGCCACACGCCACCCGTGCGCGCCGCCCGGCACGAGCGCGGCAGAGGGCGCCGTGAACCCCGGCACACCGCGATCGCGGATCCGCGCCGACTCGGTCCGGCACGCAGGGTACGAACGCGGCCCGCCCGTCATCGTGGCGCGGGGCAGCCTCGGCCGGGCGCCGGGCAGCGACGCGCCGACCTCGACGGCCCAGAGCGAGCGGCGGATCTCGGCGACGTCGAGCGGATCCGCGATCTCCTCGTGTCGCAGGAGCTCCGCCCACGCGCCCTCGGGCGTGTCGGCGAACGAGTTCACGGGCCCGTCGCCCTCCGCGTTCCACCGGCCGGCCGGCTGTCCCGCGGTCTCCCACAGGAACGGGAAGCGCCGGTCGGTGTGCCGGTAGACGATCACGTCGCCGGCGACCCCGTGAGCGAACGCGCGAGCGCGAGCACCCGCGCCGCGTCCGCGCCGTCTGGGTCCCACTCCCCCGACAGGAACGTGTCGGGTGCTCGACCGCCGAGCTGCGTCCGCACGCGCTCGAACCACCGCCGCACGCCGACCTCCGAGTACGCGCCGCGGAGCTCCGCGACGATCCGCGCGAGCAGGTGCAGGCGGGCCGCCACCAGGTCGGGTGTCGGCCGCTGGTCCCCCGCGTACCGCCGCAGGCTCGCGACCGAGATCCCGAGCAGCGCGGCCAGGCGTTCGGCGCCGAACAGCTCGAGCATCGCCGGCCACTCGAACGCGGGCACCGGCGACTCCTCGAGCGCGAACCGGAGCTCGCGCAGCGCCTCGGTGACGCGGCCGGGCGGGCTCGTCGCCCTCGAGCGCAGCGAGGCGGCGGCCGACCCTCCGATCCCGGCCTCGGCGGCCCGCGTGGCGATCGAGCGCACCACGTCGAGCGTGAGCTCCTCGACGTCCTCGGGCAGCAGGCCCATCGCCTCCATCGCCTTCAGGACGTCGACGGCCGCGTCCGCAGCCTCCGGGTCGTCGAGCGGAGGGTCGATGGAGCGGATCTGGAGCTTCGCCATGCTCCGTATCCTATCCGAACGCGCTCCGACCGTCACCGTCGCCATACCGACGACGGTAGCGCCCGGCACCGACGGCTCGGTGTCGTCCGGCGCGCCTATCCTTCGTGCATGAACTGCACGGTGTGCGGCGAGCCGCTCCCCGAGACCGCACGGTTCTGCCCGAACTGCGGCGCGCCCGTCGGCACCCCGTTCAGCACCGAGGAACGGAAGATGGTCACGGTGCTGTTCGCGGACCTCGTGGACTCCACGGGGCTCTCGCGACGGCTCGACCCCGAACGCACCCGCGAGGTCCTCGGCCGGTTCTTCGACGCGGCGTCGGAGGAGCTCCGGGCGCTCCGCGGCCGCCCCGAGAAGTACATCGGCGACGCCGTGATGGCGGTCTTCGGCCTGCCCACGGTGAGCGAGGACGACGCGCTCCGCGCGGTGCGCGCCGGACTCGCGATCCGCGATCGCACCCGGCGGCTGAGCGACGTCCTCGGGCTGGCCGAACCGCTCGAGATCCGCGTCGGCGTCGAGTCCGGCGAGGCCGCGACCGGCCACGGGCCGGCGGGGCAGCTGCTGACCACGGGCCCGGTGGTGAACGCGGCCGCCCGGCTGCAGAGCGGCGCGCAGCGCGGCGAGGTGCTCGCCGGACAGACCACGGTCGCGCTCACGGCGAACGCCGTGTCCTACGGGGCGGAGCGGACGATCGCGGCGAAGGGGTTCGAGGGCGAGGGCGTCGGCGAGCTCGCCGGCTTCCCGGTCGAGGGGCTCACGACCCGCTCGTCGAGACGGACGATCCCGTTCGTCGGACGAGGCAGCGAGCTCGCGATCCTGCGCGAGAGCCTCGCGCGCACCACGACCTCCGGCCGGCCCGGTGCTCGTCTCGGTCGTCGGCGAGCCGGGCATCGGCAAGTCGCGCCTGGCCGACGAGCTCGTCGCCGGGGTGGGCGACGAGGTGACCGTGCTCCTCGGCCGCGCCCGCCCGTTCACCGACACCGAGACCTTCGCCCCCGCGGCAGCGATCGTCGGAGAGCAGGCCGGCCTCGACGAGTCCGATCCCCCCGAGAAGGCGAGACAACGGCTGCGCGAGCTCGTGGAGCGGGTGTCCTTGCCCGGTGCGACCGACCGAGACGTCGACGAGCTCGCGCTGCTCTTCGGGTTGGCCGAGCGGCGGGACGAGTCGGCGTTCGTCCAGGACGTCCAGCACGGCTTCGTCGCGCTGATCGACGGCCTCGCCGCCGAGCAACCGGTGCTCCTCGTGTTCGAGGACGCCCACACCCTCCGGCCTCCGATGCTGGAGCTGATCGAGCGCGTGGCTGCCCGGTCCCAGGGCCGGCGACGGGCGATGCTCCTCGTCCTCGCGCGACCGCAGCTCCTGGACGAACGCCCCGCGTGGGGACGGAGCGCCGACAACGCCGTGCAGCTCCGGCTCGACCCACTCTCGGAGGAGGAGTCGATCGAGCTCGTGCGGCAGGCATCGGGTGGCAGCATCGACGAGGGCGAGGCGACCGAGATCGGCAGGCGCGCCGGCGGCAACCCGTTCTTCATCGTCGAGTCGACCGGCATGCTCCTGCCCGACTCGTCCGCCTCGCGGACGGCCCTCCCGCCGACCGTGCAGGCCGTCGTGTCCGCGAGGCTGGATGCCCTCCCGACACGCCTGCGCGAGCTCGCGCGGCGCGCGTCGACGTTCTTCGTCGCGTTCGACATCGACGAGCTGCACACGATCGACCCGGAGACCACGCCCGACGAGCTCCGGGAGCTCGAGGAGGCCGAGATCATCGTCCGCGAGGAGCGGACCGACGTCGCGCGCTGGCGCGTCCGGCACGCGACCGTCAAAGAGGTGGCGTACGCGAGCCTCCCGAAGCGCGAACGCGTCCGCCTCCACCAGCTGATCGCCGACCGGCTCGTCGCGAGCGGCCACCCGACCTGGGCAGCCGATCACCTCGAGCTCGCGGCGCTCGCGTCGCTCGACCTCGACACCGAGGACCGGGCCGCGCCCGAACGCGCCGCCGACGCGCTCGTGTCGTCCGGCGACCGAGCGCGGCGCCGGCTCGAGAGCCGCTCGGCGATCGATCGGTACCAGCGGGCGCTGGCGCTCGCGGGTCCGCTCGACCGATGGGGCGCGCGCGAGGCCCGCGCCCTGGCCGGCATCGGCGAGGGGCACTACTGGCTCGGCGAGTACCCGGCGGCGACCGACGCGCTGGAACGCGCGGTGCAGCTCGGCACGAAGACCGGCGACACGTTCGCCCTCTCGCTGGCCCTGCGGTTCCTCGGCGACATCGCGATCAACGTCGAGGCGGACCTCGACAAGGCCGAGCGGCTGCTCGAGCGCTCGCTGGCCGCGGCCGAGCAGCTCGGTGACCCGTGGGCGATCACCCGGACGCTCCTGTTCGCGGGATGGGTGCCGTGGACGCGGAACCGGATCCAGGAGTCCGAGGCGATCTGGCGACGCGCGCTCGAGGTGGCCGATCCCGAGGACGGGTGGTCGCGCGTGCGCGCGCTGAACTCGCTCTCGATCAACCGGACCGGCGGGCCCGGGTTCGGCCCCGACAGCCGGAAGGACGCCGAGGACGCGCTCGTGCTCAGCGACGAGGCCCTCGCCCTCGCCGAGGAGATCGGCGACCGGTTCAGCGTCGCGATGGCGAGCGTGCAGCGGGCGCGCGTGCTCGACGAGCTCGACCGCCTCGAGGAGGCCCTCCCGGGTCTGGACCGCGGGATCGAGATCTTCGACGAGCTCGGCGCCCGGTGGGAGCTCGCGGACGCGAAGGCCGAGCGCGGGATCGTCTTCCGCGAGCTCGGCCGTCTCGACGAGGCCGAGGAGGACCTGCACGCCGCGATCCGCATCTCCGAGGACCTCGGCGAGCGCCAGATGGGCGGGTGGACGTGGCGCGCCCTCGCCAAGGTCTCCGAGCAGCGCGGCGACCAGGCGGAGGCCGAGGTCAGGTGGCGCCGGTCACGGGAGGCGGAGGCGCAGGGCCCGCGCTAGGTGGGCTTCAGGCGGTCAGGCCCAGAACTTCCACCACGGCCGCTTCTTCGGGGTTTCCCCTCGCTCCGCGGCCTCCTCGGCGTGGATCCGTTCGGCCTCGTGCGCGAGGTGCTCCTGCGCGACGGCCTTGTCGACGCTGTCCTTCTCGGAGCCCCAGGCCATCCCTCCGCGATCGCGGCCTCCCTCTCCTCCTGGTCCCTGCATCGACATGGTGGACTCCTTCCCTGGTGGGCGGCTCGATCCCCGAACGATGCGCCGCCAGCTTCGCACCGTTCCCCGAGCATGACCAGCTCGAGGGTCAGCCGGCCATCTGGAGGACCTCGACGACCTGCGGCGCCGACACGTACACCTCCGCGCGCTCCGGAGCGAGCGACGCCGCGACGTCGCGGATGATCGACGCCGCCTCCTGGAGCACCACCTCGCGATCCGAGGGGCCGGCCTGCGCCAGCGCCGCTCGGGCCTGCCAGCGAACCAGCGGCGAACCGAGCGCGTCCGCGATCTCGACCGCGGACCGCAGCTCGGCCACCGCCTCGTCCCCGAGTCCCTGCGCCGCGAGCGCACGGCCCAACATCGTCAACGCGATCGCCTCGTACTTCCGCCTGTGCACCGCTCGGGCGCCCTCGACCGCCCGCCGTGCCCACGTCACGGCCCCCTCGAACCTTCCCAACGCGAGCTCGAGCTCGGCTCGGTACGCCGCGAGCCGGCCGGTGATCAGCCAGCGCTCCCATGCGTCGGACGCCTGCGCGTCGTCCCACGCGCTCGGCCATGTCTGCTCGACGCGACCGAACTCGCCGAGGAGCAGATCCGCGCCGAGGACGTCCGCCCGCGCGTTCATCCACGGCATGTTGAACGAGGACGGACCGAGACGGTCCGCCACCAGTTCGCTGCGTGCACGCGCCTCGTCGACCGAGAAGATCTCTCGCAGCGGGGTCGTCGAGTAGTTCAGCACGACGTTGTCCCGGCGGCCGAGCTCCCGCGCGGTCGCGATCGCTACGTCCGCGGCCTCGAGCGCCTCCTCGTACCGGCCCATCCCCGCGAGGATGAGCCCCCGCATCCCAGCGCCCCGAAGCAGGAACGTGGCGCTGTGCGGCTCGAGCCCGCCGGTCTCCGCCGCCAGGCGCGACAGCTCGAGCGCGCGCGGGTACCCGCCGGTCCAGTAGTACGCGTCGGCCTGCAGGTGGTAGTGCTCGGCGAGGTCCCCGAGGCGCGTCCCCGGGACCCACGCCTCCAGTGCCCGGTCCCCCAGCGGCAGTGCCTCGTCGAGATCACCGTCCGAACCGCGCATCGCGTGCGCCTGCGAGAGCAACGCGAGCGCCGGGCCCTCGAGCTCGGCAACGCCCGGCGTGGAGGCACCGAGCGAGGCGCTCAGCTCGACCGCGCGGGAGGCGAGCGCGAGGGTCACCTCCGCCTGCTCGGTCCACAGCGTCGAATGACCGCGCGCCAGCAGGCCCTCGATCTCGTCGACGCCGTCGAGCTCGGGGAGCACCTCCGCCAACAGACGGTCCGCGCGCGCGTAGTCCTCGAGCTCCTCGAGCGCGCGGCCCCGCTCGAGCGCGATCCGCCGACGGTCCTCGTCGGTCTGCGCGAGCTCGAGCGCCCGCGTGTACAGGTCGTACGTCTCCTCGGTCGCGAGCGCGTCGCGCGCGCGTTCGGCCGCGGCGACGAGGTGCCCCATCGCCCGTTCGGGCTCGCCGGCCTCGCGCCAGTGGTGCCCGAGGAGCCACGAGAGCTCCGAGCTCCCGCCGCGGAGCTCCTCGATGCGCCGCGCGGTCGCGGCGTGGAGCTCGCGCCGCGTGGCTCTCGGGAGCGTCCCGTACGCCGTGTCGCGGATCAGCACGTGTTTGAACGCGTACTCGATGTCGCCGCCGAGACGGCTCTCGGGACGGCGGAGCACGAGGCCGCGCGCCTCGAGCGCGTCGAGGGCCTCGTCCACGTCGTCCAGGCCGCCGATCTCGCGCACCACGTCGCGCCAGAAGGTCCTGCCGATCACGGACGCGTCGAGCAGCACGGTGCGTTCGGCCGGCGGCAACGCGTCGACACGGGCGGCGATGGCCGCCCGCACCGTCGCTGGAAGCTCCCGCGCGGCCGGGTCCTCCTCGAGGGCCGCGACGAGCTCCTCGATGAACAGCGGATTGCCTCCCGCGGTCGTCACGACGCGCTCGACGGCGCTCGGGTCCGCGTCGGCGAGGAGCGCGCCGACGACTTCCGCGGCCTCGTCGGATGTCAGAGGCTCGAGCGGGAGCGTGGTGTGGCCGATCATGCCGGCGCCCCAGGACGGGCGCCGCTCGAGGAACTCGGGACGCGCGAGCGCGAGGAAGACGACGCGGTGGTTCCGCACGTGCGCGACGAGGTAGTCGATGAGCTCCAGGAGCGCATCGTCGGCCCAGTGGAGGTCCTCGAAGACCAGCAGGAGCGGCTCGCGCTCGGACAGGTACTCGATCAGCCGGCGCGTCGCGAACAGGAGGTGGACGGGTTCGTCCGGCGGTTCGTCGAGTCCGAGACCCAGGAGCAGCGAGAGGTAGCGGGTCGCCTCGTCGGCCGAGCGCTCCGGGAACAGGGAGTCGGCGAGGACCGCGAGCTTGGCCCTGGCCGCGTCGACCGGCTCGTTCTCGTAGATGCCGGCCGCGCTCCGGACCATGTCCGCGGCCGCGCGGTACGGCGTGTGCTCCTCGTAGGGCAGGCTCCGGCCCCAGAGCTCGCGCCCGCCGCCGGAGGAGATCCCGTCGGCCACCTCGTGCGCGAGCCTCGACTTCCCGATCCCCGGCGGCCCGAGGACCGTTACGAGGTGCGGATGCGAGGAGCGGACGGCCCGGTCCCACACCGAACGGATCAGCGACAGCTCCATGTCGCGGCCGACGAGCGGCGTCCGGGACGTCGGACGAACGGGTGCGCCGAGCGCCTCGCCGACGAGCCAGGCCTCGACGGGCTCGCGCTTGCCCTTCGCCTCGATCGGCGGGAGTTGCTCGAACGCGAAGGCGTGCTGCGTGAGGCGGTAACTCTCGGCGTCGACGATCGCGCGGCCCGTCGGTGCGGCCGACTGCAGCCGCGCCGCCGTGTTCACCACGTCGCCGGTCGCGAGCGCCTCGGACGGCGCGGCGTCGACCGCAACGACCGCCTCGCCGGTGCAGACGCCGACGCGCACGTCGAGGGCGATGCCGGGATGCCGCTCGTTCAGCTCGCGGATCCCGTCGAGGATCGACAGCGCGGCGCGAACGGCTCGTTCGGTGTCGTCGTTCTTCGCGAGCGGCGCGCCGAACACCGCCATCACGGCGTCCCCGACGTACTTCTCGACGATGCCGCCGTGGCGTTCGATCCGGCTGCGGACCTCGTCGTAGTAGAGCTGGTTGCGCTCGCGGACGTCCTCGGGGTCCGCGCCGTCCGCATGCGAGGTCGAACCCACGACGTCGGCGAACAGCACCGAGACGAACTTGCGCTCCTCGCGGGCGCGGGTCGCCGTGAGCTCGGTCCCGCAGGACGGGCAGAAGCGCGATCCCTCGGGGGCATCCGCGCCGCATCGCGGACAGAGCATGAGCGGAATCCTAGGCGTCGGCGGCTCGGCGTAGGGTCCGACGGTGGCCGATGGGCTCAACCTCGCGGAACCGGGCGATATCACTTTGGATATCGGCTCGTTCGCGAAGGACGAGGGACCCCAACGATCGCCACTGGGCGCCGGGTACGTGATCCTCGTCGCCCGCGAGCTCACCGGCCTGTCTCAGCGGAGACTTGCGGAAGCCATCGGGACCTCACAGCCTGCGCTCGCGCGGCTCGAGACGGGCAACCGGATGCCGTCGGTTCGAACGCTCCTCCGCATCGCCGAGGCTGCGGGGTTCGATCTCACCCTCGGGCTCCGCCACCGCGACCGGCCCCGGCACGATCCGGCGGCGCTCGAGGCGATGGGGTTCGCGCTCATCGGCACACTGCACCTGAACCCAGAGGACGGCCTCGCCGACTTCACCGTGCTCCGCGAACCGAGCGTGTTCGAGGGACCGCCCGACCTCTGAGACCCTTCCAGTCGTGAAGCCCTCCAAAGCCGAACTGGAGGCTGCGCGCGACCGTGTGATCCCCGACGTGCTCGGCCCGGACCTCGACGTCGTGTTCGTCGGGATCAACCCAGGGCTGTGGTCGGGGGCCGTCGGGCACCACTTCGCGCGGCCCGGCAACCGGTTCTGGAAGGCGTTGCACCGCTCCGGCTTCACCGACGAGGAGCTCTCGCCGCTGAAGGACCACTCATTGCTCGAGCGCGGACTCGGTCTGACGAACCTCGTGGCGCGAACCACGGCAACGGCCGACGAGCTGAGCCGCGACGAGATCCGCGAGGGGGCGCAGAGGTTGCGGGACCGTCTCGGGCCGCTCCCACCGCGGTTCGTCGCGCTCCTCGGGATCGGGGCGTACCGCACAGGCTTCGGTCGGCCCAAGGCCACCCTCGGACCCCAAGAGGAGGAGCTGGCCGGCGCGCGGCTCTGGGTCCTCCCGAACCCGAGCGGACTCAACGCCCACTATCAGGTGGACGACCTCGCGAAGCTCTTCCGCGAGCTCCGCACTGAAGTCGAGCGAACTGGGTAAGGAGGGATCGATGAACGGACTCGACGGATACCTGAACGATCACCTCGCGGGCTCGGCCGCGGCGGTCCAGCTCCTCGAGCGGTGTCTCGGCAGGGACCCGGAGAGCGAGCTCGGGCACGTGCTGCTGGCGCTGCGAGACGAGATCGAGGAGGACCGGGGGGTCCTCGAGCGCGTCGTCACCTCGCTCGGAGGTACGCCGAACCCGCTGAAGCGGGCTGGCGCGATCGCGACCGAGCTCCTGGCCAGCCTGCGGCTGTCCCTGCCCAAACTGGGGGCCGGATCCGCCGAGGCGAGCCGCCTCGAGGAGATCGAGGTCCTCAGCCTGGGGATCGAGGGCAAGCGCCTGCTGTGGCGCGCCCTCGCCGAGCTCGGCTCGGACGCGAGACTCAGCGAGTTCGACTTCGCGGCGCTGGCCCGCCGGGCGAGCGCGCAGCAGGACCGCCTCGAGCCGTTCCGCCTGCAGCTCGCCGCGGCCGCGTTCACGGCCGAGGATCGGACATAGACTCAGGCATGGACTCCGACCCCCGCGTCCCCGAGCCGCCCGGAAGCCCCCGGCTGCTGCGTCCGCGCGGCGTCGGCGAGATCCTCGGCGACGCGTTCGCGCTCTACCGCCGCCACTGGCAGAACCTGATCGTGATCGTCGCCGTGATCGTGATCCCGCTCGCGTTCGCGCAGGTACTGCTCGGCGAGCTGTGGATCCGCGAGAGCTTCACGGAGGAGGAGCTCCGCAACGGGGTGGAGGTCACCGTGGACGGGGCCCTGTTCGCGGGCGTCTTCGCTTCGCTGGTCATCGCGTTCATCTCGGTCCTGATGTGGACGGTCCTCACGGGCGCCATCACGCGCGCCGCGGCCGGGACCTTCCTCGGCCGCGATCTGGAGATCGGCGAGAGCTACCGGTACGGGTTCGCCCGCTTCTGGTCGATCATCCTGGTCGCGGTGCTCTCGGGACTGGCGATCGCCGGCGGCTTCCTCCTGCTGATCATCCCGGGGTTCATCGTGCTCACGTTCCTCGTGTGCGGGATCCCCGCGCTCGTGATCGAGGACAAGCGCGGGCGCGAGGCGCTGCGTCGCTCGTGGAACCTGGTCCGCGGGCGCGGGTGGCCGGTCTTCGGCACGATCCTCGTGGCGGCCCTGATCACCGGCATCGCGAGCAGCGTGCTCACCGCGCCGTTCGGCGACAACTGGGCCGCGCGGAGCATCGCCTCGGCGATCGCGTCCGTCATCACGATGCCGTACATGGCGCTCGTTGGCGTGTTCATCTACCTGGACCTGCGGGTCCGCAAGGAGCAGTACACGGCGCCCGACCTGGAGCGAGACCTGGCGTCGAGCGCCACCCCCTGACCCGCTTCACCGCATGTAGAACTCCCACTGCACGTTGTCGGGGATCCGGAAGGCCACATAGTCCTTGTCGAGCACCGGGTCGTGCTCGACGCCGGCGGTCTCGACGTTCTCTGCGTGAAGCCGCTC
>CAVZKD010000006.1:0-14962 GCA_963775735.1 uncultured Actinomycetes bacterium | reverse complement strand
GGCCTGAGCATCGAGGTGCACCACCACGAGGTCGGCACCGCCGGCCAGGCCGAGATCGACATGCGGTACTCGACGCTGCTCGCGACCGCGGACAACGTCATGAAGTACAAGTACGTCGTCAAGAACACGGCTCGGCAGGCGGGGAAGACCGTGACGTTCATGCCGAAACCGCTCTTCCAGGACAACGGCTCGGGGATGCACACGCACCAGAGCCTGTGGAAGGACGACGAGAACCTGTTCTGGGACGAGGTCGGCTATGCCGGCATCTCGGACACCGCTCGCTGGTACATCGGAGGGCTGATCGCGCATGCGCCGTCACTGCTGGCCTTCACCAACCCGACGACGAACTCGTACCGCCGGCTGGTTCCGGGCTACGAGGCCCCGATCAACCTCGTGTACTCGCAGCGGAACCGGAGCGCGTGCGTTCGGATCCCGCAGTACTTCAAGAACCCGGGCGCGAAGCGGCTCGAGTTCCGGACACCCGATCCCTCGTGCAACCCGTACCTGGCGTTCGCCGCGATGCTGATGGCGGGGCTCGACGGCGTGAAGAGCAAGATCGAGCCCCCCGAGCCGATGGACAAGGACCTGTACGACCTTCCGCCCGAGGAGAAGGCGACCGTCAAGCAGGTCCCCGGCTCGCTCGAGGAGGTGCTCGATTCGCTGGAGACGGACCACCAGTGGCTGCTGGAAGGCGGCGTCTTCACGCAGGACGTGATCGACACCTGGATCGAGTACAAGCGGGTGCACGAGCTCGACGCGGTCCGGCTCAGGCCCCACCCGTACGAGTTCTCGCTCTATTACGACCTGTAGGCGCACAGCGGCGAGCGGGAGCGGGCCTCTGGTCGGCTCCCGCTCCCGGGGGCGTAGCCTGCTGGCCGTGACCCAGCGGTTGGTGAATACCTCTCGACCCATCGACCTGCCGCGGACGCTCGGGCCGATGCAGCGCGGGCGGGGCGATCCCACGATGCGCACCTCAGGCGGCGCCGTGGAACGCGCGTCGCGGACGCCGGAGGGAGCGGTCTCCGTCAGGTTCACCGAGGTCGAAGGCGGGATCGCGGTCGAGGCGTGGGGATCTGGCGCCGGATGGATACTCGAACGAGCCAAGGGTTGGTGCGGCGCCGAGGACGACGACACCGGTTTCGATCCCGCTCCGGGGCTGGTCCGAGATCTCTGGCGCCGCAACAGGGGGCTCCGGATCCCGCGGACGGGTCTGATCACCGAACGCCTCATCCCGGTGATCCTCGAGCAGAAGGTCACCGGCAACGAGGCGCGCCGCGCCTACCGCCGGCTCACGAACGCGCTCGCCGAGCCGGCGCCCGGGCCGCTCGGACTCATGCTGCCGCCCGACCCGGTTCGGGTCGCCGAGCTCCCCTACTACGCCTTCCACCCCTTCGGCGTCGAGCGCCGCCGGGCGGAGGTGCTGCGAGCGGTGTGCGCGCGCAGCGCCTGGATCGACGAGGCGTTCGACCTCGCGCTCGACGCGGCAAAGGCGCGCCTGTCCACGATGCACGGCCTCGGCGCGTGGACGGTTGCCGAGGTGGCGCGGATCGCGCTCGGCGACGCGGACGCCGTGTCGGTCGGCGATTACCACGTCCCGAACATCGTGGCATGGGCGCTCGCCCGAGAGCCGCGTGGCTCGGACGAACGGATGCTCGAACTGCTCGAGCCCTACCGCCCGCATCGAGGCCGGGTGCAACTGCTCATCGAGTCGAGCGGGATCCGCGCGCCGTCGTTCGGTCCGAGGATGGAGCCTCGAGCGATCGATCGGATCTAGGCCGGATCTACAGAGGAAGGATCGCGTCGGCTTCCATCTCGACCACCCAGCGAGGATCCAGGAACCCGCTGACGACGATCATCGTGCTCGCTGGCCGGACCCCCGCGAATACCTCGCCGTGCGCCCGCCCCGCCGCCTCCCAGTCCGCGGCGTCCGCCAGGTAGGTCCGCGTTCGAACGACGTGCTCAGGTCCCGCCCCCGCCTCGGCGAGCGCCGCGACGATGATCTCGAGCACCCGCTTCGACTGCCCGTACGCGTCCGCGGGTGGTTCGCCGCCGTCCGGCATCACCGGCGCGGTCCCCGACACGGCCACGTGATGTCCGTCGACCACCGCGCGCGAGAAGCCGATCACGGGCTCGAACGGGGAACCGGAGGCGATCAGTCGGCGTTCCATCCTCATCCCTCCTCCTCGTAGAAGACCCGCTCCATCGCTCGTCGAGCGCGGCGTGTGACCCGCCGGTAGTCCTCCAGGAGCGTCTGACGCGGATACTCCTCGTAGCCGAGCCGTCGCGCGAGCGCCAGCTGCTCCTGCGGAGCCGCGGGGATGGCCTCCGCGTGGACGCGGCGATCGACCTCGATGGCGTCCTTCAGGTTCGACAGGAACACGAACGCCTCGCTCAGCGCGAGCGCCGCTCCGTCCTCGATGAACCGGAGACGCGCGAGCCGCTCGAGGGCGTCGAGCGTTCGATGCGTGCGGACCTCCGGGTGTCGCCCACCGAACCGCATCAACGACAGTTCGACCGCGAACTGCACGTCGGCGAGGGAGCCGTAGCCGAGCTTGAAGTGGAACCTCGATGCCTCCGGAGGACGGACACGTTCCTGTTCGATCCGCTCGCGCATCCGGCGGATCTCGCCCGCGCGTTCGACGGGCAGGTAGTCGGGGTACGCGAAGTCGCTCGCGAACGAGCAGAACCGCCGGCCGAGACCCTCGTCCCCCGCGACGAACCGCGCGCGCAGGAGCGACTGGAACTCCCAGGTCTCCGCGTAGCGCTCCCAGTACTCCAGGTAGGCGGCGAACGACTTGGCGAGCGGCCCGCTCCGGCCCTCCGGGCGGAGGTCGGCGTCCGGCTCCCAGCCCGCGCTCCGGATCCCGGCGAGCACGCGTTCGGCCAGGCCGGCCCCCCGCCGGAACTCGTCGGGGCCCTCCCCCTCGTAGACGAAGACGACGTCGAGGTCGGACGCGAAGTTCAATTCCTGCGCCCCCAGCTTGCCGAGCCCGATCACCGCGAACGGCAGGTCCGGCCCGGCGGCCTCGACCGCGTCCCGAACGACCCGATCCGCGACCGCGGAGAGCTCGGCTCCGGTCTCGTCCGGTGCGAGCTCGCGTGTCGCGTACCGAGCTGCCACCGAAACGAGTTCGGCCTGCGCGTCGCCCGGTTCGGCGTCCATCTGCAGGGCGAGCACGCGCTCCGGCGCGCCCGCCAGTAGGTCGGACGCGAACGAGCTGGCGGCGACCGCATGGGCTAGACGACGAGCCGTCGTCGGATCGTTCGCGACCGCGTCCGCCACCCGTTCGTCCCCCACGCTCGCCGCCACCACCCGCTCCAGGCGCGCGAGCGCCGCGTCCGGGTCCGTGGCGAGCGCGAGCGCCGGCACCATGACGGGGAAGACGTGGGCGAGCACCTTCCCGAGGCGCGTCGACGGGTCGACGAGCCCGGCGAGCACCTCGTACGAGGCCGCGGGCCTCCCGAACCCCAACCCGGCCAGCAGCTCCTGCGTGGCCTCGCGATCTCTCCCCGGGCGCGGCGTCGAGGCGCCGGCGAACGACTCGAGCAACGGCCGGTAGAAGAGCCGCTCGTGCAGGCCTCGAACCAACGCGGTCTGCCGTCCGTACTCGGCGAGGAGCTGTTCGCCCCCTTCCATCCCGAGCGATCGCGCGAGCACGGCCCGCGACGCCGGGTCGGAAGGAAGCTCATGCGTCTGCAGGTCGCGAACGATCTGCAGACGATGCTCCAGCGTGCGCAGGAACCGGTACGCCTCCGCCAGCGCACCCGCATCGTCCCTGCCGACGTACCCCTCGTCCGCAAGGACCTGGAGGGCGCGGAGGGTGTTGGGCTCTCGCAGGCGTTCGTCGCGACGGCCGTGCACGATCTGCAGCAGCTGGATCGCGAACTCGACGTCGCGGATCCCGCCGTGCCCGCGCTTCACCTCGATCCCGGTCTTGCCCGAGGCGCGCACGTACTCCTCGAGGCGGACCTTCACGCGCCGGACCTCGTCGATCTCCGCCGCGGGGAGCTCCTCGGGGAACACGAACGCCGACACGGCCTCGACGAACGCCGACCCGAGCTCCCCTATCCCCGGCAACGGGGCGGCCTTGATCAGCGCCTGCCGTTCCCAGGTCGCGGCCTGGGTCGCGTAGTACTCGCGCATCGCCTCGAGCGAACGGGACAGCGCCCCGCGCTTGCCCCCCGGCCGGAGCGTCGGGTCGACGCGGAACGCGATGCCTTCGGCCGTCGTCTCGGCAAGCAGCCGAACGAGCACGGCGCAGGCGCGCTCCGCCGCCTCCTGCCGCTCCGGTCCCCTCCCGTCGTGGACGAACACGAGGTCGACGTCCGACGCGTAGTTGAGCTCCGCGCCGCCCAGCTTCCCGAGCGCGACGATCGCGACGCCCGATGGCGCCGCGTCGGCGCACGCCGCGGCGATGCACGTTTCGGCGATGTCACTGATCTCGCTCACGATCTCCTCGAGCGGCGCGGACGAGAGATCGCGGGCCGCGACACGCAGCATCGAACGCCGGCGGAACCGCCTGAGCGCCTCGAGCAGCCCCAGCCGTTCGACGTCACCGGCGAGCTCGATCTCGAGCTCCGAACGGGGTCGCGCGCTCACATCGGCCAGCGCCACGGCCTCGCCCGGATGCGCCACGAGGAAGTCGGCGGCCGAGGTCGAGTACCCGAGCAGCCTCACCGCGACCGGCAGCACGTCGGACCCAGCCAGGATCGCCCTCGCCGCTGCATCCTCGGCGACGCGGGACAGCGACACCCGCGCGAGCTCGGGGTCCGGCGCGGACGACAGGAGCCGCTCGAGGGCGGGAGCCGACAGGTCGAGCACACGGCAACGGTAGACCCGGTGGACGAGCGCCGGACTCGGGCGGGCCGAATTTACCGCGCCGTAACGGAGGCCGAACGACGCTCGGCTACCCTGCCGCCATGGCACATTCCGACGAGGTCGAGTACGTCCTGCGCACGATCGAGGAGCGCGGTATCCGCTTCATCCGCCTGTGGTTCACCGACGTGCTCGGCTTCCTGAAGGCCTTCACGATCACCTCGCAGGAGCTCGAGGGCGCCTTCGCCGAAGGGATGGGGTTCGACGGCTCGTCGATCGACGGGTTCAGCCGGATCCAGGAGTCGGACATGGTCGCCGTGCCCGACCCGTCCACGTTCCAGCTGATCCCGTGGAAGACCGAGGCGCAGGTCGCCCGGATGTTCTGCGACGTGCTCAACCCCGACGGCTCACCGTTCGAGGGCGATCCACGCTTCGTCCTGAAGAAGCAGCTGAAGCGCGCGGCCGACCTCGGGTACACGTTCTACGTCGGACCCGAGCTCGAGTACTTCTACTTCAAGAGCGTCGACGAGCCCGAGTTCCTGGACCAGGGCGGCTACTTCGACGAGACCCCGCTCGACCTCGCCACGGACTGGCGCAAGCGCACGGTCGCGTACCTCGAGTCGATGGGGATCCCCGTCGAGTACGTGCATCACGAGGTCGCACCCAGCCAGCACGAGATCGACCTCCGGTACACGGACGCCCTCACGATGGCGGACAACGTGATGACGTACCGCCTGACGGTGAAGGAGGTCGCGCAGGAGTTCGGGATCTACGCCACGTTCATGCCGAAGCCCGTGCAGGGCGTGAACGGCAGCGGGATGCACACCCACCAGTCACTGTTCACCGGCGACCGGAACTCGTTCTTCGGCGAGGGCGACGAGTACCACCTGTCGACGCTCGGCAAGCACTACATCGCCGGGATCCTGTCGGCCGCGCGCGAGATCACGCTCGTCACGAACCAGTGGGTGAACTCGTACAAGCGGCTCGTCCCCGGCTACGAGGCGCCGGTCTACGTGTGCTGGGCCCGGCGGAACCGATCCGCGCTCGTCCGCGTACCGCAGTACAAGCCGGGCAACGAGCAGGCGACGCGGATCGAGTACCGCTCGCCCGACCCCGCGTGCAACCCGTACCTCGCGTTCGCCTCGATGCTCGGCGCCGGACTCGCCGGTATCGAGCAGGAGCTCGAGCTGCCGCCCGAGGCCTCGAACAACATCTACGAGATGACGGAGGAGGAGCGACTCGCCGCCGGCATCCGCTCGCTGCCCGCGGACCTGCACGAGGCGATCGAGCTCGCGAGCGGTTCGAAGGTCCTGCGTGAGGTGCTCGGGGACCACGTGGTCGAGTTCCTGATCCGCAACAAGCGGGAGGAGTGGGACGCCTACAAGTCCTACGTCAGCCCCTACGAGATCGAGCGGTACCTCCCGATCCTGTGATCCTCCCACCGAACGGCTTCCGCCCTAGGTCTGCGGGCATTCCCGATTGACGTTGTAGGCTGAGGGGCCTACCTTTTTGTCGGACATTCGCCCTATTCCGCATCGCTCCCGGACATCGTCCCGGGTAGAGCGCTCCGGAAGGAGCTTCCAGATGGCTTCACGCACAGGTTGGACAGGCCGGGTGCTCATCGGCGCGGTGGCCGCGATGGTCCTCGTCGCCCTCGCGGCGGTACCGAGCTTCGGCGCAGCGAAGAAGTTCACGATCCAGGTCACGCCGAACTCCGCGACGGTCGCGGGCGTGAGCACCGAGTTCACCATCGCGATCGCCAACAGGACGCCCGGCAACTCGACGATCAACTCGTTCAAGGTCGACGCTCCATTCCCGCTGCAGCTCGGGCTCGGTCCTCACGGCCGAACCGAAGGCCCTCCTGCCGCCTGCTTCCACGCGACCGAACGCGTCGGGCAACCGTCAGCGTCGTCGGCGGATCCCAGATCCGAGTGCAGGGCATGGATTCCTTGAAGACCAACGAGGTCATCAAGATCAGAGTCACGGCGACCTTCGCAGAGCCTTCGGCGGGAGAGTGCACCGCGCCCGCCTCGCAGCCATGGATCGCGACGGTGTACGCGGGCAACAGTCGAGCGGCGACACGTTCGCCAACATCGGCGCAACGTTGGACCCGCCGCTGAATTGGAACCTCGCGCTCACCAGTCGTCCTGCATCCATCTGCGAGTTCGTGAATGGCATGACCCCTCAGGACGCCACCCAGGGGAAATCATCACGAACACCGACCTCAACACACCGGCGGGCAACCCCGTCCAGGTGGGAATTGGTGGCCGGGACAACGCGGGTCGACGTCGACCACGAGTGGGAACGCGGTCACCGCTGTCGCCCAACCCCTAGCTGTCCCAACGGGCGGGTTGTTCGGCAACTCCCCCCCGCCGACCTCGTCGACGGTCTGGTGACGTTCCCGAATCTGAAGACCTCCAACGTCGGTTCGATTTTCTCCAGGTGGGTGGCGATCTCACAGGCTGACGCCCAGCTACCAGAGCTATCCCTACGATATCCTGCGAGCCCTCCGTTCCGAATCTTCGATGCCTATCTTTGCGGGCCCCTCAGCCCTGATGTCTGACGGTGTCCCGTACACCGAGGACAGTCAAGCGCTCGGACGGCCAATGCATCAATCAACACCACGAACGATGAGTGCTTTGGCGTCATCGTCGACAACGCTCCGGGAGCCCCCGGAATCAGGGAACATCGAGGATTGGTCCGTCATCAAGTCGAGCACGTCGTTGATGCAAGGCACGTTGGACTTCGTTTGGGACCTGCCTGGTACGACGCCGGCGCCAAGTGGACCCAAGGTAACGTGGGGGGTTCCTGGGCAGACAGGCTTCGTGGATTATCACCCCGTCCAGTTGTGCAACCCGACGTTGACGTCGACGACTACGACAACCTCTTTCCGACCATCTCAGGTTCCACGTATGGGCCGGAGTAGATGTGCCTCTTCTCCCGAGGCACCCGCGGAACACCGCAACCGGGTGGACACAGCACGAAACATTTTTACGGCGACGACACCGACTACGGCGGTCGGAAGTAGCCGGACTGCTTCGGGGCTTCGAACATAGGAAAGGGGCCCCTTCGGGGGCCCCTTTCGCTTTCCATGTGCTACGTCGCCAGCAAGGGGACGACGGGCACGGCAAACCACGCCGAGACGCTCGATCAACTCCGCGCCCTCACGTTCGAGCTCCGGGGAGATGGGGTCCCCCATCAGGCGCCCCAGCCGCGCGAGGGCGATGATCGCCATCGCCATCTCAAAATGTGCTCCGCCCTCCCGCTCACGCGCCAGACGGAGATGCTCCTCGAGCGCCTTCTTCCCCTCGTCCAGTCTGTCCAGCTGTGCGAGCGCGTAGCCGCGGACGAGCATCAGGAGCGGTCCGAGGCATCGCCCTCGCCTCGATCCGGCACCCGCAAGGGCCTCGTCCGCCGGTTCCAGCGCGAGTGCCGAGGACCCACGGAGCGCGTGGCATTCGGCGATCTTCGCGTCGGTGTCGAGCACCTCCGCCGCGGCACCCGCGAAGTCCAGCTCCCCACGCGCCTCGGAGAGCAGCGCCAACGCCTCGTCGAACCGACCCGTCCGGCCGCAGTTCCTGCCGAGGAGGTTCAGACACAGTCCCAGGAACTCGCGGTGGCCGATGGCCTTCCACCCGCGAGCCGAAGCTCGCAGGACCGACTCGGCGTCCTCTCTGTAGCAGCCATGATCGGAGAGGAACTGCGCGCCGTTGTCGGCTGCGAGCGTCTCGCCGACCACGTCACCGGCGCGGGCGGAGACCTCGGCACACCGCTGGACGTAGTCGAGCGCTTCGCTCCACCGGCCCTCGTAGAGCGATCCCATCCCGAGGTTGGACAGGGCGGTGGATTGGCCGACCAGATCCCCGAGGTCCTCGAAGATCCCCAGGGCCCTGAGCCAGTACTCACCGCCCGAGTAGTCGCCCTTCCCCACCCCGGCAAGATCGAGCACGTTGTACGCGCGAGCCTCCGACTCCTTCGCGCCGACCGCCGCGGCCTCGGCGGCCGCCTTGTGAGCCCACGCGATCGCCTCCGACCAACGGCCGGCCGCCGACGAGCCAGGTCGCGTACGAGCCGTCCAACTGCGAACGCAGACCTGCCGCTTCCTTGCCGTCATCGCCCTCGAGGAGCCTCCTGCCACGGGTCGCCCATGCCAGTGCCTGCGAGTACTTCCCCATGGAGCCCTCGAGCCTGGATCTGCGGAAGAGGAGTCGGGCGGCCGTCAGCGGATCCTCCTTCGCCAGCCTCCTGGCTGACGCGTTCGCATCGGCGGCTTTGCGGAATTCGCCGGCCTGCTCCCACGCGTCGGCGAGCGCCTCATAGGTCTCTTCGAGATCTCGCCGGTCGAGCTCTTCGATGTGTTTGGCGGCATCGAGGGCGCGCTGTAGGAACCGTGCCGTCTCGAGTGCGCGTACGCAGCCTTGGCCCGATCGGCGGCGATTCCGAGTACCTCTGCGCCCGCGGGTCTTCCCCGGCCAGGAAGAAGTGCAGCGACAGGTGCTCCGCATGTTCGTGTTCCCCGTCCTCGAGGTCGCGAGGATGGCGTTGCCGACCCGAGCATGCAGCTCCCTTCGGCGCCGGTACGGCAAGCCTTCGTACGCGGCATCGCGCATCAGCGCGTGGCGGAACCGGTACGTCCCCCCGCCCTCGTCGTCGACGTACTGTGTGAGCCGCGGCCGGATGTCGGCATCGATCGCCGCCTCCTCCTCGTCTAAGAGCGCTCGAGCAGGTCCGGTCGAAGCTCACCCCGAGGACCGACGCGTACCGAAACACCGCCTGCGATCGTCGGCAGAGCCGATCGATCTCCGCGGTGACGATCCCCTGGACGGAGTCCGGCAACCCCTCCACCGACCCGTGGCTCGGGCCGCGCGCAGGAGCTCCTGCACGAACAGCGAGTTGCCCCCTGACCGGCCGCTCAGTTCAGCGACCTCGTGCGGGAGCAACGGAGCCTCCTCCCTCGCGGGGTCGATCAGGCTCACGAGCGCCTCGGCGGGGAGCGGCGTGAGCGACAACGAGAGGCAACGGGGAGCCTCCGGCAGGACGAACCCCGTCTCCTCGTCGCGACGACTCACGCACATGAGCCACGGAGATCGGCGATCCGCTGCGCGATCGCCGGAGCAGATCCGCCGAGCCGTCGTCCATCCAATGCGCGTCCTCGATCACGACCAGCGTCGGCTCCGTGACCACCCTCGAGAGGAAGTCGCCGGTGACCTCCTCGAGCTTCGCCTTCGGAACTCCTCTCCGAGCTCCTCGACCTCTAGGGTCATCGGAAGATCGACGTCCGCGACGATCCCCAGCAACGGCAGCCACGGAAGCAGATCGGGCGCGCGTGGGCGGACACCTTCCCCGAGCCGCTCGGCGATCTCGGCCGCTTCCTCACCTGCGCCAGCCCGAGGAAGAGTCGCAGGAGCCGCCGGACGGGCAGTAGGGCACCGACGATTCGTAAACCTCGCACCCGGCCACCAGCTCCGGCAGATCCGGAGCCTCGGCCCGGAATTCGGCCAGCAGCCTGGTCTTCCCCATCCCGGCATTCCCCACGATCTCGACCACTGAGCCGTGCCCGCCAGAAGCTCGAGGAGTGCGCGGCGGAACGCGCCCATCTCGGCGTCCCGGCCGACCATCGGGAGCTCGCGCGCGATGGTCTGGGACTTGCTGCCGTCGAGTGGCCCACCATGAAGGCGTGGACCGGGCCTTCTTGCCCTTGACCATGAACGGCTCGAGCGCTACGGCGTTGAACGCCACCGAGGACGCATCCAGGACCGGCCCGGTCGCCAGGATCTGCCCGGGCACCGCCTTCGACATCACCCGGGCGGCGAGGTTCACGGCGTCGCCCATCACCGTGTACGTGCGGCGGTACGCCGGCCGATGTCGCCGGCGAATACGTGCCCCGGTTCACCCCGATCCGCACCGGAACGGTCGTCTCCGCGTCGACGATCGCCCGAAGCGGAGCAGCATCCGCCCCTCGTCCTCGCCGGTGGCGTTCGGCGCGCCGGCGACGAGGATCACCTTGCCGCCGTCGTGATCGATGTCCGTGCCGAGGAACGTGACGCCGTTGTCCTCCGCGGCGCGCTGGACGCACACGATCAGCTCGTGCAGGCCGGCGGCCACGACGTCGACGCCTCTAGTCTCCACGAGCTCGTCCACGCCGTCGAAGTGGACGAACGCGATCGTCGCGTTCCGGTGCTCGGGTTCCGCCGCGCCCGACACAGGTGCTCGCGGAGCGCCACCGGGATCGCCTGCGCGATGTCGATCCAGGTGAGCGGCACCTCCACGTCGTCGCGCTCGAACGGGAGGGTCGCCGGACCGCTCCGCAGCAGGATGCCCTCCCCCTTCGGCTGACCGAGCACCTTGGATGGCAGGGCCGCCGCCGTGTCCCGGCTGACGAGGATCTCGCCCGCGGTCGCGGTCGACTCCATGTCCACGGTGCGGCTCGCCGCCGGGCCCGTGACCATGAACTCCCGGTGCGACTCGCCGACGAGGAAGAAGTGGAAGGTGCCGCTGTGGACGCCCACCGACATCCGCAGGACGACCTTGCCGGCGGTGGTGTCGACCGTCCGACGCTCCGCAACGTCCCGCGCATCCCGTGGGCGGCGGTCGCGGCCCGGGCGGCGTGCCCGGTCCCGGAGAACCACAGCAGGAGCGCGTCGCCCCCGAACTTCAGAGGCTGCCGTCCTCGCCGTAGGCGACGGCGAGCAGGCTGGCGAAGACCGCGCCGAGCACCTCGGTGACCTCCTCCGCCCCCACCTTGCCGTGGCGCGCCAGGCGCTCGGACATCTTCGTGAACCCGGAGATGTCGACGAAGACCATCGACCCCTCGAGGGTTCTGAAGGACAGGTGCGGCTGTTCGGCGAGCCAGCGGATCAGCAGCCGGGGGGCGTACCGCCTCAGGATCTCCGCGCTCTGGGTCGACACCTGCGCCACGAACGGTCCCTCCTCCGGCGGGCCTGCGAGTGTACGCCCCACCCCCCTCCCGGGGGCGCGACAGGCCGGCCGCTTGCCCACCGAGGCGTCTGCGGCCTAAGGTGCTCGAGATGCCGGACCGCGACGAGGACCTCGGCCCCACCCTGGCGGAGACCGCCCGCCGGCGAGCCGACCTGCGCGATGCCCTCGTCGACGTCGAGCAGGCGATCTCACGGCCCGCCGTCGGACGCGAGCCCGACTGGGCCAAGGAGGTCGTGCTCCGCCTCGAGGGGCTCGCGCACGCGATCGACGAGCACATCGAGATCACGGAGCGGACCGAGGGGCTGTACGACGAGATCTCGGCCAAGGCGCCGCACCTGGCCACGAAGATGGATCGGCTCCGCGAGGAGCACCCCGCCCTGCGCGAAGCACCCAGGCGCTCGTCGCCAGGCTCCAGACCACCGAGCTCGGCCGGGCGTGGCCGCTCGACGAGGCGCGGGACGACCTTCAGCGGCTCCTCGGACAGCTCGTGCGCCACCGCCAGCTCGGCTCCGATCTCGTTTGGGAGGCGTACAACCTCGACATCGGCGGGATCGAGTAGCTCGGCCCGTCGCCGTCTAGGCTGACGCTCGTGAGGATCGCTCTCGGACAGGTCGACACGACCGTCGGCGACCTCCCCGGCAACGTCGATCTCCTGACCGCGTGGGCATCCCGGGCTACGGAGGCCGACGCCGATGTCGTGGTGTTCCCGAGCTCGCGATCACCGGGTACCCGCCCGAGGACCTGGTCCTTCGCCCCTCGTTCGTCGACGACAACCTGGCCGCCCTGGACGCGCTCGCCGCGAACACGGCGGGTGGGTGCGCGATCGTGGTCGGGTTCGTCGACCGGACCGAGCGCGGCATCCACAACGCGGCCGCGGTCCTCGGCAACGGCGAGGTCATCGCGCGCTACCACAAGATCAAGCTCCCGAACTACGGGGTGTTCGACGAGGCCCGGACGTTCACCCCGGGCGAGGCCGCCTGCCCGATCCGGCTCGGTGACGCCGAGCTCGGGCTCTCGGTGTGCGAGGACGCGTGGATGCCGGTCCGCCGTTCGACGAGTACGCCCGGCGGAAGACTCCGGTCATCCTCGACTCAACGGGTCGCCGTTCCACCGCGGCAAGGCCGACGAGCGTGTCGAGATCTGCAGGGAACGCGCGCTCGAGACCGGCTCGGATCGTGTACGTGAACGCGGTGGGCGGCCAGGACGAGCTGGTGTTCGACGGCGGGAGCGTGGTCGTTCGGCCCGACGGCTCGCTCGCGCACCATGCGCGATGTTCGAGGAGGACCTCCTGGTCGTCGACATCGACGGCGACATCTCGACCGGCCGGGAGCGGCCCGCCTGGCCCGAGGACCTCGAGCAGGTCTACCACGGCCTCGTCCTCGGGCTCCGCGACTACGTCCGCAAGAACGGGTTCGAGGAGGTCGTGCTCGGACTCTCGGGAGGGATCACTCGGCGTTCGTCGCCGTGCTCGCGACGGATGCGCTCGGCGCGGGGGCGGTGCGCGCGCTCGCGATGCCGTCCCGTTCTCCTCGCCGGAGAGCCTCGAGGACGCGCAGCGATGGCGACCGGGCTCGGGATCCGGCTCGACGCCCTGGAGTCGGGAACGTTTCGCGGGCTACCTGGACCCCTCGGGGGCCCTTCGGCGGCGGGAAGGCGGGCTGGCCGAGGAGCACCTGCAGGCCCGGATCCGCGGCAACCTACTGCTGGCGCTCTCGAACCGCTTCGGCTCGCTCGTGCTCGCCACCGGGAACAAGAGCGAGTACGCCGTCGGGTACGCGACCCTGTACGGGACATGGCCGGCGGCTTCGCGCCGGTCAAGGACGTGCCGAAGACGCTGCTCTACGACCTCGCGCGGTGGCGGAACGCGGTCGGGGGCACCGAGACGCCGCCGATCCCGCAGCGGGTCCTCGACAAGCCCCCGTCGGCCGAGCTGCGCCCCGACCAGAAGGACACCGACACGCTCCCGCCCTACGAGGTCCTCGACCCGATCATCGAGGCCTACGTCGAGGACGACCGCTCGCCCGAGGACATCATCGCCGAACGCGGGCTGGACCCGAAGCTGGTCGACCGCGTCGTCGCGATGATCGACCGGGCCGAGTACAAACGCCGGCAGGCGGCGCCCGGGATCAAGATCACGCCGAAGGCGTTCGGGCGCGACCGGCGCCTGCCGATCACGAACCGCTACCGGCGTTTCCGCAGCCCGTAGACTTCGGCGCGTCGGGGCGGTAGCTCAGCCTGGTCAGAGCAGGGGGCTTTTAACCCTCGTGTCGCGGGTTCGAATCCTGCCCGCCCCACAACGCGGAGCCGCTGGTCGATGACCCTTCCCGATGCACGCCCCAGGGCTCGACGTCCCACGGGTCATGGAGGCCGCCTCGATCTCCTCGTCCGAAGCAGCGCGGCAACCAAGTCCTGGGCCGGCAGCCTCCGAGTGGTCCCCTCGAGAGCGGGACGTTCGACTCTCATCTGAGCCGAGGGCCGATGAGACCATCGCGTTGGGAACGGGAGTGGATCGGATGCTTTGGGTTTCCATCACCACGGTGGCTGTGTCGGTCCTGCCCCTGAACCTGCTCAAGCACTCGGTCACCGAGCCGTCGCATGGTTGAGGAGGGAGTCTCGATGGGGGTTGAGTTGAAGACATCACCCGGGGAGGCGCTCGGGGTCGTCCCCGCTCCGCCGGAGCTCGGAGGGCACTGTGCGGGGAGTCGCGCTATCTGTTCGCGGGGATCGCCGTGGCGTCCATCTGGTTGGCGGTCGCGGCGGCGAGCATCTGGTCGCCCGATCTCGTCAGCGGCACCAACCAGGAACGGGTACCGCTTGCCGCGATCCTCGACTGGTTCTACGCGACCCTCGCAACCGGATTGGTGCTGATGGCGTTCGGACGGGGCTCCCCCGGCGCGAGCCGGTCGTTGTGGCTGGGGTTCACGGTCGCTATCGGCGGCATCTGGTTCGTGGTCGCGGTCGCGAGCATCTTCGCGCCCTCTATCGAGACGGGCACCGACCCTACGGCGTTCCCGATCGTTGCCGGCGAGTCCGCTGGCGGGTGTGATCGCCACCGCGTTCATCTCCGTGTTCGTCGCTGGAAGCGCAGGAGGATCGAAGACGTAGAGCGCCGCCGGTCTCATTCTCGGCTCACCGCGCGGCTCGCCGTGTGGCGCGGGCTCCCGGTGCGCTCATCGTCCGGGTGGGACGCCGCAACGCCGCTGCGGC
>CAVZKD010000005.1:0-41207 GCA_963775735.1 uncultured Actinomycetes bacterium | reverse complement strand
GCCGACGGTGCTGTTCCTCGACGAGCCGACGACGGGCCTCGACCTCGAGGTTCGGTCCGACATGTGGGGTGAGATCGCGCGCCTCGCGACCGAGGAAGGGATCACGATCTTCCTCACGACGCACTACCTGGAGGAAGCGGACCGCCTGGCCAAGCGTCTCGTGATCGTGGATCGGGGCACGATCGTCGCCGAGGGGACGCCGGACGAACTGAAAGGGGTGGTGAGGGGCGACGCGATCACCGTAGAGCTCGAGGAGCCCCATGCCGACGGTCGCGTCGAGCGAGCGCTCGAGCCCCTGTTCGATGTCCGCGAGGTCCAACTCGACGGCAAGACCCTGAGGGCGCGCGCGGACGACGGTGCGCGGGCCGTTCCCGCCGTCCTCCAGGCGCTTGAGGCGCGTGGCGTCCCGGTTGCGAGCGTGACGGTATCCAGACCGTCCCTCGACGACGTCTATCTGCGGCTGACCGGTCGCAGCTTCACCGCGGCCGAGTCCGAAGCCGACGCCGCCGCGGTCGAACGCAGGGAGCGAGAGGAGGCCCGACGATGACGACCGCGCTCCGACACACCTGGTACATGACGAGGCGCCATCTTATGGAGCTGTTCCGCCAGCCGGTCTGGATCGCGATCACGCTGGTGCAGCCGATCATCTGGATCCTGCTGTACGGAGCCCTGTTCAAGCGGATCGTCGACATCCCCGGGTTCGGGTCGGACAATTACATCGACTTCCTCACACCGGGCATCGTTCTGATGACCGCACTGTTCTCCGGTGGCTGGACCGGCATGGGCCTGATCGAGGACATGAAGGCCGGCGTGACGGATCGGTTCCTCGTCACGCCCGTGAGCCGCGGAGCCCTGATCGCCGGCCGGATCCTCATGCTCGGGATCATCGCGGTCATCCAGTCCGCGATCCTGCTCTCGATCGGGATGCTGCTGGGCGCGAGCTATCGGGAGAACCCCCTCGGCCTGCTGTTGTTGGTCCTGTGCTCGGTGCTGCTCGGTGCGGCGTTCGGTGCGCTGTCGACGGCGATGGCGGCCGTCGTTCGCAAGGAGGAGACCGTGATCGCGGCGGTGAACTTCATCATCCTCCCGCTCACCTTCCTCTCGGGGGTCTTCATCACGCTCAGCCTGGCGCCCGGATGGATCCAAACGGCCGCGACGTTCAACCCCGTGAACTGGGCCGTCGAGGCCGGACGCGGTGCGCTCTCCTCGAGCCCCGACTGGAGCACGGTACTCACCCGGGTCGGCCTGCTGGCCGTGTTCGCGCTGGTGTGCGTCGGGCTCGCCACCCGAGCCTTCCGCGCCTACCAGCGATCGGTCTGAGCGCCCGAACGTCCCGATGGGGCCGAAGCGACGAGGCCCCCGAACCCGTATGTTCCAGCGGTGCGTCGACCGGTCCCGGTGGTGCTCGCGTTGTCGGCCGCGATCTCGCTCGCGGGCTGCTACGAACCCGAGATCGAACGGCCGGGCGCAGCTACGGGCGACTCGGCCCCATCGACGCCGGCCGCGAGCACCGGTCCCATCTCGAGCACGCCGACCTTCACACCGGACGGTTGCCCGGTGGACGATCCCGCGATGTGCGAACAGGCGGCGTTCCTCGCCAACGCCCTCGTGCTCTCGGACGCCGACGCGGTCTTCGACCTGAGCCGGCGCGTCTCGTGGACCTGCGCCGAGCTCGAACGCGAACTGTTCCCCCAATGCGAGGACCTGGACCGGCTGGCCGGGTACGTGATCGCGAGCCATCGAGGTGAGTTCTTCGTCGACACGCCCGCCGACTACCGGGAGGCGCTGGGGTTCTTCGTGGAAGCGGTCGACGAGGAGTACTCGGACGAGCTCGGGGGTCCGCAGATGCAGATCCTCGGCGTCTCGTCGTGCGGCGAGGGTCCCGATGCCTCGTACCACCTCGTGTACCTGGTGGGTCTCGGGGACCCCGAGAGCACGCTGCCCGCCGACCGCTTCCTCGGAACCTACGAGCTGACGATGGAGAAGGGCGAGTGGGCGGTCGCGGCTGTGTCCATCGGTCTGCTCACCGACTGGGAGCTCGTCCTGGACGACCCGCTGAGCCAGATCGCGTGCGGCGACATCCAGCCGTGGGTCGGTGCGACTGCGAACCTCAACCCTCCACAGTCCGAGAGCCAGCCGACGCCGATCCCCGCCACAGGTTCTTCGTAGCCCGCCCTTCACGCCGGAACGAGGGGCGTGCCATGCTTGGCGAAGCGGCCCACGGAGGGCGCTCGAACGGACGAAGGAGGATCGCGATGGCCGACTACGTGCTCCTGTACAGCGGCGGCTCGATGCCGGAGACCAAAGAGGAACAAGACGCGGTCATGGCGGCCTGGAACGCGTGGTTCGGTGAGCTGGGCGGCTCCCTGAAGGACGGGGGCAACCCCTTCACGCCGGCGGCGAAGAGCATCGCTCCGGACGGCTCGGTCAGCGACGGCTCGGGTGGCGGCACGGCGAGCGGCTACTCGATCCTCAAGGCGGACTCGCTCGACGAGGCGGTCGGGAAGGCCAAGGGCTGCCCGGTGCTGAACGGCGGCGCCCACATCACGGTCTACGAGACCTTCGAGGTGATGTAGCGAAGCCGGCTCAGCCCTTCATCCGAGACCTGCCGAACCACGAGCTCTCCACGACGTAGAACATCGCGATCGCGCCGAACAGGACGACGCTCGCCGTCGGGTTCACGAACGCGAACAAGGTCGACACGAGGTAGATCCACGGCCCCGGGAGGTAGCTCCTCGTGATGCCCTTGACCATCCTCGGATCGTGGTCGTCTCGGAGCAGGCGGGCGCCGACCGACGCGTAGAACCAGATCGCGTTGAAGAACACGGCGGTCGCCGTGAGCGTGACGCCGTACACGAGCGCCGCCGCTTGGGCACCGTCCGAACGGAAGTGCTCGGTCACGAGCCGGGTCGGGAAGGGGATGAACGCCACGCACAGCAGGAGACCGACGTTCAGGAGCAGGAACAGCCGGTCGACCTTCCCGATCTGCGCCATGAGCGTGTGGTGGTTGATCCAGATGATGCCGATCGTCACGAAGCTCACGACGTAGCCGACGTAGGACGGCCAGATCTCGAGCAGTCGCTCGCCAAGCTCGGCCTCGTGCTCCCCCACCTGGGTGTCGACGTTCAGGATCAACAGCGTCGCCGCGATCGCGAACACGCCGTCGGCGAACGTCTCCAGGCGACCCGGACTCACCGCTCCCCCTCGGTGATCCCGGCCGACGCTTCCCAGCCCGAGATCCGCTCCACGTCGATCGCCACGACCGGTCCGCGCGGAGGTTCGCTCGCGTACTGCGGGTACTTCTCCGTGAGGGCCTCGAGCGCTGTCACACGTTCGTCCGGCGCCTCGACCACGCGGCCCGTCCCCGAGGCGCGGACCCACCAGAGGGTGCGCCAGTCCTCGTCGTAGCCGTCCACCACGAACTCCACCGCCGGGTTGCGTTCGAGGTTCGTCAGCCGTCGGAGCCGATCCGTGCGTTTGGGCTTGCGGTCCACCGCCCAGTAGGCGAGCACCTCGTCACCGCGCTCGACGAGCGCGAACACGAACGGAACGACGTGCGGTCGCGCGTCGGGCGTGACGGTCGCGAGACGGCCGACGCGCGCCGCACGCATTCGCGCGAGCGCATCAGCGGTGTTCATCGGCGCACCCTTCGAGACGGACGGCCCACAGGCTATCCTCGCGAGCTTCTCCCCGGCCGTTCGCGGCTCAGGCCGGGATGGACAGGACCACCAGGGCGCCGCCACCCGGCAGGTTGTCGGCCTCCGCGGTTCCGCCGTGCGCCTCCGCTACGGCCGCCACGATCGACAGACCGAGGCCGGTTCCGCCTCCCGGTCTCGAACGCGACGCGTCCGGTCGAGCGAACGCCTCGAACGCGACGGGGAGGAACTCGGGCGGGAAGCCGGGGCCCGTGTCGCGGACCTCGAGCCGCAGGGAGCCGTCGTGCCGTTCCGCGGAGACGCTCATCCGACCGCCGGACGGGACGTATCGGAGGCCGTTGTCCAGGAGGTTGCCGAGCGCCTGTCGCATCCGCAGCTCGTCCACGTCCGCGCGGAGCTCCTGGGGCACGCGGACGTCGATGCCCACGCCGCGTTCGGACGCGCGAGCGGCGAAGGTGTCGACGGTCGCGCCCACCATCCGAGCGACGTCGACCGGCTCGCGCCGGATGGGGAGCCGCCCTCGATCGGCTCGAGCCAGGACGAGCAGGTCGTCGGCCAGCCTCGCCAGCCGGTCCGTCTCCTCCGCGGCGCTGCGGAGGGCCCGCTCGAGCTCGTCAGCGGTGCGCGAGCGCCGCAGTGCCAGATCGAGCTCGGCCTTCAGGTTCGCGAGCGGCGTACGCAGCTCGTGGCTCGCGTCGTCAACGAACCGGCGCTCGCGCTCGATCGCCTCCTCCAGGCGTTCGAGCATCGCGTTCAGCGTCTCGGCCAGGCGAGCCAGCTCGTCGCCGGTGCCGGGGACCGGGAGGCGGCGCCCCGGATCGCTCGCCGAGATCGCCGCGGCCTGCCCGCGCATCGATTCGACCGGGCGGAGCGTCCAGCCGACGAGGAGCCACGTCACGCCGACGGCCAGCACGAGCGCGAGGGGGCCACCCACCGCGAGTGACGTGGCGAGCCGGCCGAGCGTCTGTCGCTGGTCGTCGAGCGATGCCCCGACCACGAGGACCCGCCCCTGCGAGATCGGGACCGCGAGCATCCGCGCAGGGACGATCTCGCCTTCGATCGTGACGGCGTCGCGTTCGGACAGGACAGGGGCGGTGACGTCGGCCGCCTCCACGAGCGCGGGTTCACCGACGATGCTGCCCGAGGACTCGATCAGCGAGCCGTCCGAACCGATCAGCTGCGCGAAGGCGTCGTCCGGCTGGTCGCTGGGGAGCGCGCTCGAACCCTCCACGACGAGGCGTTCGGCCTCCGCCCTCGAGCGCAGCGTCTCGTCCATCGCCTGTCGCAGCTCGGTCTGGAGCCGCAGGTACACGAACGCTCCGGTCGCCGTGAGGACGACGGCCATGAGTGCCGCCGAGACAAGGGTCACCCGCGTCCGAAGTCGCATCAGACCGGCTCCTCCCGCAGCCGGTAGCCGGCTCCGCGCACGGTCTCGATCTGCGCGCGCCCGAACGGGCGGTCGACCTTGTTCCTCAGGTACCGGATGTAGACGTCGACGACGTTGGAGTCGCCGTCGTACGCGAAATCCCAGACGTGTTCGATCAGCTGGGTCCGGGTCAGGACCTCCCCCGTGTGACGCATCAGGTATTCGAGGAGCGCGAACTCGCGCGCCGTGAGGGCGATCGGTGTCCCGTCCCGAGCCACGCTCCTCGCCGCCGGATCGAGCTCGAGGTCGCCGGCGCGAAGGACGGGGGCGCTCGACCGCTCCGCGTCGCATCAGCGCGCGGAGGCGAGCCAGCAGCTCGGCGAACGAGAACGGCTTGGTCAGGTAGTCGTCGGCGCCGGCGTCCAGACCCGAGACGCGATCGGCCACCGCATCTCGAGCGGTGAGCATCAGGACAGGGCTCCACCGCCCCGCTTCGCGCAGCTGCCGGCTCACCTCGAAGCCGTCGAGGTCGGGCAGCATCAGATCCAGGACGATGGCGTCGTACGGGTTCTCGGTCCCGAGCCATACCGCGTCCTGCCCGCGACCGGCCACATCGACCGCGTAGCCCTCCTCCTCGAGCGCGCGCTTGAGCAGGCCGGCCATCTTGACCTCGTCCTCCACCACGAGCACCCGCACGGCCACAGCGTAGGCCGTTGCGATGAGAGCAGGATGAGAGTGATCGAGCCCTGGTTGGGCGGAGGGGTTAGTGGCTCTCGGAGTTCGCTCCGGCAAAGAAGCGGTTCCACTCGTCGAGCTTGTCCGGCAGGAACCAGCACCGGGACCACCGCGTTGAACGCGCGGACGACGCGGATCTCAAGCCGCGTTGCTGCTCGCCATGCCGGCCGGCTCCCGTGCGACCGGCGCCGCGAGCGCGTGGATCACACCGGGCAGCCCGCGGATCTGATCGAGGATCGCCTGGAATGCGTCCCCCATCACGTCCGAGCGCGCGAGCGCGAGGGCGTCGTAGGGGCCACGGACGTCCTCGGCGAACACGATCCCCGGCACCTCTCGAAGCCGGCGGGCGATCCCGCCGTTCTGTGTGGCGGTCTGCACGAGCACGTATGCCGTCATGACCCTCGAGCTCCTTCCTCTGCCGTCCCGCCCTGCCTCTGGCTCTGGACCATCGTGGCTCCACCCTACGTGCTCCGGTGCTATTTGGCAACCCGTGCCAGATTGCAGTGGTCGCCAAGTGCTATGCTGTGCCCGTGGATACGACGGTGGGTCTCAGGGAACGCAAGAAGTTGCGGACGCGAGCGGAGCTCTCCGACGCCGCGTTCCGGCTGTTCGCGGAGCGGGGCTTCGACGAGACGACGATCGAGGACATCGTCGAGCAGGTCGAGGTTTCACCCAGGACGTTCTTCCGGTACTTCGATTCCAAGGAAGACGTGGTGATCGGCTTCTTCGACGACATGGGGCTCGAGCTCCGGGCGATGCTCGCTGACCGACCCCCAGACGAGCCACCGTTCACGGCGGTGCGGGCCGCGCTCGGATCGCTGATCGACCTCTACGAGGAGCAGGCGGATCGCGTCATGGCGGCGAAACGGCTCGCCCACGCCACCCCGGCGATCCGGGCTCGCCTGTTGGACAAGCACGCCCGGTGGGAGAACGGGGTGACCGAGGAGCTCTCGGCCCGCCTCGGTGTGGATCCCTCCGAGGATCGGCGACCGAGGTTGATCGCCGCCGTCGCGCTCGCCGCGTACTCGACGGCCGTCACCGCGTGGTGCTCGAGCGAAGGCGAGGACGATCTGCACGTGCTCGTCGACGACGCCCTCGCGATGGTCTGCGACGGGTTCGAGGGCAGCTGAGCCTTTCGAAACCGGCACCCTCGCCTGTCGAAAGCGGCCGCCCCCGTTCGTCGTTGGGGTGACGGACGGACAGGCCGAGAGGCCGGAAGGAGGGTGTCGATGTCGGACTTCGTGCTGCTCTACAGCGGCGGGAACATGCCCGAGACGGACGAGGAGAAGGCTCGCGTCATGAAGGCATGGGACGGCTGGTACACCGAGCTCGGCGGGGCCATCAAGGACGGGGGCAACCCGTTCGCCCCGGCGGCCAAGACCATCGGCGCCGATGGCAAGGTGAGCGACGCCTCGGCGCCGCTGTTCACCGGCTACACGATCGTCCAGGCCGACTCGCTCCAGGCGGCGACCGGCCTGGCCAAGGGCTCGCCCGTCCTGCAGGGCGGCGGCAGCGTGACCGTGTACGAGGCCTTCGACGTGATGTAATCCGTTCGAGGTGGTCGCGGGGTTCGCTCCCGCGACCACCTCGGCGGTCCTATCGAGCCCTCATGCGGTTGTTCCGTGGGTTGTGCTCGAGCTCGGCGAGCCCGAGCGCCTCGAGCAGCGGCGGCACGTACATCCCGAAACGCCCGCGCAGACCCTTCTTCAGGCCGTACCAGCCGCCGACCGGGTTGTCGGGCGAGCGTCCCCATGCCTCGACCGTGCCCTCGGCCGCAGGCTTCTGCTCGTCGGCGCTGCCGAGCGGCACCCAATCACCCTTGGCCTTCAGCATCGCGTGCAGATCCTCGATGCACCGGAGCTGGTAGCCGAGCTGGGTCTTGCCCACCTGACACACGAGCGCGGGCGGGTCGGCCTCCTCGTCGCGCCACATCTGGTACTCCGAGGTTCCCGGCGGCGTCTTCAACACCCAGGGGTCCTGCTTCGAACCCGAGCCTTTCGCCTCACCCATGGTTGCTCCTTTCCTCAATCGTCCTTCTGGATGACGCAGAACAGGTTGCCCTCGGGATCGGCGAGGACGACGAAGTCCTCGTCCGGCTCGGGTGTCCTCGGGTGGATCGTCGCACCGAGCCCGAGGAGCCGCTGGATCTCGGCGTCCGGTCCTCCGAGTAGAGATCGAGATGGAGCCGGTTCTTCCCGACCCTGGGCTCGGGAACGACCTGCAGCGAGACGTTCACGTTCGAACCCGAGGGGTGGTGCAACACGACCCAGTCGTCCTCCGGCTCGTCACGCGGCACGTAGCCGAGCGCTTCGCGCCAGAACGCGAACATGCGGTCGAAGTCGTTGCAGTCGATGACGACCGATCCGACCCGCACACCACCCATGTTCGCGCTCCTCTCGGATGTGCGGTGAGGATAGCGAGTCCTAGTCGAACAACGCGTCGAACGCTCGCAGGCTGTCACCCAACCGCTCGGACAGTGTCGTCGCGAGCCATCGGTGCACAGCCGCAGCCAGCGCGGGCTCCTCAGACTCCATCCGCTCGAGCGACTCGCGGCTGAGTCGCAGGACCACGCTCGGCGTCTCGGCCAACACGTCCGCGGAGCGTGGAACCCCCGTGTACATCGCCATCTCCCCGACGACCACGCCGGGGCGTAGCGTCCGCAGGCGCATCCGCGTCCCCTCGGGCGTCAGCGTTTCCACGCTCAGTCGGCCCGACTCCAGCACGAACACGTCGTCGGGCGGCTCGTCCTGTCGGATAAGGACGGTCCCCTGGGAGAGCTCCCGGCGCTCGAGGTACGTTCGGAGCCCGGGCGGCATGCCGGCGACCCCATCGCTCGACCCGTCCGCGACGACGACCGGCTCGGCGGCGAGCGCCCTCGAGCAGACCCTCCTCGCACCGCTGCAGGCCGCGGTCCAGGTCCGGCTCGAACCGGACGATCCCCTCGGTCTCGACGACCCCGCCGCTGCTCGAGTTGCTTCCGCACCTGATCCGACACGCCCGTGAACACGAGCTCGAACCCGTTCGCCTCCGCCAGGTGCACCACCTTGACGAACGACACCACCGCCGAGGAGTCGACGCCCGTCACGCGGCGGAGATCGACCACCAGGAACCGCAACGGTGTCGCTTCCATGCGTGTGCGGATCCGCTCGAGCAGGCCGTTGGACGTCCCGAAGAACACGAACCCGTTCATGCGCAGGATCTGGACACGGTCACCGATCGCCTCCAACGCCGCGCGCTCGCGGGGCGGCCGGTCGACGTTGCTGTGGTAGGTCTCCCCGAAAGTCACCTCGCGTACCAGCTCGATCCGGCCGTAGTTGACCGCGAACAGGACCCCCGCGAGCACGAGCCCGACCACGATGCCGGTCAGGAAGTCCCGCCCGATGATCGTCGCGAGGATCACGAGGACGATCGCGTACTCGAACGGTGGCAGGGACAGCCTCTTGTCCCATACCCACTCGACGATGAAGGCCAGGCCGAGGAAGACCAGGACGCCGCCGACGATCATCCGCGGGATCAGCTCGAGGAACGCGGCCCCGAACACGACCGCCGCGAGCGGGACGAGCGCGGCGAACAGCCCGGCGGCCTGCGCGTTCACGTTCATGCGGTCGGCCAGCGCGCTCAGGCTGAGCGCGTGGTACCCGGGGATCCCACCCAGCGAGCCCGAGACCACGTTGAGCACCCCGGCGTCGCGGAGCTCCTTGTTGGTGTCCAGGTCGTGGCGCAGCACGACCTCGGTGCCGGAGATGTTGAACAGGATCGCGATCGTGGCCACGAACACCGCGGTCGCGATCCCGGCCCACTGGCTCAGCACCGCCGACCAGTCGGCGCCGGTGAGCGCTCGGAACGTCCACGGCTGCCACAGCCGGGCCGACTCGAAGGGCCCGAGCAGCCATCGCCCCTGCTTGGCGGCATCGATCGAGGAGCCCGTCACGAGCATGCCGATCGCGAACAGCACGAGTCCGATCCCGAGCACGATCGGGATGACCAGCGGCTTCTTCACCAGCCGGACGGCGACGTACAGCATCACGCCGAAGGCGAGCGCGGGCACCCATCGCTGGAGCGTCACCGGGCTCACCAGGAGCCCGAACGTGCGGAAGCGCAGCTCAACACCTGAGGCGATGTAGATGCCACCCTTGAAGAGCAGCCATCCGGTCCCGGCCAGGAACCCCCCGACGACCGGGTAGGGGACGAACCGGACCAGGTTGCCGAGCCGGAAGGTCCCGAGCAGGAGGAAGATCGCGCCGCACGACAACGTCACCACCAGCGTCGCGGCCACGACGGTGAGGAAGACGTCGGGGATCTCGCACCCGCCGACGGCTGCGGCCTGGCAGATCGTGACGATGCTGGAGGCCTTGTACGCCGTGCTCAGCGCCAGGATCGAGAGCACGGCCGTCGCAGCGTCCTGCACGCTGCCCACGACGCCGCGCACGCCCGCCCTCCACGCCAGGAACCCGAGCGTGAGCGCGGCCGCGACGAGGTACAGGCCGATGCCGTCGCCCAGGTGGGCGGGGGTCGCGCCGGCGAACACGAGGGCCGCGAACGCGACCGCGAGCACCACCTCCACGGCGCCGATGATCAAGCCTGCGGCCAGCGGGAACAGCCGTCCCCCGGATCGTCGTTGCTCCGACACGCTCCTCCCTTCCACCTGGCCTAGTCGAGCAGAGCGTCGAACTCCCTCAAGGTGTCGCTCAGTCGTTCCGACAGGGTCCTCGCGAGCCACCGGTGCACCGCCGCGGCCAGCTCGGGCTCGTCGGCCTCCAACCGCCGGATCGTCGCTCCGCTGAGACGCAGGACCACGCTCGGCGTCTCGGCCACCACATCTGCCGTGCGCGGGAGCCCCGTGTACATCGAGACCTCGCCGACGACGACGCCGGGGTTCACCGACCGCAGGCGCAGCCGGGTCCCCTCGGCCGTCACCATCTCCACGCTCAGCCGACCCGCTTCCAACACGAACACGTCGTCCGGTGGCTCGTCCTGCCGGATCAGCACGGTTCCCTCCGGGAGCGTGACGCGCTCGAGGTACGTCCTCAGACCCGCAGGCATGCCGGCGAGCGCGGCGCTCGACCCGTTGGGTGACGTCACGCGTTCGGTACCTGCCTCGACGGCGCCGTTCCCGACGGGGACGCCTTCGACCACGGTTCCGTCGGGCCCCGCGTCCCGGAGCAGACCTTCCTCGGACCACTGCAGGCCGCGGTCCAGATCCGGTTCGAACCGGACGATCCCCTCGGACACGACGACCCCGCCGCGCTCCAGTTGTTTGCGGACCGGATCCGACGCGCCCGTGAACACGAGCTCGAACCCATTCGTCTCCGCCAGGTGCACCACCTTGACGAACGACACGACCGCGGAGGAGTCCACGCCCGTCACGCGGCGGAGATCGACGACCAGGAACCGCGGCGGTCCGGTCTCCACGCGCTTGCGGATCCGCTCGAGCAGGCTGTTGGCCGATCCGAAGAACACGAACCCGTTCACGCGGAGGATCTGGACCCGATCGCCCAACGCGCGGAGGACCGCTCGCTGATCGTACGGGCGGTCGACGTTGCTGCGATACGTCTCCCCGAACGCAACCTCGCGCACCAGCTCGATCCGGCCGTAGCTGACCGCGAACAGCACGACCGCGAGCACCAGGCCGATCACGACGCCGGGCAGGAGCCCGAGACCGATGAACGCCGCGAGGATCACCAGAACGACCCCGAACTCGACGGGCGGCAGGGACCGCCGCCGGTCCCACACCCACTCGATCAGGAACGCGAGCCCGAGGAACACCAGGACCCCGCCGGCGATCATGCGCGGGATCAGTTCGATGACGGACGCGCCGAACACGACCGCAGCGAGCGGAACGAGGGCCGCGATGAGCCCCGCCCGGCGCGCGTTGACCCTCATGCCTTCGCCGAGCGCGCTCAGGCTGAGCGCGTGGTACGCGGGGATCCCGCCGAGGGCGCCCGAGACGACGTTGACGACGCCGGCGTCACGGAGCTCCTGGTTCGTGTCGAGGTCCCGGTGCAGGACGAGCTCGGTCTCGCTGACGTTGAACAGGATCACGACCACGGCGACGAACACCGCGGCGGCGATCCCCGGCCACTGTTCGAGCACCGCCAGCCAGTCGGCGCCGGTCACCGCTCGCAGGGTCCACGGCTCCCACGGTTTGGCCTCGTCGAACACGGTGAGCAGCAGCCAGTTGCCGCCTCTCGCGCTCTCGATCGAAGATCCGGTGACGAGCATGCCGATGACGAACAGCAGGAGCCCGACCCCGAGGATCGCCGGGATCACGAGCGGCCGTTTCACGAGCCGGGTGGCGATGAGCAGGATCGAGCCGAAGGCGAGGGCGGGAACCCAGAGCTGCAGCACGGTGGAGCCCGTCAGGTCGCCGATCGTGCTCGTGGACGGCGACGCACCCGACGCGACGTAGATACCGCCCTTCAGGAGCAGCCACCCCGCCCCCGCGAGGAACCCCCCGACGACCGGGTACGGCACGAAGCGGATCAGGTTGCCTCGCCGGAGCATCCCGAGCGCGAAGAAGATCGCGCCGCTGAGGACCGTCACCGTCAGGGTGGCAGCGACGCCGGTGAGGAAGGCGCGTTCGGGGCTTCCGTACGCGGTGACCGCCGCGCTCGCGGCGACGACCGCGAGCACAGCGGCGGTCGCTGCCTGCATGCCCCCGACGACTCCGCGCGTGCCCCCCCTCCAGGCGAGGATCGCGAGCGCCAGCGCGGCCGCTCCGAGATACAGAGCGATGCCGTCGGGGATGAAATCCTCGAGGTAGCCGCCGAACACGAGGGCGGCGAACGAGATCGCGAGGAACGCCTCGACCGCGCCGATGATCACGCCGGCGGCGACGGTCGTCGGCCATCCTGCGGTTCGCGGTTGCTCGGACACGCCCCCTCCCTCCGGGCCCGGACCGTTGGAGAAGGACTCTATGCCGGACGGGCTTCGGGCGCGCACCACGGCGCGTCGGGCCGGGCGGCCGGCTTCGATCAGCCCGCCGAGCGTTCCTCGGCGAGCCGCACGCTCGCCGCGAGATACGAGAGGGAGCGGAACTACGGGACGGTCCGAAGCCCTCGGACTTCGTACGCCGGGATGGGCCGGCCGAATCCTTTCAGGTCGAGGCTCCCGACGGGACCCGTGACGACCGTCTCCTCGACGGCTGCGAAGACCCTCGGGCCGATCAGGATCTGACCTGCCGCGGCGCGGGTGCTGAGCCGGGAAGCGAGGTTCGTCACCGGTCCGAGCGCTCCGTAGTCATAGCGTCCCTCGAAGCCGATCCGGCCCAGCGTCGCGTACCCCGCCTCGATCCCGATCCCGAGTCCCAGTTCCGTGCCGCGCTTCCGCCATCCGCGCGCCAACTCCTCGAACCGCTCCTGGGCGGCAAGCGCGAGGCGGATCGCCGCAAGCTCGTGGTCGTCGACCGCGAGCGGGTCGTTGAAGAAGACCATGATGCCGTCACCCGCGAAGTGCTCAAGCGTCCCGCCGTAGGACGGGATCAGCTCGCCGATCGCCTCGTGATATGGGCGGAGCACCTCGAACAACTCCTCGGGCGCCGCCGTCTCGGCGAACGCCGTGAAGCCACGGAGGTCGGAGAAGAGGCAGGTGATGTAGGCGCGGTGCCCTGCGAGCAACTGCCCGCCCTCCTCCGAGGAGATGAGCGCGGCGACCTGTGGCGAGAGGAAGCGGGACAACTCCGTCCGCTGCCGCTCCACGGTGTCGAGCAACCGCGCGTTGGCGATCGCGATAGCTGCCTGATCGGCGAATGTCTCGACGAGCTCGACTTCAGGGTCCGCGAACGACCCCGGGACGTTTCGGCCGACACTGATGACACCGATGAGCTCGTCGTCCAGGAAGATCGGAACGCCGAGCAACGCCCGATAGCCGACGATCGCCTGCCCCCCGAACGAGTAGTCGGCGTCGGCCAGGACGTCGGGGATCTGCACCGTCTCGCCGGCCAGCGCTGTCCGTCCGACGATGGTCGTCCGGTCACGCAGATGCGGGTGTTCCACGGCGTAGTCGTATGACGCAGATGGGCCCAAGATCTGCGAAACGATCTGGAAGACATCACCCTCCGCCAGGTAAAGCTGGCCGTGCTCCGCATGACACAGACGCCTGGCCGCCGCGATGATCGCATCGAGCACGGGCTGGAGCCCTTCCGAGCGCGCGACCGCGCGAAGGACCTCGTCCACCGCGTGCCGCTGCTCGCGCAGATCCTCGTTCTCACGGACGAGCGCCTCGACGTCGATCGGCTCGCGGCCTCCCATCCGGCGGACTCTAGCCCAACCGGCTCCCGCAGTAGCGCTTGACCGTGCCGATGAACTCGACGACGTTCACAGGCTTGGACAGGTAGCCGTTGAAACCGCCTCCGGAAGCGTTCAAGGTCCCACGCCATCGCTTGCGCCGTCAGCGCGGTGACCGGGATGGCCGCCGCCCTCTCGTCGTCACCGCAACCGGCGAAGGGCGGGCCGGTTCTCGGTGGCGATCAGGGTTGGCCGAGCGAGCTCGGCGGGCATCGCTGTCCGTCGAGCTAGCCGGCCGAGCGCCTCGACCGCTCTTCGGCCAGCCGCGCCAGGTTCCGGAGCTGCTTGCGGTCGGCTCGGTTGACCCACGGCCGGAAGATCGTCCGGATGCCCGGCTTGAGCCAGTAGGGCACGTAGTTCACGCGCTCGACGGTCTCGGTGTACACGATCCGCGAGCCATCCCCTCCGGCTCGACGTCGTAGCGATGGGAGAAGTGCGCCTCCCACGTCTTGGCGTTCCTGCGCTCCAAGCGCGCGTCGGTCTCGATGACGAACATGTGCGGCGGCGACGACTGCGTGACCACCGACCGGTCGTGGAACGTGTCCTTGCCGGCGGATCCCCGACGAGGTGAACGACGTGCCGACCGTCGCCGGACCCTCCGGTGCGTCGAGGGTCAGCATCTTGAACCCCTCGTCCTCCGCTCGTTCGCCCGACCAGACGAGGTGGTTCCGAAGATCCGCGATCACGTCGTAGACCGCTTCCGGGGACGCCGTGGACGTCACGGAGGGTTGCGTTCGGAACATCAACGGGCGGTCGGCCATGAACGCTACTTACCCGACCGGCCCTGGTCGTGCAAGTCCCTCGCGTTCAGGGCATATGCAGCATGATCCGCGCGTGGCGGACACCAACGCCTCGGGCCTGTGCGACGAGCGGCTCGATGCTGCGATCGAGGAGGCGCAGCCGCGTGCGCGAGACGAACGAGCCGAGGTCCGCCTAGGTGGCGCTGGAAGGGCCGACGGCGCAGGAATCCACGTGGAGGAACTGCCGGCACTCCTCGTCGGTGAGCGATCTCGTGACGTTCTGTTGAGCGATCTCGATGAGATCGTCGATGTCGATGGCCCACACGCGGACCAAACCGTCGGCCGAGCCCGACACGAGCATCGAGCCGTCCGGGCTGAAGTCCACGAACACCACGGCGAGGTCGTGGCCCCGCAGGACCACCAGCTGTTCGCCTGACGCCGCGTCGAACAGTCGAACCGTTGAGTCTTCCATCGCCGCCGCGATCCGGCTCCCGTCCGGACTGAACGCGACGCCGAGGATCCCCTCCGAACCATCCGCGAGCACCGCGAGGCGGGATCCGGTCCGCAGGCTCCACACCTCCGTCGGCCCGTCTGCCCCGAAGCTGGTGGTGACGAGCCGAGCACCGTCGGGCGAGATGGCGAACCATTCGTTGCCGGCACCCTCGATCGTGCGCACGACCTCGCCCCGCTCGAGGTCCCAGATCGTCGTGCTGGGCTCGCGGGCGGGGTCCAGGGGCAGAGCTGGCCCCGGCAAGCTCCTAGCACTAGGGGCAGAGCTCCCAGCACCACCCGGCGACCATCGGGCGTGAACATCGCCCCCCCGACCCCGTAGCCCTCGTCCACTCGCAAGATCTGGAGCTCGCGACCGGACGGATCGAAGACCTTCGCCCAACCGTGCAGGCTCGCCATGACGACGCGCGACCCGTCGGGACTCCAGTCGACGCTCGATGATCAGGTTCCCTGCCGGAACGGAGAAGAGCTTCTCACCAGATCCGACGTCCCAGACCGCCGCACCCCCGGAGCCGGTCGTGGTCGCGATCGCGGTCCCGTCCGGACTCACGTCGAACTGCGACTGCGCCAAGCCACCGCCGCCCAACGCCGGCGGCCCGACCCCCGCGACGGTCCGTTCCTCCGCCAGCTCCCAGATCGCGATCCCGGGTTCGGCGTCGACCTGCACGGCGACTCCGTCTCCGTCCGGCATGAACGCGACGTCGGAGATGTAGTCCGTCGCAGGGATGTTCGCCACTTCAGCGTCGCCCGAGCTCGACACGTCCCACACTTTCGTGGCGGCAGCGTCGGCCGACCCGATGATCACGCGCGACCCGTCGGGAGAGAACGCCGCACCGCCGCTCGGGCTCGTGAAGCGGAGCCCGAGCGTCATGAGCTCCCTAGCCCGGCCGGGCGCGATCGACCAAACCTTCGCCGTGCCCTGGCCAGCCGTCACCAAGCGACGCGAATCGGGGCTCCAGCCGAAGCCGTACACGAGGTCGGCGAGGTCCGAGGTAGAAGCGATCCAAATCCAGCGTCGTCGCGTCGATCACGCGGGTACGCTCCCCCGAGGTTCCGGCGAGGTAGCGGCCGTCCGGACTCCAGGAGGGGACGTCGAGCTCACCCAGCCCCGATCGAGCTCCGGTCCGGAGATCGATGACGCGTGCCCTCGTCGCCGACCACCACCGCCAGGCGCAGATCGGGACTCAACGCGAGTTCCCCGGTGACTGGCACCTGGTACGTCTCGACCACTTCACCCGTCGCCGGGACCGCGATCCGGATCCGGCGATCGCCGCGCCACGCCGCCGCGACGCGTGACCCGTCGCGATCGAACGTGAGAGCGTCCGCAGCACCATCGCCTCGGACGCTCGAGACCGATGCGCCGCTCGAGGCATCCCACAGGTTCAGGCGCCCATCGGTTCCGGTCGTTGCGAGCATCGCTCCGTCGGGGCTGAACGCGAGGCCCGTGACGTCGCCCTCGTGGGCCGCAAGCGCGAGGACGATGGCGCCCGTCCCACCATCCCTGATCTCGACGATCCCCTCGCCCTCGGCGCTCTCGGCGGCGAACACGCCGTCGGGACTCCAGGCGACGCTATCTCCCACGCCCGGCACGGTCAGCTCGATCCGAGATGCCCCGACCGCACGATGGAGCGCGTCCTCGGCCTCGGGTAGGACGGAGCCGTCGAGCGACCTCGTTCGTTCGATCGCTTCGAGTGCGAGCAGGATCGCGAGTTCGGGATCAGCCTCCACGTTGACGACCGAAGCGGTCGCGAGCTCTCGCGCGCTCGAGACACGCGCTTCGCGTTCGGCGCGTGCGGCCTCGCGATCCGCCCGCTCGCTCCCGTTCACGGCCGCGACGGTGAGGCCGGCGGCGACGAGCGCAGCGACCGCGAAGATGGCGACCGCGGTCCTGAGCCGACGGACCGACCGACGTTCGAGGACGCGCTCGCGCTCGACGCGCTCGTCCTCGGAGGATCCGCTCGGCCTCGGCGAGCTCAAGGCTCGCGTCGAGGAACTCCCGCTCGCCGCGTGCGATCGCAAGGGTCGTCGCGGTCGCCCACGTCGAGAACTGCTCCAGGCGCGAGCCGCGAAGCAAGAAGCTCGAGTCTCGCCCTCCCGCCTCCCACTCGGCCGCCGCAGCGGCGAGCCGGCGTTCGGCGCGCAGGTCGTCCCTCGCCGCGTCGATCCATGCGTGGAGCCGATCCCATTCACGCAGGAGGGCCTCATGAGCCACCTCGACGGTGGGCTCACGCGTCTCGGGATCGCGGTCGAGCGACAGGAGCCGGCGGCGTGCGAACGAGTCGATCACCGAGTCGACGGCTCGACCGTCGACACCCATCCGGTCGAGCTCCGATCGGCTCACCCGTCGCCGCGTGTCTTCGGTCCCCTCGCCGAGCGCGACCAGGCGCAGGAACAACTGCTCGGCAGCCTGCTTGCCCGCCGCGTCCGTCGCCTCGTACAACTGCTCAGCGCGGCGCGCGAGCGCCCCCGAGACGCCGCCGATCTCGCGGTAGGCCTGCGCAGTGAGCGTGCCGTCGCTCCGCCCGTCGAACAGCTCGGTGAGCGCGTACTGCAGCAGCGGGAGCGCGCCGGGCTGCTCGGCAACGTCCGCCACGACCTGGGCGACGAGGGAAGGTTCGACCCTCACCCCGGCGTTCTGAGCGGGCCCGGAGATCGCGCGCTCCAGCTCCTCGGGCGTCAGCGGGACGACCGGCTCGGTCCGCGCGCGTACCAGCTCGGCGAAGCCGCGGTACGCGAGCGGGCGATCGTAGAAGTCGGCACGGAGCGTCGTCACGATCCGGACACGGGAGTCCGGATCCGGTAACGGCCACCCGTACGCCATCCAGGAACCGCCGACGCTCGGACTCGTCCTCGACGAGCGTGAACACCTCCTCGAGCTGATCGATCACCAGCACGAGCTCGGAGCCAGCGGGGAGCACCTGTTGGATCGCAGCGTGCAAGCCATCGTCGTCGCGCTCGAGTTGCTCCAACAACGATGTCGGCGCCTGGACGGCCACGCGGAGCAACGCCGCCTCCAGCTCCTCGAGCGGATGCGCGCCCGGCGCCATCTCTACGTAGAACCAGCCGGACGAATCCTTGAGAGCCCCGCGCCGCAGGGCAGGAACGAGGCCGGCGCGTACGGCCGACGATTTCCCGCTCCCCGAGGGGCCCACGACCGCGAGGAACCTGGATCCCTCGACGTCATCGTCGAACCGCTCGACGAGTCGCTGGACCAGCGCCTCGCGGCCGAAGAAGTCCCCGGCGTCGGCCTCGACGAACGGACGGAGCCCCTTGAACGGGTTCGGCGAGTCGGCCGCGGCTGCACCCACTTCTGCGGCCGGACCGATCGAGTCGCGGAACGCCGCGGCGAGCGCCGAGGCATCGGTGAAGCGGAGCGCCGGATCCTTCTGCGTCGCATGGGCGATGACGTCGTCGATCGCGGCCGAAAGCTCCGGTCGCGTTTCCCGGACGGGCGGGAGCGGATCGTTGAGGTTCTTCTGGAGGAGCGTGGCGATCGAACCATCCGGGAAGGGCTGCGCCCCGTCAGCGCCTCGAAGATCAGCACCCCGAGGGCGAACCCATCGGTCTGAGGCGTCACGGGTTCGCCGCGGATCTGCTCGGGCGAGAGGTACACGGGCGTCCCGAGCGGGCCGGTCTTCGTCGCCTGCGGGTTGGAGACGTCCTTCGCGATCCCGAAGTCGGTCAGATACGCGTTGCCCTCGCCATCCAACAGCACGTTCTCCGGCTTCACGTCGCGATGGACGATGCCTTGGCGGTGCGCGGTCGAAAGCGCCTGCGACACATGGTCCACGAGCACCGAGAGCTCCTCGGGAGCCATCGTTCGCTCCTCCTGGAGCCGTCGGCGCAGGCTCCCTCCGCTCAGGTAGCGCATCACGAGGTAGGCGCCGTCCGGGTCGCGCCAGTAGTCGTAGAGCGGCACGATGTGCGGGTTCTCCAGCCGCGCGATGATCTGCGCCTCGGCCTCGAACCGCCGGACGAACTCCGGGTCGTTCGCGAGCTCGGGGTTGATCGACTTGATCGCTACCTCGCGACCGACGTGCGGCTGGATCGCGCGGTGGACCACGCCGAACGACCCCTCGCCGATCTGCTCGAGGAGCCGATAGCCGCGCAGCGGTCTGCCCGTCGAGGTCCAGCGCGGCGTCGTGGCGCAGGATCTGCTCCTGCAGCTCCTGCAGGTCCCTGGTCGGATCGATCCCGAGCTCGTCGGCGAGCAGCTCTCGCGCGCGCTGGAAGGCGCCGAGCGCGTCCGCCTGGCGGCCCGAGCGGTACAGCGCCAGCATCAGCATCGCCCAGACCCGTTCGCGGAGCGGATGGGCGCCGTGAGCGCCTCGAGCTCGGCAACGACGTCGCCGTGCTGGCCGAGTGCGAGCTGGGCGGCGATCTTCTCCTCGACCGCTTGAAGGCGAAGTTCCTCGAGGCGGGCGATCTCGCCCGACAGGGAGGGCTCGGTCGCGAGGTCGGCGAGCGCGGGTCCCCGCCACAGCTCGAGCGCCTCGTCCAGCGTGCTCACCGTCAGCCGCGGATCGACGGTGTCCCGGCGGGCCTCCCGCATCAGCTCCTCGAACAGCATCGCGTCCACCTCGTCGGGGTCTGCATGCAGGAGGTAGCCGGGCGCCCGCCCCTCGATCGCGTCCTGACCGAGGGCCGAGCGCAGGCGTGACACGTAGACGCGGAGCGTCGCCATCGGTTCCTCGGGGAGGCCCTCGCCCCACAGGGCGTCGATCAGTCGATCGACGGGGACGGCCTGGTTCGCGCTCAGCACGAGGTGGGCCAGGACGACGCGCTGCTTCGGGTCCCCCGAGCGGGACCGGGCCATCCCCGTCGGAGACCTCAAGCGGCCCGAGGAGTCCGAAGCGCACGGGCCGACGGTACCTCCGTCCCTTCGCAGTGGAAACCCCCCCGACCTGCGTGTCGCCCATCACGCGCAAGACTGCGCCCGCGCACTTACAGAACGCCTACAGCCCGTCTCGCTCGAACCCGTGAAACCGGACGTCAAGCGCCTGCAAGCGAACCGTAAGAGCCGCCCAGCATCCTCGATCGCATGTCGAGCAGGCGGATCAAGAGGGTGAGCATCGGGGCGATCGCGGCGACGGTCCTACTGTCCGGATGCACCGGTTCGTCCGGATCGTCCGAAGGAGGACAGCCACCCGTTGTTGAGCCTACAGGGACGGGTCCGAGTGGAACCACCCCAAGCGACCCGGAGCCCGGTCTATACCGGATCGATCTCACGACGGGGGAGGCCGAGCCGATCCTGACTGGGGCAGTGGAGCCGCGTGATGCGGAGACGCTCACCCGACGGGTCTCGGCTCGTGTACGTGGCGAGTGTGCCGCGCGGGCTCCAACAGGTCTTCGTGCTCGAGGATGGAATGTCTCGGCAACTGACCAACCTGCCCGGCGGAGCGGTGGAGCCGACGTGGTCGCCGGACGGAACACGGATTGCGTTCGCAGGTTCGATGACCCGGGGCAGGGACTCGGACATCTTCGTGGCAGAAGCCAACGGCGGTCGAGTCCGTCTGATGGCGGCAACGGACGGCTACGACCGCCGGCCGGATTGGTCTCCGGATGGCTCGCGGATCGTCTTCGACAACTACGGGGAGATCCTGGTGGTCTCCGTTCGCGACGGAACGCTCACCCGTCTCCCGCTCACCCCGCGCCGTGGCACGTCGTACCCGCATCGTGGCGGTGCGGCCGCCGACGCGACATGGTCGCGCGACGGACGATGGATCGCTTTCACTCGCTTCGACCCCCATCCCATCAACGGGATCGTCCACATCGTCCGTCTGTGGATCGTGCGTTCGGATGGCACCGATGAGCGACCCCTCCGGAGGCAATGGAAGAGGTTCTGGTACTGGCAACTGGACCCGAGCTGGTCTCCGGACGGGAGCTCGATCGCGTTCGTCTCGCCCGCCCGACCCGACAAACTCCCACCGGATATCGGCATCCTCGACATGGAGACGGGGCAGGTCGCTTACCTGTCCCTGTCCGTCCGCGCGTGGGACCTGAGCTGGGACGCAGACGGGATCATCGCAAGCGTGGGGGACGGCACGCGGACGGGCACGCATCGCATCCCCTCCCTTCAGGGGTCTCGGCGAGTCCCTCACCCAGGACCCCTGACCTGTTGCAGGTGGTAGGTGATCGATCGCGACGCATTCGAGGAGTGGAACCAGACGGCACTCGAGTCGGCCTCGCAGAGAGAGCCGCGCGGAAGGAGGAGGGAGCCATGAACAGGAAGATCGCGATAGGGGCGCTCGTTGGGGCACTCCTGATGTCGAGCTCGTTGATCGGAGTCTCATACGGAGGGAGCAATGCGAGCATCACCGAACCCACGGTGATCGAGCTGAACTGGGACACCGAGGGCAAGGACTCACGCGTTCGCTACTACCTTCTTGGAGAATACGAAGGCATCACCGGCCAGATCACGATGAAGAAGTTGCCGCTCTTCGACCAAGATGGGAACAGGGTCGGGATGCAACACATCTCGTGCACGGCCGCCGGCCCGAATTGGGTCTGCACCCTCGTCAGCAAGATCGCCGACGGTCCGTACACCGACAAGGGGACCGTAGTTGGGATCGCTGCCAAACCACTCAACATCGCGAACGTGGACGAGGGGGTCAACGTCGTCATCACGGGAGGGACAGGCGCGTACGAGAACGTGGGCGGGCACGCGGTAGAGGTAGGAGGGACCGGCGAGACCACGTACACCCTCTTCCTTTTGCCCTCCTAGGCGGGAAAGGGGGACGCGATGCGACCGCGGCAGGGACCAGCAGGGCGCCGAGAAACGATGGGGCTCGGGCTCGGGCTCGGGCTCGTGCTCGTCCTGTCCGGCTGCACCGGGCGGGGACGCACATGAGCGGCAGCAGAAGCACCACAAGGATCCACCTCCGTGAAGGAGTCGCCGGGCTCGCGCTCATACTCATTCTGTCCGGGTGCACGAGTTCATCCGAACCGACCGCGACATCGGATGCTAGCGGAGGAGAACAGTCACCTGTCGTCGAGCCGACGGGGAGCCCGAGCGGTGACGCCTCGGATCTGGTTTCGGATGAGGTCGACCCGGAACCAGGTCTCTACAGGTTCGATCCGACGACGGGCGAAGCTGTCCCGATACTCCTCACGAAGGGAGGTCAGAGGGAGCCGGAGCGCTCCCCTGACGGCACACAGCTCGTGTACCAGGGCAAGGCCGCGATCGATCGCCTCTCGAGCGGCGGTACGCAGATCTTCGTCCTGGAGGAGAACGGCACCGAGCGTCAGCTGACAGACCTCCCGGGCGGAGCGCTGGAGCCGTCCTGGTCACCCGATGGATCGCAGATCGCGTTCGCAGCCCGGTCCGGCGCGGGCGGGAACCGGGACACCGACACGGACATCTTCTTGATGGATGCCGATGGCGGTCACATCCGGCGGCTCATAGGAACCCGACGACAGGATCGCAGTCCTGATTGGTCACCCGACGGCTCACGCGTCGCGTTCGACGCCGGCGGGGAGATCTGGGTGGTGTGGGTCGACGATGGCGTTCTCACCCGTCTGACCCGCGGAAGGTGGGCGGACCGGATCCCGCGTGGTCGCCCGACGGGCGGTCGATCGCCTTCACGCGGTTCGCGAGCGGGGGAAACATGATCGACCCGGCGCTCAATGAGACGGTTCCGTTCGCCCACCTGTGGCTGATGCGGGCAGATGGCAGCGAGACCCAACGCCTCGACCACTCCAGGCGGCTGTACTTCGTTTATGAGCTCAGCCCGAGCTGGTCACCGGACGGGCGCTCGATCGCTTTCACCGGCTGGAACTGCTTGTGCATCCACGTTATCGACGTGCAGACACAGGAAACCGTCCTCCTCGACACGTCGCCCATCGACGACATCGACGACCTGAGCTGGGGCACCGACGGGCTCGTTGGATGCGGAGGATGCCAGCGGGTCGGGTGAGGTGGAAGGGATCTTGGTTGGGAGGGGAAGCGATGCGACCGCCGCGGGGACGAGCAGGGCGTCGAGGAAGATGGGGCTCGTGCTCCTGCTCGTCCTGTGCGGCTGCACCGGGTTGGACGATGCTTTGGGGAACCCGGACGCGAACGACCGAGAGCAGACACCGGTCGTCGAGCCGACGGGAGCGAGCTCGAGCGGGGCTCCCCCGGTCTCGGCCTCGGATGAGGTCGATTCCCGTACCGGTCAACACCGACGCCACGATCACACTGCAGCAAGGATCGGGGTGCGAGCTCGACGCCGATGACCGCATCCTCCCTGGAAGGCTCACGCTCGAGCTCGTCAACGACCTACATCTCAAGGCGGGCTTCCGGGTCACGAGGCTGAGCCCGACCCAAACCCTCGGCAGACTCCGCGCGCACCCGCGGGGTTCCTCTTTGGGACACGTCGCGCAATCTTCCTCGATCCCTCAGCGTCGAAGATGTGGACGAGCGCTAGGAGGATGGTCTCGGGGCGGTGGGCTGTCGTCTGCTACAAGGACACGTTCTCCACCCGGCCCGGGTTCTTGATCGTCCCCGTGGGGGTCGCAGGCCTGATCGAGGTCGTCACTGACCGACCCGCCTAAGGCAGCTGAACGATGAAAGCACGAGGGCCGAAGGTGCTTGGGATCCGTAACCCCCAGCCGGCTACTCGAGGTAGCCGAGGCCGCGGAGATGCTCCTCCATCTCGTCGGCCTCGGTGTCGGTGACCGTCGGTCTCCTCCGAGCCGGTCGGCATGCCGGGGATCTGGACCGCCGGCTTCGCCTCGCCGCGGGACCCCCGCGCCTCCGAGCCGACGACCTCGTGCAGCACGCGGCCGGTGTGCTCGATCGAGGCCGGCGCGCCGAGCGCCGCCAGGATCGTCGGCGCCATGTCGACGAGCAGCGGCTGCTGCTCGAACGGCTTCACCGCCGGCCCGGCCGCCACGATCACGCCCTCCATCCGGTGGTCGCCCGAGATCCAGTCGGCGTCCTCGAGCGCGGTCTTCGCGTGCGTGAGCGAGTACTGCTCGGCCGGCTCCATCAGGATGTCGGGAGCAGTGTCGGCGTGCTTGCCCTTGAAGATCTCCTCGCGCCGGTAGATCGCCTTCACCGGCTTGCGGCCGGTCTTCGGGTCCGTGAACGACGACAGCGCGTCCATCACCTGGTCGCGCACCTTCTCGAAGTCGGCCGGCTCGACGATGCCGTCGGGCTCGCGCCCGGCGAGGTTGATCGAGACGCCCTCGCCCGTCGAACGGATCGTCGTGAACGCCTTCGTCTTGGACCAGTTCACCGGCTGCGGCAGGCTCGACCTTGCCGTGCAGGCCGAGCATGTCGTAGGCCTTGCGGGCGATCTTGCGCACCGGCCCCCACTGCATCGGCCCGAGGACGACGTTCGACGCGCTGAACTCGAGGAAGCCGAACTTCTTCAGCAGCTGATCCATGTGGATCGTGCGCGTGACCGACTGGAACCCGTGGTCCGAGATGAACAGGACGAGGTCGTCGTCGCGCGTGCGCGAGACGAACGAGCCGATCGCGTCGTCGAGCTGCTTGTAGACGTCGCGCACCTTCGCGCCGATCGCGGTCTTCTCGTTGCGGGCGGTGTCCGGGTGGTCGGGCGAGACGTAGTTCGAGAGCGCGTGCTGCGTGCGGTCGACGCTCACCCAGACGGAGGCCATCAGGTCCCAGTCCGAGTTGTCCATCAGCCACTCGGTCGCGCGGATCCGCTTGCCGGTGATCTCGAGCGCCTCGTCCAGGTACGCGTCGGGCTTGTGGCGGAACGTCGTCCACGACATGCCGTTGATCGCCCAGGGCACGCCGGCCCGCTCGAGCTGCTCGGGCAGGTCGGCCGGGTGCGTGTACGTGCGGCCCTTCGGCAGCACCCCGCCGGCGACGACCTTCCCCTCGATCTCCGGCGTCGGGAACATCAGAGGGACGTCGGCGTACACCCCGACCTTGCCGGCCGCCGAGAGGTCCTCGACGAACGTCCGCTCCTTGATCGAGCGGTAGGTGACCGGGTACTGCTTGTGCGTTCCGGGGACGGTCTCGAGGATGTCGTAGACGCCGTGATCGGCCGGGTCGACACCCGTCAGGAACGACGGCCAGGCCGCCCACGAGTGGGTCGGCACGGTCGAGCGCAGGACGTCCTTCTGCCCCGGTCGATCAGGGCCTGCAGGTTCGGCAGGTCTCCCCGCTCGAGCAGGGGGTCGAGGATGCGCCAGTCGGCGCCATCCCATCCGATGAGCAATACTCGCGGCAAACTTAGCTCCACTCAAACAAGGCAATGAGGAGTCTACGGAACAGCTATCGCGGCCGTCCGAGCGACCTCGGCACGTCCGCTGATGAGACTACGCTTCTGGGAACGACTGACTGGGAGCGAGGATTGTTTCTCATCAAGAAGTGGCCCAAAGTTCCGCTCGGCGGGCCGCAGTGGTCGTTCGTGGAGATGCCGACCGGTCACTAGCCGATGTTCTCGGCGCCGCATGAGCTTGCTCAAGCTTTGAAGGGGTCGTCTCCGCCTGGAGCTCGGCCGAGAGGCTGTCGCCACTCGGAGCATCTGGCACTACGTGGGCACGCGCGGCCTCACGCTCGCGGCTTTCGCACCCAAACGGCCGTCATCATCCAGCACTGGGTCCAGGAGTTGGGGTCGTTCAAGACATCTGAGGCGGCGTCGATCGTTTCCGCTTCGACCTGCCCGGACGCAACGACCCGGTCGCGCACCTCGGCGAAGAAGAGTTGGAAGTACAGGGCCCCGCGGTCCCGGCCCCGGATGTTCTGCACGTCGGTCTTGGCTTGCGGATGCCCGAGACCCAGAGCGGCGACCATGCTCGGCAGCTTCCGGCCGATGAGCCAGTCGACCCCATTGCTGCGCCCCCACTCGATCAGGCCCGCCCACGTCTTTGCCCAAACCTCCGGCTCCGTTGTCGGCGCGAGGTGGAAGTCGGGCTCTTGGATCAAGAGCCATCCACCCGGCCTGACGGCGGCGGCCATCCGCTCGAGCACCGCCGGGGCGTCCTCGGCGATCTGGTGCAGCAATGCGCGGCAGGTCACCAAGTCGTAGGGACCCGGTGGCAACTCGCCCGTGCGCACATCTACCTGCCGTACCGACAGGTTCTCCGCGGGGATCAACTCCAACAGGACCGGGTTGACGTCGAGCGCGGTCACCCCTCCTGAGGGGCCGACCGCGGCAGACAACCACTCCGTGATACTGCCGTTGCCGCCTCCAAGCTCGAGGCACTGCCAACCCTCGCCGACCCCCAATGTGCTGAGGTAACCGCGAGTCCACGGATCCAGGATCTTGGACATGAGGTCGAGCCGCTTGTACTCGAGTGCCGACGCGTCGTCGAGAATGTAGGGCTTCATGCCTCTTCCTCGATGGGCTCTCGAACGGCTACTCGGTTCAGGACCTCACCAGAGGCCAAGCGCTCCCAGGCACCTGGCCGTGCACTCGATTCTAGGGTTCCAAGACGGGCACGAGAACAGCCGGGGCTCTCGGCCGTGGAACCTCGCGCGCCTCCCGCTAGCCGTGCCGGTTCCGGTCGGGCGCCATCGTGCGCGCAGGCGATCGGCCACGGCCACCCGGCCTCGATCGAGCACGGCGGGGTCACGGAACAGCACGAAGCGGTAGTGGGCGAGCTCGAGATACGCCTACAGCTCGAACGCCAGCTGCTCGACGTCCATGTCGGCCTGGAGATGTCCGATCGAGGTCGAGGATGCGGCACCGAGCTATCGGGGTAGAAACCGACCCGAGGAAGGGGCGGCGGGGGGAGCGGGACCGGAGGAGGCACACGATGGGCATCGTGATCTACGACAAGAGCGCGTCCCTCGACGGTTTCATCGCCGCGGCGAACATGCGCCTCGAGGCCGGGCTCGGGGACGACGGGGAGCGGCTCCATGAGTGGGCGTTCCAGGACGACGCCGGGAAGGAGCTCCTCCAACGCGAGGTCGCTCGGCTCGGCGCGGTGATCTGCGGGCGCCGCACGTACGACATGTCGATCCAGTACTGGGGCGCCGACGGCCCGACCGGGCCGGCTCGCGTCCCGCTCTTCGTGCTGTCGCACGGCGTACCGGTCGGCGTCCCCGAGGGTGGCGTGTACACGTTCGTCGACGACCTCGAGACGGCGCTCGCGCGGGCACGAGAGACCGCGGGCGACAGGAACATCAGCGTGATGGGCGCCGACGTCGGACGTCAGCTCATCAACGCCGGCGCGGTCGACGAGATCTCGGTGCATCTGGTGCCCGTGTTGTTCGGGAGCGGCACGCCGATGTTCGGCGAGGGCGTGGACGAGCACGTGACGCTCGAGTTCGTGGGGGTGACCGAGAGCCCGCACGCCACGCACCTGCGCTACCGCGTCGTCCGCGACGGCTGACACCCCGCCGCGCCCGCCCGCGTGATCGTCGAAGCGCCTATCGTTCACTCCATGGAGGCCTGGGACGCGATCCGCGCGCGTCGGAACGTCCGCGCGTACGAGGAGCTGCCGATCGCGACGGAGGATCTCGAACGGGTCCTCGAGGCCGCACGTCGCACGCCCTCCTCGACGAACCAGCAGGCGTGGGACTTCGTCGTCGTGACCGAGCGCGAGCGCCTCCGCGAGCTCGCGAAGACATGGCGGTGGGCCGCCCACGTCGGTACGTCGGCGGCGACGATCGCGCTCGTGATGCCCGCGTCCGACGATCGCGACGAGCGCGACACGCTCGAGTACGACCTCGGCCAGGTGACGATGTCGATCATGCTCGCGGCCGCGGACCTCGGGATCGGCAGCGGGCACGCGTCGGTGGGCGATCAGACGCTGGCGCGCAAGGTCCTCGGGCTCCCGGAGGACCGCGAGTGCGCCTGGCTCGTCGCGCTCGGCTACCCGGCGGACCGGCCGCTCGCGCCGATCGCTCGCCCGAACCGGCGACCGTTCGAAGACGTCGTCCACCGCGAGACCTGGTAGCCGGCTGCCACTTCGGGTCACGACCTCCTGCCTCCCAGGGGTGCGCAGCTCAGTCGAACCCGACGGTCGGATGACCAACGCGCCTTCCGCCCCCGGCTCGATCCGTGGCACCATCGGCGCGTGGGTGGGACCGAGACGCCGGCTGCGACGCTCGAGGAGGCCCGGGCGGCGTTCGCTCGCCGCGCGTGGGAGCAGGCGCACGAGCTCTTCGCGTCCGCGGCCGCCGAACGCCCGCTCGAGGCCGAGGACCTCGAGCGGTTCGCGAAGGCCGCCTACTGGATCGGGGCCGCGAACGGCGCGATCTCGGTCCGCGAGGCCGCGTACGAGGCCTTCCTCGCGCGCGGCGACGTGTCGCGAGCGGCCTCCTGCGCGCTTACCCTCCAGCGCCAGCACGCCGCGATGCTCCAGGACTCACTCGCGGCGGCATGGTTGACGCGCGCAGAACGGCTGTTGATGGGCGCGGAGGAGTCCACGGCTCACGGGTATCTCTCGATCGCCTATGCGGACGCGGCCCGGGCCCGAGGAGACCTCGCCGAGGCACTGGCGTTGACCGACCGCGCCTCCGAGACCGCGCGCCTGTTCGACGACCGCGACCTTCCGACGTGGGCCCGCATGCGCCGGGGCATGTTCCTGGTGGACGCGGGCCGGGTGGACGAGGGGCGGCCGCTGATGGAGGAGGTCGCTGCGGACGCGGCCGGCGAGGAGCTCGGCTCGTTCACCACGGGGGCCGTCCTGACCAACGTGGTGAACATGTGCCGCGACCTCGGCGACTACCGTCGCGGCAGCGAATGGTCCGACGCCGCGATGCGTTGGGCCGAGCGGCAGCAGATGAAGGGCTTCCCGGGGATCTGTCGCGTCAACCGGGCGGCGATCCTTCGCATGCTCGGCCGGCTGCGCGAGGCCGAATCGGAAGCACGCTCCGCCTGGGTGGAGCTGATGGAGTTCAGCCCGGCGCACGCCGCGGCGGCGCAGCACGAGCTGGGAGAGGTGCAACTGCGACTCGGCGACCTGGCCGAGGCCGACGACGCGTTCCGGCAGGCGCGCGAACTGGGAGAGGATCCGCAGCCCGGGCTCGCGTTGCTCCGGCTCGCACAGGGCGATCTCGATGCGGCCGCGTCGTCGATCCGTCGGAGCCTGCAGGTGGCCGCGTTCGACCGCTTCGCTCGTGCCCGGATGCTGCCGGTGCAGGCCGAGATCGCCGTCGCTGCGGGTGACACGCAGACGGCCCGCGCCGCCCGAGACGAGCTCGCGGAGATCGCGCACCAGGTCCGATCCCCCGCGTTCCGCGCGGCGAGCGAGTGGACGGCGGGCCTCGCGGCGCTCCTCGACGACGATCCGGACCGCGCCTCCGCTCACCTGGGCGAGGCCCGAAAACGGTGGGACGAGATCGGGGCTCCGTTCGAATCGGCGAAGGTGACGCTCGCGCTGGCCCAGGCGCAGCTCGCCGTCGGGAACGAGGAAGCCGCAGCGATCGAGTTCGAAGCCGCTCGCACCGCGTTCGAACGGCTCGGGGCGCACCTCGACGCGAGGCGACCGGCGGAGCTCCTCGCGCGGACCCGGGGCGAGGGCGCGTCGTCGCGCACGGTTCGAACGTTCCTGTTCACGGACATCGTCGGCTCGACGGCGTTGATCGAGGTGATCGGGGACGAGGCGTGGAACGACCTCCGCCGCTGGCACAACGAGGCGCTCCGCTCGGCGTTCGCCGATCACGGCGGCGAGGAGATCGACCACGCCGGCGACGGCTTCTTCGTCGCCTTCCCCGATGCCGCGCGCGGTGTCGCCTGCGCGACGCAGATCCAGCGCCGGCTCGCCGAGCATCGGCGGGCGCACGGGTTCGCGCCCCAGGTGCGCATGGGCCTGCACGCCACGGCGGCGACCCGTGACGAGACCGGCTACACGGGCCTCGGCGTGCACACGGCGTCACGCATCGGCTCGATGGCGGCGGGGGGTGAGATCCTCGCGAGCGCCGAGACCCTGGCGGTCGTCCCCGCCGCGCGGAGCTCGGAGCGGCGGAGCGTCTCGCTGAAGGGGATCGTCGAGCCCGTCGACGTCGTCTCGATCGACTGGCGCGCCTCCGAGAAGGACTGACCGCTCGAGGGCACGCGACGCCACGTCGCGTTGACCCGCAGGTCTGCCTGGCCCACAATCAACGGTTCCGCAGCGCATGGGTCGACGGCCGAGAGGGGACCAGGGCGTGGCGCAGGAGCATCCCGACGGCGTGAAGGTGCTCGCCGAGGGCGAGGTCGACGGGCAGCGGCCGGACGGACGGACGCCCGACCCGGAGCGGCTCCCGCCGTTCATCCGACCCGCGGCCGACTTCATCGCGAAGATCCGCGCGACGGTGCACGCGAAGCTCCTCGCCGGCTTCCTCGTGATCGCCGTGCTCCTCGTGGCGATGGGGATCACGAGCATCCTCGTCATCCGGGAGATGAACCAGGAGGCGCAACAACTCATCTCGCTGCAGGAACAGACCGACGTCTCCCGGCAGGCGATCTACGCGGTGACCTCGCAGAGCCACTTCCGCGCGATGGCGCTGATCACGTTGGACGCCTCCTACAACGACAAGATCGTGACGGCGAAGCAGGACTTCTCCGACCACCTCGAAACGCTGGAGACGATCGGCGGGCCGGGCGTGCAGGAGGCCGTCGACCGGATGCGGGCGATCGACGAGCGCTACGCCTCGGCCGGTGTCGAGGTGTTGGCCCTCTACGAGGCGGGCGATCTCGACGCCGCGCTCGCCCTCCATATCGACGCCGAGCACACGATCTCGCACGAGCTGGAGGACGAGCTCAACGAGCTGATCGAGGACACGGAGGGGCGGATCGGCGTGGCCTCCGACGAGCTCGCCTCACTGCATCGCTTCCTGCTGATCGCGGTCGGGATCTTCTCGGGCGTGAGCCTGCTGATCGCGCTCGGTCTCGGGGCCGCCCTGTCCTGGTCGCTCATCCGCCCGGTCCGCAAGATGGACCTCGCGCTCGCCAAGATCGCCGACGGCAACTTCGGAGAGCAGATCGACGTCCCGAACCGAGACGAGTTCGGCCGACTGACGATGAACCTCAACCGGACGAGCGGGCAACTCGCGACGCTGTACCAGGACCTCGAGGAGCTGAACCAGAACCTCGAGAAGACGGTGGAGGATCAGCTCGGCCAGCTCCGGCGGGCCGAGCAGTTGCGACGCTACTTGGCACCGCAGGTCGCCGACGCGGTGCTCAGCGGCGGCGGGACCGTCGCGCTCACCTCGACGCGCCGGAACCTGAGCATCCTGGTCGCCCACATCCGTGGCTTCACCTCGATGTCGGAGGCCATGGAGCCCGAGGAGGTGATCGACGGTCTCAATCAACACTTCGCGGTCATGACCGACGTCGTCTTCCGCCACGGCGGGACGCTCGACAAGTACATCGGCGACGGGATCCTCGCCTTCTTCGGCGATCCGATCCCGTTCGAGGACCACGCGGAGCGAGCCGTCGTCACCGCGCTCGAGATGCGCCAGCGTCTCCGCGGCCTGCGCAGCAGGTGGTCGTCGGAACGCGAGGGAGGCTTGGACGTCGGGATCGGGGTCACCACCGGATACGTCACCGTCGGCAACATCGGCTCCGACACCCGGACCGAGTACACGGTGATCGGCAACCACGTGAACCTCGCGTCGCACCTCGCGCAGTCGGCGGGGCCGGATCAGATCCTCGTCTCGGAGCGGACGCTCACGTCGTCCGCGATCTCGGAGCGCGTCGAGGCCACCACGTTGGATCCGATCCAGGTGGACGGCTTCCGCAATCTGGTCAAGGTCTTCGAGGTCAACGACGTCCCCGCACCCCTGCGTCGCCGCCTCTGACGCGAACGGCGCGGGCGTCGGCCGCGTCCGGCCCCGCCCGTGAGCGGCCGCCCCCTACCATGTCGACATGCCCACCCGCTCCGACATCCGCAACGTCGCGATCGTGGCCCACGTGGACCACGGCAAGACCACGCTGGTCGACGCGATGCTCTGGCAATCGGGGGCCTTCCGGGCGAACCAGGACGTGGCCGAGCGGGTCCTGGACTCGACCGACCTCGAGCGCGAGAAGGGCATCACGATCCTGGCGAAGAACACGGCGGTTCGCCACGGCGACCTGAAGATCAACATCGTCGACACGCCGGGACACGCGGACTTCGGCGGCGAGGTCGAGCGCGGGCTCACGATGGTCGACGGCGTCCTGCTGCTGGTCGACGCCTCCGAGGGGCCGCTACCGCAGACACGGTTCGTGCTCCGGAAGTCGCTCGAGGCCCGGCTGCCGGTGATCCTGGTCGTGAACAAGATCGACCGCCCCGACGCGCGCACGACGGAGGTCGTCGACGAGGTCTACCAGCTCTTCCTCGACCTCGATGCGGACGAGCACCAGATCGAGTTCCCGATCCTGTACGCCGACGCGCGAGCCGGGCGATGCGGCCCGAACCCGACCTCGCTCCCCGAGGACCTCGAGCCGCTGTTCGACGCGCTCCGGACGCACATCCCCGCTCCCTCCTATGAGGAGGACCATCCGCTGCAGGCGCTGGTGACGAACCTCGACGCCTCGCCGTACGTCGGGCGGCTCGCGCTCTGCCGCGTCCGCCACGGCACGATCCACCGCGGCCAGGAGGTCGCCTGGTGCCGAGCCGACGGCACGATCGAGCCCGCGAAGATCTCGCGAGCTCTACGTCAGCGAGGCGCTCGACCGCGTCGAGGCCGAGGAGGCCGGGCCCGGTGAGATCGTCGCGGTCGCCGGCATCGACGAGATCACGATCGGCGAGACGCTCGCCGATCCCGACGACCCGCGCGCGCTCCCGGTGACCCGCGTCGACGAGCCGTCGCTGTCGATGACGATCGGCATCAACACCTCGCCGTTGTCGGGCCGCGACGGCGGCAAGCTGACCGCGCCCCAGGTGAAGGCGCGCCTGGACGCCGAGGTCATCGGCAACGTCTCGATCCGCGTGCTCGACGGCGACCGCCCCGACCGCTGGGAGGTGCAGGGGCGTGGCGAGCTCCAGCTCGCGGTCCTCGTCGAGGTGATGCGGCGCGAGGGGTTCGAGCTCACGGTCGGCAAGCCGCAGGTCGTCACGCCGCCAGATCGACGGCAGGCTCCACGAGCCGGTGGAACGCGTGGCGATCGACGCGCCCGAGGACTACCTGGGCGTGATCACCCAGATGCTCGCGCTCCGCAAGGGCCGGATGGAGAACATGGTCAACCACGGGACCGGATGGTTCCGGATGGAACACGTGGTCCCCGCGCGCGGCCTGATCGGCTTCCGGACCGAGTTCCTCACCGAGACGCGCGGCATGGGCCAGTTGCATCACGTGTTCGAGGGGTACGAGCCGTGGCACGGCGAGCTCCGAACGCGCCCGACCGGCTCGCTCGTCGCCGACCGCACCGGCCTCAGCACGGCGTTCGCGCTGCTCACGCTCCAGGAACGTGGCTCGATGTTCGTCGGACCGGGCGAGGACGTCTACGAGGGCATGGTCGTCGGCGAGAACGCCCGCGCCGAGGACATCGACGTGAACCCCACGAAAGAGAAGAAGCTCACGAACATGCGCGAGTCCACGTCCGAGCAGTTCACCCGCCTGATCCCGAAGCGAGCGCTCGTGCTGGAGCAGGCGCTCGAGTTCATCCGCGAGGACGAGTGCGTCGAGGTGACGCCCCACAACGTGCGTCTGCGCAAGGTGCTGCTCCCCCAACAGGAGCGAGCGAAGGCCGCCCGTCGTGGGCGACCGAGTGCAGACCCTTCGACATCCGGGTGAAAGGGGTGACCGTGAGCGAAGACTCGGAGCAGGAGCGGAACCGCGCCAGAGAGGAAGACGCGAGGAGGCGGGCGGCCGAGGAGGCGCAGGCGCAGGCGGATCCGGCGAGGGTCGAGGCGGAACGGCTGAAGGAGGAGATGCTCACCGGAGAGATGCGACCTGAAGTGGTCCGGCAGATGGGGTTGATCTACGGCGGCCTCATCGGGATCGCCGTGGTCATGATCCAGCCGTTCCTCACGGCATCATCGCTCGACGCGACCGCCACGACCTGCATCGTCGCGTTCTCGGTGGCCATCCCGCTCTTGGCGGCTCTCGTGTTGGTCAACCGGCAGGAGGCCTTCCGTGGCCGCCGGACCCCGTCCGTCACCACCAAGATCGCCCACGCCGTCGCCCAGATGGCCGCCTTCGTCGGGATCGTCGCCGGCTTCTGGCACATCACGTGGATCGCCGGGGTGGGGATGCTGGCGGCCTCGCTCGTAGCGATCGGTGTTCACTCGGCCGGCTTCGTGCGCCTCGAGGTGACGCGGCCGTCGACCTAGGGAGACCTGGGTACCATCCACGAGTGGCCGGGAACCCGATCCCCGAGACGGCTCGCGAGTTGCTGGAGAGCGATGCCGTCGCGAACGTGGTCACGCTGAACCAGGACGGCTCGCCGCAGGTCACAGCCGCCTGGGTCGGGATCGCGGGTGACGAGATCGTCCTCGCCACGATCCCGGACCAGCGGAAGCTGCGGAACATCCGTCGTGACCCACGCGTCGCCGTCTCCGTCCCGACGACGAAGGTGAACGAGTGGGGACTGCTCGAGTACCTCGTCGTGTATGGAACCGCGAGGGTGACCGAGGGCGGCGCTCCCGAGATACTCCAGCACCTCGCGCACACGTACCTCGGCCCCGACGTCGTGTTCCCGCCGATGCCCGATCCGCCGCCCGGATACGTCACGCGGATCAGTCCCGAACGGTTCGGCGGCGTCGGGCCCTGGAACCCGCCGCCCTCCTAGGAGACTCGGCCGACCTCGGGATAACCCGACCCCGAAGACACCGGTTGGCTCGATGGCTCGGTCGCAGGCCGCCACCTACGCTGCAAGCATGGATACCTCGATGGCACTCCCACCCCCTCCCACCCAGGTCCCGGCGTCGAACCCGGTCGCTCGCGCGCTGCGGGCGCCGTTCGAGCTCCGGACATGGAAGGAGACGTTCCATCTGCTCCTCAACCTCCCCGTGGGCGTCATCACGTTCACGGTCATCGTGGTCGGGTTCACGACGGGGCTCGGCATGTTGATCACGTTGCTCGGCATCCCCATCATCTTCGCGACGATGTACGTGTCGCGATGGATGGGCTCGATCGAGCGAGCCCGCGCCGACGCGTTCCTCGACGTGAACGTGCCGGCCCCGTATCGGGCCGACCCGCCGCGCGACAAGTGGTGGCGGCAGCACGTGGCCCGCTTCGCGGACCCGGCCACATGGGTGGAGGTCGGCTATCACGTGCTGATGCTGCCGTTCGGCATCCTCACCTTCACGGTCGTCCTCACCTTCTGGTCGGTCGCGATCGGGTGGCTCTCCTTCCCGCTCTGGGCATGGGCGACCGACCCCCTGCCGTCGGATGTGGGATTCCCCTTCCGGTGGGGAACCATCGGGCCGGCTGAGTACATCCTCGCCGTCCCACTGGGCCTGCTGCTCCTGCTGCTGACGCCGTGGATCGTTCGAGGGCTCGCGACGGCCAACCGGATGCTGGTCCGCGGCATGATCGGAAGTGACGTGTTCGCGCGAGAGCGCACCCTGACCGAGTCGCGTGCGGCCGCGGTCGACCTGGCCGCCGAGGACCGTCGCAGGATCGAACGCGACCTGCACGACGGCGTGCAGCAACGGCTCGTCTCGCTTGCCATGGACCTCGGGCGGGCGAAGGAGAAGCTCCACACCGACCCCGAGCGCGCCAGGGAGCTCGTCGACGAGGCGCACGACGAGGCGAAGCGCGCGATCACGGAGGTGCGCGACCTCGCCCGCGGGATCCACCCCGCGGTGCTCACGGACCGCGGGCTCGACGCCGCCCTGTCTTCGCTCGCGGCCCGTTCCCCGGTACCGGTCGACGTGCGGGTCGAGGTCATCGAACGTCCGCCGGCCTCGGTCGAGGCGGCCGCGTACTTCGTCGTGAGCGAGGCCCTCACCAACGTCACGAAGCACGCGAGCGCGACGAAAGCGAACGTGACCGTGCGTCGCAGCGGCGATCGCTTGACGATCCAGGTGCAGGACGATGGGGTCGGCGGTGCGGTCGTCGTCGAAGGGTCCGGCCTCGCCGGACTCCGCGACCGCGTCGGCGCGCTCGACGGCGAGCTGCATCTGCTCTCTCCCCGAGGCGGTCCCACCGTGCTGCAGGTGGAGATCCCGTGCGTATCGTGATCGCCGAGGACGCTGTGCTGCTCCGCGAGGGCCTCGGACATCTCCTCGCCGACGAGGGGCACCAGGTCGTCGCCTCGGTCGGCGATGCGCTCGGGCTGGTCGAGGCGGTGGAGCGGGAGCGACCCGATGTGTGCATCGTCGACGTCCGGATGCCGCCGACCTTCACGGACGAGGGGCTGCGCGCGGCGATCGAGATCCGCTCGCGCTGGCCGGGCATGCCGGTGCTCGTGCTCTCCCAGTACGTGGAGGAGCGCTACGCCACCGAGCTGCTCTCGAGCGAGTCGAGCGCCGTCGGGTACCTCTTGAAGCAGCGCGTCGCCGACGTGCGCGAGTTCCTCGACGCGCTCGCTCGCGTTGCCGAAGGCGGAACGGCACTCGACCCCGAGGTGGTCGCCCAGCTCCTCGCCCGGGCCCGCCGGCACCCGCACGACGAGCTGACGCCTCGCGAGCACGAGGTCCTCGCCCTCATGGCCGAGGGACTCTCGAATGCGGGCATCGCGCGGCGACTCGTGATCACCGAGGGCGCCGTCGAGAAGCACGTGACCAGCATCTTCACGAAGCTCGGGCTCGAGCCGGCCGAGACGGACCATCGCCGCGTCCTCGCGGTGCTCCGGTACCTCGAAGATCGTTAGAAGATCGTTACGAACCCGCCGATGGCCGGTTGCCGAACCATCGGCGGCGTGGAACACTCCTTCGCCGCCCGCAGCGGGCATCCTTTCTGTCCCGGGTGAGCGGGCGGAAGGAGGAGCGGATGCAGCGCCGGAACGGACACGTCCTCGTCGTCGACGACGACGCCATGAATCGACGCCTACTCACCGCGACCCTCGCTCGAGAAGGGCTCCGGACGACGTCGGCAACCGACGGTGAGGCGGCCCTGACCGCGATCCGTGACGACCCGCCCGACGTGGTCCTGTTGGACATCGAGATGCCGGGGATCGACGGGTTCGAGGTGCTGGAGCGGATCAAGGGCGACGAGGCGATACGGCACCTGCCCGTGATCATGATCTCGGGCCTGGGGGATACGGAAAGTGTGGTCCGCTGCCTGGAGATCGGCGCCGACGACTTCCTGCCCAAACCGTTCGACGTCGCGATCCTGCGTGCCCGCGTGAACGCCGGTCTCGATCGCAAGGCGCTCCACGATCTCGAGCGGGAGCGCGTCCGGGGCCTGTTCACCCGCTTCCTCCCCGAGCAGATGGTCGACGAGATGCTCGCGAGGACCGACGGCGACGCTCGGATCCACCCGGAGCTGCTGACCGCCACGGTCCTGTTCGGAGATCTCCGCGGGTTCACGAGCTTCGCGGAGGGTCGACCCGTGGACGACGTGATCGAGGCGATCAACACCTACCTCACGCTGATGACCGATGCGGTCCTCGATCACGGCGGCACGCTCGTCGACTACATGGGCGACGGCATCATGGCCGCGTTCGGCGCGCCGGTCGCGAGCGACGACCACGCCGATCTCGCGCTCGCGGCTGCGCGCGCGATGGCCGGCGAGCAGCTCGCAACGTTCAACGCGTGGTTGACCGCGACCGCCGGCGTCGAGGAGCCGATCCGGATGGGGGTCGGGATCAACTCGGGACCCGTGGTCTCCGGCAGCGTCGGCTCGCCGCGACGGCTGGACTATGCGGTGATCGGCGACACGACGAACACCGCGTCGCGGATCGAGGCGATGACCAAGGAGCTCGATCACGGGGTGCTGTTCTCCGAGCGAACGAAGGACACGCTGCACCAGGTTCCAGAGGACGCCCTCTCGCTCGGCGAGTTCGAGATCCGAGGGCGCAGCGCGAAGATCGGCCTCTGGGCGCTCGACGTCGAGGCGCCCGCATGACCACCCTCGACGACGAGATCCGCACCCTTCATGCCCGCGTCGCCGAGCTCGAGGCGCATGAGGCGGGGCGAGAGCGCGCGGAGCGGGTCCAGGCCGCCCTCTACCGGATCGCCGAGACGGCGAGCACCGCCGAGGATATGCAGGACTTCTATCGGCAGATCCACGCGATCGTCGGCAAGCTGATGTACGCGGACAACTTCTATATCGCGCTCTACGACGCGGAACGCGACGCGATCAACTTCCCGTACTACGTCGACGAGGTCGACCGTGACGTCCCCGACCCCAATCTCTGGGAGCCCTTCGGCATCGGCGAGGCGGCGGGGGTCACCGCCCATCTGTTGCGAACCGGCCTCCCGCTGCTCCTGACCGAGAAGGAGCAGAGGGTCAACGTCGCGAAGGGGCTCTACGCGGACGTCGGCGAGTTCTCCGTCGACTGGCTCGGAGTCCCGCTCCAGTCCGAGGGCGAGACGCTCGGCGCGGTCGTCGTCCAGAGCTACCGCGAGGACATGCGCCATACCGAGGCGGACAAGGAGCTCCTCGAGTTCGTCGGCCGCCACATCGCCTCCGCGCTCGAGCGCACACGCCTGATCGACGAGACCCGGCAGCGCAACGCCGAGCTCGCGCTCATCAACGACGTCCAGCGCGGCCTCGCGATGAACCTCGACATGCAGGCGATGTACGACCTCGTCGGCGACCGCCTCCAGGAGATCTTCGACGCACAGGTCGTGGACATCGGCGTCCTCGACGAGCCGGCCGGTCTGATCCGCTTCCCGTACTCGATCGAGCGCGGCGTGCGGTTCCCGGACGAGCCGATCCAGGTCATCGGCTTCCGGCGCCACGTGATGGAGACGCGTGAGCCGTTCCTCGCCGACGAGAACCTCGATGAGCTCACCGAACGGTTCGATCAACCTCGAGTCCTCCAGGGGGAACCGCCCAAGTCGTCGCTGTTCGTCCCGCTCCTGGTGGGGGGCAAGGCAACGGGCGTGATCTCGCTGCAGAACCTCGACCGAGAGCACGCGTTCAGCGACGCGGACGTGCGGCTCCTCACCACCCTCGCCGGAAGCCTGAGCATCGCGCTCGAGAACGCCCGGCTGTTCGAGGAGACGCGGCAGCGCAACGCCGAGCTCGCGCTCATCAACGACGTGCAACGCAGTCTCGCCGAGAACCTCGAGTTGCAGGCGATGTACGAGCTGGTCGGCGAGCGCATCCACGAGATCTTCGACTCGCAGGTCGTTGACATCGGGATCATCGATCCGGAGGACGGACTTCTCCATTACCCGTACTCGATCGAGCGTGGCGAGCGGTTCCCCGACGAGCCGACCCCGATCCGCGGCTTCGCCAAGCACGTCATCGACACTCGCGAACCGCTCCTCATCAACGAGCGCATGGTGGAGCGTGCCGCCGAGTTCGGCTCCTCTGTCCTGCAGGGCGAGGATGCGCGGTCGGCGCTGTTCGTGCCGCTCGTGGTGAGCGGCACCTCGACCGGGCGGATCTCGCTGCAGAACCTCGATCGGGAGCACGCGTTCAGCGAAGCGGACGCTCGGCTCCTCGCGACGCTGGCCGGCAGTCTCAGCGTCGCCCTCGAGAACGCCCGGCTGTTCGAGGAGACCCGGCAGCGCAACGCCGAGTTGGCGCTGATCAACGACGTCCAGCGGGGCCTAGCCGAGAACCTCGAGATGCAGACCATGTACGACCTCGTGGGCGAGCGCATCGCAGAGATCTTCGACGCGCAAACGGTCGACATCGGGGTAGTGGAAGAGGCTGCCAATCACATCTGGTTCCCGTACTCGATCGAGCGCGGCGTTCGACTGATCGACCATCCGATCGAGATCATGGGGTTCCGCAGGATCGCCCTGGAGTCGCGCGAACCGGTCGTCATCAACGAGGACATGGAGCGAAGGTGTATCGAGGCCGGCAACCCGCTCGCGATCGCCGGCGAACCGTCGAAGTCTTCGGTCTTCGTGCCCCTGCTGGTCGGGAACCGAGGGCCGGGCGTGATCTCGCTCCACAACCTGGATCGGGAGCATGCGTTCGGCGATGCGGACGTTCGTCTGCTCGTGACCCTTGCAGGGAGCCTGAGCGTGGCGCTCGAGAACGCCCGGCTGTTCGAGGAGACCCGCCAGCGAGCTGCCGAGCTCGCGATCGTGAACGGCGTCGGGCAAGCGCTCGCGGAGCAGCTGGACCTCGACCTCCTGATCGAGCGGCTCGGCGACCAGCTGCGCGACGTCTTCGATGCGGACCTCGTGTACATCGCGTTGCACGATGAGGCGACCGACCTCATCGAGTTCCCGTACTACAGCGAGAACGGCCTCCGAGATACGGAGCGACGGTCGATCCCGTTCGGCCAGGGGCTGACGTCGCGGATCCTTCAGTCGCGCGAGTCGCTCCTGCTGAATCGCGCCGGGGCGTTCGCAGAGCTCGGGGTCGAGATGGTGGGGACGCCGGCCCAGTCCTACCTCGGCGTGCCGATCCTCGTCGAGGGGCGGGCGATCGGTGTGATCAGCGTCCAGAGCACCGAGCGGGCGGGCCGATTCGGCGAGAGCGACACTCGTTTGCTCTCGACGATCGCTGCCAACGTCGGCGCCGCGATCCAGAACGCCCGGCTCTACCAGGAAACGAGGCGCCGGGCGAGCGAGATGGCTGCGCTCGCACAGCTGGGACGCGAGGTGGGCGCGCTCCTCGAGCTCGACCCGATCATGGGCAAGATCGCGGAGCGCGCGCTGGGGCTGCTCGATGCGGACACGAGCGCGGTGTTCCTCGAGGAGACCGGCGGCGAACGGTTCGTCCCCGCCGTCGCGCTAGGCGAGACCGCCGAACCCCTCCTGCAGGACTCGTTCGCACCCGGCGAGGGGATCGTCGGAGACCTCGCCGTCCGCGGCGCCGCCGAATTCGTCAACGAGGTGTCGAAGGACCCACGCGCCGTGCATATCCCCGGATCTGGCGAGGACGCGGAGGAGCGGTTGATGGCCGCTCCGCTGCTCGCACGCGGACGCGTGACCGGCATGATGGCCGTCTGGCGGAACGCTCCGGCGCCTCTGTTCACCGACGACGACCTCAACTTCCTCGTCGGCCTGTCGCAGCAGG
>CAVZKD010000004.1:0-10089 GCA_963775735.1 uncultured Actinomycetes bacterium | reverse complement strand
TAGAGAGGGACGTCTTGACGCTACTGGGTAGCCAGATCCGTAGCTCCGTGTCACCGGTCAGCTGACAGAACATCCCGTCGGCGACGCCCCCACCAACACCTGCCGAAGCTCCGACTCGAACGCTTCCAGCCGATCTCGAACAGGTACGACGCCGACGAGACGGAGTACACGGCCGCACGACCTGGTCGGCCTTCCTCGTTAGGATGATGGATCGAGCAAGAGCGCGGGATCCCATCGGACGTGACCCACCAGGGCGTCACCGCTGCCGCCCAAGAGGGCGATCATGAAGTGCTCCTCGCGGATCACGAATCCGTTGGGTTGCACACCGACAGCCGGGTTCCTCAACCCGACCGTGGAGCCCGAGACGAAGCCGAAACGCGAATAGAACATCGGATCTCCGAGCAGGATCACCGCCGCCTCGTTCCGCGCTCGTGCTTCATCAAGTCCCGCGCGGACCAGAGCCGAACCGATGCCCCGCCGTTGAGTCTCCGGATGGACCCCAACGGGTCCGAGCAGGAGGGCCGGAGTCTCCCCGATCGTCGCTCGGCTGAACTGGATGTGCCCGACGACCTCGCCGTCGATCTCTGCAACGAGCGCGAAGGATCCATCACTGTCCTGCACTGCTCGGATGCCGGAGATGATGTCGTTGGCAGGCCCCCCACCTCGAGCCGCCTGGAAGGCGAGGCGCTCGGCCTCGAACGCCGACGGACGGTCTTGAGGAAGCTCAGGTCGAACGATCACTGACGATCCAAGCGACGTTCGACATCGCGGGGTCGACTCGCTTGGCCAGCTCCATCTGGGACGCGAGTCTAGGCCCTGAGGGCTCGAGCCAGCCGCACCCACGAGTCATCCCGCTCGTCACGGTGCTCCGCTGCGGCCCGGGCGAACAGCCACAGGCGCACGCGCTCGGTGTCGACCTCGAGAAGTCCAGCGAACCGGGCGATCGTCTCGATCGGCGCTTCCCGCATCCGCGCCTCGCAGTTCAGCAGATGCTGCGTCGCGTCGTACGCGGGGTCGCCGACGAAGGGCTTCGGGTCGATGACGAGCCACGGCTCGCGCTGGGCGCGGAGAACGTTGCCCGCGTGAAGATCCGTTGCGAGTAGCACGTCGTCGGCTTGCCCGCGCGACAACTCCCCGAAGACGTGCAGCCCTTCGCGGACGAGGGCGGGATCGGACCAGCGAGCCTCGTTCTCCATCGTCTCCTCGATCCAGAGGTCGATCATCTCGGAGAGTGGTCGGAACGGATGTGGCGCGGCTGGGACGCGCCACATCCGACGCAGGAGGCCGGCGATCACCACGTCCTGGTCGACCTCGGGAAGCGACCGCAGCCAGGTCCCAGGCACGCAGCGCTCGAGCAGCATCGCGCCCATGGCGTCGTCGGCCTCCAGCAGCCGAACCGTGGGGTCGCCATCCCAGAACCGCAGTCCGTCGATCTCGTGATCGGCTTCCATATGCGGCATGCCGAGCTTCAGGACCGCCGAGGTGCCGTCCGCCCGCCGGGCCGGGGCCACCCACGCGGCGCTCACCTCGGGACCGTCGAACGGCGGCCCGAGCGTGAGTGACCACCGCTGCTGGAGGTCGCCGACCACGTCTGGGAGGCGGCCGAGCCACGTCGTTCGCTCGGCGGATGTCCGGCAGCTCGCGGCCAGTTCCTTCGGGATCGCCAGGGGATCGCGCCATCCAGTCACGAGCGCATCACGTCCCCGGGGGCGCGCCCAGACTCGGCGACGGTGGTCGGTTTCAGGAGGTCACGTGAACCAGCTCGTCACGAGGTCGAGCATAACCTCACCCTTCGGTGCCGGTAGGCTTTGGAGGCCGTGACGGAAGGGGAGGCGGCCGCGTGCGGCTGGAACTCGATCTCGACTTCAAGGAACGTTTCGCACCCGACAGGTTCTTCTTCGGCGTTGCCTACGCGCCCTATTGCGAGGGCGGGCTCAACGACCGAGATGGGTTGAAGAACACCGACTGGACGCGGCCCGGACGCAAAGCCGAGGCGAACGAGGGGATCCGCTTCTGGACGAACTACGCCGAACACATCGAGCTCGCTTCGTCCCTCGGGCTGAACGCGTTCCGCATGGGGATCGAGTGGGCGCGGTGCCAACCGTCCGCGTCGACGGAGCCGACCGACCCGCCGCCCTGGGACGAGGCCGCGCTCGACCACTACGCCGACATGGTCGAGATGGTGATCGATCGCGGGATGCAACCGATCATCACACTCCACCACTTCACGCATCCCATGTGGATTGGGCTGGACATCTGGCTTGAAGATCGTGGGCCCGATCTCCTGATCGAGGCGCAGATCCGGATCGTGGACGAGATCAACGCACGCCTGATGGCGCGTGGCGGCAAGAGGATGTCGCACTTCCTCGTCTACAACGAGCCCAACCTGATCCCGCTGATCTACCACACCCTCGATTGGTACCCGGTCGACCGGAAGGGGCCGGACTATCTGCTCCCCGCCTACGACACGATGCTCGCGCACTACGTCAAGGCGTACGACGGCATCCACGATCTGTTCGAGGCAAGAGGCTGGGAGACACCGCAGGTGGGGTTCACGATCGCGAGCCTCTGTGCCTATGAGTACGACAAGCAGCTCGACGACCTGCTGCGCCTCAGGAGCTGGGGCGTCTCACGCGAAGATGCGGCAGCCAAGATCGCCGAATGCAAGACGGCCTGGCGCGCGCGCGTGGACGATCTGGCCAGATCGCAGTTGACCGACGAGCAGTACGACCGTTACCTCGAGATGATCGCGACGACCGCCGACAAGTTGCGCCCCGAGCTGTTCACCAAGACGCTGGATGCGCTGTACGCGTCTCCCCGCGCGAAGAAGCTCGACTACCTCTCGCTCAACGTCTACGAACCGTTCGGTGGCCAGCGCCGCGATCCCCACGACACCGACCGTCGGATCAAGTGGGAGCGATACATGATGGACGGAGAGGTCTATCGCACCTTCATCCAGGCGACGAACGACTTCAACACGGATCTCCCGGTGTACATGGGCGAGAACTCATCGGCGAACCAGCAACCCATCGGCGAGCCGGCACAACCCCGCCCCGACGGATGGACGCGCGAGCGCTACCTGAAGACCTATCTGATGGAGATGGTCCGTTGCATGAAGGAGGGTGTGCCGATCGCGGGCTACCTCTACTGGACGCTCGTCGACGATGTGTATCCCCCACGGCTCGGCCTCTACAACTACGACTTCGTCAACCACGAGATCCTCGACACGGATGGCTTCGGGCAGCCGTCGGGGAGGATCTACGCCCATCTGATCGCTGCGCTCCGCGGCGGTGACAAGGCCAAGATCTCCGAGGCATTCGTCAAGGCCTACAGGCCCGACTGACCAGCTGCCGCTCACCACGCGCCCCGGGAAGGTGTGGGAACGTTATCATGCCTGCGACCCCATATGACTGCGCAGCCCGTCCCCTCGGTGGCCCTGCCACGCTTCCTCCTCGACGGGTATCGCGCAGAGCTCGATGCGGCCGCCAAGGACCGGGCCGAGCTCATCGGGGACGACGACCCGGCCCTGCTCGACGGCATACCTCCCACGCTCGAGGTGGCCGTGACGGGGATGGAGGAGGCGCTGTTCCAAAGGCTGGTGGAGGCCCCGAGCCTCCGCTGGGTGCACAGCATCTCGGCCGGCGTCGAGCACCTTCCGCTCGCTCGGGTGGCCGAACGCGGCGTCCTGCTCACGAACTCGGCGGGAGCGTACGCGACGGCGATGGCGGAGTACGCCCTGGCCGCGATGATCATGCTCGCGCGGAGCCTCCCCTCCTGGCTCGACGGCCAGCGCCAACGAAGATGGCTGGAGGCCGATTCCTTCGATGCGAACGTGGTGCGCGGCAAGCGGCTCGGGATCGTGGGGTACGGCGCGGTCGGCCGCGAGCTGGCGGTGCCCGCGAGGGCGCTCGGGATGGAGGTCTGGGCGACCAAGCGGAGCCCCCTGTTCCTATCGGCCGAACCGCTCGATCGCCTGGTGCCTCCATCCGAACTGCACGAGCTCCTCGGCGCCAGCGACATCGTCGTCCTGTGCGCCTCGCTCAACCGCAGCACGCATCACCTCATCGGCCAGGCCGAGCTCGATGCCATGAAGCCGACGGCCGTGCTCGTCAACGTCGCGCGTGGAGGTCTCGTCGACGAAGAAGCGCTCGTCCGGGCCCTGAGGGAGGGCAGGCTCCGTGCCGCGATGCTGGACGTCACGACCGAGGAACCCCTGCCGCCGGACAGCCCCCTCTGGATGGCGTCGAACCTGTTCATCACTCCGCACGTCTCCGGCAACACGCCGGAGAGCTGGCGGTGGCAGGTGGAGTTCTTCTGCAGGAACCTCCAGCTCTACCTGGACGGTTCTTCGGAGCGGATGGGGAACCTCGTCGACTACTCGGCCGTGCTGTGATGGGCGACCCACTCGGCACCGTCGAGACCGTGACCGGCCCGATCGGCCACGACGGCTTCACCACCGCGCTCGCGCACGAGCACCTGTTCGTCGACTTCCTCGGTCCCGACGACCCCGACTACGGCCGGGTGGACTGGGACGGCGTGCGCGGCGTGTGCCTCGAACGGCTCGCCGAGGTCCGCGCGGCGGGGGTCGATCTCCTCGTCGACTGCACCTGCATCGGGATCGGCCGCAACGTCCGCCTGCTCAGCGACGTGTCCTCCTCGAGCGGGGTCCGGATCGTGTGCGCGACGGGGATCTACAAGGCGCTGAGGCCAGCCGAACTCCGCGACGCCACGGAGGACGAGCTCGCCGACCTGTTCGTCCGTGAGCTCACCGTTGGCATCGACGACAGCGGCATCCGGGCCGGCTTCATCAAGCTGGCGACGACGGAAACCGGACCGACCGAGGACGAGGAGATCGTGCATCGAGCCGGCGCGAAAGCCGCGGTCGAGACTGGTGCGGCGATCGTCCTGCATAGCCCCCAAGCGAGCGCCGCCCAGCACGTGCTCCGAACGCTCGAGCGCGAGGACTTCGATCCGGCGCGGCTCGTCTGGGCCCACGCGCACGAGTCGACGCTCGCGGAGAACCTCGAGCTCGCAGCTCGGGGCGTCACGGTGTCGCTGGACGCGATCGGAACGAGCGACGACGAGGACATGCTGGAGCGGATCGAACGGCTCGTGGAAGAGGGGCCGGGAGGCCGGGTCGTCCTCTCGAGCGATAGCTCGCTCGTGGTCCATCCGGCCGAGCTGTCGTACGAGCGCGACATCGGCTACCTGCATCGGACCTTCCTCCGGAAGATCGAGCGGCGCTTCGGAACAGACCTGCGCGACCGGCTGACGCGGGCGAACGTCCTCCGCGCGTACGGCTCCGCGCAGACCGAGCCGGTGCCCGGGAGGCGGCAGACGGCAGGGACCCTATGAGGAGGCTCTGATGGAGACCAGGCGGCTGGGACACCTCGGCCACATGAGCACCGTGCTCATCTACGGGGGCGCCGCCCTAGCCGGCGTGACGGAGCAGGAGGCCGACCGCTCGATCGAGCTCGCGCTCGAGGCCGGGATCAACCACTTCGACACGGCTCCCGCGTACGGGGACTCCGAGGTGCATCTCGGCAGGTGGATGCCTGAGATCCGGGACCGGATCTTCCTCGCCACCAAGACCGGAGACCGAGCCGCCTCCGATGCCTACGAGAGCATTTTGCGCTCGCTCGAGCGTCTCCGGGTGGGATCCGTCGATCTGATCCAGCTCCACGCCATCGGCGACCTCGAGGACCTGGATCGCGCCACCGGTCGGGGCGGCGCCGTGGAAGGCGCGGTGCGTGCGAAGGAGGAGGGCCTCGTCGGGGCGATCGGCATCACGGGACACGGCATGGGCGCCCCCGCCACGCACCTCGAGGCCCTGCGACGCTTCCCGTTCGACACCGTGCTCACGCCCTACAACTACCGGCTCGCGAAGGAGCCCGCGTATCTCCGCGACTTCGACGCCTTGGCGGAAGAGACCGGGGCCCGAGATGTCGGGCTCATGCTGATCAAGGTCGGTGCCCGCAACCTGTGGAGGGAGGGCGAGGATCCTCGATACACGACCTGGTACGAGCCGTTGGACGAGCAGTCGCACATCGACGCCGCGGTCGCGTTTGCCCTGGCGCGCCCCGAGGTCACCGGCATCTGCACGGCGGGCGACGTGCGCCTCCTGCCCCTGTTCGTGGAGGCAGAGCGCCGAAGGGGCTCGAGGACATCGCGGGAGGTCGAGGCCGAGCTCTCGCACATCCCCGAGCTCGAGCCGCCCTTCGTGCGGGTGCAGGGACGGGCCGTGCCGGACTGGCTCGAGCCCCTGTTGCCGAACCCGTGAGGCTCGGCGGCTTCTACCACGCCGAGACGCTCGAGGAGCTCGAGCCCCTTTGCGAGGCGCTCGACCGCCACGGCCTCTCGGCGGTCTCGGCACCGAACCGCATCGCGGAGATGACCGACGAGGAGTGCGCGGCGTTCGGGGACCTAGCGCGGCGGCTCGGGCTGGTCGTGGGTGAGACCGGCATGTGGGAGAACCTCATGACGGCCGACCCGGCGCTCCGGGAGGAGCGGATCGGCAAGGTTCGACTGCTGCTGGCCAGAGCGCAGGCGATGGGGTGCCGCTGCGTCGTGAGCCTCGTGGGCTCGAGGCACCCGTCGGACTCACCCCTGGCTCCCGACCCCTACATGGTCAGCGACGCGTGCCGGCGCGAATTCGGAGAGGTCGTCCTTCGGATCCTCGACGGGCTCGAGCTCACGCGGACGACCTACGCGATCGAGCCCTGGTGCAACACGTTCTTCTACGAGCCGGAGGACGTGCACGCGTTCCTCACGAAGGTCGACCATCCGAACCTCCGTCTGCACCTCGACCAGATGAACATGATCAGCCAGCGGAGCTTCCACGATACCGCCGGCCTCGTCGAACGCACCTTCGACCTGCTCGCCGACCGGGTCGTCGCCGTGCACCTGAAGGACCTGCGGTGGGATTACCGGCACATGATGCTGAAGTGGGACGAGGTGCTGATCGGCGACGGCGTCCTGGACTACGACGCGTACCTGCGGCACCTTGCCACGCTGCCGTCCGACACGCCGGGCTTCTGCGAGCACCTGGCCGGGGAGGCCGAGTACGTGACGAACTTCGCTCGCCTCCACGACGCTGCCGCGCGCGCGGGCATGCGCTTCGTGCGAAGGACGGGCCGCTGACCCGGCCCTCGGCCACGCCGGACCCTCGGCCGGGCTGGTGGGAGGGACGGCCGTGGCGCCTGATCCAGACGAACCTACGCGAGATCGACATGCGCGACATCGACGCCGCCCAGTACGTCGAGTCGCTCCGGTCGTTCGAGGCCACGGTCGTGATGATCAACACCTCGGGCATCATCGCCAGCTACCCGACGAGGCTCGAGTTCCACACCCCGAGTTCGTTCCTCCGGGGAGACGGCCTCGAGACGATCATCGAGGCGTGCCACGCGGCGGACATCAGGGTGATCGCCCGGATGGACTTCTCCAAGGTTCCCCGATCGCTCTACGAGCGCCACCCGGAATGGGCGTACGTGCGGCGGGATGGAGAGATCCTCGACGAGAACGGCGACATTCACGTCTGCATCAACGGCGCCTATCAACAGGAGTGCGCTCCGAAGATCATCGAGGAGACGATCACCACCCTGGACGTCGACGGCGTCTACTTCAACATGGCGGGCTATCAGACCCGGGACTACGCGGGGACGTACCACGGCATCTGCCACTGCGCGAGCTGCACCGAACGCTTCGGCGACATGTTCGGCCTTCCCCTACCTGTCGCCGAGGACATGGACGATCCCGTGTTCCGGAAGTACGCGCTCTTCAAGGAACGCACGCTCCGGGCGTACGACGAGCACATCCACGACCTGATCCGGCGGGTACGGCCGGACATCGCGATCGACCGGTCGTTCGAGGACGGCCGGGGATTCCTCCGGCAGGAGTCCAGCACGGCGCTCGACCCTCGGCGGCGGGAGTGGCCGTACAGCGGCTCGGCGAACACCAAGTGGGTCGTCGGCTCCTTCCCCCGCATGGTGTCCAGCAACGCCTCGGTCGACTTCATCGACTTCCCGGTCCGTCACGTCGCCGTCTCCCCGCACCGGCAGCAGCTCCGACTGGTGCAGGGGCTCGCGAACGGCGGGGGCCTCGACTACTACGTCATCGGCCGACTGGACGATCACGCCGACCGCTCGAGCTTCGACGCGGTGCGAGCGATCTTCCGCTACCACGCCGCCCACGAGGCGGCCTATCGCGACGACCTGCGCTCATGTGCGGAGGTCGCGATCCTGACCGGTCCGCGGGCAAACGCCGACGAGTTCCGCGGCTGGTTCCGGATCCTGACCGAGCACCACATCCCTTTCGATTCCATAGCGCTCGACGCCGCCAGTGAGGACGTCCTCGACCGGTATCGCGCGATCGTGCTCCCCGACTACCAGCCGCTCTCGCCCGAACAGGCGGAAAGGATCGACCGGTTCGTTCGGCGCGGCGGGGCCCTCGTGGCGACGGGACGCGCTGGGTTCCGGGACGGCGAGCTGGAGCCGCGCGACGTGCCGGCGCTCGAGTGCCTGGGCATCGAGCGGGTTCGAGCTGTCCACCCCGACATGCGCGGGTCGTACTTCGAGGTCGGCGAACGCGACGGGTTCGGCCGGCTGGAGCTCACGGACCTGGTCTTCGTGGACGGCCCCTACGTGGAGGCGGACTACGACGCCTCGACCCGCCGCAGGATGCGGCTGGTCCCGCCGAGCCCGTTCGGGCCACCCGAGCGCTGCTCCTACGACACCGTGACCGACGATCCCGCACTCACCGTTCACCCCTTCGGCGAAGGGCGGGCCGTGTACGCGCCCTGGCTCTGCGGGACGCTGTTCCATCGGCACGGACAGCCGAACACCGCCGCGTTCGCGGCCGACGTGCTCGAGCATCATGCGGGGATCGCGCCGCTCGGGGGCAACCTGTCCCCGATGGTTGAGGTGACGCTCTTCGAGAGGATCGATCGGAGCTACGGGCTCCTCCACCTGGTCAACGGGTCCGGGCTCTTCGACAACTCCTCGTTCGGGCCCATCGAGATGCGAGACCTCGAGGTGACGATCCCGTTCGACGGCGAGCCGAGCAGGATCACCGGTCTCGTGGGCGGGCGCGAGTGCGCGTGGACCGCGAGCGACGGGCATCTGACCATCCGGGTGCCGGAGCTCGGGCTATTCGAAGCGCTCGAGATCCGCGCGTAGGTCTGGACGGCTCAGCTCGCTGCAGCGCCGGCTTCGACATGAAGCTAGCTCGGGCACTCGTCTTAGGAATTGGGGCGGCTGAGAAGCCAGACGAGCGCGTACGGAAGTCCGACGACACCGACCTCGAGCGCCGCCTTGAGCTCGGGGTCGGACACCGTCTGGAGGAAAGACCGATCGAAGATCGGCTCGACGAGGCGCTCCACCAGGAACCTCGACGTTCGGAAGGCCTCGAGATACGCGCTCGGCCAGTGGACCTCGTTCCTCGTCACCGCCGGCGACCCGTCCTCGCGCTCGAAGAAGGCATGGGCGCCCGTTGCCACGGCGAGCGGGTGGATATCGGACAGGACGACGTTCCCGCCCGGACGAACGATGCGGGCGATCTCGGCGATCGGCGGCCCGAGGTCCCTCACATGGGTCAGCGATAGCCCGCATGCGACCACGTCGAAGCTCCCGTCCGGGAACGGGAGCTCATGAATGTCCGCACACACGAGTGCCTCGGCCGTCCGATCGGCTCGGGCGCGCCGCAACATCGCGAGCGAGCCGTCCAAGGCGACCACCTCGTTGCCGAGTTCTCGAAGGATCTTCGAGAGCCGACCCGTTCCGCTTGCGAGATCGAGCGCCTTGCCGGGGACGACCTCCTCCAACATCGCGCGAACCACGGGCTCTTCTGCGGCGATCAGCGTGTTTACGGTGGGGTCGTAGGTCGCGGACCAGGCCGTAAACGCTTCACCCGCGTCGAGGGCCTCCACTTGGGACTCGGACTGCTCATCGCCTCGCGCACTGATCATCGCGATCGCCGCGATCTCGTCGGCGGCTTCCTGCGGATCCTGGAACGGCCAGCCGCGAAGCAGCCCGAGCCCGCGGAATCCGAGGAGCAATCGATCAGATCGAAGCCGCAACCTCACGGCCCGGGCCT
>CAVZKD010000003.1:0-50696 GCA_963775735.1 uncultured Actinomycetes bacterium | reverse complement strand
GGGCAACGACGCTGATCTCACCGAGCCGGCCGACACTACGGGTCGGCAGACACTCACGGAGCCGGCCGATACCGGAGTCGATATCGGCCGGCTGGCGGAGAGATCCGGGCCGCGGCCCTCGGGCGGCGGCATGTCGACGCTCGCTCAGACGATCTCCGAGACGAGCTCCCGGAGGGTGCGCGCCGTGTCCGCCGCGGCTCCAAGGTCGTGGTCGACCACGGCGGTTCCCAGGTCCCGGACCAACGTGTCGATACGGGTCCGCGTCACGGGATCGACCGTGTGGACGAACCGATCACGGATCCACTCCATCGTGACCAGGTCGCTCCTCACGCCGCCGAGGGAACCATCGAGCGCGTGCACGAGCGCGCGGCGGGTCCACAGCTCGAACCGGATCGTGTCGACCTCGGTGACCGGCCGATACCGCAGCTGCAGGTTGGTGCTCGCGTACGAGACGTCGATCGACGCCGCCCGGGCCTCCGAGCGATCGCGGGATGCGATCTCCGCGACCAAGTGCCTCGAGCGCGAGGCGCGTCGGCCTCACGAGCCTCGGTGGCACGTCGCCTGCGCGGAACGTGTTCCACGAGTCGACCATGCCGGCCGCAACCGTCTCGGCATCCCGCCACTGAGCGGACGTCGCCAATCGTGACGTGAAGATGTGGTCGGCGCCTTCGGAGATCGCGGTCAGCTCGGCGGGAACGCCGCCGGGGAGCGCATCCGTCGGCGACGCCAACGCCATCGCCTCGACGTCCGGGCCGTCCGTCGACAGGAACTCGCCGTACCCGGGCGCGAAGAACTTGTCGCTCAGCGTGCCGTCCTGATGGGTCTCGGTCCCCACGATCCCACCCGAGATCGGACCCGACGGTCCATCGAAGGTCTGGTCGACCTTCGTGATCGTCACCTCTTCGAACACGTTCCCGGGGATGTTCTCGGGACGGTGCGCGTCACCGACCTGCGGGTCCGAGGGCATGATCATGGCCGCCGGCCCCTCGGTGCCAGCGTGCCAGGTGCCTTCCGTGGTGACGATCCGACCCGCGGCGTCGTAGTCGAAGACGTCCTCGCCCAGGTACCACACCGATCCGTCGTCGGCCTGCGCGTACAGGTCGATCGCCGTCTCCTGCAGCTTCCCGTCGAGGAACGCCATGTACTGCGAGACGAGCACGCGCACGCACTGGCCCGGCGTCCATTCGATGAGCCGGGTGAACGGGAGCAACGTGGTCTCCGTGTAGAACGGCTTGCCGTCGACCCGGCCGTTCAGGATGGCCGAGTCGAGCTCGGCGATCGGGAACAGCGGGTTGGTCACGGCCGTGGGGTCGGAGAACGGTGCGGCGACCAGATCGCGCCGGGCCGAGTCCGGAGCCAGCGGGATCCCGCCGAGACCTGCGGCCTCGAGCTGTTCCTGCGTGGGTTGGGGGATGGGCGTCGACGCCGTGGCCTGGCATCCGGTCGGCTCTGCGCTCGCCGAGTTCCCTTGGCTGGAGGCGACGGTCACGAGACCCGGCATCATCGTGATCGCGAGCGCGACGACGATGATCGCCCGGGCCGACCGGGTCTTCACGATGGTGCGCAGCATGGGCTTCTCCCTCCTCATCGATGGACCGTTCGATCGTCGAAGCCACCCTGCGACTCGGGCGATGAGACCTCCGTGAGCGCAGGGTGGGAAGAGGAGGAGAGACGATGAGCCTCCCGACGTCCGGAACGATGACGCGTGGGGCCGAGGCGTCTGCGACCGGCGGTCGTCTGCTTCGATGGTGCTGGGGACGCCCGCGATGTCGGAGCACCCCTCCGTCGACCCGCGCCAAGCCAGACCGGGCGGCACGTACCCCGAGACTCACCGTCCGTACGCCCAGTCGGCGATGCTCGATGTGGGCGACGGCCGTCCGTGTAGCGCTCGCCGTCGATCGGCAGGCGTACGGCAACCCGGTCGGAAAGGCGGCTGTCGTGTTGCACGGTCGCGTCCGGGCTCGGGCTGCACGTCGTGGCAGCCGCGGCGTTCGACCCCGAGGCGTACCGGATCGTCCTGTCCGACCAGCGGAACTGCGGCGTCGGAGCACTCCTCACGCGAGCGAACCCGACGTCGACTCTCAGCAGCGACGACCACGCCGAACCTGGTCGCCGACATCGAGCTCCACGGCTGATCGAACTCGCCAGCACCTCGGCGTCGATCCGGCCGTGGCGTAGTCGCCGTACTCGTCGAACCGCGGCTCGTGGGGGACCTCGACGAACTCGCGCGTCGAGGGGCACCACACGTTCAGCTCCTCGACGCCCCAGCCCGGTGACGGCGAGCGGCATCGGACCGCGTGACCGATGGTCCTCTGGGGCACGTGAATATCGGCGCGGCGGGAACCGCCGAGTTCGCCTCGCGGTTGTTCCGTGGCGGCGTCGGCCCGCGTTCTTCCCGCTGAGCCAGTGGCGAGCGACTCCAGGCAGCACGCCGACGACCCGAGACCGAGCGCCACGACGGGCCGTCGCCGTGCGTCGAGGCCGAAGCGGCGGAGCCGGATGCTGTTCGATCCCGGCCCGGAGGTCGGCGGCGCGCGCCGCCTACGGATGGTGTCTCTGGGAGTCGGCGGTCATCCTTCTTGGTCCTCCTACCTCGGATCTGGACGAGCGGTTCGAGGATCCTGCGTTCGCGCTCGCGTTCGGCGATGCCGCGCACTCCGTCCGATCTCCACTGACGTGAACCCTTCCGAGTCGTAGGAGGACGAGCTGCTCCGCGGGATCGGCAGGCTCGACGGGATCCCCGCGGTGCTCGTCCAGGCGGCGGTTCGACTTCCAGGCGCCGCTCGGCTCGGCGTGGGCGGTGCACCGCGCGTGGCCGAGCTCGGAGCTCGTCGGTCGTCGACGACGCCGGGCACGACGCGGGCGCGCCAGGGATCGAGGAGGAGATCGTCCGCGCGACCGACCGGTTCGCGGGTTGAACCCGTGCGCCGTTCGACTCCCTCCCGGCGGCCGTATCCGCCCATCCATCACGTGCCTGGACAGAGCGCGCCGGGCCGCGTGCCGTCTGTAGCCTACGTCCATCTCACGTGTACAGAGCGCTCGCCGGCGCTTCCGGCGCTGCCGGCGCTGCCGGCCAGGCGGCCGTGCCCTTTCACGTCACAGGCGGCGACGCAGCGGTGCGGGCACGTCGTTGACCTCGGAGATCTTCATCGCTTGGCGGAAGCCCTCCACCTGGATCGGATCCAGTGTGGTGGCATCGACGCGCTCCCTGATCGCGGAGTCCGCCAGCGTGCGCTCCGACACCAGGATCTGATCCGGCCCGGCGGTCTGCGCCAGGAGCGATGCCAGGTTCACGTGGTTCCCGATCACCGTGTACTCGGTCCGCGTGTCCGAACCGATGTTGCCGACCGTGACGTATCCGGTGCTGACCCCGATCCCGATGTTCAATCCGCCCTCGCGTTCCAGCGACCACCTGGTGCGGAGGCCGCGGAGCCGCTGGCGCATCTCGAGTGCGGTCACGACGGCTCGTTCCGCGTGGTCCTCGAACGGGATGGGATCTCCGAAGAAGGCGAGGATCCCGTCGCCGATGTACTTGTCGAGCGTTCCGCCGTGGCGGAAGACAACGTCGGTCATGACCGCGAAGTGCTGGTTGAGCCCGTCGATCACCTCCTCGGGCTCCATGCCCTCGGACATGGAGGTGAACCCACGGATGTTGGCGACCAGGATGCTCAGGTTGCGGCGCGTGGAGGTGAGAGATACCGACCCACCGCCGTTGAGCACCGCGTCGGCGACCTGCGGCGCGAGGTAGCGGCGAAGTTGTTCGGCACGTCGCAGCTGGCCGAGCTGATCTTCCACCGTCTTCTCGAGGTTCTGGTTCAGCTCCTCGAGGTCGTGGTACAGCGTCGCGAGTTGCCCGCTGGTCCGGTTGAGGTTCGTCGTCAGCCGGCCGAACTCGTCCCGGTTGGGGACGTCGATCTGCTGTCCGAAGTCGCCGTCGGCGATCCGGGCCAGCGCGAGGTCCATCTTGCGGACCGGGCGGATGACCGACCAGGACAGGGCCGCTCCGAGACCCAGCGCGATCAGCAGGCTCACGGCCGAGAAGATCCCGACGGCGAACAGCAGGAAGCGGTGCAGCGAGGCGAGCTCATCGGAGGCCACGCCGATCCGCCCCTCGCTGAACTCGATCAGCCCGTTGAGTTCGTCCTCGAGCTCATGCGAGATCGTGTGCTCGGCGGCGATGTGGAGGTCGAGCGCACCATCGAAGTCCCCCGCCGCGTACAGGGCCAGCACGTCGGCACCGGCGTCGGCGTAGCGCTCGTTGACGGCCCGCATCCGGTCGACGGCCTCTTGCACGCCCGGCCCGCCGATCGCAGCCAGCTTGTCCAGGTGGGCGGCGAAGTCCTCCTTCGCCGTAACGATCTTGTCGTTGTAGGAGCCGTCCCTCGTGATCAGCGCCATCGCGCGGAAGTGGCTCTGCGAGGTCACCGCGTAGATCGCCTGTCGGGCTATGTCGGTCTGCTCCTGCAGCGTGATGAGCTGTTGCGCCTCCTGGTTCATCTCCCTGATGACGAGGATGCTCGTGACCCCCATGGCGACGAGGAGCACGGCGATCACGAGGAAGCCGGCGAGGAGCTTCGTGTGCACCGTCGCGCGGATCTTGGCGATGAAGTCGGCCGCGGGCCTCACGAACGGCGGAAGTCGCTCCGGATCGCGTGCCCCGCCGTCCGGCGGCCGACCGTCGACACGACCGTGCTCGACCACGGGGTCTTCCTTCACGTCGGGATGCTCCTGCGCCATGCCCTGTCTCCTCTCGGCCGTCGAGCCGATGACCTGCGGGAACGTCGATTCTCGGCTAGGCAGACGTGCTAGGTCAACGGGGCCAGGAGACGCCCGGTGGTCGGAGGTCAGTCCTTCGCGGAGGGACGCCAGTCGATCGAGACCACGTCGACGGGCACGACGATCCCCTTCAGCGGGACGCTCCGCCGCTCCGAGCCCCGAGCGTCGGGGGCCGCGGCCAGGGTCTCGGCGCTGGCGAGGATCTCACCCGGCCCCGCCAGCGAGCCGATCCGTGACGCCGTGTGCACGCCGAGACCCGTGTAGCCGGTCTCATCGCGGGTCGCCGCCGTGGCGTGGATGCCCATCCTCACCTGGGGTGCGAACCCTTGCGTGTGTCGATGCTCGGCGAGCCGTCGCTGGATCTGCACCGCGCAGGCGACGGCGCGCGCGGGATCGGGGAAGGCGACGAAGAAGCCGTCGCCGGCGTGGTCGATCTCCTCGCCGCCGTGATCGGCGAACGTCGAGCGGAGCGCTTCGTTGTGCCACCGGCGGAGGTCGTTCCAGGCCTCATCCCCGATCACCTCGATGAGCGCGGTCGAGCCGACGATGTCCGTGAACAGGAACGTTCGAACCGAGCGGGACGACGCGCTCTCGCTCCGGGTCCGCGCGAGGAGCTCCGCGGGTCGTCTCGCCTCGAGGTGCGCCCCCAGGCGTTCGAACGCCGTCCGCGCCGCCGCGAGCTCGATCGCGGCCGCCTCCTCGTTCCCCGCGGCGAGCTGCGCCACGGCGAACGCGAGCCCCACCTTGGCCGACTCGTACGGGGCTCCGACCTCGTCCCATCCTTTCCGCGCTTCGCCCAGGTGACCCGCGGCGCCATCCGGATCGTCCTCGAGGAGCGCGGCCATGCCGGCCGTCCACTCGCTCGCCGCCCTGAACGCGGGTGCTCCGACCTGGTGGGCGATCTCCGCCATCTCGTCGCGGGCAGCCCGGGCCGTCTGCGCGTCGCCCGCCGCGCCGGCGATCTCGCCCTGCGCCGGCAGCATCCGCGCACGAGCGAAGCGGTCGAACGCGGCTACCTGCAGGCTCCGGCGGATCGACGACGCGGCCACATCGAGATCGCCCTGCGCGAGCTGCAGCAGCGCGAGTCCTGGCTGCGGATCCTCTCCCAGCTCGCGCGCCTGCCGGAAGGCCTCGTCGGCCGCGGCCAGGTCGCCGAGCCGGAGCTGCACCTCACCCAGCTCGTGTTGAGCCGCCGCGGCGTGGGCCGGGCTGAACTCCATCAGTTCCTGCCAGGCGGACCGCGCTTCCTCCTCCGCCTCCCGCAACCTGCCGAGCATGCGCAGGAGCGCCGCCCGGTTGACCCGACAGATCCCGGGGAAGCCCTCGATCTGCTGACGATCCGCCCAGCGCATCGCCGCGTCGGACCACTCGCTGCCGCGGCGGAAGTCGCCCAGGTCGCGGCACATGTTCACGACGTTGGTCAGGACCGCCCCCGTGGTGAAGGAGCCGAGCCCCCCGCCGGCCGCGGTCGCGCCGACCTCCTCCATCAGCGGCCACCCCTCGTCCACCCGGCCCGCGTCGACCAGGAACATGCCCCGGCGCATGAGGGCCCACGTCGGAAGGTCGCGGTCGTCGAAACGGCCCGCGATCTCCCGAGCGCGCTCGACCAGCGCGAGTGCCTCGGCGGTGTCCCCGCGTGCACGTGCTGCATCGGCGTGGGCGATGGCGAGGTAGCCGTGGGCCGTTGACTCGTCCGCGCCCATCAGCAGCCGCTCGGCCCGCGTCAACCATGCCGCCGCGAGCGAGTCCTGGAGCATCGAGGCGTGCTGCCGCTGGAGGGTGAGCGCGCAGAAAGCGGCTCGCGCGTTGTCGCCGCGCGCGAGGAAGGCCTCGTACGCGGCCTCCCGGACCGAGATCGCTCCGTTCGCGGCTCCGATCCAGTAGGCCGCCTTCGCGAAGCGCTCGAGGTCCTCCGCCTCCAAAGGGCGTTCGGCGGCCACGGACGCGAAGAGCTCGTGTGCGCGGTGCCAGGCACGGTCGGCGAAGGCCGCCCTGGCCTCGTTGAGCGTCGCGGCCGGCGTCTCGGTCCCACCCATGCAGTCGATGGTGCCACGGACGGAGCCCGGAGTGGAAGCGGAGCCTCCGAGCCGTCGCGGACCTACTTACTCCATCCTCGCGGCCGATCGCGAGTCGCTTGCGCGCGTCGACCACAAATCTATGATGGCCGCGACGTGCCGGAGTTCTGAGCCGGCCCGAAGGCCGGGACTGATCTACCGAGCCGACCCGATAACAGGAATCGATATCGGCCGTCCGCCGGAAATCCACCAGGCCCCTTGCCCTCGAGCAGCCGCAGCACGCTCGGACCTCCCTCAGACGATCCCCGCGACGAGCCCCTGGAGGGCGCGCGCCGTGCCTAGGTCGCCCCGAGGTCGTGGTCGACCGTGGCGGTTCCCCGCCTCCTTGCCTCGATGGACGGCCGCTCCGCCCATCTGCTCGATCGTCTCCGCGGAGGATGGATGGGCGACGACACGTCGATGTCCTCTTCGTGAAGGTTCGGCAGTGTTTCGTTCGGAACGGCCGAACCCGGTGGGACGATGGGACGTTCATACCGCCGGAACGGGAGGGATGTGGGTTTGTTCGCCTACTGCGAGGACATCACGCGCTGGAACCACCTGAGGGCGTGCGGCCGATGAGTCCGAGCCGCCGCCTCTGGCTGGTCTCGGTCGTCGTGGGCGCAGGGCTCGGCGTCTTCTCGTTGCTGGCGGACGGGGTCATCGGCGGCCGGCTCTTCGGTCTACTCGGGAACATCGCGTCGCCGTGGGGGCTGGCGGCCTTCTTCGTCGGCCGCCTCACGACGTTGCCGAAGTGGGGTGCGCTCGCGGGTGCCCTGACGCTGGTGGTGGGTGTCGCCGTCTACTACCTGGGGGGTGCGCTCCGTGGGTACGACGTCGGCGAGGTGAACCTCGTCTGGACGACCGTCGCGCTGGTAGCCGGACCGGTCATGGGTTGGAGTGGTGCGGCGATCGCGTCGGAACCGAACCGACCACCGTTGATCGCAGTGGCCGCACCGTCGGCGATGCTCGTGGCCGAGGCGATCTTCCTCGCGATCGACCGAAAGGTCTGGCACTGGAACCTCGGGGCCGAGACCTACCGCCTCATCGATCTCGGTGTGATGGTCGCGCTCCTCGTCGGGGCCCTGGTGCTCCCGGCGGTTTTCGAGAAGGATCGACATCGGCGACGCGTCGTATACGTGGTGGTCGCACTCGCCGGCGTGGGTGGCGCCATCGGCTTCGTACTGCTCCGCGAACTCATCGTGGGGATCGCGTAAGCCCAGGCACTCATACCCGAGACCGCGCCCAACGCGGGGCCGTCTACGTCGGCCAGGGTGTCATGCCCGCCTCACAGAACGCGAGTTCGAGCGGGTCCGGTTGGTCCACCTCCCACTCGGCGAGCGGTCCGAGGTACCAGAGCGCGATCCGCCACTCGTTCCGCGCGAACGTGAGCTCGAAGCTTCCGAGGACTCGCTCGGCCGGTGCTCCCGCCTCGCTGACCGCCGCTGTCCACGCCAGGTGGTACGTCCGCCGTCCGGGGATGTCCGGGCCGCAGGTACCGACCCCGAGCACGCGGGCCTCGCCCCCGCCGAGGTCGTCGACGAAGGACGGGTCGACGTTGGACGAGATTGCCTCGAGCTGATCTCGGTACCCGTCGTCGTCCACCAACTCGACGATGAAGTTCGAGCCGCGCAGTCCATAGCCCTGCAGGACGTCGCGGGTCTCGCACCCGGGGAAGTACTCGACGGCGAGCTCGGCACAGACGAGGCGATCCTTCCGGCTCAACGCGAAGAGGCGGTCGACGTCGCCATCCTGGAGCGCCTCGATGACCTCGACGGCGGTCGCGCAGAACGCCTCGTCGTCGACCGGGCAAGCGGATGCGTCGTAGCGGCCCGTACGGGCCGGCGTTGCTCGGACTCGGCCGCGGTCGAGTCGGTGCGCGAGGGTGACGACTCGGATCCGGCGCCAGAGCTGCAGGCGCTCAACAGGACGCTCGTCAGCGCGAAGGCTGCCATCCGGATCATGCCTAGGCTTACGAGCCGCCGGCTGTCGAGAGATGAAGTCGGAATGCTGTTCCGCGATCGAAGCCGGGCCGGTTCTACGACGCGGACCCGCGGAGCTTCCATTCGAACCGCGGGCCCGAGCCACGACCGTCCGGTACCGGCGAACACCCGGCGACGATCTCGCCGCGCATGCTGGGGTGGAACGTGCAACGGTACTCCGTCGACCCGTTCGGGACCACGAAGGTCGCGGTCATCACGTTTCCGGGCTCGATCGTGCCGGTCGACAGCTCGAGCGCGTCGATCGTGAAGTTGTGATCGTTGCTTCCCTCGTTCCGAACCTCGATGTCCACCTCGATCCCGGCCTCGAGGTGCAGCGCCTCGGGCTCGAAGGCGTCGTCGCGCTGAACGACCTCGACCGCGTCGGCACCCGCCGAGCCTTCGTGCACGTCGCCCGAGCGTTCTGGCGCGCAACCGGTGAGCTCGACCGCCGTCACGGCGAGGACGATGATGGACGTGCGGGACCAGCGCTTGATGGAGGCCTCCTTCTTTGATGAGGATCTAAGGGTCGCGATCCTCGAGGTAGCGCAGCACGGCGAGGACCCGTCGATGGTCGGTCTCGGCGACCTCCAGGCCGAGCTTGGTGAAGATGCTGGTGACGTGCTTCTCCACTGCCCCCTGGGTCACGACCAACCGCTGCGCGATCCCGGCGTTCGAGAGTCCCTCGGCCATGAGCGCCAGGACCTCGCGCTCGCGAGGTGTGAGCTCGTCGTGCGGGTGGCGCCGCGCGCGGGCGAGGAGCTGGGCGACCACCTCCGGGTCGAGCGCGGTCCCGCCGTGCGCGACGCGCTCGAGCGCATCCAGGAAATCGCGCACATCGGCGACGCGCTGCTTCAGCAGGTAGCCGACACCGCTCGTCTCCCTCGAAAGCAGCTCGACCGCGTACCGCTCCTCCACGTACTGCGAGAGCACGAGGACGGGGGTGTCGGGCCGGCGCGACCGGATCTCGATCGCCGCCCGCAGGCCCTCGTCGGTGAAGGTCGGCGGCATCCGCACGTCGATGATGCAGATGTCCGGCCGCTCGCGCTCCACGACCTCGACCAGCTCGAGCGCGTCGCCCACCGAGGCCGACACCTCGTGCCCCTCGTCGGCCAGCAGGTGCGCGAGCCCCTCGCGGAGGAGCACGCCGTCCTCGGCGATCACGATCCGCACGGGATCTCCGCCATCAGGATGGTCGGACCGCCCGCGGGCGAGAGCAGATGCAGCTCGCCGTCGAGCGCGCCGAGGCGGTCTCGGAGGCCGGCGAGTCCCGACCCCGAAGCGATGGAGGCGCCGCCGACGCCGTCGTCCTGGACCTGGATCGTCAAGCGATCGTCGCTGCGACGAACGGTCACGTTCGCCTTCGTCGCGTTCGCGTGCTTCGTGACGTTGGTGAGCGCCTCGCTCACGACGAAGTACGCGGCCGCCTCGACCGAGGCCGGCGGGCGTTCGACGACCTCGACGCGCACGTCGACCGGCACCGGGGAGCGGGCCGCGAGCGAAGACAGTGCGGCGTCGAGCCCCCGGTCCGTGAGCACCGCGGGGTGGATCCCGCGGGCGAGGTCCCGGACCTCCGTGATCGCGCGCTTGGCCTCGTCATGCGCCTCGTCGACGAGCTCCTTGGCGCGCTCGGGGTCGGTGTCGAGCTTTTCCTTCGCCCGCCCGAGATCCATGGCAAGCGAGACGAGCCGCTGTTGCACGCCGTCGTGCAGGTCGCGTTCGATCCTGCGACGGTCTTCGGCGGCGAGGTCGACCGCGGCCGCGCGCGACTCGGTCAGGGTGCGCTCTCGCGCGAACACGTCGCTTCCGATCATGCCGCGGACCAGCATCCGGTTGGCCGTTGCGAGCCCGCGAACGATCCAGGGCGTCAGCAGCACGAAGCAGCAGGCCGAGGAGGACGGCGAGCACGTATTCGGCCGGCCCGAGGTCCCTCGCCCACTCGGCGGGGAATCCCCAGTCCAGCGGCGCCGGATCGGTCGCCCAGGCCCAGAGAGGGGAGGTGACGAACCCGATCGCGAGCGACCAGATGGTGAGCACCACCGTGAACGTCAGGATGCCGAACGGCAGCATCAACACGTGGTAACCGACCTCCACCCACGTCGCCGGGTCCGTGAAGCGCGCGATGTGCTGCCGCCACCACTTGTCGAGTGGCGGGTCGGCCCGATACGGGGCCGGCACGTTCACGTCGAGGAGCGTCTTCGCGCGAGCGCGCTCGATCGTGCCCATCCCCCGGGAGACGTACATCGTCGCGATCAGGATCGGGATGCCGAGCAGGGTGATCAACATGCCTAGCCCCGTCGCGAGCCCGACCACGATGACCGTGAACGTGACGATGCCCACGGGGAGGTTGAGGAGTAGGTGGAGCGTCTCCTTCCAGGTCCGGAGCTCGAACGGCGCCCGCAGCGCGCGGACGACCGGGTTCGGGGCCGGAACCTGGACGGGAGGGGGCGGGAGTGTCATCGAGGTATCCATGCTCGCAGCGTAGGACTGGGTCCGCGGCGGCCCAATCCTGCCACCCGGCGTTTCCGGCGGGGGGTTAGCCCGAGAGCGGCTCGTGTCGTGCGGGCGGGTGCCTGCGTCACCGAACGGGCTGGCGCACCACCGTCCGCATCTTCTCCGGCGCGACCCGGGCTGGATCGCTGAGATAGATCTCGTGGTGGTGCCCGTTGGGCGTGAGATCGTGCCGGGGGAGGAACTCCTGGTGCAACCTCCGGGCGAGCGCCGCGGCCCTCTTACTGTAGTCCCCGACGTACATGATCTGCACGCTCCGGCCCTCGTCGAAGCGTTCGAGCCTCAGACCGTCGGGGACCTCGCCGAGCCGTTCGCTCGCCGCGGCGACGGCCCGCTCGAACATGTCACGATCCACCCAGTCCGCCGTGACGATCATCAGCCGCCACTTGAGCTTGTCCTCGTGCCCGGCGATGAAGTCGGTCATCTCGTCGGCCCACCACAGGCCCTCGAGCGGCGGCTCGACGAAGTCCTTGCCCATGCGTTCCTTCGCGATCCGCTTGATCGGATTCAGGGTCGCGAACAGCCATCGAACCGCCCGCTCGAATGGCTCGCCGTTCGGTCCGCCCTCACCATCGACCAAGATGAACCGCATCTCGGGAACGTCGACGAGGACGAACTCCTTCGTCGTCGGCAGGTAGAGATCCTTCAGTCGCGCCTTCGAGATGCCGGCGGGCAGGTCGCTCGAGGGCTGCACATCGTCCGTCGACATCTCCGCTCCTCTCATCCGAGCCAGGGCTCGGTGGTCCTGTCCGTCAAGCTCGGCCGCTGTGCGTCACTGCTCGAACGCAAGGCACGGGAAGGTCGGATCTGCGATCGCGAGCTCGGTGCACGCGAGTAATGTGACCTCGTTCGCGGTGAGCGCCCGATCGAACAGCCGGATCTGCGATACCGCACCGCTCGACCACTCCCCGATCGTCGTGACGTCGTCGACGAAGAACCAGAGGCCGTCCGATGCGCCTACCGTCGCGAGGCCGCCGCGGTCGTTGAAAGCGAACTGCCGGACGCCGTCGACATACCCGACGACCCTGTCGGCGGCATCCCGCGTGAGGACGATCTGCACGTACGAGTCCGAACCGATCTTGGTGAAGGCGTCCTGCTCCTTCGGATAGAAGGTCAGGCATCCGTCAAGCAAGTACAGGCCATCGTCGGCCGAGCCGTTCTTGAAGTCGATGACCTTCCGGTATCCGTCGAGGAGATCGAAGCGGAACAGGACCTCGATCGTGTAGTCCGAGCTCCGGATGACGCGGGTCGTCGGAGCCAGCGCCACCCCGCTGCCTCCGGCGAAGCGGAGCACCGTGGTTCCGGTCCCTCCATCGACGGTGAAGGCGCTGCTGCCCCCCCGACCTCGACGAGGTCGGGGGCGGTTCCCAGGCTGCTTTCGAGCGAGCCCTGGAAGTAGTAGTCGGCCGTGGCGGCCGGCACGCCGTCGGCGGGCTCGGGTGCGGTCGGCGTCGTGGCACCGCCGGAGCACTGAGGTGGTGGGGCCGGCGACGGGTTGTTCGGCAGGCTGTGGAAAGCAGGATCCGCGGCTGTCTCCGGGTCTGCTCGAGCCTGGTCCTGACCCCCGGGGTCGGGCTCGCCACCCCGCGTCAGCGCGAAGGCGACGACCGCCGTGAGCGTGAGGGCGAGAGCGACGACCCGCCAGCGCCCGTGCTCGGCGGTGGCGACCGATGGAAGGACGGCCTCGTCCCGGTCGCCCTCGCTTGCAGAACCCTCGAGGGGCGCGCCGCGCGTCCCCGGGAATTCGGACAGACCGGGGCGAGCCGGGGGACTTCCGGCGGAGCCGGCGTCGACGCCGAACGGCCCATCCGGTACAGGGGAGCGGCGCACCGGGGGCACGCGGGCTCCTCCGTCTCGCCGGCCCAGTCGCAGCGCAGGCAGAACCGCTCCGCCATGGCCGAAGCCTATGACGAGCCACTCGCTCGGTGTGGCTCAAGGTGCCGGCTCCGTCGCGGCGCAACCCCGCGGAGGGTGTCAGCCCTCGCGGACGACGCGATATCGCAGATGCGTGGCGTGCGGGCTCTCGCTCACCCCGACGAACTCGAGCGTGACGTGCTCGCCCACGCCCTCGCCGAACATCGGTGTGCCGCTCCCGAACAGTACCGGCACGAGATGCACCGAGATCTCGTCGATCGCGCCGGCGTTGAGGAGCTGGCGTCCGACGTCGGCGCCCATGACGCTGATGTTCCTGTCGCCCGCCGTCTCCCGCGCCCGCGCGAGGGCCGTCTGGAGGTCGTCGACGAATGTGTACACGCCGCCCTCAGGGACGTCATCGGGCACACCGTGCGACAGCACGAACAGCGGGACGCGCGCCTCCCCGGTCGGACCGCCGTCGCCCCAGTACTGGATCGACATGTCGTACGTGCGGCGTCCGCAGATCACCGCGCCGAGCTGGGCGACCTCGCGTTGGATCAGTTCCATGCCGGCAGAGTCCTTGAAGGCCCAATCGTGGAGACGCTCACCGTCGTCGCCGAGCCCGGCCTCGAGTCGGACGTTGGCCCCGGCGATGAAGCCGTCGAGGGACGAGCTCTTGTCGTAGATCACGATGCCCATGTTGGTACCTCCCTCGAGAAGGGAGTCCGACGTCTCGTCGGCCTCCGTGCCTCAGCCTAGCCGCGGTCCTCGATCCTAGGACGTCGGTTCCTTCGTCCCTTCGAGGCGTATGTAGCCGGCCGAGTGGATCCCCACGGCGACGAGCCCGGCACCGAGGAACGTCACTCCGGCGATCCATGTGATATGCCAGAACCCGGCAACGATCCCGACGAAGGCTGCCCCTTGGGCGACCGCCCGGGCGACGGTGACCGTGACGGACGGGGTCAGGCGGCCGCGGAACGCCTCCTGCCGATTGACCAGCACGAGTGCCGCGAGGAGCGGGATCGCCACCGCGAACGCGATGATGCTGACCTTGGCCGACGTATCCAGCGATGGAGCCGTGAGGAACGGCTGCATCATGTACAGGCCGATGAGGATCAAGCCACCGTAGATCAGTCCGAGCTGCCTGAGCGCTTCCTGGCCCGTCGGGCCGGTGAGCGCCTCGGCCTCCAGCCGCTTCGCATCCTTCTTCGCGCGCTCCTCCGCCGACCGCGCCTCCTCCTCCGCGCTCTCTCGAGCCCGTTCGTGCTCCTCGTCGTCGCTCATCGCCACTCCTTTCACGCGGGATGTCGAAGGATCTGCACGGGGTCGCGGGTCGGTCCCACGTGCTCGTCTATCGGAATCGGCGGAAGAAGGTGCGGAGGTCCTCGACCAACAGGTCGGGAGCGTCCGATGCGGCGAAGTGGCCGCCCCGATCCATCTGCGACCAATGGACGATGTTGTTCGAGCGCTCGGCGAACGCGCGCACTGAGCGGAAGTCGTACGGGAACACGGACACGCCGGTCGGCGTCTCGTTCGGCACCTCCCGGTACCCGGCGCCCGACCTCGCGTCCTCGAGGTACATGCGCGCCGCCGAGCCCGCGGTCGTCGTGAACCAGAAGATCGACACGTGCGTGAGGAACCGGTCGCGGTCCACGTTGTCGACGTTCTCGCCGTCCCATCCCATGAAGAGCTCGCTGTTCCAGGCGAGCTGGCCGGCCGGCGAGTCGGTGAGCGCGAACGCGAGCGTCTGCGGCCGCGTCTGCTGGATCTTCAGGTAGCCGGAGTGCTCGTCGAAGCTCGCGAGGTTCGCCATCCCCGCCTGCTCGAACTCGTCCATCCGGGCCATCTCGTCGGGGTCGCCCGAGGGGAACGCGAAGATCTGCAGCACATGCAAACCGACGAGCTCCTCGGGCTTGAGGATGCCGAGCTCGCGCGTGACCAGGGCGCCGGCGTCGCCGCCGTGGGCGCCGTACCGTTCGTAGCTCAGGCGCTTCATCAGCGTTTCCCACGCCTTCGCGACGCGCACGCTGTCCCAGCCCGAGTCGTTCGTCGGCCCCGAGAACCCGTAGCCGGGGATCGACGGGATCACGAGGTGGAACGCGTCGGCCGGGTCGCCGCCGTGCGAGACCGGATCCGTCAGCGGACCGATCACGTCGAGGAACTCGGCGACCGAGCCCGGCCACCCATGGGTGAGGATCAGCGGCATCGCGTTCGGCTCGGGCGAGCGCACGTGCAGGAAGTGCACATCGGTGCCGTCGATCGTCGTCGTGAACTGCGGGAACTCGTTCAGCACGGCCTCCTGCTTGCGCCAGTCGAACGAGGTCTGCCAGTGCTCGGTCATGTCCTTCACGTAGTCGAGCCCGACGCCGTAACTCCAGCCGACGCCCGGCAGCTCGTCGGGCCACCGCGTTCGCGAGAGCCGCTCGCGCAGGTCCTGGAGCTCGGCGTCCGAAACCTCGATCCGGAACGGCCGGACCTCTTCCGCGTTCGTGACGTCGGGCATGACGTCCTCCTTTTCCCTCAGGCCACGTCTATCGCGGCCACCGCGGTGCACGCTAGAGCGAGATGCGGACGATTTCGGTCCTAGTCCCGAGATATCCTCGCGACGTGAACGGATCCGGAGCGTCCAGGCCGGCGACCCGGCTCCTGGCGATGCTCGAGGTCCTCCAGGCTCGGGGAACGGTGAGCGGGCGCGAGCTCGCCGAACGGCTCGAGGTCGACCCGCGCACCGTCCGTCGCTACGCGGTCAAGCTCGAGGAGCTCGGGATCCCCGTCGAGACCGAACGCGGTCCCTACGGCGGCTACCGTTTGCGGCCGGGCTTCAAGCTCCCGCCGCTGATGCTGACCGACGACGAGGCGACGGCCGTCGTGCTCGGACTCATCGTCAGCCGACAGACCGGGATCTCGACCGCGGGGTCGGCGGTGGACGAGGCGCTCGCGAAGATCCTGCGGGTGCTCCCGACCGAGCTCCGGGACCGAGTCGGCGCCCTCGAGGGCAGCCTGGGATGGACCTGGACACCGAGGGAGCAGCAGCCGCCGGCCACCGCGGTCGTCCTCACGCTCGCCGCCGCGATCCGTCAGAAGCGGCGCGCCCTGATCCGGTACGCGACCCCCGGCCGAGAGGAGGCCGACCGGGTCGTGACGCCGTACGGCTTGGTGTTCCACGCCGCGAGGTGGTACCTGGCGGCCGACGACGAACGCTCCGGCGAGATCCGGACATTCCGGGTGGACCGGGTGCGATCGGCGGAGCTGCGTCCCGAGCGCGCGGGCCCGCCGGAGGGCTTCGACGCCGTCGAGCACGTCGAGCGCTCGATCGCGGCAACGCCGTGGGGATGGCGGCTCGAGATCGTGTTCGATACCACGCTGGAGGAGGCGAGGCGCCGGATCCCGCGATGGGTCGGCGAGCCGGAGCAGATCGATGAGGGGGTTCTCCTGCGAGCGCACTCCGACGATCTCGACGCCGCGGCTCGGATGCTCGCCTCTCTCGGCTGGCCGTTCACCGTCCGAGAGCCGGATGAGCTTCGGGAGTCCCTCCGTAACGTGGCCGATGTCGTCTCGGCCGCGGCCAGTTGATCGGCACTGCATCACTGAGTGGTGAGGAATCGACGAATGGCCCCTTAGGTAGACTCGACCGGCCCCAAGACAAAGGACTGAATCGGCATGCCACGAGTACTTCTGATCGGATGGGATGGCGCCGACTGGCGCATCCTCGAACCCCTGCTCGAACGGGGCGCTCTGCCGAACCTGCAGGCCCTGATCGACCGGGGGCAGAAGGACGTCCTGCGCTCGACCGTGCCGACCCACTCGTGGGCGGCGTGGCCATCGTTCCTGACGGGGGTCGACCCGGCCGATCATGGGGTCTACGACATCCTCGAGACCGTGCCGGGGACCCACAAGCAATACCCGGTCACCTACCGCTCGATCAAGGAGCGGACGTTCGTCGAGGACCTTTCGGCGGCCGGGAAAGTCGGGGTCTACGCCGACGTGCCGCTGCTGTTCCCGCCGCCGGAGATCAACGGCAAGATCGCCGCCGGCGGCGTGCTGCCGAAGGGGCGCACCTACACGCAGCCGGCCGACCTGGCCGAACAGCTCGAGAAGGCCGGCGTGCCGTGGGTGATCAACGGCATGTCCTGGACCACATACCGCAACCGGCCCGAGCAGTACCTGGACGAGGCGCTCGAGATCAGCGGCAAGCGGATCCGCGCGACCGAGTGGCTGATGGACAATTCGGACTGGGACCTGATGGCGTCGGTGTGGGTCTCGGTCGACCGGACGCAGCACGCGCTTTCGAACTACGTCGCGCCCGATCACCCCGACACCGCGACGAACCGCGAGACGCCGATCGGCTGGAAGGTTCGGGACATCTACGCGCAGCTCGACGACGCGATCGGCTCGTTCGTCTCGCGAACGCGGCCCGACGACCTGGTCCTGTTCATCTCGGACCACGGGTTCCAGTCGGTCACGCGCACGATCCACATGGATCACCTGCTGAAGAAGTTCGGCTTCCTCGAGTTCAGCGCGTCGAACGTGGTCTTCGGGCCGATGCAGTGGGGGCCGGTGCGCAAGTTCGCGCGCAAGGCCTACGACAGGCTCGGCCTGCACGGGAAGGTCTCGCTGCCGCAGTCGGTGAACTGGTCCAAGACCAAGGCGTTCACGACGATCCGCTCGACGGGTGAGGGCGTCTCGATCAACGTGGCCGGGCGCGAACCCGACGGCATCGTCGACCCGGCCGATTTCGAGAAGGTGCGTGACCAGGTGATGGACGCGCTCTCGAGCTTCGTCGACCCCAAGACCGGCCGGAAGCCCGTCAAGGCGATCTACCGGCGCGAGGAGATCTTCAAGGGCAAGCACGCGGACACGGCCCCCGACATCCTGATGGAGCCGGCCGAGCAGTACTCGCTCACGCACGCGAAGACCGCGCTCGAGGACGCCGACTGGATCAGCGGCGACCACCGGCTCGAGGGCGTGATCGTCGCCGCCGGGCCGAACGTGAAGGCGTTCGAGCAGCCGCCGATGCTGGTCGACATGGCGCCGACGATCCTGGCCGCGCTCGACGCGCCCGCCACGATCGAGCACACCGGCCGCGTGCTGCACGAGGTCGTCGGCGCGGACGCCAAGGTTTCGCAGGCCGAGCCGTCGAAGCCAACGGTGCAGATCCCCGGCATGCCGAGCGGCGACGACGCCTCCGCGGTCAGCGACACGGAGGCCGACGAGATGGAGGAGCACCTCCGCGGTCTCGGCTACATCGAGTAGTCGGCCGTGCGAGGAGACCGAACGCTCACATCCTCCGACCGGTGGTCGCTGGCGTCATGACCCACCGAACCGCGAGGGCTGGCTCACCAGGATCCCGTCCGGCCCCCAACTCGGTTGATCGAGTCCCGCTCCCAACCCGATCGATCGTGGTCGCTTGGTCCGTAGGACGACCATGCGCAGGTAACCTTCTCCATTCCCGTCCCACCTCACACCGACGATGGCGTGAGGGTTCGATTCGAACGCGATCGAGCGTCCGTCGGGGGACCAGCTCGGGTTCTCGATCTGGTCGGCGTTGATGAGCCGGCGCTGGGCCGAGCCGTTCGGCCGCATGATCCAGAGCGCGGTACTGCACACCCTCCCATTGATGAGGCAATCGATCGCGCTGAAGGCGATCCATCGTCCGTCGGGCGACCAGGTGGGGTCCATCTCGCCGTAGGAGTACGCTCTGTGGTTCAGCCGGGTGAGCGTGCCCGTGCGAACCGACACGATCCAGATCTCACCGAGGTCTCGCTTCCACACATTCTCGACGTGGTTGGGGCGACGGTGGAACGCGATCCGGGAGCCATCTGGAGACCAGTCGGGATCACCGTCGACTCCGGCGGTGCCGACGAGCCGGCGGATCCGGCTGCCATCGGCGTCGCATCACGAAGATGTCGGTCCTCGCACCACGGCCCGGACTGGCGGCGAAGGCGATCTCGTCACCGTCCGGTGACCACGTGGGGTCGTACGCCCCGATCGGCATATCGGTCAGCCGACGAGGGCCATGTGGCGAGAGCACGAAGATCTGCCAACGGCCGTCCCGGTCCCGGTGCTCATACACAACACGGTCGCCGTCGGGCGAGACCTCGGCGTTGGCCACCCGAGCTCGTTCTGCGAGGACCACCGTCTGACCCCCGGTAGCCGGATCCACGAGCGAGATCGTCCCTCCTGGGAGCACCTCCTCCGACGGATGGGGCGGAGTTGTCGCGTGCGGCGTCGAAGCGTCATCGGGTCGACGAGATGATCCTCCTGGACGTCCGGCTACCCAGATCGTCGCGGCGGCGATGGCGAGGAGGGATACGACCGCGAGTGCACCTGTGAGCCATGTCGTGCTCGTCCCGAAAGCTCGACGGTGCGAAGGTGTCGGTGGGTTCGTGTCGCTCTCTCGTCGCTTGACGTCCATCAGAACCTCCGCTACCTGGTCAGGAAGAGGGTGTAGGTGACATGGCCCTCGACCCCTTCCTGCGATCACATGGCCGCCCACGTTGTCGTAGGCGCCTGTCCCGCCCGTGACGGCCATCCTGCTGACGAAATCCCCTCGGTGTTTGGAGACACCGGTCACGACCACGGTCCCCTTGTCGGTGTAGGGACCGTCCTTGAGGACGCTGACACTTGGTGCAGACCCAACTCGTATCGACGGTGGCCATACAATCGATGTACTGGGTCCCGACCGCGTTGCCGTCCACATCGAACAGAGGCATCTTCTTCGCCGTCACCTGACCGGTCACCGGACCGGTCGGTGTGTATCCCTCGGCTTGCCTGAGAGGGTAGAAGCGGATGTGGGTGCGCTTCCCTCCGGTATGCCACTCCAGTTCGAGCATCGTGGGCTCAGTGACGCTCGGGTTCCCTCCGTAGGACACGCCGACGAACAGGCCGGACATCAGGAGCGCTCCCGAGAGCACTCCGACGGCGATCTTCCTGCTCATGACTACCCTCCTCCGCTCGGCCCCCGGCGAGGGGGCAACGACCTGCGCGATGCCCGGATCGTCCGCCGCGGCCGTTTCAGTCCTGTTACGAACGGTTGACGACACGTTTCATCCGAAGGACGGGATGTCGTGCGCGGGACCGTGTAACGGATCTGAAATCAGCCCCTGGCAGGCTGGTCTGGTGCAACCGGACACGCAGGTCGGAGGGGTTTCCACGGCGAAAGGACGGAGGTACCGTCGGCCCGTGCGCTTCGGACTCCTCGGGCCGCTTGAGGTCTCCGACGGGGATGGCCCGGTCCCGCTCGGGGGACCCAAGCAGCGCGTCGTCCTGGCCCACCTCGTGCTGAGCGCGAACCAGGCCGTCCCCGCCGATCGACTGATCGACGCCCTGTGGGGCGAGAGCCTCCCCGAAGAACCGATGGCGACGCTCCGCGTCTACGTGTCACGCCTGCGCTCGGCCCTCGGACAGGACGCGATCGAGGGGCGGGCGCCCGGCTACCTCCTGCATGCAGACCCCGACGAGGTGGACGCGATGCTGTTCGAGGAGCTGATGCGGGAGGCCCGCCGGGACACCGTCGATCCGCGGCTGACGGTGAGCACGCTGGACGAGGCGCTCGAGCTGTGGCGAGGACCCGCGCTCGCCGACCTCGCGACCGAGCCCTCCCTGTCGGGCGAGATCGCCCGCCTCGAGGAACTTCGCCTTCAAGCGGTCGAGGAGAAGATCGCCGCCCAGCTCGCGCTCGGCCAGCACGGCGACGTCGTTGCCGAGCTCGAGGCGCTCACGGTCGGCACATCCGCTCCGCGAACGGGTCTGGGCGATGCTGATGCTGGCGCTCTACCGCTCGGGTCGCCAGGCGGACGCGCTCGGCGCCTTCCAGCGCGCGCGAGAGCTGCTCGCCGACGAGCTCGGGATCGATCCGACCAGGGACCTGCAGGAGCTGCAGGAGCAGATCCTGCGCCACGACGCTGCGCTGGACCTGGACGGGCGACCGCTGCGCGGCTACCGGCTCCTCGAGCAGATCGGCGAGGGGTCGTTCGGCGTGGTCCACCGCGCGATCCAGCCGCACGTCGGTCGCGAGGTAGCGATCAAGTCGATCAACCCCGAGCTCGCGAACGACCCGGAGTTCGTCCGGCGGTTCGAGGCCGAGGCGCAGATCATCGCGCGGCTGGAGAACCCGCACATCGTGCCGCTCTACGACTACTGGCGCGACCCGGACGGCGCCTACCTGGTGATGCGCTACCTGAGCGGCGGGAGCCTGCGCCGACGGCTCCAGGAGGAGCGAACGATGGCTCCCGAGGAGCTCTCGGTGCTCGTGGACCATGTGTCGCAGGCGCTTTCGACCGCGCACCGCCAAGGCATCGTCCATCGCGACGTGAAGCCGGAGAACGTGCTGTTGGATGGCGAGGGCAACGCGTACCTGACCGACTTCGGGATCGCGAAGGACGTCTCCAACCCGCAGGCGACGAAGACCGGTCCGCTCGGGACGCCCGTGTACCTCTCGCCCGAGCAGATCCGCGGCGAACCCGTGACGCCTCAGACCGATGGGTTCGCCCTCGGGGTGCTGATCTTCGAGGCGCTGACGGGGCGTCAGCCCTTCCCGGATGGTTCGATCGCCACGCTCCTCCAGAAGAACCTCAACGATCCGCTCCCGCCGGTCCGGGAGACGCGACCGGAGCTTTCGGCCGCGATCGACGACGTCATCGCCCATGCGACGCAGAAGGATCCGGCGCTCCGCTTCAGCGATGCCTCGGCGCTCGCCGCGGCGTTCCGCGACTCGATCGGTCCGGCCGCAGAAGTGGGTGCAGCCGCGGCCGACTCGCCGAACCCGTTCAAGGGGCTCCGTCCGTTCGTCGAGGCCGACGCCGGGGACTTCTTCGGCCGCGAGGCGCTGGTCCAGCGACTCGTCGAGCGGTTCGACGATGACGTCGAAGGATCCAGGTTCCTCGCGGTCGTGGGCCCCTCGGGAAGCGGGAAATCGTCGGCCGTACGCGCCGGCCTCGTTCCTGCCCTGCGGCGCGGGGCTCTCAAGGATTCGTCCGGCTGGTTCTACGTGGAGATGGCGCCGGGCGCGCATCCGCTCGAGGAGCTGGAGGCGGCGTTGCTCCGCGTGGCCGTGCAGGCGCCGACATCGATGTTGGAGCAACTCGAGCGCGACGACGATGGCTTGCACGCTGCGATCCAGCAGGTGCTCCCCGCCGGCTCCGAGCTCGTGCTGGTGATCGACCAGCTCGAGGAGGTGTTCACGCTCGTCGAGGACGAGTCCGAGCGTCGGCGGTTCCTGGATGGCGTACGGGTGGCCGTTACCGGATCCGGACTCCCGCGTCCGGATCGTGACGACGCTCCGCGCCGACTTCTACGATCGCCCGCTCGCGTACCGCGGCTTCGCCGAGCTGGTACGCGCGCGGACCGAGCCGGTCGTCCCGCTGACGCCCGAGGAGCTGGAGCGCGCGATCTCCGGCCCCGCCCAGAACGCCGGGGTGACGGTCGAACCTTCCCTCGTCGCCCAGGTCGTGGCGGACGTTTCCGAGCAGCCCGGCGCGCTCCCGCTGCTGCAGTACGCGCTCACCGAGCTGTTCGACGGGCGGAGCGACGGCGCGCTCACTGCGCAGGCCTACCGCGAGATCGGCGGCGTCTCGGGGGCGCTCGCGCGCCGCGCCGAGCAGTTGTTCGAGGCGACGGACGCGGCGGGCAAGCAGGCTGCCGAGCAGCTGTTCCTGCGCCTGGTCGCGCTCGGCGAAGGGACCGAAGACACGCGGCGACGGGTGAGCCGATCGGAGCTCGACCGGATGGGTGTCGACGGTCGAGCCGTCGACTCGGTGATCGACTCGTTCGCACGCCGCCGGCTCCTGTCGCTCGACCGCGATCCCGAGACGCGTGAGCCCACCGTCGAGGTGGCTCACGAGGCCCTCCTGCGTGAATGGGATCGGCTGCACGCATGGATCGACGCGGCGAGGGACGACCTGCGCACCGAACGCCGGCTCGCCGCTGCGGCGGCCGAGTGGGAGGCGGGAGGGCGAGACCCGAGCTTCTTGCTCCGCGGCTCGCGCCTGGAGCAGTTCTCGACGTGGGCGTCGGCGACGACCCTTGCGATCGCACGCGGCGAGCGGGAGTTCCTCGACGCGAGCCTTGAGCTCGCCGAGGCCGAGCGGGCCTCCGAGGAGGAGCGCGCCGAGCGCGAGCGCGTCCTCGAACGCCGGTCGGTCCGGCGGCTCCGGGCGGCGGTCGCCGTCTTCGCGGTCGCTGCGCTCGTCGCCGGCGGCCTCACGGTCGTCGCGACCATGACGGAGCGAGCGCGCGGATCGCGAGGCCGACGCGCCGAACGCGAACGCGTGTCCGAGCGCGCGGGAGCTCGCGACCGCTTCGGTCGTCAACCTGGAGGCTGATCCCGAGCTGCGCGTCCTGCTCGCGATCGAGGCAGTGGAGCGAACCAGCTCGCTCGACGGCTCCGTCCTGCGCCGAGGCCGAGGAGGCGCTCCACCGAGCGGTCATGGCCTCGCGGATCGTGACGTCGATCCCGGGCTCGAACGACTACGACGCAACCGCGGAGTGGCCCGCCGCGATCGACTGGGGTCCGGCAGGGCTCTTCGTGATGGGCGGGGTCTTCGCGTCCGAAGGCCCCCGGCCGGTCGGGATCGTCGACCTCAGGGACCAGGAGACGGGGGAGATCGTGCGTTCGCTCCCCGGACACGACGGGAAGCTCACCGGGGCTCGCGTTCAGCCCCGACGGGTCGATGCTGGCGACGACCGCAAAGGACGGCCTGCTCAAGGTCTGGGATCTGTCGAGCGGCGACCTCGTCACGTCCCCCCGTGGGCCGACCGGGGGTTGCACGCGGTCCGTCCTTCAGCGCGGACGGCTCGCGGGTCGCAGCAGCATCCGGCCCGTTCGGTGAGCGGGACGGGGTGTTGCTCGTCGTGGACCTGAACACGGACGAGGTTCTGACGCTCCCATTGCCGCGATGGGTGAACGACGTCTCGATCAGTCCGGATGGGAGACGGGTCGTTGCCGTCAGCGGATACGCGGGTGACGGCATCTACCTCATCGATGTGGAGACCGCGGACGTCCAAGAGGTCGCGAACCCGATCGTCGAGGGACTCACGTCGGTCGAATGGAGCCCGGACGGGCGGCATATCGCTGCGGGCGGCTTCAACAGCACGGTCCCGGTGATGGACGCGAACGGCGCTACGCGAATTCATGCTCCGAGGGCATAGCGGCGGCGCCTTCTGGGTCGACTGGGGCCCCGATTCGACCCGGCTGGTCACGGGGAGCGCGGATGGCACGGCCAAGGTCTGGGGGATCGACCGATCAGGGTGGAACGGAGCTGCAGACGCTCTCAGCGCTCGCCGGGCGAGATCACCGGCGTCGCGTTCTCGCCTGATGGGACCCACGTGATGACCGGCTCGGAGACGAGGGTCGTGGACGTCTGGGACGTCGGTCCGACTGGGCGACGCCGAGTTCGCCGCGATGGCCGACGCGCAGCAGATCGTCGCGTTCACATCGCGGAACATCGTGGCGAGCGGCTCAGATGGCGTCGATCAACATCATGGACCTCGATACCGGGAGCGATCGCGCCGCCCGATCGGATGGTTCGAACCTCCGCAAGGCGCTTTACTCGGCTATGCCTTCGCCCCGGACGGGAAGTCCCTGATGGTGGCCCCCTATTGCTGCGAACCGACCGTTCGGGACGTCGAGACCGGGGCCGACTCTTCTCCGGCGATTGGTCGTCTGAGGGGTTCGACTGGAGCCCGGATGGCGCGGTTCGCAGCTCTGAACGATCTGCGATCGATCACGATCGTGGACCTCTCGGGACGACAGGTCGGCCGCCTGCCGGCTGCCGGCTTCACGATGTTGGAGGGGGTGGCTTTCGGTCCAGATGGCCTCATCGCTCTTCCCGAGCAGCGACAACGAGCACGGCGAGCACGTGAAGATCTGGGATTGGATGCGTGACGAGGTCATCGGAGAGCTTCCGGTCCCGATATGCCGGTCATGCGCATTCGATGCGGACGGGAGCAGGATCGCGATCGGTAACGCCCAAACCACGATCTGGGACGTGCGGACCGAACGCCTCGTCTCTGACCCTGCGCTCGAGCCAGGAGAGTCCCTCCGACCTTGCGATCAGCCCGGACGGCCGTCGAGTCGCGGAGATCGACCCCGATGGAACCGTGCGCGTCTTCGACGCGAGGTCGGGCGAGCAGATGCTCCTCCTTCAGGCGCACGACAGCGGCGGCCAGTGGCCTTCAGTCCGGACAGCTCGATGCTCGCGACGCAGGGCGACGGCACGCTCCGGATCTGGGCGCTCGAGATCGACGACCTGCTCGAGATCGCCCGCGAGAACGTGACCAGAGCGCTCACGGACGAGGAGTGCCGCCAGTACCTGCATGTCGGATCGTGCGCAGCTGCCTCTGCCGGCGCCACCTAGGAGACCCTCACTGAGCGGTCGTCTCGGGGCCGGTGCGCAAGTTCGCGCGCAAGGCCTACGACAGGCTCGGCCTGCACGGGAAGGTCTCGCTGCCGCAGTCGGTGAACTGGTCCAAGACCAAGGCGTTCACGACGATCCGCTCGACGGGTGAGGGCGTCTCGATCAACCTGGCCGGGCGCGAGCCCGACGGCATCGTCGACCCGGCCGATTTCGAGAAGGTGCGCGACCAGGTGATGGACGCGCTCTCGAGCTTCGTCGACCCCAAGACCGGCCGCAAGCCCGTCAAGGCGATCTACCGGCGCGAGGAGATCTTCAAGGGCAAGCACGCCGACACCGCGCCCGACATCCTGATGGAGCCGGCCGAGCAGTACTCGCTCACCCACGCGAAGTCCGCGCTCGAGGACGCCGACTGGATCAGCGGCGACCACCGGCTCGAGGGCGTGATCGTGGCGGCGGGGCCGAACGTGAAGCCGTTCGAGCAGCCGCCGCTGCTGGTCGACATGGCCCCGACGATCCTGGCCGCGCTCGACGCGCCCGCCTCGATCGAGCACACCGGGCCGCGTGCTGCACGAGGTCGTGGGCGCGGACGCGAAGGTCTCGCAGGCCGAGCCTCGAAGCCGGCCGTGCAGATCCCCGGCATGCCGACCGGCGACGAGGAGTCGAGCGTCAGCGACACCGAGGCCGACGAGATGGAGGAGCACCTCCGCGGTCTCGGCTACCTCGAGTAGTCGCGGCAGCAGGATCGCTTGAGGCAGCCGACCGGGCTGGCCCGACGGGTAGCCGTCGTGCCGAGCCGCCGAGCCAGCCAGTCAAACGCCCCTACGTCGCTTCGGTCGGCGCGAAGTAGTGCTTCCCGAGACAGTGCGAGATCTTCTTCCCCATCACGGCTGCCCTGGACGTCCGCCGTGCGGAAGTGGATCCCCGCCCACACCCGCGCGCCGATGATCTCCTTGATCGCCTCGGAGAAGCGGTCGAAGCTCCCTCGTCGTATTGGAGAAGCTGCTGAACGTGCTGAACGCGACCTTGTCAGTCCCGAAGAAGTCCTGCAGCGTCCGCACCACCGCACCGCTGATGCAGGTGTGCCCCGACGGGTGCTCGGGGAACGCCGGGGTGGTGAACAACGGCACCCAGTCCGCATCGGCCTGGGTCGCCGGGTTCCCATCGGTGCCCGCCAGGCGGATCGCCGTGATCGGCCGCCAGAACCGGTAGTAGTACTTGTCGTCCCAGCACGCGATCGCGCCGTCCGCTCCGGCGAGGTCCGCCATCGCGAACATCCGAGCCGCCTCGGCGATGTCGAGGTCCTGCGTCTCGGCGAGCTGACGGAAGATCGCGTTGAACAACCCGGCACCGTTGGCCTGCCAGAAGAGCGCGGCGTCCTTCTGATCGTCCGTGCGGATGGAGCTCGTGAGCGATCCGAGTGCCTTGACCTCGTTGAAGTCCTCCGCGTACGCATCGCTCGCGAGCGCGTTCGGGCCGTCCGAGCGCAACGCGGTCACGTCCGGCACGATGAACGGCTTCACGTTGCCGACCCACGGGGCCGGTTCGACGACGGGATTGCCGTTCGGAAGGAACGCGGTCGAGCGCCACTCTCCCGCTTGCGTTCCTTGGATCACCGTGAACGGAGTGAACCTCCCGTCGTTGGTCCTGGCCGTGAGCATCGCGGCAGCTGCCGCTGGCACCGACCTCGATCCCGCCGGTCTCGGCGGGGCCGTCGGGGATCCCGACAAGCGTGGTGGCGAGCTTCGCGTCGAGGGTCGCCTGCTGAGCTGGGAACAGGCCGACCAGCACGTCGTGCGCCGCCTGCGCGGCCGCCGCCGGCGACGAGTCCCCCGGATCAGCCATGGGCGGAGCTCCGAGGTAGGGCTCGTAGCCCCCCTCGATCGCGTTCACCGCGTCGTAGACGGCGCCCTGGACCATCGCGAGATGCAGGTACGCGACGGTCGGACCCTGCCCGGCCGTGGCGATGATGGCCGCTTGGGCGTTGGCGTTCCACTCGATGACGCTGTCGGCCGAGTTCGGCAGGTTCGGGAGCGCATCCGATATGGTTCGGTTCCGCACTTGCACTATGTCGTTCGTGCCACCCCTCGCGGGCGTTCCGACCGCGAGAGCGACCAGGACCAGCCCCGAGATCACGCTGATCGCGGTCCGTCTCGTTGTGGTCTTTCGAAACATCTTCCCTCCTAGGGTCTGCGTGACCGTGTGTGTTCGACTACGTCTGCCAGATCCGCACGATGCCGATGACGATCAGGGCCACGACCACGATCAACGTGATCGCCATCAACACGGAACGGAAACGACCTCCCATCGGGTCCATCGATGCCGATCGTCGGAAGTACCGTTACGGGATCAGGTTGAGAGTGAGAACCTCGCGGTCATCGACGACCACCATCGTGGCGTATCCGCGAACGTTCTCGTAGGCCCCGGTCCCGCCGGTGACCGCGTACGTCTCGCCGCCGAAGTTGTAGATGCCCGTGGTCACCACCGTTCCGGGCTGGGTGTGCGGGCCCGCCTTGAGCGTGATCACGTTGGTGCAGACGCCAGGGGGTCCCTCCCTTGTCGTTGCGTCCGTACGAGACCGTGCACTGTTGGCTCTGATGCCCGACCCTGGTGCCGTCCACATCGAAGAGCGGGTCATCGGACACCACGATCCATCGCGGTTCCGCGTCGCCCGAAGATGGGATCCTGCAGTTCGAAGCCCTCGACACGAGTCGCCGCAGAGCTCGAGCGATAGCTCGATCACCTGGGGCTCGGTCGATGCCACCTGCTCCCGCGAACGAGACGCCGACCAGTCCTCCCGACAGCAGGAGCGCTGTCGCGATCACCCCGACGCTCACCTTCCTCATCATCTGTGCCCTCCTCCCTGTCTCGCCGCGTCATCCGAGCGGCGTCGTCGCTCAGCACCATGAGCGCCGACCCTTTCGATGGGCTTTCGGCTGCTTGCAGGCTGCTTTCAGAGGACCCCGTCCGAGAGGGCCGGCTCGGCTGAAAGTCGGCTGAAAGCGCCGCGATGCACCCTGCCTACGTGGATCCGGTGAAGAAGGGTGAGCGGGGGGTCGCGCGCACATCGGGACAGGGGTACCGTCGGCCCGTGCGTTTCGGGGTCCTCGGACCGCTCGAGGTCTCCGACGGGGACGGCCCGCTCCCGCTCGGGGGCCCGAAGCAACGGCTGGTTCTCGCGCACCTGGCGCTCTCGGCGAACCAGGTGGTCCCCGCCGGCCACCTGATCGACGCGGTCTGGGGCGAGGAGCTCCCCGAAACGCCCAAGGCCGCGCTCCAGGTCATCGTCTCGCGGCTGCGGTCGGTGCTCGGGACCGACGCGATCGAGAGCCGCCCGCCTGGGTACCTGCTGCAAGCCGATCCGAACGAGGTGGACTCACTCCGCTTCGAGCGACTCCTGAGCGATGTCAGGCGCGGGACGTACGAACCGAGAACCGGCGTGCGAACGCTCACCGAGGCGCTCGAGCTCTGGCGCGGTCCGGCGCTGGCCGACTTCGCCGCCGAAGCCTCGCTGACCGGAGAGATCGCCCGGCTCGAGGAGCTTCGGCTCCAGGCGACCGAGGAGAAGATCGAGGCCGAGCTCGCGCTCGGTCGGCACGTCGACGTCGTCGGACAGCTCGAGGCGATGGCGGCGGCCCATCCGCTGCGCGAGCGGGTGTGGGGGCACCTGATGCTCGCGCTCTACCGCTCCGGCCGCCAGGCCGACGCGCTGAAGGCCTTCCAACGTGCTCGGGAGATGCTGGCCGACGAGCTCGGGATCGATCCGACCGCAGAGCTCCAGACCCTGCACGAGAGGATCCTTCGCCACGACCCGGAGCTCGACCTGCAAGGCGAACCCCTCCGCGGGTACCGCCTCCTCGAGCGGATCGGCGAGGGCTCCTTCGGCGTCGTGCATCGCGCGATCCAGCCCCACGTCGGCCGCGAGGTCGCGGTCAAGGCGATCAACCCCGAGCTCGCGAACGACCCCGAGTTCGTCCGGCGCTTCGAGGCGGAGGCGCAGATCGTCGCGCGCCTGGAGCATCCGCACATCGTCCCGCTCTACGACTACTGGCGCGACCCCGACGGCGCCTACCTCGTGATGCGATACCTCAGCCACGGGAGCCTTCGGCAGCGTCTGGAGGGCGGCCGCGCGATCGCGCCCGAGGAGCTCGCAGACCTCGTCGATCAGATCTCGCAAGCGCTGGCAGCCGCGCACCGCCAGGGGATCGTCCATCGCGACGTCAAGCCCGAGAACGTGCTGCTCGACGAGGAGGGCAACGCGTACCTCAGCGACTTCGGCATCGCCAAGGACATCTCCGATCCACGGAAGACGCGGACCGGTCCGCTCGGCACGCCGGCCTACCTGTCCCCGGAGCAGATCCGCGGTGACGCCGTCTCGCCTCGGACCGACGTGTACGCCCTCGGGGTCATGGTGTTCGAGGGACTCACCGGCCGACATCCGTTCCCCGACGGATCGATCGCCACCTTGCTCGAGCGGAGCTTGCACGATCCGCTCCCGTCGGTGCGTGCCGACCGTCCCGCGCTCCCCGCCGCCGTCGACGACGTCATCGCACAGGCGACGGCGAAGGACCCGGCCCTTCGATTCCCGGACGCTCCGGCACTCGCGGCCGCGCTCCGGACGTCCCTCGGGCCGGATCTGGACCGGGTCGCAGCCACCGAGGGCGCGACCAACCCGTTCAAGGGACTCCGTCCGTTCGTGGAGGCCGACGCCGTCGATTTCTTCGGGCGCGAGGCGCTGGTCGAGCGGCTCGTCGCCCGGCTGCGTGAAGACGTGGAGGGCTCCCGCTTCCTCGCGGTCGTCGGCCCGTCTGGCAGCGGCAAGTCGTCGGCCGTCCGAGCAGGCCTCGTCCCCGCGTTGCGTGGAGGCGCGGTCGATGGTTCGGCGGGATGGTTCTACGTCGAGATGGCGCCGGGGCCGCACCCGCTCGAGGAGCTCGAGGCGGCGATCCTCCGGGTCGCCGTCAAGGCGCCTCCGTCGCTGCTCGAGCTGCTCGAAGGCGACGAACACGGGCTCCATCGCGCGGTCCAGCAGGCGCTTCCCGCCGACGGCTCTCAGCTCGTCCTGGTCCTGGATCAGCTCGAGGAGGTGTTCACGCTCGTCGAGGACGAACGTGAGCGGCGTCGCTTCCTCGACGGCGTGCGATCGGCCGTCGCCGATCCGGACTCCCGGCTCGTTGCCGTTGCCACGCTGCGGGCCGATTTCTACGACCGACCGCTCGCGTACAGCGGGTTCGCCGAGCTGATGCGCGCACGCACCGAACCGGTCGTACCGCTGTCGCCGCAGGAGCTCGAGCGCGCGATCGCCGGTCCGGCCGAGAACGTCGGGGTGACGGTCGAACCGGCCCTCGTCGCTCAGGTCGTCGCCGACGTCGCCGAGCAGCCAGGCGCCCTGCCGCTCCTGCAGTACGCGATGACCGAGGTGTTCGACGGCCGCAGCACCGCGACCTTGTCGGCCCAGGCGTACCGGGAGATCGGCGGGGTATCGGGCGCGCTCGCCCGCCGCGCCGAGCAGCTGTACGAGGGGATGAACGCGGCCGGTAAGCAGGCCGCGGAGCAGCTGTTCCTGCGCCTGGTCGCGCTCGGCGAGGGGAGCGAGGATACGCGGCGACGGGTGGGCCGGTCCGAGCTCGACCGACTCGGGGTCGACGGGCGCGCGCTGAACGGCGTGATCGAGGCGTACGGCAGGCACCGGCTGCTGTCCCTCGACCGCGATCCGGATTCGCGGGAGCCCACGGTCGAGGTCGCACACGAGGCGCTGCTTCGCGAGTGGGGGCGGCTCCGCGGCTGGATCGACTCGGCCAGGGACGATCTGCGCACGGAGCGTCGACTGGCCGCGCGCGGCGGCCGAATGGGAGGCGGCCGGCCGCGACCCGAGCTTCCTGCTCCGGGGCTCGCGGCTGGAACAGCTTTCCACGTGGGGCGCGACGACCACGCTCTCGCTCGCCCAGTCCGAGCGAGAGTTCCTCGACGCAAGCCTCGAGCTCGCCGAGGCGGAGCGAGCCAGCGAAGCCCAACGGGTCTCACGCGAGCAAGCCCTCGAACGGCGCTCGCTCCGGCGACTCAGATCCGCGGTCGCGGTGTTCGCGGTGGCCGCGCTCGTCGCCGCAGGTCTCACCTTGGTCGCGACCAACCAGAGCGATCGAGCCGAGCGTGAGGCGGTGATCGCCGGGGCGCGCGAGCTTGTGGGCGGGGCGATAGCCAACCTGGAGGCCGACCCGGAGCTCTCGATCCTGCTCGCGATCGAGGCGATCGAACGGACGAGATCCGTCGACGGCACACCCCTTCCCGAGGCCGAGGACGCACTCCACCAGGCGGTCGGCGCGTCCAGGATCGAGCTGACCGTGCCGGGCGTCGGCGGGTCGGTCGCGTGGAGCCCCGAGGGGGTGTTCGCTGTCGAACGTGCGGACGGGGACGGGGCCGTCGAGATCAGAGACGCGGAGACCGGGGCGCTCGTGCGCTCGCTCGAAGCCCACAACGGGGACGTTACGGGTATCGCGTTCAGTCGCGACGGGTCGAAACTGGCGACGACCGGCAGCGATGGGACGCTGAACGTGTGGACCGCTTCGAGCGGCGAGCTCCGGTCGAGCGTCCAGCACATCGGCCGCGCGCTATCGCCGGCGTTCGATGAAGAGGGATCGCTCGTGGGTGCCGTGTGGGAGGCCGACGCGAGCGTGATGATCGCGAACGCAGCGACCGGCCAACTGATCCTCACCGCCTCGGTTCCCCCGGGACCCCTGGCCTTTAGTCCGGACCTCCGCCGGGTGGCCGTCGCGGGAGGAGACCGAACCGTCCTGGTGGACCTGGGCACCGGCCGCGAGCTCCGCGTGGCCGAGGGCGACCTGGATTCTGTCAGCTGGAGCCCGGACGGTCGATCGATCGCGATCGGCGGGTACTTCGGCGCCGCGGTGATCGATGCCGGGACCGGGCGTTTGCGGTTCGACCTCCCCTACGACGAGTGGGTGCACAGCCTTGGCTGGGCCCCCGACTCCAGGCGCGTGGCGGCGGGCGGCAACGCGACCGCGAAGGTGTGGAGCATCGAGGACGATCGAGCCGAGGAGGTCATGTCCCTGTCGCCTCGATTCGCGAACGGGGAGATCGACGAGCGTAGCCTTCTCCCCCGACGGGTCGAGGCTGATCACGTCCGACGCCGGCACCACGAAGATCTGGGACGTCGGCGTCTCGGGCGATGCGGAGGTCGCGAACTTTCCGACGAACGCGCACTTCAGCGACGTCGCCTTCACGCGGGGCGGCGCACAGATCGTGACGGTTGTGTGGGGCCGCGACTACATCGCGATCTGGGATCTCAGAACAGGACGAGCCGTCCGTCGTTTCGGGCCGGGGGGCTGGCGCTTCGAGTTCGCGCAGGGGCAGTTCGACGTGAGCCCTGGAGGGGAGGCGGTCGCGGCGATGTCCGGCGAGGGAAAGGCGGGCGTCTGGGACGTCGCGTCGGGGGAGCAACTGTTCTCAGTCCCCGGGGAAGAGCTGGTCTCGCTCGTCGACTGGAGCCCGGACGGGACGCAGCTGCTCTTGGCGAGCCTCCACGGGTGGGCGAGGATCGTCGACCGTACGGGCCGGGAGATCCGCGTCCTCCGCGAGGACGACGGCTACGAGGTCCTGGGAGCGCTGTTCAGCCCCGACGGCCGCTCCGTGGCGGTGGCCGCCAGGCCAACCGGAGAGGTTGCGGGTCTGGAGCCGCACATCACGATCTGGGATCTCGAGCTGGACGCGGTCGTGAGCACGATCCACGGTTTCGGCGGCCGCGATTTCGCCTTCGCCCCCGAGGGCGGTCGACTCGTTACCGCGCGTCGGGACGGGCCGGCGGAGGTCTGGGACGTGGAGAGCGGAACCCGCCTTGCAGCCCTTGCCGGCACCGCAGCGAACAAGGTCGCGTTCAGCCCGGATGGCACCCGGATCGCCGCGAGCATGCCGGACGGCACGGTCAGGCTGTTCGACGCGGCCACCGGAAGCGAGCTGTTGGTCCTTCGAGGCCACGACTACGGGAACTTCGTCGACTTCAGTCCGGATGGCTCGATGCTCGTCTCATCGGGCCGGTTTGACTTCATCGTCCGCGTCTGGGCCCTCGACATCGACGACCTGCTCGAGATCGCGCGAGATGAGGTCACGCGTTCGCTGACGGACGAAGAGTGCCGTCAGTACCTGCACGTCGAGTCGTGTTCGGCCGTCCCCAGCTCCGGCTAGAAGACCCACGAGCAGCTCGTCTCGCGCACGCGGCCCGACGACCTCGTCCTGTTCATCTCGGACCACGGGTTCCAGTCGGTCACGCGCACGATCCACATGGACCACCTGCTGAAGAAGTTCGGCTTCCTCGAGTTCAGCGCGTCGAACGTGGTCTTCGGGCCGATGCAGTGGGGGCCGGTGCGCAAGTTCGCGCGCAAGGCCTACGACAGGCTCGGCCTGCACGGGAAGGTCTCGCTGCCGCAGTCGGTGAACTGGTCCAAGACCAAGGCGTTCACGACGATCCGCTCGACGGGCGAGGGCGTCTCGATCAACCTGGCCGGGCGCGAGCCCGACGGCATCGTCGACCCGGCCGATTTCGAGAAGGTGCGCGACCAGGTGATGGACGCGCTGTCGAGCTTCGTCGACCCCAAGACCGGCCGGAAGCCCGTCAAGGCGATCTACCGGCGCGAGGAGATCTTCAAGGGCAAGCACGCCGACACGGCGCCCGACATCCTGATGGAGCCGGCCGAGCAGTACTCGCTCACGCACGCGAAGTCCGCGCTCGAGGACGCCGACTGGATCAGCGGCGACCACCGGCTCGAGGGCGTGATCGTGGCGGCCGGGCCGAACGTGAAGGCGTTCGAGCAGCCGCCGCTGCTGGTGGACATGGCCCCGACGATCCTGGCCGCGCTCGGCGCGCCTGCCTCGATCGAGCACACCGGCCGCGTGCTGCACGAGGTCGTGGGCTCGGACGCGAAGGTCTCGCAGGCCGAGCCTCGAAGCCCGCCGTGCAGATCCCCGGCATGCCGAGCGGCGACGTCGCCTCCGCGGTCAGCGACACCGAGGCCGACGAGATGGAGGAGCACCTCCGCGGTCTCGGCTACATCGAGTAGCGGTTCTCTCGTCGAGCCTGCGGATCACCCTCCCGAGCTCGACCGGTTCGTCCATCTGGAAGATGGATCCACGGGGAACACGAAACGTTGCCTCCACGATTCCAGATCGACGATCTCGATTTCGGTATCGCGCGTGTCAGAGAGAGAACACCGCGGGACACACCGGCGTTGCGCTCGCGAACGAGATGGACGCCGTCTGCGCTCGCGGCGCGACTTGACTCCCACCTCGATCTGTCCTACGTGACCGGCTCGACCTCGAATGGACCCGCTGCGACGATGGTTCTGTCGCTCTCGAACCGGATGCAGGCCATCCCGTACTCGCCGACATCGATGGAGGTCGTCATCGTCCCCTCGCCTTCGCTGTCCGTCGAAGCCTCCGCCACAAGCTTCGCGAAGTCCGGATGGCCGAGCCCGGGGAGTCCCTCCTCCTGTCGGCTCACCTCCTCGGCGACGTGCGCGACGAGCTCCTCGTAGTCGTAGCCCTCGTCCAGCTTCCACAGATCGAATTCGGCCGGGCCGCCCTCGCTGAGCAGCGAGAACAAGACCTCTCCCTCGGGGATCCTCCCCGGTCCCTCGTAGGCGCAGGTGGAGCTCGTGAACGTGAACGTGCCCACCGTCTCCATGGTCGCTGCTTCGGTAGAAGTGGTTGGATCGGGTGTGCTGACGGGCTCTTCGTCCCTGCACGCGCCGAGGAGGAGCGTGATAGCGAGCAACCTGATCACGCCCTTCCCGCTACCCGCCACCGTCATTCGCCTCCCCGTCTTCCGTCGCGGGGCTCTGGGCCTCGGAGAACGCGCTCGGATCGATGCGATAGACCGTCTCGGTTCCGTCGGTCGCCCATACCGCTCCCTCGCCCGCGGCCAGACCCTCGACCGACTCGTTGAACGGGAGCGTCGCGACGATCGCATCCGTGGCGGGGTCTATCCGATACAGAGAGATGCCATCCGCGACCCACACGGCGTCCTCCCCGATCGCGAGGCGGAAGTTGTCGAGACTCTCCACCGCGCGGATCCGGATCCGGGCGATCTCGGCGCCGCTCGTTGGGTCCACCCGCACGACCCACCCGTCGTGCTGGAACGCCCAGATCGACCCGAACCCCGCCCAGATCTGGTCGTAGACCCTGACCTCGACGTGCTCCCAGGATCCGAGGGTGTCGGCCGCGATCCCGAACAAGTCGCCGTAGCCGTCGTCCCAGGGACTGCCTTGCATCCAGACTCTCCCGTCGAGGACTGCCACGCCGTGCACGGCCGCTGGCGTCCCTCCAACCGTGATGGCCTCGGGTACCTCGATGGTCTCCACTCCGTTCGTCGCGGGGTCGATGCGAAGGAGCGTGGCGTCTCCATGCGTCGTGGCCCAAAGGGAGCCGGCGCCGACCGCAAGCGCGTACGGGTCCTTGTAGGTACCCGTGTGGATCGTCGCGACGATCTCGTTCGTCTCCGGGTCGATCCGCACGATCTCTCCGTCGAACGCCCCGCCCGAGACCCACACTGCGCCCTCGCCGACCGCCAGGCGAGAGCCAAGCCTGGGGCCCTGGCTCGGGAAGGACGCGACGATCTCGGCGGTGGCCGGGTCGATGCGGAAGACGCCGTGGCCCGAGACCCACACGGCTCCCTCCCCGACGGCGACGTCGATCGGATCGCCCGCGGCGATCGGGATCGCGACGATCGGATCGTGCTGCGTGTCGTCCGCGGGCCGCGTCGGCTCGGCACGCAGCAGCGCGCGGACCCCACCGATCGAGCCCACAGCGACGAGGATCACGACGAGCACACCCGCGATCGCTGTCCGAGCCAGCCTGCCGCGGACGCGACGCATCGCTCCGGGCGGGACCTGCATCGGGGTGGCCATCTCGGCGGCCATCCGATCGAGGAACTCGCGGACGTCGCGCTCGCGAAGGTCGCTACTCATCGTCGCCCTCGCGGAGGTCGTTGCGCAGGGCCGTCATCCCACGGGACACGAGCGAGCGCACGGTCCCGGGGCGGCAGCGGAGCACGTCGGCGGTCTCCTGTTCGGTGAGGTCCTCGTAGAAGCGCAGGACGATGGCGGCGCGCTGCCGCTCGGGCAGCGAGAGCAGTGCGCGTCGCATCGCCTCGTGGGTCGCGACGTCGGGTTCTCGGGTTTCGCTACTCGCTCGCGGTGCCTCGCGGTCGAGATAGGCGCGCTCGACGGCTCGGTGACGCAGGTGGCTCGTCGACAGGTTCACGATCGTCCGTCGTAGGTACGCGTCGAACGCTGCGGGGTCGCGTAGGTGGCGCAGGCGCGCGATGAGCCTCGCGAACGCCTCTTGCATGAGGTCCTCCGCGAGCGTGCGGTCGCCGGTGAGGAGGTACGCGAGTCGCAGGCCGGCGGGCGAGTGCCGCAGGTAGAGCTCGGCGAGGCGCGTGCGCGTCGAGACTTGGGCCTGAGCCTGCTCGACGCTCACCGTGGTGCCCTCCCTGCCACTCACACTAATAAGGACGCGCCGGCGAGGCGACCTGCTGCAGCGCGTCGAGCGGTCAGGCGAGCTCGGACCGTGGGTCTCGGCGAGAGGGTCGAAGATCCAGGTCTCGGCGATCCGCCACCGAGCTATTCCACGACGAAGCGGCCCCACATCCCGTGACCACTCAGGTGTCCGAGCAACGAGCAGATGTAGAAGTACGTCCCCGGTGCTTCCGGCGTGAACGTGACGAGCGTGGACTCGCCCGGGTCGATCGTCGAGGTCTGCGAACCCCACAGGGGCGTCGCGGACTCGTCCTTCCTGTCGACGACGGCGAGATCGTGGGGGATGAACTCCTCGCTGATGTTCTGCAGGACGAGCGTGAGGGGTTCGCCAGCGGGCACCGTGATCGTCGGGCCCGGCGACGAGATCCCCTCTTCTTCGAATCCGTACCCACCGTTGTCGGTTCCCTGGGGCGCTTCACCCGTGAAGACAACGAGATCGGCCTCGGCCACCTCATCCTCGGAGACCGTCATCGGCGTGGGCGAAGGGCTCGATGCCGGCTGCATCCCGTCGGTGGGTCGGCTTCCTGTCGGCGAGCCCGCACCCGCGCCGTCGTTCGCGCCGCACGCGCTCGCGACGAAGGTGACCGTCAGGAGCAGGAGCGTCCGTGCCCATCGCTGTCGCTTCCGATCCCGCTTCACGGTTCCTTCTCCTCTCGGAACATCGCTGCCAGCTCTGCTACCGCACCTGGATGGGGCCGTCGACCGAGAAGGGCCGCAGCTCCGAGGCGCCGTCGAAGGTACGGAAACACACGATCGCGTACGTCCCCGGATAGACCGTCCCGGTCATGCGCTCTGACCTCCCCTTCCCGACCTGTTCGTGGATGAGGACGCCGGCGAACTTCGGGAGGCCGAGTGTCTGGAACGGCCCGCGCCCGCCGTCGGGGAGCGGCTTGCCGGCCTCGGCGCGCCGCCGTTGCTTCGCGATGTGCGCCGCGAACTCCTCGTACGACAGTCGCCCGGGTTCGAAGCGCACGAGGTCGAACGCGCCCCGTGCGTCGCCCTCGTTGACGACGACCACCTGCACCAGACCCGCGTCGATCGTGTCCACCGTCGATCCGAACGCGCACCCGTCCTCGGTCAAGATGGCGGTCCCGATCGATGCCGGCACGAGCCGGGCTGCGTCCCGGTCGGTGGGCGGCGGAACCTGGTCGGCCGGCGTCGAACGATCGAGCGAGAGGGCACCGAGGAGCCCGACCGCCACCGCGGTCGCGAGCACCAGCGCCACCGCGCCGGCGGCGTATCCTTCGATGGCGCTGGTTGCGTTCGTGGCGTCGGAACAGCCGGTCGATCGCGGGCTCGGGCATCTCGAACAACCCGAAGGCGCGCTCGAAGCGGTCCCGCTGATCGATCATCGCCCTCCCTCCACCGTCGCTCGAGCCGTGGCCCTCCCTTTGGTCGCGAGGGCGCGGACCGTGGACGCGCGCACGCCGAGCACCTTGGCTGCTTCCTCAGACGAGTACCCGAGGTAGCCCGTCAGGACGAGGGCCGCGCGCTGGTGCGGCGTCATCGCGCGCATGAGCCGGACCATCTCGTCGCGATCCTCGACGGCGGCGAGGTCGTCGACGTTCGGGGTGAGCCGAAGGCCCCGCCGAACCGCGAGCGCGGCTCGCCGCGCGCGGTTTCGGAACACGTTCATGGCGGTCCTGTAGAGGAACCCGGCAGGAGTTCTTCGAGCGTCGCGACGCGGTCCCACCGCTCCCACAGCCGCAGGAACGCGTCCTGGACGATCTCTTCCGCCTCGGGCCTGTTCCCGGTCACCAGGCACATGGCCCCGAACAGCCTCGAGCGATGATCCTCGAAGAACGCCTCGAAGCTGAGCGGTTCACCCACCCGAGCCTCCCTCGGGTCGCTCACGGGCAGCGCGTGCGGCAGGGCCTTCATCCTGGCGCATGAACACGCGGGAGGCCAGAGTCGCTTACGTGCTCATCCGGGATCTTCGTCTCGGTGGGCAAGTCGCGCGGAAGGTCTACGGCGGGGGTCGACGATCCTTCGCCGTCACCACTCGCTATCATCATCGCCCGTCCAGGGAGGGTGGCGATGGCGCGACGTTTCCGCCCGTTCCGAACCCAGACGTCCGCGACCTCGAAGGCGTCGCGGAGGTCGTGTACGACACGATCGCCGACCTGCGAGCGCACCTCGAGTGGTCCGGCGAACGCGCGAGCAGCGACACCTTCAAGCTGCTCGAACTCGACGCACCGGCGGGGACGGCGACCGTGGGTACGACGTTCACCTCGAGCGGTGCCACGGACAACGGCACGTTCCACGATCGCTCGGTCGTCAGGGAGGCCTCGCGGCCGACCCGGTTCACGATCGAGACGGACTCCCATCTCGACCGCAAGCGCGGGGAGCCCTGGGAGGCGCACTTCTCCCATCGGTACGACATCGAACCCGACGGCGCCGGCTCCAAGATCGTGTACACCGAGACGGTCGAACGCGCGAACTACACGCCCTACTGGCTCAATCTGATAGCCCGCCCGATCTTCCGTCCGCTCGTCAACCGGGCCGACCGGAAGCAGCTCCAGAATCTCGCGCGGCTCGCCGAGGAACGCTCGAACGGCTGACCGGAGCTCGCGGTCGGCCGGACGCGCCGCGATGCACGCCCGGACGCCGTTCCGCATAGAGTCCTTCTTCCAACGGTCCGGGCCCGGAGGGAGGGGCGTGTCCGAGCAGCCGCGAACCGCAGGGTGGCCGGCGACCGTCGCCGCCGGCGTGATCGATCGGCGCGGTCGAGGCGGTGCTCGCGGTCTCGTTCGCCGCCCTCGTGTTCGGCGGCTACCTCGAGGATTTCATCGCCGACGGCATCGCTCTCTATCTCGGGGCGGCCGCGCTGACGCTCGCGATCTTCGCCTGGAGGGCGGGCACCCGCGGAGTCGTCGGCGGCATGCAGGCGGCGACCGCGGCCGTGCTGGCGGTCGTCGCCGCGAGCACGGCGGTGAGCGCGTACGGAAGCCCCGAACGCGCCTTCCTCACCGTCGTCGCCGCCACCCTGGTGGTGACCGTCCTCTGCGGCGGCATCTTCCTCGTGCTCGGGGTGCTCCGGCGGGCCAACCTGATCCGCTTCGTGCCGTACCCGGTCGTCGGCGGGTTCCTCGCGGGCGCGGGGTGGCTGCTCCTGAAGGGCGGCATCAACGTTGCGTCGGACGTGCCGCCGTCCCTGAGCACGATCGGCGACCTGACGGACCCCTCCGTGCTGCAGCTCTGGGTTCCGGCTCTTGCCTTCGGCGTGATCCTGCTCGTTGCGACACGGCTCGTGAAGCGGGCACTCGTGATCCCGGCGGTGCTCGGGATCGGTGTCGTGCTGTTCGTGATCGGCATGCTCGTCACCGGTTCCTCGATCGAGAGCGCGCGAGGGGGCAAGTGGCTGCTCCTGACCGTGTTCGACGAGGCCCAACCGTGGGAGCCGTGGACCCTGCGAGCCCTGACCGGCGCGGACTGGTCGGCGGTGCTCGAACAGTGGGCGGGGGTCGCCGCCGTGGTGTTCGTGGCCGTGATCGTGATCCTGTTCAACGTCAGCGGGACCGAGCTCGTCCTGCACCGGGACCTCGACACGAACGAGGAGCTCCGGGACGCCGGCGCCCTCAACGTCGTCTCGGGCGCCATCGGCGGGATCCCCGCGTACCACGCGCTCAGCATGAGCGCGCTCGGCGAACGCATGGGCGTCAACGCGCGCCGGGCGGGGCTCATCGCCGCGCTCGTCCCGCTCGCCGCGGTCGTGGTCGGCGCCGCGGTCATCGAGTTGATCCCGCGCATGATCGTCGGCGGCGTGCTGGTGTTCCTCGGCCTCTCCTTCATGGTCGAGTGGGTGTGGGACAGGCGGCGGTCCCTGCCGCCCATCGAGTACGGGGTCGTCCTGGTGATCCTCGCGGTGATCATCGGGCGGGGGTTCCTGCCCGGCGTGGTGATCGGCCTGGTGCTCGCCGTCGTCCTGTTCGCGGTCAACTACGGCCGGATCGAGCTCGTGCGGGAGGTCGCGTTCGGTGAGACGTACCACAGCAACGTCGACCGGCCGGCGGACCAGCGAGCGGTGCTGCGCGCCATGGGAGATCGGGTCCAGATCCTCCGCGTGAACGGGTTCGTGTTCTTCGGATCGGCCAACAGCCTGCTCGAGCGGATCCGAAAGCGCGTGGAGGCCGAGCCGCCGCGCTTCTTGGTGATCGACCTGCGCCGGGTCACCGGCGTGGACTCCTCGGCGGTGGTGTCCTTCGTCAAGGTGGTGCACCTGGCGGAGGCGGCCGGGTTCGAGCTCGTGTTCACCGGCACCTCCGAGCCGGTGCGCCGGCAGCTGGCGCGCGGGGGCATGGTCGCCTCCGAGGTCGTGCGGTTCGAGCCGGACCTGGACCGCGGCCTGCAGCGGTGCGAGGAGGGGCTGCTGCAGGACGAGGCGGTCGAGGTGCCCGACGCCGGACGGGGACGCGCTCACCGGCATGCCCTCCGGCCTGCGGGCCTACCTCGAACGGATGGAGCTCCCCGATGGCACCCTGTTGATCCGCCAAGGCGAGTCGCCCGACGACGTCTACGTGCTGGAGTCCGGGCTGCTCCGGGTGGAGATGCAGACGCCGGACGGCACGCGCATGCGGGTGCGTTCGGTCAACCCCGGCGTGGTCGTCGGCGAGGTCGCGATGTATTCGGGGGAACCGCGCACCGCCGACGTGGTAGCCGAGGGACCGACCGTGGTCCTGCGCCTCGATCGTGCCTCGATCGATCGGGTCGAGGCGCAGGATCCTGAGCTGGCCTCGGCGCTGCACCGGTGGCTCGCGGGTGTGCTCTCGGAACGGCTGAGCGACACCCTGCGGGAGTTCGACGCCTTGCTCGACTAGAGGGGAGGGATGGTGTCCGAGGAGCGACGGTCGCAGGGCTGGTTGGCGCAGCTCGCCGCCGGGCTGATCATCGGCGGCGTCGAAGTGGTCCTCGCGGTCGCGTTCGCGGCCCTCGTGTTCGCCGGCGCGACCCCTCCCCACCTGGGCGACGGCATCGGCCTGTACCTCGTCGCGGCCGCGCTCACGCTCGGGTTCCTGGCGTGGAGGGCGGGCGTGCGCGGCGTCGTGGGCAGCGTGCAGGACGCCGCGACGGCCGTGCTTTCGATCCTGGCGCTGAGCACGGCGTACAAGGCTGCGAACATCGTGTTGATCTGCCGGACCGCGTCTGTCGGCACGTGCGAGGCTCCCGACGTCTTCCTCACCGTCGTGGCCGCGACGCTGGTGGTGACGGTGTCGTGCGGCGCCATCTTCCTCTTGTTCGGGACCTTCCGGCTCGGCAACCTGGTCCGGTTCGTCCCGTATCCGGTCGTCGGGGGGTTCCTGGCCGGCACCGGATGGCTGCTCTTCAAGGGCGGCATCTACATCGCCTCCGGTGTGGAGCTGCACTTCCGCACGTTCGAGCTCCTCGTGAGCCCGGTGACGCTCGAGCGATGGGTGCCCGCGCTCGCCTTCGGCGTGATCCTGCTCGTCGCCGTCCGGCTGGTGAAGAAGCCTTTGGTCATCCCGATCGTGCTCGGGATCGGGATCGTGCTGTTCGCGATCGGCATGCTCGTGACGGGCTCATCGATCGATGCCGCCAAGCAGGGGCGATGGCTGCTCGGGCCCTTCGAGTCGGCCCGGCTGTGGCAGCCGTGGACCTTTCGAGCGATCACCGGTGCCGACTGGTCGGCGGTGCTCAGCCAGTGGGCCGGGATCCTGACCGCCGTGTTCGTGGCAACGATCGCGATCTTGTTCAACATCTCCGGGACCGAGATCGTCCTGCACCGGGACCTGGACACCAACCGGGAGCTCCGCGACGCCGGGGCGCTGAACGTGATCTCCGGCGCGCTGGGCGGGATCCCCGGGTACCACGCCCTCAGCCTGTCGGCCCTGGCCGAACGCATGAGCGTGGACGCCCGGGTCGCCGGCATGATCGCAGCGGCGGTGCCCCTGGCCGGGGTGATCTTCGGCGCCTCGGTGATCGAGCTGATCCCACGGATGATCGTGGGCGGCGTGCTGGTGTTCCTGGGCCTGGCCTTCATGGTCGACTGGGTCTGGGACAAGCGCAAGGTCCTGCCCCCGCTCGAGTACGGGGTCGTGCTGGTGATCTTGGCGGTGGTGATCGGCAGGGCGTACCTGGACGGCGTGGCGGTCGGCCTGGTGCTCGCGGTGGTGCTGTTCGCGGTCAACTACGGCCGGATCGAGCTGGTGCGCGAAGTCGCCTTCGGGGAGACCTACCACTCCAACGTGGACCGCGCTCCGGTCGAGCGGGAGGCGCTGCGCACGATGAGCGACGCCGTCCAGATCCTGCGCGTGAACGGCTTCGTGTTCTTCGGATCGGCCAACAGCCTGCTCGAGCGGATCCGAAGACGCGTGGAGGCCGAGCCGCCGCGCTTCTTGGTGATCGACCTTCGCCGGGTCACCGGCGTGGACTCCTCGGCGGTGGTCGCCTTCGTCAAGGTGATGCATCTGGCCGAGGCGAACGGGTTCGAGCTCGTGTTCACGGGCGCGTCGGATCAGGTGCGGAAGCAACTGGAGCGCGGCGGGGTCGTCGAGTCCGAGGGGATCGTCCGGTTCGAGCCCGACCTGGACCGCGGCCTGCAGCGGTGCGAGGAGGGTCTGCTCGAGGGCGCCGCCGCCGAACCGGTCGTCGCCGTCGACGGGTCGAGCGACGCGCTCGGCGGCATGCCGCCCGGCCTGCGGATGTACCTCGAGCGCCGGGAGCTCTCCGCGGGGACCGTCCTGATCCGTCAGGACGAGCCGCCCGACGACGTGTTCGTGTTGGAATCGGGCCGGCTGAGCGTCGAGACCGTGACACCCGAGGGGACGCGGATGCGCCTGCGGACGCTGCGCCCCGGTGTGGTCGTCGGCGAGATGGCGATGTACACGGGGGTCCCGCGCTCGGCGGACGTGGTGGCCGAGACGCCGAGCGTGGTCCTGCGGCTGAGCAGGGAGTCGATCGAACGGGTGGAGGCCGAAGACCCCGCGCTGGCTGCGGCCCTGCACCGGTGGCTCGCGACGACGCTGTCCGAGCGATTGGGTGACAGCCTGCGGGCGTTCGACGCGCTGCTCGACTAGGAGTCGTGCCTCGAGGTCGGTCGGGCCGGTGGCGAGCACCGCAGGGCGTGCGATATCGATCTCGGTATCAGCGGCCGCGGAGAACCGCTTGGCCCGGTCGCGCCGGTTCCTACTCGCAGGTCTGCTCGATCTCGGCAGAGCAGCTGTCGTTGCCGGGGCCGCCCTCCGCCTGGTCGTCCCCCGCGTTCCCGTCAAGCACGTCGTCCCCGCCGCCGCCGTCGAGGAGGTCGTCGCCGCCTCCACCGAGGATGGTGTCGGGACCGCCGTTCCCGAACAGGCCGTCGTCGCTGCCCCCGCCCCGGATGATGCTAGACCTTCTCGGGCGTCGGCGAGCAGGGTCAGCCGGCTGTCCGGCGTCGAGCACCGGGACCCGCGGCTATCCTCACCGCACGTGAATGGGTGGGGTGCGGGTCGGATCGGTCGTCATCGACTGCAACGACTTCGACCGCATGTTCGCGTTCTGGCGAGACGCGCTGGGCTACGTGCCGCGTGACGAGCCGGAGGACGACTGGGTCGTGCTGCACGACCCCTCGGGTTCGAAGGTGAACGTCTCGCTCCAGGTCGTTCCCGAGCCCAGGGTCGGGAAGAACCGGCTCCATCTGGATCTCTACACGGAAGACCGGGACGCCGAGATCGAGCGGCTGCTCGGCCTGGGTGCGACGATCCACCCCAGGACGCCCGAGCCGGACGAGGACTTCGTCGTCCTCGCGGATCCCGAAGGCAACCTGTTCTGCGTCATCCAGAAGGACGATTGATGGCCGATACTCGGCCGGCCGTTCGAAAGGGGTTTGCGATGAAGGATGCCAAGGGCACGGGTTCGAAGCAGGACCCCTGGGTGTTGAAGACGCCACCGGGAACCTCCGAGTACCAGATGTGGCGCGACGAGGAGGCCGACCCGCCCGCGCTCGTGTGTCAGGTGGGCAAGACGCAGCTCGGCTACCAGCTCCGGTGCATCGAGGATCTGCACGCGATGTTGAAGGCCGAGGGTGATTGGGTGCCGCTCGGCAGCGCCGACGAGCAGAAGCCGGCAGCCGAGGGCTCGGTCGAGGCGTGGGGACGCTCGCCCGACAACCCGGTCGGGGGCTGGTACGGCCTGAAGAAGGGTCTCCGAGGACGTTTCGGGATGTACGTCCCGCCGCTGCTCGAGGCGCTGGACCTCGCCGAGCTCGAGCACAACCCGCGCAACAACCGCATGCGCGCTCGATAGGACCGCCGAGGTGGTCGCGGGAGCGAACCCGCGACCACCTCGAACGGCTACATCGCGTCGAAGGCCTCGTACACGGTCACGCTGCCGCCGCCCTGCAGGACGGGCGAGCCCTTCGCCAGGCCGGTCGCGGCCTGGAGCGAGTCGGCCTGGACGATCGTGTAGCCGGTGAACAGCGGTGCCGACGCGTCGCTCACGTTGCCATCGGCCCCGATGGTCTTGGCCGCCGGCGCGAACGGGTTGCCCCCGTCCTTGATGGCCCCGCCGAGCTCGGTGTACCAGCCGTCCCATGCCTTCATGACGCGAGCCTTCTCGTCGTCGGTCTCGGGCATGTTCCCGCCGCTGTAGAGCAGCACGAAGTCCGCCATCGATGCCTCCTTCCGGCCTCTCGGCCTGTCCGTCCGTCACCCCTACGACGAACGGGGGAGGCCGCTTTCGACAGCCATGGGTGCCGGTCTCGAAAGGCTCAGCTGCCTTCGAACCCGTCGCAGACCATCGCGAGGGCGTCGTCGACGAGCACGTGCAGATCGTCCTTGCCTTCGCTCGAGCACCACGCGGTCACGGCCGTCGAGTACGCGGCGAGCGCGACGGCGGCGATCAACCTCGGTCGCCGGTCCTCGGAGGGATCCACGCCGAGGCGGGCCGAGAGCTCCTCCGTCACCCCGTTCTCCCACCGGGCATGCTTGTCCAACAGGCGAGCCCGGATCGCGGGGGTGTCGTGGGCGAGCCGCTTCGCCGCCATGACGCGATCCGCCTGCTCCTCGTACAGGTCGATCAACGATCCGAGCGCGGCTCGGAGCGCCGTGAACGGTGGCTCGTCCGGGGGTCGGTCCGCGAGCATCGCTCGGAGCTCCAGCCCCATGTCGTCGAAGAAGCCGATCACCACGTCTTCCTTGGAATCGAAGTACCGGAAGAACGTCCGGGGTGACACCTCGACCTGCTCGACGATGTCCTCGATCGTCGTCTCGTCGAAGCCCCGCTCCGCGAAGAGCCGGAACGCGGCGTCGGAGAGCTCCGCTCGCGTCCTGAGCTTCTTCCGTTCCCTGAGGCCGACCGACGTATCCACGGGCACAGCATAGCACTTGGCGGCGACTGCAATCTGACATGGGTTGCCAAATGGCATCGAAGCACGTAGGGTGTGGGCACGATGGGTCAGAGGACCGGCAGGACGGCACAGGGAAGGAGCTCGAGCGTCATGACCGCATACGTGCTCGTGCAGACCGCCACACAGAACGGCGGGATCGCCCGCCGGCTTCGGGAGGTCCCGGGGATCGTGTTCGCCGAGGACGTCCGCGGGCCCTACGACGCCCTCGCGCTCGCGCGCTCGGACGTGATGGGGGACGCGTTCGAGACGATCCTGGATCAGATCCGCGAGCTGCCCGGCGTGATCCACGCGCTCGCGGCGCCCGTGGCGCGGGAGCGGGTCGGCATGCTGAGCAGCACCGCCGCCTAAGATCCGGGTTCGACCCGCCGCCGAGGAGGGATAGATGCTGCCGATCGACCCGCATCTGAGCGAGTTCCTGCACGCCATGGACGCCGTCAGCGACGACCGAGGGATCCACCTCGAGGTGCGGGACGGCGTGCTCATGGCCGTCGACGACCGGCCGGGCGTGGACCCCGTCCAGGTGGCCTGGGACGACGACCTCAAGAGCTATCAGTTCGTCCCGCACGAGTGACGTAGGTCGCCGGATATCGCTCCGAGCACCTTGCCGGTTCGCGGCGATCGTCACACGGATGTTTACGCCGGACCCATGTGGGTACTGCCCCTTCGTTCCTCACCCATCCACCCCGCGGCAGATGATCTTGCCGATCGGTTTCCCGTGTGAACCTGCAAGGCGGGAGAAGGGAGCGGCCGAGGCTCCAAACACGAGGGGAAGGGGGAACGTCCATGGCGGATCTCATCGCGATCGGCTATCCGGACGAGACCACGGCGGCTCGAGCCGCCAAGGAAGTGGAACGACTCGCCGAAGACCTGATCATCCAACCCGACGCGGTCGCGGTCATCGTGCGAGACCAAGAAGGCAAGTTCCACGTCACGACCAACCACAACCCGGTGGCCGCCGGCGCGACGTGGGGGTTGTTCTGGGGGTTCCTGTTCGGCGTCCTGTTCTTCGTCCCGCTCCTCGGGATCGCCATCGGCGCGGGACTCGGCGCCGTCATGGGGGCGATCTCGAAGCTGGACATCGACAAGGGGTTCCAGGACCGTGTCCGCGACCTGCTGAAGCCCGGCACCTCGGCGCTGTTCATGATCGTCGAGAAGATGACGACGGATCGGGCCGTCGCCGCGCTCGGCCAGTTCGGCGGCACGGTCCTGAAGACCTCGCTCTCGGAGGACGCCGAGCGAGAGCTCCAGGAGGCGCTGCACGGCCGCACCGCGGCCGCTGCGTGAAGCGCGAGCCTCATCCCACGAGGCTCGATGAGAGGAGAGACGCATGGGTGCCTTGGATCGCATGGAACCGTTCAGCAGCGTGGCCGGCTCGTGGCAGCGAGACATCGACCGGATGTTCCGCTCCCTGGCCGAATCCTTCGGCGGCGGCGGCTCGCTCGCCGGAAGGCGGACCGACTGGATGCCGGCCGCGGACGTCCTGACGCGCGGAGACGACGTGGTGATCCGGATCGAGCTGCCGGGGATCGATCCCGAAAAGGACCTGGAGATCACCGTGGAGGACGACACCCTGCACATCAGGGGCGAGCGTCAGGAGACCGAGGAGGAGAAGCGAGAGGGATTCATCCGCCGGGAGACCTTGTACGGGGCGTTCGAACGCGCCCTGCCCATCCCGTCCGGTGCCCGCATCGACGACGTCAAGGCCACGTACGCGGACGGCATCCTCGAGGTGGTCGTGCCCGGCGCGGCGAAGCGGTCGACGCAGCGCGTCCCCGTCGAGGTCGGATCGGAGAAGAAGAAGAAGTAGACCGAAGACGTAGGACCGAAGGAGGACCGCGTCCGACCCAGCGTTCGGGACGCGAATCCCGGAGAGCATGTCCGATGAGAACCGTCTCATCGGACATGCGCCGTTTCCTGTAGTCCTCGCGACCCTGGGCAGCGCCAACGCCGCCATGTACGGTGCATGCCCTACCCCGCATGGAGGAACGGTGCACGAGCACCCGAACATCGCGATGATCCGTCGCGCGATCGAGGTCTATAACTCCGGCGACCACGACGCCATGCGCGGATTCCTGGCCGACGACATCTTGTGGCACGTCGGCGGCAACCATGAGATGAGCGGCGACTACATCGGGATCGAAGCCGTGGTCGACTACTTCCGCAGGGTTCGGCGCGAGACGGCCGGGACGCTGCAGGTCGAGCCCGCGGAGATCCTCGCCAACGACCGGCACGCCTCGATCTTCATGAGGGTGTCGGCCTACCGGGACGTGCGGTGGATGGACGTCCTGCTCGCCGAGGCGCTCACCCTCGACCCCAACGGGCGCTGGACCGAGTACTGGGCCCTGGCCAACGATCAGGACGCGGTCGACGCGTTCTGGTCCTGAGGACGACGATGGAGCACCCGAACGCGACCCGGATGCGGCAGACGATCGGCGCGTTCACGGCCGGCGACATCCCGCTCCTGCTCGATGGCTTCGCGGCGGACGTGGTCTGGTACGCCCCCGGGGACACGCCGGCGAGCGGCAGGTTCCGCGGGCGCGAGGGCGTCCTGCGATTCTTCACGATGATGGACGAGGTGTCCGGCGGGACCCTGCGGATCGACGTGGACGACGTCCTCGCCGGCGACCGCTACGTGACGATCTTCCTCACCATCACGGCGCGCCGTCACGGCGAGCAGATGAGCGTCACCGTCGCGCAGTTCGCCGAGGTCGACGAACACGGCAGGTGGGCCCGGTGCTGGTTCCTGCCGGACAAGCTCGACGAGTGGAACCGCTTCTTCGCCGGAGCGAACTCCGAGCGCCACTAACCCTCCGCGCGATGCGCGGTTGACAGCCCCGCTCCCCGGTGGAACCGTCCACGCCATGCCCGAGGCTCACGTGAACGGCGTCCGCCTCTACTACGAGGAGCATGGACGCGGCGATGCGATCGTGTGCATCCACGGGACGTCCTCGTCGGCCATGGTCTGGCGAAAGGACGCCATCGGTGCCCTCGCGGAGCTCGGACGGGTGATCGTGTACGACCGCCGAGGGTGCACGCGCAGCGAGCGGCCGCAGCCGTACGAGACGAACGTTGCCCAACAGGCAGAGGATGCCGCGGCGCTCATCCGAACGCTCGACGCCGTACCCGCCCTCGTCATCGGAAGGAGCTACGGAGGCGAGACGGCGATCGAGCTTGCCCTTCGCGAACCCGAGCTCGTCCGCGCTCTCGTGCTGCTCGAGGCGGCGAGCCTCTCGCTCGACGAGGAAGCCCGGGCGTGGGCCGACGGGCTACGGCGAACGGTGGAGGAGGCGGCCGCTCGCGACCCGGCGTCCGTGGCCGAGGTGTTCCTCCGCGTCGTCGCGGGCGATGATCGATGGGAGGCGTTCCCGCCACGCGCCAAGCAGATGTTCGTGGACAACGGGCCGGCGATCCTGGCGGAGTTCCGAGGGGGTTTCCTCGAGGCCACTCAGGACGACCTCGCGCGCATCTCGGTTCCGACCCTGCTCGTCGCGGCAGAGGAGTCACCCGCCGCGTTCGCTCGGGTCACGGCTCGGATGGCGGCGGCGATCCCGGGTTCGAGGACCGAGCTGGTAGGCGGAGGTCATCTCATCGATCCCGGAGAGCCGTCAGTGGTTGAGTTCGTCCGCTCGGTTGCTCGCCGCATGAGCTGACCACGGACGACGGTGCACTTCCCGTGCGAGCAGCGACGAGTCGGGTGACAGCGGGCGACATTGGGTTCTCGGTCGTGGAGCTGCGACGGCCTCATGAAGTGCGGTCTAGGATGACCAAGTGGAGGCGGCGACCTTCTGGAAGTTCCTGCACATCGCCTCGATGTTCCTGGCGGTGTCGATCTTCGTCGGGCAGGGGATGCTGTCGGGGACCGTGGCGCGCTCTGGCGACGTTCGCGCGCTCCGCCGCGTGCTGGCGGCCGAGGATCGTTTCGCGCCGATCGGGGGTGGCGTCTTTCTGCTCGGCATCGTGTTCGGGTTCGTCACGGCCATCGTCGCTGACTTCGACCTGACGCAAACGTGGCTGGTGATCGGCTACGTGCTCGCTGCTCTCATCCTGGTGACCGCGTTCGCGTATCACATCCCGACCGCCGCCAAGCTGAAGGCGCTCGCCGACGCGAGCCCCGAGGACGAGCCCTCGGCGGAGCTCATGGCGTTCGTGCGTGCCCCGATCGGCGGCGTGATCAACGCGATCGACGGCATCCTGTGGCTCGCGCTCATCTACGTGATGGTCGCGAAGCCGTTCAGCTAGGCCCTCCCGGCCCCGGTTTACCGAGCTCGGTCGTCCCTCTC
>CAVZKD010000002.1:0-14917 GCA_963775735.1 uncultured Actinomycetes bacterium | reverse complement strand
GCCAGCGCGGCCGCTCCGAGATACAGAGCGATGCCGTCGGGGATGAAATCCTCGAGGTAGCCGCCGAACACGAGGGCGGCGAACGAGACGGCCAGGAGCGCCTCGACTGCGCCGATGATCAGGCCGGCGGCGACGGTCGTCGGCCATCCTGCGGTTCGCGGTTGCTCGGACACGCCCCCTCCCTCCGGGCCCGGACCGTTGGAGAAGGACTCTATGCCGGACGGGCTTCGGGCGCGCACCACGGCGCGTTGGGCCGGGCGGCCGGCTTCGATCAGCCCGCCGAGCGTTCCTCGGCCTGCCGCACGCTCGCCGCGAGATACGAGAGGGAGCGGAACTACGGGACGGTCCGAAGCCCTCGGACTTCGTACGCCGGGATGGGCCGGCCGAATCCTTTCAGGTCGAGGCTCCCGACGGGACCCGTGACGACCGTCTCCTCGACGGCTGCGAAGACCCTCGGGCCGATCAGGATCTGACCTGCCGCGGCGCGGGTGCTGAGCCGGGAAGCGAGGTTCGTCACCGGTCCGAGCGCTCCGTAGTCATAGCGTCCCTCGAAGCCGATCCGGCCCAGCGTCGCGTACCCCGCCTCGATCCCGATCCCGAGTCCCAGTTCCGTGCCGCGCTTCCGCCATCCGCGCGCCAACTCCTCGAACCGCTCCTGGGCGGCAAGCGCGAGGCGGATCGCCGCAAGCTCGTGGTCGTCGACCGCAAGCGGGTCGTTGAAGAAGACCATGATGCCGTCACCCGCGAAGTGCTCAAGCGTCCCGCCGTAGGACGGGATCAGCTCGCCGATCGCCTCGTGATATGGGCGGAGCACCTCGAACAACTCCTCGGGCGCCGCCGTCTCGGCGAACGCCGTGAAGCCACGGAGGTCGGAGAAGAGGCAGGTGATGTAGGCGCGGTGCCCTGCGAGCAACTGCCCGCCCTCCTCCGAGGAGATGAGCGCGGCGACCTGTGGCGAGAGGAAGCGGGACAACTCCGTCCGCTGCCGCTCCACGGTGTCGAGCAACCGCGCGTTGGCGATCGCGATAGCTGCCTGATCGGCGAATGTCTCGACGAGCTCGACTTCAGGGTCCGCGAACGACCCCGGGACGTTTCGGCCGACACTGATGACACCGATGAGCTCGTCGTCCAGGAAGATCGGAACGCCGAGCAACGCCCGATAGCCGACGATCGCCTGCCCCCCGAACGAGTAGTCGGCGTCGGCCAGGACGTCGGGGATCTGCACCGTCTCGCCGGCCAGCGCCGTCCGTCCGACGATGGTCGTCCGGTCACGCAGATGCGGGTGTTCCACGGCGTAGTCGTATGACGCAGATGGGCCCAAGATCTGCGAAACGATCTGGAAGACATCACCCTCCGCCAGGTAAAGCTGGCCGTGCTCCGCCTGACACAGACGCCTGGCCGCCGCGATGATCGCATCGAGCACGGGCTGGAGCCCTTCCGAGCGCGCGACCGCGCGAAGGACCTCGTCCACCGCGTGCCGCTGCTCGCGCAGATCCTCGTTCTCACGGACGAGCGCCTCGACGTCGATCGGCTCGCGGCCTCCCATCCGGCGGACTCTACGCCACCCGACCGCACCGTCGAAGTGGGTCCGGAGTCATGCGACAGTTTCGGTCAACCGGCAGCGCGCTCCTCGGCGAGCCCAGCGAGGTTGCGGAGCTGTTTGCGATCCGCGCGGTTGACCCACGGACGGAAGATCGTTCGGATGCCCGGCTTGAGCCAGTAAGGCAGGTAGTTCACACGTTCGATGGTCTCGGTGTACACGATCCGCGATCCGGAACCCTCCGGGAGCACGTCGTAGCGATGGGAGAAGTGCGCCTCCCAGGTCTTCGCGTTCCTGCGTTCCAGGCGCGCGTTGGTCTCGATGACGAACGTGCGTGGCGGCGACAACTCCGTGACCACGGACCGGTCGTGGAACGTGTCCTTGCCCGCCGATCCGGACGAGGTGAACGTCGTGCCGACCGCCGCCGACCCGGGCGGTGCCTCGAGCGTCAGCATCTTGAAGCCCTCGCTCTCCGCGCGCTCGCCCGACCAGACGAGATGGTTCCGGAGATCCGAGATCACGTCGAAGACCGCTTCGGGAGGCGCCGAGGACGTCACGGAAGGATGCGTTCGGAACCCGAACGGCCGGTCCGCCATCGCCGGATGGTATGCGATGCGAGCGCGAGGACTCCACTCGCATCCACCTCGGGGAGGGCATAATCCGCGCGTGACTGAGACCGATCCACCTGTCGACCAGCGCAGGAGCAACGTCGCGAGCGATGTCCAGATCAGGACGTTCCTGATCGCCGATGTCCGCGGCTACACCCTGTTCACCCAGGAGCGGGGCGACGAGGCCGCCGCGAAGCTCGCCGCGAAGTTCGCGGACATCGTCCGAGAGGTCGTCGAGGCACGCGGCGGGACCCTGCTCGAGCTGCGCGGCGACGAGGCCCTCTGCGTCTTCTCGTCGGCCAGGGAAGCCATCCGAACCGCCGTCGACGTGCAGCAGCGGTTCGTCGAGGAGACGCTCGAACAGCCGGAGCTTCCGCTGACGGTCGGGATCGGTCTCGACGCGGGAGAGGCCGTCGAGGTCCAGGGCGGGTACCGGGGCGGCGCGCTCAACCTGGCCGCCCGCCTCTGTGGGCAGGCGCGAGCCGGCGAGATCCTGGCGTCACGAGAGGTCACGCACCTCGCACGGCGCATCGACGGCGTCCGGTACGAGGATCGCGGCTCGCTGACGTTCAAAGGCATCTCGGAGCCGGTCGCGGTCGCTCGCGTCGTCCCCGAAGGCGCCGATCCCGTGGAGCGGCTGCAGCCGTTCTCCCCACCAGCGCCGCCGTCCGCGAGGACGCGGCGGCCCTTGGTGCTGATCGGCGCGATCGTCGCGGTCCTGGTACTCGTTGCGATCTCGATCCCTCTGCTGACGTCCGGGGACGACGCCAACGTGGAGATCGGGACGAACTCGGTCGCGCGGATGAACGCCGATGACGGCAGCGTCCAGCTCACCGGCGACCTCGGCGAGCGTCCGGGGGCCAGCGCGATCGGCTTCGGAAGCCTGTGGGTCACCCAGCCCGACCGCGGTGTCGTCGCCCGCCTGGCGCTCGACACCGGCTCGGTCACGGACACGATCCGGGTCGGGAACGCTCCCTCGAGCGTCGCGGTCGGCGAGGGAGCCGTGTGGGTCACGAACGCGGGGGACGGCACCCTGAGCCGGATCGATCCCGATACGAACGAGGAGAGCCAGCGACTGAACGCCGGCACGTCCCCGACCGGTATCGCGGTCGGCGACGGCGTCCTGTGGGTGGCGGACTCGATCGGCGGCGCCCTCTTGCGGGTCGACCCGACCACCGAAGAGGTCGTCGAGGTTGCCCTGGCGGGCCTGCCTTCCGGCGTGACCTTCACCCCCGATGGTGTGTGGGTCTCGTTCGCGCCGAACTCCGTCGCGCGCGTCGACCCGACGGGAGCGGGCATCGTCTTCACCACACAGGTCGGCAGCGGACCGACGTCGGTCGTGTCGACCTTCGGCTCGGTCTGGGTGGCCAACCATCTCGACGGCACGGTCACCCGGCTCGAGCCCTCGACCGGTCGCGTCGAGGCGACCATCCCGGTCGGACAGGGGCCGAACGCGCTGGCGGCGGCGGGCGGGTCGCTCTGGGTCGGCAACGAGCTCGAGGACACCGTTGTGGCGATCGACCCCACGACCAACGACGTCTCGCAGACCGTTGCGATCGGCGCCGCTGCGGCGTCGCTCTCCACCGACGAGGAGGGCCTGTGGTTGGCCGTGGGCACCTCGGCCACCGAGCATCGCGGCGGAACGTTAGCGGTCTCCGCGGGGGATCCGGCGCCCGAGTCCCTCGACCCGGCGAAGGTCTACGACTCCGAGGGTTGGAGGATCCTGACGATCACCAACGACGGACTGCTGGCCTACAGGAAGGTCGGTGGGCCCGAGGGCGCCACGCTCGTCCCGGACCTGGCCTCGGCACTGCCCGACGTCTCTCCGGATGGTCTGACGTACAGATTCCCGCTGCGCGGAGGTATCGCCTATTCGACCGGCGAGCCGATCGGGCCCGAGGACTACCGCCGCGCGATCGAGCGGACGCTGGTCCTGCATCCGGCCGGGTATCTCCTGAGCGCGATCGAGGGGGCGGGCGCATGCTTGGACGACGCACCTGCTGACTGCGATCTGTCCGAGGGGATCGAGACCGACGAAGAAGCCGTCACATTCCACCTCGCGACGCCGGACGCGGACCTTCCGTTCAAGCTCGCCCTTCCGTTCGCCTTCCCGGTCCCGTCGAACACCCCGGCCGAGGATCAAGGCCTCGAGCCGCTTCCCGCGACCGGTCCGTACATCGTCACCGACGCCGGACCGAAACTCGTCGAGTTGGAGCGGAACACGACGTTCGAGGAGTGGTCCGCCGCGGCGCAGCCCGACGGGTTCGTCGATGCGATCTCGTGGCGGTTCAACGAGGAACTCCACGGAGCGTTCTCACGTCTCCAGGCCGGCGACCTCGACGTGATGGTCACCGAGCCGGGACCGCAAGACCTGGCCGTCTTGCGGTCGACCCACCCCGATCAGGTCCTCACCTGGCCGGCCCCGTTCACGCTGTTCGTCGGGTTCGACACCGTGAAGCCGCCGTTCGACGACGAGCGCGTGCGCCGGGCCGTCAGCTTCGCACTCGACCGCGGTCGTCTCGTCGAACTCCTCGGCGGCTCGACGATCCAGCGGCAGACCTGCCAGGTCCTGCCGCCGAACTACCAGGGCTACCAGCCGTACTGCCCCTACACCCTCGAACCCGACAACCTCGTCTGGTCGGGCCCCGACATCGACCGCGCGAAGGCGTTGATCGAGGAGGCCGGAGCGGTGGGAACCCCCGTCGACGTCCTGGTCACCGACCAATTGCCTCCGGGTTCGGTGGACGTCATGGAGCACGTCACGGACGTCCTCGCGGAGATCGGCCTCGAGCCGGATCTCGAGATCGTGCGCGGCGCCACGCCGTACTTCGGCCGGATCTTGCCGCCCACCGGCGGGGAGCCCGGCACGTTCGCGGGGACGCCGCGGCATCCGAACGTCTTCCTGAGCGGGTGGATCGCGGACTACCTCGGGGCGCGAAACTTCATCGAGCCCCAGTTCGCGTGTGGCGAGGCCGGGTTCGCCAACGGGCACGGATGGTGCGACGGAACGCTCAGCGGACGGATGGACGAGGCGAGCGCCTTGCAGGTGACCGACCCCGGCGCCGCGAACCGCGCGTGGGGGGAGATCGAGCATCAGCTGGTCGACGCCGCGGTCCAGGCTCCGATCACTAACCCCCTCACGACCCACGCTGTGTCGGATCGAGCGGAGAACGTCCAGATCCACCCGCAGTGGGGGCTCATGCTGAGCCTTATCTGGGTCCAGTGAGAAAGGGGTAACGCGGGGATGCTGGGAACGAGATACCTCCGGTGGCGCGTGCTGGTGCAGACGTGCCTCATCGTGCTGGGCATCGTCGCGGCCAAGCTCGCCATCTCCTCGTTCTCGCTTGAGTTCATCAGCATCAGCCCGCTGTTCACGAGCGTGTTGGCCGGGGGCGTGTTCGTCTTGGGGTTGATCGTGGCCGGCACCCTGGCCGACTACAAGGAAGCCGAACGCGCGCCGGCGGAGCTCACGGCCGCCCTCACGAACATCCACGACGTGGTCCGCATCATCGGTGCCGGTCCGAGATAAACAGCACGAGGTCGTCGGGCCGCGTTCGCGGACGAACGAGCCGATCGCGTCGTCGAGCTGGGCGTAGACGTCGCGCTTATGTGGAAGGCCGCGGGGCACGCCTCGAGGTGCAAGTACTGGCGACACTCCTCGTCGGTGAGCGACCTCGTGACCTCGTCGCGCGCGATCTCGAGCAGGTCGTCGATGTCGAGGGCCCAGACGCGGACGATGAAGTCGAACCGGCCCGATGAGACGAGCATCGAGCCATCCGGACTGAAGTCGACGAAGTCTCCCGTAGTCGTGGCCTCGAAGGACCAACAGCTCGCCTCCGGTGGCCGCGTCGAACAGCCTGACCGTGCCGTCCGGCAAGCTCGCGGCGATCCGGGTGCCATCCGGGCTGAACGCGACCTTGTTCGCGGCGGTGCCGGCCAGGGCTGCAAGGCGGGTTCCGCTCTCCACGTCCCAGACCTCCGCCGGCCCGTCCCGACGCGCGGTAACGAGTCGACCGCCCTCGGGGGCGAAGGCGAAATCGCGGCCGCCGACACCGTGGATCGTGCTCACGACCGCGTCCAGCTCGAGATCCCAGATCGTGATGTGCGGCTCCAGACCCGCGACCTCTCCGGTTGGCCTGGCGGCCACCGCCACGGACCGGCCATCGGGGCTGAACAGCGCTCCCAGGACCTCGTAGCCGTCGTCCTCGCGGAAGACGCGGATCTCCCGGCCCGCACGGTCAACGATCCTCGCCCACCCGTGGAGGCTGGACAAGAGCAGCTGCGTCCCGTCGGGGCTCCAGTCGACGAGCGAGACCAGCTCCCCCCCGGGGAATGAGAGCAGTTGCTCCCCCGACGCGACGTCCCAGACGCCCGCCTTTCCCTCGCCGGACATCGCCGCGACCGCCTCCCCGTCCGGGCTCACGTCGAACTGCCCCTGCGCGAACTCGAAGCGCCAGCCTCCCGGCCCGAACCGACGGACAGCTCGTCCTGTTCTCAGATCCCAGATCACGATGTAGTCACGCCCCCACGTCACCATCGCGATCTGTGCGCCGCCCCGCGTGAACGCGACGTCGCTGAAGTCGCGCGTTCGTCGGAAGGTTCACGACCTCCGCGTCACCGGAGATGCCGACGTCCCAGATCTTCGTGGTACCGGCGACGGACGTGATCAGCCTCGACCCGTCGGGCGAGAAGGCTACGCTCGTGATCTCCCCGTTCGCGAATCGAGGCGACAGGGACATGACCTCTTCGGCTCGAGGATCGTCCTCGATGCTCCACACCTTCGCGGTCGCGTTGCCGCCCGTCACCACGCGCCTGGAGTCGGGGGCCCACCCTAGGCTGTGCACCCACTCGTCGTGGGGGAGGTCGAACCGGAAACGCCCGGTCCCGGCATCGAACACCGCGGCGCCGAAGTACCCGCCGATCGCGATCGATCGACCGTCCGGGCTCCAGCTGACAGAATCCAGGCCGCCCTCGGCCAGGCGGAGCTCGCGGCCGGAGCCCAGGTCCACCAGGACGGTTCGGTCTCCCGCGACGGCCACCCGGCGGAGGTCCGGACTGAAGACCAGGGATCCCGGAGGAACCGAGGCGGTGAGGATCAGTTGGCCGGTCGCTGCGTTCGCGATCCGCACGCTCGCGTCGGCCTCCCACGCGGCACCCACGTGCGATCCCTCCTCATCGAACGCCGGCGATAGCGCGCGGCCGAGGTGCTGCATCGTCGACCGGAGCTCGCCGCTCGAAGCGGTCCACACGTTCAGCTTCCCGTCGCCGCCGGTCGTCGCGAGTATCGACCCGTCGCGACTGAACGCGATACCCGTCACGTCGCCATCGTGGGCTTGGAGCGATCGCACGAGCGCCCCGGTCTCCGCGTCTCTGATCTCGACGGCCCCGTCGCCGTCCGCACGTTCGACAGCGAACACCCCCTCGGGGCTCCACGCGACCGACCCGCCGACGCCCGGCACGGTCAGCTCGATCCTGGACGCGCCGACCGCCTGGTGGAGTGCGTCCTCGGCCTCGGGAAGGGGTGTGCCGTCGACGGATCTCGTCCGTTCGATCGCCTCGATCGCGAGCAAGATCGAGAGCTCCGGGTCGGCCTCCAGGTTGGCTATCGCCCCGCCCACAAGCTCGCGCGCCCCGGCGATCACCGCCTCACGCTCGGCTCGATCGCTCTGGTTGGTCGCGACCAAGGTCAGACCTGCGGCGACGAGCGCGGCCACCGCGAACACCGCGACCGCGGATCTGAGTCGCCGGAGCGAGCGCCGTTCGAGGGTTTGCTCACGTGAGACGCGCTGGGCTTCGCTGGCTCGCTCCGCCTCGGCGAGCTCGATGCAAGCGTCGAGGAACTCTCGTTCGGACTGGGCGAGCGAGAGCGTGGTCGTCGCTCCCCACGTGGAAAGCTGTTCCAGCCTCGAGCCCCGGAGCAGGAAGCTCGGGTCACGCCCGGCCGCCTCCCATTCGGCCGCCGCCGCGGACAGTCGACGCTCCGTGCGCAGATCGTCCCTGGCCGAGTCGATCCAGCCGCGGAGCCGGCCCCACTCGCGAAGCAGCGCCTCGTGTGCGACCTCCACGGTGGGCTCCCGCGAATCCGGATCGCGGTCGAGGGACAGCAGCCGGTGCCTGCCGTACGCCTCGATCACGCCGTTCAGCGCGCGCCCGTCCACCCCGAGACGGTCGAGCTCGGACCGGGCCACCCGTCGCCGCGTATCCTCGCTCCCCTCGCCGAGGGCGACCAGTCGCAGGAATAGCTGCTCCGCGGCCTGCTTGCCGGCCACGTTCATCCCCTCGTACAGCTGCTCGGCGCGGCGGGCGAGCGCGCCCGATACCCCGCCGATCTCCCGGTACGCCTGGGCCGACAAGGTCGCGTTGCTGCGGCCGTCGAACACCTCGGTCATCGCGTACTGCAGGAGCGGCAGGGCGCCGGGTTGCTCGGCGACGTCGGCGACGACCTGAGCGACGAGGGCCGGTTCGACCGTCACCCCGACGTTCTCGGCCGGACCGGCGATCGCGCGCTCGAGCTCCTGGGGCGACAGCGGTACGACCGGTTCGGTGCGTGCGCGCATCAGCTCGGCGAACCCGCTGTACGCGAGCGGTCGGTCGTAGAAATCCGCCCGCAGCGTGGCAACGGCAACGAGCCGGGAGTCTGGATCGGCGACGGCCGATCGCACGCCGTCGAGGAAGCGACGCCGCTCACGTTCGTCCTCGACGAGCGTGAACACCTCCTCGAGCTGATCCAGGACCAGGACGAGCTGAGAGCCGTCGGCGGGAAGCGCCTGCTGAACCGCGCGATGGAGCCCGTGTTCGTCGCCTTCGAGCAGCTCGAGCAGCGACGGAGGCGCCTTGATGGCGACCCGGAGGATCGCCGCCTCGAGCTCCTCGAGCGGGTGCGGGCCCGGCGCCATCTCGACGTAGAACCATCCCGCCGAACCATCGACCGCTCCTCCCCGCAACGCGGGGACGAGACCCGCTCGGACGGCCGACGACTTGCCGCTGCCAGAGGGGCCGACGACCGCGAGGAAGCGGGAGCCCTCCATGTCCTCACGCAGCCGGGCGACGAGCCGCTCGACCAGCGCCTCGCGCCCGAAGAAATCGACGGCGTCCGCCTCCACGAACGGACGGAGTCCCTTGAACGGGTTGGTCGCGCCCTCGGTGGCTGCGAGCCGGTCCAGATCCGGCCCGAGCGACGTCCGGAGCGCCGACGCGAGTGCCGGAGCGTCCGGGAATCGAAGGGCCGGGTCCTTCGCCGTCGCCTGTGCGATGACGTCGTCGACGGCAGCAGGGAGCGCTGGACGGTCGCCACGCACCGACGGGAGCTGCTCGTGCAAACTCCGCTCGAGCAAGGTGGCGATCGATCCGTCGGGGAACGGATGGCGGCCGGTGAGTCCCTCGAACACCGTGACCCCGAGGGCGTACACGTCGGTCTGAGGCGAGACGGCCTCACCGCGGATCTGCTCCGGGGACAGGTAGGCCGGCGTGCCGAGCGGACCGGTCCGCGTCTTCCGTGGATCGGGGATGACCTTGGCGATGCCGAAGTCGGTGAGGTAGGCGTTGCCCTCCTCGTCGAGCAGCACGTTCTCGGGCTTGACGTCGCGATGGACGATGCCCTGGCGGTGCGCGACTGCCAGCGCTTGCGAGATCTGATCGACGAGGTCCGCGAGCTCCTCGGGCACGACGGCACGGCCGCCCTCAAGACGCTGCCGAAGGCTCCCGTGGCTGAGATAGCGCATCACGAGGTAGGCGCCGTCGGGATCGCGCCAGTAGTCGTAGAGGGGAACGATGTGCGGATGCTCGAGGCGCGCGACGATCTGCGCCTCGGCCTCGAAACGCCGGACGAACTCGGGGTCGTTCGCCACCTCGGGATTGATCGCCTTGACCGCGACCTCGCGGCCGACGTGGGGCTGGATCGCGCGATGCACGACGCCGAAGGAGCCCTCGCCGATCCGCTCGAGGAGGCGGTACCCACGGAGGGGCTCGCCCTGCAGATCGAGCTCCGGATCGTGGCGAAGGATCCGCTCGTGCAGGGTCTGGAGCTCCGCGGTCGGATCGATCCCGAGCTCGTCGGCCAGCACCTCTCGAGCACGTTGGAAGGCCTTCAGCGCGTCGGCCTGGCGGCCCGAGCGGTAGAGCGCGAGCATCAGGTGCCCCCACACCCGCTCGCGCAACGGGTGAGCGGCCGCCATCGCCTCGAGCTGTCCGAGGACGTCGACGTGCCGACCGAGCGCGAGCTCGGCCTCGATCTTCTCCTCGGTCGCCTGGAGCCGAAGCTCCTCGAGCCGGGCGATCTCTCCGGTCAGCGAGGCTTCGGCGGCGAGGTCGGCCAGCGCCGGACCGCGCCAGAGCTCGAGCGCCTCGGTGAGCGTTCGCACGCCGGTTCTCGGTTCGTACGTCCCGCGCCTGACATCGCTCAGGAGTCGCTCGAAGCGGAGTGAGTCCACCTCGTTCGGATCGGCTTGCAGCAGGTACCCAGGCGGGCGGCTCTCGATCGCGTCGGTCCCGAGCACCGACCGCAGCCGCGAGACGATGACCTGGAGTGCGGCCTTGGGCGTTTCGGGGAGCTCCTCGCCCCAGACCGCGTCGATCAGGTGGCCGGCGGGGACCACCTGGTTCGCCGAGAGCGCCAGGTGCGCGAGAACCAGCCGTTGCTTCGGGCCCCCGAGCGGGAGCGGGCCGTCCCCGTCGGAGACCTCGAGCGGTCCGAGGACCCCGAAACGCACTGGCCGACGGTACCCCTGTCCCGATAGGCGCGCGACCCCCCGCTCACTCACCCTTCTTCACCGGATCCACGTAGGCAGGGTGCATCGCGGCACTTTCAGCCGACTTTCAGCCGATCCGGCCTTATCGCACGGGGTCCTCTGAAAGCAGCCTGCAAGCAGCCGAAAGCCCATCGAAAGGGTCGGCGCTCATGGTGCTGAGCGACGACGCCGCTCGGATGACGCGGCGAGACAGGGAGGAGGGCACAGATGATGAGGAAGGTGAGCGTCGGGTTGATCGCGACAGCGCTCCTGCTGTCGGGAGGACTTGTCGGCGTCTCGTTCGCGGGAGCGGGTGGCATAACCAAGCCCCAGGTGATCGAGCTATCGCTCGACCTCTGCGGCGACTCGTGTCGAGGCTTCGAACTGCAGGATCCCATCTTCGGGCGACGCGGAACCGCGTGGATCGTGGTGTCCGATGACCCGCTCTTCGATGTGGACGGCACCAGGGTCGGGCATCAGAGCCAACAGTGCACGGTCTCGTACGGACGCAACGACAAGGGAGGGACCCCCTGGCTCTGCACCAATGTGATCACGCTCAAGGCGGGCCCGCACACCCAGCCCGGAACGGTGGTGACCACGGGCATCTACAACTTCGGCGGCGAGACGTACGCGGTCACCGGCGGGACCGGGGCCTACGAGAACGTTCGCGGATACGCCACGATGGTGGTCGTCGATGACCGCGAGGTTCTCACTCTCAACCTGATCCCGTAACGCGATGCGTCCTCTGACCATCGCCTGAACCCGTGCGGAGCGGAAATGGAGTGAGTCTCGATGGTGCTAGGTGACGACCGGACGTCCTCCGACGACGGCGACACCGAGCGCGGTCGCGCGCCGGCAGAGCGGAGAGTGAGGCGGCGGGCTCTTCTTCGCCTGGCGTTGGTCACGCTGGCGCTGGTCGCGGTCGTCGCGTTGATCGCCATCGGCATCGTTCGCATCGTCCAGTCCTGAACAGAAGGAGCATTTGACATGACCACCATCCGCACCACTGCATCGATCCTGGATCGCGGTGCTCGCGTTCGCGATCCTGAGCGTCGTCGTCGTCCAGACGCCGGCGAACGCGATCCCCGACAGCAGCGTGCGCGACTGGAACCTGAACGCGTCGAACGCGCTGTTCAACCCCACGACGGCACCGCTTTTCCCGGGCGCCGGGATGGCGTTGCCGGGGTTCCTGCACCTCGCGATGGTGCAGGGCGCGGTCTACGACGCCGCCAACGCGATCGACGGAGGCTATCAGCCGTACCTGGAAGGCCTGCCCAACGCCTCGCCGACCGACTCGGTCGACGCCGCGGTGGCGACGGCCGCTCACCACGTGCTCGTGGGACTCACGAACCCGGTCAACGACGTGCTGCTGCTGCCCCAGGCTACGCGCGACTGGCTCGACGCGGCGCTCGTGACCTCGCTCGGGGCGATCCCCGACGGGGCCTCCAAGACCGGCGGGATCGCGATCGGCCAGGCGACGGCCGAGGAGATGCTGGACGCGCGCGAGGACGACGGCCGCTTCGTGCCGTTCTCGTTCGATGTCGGGACCGATGCCGGCGAGTGGCGCCCGACGCCGCCGGGGCTCGTCAACGACCCGTTCGCCTGGATCTCCAACGTCGACCCGTTCCTGGTCGAGAGCACCTCGCAGTTCCGCACCGAAGGGCCGAACGCGCTCACGAGCGCCGAGTACACGGCCGAGTACGACGAGGTCAAGGAGCTCGGGTCGCTGACCGGTTCCAGCCGGACCCCCGAGCAGACGGCCGTCGCGCTGTTCTACATCGAGAACGCGATCGTGATGCTGAACCGCACGTTCCGCACGATCGCCGAGGACGAGGGGCTCACGCCCGTGGAGGAGGCGCGGCTGTTCGGGATGCTGAACCTGACCGGGGCGGACGCGGTCATCAACTGCTGGGACGACAAGGGATTCCACGGCTTCTGGCGGCCGATCACGGCGATCCGCCTGGGCGACGACGACACCAACCCCACTACGACGGAGACCCGGCGTGGACGCCGCTGTTCCCGACGCCTCCGGGGACGCCGCCGTACCCCGACCACCCCTCGGGCTACAACTGCATCACCGGCTCGATGATGAACGCGGCCAAGGACTTCTTCGGCACGAACCAGATGGCGTTCACCATCCACAGCAACTCCTCGGGCGCGGACCGCGACTACACGCGCTTCACCGACGTCTACAAGGACACGATCGATGCGCGCGTCTACCTCGGGATCCACTTCCGGACCGCCGACGTGCAAGGGGCGGTGCTCGGCAAGAAGGTGGCGAGCTGGGCGGACAAGCACTTCTTCCAGCCGGTGAGCTGAGACCGGGAAGCGGCCGGGGTCGGCATCGCGTCGACCCCGGCCGCGTTCTATTGCGAGCGACCGGGGGGCAGACACCGCCCACCCAGCCGACGGTAAGCCGAGCCTGTCGTTAGGCCTTGCGCGCGACCTTGCGCACCGGCCCCCACTGCATCGGCCCGAAGACCACGTTCGACGCGCTGAACTCGAGGAAGCCGAACTTCTTCAGCAGGTGGTCCATGTGGATCGTGCGCGTGACGGATTGGAACCCGTGGTCCGAAATGAACAGGACGAGATCGCCGGGCCGCATGGCGGAGGCGCTGCTGGCAGGGTCCCGCCTAGGTGGCGCTGGAAGGGCCGACGGCGCAGGACTCCACGTGGAGGAATTGCCGGCACTCCTCGTCGGCGAGCGATCTCGTGACGTTCTGTTGAGCGATCTCGATGAGATCGTCGATGTCGACGGCCCACACGCGGACCATCCCGCCGGCCGAGCCCGACACGAGCATCGAGCCGTCCGGGCTGAAGTCCACGAACACCACGGCGAGGTTGTGGCCCCGCAGGACCACCAGCTGTTCGCCCGACGCCGCGTCGAACAGTCGAACCGTCGAGTCCTCCATCGCCGCCGCGATCCGGCTCCCGTCCGGACTGAACGCGACGCCGAGGATCCCCTCCGAACCATCCGCGAGCACCGCGAGGCGGGATCCGGTCCGCAGGCTCCACACCTCCGCCGGCCCGTCAGCCCCGAAGCTGGTGGTGACGAGCCGAGCACCGTCGGGCGAGATGGCGAACCATTCGTTGCCGGCACCCTCGATCGTGCGCACGACCTCGCCCCGCTCAAGGTCCCAGATCGTCGTGCGGGGCTCGAGGGCGGGGTCCAGGGGCAGAGCTCCCGGCACCACTAGGGGCAGAGCTCCTAGCACTAGGGGCAGAGCTCCTAGCACTACCCGGCGGCCATCGGGCGTGAACTTCGCCCCCCCGACCCCGTAGCCCTCCTCCACTCGCAAGATCTGGAGCTCGCGACCGGACGGATCGAAGACCTTCGCCCAACCGTGCAGGCTCGCCATGACGACGCGCGACCCTTCGGGACTCCAGTCGACGTTCATGATCAGATTCCCCGCCGGAAGGGAGAAGACCTTCTCACCGGATCCGACTTCCCAGACCGCCGCACCCCCGGAGCCGGTCGTGGTCGCGATCGCGGTCCCGTCCGGACTCACGTCGAACTGCGACTGTGCCACGCGACCGCCTCCCAACGCCGGGGGCCCGACCGCCGGGACGGTCCGTTCCTCCACCAGCTCCCAGATCGCGATCCCGGGTTCGGCGTCGACCTGCACGGCGACTCCGTCTCCGTCCGGCATGAACGCGACGTCGGAGATGTAGTCCGTCGCAGGGATGTTCGCCACTTCAGCGGCGCCCGAGCTCGACACGTCCCACACTTTCGTGACGGCAGCGTCGCCCGACCCGATGATCACGCGCGACCCGTCGGGAGAGAACGCCGCACCGCCGCTCGGGCTAGTGAAGCGGAGCCCGAGCGTCATGAGCTCCCTAGCCCGGCCGGGCGCGATCGACCAAACCTTCGCCGTGCCCTGGCCAGCCGACACCAAGCGACTCGAATCGAGGCTCCAGTCGAAGGCGTGCACGACGTCGAATGTACCGAGGTAGAAGCGATTCTCCAGCGTCGTCGCGTCGATCACGCGGGTACGCTCCGCCGCGGTTCCGGCGAGGTAGCGGCCGTCCGGACTCCAGGAGGC
>CAVZKD010000001.1:0-24301 GCA_963775735.1 uncultured Actinomycetes bacterium | reverse complement strand
AGCGAGGAAGCGCTACGCCGGGTCGACGTACACGGGAGGTCGTCACAGCGGCGTTCTCGGACCCCACCTAGTGGTGCCGCGCCGCGCGCGCCAGTCGTAAGGATCCGGCGACCGGTCGTCGATCGCCTCGGTGCTAGGCGGCGGCACGCCGTGGCTCGCGCGCGCGCATCCTTGATGGTTCTGATGGGTGCCAACGACGGTCTCGGTGATACCGGCTCGGAAGGGTTCAGGTAGCCAAGGTCGCTGTCCCCGGTGTCACATCGAGGCAACCGATCCAGGCCTCCACCGCCCTGCTGGGTCGCCGGTCTCTAAGGAACGCATGAAGATGCATGGACGCTCAAACCTAGCGCCCTGGTCATGCCTTCCCTTGCGCCAAGAGTCGGCGTACGGTTCGGCGCCATGGAGTTTCGGATCCTGGGACCCCTCGACGTCGTCGACGATATGCGGCAGCTCACGCTCGGCGGTCCGAAGCAGCGGGCGGTGCTCGCGCACCTCATACTTCGCGCCAATGCGGTGGTCGCGATCGATCTGCTGATCGACGCCCTCTGGGGTGAAGAGCCCCCCGAAACAGCGAGGAATACGCTCCAGACCTACATCTCACGGCTGCGGAAGCTCCTGGGCGAGCTTCGGATCGAGGGACGAGGCGGCGGATACGTTCTCGTATGTGCTCCGGAGGAGATCGATGCGGCACGCTTCGATCTGCTCGTGAAACGCGGCAAGGGCGTCATCGCGTCGGACCCAACTGCTGCAGCGGAGTTCTTGTCGGACGCCCTCGCGATCTGGCGGGGAAATGCGCTGGCCGACCTCGCCGAGGAAGCGTCGCTGCGTGGCGAGATCACGCGGCTTGAGGAGATGCGCCTGTCGGCCACGGAGCACCTGATGTCCGCGGAGCTCGCCGCGGGCAGGCATTCGACCGTCGTCGGGCGGCTCGAGGTCCTGACCGATCGATACCCGATGCGGGAACGGCTCTGGGCCAGCCTGATGTTGGCCCTCTACCGGTCAGGTCGGCAGGGCGATGCGCTCGCCGCCTATCAGGCGGCAAGCCGCGTGCTGGCAGATGAGCTCGGCATCGACCCGTCGCCGGAGTTGCAGCGGCTGAATCAGCAGATCTTGGGCCAGGATTCTGAGCTGGTCGCACCAGACGCACGCGCGCCGGCGTCGACCTTCCAGGTGTCTAGGGGTGATCTTGAGCCCGGAGCTGAGTTCGCCGGGTATCGGATCGAACGGATCATCGGCCGCGGCGGCATGGGCGTGGTGTACCTCGCGGAACACGAGGGTCTGAAGCGGAAAGTGGCGCTGAAGCTCCTGGCCCCCCAATTGGCAGAAGATCCCCGGTTCCGGGTGCGATTCGGTCGCGAGTCACAATTGGCTGCCTCGATCGATCACCCGAATGTGATCCCGATTTACGAGGCCGGTGAAGCCGACGGCCGCCTGTACATCGCGATGCGGTACGTGGAAGGTACGGACCTTCGCACCCTGCTGCACGAGGAGGGAGCGCTCGACAGCGCTGAGGCGTCTCGGATCGTCGGGCAGGTAGCCGCGGCGCTCGATGCGGCCCACGAGCTCGGGCTCGTGCACCGCGACGTGAAGCCAGCCAACGTCCTCATCGCGCGTCAGCGAGGCACCGAGGCCGGCACGCACACCTACCTCACTGACTTCGGGCTCACGAAGCGGACCGCGAGCGATTCAGGCATCACCGGCACCGGTCAGTTCGTCGGAACCCTCGACTATGCCGCGCCGGAGCAGTTCCGGGGCGAGGCCGCGGATGCGCGAACCGATGTGTACTCGCTCGGCTGCGTCCTGTTCGAGTGCCTCGCTGGACATCCTCCCTTCCGCGCCGAGAACGACGCCGCCCTGATGTTCGCTCACCTGATGGAAGCGTCGCCGAGACTCACCGCGGAACGACCGGACCTGCCGAAGGACATCGATGACGTGGTCGCGGAGGCGATGGCCAAGAAGCCCGAGGATCGACACCCGACCGCCGGTGCGTTCGCTGCCAGCGCCTCGGCAGCGCTCGGTCAACCGATCGACCAGCAATCCGCCGGCCCCGTGCGGCGTCGGCGCCCCTCGCGTCGGTTGCCATCGCGCGGCCGACGGCGGCATCTGACGATCGGGGCGGTCGCAGCGGTCGTCGCCGTAGTCCTCATCGCCACGCTGCTCCAGGTCGTGGGGGGGGACACGGCCCGAGCGAGCTTCCAACCGGGGATCGCGATCGTCGACCAGCGGACGGGCGAGCGGCTCACGTCGATCCCAACATCGAGGATCGGCCAACCCGCCGAGGTCATCTATGGAGAGGGAGACTTCTGGGTCCATAACTTGGATACCAACTCGTTCGTCGAGATCGACCCGCAGGACGGCAAGATCCTCACGCAGATCCCTGCACCGTTCGCAGACGTAGGGACGTTCATGGTGGACGGCGACACCCTCTGGGTCACCGGCAAGAAGAGCGTGGCAAAGATGGACATCGCGCTGAAGCGGGAGATCGATCGCTTCCCTCTTCCACAGCCAACGCACGGGGTCCTTGTTGCCGAGGGGTCGGTGTGGGTCACGATGCCCTCGGTGGACACGACGGTGCGGCTCGACCCGGAGACGGGGGAGGTCGAGCATCGATTCACACAACTCCCCGGGTCGCTTGCCCTCGCCTACGCCGACGGCTCCGTGTGGACGGCAGGGTGGTCGGCACCCCTCGGCGGGTTCATCGGCGTCGGTGGTGTGAACCGGATCAACCCCGAAACGAACCAGGTCATGCCGTCGACAGTCCCTGAGCTGCCAACCGACTGCTGCCCCGTTGCGGCAGGCGGTGGGTTCGGGTGGACGGCCGATCCGACGAAGGGCGTCCTGTACAAGTTCGATCAGGGCGCGAACGTCGTCGACACGATCCACACCGGCCAGAGTGCCACCATCGGGTCCTTCGACGGCGACATGGTCTGGGTCGGCAACTCCGATGCCGGGACGGTCTCGGGGGTCGACGCGGTGACCGGCGATGACCGGACGTTCCCGTTTGAGCATCCCGTCCAAGGTGTAGCTGCAGGCTCCGGCGTCCTGGTCATCTCGCTGGGCCCGGGAAGTACGTACGAGGACGTGATCGACGCGCTGGAAGGGAAGGTTGCCAGGTTCCTCGTTCCGGCAGGGCTCTTGTCCGAGCCCGATCCGGCCACGGCTCCGAACTACCTCCCGTGGTGGGTGGAGTCCGCCACGTGCGCCAAACTCCTGAACTACCCGGACGCGGAAGCGCCCGAGGGGTGGAACCTGCAGCCGGAGGTAGCCGCCTCGATGCCGGACGTCTCGCCCGACGGGCGAACGTACACATTCACGATCCGCCCCGATTTCCGGTTCTCACCTCCGTCCAACGAAACCGTCACGGCCGAGACGTTTCGTCATTCGATCGAGCGGGCCCTCTCTCCGGAGATCGGTGGCCCCGGCCCCCTCGCCATCGGAGACATCAAGGGCGAGCAGGCGTTTCTCGCAGGCGAGTCCGACCACATCTCGGGCCTTCGTGCGGAGGGCGATACCCTCACGATCGAGCTCGTCGAACCGGCGCCCGACTTCCTTGCTCGCCTGTCGGTCCCGCTATTCTGTCCGGTTCCAACCAACACGCCCACGGTCCCGGGCGGTGTGGGCGCATACGCCGGCTATCCGCATCGATTCCCTGCTCCCGTTCCATCCGCCGGTCCCTACTACATCGCCGACCGCCTCGACGGGGAGTACACGATCTTGAAGCGCAACCCCAACTACGCCGGCTCGCGGTCGCACGCCTTCGACGCGATCGCGCTCCGAGAGGGGGTCGATCCCGGCGTCGCGGTACGTCTCGTGGAGCGCGGCCTGTGGGACGGGATCGCGTTCGTCGCCGATCCGCTCCTCGTCCCTTCGGGGCCGGAGGACGAGAAGTACGGGGCCGAGGACGCGTCCGGGGAAAGCCCCTCGTACTTCGCCTCGCTTTCCCCGCTCACGGGCGTCCTGGCCTTCAACACCAGCCGCCCCCCGTTCTCGGATCCGGATGTCCGCCGGGCCGTGGCACTCGCGCTCGACCGGGAGTCGATCGCGGCGATCTGGGGGCATGTCGCCACCGATCAGCTCGTTCCGCCGATGCTGCCGCCAGGGTCGAGGACCGGGATGTATTTCCGTTGGATGGGTCCGGACTCGAGGAGGCGCGATCATTGATGCGCGGGAGGACCTTCACCGTCGTCTACGCCTTCGCGGATGACGGAAGCGGCCGCAACGAGCAGGAGGCTGAGGTCGTGCGCACAAGCCTTGCCAAGATCGGCATCACCGTGGAGATCCAGGCGGTCCACGATCTCTACGAGAGAGCCGTGGACCGAGGGATTGATCTCCTTGGGACGTCCGCGAACGCGTTCTGGGGAGATCCCGTAGAGCTGCTGTCCGGCGCGTTCGGCCTGTTCGGCCTGTTTAGGGACATCCCTCCCTCGTGGGTTCCGGACGGCGTGGCGGAGGAGATCGAAGCCCTCTCCCAGCTCACCGGGCAGGAGCGGTGGTCGGCCGCTGCGTCGCTCGCCGACCGGCTCGCGATCGACGACGTGGTCGTCGCCCCGGAGCTCGTCGGTTCGAACCCGACACTCCTTTCATCGAGCCTGGGGTGCCGCATCTTCCAGCCGATCGGCTACGGCGTCGATCTGGCCGCGCTCTGCCCGAACTAAGAGTAGACACGGAGCTCGAAGGTTCGCTCATCGCGCCGCAGGTGTGATTGGCTCGCGACCGGTGAGAATCTCGTACAGCCGAGCGAGACTCCGCGCGTCGAGGGGCTCTTGGAGTAGCGGTGTCAGCGTGCCATCGCCGAGTCCCCAAGCGATGATCTCGGCCGCTTGGGAACGCTCGAGGCTTGCTAACGAGGATGCGATGACAGCAGATAACTTGCCGCCCTTCGCTCGCGATGGGCATGCCTGGTGCCCTCGATCGCACAGCGTTGGAACGCAGATTGCTACGGATCAGAAGGTTGGGGGTTCGACTCCCTCCCGGCGCGCTAGCAGGGAAAACGACTGGCGGACCTCGCGCTCACTGCTCGCCGAGCTCTCCCGTTCGCAAAGACCGAGTCCCGGCCGAACAGGTTCGATCCGCGTTCGCGCGCCGCACACCGATCCGATCGTCTACCCACCAGATTGTCGGCGGCATAGCATGTCTCGCGAAAATCCGCGAGGGTTCCAGTCCGATTCAACGTCACGCCCAGACGGTGACGTCGCCGCTTTACCCGCCGGAGCCGCCATGCCTAGCATGAGCTGCTCCAGATCCGCGAGGAGGGTCGATGCTCCGGGCACCCCAGCGAGCTGCGACGCCGGCATGACATCCCGGGCGCGCGACGACGCCCCGACGGCCACCGAGCGTGCGATCCGCACGTTCCTGATCGCCGACATCCGCGGCTACACGGCCTTCACCCGCGAGCGCGGCGACGAGGCGGCCGCGTTGCTCGCATCCCGATTCGCCGAGCTCGTCCGGGAAGGCGTCGAGGCGTGGGACGGCGAGCTGGCTGAGCTGCGCGGCGACGAGGCGCTCGCGGTGTTCCGCTCGGCGCGACGGGCGCTCCGATGCGCACTCGAGCTACAGGATGCGTTCGCGCACGAGGTCGCGCTCGATCCCTCGCTCCCGCTGCGCGTCGGGATGGGGTTGGACGCCGGGGAGGCCGTACCGGTCGAAGAGGGCTATCGAGGCGGTGCGCTGAACCTCGCCGCGAGGCTCTGCTCGCACGCGAAAGCCGGCGAGGTGCTCGCGAGCGATGGCGTGGTCCATCTCGCGCGCGCGACGGACGGCGTCCGCTTCGAGCCGATCCCGTCGCTGGAGCTCAAGGGGCTCGGGTCGCAGGACCTGGTGCGTGTCGTTCCCGCCGAGGAGCATGCGCCGATCGCGGCGCCGGATCCGGCGCCGGCGGATCGTGACGAGCTCCCAGCGGAGCTCGTCGCGACGCCTCCGATCGCCGGGCGTGCGAAGGAGCTGCGATGGCTTCGATGGTGGTGGCGACGAGCGCGCCACGGGCACGGTCGCGCCGTCATCGTCGAAGGGCCGGAGGGCTCCGGCAAGACGCGACTCCTGGCGGAGCTCGCGGCCGAGGTGGACGCGACCGGCTCGCCTCTCGCGTACGTGTCGGGCGGTACACGCGCCGACGACGCCGTCCGGATACTGCGATCCGACGCCGGCGTCGGTGGGCTGATCGTGATCGACGGCGTCGACGCCGCGCCGGGTGTCGTCGTCGACACGCTCCGGCGACTCGACGCCGACGCGGTCGAGCGGTCGACCGTTGTCATCACGTGTCGCGACGCGAACGCGCCGCTTGTCCGCGAGCTGATCGCGCACCTCGATCCGTCCGGCGAGCGGCGCCGGGCGCTCGGGCCGCTCCGTGAGGGCGACGTGCTGGACATCGCGAGCGGCTACGCGAGCGACGTCGGGCACCTCCCGCTCGACCGGATGGAGCGCGAGGTCGGGTTCCAACCGGGACCCGTCCATCGATGGCTCCGCGCATGGGTGGACGCACGCACGCGTCAGCGCCTGGAGATCTCGGCGACGCAGGCGGCCGAGCAGGGAGAGCGGATGGGCCGCGCGGCCACGCAGCTCACCGAGGACGTCCTTGAGCTCCAGCTCGCTCGGTCGGCCGCGCAGATCGACGCCCCAGTCGACGTCTGTCCCTACAAGGGCCTGGCGTCCTTCGAGGACGGTGACGTCGACTACTTCTTCGGACGCGAGCAGCTCGTCTCGAAGCTCGTCGCAGCCCTGATCACCGCGCCGCTCCTCGGTGTCACGGGACCCTCGGGAAGCGGCAAGTCGTCGCTGGTCCGAGCCGGGTTGGTGCCGGCGATCGCGGCCGGGTCGCTCCCCGGCAGCGATCGCTGGCGCCGCGTGCTGATGCGGCCGGGCGAGCATCCGATCCGGGAGCTCGAGCGCGCCCTCGGTACCGCGGTTCCCGACGACGGCCTCGCCGGACTGGACCTTGGAGAGCACCTCCTGCTGGTCGTCGACCAGCTCGAGGAGATCTTCACGAGCTGCTCGAACGACGACGAGCGCGCGGCGTTCGTCCAGATCCTCACGGACGCCGCCGAACGGCCAGATGGCGACGTCTCGATCGTCGTCGCGATCCGAGCGGACTTCTACGGACGGTGCGCCGCGTTCCCGGCACTGGCGGCGCTTCTGGGCGACAACCACGTGCTGGTCGGGCCGATGGAGCCGGCCGAGCTCCACCGCGCGATCGAACTGCCGGCCCGGCGCGTCGGGCTCACGGTCGAGCCGGAGCTCGTGGATGCCCTGGTCGACGAGGTGACCGACGAGCCGGGCGGGCTGCCGCTCCTGTCGACGACGCTGCTCGAGCTCTGGCAGCGGCGCTCCGGACGGGTGCTGACGATGACGAGTTTCCAGGAAAGCGGCGGCGTCCGCGGCGCGGTCGCGCGTCTGGCCGAGACCGCGTACGAGCGACTCACGGAACGGCAGCGGCAGGTCGCCCGCGCGATCCTGCTCCGGTCGGCCGGCCCCGGCGAAGGCGCCGAGGCCGTCCGCCGTCGCGTCCCCCTGTCCGAGCTCGACGTGCAGCGCGACGAGGACGTGGCCTACGTCCTCGCCGCGCTCACCGACGCGCGGCTCCTAACGACGACCGAGACGACCGTCGAGGTCGCCCACGAGGCACTGCTGCGTGAGTGGCCGCGCCTCCGGGGCTGGCTCGAGGAGAACGCCGAGGGTCGTCGGCTCCACCTCCACCTCGCGCAGACGGTCGGCGAATGGGACGAGGGAGGACGCGACCAGGCGGACCTGTTCCGGGGCGCCCGGCTGGCCGCGGCCCTGGACTGGACCGCCGATCACGCGTTGGAGCTGAACGAGGCCGAGCGGCAATTCCTCGAGGAGAGCCGCGTTGCAACGGAGCGCGACGCCGAGCGACAACGGCGCACCAATCGCCGGCTCCGCGGCCTCTTGGTCGGAACCGGCGTGTTCCTGATCGTCGCGCTGATCGCGGGTTCGCTCGCGGTGGTCCAAGGGAACCGCACGGAGGCGCAGCGCGCGAAGGCGGAGCGCGCGGAGCGGATCTCCACGGCGCGGGAGCTCGCGGCCGCGTCGCGCGCGAACCTCTCGGTCGACCCCGAGCGCAGCGTGCTGCTCGCGATGGCGGCGGTGAACGCCACCCGGACGGTCGACGGCACCGTGGTTCCCGAAGCGGAGCTTGCGCTCCACGAGGCGGTCGATGGCCAGCGGGTCGCCGTCCGACTCCCGGGCTTCAACAGTCTCGACTACAGCCCGGACGGTCAGCGGTTGATCGCGGCGCAATACATCGAGACCGGCGGATCCGACGACGCCGCGATCCTGGACGCCGCGACCGGCGAGCAGCTCGTCACGCTGCGCGGGCGAGGGGTACCGGTCTGGGACGAGGACTGGAGCCGCGCGGCCGACGTAGCCGTGACCCTCGACTTCGACGGCGTCATCACGCAGTGGGACCCGAGCGACGGCACGGTGATCCGGACGATCCCCGGTCCACGCGACTCGGCGGGATGGGTCGAGCTGAGCCCGGACGGGACCCGCGTCGCCGCGAACACGAACGACGGCGTCTTCCACGTCTGGGACCTCCGGACCGGCCGTCTCGTGCTCTCGTGGGAGTCCAACGACGGCACCGAGCCCGGCGGGATGGCCTGGAGCCCCGACAGCCGAAGGTTGGCCGTGAACCCTCGGGGCTCAGTCCTCGATCCAGGTCGTGGACGTCGAGCACCGGACGGCTCCTCTGGGAGGGGGCGGAAGGGTTCGGGTTCGACGTCGCGTGGAGCCCCGACGGCTCGATGATCGTGACGAACGGCTCGACGCTCGAAGCATGGGACGCCGAGACGGGTCGTCACCTCTTCACGCTGTTCCCCTCCGTCGAGGTGGTCGATCACGACTTCAGCCCGGACGGTCGGTTCCTGGCGGGTGGCTCGGTCGACGGGATCATCCGGATCTGGCAGATCGATCGTCGCGGCGGTCGAGAGGTGATGGATCTGCCGGGCAGCGAGTCCAACATCTGCTGCGTGCAGTTCAGTCCCGACGGACAGCACCTGGCGGCCGGCAGCTCCGGGTTCGCCGCCGGCGGCACCGGCCTCGTCGGGAGGATCTGGGACATCACCCCGGCCGGCGGAGGCGAACGCCTGACGCTGCCGACGCGCGACTGGCCGTCGTGGAGCTCTCGTACTCGCCCGACGGCTCGACGATCGCGATCACGGAGGGGCCGGGCGTGACGCTCTGGGATACCGAGGACGGTCGACGGGTGCGAGCGTTCCCTACGGATGACCCCGGCGACCGGGGTCGCCTTCGCGCCCGACGGCGCAACGATCGCGGCCTCCGGCGGCTTCGGCGCCGGGATCTGGGACGTCGCCTCGGGTCAGGCCGCTCACGCGGTTCGAGGGTCACGACGAATGGGTGACCGGATCCACTTCAGCAGTGACGGAGCGCAGGTGGTGACCGCGAGCGATGACGGCACGGCGCGGGTCTGGGACGCGTCGACGGGAGCGCAACAGGCCTTGATCCGCGAGCGGCACTCGGATCCTCGATGCCGTGCTCAGCCCAGATGGGCGCCTGGTCGCGACGATCGTGGACGATCCGGGGATCCTCCGGCTCTGGAACGCGTCGACGGGGAAGCTCGTCCGGACGCTCTTGCATCCGGGCGCCTTCGTCGGATCGGTCGCCTTCAGCAACGACGGGCAGACGATCGCGGCCGGGCTCGGCGACGGAACGGTCCGCCGGTGGAACCGTCGAAGGAGAGAGCTGCGCACGATCCGAGGCCACGCCGCGCATGGTCACGGCGATCGACTTCGATCGGGACGACGAACGCATCGTGACGTCGAGCCGCGACGGCCTCGTGAAGGTCTGGGATGCGAGGACCGGAGACGCCCTCCTGACGCTGACCGGTCACGCGGACGAGGTGATACGACGCGGTGTTCAGTCCGGACGGCCGGTACGTTGCCTCGTCATCGATCGACGGAACCGTGCGGGTCTGGATCCTCGACGTCGGCGAGCTGCTCCGCGTGGCGCGCGAAAAGGTCACACGATCCCTCACCGCGGAGGAATGCGAGCGGTTCCTGCACGACACCTGTCCCACCTGAGCGGGACGCCTACAGGAGCCCGGGCGTAAGCCCGAGGTGACCGACATCTCGCTCGTGATCGAGCACCGCCCGGCACGGTGATCTGCTCGTGCTCGGCGACGACCCGCTTTCCGGGACAGTCGCCCTCACCTGCTAGCACTCACCGGAGAGCCCCTGGGGACTTCGGTAACCGTCGAGGAGGGCCCGGTGTATTCAGCCCTCCTCTCAGCCCGAGGCGCGCGGGCGCCCTCGGGCGTGAGCGTCCGCACCTTACCGGCGACGCGGGCGTACACGCCACGACAGCGGATAACTCCGGCCGTTTCGCTCGCCCATGACCTGCGTGTTCTTTGGTCAGCACAGCGTTCAGCGCCGGATAGCTACGGATCAGAAGGTTGGGGGTTCGACTCCCTCCCGGCGCGCCAGGACCGTTCGCGTCCGGAGCCGACCCGATCATGGAGGTCTCGCCGGGCTGCACTACGCCGGACTCGTAGGCGAACACCACCGCCTGCACACGGTCACGCAGGCTCACCTTCGAGAGCAGGTGCGCGACGTGCGTCTTCACCGTTGTCTCGCTGACGAATAGCTCGGATGCGATCTCCGCGTTCGAAAGGCCACGGGCCATCATGCGCAGCACTTCCACCTCCCGCGCCGTCAGTCGGTCCAGCTCGGGCGGCCGCGGGCGGAGGCCGTTCGGCGGCCGGTGCACGTACTCCTCGATCAACCGCCGGGTTACCGATGGCGCGAGCAGGGCGTCCCCCGACGCCACCGAGCGGATGCCGGCGATCAGCTGCTCGGGCGGGACGTCCTTGACGAGGAACCCGCTCGCTCCGGCCCGGAACGCTTCATAGACGTACTCGTCCATGTCGAACGTCGTGAGCATCAGGACCTTCGTGCTGTCGTTTCCGTCGAGCAGCCGCCGCGTCGCCTCGATCCCGTTCATCTCGGGCATCCGGACGTCCATCAGTATGACGTCGGGCCGGAGCCGACCGGCCTCGGCCACCGCCTCGCCTCCCGTGGTCGCCTCGCCCACGACCTCCAGGTCCGGTTCCGCCTCGAGGATCATTCGGAACCCAGCACGCATCAGCGCTTGGTCGTCCGCGATCAGGACGCCGAGGCTCATGCCGTCACCGGGAGCCGCGCCCGCAGCCGGAACCCGCCCTCGGCTCGTGGACCGGCGTCGAGCTCCCCTCCGTAGATCGACACGCGCTCTCGCATGCCCACCAGGCCGTGGCCGCCGCCGCCCGCCGCCGGACCGACGCCGTCGGCGCCCCGGCCGTCGTCGCACACCTCGATCTCGACGTGCCCGTCGTCGTACCGGACACGGACCTCGGCGTGTCCCGCCGCAGCGTGCTTGATCGCGTTCGTGAGGCCCTCCTGGACGAGGCGATAAGCGGTCAGGTCGACTCCGGCCGGGAGCGGGACCGGCTCGCCCTCGATCTCGAGGTCCACCGGGAGACCGGTCTCGCGAGCGTGGGCGACGAGCGCGTCGACGCGGCTCAGGCTCGGTTGCGGCGCCAGCGCCGGCCCCCCGTCCGGGTCCCGGAGCGCACCGACCACCCGCCGCATCTCGGCGAGCGCCTCGCGCCCGGTGCGTTCGACGGCGAGCAGCGCCTCGCGTTCTTGCTGCTGCTCGGGGCGGAGCAGCCGACGCACTCCGGACGTCTGGACCGTCATCACGCTGACGCTGTGACCGACGATGTCGTGCAGCTCTCGGGCGATGCGGGTCCGTTCCTCGACGACTGCGCGGAGCGCGTCCGCCTCCCGGTCCCGCTCGGCGACGATCGCTCGCGCTTCCGCCGCTTGTGCCTGGTCGGCGGACCCGCGGAACATGAACCCGGCGAACCAGCAGATCGCGAAGTCCAGCGGGATGAAGATGATTTCTGCGGTCGTGTGTCCGGGGATCCGGGACACCAGGATCGCGGTGCTCGCCACGATGATGGCCAAACCGATGCCGGCCTTGCGGGTGTCGCTCAGGCTGCCGAGCAGGAACGCCGTCGCCAGTCCAACGGCGAAGAAGCTCTCGGCGGCCGGCAGCAGGATCGGAGCGACGAACGCGATGCCGGCCGCGAGGAGCCAATAGGCCGCCGGGCCCGCGAACGGGAACCACCGGTTCGCCACGATCACGATCGCTAGGAACGCCATCGCCAGCAACGCGAACCACAGCGACGTGTCGGGCGAGCTCGCCGAGTTCCGCGCGAGGACGGTATCGACCATCCCGACGAGCACGAGGACCACGATCACGATCTCGATCGCGTACGTCTTCGCGAGCACGCCGAGCCGCTGCATGCGCTGACCGTACTCCGATGCGCGTCGCCGCGCGTCCTCCTCGAGGACGACCGCGACATCGGCCTCCGGGACGAGCGGAATCGGTTCCACGGCCGACGACCCGGCCGATCCCGGTCCCTACCGTCTCGCCTGCGGGGTTGGAACCTCGCGTGGGAGGGGGTGGATCGACCGATGAGCGAACGGGTGACCGTGACCGGTTCGGCCGACGGGAAGGAGATCACCATGACACAGGAAGCTCGTGTCTTCACCGCCACGCGGATCGTGGCTCTGACGATCATCGGCGTGCTCGTGGCCAGCCTCATGTACCTGGGTCTGCGGGGGGATGAGGCCGTCTCCGTTCCGGCGGGAGCGAAGACCGGCGACCTCGCCCTGCACGCGTGCACGTACGACACGGAGGCAGGGTCGCTCGCCGCCGACTGCGGCACATTGATCGTCGCGGAGGACGCGTCGCATCCCGGGTCTCGCCTGATCGCGTTGCCGGTCATCCGCATCCGGGCCCGGTCGGACAACCCTGGGGAGCCGATCTTCCGTCTCCAGGGCGGTCCGGGCATCACGAACATGGTGTTCCCGTGGGCGAACCGGTACGTCGAGGATCGCGACCTCGTCCTCGTCGGCTATCGGGGCGTCGACGGGTCCGAGCGGCTCGACTGCCCGGAAGTCGTCTCGGCGCTCAAGCACTCGACCGATCTCACCGGCGAGGCGTCCTTCCAGGCGTTCGCTGCGGGGTTCCGGGCGTGCGCCGCTCGGTTCGCCCGCGAGGGGATCGATGTCACGTCCTACGGTCTGTCGCAGCAGGTCGACGACCTGGAGGCGGCACGGGCGGCGCTCGGCTACGAGCGGATCGACCTCGTCAGCGAGAGTGTCGGGACGCGCACGGCGATGATCTACGCCTGGCGCTACCCGGAGCGCATCCACCGGTCGGTGATGATCGCGGCGAACCCACCAGGCAACTTCCTCTGGGACCCCGAGACCACCGACGAGCAGATCGCTCGCTACGCCGACTATTGCTCGAAGGACCCCGCCTGTCGTGGTCGAACCGACGACCTCGCCGCCTCGATGCGCCGCACCTCCACGGAGATCCCCGAGCGATGGTTCTTCCTACCGATCAAGGAGGGCAACGTTCGGGTCGCCTCCCATTACGGACTCATGGAAACCACGGTGGAGAGCGCGCCGCTCTCCGCTCCGATGACGATCGACTCGTGGTTGTCCGCGGCCGAGGGGGACCCGGGGGGATTCTGGTTCCAGTCGCTGCTGGCGGACTTCGCCTTCCCCACGGCGTTCGTCTGGGGCCAGTACGCGAGCGCCGCGAGCCTCGATGCCGAGGTCGCGAACGAGTACTTCGCTCCAGGGGGGCAGCCGCGGAACTCGAACCTGGGCTATGCGGCGACGGCGTTCGGGTTCGGAGGCGGCCGGGTGAGCCAAGACTGGCCGGCCGCGCGGGACGCGGGCGCATACACCGAGGTGCGGCCGTCGGAGGTGGAGACGCTCGTCGTGGGCGGTGAGCTCGACTTCGCGATCCCGCCGCAGGTGGCGACCGAGCAGCTCCTCCCGTCGCTGACGAACGGCCACGAGGTCGTGCTGCCCGGGTTCGGGCACTCGGGCGACTTCTGGGTCGAGCAGCCGGAAGCCAACGGCCGGTTGATCAACACCTTCCTCGCGAGCGGCAGGGTCGACGACTCGCTCTACCAACCTCGGCGCGTCGACTTCACGCCGGAGGTCTCGCTCCCGGCCCTCGCGAAGGGGATCGTGGGGACGATGGTCACCCTCGCGATCGTGGCGGTCGGTTCCCTGCTCTGGATGGCCCATCGCGTCCGCAAGCGCGGACGGATCGGACCGAGGGCGGGCGCGATCCTGCGGTCTGTGTACCCGATCGTCCTGGGGTTGGGCGGCTGGTTCCTCGGCCTGCTCGTCGTCCTCGCGTTCATGCCGGGCGTCCCGATCGACAGCGCGCTGCTCGCGACGCTCACGATCGGCTGTCCGATCGGTCTCGGCGTCTACCTCGCGTGGGTGCACCGGGACGACCCGGCGCAGACCTCGACGTGGGGGTTCGCGGCGGCGATGGGCGGTGCGCTCGTCGGAGCCTGGCTGGGGTTCCGCGCCGGCACGGACCTGCTCGCGCTGATCACCGCGATCGTGGGAGCGGCCGCCGGGTCGAACCTCGCGGTGATCCTCCTCGACATCGCCGAGGCCCGTCGGCGGGTTCCCGCGCCCGGACCCGCCGTTCGGGTCGAGGCGCCGGCCCGCGTCGATGTCTGAGCGATCGAAGGGAGGGAGCCCCGCTCCGGGCGGCTCCCTCCCTCGCGTTCTTACCCTCGGGCGGCGGCAGTGCGCGCCTCGGCGACGCGCGGGGGGTCGGGCCGAGTAGTGAGTAGCGGATGTCGAGCCCAAGCTGGGTTCGGATGGATTGCCCCAATTGTTCAAGGTCGCTAGTGCGGACCTGTGCCGATCCGCGTCCCCTGTACGAGGGGAATCGGCGAGGCGCACCTTCGCCGAGTTGCTGATCGACTGCGAGGAGGATCGGACCTGCGGGCGGTGCTCGTCGGGATGCTGCGGGACATGGAGCGGGGTAGATCCCACAATCTGCTGACCGTCGTAGGAGGCATAGGGCTCGCCCAAATGGACCCTACAAAGTCAAAGCGGCACCGGGTCAGACTGTCTGAATCTGCTACGGCATCTAGGCGTTCCCCTCCTCTGTCTCCTCACCCGAGAAGGGACGGGAACAGGAACCCCCGGGGTCGATCAGCCCACGCCTCGGGATTTCTCAAATCTTCTGGGGTGATTCTCTAAGGTCGTGGTTCCGGTTCAATGAGGTCACGGGTTAGGTCAAGCCGAGCCTCTTCTCCCCGATTGAATACCCGATCGACCTGGATTACCCGCTCCTCCAGGTCGTGGATGGCGCTAGTGAGCGGGAGCCAGTCGCCGCTGCCAATCTCGCGAATCTGCTCGTCGGTCTGGCTCTCCAGCCAAGACGCGGACAGCTTCACGGAGCGGGTCGCGGTCGATAGCTGCTCTAGCACATCTGGCAGGTCCATACTCTTGCCTCTCCTCGGATAGGGCCAGGGCACCAGTTTGAACCCCCCGGACAGGGAATTGAATTGGTCCTTCGGCCTAGCCCGATCGACAGCGAGGAGGACCGGACGCTCCGGGCGGTGCTCGTCGGCATGCTGCGGCAGGAACAGCGCAGGTCCTAGGAGCGCGAGGGAGCGTCGTCCTCAACACCTCAAGCAGGTGCTCGGCTGCGTTGGCGGGTAAGCGCAGATGAAATACGGCAAGCATCGTATTTCAAAGTCTGTGGCTCAGAAGACAATCCACTTCCCATGAGGGAGCCTTATGCCAGCACCAGATGGCGGCCGTTCTCGCGGGTCCTCGTTGACGGGATCAACGACCTCCTCCAGCTCGTAACGAAGCCGAGGGGACGACCCTGCGTCGTGTGCCGCACTCGCGTCAAGCGGGGCGCGATCAAGTGTCCGAGGTGCGGACTTGACACCTGGCCCGTCGGCCCTGGCCCTCTGCCTCTATCTCCCTCGATGGCACCGACGATCCCGGCGGAGCCGAGGGTGAATCCTAGGCCGGTCACCGAGTCTCCTTGAGCGATGAGGGCCGGGAGCCAAGGAGGCTTCCCAAGTCCCGACCCTCATCACGCTCATGCTGCGGGCGACCCTTCGCCGCCTAGCCCTCGCTCAGTGCCGATTCGTAGAGGTGAGTGAGCAGACCATCCACGGTTTCGTCGGGCACGCTGTCGGCGAGTCCGATGAACAGACCGCAAAGCTCTCCGACGAACCCCCCGGCCTTCGCGTCTTTGAACCCGTACTCGTCGAAGACGAGTCGGATCCCCTCGGCGTCCTGACGCAGCATCGAACGTGCGAGCGCGACCACGTCTGGAAGCGGAGAGTCCATGGGCGTAGCCCGACTGCTGCGCATAGCTCCTGAGCTATCGCTCACGATCAGCCTCCCAGGCATCATCCTCGCCTGGTTGGCTGGCGGGTGGCGCGGGAGCCGGGATGGAGGCTTGGTCCCCGCAGTAGCCGCATCGTCCGGTATCCCGACGACCCCCGATCCCAACCCCTACGACTTCTCGCAGGGAGATGTGCAGCATTGCCATCGAGCTTCCGCCTCGACGAGCAGTCCGGCCCCGCGCTGGTGATGGCGGCCCATGCTGGAGTTAGCAGGATGATCTGAGGACTCGCAGGCTTGTCGGGCAGCGCGAATTATCCTACTTAGCCACCTGCCGAGCGATAGAAATAGCTATCCCGTGCCCACAGTGCGCATCGGCTCGAGCGCGAGGCGCTCTCGACGAAGACGTCCACTCGCGCCGCCACGCAAGTCGAATTAGCGATGAGCCAGCCGAATCGCGAGCCCCAGCACGGCAGGACAAGAGAGGCAGCCATCTTCGCATCATGGGTCGCTCGGCTCGGAGAGGTCGCATCTGCGACCCCGATTCAAATGGCACCACCTTTGATAGCCTCGACAGATGCACGTTGGCCTAGGCGCTAACGGTCTCCGACGAGCCGTGCCGCTGCTGGCGGTGTTATCGCTCATGTGCCTCTCCTCCTGCCAAAGGTCCTCCGCCAGCACAGCCGAGAAGCCGTCGGCAGAGGAAGCTGCCGATTCCAGGAGTCCGGATTCGGCCTCACGTGGCATCTACGCGCCGGCGGCGCCCGAGCTGGCGGCGCAGAGTGCCCTCACGAGCGAAGAGCGCATCGCGTCGCTTCTGGGGACGACTCCCGACGAGCTCCCCGCCTACCGCGTTCCGAGGCGGGTCCCGAGCGACGGCTCCAGACGTGACGGCAGAACTTCTCCGCTACATAGGACCTGCCGAACGGATCGCGCATCGTCTTCGCGAAGGACGGGCTCTACCGGATCAACGAGACGCTCCTCATCCGCGATCGACGGCGGCTGGTCTTCGTCGGACGCGGCGCGACGTTCCGCGCCTATACGAGGGGATACCGGGAGCGCAGTCAATTCTCATTCGTCAAGGGATCAGACGTGGTGATTCGCGACCTCACCGTCAAGGGTGCGAATCCGAATGCAGGGACGTCGGATGACGCCTATGTACCGAACCTGTCCGGGCAACACGCGTTCCGGTTCGCCGGTGTCCAGGGCGCAGTTCTGGACGACGTGCAGGCCTACGACCTGTATGGGGACTTCGTGTATTTCGGAGGATGGCTGACCCAGCAAGGAAGGATCATTCCCAGCCGCAACGTCACGGTCCAGCGTTCTCGGTTCGAACGGAACGGTCGGCAGGGAATCGCGCCCATCGCCTGCGAGGACGTCCTCATCGCCGACAACGAGATCGCGGATGTTCGCAGGTCCACGATCGATCTCGAGCCCAATAGTGACGAACGCGGCTGCGAGCGCGTATCGATCATCGGCAACACGTTCGGAGCCAGCCGGCTCGCCTGGATTGCAAGCGGCGGACTGGGCTCCAAGATCTCGGATGTCTACGTGGCCGACAATGTCATGCGGGAAGGGAGCGGCTTCCGGCTCGTGCTCGTGACAACGAACCAGAACGCAAGCGGCATGAAGGGGCCCTTCATGTTCGAAAACAACTCCCTGGTGGTAACGGCGGCAGGCGCTTTCGAGTTTCACCGCGTTCACGACATCACGATCCGGAACAACGAGGTCTCCGGCTTCAGTGCCGACATGGCCGCTGTGACACTGTTCGATTCTCATACCGTCGGCGTCTACGACAACACCTTCACTGGGGCGGCCCAGATTCTCGTCGCGGATAGTGCGAGCACGGAGTATGAGGAGCGAGGCAATACATCGTAGGTCACGCTCTTCTTGATCGATCTCGTGCGCCCGATGCTCTCTACACCCCAACCGCTCCAGGAGCGCGGCCGAGGTTCGCGATGTCGATCTGACGTAGGAGCTCAGCCATGGCGGGATCCTCGCTTATGGCGAAAGGAGATCCAAGAGCAGGGGGAGCCCATCCTGGTCTCGCCACGCCGGAGCTCGATCGCCTACGTGCTCGGGGTCGCGCTCGCGGTCACCATCGGAGTGACGCTCGTCTACACGGTCGCGTCGCTGCTGGGTGTGAGCGCTCCCCCAAGTAGCGATCCTGGCAAGAGTCTCGTGGACTATGTAATCATCGCGCTGCTGCTGTTGCTCGGGGTGCGCGTGTACCTTCGGCGCAACGAGTCGGAGCCTCCGAAGTGGATGGGAAAGCTCGCCACGGCGACGCCATGGTTCGCGTTCAAGCTCGGCTTCCTGCTCTTCCTCCTGATGCCGACCGACGTGATCACCATGGGGGTCGTGGCTTGTTCCTGGCGCGCCACGATGACCCGCTGTTCTAGGCGATCCCATTCATCCTGCTCACGCTGCTGCTCGTGTCGATCCCGCTGCTCGTGTTGTTCGTCCTCGGCCAGAGGGCAGAGACGATCCTGCCGGAGGTGCGCGCCTGGATGACCGCGAACTCCTGGATCGTCAGCGAAATCGTGATCGCGTTCTTCCTGATCCTGTTCCTCTGACGGCGAACGTCTCCGCAGGCGCTCGATCGGATCCGCTGAGTCGCTAGATCGCAGGCTCGCTGTGCGGCGCTGGTTCTCCGGACCCACGCCAGACGACGGCTCTTCGGATTGAGGCGGGGCCGGTCAGAACGGCTTCGTGACCATCAGCGTCAGGATCACCACGACGACCACGGCTCGGTCGCTCGCGCGTTGCGAACCGCGGGATCGCGGAGCGCCGTCTGTAGCTCGGGCGTGACCTGGCCGCGCTGCTTCGCGTCCTCGAGCGCGGACTCGAAGAGTCTTGCCGTGCGGCAGGAACACGTGACGTTGCGCCCGAGCAGCCCGGCGACGAACCAGAACGAAACGGCGACGTGTACCAGGACGACCCACTCGCTCACCACCCGATGCTCGCACACCGTGAAGGGTCGCCGCCGGTTCGTATGCTCGGTCGATGGGCAGGGTCCGCGAGCTCGTCGACCGCGTCGGCATCCTGCGGCCGCTCCGGGTGCGGGACTTCGCGTTCCTGTGGATCGGGTCTGACCGTCTCGTTCATCGGCGACGGTGTCTACATCATCGCGATCGCCTGGCAGACGTACGACCTGTCGAACTCGCCGTCGGCGCTCGCCGCGGTCGGCGTGGCGTGGAGCCTGCCGCAGATCGTCCTGTTGCTGATCTCCGGCGTCCTGTCCGACCGGCTCGATCGCCGGCACCTCATGATCGCGGGCGACGTGATCCGCGGGTGCGCGGTCGCCACGATCGGGATCATGTCGATCGCCGGAACGCTCACGATCCCCTGGCTGCTCGTGTTCGTCGTGGTCTTCGGGGTCGGGCAGGCGTTGTTCGGGCCGGCGTTCTCCTCGATCGTCCCGCAGATCGTCCCGGAGGATCTGTTGGTCGAGGCCAACGCGCTCGATCAGTTCGTTCGGCCGGTCACCTGGACCCTGATCGGGCCGCTCCTGGGAGGCGCCCTGATCGCGAACGTCGGGACCGGCTGGGCGTTCGTCCTCGACGCGACGACGTTCGCGTTCTCCGCCCTGATGATCGGGCTGATGCGCAGCCGCCCCGAACGCCCGACCGCGGACGAGCGCACCTCACCGTGGGCCGACCTCAAGGAGGGTCTCCGCTACGTGCGGAGCAAGCCGTGGTTGTGGGTCGCGATGGTCACGGGCACCGTGAGCCTGCTGGCCACCTGGGGGCCGTGGGAGGTGCTCGTCCCCTTCGTGGTCCGCAACGACCTGGGCGGATCGGCGGCGGCACTCGGGCTGGTCTTCGGCGCTGGAGGGGTCGGATCGGTGACGGTGGCGCTCGTGTTCGGTCAGCGGGGTCGGCTCCCACGACGGGCCCTGACGGTCCTGTACCTCACGTGGGCGCTTGGGGATGCTGATGACCGCCGGGTTCGGTCTGGTCTCGGAGGTCTGGCAGGCCATGGCGGTCGCGTTCGTATCCGAGAGCTCCATCACGGCGTTGATCGTGATCTGGTTCACGCTGCTCCAGCGGCTCGTGCCCTCCCACCTGCTCGGGCGCGTCTCGAGCCTGGACTGGCTCATCTCGATCGCCGGCGTGCCGCTCAGCTTCGCGGTGGTGGGACCCGCGGCGGAGGCGTTCGGCGTCGACGCCACGCTGATCGCGGCCGGCATCATCGGGGCCGTCGTCACCGTCGCGTTCATGTTCTTCCCCGGCGCCCGCGCGCCCGAGCGCGACGGCTCGCTCGACGCAGCCCGCGCCGACGAGACTTCGCCCGCACCCGGCTAGACTCGAGCGCGTATGGAGTACCGCCATCTCGGTCGTCTGGGGCTGAAGGTGAGCCCGCTCTGTCTGGGGACGATGAACTTCGGACCGCAGACGAGCGAGCCCGACAGCCACGCGATCATGGACCGGGCGCTCGAGCTCGGGATCAACTTCTTCGACACCGCGAACGTCTACGGGCAACGCAAGGGCGTCGGAGCGACCGAGACGATCGTCGGCAACTGGTTCGCCAAGGGCGACGGGCGGCGCGACAAGGTCGTGCTCGCGACCAAGGTCTACGGCGAGATGGGGTCGTGGCCGAACGAGTCCCGGCTCTCGGCGCTGCACATCCGCAAGGCGTGCGAGGAGAGCCTGCGGCGGCTGCAGACCGACCACATCGACGTGTACCAGATGCACCACGTCGACCGAGAGGCGACGTGGGACGAGATCTGGCAGGCGTTCGAGACGCTCGTGCAACAGGGCAAGGTCCTCTACGTCGGTTCGAGCAACTTCGCCGGCTGGCACATCGCGAAGGCGAACGAGGCCGCGAAGGCTCGTCACTTCCTCGGGCTGGTGTCCGAGCAGTGCATCTACAACCTCGCGGAACGGACGGTCGAGCTCGAAGTGCTCCCGGCGTGCGAGGACTACGGGATGGGCGTGATCCCGTGGAGCCCGCTCTGGCGCGGGCTGCTCGCCGGCGTGCTCGACGGCGACGTGGCCAAGGGGACGAGACGGGCGTCGAGCATGGTGCAGGACAAGCTCGGCAGCCACCGGCCGCAGGTCGAGGCGTACGAGAAGTTCTGCGCCGAGCTCGGCGAGCCGCCGGCCGAGGTCGCGCTCGCGTGGCTGCTCGCGAACCCGGTGGTGACCGCGCCCATCATCGGTCCCCGGATCGTCGAGCAGCTCGAAGGAGCGATGCGCGCACTGGGTCTGAAGCTCGACCAGGGCGCGATGCGGCGACTGGACGAGATCTGGCCGGGCCCGGGCGGACCTGCGCCGGAGGCCTTCGCCTGGTAGGCACGTGCCCCTCTGGTGACCACGGTGACCTTTGACTCTCCCGGCCCGACCTGCGATACCGTCGGGCCCGATGGAGGCGAAGGACGGTCGGCCGGTCGAGAACTCGGACGACCTCACCGACGAGGAGCGCGAGGTCGTGCTCCGGGTCGTGGAGGTCCTCCGCAGGATCGAGTTCGGCACGATCCTGCTCGTCGTCCAGGACGGCAAGGTCGTCCAGATCGAGATGGCCGAGAAGTTCCGCCTCCGCTGATCCCGGCTACGCGGAGGTCGGGGCGTCGGGTTCGTCCGGGCCCGCGTCATCCGCAGCCCTGTTCCGATCGTGCGTCGTCGGGGAGCCGCCGCCGACCCGACGCCGAACCTGCTCGCCCGCCTCCGAGACGGTGACGGCGACCGCGTCGCCGAGCGATCGGACCGCTTCCTTCAGGTCGGCGGTGGCACCCTCGTCGCGGATCGTCTCGCCGAGCGCCGTGAACGCGCGATCGAGCACGTCGGTGACGTCCCGCGCCGCTTCCTCGAGTCGTCGTTGCGTGTCCTGCGCGGCCTCGCGCGTCGTTCCGCTCGACTCCTTGTAACGCTCGGCGACCAGCCGGCCCCACGACGTGAACCGCTCGCCGACCTCGCTCCAGGCTTCCTGCGTTCCCGACATCGACCGTCCTCCTTCGTCCGCGACTTCAGACGAGTCTAGAGACCGGGTCGTTGACAGGCCGGGACGACGCCCGATAGCCTGCCGCTCGATCGGCTGACCAGACCACTGGAGGCCGCGGCACATCCGTGTCGCGGCCTTTTCGCGTTCCAGAGGAGGTTCCGGATGAAGAAGCTCGTCATCGGTCTCGCGGCCGTCGCGTTGGTCGCGGTTGGGTGCTCGAACTCGGGGCAGGCGTCCGAGGGGGGCGGCGACGTGCTCCGGCTCGGGCTCTTCCCGAACCTCACGCACGCGCCCGGCTACGTCGCGCTCGAGGAGGGGTTCTTCGAGGAGACGCTCCCGGGGGTCGACGTCCAGGTGACGTACTTCAACTCCGGTTCGGACGCGGGGACCGCGGTCGTCTCCGGCGCGATCGACGCCACCTACATCGGACCGGGGCCGGCGGCGGCGCTGTACCTCGAATCCGAGGGCGGCGTCGCGGTCGTCTCGGGCGTGACATCCGGGGGTGCCTCGTTCGTCGTGCGGAAGGGGTCCGGCATCTCCTCGCCAGATGACCTCGTCGGGAAGAAGATCGCCGTCCCGGGGTTCGGCAACACGCAGGACGTGGCGCTTCGAACGTGGCTGCACGAGCAGGGCCTCGAGGCCAACGACGCGGGCGGCGAGGTCGACGTCCTGGAGGTCGACAACCCGGAACTGCTGGCGTTGTTCGAAGCCGGACACCTCGACGGTGCATGGGAGCCGGAGCCGTATCCGAGCCTCCTCGTCGCCTCCGGGGTGGCGGAGCCGTTCGTGGACGAGGCCGAGCTGTGGCCAGGGGGCGCATTCACCACCACGGTGCTCCTGGTCAATACGGGGTTCATGGAGGCGCAGCCCGCCCTCGTGGACGGATTGGTCGAGGCGAACGTCAAGGCCGTCGAGATGATCGAGAGCGATCCCGACGCCGCGAAGGCCGACGCACAGGCCGGGCTCGTCAAGGCCGGCGCACCGTCGCTCGACCAGGCGGTGGTGGACGAGGCCTGGAGCAGGCTCACCTTCACGTTCGACCCGATCGCGTCGAGCCTCACACAGGGCGCTGCCAACGCCTACGCGCTGGGGTTCCTGGAGGAGCAGCCCACCGATCTCTCGGCCCTGTTCCAGCTCGACGTGCTGAACCAGGTGTTGGCCGATCTCCAGCTCCCGGTGGTCGAGGTGGCGGTGTGAGACCCGCTCGCTCGCTCGCGGTCGTGCCCTCTTCCGACGGCCGGGCGGCCAAGCTCTCCGCCCGAGGCGTGACGAAGACGTTCCGCAACGCGCGCGGCGACGTGGTGAGCGCCCTCGGCGAGGTGAACCTCGACATCGCACCGGGTGAGTTCGTCTGCCTGATCGGACCGAGCGGATGCGGCAAGACGACGCTCCTCAACCTGTTCGCCGGTCTGGACCGTCCCGACACCGGCGAGATCTCGATGGACGGCGCACCGGTGAGCGGTCCCGGACCGGACCGCGCCGTGCTGTTCCAAGATCCCGCGCTCTTCCCGTGGCTGTCCGTCAAGGCCAACGTCGAGTTCGCCCTCGAGCTGATCGGTGTCCCGAAGGGCGAACGGGACGAGCGGGCGATGCACTGGCTCCGCCGCGTGCACCTCGGACGCTTCGCGAACGCGCAGCCGCACGAGCTCTCGGGAGGCATGCGTTCGCGAGCCGCGCTGGCTCGCTCGCTCGCCTGCCAGCCGGAGGTCCTACTCGCGGACGAGCCGTTCGCGGCCCTCGACGCGCAGACGCGGGAGATCCTGCAGGGCGAGCTGCAGGAAGTCTGGCTCGAGACGCGGAACACGTTCGTCTTCGTCACGCACAACGTCCGCGAGGCGGTGTTCCTGGCCGACCGCGTCGTGCTGATGTCGGCACCCCCCGGGACCTTCGTGGCCGAGCATCGCATCACCGCGCCGCGCCCGAGAGAGTACGAAGACGTGTTGCTCTCGAAGGTGGTCGTGGACGTCCACGACCACCTCCTGAAGGAGGTGCAGAAGGTTGTCGAACGGGAACGCGAGATGGCGTAGCGCAGCGGAGCAGATCGTGCCGCGTGCGGCCGCGATCGGTGCCCTCCTGCTCGTCTGGTGGGCGACCGTCGCTTCCGGGCTGCTGACCGAGGACAAGTTGCCGCTTCCCGGCGATGTGCTCTC